>JBJBBR010000001.1:0-2372331 GCA_047286205.1 Synechococcus sp. | reverse complement strand
CGATGGCGTTGGAGGAAGGAACAACAGCACCGGAGATGATGTTGTTGCCGTAGATGAAAGAACCAGCAACAGGTTCACGGATGCCGTCGATATCAACCGGGGGAGCGGCGATGAAGGCAATGATGAAGCAGATGGTGGCCGCCAAGAGGCAGGGAATCATCAGGACGCCGAACCAACCCACATAAATGCGGTTGTTGGTGTCGGTCACCCACTGACAAAAGGCTTCCCAGTTGCTCTGACGTCCGCTGCGAATTGCGGTGGACATAGAAGAAAAGAAGACGTATGAACCTCTCCCAAAAAAAGGGACAGGTGCAACAAGCTTATGGACGGAACGTTCCGTTACATGAGATCTCAACAATCAGAATCACGTCTCAAACAAACTTCATTAAGCCCTTCATGAAGCATTCATGAAGTTCCGTAAAGCAACCAATCGCGTGATTGCTGGACGAAGCCGTTCCAGTTCGTCCGTTCCTCCTCTGCAGCCCGGGCCACCAACAACGGGGCCTGCTGCTTCAACGCCACGAGATCAAGCTCGTCAACACCGGCGTTGATCGCCAGCCAGTCCGCCATGGAGCGTCCCACCACGCGGGTGAGATAAGCCGCACTGAGGGCCTGCATCGCACCGGCAATCAGCCAGCTCCCCCCATCCAGCTTGGCCAGTCCAAGCAAGGTTTGGCCGGTCCACTCCACCACCCCCTGGGCGAGGGCCACCCGGGCCAGCTGCGTCGCCGCTTCCCTGAGCACATCCGGCTGCGGCGACGTTCCCCAGATCTCACCCATCTCCTTGATCATCAAACCATTGGCCACCGCCAAGGCGAGAAGATCCAAGCTGGCGATGGGGGATGCCATCACTGACCCGGCAACCACCCACTGAGTGCGCTGCTGGATCTGGAGAAATCGATCGCGCCGAAGCGACTCCAGGTCGCGTTGCCAGCGCCGGTGCAGTTCCGCCAAAAGCCGCGGCCGCGTCTCGCTGGCCGCCTGTTTCAGTGAACGGCGCAGAGGAGCCAGAACAGACCTAAGCGACAAGGTCGGGGCCTGAATCAGGATTCGCTCGCGCCAGCGCTCGGGAAGATCATCCTGGAGAGCAGCGATGGCATCGCTCGATGGGTCCTGACCCTCGGTCGCCACAAGCAGCCAGGCGGGTTGATCGTCCGGCACCTGCTGAAGCCAAAGAAGATCTGAGGCCAGCAATGGCTCCTTCAGGCTGAACAGGATCAGATCCTGTTCCACAAGACCGCGGGGCCAGCAACGGCTGCCGTCGTCGGTGATCAAGGGATGGCACAGCGACAGCGTCAGCGGCACCGTGCCGGAGAGAGAACGGCTGAGGTCTTCTTCATTCGGTCCTTGAGGCGCCCCCAAGGCGACCAAGGCCATGCGCACGGGCCCAGTGCGTTCCACCACCGACTTCAAGTCAGCGCGACGGGCCAAATCAGCAGATGGTCGCTGCTCAAAGCGCACGAACTGATCCAGCACCTCCTGGCATCGAGCAATCCAACCCTCCAGCGACACCGGTGCTGCGAAACGCGGCTGGCTTGGCTTACGGCCGAGCCAGATCACCACACCACCGGCAGCCAGCAGACCCAGCCCCCCGCCGGGGACATGCATCACATCACTGATCAGCCAATGCCCTGCAATCAGCCCAGCTCCAGCCAGAGCCAACGGCCGCAACAGCGACGTCGATGGCATCACCAGGTCTGGCAATGAAGCCGGGAATTTCAACAGAGGGCTGTTGTAGTGGTTGCCCTTCTTAGCTCAACCCAACTCCTGAAACCAGAACTTCGGGCCAGAGGGAAGACTTCTCCATAAGTTGGGAACAGGCCGGGGGCAGTCGTGACGCACAGTCATCCCATCGCGATGGTCGACAACCGCCAGGGAGTGCGCAGGGTTCTCATGGTGGCCTTGAGCCTGAACATCACCATGTCGCTTCTGAAGCTTCTGGTGGGGGCCATGAGTGGATCCCTGGCGGTGATCGCTGATGGCATGCACAGCGCCACAGATGCCCTCTCCAGCCTCACCGGTCTGGTCACCAACAAACTCTCCGATCCACGGCCCGATCGAGATCATCCCTACGGCCATCGCAAATACGAGGCGGTCGGAGCCCTTGGCATTGCCGGTTTCATCCTGTTCACGGCCATCGAAATCCTGCTGCGGTCCGGGGAACGGCTCCTGGAGGGGCTTCCACCGATCCGCGTCACAGGCCAGGAACTGGTGCTGCTCACCCTTGTACTGGGATTCAATCTCCTCCTCGCGGGCTATGAGCTTCGGGAAGGTCGACGACTGAACAGCAATCTGCTCAAGGCGGATGCCCAGCATGCAGCGAGTGACGTCTGGACCACCGTGGTGGTGCTGGTGGGCATGGCAGGGGCGGTCTGGCTGCAGGTGAACTGGCTCGACGTCGCTCTGGCGATTCCCATGGCCCTGCTGCTGATCCGTGTCTGCTCGCAGGTGCTGCGTGGCACCCTGCCCTGGCTGGTGGACCACATGGCAGTTGCACCTGAGGCCATCTATGCCGAAGCGATGGCCACCGCCGGCGTGATGAACTGCCACGACATCGCCAGCCGCGGCGTTCTGGGTCAACAGGTGTTTATCGAAATGCATATGGTTGTCGATGCCGACGACCTCACCACAGCGCACCGGATCACCGAGCGGGTGGAGGAGCGCTTGGACGAAACCTTCGGACCGGTGCGATGCACCATCCATCTGGAACCCAAGGAATACGTGGAGGACGGGATCACCTACACCGGCGCCCATGGCTGAAGTCGATACCGAAACGAGGGGGCTTGCCGGGCTTACCAGGCGTCAGCAGATGGGTTTAATCGAGGTGCTCGAGGAAGTCCGCCGAGCCGATGGATGGTCTTGGCATCTCCCGGTCTTGCTGCGGGAGCGCTGCTGGCTGCGGCTGTCCCGGACACCCCTCACCGAGCTGCATCGCCTTCTCCCTCCGGATGGACGTGATGAAGCTCCCGAGCTGATGCAGTACCGGCGGTTGCTCCAGCAGGGGGTGGATCCACTCTTGGCGCAGCAAAGCTGCTGGCATGACTTCGGCATGGAGGACTGCCAAAGAGCCCTGCAGGACTACTGGAGCAGCCAAGACAGCACCATCCACGGTTGGACGTCCCAGCGGTACCGACAGCTGGTAAGCAGCTACCGCGAACGAATTGAACGGGGAATCACGGCTGTTCCGATGCTGGTGCTGGCTCGGAAAAACAGCGTTGAATACCACCAGCTGCTCTGGATCACCGAAAACACTCCGGTGATGCGTCACACTTGCGCCTGATTCCAGGCCATGGGCCATGAGTGATTCCTACAGCGATCCCCAACAACAGGCGGGACAGGGAGACGGCGGCCGTGACGGTCAGCGCGGTCGTGGCAACCGTGGCGGCGGTCGCGAAGGCGGAGGCTTTCGGATCCGTCTGAGCGACAACGAAATGCGCTCAGCAAGGGCACTGCAGGAGGCCTTCAATCTCCGCTCCACCGTTGCCGTCCTTGGTTTCGCAGTCCGCAGCCTTGGGCAGATGCTTGAGGACGGCCAACTCGACGCCCTGATCGAGCAGCAACGCAATCAACCTCCCCGCAGTGGCCGGCGTGATGGAGGTGGTCGTGATGGAGGTGGTCGGGGTCGCCGCTTCGATGACGAGCGCGGCAACCGTGGTTCCCGCCCAAACCCCTTTGCTCGGCCGGCCAAACCCCAGCCGGAAGCACAGGCAGAACCAGTGGCTGAGTCGGTCGCGGAGTCTGAAGCGGCTCCGAGCGACGACACCAGCGCAGCCCCCGTTGCGGAAGTGTCTGCGGACGAGACCAAAACAGAAGCAACTGAGGGCTGATTGATGAACCGGCCAAGGGTTCTTTCCGGGGTGCAACCGACCGGAGCACTGCACCTCGGCAATTGGCTGGGAGCCATCCGCAACTGGGTTGACCTGCAGGAGAGCCACGACACGTTCGTGTGTGTGGTTGATCTCCACGCCATCACCGTTCCCCATGATCCCAGTCGTCTGGCTGAGGACACCCGCTCCACGGCAGCGCTTTATCTGGCCTGTGGCATGGATCCCAAGCGCTGCTCGGTGTTTGTGCAGAGCCAGGTCGCAGCACACAGTGAGCTGTGCTGGCTGCTGAATTGCGTCACACCGCTCAACTGGCTGGAACGGATGATCCAGTTCAAGGAGAAGGCGGTGAAGCAGGGGGACAACGTGTCCGTCGGCCTGCTCGACTATCCGGTGCTGATGGCTGCCGACATCCTTCTCTACGACGCCGACCTGGTGCCCGTCGGTGAAGATCAGAAGCAACACCTGGAGCTGGCGCGTGACATCGCGCAGCAGCGGATCAATGCCCGCTTCGGCGACAAGGAAACGCCCGTGCTCAAGGTTCCGAAACCGCTCATCCTCAAGGAAGGGGCTCGGGTGATGAGCCTGACAGATGGCCGCAGCAAGATGAGCAAGAGCGATCCGAATGAAGGGAGTCGCATCACCCTTCTGGACCCTCCGGAGCTGATCACGAAAAAGATCAAACGGGCCAAGACAGATCCCGAGCGTGGTCTCGAATTCGGCAACCCAGATCGGCCTGAGACCGACAACCTGTTGGGTCTCTACGCGATTCTCAGCGGTAAGGGGCGTGAGCAGGCAGCCAGCGAATGCGCCGAGATGGGATGGGGGCAATTCAAGCCGATGCTGGCCGAAGCCACGGTGAACGCCCTGGAACCCATCCAGGCGCGTTATCGCGAACTTATGCGCGACCCCGCGGAGCTGGACGCGGTGCTGAACACGGGCCGCGAGAAGGCCGAAAACGTTGCAAACGCCACGCTGGAGCGGGTTCGCGAGGCCATGGGCTTCGCCCCACGAGCCTGATCTCCATCAGAGATAAGCATTAGCTGCTCTTATCAATGCAGCGCCCATAGCCTCTTTCCATCACCGTTGCGATGTGACGCAGGCAAGCCCAGTGGTAGCCACGAGTCTCGCAAGACTCTCAGCCTGCACTCACTCGCGTATACACAGCGCAATGAGCGAGTCAACCCCTCAAGCGCCGATCTCGCGTCCGGGCCTCGTGGGCCAGCACTGTGACCGTCCACCTGATTGCTTTGTGTGCGTCGTCTTTTTTCTGCGTTCAGCCCAGCCACACGCTGGAACCGACCTCTTGTCGGTGCAGCATTGACCGCAGGACTGGTGCTTTGCGCAGGAGCCTCACAACCCTCCGAGAGAGCCGAGGCACTCGCGGAACGTGCCGATCAAGACGACTCCAGCAGCCGCTCCACCCTGGCCTCCGGCTGGGAGGGTGGCCGCTATGAGTTGACGCCTGAGCGACGGGCACTGCTCAACACCATCCGCTACGCCGAAGGCACCTGGAAGGACGGTGAAGACAAGGGCTACCGAATCATGTACGGCGGCGGGCAGTTCCAAGATCTGTCTCGTCATCCCGAGCGAGTGGTCGTCAAGCGCTACACCAGTGCCGCTGCTGGTGCTTATCAATTCCTGCCCAAGACATGGAAAGGTGTTGCCCGGGAGCTCAAGCTGACCAGCTTCGAACCCAAGCACCAGGATCAGGCCGCGCTGCATCTCGCGGAACGCCGGGGTGCTCTGGATGAGATTGATCGCCAAGGTCTCACCAAGGACGTGATGGCGAAGCTGGCTCCCGAATGGGCGTCCTTCCCCACCAAAGCCGGGCACTCCGCCTACGGGCAACCGGTCAAGAGCCATCAAGAGCTGGCAAGCTTTTACAGCAGCAACCTGCGCCAGTTGAAAAATCAGCTGGGTGCCTGAGGCTTACGGGACGAGCCCAGCTTCGCGGCCAAGGCCCACACCTCCGTGACCAAACCGTGCCAAGGGTTCATAACCTCCATCGAAACGGCCATGGGCTGCGTTGATGCAGCGACCAGGGCACGGGTGGCTGCAATCGCCTTTTTGCCCTCCTTCAGGCGTTCCTCCATGAGCTGACGCTCCTGGAGCGACATCACCACATCCGGACAGGCCTGCAGGAGATCCTCCCCGCGCTGAAACCAGTGCTGAAAGTCATCGAGCAGTGATGCCAGAAGCTCATCCAACAGAGCGCCAGCTTCCCGATTGGTTGACTCACCCAACTGATGCCCTCGGGTCTCGCCCATAGGATGGCGGGCCCCGAACGTGAACCGGTGAGCAGCGCTGCAGCAACCACCCCAGCCCCCTCAGCTCCGGTGGTTCTGCCCAAGACCAGCGAAAGTCCGCAGCTGCTCAAGATCCGGCACTCCATGAGCCATGTCATGGCCATGGCTGTGCAGCAGCTGTTTCCCAAGGCACGCGTCACCATCGGACCTTGGACCGAAACCGGGTTCTATTACGACTTCGACAATCCCGATCCCTTCACTGAGGCCGATCTGAAGGC
Source organism: Synechococcus sp. (assembly GCA_047286205.1). Lineage (GTDB taxonomy): Bacteria > Cyanobacteriota > Cyanobacteriia > PCC-6307 > Cyanobiaceae > Parasynechococcus. Next base: position 2,365,980 of record JBJBBR010000001.1, on the reverse strand, counting down.
CATCAAGAAAGGAATGATCAAGATCATCAACAAGAAGCTGCCTCTTGAACGGGTCGAGGTGAGCCGGGGCGAGGCCGAAGCAAAAATCAAGGCCCAGAACGAGCCGTTCAAGCTGGAGATTCTCGAAGGCCTTCAGGAGCCGATCACCCTTTACACCCTGGGTGAGGACTGGTGGGACCTCTGCGCCGGTCCCCATGTGGACCACACAGGGCAGCTCAATGCCAAGGCCTTCGAGCTGGAAAGCGTGGCCGGCGCCTACTGGCGTGGGGATGAAACCAAAGCGCAACTGCAACGCATTTACGGCACGGCCTGGGAAACCCCTGAACAGCTGGCTGAGCACAAACGCCGCAAGGAAGAGGCTCTTCGCCGCGACCATCGCCGCATCGGCAAAGACCTCGATCTCTTCTCGATCGAAGATGAAGCCGGTGCCGGCCTGGTGTTTTGGCACCCCCGCGGGGCCCGCATGCGCCTGTTGATCGAGGAGTTCTGGCGTCAGGCCCACTTCGAGGGTGGTTACGAGCTCCTCTACACCCCCCACGTGGCCGACATCAGCCTCTGGAAAACCTCAGGCCACCTCGACTTCTACGCCGAGAGCATGTTCGGGCCGATGGAGGTGGACGAGCGGGAATACCAGCTCAAACCGATGAACTGCCCGTTCCACGTGCTCACCTACGCCAGCAAGCTGCGCAGCTACCGGGAGCTGCCGATTCGCTGGGCGGAGCTGGGAACGGTCTATCGCTACGAGCGACCTGGCGTGATGCACGGCCTGATGCGGGTGCGGGGCTTCACCCAGGACGATGCCCACGTGTTCTGCCTTCCCGAGCAGATCAGCGACGAGATTCTGAAGATCCTTGATCTAACCGAGCGGATCCTCTCCACGTTCGACTTCAGCAACTACGAAATCAACCTCTCCACCCGCCCGGAGAAGTCCATCGGGGATGACGGGGTTTGGGACCTGGCCACCAAGGGACTGATCGAAGCCTTGGAGCGCAAGGGCTGGGCGTACAAAATTGATGAGGGCGGCGGCGCCTTCTACGGCCCGAAGATCGATCTCAAAATCGAAGACGCGATCGGCCGGATGTGGCAGTGCTCAACGATCCAGCTGGATTTCAACCTGCCAGAACGCTTCGAACTCGACTACATCGCCGCCGATGGAAGCAAGCAGCGGCCGATCATGATCCACCGCGCCATCTTCGGCTCGCTGGAGCGATTCTTCGGGATCATGACCGAGAATTACGCCGGCGATTACCCCTTCTGGCTGGCCCCGGAGCAGGTGCGACTTCTGCCGGTCACCGATGACGTTCAGCCTTACGCCGATCAGCTGCTGGATCAGCTCACCAAGGCCGGTATTCGCGCCACAGTCGATCGGAGCGGCGACCGCCTCGGCAAGTTGATCCGTACCGGCGAACAGATGAAGATCCCCGTTTTGGCGGTGATCGGTGCCAAAGAAGCTGAGCAAAATGCAGTGAGTCTGCGGAGCCGACGGGATGGTGATCTCGGGGTCACAGCAGTGGCAGAGCTACTCAGCGCAGCCCAGATGGCGAATAACCAACGCGCCGCAGGTTTGGAGCTGAATTGATGACGGAGTCACCTGTGAACAACCTGGCCGATCTCGCACGTTTACGAGGAGCGCCGGAGCTTCTTCCCCAGATCAGGGAGCAGATCCGCGAGGAACTCAACCAGGCAATGGCCACTGCGCGTTGGTTCACCATCGGCGTCATGGCCCCATCCATGGATCAGGCCCTCGCAGCGCTGCGAAGCCTGGAACAAAGCCAACAGTGGGAGCCCCTTGAGCTTGTCGACAGCCCTAATGAACCAGGTCCTGTGTTTCTGAAAGCCAACCAGAAGGGGGGCACGATCCGTATTCGAATCGAACACGGGCTCGGCGAAGGAATTTTGATCAGTGGACACGGCGACGACGAAACCACGCCAAGCACCACCTGGGGACCACTTCCACTGGACTTCTTTTCCTGACCGAACCACGCTGGTAGAAGACGCTTCGGCCCTGGATGGCCACAACCACCCTCCTGGCCGGGGACATGGGAGGCACCAAAACCCTGCTTGCTCTCTATGGGAGCGAAGGTGGGCAGCTTCGCTTGCTGCATGAAGCGCGTTTCAGCTCAGGGGAATGGTCGTCGCTTGAGCCGATGCTCGAAGCCTTTCTCAGGAATCGCCCAGCGGATCTCTCGGCCCCTGCGCATGCCTGCATTGCCGTCGCCGGTCCGGTCCGTAACCGCGAGGCCCGGATCACCAACCTGCCCTGGCAACTGCGGGAGGCCGACTTAGCGCGTGCTGCAGGCATGGAACGCCTCGAGCTAGTCAACGACTTCGGCGTGCTGATTTACGGGCTGCCCCACTTCGACGACAACCAGCAGGTGATCCTTCAGAAGGGCGAACAAGACCATGGCCCCATGGCAATTCTTGGTGCCGGCACCGGACTTGGCATGGCAAGGGGACTACAAACCGAGCAGGGTTTGGTTGCCTTGGCGAGCGAAGGAGGGCATCGCGAATTCGCTCCACGAAATCAAGCGGAGTGGGACCTGGCCTGCTGGCTCAAACGGGATCTGGGCATCAGCAGGCTGTCGATTGAACGCATCGTCAGTGGCACCGGCCTGGGGCACGTGGCCCACTGGCTGCTCCAAAAACCCGATGCCGAAAGGCATCCCCTGCGCAGCGTGGCCGAAGCCTGGCGACGCAACAGCCCCAACGATCTTCCCGCTCAGGTCAGCCTGGCGGCTGAAGAAGGTGATCCTTTGATGCAGCGCGCCCTGCAGCTGTGGCTGGAGGCCTATGGATCAGCGGCCGGTGATCTTGGCCTGCAGGAACTCTGCACAGGAGGTCTCTGGGTTGGTGGCGGCACCGCATCAAAACAATTGAAAGGATTGCAATCCACAAGCTTTCTCAATGCGATGCGCGACAAGGGACGATTCCGCGAGCTGATCGAGGGGCTGCAGGTCACCGCCGTGATCGATCCGAATGCCGGTCTGTTCAGTGCCGCCTGCCGCGCACGGATGCTGGCGGAGTCAGGTGGGACACTGGCCTGAGCAGAGGATCAGCGATGGCGCAGCCGCGCATCGGTCAGAAAGTGGTCGTGGACGTCCCGGCAACCACGGCCAATCTCGGACCAGGATTTGACTGCCTCGGTGCAGCCCTCGACCTGAACAACCGATTCGCAATGCGGCGGATCGAAGGTGGCGGTGAGCGATTTGAACTGATTATTGAGGGCTCGGAAGGCAGCCATCTCCGCGGTGGGCCTGAGAATCTCGTGTATCGAGCGGCTCAACGGGTTTGGAAGGCTGCTGGGCTCGAACCCGTCGCCCTGGAGGCACGGGTGCGCCTTGCCGTGCCTCCAGCACGGGGACTCGGCAGCAGTGCCACGGCCATCGTGGCGGGCTTGATGGGGGCCAATGCCCTCGTGGGAGAACCCCTGTCCAAGGAGAAGCTGCTGGAGCTGGCCATCGATATCGAAGGTCACCCCGACAACGTTGTGCCCTCACTTCTTGGCGGCCTCTGCATGACCGCCAAGGCAGCCTCCCAGCGCTGGCGCGTGGTGCGTTGCGAATGGACGCCGGGCGTGAAGGCGGTGGTTGCGATTCCATCGATTCGCCTGAGCACCAGCGAAGCCCGCCGGGCCATGCCGAAATCCATCCCCGTCGGCGATGCCGTGGTGAACCTGGGTGCCCTGACGTTGCTGCTGCAAGGTTTGCGTACGGGCAACGGTGATCTGATCTCCGATGGCATGCATGATCGACTGCACGAGCCTTACCGCTGGAGACTGATCAAAGGCGGTGACCAGGTGAAACAGGCCGCCATGGAGGCCGGAGCTTGGGGCTGCGCCATTAGTGGTGCAGGGCCGAGCGTGCTGGCGCTCTGCTCCGAGGACAAAGGCCCAGGCGTCAGCCGAGCGATGGTGAAAGCGTGGGAAGCCGCGGGGGTCGCAAGCCGCGCGCCAGTGCTGAATCTGCAGACTTCAGGCAGCCACTGGCAACCAGCAGATGATGAGTAGTTTCACCTAAGCAGAGGGCTCAGCCCTGTTAGCTTTGTTAAAGATTGCGGACAAGGAATGGACGCTGGGTTAGCAGAGCTTGCTGTCTCGAGCAGTCCATTTCCCTGGTTATCTCTGATTGTGCTGCTGCCGGCGGCAGCGGCACTGGTGCTGCCGTTGGTCCCTGCCAGCGATGACAAGCCATCCCCGGCACCCAGAGCCATCACATTGATCGTCCTGTTGGTCGATCTGCTGCTGATGATGGGTGTGTTCGCCACCCGCTTCGACCCAAGCGCTGAAGGCCTCCAGTTGGTGGAGCGTGTGAGCTGGCTCCCTGCCCTCGGCCTCGAATGGTCCCTTGGTGTGGATGGTCTTTCCGCACCTCTCGTCGTGCTCAGCGGCCTGGTGACCTTGCTGTCTGTGGCTGCCAGCTGGTCGGTTCAGCGCAAACCAAGGCTGTACTACGCCCTGATGTTGGTTCAGGCTTCTGCCCAAGGCCTGGTGTTTCTTTCCCAGGATTTCCTGCTCTTCTTCCTCGCCTGGGAGCTGGAGCTGGTTCCGGTCTATCTGCTGATCGCCATCTGGGGAGGGCAAAACAGGCAATACGCTGCGACCAAATTCATCCTTTACACCGCGCTGGCATCCCTGCTGATCCTGATCAGTGGGCTGGCGCTGGCCCTCTCCGGAGACACCTTCACCCTCAACCTCACGGAACTCGCCGCTCGCTCCCCCGGCGGAACCTTCGGGCTGTTGTGTTACCTCGGCTTCCTGATCGGCTTTGGGGTGAAGCTGCCGATGTTCCCCCTGCACACGTGGCTCCCGGATGCCCACGGTGAGGCCAATGCACCCGTGTCGATGCTTCTGGCAGGCGTGCTCCTGAAAATGGGCGGCTACGCGCTGCTTCGCTTCAACGTGCAGATGCTGCCGGAAGCACACTTAACCCTGGCCCCTGCACTGGTGATCCTCGGGATCGTGAACATCGTCTACGGCGCCCTCAACGCCTTCGCCCAGGACAACGTGAAACGCAGAATCGCCTGCAGCTCCGTCAGCCACATGGGTTTTGTGCTTGTTGGAATCGGCGCCGTCGATGCACTTGGGATCAGCGGAGCGATGCTGCAGATGGTCAGCCATGGCCTGATCGCCGCCGCAATGTTCTTCGTGACTGGAGTGTTCTACGAGCGAACAAAAACCCTTTCGATTCCCAACATGGGTGGCTTGGCCAAAGCACTGCCGATCACCTTCGCCTTCTTCCTGGCCAGCTCCCTGGCATCCCTGGCACTGCCTGGCATGAGCGGCTTCATTAGTGAAATCACCGTGTTTCTCGGCATCACCAGCCAGGAAGCCTTCACCTCACTCTTCCGATCAATCACCGTGTTGCTCGCGGCCATCGGTCTTGTGCTGACACCGATCTACCTGCTCTCGATGTGCCGCAGGGTGTTCTTCGGGCCCAGGATTCCTGCTCTGGCCAGCGTTGCCGACATGCGCCCCCGGGAATTGATCATTGGCCTGAGCCTGCTGGTGCCAACTCTGGTGATCGGGATCTGGCCCCGCGTCGCCATGGATCTCTACGAAGCCTCCACCAACGCCCTCGCCCTCCAGTTCATCGCCAGCTGAAATGACAGCCACCGTTTCCCCCCTCCTGCGCGGCGAAGGCCTGCCCGAGTTTCAGGCCATTTCCCCCAAGCTGGTCAGCCAAGACATCCCTGTTCTGCTTGAACAACTGGATCAGGCCTTCAGCGAGCTTGAGACATCTCTGGAATCAGCACTGGCCGGACCATCCAAACTGTCCTGGGTGGTGGTGATGCAGCCGCTTCAGGCCATCGGCGAGCGGCTGGGTTGGAGCTGGGGTGTGGTGTCTCACCTCAACGGCGTTTGCAATTCCCCCGAGCTCCGGGATGCCCATGCCGCCCAGCAACCCGATGTGGTGCGCCTCAGCAACCGCCTGGGCCAAAGCCAGATTCTTCATCGGGCCCTCGAATCGCTTCAAAGCGACCCCGCAGAGCCGCTCAACCCAACCCAGAAGAGGATCCTGAGATCCGAGTTGCTCTCGATGAAGCAACGCGGTGTAGGCCTCAGTGGCGATGAGAAAGCAGCCTTCAACCGCACCAGTGAACGTCTGGCCGCCCTCTCCACTCAGTTCGGCAACCACGTCCTCGATGCCACGCAGAAGTGGACCCTGAAGCTCAACCAACCCAGCGAGGTGGAAGGCCTGCCCCAACGGGCTTTGGAGGCGCTGGCCGCAGCGGCGCGTGAAGCAGGGGAAGGGGACGCTGAAGCTTCGGCGGAGTCAGGCCCTTGGCTGCTGGGGTTGGACATGCCCCGCTACCTGCCCTTCCTAACCCATGCCAAAAACCGGGACCTGCGAGAACGGGTCTACCGCGCCCACGTGGGTCGGGCCAGTGAAGGAGATCTCGACAACCGGGCACTGATTGAAGAGATCCTGACCCTGAGGCGCGAACAAGCCTCTCGCCTGGGGTATGCCCATTGGGCTGACCTCAGCCTCAGCGCCAAAATGGCCGACGACGTACCGGCGGTGGAAGCATTGCTGGAAGAACTGCGTGCTGCGGCCTATCCAGCCGCTGAGCAGGAACTGCGTGATCTGCAAAGCATCGCCAGGGAGCACGAGGCTCCTGAAGCGGAGGAGCTGGCCCCCTGGGACGTCGCTTACTGGTCGGAAAAATTACGCCAGTCCCGGTTCGACCTGGATCAAGAAGCGCTGCGTCCCTGGTTCCCTCTACCCCAGGTTCTCGACGGACTGTTCAGCCTGTGCTCACGGCTGTTTGACGTGGAGATTGTCGCGGCCGATGGCGAGGCGCCGATCTGGAACGACGACGTCCGCTTCTTCCAGGTGAAACGCTCAGATGGAACACCGATCGCCGGCTTCTACCTCGACCCCTACAGCCGTCCGGCCAGCAAACGCGGTGGAGCCTGGATGGATGAATGCCTCGGCCTGAACAAGCGACCGGATGGATCGGTGGTTCTGCCGGTGGCCTATCTGATCTGCAACCAGACCCCGCCCGTCGGAGACACGCCCAGCCTGATGAGCTTCGAAGAGGTGGAAACCCTCTTCCATGAATTCGGCCATGGGCTCCAGCACATGCTCACCACCGTTGAAGAGCCGGAAGCAGCCGGGATCAGCAACGTGGAATGGGATGCAGTGGAACTCCCCAGCCAGTTCATGGAGAACTGGTGCCTTGATCACGCCACGTTGATGGGCATGGCGCGCCACTGGCAGACCGGGGAACCCCTTCCCGAAGCTGAATTCAACAAGCTGCGCAGCAGCCGCACTTTCAATGCGGGCTTGGCCACCCTGCGGCAGGTTCACTTTGCCCTCAGTGACCTTCGCCTCCACAGCCAGTGGACCCCAGAGCTCGGCGTTACGCCCGACGATCTGCGCCGTGAGATCGCCACCACCACCACGGTGATGGCTCCGATCCCGGAGGATCAGTTCCTCTGCGCCTTCGGCCATATCTTTGCGGGCGGCTATTCAGCCGGGTACTACTCCTACAAATGGGCTGAGGTGCTCAGTGCTGATGCCTTCTCCGCCTTCGAAGAGGTAGGTCTGGATCAGGAGGATCGGGTGCGCGAAACCGGGGCCCGCTTCCGCGACACCGTGCTCAGCCTGGGTGGTAGCCGCTCCCCCTCGGAGGTATTTGAAGCCTTCCGCGGCCGCCCGGCGAAGACCGAGGCGCTGATTCGCCATTCCGGTTTGGTTGCCCCTGCCTGACATCAGGCGCGCAACCTGCTGGAGAGCCGTTGAATGGCGGCGGGATGGCTCATCAACTGCTGATGGGTCCAGACGGGGATCTCTTCACGCCGACCGATCGGCAAGACGGCTCTCCAACCAGGGCACACCATCAGATCCCAGCGGCAAAAAAAGCTGCAGCACTCAACAGCCGCCAGCGCTTGGGGTTGACCATTTAGCTGCCGCAGGAGACCGCTGCCCACTTTCATGTCTGCGGCACCGGCCAGAAGCGGGCGGGGAATCAGCTGGGCAGCCAGGGTGCCCTGCTGTGGACTGCCCACGCTGAAGAACCGGCGAGTGCGATGCACTCCCCCCAACTCCTGCAGCCAGATCCTCCCGATCACGCCCCCCATCGAGAAGCCCAGAAGATCGACCCTGGTGTCGGTACCGAAGCGTTGCTGAATGTGCTGATCCAGGCGGCAGGCCAACTGCCGCAGGGGCACCCACCCGAGACCATGGGGCAGATGCGGTGCCAGCAACGGGCGATCGGCCTGGTCCAGCCCCTGGATCAAGCGGTGAAAGAGGCGGGGTGTGTCCCAGAGCCCATGAACGAGCACGAGAGGGATGGTCATAGGGCTGACGTCCCGCCATGGCGCGAGCGTTCCACGAACACCCGACCGTTGAACCCCGGAACCGGAGCAGCACATTTGGTCAACCGCAACCAGACCGGGATGGGCCCGTAAAGCGTTTCCAGCCGATCCAGCAGCTGCTCGCTGAAGTGCTCGATCGTGAGGCAACGAACCTGCTGCGACAGACTCTGCAGGGCCTGAATCGCCACGCCATAGTCGAGACTCTGGCCCAGATCATCGGCCCCAGCGGCAGCCGTCAGATCAAGCTGAACACTGAAATCAAGGCTGAACCACTGACCATCCCGGCGTTCATGCTCCAACACCCCGACGTGAGCCCACAACCGAAGCTCCCGCACACCGATGCAATCCATCAAAGCGGCCGATCGACATGGGTAAAAACACGGCTGCCATTGGCGTAGTCAGCGGCGATATGGCCCTCGCCTCGCAACCGGTAGCGGTACGTCACCAGACCCTCCAGACCCACCGGTCCCCGGGGCGGCAAGGTCTGGGTGCTGATGCCCACCTCGGCGCCGAAGCCATAGCGGAAACCATCGGCGAACCGGCTTGAGCAGTTGTGATAGACACCGGCGCTGTCCACCGCCGCAAGGAAACGATCAGCCACCTTGGGCTTCTCGGTGAGAATCACCTCGGTGTGACGAGATCCATAGGAACGGATGTGGTCGGTGGCTGACTCCAGATCATCCACCAGCTTCACCGCGAGGATCAGATCCAGATACTCGGTGCTCCAGTCCTCCTCAGTGGCCGCTTCAGCCACGCCGAGGGCCATGCTCTCCGCATCGCCCCGCAGTTGAACCCCTGCAGCGGCGAAGGCCGGCAATGCCGCGGCCAGGAAAGGTTCAGCAATGGCCCGATGCACGAGCAGGGTCTCGATGGCGTTGCAGGCTGCGGGGTACTGGCTCTTGCTGTCCACCGCCACCCGAACGGCCTTGTCGATGTCAGCCGCTGCATCCACGTAGAGATGGCAAACCCCATCGGCATGGCCCAGCACTGGAATGCGGGTGTTGTCCTGGATAAAGCGCACCAGCTCGTTGCTGCCCCTAGGGATGATCAGATCCACGAGGCCATCCAGACGCAGCAATGCAAGGCTCTCCTGACGTGTGGTGAGCAGCGCCAGGGCATCGGCAGAGACCGGACTAGCCGCCAGGCCTGCCTGCAAAGCTTCCATCACAGCCTCATTGGTGCAGCGGGCCTCACTCCCCCCTTTCAAAAGGGCACCATTACCCGAACGGATTGCCAGAGAGGCGATCTGCATCACTGCATCAGGTCTGGCTTCAAAGATCACCCCCACGACCCCCAGTGGCACGGAGACCCTTTCCAGCACCAATCCTTGGTCGAGCTCCCGATGCAACTGCCGACACCCCAGCGGATCGCTCAGGCTGGCCACCTTGCGGACGCCATCAATCGCCGCAGACAGCTTGGTTTCATCCAACTTCAGCCGGGCCATCAGCGCCGGTGCCAGCCCCTCGGCCGCAGAGCGTTCAAGGTCCTGGCGGTTGGCCGCAAGGATGCTTTCTGCACGGTCGGTCAGAGCATCCGCCATCGCCTGCAGTGCCAGGGCCCGTTGCCCGTCATCGGTCTGCCCCAGATCAACAGCAGCACGGCGGACAGCCGCTGCACGTTGCAGCAGCGCGGCGGAGGGCTCTGGAACGCTGGACATCAACGCAATCAATCTGGAGCCATCATCCCGTTCAGCCGCTGCTGGGCGAGCCGCGCAGCCCCCAAGCGCCCGGCACCATTCCCCAGACAGGCGGCTTCGATGCGCAGCCCCTCCCGCGACACGGCCTGAACCCGCGACTCCACCTCCCGGCGCACCGACGGCAAAAAGTGATGGGCGGCACCCGCCAGCCCCCCGCCCAGCAAAACCAACTGCGGCGTGAACACATACACCAGAGAGGCGACGCCACAGCCAAGACGTTCGCCATATCGGGTCCAAACCTCAAGGGCAGCCGGATCACCGGAATCGGCTTCTGAACTGAGTTCGCGGGGATCGCGATCGCAAAGCCGCCGCAGTCCCGTGATGCTGGCGAACTGCTCGAGGGAGCCACGGTTGCCGCTGTTGCATTCCGGACCATCGAGCTGCACCCCGATCAGTCCCGGTTCCGCAGCAGCACCGTTATGGCCCGTGAACAACTCCCCACGCAGGAGCACCCCCCCACCAACGCCGGTGCCGAGGGTGAGCAGCACCACATCCTCAACACCTCGGGCAGCACCAAGCCAGGCCTCGCCAACAACGGCACAGTTGCCGTCATTGGCGAGGGTGACCCGGCGATTAATCCGTGACTCGAGCCAATCCGCCAGAGGAACGTCCTCCCATCCGGGCAAGTTGATGCAAACCCGCGCCACCCTGGCCGCTGCATCCATCGGACCGGGAAGCCCGATGCCGACGGCATCGGCCTGGTGCTCCGGGTCAATCTGGGCAATGGCCTCACAAAGGGCCATCGTCACGGCGCCAGGCATGGCAGGCTGCGGTGTGGGCCATTCCGCCTCGGCCAATACCGTGCCATCGGAACGGATCCGAGCCAGCTTGATCGCCGTGCCCCCCAGATCCACCCCGATCACCTGTGCATCAGGCATGGCTCAGAAGCGGAAAAAGACCTGCAACTGGCTCTGCCAGGTGCCGTTGGCATCCACAGCCCCAGACACAGAGGTGTTCGGCGTCAGACGGTAGGAGACAGTTGCCTGGGGAGGAACATCGGTCGTGTTCGGTGCCGCCAGAACGGAGAGATCGAACCGATCGGTCAAATCGACACCGAACTCCGTCACCAGTGTGAATGTCGGCGGGACCCGGCCAGAGGTGCGCTCCTTGACCGACTTCACATCTGGGGTGACATAGGTCGGGAAAATCGCCACCTGGAGCCTTTGCCCCATGGCATCGGTCAAGGTGCCCAGTACAGGAGAAAGCAGCGACTGGCCCACCACCGTGGCCAGAGCGGCACCACCGCTGCCGGCCAGCCCAGAAAGAGAGTTGCCGCCGATCAAGCTCAGCAGCTGCTGCCTGGACATCGGTGGTGAGCTGCGTAAAACAAGATTTTTGTTGTTCACCAGGCGATTCGCCGGTCCGGTGGCCTGCACCGTGACCTTGACCAACCGAAGCTGACCACCCTCGGCATAAGCGGTGCCGGTGCCGTTGGCAGCAAACACGTTGGAGCTGGTGGTCTGGTTATCGCTGCCGACGCTGACGTTGTCAGACACCCGTGACTTCATCGCGATATCCACGTAGGGCACCAGCCCCAAGGAAGGTGTGAACACGGCAACGTTGGCCGCCTGCGGATCCAAGCGGAACGTGGTGGAGAACAGACTGACCCGGCCGGAATTGAGCCGGATCAAGCCTCGCGCCTCCAGAGAGGGATCCAGGGGTCCGTTCAACGTCACCGCCCCTCCTCCTTTGAAACTGATCCAGGGGGGCATGAGAACCCGGAGATCTGGCCCAAGAGCAAGGCGAAGATTGTCAAAGCGGATCGCTGGCAGCTTCGGCATGAACCGTTGCAGCTGATCGGGGCCCTGAATGGGTGTGTTCGGTCCCATCAGGACAAGCGGTTCCTTGAAATCCCACTTCTCCTCCAGCAGTGCATGCACGGACTGGGCGGCGGGCTGGGCAGTGGGCTGGACCGCCGTCGAGGGACCTTCCACGCCGGTGGAGACCAAGGATTGAAGTCCACCCTGCCGCAAGCGTCCGAAGAATCCGGACTTCGGCCGAAGCGTGCCTCGCGACAGGGTCAGATCTCCCGAGAGGATCGGTTGCGTCAGAGCACCAGTGACCTGCAATTCTCCGTCGGCCTGGAACTGGACGATCGGCTGACGAATCTGACCTTGACTGACCTGCAGGGTGAGGGGTGAACCATCACTCTTGGGAGCGAACAAGCCGAGTGTTCCTGAAGCGCGCAGCGTGCCGCCGCGGCCCACCTCGGCCTCAAGGCGTTGCACCAACAACCGATCGAAGTCGAACAGGATCGAAGCGTTGATCCGGCTCAGCTCCTGTTCACCGATGCTGAGATCACCGTTGCTGACCACAAGGAAGCCGTTCGCCTGGGGCCGCTTCAAGGGCCCGCTCAGCAGGATTCGCACATCCGTGGCCCCCTGCTTGACCTTCACTGACTCCCCAGCGAGAAGCGTCAGGACGCCGAGGGCATCTTCATGGCTTTCCAGCTTCAGATTCAGATCGGCATCGGGATCAAAGGGAACATCCCCAGAAAGGATGACCGGCTCTTTGCTGTCCCCCCCCCGCAGGGCCAGATCCAGGCGGATCGACTCACGATCAACAACAACGGATTGCTGCTCCAACTGCAGCGGCTGTCCCGCCAGGCTGGCGGACTCGAGCACCAGGTCGGAGACCAGCAAAGGAGCCTCTCCGCTGAGGTCGTAACGGCCGCGAAGTCCAATTCTGCCGAGGAGCTGCGGCGGAAGAGGTGCCAGCAACGCCAGCAGGGACAACGGAACCTGCAACAGCGAAAGGTCACCGGATCCACCGCTTAACGGTCCGCGCAATGTGGCGACCACCGGTTCCAGCTGCAGCGCCTTGGCTTGGTCGTCACCCTCAATCCAAAGATGGGCCTTGGCGATGAGATCAGCCTTCAATCGCCTTGGATCGGGTCCCTCGATCGTTCCGGAAACATTGACCCGTCCTTCAAGGCGCTCGAGCTCAGGCCCCTTGCTGGGATGAGCCAGGTCGTAAGCCTCGAGAGCACGTCGCGATTGCGCCAGAGCTTGCAACTGCCCATCGAGGGACCCACCGAAGGTGTTGATGACCAGGGTTCCAAGATCCTCTGCACGCCCCGGAGCAAGACCGGGAACGGGATCGCCCCCTCGCAATTGACGGGCGATGAACGTCAGCCAGGTCACATCAAGACCGTCAGCATCGATCGTGCTGTGCATCCGCCCACCCAGATCTCCCCGGACCTTCAGCCGGATGCTGCCCTCGAGTGGCCTGACATCTGCATCTGCCTGAAAACGTCCATCCGTCAGGGAACCCTCCAAATTGAGGCCATCCATCGCAACCCCCGCCAAGGAGGGTTCAGCAATCGCAGCAGACCCACTGACGGCGAGCGGGGCCATGGCCAGGCTCCCTGCGCCCGTCAGCTGGCCAGCCACCGCTTTGGGCTGGTTGACCGGAGGAAGGATGAAACGCAGACCGTCGATGTTGAGGTCGGCTGCACTCCAGCGGTAACGGCGTTGCCCCCCTCTGGGAGCTAGAGCATCCAGTCGCAACTGACCCTCACCACGATCCAGTCGCACGGCCTGGGGCCAACCGCCTGCGACGAGATCGGCCACGAGCATGCCGGGCACTGCGGGCTGCTGGGCCGCCATCTCAAGTCGAGCTCCACCGCCGAGTGCACCGCTGAGACGCCCTTGCCAACGCTCGGGAACCTGCAAGGCCCCGAAGCGGGGTTGGTCCAGCGTCAGGGTGATGTCCGGCTGAAGCGCTGACAGCGGACCGTTTAGCCGACCCCGCGCCGCCAAACGGCCACCGAGAGGCGTACCGATCAAGGGCGTGAGGCGGCTCAGGTTTAGAGGTTTGAGTTCAAAACCGCTCTGCAGATCACCGGCTTGAATCCGCCCCTGCTCCAGTTGAAGAGGCAGACGCGCTTCAGCACGCAGCACCGGACTGGTGAAGCGATCCAGCACCAAAGCCGAATCCGCCGTAGACCATCGGGTCTGGAACGACCAGCGCTCCAAAAGAGGGTTCACCGACTGGCCAAGCTTCAGCGTCAGATCCGGTGAAGCCAGCGCTCCACTGGCATCGAGCGAACCGAGGATCGGAGCGATTTGGCCCAATCCGGACTGAAGCGACGGCACAGCCGACCAGAAGCGGGGATCGATCTGCAGCTCCGTGCTGCGCAAATCCAGATTGGACCCAATCCTTCCAGCCAGTCCAAGGCGCAGTCCCGGTGCGCTGAGCTGGAGGCGTTCCACCAGAACAGCCCGTTGCTGGGGTTGCATCCAGGGGGTGCGCCACTGACCATCCAGCGTCAGGGCTGTGTTGAGGCCCATGGCCTCAGGCAGCTGGATCTGACCGTTGACGCTCCACTGGGGCTCCCCCCAGGGCCCTTGGATCCGAAGCTTCAACGGATCCTGGATTGCAGGGCTGACATCCGTGCTGCGAACCTCAGCGCGAAGAGCGAAGCGCTTGTTCAAAGCCACGGACCCTGAGGCCCGAGCCTCAAACGATCCGAACCGCAGCCGTGCTGGCTCCAGCTTCAGCTGATCGCCCTTGCAGCCGATGCTGAGGCGACGGCTCTGGACCGACGCAATCTTGAGATGGCTCAGCCTGATTCCGCCGCGGCAGTTCAAGGCACCACCGGTCCAGCTGATCTGGAGATCGCCCTGCAGTTGACCTGACGCATCCAGATCTCGATCGGGGGCGATGACCGTCCCAAACGGTTGCAGGTTGAGCCGATCCAGCCGACTTCGCAGCCTGAAGCTGGGGCGATCCCAGTGACCTTGACCATCCAGGCGCACCGAACCTTCAGCGTCGATCCAGCGAAGTGCAGATTCGGTGCTGAAAAAGGCCTCCCCCAGCAGAACCGAGCCCTGGCTTCGGAGTTCAAGGGTCTGCTGCTGAGGGCCGAAACGCAGCAGCGCAGGGTCAGCCAACCTGTACTTCAGACCAAGCCGCGGCGGCTCTTGTTCTCCGCTCGAACGACCAAAGGTCCAGTAACCACCAGCCTCATTCGCATGCAACTGGCCGCGGAGCTTTTGCAAGGTGATCTGGAGAACCGGTTGCAAACGCCGAAGGCTGGCCAGAGGGGCGAGGCTGACCTCAAGCCCCGCCAGGCTCAATTCAGAACGATCCTTGGCCGAAGGAAGAATCCGACTGGAGCCAATGGCGATCCCCCAAGGACGTAGTCCGTCGTAAGGACCGATCTCCAGCGGATGGCCGAGAGGATCGCTCAGAGCTTTTTCAAGGGTGGGACGAAAGCGGTTAACGGTGCGCTCCGCCACACGATCAAGGGCGATGAAACCTGCTGTTCCAACACCGATCAGAACGAAACTGCCCGCTGCCAGCCAGGCCCTGCGCCGCGTTTTTCCCATCAGACGCGACGGACATCCCGGAATCTCGCGCAATATAAGGAGACTGTTTTCAGTCCACCAGACCCCATGGCCTTCGATCAGCTGCTGCTTACCGCCGCTCCCTGGCTGGGCTGGTCAGGTCTTGGGCTGGGAGTGCTAACCGCTGTTGGCTTCCTCGCCGGTTGGGGCATCCGTTTTCGCCTGGTCGGAGTCAGCAGCTTCACCCTGCTGCTGGCGGTGAGCTGCTGGGCGTTCGGGGTCAGCTACACCCCACCGGTGGTGGTGGAAGGCGCTGTACGGGCACCGATCGTGTTCGACAACGGCAACGACCTTGTTGTGGCCCAAGTCCCTGCCGACCTTTCATCCTCAGCAGTTCAGGCCACCCTGGAGCAGTTGGAGGGGAACCTGCGCGGCTCCGGACGCTCCAGCAACACAGTGCTGGTGCGGTTGCGGGGAATCGAGGCTGAGGGCGACGGCCTTGGCCGCCCCGTCATCCTTGGAGAGGTCAGCAAGACCTTTCGTTGATGCCTGACTTCAATGACGCGATTCAGGAGCTTCCCCAATCGTTTCGCAGGGAAAAACAAGAGCTTGATCGGGCCGGGATCAACCGCTGGTCAAGCATCCGCGATCTAACGGATCTTGAGCTGAGCCAACTGGCTCGCAGCGGTCAGGCATCGGCCCGCAATCTCAAACGGCTGCGGGGCATGGCGCACCTGGTCTGTGGGTTGGATCTGCCCCCCCAGGACGCTGCGCTCCTGATGCATGCGGGTATTGCCACGCCGGCCGCTTTGGCGGCGTGCAGCCCCGAACGTCTCGTGCGCCAGACCGGCAGGCTTGAGCGCAGCCTTGGGACCAAAAGGCCTGCCGTCGTGAATCTGCAGGTTGCAGGTGACTGGATCCGACGTGCCAAACAACTTGCGAACTGACCCCAGTGCCCCTGACCAGGTGTTCAATCCTGCGTATGAAAAGACCATGAGGTTGAACGTCCTGCTGACGGCTCTGGTCGCTCTGACCCTGATCGGGTCACCTGCTTCGGTAGGCGCGACCGAATCGGATCTACTCAACAGCGTCAAACGCAATCCTGAGAAAGCCAAGGCGATGTGCCGTTCGTTCCAGCAAATGAACGAGAACGGAAAGTCGGCATACTCCAAGAAAACCACCCTCAAGGTCGCCAACAGTGAAGGCCTGAGTTATCAGGATGCGGAGATCTTGGTGACCTACGTCGTGGGGATGTATTGCTCGGATGTCCGCTGAGACAAGCGGAATTCATGGACGCCATGCAGCCCTGACGCTTGCCGATGGAGTCGTGCTGCAGTCACGCCTGTGGCATCCGAGCGGTGGCGGACCCTGGCCTGCCCTTTTGATGCGGCAGCCCTACGGGAGCCGCATCGCTTCAACAGTCACCTACGCGCACCCCACCTGGTGGGCATCCCATGGATTCCTGGTGGTCGTTCAGGACGTTCGGGGGCAAGGGGATTCGGGCGGCAGCTTCGGGGGGTTTGGTCAGGAAGCGGCCGACACCATCGCCACCCACTCCTGGGTTCGCCAACTGCCGGAATGCAACGGAAGGCTAGGGGCCTACGGGTTTTCGTATCAGGGATTGACCCAGCTCACCGGAGCCGACTCCACGCCGCCACCGGATTGCACCGCACCGGCGATGACCGGACTCGATGAACGTCGCCACTGGAGTTGTGAAGGAGGCGCCCACTGGTGGCACCTTGGCCTTGGCTGGGGGCTCCAGCTCGCCGCTCTTCAAGCCCAACGACGCGGTGACCCAACGGGCTGGCTGGAGATCCGCCGAAGCCTCGAGGACAGCAGCTATCTGCGGGATGGGCCGACACTGCTGCAACGCCATGACCCCGATGGCATGGCATGGAGATGGTTGCAAAGTGACCCGACCCAGGACCAGCAGTGGACGGTTCATCACGCCCCTGAGACCTGGCTCCGAAGCCCGATGCTGTTGATCGGCGGATGGTGGGACCCGCATCTGGTGGGGCTGCTGGACCTCTGGTGTCGCAGCCGGGCCGCTGGGGGTGATCCATCACTCCACATCGGACCGGCCTCTCACCTGCAGTGGTGGCCCGAAAGCCAACAGCTGATGCTGCAGTTCTTTCAACAGCATCTGCAGGATCACGCCCCGCTAGAGCCGATACCCGCCAGTCAGCTCTGGAACATCACTCACCACCATTGGGATTCCATCCCCTCACCGAACGCGACCGTTTCTGTGTCGTGGGGATTGCGGAGCAAGGGACTGGCCTGCATCGATCCAGGCGATGGTGGACTTGTGGCGTATGGAGAGGGAGAGGGTGGCGTGAGCATCGTGCATGACCCCTGGCGAGCTGTTCCATCCATCGGTGGACATTTGAGTACATCCCCCGGACCCGAGGACCGCACGGCGGTGGATCAACGCGGCGACGTCGCAACATTCACCTCTGCACCCTTGGTTGCCGAGCTGCTGCTGTCAGGTCAACCCTCGCTGCAGCTAAATGCACAAGCAGACCAGCCTGGGTTTGATCTCTGCATCAGCCTGTCGCGCCTGCCTGCAGAGGCCAACAGCATTGAGCAACTGAGCACGGGCGTCCTGCGGGTTCGAGGGGAAGAGGCACTGACATCAGCCATGCGCAATGTGACCCTTCAACCGCTTCAGGCCACTCTGGATCCGGGAGATCGACTGCGGATCTCGGTTGCCGCCGCAGCCTGGCCTGCCATTGGCGTCAACCCTGGCCACGACTCCGTGCCCTGTGGAGCACCAAGCCCTGAGCACCGTGTGGTGACGCTGACACTGGCGCTTGCTGACTCCACCCTGCAGCTGAACCCCTTTGACTCCGGCAGACTGAGGCTCGACTGACGTTTGTGCTTTGAAGCTCTCTGCTGCCTTGCTGGCCATCGCTCTGTCAGCCCCCATGGGGTTGATCAGTCCCGCAGCAGCGGAGGAGCTAACCAGGACAGAACTCACGCCTGCCCAGGCGACCGCGGCCGCTGAACTCCTGCTGGAAGCGCTGAAAGAGCGCCAGGGGGATGTGATGCACGAGGCCCTGGCCGCTCCGGTTCAGTCGAGTGTTGATGTGAAGACGGTTCAGGCACGCCTGGACCAACGCGTGGCCATCAATGCGAGCCGGATTGTCAGCGTGATTCCCGGCTACAACACCACCACGGTTGATGCCGTCGTGACCACCGCATCCGGCGACGAGGGGATGCTGATGGTGCTGGATGAAGACGGCAAGCTGCTGGCCTGGAAGTGGACCGATCGCGTCCAGCCCATTGAAACAACGGCGCTCGACTTCACCCGCGATCTGGCTGCAGGCCGTTGGATTGCGGCGCGATCCAGGATGTCGTTGCAGCTGCAGGAAGAACTGGCCCCCGGGGACCTGGAGCGCAAGTGGACCAAGCTAAGCAAGGTGTCTGGAGGATTCCGAAAGGTCAAAGACGCCGTGATCGCCCATCAGGGTGGAGATCAGCAGCTCGTGCTGGTGGCTGTCGCCTTCGGCAAAACCACAACCAACCTGTTCGTGATCTTCGATGAACGAGGTCGAATCATCAACGTCGACATTTCCCGAGACTTCGTCTGATTAGCAGCGGGTCTGTTTCGTAAATAAGGCTTAACATCGCGCCCAATTCTCAGGTCTCCCATGGGTGTCGCCGCAGTCCTCGACTGGATGGTGCAGGACGGCGAACGGTTGGCGAATTGTCGCCATGACCACCCGTTCGCGGTGCTAGGTCCCCAACCCTCGGAGCAGGGTTGGACAGTACGGATGTGGATGCCGGAGGCCCAAACGGTCACCCTTCTGCAATCTGGCGAAGAGATCGCCATGACCACTCCGAACCACCCCTGGGTGTTTGAGGCTCAGCTCAACAGAGACCCTGGCTGCAACTACCGGGTCAGGGTTGAGCGCGGGGGAATCGTGCATGAACAGCACGACCCCTGGGCCTTCCGTGGTGAATGGATGGGCGAGATGGATCGTCACCTGTTCGCCGAAGGCAATCATCACCACATCTGGCGAAAGATGGGCGCCCACCTCACCGAACAGGAGGGTGTGGCCGGAGTGATGTTCTGCCTATGGGCTCCCCATGCCCTGAGCGTTTCCGTGATCGGTGACCTCAACTCCTGGGACGGACGTCACCACCCCATGCAGCAGCGTCTCGGGGGCATCTGGGAGCTGTTTGTTCCCGGCCTCAATGAAGGAGATCTCTACAAATATGAAATCCGCACCCAGGAGGGGCACTGCTACCAAAAGGCCGACCCCTACGGCTTTCAGCACGAGGTTCGCCCGGACAACAGTTCCGTGGTGGCGCGCCTTGGCGGATTCCAGTGGTCCGATCAGGGCTGGATGCAGAAGCGCGACAGCAGCAACGCGCTCGATCAACCCATCTCGGTGTATGAAATGCACCTGGGTAGCTGGATCCACGCCTCTGCGGAGGAGCCGTGGATTCAGCCCGATGGGACCCCCCGCAAACCTGTACCCGCGGCTGACATGAAGCCCGGCGCTCGGCTACTCACCTACGCCGAGCTTGCCGATCGCCTGATCCCTTATGTCAAGGAGAGGGGTTTCACCCACATCGAATTGATGCCGATCACCGAGCATCCCTTCGATGGCTCCTGGGGCTATCAGGTGACGGGTTGGTATGCCCCCACCAGCCGTTATGGAACACCCGATGAATTCCGGGCCTTCGTGGATCGCTGCCACGCAGAAGGCATCGGGGTGATCATCGACTGGGTTCCCGGCCACTTCCCGAAGGATGCCCACGGCCTGGCCTTCTTTGATGGCACCCATCTCTATGAACACAGTGATCCCCGAATCGGGGAACACAAGGAATGGGGAACCCTGATCTTCAACTACAGCCGGAACGAGGTTCGTAATTTCCTCGTGGCCAACCTGGTGTTCTGGTTCGAGCAGTTCCACATCGATGGCATTCGTGTGGATGCCGTGGCCTCGATGCTCTATCGCGACTACCTGCGCCCCGATGGGGAATGGCTCGCCAATGAGAACGGCGGCCGGGAAAACACCGAAGCGGTCCGTTTCCTGCAGCAGGCCAACCACGTGCTGTTCCAGCACTACCCCGGAGCCCTCTCGATTGCGGAGGAGTCAACGACCTGGCCGATGGTGACGCAGCCCACGGACAGCGGTGGGCTCGGGTTCAACCTCAAATGGAACATGGGTTGGATGCACGACATGCTCGATTACTTCGAGCTGGATCCGTGGTTCCGCCAGTTCCACCAGAACAACATCACCTTCTCGATCTGGTACACCTACACCGAGAACTTCATGCTGGCGCTCAGCCACGATGAGGTGGTGCATGGCAAAAGCCATCTCCTGCACAAAATGCCCGGAGATGACTGGCAGAAGTACGCCAACACGCGGGCTTTGCTGGCCTACATGTGGACGCACCCCGGCAAGAAGACGATTTTCATGGGGATGGAATTCGGTCAGCGGGCCGAATGGAATGTTTGGGGGGATCTTCAGTGGGATCTGCTCAATTACGAGCCCCACAAAGGGATCCAACGACTTGTGGATGACCTCAACGTTCTCTACAAGGCAGAACCGGCCCTCTGGCGCGATGACTTTGACCAGTTCGGCTTCCAGTGGATCGACTGCAATGACAATCGCCACTCCATCATCAGTTTCATGCGTCGGGAGAGCGCCAGCGGAACCTGGCTGGTCGTGGTGGCGAACTTCACACCGCAGAGCCACTCCAACTACCGCGTGGGCGTTCCCCTGGCCGGCTTCTACGAGGAGATCTTCAACTCCGATGCAGCCAAATACGGCGGCAGCAACCTCGGCAACATGGGCGGCAAACCGACGGACGAGTGGGGCATCCACGGCTACGAGAACTCCCTGGATCTCTGCCTGCCGCCGCTGAGCCTGATGGTGTTCAAGCACGACCCGAAACGCAGCCTGAGGAGCAGCGATCCGGACAACATCGTGTGACGAAGGTGATGACAATGAGGGGGTAAAGCTCTAGCGGAGGCTTGGGTTCGGGTAGGTTTTCGGCTGACCTGACCGGGCTTGATGAGCGACTCTTTACCCCTGCTCCTGCGTGCTGCGCGCGGTGAATCGGTGGAGCGTCCCCCGGTGTGGATGATGCGCCAGGCCGGTCGCTACATGAAGATCTACCGGGACCTGCGGGACAAGTACCCCAGCTTCCGTGAGCGTTCCGAAAACCCGGATCTCTCCTATGAGATCTCGATGCAACCGTTTCACGCCTTCAAGCCCGACGGCGTGATTCTCTTCTCCGACATCCTCACGCCCCTGCCGGGGATGGGAATCGACTTCGACATCATCGAGAGCAAAGGCCCTCAGATTGGTGATCCCATCCGAAGCATGGCTCAGGTGGATGCCCTGCGTCCGCTGAACCCAGCCGAGTCGATGCCCTTCGTGGGAGAAGTGTTGGGTCGTCTCCGCCAAAGCGTCGGAAACGAGGCGGCTGTTCTTGGTTTCGTCGGTGCCCCATGGACCCTTGCCGCTTATGTGGTTGAAGGCAAGAGCAGCAAGAACTACGCGGTGATCAAGGCCATGGCATTCCGCGAGCCCGAAATCCTTCACAAGCTGCTCGACCACTTCGCCGAGTCGATCGCCAATTACCTGCGCTACCAGATTGATTCCGGTGCTCAGGTGGTACAGATGTTTGATTCCTGGGCTGGCCAGCTGAGCCCTGCGGACTACGACACCTTTGCCGCCCCTTATCAGAAAAAGGTTGTGGATCTGGTGAAGCAGACGCATCCGGATACCCCCTTCATCCTTTACATCTCCGGCAGCGCCGGTGTGATCGAGCGGATGGCCAACACCGGCGTTGACATTGTTTCGCTGGATTGGACGGTGGACATGGCGGAAGCCCTGGCACGCTTGCCGGAGCACATCGGTGTTCAGGGCAATGTCGACCCCGGCCTGCTGTTCGGCACCCCGGAAGCGATTGAAGCTCGCATCGATGACTGCGTTCGCAAGGCGCGTGGTCGGAAGCACATCCTCAACCTGGGCCATGGAATCCTCCCTGGAACTCCCGAGGAGAACGGTGAAGCCTTCTTCCGCGCTGGCAAGAGCGTGATGGACCGTCTTGGGGCTGTCGTTTGACCCGCATCCTGGTGACCGGCGCCAGCGGCTGCGTCGGTCAGTACATCTCACGGTGGCTGCTGGATCATTCCGATGCTGAGTTGCTTCTCTGGCTGCGGGATCCCGCCAAACTCACCGCTGTTCCCTCAGACCATCCCCGCATCCGCCTTCTGGTGGGAGATCTGAGGGACACCGACCGTTTCGCCCATGAGCTGGCATCGGTCAACAGGGTGATCCACACCGCCACAGCCTGGGGTGACCCCGAGCGGGCCGAACAGGTGAATGTGGTGGCAGTGAAACGGATGCTTGCGCTTCTGGATCCCTCCAAGCTGGAGCAGATCATTTATTTCTCGACGGCCAGCGTGCTCGACCGACACCTGCGTCCTCTACCAGAAGCTCTGGCCTATGGCACGGAATACATCCAAACCAAGGCCCGCTGCCTGAGGGATCTGGAACAGCACCCCCTGGCCAGCAAAGTCATCGCCGTTTTTCCCACCTTGGTGTTTGGCGGGAGGGTCG
Source organism: Synechococcus sp. (assembly GCA_047286205.1). Taxonomy (GTDB): domain Bacteria; phylum Cyanobacteriota; class Cyanobacteriia; order PCC-6307; family Cyanobiaceae; genus Parasynechococcus. Next base: position 2,343,087 of record JBJBBR010000001.1, on the reverse strand, counting down.
ACGGCACGAGCCCCTTTCCCACCAGCTACCTGACAGAAGGTCTGGCCGAAGCCAGTCGTTGGCTCTGGCTAGCCCGTTGGCTGAGGGTGGATGCGAGCTTCCACTTCATCCATGCGGAAGACATTGCAAGCATCTGCGGCCTGTTGGCCACACGACCCCACGAGCCGAACCGTGAGCCAGGGCAAGGTGCCCTGCGCCGTGTGGTGATGGGACAACCAGTCATCTCGGTGAATGACACCGTGGCAACCCTCTGTCGCTGGCGCGGTGTGGCCCGCACACCGGGCATTCCGCTCTGGCCATGGCTGATTGAAACACTGATCCGCGTGCTTCCCATCGAAGTGAACGCCTGGGACCGGTTCAGCATTCGCCAGCGCCACTTCATTCACGACCCCGTCACACAGCCAGAACGGTTCGGCGGCATCAGCCATGCCCCCGACTTGGCAACAGTTCTTTGTGATTCCGGTCTACCCAATCGCGGAAGCCCCAGGTCCGCGCGTAAAGTCTTGGTATCGACTTAGCTCTTTCATGCGCTCCGTCATCCGCACCGTTGCAGCAGCCTGCTGCGCCTTCCTGATGCTGATCGGCCTCAACGTGGGTAGCGCTCAGGCAGCCACCGTTGAAGTGAAGCTCGGCACCGACGGCGGCATGCTCGCTTTTGAGCCTGCCACCGTGAACATCAAGGCCGGTGACACCGTCAAGTTCGTCAACAACAAGCTGGCTCCTCATAACGCCGTCTTCGAGGGCCACGATGAGTACACCCACTCCGATCTCGCCTTCAACCCTGGCGAATCCTGGGAAGAAACCTTCGCAACAGCTGGCACCTACGACTTCTATTGCGAGCCCCACCGTGGTGCTGGCATGGTCGGCAAAGTGATCGTGGAGTGATTTCAGGATTTCTCAGGAAATCACTGATTCCCAATATCAGACATCAAAAACCCTGAGCTGTGTATCGATCACAGCCCAGGGTTCTTTTTTTTGCCGAAAGAGATGGATACCTTGGGGTATTGAAGGGGTTGCGATGGCACGCGCTGCAGGCCTGATCCTCATGCTTTTGTTGAGCCTCAGCTCGCCTGGTTTGCTGACAGAGCCGGCGATGGCATTGGACAGCTCAGCGTTGGAGCAAGGTGAGCAAATTTTCAAAAGCAACTGTGCGGCCTGTCACATGGGAGGCGGCAATGTGATCCGCGCGAGCCGGACGCTCAAGATCAGCGACCTGAACGACCATGTTGAGGCCTACACGAGCACTCCGCTGGAGGCCTTGGAACATGAAATTGAAGATGGGCTGAATGCAATGCCCGGCTACGCCGACAAACTGAGTGAAGACGAAATCCTTGCCGTGGCCTCCTACGTCGAACAACGGGCCGAATTGGGCTGGTAAGCGATGAGTCGCGAAGCTCTTCAAGATTTTCTGCGGGCTGTTGAGCATCACCAAGGGTTAAGGCGCGATGCTGCCCAGTGCAGTGATGATGTTCAACTGCTGGCCCTGGCAAGGCGCCATGGGTTCAATGTGATCCAGCGGGATCTCTGCGCCGATGACCAGGAATCAGCCATCATCCGCTGGTTTGAAACCAGCCGGATCCAACGCTCCTTTCACGCAACACCCTCTCAATCAACACCCTCTCAAGCACCACCATCCTGATGGCCTTTGTCACCCTCCTCAGTGATTTCATTGACGGCACCAGCATGGCCTTAGCCGAAGACACCGATGCCACCGATCTGAACGCCTTCATGACCGCCAATCAAGGCCGGCTCTGGGCGAGCGTTCAACAACGCCGACGTCAGCGCCACCAAACCATCGTGCGGCGCGGCCCGGGAACGGTGTACTTCGCAGCGGATGCCTCGGGGGCAGCGGCTGTGGAGCACTACCTCAGCAGTGAAACGGGATCAGCTGAGGAAGCAACCGCGATGCAGGCCATGCAGGCCGCAGGGGTGGAGATCGCTCCCCATGTGGGGGCTGAGCGAGAACGCGATGCTCTGCTCAATGGTCAATTGCGGGGGCTGAGCGCTCAGGCGCAGGCCGAGGGTTTCGGTTGAACCAGCAGACCATGACCCGATGACACTTCCCGACAACCCACTGGGCCTCAAAAGTTTTGAGGAACTGGTCGACTGGACCGTCTCCTACCTCCACTTCAAACACGCATTAGAGGTGATTCCCTTCACCCCAGAGATCGCAACGTCCTACCTGAACACCTTCAACGACTTCAGCACCCGCTACGCCACGGAAATGAAGAAGCAGGACATCCTGGAAGCGCGTCTTCCCAAAGAAATGAGGGAGACGATCGAAGCTGAAAAGTCTCACCGCGCCCTCTTGAGGCAGCTCCTCAACGGTTGATCAAGCGTTAGCTCCGTCGGGACAGATGGTTGGAGTTTTCATGAACAGTATTCGAGCGACATAGCTCTTCCAAATCAAATTAGAAATCGAGACTTAGCCCCCATCCACTTGGCAACCAACAAGGGCACCGCCTACAGCACCAGCAGGAATCGTCCATATCCAGTTGTCCTTTTTAGAGAGAATCCCACCTAAAGCACCACCAAGAACACCACCAGCCAAAGTTCCTTCCAAGCAAGAATTCTTGTCTTGTGGCAAAGGTCTACCGGCAGCAGGGCGCGTACCTGATGTCGGCGTTGAATGTGCATGGTGATCATGGACAAAATCTCCCTTTCGATGCCGATGACTTGTCTGACCATGAAAATGCAGATTTTTTGGACATGGTTGTGCGACTTTTTCCTCACGACCACTCACATAACCAGGCTTCTCCCGCGTTCCAGGATGATATTTCTCAACGTACTCGGTCTTGTAGCAAGTTTTTGACTGGGAATAAGTCTTGCGAGCCAATACTGGCTCTTGCAAAAAAGGAATCAACAATGCTCCTGGAAGAAATGCAACCACAAACTTCTTCATTGATCTGATGCTCCCTTGAATCCGATCACTATGCGACAAAGCACTCCTTGAAATATGCCTATTGCAGTTTGATGTGCAACAGGATATGTCTGGCCATACATAGGCAGCATTCTCTTAGTTATTTTTGTACTGTCACAAAGCGGTAATCAACGCTCCCTGCCTTCAGCGCATCCGTTTTTCATTGCTTTCGGCCACAATCGATTCCGGCCTCACCGCCGCTGCAATAGCCACATCTCCTCAGATTTCAGCCAAAGCAGTGATTCCTCAGCTCTTTTGAGGCATCTTGTGATCGGTGGAGCCTGAGTGGGGAAACTCAGCATTGACGATTTTTTTTAGCATGGGTCGTCAATGCTCCACCATCATTGAGGTCTGTCCCTACCACGAAGGTGGTGGGGATTTATTTTGTTGGGCTTTGGTCTTTTTTATTGAGTGTGTTACAAATCCAATCCCCCTCCTTTTCCCTAACGAGTCTTGCCTGTGGGGCAGCTAATAGGGACTAGGCGTCCACGATCCATTTGCAAGTGATCACTCTGAAAGGAGCCCAGATGACAACGGCAATAGCAATGGCGATCATTGCAATCATGGTTTTCTCCTATCTGTACAATCCACCACCGTTGCATGCGAAAAACCACCTCAACCATTCGAGGAATGTTCATCAGCGTCTCCCATCCCCCATCCGAGCCACCATCTAAAAGATATGAATCAATAATCAACAAATATCCATAGGAATTTAAAAACTCTATCCACATCGCTCGTGATAACACTTCGACGTCTTTGTTGCAGTACAGTCACATCAATGACCGAGAAAGAGGCCTAACCAAGACATCAGGTCGACCGGCAGATTTCCTAAAGATCCTACTGAGATTCCTTCGCTGCCTTCAGCACCGCCAGATAGAGATCTTCGTCAATTTCCCGGATGTCGTATTCCGTGGGCTTCACACCGTGATGGTGCTCATGCACCACCATCCAACAACTGCGCTCCAGCTCACCACCAGCCGTGAATGAAAGCGCCAAGCCCTGCTGTACGAGGGACTCCACCAACTGCTGATCAGGCATTGGCATGCAATGGTTCGGCAAACTCTAAAAAGACAACCCGGTTTGCCGCCCCTTGGCGTAAGGACCCATCCAAAGGCGTCGGTTTGCCCCCACTGAAGACGTAACAAGCGCCATACGGTGAACGCAGTTTGAAACGCATCAGAGATGCAACCCACGGCGGAACAGTTCACCGAACAAACCTGGGCCGCCATCGTCGCCGCCCAGCAACTGGCGCAGAGCGCCAAGCATCAGCAGCTTGAAACTGAGCATCTGCTGCTTGCGCTTCTGCAGCAGAACGGGCTGGCAGGCCGCATTCTGAGCAAGACAGGTGTTGACGTTGCCGCGTTCCAGGCGTCGGTCGACGCCTATCTCAAGCAGCAACCCAGCCTTGGATCTCAACCGGAATCGGTCTTTCTGGGACGGTCCCTGAACAGCTGCCTGGATCGGGCCGAAACAGCCCGTGATGGATTCAGTGACAGTTACATCGCCATCGAACACCTGTTGCTGGCCTTGGCGGACGATGACCGCTGCGGGCGGCAATTGCTCAGCCAAGCGGGCGTTGACACCACCAAACTCAAAGAAGCCATTACTACTGTGCGAGGGAACCAGACGGTGACCGATCAGAACCCGGAAGGGACCTATGAATCGCTGGAGAAGTACGGACGGGACCTGACGGCAGCCGCCCGCGACGGCAAGCTGGACCCCGTGATCGGCCGCGATGAGGAGATCCGACGCACCATCCAGATCCTGAGTCGACGCACCAAGAACAACCCAGTGCTGATCGGCGAACCAGGAGTCGGCAAGACCGCCATTGTTGAAGGATTGGCGCAGCGGATCGTCAACGGCGATGTTCCCCAGGCTTTGCAGAACCGTCAGCTCATCGCCCTCGACATGGGGGCCCTGATCGCCGGAGCGAAATACCGCGGTGAGTTCGAGGAACGCCTCAAAGCGGTGCTGAAGGAGGTCACCGCCTCGGAAGGCCAGATCGTGCTGTTCATCGATGAAATCCACACGGTGGTGGGCGCTGGAGCCACCGGCGGTGCCATGGATGCCAGCAATCTGCTCAAGCCGATGCTGGCCAGAGGAGAACTGCGCTGCATCGGCGCCACAACCCTCGACGAGCATCGACAGCACATCGAAAAAGACCCTGCCCTGGAGCGACGTTTCCAACAGGTGCTGGTGGATCAACCCACGGTGGAAGACACGATTTCCATCCTGCGCGGTCTCAAGGAGCGCTATGAGGTGCACCACGGCGTGCGCATTGCCGACAGTGCCCTTGTGGCTGCTGCTGTCTTGAGCAGCCGCTACATCGCCGACCGCTTTCTGCCCGACAAGGCGATCGATCTGGTGGATGAATCCGCCGCACGCCTGAAGATGGAGATCACCTCCAAACCGGAGGAGATCGATGAAATCGATCGCAAGATCCTGCAACTGGAGATGGAGAAGCTCTCCCTCGGCCGTGAATCCGACAGCGCCAGCCAGGAAAGGCTTCAACGGATCGAACGGGAATTGGCCGACCTCGGCGAACAGCAAAGTTCGCTCAATGCCCAGTGGCAGCAGGAGAAAGGCGCGATCGACGAGCTGTCGTCGCTCAAGGAAGAGATTGAACGGGTGCAGCTGCAGGTGGAACAGGCCAAGCGCAACTACGACCTCAACAAAGCAGCGGAACTGGAATACGGAACGCTGGCCTCACTGCAGAAGCAATTGCTCGAACAGGAGGCCCAGATCGCCTCCGAGGAGCCTGGCGAAAAAGGCTTGCTTCGGGAGGAAGTGAGTGAAGACGACATTGCCGAGGTGATCGCCAAATGGACCGGAATCCCCGTAGCGCGGCTGGTGCAGAGCGAAATGGAGAAGCTGCTGCAGCTGGAGGATGACCTGCACCGGCGGGTGATCGGTCAGAACCAGGCCGTTACTGCCGTGGCAGATGCGATTCAACGCTCCAGAGCAGGGCTGAGCGACCCGAACCGCCCCATTGCCAGCTTCCTCTTTCTTGGTCCCACCGGTGTTGGCAAGACCGAACTCTCCAAAGCACTCGCCAACCGGCTGTTCGACAGCGATGACGCCATGGTGCGCATCGACATGTCGGAGTACATGGAGAAGCACACGGTCAGTCGCCTGATCGGAGCCCCTCCTGGCTACGTCGGCTACGAGGCCGGTGGCCAGCTCACCGAAGCGGTGCGGCGTCGGCCCTACGCCGTGATCCTGTTCGACGAGGTGGAGAAAGCCCACCCCGATGTCTTCAATGTGATGCTGCAGATCCTTGATGACGGCCGCGTCACCGATGGTCAGGGCCGCACCGTTGACTTCACCAACACGGTGCTGATTCTCACCAGCAACATCGGCAGCCAGTCAATCCTGGAGCTGGCCGGCGATCCCGAGCAGCATGGGGCGATGGAAAGCCGGGTGAATGAAGCACTACGGGCCCATTTCCGGCCGGAGTTTCTCAACCGCCTCGACGATCAGATCATCTTCCACAGCCTCAGGAGGGAGGAACTTCGCCAGATCGTCACCCTCCAAGTGGATCGTCTACGCCAACGCCTGGCTGCTCGCAAGCTGGAACTCAACCTGAGTGAAGGAGCCTCAGACTGGCTCGCCAATGCCGGATATGACCCTGTCTACGGGGCACGACCGCTGAAACGGGCTGTGCAACGGGAACTGGAGACCCCCATCGCCAAGGCGATCCTGGCGGGACGCTACGGCGAGGGACAGGCAATCAGTGTGGAGCTGGACGCCGACCAGTTAGCCCTGCGCTGACCCAAATACGGCGTATCGGTGATGCACTAATGGATTAAGCCCTTTTGCGCAAGCCCATTATCTGAGAAAAGACTAAACTCATAATGTCGGATTGTGCTTCAGCTCCGTGAAAATCTCTCAAATCGGTTTTCACACCTGGATATCGGCTGCTGGAGCCCTCCTGGCTCAAACAGTGCTTGCGCCATTCGCCATTGCCCAGACAGCGCCAGTTCTTCCACCCGAGCAGCTAGCTGGGCCAGGCCAATCGGTCACCATCAACGTGTCCAACGGCTCAAGAGCAACCCTTTCGGTTGGAACGAGCAACGCATTTGGCGTGACATCCAGCATGAGCGGCATGTCTGGAACGGTTATTGAAAGCAAAGCTTCCTTAAAGCCACTTGAGGGAAAAATCTCAACTCTCCTGGGTGCATCAGCAGAAGAGGGAGCTCCACCTTCCATTACGGCTGACATCAAGAACGTTCGCACCGTTGGTGGTGGCAGCACCAACTTCACCAGTCCGGGTGGAACAACAGGGAATGTCGATTCCCTCGAGGAAGCTCAATTTGCAGAGGGCAGCACAAGCCTGACAGGCATGTCTTCAGCATTCGACATGACCCTCGACCCTGAGGCGACTTCGTTCACCACATCGCTGACCAATTCAGGAGACGCAAGTGATGCAGCCACCAATGTCTCTAGCGCTTCTGCAGCTGCAAATGTAAACAGCAACATCAATGTGGACATATCAAACACTTCATTTAGCAGCGCCTTTTCTCAGAACTTCTAAAGCGGGTCCCCCAGCATGTCCCGCAAAAGGAGAAATTTATCTTTATTGTTAAGCGCAAACCTTATGTTGCTGATTTCTGCAGGCGCATCAGCACAACAAATGAATAGAATCTCAGGAAGCTCCGCAAGAGACTTTCAAATTTCAATTACAAATTCATTTGGCGTCCGCAATTCAATTGACACCAACAGCAACGTACGTACCAGAAACAGCGCAACAGTAAATCTTTTGCCCGGCAGCTTTATTGACGACGCTTTTGGAGATAGCCAAGGCAATGCGAACGCAAATTTTACCGTGACTCCGGGGGGAGGGAACATGAGCATTAACGGGATTCAATCCAGGAATGTTTTTCTATTCGGACCTGGCACACAATTCACATCTGAGATGGAGTCTATAGAGAACCCCGATCCTTCCAAACCAATCAAAGGCACGGCCTCATCAATGGCCGTTCACGAGCTCAATATCAAAGTTCAGCAACAGCAAAGCGCCTTCACGAGCAGCTTCAGCCAAAACTTCTAAGCCAAAGACAAACGTTACCAATAAAAAATTACGTTGGTCTTTATCAAAACAAGCCAAAAGGTTTTCCGAACAAGAAGAAGTCACAGACGACAACCCAATTCCGGACATCGGCAAAGGCCTCAATGCCAAGAACTATTTCATAAAATTCAGCCCATTAAGCAATATGCACTGCCAAAGCATGGCAACTGGCAAAAAGAACGCCACGAAACGAGAATTATTGTAGCAATAGCTACTATTAAGTGGGATAACGGTAATCATTGTCAAAAATATGTTCGCCATGGACATAAAGCCGCGTTGCCGCAATATCATTTCTGGCATAAAATTCAACTGATTATATTAGTGCAGTGAATTCCAAGTCTTACAGGCGAAACCATATCTACGTCTTGCGTACCTTATTGTTCCTGGGGATTCATTTTTACGCCCTTAACCAGTATGCGAACGCAGAAGCGACAAACAACAATACAACTGTAAGCAACACTGCAGCCCCAGCAGCTTCTTCAGTCACCACGGGTGGCACCAATATCAACTACCAAACCAACACAGCTTTCAACAATGATTTCGGATATGGACCTGGAATTATTTGCAGAACGCCATCGCTCTATATGCTTACTAATGCTGGCAAGGTAAATACTGATAATTTCGACGAGTTTACTTTCAACGGATCCAGGAATAAATCGTTCAACGGAACCGTCGGATTAACCATTCCCTTTGGCTCCAGCGCAATTGAAGATTGCAAAACGATGGCACGTCAGATAGCCAAGGATCGCGTGATATCCACACAACTATCTCTCATCAAGACGTGTGTTTCACTTGCAAAAGATGGAATCGTTGTTGACCCCGTTAAATTCCCAGCCCTTAAAAAATGTGTGATTGAGGAAGGGGAGCCCAAAATTACAAAAAGCGGCATGGTGCGTTCCCTTTACGCCCAGGGGAAAACGCGAACTACTTCAACGACTAGTTCGCAAACTGTGGGAATCCCCAAGACTCCACGCTTGTCAACTGACTGATTCAGGGTCAAGATCGCTATAGATCAAACATCACAACTAAACGGTGCGAGGTCCTTGGCTCTTGATTTTCTTGCTGTTCAACCCAGCTCTCAGCTTCACTAAAGCATATGCCAATACCCCTCAAACTGTTTACTGCATTGGCAACCATGATGCGACAGGAGCATGCTGGAAGGCAGAAAGCGAAGAAGATGAAAAACTCGGCTGTGTGATTACGTCATGGCCCATCGTTGAATGCCAAAGCATTCCAGACAATGAGGAAAAACCGGAAAATTACGAATGCTTGGCTCTTCAGAACACTGGAATCGTGAATCAGATGTCCCTGAGCTGCCAATCTTTAACCCAAAACGCTGCTGATGAAGAAACAGACTCGATAAGCCAATCGTCACCCCAGATGAGTAGTGAGCTTGAAACAGAAAGCAGTTCCAATGCAAATGACCAATCAACAATGCTAGAACATGGAGAGATCAACGGCAATGCTTTCCAGCCGGACTTAGATAACTCCACATATGGTGTGGAGCAGCCCAAAGACTTCAAGGATGCCTTTTGATGAACCATCGCCTGAAAACTGTAGCCATCACACTCACTTCCGGAGCTCTCATGGCATGTGGAGCTGCTATCGAAGCTCCACATGCCATTGCAGGCTGCATGCCAAGCGATCCATTAGGACACAACCGTTTCAACATCTGTCCTGAGGGATTTGCCTTTTCCTTCACCCAGAATTTCGACCACCTCAACCATGTTCGAGGGGAACTCATGATCGGGGATCCCGTACAACCTGGTGTCCCCGGTCGCTCCGTTGAAAAAATCAACGGTTTTTACACAGGTGTCCAAATGAGCGGGGGAACCGTGCGCGTCACCTCAACAGAGGGTGAAACGGTTATCCAAAACGGCAAGGTCACCCAGAAATAAGCTGATATAGACACAAATCTGAAAATTAGGTATAGCTGCGCTCAGACAATTCTCATGCTGGGTTTATGGTATAGGGGTTGGCGTGTACGCGCTAGCACACTCTCAATTGGTTGCAACCCCATGAGAAGACCCCTTCTATTGGCTGCAGCGCTTTCCAGCGCAGTGGCCGTCGCCCTCGGCAGCAGCCCTGCCAAGGCCGACCAATTCACAATTTCTGCCTCATCCCCTGGCTCAATCCAGTTCAGTGGCAGCGGCACAGCTCAATTCAACAACTCCCTGGGCACCAACAACAGCTTCCAGGTGGGCTCCGCCACGAGCCTGGGCGTAAACGCTTCTACCTCCTCAACACCTGAATACGGTGTTACATCCTCGGCTGACCTCGGTCTGTCCGGTGACACCCAGCTTCAACAGAAGATCGGTACTGCAGGCACCGAATCCGCACGTACTCATGAGAGAGCCCATGAAGTGGCCAACTCTCGTATGTCAGAGGCGGGCTGGGGAGTTTCTTGGGATGCTGAGAACAATCGCGGCTACAACAGTGAAGCTGAGTGGCGAGTCGCTCGCGATTCTGCTTATGAGTCTGAATACAACAGCGCCTACTCTGCTGTGAACTCCGTCTCCAACACTCAAGACGGAATCATTTCTGGTAGCTTCAAAACTATTGAAAGCAGCCGAGCAGGTGCCGGCGGAAGTAGTTCCGACTGGGAGTCAACTGCATCTGCTTCGGTTGAAGTTGAGTACGGTCGGGATTACACCAACCGCACTGGCAACTACCAATCTATGAGTGAAGTGGAGTGGGAAGCCGCTCGCGAAACGGCTTACAACCGAGAGTACGCAAGAGCCTCGGCTAACAACAACCGCTTCAGCGACAGCGAAGTGACAGTTACCGGAATCGGTTCTGATGCCAATATCGTCGCCAAGGATGACTCCTCCTTCACGACGACCATTACTCAGAACGAAAATCTCGCAGGTGCCGGATCTACGGCAACTGCAAACGGTTCCGCAGGCGCAAGCTTGAGCACTGTTTCATTGGCTAACCAGTCACAGTCTCAAACTGCATCCGCCTTCATTCAGTCATTTGGTGGCGGAGACAACACTCCTGGCCTCGTCTTGCCTGAAGTTGATGCTGGTGAAGATTGATGATGCCAACTGAGACTGTCTAGTGACAGTGATCAGTAAACTTCAACCAAAGCCTCCCTCTAAAGAGGGAGGCTTTTTTTTCCTAATCTAAATTCATAAAGTCCAATTGAGCAAAAATCTAGTTATTTACATTGAGCAGAAAACCATTGCCCTGGGCCCTCCTGTCCTAGGGCATTCGCAATTTTCCAATCAGCACAAGCCCCTTTCAAGTCACCGGTCATCTCCCGCGTGATCCCTCGGTTGCGGTATGCATCAGCCAATCGTGGATCCAATCGAATGGCTTGGCTGAAATCGCTAATTGCTTCTTGGTTCTGCTGCAAAGCGCCACGAGTCACACCACGGTTGGAATAAGCTTTGGCGTAACCAGGTTGGATTGAAATTGCACGATCGAGATCATTCAAGGCATCTTGAAATTTACCCATCCGGCCTTTCACCAATGCCATCGCCGCAATGGCTTTTGCATACTTTGGATTCAATCTTATCGCCTGTTGAAAATGCTGAACAGATCGCTGGTTTTGTTTTTGCATTGACGCGACTCGGCCTTGAAAATAGTGATAAACAGGATCACTATCATCGCTAAAATTTTGCATCAAGGATGCCGCTTTTTGTGTCTGACCAAGATCAAGAGAGAGCTGTACTTTTGAATATTTATCACTAGAAACAGGAGCCGCGGAAGTCCATTGTAAATCAATTAAGGCCCAGACAAAAAGCAAAAATATTTTTTTCGGAAGGCTCATTTTTATAACATGCTCTACTAACGAGAAGAGGATCATCACTCGTCTCAACGTCTGCAGTGTGCACTATGACGGTGATTTTACTTAAAGAGATAAAAATTGCTAGTCATCCGTCTATCCAGGCACATTCAGCTGCATGTGCTGAGGGCAACGCGCATGCCTCTACACAACTGGCTGAACTCGCAACAGAAGGCGTCCCCACTGTTACAGCACAAACCACTGCGGCGTTGATTGATAGACGGCTGCATTGCTGCTGTTCTCACGCGCCTCCGCGGCGAAGCAACATGTGCGCCCACCGTCGCGCTCCCTTAGGAGCTCGTTGGCCCAGGTCCAGATCAAGGCAGCAGTCGCCTCCATGCCCACGTTCTCCATCACCCGGAGATCCAGGGCACCGAGGTCGTGCAGCCGGCGCCATTCCGCCAGGAGTGGATCATCGGCATTGACCAGAAAGGTGTGGTCAAACTGTTGCCGCAGCCGTTGCTCGAAGGGGCGCAGGCTGGAGAAATCCACGACAAACCCGCAGACATCCAGCTCGGTTGCGGCGAACCAAAGGTTGAAACTGCGGCTGTACCCATGCACGAAGCGGCAATGTCCTTCATGACGCCACTGCCGATGACAGCAGGGATATCCGCTGAAGGCTTTGCTGCAGCTGTAGGAAGTCGGAGAAACGAACAAGGGGGTGAAAACGCGAAGTGGAGCACGCTGCGGGAAGATTCAGGCGTTGCCCAAATGTTTGAGGCCTGATGCAGCCCCTCAGCCCCGCCTTCATTGACCAACTCCGTTTTAACGAAGCGGGGCTGATACCAGCTGTGGCGCAGGACTGGCTGGACGGTGCCGTGCTGATGATGGCGTGGATGAACCGAGAGGCGATCGAAGCGACCCTGCACAGTGGTGAGGTGCACTACTGGAGTCGCTCACGCCAGGAGCTCTGGCACAAGGGTGCCACCAGCGGTCACATCCAGACGATGCGTGAGATTCGCTACGACTGTGACGCCGACGTGCTGCTGGTGACGGTTGAACAGGCCGGAGAGATCGCCTGCCACACGGGGGCCCGCAGTTGTTTCTATGAAAACAGCGATGGGCGAACAGCTGGTGGTGCGGCGGCTCTACCCCCGCCATCGGATGCCTGCACAGAACTGTTTCGTGTGATCGAAGGGAGAAGGGACCAGCCGGAACAAGGCAGCTACACCAACAAGCTCCTGGCGGGGGGAGACAACACCATCCTCAAGAAAATCGGCGAGGAAAGCGCTGAATTCGTGATGGCCTGCAAAGACGACAACGCCGGCGACATCGCTGGAGAAGCGGCTGACATCGTCTTCCACATGCAGGTTGCCCTCGCCCATCACGGCGTCAGCTGGCGGCAGGTGCAGGAAGTGCTGGCCGCGCGACGCGGTGCCCCACGCCGGCACTAAGGCAGGCAGGGGCTTTCGCTGCTGATGACCACTTCGTCACCGAGCTCCACCGTGTCCAACAACACCCCCATGGTGAGCTGACCGGCGTTGATGCAACCGCCGGTCACCGCCTGACCAATCCGGGTCTCGTCGTTGGTGCCGTGAATGGCGAAGCTGTACCAACGGAAGACGCCGTCGTAGGTGTTGAACCGGAATGGCTGCTCTGTTGCTGGCTCAGGAGCCAGGCTGATGTAGCCGATGCCGTACTCACCGGTTTCTCCATCACCTTTGAAATCGATGGAGTTCATGTTGGTGAAAAGGGTGTCGCGCAGTTCATCTTCCGTCTTTCCTGACTGCTCCACCAGAGCTGGGTCCATTTCGAATCGGTCGTTGCTGAGGATGGCGTTGACCCGAAAGGTCCCGAGCGGCGTTACACCCTCCTCAAAGATGGTGCCTTCACAACCGATGCCATGGCGCCCATGACCGACGGTGAAACGCAAAGGGCCCTCAGCACGATCCAGAACCCCTTCACTGGCTGAAGGATTGCTGCCGTTCAGCTGAATCCGAATCGGTTCACGAGCCTGGGGGGCCTCCATGTAGGTGCTGTTGTCAGAACTGCAACCCACCAGGCTGACCAGCAAGCCGGCCATCACCAAAGAGCGGATCAGGTCCATGCATTGACGACGACTGCCAGCAGCATGCCGCGCCCGGATGGCAACGTCACTCAGACAAAGCCGATTCAACGGGCTCAATCGGCTCTCGAATCGTCGAACCGAAACGGGTGGTTTGCTGCATCACCCACGTCAGCGTGAGGCGATCCCGCTCCGACGGCACCAACACCGGACTCTCGCCTTGGCTCACCGCCAGTGCATCGGTGGGATCAGAACTGTGGCCCCAGAGCCCAAAGGCGTGGCCCAGTTCATGCAGGGCCGTGGCTTGCAGTGCTTCGGCCCGAAGCTCGGGGGAGACCATCACTTTCACCTGGGGCTCGAGGCGCCGGCGCTCCAGTCGTTGCACGTCCACAACCTGAAGTTGTGTTCGTCCATTGCTTGCCCGCCAAACCCCAGCGACCTGGCGCCGGGCCGGACGCTTCCGCCAGATCAACACGTTGGCCTGCTCTGGGCGATCCACCCTTGTGAGTGGCACCAACGCACCCCAGGTGGTGAGCGCCGATGAAACCGCCTTCAACCAGCGTTGGTCCCAACGGTTGGCCGGTGTTGCATCAGCGGGTTGAATCCAGACACACCAGTGCTTCAACACAGGCGGGCCCAGAGATGTGGTGGCGAGGGAGGAGGCATATCCCGGACGCTGACCAGGAGCCTGGCGCTCTAGAGCAACCTGAAGCGTTCGGATCTGCTGTTGCGGAGGGCAGAGGTCGGATTGCATCAGCCGGCGGGAAGACCAACACCGCGGGCCATCAGGGTTGCCATCAAGGGAATGCTGGCGAAACCAACCAATTCAATGTTGATGATCCAAGCCAAACGCCCGGCGAGAGCTTCACTGACTTTCGGCAGTTCCCCCTTGCGCAGCGGAATCGCCCAGAGGATGTAAGTGATGGTGGGATACAGCGACAGCCCTCCCACGGAGAGGTACAAACCGACCTTCCACCAGAACAAGGGGTTCTGGGTGTAGAACTCGGCGCCTTGGCCGAAGTGGATGACCCGCAGGATTCCACTCAACAACAGAGCCAGGGCAGCAATGCCATAAACGATGTCGGTGATCACCATCGCCGTTGCTTCTTGGCGATTCGGATCGGCTTTGATCAGCTTTCGCTCCAGCACCAGGGCGCCAAAACAGAGCATGAAGCTGAGGTAGTGAACGTAGGCAACGCCAGCGTTTTTGGCGATGTCAGATGTCAAAGCGACGGCCAGGGGCATGGGCGCAGCAACGGAATGTGCGGCGACCTTAGCCACCCAATTGAATTAACAATGAAAGATTCACTTCATCAACAGGAAGAAAGGATGTAATAACGCAAAAAGTGTTAATTCGGGAGTCTTTATTATGACCGCCAAAAAAAACACTTTGGTTCTAGGTTCAATTCAGCCGTATCGTCATGATGACGAGTTCTCTGAGTGCTTTTCTCGGCGAAATTGGTCGCCATCAGCTGCTCACTCCAGAGCAGGAACTGATGATGGGGAGGAAGGTTCAGGCGATGGTTGCAATCACCGAACGCTGTCATCTTGCTGGCGGGAGTGGTCCAGCTTGCCAATACAGCGATGAAGAAAAAGGGGTGATTCGTCGTGGCGAACGCGCCAAGAATCAGATGATCACTTCAAACCTTCGTCTGGTTGTCAATCTTGCCAAGCGCTATCAGGGCAAGGGCCTGGACCTTCTCGATCTGATTCAAGAGGGAACTCTGGGGCTGACGCGTGCCGTTGAGAAATACGACCCCACCCGCGGCCATCGTTTCTCCACCTATGCCTACTGGTGGATCCGTCAGGGTTTGAACCGGGCGCTCTCCACCCAAAGCCGCACCATTCGCATTCCCGTGAATGTGAATGAAAAGCTCACCAAGCTGCGGGCGGCCAAAGCGCGCTTGATGCAGAGAAACGGACTGAGCCCCACTGGCGAACAATTGGCGGAGTTCATGGAGATTCCTCTCGCTGAGGTGGAAGACCTCCTGGCCTGTGAACTGCGCAGCGTCACCGTCAGCCTGCAAGGGGTTGTGAAATCCAAATCGGATCCATCCGAGCTGGTTGATGTGCTGCCCAGCGAGGAGCTGCCTCCCATGGAACGGGCCGAGATCGCCGAGCGCACGGCCTCGGTTTGGTCCTTGCTGGCCAAAGCCAACCTCACCCCGAAAGAACACACCGTCGTGACCCTGCGCTTCGGGCTGGATGGGACCAACGAATGGCGGACCCTGGCAGAGGTGGCTCGCCACATGAACTGTTCACGGGAGTACTGCCGCCAGGTGGTGCAGCGGGCCCTGCGCAAACTTCGCAAGACCGGCATTCAGAACGGACTCGTGGAATCCACACTCTGAACATCGGCTCTCCCGGCTAGCGCTTTGCAGCTGAGCTGGAGAAAGTGGAATGAATTGGCCGACTCCGCATGACCGACCATGCAGCTCAAACCACCGTTGAGGCCGACGTGCTGGAACGGGAGGTGATTGATGAGAGCTTGCTGCGCCGGCTTTTGCAACGGGCCGGCAGAGGCATTGCAGCCCCAGCGTTGGAAGCCCTGGAGCTGATGCTTGACCCCGAGACACCTTCAGCAGCGCGGCTAACGATGCTTGCGGCCTTGAGTTACCTCCTGATGCCCGCCGACCTGATTCCCGATCTGCTGCCGGTGGCCGGTTTCAGTGATGATCTGGTGGCGCTCACAGCCATGGTGGGTCTGTGGAGCAACCACGTCACACCGGCGATTCGGATGCGGGCTCGCCGCAAACTGGACCGCTGGTTTCCCTTGACGCACTGAATCGCTGATCTGAATCACTGATCGATGTCTGGCTGGACCCCTGAATTTGAAGCGGATCTCACCCTGCTGCTGAAGGACTGGTTGAAACAGCAGGGACGCACGCAGGCTGACCTGCGGAGAAACCTTCGCGCCGTATCGACCCGAATGCCCGCCCTGCTGGAGGTACTGGAACGCGAACACAGACTGCATGGGCTGGCGGGACTGGCTGATCGACTCTGCTCTGTTGAAGCCGAATGGCATGGCCAGCCTTCTGCAGACAGCACCGGCGTCGCTGCTGCAGAAGATGATCCTTTCGGTCAACTCGATCTGCTTTTGCAGGAAATTCGAGACGACTGCTCCGAATAGGTGCCTTCACGGGCAAAGTGGTGGCTCAGACATCGGCCAGATGACGCCTACACAACTCCTCACCGCCTCTTTTTTGTTGACGATGTCGGTGTTCGGTGCATCCTCAGGGCTCGCCCAGACCGAAGGCTGGCTGCGAGGACCTGGCAGCGCCACTGGCAAAGACAGCAAAATCGAGGCTACGAATTGCGTCACAGCAGAGGACGGATCGATCACCTGTGACACCAAGGTGGTCAACCCGAGCAGCAACACCAAAGCACGCCCCTACTACAACCCCTTCAACGACTGAGCCCCGTGAGCGGATCCACCCGATCGAAGCGAAGTTTCCTTGGTCTTGTCGATGCTGGTGAGCGCGAGGTCGCCCGACTGCTCACCCTGATCACCGCTGTTGTCATCGGTGCCGCAATCATCCAGCTGATGATTTCTCTGGGTTCCAAGCTGCTGACGGGATCAGCAGCGACTTGGTTGGGCGACGACCTGATCAAAATCCTTGGAGATTTGCTCACCGTTCTGATTGCCCTGGAGGTGCTGCAGAACATCACCAGTTACTTACGGCGCCATGTGGTGCAGATTGAATTGGTTCTGGTGACGGCTCTCACCGCCGTGGCTCGAAAGGTGATCGTGTTGCCCTCAGGAGCGGAGAACAAGCCCCAACTGTTGGTCGGCCTTGGAATCGCGGTCGTCTCTCTTTCCGCCGCTTACTGGTTGGTGAAACGTGCCAACGCCACCCCTGCCAGGAGCCGGCTGAGCCGTGGCTCTGCCACCAAACTGGATTATCAGGACTGAAGATTGACGGCCAAATGAGGAAGGCCGCCCTTCCCGGTGGAAAGACGGCCTAACTCGCTCGTTTGCGCATGGCAATCGACCTCGACTTCAGTGTCTGATGCCTTGGGAAATCTCCTCCAGCAATGGAACTGAGACAGGAAAGGTCGAAGCGTCTGGCTTGAGGCACCCTGGGGCCATCGGGACCAGGTGTGAAGCAACTCTCCTGCGGGGCACCTACGAACGATGCAGAGGAGAGTCGACTGGCTTGACGCTCTTCGTTGTCGCGCCAGACGAATTGCTTACGAATGGGTGGAAACTGTTGGAGCAGGGGCCAGAAAGTCAGTCTGCTTCTGCTGTTTGCTCAGGTGGAGTGTCGGCCGTCATGGGCACCTCCGATCTCGATGCACTCACTCTCGTCAGCGATGACGCCGACGGCAATCAGTCGTCGTGCTCATTGCGCTTTGGTGTCTGAGGGACCCATCGTGGGAGTGGCGTGCCTGAGCAGACTTAAGCGGCATCCCAATGGAGAGCCAGCCAGAGGGTTCCAGGATCGGGATCTGTGCGCTCGACCCGATGGCGTTGATGGGGCGGAAGCGACAAATGGTCTCCAGGGCTGAGATCCATAATTCGATCAGGGTTCTGCAGGGCAACACAGGCGCTACCTCGCAGCACAAGCACCCATTCATGGTCGGACTGATCCATCCATTCGCCAGTGGGGGACTGGTAGGCGTTCGATGCGATCAGCAGCAATCTCCACGTCTTGGCAAACGCCAACACCCGACTTGATTCCTCCCCTGGAGGAGGGCAAGGGGTCGCCAGAAGATTGCCTTCCCCCCCCGGCCCATGGTCACGTTCTCCCCAGCGCCGGCCAATATCGAAGCCCCATGATTGAGCCAGCTGCACAACCTGATTGTGATCATCACAGGCTGCCAGCTGCTCACGACTGCTGGAATCCTGCTGCACACGATCCGCCACAGACTGAAGCTGGGAGATCTTGCTGAGAAAACGAATCAGATCCTGTTCCGCCATGGCGCGACCGCACAGCTCCAACAGTGATCCTGGCAACAGACCAAATCAACGATGAGCGCAAAAGTCAGTAATTCCTGACGTTCTGTTTCATGCCGTCTGCAACCAAGGCACTCACCATCGGCGATCTGGAAGCAGGGTTCTCCACCTACTGCCAAGCCCTCCGCCGCCTTGTCGCCGATGGTCGCGACCACAACGCCATTCGCCGGACGATCTGCTGGGATTACCTGAACAGACTGCACACCTCCCTGCCGCAGGATTACCGCTCTCCTGATGAACTGATTCAGCGCTACCAAAGGGAGACATCGCCTGCTCAAGCAGACTGAACAAAGCAAAAACATCCCTGTGCTGAGCAACGTCCTGAGCTGCTGCATTGGTGCTTTTCTTTTTCTGGTGCTGAACCTTGTCCCGGCAGAAGCAACGCTCGCTGCCGGGCCAAACGACAACCCAGGCGCAGTGTTGTTCGAACAACACTGCGCGGGATGCCACATCAACGGTGGCAACATCATCCGCCGTGGGAAAAACCTGAAACTCAAGACCCTCGAGCGTGATGACATCGCATCGGTGATGGCCATCGCAGCAATCGCCCGCGAAGGGCGAGGCCAGATGAGCGGTTACGCCGACGTTCTCGGGACAGATGGGGATCAGCTGGTGGCTGAATGGGTCTTGATGCAGGCTCAGAACGCCTGGACCCAGGGATAAACCTCGAGCGCCGTCCAGATTCCTTGCTTCCAATAAATGTCGTCCTCAACCAGCTTGCGAACGACATCGATGTTGTCTGCCTCGAAGATCCCGAAAACGTGGGTACTGGCTTCGGTTGGGCCCAGCGTCACAAGCGTTCCCTGCTCCTTGAGGCCCTGAAGGCGAGCGAGGTGCTCATCACGATAGGGAGCACGCTTCACAAGAGCATCCGTGCAGTAAGTGCCCCACAAGACGAAACGTGCCATAGCGAAGGATGAAATACCGAAGAACTTTTCAGTGAAAAATGATGGCATAACGGCCTGAACAAACGCTATGTTGTGAAGGTTGATTTCTCTCGAAAGCGATGCTCACTGGGAGCGACCTTCTCAATAAAGTCAAAGACCTAGGTGATGTCAGCAAGTCTGATCTTGTTCGCGCCTGTGGCTACGTCTCGAATAAAAAGGATGGTGGTGAACGTCTGAATTTCACCGCTTTTTACGAAGCACTCCTGGAGGCCAAAGGCGTCAGTCTTGGTGTCGGTGGAGTCGGCGGCGTGGGCAAGGGCGGCCGCAAACTTAGCTATGTGGCCACCGTGCAAGGAAACGGCAATCTGCTCATCGGCAAGGCCTACACAGCTCTTCTCGACCTCAAGCCGGGAGATGAATTTGAAATCAAACTCGGTCGCAAGCAAATTCGTTTGACACCTGTTGGTGCCAGTGACGAAGACGAGGAGTGATCGAACCCTTCTGACCTGTTCAACCCCGACCGAGATCGGGGTTTGTTCATGCCTTCAGCGGGATAAAAGCCCCCTAAGGCTGATCTGCAGCGACGCGCAATTCAGTGCAAAAGCGACCAGCTTCCTGAGAGATGTCTCCAGGAGATGCTGCGGCCATTCGTTTGACAAGTGCACTGCCCACAATCGCTCCATCGGCACCCCAACCACGAACCTGACGCACCTGCTCCGCACCGGAGATTCCGAAGCCAACGGCGACAGGGACGGGTGAGGTTTGTTTGAGTTGCTGAACCAAACCTTCTACCCTGCTTTCCATCTGGGCCCGCTCACCAGTGACACCTGTAACACTCACCAAGTAGGTGAAACCTCGGCTGCATGTCGCAATCCGCCCCATACGATCTCTGGGTGTGGTGGGTGCCACAAGAAGCACCAGATCCAATCCATAACTCTCTGCAATTGTTGACAATCTCTCCGCCTCTTCAAGGGGAAGATCAGGCACCACCAACCCCGATGCACCAGCCTCCGCTGCGGACTGGCAAAACGCCTCCATTCCCACATTGAGCAGGGGATTGGAGTAAGTGAACAGAATTACAGGTATTTGCAGCTGCCCTTTCAAAGAGCGCAGCATGTCGAGAACACCCTTGGGCGTGGTTCCGGCCGCAAGGGCCCTGGACGCAGCGGCCTGAATGACCGGTCCATCAGCGAGGGGGTCGCTATAGGGCATCCCCAGTTCCACCATGTCGGCCCCGGCGCTCTGCAAGCTGAGGAGCACATCAGCGGTCACCGTTAGATCCGGATCGCCGGCCATCAGGAATGGCATCAAGGCGAGGCGACCGTCCTGCTTCAGCTGCTCAAAGCGCTGGGCGATGGAAGAGGACTGCTGATTGGGCATCTCGGTCAACCGACCAGGAACAAACTTCTGAAGCCTATGAGTCGACGGGGGCATCCCCCTCCGAAGCAACCGAGGCATCTGCTCCAATCTTGCGGAGCAGTGCCTGCTGTTCCTCCTCGGGGAGAGCATCGAAGCGCGCTTGAAGGGCCTCGGCCTCCTGCTTGTCGTACACCTCGCGATAACGCCGTCGCTGATCCATGTAGGTCATTTGGCCGGTCACAACCCGAAACAGGTAGGAGCTGGTCCAGACCACAACAATCGCCACAAGCAAGGCCTGAGCTGCAATCCCAGCCGAAAAACCCTCAAAGCCTGCAGCCTGAAAGCCAACTTGACCAAGCCCTCCGAGAAGGAGAACGGCAAGTCCGATCAGAAGAACCTTCCCGCGCGTCAATTCAGACGTCTCCCTGCCCGCTCAGACGGAAATTGAGAAAGGGAGCAAAAAGAATCATCCCTGGGAAAAAGAAGAAGACCATTCCATAAATCCCTAGACGCTCGATCTTGCCCATGCGATGCCAACGCTGATTCATCCAGGCGTACAGGGCGAGGGGAATCACAACGAGATACAGACCGCCCAGAACGATGTAGGCCAACAGAACCAGCAACGTGTCCTGTGGAACTTGAGAAAGCAGGGACGAAAGGTCCAAGGCCTGAGGACAGCTTGGGGAAATCTAAGATGTCCGGGCGGGGGCATGGCGGAATCGGTAGACGCACGCGACTTAAAATCGCTTGGGCCGAAAGGCCTGTGGGGGTTCAAGTCCCCCTGCCCCCACCACCCGGCTTCAGGACGGCAGCAACGCAGCGAGCTTGGTGCGGAAATCTCCCTTGGGCATGCCGCCCTTGAGTTCCCCCTCGATCGAGAAATCGCCATCGGGATCCGTCACCAGCAGGTAGGTGGGCCAGCCCATTCCCTCCTTGTTGGGGTACTGCTTTAGGAGGATCTTCCGGTATTTCCGATACATCTCAGTGTCCTGCAGCATCACGGAGATGAAGCTGCAGCCGAGTTCCTCGGCCACCTTGCCGTCGTAATGACTCATGCGGTGACAGGTGCCGCAGTCTTCAGAGCTGAACTTGATCAGGTGCATCGGCGACGGCCCAGGAGAGGATCTCTCCAGCATGGAAAGGAACCAGCCCATTCACAAGTTCCGGCACAAGATGATCACGCCGTTGCAACGTGATGCGACAGCTGTTCGTTGGCAGGTTGTAAAAGGCTGGCCCATTCAGGCTTGCGAAAGCTTCCAGATGAGCCAGAGCACCCTCCTCATCGAAAACCTGGGCATAGCTCTCCAGCGCGAAGGGCGCATTGAAGATGCCGGCACAACCGCAGGCACTCTCTTTTGAGGCCCGCTCATGCGGTGCTGTGTCGGTGCCGAGAAAAAAGCGGGGGTCGCCGCTGGTGGCCGCCCGGCGCAAGGCCTGACGGTGGCATTCCCGCTTGGCCACAGGAAGACAGTAGAAATCGCTGCGCAACCCGCCCGCGAACATCGCATTGCGGTTGATGTGTAGGTGGTGGGGGGTGATGGTGGCCGCGAGATTTTGGTCCGAGGCACTGACGTACTGCACAGCCTGCTCGGTGGTGATGTGCTCGAAGACAACCTTCAGCGCGGGATGACGCTGCCGCAGCGGTGCCAAATGGCGTTCGATGAACACCGCCTCACGATCAAAAATATCGATCTCGGCATCTGTCACCTCTCCGTGGATCAGCAGTGGCATGCCGATTCGGGCCATCGTCTCCAACACTGGATCGATCTGAAGCAGATCCGTCACCCCCGCTGCGGAATTGGTGGTGGCATTGGCTGGATACAACTTGGCCGCAGCAAAAACGCCCTCACGAAATCCGGTCTCAATCTCGGTGGGGTCGATCGTGTCTGTCAGGTACGCCGTCATCAATGGCGTGAACTGCAGATCAGCAGGGCATGCGGCCTGAATGCGCTCGCGATAGGCCCGGGCTGAAGCAACGGTGGTGACCGGGGGACGCAGATTGGGCATCACAATCGCCCGACCAAAACGACGGGCCGTATGAGCCACGACCTGGGTCAGCATCGCTCCATCACGGAGATGCACATGCCAATCATCCGGAGCGATGATCGTGATCTGGTCAGTCATTCAGTGACAAGCCGTTCACGGCAAGACGCAAGGCGTCGAGTCGATCGGCGCTGATGTTGCTCTGGGGAACCCGATCCAACAGCTTCAGCTTCTGAAGACGCTTCTCAGTGCTTCCCGTTGCACCGACCAGGTACACCTGACGACCTTCTTCAATCGCTTCCTTGACTGCGTTCTCGAGGGCGATGGCAGCGGTGACGCCCAGGTGAGACACCTCGGAGAGGTCGAAGAGCACCACCTGACAGTTGCCGATGGCGTTGTGCTCGCGCGATATCGCTTTGGCCACACCGAAGATCATTGGACCGGCGAGCTGAAACAACAGGACCTTGCCAGAGGCCTGGTCCAGCAACACCTGTTCCTCATCGGTGAGCTCCACATCGTCGTCGGCGGTACTGATCGTTTTCACTTTTCTGGACTGCAACGCGCTCATCCGATCAATGGTGAGAACGTTGGCCACGAACACCCCGATGCCCACCGCAGTGATGAGGTCCACCAACACCGTGAGTGCAATCACGCCATAGGTGATCACCGCAGCCTTCACCGAAAGATGGTGGGCGCGTTGGAGGAATTCCCAGTCGATGATGTCGATCCCCACCTTCAAGGCGATGCCCGCCAGCACGGCCAGGGGGATCGTTGAAGCGAAGGGGGCAGCGGCCAGGACGACCACCATCAGAATCACAGCCCGGACAATGCCAGACAGGGCCGAACGACCGCCGGCCTGAATGTTGACCACGGTGCCCATGGTGGCTCCCGCTCCAGGCAGACCTCCGAAGACACCCGAAGCAATATTGGCCAGGCCCTGACCCACCAATTCCTTGTTGGAATTGTGCTCGGTGCGGGTAAGGCTGTCGGCCACCACGGAGGTGAGCAGCGCATCGATGCAGCCGAGCATGCCCAGCACAGCTGCATCCACGAACATCAAGCGCAGCTGTCCGCCCGAAAAGGTGGGCACATGGAGGCTGGGGAGCTCAGCGTTGAACGGCGGAATGGTCTTGAGGCCAGCGTCGTGGAACAAGGTCATCGAGAGAAGGGTTCCCAACACCAGAGCCAAGAGCTGGGGCGGACAGAAACGCTTCACGCTGGCTGGTGTGAACCAGAGGATGGCGACGGTGATCAAGGCCAGCGCCAGCTCCATCGGCTGCACCCCGGAAATCAAGCCCGGCAGGTTCGAGAGGGTGCCCATCACCCCGCCCGATGCGGTCTGCCCCAAGAAGGCCGGCAGCTGGAGAATCACCAGGATGGCTCCAATCCCCGACATGAAGCCTGAGATCACTGTGTAGGGCATCTGGGTGACGTAGCGGCCCAGACGGAACACGCCAAAGAGGATTTGGAAAAGCCCCGCAAGGATGACCACGGTGAAGGCCATGGCCATGGCCGTTTCCTTGTCCGGAGCTGTGGCGGTGAAGCTCAGGATCACGGAGGTGAACACAACGGTCATCGGACCGGTGGGTTCGGAGATCAAGGTGGGCGTGCCCCCGAAAACGGCGGCCACCAAGCCGATGATCACGGCTCCCCAAAGTCCAGGGGCAGGGTCACCCGTTGCGGCAACCCCGAAGGCCAGTGCCATTGGTAGGGCAATAACCGCGGCGGTCACGCCACCAAAGGCGTCGCCGCGCAGGTTGGCGGTGCTGATCCGGTTCAACAAGGTTTCTTATCTATTACCCAGATGGGTGACCTTAGGTTGATTCCCCTCAAAGCAGAATCCCCGTACAGCTGATCTCTACCCATGCCTGAATTTCTACAGGCCTCGATCCAAGTGCTGCTGGGCATCGGGCTGCTGTTCGGTGGAGGAGAGCTGTTTGTTCAGGGGTCCGTCGCCATGGCGGTGATCTTCGGCATCCCCCAGCTCGTGATCGGGCTCACGGTGGTTTCCCTGGGCACCAGCGCGCCTGAACTTTTCGTGAGTCTGAATTCAGTGCTTCAGGGGGCTGACGCCCTCGCGGTGAGCAATGTGGTGGGCAGCAACATCTTCAATGTGATGGTGGTGCTCGGCAGCAGCGCTCTTGTGCTGCCGTTGCGCGTGGAAAGCCGCTTGGTGCGGCGCGATGTGCCCCTCATGATTGCGATTTCTGCAGCAGTCTGGGGAATGGCCTCTGCTGGACGGGTCACCTGGCAAGCGGGCCTGGCCCTGCTATTGGGGCTTGTGATCAACACCATCTGGGAGATCCGCACCGCCCGTGAACAACCGGACGACAGCGGCAGTGCTGAACCCGAAATCGAAGAGGACGCGGCGAGCGGTGGTTGGAGCCTGGCCATCCTGCGTCTGATGGGTGGCATCGGCATCCTCACCATCGGTTCGCGGGTGCTGGTGAGTGGAGCCACAGCAGCCGCCACCTATCTGGGGGTCAGTGAAGCGGTCATCGGTCTGACCATCGTTTCAGCCGGAACCTCAATGCCGGAATTAATCACCTCCCTCGTTGCCGCCCTTCGGGGGCGCACCGATCTGGCCATAGGCAATGTGGTGGGCAGCTGCCTACTGAACCTGCTGCTGGTGCTGGGTGGAGGTGCCTTGGCCGCCGCTGGCCGTGGGCTAGATGTCAGCCCCGAATTGATTCAGGACGATCTGCCGGTGATGTTGCTGACCAGCCTGGCCTGCATGCCGATCTTCTGGACGCGAGGGCGGATCAGTCGCCTGGAAGGAGGACTGTTGCTGGGTTTGTACATCCTCTACATCGTTGACAACGTTCTCCCTAGAACAACTCTCGCCAGTTGGGCGGACGAATTCCGTCTGTTGATGCTCTGCCTTGTGCTGCCGATCGTGATGATCGTGATCATGACCCAGGCATTGGTGTTCTGGAGAACCAAGACCTAGCGGCATCCGAGCGCGGCCAGTGATGAGACGGACGGAGTTGTATTTCCACATCCGGTGATGACCGTCTGATCCACCGTGGTCATCCTTGGGTCAGATGGTGCTCGGCTTGCCGATGCTTGAGCTGCTTCCACCGCTCAACGACAAGAATCTTCCCTGGCTCGACGTTATCCATCCAATCGTCGTTCACTTCGTGATCGCGATGGCTCTGATCACCGTCGTGTTCGACGTTATTGGTGTGATCAGTGGAAAGAAGAACCTGTTTGAGGTGAGCTTCTGGAACCTGATCGTGGCCACCGTCGCGATCTTCGTGGCCATCATCTTCGGCCAGGTGGAAGCCGGTCTCGCCAATCCCTATGGCGCTTCACGGGACATCCTCAATATCCACAGCACCATTGGTTGGTCCCTTGCTGGTGTGCTGGCCCTGCTCACGGGATGGCGCTACGTCGCCCGGCAGAAGGATCCGGCGATCTTGCCCAAGGGCTTTCTCGCCCTTGACGTCCTGCTGGCGGTTCTCGTGATCACGCAGGTGTACCTCGGCGACAAGCTGGTGTGGGTTTATGGGCTGCATACAGTCCCCGTAGTTGAGGCCATCCGTCAGGGAGTGGTGTCGTGACTCTCTTCGCCGCGATTGCATCGCCGATCAATGAGATTGCCGATTCCCTCGGAGCCAACAATCTTCCCTACGCGATTCCTCTGCACCCCAACCTGGTGCACCTGACCATCGGCCTGTTTGCGATCGCAATCGCCTTCGACTTCGCTGGTGCGTTCTATCCGTTGGAAAAACGGGTATTCCGCTTCCTGGCTCTGCCGGTCACCCGCAGCGGTTTCCACGACGTGGGCTGGTACAACCTCGTCGCCTGCAGTGGCATCAGCTTCTTCACCGTGGCCGCAGGGTTCTACGAAATGCTGCTGGCGGTGCCATTGCCGGGCATTCGCAGCATCCTCGGCCAGACGGCGATCGCCACCATGCTGTGGCATGCCATCGGTGGGGTCGCGATCCTGCTGGTGATCGTGGTCATGACGATCTGGCGTGGTTACCAACGCTTTGTCTGGCGCAAGGACCTGGGCCGTCAGGTGACCTGGCTGTATTTGCTCTGCGGCTCCGCGATGTTGGTGGTCATGGGTCTGCACGGCAGTCTCGGGGCCTGGTTGGCCAGCGACTTCGGTGTGCACATCACCGCAGACCAGTTATTGGCTGCCGGTGCCGATCTGCAGGAGGCATTGCCATGACCACCACGGCCCCCAAGAACGGCCCGAACGTCGGCACCATCGTGATCATCAGCATCGCTGTGGCGATCAATCTTGTGATCGCCAAACTGATGGCTACGTGGTCCTACAGCTGGTTCCCGCCCCAGGCCTCCAGCGCAGCCTCATACGTCGACGACCTGTTCGCCATGGAGACCGGCATCGGCTCCTTCATCTTCTTCGGATGCACTGGTGTGATGGGCTGGGTTCTGCTTTTCAACAGGGCCGGTAAATACGACGAAAGCGACGGGGCACCCATTGAGGGCAACACCAAGCTGGAGATCATCTGGACGGTGATCCCACTGCTGCTGGTCTTCGCCATTGCCTTCACTTCGATGAAGGTAAATGAGACTCTGAACGCCCTTGGGCCGAAGCAGAAGTACGCCATCGGTGCCGACACCAACGCACTGATCCAGGCCGATCCTTTGGCCCAGGTCGGACCGATCCAGGTGATTGCCCGGCAATGGAGCTGGGAATTCAGATATCCCAATGGCGTACGCAGTTCAGAGCTGCACCTCCCCATCGATCAAAGGGTCAACCTTCAGCTCCAATCCCAGGATGTGATTCACAGCTTCTATGTGCCGGCCTTCCGTCTGAAGCAAGACATCGTGCCCGGAAGCCTGATCTCCTACAGCCTCACGCCGACGAGGCAAGGACGGTTCCGATTGCGCGACGCCATGTTCAGTGGCGCCTACACATCGGTGAATCAATCCAACGTAATCGTCGAATCGGAGGAGGCGTACTTCGGTTGGCTGAAGCGTTCGGCAAAGCAAGCCCTCCAACCTGGTCTCGACCCCGGCCGGACGCTTTACGACCGCCGCATCGCTCGAGGTGACAAGGGTTGGGCCACGGTGCCACCGGCACCCGCCCCGATGGTGAACGACCCGGGTGATCCCTCCCTCCCTCACGACGCCTGAGACGTGCCATGACCTCCACGAACTACGACCCGCGCATCCTCAAGGCCCCCCATCCGGTCCCGGGTGCCCCGGACAACTGGAAGCGCTTCTTCAGCTTCAACACCGATGCCAAGGTGATCGGGATTCAGTACATCGCCACGTCGCTGTTCTTCCTGCTGGTGGGCGGTTTACTGGCGATGATCGTGCGTGGGGAACTGATCACACCACCGGCTGATCTGGTGGATCCGAGCGTCTACAACGGCCTCTACACAATGCACGGAACAGTGATGCTGTTCCTGTTCCTGTTTCCGATCCTCAACGGCTTCAACAACCTGTTGATCCCCACGATGATCGGCGCACCAGACATGGCGTTTCCAAAGCTCAACGCCGTTGCCTTCTGGTTGGTACCCGTGTTTGCCACGGTGCTGATGGGCAGTTTCTTCGCCCCCGGTGGGCCCGCGTCATCGGGATGGTGGTCTTACCCACCGATGAGCCTGCAGAACCCGCTGAACCACTTCATCAACGGCCAGTTCCTCTGGATCCTGGCGGTGGCTCTTTCAGGAATCTCTTCGATCATGGGCGCCGTCAATTTCGTGACGACGATCATCCGGATGCGGGCCCCCGGCATGGGCTTTTTCAAGATGCCAATCTTCGTCTGGACCGCCTGGGCTGCCCAGACCATCCAGCTTGTAGGCCTGCCCGCTCTCACCGGTGGTGCGGTGATGCTGCTCTTCGATCTCAGCTTCGGCACCAGCTTTTTTCGGCCTGAAGGCGGTGGTGATCCCGTGCTGTTTCAGCACTTTTTCTGGTTTTATTCCCACCCCGCCGTTTACGTACTGGTGTTGCCGGTGTTCGGCATTTTCTCCGAGCTGTTTCCGGTCTATGCCCGCAAGCCACTGTTCGGCTACCGCTTTGTGGCAATCGCCTCCTTCGGCATAACCTTCCTCAGCTTGATCGTGTGGGTGCACCACATGTTCTATTCGGGCACACCGATGTGGATGCGCAATCTGTTCATGGCCACCACGATGCTGATCGCCGTCCCCACCGGCGTGAAAGTCTTCGCCTGGCTAGGGACGCTTTGGAAAGGCAATCTCCGCCTCAGCACCCCGATGCTGTTCTGCCTCGGAGGCCTGTTCAACTTCATCTTCGCTGGCATCACCGGCGTGATGCTGGCCACCGTTCCGATCGACGTGCACGTGGGGAACACCTACTTCGTGGTGGCCCATTTCCACTACGTGATCTTCAACACGATCGGTTTCGGTGTCTTTGCCGGGATCTACCACTGGTTCCCAAAATTCACCGGCCGCATGTATTACGAAGGCCTAGGCAAGGTGCACTTTGCGCTCACCTTCGTGGGGGCCACCCTCAACTGGTTGCCCTTGCACTGGGCTGGGCTGCTGGGGATGCCGCGCCGGGTCGCCTCCTATGACCCTGAGTTCGCCATCTGGAATGTGATCGCCAGCATCGGCGCCTTCATGCTTGGCGTCGCCTCGATCCCTTTCATTCTCAACATTGTGAGCTCCTGGGCACGGGGCCCACAGGCTCCCCCCAATCCCTGGAGAGCCATTGGCCTGGAGTGGCTGCTGCCCTCTCCCCCACCGGCGGAAAACTTCGAGGACGACATCCCCACCGTGATCAGTGAGCCCTACGGCTACGGCCTCGGACACCCCCTCGTCGAGGACGAGGCGTTCTACGTGCGTCGTTCCCAGGAGGCCTGACCAATGACCAGCGTCAATCCCGACCTGCAGCTCAAACACATCCCCGGGCATGTGAAGCACGACGGCCACAACATGACCGGCTTCGTGATCTTCCTTTGCTCGGAAAGCGTCATCTTCCTCGCCTTCTTCGCCGGCTATGCGGTGCTGAAGCTCAGCGCTCCGCAGTGGCTGCCGGACGGCGTCGAGGGGCTGGAGGTGCGCATGCCCCTAATCAACAGCGTGGTCTTGGTGAGCTCAAGTGTCGTGGCCTATGCCGCGGAGCGTTATCTACACAAGGGCCACCTCTGGGGCTTCCGCGCGTTCTGGCTCCTGACCATGGCCATGGGCTCCTATTTCGTTTTTGGCCAAGTCGTCGAATGGTCGGAACTCAGCTTCAGCCTCAGCAGCGGCGTGTTCGGTGGCCTGTTTTATCTGCTCACGGGCTTTCACGGGCTGCACGTGATCACCGGCATCCTGCTGATGGGCCTGATGTTGGCGCGGTCGTTCGTCCCAAGGAACTACGAGAAAGGCGAGATGGGCGTAGCTGCAGTGAGCCTGTTCTGGCACTTCGTCGACGTGATCTGGATTCTTCTCTTCCTACTGATCTACGTGTGGCAGTAATCCCATGATCATCGACGGCAACCACTACGACGTCATCGTCATCGGCAGCGGCGCCGGAGGGGGGACGCTGGCCGGAGCCCTGAGCCGTCGCGGTAAGACCGTGCTGGTGCTGGAGCGCGGCGGGGCGATGGCCTTAGAAGACCAAAACGTTGCTGATGTGGATCTGTTCCGCAAGGATCGCTACCACCCCAAGAGTGAGCGCTGGTTCGGACCGGATGGCGATCCCTTCGCTCCGCAAACCACCTACGCCCGAGGTGGCAACACCAAGATCTGGGGAGCGGTGCTGGAACGCATGCGCGAACAGGATTTCAGCGAGATCGCGCTTCAAGATGGCGTATCGCCGGCATGGCCCTTGGATTACGCCGAGCTGGCGCCCTTCTACCAACAGGCTGAAGAGCTCTATCGGGTGCATGGCAAAGCGGGCGTTGATCCCACCGAGCCCAGGCGCAAGGGAGATTTCATCGCGCCGCCGAAGCCGATCGAACCCTTTCTTGAACCCCTGCGAGGCGCATTGCAGCGTCAGGGCTGTCAGCCCTACGACATCCCGATCAGCTGGTCGGACGACCGGGACGATCCCAGCGGTGATGCCCAGTTGTTTGGACTGCAAGTGGGCGATCCAAAACGGCTTACCGTCCATGACAATGCTCGGGTGTTGCGCCTGCACGTGAATCCCGGTGGCCGCGCCATTCGAGGTGTGGAAGCGGAGGTGAGCGGCGATGCCTGGCTGTTCAGCGGAGACGTGGTGGTGCTCGCCGCTGGGGCAATCAACACACCCGCGATCTTGCTGCGCTCAGACAATGCCCACCATCCCAAGGGCATCAGCAACGGATCCGATCAGGTGGGCCGGAATCTGATGAATCTGCAGCTCACTTCGATCCTGCAGCTGGCCACTGAACGCAACAGCGGCCGCTACGGGCGTTCGCTGGGAATCAACGACTACTACTGGGGAGACAAGAATGTCAGCTTTCCCCTGGGACACATTCAGGCCGCCGGAGGCGTGCTGCAGGATGCACTGTTCGCCGAGTCACCACCGGTGCTCTCGTTGGTGACCAAGCTGATCCCTGATTTCGGATTGGAACGCCTGGCCTCCCGCTCGGTGGCTTGGTGGGCCATGACCGAGGTGCGCCCGGATCCCCACAACAAGGTGTGGCTTAACAACGAGCAGATCCGGATCAACTACATCCCCAACAACCGCGAAGCCCACGACCGACTGGTTTATCGCTGGATCGACACCCTCAAGGAGGTGGAAAAAGACCCGATCACGAAGGTGGTGCTGAAGGCTCCTACCCATGCCCGTGGTGAAGCACCACTGAGTGTTGTTGGCTTTGGCTGCGGCACCTGCCGTATGGGTGAAGACTCCGCCAGTTCGGTGGTGGACCCGCAGGGCAAATGCCATGAACTGGAGAACCTCTACATCGCCGACAGCAGCGTTTTTCCGAGTTGCCCGAGCGTTGGCCCTGGCCTCACCGTGATTGCACTGGCCCTGCGGCTGGCCGATCACCTGAGCTGATCGGGGCACCGTTGCCTACATCGTCACGAACTCCTCTGAGACGGAGGGATGCAGAGCCATGGTGCGATCGAAATCAGCCTTAGTGGCGCCCATCCCAACGGCAATCGCCCCCATCTGAATGATTTCAGCCGCATGCTCGCCCACCATGTGGCAACCCAACACACGATCGGTTGCCTTCTCCACCACCAACTTGAGCAGACAACGGGGACCGGAAGCTGGCAGCGCCCGTGCCATCGAACGGAAGCGGGCGCGATGAACAACAACCCCTTCCGCGCCATGGCGTTCGATGGCCTGCTCTTCTGATAACCCAACGGTCGCCAGCTCTGGATCACTGAACACGGCACTGGCCACAAGGTCGTGGTTCACCTGCCGATGACGCGACCCAAACACGCTGTCGGCGAAAGCACGACCTTCATCAATGGCGACAGGCGTGAGGTTGACCCGGTCGGTGACATCGCCGACGGCATAAATATGCGGAACAGAGGTGCAGGAGTCGGCATCGACCCTGATCCGCCCGTTGTCCACGGCAACAGCGGCAGTCTCCAGACCCAGATCCGCAAGCCATGGACGACGCCCGGTAGCCATCAGCACACCCCCGCAATCAAGGGACTGACCATCTCCCAGGCGCGCCGTGAGCGCCCCGGGATCTCCCTCCACAGCCGCCACCGTCTGCCCCAGCAGCACCTTGATGCCCTGGTCACGCATTCCGTTCAGCACGGCATCCGCCAACTCCGCATCAAAACCGCGCAGCAGCCGAGGACCGCGCACCACCTGGGTGACCGCAACACCGAGACCCCGCAGGATGCAGGCGAACTCACAGGCGATGAATCCTGCGCCGACCACCACCACGGCCGCAGGGACATCTTCGAGCAGGAACATGTCATCACTGACCCAGGTTTTTTCAATCCCTGGGATCTCCGGACGTGCCGGGCGGCCACCCACTGCCACCAGAAAGCGTGGGGCTGAAAGCTCCGTTTGAACGGGCCCGCCACGTTGTTCAGAGATGCCAATGCGATCGGCTGCTGTGAAGCGCCCCCAACCGGAGATCAACTGAACACCGGCCTTATCCAGAAATCCCAGGTGGAGTGCATTAAGGCGATCCACCTCGGCTCGCACCCGACGCAAGAGATCAGGCACATCGGAACGCACGGACTGGATCTGAAGTCCGTAGGCCGAGGCATCCGCCAGTTGATGCCGAGCCTGGGCGCCGTACACCAAAAGCTTCTTGGGAACACAACCGCGGATCACGCAGGTGCCCCCAACGCGATCGCCTTCCACAATCGCGACGCGGGCTCCATAGCTGGCAGCACGTTTTGCAGCGGCAAGCCCACCGGACCCCGCACCGAGAACAATCAGATCCAGATCAGCACCCATAACACCCGTTTGCTTCCCTCCATTCTTCTTCGGACATGCGGCCCACCGAGAGGACGGGCGCAATCACTGAGATGGAGTTATGGTCCGGGGAAGAGGGCCGTAGCAGCCCAAGACGAATCGGTCGTATTTCAACCGCGTTCTTAAACCATGAATCGTTCTTCCAAGCGCCGCAGGCAGCCGCCTGACCCTGAACTGCAGCTAAAGCGATCGCAACGCCGCGAAATCGTGATGATGATCACGAGCGACGACATGAAGCTTCGGCTCAAAAAGCTCGCTGATGAAGGCCGCCAGCAGGACTGTCTGGCGCTCATGCACGAACTGGGCGACTGGCAGTCCTATGGACGGACAACGCTTGCGCCGATCCTGCATGCCCCCTACATCGGAATCAGCTGAACCACTGAGTTGGTCTGAACTGGCCGACCTGGCAAAGGCGGAACCGGATCGGGTGGAAGGGCCCACCAGCGCCCAGGCCACTTTGCGCTTGTTTGGACAACCTGAATCGAGCGTGATGGTCACGCTTTACCGCGACATTCACGCCTGGTGCCCTTATTGCCAAAAAATCTGGCTCTGGCTTGAGTTCAAGCGCATTCCCTACCGGATCCGCAAGGTCACCATGCGGTGCTACGGCCCGAAGGAGCCATGGTTTCTGGCAAAAGTGCCGTCGGGGATGTTGCCCGCCCTGGAGCTCAACGGGCAGTTGATCACCGAAAGCGACGACATCCTGCTGGCCCTCGAACAGCAGTTCGGTCCCCTCGGCATGGCGATGACGGCGCCGGACGCCCTTGAACTGCGCAGTCTTGAACGTCTGCTGTTTCAGGCCTGGTGCATCTGGCTGTGTTCCCCACGGCTGAGCCCGAGGCAACAGGTCCTGGCTCGAGAGCAGTTTCAAGGAATCGCCCAGCGCTTCGAAAGCGAGCTGATGCGGGAGGAAGGACCGTGGCTGCGGGGTCCCGAGCCGCAAACCGTTGATCTGGTCTTTGTTCCCTATGTGGAACGGATGAATGCATCACTGGCGTACTACAAGGGATATCGGCTGAGGGCTGAGCATCCAGCCATTGACCGCTGGTTCCGCGCCTTAGAGCAACTGGAGACCTACCGCGGCACCCAAAGCGACTTCCACACCCATGCCCATGACCTGCCTCCCCAGATGGGCGGCTGCTGGTCGGACGATGGATCGGCAGCGCAACGCCTGGCCGAACAGATCGACCGAGGAGATGGCCTTGGCGAGGACGAGGCCTGTTGGGATGCGGTGAATCAAGCCGATCAGGCCGCCATCGCCCTCGGCCGGGTGCTGCGTCACCAGCAGCGGCTTCGGGAGGTCAATCCCATGGGTGACGACGCCTTTGACCAACCCCTGCGCTGTGCCTTGACCCGGTTGATCCGCAACACTCCCTGCACGCCTCCATCGGGGAGTGCCGCCGGGCTCCGCTACCTCCGCGATCGCATTTCCGTTCCCAGGGACATGCCCCTACCGGCGGCGCGTCTGCTGCGCCAGGCCCTCGAAGCCACCGCGCAACTGGACGGACCTGAGCAAGCCCAACCCCTTCCGGTGAGGGATCGCTTTGATCAGGATCCCCGACCCTTCTTAATTGGGTCATAGTGCGGGGGCCTCAACCCTGAGTCGTGCCCCTGCGACTGCCCGCCTACCAACCGATTCCAGCCCCCGATCGGGAGAGCAAACTGATCGAGGTGTCAGCGGCGCAACTGCAGCCCACCCAATGGTGTGTAGGACTGGCGGAGATCTGGTCGCGCGAGAGGGATTTCGCCGAGGACACACGCCAGCAGCGTCTCGCTTATCTGCGCGGCAAACCGGTGCCTCTAATCCGCTCTGGCGATGGAGCCATGTGGATGTTGGATCGACACCACCGGCTGCGGGGCCTGATCGGCATTGACCCAAGTGCCACCACCTGGGCTTACGTGGTGCAGACGCTTCCGACAGCGAATCGAGGCGCTGTGCTGTCGTTTCTACAAAGCCAGGGATGGCTTTATCTCTACAACGGTCGGGGAATCGGCCCGCGCCCCGCCGAGGAGCTGCCCACCAGCCTGATGGAACTCGAGGACGATCCCTACCGAAGCCTGGTTTGGAAGCTCAAGCAGGAAGGTTGGATCAAACCCCAGCCGCTGATCCCATATCACGAATTTCGTTGGGCAGCCTGGCTGCGCAGTCGGCCCTTGCCACCCTTCAGTTCCAAGCGGCTAGACCCAGCGCTCTCATCGGCACGCCAGTTGGTCTGCTCCCCAGCAGCCCAGGGGATGCCTGGCTGGAAAGGCGACAAGAAAGCCTGCAGCTGATCAGCGTTTCTTGCGGGAATCGATCTGCAGCAGATCCTTCACCTTCTGCACTTGACCCGCGAGCTGAGGGTCGGAGGCCAATTTTTTCTCCACCTGCTCAATCGCATACATCACCGTGGTGTGATCCTTACCGCCAAAGTTGTCGCCGATCCTCGGCAGGCTGAGGTCGGTGCCCTGGCGCATGAGATACATCCCGACCTGGCGGGCCTGGCTCACGGCACGACGACGGGTGCTGCTGCACATTTCCTCAGCAGTGACATCAAACACCTCAGACACCTTGTCGATCACCTGCTGCGGTGTGACCTCCACACCTTGACCGGTGGGATCGAGCATTGGCGCCACCGATTCAACGGTCATCGGCAACCCCGTGATCGAGGCAAAGGCCACAGCCCTCGTGAGAGCACCTTCCAACTCGCGGATGTTGGAGGTGAAGCGTCCAGCGATGTACTGAATCAGATCGCGGGGCAGCGACATGCGCTCCTGCTCCGCCTTCTTCTGGAGGATCGCCATACGTGTCTCCAGATCAGGTGACTGAATGTCAGCGATGAGTCCCATCTGGAAGCGGGAGATCAGGCGCTGCTGCAGGCGCGGAATCTGACTGGGGGGACGATCACTGGCGATCACCACCTGACGCCCTGCCTCATGAAGGGCATTGAAGGTGTGGAAGAACTCCTCCTGGGTGTACTCCTTCCCTTCGATGAATTGAATGTCATCCACCAGGATCAGGTCGGCAGCGCGGTAGCGATCGCGAAACGCCTGCATGCCGTCCTTGCGAATGGCCTGGATCAGGTCATTGGTGAATGTTTCAGTAGAGACATAGGCCACACGAGCTCCAGGATCTATTTCGAGCCGGTAGTGGCCGATGGCCTGCATCAGGTGGGTTTTTCCCAGACCCACACCGCCGCAGATGAACAGGGGATTGAACTCCCGGCCCGGCGCTTCAGCCACAGCGAGAGCCGCCGCATGGGCCATCCGGCTGTTGGGGCCTACCACGAAACGGCCGAACACGTAACGGGGGTTGAGTCCAGGGAGATAACGCCGTGGTGAGCCGCTGCGGGCTGGCACCGACGCTGACTCCTGGGCAGCCGCCGGGGGCGGCGCATCAACTGCAGCTTCGGTGTCATCACTGGAGTCCGGCAACGGCAAGGCTGTTTCCGCCAGGACGGTCACCTGTACGGGCTGCCCGCTAATGCTGCTGGCCAACTCGGCAATTGTGGGAAGCAACTGCTCCCGCAGACGAACGCTTGCAAAGGGGTTGGGGGCCAGAAGCTTCAGCTCTCCATTGGCAAAACCACGGCAACCCGTCGGGCGAATGAAGGTCTCGAAAGTGGGCTTGCTCAGCTTGGCCTGCAACCCATCCCGCACCTTGATCCAGAGCTCTTCGCCCGTCTGCACCAAAACCGCCCATCGCCCGAGCGCTGAATCTACGCATGCCAATCCGCTCAGGCCGTCTTAAATGCATCAGCACACATCTCGTCGTGATGCTCAACGCCCAGCATTGGTTCGCCATCGCCCTGGCCGGAAGCGCACTTTCCGGTTGCAGCCTGGTGATAGACCAGCTGGGCCTGACCCCCAAACCACCGGTGACAGCACCTCCGGTGGTGCATGACCAGCCCCGCACTGCTCCGCTGCAGCCGGGAGACAACGTGATCGTGAAGGCGGTGGACCGCGTTGGACCTGCCGTGGTGCGGATCGATGTGGTGAAGGAGATCTCAAACCCCTTCGGTGGGATCTTCGGCATGGGACCCTCCAGACAGCGTCAGCAGGGCCAGGGCTCCGGCTTCATCACCCGCGCCAGCGGCCTGATCTTCACCAACGAGCACGTAGTGCGTGGTGCGGATCAGGTGGCAGTGACCCTCCCGGACGGACGCAGTTTCAAGGGCAAAGTTCTCGGCACGGATCCCCTCACCGACGTTGCGGTGGTCAAAGTGGTGGCCGACAACCTGCCGGTGGCCGCCTTGGGCAACTCAGACCAGCTCAAGCCAGGGGAATGGGCCATTGCCATCGGCAATCCATTCGGCCTGAACAACACCGTCACCGCCGGTATCATCAGCGCGGTCGGTCGTCTGAATGCAATCAGTGAAGGCCAGCGGGTTCCCTACATCCAGACCGATGCGGCGGTGAATCCCGGCAACAGCGGAGGCCCCCTCATCAATGCCGCCGGTCAGGTGATTGGCATCAATACCGCGATCCGCACCGCCCCTGGTGGCGGATTGAGCTTTGCCGTTCCCATCAACCTGGCCAAGCGGATCGCGCAGCAGATCGTCAGCACCGGCCAGGCCTCCCATCCCTTTATCGGGGTGCAGCTGATGAATCTCACTCCGCAGCTGGCCCGGGAGATCAATGCCACCAACAGCGCCTGCACTGTTCCCGAGGTGAATGGCGTCCTGGTCAAGGAGGTGGTCAGCGGCACGCCGGCCGCCGCAGCTGGCATCCGCCAGTGCGATCTAATCCTCAAGGTGGAGAACAAGCCGGTTCAAACGCCCACCGAAGTGCAACTCGCCGTGGACCGAGGCCAGGTGGGAGAACCGATGGAGCTCATGCTCCAACGCAATGGAAAGGAGCTGATAGTGCAGGTGCGCCCGCGGGAACTGCCTCGCAACAACTGAGATGGTGCAGATCGTTGTGATGGCCCGCTGGCCATCACCGGGCCGATGCAAACGCCGCCTGACCGGCGATCTCCGCAACACGCTTGGCCTGTCCAACAGCAGCGAACGCGCCACAAGGATTCAGCAGCGACTGACGCAGCACACCGCCGCTGTGGTGTGCTGCGTCGCGGAGGCGATGGAGATCGAGCCAGTGCTCGCGGTGTGCGGGCTCGGCCCCAATGCGGCCGAACGCTGGGGGATGCAACTGGGGCTGCCGACCGTGCGGCTACAGGGGAGGGGGCAACTCGGCACCCGCTTGCGACGGCAGTTGATGCATGGCCATCGCCATGACATGCCATGCCTGGTGATCGGCACGGATCTGCCCGAACTCAATGCCGATGACGTGAAGCAGGCCGTCGAGCAATTGGAGGCCCATGATCTGGTGCTGGGGCCAGCATCCGATGGGGGTTACTGGCTGCTGGGGATCGGCGAGTCCCTGATCGGCAACCCACAGCACTGGCCGCTGATCGGCATTCCCTGGGGCGGCCCGACAGTGCTGGAAGCAACGCTGATGGCGGCACAGAGACAACAGCTCTCATGTGCCCTCGTGCCCAAGCGAAATGATCTCGATCACTGGAGCGATCTGAGGCCATGGCAGGGCTGAGCGTTGTAATTCCGACCCTGGAGGAGGCCAGCAGGCTGCCGCTTCTGCTGGCGGATCTTCAGCGCTGGCCAGGGGAGTTGGAGATCATCGTCTGTGACGGAGGAAGCAGGGATCAGACCCGACTGGTGGCTCACCTCGCCGGCGCCACCGTGCTCGAAAGCCCGACGTCAGGCAGGGGTCCCCAGCTGCGCTGGGGGGTCGACCACAGCTGTCATGCCTGGATGCTGGTGCTACATGCCGACAGCAGACTCCAAGGGACCTGGCACCAAAGGGTGGGGCAGATCCTGCAAACGCCTAAAGCACGCTTCAGCGGCTGGACCTTCGACTTCAAAGTGGAGGCAGAAATGCGGCCCATGCTTTGGCTGCTGGAACGGATGGTGAACCTGCGCAGCCGTTGGCTTCAGCGTCCCTACGGAGATCAAGGACTGTTGATTCACCGACAGCTGTATCAGCGCATCGGTGGCTACCGGCCCCTGGCTCTCATGGAAGACCTCGACCTCGTGGAACGCCTGAGCACGATTGCAACGATCCGCTCCTTGAACTGCGCCCTTCTGACCAGTGGCCAGCGCTGGCAGCAGCGCAGCGTGCTGAGGCAGGCCTGGCACAACGCCCGACTGAGATGGCTGTGGCGTCAGGGGCGATCAGCTGATCAGCTCCTGAAGATGTATCAGCGATGAAGATCCGATCAGTTGGCGTACCAGAAGGCACATCGATGGCCCTGGGGCTCCAGATCCCAACCCTGACCTTGATAGAAGCTCACAACACCGGGATCTGCGAACAGGCTGACGCGCTCTGTACCCATCTGATCCAGGGCCTCGAGGATATAAGCCATCATCTGCTTACCCAAACCATTGCCCTGGTACAGGGGGTGCACAGCGACGTCCCAGACGGTGGCTTCGAACACTCCATCCCCGGTGCAGCGTGCAAAACCCACCAAACGTGGAACCCGAGGATCGTGACGCCAGAGCCCAACTTTGAGCAGGCTGTGGGTGAGTGCTTTGCGCACCCGTCGGATCGGACGGCGGCTCCAGCCCACAGCTTCCAGCAACTGCTCGAGCTCCACCAGATCGAACGGGTACTCCTGGCTGAAAACCAGGGTGAGCTGGTCATTGGCGCAAGGGCAAAGACGGGCTCCCTGGCCGTACTGCTTCAGCAGAGGCTCGGCAGGTATGGGAAGGGAGCTCGTCACAAACGTGCCAACCCCCGCTCCTGCAGCTCTGCGAGCTGGGCATAGAGCCCACCTCGGGCCCTGAGCTCCTGATGGGTGCCCTGTTCGATCAGTTCACCCCGGCGCAGCACAAGGATGCGGTCAGAGGCTTCCACCGTGGCCAGGCGATGGGCAATAACGATGGCGGTCCGCCTTTCCAGAAGACGATCGAGATCGGCCTGGAGCGTCGCCTCCGTTGAAGGATCCATAAAAGCTGTGGCTTCATCCATCACCAACACCGTTGGCTTGCGGATGGCCACACGGGCGACCGCCAGCAATTGACGCTCTCCTGAGGAGAGATTGCCACCTCGCTCGCGCAATTCCGTCTTCAGACCGTTGGGGAGTCGGGACAACAGGTCATTGAGACCCAGCTCAGCGCAGACCTGGACAAGCTCCTGATCACTCACCGGAGCATTGAGCCGCAGATTGTCCGCCACATTGCCGCTGAAGAGAAAGGTGTCTTGCAGCACAACCCCAAGCTCACGGCGGAGATCGGCCATCGGGATGGTGCGAATGTCACGTCCATCAAGAAGGATGCGCCCCTGCTGGGGTTCATACAGGCGACAAAGCAATCGAATGATGGTGCTCTTGCCGGAGCCCGTGGGCCCCACCAGCGCCACATGCTCCCCTGGGGCGATGCGGAAGGAGAGATTCCGGAGAATGGGATCATCCGGCCGGTAAGCGAAGCTCACGTTGTCGAAGATCACTTCGCCACCACCGCCCGCAACGTGGGGACGAACACCCACTGCCTCAGCAATCTCGAGGGGCTGCTCCATCAGTTCACCAATCCGCTCGACGGCTGTCAGCCCGCCCTGGATCTGTGTGAAGCGCTCCGCCAGCTGACGCAGGGGATCAAATAGACGCTGGGAGGAAAAGATGAAGGTGGTGAGGGTGCCCAAGCCCATCGCACCACTGGTCACCATCCAGCCCCCCAGAGCCAGAACCAGCGCAATGGCGGCCAGAGCCACCCATTCCAGAAATGCCGAAATGCTGCTGTCGTAAAAGATCGTTCCATTAACAGCGCTGCGATAGTCCCTCCCTGTGCGAAGGAACAGGGCGCTGTTGACTTTTTCGCGGCGATACATCTGAACCACCTCAAGGCCCTGGAGGTTCTCCTGGAAGTCGGCGTTGAGCTGAGAGAGCTCTTCACGCACGCGGTAGTTGGCCTTGCGGTAGCGACGTTGCAGCCAAAGCACGGCAAGCGTTACAGGCACCTGCGTGAAAAGCAGTAGTAGCCCAAGCCTCCAATCAATGAAAAGCATCGTTGCAGCAAGCACCAGCAGGCTGACCAGATCACCCAGCACCCCCACGGCTCCTGTGCCGAAGACCTCGGCCAGAGCATCCACATCACTGGTGAGCCGCGTCAGCAGCTTGCCCACCGGCATGCGGTCATGAAAGCGCAGAGACAGCGACAAGGCGTGCTGAAAGAGGTCGTCGCGGATGCGGGCTGTGAGCCGTTGACCAACGGCCTGAATGTTGAAGCCCTGCACACCCTGAAGGCAGAGCCGCAGCATCACCGAGACGAAATAGAGCCCGACGATGACGCGGATCGATTCGGACAGACTCAGACCCGACAGCCAGGGGAGCGTGGGTTCTCCGCTAATGATGCTGACGGCCTGCCCGAGGAGAACGGGCTGTACAGCTCCCGCAAAGGCCACAGGCAGCAAGAGCAGCAGGGTGGCCAGAAGACGCCGACCATCACGCCGGAGGTAGCGGCCCAGACGACGAACCCGGCGCCAATCCGAAACAGCGCCCATCAATTGGTGCTCCCAACCGGCGTATCTGCAGCACGGATCGCTTCAACAATGGAAGCGAGGGGGCCATGGTCGAGGCGAACGGAAAGGGGATGTCCCACCAGTCGAGCCGTGGATTGAAAAAGGTCCTCGATGGCAATCAGGCCGTTGTCACGCAGGGTCCGACCGGTGGCCACCAGATCCACAATCGCTTCAGACATTCCTGTAATCGGCCCCAGCTCAACCGAACCATTGAGATGGACCAACTCGACGGGAAGATCGAGAGCATCGAAATATTCCCGGGCGCAGTGCGTGAACTTGCTGGCCACCCTGCAGTGGGGCGGGAGATCTGCGGCACGGGTGTAACCACTGCTCTCCTGGACCGCCACGGCCATGCGACAGCCTCCGAAGCCAAGATCCACCAATTGGGCAACAGGAAGCTGATGTTCCTTGAGCACGTCGTAGCCCACCACGCCCAACTGTGCTTGGCCGTAGGCCACATACGTGGGCACATCACCATTGCGAACCAGCAGGGCACGGGCCCGTCCGCAGGGGGTGGGCACCATCAGCTGGCGATTGTTCTTGTCGAGAACCGCTGAAAAATCCAGACCGGCAGCAGCAAATCGAGCCACCGAATCCTTGAGTAATGCTCCCTTGGCCAACGCGACGGTGATCATGGGTCCAGCGCTGACCGGTTAACCAGGCAGGACTTTAACGATGCATTCCTCACTTCATGCGCTGCCGGTGCTGCAGGACAACGTGATCTGGGTCTGGGTGAGGGGCACGGAGGCGGTGGTAATCGACCCTGCGATAGCTGCGCCGGTGCATGACTGGCTGGAGCAAAGGCAATTGAACTTGGCCGCCGTGCTGCAGACGCATCACCATGCTGATCACATCGGCGGAACACCGGAGCTGCTGGAGCGTTGGCCCAAGGCCGAGGTGATCGCAGCCCGAGTCGACCGGGAGCGGATTCCGTTCCAGACCATGCCGGTACGGGGTGGTGACAGGATCACCGTTCTTGGGACACAGGTTGAAGTGCTGGATGTGGCTGCCCACACCAGTGCCCACATCGCATTTTTCATCGCGAATCAACAGGACGCGGGCATGGACCCTGTGCTGTTCTGCGGTGACACGTTGTTTGGAGCTGGCTGCGGCCGTCTGTTTGAAGGCACCGCTGAACAGATGCATCAGGCCCTGCAAACGCTGGCCAAGCTTCCCGAGGCCACCAAGGTTTGTTGCGCCCACGAGTACACCGAAGCCAACCTGCAGTGGGCGGTTGAGCAACGCCCTGACGACACTGCTCTGGCTGACCGATTGGAGGAGGTGCGGAGGCTTCGTGCCAAAGGCGCCCTGAGCCTTCCCAGCAGCATCGGAGTGGAACTCCGGACCAATCTGTTCATGCAGGCAATGACAGCAACGGAGTTGGGGGTGTTGCGCTCGCTGAAAGACAGCTGGCGGCCGGCGTGACTGTGCCCTTAGGCCTGGTTCACCAACGGCGATGATCATGGGGATCACTGTTAAGAATCACCCCATGAGCTCGAAGGCCATCACCACTCAAGACGCGCCTGCTCCGGTTGGGCCTTACAACCAGGCCGTCCTTGCGGGCGAGTGGCTCTATTGCTCTGGCCAGATTCCTCTTGATCCGGCAACAGGCGAAATGGTGGGGAACGGTGATGTGGCTGCAGAAACGCATCAGGTGCTGAAAAACCTTGTCGCTGTGTTGAAGGAAGCAGGAGCCACACCGGAGCAGGTGGTGCGCACCACAGTGTTCCTGGCAGACCTTGGCGACTTTCAAACCGTCAATGGCCTCTATGCAGAGGTGTTTGGTGGTGGAGTCAGCCCAGCACGCGCCTGCGTTCAAGTGGCAGCACTTCCCAAAGGAGCAAGGGTGGAAATCGACTGTGTCGCTTGGCTGGGAAGCTGAGCCTGACCCTCGGGGGCATAGGTTGGAACTGGCTTCAGTGGTCCTATGCCTCAGGCGAAACTCACCATCGGTGAATTAGAGGCGGGCTACCCGATGTATTGCAAGGCGCTGAGGCGTCTCCTCCAGCAGGGAAAAACAGTTCAGGACATCGAACGCACCGTCTGCTGGGGGCATTTGGAAACGCTGAATCGCTGCCTTCCAACCCGCTACAAATCTCCCTCTTACCTGCTCGCCCTCATCCGCCGCGACCTGGAAAATCCGCAGGAGAACTGAACCGATCGTCTCAGCGTTTTCCCACCCTTCTCGTGGCAAACGCTTCAATTTCTACTGAAAAGAACCGTTAAACCAGGGTGAGAAGCAAGGTCCTGAAATGACCCGCTGTATTTTTCGCAAACCAAAGCGACGTCTCATGCTGGGGCATTGGCTCGCCATCTTGACGGTGATGCTTGGGGCCGCCCTATGCCTGGAACTGCAGGCAGAACTGAACCCACAGCACCAAACGGTTGACGGTTCAGCCTTGGTCGGGCAGCTTCAACATCCTTGATTGAGATCTGCATTCAGCTCAGGGGAGCGTGACAATGCATGGATGGATATCGAACAACTGGAGCAGCTTGCTGCCGTGATCGTGACGGCAGGCCTGGTGGCCGGGAATTTCCTGTTGTTCACCCCCTGGCGCAAT
Organism: Synechococcus sp.; assembly: GCA_047286205.1. GTDB lineage: Bacteria > Cyanobacteriota > Cyanobacteriia > PCC-6307 > Cyanobiaceae > Parasynechococcus. The sequence goes on along the minus strand of JBJBBR010000001.1, from coordinate 2,298,738 downwards.
GGGGAAGATCCGAGGCGACAACATCCTGAAAGCTCAATCCGTCAGAACGGATCGATGCCCCGATCTGCGAAGACGTTCGAAATCAAGCTTTGATCGACGGTCATCGGACAGGCCTCGTGCAAGACGAACGGAAGGGTTTAAGCCGTTAATCCTGAGCAAGAATCCATGCAGATAGACGCTTCATTTGCAATGACTGCGCTTGGAAATTGCAGATTCAGCTTGCAAGCCCTTTTTCCGCAGAACCATCGGCTGCTTGATGAGCACCGAACTCTCCTCGCAAAACTTCTTCCGCTTGCCGCATCATCTTGAAATAGGTTTCCCTGTCAGCAGCGGCGTAGGCAGCGTCCATGCATTTCACGTACTGCTCATCAGGGTTCACAAGCCGTTTGCCGTTGGGCGGAGTATCGAGCCAATTCGCATTGCTTGCCGTAGCTGGAATTACTCATTCCCCTTGACCGCATGAAGCGGTCCGGCTCTGGCCAGAAGACTCCAGCCCATTCCCAAAAAAGGCCATGGCAATTGCCAACACCCAGTGGCATCGAGTGTGGAAGAACCTTCTGCTGCGTATGGTTCAAGCAAAGCAGAAGCTCGAAATGAAGTCAGACCCCTTTGCCTGAAACGCTCTGCAGTAACTCCGACCGATGGCACCTAAACCCTGGTTCCAGGCCAACATTCATGCCCCCGGCACAGGCTTTGCACTGTTGGTCATTGCCTTTTGCCTGTTGATTCAGACCATCCCCTCGGCGATCTGTGTGCTGACGCCGAGGACTGGGTGGGATCCACCGTTGTCTCCAGAAAGGACTAGGTACTGCAAGGGCGGCTGATCCATTCGACTGAACACCGTCGCGGCCGCAGATGACATGCTGGATCCGGGACGCGGCGATGAGGTGAAAGCTTCAGTCAACTGATCGACTACCAAGCTTTAAAAGCCTTTCTAGTTTCAAAAATTTTCAAGAGCTTTAAGCACCATCCGGCTGGCGCAGGACGAATGAGCACCTGCTCAACTTGTGACTGATTGCGGTTGTTTTCTGGGCCAGTCATGATTATCAAAAGGAGCTGTGACGGCAGCTCCCCCAAGGGTCCCGGTAGACCAAGAAGAAGCTATGTGATTTCTGAGATAAACACTCACCGAGGGAAAAAATTCAGCAAGAGAGACGTGCCTTCATGAAGCTTGGTAAGCAAAGAGCGCAGCAATCAAGAGTCCATTGACTGCAACAGTGAAGAAGATACGATCTTCCTGCTGGGATCAATGACCATCGCCCCCTTTCTGTTTCCGATTTAACGACGGTTTTTACTTCTCGATGCAGTAAAACAACCCCGCCATTGCTGACGGGGAAATAGGTTTTAGAGGCTCACCCCCAGGCGCCAACCCATCAACCTGCTCTCCTCTTGCACGGTCAGGAATGGGTCAAGTCAGTCCAGCAGTAACTCCTCCATCACTGGCTTTGATTTCAGGAATTGTTCCAGTGACGAACATCACAGGGAGGGTTGACTCCCATCAAGGCCTGGTTACGAATCCACAGAGATGGTGACGGAAGAGACGAGCAACCACCATGGACCGAGTCACCAACCTCGACTGCCTTTCCCGCCTGCTCGATGCCTTCGAGCAAACCAGATATGAACCGTCCCGCCTGCGGATGCGCCAAGCCATCTATATCCACAGCATCGTTGAACTCGTTCTGAGAGAACGCGTCGATCAGCTACCGGAAGCTTCTTTCGCTTCCCGTTGAGAGAGGGGCAATAAACAGTCCCCTCCATTGACTTCTGTCCGTTGGGGAGGGGGCTGAGCTTTGCACCCTTTCTTTGGATGCTGACCCTGCCGGGCCAGAAGATGCAGAACACTTTCTCAGAGATGTTCAAGCAGTCGTTCTGCTCATGCCCGCACTGTCTGATGCGTCTTAGACAGGAGATGAGGTCAGAGACCGATACGTCATACAACCAGGTCTCAACGACCTTCAGGGGGCGAGCGAGACGCCCCCTTCTTAATGACGGGGTCAGTCCGTCTCGATGATCGCTGCTGGAACAGCAGCCTCACCTGCCATCTCTTTCAGAGACTCAGCAGCGCAGAGGGAGGACAAAGCAATGGCGACCAATGCGGCGCTGTTGATGACCTTGAGCACGACGGGCAGATGGACATTGACCATCTCGCGGACGTTTGCCATGGAAAAGTTCATAGTGAACATGTTCATAGTGCGGCCTTTGTCAAGGCGAACCAAGGCCGCAGCCCTGAGGAACCCCCAGGAAAAACCGGGCGATGTTGTGGTGGACTGACCTCAGCCATGCAATGCTCCCGAAATCTCTTGTTGAGCTATATGGCCAAGGGCTACTGGAACGTTTCTGGCGCAATCAACAACCCTGAAGGGATGGGTGCGTACATCTCAGCTGCCGAGCCCTATCTGGCCAAATGCGGAGCGCGCTTTCTCTGCAGAGACCTCAAAACGGATGTCCGCGAAGGGAATGCCGGCCATCTGACCGTGATCATCGAGTTCAAGTCACTGGCCGCAGCGAAAGCTGCCTATGAGGCGCCCGAATACCAAGAAATGCTCAAGCTTCGTCAACCTCACAGCGAGGTCTCGCTTTCGATCCTTGAAGAAGGCGATCACGCCGGTCATTAATTGAAGGCGGCGGGGTGCAGCAGGATTTCCTTTCAGTTCTGTTGCAACCGCGACAGGCGGAACGGCAGGAATACGGGAATGATTGGATCAGTTATTTCAGACCGATGGGATTCCTTGCTGTTGCTGGTTGCATGCTCTTGGCCACTGCCATGTCCGCAGCTTTAACCAGCAAGCCTTCGAACGCCTGAGGTTGGGAGGGGGCGAGCTTGGCGGCGGCCCCCAACAGATCAGGCCAGCTTCAAAACGAAGCGCTGAACAGACCTAGGTTCAACCTAGGTTTTTTTGTGCTCCGAAGTACTAAGCATTAATGCCTAATTGGCAACTGAATGGCGACGGCACGATGCCAACAGAGCCTGGCAGAGGATGTTGAAAACAGGTTGAGTGCGCTGTCGGCCGCCTGCGCGGTACAGGGTCAGGGGGACGCGGGCGAGGGAACCCGCGCTCGTTGATCTCCCTAGCGTTTGCGGTAGTGCTTGCGCGAAATTCATCCTGGCAGCCAACTTGAGAAGATCTGGCTATGCATTAATGCCTAGTTGGGTTCATTTGATACCCACGAGAGGGGGGGCCGTCAGCGAAGATTGATTGGAAGGCGGTAGTGCCTTCAATGCGTCTGTTTGGGGTGGGCTGAGGGGCCTACCTCTTTTTTTTGCTGACTACTGCTGTTGCTGCATCTCCCATCGGAGGGAGTGGGTCATTTCCATTCCATGCGATGAAAAGGGGTTCACCTGCCCTTGCTCTAGGAATTGCCCTTTTCGCCTATAGGACAACAAAAAAGGAGCCTTGCGGCTCCCTTGACATTCCCTTCCCTAGAAGGACTTTGATGAATGGAGCCAAGGAGACTCGAACTCCTGACCCCCTGCATGCCATGCAGGTGCTCTACCAGCTGAGCTATGGCCCCATAACGACGTGGAAGCTTCAAAGCCGCCGGTCGTCGTGTGAGATCTTACACCGCAAGGGCCTCAGACCTGACGCCAGACGGCAACCAAGCGACCCTGCACTTCCACTTGTTCGGCCGGGAGCTCAATCGGCTGATAAGCGGGATTGGCGGCTTCGAGAACAACCGTCGCTCCCTGGCGATGAAAGTGCTTGAGCGTGGTGCCGCTACCGGCCACCAGAGCGCTCACCACCGTGCCGTTGCGCAAACGCTGGGGATCCGGCACCGGCTCCATCAACACCACATCTCCATCGGCGATATGGGAGTCGACCATCGAATCTCCGTTCACCGTCAGCGCAAACAGACCACGGGTCTCCAGCACAGGAGCCAGGTCCAGATGTTCTTGAACATCGTCGAAGGCCGTGACCAGACCACCCGCCGCGACGGCCCCAAGAACAGGGATCCCCGCTGCTCCGACCATGTCACCCAGCAGCTGCAACGTGCGTGCCTGGCCTTCCTGCCAGGTGATCCATCCCTTCTGCTGGAGATGGCGCAAACGGCTCTGGATCGGAGCGGGGGACCGCAGTCCCATCGCCTGCATCATCTGGCGAATCGATGGGCTGTGGCGATGCGCGCCGATGTAGTCCACCAGCCAGTCGTAAAGCTCTTGCTGAGCAGTGGTGAGGGGCTCCTGAGGGGCACGGGACACCGCGGAAAAAGGCTCGGGCAATACATTTGTACCGCTCCTCGTCTTGCTCCGCAACTGCAGGACCAAATCACACCAGCTTCCACGCCGCAGAGTCAGGAATGCTCGGTGCCAAGTTCAGATCTTTGGGTTCCTTGAAGACCACGCGCCACTCAGGAACACGGCAGGTCACATAACCGGGATGTTCAATCAACAGGCCCGGTTCATCGGTTTGCGTCGCAACCCAGCCCGACATCCAGTGCCCCTCCTCAGACAGGCCACCTTTGAACCAGACCCAGCACCTTTCCTTACGCATTGCGAGGCTATTCAGCGGTTTTTGTAGTTCTCAAGTTTTTGCGGGCAGGCCGCCATCAAATAACCCATCAAATGTCCCGTGATCCGTGCCCTCTCCTGATCATTCGGTACGGCAGGGATGTCCTCATAGAGCATCGATGTGTCCTGCTCAAACATGGTTTTGAGCTCAAGATCTGACAACGCATAAAAGGCATCCACGCCCATGTCGCAGATCTTTTCTCCAGTCCATCGGGCAATGGTGCTCTGCTGATCTTTGTTAGTGGCGTGCGCCGAGAGCCCCACATTGACGGCGACCATCAACAACAGCAACAGACACCGATTCACCGTCACAGGCCACCCATCAACACCGCCAGCAAAGCCTGCTGGGCATGCAGACGATTTTCCGCTTGATCAAAGATGCGGCTCGCCGATCCCTCCATCACCTCAGCACTGACCTCCTCACCGCGGTGGGCCGGCAGACAATGCAGAACGATCGCATCGGCAGCCGCCTGGTCCATCAGGGCTTGATCCACGCAGAACCCTGCGAAAGCCTGCTCCCGCTGTGTTTGCTCAGCTTCCTGGCCCATGGAGGCCCAGACATCGGTGTAGATCGCCTGGGCGCCTTTCACAGCGTCATGGGGGTCCGTCATCACATCGATGGAGGCCCCATGTTGCGCCAGGGATCGGGCCTGTTCGAGAACACCTGGCAGAGGCTCAAAACCTTCAGGGCAGCCAATCCTCACATTCACCCCCAGCAACGCGCCGCACAGCATCAGGGAATGGGCGACATTGTTGCCATCTCCCACATAGGCCAGGGTCTGACCAGGGAGAGCGCCATTGGCTTCCTGCATCGTCAGGAAGTCAGCCAGGGCCTGGCAGGGATGTTCAAGGTCGGTGAGCGCATTGATCACCGGGACGGATGCCCAGTGGGCGTAATCCACCAGTTCCTGCTGGGCAAAGGTTCGAATCGCCAGAACGTCGCAGTAACGGCTCAGCACCCGGGCCGTGTCCTCCAGGGGCTCGCCTCGGCCGAGCTGCGTCACAGAGGGGTTGAGATCAACCGTCTGGCCGCCGAGGCGGGCCATGGCCACCTGAAAACTGACACGGGTGCGGGTGGAGGCCTTGCTGAAGATCAGTCCCAGCACACGGTTGCCGAGATCGATCCGACGATCACCGCTCTTCAGTTGTGCAGCCAGGTTCAACAACGCCGCTGTTTCATCAGCGGAACAATCCGCCGATGAAAGGAAATCACGTCCGCATAGCGGAGACAGGACAGCAGCAACGCCCGCAGATGCGGTACCCATCGCGACGGTTCAAAGGACTGTTATCGGGGATGAGGCCCACCGCCGTCAAGCGATCACGCCTGACGGCAACACACTCGCCTCCAGCATCTGTTTGAGGTCATCACCCTCAATGACCTCTTTTTCAAGGATCTTCTGAGCGATCGTCTCGAGCAGCGCCATGTTCTCCCGAAGGATGGCGAGGGCATCGTCATGGGCCTGATCCACGAGCCCACGAACCTCCTTATCAATGGCCTGCGCCGTGGCATCACTCACGGAGCGCCGTGGGTTGTTGCCACCTCCGAGAAAACGACCACCGCCTTGCTTGTCGTAGGCCAGGGGCCCCAGGGTGTCGCTCATGCCGTAGGTCCCCACCATCTGCTCAGCCAGATCCGTGGCCCGCTGAAGGTCGTTGGCAGCACCTGTGGTGATCTTGCCGAACACGATCTCCTCAGCGGAGCGGCCACCAAGAAGGGTGGCGATCTGACCCTGAAGTTCTTCCTTGGAGTTGAGGAAGCGCTCTTCGGTGGGAAGCTGCAGCGTGTAGCCCAAGGCACTCATCCCGCGGGGCACGATCGAGATCTTGGCCACCTTGCTGCCGCCTGGCATGAGATGACCCACGATCGCGTGGCCCACTTCGTGATAAGCGACCACTTTCTTTTCGTCGTCCTGCAAGACGCGGCTCTTCTTTTCCAGACCAGCCACGACACGCTCGATGGCTTCACCCAAATCTTGCTGCTCGACGCTGGTGCGCTGGGCCCGCGCAGCAAGCAAGGCGGCTTCATTCACCAGGTTGGCGAGATCAGCGCCGGCAAAACCGCTGGTGGCCTGGGCAACGGTGTCGATGTCAACACCGGGTGCCAGCTTCACCTTTTTGGCGTAGATCTCGAGGATGGTCTTACGACCAGAGAGATCGGGACGATCCACCAGAACCTGTCGGTCGAAACGCCCTGGCCGGAGAAGAGCTGCATCCAGCACCTCAGGTTGGTTGGTGGCCGCCAAAACGATCACCGGCTTGTCCTGAGCGGTGAAGCCATCCATCTCGGTGAGCAGCTGGTTGAGGGTCTGCTCCCGTTCGTCATTGCCTCCGACGACACCCATCGAACCCGAACGGCTCTTGCCGATGGCATCAAGTTCGTCGATAAAGATGATGCAAGGCGCTTTCTTCTTCGCTTCTTCAAACAGGTCGCGCACACGGGCGGCGCCGGCACCGACGAAGAGCTCCACGAACTCCGAGCCGGAAATGATGAAGAAAGGCACCTCGGCTTCGCCAGCGACGGCCTTGGATAGAAGGGTTTTGCCGGTGCCGGGGGGGCCAACGAGCAGCACGCCCTTGGGAATCCGTGCTCCGATCTCGGCATACCGCTCAGGGCGCTTCAGAAAGTCGACGATCTCAGTCAGTTCCTGCTTTGCCTCATCAACGCCAGCCACATCGGCGAAGGTGATCCGCGACTCCTCATCGGGCACGTAAACCTTGGCCTTGCTCTTGGTGAAGCTCAGGGCGCCCTGTGCACCACCCCCCATCGAACGACGGGCGAAGAACTGCAGCACCAGAATGAAGATCAAAGGAGGCACCACCCAGCTGAGGATGGTGGTGAAGATGTTGGGCTTCTTCGGGGGGGCGGCTGCGAATTCAACGCCCTTGGTCTCCAGGCGCTGGGGTAGATCCATGTCAAAGATCGGCGTGGTGGCTAGCACCGGAGGCGTGCCCTCTTCGGGATCACTCAGCTCGTAGCGGATCTGATCCTGGGTAATGAACGCCCGCTTCACTGCACCGTCATTGACCTGGTCAATGAACAGCGAATAGGGCACCCGGGGCACCTGCTGCATGCCATTGCTGGGGAGGAAGCTGCTGAACAGAAGCAGCACCCCGAAGCCAATCAGCACCAGGTTGATAATCCCGAAGCGACGGTTCGGCTGGTTGTCGTCCTGGCGGATCGGCATGGATGGCCTGAAAGTTTCGACACGCTACGAGGGATCTATCGCAATCAACGGGTGTGAGAACCGAACGGCACTTAGGTTTTGGCCATGTGTGGTCGCTATTGCCTCGACACGCCTCGCGCTGAACTGCAGCGGGCCCTGAACAGCTGGCTTCGGCCAGACGACAACGCATGGCTAGAGCATTACGCCCCCCGGGAGCTGATTCGCCCCCATGAACCGGTGCTTACCGTGCGACGTGAGAATGGTGAAGACCGCCTCACCCACATGCTTTGGGGTCTGCTGCCGGGCTGGGTCAAAGACCCGCTTCAGGCACCGCGACCGATCAATGCCCGCGCGGAAACCATTGCAGAAAAAGCCTCCTTCCGCGGTCCATGGCGTCATCACCGCTGCCTTCTTCCCAGCACGGGTTTTTTTGAGAAGGGACATCTGATCCATCGCAAAGACCATCAGCTGTTCTGGCTGGCCGGTGTCTGGGACCGCTGGATCGGACCCGATGGCAGTGAAGTGGAGACCTGCTGCGTGATCACAACACGGCCGAACAGCCTCGTCGAGCCGTTGCACGATCGAATGCCGGTGATCATTCCCGACGGGTTGGAGAGCGTCTGGCTCGAACCAGGCGATGGAGCCCATCGTCGGGCCCTCGAACCGATGCTCACGCCATCTCCGCCGGAGCCGTGGGAATGCAGAGCACTGAAATCAGCCGCCCCCAAAAACAGCCACCAGCAACTGTCCTTTCTCGATTGAGCAACGCTTGACACCCTTCGCTCACTGCCGACCCTGGGAGCAGCACAGTGGTCGAGATGTTGGTGGAACTGGTTCAGCGCTTCCGGTTGCGCGATGACACCCAGTTGAAGCTGCTGCTGCTGTTCACCCTGATCGCCACCGTGGGCTTCGCCTTTCCTCGCTTGGACTGGGCGACTTACATCGGCTACACCCTGGTTGCCTTGCTACTGACGCAGGTGATGGTGGGAAGCAGCAACGCTCCAGATTGGAGTGATGCGCTGTATCGCGGTCTGGGGTTGTTGGCCGTGGCCACCATGTGGCTCTGGCTGCTCACGCCTCTGGAGCTGATCTACAGCGGCATGCCGCTGGCCCTGAGCTGGAGTGTGCTGGTGGGCTGGAGCGTCATCCGCCTGGTGAAACGCTTCGCCAACACCAAACGCGTGACCGAAGCGCTGCTGATGGGCGCCACAGCCGGGTATCTGCACATCGGACTTGCTGCAGGGCTGGTGATGAGTGCCCTGGAAACCATCCAACCCGGCAGTTTCGTTCCCTTAGAACTGGCCAATATGAACGATACGAGCGTTCTCGCTAACGCCCGCATCTTTTCAGCGCTCAACTACTACGCGTTCGTCTGCCTCACCACCGTTGGCTTCGGAGACATCAGTCCGATGCTGCCCCTGGCTAGGATGGTGAGTGTGGCCACCAGCGTGGCTGGACCGCTCTATCTAGCTGCTGTGATGGGAGTGCTTATCGGCCGCTACGCAAGCAGCCTCGAGAGACAATCGAAAGACAGGTAGGCATCAGCAAAGATGCAGTAAGAGCAGCAGTTCAAAAGAACTCAGTGTGACTGCCTGAAATGTTGAGCCTTTTTGTCAAGCAATACAAAACCGCATTACGAGCGGGGCTAAATCTTCGGCAAAGAGGAAGGCCGCCCTTCCCGGTGGAAAGACGGCCTAGCTCGCTCGTTTTTGCATTGCGGTCGACCTAATCAGTAGTTGTTGCCTTTGGGGATCTCCTCGGCAATGGAACTGAAAGAGAAAGGTCGAAGCGTCTGGCTGGTTGGCACCTGGGGCCATTACGTCCAGAGGTGTGGCTGATAAAGCTCCAGGGCACCTGTGACGGTGCAAGTGGGAGTGTCGATTGAGTTGGCGTTTCGCTCACCTCGTCAAAGGACCAGCCTCACGGGTGGGTGGAAACTGTTGGAGCAGGGGCCAGAAAGTCAGGCTGCTTCTGGAATTTGCTGTGGTGGAGTATCTGCCGTCATTGGCTCCTCCGATCTCGATGCACATACTTTCCACCCGTGAGCAATTGATGGCTATCCGAGTTAACGCTCATTGCCTTCTGGGGCGGTCCAACAGATTGTGGGAACGGCGTGCCTGACTTCCTGCGAGCAGTTGCCTCCACGGCTTGATCTTTGACGCCTCATTGGAATGCCAGTTCACCCATGGAGGGGGTGAAGGTGTCTTTGGAGAGTCCCCGCCATCCATCCAACGCCGACACAGCAAGCAACGGCCCGACTCCTCTGGCAATGAGCTGTCCGAGAATTCAGATCGGCGTTATCCGACGGGTGGTGGGCTGCGTCTCCAGCCCGTTTTGGGCATCCTGCCCCACGCCTAAATGGAGCTGTTCTTCCGTTTGGAATTAAGAGAGAGACACTCCTCCCCACACCACGCACCACGCACAGTGCGGTGCACGGTAACCACCAAAGTCATCCGGCATTTCTGGTTCTGATGAAGCCCTTAGCAATCGCCATCGCCTCACTGCTCAGCGCAGTGCCCGCGCAAGCCGAGATTCGTAAAGCTTGGTGCGTTGTCACCTGGCCCGAAACCTGCCGCGAACCCGTCTCCGGCGACTGCGACTTCCGTCAGGCCTTTGGCAATGTCCAGGTCTGGATGGGCGACCGCTACGAGTTCGACTTCCCTGCCGACGAGCAGGGCCGCACCTACGAGCGCCAAAACGACGCCGGGGATTTCATCCGCTTCCAACGAGGCGGCGCCGGATACGTCCTCAAGGTGTTCCAACGCGGCAAGCCTGCAACCGAGCCAGGGGGCAGCAACTAACCCATCACGTCCTCTCCGGCGGGGTATTCGTGGCACGGTCTTTATTTGACATGGCGTTTTCTCTCTATTGATCCCACCAAATGGGTTCGAAGACCCAGCCATTCACTGTGAGCAGCCAGTTGGACTGAAAACGAATGTTCTTCAGCAGGGGATTGATTGCGCGGTCATTATTTGGCATGGCATTGAGTCTGGCGAGCACTCTCGGCAAAGTGAGGCGTCGCAATCAAACGCCCATGCCGATCCCGTGGGGTGATCCCCTCGACCTGGCCCGATGCGTGGCACTGATCGGAAAGAACGATTTGGAGGAGGCCACCACCGCGATGGGTCGATGCATGTTCACCCTGCAGCGAGAGCTGCTGCTGGAGCCCGGACGCACGGATCTGCGCGCACATTCCGTCAGACAAGGTGCAAGAACAAGAGAAACAGGGCGCTATGCCAACAGCCTTGAACACCGGTAAAGAAAACAAAACCGAATCAACCTGAAAGCTCAGATAGAGGCATCACATCCAAGATCCAGCGCCAAGTCATCCAAATCAATCACCTCAAGATCGATCAACATCGACGGCTAAATAAGGGCTGCGAATCCGACGCCATAAAGAATTCCACTGCACAGCAAGCCGAGGAGCCAAGCAACTGATCGAGCGATGGGCACATTGAAGAGATAAGCACTGATGTAAGCAACGCGAAGCGCTGGATGTGCCAAAGCAACCGCAACGGTGATGGACGGAAGGGTTTGTCCATTCAAAACAGCAACAACAGCAAGCAGTGCCGCTGGTGCATGAATGGTGAAGGCTTCAAAACTGTTTTGCTGTGCCCAACTAACACGCTTACCCCACGCTGGAAAGCGATCAAACATTGAACGAAGATCGGCCAGATCCTTCATTTCAAGCCTTGCACTGAATCGAGCGATGTAGAGCAGGATGATGCTGATCAGTAGCGTGGCAAATGAGAGTGCCAACGACCACAGATAAGGCACAGCACTCGAAAGACTCGATTGCGATAAATCCGACATCAGCATTCACAAATCAAGCCTTTTTCAAGACTAAAGACTTCAGGGGAAAAAGCAACTTATTTTGATGTATCACGGAGGCTTGCGACGAACGCCGCCACGCAAACTCCCCATATTACTCCTTTAACAATAATCCCATTAACGTCTTCAATGGGATGATCTGGCCGAAAAGTTGCACCACGAAGATATGCTTCCAAGTGCGCAAAAAATGGCACAAACATTCCTCCTGCCGAATACCCCCAAGCACCAGCCAAATAAATCGTGGACTGTGCAAGCTTGGCTGTGCATGCAGCAGCGGCAAGGATCAGTAAAATTCCCGACCCGTAATCCTCAAGCATCGTTGTTGCATTGATCGCAAAGTAATCAATGCCTCGACGCGCCGTTTCTCCAAGTATAAAAATTGCTCCCATGGCGTAGGCCATGGCCTGAGTGCCCTTCATGCATTCATTTGATTCAAATTTCATTGTGAGGGCTGATGCCGAATTGTGCATGAAGATCACTTTGCACAACTGCATCGTTCAAGAAAAATCCGATCGTTCCCTGAACAAGCCCCCCCACATTTGTCTGGCATCCGAAGCGAAGACTCACGCAAGAGGAGTGGATTCATGAGCCGCTGCGCCAACGCAGCAACCAGTCGTGCCCCAAGGGCTCGCACCGATGCCACCCCCCCTGCAGCACCTGATCCATGGCGCTGAAACCAAGATCTCCCAGGGGAGTGCTGGCGGCCGCGCCCCCCATCAGCTTTGGAGCCACCACCGCAGCGACCTCCTGCACACAGCCCTGCTGAATCGCCGCGACCGCCAGCTCGGGGCCGCATTCCCACAGCACCTGGTTGCAACCGCGCGCAGCAAGGGTCTCCATCAGCTGCAACGGCGCACAGTCCGAAAGACTGAGCCCCTCAGGCCCAGAAGGCAAACGCTGGGGATCAGCATCGGGGCCATGGGCCACGAGGGTCGGGGCGATGGCGGTGTCCCAGAGCTGAGCCTGATCGGGCAGATCCAAGCTGCGGCTCAGCACCACGCGCAACGGTTCCGGTGAACGTCTGCCACGGCTGGTGAGCAGGGGATCATCGGCGCGGACCGTGCCGCCACCCACGATCACAGCATCCATGCCACTGCGCAGCTGATGCACCCATTCGCGAGCTGGTGGACCGCTGATCCATTGGCTGGCGCCATTGGGCAAGGCGATGCGGCCATCCAAGCTCATGGCCCACTTCAGAACCCCAAAGGGCCGGCCGGTGCGAACACGATGCAGGAAGGCCTGGTTCTGCTGCCGAGCCTCCTCACGCAGCACACCGCTGATCACCTCGATGCCCGCCTCGCGCAGCTGGCGGATTCCGCCCCCATCCACCCGCGGGTCGGGATCCTCAAGAGCGACCACAACGCGACGAATGCCAGCCCGCACCACCGCCTCACTGCAGGGGGGCGTGCGGCCGTGATGGCAGCAGGGTTCCAGGGTCACCACAAGGGTTCCACCACGGGCCTCCTCTCCGGCCTGCCGCAGTGCACCCACCTCGGCATGGGCTTGTCCGGCCCGCGCATGAAAACCCTCGCCCACGAGGCGCCCATCGCGATCAATAACCACCGCCCCCACTAGCGGGTTGGGGCTGGTGTGACCTTCGGCGAGGGCGGCCAGGTCCAAGGCTCGCCGCATCCAGAGCTCCCACATCAGCTGAGGGGCAGCTCTTGCAGCGAACGCCATTCACCAACGACGTAGGGAGGCACGGGCAATTCGGTGAAAACACCCGGCAACACCAACCGGAGCGGCCTGTTGTTGTTGAGGTCGTCGAGCAAGGGATCGAGGGCGAACTCGGCCGCCGCTTCGCGACCATCCGAAGCAAGCACCGGATTGGCCAGGGTGATGTCATCCAGCTGCCATTCCCGCCGACCCGCCAGCACCTGGAGGCTCACAGGGTGATCCAGTCGAAGCTTTCCCGGATAACCCACAACACGCAGCACCACTGGCTGCCCAGGAGGTCCCTCGCGATAGGCCACCGCCTGCCAGCTGTCGTAATCAAGATCCCGAAGGCTCTCCAGCGAGCGCACCATCGCGACGCCGGCCTCGCTCTCGTGCTGATGAACCTGCGCCCAGGCCGTTCCCGGCGTGAGCAACAACAGCCCCAAAGCGGCCATCAAACAACACAGGAATCGGCGCATACAGATGACGTCAGTCAGCGAATTCTCACAACAAACCTGGCCTTAAGGCGATTCTCAGCAAAATTCACTTGATGGATGCTCCGTTCCGGTCAGCTAAGGGGCTCAGCGCGACCCTCCGATCAATCGGCATCCAGATGGATGTGGCTCAAATAAGCCAGGGCATTCTCGATGGCACCTTTCGTCTGGGAGGTTCCCAGCAGCTCCCGGTCTTGTCGATCCAGACCAATCAAGACCTGGTGGTGCACGGCCACCGACCCCCTGGGGTGCTGCCCATCAGCTTCAGTAGCTCCGATCAACACCCGGTGGTTCGTGGCGAGGAGACACAACCAGGGTCTCTTCATGGGTTCCACACGGGTTTGAGGGATTCCTTTTTTCAGCTTCCAGCAGGGGGCCACATCCATGTGGCGCTCGTTTCCCAAACGCGATTTGAACAACTTGCCAGCCGCACCGGCGACCACCAAGTGCTCGAGGTCATCAACGCATCCAATTCCGCCAACCTCAAACCGCGTCAGTTTCAGGCGATCAGCCAGTTGATCCAGGCCCAGCTGATGGGAGGGGCCCAGGATGATCTGGTTGAAGTGGCGATGCTGGAAGCGTTGAGCCCGGAGACGCTAAGGGGTACAGCGAGTGGTGAACTCAGTGGGGGAGCGGGCCTGATGAAGGATCTGATCACCTGGGGGTTCGACAACACTCGCCAAGCCATCACACTGAATGACCTCAGCGCGACGATCTTCGCCTCACGCTCATCGATCGTTCACCACTGTCGTCAGACCTTCGGCACTGGCCCCATGGCTCTGCTCAAACAGATCCGGCTCGGCCAGGTGCAGCACGCCCTCAGCTCTTCAGAGGTGAAGCACGCGATCGGCTGCAACACCGTGCAGGAGATTGCCTGCCATTACGGCTTTCAAAGCCGTAATCACTTCGCACGGGATTACCGCAGCCAATTCGGGGAATCCCCAAGCACGACGCTTCAACGGGCCTCTGCTCCGGGGATGAGGCACCAGTCGGTCTCCGTGGCCCAGAGCCCCCAGATGGCCATGGCTCTGAGGTAGTGGCAGGCCCGGTAGGTGTTCACCGCTGTGATCGCCTCAGGCGTGCGGAACTGCAGGCCGCCGGAATACACCTGCTCAACAACGGCTGAGCAGATCGCTTCCGCTGTCTGCTTCTCGCCCATCAAACGGTAGTAGCTGGCGATTCCAAAGTTGATCCCGGTCCACACCTCTAGTGGGTGGGTTCCATTGGGATCCAATGGCGTGCCATCGCGGCGTAAGCCGTTGGCCACGCCCAGAGAGCCGCCATCAAAGGCCTCGAAGCAAGCCTCCTTGACGGCCTTCAAGGTGCTGCGGCTGTTGCTGTCACTCACCACCGGCGGCAGACCCAACAGGCGTGCATAGAAATCACCGCAGAGCTGATCGGCCATCACTACCGGCGTACCGCTCTCGGCATCGATGTCGTAGTACTCGCCGTTCCAGAGCAGCTTGTCGAAGTTGTCACGGGATTGCTCCAGCCATCCACTGAATTCCCTCTGCTCCGCTGAGGTATCCAGACCAGTTTTGAGCTGGAGGGTCTGGGCAATGGCAAGAGCAGCCTCAAGAGCCGCGATCCAAAGGGCACCGCAGTAAGCACTCACCCCTTTCAAAGGCCAATCGTCGAAGGTCTGATCCGGGGCACCGCCATTGTCGGGCAGTCCATCGTCATTGACGTCGAAGGTCTTGAGGTAACGCAGCGCCTCCACGGCCGCCGGCCAGCAATCGGCCAGGAAGCGAATGTCATCACCGCTGGGGGCGAGCTTGAACGTGCGCCACACCTGCAGAACGAAGTCACTGCCGAGGTCCTTCCAGAGGTTGCAGTCCTGATAGGCGGTGTAGTTGGTCGCATCCCAGGGAATCTCATTGGGCGCCCCCAGGTCATGGGGGGTGGCTCCTTTCACCTTGCGGTCGGCCTCGACCCGGCCTTTGCCCTGGGTGAAATACCAGCCGATCGGGCGCTGGTTGGCGTCCGCCGCTGGAATCGCCCGGGCAAAACTACGCAACACGGCCTTGTCGAGTTCAGGCCAAAGCTGCAGCAGGGCTAAGGATCCATAGAGACGAACATCGAGGCTCTCGTACCAGGCGTAGTCGAGGCACTCCAGAACGCCGAAGCGGCCGTGGGGATCATCGGGTGTAGCAGCACTCCAGAGACTGCCGCCACTGCAGAGATCGTAGAGCTCATTGAACAGAGCCATCCGCAGCGGTTCCGGCAGGTCCTGGCGTTGCAGCACCGGCTGCTGCCAGGCCTCGATCTGCTGGCGCCAGGTGCGCCAGTCGCGCAGCGCTTCAGCCGCGATGGCAACAGACTGGTTGGCATCAGCACCGAAGAAGTCGGTGTAGCGGCGCAGAGCCTGACTGCCGGTAGCAAAGGCTGTCACGGGGAGGTCCCAGCTGATCACCACCGGGATCTCCATGCTTTGCCCGGGGGCCAGCTGACACTGCACCGCCAGCGCAGCACTAAGGGGATCATCAGATCCACTGCGGCGATCGTTGTTGCTCTCGGGGATTGAGCCATCGGCACTGAAGCTGTCCCACAACTCACGACCATCGCCGCTGGGATTCCAGCGGCTGCAGCGCTGGATGGTCACACCCGGCTGCTCAGCCGTGGCAATGCACCACTGCCCCTCGCCTTCGGCGACGGGATTGGAGACGTTGCCCTCCAGCAGCACTCCCTTGAGGGAGCCATCGTCAACAAAAGAATTGCGCTGACCACTGGTGGCGCCGATGGCTGGGGCGTAATTATGCTCCGGGCTGCCATCATCGCGGAAGTGCACTTCCGCTGAGGCATCGGTGTTGGTGAACCAGCCCGTGGTGTTGCGCCAACTCAGCAGCAACGACAAATCCAGAGGCTGGTCGGTGGGATTGTGCAGCGTCCAAACGAACACTGCCACCGGATAACTGGTGCGCTGGTAGTCACCCGGCAGGATCGGGCTGAAGGCCTCACAGCACACCTCAGCGTCATACACGCCCTCATAACTGGTCCAGCTGAGCGGGTAGCGGGCGGCATAGGTGCCGGTGCTGCGTTCCGGCGTGCTGGCCGGGTACCAATCCCAGGCCTTCAACGGCTGACCGTCTTCAGGACGCGAGGCGTCCTGATCCGGCTTAACCGCCAGGGCATGGGCCCGCTTGCCCCGGCCATTCCCCTCAAACAGTGCGAACTGGCAGTCGGGCAGCACTCCGAACCAATGCTCACCGCCATCGAGGTGCCAGAGGTTGATGTTGCCGTCGGGCGCCCGCCCGAAGCAGCCAGCCCCGAAGCCCCCAAGCGGCATGCCGTGGTTGGGGCCGTCGTCGAGGTTGCTGGCATAGCGAACCGTGTAGGGCTGATCCCAGCCCAGCCCGAAGGGACGGCTCCAGCAGGCTTCCGGGGGTTGCCATGGGGAGGATTTGGCGCCGCGGCCCAGCAGGGAGTTCAGAGCGGACCAACCGAACGAAGCCATGCAGGGGCCGAGAGTCGCCCCAGATTGCCAGGTTTATCGCGATCAGCCAGCGGTCAGCGATGAGGGATTGTCCTCGGCGTCAAGCAAGGCATCCAGCGTGACCGCCGTGCGAACCAAGGCTTGATAGCGCTGCAGGCTGCGGCGGTTCTGATCAAGCCAGCGGCCAGGAGCTGCCCCCTCCAGATCGGGCTGATCAGGATCGAGCAAAGGGAGATCGTCTTCTCGCGCAATGAGCGCAATCACAAGTTCATGCAAACGCCGACGGCGATCGTGCGCTGGGGTCATTCCACCTCCATCAGGTCGTGCAAGCGCTGTTGCGCTGCGAAGGACAGGCTCACCGGGTCAGCGGCATAGCTGCGGGCCTGGGCAATCCGAGCCTGAATCGGTGCCTCCGCCACCGACCAGCTACGGAGCCCGAGTGCGTCATAAATCCGCTTCACCGCCTGCCGAGAATCCTTCACCAGCTCCTCATAGGGCAGTTCGATCAACTGCCCCTGAGGGATCCGATGCCGAGACGCCTCAAACGCCTGGAGCAGCTGGCGATGGGCCGCCACCGTTTCCGCCACCTGGGTCACGGCATCGGGAACGGGCTGCAACCCCACCAAGGCACCCAACCGCTGCTTCACCTGCACCAGCGAGCGGATTGAAGCCTGCGGATCACGGCGCAGAAGCACGAAGCGCGCCCTGGGGAAATGCCTCAGCACCAGATCCACCCGGGCGGAATGGGCACTGTTCTTGATCAACAGCCCCGACTTTCCATCGCCATCGTGAAGCCAGGTGAGCTTGGTGAAGTGCAGCCACTGGCGCTCGAAGCCGCGTGACAAGCCCAGAACGTTGCGGCGGAAAAACCATGGATAGGCCCGAGGGAAAGCCATCCCCGCCATGTTGGTGTCCATGGTGAGTCGGGCCAGACCGACCTCATCCTCCTGGGGATCATCCGGCCCCCAGGGCACCGCATCGATCGGCCGCTGCCGCGTCATCCACGCCTTGAGTGCCGAGCGAAGCAAAGGCTTCAGCAGCAACGCCACCTGCGGCGCCACGGTGAGGGAATTGCGCGCCGTTGCCAGGGTGGGGTCACAGGCCAGCAACTGATGCAGATAGGTGGTGCCACTGCGCCAGTGGCCAATCACCACGATCGGATCATGCGGAAGTTCAGCCCTGTGCAGGCGGCGTGCGAACAGCCAGGACTGGACCCAAGCCAGGGGCTCGACCACCAGCCCACTGATTCCCATCACCAAGCTCACCCTCCAACAGGAGAGGGCCGGGCGACGCAGCTGCAAGCCTCGAAACAGCACCAAAGGGCGCACGAAGCCTCCAGCCACCAAGCGATCCAACAACAGGTCAACCTCTGCCATCGCCCCACAAACCCTGACACCAGAATGACGGGATGATCGATGTGATCGGGACCGACGCCGGGGCTCCCGCCTCGTTACCCGCTGCACAGCAGTCGCTGCTGCGAGCTGCCGCCGTTATTGCAGCGCCTCAGCGATTGCAAGCTGCTCTGAGGAACTGGCTGGGGGATGCCCTGCCGGAGCTGATCAGCAGCGACGACCCGCGGGCTTTGGTGGACAATCTGCAATTACGCCCTGCGGAACAGCCCATGGTGGTGCTGGCCAGCGGCGACCCGCTCTGGTTCGGCCTGGGGCGCATCCTCTGCGACCGCATCGGTGCGGAGCGGCTGCGGTTTCATCCCGCCCCCACATCCCTTCAGCTGGCCTTCGCCCGCATTGGTCGCCCCTGGCAGGACGCCGAATGGGTCAGCCTGCACGGACGGGCCCCAGACATCCTGGCCAGCGCGTTGCAGAAGCGACCAGCTGCCCTGGCAGTGCTGACGGACCCGAACCAGGGTGGCGCCAGCACCGTGCAGCACATCTTGCGCAGCAGCGGCTTGGAAGCCAGTACGGACCTGTGGCTCTGCGAAAACCTCGGGCATCCCGAGGAGAGGGTGCAACAGATAGCCCCCGGCAGCGCTCTGCCAGAGGACCTGCACCCGCTACTGATTGCATTGCTGATTGCAAGCGAACCCACAGCGCCGGATCCACACGACCTGCCGCTGTTCGGGCTCGATGACGGGCTCTACCTGCAACACAGCGATCACCCCGGGCTGATGACCAAGCGGGAGGTGCGCGTCCAATTGCTGGCCGACCTCGCCCTGCCGGAGCAGGGCGTGCTCTGGGATCTGGGGGCAGGCACCGGCAGCGTCGGCCTGGAAGCTCTTCGCCTGCGCCCACGGCTGCAATTGCTGGCGGTGGAACGCCGTGCCGGGGGAGCGCAACTCATCCAGCGCAATGCACAACGGCTGGGGGTCAGCCCTGCAGCGGTGCTGGAAGAAGACGCCGTCGCAGTGATGAACGGCTCCCTTCCCACTGGGCTCAGCCATCCCGACAGGGTTCTGCTCGGAGGCGGAGGGGCGCAACGGGAGCGCTTGCTGCAGGAGGTGCTGGCGCAGCTGCGCTCTGGAGGCGTTGTGGTGATTCCCCTGGCCAGCCTGGAGGCGTTGGCCGGCGTTCGGCCGCTGCTCGAGAACGCCGGGTTAGCGGTGCGCGTGCAGCAACTTCAGGCCTGGCGCGGACAACCGCTGGGGGACGGCACACGCCTGGCTCCGATGAACCCCACGTTGATCGTGACGGGAACGAAGCCGGGGTAAGACGGCTTCACTTGGAAGGGGTGATCGGGTCAATCCGAACCGGATCGCCGATGGCAATGCCAAGCCGCTCAGCTTCCCCGGCACCGATCTCGATCACCGCATCAACGAAATCAGCCCGTCCATTGCCATCCGCATCAGCAGCGTAGGAGCGGCAAGGCAACGCAGCGCAGGCTGGAACATCACGAACAAGAGCGAGAACGCGCCCATCCCTCACAAAGATCATGTCCAGAGGAGCGAGGGTGTTGAACATCCAGAAGCGTTCCGGCTGCGGGGTAGCGAAGGGGAACCACATCCCGCGCAAGGGCGGCAGGGCCGGCCGCCGCATCAACCCCAGCCGCTGCTGCTCCGGACTGCGAGCCACCTCGAGATCGATGCATCGCTGGGGGGCCACACACCATCGGGCACCAATCGGCAACCACTGCGGGGGCGGCTCAGGAGGCAGAGCATCCATGGCCGCTCAAGCCTCCGGCAACACTTGGCCGAGGCAGTAGCCCCGGCCGCGCACTGTGTGCAGAAGACGGCGCTCGCCACCGGCCTCCAGCTTCTGGCGCAGATACCGCACGTACACCTCAACAACATTGCTGCTGGAACGCTCTCCCTGCCAGACCTCCTCGAGCAACACGTCGCGGCTCAACACCTGACCCCGCCGACGCAACAGCACCTGCAGAAGCATGAATTCTCGGGCCGTCAAGGCCACGACACGCCCCCCCCGCCGCACCGTCCGGGTGGTGGGATCAACGCTGAGATCATCGAGATGAAGCAGCGCCGGGCGCTGCCCCAGCCGCTGCTGAATCGTGCGATGTAGGCGCAGACGCAGCAACAGATCGCTGGGCCCGATCTCCGACAGCCAGAAATCGTCCGCGCCAGTCACCAGGCAGGCGGCCCGAGCCTCAATGCTGTCCCGTTCCAGATCGAGCAGGATTGGCATGGCCCCGAATCGGTGGCGCAGATCTTGAATCAAAGGGGCCTGATTGGCCGCAAGAACAGCAGCCAAAGGAGATTGACCGGGTTCAGGGGCATGGGCCAAGGACCCTGCACTCAGCCAGTCGAGGGTGGTGTAACCCGATGCCGCAAGACGAGGGGCCAGGAACACGGCCGATGGTCCTGCCAATAGCAACAAGGGCTCAGCATTCATTCCCGCTCAGGCTTGGCGATGTGAGGAAGACCCCAACCGAGTTTGTTGCGCAGCACCTGGAAGAACTCATGGTCAGCGAGTCGCACAAAGCGCACGGGGTGATCACTGCGTCGGATCAGCACCCGATCCTCGGGCCAGACATAGCAACCAGCACTGCCGTCCACCACCATCATCAGGCGCTCCGGCGTCGCCGGAAACACCGTGACGGGTTCACGGTCGCTGAACACCAGAGCGCGGGAGGCCAGGGAGTGGGGCGCGATCGGGGTGAGTTGCAGCACAGGGCAATCCGGCGTGATTACTGGCCCTCCGGAACTGAGGGCATAGGCGGTGGATCCCGTTGGCGTGGAGAGGATCACACCATCGGCAGCGATATCCACCGGGGCATGGCGGCCGATGGCGATCTCGAAGTGACACATGCTCGTGAGCGGCTCACGGTGGAGTGCCATTTCGTTGAGGGAGAGTGCCTCCCAGCGGCGCTGATCGCCACGCATCACACTCACCACGAGGTTGCTGCGTTCTTCGATCGTCCATTGCTGGGTGAGCACCACATCGAGGGCCCGGTCCAAATCGTCGAGATAGGCCTCGGCCAGAAATCCCAGATGACCGGTGTTGATCGTGAGAATCGGGATTCCAACAGGAGCGGTCTGACGCGCAGCGGAGAGCACCGTGCCGTCACCACCGAGCACGATGGCCAACACCATCGATTGATCGAAACCCTTGGGCACGCAGGCGCTGTAACCCCGAAGCCGCAGGTGCTGATCTGGGTTGGCAAAGCCCACCATGCCCCCGGAGCTGCTGGCACGCTCCACCGCATGGCCCGCTGCTTCAAGGCGCTGCTGAATGGCGTCTGCCGTTTGCACCGCAAGCTGCTTGCCGTCGTTGACGATCAGTCCGATCAGGGGCACTGATCGCCTCAGGTGCAGAACGACTTCACTTTATGAGTCTTCTCGGAATCGGAATCGGGCGAGGCCGCATTCGACACAGAGGCACCGCAAGGCAGGAACAACGCCTGAGACGATTCGAGCGTTTTTATTTGTCGACCGCAAAAAAACCTCTAACTTTGACTGGATTTAATTTGAGATCGGCATGCGCCGCCTTCTTCTCCCACTCGCTTTTGCCATCCCTGCCCTGATCGGCACAGGTGCACAGGCGTCGGAAGATCTGGCTTGGTCTTATACGCCTTGGGTGACTCAAAACTTGCTCGCACAAGCCGAGGGTGATGAGGCTGCTTCGGAGGAAGAGAGAGATGACGACGACTGGCGGCTATATCTCGATCTCTACGGATTCCTGCCTCACGAGAATGAAGGAACAATCAAACTGGATGGGAACACCAACAAGGGAAATTTAAGCCTCAGCGATATTCTTGAAAATGTCTCCAGCATCGCGACATTTCGCGCAGGTATAGAACACGGTCGCTGGGGCCTGCAAACAGGCATCTTTCACGGAGCTGTTGACTTCAACGAAAGCGAATCCGCGTACGTCACCCGTGAGCGCTCACGCATCCGGAGACTCACTGGCAAAGAAGTGAAGCGCAGGCTCACTATCAGAGGCGATGTTGAAGGAGACTTTCACCTCGACCAAACCTTGGTCGATCTCGCTGTGCGCTATCGCGCTGGTGATGTTCAGCGACCCAAGATGGATAAAGGCAGCCTCAGCTTTGTTGGCTTCGCAGGGGCACGCCTCGTGGATGGCACCATCAAAACCAATGTAGATATCGAATTAAATGCGTCCTACGAGGGTCCAATCCTTAAGGCTGAACGTTCAAAGAAACTAAAGTTCGGAGATTCCTGGTCACACACTTGGGTACAGCCGTTGATCGGGATGCACGCCACCTACGCTTTCAGCCCTGAGTGGCAAGCTTTTGTGTATGCAGATGCTGCTGGTTTCGGCCTGTCCGGCGAAAAGGATCTCAGTGGAAACGCGCAGGCTGGCATCGCCTATGCCGTCGGCAATTCAACCCAGATATCGCTGTCATACAAAGTCTTCGGCTTGGAATATTCGGCCTACGGCAATGACAATGGATACAAGACATTTTCCCACGGACCCAACATCGGCATTCGCTTTCTTATCGACTGATACTTAACAACATCAGTGTGTAACTCCATCGCATCCCAACAACTCTCTTTTTAGGTCATTTTATGAACAAGTTTCAGCCCAATGCTCAGCGTTTGTCCTGTCTTGTTGAACTTGCAACTGGAACAGCACTTCTGCTGACACCTGGGCTTGCGATGACGCTGATCGTTGGATCATCCCTGCCCAACGGCGGGAATCAGATAGCACAACTGTTTGGAGCAGCAATCATCTGCCTCGGGTTGTCCTGTTGGTCCAACAACCAATCGACAGGACAAGACGTGATGCCAAGCATCGGCCTGACGACGTACAACTTCATCAGCGGCCTCCTACTGGCCATCTTCTCTTTCTCAGGCGATGCCAGGGCGACTGTCGCCTTACCTGCAGCTCTGCTGCACATCGCCCTCGGCGTTGTCCTGTTCAGGAAACAAATTAAGGGCCGGCGTTGATTCCTACCCTCTACGGACGGCAGCGCAGCGAAAACCCATGTGACAGGTGGCCGTATCCAGCGTCTGGCCCATCAAGGCAGACGGTCGGAACCGGTGGCAGTAGTTATCGGCGCACAGAAATGAGCCGCCCTTAATCACCCGTCGTTCCTGCTCACCTTCAGGAACCGCGTACGGCGTCGACGTCCATTCCCAGACGTTCCCGCAAACGTCAACGAGTCCGTAGCCGTTGGCAGGAAAGCTACCGACGGGTGATGTCCAGAACCAACCATCCGTCTCTTTGTTGTCCCAAGGGAACGGGCCCTGCCAGACATTGGCCAGCCAACGACCATCCGGCGTCTTTTCGCCCCCCCAGGCGTAGTCCTGATCAACCAGGCCTCCCCGGGCCGCAACCTCCCACTCATCCGCCGTGGGCAACCGTTTCCCGGCCCAATCGGCATAGGCAAGGGCATCCTCGAAGGCGACATGAACAACGGGATGCTGCATCAATCCGTCGAGGTTGGTGTCAGGTCCCTGAGGATGGCGCCAGTCGGCGCCAGCGATCAGTGCCCACCAGGAAAGAGGCTCACTGCGATCCACCGTTGGCGGAGGCGGCAGGAAAACAACAGACTCAGGAATCTGCTCTTCAGGCGGAAGATCCGGGTAAAGCGTTGGATCAGGAGGTCGTTCCGAAACTGTTTGATACCCAGTGGCGTCAACGAATTGCAGAAACTCTGCGTTGGTGACAGGTGCCTGATCGATCTCAAATGAAGCAATCGAAACCTGACGTACTGGTGCTTCCTCGGGATAGAAGCGATCGGATCCAACTTGATAGCTCCCAGCCGGGATGGCGATCATTCCATCCCGGCAATTCGACGTCGAGCGAGACACCATCAGCCCTGTTTAGCGTCAGTGTCTTTGGGATAGATCTGAATCGTCACCTTGTCGATCTGACCGCCATAGGCGCTGTAACGACGAGGTCCGATGGTCTTGATCGTGACCGCTGAGCCGCGGTCGAGACCGACATCAGCACCTTCATCAATGGAGAAGCGCGATGCAATCGTCTTCTCCATACGGCCCTCAGCGACCACCTCGCCGTTGAGTTTCAAGCGAACATCAGCTCCTTTTCCAGCTCCACCACCGTCGTAGTCGAGCTCGAAACGAATTTCGGATTGACCAGCTGGTAGTGGCTTGTTGCTTGTGAGTGTGAACAGTTCTCCCATGTAGTTGTACGTGTAGGAAGGCCTGTTGTTTTCAACGTAAAGAGACCAACCTCCAAATCGGCCGCCTTGGGAGAAGATCACACCATCTTCTTCGCCACCTTTCACATCAACAAATGCCGTCACACTGTTCGACACGTTCTTCACATTGAGAATCGAGTCTTCGACCAAGTTCCAGGCGTAGGGATACAAGTCCATGGATGTCCGATCACCCAGAAGAGTCGGCCGACCAGCAACAGAAGGCACAAGACGCTCGAGGAGACGATCATCAAGGGGCAGCACCTGGTTTTCAATCGCCTCTTCCATGAACTTCTTCTTCATGGCTTCAAGGCGTTCAGGCTCCTGATCGGCGAGATTATTAGAAAGACTGAAATCCTTCGTGGTGTCGTACAACTCCCAACCATCATCTGCCGCAACCGTGTTCATTCTTTCAGGCGCCATCCAGGGATACATGATTGTTGCCCGCGCCATCCAGCCGTTGTGATAAATACCTCGGTTGCCAATAATCTCGAAGTACTGGGTGTTGTGCTTTTCTTTGGCATCCGGGTTATCAAAGGTATAGATCAGGCTGGTTCCTTGCATGGGAATCTGATCAATGCCGTTGATTGTCTTGGGCATCGGCAGGTTGGCGGCCTCAAGGATCGTTGGAGCCACATCATTCACGTGAGAAAACTGTGTACGTACACCACCACCCTTTTTGATGCGTTTCGGCCAATGAATCACCGTGCCGTTGCGTGTTCCACCAAAATCTCCCGCCACCTGCTTGGAGAGCGCAAAAGGTGAATTGAAGGCGATTGCCCACGCCATGTGATACATGGGATAGGTGGTTGGACCACCCCATTCATCGAGCTTTGCCTCCTGTTCATCAGGAGTTTCTCCAACGCCATTGAGGTAGTGGTTCCAGTTCCAATGACCAGTCCGATCCCCCTCAACACTGGCACCATTGTCACCAGTGATGTAAATCACCAAGGTATTATCGAGCTCGCCAAGATCGTCGATCGCCTGGACCAAACGGCCAGCTTCATAATCAGAGTATTCCGTGAAAGCAGCAAAAACCTCGGCCTGACGCGCATAGATTTTTTGCTGTTGTGGTGTGAGGCTGTCCCATTTGGGAATACTGTCTGGCGCCTTGGCCATCTGAGTGCCTTCAGGAACAATCCCTGCTTTGATCTGATTCTGAAGATTGCGCTCTCGGAGAACATCCCACCCTTCGTCAAACTTGCCTTTGTATTTGGCAATCCATTCCTTGCTCACATGGTGAGGGGAGTGAGAACCGGCCGATGAGTAATAGATGAAAAATGGCTTATCTGGCTTGATCGCCTTCTGCTGCCGCATCCAACCGATCGCCTGATCGGTCATGTCTTCGGTGAAGTGATATCCCTCTTTCTGAGGTGCATCCACAACGGTGACGCCATCATGAATCGTGGGCTCCCACATGTTGTCTTCGGCTCCGACAAAGCCGTAGAACTTCTCAAAGCCCTGCCGCGTTGGCCAACGGGTTTGAGGACCAGCCGCTGTGGTCTCACGACCTGGTGTTTCATGCCACTTCCCGAAGGCGGCAGTGTTGTAACCATTGAGCCTCAGGATTTCAGCAACCGGCACTGCATAATCTGGCACCACGGTGGAGTTACCGGCATAACCTGTTGCGACCTCTGGGATTGATCCAGTATTGACTTTGTGGTGATTGCGGCCGGATTTCAGAGCTGCCCGCGTCGGTGCACAGAGAGCTGTGGTGTGGAATTTGTTGTAGCGCAGGCCATTGTTCGCCAGCTTTTCCGCCGTCGGCATGTTTACCGCACCGCCAAAGGCGGAAGGTGCTGCATAGCCCACATCATCGAGAAGAATGATCACCACATTGGGCGCATCCTTCGGTGCCGTCACCTCCCACTGTGGAGGCAATGGCACCTCTGAAGGGAGAACCTTGGTTACCTTCTCTGGTCTTGGCTCAGCAATCGGCAGGTTTGTGCGATCAAACTGAGCACTATTGGCTTTGTTTTGAAGTCCGAGTTGAGTTGAACAGGCGGCAAGAGCAAGAATGCCACCGCCTAAAGCAATCAGACGGAGTTTCATAAACCCGGGGATCAGATACAGGTGACTCAAACCTAGCCACACACAGACCGAAGGGAGGCCAAATTAACAGTCAGAAAGCAATCAAAAAAAATCAAGGAAATTGCACAAATGCGTCCTTTTTGTACCAAAAAAACCTTGGGTCACTTTGCAAGACTGCTAGCGATCCCGAGTGCCGCTTTCGACCCACTGGCGATCGCCCCCTCAATGAAGCCGCGCCACGCTTGAGCATGGTCGCCAGAGGCGAACACCAGGTTTCCTTCCTGTTGCGGCAGGGCATCGGCAAAAAGTGCAATCGTGCCAGGTCGGTAGGTGCACCATGACCCCTGAGAAAGGGCATCGTCTCCCCAGTCGTGACCAAAGGTGGAGAGCAAACGAACTCCAGGGAGGAACTCCTCGAGAACGGTCTGCCAATCCTCCAAAGACTTCTCCAGAGCACCTGGTTCCAAGCTGAATCCAGCCAGAACGGAGTGTTGCTCGCCGCGCTTGTAGGTGAAGCTGCCGATCAGAGGAGAGTCGGTTGAACGGGAGAGCGTCATCACCGCACCGGGATCCCCCTCCACCTCAAAAAACACCTTGTAGCCACCACCCACATGTTTCAGGGTTGAGGCTTCCTGCTTCACAGCAGACAAAGGTGGATCGAAGCTCACGCTGTTCAGCACATTCAGCGGCACGGTGACCACCGCACGCTTGGCATGGACGACGTCACCGTCGGTTGTCGTCACCACAACACCTGAATCCGATTGCTGAACCGAAGCAACAGAACTGTTCAGCGCCACGGCGAAATCACCATCCTTCGCCATCGCATCAACCAAAGCACCCGTTCCCTTGGTGAACTTGTAACGGGCGGCGGTGTCGTTAAACAATTCATAGTTCCAACCCGTCAGGGACCAACAGCGCATCATCTCCACGTAGGAGGCGTTCTCGGGTTGGTTCATCGACAGGATCTCGAGAAATCCTCCAATCGATGTGCGTTGCAGCGGCGTGAGCTCCAAGGTCGCAAAGCGATCAGCCACGCTCTGTGAATCATGGGCGCAGATCGCATCCCAACAGTGATGCTGGTCGTAGGGCCGTTCCCAAACGTCCTTGGCTTCTGCGAAGAAAAGCTCAAAGCCCTGGAGGAATTCAGCGAGCTGATCCTCCTGCAGGTCGTGCACCTGCCCATTCATCTTGATCCTAATCCGTTCAGCGACACAGCCGGGAGTTTCCTGAACTTCCAAGCCGTAGCGCTCCTTTTCAGCCCAAACAAAAGGTTGGGTCCAGTGAATCCATGTGCCGCCCAGCTCCACATGGAAGCCCTGACGATCAGCACTCCAGGTGCGACCGCCAAGACGATCGCGAGCCTCAAGAAGCAACACATCAAAGCCGCGTTGTTTGAGGTCACGGGCCGCCGTAATACCGGCGAGTCCGCCACCGATCACAACAACATCAACAGAGCGAGACATGGAAACATGCGAAGAGGAAAACGAGAAACCAAACGAAGCTCGTCAATGGGGAATGAACCCGCTGACGAACATCATTAACAGCAATCAGATCTCTTCGATTGCGCCCAGTTTCCAAGTGCGGTCAAACCACTCCTGCCCAGGGCCATAGAGCCGGAAGATGCCGAACCAACCCTTGCCAGGGACAGTCTTCACCCAGTTGGCTTCTTTGCCAGCAGGTGCTTCAGGGCCGAAGTAGAGGTCAATGCTGCCGTCAGCATTTTTCGCCATCTCGGGATTGCGCTTGTTGTTTTTGCTGGGGTAGGGCATCTCCTTGCTCTGCAACATCGAGCGGGTCTGCGGGTCATAAACCACGAACGACCAGAAGCGCTGAGCCGGAGGATTGGCCGGGATGTTGAGTTTGTAGGTTTTGGAGCCATTGAGATAGGCACCGCGACTTTCCCGGGAAGTGAAGGCGTATTGGGACCCCACGCCAGGCAGTTCCAGAACCATCGCCGGTGTGTTCACCGTGGCGAGATAGAAGAACAGGGTGCGGCCATCCATGTCACGCCCGCCATTGCCGCCATTGACGAGATATTCGTGGTTGCCGCCGGGGAAGCCGGTTTGCCAGTAGCCGGCCTTGCCGGGGTAGATGTAGGCCTTGGGATCTTGCGGGGCAAACAGAATCGAACGTGCCGTGGCATTGCCAATGGCAACTGCATCGGTCAGCAAGGCCTTTTGCTCACTAGAAGGATTGAAGGGCTTGCCTTTTTGAATCCCGATTGCCGAAGCCATCCCAAGGAGTTCCGGGGAGAACATCTCAGAGGGCTCACGCTGAATCACCTCATCCAGTTCCTCGTAGAACTTGAAGTCATTGGCATGGATGGTGTTCACATCTGAACCGGTGAGGTTGGTGAACGTGTTGGCAGGAGGGTTGTTCCTTTGAGCAAATGGATACACCTTGAGGCCATTCATGAACGCCGCCTTCGCCGTATCGGGCTTGCCTTGCTCATCAAGGAAACCTCGAAGGATCAACCAGTTGATTTTGCTGGGCGTTGTCGCGACGAAGTAGCCATCGGTGTTAGCGGGTGGCGTCTGACCTGGACCAAGAATCAGATACTTGCCTCCTTTACCTTTGTCTGGGCCAGGGCCGCCCATGTCGATGACAAAGCGGAAAAAAGCGTCGTTGACGGTGCCAGGCCCTGTACCCGCGGGAACTTCCACCACCACAGGACCATCACTGAGATCTAGAAAAGCCGAGGCATACACCGTGTCGGTGTTGCCAGTGAGCCAGAGAGACGTGGAGCTCATCAGCTCCTCAAAGAGACCGATATCTCGATTTGACTTCAAGCCGTAGCCATCGCGGTGGCCGACGTAGAGCATCTCCAGAGATGCAGCCGGCATGAAGTTGAGGAAGGTCTGCACCCCACGCCCCAGATCCACCTGACGGCGAGCTGCCTTTTTTGTGGCTTCATCGGGGAAGCCATCGAAGTAGCGAAACGTGCCAATGCGGGTGCGAACAACATCTGGCGTTAAGACGTCTTCAGGGATGGGTGTGTTGTAACCCTTGGGAGTGACATCCTTCGCTTGAACCGAAAGTGCAGAGCTGCCGATCAAGAGCGTGGAAGCCAGCAGAGCCGAAAAAGAATTGAGGCCTTTCATGACAAATAATTTAGTAAAAATTGGGAGCAGAAAATCGTCCGATCAATCGAGGACCTCGACCTTGTTCAGCCTCCAGGTTTGGTCAAACCACGGTTGCAATGGGCCATAGAGCCGAAAGGCCATGAACCAACCTTTTCCAGGAACCGTTTCAATCCAATTGGTTTCTTTACCCACAGGTGCTTTGGGTCCGAAATACACATCCACGGAACCATCAGCATTGGTGACCATATCTTTATTTCGCTTGTTGTTCTTGGCAGGGAAGGGCTGACTGGTCTGAAGCTGCGAACGCGTTTGGGGGTCGTAGACCACAATGGACCAGAAATCCTTGGCCGGTGGATTTTTATCAACAGTCAGCTTGTAGGTTTTCCCACCATCGAGAACAGCTCCATTCTCATCCGTTCCTGCGATGCCATACTGCGAACCAACACCAACCATTTCCAGCACCATCGCCGGGGTGTTGACGGTATAAGCCCAGAAGAAATTGTTGCGGGCATCAAGATATCGACCTCCCAGTCCACCATCTTTGAGCCACTCATAACTTCCCCCAGCGAAAGCAACAAACCACTGTTTGTCCCCTTCATAAAGGTAAGCATCATCAGCTCGAGGAGTAACCATATCGGAGCGCACATACGCCACACCCACCTGAACAGCTTCTTCCAACAAGGCGCGATCGGCAGCTGAAGGATTGAACGGCTTTCCTTTCTCCATTCCAATCCCGGCGGCCAAACCTCGGATTTCCGGATCAAGGAAACCAATAGGCTCGCGCTGAATCACCCGGTTGAGTTCATTAAAGAATTCAAAGTTATTGGCATGCACCGTATTGAAAACCTTGTCTCCACCTTGAATGAAGGTCATCTTGGGCGGATTGTCTTTTAGCGATAGAGGATACATCCGCAAACCATTCTCATAATTAGCAATCGCCTGATCAGGCTTACCCTCATCATCCAGGAAGGCCCTCAGAATCAACCAGTTGGAATACGTGGGTGAACGGAAAACAAAATAGCCATCAGTGTTTGCAGGCTCCTGATCATCAGGCCCAAGAATCAAATATTTCCCCCCCTTCCCTTTATCCGGACCAGGGCCACCGGTATCGGCCACAAAGCGGAAGTAAGCATCATTGATCGTGCCAGGTCCCAGACCAGCAGGCACCTCAATCACCAACGGACCCGTCCGCTGCAGATTGAAAAAAGCCGAACCATAAACAGTATCTGTATTACCGGTTAAGAACAGGGGATTGGAATTCAAAGGTGACATCAAATTCACCTTGGTGTAATCATCCACACCAATCTGTTCATGGCCGTGCCGCAGCATTTCAATGCTGGCCGCAGGCATCAACGTGAGGAAGGTCTCGTAAGCCCGGATGAATTTGAGATTATCGAAACTCGCCTTGGCCGTTGCCGGATCAGGCATGCCATCGAAGAAATTGAAGGTGCCAACCGACGTACGTACCTTGTCTGGCGTGAGCAGCTCTGATGGGATCGGGGTGGTGTACCCAGCTGGGATGGCATCAGACCCTGCTTTGGCTGCTCCGGTGGGCACACCGAACAAAACACCAGACAGGGCAAGAAGGGACAGCCCCTTTGAGGCGCCCTTCATCCACGTTGCGCTCACCATGCGATGCAATCAACTACTTTTTCAAGCTAGGTACAAAAAAGAAATCGGACCGCAATGGGTGGTCCGAAAAAACCTTGATTCAACAGCGACACAAGATGCGGCCGAATGGGCGCAAAATCCATGAAAGCCAACCCAGCCAAGAAATGCTTTCAAAAACTCAGGATCATTTGAGCACCAGATCATGCCAGATCCACGAACCACCGAAGTCTGTGGCTTGAGCTACCCAGCAGGGCACCTCAAGCCACCATGCGGCTATTTGTTAGCCGTAGGGATCAGGAACTGAACCTGGGTGCGAATCGTCCAATCCCCCATTAACTCTTCACCACCTATTTCTGGCTTGATGGCGTTGTAGTAAGCATGCAACGAAACATTGATCGGCTGCTTACCCAGAGTGAACACACGACCAACACCGGCACCCACAGGGACGGTCCATCCATTGTCTTCATTCTCCCAATCCGCTGTGATGATAGGAGACACAGAGATGTACCAGCCTTCAGGAAGGTTGTAGTTGATAAAGGGTTGGATCAACATCTTGTTCACATCTTTACGATCATCGTCCCCAGCGAAAGACCACATATTGTTCACCAAACCACCCACAACCCATGGGCCTTTGGTATAAACGCCAACGAGCGCAGGGCCGGCAGACCATTTGCCAGTGCTCAGGGGTATCTTGTTTGTAGGAATACTAAGAGTAGGCCCGAAACCAAAGGTAAAGTCACCTTCCAGGGTGGGCACAAAAAATCCTGTGGGATTGATATCACCCACACCAAAGGTGGATTTTTCTCTCCAACCATCAAAGTATGGCTCACCTGCCGGGGTGAGATCAAACTTTGGCTTAGCGAACGGGGCGTTGATGAAAGGAACGATGGTGCGGGTCACCAACGTCCAGTCGTCGCCGAGCTTGAAAGGATAAACCGGCTGAACATTGACGACATTCATGACCTTGTCATGTTTGGCATCTGGATCAACAGAATTCGGCGCCCACTGGGTGCCAGGCGTGGCATTCCACTGAAAGGGGATGCTGATCATGCTGGCGATGGGATTCTGTGCAGCTTTCGCCAAAGCCTCTTGATCTGGGCCGGCCGCTTCAGCAGCAACAAGACCGGGAGCCTTATCAGAAGACTCATCTGCCTGAGCCTGTGCAATCTCCTCTGAGAACGTAAGAGGGGTGTAATCAAAGTCCAATCGACCTTTCAGCTCAGAGCTTGGCTGAGCGAATGCTGAGGAACCAGCGAGTGCAGACAGGGCGATGCTGTTCAGCAGAAAGTAGCGAAACGACAACTGACGATTGCGGCTATAGGATAATTACCTAAATACCAGAAACCCACAAGGTACGAATCAAGCTCGACTCAAGAGACTTATCTAGGGATTGAATTCTTAGATTCAATCTTTGCGCCTTGAGAAGTGACGTTATCAAGGAATCTCACAGAGCGAGCTCGTCAGGGGAGGCAGGAGGTAGCAGATCAAAAGACTGGCAATGCATCTGGGCTGAACGCAGTTCCAACGATTGAGCAGACAATCACGCAAAACCAACTGGGATCTGCTGAGATTTTCAATGTGTGACGTGGGCCCTGAAAGCTTTTGCAGTAACTTTCGGCGCTGCAACAACGCTTTTCTTCCCAAGCATGACAGTGGCAGAAACCACATTCGAGGAGAATGAGCTGATTGGAATCGAACTGAGAGCTCAAAAAAACCCCGGCGAAGAAGCAGAGGAAGAGCAGGATGAAGCCAATACTCGTATCTACATTGAACTCTATAGATTTTACCCTGGGAAACAAAGACTGATAGGTCTGACTCCTTGAAATTACTCTCGATAGTTGCGTTATCAATCTGACTGTCACAACCGCTATGACGCTTGCTCAAATCAACTTTTGCCCGAACGCAACAGGGACACCAATAGCCATACCCCAAAGAGATTTGGACCAAGAGACAACCCTCGCTCACCTGGCGAAGCAACTCCTAATAGACCAGAGAAGGCATCAAACTGGCACTTACAAGAAACGCCGCCACCAGAATCGCCAAGGCCCCCCTCTGAGAGAAGCGATCCAGCGTGGATCGCAACCAACGAACAGCCAATTCAGCGTGCAGGGACTGGGCGTGCGCCCATTCGTCAGTGATCGGGCTCGACACACAGCACAAATTGTCGTTTTTCCCTAGAAAGAGAAAAACATATCGACGTCCATGAAAGCCTTCAAAACGCTTGGACAGGCACTGGCCCTGAGTGCACTAGCCCTAGGGACAGCAACAGGATCTGTCGAAGCGGGAGGGCAATCAACATTGATCGGGCAGATCTCCTTGAAGGGTCAGCCGGTGAGCGGCTCATCCATCACCCTCTGGCAAACCCAAGCAGGGCAATCCCCCAAACAACTGAGCACCCATCGCTCGAACAAAAGCGGGACGTTCAGCGTCAAGGTTCGAGCAACGCAGGGGGTCGTCCACTACCTCGTGGCCCAGGGCGGCGACATCAGCGGATCCAGCGCCGACCAACTCACCATGCTCACGGTGCTCGGCGGGGATGAGCATCACCATGTCGCCATCAACGAGCTCACCACCGTTGGTTCGGTTTGGCCCAATGCTCAGCTGCTTGAGGGCACAGCGTTGGAAGGAAGCCAAAGCGCCTTAACGATCGGATCGAGCCAGGTTGAAAACCTGGTGGACCAGAGCACAGGACGTTTTGGAGCAACGTTGCTGAAAAGCACCAACCTGCTGAATTCCGAGACTGCCGCTCGGATGAATGTGCTCTCAGACCTGATTGCTTTGTGCGGGCAGCCGACGCAATCTCAAGCGTGTGATCAGCTGCTCGCCCTGACAAGTTCAGAGAACACACTCTCGGCAATGACGTCCATTGCCCGTCAACCCTGGAAGAACGCCGACGCGCTCTATCAGCTGTTCCAAAACTCCTACCCGATCAACAAAGCGACGCAGCTGCGCACAACAGCAACCGCTCCCTATTTGCTGTTTCAACCCAAAAGCTTTTCCCTCTCACTGGTCTTTGACGGTGGCGGTGCTTTAGCCCTCGGGAAGTTGATGATTGACGGAAAAGGAAGCATGTGGAGTGGAACCAACTGGATGCCGGGCTCTCAATCCGGCGTGGTGAACAACATCGGCGGAGGCGTAACCCACTTCGGCCCCGGTGCAACACCCCTCTCACCAGCGATTAGCGGTTACAACGGCCAAGGCATCAACGGTGTGGGCTGGGGAACCGGAGTATCAGAAAAATACGCCTGGGTTGGTGCGTTCAACAACATGGTCGGGGTGTTCGATCTCAAAGACGGCAAAGCCCTCGGGCCAGCCACCATTGACGGGGAAGTGGGTCAGCTTCAGGGCGTCGCCACAGCGCGCAATGGCGACGTTTGGATCGCCGATAACACGGCCAACCACATGATTCAGTTCCCCGGTGGTGATTACACCAAAGGGAAGCGCCACACCATTGATGGACTGCAAGCCCCCTTCGGTGTCGCCGTTGACGCACAGAACAGGGTCTGGGTGAGCAGCAGTTACAACAACAAACTCACCGTGTTTCCAGGGGATGCTCCAGATCAGGCCAAAACGATCGAAGTGAACCTTGGGGCACGCGGTGTTGCCGTTGATTCAACAGGGCACGTTTGGGTTGCCCAGCAATCCAATTCTCCACAAGGGGCTCTTCCTCCAGGCGCGAAAATGCCGCCCAACATCCCCGCCAATGCACCACAACCTAAGACCATCATGGAGGAGTTTGAGGCCGGTGCTGAATACCTTTTGACCAACCCCAACCTCACGCAGACTGGCATGGTTGGGTTGATTTCACCCGACATGAAAGTCGTCAAGCAAGACATCGCCAGAGGCACCGCTTATATCCCCTGGGGTGTATCCATCGACGGCAATGACAACGTCTGGGTCGGCAATCTCTATGGCCAAAGCTTGACTCACATCTGCGGCGTCAATCCCGCCAATTGCCCGGCAGGAAAAACCACCGGGGATGTGATTCACAACTACCAAAGCGGCGTTATTCAAATGACCACCGATGTGATCGTTGATGACGCTGGAAACCTCTGGAGCGCCAACAACTGGTTCGACGGTGATGTCGTCATCAACCCCACCTACAGAGGCCGCACCTCCACATTTGGAGGGGGCCAGGGATTCGTTGTGACCTATGGCGTTGCCGGGCCGGTTCAAAGCCCCCTGTTGGGTCCAGTGCGCAAGCCACGCTGATGGCTTCGTCGTCCTCAATCTCCTGATCCTTCCGTACCAAAGCCCGATGCGATTCAACCGCCTGCTTGGCCTCGCCACCGCCTGTTTGCTCGCTCCGCTTGCACTGCCGTCACCCGCAGAGGAAGCCTCAGACAACGACGGCGACACCCGGGTGTATGTGGAGGCCTACGGGTTCTTCCCGCTGGAAACCCACTCCAAAACCACGCTGGACAACAACAGCACCAAGGAAACGCTGGATCTCAGCGATGTGTTGGACATGCTGACTGGTGTGTTCAGCGGCAAGGTGGCTGTTGAGAAAGGTCGCTTCGGTGTGCAAGCTGGGCTGGACCATCTCAGCTTCAGCACATCCGAGACGGTCTCGTCCTGGAACAGCTCCAACCCCATTCAGAACGAAAGCCACCCGCGGCTGCCCCAGCGGCGGGTCAACTCCAAAGGAACGATCAAGTCGGTCACCGACACCGAGCAAACCATCTTTGATCTGGCCCTGCGCTACCGCGCTGGTGAGATTCAAAAGCCAAGGATGAAGCCAGGGTCGGTCAGCTTCATTGGCTTCGCAGGGATGCGATTGATCGACGCCTCATTGGACATGGACGTGTCGTTCAAAGACGACGTCACAGTCGAGGGAATCCTTCCCTCAAGGCAACTTCAACGCGACATTGCCGATGAAGCCAGTGAGACGTGGCACAACACCTGGGTGCAGCCCCTTGTGGGCATGAACACCACCATTGCTTTGGGAGAAGACTGGCAAGCCTTCCTGGCCATGGATGCCGGTGGTTTTGGGATCAATGGCAAACAGGATCTATCAGGAACCGTCGAGGCGGGTGTGGCCTACGCCCTGGGCAATTCCGCTCAGATTTCCCTGGCCTATCGCTACTTCGGTATCGACTACTCAGCCCACAATGGGCGCAACGGCTACTCATCCACACAAAACGGCGTTTCGATGGGATTCCGCTGGTTGTTTGACTGAGGCACTCAGCGGAACAGCGACTGGGGCATCTGGCTGAAGGCCTGTTCTATCCAGGGAGACCTCAGTGTCTATCCACTCACTGGGCTTAATGGGCTTTTGGGTTTGATGTGGCCAACCCAGCGGATCACCAGAAGAACCAGGGTGAACACAAGAAAAGGTGCATAGAAATCAGCTGGCCCTTTCTTCACATGGCTCAAATAGGTGAGGGCGAATTCTGCCCAAATCCAATAGGAACCAATCACGTGGAGTCGCTTCCAATGCTTCATGCCCATCCATCGCTGAGCCGCATTCGTCGACGTGAGGGCCATCAAGGCAATCAACAGATACGCCACACCCCCAACCAGCCACTTCCCTAAGGGCTGCTCACTCAGGAATGGATCCGGGAAATCCAGAGACATTGCAATGATCAAGGCCAGATGAATCGCATGGGACGATGCGAAACTCAGCCCGATCCAACGCCTGTTTTGAAGCATCCACTGGCTCAGGGATGACGGCCAGAGGCGTTGCACACTCGACGCCACAAAGGCCATCGAAAAGAGAACCAGGGAGCTGCGGCCCGTGGCATCAATTCCAGCAGTAACGGATGTCGCCGTCCAACCAGAGACGCCGAAATGCAACCCAAGACCCGCCAAAATCGCGAGCGTTACCAAGGCCGTTAGTCGCCATCCAAGACGTGTCATTGGACGCTTGCCCAAATCTCTTTTTTAGGCACACTGCACAGCGTTGCCAACGGAAACACTGGGAACTCACTGAGGAGGGCAGGGAGAAGAGAGGCTCTTGGAGATTGAACTGCTGACCCGTTCAGCGAGCCTTGACGCTCAGAACTGCTCGAGGAAGCGCAGATCGCTGGTGTACAGGCGGCGGATGTCATCAATGCCGTGGCGCACCATGCAGAAGCGCTCCACCCCTAGGCCTGCGGCGAAACCGCTGTAGCGCTCGGGATCGAGGCCCAGACCTTCCAGAACAGCGGGATCAACCATGCCGCAGCCCATCACCTCGAGCCAGCGGCCACGCCACTGCACATCCACCTCCGCTGAGGGCTCAGTGAAGGGGAAGTAACTGGCCCGGAAGCGCACGGGAAGGTCGCCGAAGAAGGCCTTGAGGAAGGCCATCACCGTGCCGCGCAGATGGCTGAAATCGAGCCCTTCATCAATGGCCAGCACCTCCACCTGGTGGAACACCGGCGAGTGGGTGGCATCGACGGCATCGCGGCGATAGACCCGCCCGGGAGCCACGATGCGGACCGGTGGCGGATTCTGCTCCAGATGGCGAATCTGAACCGGCGAGGTGTGAGTCCTCATTAGCAGATCACCCCCGAGGTAGAAGGTGTCCTGCATGTCCCGGGCCGGATGGTCCTCGGGGATGTTCAACGCGGTGAAGTTGTAGTGGTCCTGCTCCACTTCGGGCCCTTCCGCCACGCTGTAACCGAGGCCCAGGAACAGATCGACGATCTCTTCGGTGGTGGTGATCAGGGGATGGCGGTGTCCCATCGGCACCCCTGAAGCCGGAGCGGTGACATCCAGGCTTTCCTTGGCAATCCGCGCAGCCATGGCGGCCTGCTTCACGGCCTGCAGTCGCTCACCCAGCAGCGACTGCACCTGCGTCTTCAGCACATTGGCGCGCTGACCCACCAGAGGGCGCTCCTGACCAGGCAACTTGCCCATCGCCCCCAGGACACCGGAGATGCGGCCCTTCTTGCCCAGCAGCCCGACCCGCAGTTGCTCAAGAGCAGCGGCATCGGCCGCTTCGGCAATCTCCGCCGCGGCCTGCTGCTCGAGGGCATCGAGTTGATCGGTGAGCTGCTGCAGGGTGACCGGTGCGCTCACAGGGACGTGACAGACAGCTGCCGACTGTAAGCAGCCGAGCCGCTTAGGTTCACTTCAGTGCAAACGACCCCATGGCCCCGCTGCGGATCCTGATCAGCAATGACGATGGGGTCTTCGCCGACGGCATCAGAACCCTGGCCTCAGCAGCGGCAGCCCGCGGCCATCAGGTCACGGTGGTCTGCCCTGATCAGGAACGGTCCGCCACCGGCCATGGCCTCACCTTGCAGACCCCCATCCGCGCCGAGCGAGCTGATGAACTGTTTGCCCCAGGGGTCACCGCCTGGGCCTGCAGCGGAACTCCCGCCGACTGCATGAAGCTGGCCCTGTTCGAGCTGGTGAAGGACAAACCAGATCTGGTGCTATCCGGCATCAACCACGGCCCCAACCTGGGAACGGATGTGTTCTGCTCCGGCACCGTTGCAGCAGCCATGGAAGGAACCCTTGAAGGCATTCGTTCGCTGGCTGTTAGCAGCGCCTGCTTCCAGTGGCGTCAGTTCCAAGCTGCCGCAGATCTCGCCTTGGACGTCAGTGAACAGGCCATCGAGGACCAGTGGCCCGAGAACCTTCTGCTCAATCTCAACATCCCCCCCTGCGCGAGGGAGGAGATGGGGGCACTGCGCTGGACCCGTCTCTCGATTCGGCGATACGACGAGCAATTCAGCCGCCGGGAAGACCCCCGCGGCCGGGCTTATTACTGGCTGGCCGGAGAAGCGGTGCAGGACCTTGAATCGGCCGGAGAAGGCCCCCGGGATTGGCCAAGCGATGTGGCCCAGATCCATGCCAATTGCCCCTCGCTAACCCCCATCCAGCCCGATCTGTTCTGGCGTGGTCCGCTGAGCGGACTGCCGCAACTCAAGCTCAAGGATCAGCTGGTGCGTTAAATCTTCTCAGACAGAATCATTGACTTGAGTGCGGCAACTCAAAACGCCTGCAAGAAGAAAGATTTAATGTGTTTTTATCACAAGGACTCGATCCGCATTACTTAAACCAAGCAGCAGTTACAGGAGAGAGGATTAACGCATTCAATTCATTCATTCTGACCAAACCTCTTTTACATCTAGAACGAATCTCTAAAAACCAGGCTCGAACCTCGGGAACCGACCTGGACTGCGAATTTGCACTGGTAAAAGCCATATGATTGGCTTGTACCAGTGCTCTAAAACCTAAGGCCGATCAAAGGCCTAGGAACATTGCCGGAATACGGTCGAGAGCATGGATACCAAGCATTTGGGACACCACATTCACCAGCATTCCAGCAAGGTGAGCACCACCCACGAGGGCCAAACCACGCCATAGCTTTTCATAATCGGCAGGTGGCTTGCCTCCAACCCAAGCAGCAGAGGTTTGTGCATATTCTGGGGCCGGCGGCACATGAATTGCCATAGACGCCCCACCTGCAAGATTGCTCCGCAGCAAGCTATCGCTCCCTTTGGATCGATCACTGCTTGCAAAACTTTGTTCAAGAGCAGCAATGCGAACGAAGTTCAGCATTGCCATTCCACTTGCGGACGTGAACGATCGGACATAAGGAATCGTATGATCCCCAAAAACTTCTGCATATTCCGCAGAATCAACAATGGAATCAATCAGCCCATCGAATCCTTTCTCAGATTGAATTGCAGCCGCATTTATAATTTCTTGCTGATTAAGTGGTGGCCGACCAAGCAAATGCTTGAAATTCAACTCAATCCCTCTGTAAGCAGATACTTTGAAGAAATAACGGGATTTGTACAACTCAGTTTTGGCGAGTTGACGAACAAATTCACGAGCACAAAGACGTCCATCGGTGAATTCTGCTTCGAGCGAATCACAACGCTCATAGGCCATGACATGCGCATTGCCTAGAACCTGACGATATGCGGCATCAATACACTCGCGCAGAGCCTCTCCATCTGACGGGGAAAAACGATCAAACGTCACCCGATACGGACACTCAACATGATCCCTAGGGCCTACACCGATACGCATCTGTGCACACGACTGCCTCAGATATTCCGCATTCGTCAAAGCGGCTGGACTCGTCCCCATGCGCGCTTGAGACGACGCAAAACTGACGTCCATTGACTTGGACTCTGCGCCGAACCTGAATTTGGGGGAGAGGGAAGCGTTCATTGAAAGCAGGGTTACTGAAAGTCTTTGCCAAGCAATTGCGAGCACGAAAGACCGTTGATGGTGCATCTCCCTTGGAGTGCCTTGGCAAGTTAGTTGTGAAACAACAATTCCCTCTGAACGCCAAAAAAAGTTAAATTAAAGAATAATTAGTTATCTTTAGTTTCCTGAAGCCCAGCATCCACG
The DNA here is from genome assembly GCA_047286205.1 of Synechococcus sp. Lineage (GTDB taxonomy): Bacteria > Cyanobacteriota > Cyanobacteriia > PCC-6307 > Cyanobiaceae > Parasynechococcus. Next base: position 2,258,092 of record JBJBBR010000001.1, on the reverse strand, counting down.
ACTCTTTTCCTCGCCAACGCGAGCAAGGGTTGCCCCAAGCAAGCCAGCATAAATGTCGCCAAAATCTTGACAGCCCAGCGAAATATGCACGCAAGCTTGTAAACATTCAAGTGGCTTTGGTTGCCTCTTTTCTGGATAGCAGTAAAGGAAACATCTCTCAATCATGTCCTGCTTAAACCACACCTTTCAGGTCAGGTCATTGCGTGCGATAAACCCGCTGAAGCAGCCACAGGGAGAACAACACACCGATCAAGTGAGCGAACAGCACCTGGGTGTTGCTGAGAACGGACAGCATTTCCAGGGAGGTGATCGCCAGGTTGTCGGCCATGCCGCGGCCGCCAATGGCAATGCCGGGGGTCTGCATTGAGGCCTGGACGAACAGGCTGCCGGCGAGGGCCTGATAGCCAATGGTGGCGAAGGTGAGACCAAGCAGATCCGCCAGCAACCCTCGTTTGATCAGCCGCGCCACCTCTCCCCGACTGGGTCTGGCAGCACTATCGATCGCCCGACCAGTACGAACGATCAGCCAGCCCTGCCAGAGGCTGAACAGCAGCACGAGGAAGGCCAGGGAGGTGAGCGACAGGCCAGGACCCAGGCCAACAGCACGTTCGGAATTACGGGCCAGGCTGCCGCCGATGTTGTTGAACAGGAGAACGCCCACCACAACAATGCCGAGAACCACCTGAATCCAGAACCGGATCCATCCCATCCGACGCACGCCGAACGACAACTTCTGGAAATCGAGGCGGTCAGCCATGCCCTGGTGCTCGGTCGTTCAAACTTGCCACCAAAGCGCACCTTCTGCACCTCTTTGATCCCGCTCTGCTCTCCAGAGGAAGCCCGTCGGCCCACAGCCCTCGCTTTGGGGAGTTTCGATGGTCTGCACGCAGGCCATCGCCGCGTGATCTCCGAGGCCATCCAGGGCAGTCCAGAAGAGGCCGTTGCCTCAGTGGTGAGCTTCTGGCCCCATCCCCGTGAAGTGCTGTTTGGCGAGGCACGCCTGAGGCTGGATCTGCCAAGCGAAAAATTGAGCCTGCTGGAACCCCTGGGCATCCAGCAGCTCGTGCTGGTGCCCTTCACCCGGGAGCTCGCTCAGCTGAGTGCGGAAGAGTTCGTCACCAGCGTGCTGCTGAACACGCTTCAGGCCAGACGCATCGCCGTGGGCACCAACTTCCGCTTCGGCCATCAGCGGCGGGGCGACGCCGAGATGCTTGAACGGCTGGCGACGCGCGGTGGTGTTGAGGTGAAGGTTGTGCCCATCGTTGAAGACACTGAGGGGCGGATGAGCAGCAGCAGGATCCGTGCCGCCCTCGAACAAGCTGATCTAGCGACCGCCAAAACCTTGCTTGGCCGGGCCTACCGCTTTCAGGGACGGGTGGTTCGCGGCCGAGGGCTGGGACGAGAACTGGGCTGGCCCACCGCCAACCTCCAGGTGGACGGGCGCAAGGCCCTCCCCGGGCTTGGGGTCTACGCCGCCTGGGCCCAACTGGATGGGGACGGCGATCGCTTGCCGGCCGTGATGAACCTCGGCCCCCAACCCACGATCGATCCCACATCTCCTTCAGCCGTGGAGGTGCACCTTCTGGATCAGAGCCTGGAGCTGGAGGGGCGGCAACTGGGCGTTGAGCCGGTGCAACGCCTACGCGGCCAAACCAAATTCAGCGGACTGGAAGAGCTCAGCAGCCAGATCGGCCGCGACGCCGTCCAGGCCCGAGAGATCCTTCAGACCGGCTCTCAAGCCAGGGTCGGATAGGCATTCACCAGGCCCCAGACGATGAACACGCCGATGCCACCGAGAAGAACGATTCCCCAGACCAGTACGTGCATGGTGCTTTCAGAACCACCGTTCTCCATGACCGACGCACAAACCATTTCCAACAGGGTGCCATGAATCCGAGCCGTTGCGAGACCTCCCTGGATCCACGGGTGGCGCGCCTGATCGACGCCAACCTCGACCGTGCCCGGGAAGGGCTGAGGGTTGTCGAGGACTGGTGCCGCTTCGGGCTGGAGCAGCAGGATCTCGTGGTGCGCCTCAAAGACTGTCGACAACGGCTGGGAAAGCTTCATCACGACAGTTACAAGCAGGCCCGCTCCACCAGCACCGACACCGGAGCCGGCCTTGAGCATCCAGCCCAACTGGATCGCCACAGCCCCGACCATGTGGTGGCGGCCAACTGCGCCCGGGTGCAGGAGGCGCTGCGCGTGCTGGAGGAGTACGGACGAAGCATCGATCCTGCGCTGGCCGCTGAAGCCGCTGCGATCCGTTATGGCCTCTACGACCTGGAAGTGACCTGCCTCAACGCCACCCTGGGGTCCAGACGACGCAACAAGCTTCAGGACTGTCGCCTCTGCCTAATCACAACCCCCTGTGATGACCTGAGCGATCGGGTGCAGGCCGCCCTGCAGAACGGCGTTGGCATGGTGCAGTACCGCTGCAAAGCGGGTAACGACAGCGAACGCCTGCAGGAGGCCCAGCAGCTCAGGCAGCTCTGCAGCAGCCATGGTGCGCTGCTGATCATCAATGACCGTGTTGACCTGGCCCTCGCGGTCGATGCGGATGGGGTGCACCTGGGCCAGGAGGACATGCCCAGCGACGTTGCACGCGCTCTGCTGGGTTATGAGCGCCTGCTGGGCCGCAGCACCCACACGATCGATCAGGTCCAACAGGCCCAGAACGAACCGATCGACTACCTCGGCTTCGGCCCCATCCACTCCACGGCCGTCAAACCCGAGCGAACCCCCGTTGGCCCGAAGCTGTTGGGTGATGCCACATCGATCAGCCAACGCCCGGTCTTCGCCATTGGTGGGATCACCCCTGGCAACCTGCCGGATCTGCTCGCGGCCGGTGGACAACGGGTGGCGGTGATCGGCGCAATCATGCATGCAGAAAACAGCGGGCAGGCCTCTCGGCAACTGCTCCAGCGACTGGACCCCGCCACGTTCTGAGCCATGCCTCTCTCCCTGATGGTCAACGGTGAACCCCGCGTGCTGGATCCAGCGCCGGAACCCGCCAGCCTGGCGGCCGTTGTTGAGCAGCTCGCCAACAACCCCCAGTTGGTGGTTACCGAGCACAACGGGGTGATCGCCCCCCGCAGCAGATGGGAGAGCATCCTGGTGAAGGATGACGACACCCTTGAGATCGTCACCATCGTTGGTGGCGGTTCCTAAAGTCGCCGGATTGATGCTGTGGGCGCTGCCGTGGCCACCCCCCGATTCTTGACACGACCCCGACGACTGCTCGCATCGCTCCTGTTGCCTCTTGTAATTGCTGGGCTGTGCCTGTTCCAAGCCCAACCAGCTGATGCCGCCCGCGGTGGACGCATGGGTGGAGGAAGCTTCCGCGCTCCCTCCATGCCCCGATCCAGCGGCGGCAGCTACGGAGGCGGTTATCGCGGTGGGGGGTACCGCGGTGGCGGTATGGGCTTCCCCTTCATCATTCCGATCTTCGGCTTCGGTGGCGGCGGACTGTTCGGGCTTCTGATCCTGATGGCCATCGCCGGTGTGCTGGTGAACGCCGTCCGTGGCGGCGGTGGTGCCCCTGCCATTGGTGGTGGTGCAGCAGTCCCCGCTATGCCGCGCAACGTCAACATGATTCAGGTGCAGGTGGGCATGCTTGCCAGTGCCAAATCCCTGCAGAACGACCTGCGCGCTTTGGCAGCCTCCTCCGACACCAGCAGTTCCGCCGGTCTTCAAAGGCTGCTTCAGGAAACAACCCTGGCCCTGCTGCGCCAGCCAGACCTCTGGGTTTACGCCAATGCTGAGCGCGGAACTGTTCCGTTCAGCTCCGCTGAATCGACCTTCAATCGCCTCTCGATGAACGAACGCAGCAAACTGGATGCTGAGCTCACCAGCAATGTCGGAGGACAGCGGGTCAGCGACTCCAGCAGCAGCGCGGGAGAGGCGGATGCCACCAACGAATTCATCGTCGTGACGCTTCTCGTTGCCTCAACGGCATCAGCCAAGCTTGCTGGGGCCGACACCGGGGAAGATCTGCGCCAGACCCTGCGCATCCTCGGCTCCACCGCCTCCAGCGAGCTCATGGCCCTTGAAGTGATCTGGCAACCGGAAGGCCGTGGTGATGTGCTCAGCGCCAACGATCTGGTGACCGCTTATCCCAACCTTCAACACCTCTGAACAGCCAAAGCGTCGCTGCTGAATTACAGGATTTCTGAGTATTTCTCCTCAGGAATCAGCCTTAAGTTGATCCGATCAGATTCTGGACATCCAGCGTTGGCTCCCGACCCCCGCTCCATGGAATGGCAAAAGGACGGTGAGCTCGCTCAGGCTGATCTGGATGCTCTTGTGAATGCACTTCAACGCGTGGAGTGCGACCACAACTCTGCTGAGCTCCAGCGTCTCGGCCAGATCGACCACCCTGCTGCTGCCTGAAGCTTCAGTCTGGTGTCTCCGAGGCAGGCCCTCTGATGATCCGCAACGCACCCATAGCTGCTCCATAGCCGTTGTCGATATTCACCACCATCAAGCCCGGGGCACAGCTGGCGAGCATCCCCTCCAAAGCGGTTCGCCCACCTGCACTGATCCCATAGCCGACGGAAACCGGCACACCGATCACGGGTTGCGCCACCAGACCGGCCAGCACCGTCGGAAGCGCACCCTCCATCCCCGCGCAGGCAATCAAAATCCGAGCCGTCGCCAGACGGGGCAGTTGATCGAGAAGGCGATGCAAACCAGCAACGCCCACATCCATCACTGAATCCACACCGATGCCATGGCAACGCAGTGCCAGGGCGGTCTCCGCCACCACCGTGCGATCACTGCTGCCTCCACTGAGCACCACCACCTCAGCCGGGGGCGGTGGCACAGGCGGCAAAGCACCCAGGGTGAGGCAACGGGCATCAGGGTGCACCTGAACCTCTGGAAACCCCTCACACACCCGTGCTGCTTTCTCGGGATCCACCCGGGTGACGAGGCCTAGTTCGCCTGCAGCCGCAAAGCTCTCGAGAATGGCGATGATCTGATCGGCCGTCTTGTGTTCACCCCACACGGCCTCGACCATGCCCAACCGCTGGCGGCGCCGCAGATCAAGGCGAGCGTCAGGTGTGTTCACTGCGGCAACAGTTCCCCTTCAAACACCAGAGGAAAGGGATTGCCCCGGTTCTGCCCCGTTTGCTCACGGGCCAGCGTCTCGAAACGCGCCTGAACCGTCTCCACCTCCGCCATGGAGATGGATTTCCATGCCTCACGACTGCTCCAACGAATCAGCAGCGTTCCCTCCTCGGTTGCAGGGTCCCAGAACAGATCACGGCCCAGAAATCCAGGCTGTTGCTTCAACCAAGGCTCCCAGCTGCCGCGCTCCGCAACCATCCATTGCTCACGGCTTTCCTGAGGCACCTGCAGCCGCAGGTGCTCAATCACGGCCACCGCGTCACCAGATTGAGGGTCGGCCCATGCCCAAACCTGTGCTTCCGGAATCCCTCCCAACAACAGAACCAGCGCCAAACAAGGTCCGATGACCCTAAGCAGAACTAGCCGGAGACGACGCACGGTTCAGCTCCGCTGCAGGAGGGCCACAGCCTGACAACTGATGCCCTCTTCCCTTCCTTCGGGACCCAAGCCTTCGTTGGTGGTGGCCTTCACACCCACGGCGTCTGGAGCAATTCCGATGGTTGCAGCCATCTTGCTGCTCATCGCCGCGATATGCGGTTTGAGCTTGGGGCGCTCAGCAATCACAACGGCATCGATATTCACCACCGACCAACCGCGCTCCTTCACGAGCTTCACCACTTGATCCAGCAGCTTCAAGCTGTCGGCACCTTTCCATTGGGGATCGGTGGGGGGGAAGTACTTGCCGATATCGCCCAGGGCGAGGGCCCCGAGTAAGGCATCCATCACGGCATGCACCAGCACATCGGCATCGCTGTGCCCATCCAGGCCCAGACCGTCGGGATGCTCCAACGTCACGCCCCCCAGGATGAGGGCCCGTCCCGGCACCAGCCGATGGATGTCGTATCCGTTGCCGATGCGCAGTTCCATCCCGGGGTCTGAAGGGAGATCCATTGTCGCGGCCTGCCAGCGGGCCAACAGATCGGGCCGCCGCTCGCGGGTGCGCTTCACCCGCTGCTCCTGTCGCCATCGGGCAATGGCACCGTGGTCGCCACTGCGCAGCACATCCGGGACCGTCATGCCGCGAAAGTCGGCGGGCCGGGTGTAGTGCGGGTGTTCCAGGAGGAGGGCACTGTGGCTTTCCTCCACCAGGGAATCAGCCGTGCCCACCGTGCCGGGCAGCAGACGAACAACACCGTTGATCACCGTCATCGCCGGCAGCTCGCCGCCGGTGAGGACAAAGTCACCCATCGACACCTCCTCATCAGCGAGGCCGCGAATGCGCTCGTCGAATCCCTCGTAGTGACCACAGAGGAAGACCAGTTGATCGTGGTCGGTGGACCAGCGCTGCAGATCCTGCTGCTGGAGGGGACGCCCCTGCGGTGACATCAACAGCACCCGGCTGCGGGGGCTGCGGGGAATCGCCTCCATCGCGGCGAACACCGGTTCGGGCTTGAGCACCATGCCGGCACCACCGCCGTAGGGCTCGTCATCCACCTTGCGGTGCCGATCGGTGGCGAAGTCTCGAGGATTGTGCAGATGCAACTCGGCAATTCCCGCGTTGAAAGCGCGACCGATCACACCCAGCTCCAGCAGAGGCTCAAATGCCTGCGGCGCCAGGCTCACCACATCAAGGCGATAGGGCGCCATGCCGCCTCAGGCCGCGGGTTTGGACACCCTTCGGATGTCCGTGCAGAAACTGCCCTGAACCGGTGTTCCCTGCGCATCAACTGCCGTGGTGCTGCGCAGGCGCAGGTTGACCCGGGTGAACCAGATCCTCTCCTGAACATTCAGGCCATCTGCCCGGCTGAGGTTCAACTCCATGCTGCCGTCGGGCCAGAACCTCCAGTTGCCTGAAGAATCACCATCCAGAGTCAGGTGTCCATCAGCGGCGAAGGTGAGGGTGCTTCTGCTCCCACCAGGGGCCTGCACCTGCAGTTGGCCGAGAGCCCCCTCCTCCACGACGCAGCGAACGGTGAGTTCACCCCTTTCACTGCTGTGCCAATCGTCATCACCACCGGCAGCCAGCTCAAAGCAGCTGCGAAGGCTCATCCACTCTCCGTCGCAGAGCCTCAGAAAGGAGCCAGGGTCTTCCGGGGGAAAGGCTTGTTCACTCATTCGCCCATCCTCTCAGCCGATCACCAGCTGATAGGAAGAAAGGGATAGGGGCGGTTCCAGCCATAGAGCGCCAGCCGCTGCTGTCCCTGAGCAGCAGCACCACGTCGGTGAAAGCCGAACACATCCGCCAGAACCAAGGTGTTGGCAGGGCAGGTGAGCGCAACAGGCTTGGGCAGACCCAGATCGGCCAGAGACTCTTCCCGAATTCGGAACGATCCCGAGACATCCGGCTGCCGCCGTTGTTCGGCAGCCGCGGTCGCCGTGGCCTGCTCCCAACGCAGACGACGCGGATCGAGGCGATGGCTGCCCGGCACGTATTCGAAGGGTCCGTCCTGACGTTGAACCGGCCGCAGAAAAAACCAAAACTTGAGGGCACGGAAGAACGTGTCGCGGTGCAGATCCTTCTGCAGATCCGGCGTCCGGGTTTCTTCCCCATGCACCGTGAGATAGATGTCCAGCTTGCTCGGATTCATCGGCAGGCCAATGATCTGGCGCGATCCATCACTGAGCCGCTGGTCATGGGAAAAGGCAGCGGCCCGAGGCATTTGCTTGGGGTCGATGTGAAGAAAGCGGTTGAGGGTTCCACCGTCGAAACGGTCAAAACCTCCGGGGAAGGGTTGTTTCGGGCGAAAGCCAGGCTGGGTGTTATCCGGTGTCGGATGGAGTCGTGAGGCGCGACTGACCACAGCCTCCACCTCGTCACGCAAAGCCTCAAACTCCAGCTGCGGCAGAAAGTTCTCCAACACCAGAAAGCCATCCCGCTGCAGGCTGGCGAGCTGAACAGGCCGCAGCAGACGTCGCCAGAGGCACAGCGTTTCAGCCAGCTGCACACGGTGTCGATGCAACTGCCAGTGTCTGTTCAGACCAGGGTGACCGACCCAGGGATCCCGAAAGCTCTTGGTGCGCGTCAACAGCGAAAGCATGAGCGGGACATTACGTGCTCATGCCACATCGGAAGGGACTTACACACATACCGTGTAGCAGGCGTTTAGTGATCCCCCGTGTAGCCAAGCTCCGCCAAGCGGGCTGGTTTGCTGCGCCAATCAGGCACAACCTTGACGAACAGCTCCAGATACACCGGGCCATCGATCAGCACCTGCATCTGTAGCCGCGCCCCTTGGCCGATCGTCTTGAGCATCGCTCCGCCCTTGCCGATCAGGATTCCCTTCTGACTCTTGCGTTCCACAAGAACCGTGGCCAACACGGCTGTCCGCCCCGCCCCTTTGCCCTTGGCCGGCAACTCCTCAACGCGATCAATGGTGACGGCGACGCTGTGGGGCACCTCCTCCCGCGTGTGGAGAAGCACCTGCTCGCGAATGAGTTCCCCGAGCAGCACCCGCTCCGGTTGATCACTCACCATCTCGGGCGGATAAAGCTGGGGTCCCAAGGGCAACTGAGCAGCCATCGCTGCTGTTAGCTCCGCGCAGCCCTCGCCTGACAGGGCGCTGCAGCGTTGCACCGGCCAGTTCGTCTCCTGCAGAAGGGCGTTGTAGGCCTCCTCCGCCTCGGACTGATGCTCGGCGGCCACCTTGTCCCACTTATTAAGAGCCACCAGCACGGGCAGGGACTGCTGCTGCAGCAGATTCACGATGAAGGCATCACCCCGGCCCGGGCGCTCGCACCCCTCCAGAAGCAACACCACAAGGTCCACTTCACCGATGGCACTGCGAGCACTTTTCACCAATCGTTCCCCCAGCAGATGGTGGGGTTTGTGAATACCAGGCGTGTCCACCAGCACCATCTGAGCCACGTCCGTGGTGAGGATCGCCCTCAAACGGTTTCGGGTGGTTTGCGCCACAGGGGAGGTGATCGCCACCTTTTCCCCCACCAGCTGATTCACCAGCGTGGATTTGCCCACGTTCGGGCGACCGATCAATGCGATGAAGCCAGAGCGGTAGTCCTCTGGCAGAGGAGTTGGGTGCATCCCCCAAGTCTGCGCCGCCGTTGAATCGCCCCATAGCCTGAGGGGAGGATTTTGAAAGGTCCATGGCGGATCAGCAGCCCACCTTCCAGCAGGCCATGGAGATCACAGCGGCCTGGCTGCAGCAATGGGACAACGAGGAGATCAGCGATGAGGTGCTGGCGGACCGCATCGGTGAAATGGTGGCCAGCCGCGATGGTGCCCGGGGATTTTTCGTGGTGAGCCTGGCGGGCGAAAGCGTGCTGATGGATCGGTTGCCCGACGCTGTCGTCGGGCAACTGCGCAGCGCCGGTGCTGGGGTTGTGGATCTAAGCGTCCGAAATCTGGCCATGAGTACGGCGATGGCCGTGCATCACCGACGCACGGGAGATGATGTCCAGCAGGCCGGCTCGGAGCGGGTCACCAGCCGCTGCATCGAACTGCTGAGGCTGCTGGAACCGGCTGAGGTGAAGGAGCGTCTGGAACAACTGCTGGCCGCAGCCCTCGACAATCGCGGTGAGGATGTCTCCTTCCTGGCGAAGTGGGGCTACGACACCGAGCAGAAGCAAGCCATTGGCGAGAGCATCTACGCCGTGGCCGAGGGCTGAGCCACAAAAAAGCCCCGGACAAGCCGGGGCGAAGGAGACATTCGGACGAAAAGTCAGTCGCGGCGACCACCGCCATTGAGCACGATGATCAGGCGCAGGATGAAGATGAAAAGGTTGATGTAGGTGAGGTACATGCTCAGGGCACCCGCCAGGTATTGGTCATCCCGGTAGGAGCGGGGCATCGTGTAAAAGTCGACGAAGGCGGCGCCGATGAAGAGCACGGTGCCAAAGCCGGCGATCATCAACTCAAAGCTGGTGCCATGGAACATGGCTGGGGCAAAGATGCCGCCAATGAACTGGACGACCATCGCCAGGATCAGTCCGATCAATCCGAGACCCACCACGCCTGAGAGGGCCTGACCGACGGAATCGCTCATGCGACGACCCACAATCGAGGCGATCACAAAGGTGATGCCGGTTGCCAGGGCAGCTGTGCCAACAGCACCGACACCGGCAACGGCTCCAGCGAAGGCCACAAGACCACTCAGGGTGAAACCGGTGATCAGGCTGTAGATCGAGAGGAGCGGCAACGCTGTGGCGTTATTGCCCTTCATCGCGACGTTCTGAGCAACGAAGAAAAGCACCAGGTTGCCAATCACGGCCACCCAAAACAGGGGCATGAACAGCGGGCTGGACATCAGCGAAAGACCACCGATCACCCCGATCGAGGTGAGCACCATGCCGCCACCGACGTAGGGCAGAGCTTTATTGACAACGTTGGGCCCGACGAGAGCGCTGGATTGCGCCTCGCGGATCGCCTCCTGGAAATTGCTGCTTGCTGGCATGTCGACCAGGTCACCAAAGACTCTCCACATCCTGCCAGCGATGGCAAGGGATTGGAGTGTGGATCTCCCTATCGACGCAGAGGTTTGGCGTTCTTGCGTTCGTCCCGTCGGGCATAGGCCTCGACCACCCGCTGTACGAGAGGATGCCTCACCACATCCGCCGAAGTTAGGCGGCAGACAGCCACCCCTTCCACACCCTCTAAAACCTCGGATGCTTCCACCAGACCGCTCTGCACGGTGGCAGGAAGATCCACCTGGGTGATGTCTCCCGTCACCACCATGCGCGAGCGCTCACCGAGACGGGTGAGCACCATGCGCATCTGGGCAGGCGTGGTGTTCTGGGCTTCATCAAGGATCACAAAGGCATCGCTGAGCGTTCGGCCCCGCATGTAAGCCAGGGGGGCAACCTCAATCACTCCCTTCTCCAACAGCACGCTGGTTTTCTCAGCTCCCAACAGGGAATGCAGGGCGTCATAGAGCGGGCGCAGATACGGATCCACCTTCTGCTGCAAGTCGCCTGGCAGAAAGCCAAGCCGCTCGCCGGCCTCAACAGCAGGCCTGGTGAGAATCAAGCGCTCCACCTTGCGTTCGGTGAGCATCCGAACCGCCAGGACAGTGGCCAGAAATGTTTTTCCGGTGCCGGCGGGGCCGAGAGCAAAGGTGAGATCGTGGCGCTCCATGGCGTCCACGTATTTCTTCTGGCGCAGGGTGCGCGGGCGCAGGAGATTGCCCTTCTGGCTCTTCGCCAATACCTGCTCGCCCATGGCGGCATGGTCATCGCCACGGCCGGTGTTGAGAGCTCCAAGGGCCGATTGAAGGTCCACCGGTGAGACCGACTGGCCCTCCTGCCAGATAGGGCGCACCAGTTCGACAACGGCAGCAGCCCGTTCGATCTGCGGCGGGCGCCCGGTGATCACCAACTGAAGACCCCGCAAGACCGTGGAGGCTCCTGTCAGAGCTTCCAGGCGATGCAGGGTGGATTCTGCTTCACCGGCCAGGGCCAGTGCAGCATCGGTATCGGGCAGGTCGAGAACGAAACGGCCGCGTTCGCCGTCGTCAGACACCGGAATGATCAGCCCTCGGTGGATTCAGAATCAGCTGAATCGGAAGCATCAGCAGCCTTTTCTTCAGCGGCTGCAGCCTTGGCCTCAGCAGCCTCTTTGGCGGCTTGCTTGGCATCCGCCTCACGCTTGGCCGCTTGCTTGGCCTTGCCGACGGTTTCTGCAGGACGCACGGTCTTTTCAAGAAGACCGCCGCGCTCGAGCAGCGTGCGTACCACGTCTGTGGGCTGGGCACCCTGACCCAGACGCTCACGGATGGCCTCGGTGTCGAGACGGGTTTCCTTCGTCCGCGGGTTGTAGAAGCCCAGCTCCTGGAGGGGACGGCCGTCCCGGCGTGAGGTGCTGTTGCAGGCCACGAGGCGGAAGCTCGCTTCCCGCTTCTTGCCAAACCGCTTCAGGCGGAGCTTGATCATCGTGGCCCTGGAATGAAGGAAAAGAGGTGGTCCGGCGGCGCCTAAACGCCCGCCAAACAACCACCATACCGCTCCGCCTTCACAGGTCCCCGAAGCCCTTCTTCTTCTTGGCGGGTCGCTGCCGCTTCGGCGGTCCACCGCGACCGGGACGACCACCACCCCCAGGCATTCCACCCATCCCGGGCATTCCACCCATGCCCGGCATGCCGCCCATTCCTGGCATTCCTGGCATTCCACCCATCCCGGGCATTCCGCCCATCCCCGGCATGTTGCCCTGGCTCATCTGCTGCATGAAACCGCGCATTTTCTGAAAGTCAGCCAGCACCTTGTCCACATCAGCAGGTTGATGACCGCTGCCGCTGGCGATCCGACGACGCCTTGAGGGTTGACCCGCCAAGAGATCGGGGTTTTCCCGTTCCTGCTGGGTCATCGAGCCGATCATGGCCTCGATGCGCTTGAGCTGCTGCTCCCCCTGTTTGAGCATGCCGTCATCGATCTTGTTCATGCCTGGGATCATTTTCATCAGGCCACCGAGCGACCCCATGCGCTTGATCAAGCGCATCTGCTTCACGAAGTCGGAGAAGTCAAACGTCGCCTCCTGCAGCTTCTTCTGCATCTTCTCGACGTCGGCGAGTTCGACCTCCTTCTGGGCCTTCTCCACCAGCGTCAGCACATCACCCATGCCGAGGATGCGACTGGCCATCCGTTCGGGATGGAACGGCTGCAGTGCCTCCACCTTTTCGCCGGTGCCGATGAACTTGATCGGCTGACCGCTCACCTTGCGGATCGAGAGAGCGGCACCGCCGCGGGAATCACCATCGAGTTTGGTGAGCACCGCCCCTGTGATGCCCACCTGATCGTGGAAGGCACGGGTGAGCTCAGCCGCTTCCTGGCCGATCATCGAATCCACCACCAGCAGCACCTCATCGGGCTGCACGGCGGTGCGAATCCGCACCATCTCCTCCATCATCTCGGTGTCGATCTGGAGGCGACCTGCGGTATCCACCAGAAGGGTGTCGAACCCTTCCTCCTTGGCCTTGGCCAGACCAGCGGCCGCGATGTCTTCTGGCTTGGCCTCAGCGCCGAGGCTGAACACCTCCACATCAATCTGAGCACCCAAGGTCTTGAGCTGCTCGATGGCCGCTGGTCGGTAAACGTCGGCACCCACCATCAGGGCCCTGCGGCCCTGATCCTTGAGGTGGAGACCGAGCTTGGCCGTTGCCGTGGTCTTACCCGCACCCTGCAGGCCAGCCATCAAGACGACGGTGGGAGCCTCAGCCGCCTTGGCCAGAGGAGCGTTATCGCCCCCCATGACCTCCACCAGCTGCTCATGGACCACCTGGATGAACTTCTGGTCCGGGCTGACCCCACGGACCACTTCAGCGCCGACGGCTTTGTCCCGGACCTCAGCCACGAAGTCCTTCACCACCGGCAGACTCACATCCGCTTCCAGCAGGGCCCGACGGACATCCTTTAGTGCCCCATCGACGTTGGTCTCGCTGATGGTGTCCTGGCCCCGCAGCCCCTTGACCGCATCCTCAAAACGGGCGGAAAGCTCGTCGAACATCGGCGTCACGCCCCTGGATCAATGGAGTGATCGTAAAAAGCGACGGTCAAGCAACTCAGCCGAGCGACTCAGGAGCCCGGGATGTAGTCGTGCAAACGCCATTGGGTTCCATCCCTGCCGAGCACATAGGTCACGCTGAAATCACTAGGTGCTGTCTCCTCGATGACGGCACCGTCCGCAGCCTGGAGCTGATCGCTGTAGGCCACCTGGGCTCGCAGCTCAATTCTCTGAGGTTTGCGGTCCACCACCTCGATGCTGGTGATGGAGGCATCAATCGATTTGGATCTCCCTGCGGCCGCATCAGCTGCCCGTTCACGCTCAACGCGCTTCACCAGGGGATCCCTGGCCACCACGGAAAGATCCGCCTCCTGGCCGGAGAGAGCCAAAGCCTTGGCATCAAGCCATCCCTGCACCAAAGCCTGCAACTCCGCTTCCGTCGGAGCATCACTGACAAGAGGTTCCGTGGGAGCGGAGGGCTGCAGGTCCGGCTTCAGGCTCGCAACGGGCTCATCATCCAGCACTGGAGAAGGCAGATCGACCTCAAGGTCCTCCTCCACCTCAGCGGCATCCAAAGAGGTCTGCGAAGCCATCTCCGGCATCTGCGGAGCAGGAAGCCATTGACGGCGGAGCAAGACGAGACCTGCCACGGCAATCCCAACCAGGGCAAGAGCTGCAGCTGCTGGACGAACCCAGCGGTGCTGCCAGAGCGGCGTCGACACGTTCGCATCTTCGGACTCAACATCCGAATCCGATGGATCCAGCTCGAACGACGATTCGAGTGATGAAGCCCCTGCTGTTGCCCAGGCCAGGGGCATCTCTTCGGCACCGGGCTCCCGAGAAGCCTTGCGATCGAGGCGATCGACGTAACTCTGCACGTCACGATCGGCGAACCAGGCATCCAGATCGGCCACCGACGCATCGACATCTCGGTATCCGGGAAGAACATCACGCTCCAGCCAGGCGCGGCAGTATTCGCATTGGGCAGCGAGCCGATCACCCGGATGGTTAAGGAACCAGGCCTGAAGCTCCGCATCCCGCAGAACGGCGAAATGCCGCTCCGCATCTTTGACGTTGCCCAGCAGAAGATCCAGACAGCCCAGCAGCGGCATGGGGTCGAGGTCCGCATTGGCAAGCGTCTGCATTCGCTCACGCGCCTGCTCCAGGAACTCGGGCTTGCGCCGCGAAAACCCTGCGGCGGTCAGCGCCAGAACCGTGAGGAAACCAGCATCAGCAGCTCCTCCGTCAAACCAGCGACTGAACAGATCGATCTGCTCCTGCACCGTCAGAAAGCGACGAATCTGGTGGAAGAACGATTCGAAATCCTCCTGACTGAGGCTCCCTGGCTGATCGTCATCAACGGCGGCGGCCTCTAAACCACCACGGGCTACGACCAAATCATCCAGGAGCGTTAAACCCCGTTGATGGGAATCCTGATCCCCCAGATCACGACTGAGCAGATCCAGGATCCTGAACGGCGTGAGCGCTTGCAACGCATCTTCCAGCAGGCGCTGCTGATCGGGCAGTTTGCCCATCCGCTGTTGGAGCTGAATTCCGTCGATCAGCAGTTGGGCTGACGACTCGTAGCGCCGTTGGTCCTGTTCCTCCAGGGCAGCATCGCGGCAGGCCAGGGCAGCTAAAAGAGTCAGATCCGCTTCACGTCCACTGCCAAGGGCCGGGGCCTGAGGGGGCTGGAGGCCCTGCCGTGCCAGCTGAAACGCCTCAACAGCTCCATGGGCCTCCCAAAGCAGAATCAAACCCGCCACTTCACTGCTGGTGGGGAGGTCCAATCCCACCGTGCCGTTCGGATGGGATTCGCTGAGCCGCAGCAAGGCCGCTTCGTACTCGGCCCTGTCGACGGGGTCAGTCAGCAGATCGGCTGAGCGACGCAACAAGTCGGCCCTCTGGAGCAGAGCCTCATGGGTGAATCCCTGGTCTGGTGGACTGTCACAACGGGTTTCCAACCGGCGCAGAATCGCCTCTGGCTCTGCCGATGGACTGACGCCCAGAAGTCGGAAATGATCGATGGGCAGATCCAACAGCACCGCTGCGAGGAGACGCGGATCTTAGTCAGTGTCAGGGGTTTTGCCCATCGCTCATCGGCTGGCCCTTAAAGTTGATTGCAATCCCCTAGGTGGACATGGGTCAGGACCTCGCTGTCGATTCCGCTCCGATTGGCACTGCGACTGCAGGTCCCCACGCCGAACGGCTCTCGAAGCTGGTTACGGCACAACGGGCCACCGTTGACCGGGACACTGGTCTTGAGCTTTACCGGGACATGACCCTGGGCAGGCGCTTTGAGGACAAATGCGCCGAGATGTACTACCGGGGCAAGATGTTTGGCTTCGTCCACCTGTACAACGGTCAGGAAGCTGTGAGCACCGGGGTGATCGGTGCCATGAAGCGCCAGCATGACTGGTTCTGCAGCACCTACCGCGATCACGTCCATGCCTTGAGCGCCGGCGTGCCGGCCCGTGAGGTCATGAGCGAACTTTTCGGCAAAGAAACCGGTTGCAGCAAAGGTCGCGGTGGTTCGATGCACCTGTTCTCCAAGGAGCATCACCTGCTGGGTGGTTTTGCCTTCATCGCGGAAGGCATTCCTGTTGCGCTGGGATCTGCCTTCACCAGCCGCTACAAGCGCGACGCTTTGGGTGATGCCTCCAGCAACGCAGTCACAGCAGCGTTCTTTGGTGACGGTACCTGCAACAACGGTCAGTTTTTCGAATGCATGAACATGGCGCAGCTATGGAAGCTGCCGATCATTTTCGTGGTCGAAAACAACAAGTGGGCTATTGGAATGGCCCACGACAGGGCCACCAGTGACCCGGAGATCTGGCGCAAGGCCAGTTCCTTTGGGATGGCCGGCGAAGAAGTGGATGGAATGGATGTGCTCGCCGTGCGTGCAGCAGCGCAGCGTGCTGTGGAACGAGCCAGGGCCGGAGAAGGGCCGACCTTGCTGGAATGCCTGACCTATCGCTTCCGCGGCCATTCCTTGGCCGACCCCGACGAACTGCGGGCAGAGGAAGAAAAACAGTTCTGGGCCAAACGTGATCCGCTCAAAGCCTTGGAGCGGGATCTGACGGAAGCAGGGCTAGTGAGCAGCGATGAACTGCGGTCGATCGAGAAGGAGATCGACGGCATCGTTCAAGACTGTGTTGACTTCGCCCTCTCGGCACCCGAGCCAGACCCCTCTGAACTCACGCGCTACATCTGGGCGGAAGACTGATTCAGCTGAACCTGATCTCGTGAAGGATCCGTCGCCGAAACGGCTCAGATGCCGCTCGGCAATCGACGGGTGAGGTTGCGAAGTTTGCGCAAGGCCTTGAGCTCAACCTGACGAACACGCTCCCGGGACACTTCCATGAGACGTCCGATTTCGGCAAGCGTGTGGCGTTCGTTGCCCTCGAGCCCGAAGCGCATGCGCAGAACGTGCTGCTCCTGTTCGCTCAGGTGACTGAGCCAGCGGCCCAGCTGTTCGTGGTGAATCCGCTGCTCCACGATGTCGAGGGGTTCATCGAGCGATGAATCAGCGATCAGATCACCGAGAAAGCTGCGGCCCTCCTCGCCATTCACGGGAGCATCAAGGCTGCTGGTGGTCAGGGCCTGGCGCAGCAGCGAATCCAGCTCATCCAAGGGGATATCCATGGCTTCAGCGATCTCCACCCGGCTGGGCATGGCGCCGAGCTTGTGGGCGAGATCAAGACTGACCTTGCGGATCGTGGTGAGTCGCTCACTGAGATGAACCGGCAGTCGGATCGTGCGCGACTGACAGGCAATGGCGCGGGTCATGCTCTGGCGGATCCACCAAAAGGCATAAGTGGAAAACTTGTAGCCCCGAGTGGGATCAAATTTCTCAACTGCTCGCTCCAGCCCGAGGGAGCCCTCCTGAATCAGGTCGAGCAACTCCAAACCCTTGCCCTGATATTTCTTGGCAACGCTGACAACCAGACGAAGGTTGGCCTTCATCATTCGCTCTTTGGCGCGACGACCAATCCTGAGGAGACGGCGCTGTGCCGAGGTGAGTTCTCCGTCCTCGAATTCGCGGGAGCCATCCTCGGTGAGGGCCATCATGGCCTGCACCTGATTACCCAGCTCAATTTCTTCAGCGGGGGTAAGCAGAGGAATCCTGCCGATAGTGGCGAGGTACCAACTGACGGGGTCGCTGCTGCGCCGACGTTGAGTCTCCAGCGGCTTGGAAGCGGTGGACACCATGGGTGCTGCGGATGTGGAATGACTTTCCTACGAACAGAAAGAATGTCGATGTGTTTTCAGCAACCCTTCAGATTCAGAACAGCAAACCGCAACATTTCAGATTTACGAAAGATTCAAAACCGAGAAAAGCTCTTTTCGGACCAGCAAGCTCAGAGGATCAAAAAGAATCATTTGTTCAGACTTTGTTGAACATCTTTGTTTGCTTTTTCTGACATCGCGCCGTAAGGATTTTCAAACAATCCGCAATCGTTGAAGCATCAGTGGAGCGAGCACGACATGCCGCCAAACCGTGCAAAGCCGCTGCTGCAGCAAAACTTTCCAACCCCGGCGGCTGCTGAGCCGCGACGGCCTTGGCGCCCCAACCAGTGACAAAACCGGCCAGCAGGTCACCCAGTCCAGTGCGGGCAACCCACGGAGATGTCTCTGTCAACAGCACCGCCGCACCCGATGCATCCGCGAGCACCGAATGCGCACCCTTCAGCAAAATGCAGCAACGGCTGCAGCGCGTAGCTTCGATCACCCTCTCGAGGGCATCACCTTCGCCGGCCTCCGGAAACAAACGCGCGAACTCGGCGGCATGGGGTGTCAGCCAGGTCGGACCCTGCCGCTGCAACAACCAACGCCAACCCTCTGAGCAGGCAGCCAGTGCATTGATGCCATCCGCATCAAGCACCAGCAAACCAGCGAAACTGCGCAGCTGCTGCGACCACTGGGGCCACCACCGGAACGCGTCCCCCATCCCAGGACCAACCAAAACCGCATCCAGCCGGTCTGGGATCAACCCATCCTCCAGTTGCATCACCTCAGGCAACACCTGCCACAAGCTGGCTTGAAGAGAGGGCGGCACGACGGCCTGCACGCAGCCGCAGCCACTGGCCATCGCACCCCGCAACGCCAGATGAGCCGCGCCGGGGTAGTGATCACTGCCCGCCACGACGAGGCAGCGGCCCCGTTCGTATTTCATTGCAGTGAGCGGCAACGGCGGCAACGGGACCGTGCTGGCTTCTCCCACCGGCAGCCGGCGTGGCACCTCCAGGGCGAAATCGCCCATCAGCGCGGTTGGAAGTCCGAGATCAATCCGCACCAATGCACCCACCCAAGAACGGGCCGGGTCCAGGCACAACCCGCGCTTCAACCAGCCGACGCAAAGGGTGACCGACGCACAGGCGGCCTGCTCCCCCAACACGGTTCCGTGATCCGAACACAGGCCCGATGGCACATCAAGGCTGACCAGCGCACCAGGCTGCATCTGCTGCCGGCGTCGGAACAGATCCGCTAACGACTCAGGCAGCGGCCTGCTCTGGCCAAGCCCGAAGATCGCGTCCAGCCACAGCGCCGCGTCGGCCGGATCGGGTTCTTCAGCCAGGCACCGGAGACCAAGCCAATCGCCATGGCGCCGATGCTCAGCGGTGAGCGGCTTGCGAATCGGCAGAGGACACCACAACGACACCTCGATTCCCGCCAAGTGCAGCTCACGGGCCACCACAAGGCCGTCGCCACCGTTGTGGCCCGGTCCAACCAGGACCACCACGCCATTGCGCAGCAGATCCCGGCGCGCCAACAGCCACGCCGCCATCGCCAACCCCACCTTTTCCATTAAGGCGGCGACGGGCATGCCGCTGTCGAACAACCTCTGTTCCACGGCAACCATGGACGAGGCATCCACGAGCAAATGATCGGAGTCAGCGGGTGGCCACACCAGTCGCAGGTTGCCGGGACCTCACTATGGAGAGAACTCCCTGCGCCGCCCATGGCCATCGGATCGACCACAACCCGCGCTGGAGAAGCCGCTCTTGAACGCCTCCGGCAATGGCCCGGGGAGCATCGCGTGGCCGTTGGCCTTTCCGGCGGCGTCGACAGTTCTCTAACGGCGGCACTGCTGGTGGAGGCGGGCTGGCAGGTGGAAGGCCTGACCCTCTGGCTGATGAGCGGGAAAGGGGCCTGTTGCGCAGAAGGGCTGGTGGATGCAGCCGGTATCTGTGAACAGCTCGGTATTCCCCACCACGTGGTGGACACGCGGGAGACGTTCCAGCAGGAGATCGTCCAGCGCCTGGTGGATGGGTATCGCGATGGGATCACGCCGCTGCCCTGCTCCCAGTGCAATCGATCGGTGAAATTTGGACCGATGCTCGATTGGGCGATGCATGAGCGAAAGCTGCCCCGTATCGCCACCGGCCACTACGCCCGGATCCGTCACGGGGGCGATCAGCAGCGTCATCAGCTGCTCCGCGGTCTCGATGGCCGCAAGGACCAGAGCTATTTCCTTTACGACCTGCCCCAGGAGGTCTTGGGACGGATCGTGTTTCCCTTGGGGGAACTGACCAAACCCGACACGCGGCTCGAAGCCGCCCGACACGGTCTGCGCACGGCAGAGAAACCGGAGAGCCAGGACCTCTGTCTGGCCGACCACCACGGATCCATGCGGGCTTTCCTGGATGCCTATCTGCCACCGCGCCAGGGGGAGATCGTGCTGGCCGATGGAACCGTTGTGGGCGAGCACGACGGGATCGAACACTTCACCATCGGGCAGCGCAAAGGTCTCGGTGTGGCCTGGCGCGAGCCCCTTCACGTCATCCGCCTTGACGCTGCGATGAACCGGGTGGTCGTGGCGCCACGGGCCGAAGCCGGCCGAGACAGCTGCGTTGTAGGGGCGGTGAACTGGGTCTCAATCGACCCCATCCGTGCCCCGCAAACCATTGAGGTTCAGGTGCGCTACCGCAGTACGCCGGTGCGTGCCTCGGTGGCCCCCATGGAGGCCACCGAGGCGGATCGGCAACGGGAGCGGCCCCACCGCTGCCGACTGAGCTTTGAAGAGGAGCAGTTCTCGATCACCCCAGGCCAGGCGGCGGTCTTCTACGACGGTGAAACCGTTCTTGGTGGGGGGCTGATCCAACGGGAGTAAGGCGTGACGCGCTGGCGAACCTGGATGACGGCCTGCGCCACGCCGGGGGCCTCAGGCGGTAGCAACCACTCCACCGTGCCGTCAGCTGCAATCAGCGCACTCGGCCCCGTGTTGCCAACGCTGAGCAGATCCCGTCCTGTCTCGATCGCCCGCAACTGCGCCAGGGCCAGAAATTGCTTCTGAAGCTGAAGCGGATAGGGGTCGAGATTGGCAATGGCCAGGAGCCAGGTTGCTCCATCGGCAGCAGCACGCGCCAGGGCCAGACCATCGGCAATCTCGTAGCAGATGGCCACGGCGGCCGGAGGCTCCACCTCCGCCATCGTGCGAGAAGCCGAACCTGGGGACAATCCGCCCACCGCTGACAGTCCCGCCGTCAGGCCGGCGGGCAGGGGGGGCACCCATTCCCCGAGCGGCACCAGACGATGCTTGTCGGCCAGTGGCACGGGGAACCGCTCCGGTGGCTCGTACAGCAACACAGAACTGCGTTGCTGACCCCGCACCCAACGAAACCCACCACTGATCAGAGGGATGGCCGGAGCCTCGGCCGGCACCTGAAAATTTGCAGGTAGAGCGCCTTCCGGAGCAACCACAGCGGCGACGTTCTTCTGCTGCAACTGACGCATCGCATCCACCAGCTTTGTCGGCAGCGTCTGTTGACGCTCCAGGTCGAATTTTTCTCGTGTGGGAACGGCCGGTTGCCAGACCCCCATCCCAACGGAGCCGACCGACGGCGGCGGCGCCAACAACAGCCAGCTCCCCAACCCATGGGCGAGAAGCACACTGACCAATCCGATCAGGCCCCAGCGACGCCAGGCAGCGGGTTGCTCGAACAGGGCCAACAAGCAGAACCCCCAACACAACTGCAGCAGCGAGAGCCCTCCGGATCCGAACCAACGGGCCACCCCCGCCAGGGGGCGGTCCCAGGGGAGGGTGGTCCCGCCGATGCCGATCCAGAACAGCGGCGACCCCGACAGCACCAGTTCGGCCAAGGTCCAGAGCCCGGCCAGCAGCATCAGCCGCACAAGCCGCGGCCAGTGGCGAGGCAGCCGTCGCGCCAACACTGACCATCCGGCAACGAGCAGGGCGGCAAGGATTCCGCAAGCCAACCAGAGGGTCAGCGCCACCGGGAGGCTGAGCCAGGCGGGGACGCCCATCCAGGTGAGGGGATGCAGGGCCAGCAACCAGCGATGGCTGATCAGAACGGCCAGCAGAGCCCAACCCCCCGACCACCGGGGACGTTCAGCGACAGACCAGAGCAGCGCAAGCGAAGGAACCATCAGCAGCGGCCCACCCAGGGATGGAGACACCCCCGCCAGGACACCGCCGAACAGAGCGCGCAATCCGGCCTGCAGTTGGTGATTGCCCATGGTCAGCAGTCCCGGCCGAGGGCATCCTGGATCGGACCCGCCCACCTGTCGCCATGGATGCCGCGAATCCACTTCAGCAGCTGCTGCTCCGCGGCCTGGGGACGACCACCCTCGTTGCAGAACGTCTGCGCGGCGTGACCCAGAACTGGGTCAGCAGTGGCCGACTGGATCCGAATGAAGCATCTGCCTTAGTGGATGACGTGCTCAAGGCACTCCGCGGTGAAACACCCGAACTGGAGCAGCAGATGGGGCGCAACCTGGAACGGAATCGCGACAACCTTCTCCAGGACTTTGGCGTTCCCAGCCAGAAGGAAGTGGATGAACTGCGAGGACGCATTGATCGGCTCGAGCAGCAGCTGCGGCAGATGAACCGGCCTGAATGAACGCCATCGCAGCAGACCGGAGGTCAGAATCGAGGCAATAGAAGCCTTCCCGTGCGCGACATCATCATCAGCACCACGGTCTGTGTGGCCTGCCTGCTCCTGGCGCTGGTCAGCCAGATCGTGGCCCCCTCCACCGTTGCCGCCGCACCCGCGCAGCAGGCTGCCGTTCGAACCGAGGCTTCGAAACCCCAAAAGGCGTTGAGCTTCGAACTCGACCCCGACGACCCCAACCCGACCCTTTTCGCCATGGCCCCTGACAACACTTCTGCCGATGCTTCGGCCCTTGGCGGCCCCCTCGATGCGCCTGACACCACCATCGCCGCCAGTGGCCTGAAAATCACCGAGCTGGAGGTGGGCACCGGCGAGGAGGCAACTCCAGGCCAGACGGTGGTGGTGCACTACCGCGGCACCCTGGAGGACGGACAGCAGTTCGATGCCAGCTACGACCGAGGCACCCCCTTCAGCTTCCCCCTCGGTGCTGGCCGCGTGATCAAAGGTTGGGATGAAGGTGTCGCCGGAATGAAAGTGGGCGGCAAACGCAAGCTGGTGATCCCCTCCGACCTGGCCTATGGGACCCGCGGCGCCGGTGGAGTGATCCCCCCCAATGCAACCTTGATCTTCGAGGTGGAACTGCTCGACGTAAAGAAGTGAGCGGAAGCTAGGCTCGATTCAAGCCAATTCCGCTCTGAACCGATGCTGCGCTCGGCCCTTTCCGCCCTTGCATTTGCACTTCCTGCCCCAGTGGCAGAAGCCCATTGCGATGGTCCTTGTGGCGTTTATGACCCGGCTTCCGCTCGTGTGGCAGCCGAAGCAGTGCTGTCCATGACCAAAAAGCTGAAGGCGATGGAAGCTCCAGCCGCTGGTGACGCGGCTGCCCTGGCTGCCTACAACAACACCTTCGGCCGCTACGTCGCCATCAAGGAAGAGGAAGCACAGAAGACCAAGAAAGAACTGTTGATCCTCTGGACCGACTACTTCAAGCCCGACCACCTGGCCACCTTCCCCGACCTGCACGACACCTTCTGGAAAGCCGCCAAGCTTTGCAGCGCCTGCAAGGTGAACATCGATCAGGCCAAGGCAGAAGAACTGATGGCTGCCGTTGAAAAAATCCACGGCATGTTCTGGCAGTCCAAGGGCCGTTCCGACGCCTGGGTCACCGCATCCTGAGTTCGAACAGAACCAAATCCCTCATTGCAGCGGCAGGTCTTCGGGACCTGTTGCTGCTTTTTTGTGGGCGACGACTGCTGCTGCGCATCGAAGGACGGTCGATGCAGCCCACCCTTGAACCCGGAGATCGGGTTCTGGTCAGACGTTTTGGTGGGAAGTTTGCGCCCAGCCTGGAATCGGTTGTGGTGACCTGGCATCCGCAGCGAAGCAAGCTTCGCCTGATCAAGCGCCTGAAGAGCGTTGAAGAAACGGGGCTGTGGTTGCTGGGAGACAACCCAGCCGAAAGCACCGACAGCCGCCAACTCGGACCAGTGGCGACAAACCTATTGATTGGGGAGGTGGTGGGTCGGCTCCCGCGCAGGGGATCAGAATAAGGCCGGTGAAGTCTTCTGCAGCCAGATGGCCCCGGTGATGATTGAGAGGGCTCCAGTAGCGCCCACGAGGAAGGGCATCAATCGGGCACCGCTGCGGACGGTCAGGAACGACACCACCGAGACCACAGCCACCATGGCGCCGATGGATCCAAGCAGGTAGGCCACGAGATAGCCCACAGCAGCGTGGGGCGGCAGCGCCAGGGCAGGGATCACGGCCAGCAGGTGACTGGCCCCTGCCAATCCATGCAGCAGACCCAAGCCGGAGGAGGCATGGACGTGGCGGCGATGGTTGCTGGCACCACGCACATGCAGGTGAAGATGACGGTGCTCGGCGGCACCGTCATGGCGGTGTTCATGGGTGTGCAGTTCCAGCCCGAAGGCGGTGCGCACGGCCAGAGCACCCACCACCAGCAGGGCCACACCCACCAGGAATTCCGCCCAGGACGACATGGCCTCCACATGGGCCAGATCTTTCAAGCCGATGGCGATCAAGGCCAGAACCACAACTCCGGCGGAGTGACCGGCACCCCAAGCCAGGGCATGTCGAAAGGCGGCTAGGGGCTTGTTCAGGGAAAAGGGCGCCATCGCCACCAAGTGGTCAGCACCACCAACCACATGAACAGCCCCGGCTACGACACCGGTCAAAAGGCTAATCAGCACAAAGAGCCGCCTGAATGTCGCAATTCTGCATCAGCAGGGAACTGGCAACGGCCTTAATCAGCCTGGATCAATTGCACCAGACCTGCTTCAACATCCGGCTGCCGCATCAGGGCTTCGCCCACCAGAACCGCTCCCGCACCGGCGGCCTGAACCCGATCGAGATCGGCCCGGCTGAACAGACCGGATTCACTCACAAGCAGCGCCCCCTGCTGATTCAACCGGTCGTTGAAGTCGGTCAGCAGGCGCTCGGTCGTGGCCAGATCCGTCTCGAAGCTGGTGAGATCACGGTTGTTGATTCCAATCAAGGGGAACCCGCCAATGCTCAGCACCCGGTCCATTTCAGTGGCGTCGTGAACTTCCACCAACACCGTGAGGCCCAGAGCCGCTGCGGCCTTGTTGAGATAACGAAGATCCTGGTCCGACAGGATGGCAGCGATCAGCAGCACGGCATCAGCACCGGCCGCCCGGGCCTGAAACAGCTGATAGGGACTCAGCACAAACTCCTTGCAGAGCACGGGGATGTCGACGGCCTGGCGCACCTCCACCAAGACATCGAAGCCCCCCTGAAAAAAGGTCTTGTCGGTAAGTACTGAGAGGCAACTTGCACCGCCGGCTGCATAGGCCTTAGCGATTGCAACCGGGTCGAAATCCTCACGGATCACCCCTTTGCTGGGACTTGCTTTTTTCACCTCAGCAATCACCGCCGGTTTCCTGGTGGCTGCCTGAAGCGCCCCCAGGAAATCCTTCGTGGGAGGCAGCTTGGCAATCTGCTGCTTCAGGTTGTCGAGGGGAACCTTGTCGCGGGCGGCATCAATCTCACGATCTTTTTCCCAGACAATTTTTTCGAGGATGTGACGCGGCTCCTCTTCATCGTGGGGAACCGCATATTCGAGATGGGCCACCCGCACCTTGGGGTTGGGGGGACGACGGCGGATCTCCATGGAACAAGGGAAAAACTGGAACAGGAAACGGGTGCGTGGGATCAGGCGTGCACCTGGGCGGCAGCCTGTTTGTAAGCGACCTCAACCACCTCACTGAGGGTCGGGTGCGTGTGTACTTCCGTGGCGAGCTGACGCACGCTCTGACGCCGGGCAACGGCATTGGCCACCTCCTGGATCAGGTCGGCGGCGTGAAGTCCGTAGATGTGGGCCCCCAGCACTTCACCACTGGTCTTGTTGAACAGCAGCTTCATCAGGCCGTCGCTGTCCAGTTCAGCCAGGGCTTTGGAATTGGCCTTGAAGTAGCTGCGCACGGAGCCGAGCTGGAACCCCTCTTTTTCTGCCAGAGCTTTGGCATCCGCCTCGGTCAGACCCACAGAGCTGATCTCGGGATGGGTGAAGGTGGCTGCCGGGATGCTGCGGTAATCGATCTCGCGTGAATGGCCAAGGATGTTGTCCACGGCAACGGTGCCTTGGGCAGCGGCGGTGTGCGCCAGCATCAGCTTGCCGGTCACATCGCCCACGGCCCAGAGGTGGGGCACGGGCTGACCGTTGACCAGCACCCGCATGGCGTCATCAATCGGGACGAAGCCGCGGTTCGTCTCCACATTCAGCGAATCGAGGTTGAGGCCCTTGCTGCTGGGAACCCGCCCCGTTGCCACCAAAACGGCATCCACCTCAAGGGTCTCCACCAGTTCACGGCTGTTGAAATCGGCCAGTTCGATCTCCACCGGACAGCCCGGGGTGACCTTGCGGGCCAGCAGACCGGAGCGAGCGTCGATATCGCGACCATCAATCAGATGGCGGCCAGCGATTTTGGCGATGTCCGGATCAAAGGTGGGCATCACCTTGTCCATCGCCTCAATCATCGTCACTTCGCAACCGAGTGCGGTGTACACATCAGCGAATTCAAGGCCGATGTAACCACTGCCAATGATCGCGATCCAGCGGGGCAGCCATTCCAGATTGATGGCCTCATCACTGGTGAAGACCGTGCGGCCATCGGTTTCGATCCCAGGCGGCACAAAGGGATCCGACCCTGTGGCGATGATGACGTCCTTGGCGGTCAGCACCCTGTCGACCCCGCTGGGCTCACGCAGCCCCACCCTCTGGCTTCCCTCCAGACGGCCATGCCCCCGGAGGATCGTCACACCAGCCCGTTCGAGGGTCTTGGTGAGGTTGGTGCGAATGGTCTGAACCAGCTGATTGGCGTGATCAGCAATCTTCTGGCGCTCGAAACGCACGGGAGCGGCGTGAATTCCGAAGCTCGACAAGTGCTTGTCATCCGCCAGCTCCCGCACTTTTCCACTGGCGGCAAGCAACGCCTTGGAGGGAACGCAGCCCCGGTTCACACAGGTGCCACCCATGTCGCGGGATTCAACGATCGCCGTCTTCAGCCCATGCTCGGCGGCATGTTTGGCAGCGTCGAAGCCGCCGTAGCCGGCACCAATAACGATGACGTCGAAGTCGAAGCTGGCGTCGCTCACCCAAACTGCTGCGATGTGGCGGTCATTGTCGCTCTTCGCCGCTCCAGAAGGAGAGGAACCGCGGCAGACGCCACATTCAGGGATTCAACCCGTGTGCTGTGGGGCAGCGTGACGGCATGGGTACAGCAGGCCTGCAGATCGGGATGAAGACCTGCACCCTCGGTTCCCAACACCAGCGCTGTCGGCAAGGTCCAGTCGAGATCCCAGTAAGGCAAGGGAGGATCAACTTGGGGCGGATCCGGCACCAGGGTGGCCACAACCTGTACTCCTGACGCCACAAGCTGTTTCAGTTGCTGCTGAAGCAACGGGATCGCCATCTCCTCGCTGGGGCCAAAGCGTTGATGCGGCAGTTGAAGCAGAGCGCCTGCGGAGGCCCGCAACACTTTTGTCCCAAGGGGGTCGACCCCAGCTCCCATCCAGACCGCGTTGACATCAGCGGCCAGGGCCGTCCGCAACAGGGTGCCCACATTGCCAGGATCCTGAAGCCGATCCAGAACCAGGACAAAGTCCAGCTCTGATGGAACGGTGGGCAAAGCCTCCAGTGGGCTCAGGCAGGCGATGCCATCGGGTGTGACCGTCGTGAGGGCTGCACGCAACACCTCATCGGTGACGATCCGCCATCGCACCTGAGAACAACGTTCAACCAGGGCCGGATGTCCCTGCATCCATGCCTCTGTCGCGATGATTTCCTCGGGTGCGTTCCCCTGCCTGAGAACTTCCTGCAAAAGGTGGGTGCCCTCAAGGAGCAACAGCCCCTCGGCCTCACGACCCACACGGGTGGACAGGCTTCTCAGACGCTTGACCAGGGGGTTGCGTCGGCTGCTGATCAGGGGGGAGGAGAATTCCAGAGAGAGACTCAGAACGCTGCGTGTTTGCGCACGTTCAAGCCCTTGTGAACGCTCAGATTTTCACCCTCGAGTTCAAGCCCGTTGATGGCAGCGATTTCACCTTTTATTCCTTCCGCTGCCAGGTTCTCAATCAGCTTCTTAATCACCTGATCCTCAACCGTCGTGTGGTCGATGGAGTCGGGGGTTAGCCGCTCAAGGAGCTTTCCAACCTTGGAAGCCACAACCTCCGATGCGTTGGAGATCTTCAAAACGATCATGACTGCCGGAAGCTGATTACCGACAAAGTTAGTGCGGATGGGGAGACTTGAACTCCCACGATGTTGCCACCACTAGTACCTGAAACTAGCGCGTCTACCAATTCCGCCACATCCGCTGGCGTGTCGAGATTCGACGGGATGAACATAGGTCATCGCCGATCCCTGACCCCAACGCCGCGGAAGCAAATTGTCCAGTTTGAACGCCGGCCGTCTAGACGGTCTCAAAAACTGTTGGCAAAATCCTCATACAGGGGATCAGCCAATTGATGATGGGCGTCGCAGAAGCGTCTCAAGAGAGTCTCAAGCAACGCCTGAACGTCAGCGGTGGCCACGACCTGAGCGGAACGCTTCGCGTTAGCGGCGCGAAGAACTCCGCCCTGGTGCTGATGACAGCCAGCCTCCTCAGTGAAGACACCGTTGAGCTCATCAATATTCCGGCCCTGACGGACATCGATGGCATGAGCGCCATCCTTGAATCTCTCGGGGTACAGGTGGATCGCGCCTCCGACCGCATTTACCTCACCGCTGCAGAACTCAGCGGTTCAGCCCCCCCTTATGAGCTGGTCAACAGCCTTCGAGCCAGCTTCTTCAGCATCGGACCTCTACTTGGACGGCTGGGACATGCCAGGGTTCCCCTCCCCGGGGGGTGTCGCATCGGGGCGCGGCCCGTCGTCGAACACATCCGCGGCCTGAAAGCCCTCGGCGCCGTCGTCAACGTCGAGCACGGGATCGTCACTGCATCCGTTCCAGGCAGCAGAAAACGTCTGACCGGCGCTCAGATCGTGCTCGACTGCCCCAGCGTCGGCGCCACGGAAACCATCCTGATGGCTGCGGTGCTAGCAGAAGGGGTCTCAACGATTGAAAACGCTGCCCAGGAGCCCGAGGTGCAGGACCTGGCCAACCTGCTCAACACCATGGGAGCGCGGGTGAGCGGCGCTGGAGGCCCGGTGATCACCGTCGAAGGAGTGGAACAGCTCCAGGGTTGCAGCAACTATCCGGTCATTCCCGATCGAATTGAAGCGGGAACCTTCCTGATGGCTGCAGCAATCACACGCTCGCCAATGGTGGTGGAACCCGTGATTCCAGAGCATCTCAGCTCTGTCATCCAGAAGCTCCGGGACTGCGGCTGCGCCATCGATATCGACGGCCGTTCCATCACGATCACACCTGGTGAGATCACGGCCGTGGATATCACCACCCAACCTTTCCCTGGTTTTCCGACCGATCTGCAGGCGCCCTTTATGGCCCTGATGTGTACAGCCAAGGGAACGAGTGTGATCAGCGAAAAGATCTACGAAAACCGTCTGCAGCACGTAGCCGAACTGCAGCGCATGGGGGCTTCGATCCGTCTGGAAGGCAGCACCGCCGTCGTTGAGGGCGTGGCTCAGCTCAGCGCTGCACCGGTCACCGGAACCGACCTTCGTGCAGCCGCAGCAATGGTGCTGGCTGGCCTGTCAGCCAAAGGGATCACTGAGGTGTCTGGACTGAAGCACCTCGACCGGGGTTATGACGACCTCGAAGCCAAGCTCAGTGCGGTGGGCGCTGAGGTGAAGCGCAACATCCCCTGAATCGGGGTCCTTCAATCAATACAATCCCTGTGCGGGAGCCTGGCGGAATTGGTAGACGCAGCTGACTCAAAATCAGCCGGCCACTGGTCTTGGGGGTTCAAGTCCCCCGGCTCCCATCCATCCGCTGTGATGAACACCTACGGCCGTTTCCCTTTGGCTCTGGCCACAGGGAAGGGTTGTTGGGTGAAGGACACGCAAGGGCGGCGCTATCTAGATGCTGTCGCTGGCATCGCCACCTGCACCCTGGGCCACAGCGACAGGGCGATGCATCGCGCCCTGCGCAAGCAGCTGGGACGTCTCCAGCACGTGTCGAACCTTTATCAGATTCCTGAACAGGAGCTGCTGGCCCGCTGGCTGGTGAACCACAGCTGCGCGGACAGAGTGTTCTTCTGCAATTCCGGTGCCGAAGCGAATGAAGCCGCGATCAAGCTGGCCCGCAAACACGGCCATCAACGGCGCGGCATCAAGCAACCCGTGATTCTCACGGCTGCAGCCAGCTTCCACGGCCGCACCCTCGCTGCTGTCACAGCCACCGGTCAACCCAAGTATCACAAGGGTTTTGAGCCCATGGTGGCCGGGTTTGATTACTTCCCATACAACGATCTGACGGCCCTGGAAGCCCTGATCAACCGCCATGAGCAAGCCGGCCCTTCCATCGCGGCTGTGCTGATTGAACCCCTGCAGGGTGAAGGTGGCGTCAATCCGGGAGACCGCGCTTTCTTCTCACGCTTGCGAGAGATCTGCACCCAGCGGAACATCCTGCTGATCCTGGACGAGGTGCAGGTGGGTATGGGACGGAGTGGGCGCCTGTGGGGCTATGAACAACTGGGCATCACCCCTGACGCCTTCACCCTGGCCAAGGGGCTCGGCGGTGGCCATGCCATCGGAGCCTTGCTGGTGAATGCCTCGGCCGATGTGTTCGAACCTGGCGACCACGCCAGCACCTTCGGCGGCAATCCCTTCGCCTGCCGAGCCGGGTTGACGGTGGCCACCGAGATCGAACGACGGGGTCTGCTGAACAACGTCACAGCCCGAGGGGAACAACTGCGCGACGGGCTCCAAGAACTGGTGCACTGCTTCCCCGAGCACCTGCAAAGCGTGCGGGGCTGGGGCCTGCTGCAAGGCATCGTGATCCGGGAGAGCAGCAGTTGGACGGCCCCCCAGCTGGCAAAAGCCGCCATCGATCACGGATTGCTGCTTGTGGCGGCCGGCCCCTCCGTGCTGCGCATGGTTCCCCCTCTGACCATCAACAAGCGCGAGATCCGCGAACTGCTGCGCCGTCTGGCGGCGACGCTCACCAGCCTCAGCTGAGTGGACGATCTCTCTGATCTGATCCCACGCTTCGACCTGCGTGGCATGGATCTGCAGTTGGATCGCATGCATGCGGCCCTCCGTGACCTCGACCATCCCTGTCAGGCGGTTCCCGCGATTCAGGTGCTTGGCACCAACGGGAAGGGTTCCATCGTCAGCTTTCTGGAATCCGCCCTCTGTGCCGCCGGCCTCCGCTGCGGGGTCACCACCTCCCCCCACCTGGTGAGCTGGTGCGAACGCATCCGCATCCAGGGAGAACCGATTGCCGTTGCAACGCTGCGCTCCCAGTTGCAGGCCCTCCAGCCCCTGAACGAACGGCATCGGTTGACCCCCTTTGAACTGCTCGTGACTGCAGCTTTCTTGGAATTTCAGCGGCATGCCTGCGACCTCCTGGTGCTGGAAGTGGGGCTGGGGGGACGACTTGACGCAACCACAGCGCATCCATGCCGTCCTGTGGTTGCCGTCGCAAGCATTGGACGGGACCACTGCGAGCACCTAGGCAACAGCCTCACCGCCATCGCAACCGAAAAAGCGGCAGCGATCCCGCCCCAGGCCACCGTGATCAGTTGCGGCCAAGACCCTGCGGTGCAGGAGATCCTGGAGGCAACCTGTCGGAGACAGCAGGCCAACCTCCAGTGGGTGAAGCCCCTGGATTCAACCTGGCATCTCGGCTTGCCCGGCGAAATCCAGCGAAGCAATGCCGCTGTGGCCCTCGGTGCATTGCAAGCCCTCTCGGGCTTGGGCTGGATGCTGCCTGAAACCGTGATCCATGAGGGCTTCGCCACAGCCAGCTGGCCCGGTCGCCTGCAAACCGTGCATTGGGGGGAACACCGGCTTCGCCTGGATGGAGCCCACAATCCACCCGCCGCGGTGCAACTGGCCGAAGAACGAAAACGGTGGACCGACGCATCCAACGGTATGGTTTGGATCCTGGCGATTCAGGCCCACAAGGATGCTGTCGCCATGCTCAAGGCCCTGGTGCAGCCCAACGACCAGGCCTGGATCATTCCAGTACCGAGCCACAAGAGCTGGAGCCGGTCGGCCCTTCTCCAGGAGCTCCCTGAGCTTGGCCAACAGCTGCAGGAGGCCGACGGCCTTGAAAGCGTGTTGAAGCAACTCAGCAGCGATGGATGGCCGACGCCGATGCCGGTTGTTGCCGGATCGCTTTATCTGATCGGCGACCTGTTCGCTTGCGGCGTTGTAACGGCAGAGTGAGCACAGCTTGCGCTCGGACTGTGCTGAGAATCTCTTGGTTGCTGAGCCTTCTCCTGCCCCTTCTGCTGATAGCAGCTCCTGCCCAAGCCCTGGACACCTCAGCCGGGGTGGGACTGCAGGACCGGGCCCTGTTCCAGGAAAAGGTGGATTACACGCTCACCAACCAGACCAACGGCGACTTCGAAGGCCAGAACCTGGCCAATACCTCCTTTGCCGGAGCCGTGGGCCGAGGAGCGAATTTCCGAGGCGCGAATCTACATGGGTCGATCCTCACCCAAGGAGCCTTCGCCGAAGCGGATTTCCAAGGTGCTGATCTTTCCGATGCCTTGATGGATCGGGCTGACTTCGTGGCCACCGATCTACGCAACGCCGTCCTCACCGGGATCATTGCGTCGGGCAGCAGCTTCAGCAATGCCCAGATCGAAGGGGCCGATTTCACCGACGCCCTGCTCGATCGTGATGATCAACGTCGGCTCTGCCGCGAGGCGGATGGAATCAACCCCAGCACCGGAGTCGCCACCTTCGACAGCCTGGGCTGCTGATCCTCAGAGGCGCTCCTTCCAACCACGCAGTTTGCCTGGATTGAGCAGGCCGGTGGGATCAAAGCGCTGCTTGGCAGCCACCTGATCAGCATCGATCACACCAAGGCCCCCATCTTCCACCGTGATCACATGGGGGTTGAACAGCACGGCACCCAGGGAGCTGCAGTCGTCCATCAACCGGTTCAACTGTTCTGTCCCCTGCCACCGCACCAGCGGCAGGGCAGCCAGGCGGGGACGACCCTGCTGGCGCACAAGCTCGAGATGCCAGATCAAGGCATCTCCCCAGCGCTGCTTCAACGCAGCCATCGCGGGGGCCTCCGGCTGCGGCAACAGCATCTGCAGGTAGGTCCATCCCGGCTCTGAGGAGCGCACATGCAGGGTGGTGTGATTCCAGCTCAGCTCACGCAATCCATTGCCCCCCGCGAGATCTTCTGGCCCGAGATCCCGCAGGATGGCGCCGGCTGACTGCGCCATTCGTTGCAGGCTCGTGAGCCCATCCGGCGCAACAAGCAGCAGCAGCCGGTGCGCAGAGACGGCAGGACCACCCCAGCTGGGCATCCGCGACAACAGCGGCTGTTCCAACAGGGTGGCCAGATGAAGATCCACGGCGGATGACGCGAGGCTATGCATCAGCTCGATCGCTTGCTCCCAACGCTCGCAGTCAACGCTCACCTGATGCCAGTTGACCGCTGGAGCAGTGGCCAATCTGAGGGCCGTGATGATGCCGTTGGTGCCATAGGCATGGTTCAACGCTTCGGCATCCATCTCACCGATCTGATGGCGTTGGGCATCGGGGCGTAGCGGCACGACCTCCAGCCCGAGCAGATGGCCTGGATCTCGCAGAAAGCCCCAGCGCAACGAACCGATGCCACCGGAGCCTCCCGCAACGAAACCGCCGATCGTGGCGCTGCGCCATGTGCTGGGCATCAAGCGCAGCTGACGCCCATGCCGACGCAACTCGTGATCCAGATCGCGCATCACACAGCCCGGTTCTACTGTCACCACCCCAGTGGCCGGATCAATCGATCGGACATGCCGCAGGGCCGTGGTGAGCATCACCACTCCCCCTTCCAGGGGCACGCACTGGCCGTAGTTCCCGGTCCCGGAGCCGCGCAGGGTCAGAGGAATCTGATGCTCGGCACAGGCCGAAGCCAGCCGTTCAACGGCTTGCACCGAGCGGGGGCGAGCCACCAACTCAGCACGGCAGGACTCCAGCCGCGACGTCAGAACGGGGGAGTACTCGAAGGCATCCCGGGAATGGCGCTGAAGCTCCGCCGGTTCAGCCAACAGCTCCAGATCAGGAACAGTGCTGAGGGTTTGCCGCAGGGCGATTAAGGCTTCGGCGCGACCCATGTCGTGGCTGAACACTGGTCAGGGTCTAGCGCCCGAAGACGACACCCAGTGACCCTTCACGAGAACCTGGCGCTGCGGAGGACATCGGATCAGATCCGACCAACCCTGGCCCTCCAAGCAGATCAGATCTGCGGGAGCACCGGCCCTTAGCACCCCATCCCACTCCAGCTGAAGAATGGTGGGCGGTGCCGTAGTGAACGGTGCCAGGCCCAGGCGCTGCCAAGGCAACAACTGGGTCAATGGCATTGACGCCGCTAGTAATGCCAAGGGATCGAAGTCGCCTCCTGGGAACCACGGATCGGCCACGTTGTCACCCGCCACCGCCACCGGAACACCGCAGCGCTGCAACTGACGGATCGGGGCCTGCGGTCGCTGGAGCGGGGTAACGCCCTCCGATCGCGCCAGCAACCAGGCATTGGTGAGGGGCAGGGCAACCACACGGAGCTGCGCTGCCGCCATGCACTCTGCCAACCGCGCCAGACGTGGCGCCGGCAACAGGGAAAGACTGCTGGCATGGCTGCAGGTGACGGGAACCTGCAGCGGTACGCGCCGCAGAGCCTTCAACAGCTGAACCATGCCCTCGGCCGGACCATGATCGGCCTCATCGATGTGCAGATCGACGCCGCAGTTGTGGCGATCAGCCAGGCGCAACAAAGCCTCCAGCTGATCGGTCACCGCAGCCGATCCACAGGGCGGGGTTAGGACACCCCCGAGGCAGCCGCCAGTGGCAGCGACACGACGCGCCAGGGCATCCGCTTCAGCTGATCCCCAGAACTCCAAGGGCACCAGCGCCACCAGCTGAAGATCGATGCGGCTGCGCCAGCGCTGCTGAAGGGTGAGCAGTGCCTCCCAGCTGGGCTCGGCACCGGGGCCACCACTGTCGACATGGCTGCGCATGGCCCGCAACCCATTTCGATATGCCCTCGCCATGGCCTGCTCTCCGCGTTGGAGCACGGAAGCCATGGTTCGGGTGTTGTGCTCCTGCAGGTTGGCGTCCAGGGCACCCTTATAGCTGCCACTGAGGTTGGGGTGCTCCTGCCAGGTGTAGGCCTTGTCCAAATGAACATGGCAGTCCACCAATCGCGGCAGAACCATCCTGGAGGGTGGCTTTTGATCAGCCGTCAGAGGCTTTAGCTCGCGCAGGCGCCCCTGATGCCAGGCCATGCGAACAGGCGTCAACCCCTGCTTCTCGATGACTTGCAGGGGCGTCGCAGGGTCGAAATCGAGTAGCCCCAGAGGCACCCAAGCCTCAAGGGAACCAGTCCCAGACTCTGCTTCGAGCAACTGGGCGTCAGTCACTTGGGCGCACCGCTGCTTGCGTCCGTTCTGAGGATCACAAAACGTCCGGCCACCCCGAGGGTCAGCACATCGAACCCTGGCAGGCGCAGCCCAGGCAGCAACTCCTGCCCCCCCATGCGGGTGGCATACAAGCTGGCCACCACCAGGTTGCGACGGGTGGTGAACTGACCGGCCAGCGCCGCGAGGGCATCCCGCTGCGATGCAATCAGCTCAGGGCAATTGCGAATCCAAAGACGCAACACCATTGGGAGGGTGGGTTCGTCGCACAGTTCCTGGGTGCCCAACGTGACCAGCTGGTCCCCGGCATGGGCCTCATAGTCCTCCAGGGACGGATTGGAGAACACCAGCGACAGCACGCCAGCCATGGCCACAGCCCCCGTCAACAGCGCCAGAGCAGGCACACGTTGCGGACGCGATGAAGGGGACACCAGGCAGGCTGCAGCTCGTGTTGGTAGATTCTCACGGACGCGGCGGGCGTCGCCAAGTGGTTAAGGCAGCGGCTTGTGGCGCCGCTATTCGGGGGTTCGAATCCCCTCGCTCGCCCTTTCTCAAAGCCCCATCAAAGCCTTCAGCAGTCGTTCTGCTCCCCAGCGGATGGGGTCCGTGCAAGGGAGGCCCAGTGTTTGACTAACGCGATCAACCTCCACCGCCGCCTGATCTTCATCGAGGCGTGCCGTGTTGAGGGCGACTGCAGCAACCCTGGCTGAAGGGCCTGCACCATCAGGCCGAGCCCAGCTCGCCAGAGCTTCCGTGGTGGACACCAAAGCCGCGAGGTCGGGGAGAGGGATCTCAGGCAGCCGATCAATGCTTTTTTGGCCGGCCCGATGCACCATCAAGAGGGCCGTCGGCTGGGTGCCCCGCAGTAGGGGAAGGGTGGCCGTCGAGGCGGGGTGACACAGCGACCCCTGCCCCTCCACAAGCAAGAGGCCCGGCCCTGGCAGAGCATCCGCCGCCCGGAGCACCGCCGCCTCCACCGCACCCGCGGCGTAATCCACACGGACAGCATCAAGGGCAACCCCTTCACCACTGATCAAAATTCCCGCCTGACCCGTCCCCACAAAGCGCGCGGGAATTCCGGATTGCTGGGCCGACTCCAGCAGAGCCAGACAGGTGCTCATCTTGCCCACCGCCATATCGGTTCCAACCGCAAGAAGGCGTTGACAGGGAAGCGCGGCAGCGCGGGCCTGGCCGACGTTGAGAGCCTCCGGCTCGCGCCGCAGATCCCAGATCCAACGGTCCGCGCAGCGCGCTTCCGCAAATTCCGGATCATCAGCGAGGCGGGTATGGAGTCCGCTGGCGAGGTGGAGTCCTGCGCGCAACGCAGCCAGTGCATCGTGGCGGACAGGATCCGGCAGCCGCCCTCCAGAGGGAGCCAGGCCAACCACAGCCGCCTCCGGGTTGTAGGGAAGGGCCTCGGCCAAATCCGCCACCACCGGCACGTCACGCTCGATGCCGGTGATCTGGTGCAGAGGCTGGCCGGCATGGTCTGGGTCGATCACGGCAACGATCGGTCCGGCACGGTGACGCAGCATGGCCAGACCGGTCTTGCCGGTGAGGCTGGCCAAGCCTCCGTGTTGGAGCAGCACCAACCGCATCTCTCGAAATCCTGGCGGCGACTGAATCCCGCTCATAACGCTGCCGTGCCCTCACGCCCACCGATAGCAATGCAGCTCAAGGCCTGTCTCCTGCATGGCAAATCCCCAATCCGGACGTTGACGAAGGGCGCAGGCGATCGCCCTGCAGATCCAGCCCAACAAATGGATCGTCAACGAGGTTGAGGTGGCTATCGAGATCGGGCCAACGGATCAATGGCAATAACTGGGCCGCGGCACCGTTCAGCAGGGAGCTATCGGAATAACAACCCACCATCAGATCCAGCCCCTTACGCTTTGCCACTTGGGCCATCAGCAGGGCTTGCGTGAGACCACCGGTCTTCAGAAGCTTGAGATTCACGCCATCCACCACCGGCGCCAGGCGTAGCAGATCCTCCAGATCCCAGCAGCTTTCATCCGCTACCAAGGGCATTGGACAGTGCGGGTGCAGCTCCGCAAACCCCCCGGTATCCCGCGCCGCATCCAGATCGGGAGCTAAGGGTTGCTCCAGCAGAACCACCTGCTGCGACTCCAGCGGCTCCAGCATTCGCCTTGCTTGATCCAGGGTCCAGCCACCGTTGGCATCCACCTGGAGTTCCATCGCCACACCCTGCCGCTGGGAACGCTCACTGATGGCCTGAGCCACCGCCTCCAGCAGGCTTTGGTCATGGTCCAACCCGTCGGGACTCCCCAGCTTGAGCTTCACCCGCGTCGCCGGAAGCTGGGTCCACCAGCGGTCCAGACGATCCAGCACCCCGGTAACAGAAGCCAGTCCCAGAGTGACGCTGGTGGCCACCCCCTGGGTCGCATCCAAACCCCAAAGCCGCCACAGCGGATGGCCGAGCCGTTGACCATGCCAGTCCCACAGGGCCAGGTCGATGGCACAACGGGCCGGCGGACTCAGGGGCCGCAGCAGGGGCTCGAACCGTTGCGGATGGTCGGGGTCCAGAGCATCCAGTTGCGGCAGCAGAGCGAGTAGCTCCTGTTCCACAACCTCGAGCGCGAAGGCACGATGACCGGTCTCGAATCCACCGGTCTCTCCGCGGCCGACCAGCCCATCCCTTTCCAGCCTGAGTTCCAAGCGCACCACCGCCGCTGTGGTGCCACGGCTGATCTTTAGCGGCACAGCCTTGGTGAGCGAAAACCGTCGCAGGGCCCAGCCCATCACCATTCGTCCACCAATCTCCAAACTGACACAACACCGCTGTGACTCACACTGAGAAGGCTTGAACCAGAGACTTGGTCGCCTCCGCCCCCCTCACCACTGACGCCACCGCCAATTCCCAGCGGGGCAGCTACTGGATCACCACCTTCGGCTGCCAGATGAACAAGGCGGATTCCGAACGGATGGCCGGAATCCTGGAAGCGATGGGCTATAGGGAGGCGTCGGCCGAACTCGATGCCGATCTGGTGCTCTACAACACCTGCACAATCCGCGACAACGCCGAGCAGAAGGTTTACAGCTACCTCGGCAGACAGGCGCAGCGAAAGCGCAGCAACCCCAACCTCACTCTGGTGGTGGCGGGTTGCGTGGCCCAACAAGAGGGCGAATCACTGCTCAGGCGGGTGCCGGAGCTGGATCTGGTGATGGGGCCGCAGCATGCGAATCGTCTCGAGACCCTCTTGCTTCAGGTGGACAGCGGCCAGCAAGTGGTCGCCACCGAGGAACACCACATCCTTGAAGACATCACCACGGCACGACGGGACAGCACCATCTGTGGCTGGGTAAACGTGATCTACGGCTGCAACGAACGTTGCACCTATTGCGTGGTGCCTTCGGTTCGCGGCAAGGAGCAATCGCGGCTGCCTAAGGCCATCAAGTTGGAAATGGAGGGGCTCGCTGCCCAGGGCTACAAGGAGATCACCCTGCTCGGCCAAAACATCGATGCCTACGGCAGGGATCTGCCGGGCATCACTCCGGAAGGTCGCCGCCAGCACACCCTCACCGATCTGCTCCACCACGTTCATGACGTGGAGGGGCTTGAACGGATCCGTTTTGCCACCAGCCATCCGCGTTACTTCACCGAGCGGCTGATCGATGCCTGTGCAGACCTGCCCAAACTCTGTGAGCACTTCCACATTCCTTTTCAGAGCGGGGACAACGATGTTTTGCAGGCCATGGCCCGCGGGTACACCGTGGAGCGCTACCGCAGGATCATCGACCGCATCCGTGAACGCATGCCAGACGCCTCCCTCAGCGCCGATGTGATCGTCGCTTTCCCAGGGGAAACCGATGCGCAGTACCGCCGCACCCTCGATCTGATCGAAGAGATCGGCTTCGATCAGGTGAACACAGCTGCCTATTCACCACGGCCCAACACCCCTGCCGCCGACTGGGACAACCAGCTGCCCGAGGAGGTGAAGGTGGAACGCCTGCGCGAAATCAATGCCCTGGTGGAACGCTGCGCACGCAAGGCCAAT
The DNA here is from genome assembly GCA_047286205.1 of Synechococcus sp. Lineage (GTDB taxonomy): Bacteria > Cyanobacteriota > Cyanobacteriia > PCC-6307 > Cyanobiaceae > Parasynechococcus. The sequence goes on along the minus strand of JBJBBR010000001.1, from coordinate 2,218,683 downwards.
GCCCGCTACGAGGGTCGCACCGAGGAGGTACTGGCTGAAGGCATCAACCCCAAGGACCCATCACAACTGATGGGGCGAACCCGGACCAATCGCCTGACCTTCTTTAGTGCCACCGGACCGGATGGTCACGTTTACAGCGCTGGCGATCTCGTGCAGGTGCGCATCGATGCCGTGCGCTCCTTTTCACTCAGCGGCAGCCCCCTGCCCTGCTGAGCACAACGCTGATACCTTTGGCGCTCCCAGTTTTCAGGGGTCTCAGCATTTATGCCGTCCAGTCCCATCACGGTCGGGCTCGTCTTTGGAGGCCGCTCTGGAGAACACGACGTATCGATCCGATCCGCGGCGACGGTCGTTCGTGGACTGCGCAGCGGAAACAACACGGAGCGCTACACCGTTGAGACGATCTATATCGACCGTGATGGTCGCTGGTGGGGAAGGGATGTAGCCGAGGCGACCCTGGCCTCCGAAACCGCTCCGGAACTCAGCCCGCCGCTGCCTTCCTCGGGATTTCAAGGGTTCCCTGAAGGCTGCGATGAAGTCGACATCTGGTATCCGGTCCTGCATGGTCCCAATGGAGAAGACGGCACGATTCAGGGGTTGTTCCAGCTGACCGGCAAACCCTTTGTGGGTGCTGGTGTGCTGGGCTCAGCCGTGAGCATGGACAAGCAGGCGATGAAGTCCGCCTTCTCCAGCGCCGGGCTGTCCCAGGTGCCCTATGTGTCGCTGCTGGCTGCCGAGCTGGATGAGCCCAACAGCAGATCCGCACTCCTCGATCGGATTGAATCCGAATTGCACTACCCCTGCTTCGTGAAGCCCGCCAATCTCGGCTCCTCGGTAGGGATCAGCAAGGTGCGGACGCGAAAGGAACTTGAAGCAGGCCTCAACCAGGCAGCAGCACTCGATCCCCGGCTGGTGGTGGAGCAGGGCGTCAATGCCAGGGAAGTGGAATGCGCGGTACTGGGAGGCCGCAGGCTCGAGGCATCCGTGGTCGGTGAAGTGCGATTCGAAGCGGACTGGTACGACTACGAGACGAAATACACCGCTGGCCGAAGTACCACGTTGATTCCCGCCCCCCTGCCAGATCTAGTCAGCGAGCGAATCCGCGCGCAGGCCTTGCAGGCATGCGCTGCCGTTGGCGTCAATGGCATGGGTCGGGTCGATTTTTTCTACGACGATGCAACCGATCAGTTGTGGATCAACGAAATCAACACCCTGCCCGGCTTCACCGCCCAGAGCATGTATCCGATGCTGTGGGCGGCCAGTGGCGTAACACTCGAGCAGTTGGTGCACAAACTGCTCCAAACAGCAGGAGAATGAACACAGCGTCCTTCGCCTGACCCATGAGCCACGGACTGCTCTGGTTCCCCTTGCTACTGGCCTTTGTGCTGCTGGCCTCGCTCGGATGGCTGGAACGGCGGCGCCAAAATCTGTTTCGTGCCTGGGCTGAAGGCTCAGAACTGGCCAAGCTGGACGGTTGCGGTGGTGCCCGCTTGAAAGACGGTGAGCTGCAATGGAGCAGCTTTGAGGCCGGCAGTTTTCAGGATCAGGGCTCCTTTGACGTCTGCAGGCTCGAGCTTGTTGAACTGATGTCTCTTTCCTCCGGTGATGCCCCCCTCACCGAGGAGTCCCAGGGACGCTGTCGCTTGCGCCTCGTCGGCAAGGATTTGCAGATGGATGTGCCCTTCTCCGATGCCGACCGTGCTCGCAGCTGGGGCGAACAATTGATGGCAAGGGCCCGGTGCGACCTTTGAGCCAGGCGACTGACAACAACACATCCGCCCAACGGCCCATCTCCGCTCAGGTGGCCCGCCGCCGGGAGTTGCGCCGGCAGCGTCGCCAGACACTGTTAGTTCAGCTCTGGCGCCTCGTCGCCATGTTGCTTATTAGTGGCGGATTCACTTGGATCCTGCTGCGGCATGGCTGGACCCTGCGTGGCCCCGAGGCTGTGATCCTGAACCGTGGCAACGACCTTGAGACGGCTCAAATCGTCAAGGCGGCCAATCTGCGCTTTCCTCAACCTCTGCTGGAGGTCAGCCCCAGGAAGCTGGAACAACAGCTGATCAATTCCCTGCCCGTGCGCAGCGCAGAGGTGCAGCGCCGGATGCTGCCCGCTCGCCTCATCATCAGCCTGAAACCAGAGATTCCCATCGCCCGGGCGGAGCGTCAGGGCCCCGCTGGACGGGAACGGGGGTTGCTGAACGCCGAAGGGCAATGGATCCCCCTCAACGATGCATCCCCAGAGCCGTTGACGGAGATCCTGGTACGCGGTTGGAACAACCAACAGCGCGTCCAGGTCGCTGCGCTGCTGCAACAACGGGATCGCTTCGAAGGAATGCTGAAATCCGTCGTGCTTCACCCTGACGGCGACATCAGCCTGATCACCACGAGCCTGGGAAGGATTGATCTTGGAGGTGAACCAGCCCTTCTAAATGCCCAGATCGCAACCATCGTCCATCTCAACAAGACGTTGCCAGAGCACCTGCGCCAGGCCCGGCAGAGCAGTCTTGATCTCAGCAATCCCGACCGTCCGGAACTGCAACTGCCAACTCCAGCCGACGCCAAGAAGGCGAAGGGGCAACCCTGAGACCACAACGTTGAAAATCTGGAGACCACAACCTCAGCGCCTGGTTTGTGATCAGTTGAAGCCGAGACCAGTCTTCAGGGACATAATGCAACGCAACCAAACGGTTCAGCCTCGACGATGGAGATGGTGAGCGGCTCAGGGTCTTTTTCGGCAGCTGGAATCCAGCCCAGCCAGTCCGCCCGCATCGAGGTCATCGGCGTTGGCGGCGGCGGCAGCAATGCCGTCAACCGCATGATCATTAGTGACCTTGACGGGGTTGGCTATCGCGTTCTGAACACTGATGCCCAGGCCCTGATCCAGTCGCAGGCCCAGCAACGGCTGCAGTTGGGGCAGACCCTGACCCGTGGCCTTGGTGCCGGCGGCAATCCCACCATCGGCCAGAAGGCAGCAGAGGAATCCCGCACTGATCTGCACGACGCACTGCAGGGCTCCGATCTGGTGTTTATCGCCGCTGGCATGGGCGGTGGCACCGGCACGGGTGCCGCACCAGTGGTTGCCGAAGTGGCCCGAGAAGTCGGGGCGCTCACTGTCGGGATCGTTACCAAGCCCTTCAGTTTCGAGGGCCGTCGTCGCATGCGTCAGGCCGACGAAGGCATCGCTCGCCTGGCCGAGCACGTGGACACCTTGATCGTGATCCCCAATGACCGTCTACGGGAGGCCATCGGCACAGCTCCTCTTCAGGAAGCCTTCCGCAATGCGGACGACGTCCTGCGCATGGGCGTCAAGGGCATCAGTGACATCATCACCTGCCCCGGCTTGGTGAACGTTGACTTCGCCGATGTTCGCTCCGTGATGACCGAAGCAGGTACTGCACTGCTGGGGATCGGGATCGGTTCCGGCCGGTCCAGAGCCGTGGAGGCAGCCCAGGCTGCGATCGCCAGCCCACTGCTGGAAACAGAACGCATCGATGGAGCCAAGGGCTGTGTGATCAACATCAGCGGTGGCAAGGACATGACTCTCGAGGACATGACCACCGCTTCAGAGGTCATCTATGACGTCGTCGATCCGGAAGCGAACATCATCGTGGGGGCCGTGGTGGATGAAGCTCTTGAAGGCGAGATTCACGTCACGGTGATCGCCACAGGATTCGAAAACAAGCAGCCTTACCGCAGCGAACGCAGCCGCTCCATGCCTTCCATGACGAGCCGAGCGGAATCTGAAGAGAACGGCGCCAGAATTCCCGAGTTCCTGCGCCGGCGTCAGCAGCAGAACGACAGCTCAGTCTGACCACTTGTTCTGAAGGTGGTGACCCGGAATCCACGCCTGCCCTGAGCATCCCGTGTGGCTGCTCCCTTCCGGTCCTGACCAGATTTGGGCGTCGGAGCCGCATGGGTCCGAGTCGGCCGAATGCTAGCAATGAGCCCCCGAGGGGTTATGAAGTTGCATGCGTCCTTCTGATCTGACCCACTTCAAACAGAAGGGCCAACCCATTGCCGTGCTCACCGCCTGGGACAGTCTCTCTGCATCGATCGCAGAAGCAGCCGGTGCAGATGTGGTGCTGATCGGCGATTCACTGGCCATGGTGGCGCTGGGCCATGCCACCACACTCCCCGTGAGCCTGGATCAGATGCTCCATCACACCCAGGCGGTGGCACGGGGATTCACGGCCATGCCGTCTGAGCAACCCATGCTGGTCTGTGACCTGCCCTTTCTCAGCTACCAGTGCGGAGAAGACCGCGCGGTGGCGGCTGCAGGGCGACTCTTGAAGGAATCCAGTGCTGCGGCGGTGAAGCTGGAGGGAGCGGAACCCGAGATCGTGGCTGTGATCGACCGTCTGGTGCGGATGGGCATTCCTGTGATGGGGCACCTGGGTCTGACCCCACAGGCTGTTCATCGTCTGGGCTACCGCCGCCAGGCCACCGACGCCATCAGCCAAGAGCGCCTGATGGATCAGGCGCGGACCCTCGAACAGAAGGGATGCTTCTCTCTGGTGCTGGAACATGTTCCAGCGGAGCTGGCGAGCCGGGTGCAGCAGACCCTCACCATCCCCGTGATCGGCATCGGAGCGGGTGATGGCTGCGATGGCCAAGTGCGGGTCACGGCAGACCTGCTGGGCCTCACCCCCAAACAACCTCCCTTCAGCCCCGCCCTCGTGGATGGTCGACAACTGTTTATTGATGCGTTGAAGGGATGGGTCAACCAGACCCGAAACCACACTCCTCCCACCACAGAATCACCTCAATCAGGACCTGATTGCTGAGAGCCATGCCCTCGGGGTCGGTGAGGCACCAACGGCCCGCACGCTGCTGCAGCCATCCGCGCTCCACGAACGGCTGCCAGCGACGCACCAGTGCATGGGTGTCAAGGCCCTTCAGCGACACGCCTTCCCGGCGCCGAAGGCCCACAAGCAATTGATCATCCAGAGGGAGACCAGCCTCCGCGACGGTTTCCTCAGGAGGGTTGTCGAGCCAGGCCGCGTAGTCAGCCCGCGTGCGTGGTCGCGCCAAGCGCACTCCCCATGGCGCTGACGTTGCTCCCATGCCAAACCCCCACCAACCCGCACCGCTCCAATACACCCGGTTGTGTCTTGAGGCATGCCCCGGACGGGCATGGTTGGAAATCTCGTAACGGCTGAGTCCGGCAGCCGCCAGCCGTTGCGTGGTCCGCTCCATCAGCGCAACAGCAAGGTCGTCATCCGGAAGCTTCAGCGCGCCAAGCGTGCGTTGGCGATCAAACACCGTGCCCGGTTCCACCGAAAGGTCGTAGATCGAGAGATGGGGGGCCTGACTGGCAATGGCCTGATCCAACTGCGCATCCCACGCGACCAAGCTCTGACCCGGCAGGTTCTGGATGAGATCGAGACTCCAGGACCGGAGCGCTCTATCGCGCTGGGCCTGCACCAGCCAGTCGATCGCCAGCTTGAGGTCGCGCTGCCGATGGCGCCGACCCAGCTGTTCGAGCACCGCATCATCAAAGCTCTGCCCCCCCAGACTGATGCGATTCACTCCCTGGGCCAGAACGGAAGACAGCTGCGCGCAATTGAACGTGGCCGGATCCATCTCCAGGGTGATTTCCGCACCTGGTTGAAGACCGAACTTGTCCACCAAGGCGGCGAGCAGTGCACCGATCTGATCCGGGCAAAGGAGCGAGGGCGTTCCCCCGCCGATATAAACCGTGGACAGGGGCGGACCACCTGGGGCAGCAGCGATTTCGCGATGCAGAAGGCTCAGGTATTCCCGGATCGAGCGGCTGCCAGGGCCCTGGTCGGCACGGGCTTGATCCCCCAGGGGAACAACAGCGAAATCGCAGTAGTAACAGCGCCGATGGCAGAAAGGAATGTGGAGGTAGGCGCTGCGGGGAGGGATGGGATAGGGCATGCTTCTGGCATCCGGATCGAGCTGCCACGACCTGAACCCATGGTGGATCCGCTCATCCTTCTCCTGTTTTTGGTTTCCGGTGCAGCGGCCGGATGGATGGGGGTTCATCTGCTCCCCGAAGGTCTGGTCACCGAGACCACCGATGTCGAACAACTCCGGCTGATTCTCAGCGGGTCGGGGGGTGGCATCGGGCTGATCGCAGGCCTGGTGTTCAAAAAGCTGCGGGTGCGCCTGATGCAGCAGGTGCGAACCATGCCCACGGATCTTCTGGTGAGCCGGGCTGTCGGCCTGATCCTCGGACTTCTGGTGGCCAACCTGCTGCTGCTGCCCGTTCTTCTGCTTCCGTTCTCCGGGGGGGTTGTTCTGCTCAAACCGCTGCTGGCGGTGGTGAGCAACGTCTTTTTCGGAATTCTGGGAAGCAACCTGGCGGAAGTGCATGGCCGCACGCTGCTGCGCCTGTTCAATCCCGCCAGCACGGAGGCCCTGCTGGTGGCCGATGGGGTGCTGACCCCGGCCACGGCCAAGATCCTGGACACCAGCGTGATCATCGACGGACGGATTCGCGGAATGCTCGCCTGCGGGTTGCTGGAAGGACAGGTGATCGTCGCTGAATCCGTGATCGAGGAGATGCAACAGCTTTCGGATTCCACCAATGTTGAGAAAAGGGCCAAGGGCCGGCGTGGCTTGAAGCTGCTGAAGGATCTGCGGGAGACCTACGGACGGCGACTGGTGATCAACAGCACCCGTTACGACGGGAAAGGAACGGATGACAGGCTGCTCCAGCTGGCCTCCGATACGGGCGGGACCCTGGTCACAGCGGACTTCAACCTGGCGCAGGTGGCGCAGGTGAAAGAGCTGAAGGTGATGAATCTGAGTGAGCTGGTGATCGCATTACGGCCTGAGGTGCAACCCGGCGATGAGCTCAAACTAAAGATCGTGCGTGAGGGCAAGGAGGAAAGCCAGGGCGTCGGTTACCTCGACGACGGAACAATGGTGGTGGTGAACGACGCGAAAGCACTGATCGGCCAACGCAAACCGGTGGTGGTGACCGGTGCCCTGCAAACGCCAACCGGCCGGATGGTGTTCGCTCGGCTGGACGGGAAAGATGCAACAACCGACACCAAGACTTCAACCAAATCGAAAAGTCAGGGAAAACCGGCCAAAACCAGCAGCCGCAAGCCCGCTGACCCCGGCTAGGCTCGCCCCACCGCGATGGTGGAGATGACAACTTCGGCCCCGTACTACGGCGACAGCGCTGTGATGCGCACACCACCTCCCGACCTTCCGTCACTCCTGCTCAAGGAGAGGATCGTGTACTTGGGCTTGCCCCTCTTCTCTGACGACGATGCAAAGCGTCAGATGGGCATTGATGTGACTGAGCTGATCATTGCTCAGTTGCTCTATCTGGAGTTCGACAACCCAGAAAAGCCGATTTACTTCTATATCAACTCCACGGGCACCAGCTGGTATTCCGGTGATGCCATCGGTTTTGAAACCGAAGCCTTCGCCATCTGCGACACCCTCCGCTATGTGAAACCGCCGGTGCACACCATCTGCATTGGGCAGGCCATGGGAACGGCAGCGGTGATCCTGTCAGCAGGAACGAAAGGTCAACGGGCAGCACTGCCCCACTCCTCCATCGTTCTGCACCAGCCCCGCAGTGGTGCCCGCGGCCAGGCCACGGACATTCAGATCCGGGCCAAGGAGGTGCTGCATAACAAGCAGGCCATGCTCGAAATCCTCTCCACTAACACCGGAAGGTCCGTGGAGGAGCTGAGCAAGGACTCCGACCGGATGAGCTACCTGACTCCCCAGCAAGCCGTTGAGTACGGACTCATCGACCGCGTTCTGAGCAGCCGCAAAGACCTCCCCGGCAATCCCCCCGTCTGATCCCCGTCTAACCCGCGGCATCTGATCCGCCTTACCGCACTTCTTTCCTCAACGTCCTGAACCATGCCGATCGGTACCCCCAGCGTTCCCTACCGCCTCCCCGGCAGCCAGATGGAGCGCTGGGTCGACATCTACACCCGTCTCGGGGTGGAGCGGATCCTCTTCCTCGGCTCTGAAGTCAATGACGGCATCGCCAACAGCCTGGTGGCGCAGATGCTTTACCTCGACTCGGAAGACAGCAGCAAACCGATCTACCTATACATCAACTCTCCAGGCGGCTCCGTCACGGCAGGACTGGCGATCTACGACACCATCCAGTACGTCAAAAGCGAGGTGGTCACCATCTGCGTCGGCCTCGCAGCATCCATGGGCGCCTTTCTGCTCGCGGCTGGCACCAAAGGCAAACGGGTCGCCCTTCCCCACAGCCGGATCATGATTCACCAGCCCCTTGGCGGCACCAGCCGTCGCCAGGCCAGTGACATCGAAATCGAGGCAAGGGAAATCCTGCGGATGAAGGAGATGCTCAACCGCTCCCTGGCCGAAATGAGTGGCCAGAGTTTCGAGAAGATCGAGAAGGACACCGACAGGGACTACTTCCTCAGTGCCGAAGAAGCCAAGGAATACGGGCTAATCGACCGCGTGATCTCCCATCCGAACGAAGCCTGAACGGAACGGGGCAGGCCGCTGCGTAAGCTCGTCCACTGCACTGTTCCGCAAGCCTGCCCCGGATGGCCCAGCTCTTCTACGACTCCGACGCCGATCTCGGTCTGCTGAACGGCAAGACCGTGGCCATCATTGGTTATGGCTCCCAGGGTCATGCCCACGCCCTCAACCTGAAGGACTCCGGGGTGAACGTGGTGGTTGGTCTGTACGACGGCAGCCGGTCCGCAGAGAAAGCCAAGGCCGACGGTCTGGAAGTGCTGAGCGTGGCCGATGCCTCTGCCAAGGCTGACTGGATCATGGTCTTGCTGCCCGACGAGTTCCAGAAGGACGTCTACGAGAAGGAAATCGCACCCCACCTGAGTGCCGGCAAGGTGCTCAGCTTCGCCCACGGCTTCAACATCCGCTTCGAGCTGATCAAACCACCCGCTGATGTGGATGTGGTGATGATCGCCCCCAAGGGCCCTGGCCACACCGTGCGCTGGGAATATCAGAACGGCCAGGGCGTCCCTGCCCTGTTCGCCATCGAGCAAGACGCGTCCGGCAACGCCCGTGGCCTAGCTATGGCCTATGCCAAGGGGATCGGCGGCACCCGTGCCGGCATCCTGGAAACCAACTTCAAAGAGGAGACCGAAACCGATCTGTTCGGTGAGCAGGCTGTGCTCTGCGGTGGTCTGTCCGAACTGGTGAAGGCTGGCTTCGAGACCCTGGTGGAAGCCGGTTACCAGCCCGAACTGGCCTACTTCGAGTGCCTCCACGAAGTGAAGCTGATCGTGGATCTGATGGTGAAGGGAGGCCTGACCTCCATGCGCGATTCGATCTCCAACACCGCGGAATACGGCGACTACGTCAGCGGCCCCCGTTTGATCACTGCCGACACCAAAGCCGAGATGAAGCGCGTTCTGGCCGACATCCAGGACGGTACCTTCGCCAAGAACTTCGTGGCCGAGTGCGAAGCCGGCAAGCCGGAAATGAAGAAGGTGCGCGACCGTGATTCCCAGCATCCGATCGAGAAGGTGGGCAAAGGCCTGCGCTCGATGTTCAGCTGGCTCAAAGACGCCTGATTCAGCTCAAGCCCTGAAAGCCCGGTGAGATCAACCTCCAACGCTCACCACACGCCCCGCTCTGCTGCTCCTGCAGCGCAGAGCAGGGATTTCTGTTGGATGCTTGCCAGTCTCCTCCCATGAGGTTGGAAGCGATGGGCAGCCTGCTGGTCGTTGGGGCGGCGCTGCTGGATCAACTCATCGGTGACCCGCGCCGGATGCTGCATCCCGTGGTGGTGATGGGGTGGTGGATCCGGCAGTTGCGTTCCCGGGTCGAGCCATGGGCGGCAGACCAGCCAACGAAGCTGCGCATCGGAGGTGGGCTGATCACGCTGAGCCTTGTACTTGGCAGCGCCCTTGCGGGGTGGTCCCTGGAACGCCTGCTGTGGCTTCCCTCCCCATGGCAGTGGCTCAGCCTTCCAGTTCTCACCCTGAGCCTCGCCAGCGCCCTGGCGGCCCGCAGCCTCACGGACAGAGTGATGGCGGTGCTGAATACCCTGCCCTCCTCGGCCGATGGCGACCTCAAGCCAGCCCGCCGGAACCTGAGCTGGATCGTTGGACGCGACGTCCAAGACCTAGACCAGGCAGGGCTGCTGAGAGCCGGAGCCGAAACAGCCTCAGAAAACGCTGTGGATGGCGTGTTCGCACCGTTGTTTTGGATGGGCGTCGGTGCGTTGGTGTGGATGGTTCTGCCTACAGGACCTGGCCCCCTGGCCCTGGCTTGGGCCTTCAAGGCCTGCAGCACGCTGGATTCCATGCTTGGCTATCGCACCGGTCGCCTGCGCTGGCTAGGAACGGCGGGGGCACGCCTCGATGATTTGCTCACCTGGCTGCCCTGCCGTCTAGTGATGTTGACGCTGCCTCTGGTCTGCCCGCCCTGGACGCGCTGGGCGCAACGGGTGCAAGCCGCAGAACGGGATGGCTCGGCAGATCCTTCGCCCAATGCAGGTCGCTCAGAAGCGATCTACGCCCACTGCATCGGAATCCAACTCGGCGGTGAAAACCGTTACGGAGAGCGCCTGATTCAGAAACCGGTGCTTGCAGCTGGACAACCAACTGCGAACGCGTCCCTCGTCAAAGATGTTCTAAAGGCATCTGGCCGGCTTGAAATCCTCTGGCTAACTGCTCTTGTGATCATCCAACTGCTATTCACCCAATAAACACCAATCAATAGGCACCTCGATCCATTGGAAGAAGCAACACACCAAAGGTGCGCAGGATGATTGCAAAATCCAGACCAAACGAACGACCGCGGGCGTAGGCCAGGTCGAGCTTGACGCGTTTCTTGTAGCTCAAATTATTGCGACCGCTCACTTGCCACAGGCCCGTCAAGCCTGGGCGCACTGAGGCCACTTCATCCATGTAAGGGCCATAACGAACAAGCTCCTTGTCCACGATCGGGCGTGGACCAACCACACTCATTTCACCGCGGAGAACGTTCAAGAACTGCGGCAGCTCATCAAGGCTCGAGCGACGTAGGAAACGGCCCAATGGAGTGATCCGGGGATCACTCTTGAGCTTGAAGTCACGCTCGAACTCAGCCCGCAGCGATGGATCAGTCTCCAGAACGCGGGCCAGAACTGCATCGGCATCCGCACGCATGGTGCGGAACTTGATGCAACCAAAACGTTGGTAGCCCCGGCCCACCCGACGCTGGATGTAGAACACCGGCCCGGGTGAACTGAGCTTGACCAGTCCCGCCAGAAGCAGCAGCACCGGGGAACCGAGGCTGAGAACGGCGAAGGAAAAAACAATGTCTCCGGTGCGCTTAAAAACCCGGCCCCAACGGTTCTGATGGCGAATCAGCGTGCCTGTCGGCAGAACCGATGGGGGGGCCGAGATCAGCGCAAGGTGCGGCTTGTATTTGCCACGGCGAGAAGCACGCCCTGCGGTCTGAATCAAGGATGGCCGAGAGGCCGAGGTCAAAGGCTCAACCTGGGACTCACCACACTCAACGTCACAGGCTGAGCCCTGGCATCTCCGCAGGGTCACTCGCTGCAACGGCACAGCCACGTTGATGGGCGCGCCAAGCCGTTCGCAGCGCCGATTCAAAACGCGCCGCGAATGCTTCCGGCCGGAAGCGCTCGGCCCACTGACGGATGGCCTCTGAATCCAGAGATTGCCAGATCCGACGTTGCTCGAACCATTCAACGGCTTGAACAAGCGACTCGACGCTCTGCTCCGGGAACAGGACCCCGGTGGGCTCCCGCAACCCGGCCGAAGCACAGCGAACCGTGTCCAACAAACCGCCACGCCCCAGCCCGATTACTGGAGCGCCAGCGGCCATCGCTTCCACAGGGGCAATGCCGAAATCCTCCAGACCGGCATAGACAAAGGCGCGGCAACGGGACATGAGCTGCTCCACCTGTTGCCCGGACTGCCGGCCCAGCAAGGTGACGGATGGGCCGGCCAGGGCCTCCAACCGCGCACGCTCCGGACCATCTCCGACCACAAGCAGGGGCAGCCTTAAGCGGTTGAAAGCCTCCACCACCAAATCCACACGCTTGTAGGGAACCAAACGGCAAAGGCAGAGGTAGACGTCGTCTCGATCTTCATTCCAGCGGAAGCGCTTCACCTCCACAGGGGGATGGATCACGCTGGCCTCACGCCCCCAGTATTGACGAATTCGGCGTGCGGTGAATCGGGAGTTGGCAATGAGGTGATCCACCCGCTGGGCACTGAGTTGATCCCACTGCCGAAGGGCATGCAACTGCCACCGAATCAAGGGGCCCAGACCGCGCCGTGCCAGTGCCGAGCGCTGCAGATAGGCATTCATCTGATCCCAGGCGTAACGCACCGGTGTGTGCACATAACTGATGTGCAATTGGTCAGGAGCGGTCAGCACACCCTTGGCCACCAGATGGCTGCTGCTGATCACAAGCTCAGCTTCACCCAAATCAAGCTGTTCGATGGCACATGGCAACAGCGGCAGATACTGCTGCACATGACTGCGCCCCCAGGGCAGGTTCTGAATCGGGCTGGTCAGCACGGATCGACCATGCAACCAACTTCCCGGTCGGCAGGATTCCGCGTCAATCAGGGAGGCCAACTGAGGTTCGCAGCCGAGGTGTCGCAGAAGGGAATCAACCTCTTCAACAACCTGCTCTGCACCTCCAACCGAGCGGGGCGAGAACCACTCGTGAACCAGAGCGATGCGCTGCGGGAAGTGATCCGAAGCCGAAGGCATCCAGCCGGAATAACTCGAACGCTACGAAGTCTCTCAGCTAATTGCAGGACTCAGCCGAGCTCACGATGCTGGTGCACATGTCCAGTACGAACCTCACCATCAACATCCTCCTGGAGGAGGCGTTGAACGAACCGGACATCGGCACGACAAGTCGATTCCGTTGGCATGCCACGGCGGTTGGGATTGCGGCGCTTTGGATTGACAGCGCTCCACCGTCAACACCCCCCTTTGAGGACGCACTCAAAGAAGGACTCAATGTGGGACTTGACCTCAGCAGAGAGGAACGGGAGTTTCACCAAGTGGAACAAGGATTAGTGCTTCTGTTCCACTCTTAAGGACATCAACTAGAGCGATCGCCAAGGGACGTAGCGAAGCTAAGCCAAAGTCACTAGAAGCCTTCAGAACGGAAAGGACAGCCTCCGACATGCAGAATTGCAGCCGGCGAGAGAGCAAAGGACGCCATGAGACCTAAGACCAAAGGGCGGCGCGCTCGCCACGTGATCGTGATTGCAGGTGCATCGGGCTCCGGCAAAACGCAGTTGATCCGAAAGATGAGCCAGCCACCTCATGATGCATTCACCTTAAAAGTGCTGAAACAGCTGGACTGCGATCCCAATCAACGTCTGAAACGCTCCACAGTTGAACGCATGCAGCGGCTGATGAATCCAGCAAATTTCAAGAAACAAAAAACACGAAAGTTGAAATACTGCCTCCTGCTACATATTGACCTGACCAGCATTAATCATGACAGCAACTTGAAGCTGTTGCGTCAGATTTCAACGCGGGTCAAACGCCTCGATATCATCACGCTCTACACCTCACCTAAAGAATGGCGTCAACGCATCTTCGATCGTCTCCACACCGAGAATGAACCTTCAATGAGAGCGGCCTTGATTGCACTTTCAGGGAGACTGAGCCCCAATCTCTCCGACTTCTTATATCACAGGGAATACAAGAAATGGCTAAAAACAATCTCGGAACTCAAAACCCAAAACAACTGCACAATTAATACATTTGAACGGTCATTTTTAACATCAATACCACCACTATAGACATTTGATAAATGCACTTTCAATTCATCATCGCCCTAATTCTTTAACACCAAGCGATACAAAACGGAGAGGGTGGGATTCGAACCCACGAGGGTGTTACCCCTACACGATTTCGAGTCGTGCGCGATCAACCGGACTCTGCCACCTCTCCACACGTCCGAAGACGTACACCAACTTTAAAGGCCGATGAACCGCGAGTCAGCCCAATGCTTCAGAAGCCAACGGCGTTGCCGTGCAGAAGGCTTAAAGCCAAGCCTTGTTCCCATGAAAACCTTCTGGAGATCTGATTTCTGCTGCTTCTACAGAGACCACAACGCCTGAGGCCTGGGAAGCAGCTGCCAGCGCTGCCGTCCCGCCCGCAACATTAGTGATCCAGCGCGATGCTGCAGGAGTTGCACCGACAAGCCATCACTGCGCAGCACCTGGGCCATGGCGATAGGAGGTCGGCCTTGCTGGGGAGCCTCCACGCGGTGTGCAACTGCTTGCCAACAGGGAAGAGCGTCCGTGGCCACGGGGTCCAGCAACATCACCCAATCCAGTCGGGCATGGCAATGCACAGCAGCCATCCGCTTCGCCATGCGGCAACTCCGACCATCGCCATTGGTGCTCACCAAAGCAGCACGGAGAGGTGGAACCCCGATGCGGCGAGCGCGTGGGAGAGGCCGGCCACGCGGAACGCCTGTCGCATGTCTTCGGGAAGATGCACCTGGGCGCTACCCAGCACCAATGCAGCCAGGAAGCCGCCCCGCCGCGGCCCCGCGGCCTGTTGAAGCCTCTGAGCGACATCGCGCCGCAGATCAGCCAACGGCGTCCAGGGACGCTGCAGCACCGCGATGCTGTCGACCGCGAGTCGACTCCAACAGCCCTGTTGTGCCAGACGTTCCGCAGATCCAGGCAACAACGGCTGAGGCCCAGACATCGGACGCCTCAGCACCCCTTTTGCACGAACATGCCAGCCCTGCAGCAGCGACGCTGAAAGGGTCGGGAGCCGCAGCTCCGTGCGTCCCCTGGCCCGACGAGCCTCGAGCTGGTCAACCTCTAGCAGCACGGAACACCCCGAGGGGAAACGGTGCACATCGGTGACCAAGCGACCGCTGATCACGACCACCGCTGCCGGTGCCTGAATCAGGCGGGATGGATCGGATCGGCTCGGCATCGGCGCCCCCCACAGCACCCCTGGAAGCATGAGGAGCGCCAGAAGGCACAGGGCAACGGCATCAACGGAACAACGTCGACTCAGAAACCATTAGGCCGCTGTCTCGATAGTTCCCCCTTTCAGCAGCGGGAAGCCAAGGTCCTCACGTTCCGCCAGCCAAGCCTCGGCCACCTTGCGGGCCAGGTTGCGGATTCGGCCGATGGTGGCTGTGCGTTCGGTCACGGAAATCACGCCGCGGGCCTCCAGCAGGTTGAAGGTATGGCTGCACTTCAGAACAAAATCCAGAGCCGGTGCCGGCAGCTGCTTCTCGATCAAGTCGGCGGCTTCCGCCTCATAGATGGCAAACAACTGCTTGAGCCGCTCCGGGTTGGAGGCCTCGAAGTTGAAATGGCACTGGCCCTTTTCAAACGGCAACCAGATCTCGCCATAGCTGCGCTCGCCGTTCCAGCTCAGATCCCAGATGCTTTCCACGTCCTGGAGATACATCGCCAGCCGTTCCAGGCCGTAGGTGATCTCAATGGAAACGGGCTTGCAGTCAATGCCGCCGCACTGCTGGAAATAGGTGAACTGGGTGACCTCCATGCCATCGAGCCACACTTCCCAGCCCACGCCCCAGGCGCCAAGGGTGGGGGATTCCCAGTTGTCTTCGACGAAACGAATGTCGTGATCAGCGGCCTTGATTCCCAAAGCCTCCAGAGAAGCCAGATAGGTCTCCTGGATGCCGTCCGGGGACGGCTTGATCAACACCTGGTACTGGAAATAGTGCTGTGCCCGATTGGGGTTGTCGCCATAGCGGCCGTCGGTGGGGCGACGGCAGGGTTCGGGATAGGCCACGGCCCAAGGCTCCGGGCCAATGGCACGAAGCACGGTGTGGGGGCTCATAGTGCCTGCCCCCTTCTCCGTGTCGTAAGGCTGCAGCAGCAGGCACCCCTGGTCCGCCCAGAATCGGTTGAGCGTGCTGATGATGTCCTGGAAGTACAAAACGCAGTCCTAGCCTTGAGTTTGGGTGTCCGTTGAGTTGGACATCGGTTGGACAGGAAACACAAAGGTGTTGCGCTGTCTCGCTCACCAACGTCGCTGTCTAAGCGAGTTGGACATGAGTTGGACAAATTCTCGCAAGTGACGCTTTGTCCAACCTCTGAGCGCGTTCTGAGCGCAGAGCAACGCACTGACTTAACAGATGGCAACACAATGAACTTACAGAAGGTTCACCGCGATACCAAACTGCGCGCTAGCGACTTGCTTTCCTTGTCGCTCCAACTGCTGCAACCGAAGAGAGAAGCAGCAGAAGGAACAACTTAAAAACAAAACTAACCAGCAAACATCAAATCTGTAGACACCCGGCATGGGGTAAATAATAAGGATGAGTATGTATTGAAGACGCCTCAGAAATTTCTGTCGTTTTTCCAGGTTCTTTTCATTGCCTTGTGCATCCATCTCCTTCTTCTATAAAATGGGAATCGATGTCGTTGCGGCGCTAAGCGCCTTCAGCACATGAAAAGACTTTTCGCTGCTGCAATCGTATTATCAACGCTTGGTGCGCTGCCAGTAGCCGCTGAAACTGGACTTATCAATGGTGATTTGTCTCTTAGCCAATCCAGCAAAGGCTCAGTATGGCTCGTTCTTGTTTTGCTAAGTAACTATACAAACGGGGATAATAGTATGATAAAAATAGAAATGAAAGATTTAGATCAATGCAATGAACAAGGAGCACTGTATGTAGCTCATCAGGGGATTCAACCCGATTACCGAGAGGGTAGGCAGTTCATTTGTGTGGAGGGTAAGTAAATGAAGATCTTCATTTTTACAGTCGCTCTACTAAGTCATGTTCTGCCTGTTCAATCAGGTTCAGTATGGCTACTTGTGAGGGATACGACGGCGGTAGGTTCTGTGGATATAGAAAAAATTGAAATGGAAAGCATGGAGCAATGTGAAACTCAAGGTGCCACGTATATCGCCAGCAAAAGATTGGGAGTAAGATATGCCAAAGGTGTTGGCTTCGAATGCTTGGAGGGCAAATAAATGAAGTTCCTATTTGCTGTTACTTCACTAATGGTTGCGTCTATACCCGTTCAAGCAGAGACTATCTATCTACTAATCAAGTCTGAATCAAGAGCTCAGTGGGGTGGTGGCGTAGCACTTCATTCAATTCCAATGACATCTCTAGATCAATGTGAGGAAATGGGAGCTTTGATTATCGCAAGCGATAGATTCGATGCTGGATATTCTAAAGACGACGGATTTGAGTGCATAGAAGGTAAATGAAGAATATTAAGCCTCTCTTTCTGCTTTTGGCATTATTAGCCATTACATCTCCTGCAAGGGCTGATTTTGGTGATGCTGACTTTCCTTCAGGAATTTTCGATGATGGTCCAAAGAGTTATCACGATGCTTGGTGCAGAAAGATAAAAAATGAATGTCGAGTTCGATTCCAAGGTTCTGGAATGTGGGTAGAAGGACAAGGAGGAATTCAGTCTGATCAATATCTTGGTTATCGATATGATCGTGATGGTGAAGAGACTTACAACTACATTCGTTACCGCTCTAAAAGTGGAAAAGAAAAGACAGCATTATTTTTGTTTTCAAATGAAAGTGCTCAGCAAGATTTCATAAGAGCGTTATTCCGATGGAAACGTCAGATAGCTCAACCAGTTCCTAACTACCGACTACCAGCTAGCCAAGGTCCTCAAGATACTCAAGGAAGGGATAAGAGCTACGGAGTACCAATGAACCCTTATGAACGTCCACCAATCACTGATTGGAAAGAGAAGACAACTCCTTCTTCAGAAGCCATTAAAAGACGCGAGAAAGATGACTGCAAGACATTACGCTGCAAGGAAGGACATTAATAGAGGTGCGGGAAATTAATCCTGTGCTGCTCTAACCCATAAGCAACAACTGCATCCATCTCCTCTTGAGTCGGATTGTCTCCGAGTGCTGCTCGACGGATTAGATACTCACGATTACGTTCGTCATCTTCTGGAGATGGTGAATGTGTTTCTTCTACTCCTTCCACAATCGCTTCTAACGGCGTTGAATCCTCATTCGATAACAACATCATCAATAGGATTCAAAGGCAATACAGACGCTTCTGGCGATGTCTGAGGCAATGCATCAACTACTGCGTCCTTGGTAGAACGGACTTGCTGTGGGTTTTGTCTTTCTAGTTCTTGCCTCTGACGAATCTCAGCACTAGCTGGAAGTTCTCTTCCGAGCGCTTCTCCATCAACGGGAAGGTGATGTTGTCAGACAGCAGTTCAACAAGGATGAATGCTGCCTGTCACACACTGGCTTTTAGACTGATGTCCTGAAAATGCACTGGGCCTGGGCTACCTGGCTTCCGATTCTGCCCAGTGACCGGTCAGCCCTCCAAGGCCAGGCAACGATGCAGGTGAGCGATGGCGTGATGACGATGCGGATTGCTGCCGCTGGGACCAATCATTCCCAGCCAGAAACTGCCATCCCCTTGAAAGACCAGAACGGGCTTAGCCCCTCCCTTGCCATGGCAATCAAGCAAGGACATGCAGAGCTTTTCAGCCACTTCCGGCCCCTTAGGGCGCTGCCGCAGGCGACGCAGCAGCGGATCGACTTGTGAGAAGGAAACGAAACAGGTGCGGTCGGAGTCGGTGATCAGGATCAGACCATCCAGCCACTGCACTTCCTGAAGCAGCTCCTCGATGCGGGGTAGCAGCTTCGGCAGCGGAAACGCCAAACCGTTCCTTCTCCTTAACGTTCTCTTTAGCTTTCCTAGGTCAGCGTCGGGGTGCGTCGCAAGCGAGACAAGCAAAGATTCATGCCCTGAGGGTCAACACCCCCATCTGTCCTGCCACCACAGAGCGATGAACCGCTCCGGCAAATCCCGCCTGCCGTGCCAGGCGCTCCTGCTCAGGACCAGCAGGGAAGCGCTCCAGGCTTTTCTCCAGGTAGGCGTACTCCTCTCGCAAACCCACTGAGGCTGCGGCGGGCACCACCAGGCGACGCAGATAGAAGCGCTGAAACGCAGCCGCCGGATCGCTCTGCGACAGTCGATTGAAATCCAGAATCCCTGCGCGCCCGCCTGGCTTCAGCAGTCGTCGCAGTTCCTTCAACCCCTGCAAAGGGTCCGCCAGATTGCGTAGTCCATAGGCCATCACCGCTCCATCTGCGCAGGCACTGGGCAATCGGGTTTGCAGGGCATCCTCTTGCTGGAACGTCACGGGCAGCCAAGGCTGCTGCCGTTGGCGCTGACGGGCCCGCTCCAGGGGAGCAGCGGCGGCATCCAGACCGGTCACTGCGCCACCGGGTCGAACACAGCGCCCCAGTTCCAACGCCAGATCGCCTGTTCCGCAGCACAGATCAAGCCACTGTTCACCCGCCAGCGGCTTGAGGGAACGCACCAGCTGACGTTTCCACTGGCGATGCAGCCCGAAACTGAGCACATCGTTCAGACGGTCGTAGCGGGGAGCGACAGCATCAAACAGCTGTTCCACCGCCGCGGGATCACCAGGCTTCATGGACGGATCGTCAGGCCACGGGACAACAGATCCTGCTTGATCTGTTCAACAGTCAGCACGCCATCGTGCAGCAGCGAAGCCAGCAAGGCTGCGGAGGCATGGCCGCCCTCGGGGCCCACATCCAGCGCTTCAGCGATGTGATCCATGCAACCCGCTCCACCGGAGGCGATCACCGGGATGGGGACGGCATCAGCAACGGCCCGGGTCAGAGCAAGGTCATATCCAGCCTGGGTGCCATCACCATCCATCGAGGTAAGCAGGATCTCGCCTGCCCCGAGGCCCGCCACCCGTTGCGCCCACTCCACAACATCGAGACCGGTGTTCTCACGGCCTCCCTTCACATACACATCCCAGCCGCCTGTGTCGCGCCGACGGGCATCAATGGCCACAACGATGCACTGACAGCCGAACTGATCAGCACCTTCCTGCACCAGCTCAGGACGACGCACCGCAGATGAGTTGAGGCTCACTTTGTCGGCCCCAGCCCGCAACAGCTCGGTGATCCCCTCGACGGTGCTGATGCCACCACCCACGGTGAAGGGAATCGTGACCGATTCAGCAGTGCGACGAACCATATCGATCAGGGTTCCTCTCCCCTCATGGCTGGCCGCGATATCGAGGAAGACCAGTTCATCCGCCCCTGCACGGCTGTAACGGCAGGCAAGTTCCACCGGATCGCCGGCATCGCGGAGGCCAACGAAATTGACACCTTTCACCACCCGTCCACGGGCGACATCCAGGCAGGGAATCAGACGCAGAGCAACCATCGATTCGGCGCAAAAGCGACTGTTAGGGTTGCGCCACTCTCCAAGCCTCGCAGGCCATGTCCCAGGCTGACGCCATTTCGATCGGTTCCAAGGTTCGCGTGACCCGAGTGCGCGATCGCATTCCCCAGGCGATGGTGAACCTTCTCAAGAAAGACGCCAACGGCACGGTGAAGGAGTTTCGTACCGTTGATGGCCAGGGAATCGGTGTGGTGATTGAGCTCAGTGATGGCTCCACCAGCTGGTTCTTTGAAGACGAAATCGCCGCAGCCTGAGGACTGTCTCTGTGAGCGACGCGCGTCAGCTGCTTGGGATGAAGGGTGCCTCCGGCACCACCAACATCTGGAAGCTGCGGCTGCAGCTGATGAAACCTGTCACCTGGATCCCTCTGATCTGGGGTGTGATCTGCGGAGCAGCCGCAAGCGGCAACTACCAATGGAGGTTGGATCAACTGCTGGCTGCTTTCGCCTGCATGTTGATGAGCGGCCCCCTGCTGGCGGGCTTCACCCAGACCATCAACGACTACTACGACCGCGAGATTGACGCGATCAACGAACCCTATCGGCCGATCCCCTCAGGAGCGATCCCCCTGGGCCAGGTGAAGCTACAGATTTGGGTGTTGCTGCTGGCCGGGCTAGGCGTCTCCTACGGACTCGACCAATGGGCCGGCCACAGCACTCCTGTGGTCTTTCTTCTTGCGCTGGGAGGCTCCTTTGTGAGCTACATCTACTCAGCCCCTCCGCTGAAGCTCAAGCAGAACGGCTGGCTTGGGAATTACGCCCTCGGTGCCAGCTACATCGCGCTTCCCTGGTGGGCCGGCCAGGCCCTGTTCGGTCAACTCACCTGGGGCACAGCGCTGCTCACCCTGGCCTACAGCCTCGCGGGGCTAGGCATCGCTGTTGTCAACGACTTCAAAAGCGTGGAAGGCGACCGTGAGCTCGGTCTTCAATCCCTGCCCGTGGTGTTCGGCATCGAACGAGCCAGCTGGATCAGCGCCGGAATGATTGATGTTTTTCAGCTGGCGATGGTTGCCGTCTTGATTGGAATCGGCCAGCATTTCGCAGCGGTTCTGTTGGTTCTCTTGATCGTCCCCCAGATCACCTTCCAGGACATCTGGCTGTTGAGGGACCCCGTGGCGTTTGACGTCAAATATCAAGCCAGCGCCCAACCATTCCTGGTTCTTGGAATGCTGGTAACCGCCTTGGCCGTGGGCCACAGCCCCTTGACCCAGGCGATGTGAACCGCTCCCGCCTGCATTGGGCACTGATCGCTAGCACTGCAGCTGCGGTGGGAGTAGGAGCGGCTCTGGGCATGCGCGCTCTAACGGAGCTGGTGGATGCCACGCTTCCCGATGCTCGTGGAATTGCCAGCTTCAACCGGCCAGGAACGATCACGCTGCTCTCCACCAAGGGGCAGGTCATTCAGAAGTTGGGGCCAGCGACCCGAGAGAAGGTCAAGCCCGGTGCGATGCCTCAAACGGTGGCGGAAGCCTTCATCGCGGCAGAAGATCGACGTTTTTATCAGCATGACGGCGTGGATGGCTGGGGCATCGCCCGCGCCATCGTCACCAACGTCCGCCAGGGCGCTGTTCGTGAGGGGGCGAGCACCATCACCCAGCAGCTGGCCCGGACCGTCTTCCTGAGCCAAGACCGCACCATTACGCGCAAACTCAAGGAAGCGGCCCTGGCGATGAAGCTGGAACGCCAGCTAAGCAAGCAGCAGATCCTCGAGCAATACCTCAACTACGTGTATCTGGGGTCCGGCGCCTATGGCGTGGCCGATGCGGCCTGGATCTATTTCTCCAAAACCCCCGAGCAGCTCACGGTTCCTGAAGCGGCCATGATCGCTGGGCTACCCCCAGCACCATCGATTTATTCACCCCTGGTGAACCCTGATCTGGCACGGGAACGGCGTTCGATCGTGCTCGATCGAATGGCCCAAGCAGGATTCATCTCCGCCAGCGAAGCGGAAAGCGGGCGCAACAGCCCCCTGGGTCTAAAGCCTGCTACACCCAAGTACTTCAACAGTGCAGCTCCCTACTTCACCACTTGGATTGCCCAAGAGCTGCCCAAATTTTTAACGCCCGAACAACTTGAAGTTGGTGGCGTCAAAGTGCGCACCAGCCTCAATCTCGACTGGCAAAAGAAAGCTCAGCAAGTTGTTCGAGCCAATGCCCCCTTCGACACCGAAGGAGCGATGGTTTCGATCGATCCTGGTAACGGACTGGTGCGGGTGATGGTTGGCGGAAAGGATTTCTCCAAGAGCCAGTTCAACCGCACCATCCTGGCGCTGCGCTCTCCTGGATCCACTTTCAAACTGTTTCCCTACGCAGCCGCCATTGATCGGGGAATGAAACCCGAAACCAAGGTGTTTGATGCTCAGCGTTGCTGGAGGGGTTACTGCCCCAAGAACTTTGGCAACAAGTACTACGGCAACATCTCTCTTGCCGATGCCTTGAAAAATTCACTCAACACCGTTGCTGTTCAACTGCAAGACATCGTTGGGTTTGATGCTGTCATTGATATCGCCAACAACTTCAACATCGGCACCGAGCGACCTCTCGGCAAGTACTACCCCATGGCCATCGGGGCCTACGAGCAAACCATCCTCGACATGACTGCGGCCTATGCAGGCATGGCCAATCGTGGAGTGTTCTTCACACCCAGCCCCTTCGAGGAAATCCGCGGACCCAAGAATGAGCTGCTTTGGAGTCGGCGACTAAGCGACAACCGAGGCAAGCGGGCTGTTGATAGTGATGTGGCAGACACCATGAACTGGATGCTGCAGCGCGTGGTGACCGGCGGCACCGGCATCGCCGCCAAACTCGATGATCGACAGGTGGCCGGAAAGACGGGAACCTCAGAAAACACCCGCGATCTCTGGTTCATCGGCTCGATTCCTCAGCTCACAACGGGCGTCTGGTTCGGATATGACGACGACCGGGCAACCAAGAGCACCAGCGGCGAAGCGGCATGGGCGTGGAAGCAATTCATGCTCCAGATCAAGGATGAGATCCCCGTCCGCAACTTCCCCGACAAACCCAAGCTGAAACGAAAGATGCGTCTGGCTGTCGATCCGAAAACGATTGCCAAACCGCCCAAGACCAAACCCAAGCAAGAGCCAAAGCCCAGCACCGAGCCTGAAGCTGAAGCACTCCCATCGGCTGTTGAACTGGAACTGCCCAATCCCACGCCCGTGGCACCGCCTCAACGCCCAACGCCTTACCTATGGAGAGACCGCTCGCAAGACGAGGACGTTGATCGCCAAGGGCGTCGCTGGACACGGGATTAATCCAAAGGTCTAACCCCGCTTGAGCACAGCGGAATAGAACCCATCCCCCCCGCTGGCTTGATCCGGCCAGCGCTGGCTCTCCTCCTGCAGTTGCAGCATGGGGTGACGCTTGAGCAAGGCCTGGACCTGAGCATGGTTTTCATCCGGATGAATGGTGCAGGTGGCGTAAACCAACGATCCGGCTGGAGCCAGCAGAGGTATGAGCCCATCCAGGAGGGCCTGTTGTTGTGGCAAAAGGCCACGGATGGATTCGGGAGTGACCCGCCAACGGGCATCGGGGTGACGGGCCAGGGTTCCAAGCCCCGAGCAAGGAGCATCGATGAGGATCCGCTGGAAGGATTCACGCCATTGGGGACGCTCCTCCAACAGGTGGGCGGCATCCGCTGCCAGAGCATGAATGGAGCTCAACCCCAGCCGAGCTGCATTGGTCGCAACGCGCTTGAGCCGTCCTGGAGAGCGATCCACCGCCCAGATCTCCGCCTGATCCCCCACCAACTCCGCTAGGTGGGTGGCTTTCCCACCCGGTGCAGCACAGGCATCCAGGATGCGATCCCCCGGCTGGGGATGCAGCAAAGGCGCAATCCATTGCGCCGAACAATCCTGAACACACCAATGGCCCTCGGCATAACCGGGCCATTGGCGCAGATCGCCGCTGTGACTCGAGATGCGCAAGCCATCAGGACAATCAACGATCGGTGCACTGCTGATCCCAGCCGCGGCCAGGGCCTGCTGCACCTGCTGCGGGCTCGAACGCAGCCGATTCACCCGCAAATCCAGATCCGGCACACGGTTGCAGGCACGCGCCACCGCCGCGGCACCGTCCGAACCCCGCCATGCAATCAACAACTGGGTGAACCAATCCGGCAGGGAATGGGCCTGGGCCAGCTGAGCCGCCTCACCGTTCGGCAGCTGCAGGGTTTCTCCGGCATCCCGAGCCCGCAGCGCTGCGCGCAGGACCCCATTCACAACCGGGGCCAGCCGCCCAAGCCCTTTGCTGGCCTTGGCTAGCTCCACAGTGGTATTCACCGCCGCCGAATCTGGAATCCGCTCCATCAACAGCAGTTGATAGAGCCCCACGTGCAACAGCCAGCGCAGCTTGGGGGGCTGCTTCATTGCTGGAACCTTGCCCAGCCGATCCAACCAAGCATCGAGATAGCGCCGTTGGCGAATGGCGCCATAGGCCAGCTCGGTCACCAGCCCCCGATCCGAGGGTTTGATGTCCCGATCCCGCAGCACCCGCTCCAACGCCACATCGGCATAGGCCCCAGCCGAAACCGCCTGCAACACATCCCAAGCGAGGCGGCGCGGCAGCAGTCCAATCGGGGCCGAACCAGACAAGAGCGCCATGCATCAATCTCCAGCATGGGCGTCCGGGTGCCAGAGGAACTGACGCAGCGGCAAGCGTCCTTCCGCATCCACCGGAATGCCTTCTGCCATCAGCAGCTCACGCTGGATCCAGTCACTTCCCTCACGGCTGAGGCTCATCGAGATCCGCCCCTGTGCGTTCACCACGCGATGCCAGGGAACGATGGAGGGAAGCTTGAGGCGACGCAGCGCCCAGCCGACCTGACGCGCGCAGCCGTAAGCACCTATCAAATCGGCGATCTGGCCATAGGTCGCCAAACGACCTAGGGGAATGCGAGCCACCTCGCTCCAGACACGCTGATCAAAGGATGGGGACGGACACGTACGGTTCAACAAAGGGATCCTCAAGCAGGATCTGGATGGCGACAGAAGCGCCGACTTCTTGATTGTCTTGCCAGGAGCCAAAGCATGGAAGATCCCCAACTTGTTGCTCTCACCCGGTTCATCCCCCATGCCCCTGCTGCCGCGACGGTTTGAGCGGCTCAAATCCGTGCTGAACCACCGGATGGCGGATCTCACCGTGCTGCTCGAACACGTGGAGAAGCCCCATAACCTCTCCGCCATCCTGCGCAGCTGTGATGCCGTCGGAGCGCTCGAAGCCCATGCGGTGAGTTTCGACGGACGTCCACGAACCTTCAACAGCACAGCGCAGGGCAGCCAGAAATGGGTGCCTCTGCACGACCATCCCGATACCGAAACAGCCATCCGCTGCCTCAAAGAGCGGGGATTCCGCCTCTACGGCACCCATCTCGGGGTGAATGCCAAGGACTACCGGGAGTGCGACTTCACCGGACCCACCGCCTTCGTGCTCGGGGCTGAAAAGTGGGGGCTAACCGATCAGGCCCGCGATCTGATGGATGAAGCGCTGTTCATCCCCATGCGCGGCATGGTGCAGTCGCTAAACGTGTCGGTCGCCACCGCGACCCTGCTGTTTGAGGCGCTGCGCCAACGCCAGGTGGCCGGCCTGGCTCCGAGCCAGGGAGAAGGACTCAAGCCAGAGCAGTACCAGCAGTTGCTGTTTGAGTGGTCTTACCCCGAGGTTGCCAGCTGGTGCCGGGAGCAGCAACGGCCCTACCCCGCCCTCAGTGAGGAGGGCGAACTGATGGAGGAACTGCCGCGAACTGTGAAGCTGCGCTGCTGATCCGACGAAAGACTTGTATCTCCGCGAACCCTGGGCCATAACCAAAGCAGCCGATTGTCAGCAATGGACAACAAACAGCTGCACCAATATGCGGTCACGTACCACTGCGGCAATGAGTGGGGCGAAGAAATGCTCCAGTCCGACGATCTCAGCAACGCCGTGGAAGCGGCTCACGCCATCTTCCCCAGCTCCTGCCGGATTTCGATCCGAGAGGTGAAGGCGCCAAAACAAGTCTGAGATCAGCGCTGACGCCGCGGCACCCCAGGCAACTGCACCGCGGCTATCAACACCGCCATCTCCAGCAACAGATTGCGGCTAACCAGCACCACCGCCAAGACCAAGGTGGTGGCCAGGATGCGCTGGAGCAAAGCGATCACATCATCCATGCTGTCGCAGCTCTTCTTCCAGAGCAGTGCAGCCATGCTGAGCAAAACCAGACTGATCCACCAGGCCATCACACCGGTGCCGATGGGATCAGTCTGACGCGGGGCGGGCTTCGCCGCCGCTGACCCAGGCCTCGATGCCTTCCCCAAGGAAGGACAGCCCCAACACCAGAACAAACATCGCCAGGCCGGGGAACAGCGCCGTCCACCACACACCCGTGGGCACCGCGGCCAGCGCCAGGTTGAGATCCCCACCCCATTCCGGCACGGTCTCCGGCAGGCCCAGGCCGAGAAATCCCAGCCCCCCAAGCACCAGCACCGCATCGGCTGCATTGAGGGTGAGCAGCACCGGCACTGAGGTGATCACGTTGCGGAACAGATAGCGCCGCAGGATCCAAAGTGGGCCCGCCCCCAGGCTCTGGGCGGCTTCCACGAACAGTTCGCTCTTCACCTGGGCGGTTTGGTTGCGCACCACGCGGAAATACTGCGGCACATACACCACACAAAGCGCGGCGGCGGCATTGGGAATGCCCTTGCCCAGCAGGAACGCCAACACCACCGACAGCAACAGCACCGGCAGGGTGTAGAGCGTGTCCATCAGCAAGACCAGCAGGCGATCAACGGCACCGCCGAAATAACCACTCACCATGCCCAGGGGCACACCCACCAACAGGGCCAGACCAACCGCCAGGAGCACCACCTGAAGGGCCACTCCACTACCGGCCATGGTGCGCACACACACATCCCGCCCCAATCGATCCGTACCGCACCAATGAGCCCAGCTGGGACCGGAATAGATCGAGTTCTCTAGGCCGGCATTGGCGTCCGGGAGGATCCCGGCAGCCATCAGCAAAGGGGTGATCAACGCCACCAGCAGGTAGATCCCCACGATCACCAGCCCCCAGCGGGCCATGCGGGTGGAGAGGCTGCGGGTCACGGGAGGTTGGCCTCAGGCAGATGCATTGTCTCCCGAACCGCGGAACAATGAAGTCATGGCGTCTCGCTACCGCTGGCGACAACGGCTGATCGGCAGCCTCCAAGGCCAGCTACAGCTGGCCACCTATCTCGTTGTCTTCCTCGGATTCACCGGAGCTTCGTCGGTGGGCTTGTTGATTGGTCAACGAAATCTGCTGGCGAACGACCGGCAGTTGGCCCGCGAAAGCATCGAGCTCTGCGACAAAGCGATCAAGGAACTGCAGAGCGAACCAGCCCGGCTTGAACAGGAATTGCTGTTCCACTCCAGCCTGAACACCAACCTTTGGATCGAACTCAACAACGGCAGCCTGGTGCGGCCACGGCTTCATCAATCGCTGTCTGACGCCACGATCCAAACCGCCATGGCCACCAACCCGAGCCGTGAGCCAGGGCTGCAGCGCGTGATCGACGTCGATGATCAACGGCTGGTCACGGAGTTGGTCAGGCAGCTCCCCGATGGCTCACACCTCTGGATGGCACAACGGGCCAGTTCCAACCTTCAGGCCCTGAACAACTACCTGGTGTTGATGATCATGGTCTGGGGCAGTTGTCTGGCGATCACCTTGCTCAGCGTGAGTTGGGTGGTGAGGCGCGTTGTTCAGCCGTTGGATCAGCTCAATGCCGCCACCTCCCAATTAACGGCCGACACCCTGGCCAGCACCAAATTGCAACTGGGGCAGGGGCCCATCGAAGTGATTCAGCTGAGCCGCACCTACAACGGCCTGTTGGAACGTCTGGCCCAGTCTTGGAGTCAGCAACGCCAGTTCGTGAGCGCCGTCAGCCATGAACTGCGCACACCCCTCACCATCGTTCAGGGCTATCTGCACCGCACGATCAAGCGGGGCAGCAACCTCAGCACCGACCAGGTGAAAGGGCTGCAAACCGCAGAGGAGGAAAGCATCCGCATGCGCCGGCTGCTGGACGATCTGCTGGACCTCTCCCGCGGGGACTCCGGTCGATTGAGCTTCGCCAATGAGCCGGTCCGCGTCGCCGACCAGCTGGAACAGGTGGCGGATCTGGCCCGCAACACCTTGAGCCGCCCCCTGCACCTGGAACTGCCTGACAATCCAAGCGCACGCGATTCGATCGCCCAGGCCGATCCACCAAGGCTGCGTCAGGTGCTGCTGGATCTGATCGAGAACGCCGATAAGTATTCCCCGGAGAACACAGCCATCCGCCTGGTGCTGCGCCACAGCATCGATGCCTGCTTAATCGACGTGATCGACCAGGGCATCGGCATCCCTGAGGACGAACTGGAGCAGGTCTTCCAACGCTTTCAACGGGCCAGCAACGCCCCGGAGAAAACGGGCTCTGGCTTAGGACTTTCTGTCGTGAAGCTGCTGGTGGAGGGCATGGGGGGCAGCATTGAGGTGCACAGCCGCCTCGGCGAGGGCAGCTGCTTCACCGTGATCCTGCCGACATGATTTCGTTTCTGGTGTTCTGCTCGCTGCTGATCCCGGTGAACCTCTGGGCAGCGATCACACCGCACATGCATAGCGATGTGTCGATGCGCATCCTGCATGGGGTCTGCACGGTGGTTTTGCTTCCACTGCTGTGGATGCTCTGGGATCAACGACGTTGGCTGCGGCCTGTGCCTGCACTCGTGCTGGCGATCTTTGCCACAGTGATGGTGGTGGTGAACAGCTGGATCACCGCCATGGGCATGGGCGTGGAATTCGGCTGGTTGGATCACCTGCTGCTGGCGCTGTCTGAAGTGGCGCTGATGCTGTTCTTCTTGATGGCACCTGAGCAGGAGCCCGTCACCGAGCACTAACCCACCCCCTGGGAACGGACCCGACCGCCGAAGTGGTGAGCACCAGGGGCAGCACAAACAAACCCCCGCTGCGGTGAACGATCAAGCAATCGCATCCCCATCCAAGGAACGATGGATGAAGCATTCCCCGCTGCGGAAGCGACCTAGCCTGAAGCGGTTGCCCCCAGCCTGTGAGCCCGGAGCAGAACCGGCTGCTGATCGTCGATGACGACCCGGAACTGCTGCGGTTCCTGATCGAAGAACTCAGCGGGGCCGGCCATCAGTGCAGCGGCTGCGACAACGGCCAGGACGCCCTGATCAATCTGCGCCAGAAGGAGTTTGAGTTGGTCGTGCTGGATTGGACCCTGCCGGACTTCTCCGGTGTGGAGCTTTGCCGGAGGCTGAGACGAACCGGCAACACCACACCGGTGTTGATGATCACCGCCCGCGATGACATCGATGAACGGGTGCGGGCCTTGGATGCAGGGGTGGACGACTACCTCACCAAACCGTTCGATCTCAAAGAACTGCATGCTCGGGTGCGGGCCCGGCTGCGCCGCGGTGGCTATGAGCAGGAGGCGCGGGCGGAAACCAGTGCCCTGCAACTCGGCGATCTGCAGCTGGATCCCATCAGCCGAAGCGTGAAACGGGGGGAACACGTCATCTCCCTGTCACAACGAGAGTTTGAGCTGCTGCACCATTTAGTGCAGCACGCCGAAGAGCTGCAACCGCGTCAGGCCATCCTCGATGCAGTCTGGGGGGTGCCGTTCGTGGGCGATCCCAACACCCTGGACGTCTACATGGGCTATCTCCGCAAGAAGGTGGAACAACCGGGTTTCCCGCAGTTGCTTCACACGGTGCGGGGTGTGGGCTTCATGGCGCGGGTAGGGAATCCGAAAGCCTGAAGCGCAGCTGCAAATCGGCCCCGCCTCCAGGTTGATCGGCGATCACCAGTTCGCCTTTCATCTCCTGCATCAGCATCGAAACGGTGGCCAGTCCAATGCCGCTGCCCCGCGTCCCGATCGCCGAGCTGCCCCGCGCAAACCGCTCCACTACCGCATCACGCTCGCGGGGAGGGATCCCTGGCCCAGCATCCCGAACGTGCAAGATCAGCCGGTTCTGGGAGACATCACAGGAGAGGGTGACCAACTTGGAGGAATACTTGAGGGCATTGTCGACAAGCGCCGCCAGGCACTGATGAACCCGCTCTGAATCGACCTTGATCTGAGGCAGCAGCTGCTGTGCAGCAGGAGCCAGTTGCAGCCGGGATGGAGCCAAGGCCAGCAAGCGCTCGTAGACCTCCACAAGCAGCACCTCAGGATCAACATCCGCACATTGGAGCTGGAGACGACCGGAATCACTGCGGGCGAAATCCATCAACACCCGCACCAACTCCCCCATCCGATCGGCTTCCGATGCCATCAGGGCCGGAGCACTGCCGGAAGAATGGGAGGCTCCCTCCGGCATCAGTCGCTGAGCCTGGGCCGAAATCACGGCAATTGGTGTGCGCAGTTCATGGGCCACCCCATCAACAAAGGTGCGTTCCCGCTGCCAGGCCGAAGCTAGGCGATGCTGCAAGGCGTTGAAGGCCTGAGCAATTGGCTGCAATTCACCAGGTTGCGTCACCAGGTCAATGGATTGCTCACCCAGAGAATCAGCTTCCAGAGCATTGAGCTGATCTCGCAGGCCTTCCAGGGGTCTAATCAGTCCTCGTTGCAGCACAAGCCGCAACAACAGGGCCGTGAACAGCATCGAACCCCCAGCGGCGGCCACCAGCAGCAACTGATCGGTGCGGTCCTGCAGCCGTTGCGCGGTCACGTTCTGACGAACCTCAACAAGGGGAGATTCAGCCGGCTGATCCAACCAATGCCGACTCACCAACAAAGATGAACCCTCAGCCGTAGTGAGCAAGCGTGGCGGGGAGGGTTGCCCGAAAGGCACCACCAGCAATTGCATTCCAGGACTTGAACGCCTGAAGATCGGTTCGGATGATCCGCGAACTTCAGTGAGAAGAACATCCGCAAGCCGCTCATGCTCGCTGAAACGTTCCTGGCGGCGAACATGGCTGCCCACCAAAAACAACACGCCGTAGCCGGCCACGACAGCCAGCAAGCTTGAGGAAAGGAGCCACAACCGAAGAGACGGCAGTGGGCGGGAGTCTGAAAAACCTGAGAGCAAACCTAAGAACTCTCTTAGGCAAGCTTTAGCTGTTCTTCCCGGACATGACCATTCGCTGGGGTCAAGGTGAAGAGGTACGCACCATCGGTGCAACAACCCTTCCACTCACGCCATGACCTCCTTAAACAGCAAACTGCAGCTGGCGCTGCTCAACCGCAAAAAAGGCCGCAATCTGATCGAGAAGGGCTTCACCCTTGTGGAGCTCATGATCGTGATTGTGATTGTTGGCATCCTTTCAGCTGTAGCGCTACCGAATTTCCTGAGTCAGACCACGAAAGCTAAGGTGTCTGAGGCCACTGCAAAACTAAGTGGGCTCCTGAAAGAGGGTCATGCAGAGTATCAATACGATAGTGATGTAGATGCCGTGAAAGCCACCTTGGAAGCAGACCCTGGCGGTTCCATCGTCAACGCAAATGCTGCAGGTAAATTCGATTACGCGATCTCTTCAACCGCACAAGGCGTACTTACCATGACCGCCACAGGCAAAACCGATGCCGGAGATGACCTTAAGGCCAAGGTATTAAGTGGTTGCGTTAATCTTACGACAGGCGAAGTTGATATAAATAACAAACTTGATACTACGGCCCCAACATGCTTGTAGGGGGATAAATTAGTAAATTTCTCCCAACGCAATCCGCAGCCCGCTTAGAGCGGGCTTTTTTATTACCTGAACATTCCACAAAGCGAATACTCAGAGAAAACTAGGCATCCTCAAAGATCAATCAGAACAACACGTGGCAACATAAAGAAAAGTGAGAAACCAGTTTTGGATCTTCGAGATAGAAAGCGATTATCAACGTTAGGCTTCACACTAAGTGAAGTAATGATCACCACTGCAATCGTCGGAATACTTTCATCCATCGCTCTGCCAAATTATCTAAACCAAGTCAACCGATCGCGCCAGAACGAAGCCGCAGCAGTGATATCGCAAGTTCAAACCACCATCGCAGCCTATGCCGATGAATTTGGCGTCTTGCCCACCAGCTGGGCCGAACTCAACGACACCAGTGCGGTGATGACTGACGCCGGACCAGCGAACAAGGAAGACTTTGGAGAAATCACGCTGGCAGGCGGTTATTACAACGTTTCCATAGGCAATACCGACAACCTCTTTACTATCACAGCCACACGTGATGATGAGCCAAATCTCAACATCGTCGCCTGCATCAATCTCACCAACGGCGCCAGCGGTATCAATAAAGGGCCCACAAAAGAAGATCCCACAACAGAAGACACAAAAACAGAAGGCTCCACTACCGAAGACCCCAAACCCGGCCCTGCCTCAGCCCCTAACTGCGGATAAATGAAATTTCAACGGCCTCCCTACAAAAAGCATTCGACCCGAAAGCCCCCCCAGCAGGAGCAGGGACTGTCGATGTTGATTGCCTTGATGATGGGAATGGTACTAATGGCCGGAGTGACGGGATTGCTTCTTCGGCAACTGATGGGCCGAAAGCTGGGTGCGGCTGAGAGTTATCAGCAAATGGCCGAAACGGCTGCCCTGAATGGCTTCAACCGGATCCTCAGCGAACTGAACAACGACGACAACTTGGCCTACAAGGGGTATCTCTTCACACTCGACCAAAACGCTGGAGACATCAGCAGTGATGGGAGTGAGAAATGGGGGTGGAATGCCTCCTATCCAAATCATTTTCCTTTAAGAGAACTCTGCACAAACCGCAGCCAGTTGCCTGAGGCAGTCCCTGCCCATACAAGAAACGGAGAACCTCCCCACGTGGCACTAACGGAGAGTGAATCAAGCCAACGGGAGGATGGAAAAGCCAACATCCAACTCCAATATCGTTTAAGGGGTTACACCAGCACCGCAACGGCAAGCAACAACGGCACAGGTGAAGGGCGCTTCCACATCGAAGGACTTGTGGTGCGCGATGGAGATGATCCAAGCAAGGGCTACCTCGCCAGAACCCTCTTGCTGCGTTCGCTCTATGTCAACTCAATTGTTGCCGGGGAAGGGGATTGGGCGGTGCTGGCGGGGCAAACGCTATCGCTAGGAGATACCGAAATTCTCGACGAAGATGGTCAAGAAGGTGATGGCAAAGTATTGTTTATCGTGAACGATGATGATGACTATTTCAAATTCGATCCTGATCCCACTAGGCCTGGCGAGGCAGATGAGATCATCAGAGGATGCTCACCCTCCGAACTGCTTGAAGATGTAAAAGCTAGCAACACAAACGACAACCTGGAAAACAGAATTGTTCCGATCCTTGAGACAGGCTTGCCGAAAAGTACGTTATGGGACCTCGGCCTGACCCAAGACAAAGCAAGTAACTCGGAGAAGGGACGGATTTGGAGCTTTGATGACACAGGATCTTTGAACGACTGCAATGCCATTGCCTGCAGCCGCGATTCCGATTCAGAAGACGCCGAGGAACGTGATGACCTGGAAGAAAGTGGCGGTTCGGTGATCCGGCTGAGCACCAGCGAGCTCTGCCAAGGAACTGGAGACGACTGCCATATCTTCGTGGAACACATCAACCTAACCAGCACGAGATTGCTGATCGAAACCAGTGCAAAGCGACCTGTCGTGCTGCATTTGGAATACCCAGGCACCTCCACCGTGTCACCCTCAGAACCGGGCATCACCGGCAGCATCAACCTTGGCAGTGGCGCCCAGCTCTGCGGCGTCAGTGCCGGAGAAAATAACTGCAATGGCAAGCCGGAACAACTGATCATCTTGTCTGCAGCACCAAAACCCGACGGTGTGCGCAGCTGCCTGGCATCGCCTCAAACCGATAAGTATGTGCTCGCCTTTGATGGGAACAGTCTTCCTGCTGCCAGTGTGCATCTGATTCCAGGTATTGTGAAAACAGGAACAGGCACCACCAGCCTTAATGGACTGATCTGGGCCGATGGCATCTGCACTGATGCGGGCCCCTTTGACTTGATCACAGGCACCAGTGGTGGAGACAGCACTGTTGTTCGTGATCTGGATGAACAGTGGGATTGGGCAAACCAGAATTTTCCGGGCTTCGGGCAGATGGTGAGCCGTGGGATCCGAGGCACAGGTCTCGATACTTTCCGGCGTTGGTAAGTCAACGCTCATCGAAAACTCAGATGCAGACAAAAAAAATCAGTTAAAACAGATTAGTAGAGGACTTCAATCATTATTCAGTAGCACTATAGAGTGAAGAACAGAGATCGCCATCGACACCAGAAGCGATCAAGGAAACCAGCTGACGGCTTTTCCATGGTCGAGGTGCTAATCGCGGGGATTCTTCTGGCCTCTGCTATGGCAGCGGTAAGTCGAATTTCAGTTGCTGCTTTAAGTGGTAGCGCCAAACTCTCAGATAGAACAAAAATTGAAGCAGCGATCAATGACAATATTCAAGCCATGCAAAAAGAAGATTCCTACTACACTGAAGATTGGATTACTGAAAATGCGGTTGGAGTCCAAGAAGCCCGAGAAGCACTAAAAAGCGCATGCACCAACCCAACAGAAACGCTGAAAAATCACCTTGAAAATATTGCTCCAAAACCTCGTCATCCAGCCATCACACGTACATTCGACATTAGCTCCATACCAGGAATCCTCCGGGTTGTCTATAGCTTCGAAGGACCAGAGAAGCAGGTCGAAAAAGAACAACGAGTCATTGAAATGAATCCCAACTTTGCAGCCAAGTGTTACAGAACAGGATGAAATCGAAATCAGCAGGCTTTTCACTCCTTGAACTTCTGGTCGGGATGGTGATCATCACCATCGGCCTATCAGTATCGGTTCCATCCTACCTGCGCAACATGCGTCAGGGAGAAGTCGACCGGTATACCCAACAACTGGAAGCAGGATTTTTTAGCCTACGCGCCAAGCTCGGTCAACAGAAAACCAGTTGCACGTTGAACTTTAACCAAAATGGTCTGAGCAATTTTGTCGCCCCCAGCGATCTGTTAGAGATGCCTGACGATCTTTGGGAAGTGCCCGAAGATCCCGAAGATCTGGTGACGGATCCGCATCCGAATCGAATCGAATGCTGCAACAGCGATATTGAAGCGACAGGCCGAATCAGCGGCTGTAGCTACGGCCCTTGGATTGGAAAGTTGTTGGCCGATGAATCCAGCGGAGAAGACAGGAACAAAATTATCCGCGACCGTTCATTGCGACTGCTCAATCGCGAAAGGACACCGGAATCAAAGATGGTGGAAGTGAGTGTGAACCTTGAAAGATATGAACTCACACCTCCTGGAACCAGCTCCATGTCTGACGATCTTATTTTTCTGATTCGGTCCACCAACAAACAGGAACAACGCTTACGCACTCGCTGCCTGAAGGTTTCAGGGACGGGGAAAATTGTACGGTCGACCTGGAAAGGCTCCAGCTGCGCGGACTGAATTATTCTCATACACTCCTCAGTGGATAATCATCCCTGACCCAGATTAACAACGCATTAATCAACGACAGTAAAAGGATCAAGCTGTCAATGGGTCATGAAACCAATAGCATTGCTTGCCAACATTCAACGCAAGCCAGAACGGAACGGTTTTGCCGGCATGAGTGAATTGGTGATTTCAGCCGGAGTTGGAACATTATTAATCATGGCCTCTGGCATGGCCCTTCAATCGACTGGGTCACTCATCAAGCAATCAGAAGATAAAGCAACCCTTCGGCAGAACTCCACCAACGGACTGCGTCTTATGCGCTCAGAAGTGGAGCGCAGCATGCACCTTGTACTCAATAAATCGGAAGCTTTTTCCAGTGATCAAACGCATATCAACCTGGACAACAGCCGCTACACGAATTTGGTGAACGATTGCACCGCTCTAGCCGGTAATCGCCCCTTCAAGCCCTTGTTCGGCGTGAAAATGATTGAGTTGAATCAACCTGTTCTTTATGGCATGAGCCTGGGGTCAGGTGGATTCACGATCGAACGCTGTGGCGCACCACTGGATCCAGATGGTCAATACAACGAGACAGCGGCTTTGTTCCTCTCCCGCGTCCTGGAAGACATTGGAGCGATTCCCTGCCGCGATGAAAGCGAACTCGAGGAAGGTGAAAGCCTGGCCACTGTGTGTGAAGAGGATGGCCCCACCAAGGCCGAGATTCTGGACAGCACAGATTTCACCTTCAGGGAAGGCAAAACACCAAGTCGAACAGAACGCCAACCCGCACTGCGGATTGAAACCGACACCAACTACAAATTGGTGAAGTTCATCGACCCCACATCAGCAGACGAGGAGGAAGATGAAGACGACATCACCGAAAGCTTCATCAACAAGCTGGGGGTGGGCGACAGACGGGTGACCGAACAACCCCTGTATTTCACCGCTTTCGCGCGTGCCGATAAACGTGTCGACAACTTTGGCGATGAAGGCCAGGGAGGACCGCTTAACGGTGCCTTCTTCCAGAACATCACCAGCAGCAATGTGCGTTTTGTGATCGACGGCTCAGGATCGATGAGTGCCTGCGTGATGTGGGGTGATGGCTATGGCTCTTGGCGAACCTTCTACGACCCCAACCAAGGGCGCTATCGCGACACACGAAAAATCTGTGCGCTAACCCGCATGGAAGCCTTGATGAGTGAAATGACAATGATTCTTCAGCAGCTGCCCAACAACACCAAGGTGGGGCTAACCTCCTTCAGCTCTGGTGACTACGGAAACAACAAAGAATGGGTTGAATCGAAGAATGGTCTGGTGCGATTGGGAGATGAGGGCAAGCGCGACTCAGCCATTCAGTTTGTGAACACACTGGATGACGAAAGGGTGACCAGATGGGGGGGCACCGATCCCTGGAATGCGATTCAAAAAGCCTTCGATGACACGGAAACCGACACACTCTATTTGATGTCAGATGGTCAACCCAATCGGGATCGAAATGGTGGGAAATGGTCAGACTGGGATCACCAACCAACTGCGGCTTACTACTCAGGAGAAAATACCAATCGTCAACATGCGGGCGAAGACCGCTCACTCATTGTGAATACAACCTCCCTTGGCCTAAAGTCGGCTTGGCTAGAAAAGCTCTCTGAGCTAACTCAGGGTTATTACAACCAAATCGATAAGGATTCACTGAAAGAAAGCCAAGAAGAGATCAGTTAAGCCATGCACAACACATAAAACAAAGCCGGCTACTAACAACCAGTGCAACAAGTTGAGGCGACAACAAAACCCTATTCAAACACAGGCAAAGGCATTGATGATATTGACATCATTTAAACTGTATTCGTCAAAGAACAATCCACAAAGCCAAGGCAAGCAAGATCAGGTCACTCCATTCAAGAAATCAGCCCAGTCAAAAGCAAATTCTTGGCAATAAGAAAACGGAGAAGAATCGATTAAACCCCGTCCACGCAGCAGGCAATCATTGACAACCAAGCTGGTCCTTGCTAATAATTAATTATTAACATTCAATGAGCGAAAGCAAATTCGCCCAAAGCATAGCCCCCAGCAAACATGAAAAATTATTTTTCATGCCAGAGAAACAACCGAGAATCATTTGCTCAAAATGGATATGTACTGCCTTTGGTGATCATCACGGGAATGATCCTTGTTGTTGGTGCAGTAATGCTGTCAACACGTAGTTTCAGCGGCTTGATTCGATCAACCCGGCAAAAACAAGCCGACGAAGCGATTGAAATCGCAGAAACAGGAATCTCCAATCTATTGAACGAATTGAATACCAACTTTCCCTACCTCCTGACTGTGAATTGCCAGGTAGAGAATAATTCGGCTTCAGAGCAACTAGAAGCGCCGCTTTGTGCAGGCTGGCAGAATTTTCAGTTTGGTCAATATGCAAGCTCAAGCTCCCCTTGCTCAGATAGATCGGCCAATCCCTCGGAAATCATGGATCGCCTTTACCAAAAAACGAATAACGACCATGGCTCTTACCGTTTGAGAAGCTATGAATTCAAGGGCGACATGGTGCAGGGTGGACCAGCAGTCATCAAGGTTCAAGGTCAACGACTCAAAGGTTCAGCAACATCTCCAGATAGTCCAGCTTCGGAAATTGCAGCTTCGGCAATTGTTGAACAGGCAATCACCATCGTACCAAAATGTTGCAACAAAGCACCCTATCAAGCTTGCTCGTCATCTGGATGGGGATATGGCTTAGCAACGAAAAATATCGCGCTGCAACTCGGGGATATCATTGATGAAGTTCGCCCAACAACTCCAAGTGGAGCCAATGTTCATTGTGTGAATTGCGATGAGCCACCTCCGGAAAAATGCGAGCCATGGACAAGTGCTGGACAAAAAATCACAGTTAACTGTGCAGCTTTTAATGAAGAAAGCCTCGATGAGCAATTGACTGGTGCAGGAGTCATTGACGGCCAACGCTCAAGCGGAGACATCGATTTTCCAGCAGCTCCAACCTGGGACGACATACGAGACGAAAATGGAAATGAACTGCCTGACAATTTGAAAAACATGGAACCGTGGAATTTATATTATCAGGCCGTCACAATTGGGCATGACACACATCCAGAACACTGTGTCACAATTACCAATCCATCTACGAATAAGAAAACAACCCATTGCAGAATCCTAAATATTAATGCTTCAGGCACAACTTCGCTAACAGTCAAGCCAGAAGATGGAGAAATCAAGTTCTACATGGAGGGCCAACAAATCAACTTATCTGGAAGGAACAGTTTTATCAACTCCGGCAACTTTGGGCAATTCGTCATTTACGGCGGAGCAAGCACATACAAAGGGAAATGGCCTAGCATTCCAGACACCACAAAGTATGCTTGCGGGCAAAAAGACTTTAATCTTTCAGGGGGCGGATCGATTCAAGCATTTTTACACATGCCATGCTTTAATGTTAACCTAAGTGGAGGCAATGAGACCTTTCCAATCACAATAAAGGGTGCAGTCATTGCGAATGACTACAACACTACGGGAGACTACGCCAGATTAGTCGTCCCCGAAGATGCAGGATCAATCATCTGCAATAATTACAACATCTGCTCAAGTGGCACAACAGCTGCAACCAGCAAAATGGAATTTATCGCCCTCGGGAGTAATCGCTGGTCACTAATTCAAATGGAGGAGGAATGACTTGGCTCAAAGATAAAACATATCACGCAGCGGGTTTCAGTTTGCCTGAGCTGATCATCACTATTTCGATCGTTGGCATATTATCCAGCATTGCTCTTGTCAATCTCTCCGCATCCTGGTCGAAAAGTCGATTACTGGCCACAACTAGAGATCTGGAGAATTGGCTCAGCGAGCAGCGCAGCTATGCGAAGAGTCACAGCATCACCTGCCTGATCACGATTGACCATGCCAACAAACGATTAATCAGCAAGAAATATTCTGGCCAATCAAGTCAAGCTTGCACAGACAGCACTCCAAATAACGAAGCAGGTGTCTTTGATCTGGCCGAAAACTTTGGCACTGACAGTGAGAAACTTTCACTGATGAGCACACCATCAACAGCTGCCACCCACAGCGATGGTGGAATCCTATTTTCATTGCAAGGTTTTAGTCAGAACCATCAACTCAACTCAACACCCGACTCAAAAGGTGTTCTTGAACTGAGACTGGTCCACGCTGATTTACTACAACAACGTTGCATCAGGATCATATCCCCGATCGGAATGATTCGTGATGGACGCACAGATGGCAATGACCCACAATGTCGTTATGACAAAACCAGCTGATCGATTGAGGCCTAATCCTGCTCAGAGCAGAGGTTGGCAACCGGGATTCACATTGGTTGAATTACTGGTCGCTTCATCAATTGCTGCGCTGCTTTCAACGCTCACCTGGACGATCTTGATTGAGAATACAAAAGGAAATGTCCGCGCTGAATTTAGGCGACGCCTGCATGAAGACTGGAACCAGGCAACGACACTGATTCAGTCAGAAATATCCATGAGTGACTTAATCACATCCACGAATATCACCCCTAATTTAATTCCCAATCAGCATTGCCAACTACTACAGGATTCAGATGCACGTCTGAAGCTCCGCATGCACTTGGTGGGCACATTGCCCGAAATCATCTATGGAACCCGAACCATTGCAAGCCTTCCAGACAGCGAAGCTCATCAATGGATGGGGAATCCAGATCATGGGGTTTTAATTCGCTGTGGTCCCAAGAGGGAAATCGGCCCAGATGGAAAAATTGAATATAGACAAGGAACATACCAGCAATCAATTTTGCTGGATAATCTCGACTTATCAGAAGGTGACGGACTTGAAATCAGTCAAGCAACAGATAGTGAGAAGCTGGTGGAATTTTCGTTGAGCATGAATGAAGCCATGGGTGACAATCTAACCGACACCATTCGCACCAAAAGACTGAGCAGCAGAGGATTGTCAAGAATCAATGAAGTTCAACATATCCCTGCCGATACGTCTTCTTGTCAGATCATCTGTCAGAGCAAAGATGTTGCGTGTGGCGAAGGCGTCAAAACACTGCTTAGCAACGATGATCGTATTTACTTAGCACAGAGCCTTGTCTTCGGCACCAAAACAATCTGCACCAATCGATCATTACGATTAAACGATGGCGTAATAGGTGCCAACGGTAATTATGTGATCGATGGAAATCCGACGCCCAAACGAAACCAACCAAAAGACGTCGGTGTCACTCTTGAAGGTGGTTCGCAACGAAATATCCTGCTCGGGACACCAGCAGAAGACATCCTCTTTGGCGGTCCCGATCACGACGGCTTAATCGGGAGAGGTGGAAATGACGAATTTTATGGTAATGCCGGTAACGACAACATGGTTCCATGGACATCAGCCGCATCAGAGGCCACCACTGTAACTATTAACGGTGGAGATGGATTTGACCGTGTCTATCTAAAGGGTGTTGAAAGCAGTTACACACTGAGCTGCAGCGGGAGCGGCTGCACACTGCAGTCCAATGCAGGTGGGACGTTGATACTTTCCAATGTGGAATTGCTGGTGTTCAAAACAAGTTCCAATCGCCTGGTCGACTGATGAATGGTTTGCATAGGTCACTAGGTCAAATCGATCTCAACAAGCAATCTGGTTTCAGCCTGATGGAGGTCTTGGTGGCCTTCTCAATCCTGGTAATCATCTTGATGACTGTGATGGAGTCACGTCTTGACAGTGTTCGTCGCTTCGAACAAACCGGCGATCTAAACCAACTTCAAGACATCGTTCGTGCCGATATTGCCAAGATCCGCAAACAAGCCCTGAAATGGCAATGTGTTCAGGGAACTGCGTGCAGTGGCTTCAAAGTTGATCGAGACAATCCTGCCCGCTACGAGGATTCTCACTGTGAGGCAATTGACCCATTCTCTGATTTTCCGGTGCAGACAGAAGTTCTGAACACGAGTAATGCCAATTTAGGCCTCACAAGAAATGTGGAAGGTGATGGAAAACAACTGATCGTCACCTACACAGGGCAAGCCGGTAACAAGCCGTTCACCACAAGCACATCGATTATTCCTCAGGCGATGCGCTGGTGCGGATGATTCAATCATCCAACACTGCACTAATTGGCCTGATTCAGCTTCAGCACCGCCATGAAGGCTTCCTGCGGCACATCCACCTTGCCCATCGCCTTCATCCGCTTCTTGCCCTTGGCCTGCTTCTTCAGCAGTTTCTTCTTGCGTGAGATATCGCCGCCATAGCACTTGGCCAACACATCTTTACGGATGGCGCTGATGCTGGTGGAAGCGATAATCCGGCTTCCGATGGAGGCCTGGATCGGAATCTTGAACTGCTGGCGGGGAATCAGTTCCTTCAGTTTCTCAACCAAAGCCTTACCCACGTTGTAGGCCTTGTCTTGATGAACGATCGTGGTGAGGGCATCGGCCCGCTCGCCGTTGATCAACACATCAAGGCGCACAAGCTGGTTCTTGCGGTAGCCGATCAGGCTGTATTCCATCGAGGCATAGCCCTGGGTGCGCGTCTTCATCTGATCGAAGAAGTCGGTCACCACCTCCGCCAGCGGCAATTCATAGATCAACGTCACCCGATCCGTAGTGATGTATTTCATGTCGACGTAATCGCCGCGACGTTCCTGGCAGAGGCCCATCAAGGCCCCGTTGTATTCGTTCGGCGCGTAGATCTCCATGCGCACATAGGGCTCTTCGATCGACTCGCGTTTCTGCGGATCGGGAAGGGTGGCGGGGTTGTCCACCATCACCTCCGAGCCATCGATCATGTTCACCTTGTAGATCACCGAAGGGGCGGTGACGATCAGATCGAGGTCGTACTCGCGCTCAAGCCGCTCCTGCACGATCTCCATGTGCAGCAGGCCAAGGAAGCCACAGCGGAAGCCGAAACCCATGGCGCTGCTGGTTTCCGGCTCATACTTCAGCGCTGCATCCGAGAGCTGCAGCTTGTCGAGCGCATCACGGAGATCGGGATACTGATCCGCCTCCGTGGGGAAAAGGCCGCAGAACACCATCGGCTTGGCCTCGGTGTAACCCGGCAAAGGTGCATCCGCCGGTGCGCTCACCAAGGTGATCGTGTCGCCGACACGAGCATCGGCCACCGCCTTGATCGACGCCGCCAGATAGCCCACTTCACCAGCATGGAGCTCATCCACCTTTTTCTGATCTGGCGCCATGATCCCGATCTCATCGAGCTCATAGGTCTTCTTGCTGGCCATCAACAGCACCTTGTCTTGGCAGTTGATACGGCCGCTCATCACGCGGAAGTAGACGATCACACCCCGGTAGGGGTCGTAATACGAGTCGAAGATCAGTGCCTTGGTGGGTTCTTCAATCGCATCTTTCGGCGGGGGGACCCGGTCCACAACGGCCTGCAGGATCTCGGGCACACCCATGCCGGTCTTGGCCGAGCAGGGAATGGCATTGCTGCAATCGAGGCCGATGATCGCCTCCACTTCCTCCTTGATCCGATCCGGATCCGCCCCGGGCAGATCGATCTTGTTGAGCACCGGAATGATCTCGAGATCGTTGTCCAGCGCCAGGTACACGTTGGCCAGGGTCTGGGCTTCGACACCCTGGCTGGCATCCACCACGAGCAGAGCCCCCTCACAGGCCTGGAGGCTGCGGCTCACCTCGTAGGAGAAGTCCACGTGGCCGGGAGTGTCGATCAGATTGAGGACGTACTCCTCTCCATCAGCCGCCGTGTAGTTCATCCGTGCGGCCTGGAGCTTGATCGTGATCCCCCGCTCCCGCTCCAGGTCCATGTTGTCCAGGAACTGCTCCTGCATGTCCCGGTTGGCCACCGTGCCCGTGTCCTGCAGCAGGCGGTCGGCCAGGGTCGACTTGCCGTGGTCGATGTGGGCAATGATGCAGAAGTTGCGAATCCGTGAGACGGGGGCGTCGGTCATGCAGCGGCGGAATCCCGTCTCGGGTCCAGAAAGCGTCGTTATCGCAATCCTAGGCAGCGACCATCGTCAACAAGCCAGTCCGCTCAAAAGCAGGCCTGCTCTCTGTGGAAAGTGCTTCTGATGTGGTGGAATATCAACTCCCGTAGTAGCTGAGTGGCTCCTCCGGCGTTCCGACCCGATCAACCTGGATCTGGATCCTGGCCAGATAACGGCGGGCCACGACGGCATTTTCCATCTCGAAGGAAGCAAAACTTTCAAGGTGACGGCACTGACAAAACTCCACATCTGAATGATCGAGGTGAAAACCGGTGTCAGCCGCAATGGCGATGACGGCATCAAGGTCGAGTCGAGGGGCAAATGGGTGTCTGCCCACTGCTCCACGCGAAACTCAGCAAGTTGCTGCTGCAGCTCAACATCCGAACGCACCCTGGAGACGAAAGCCAAAGCTGCTTTTGACAACTCATCAAGGGGCTCCTAGGGGCAAGAAACCACCGATGCATTCCACTGCCCAAACGGAGAGCCAAAGATCCACCGAAAGGCCTGGT
This sequence comes from Synechococcus sp., assembly GCA_047286205.1. Classification (GTDB taxonomy): domain Bacteria; phylum Cyanobacteriota; class Cyanobacteriia; order PCC-6307; family Cyanobiaceae; genus Parasynechococcus. The sequence goes on along the minus strand of JBJBBR010000001.1, from coordinate 2,174,662 downwards.
AAGTACTAATAAAAAGGACCATTGGTGCCACTGATGATTAGAACAAGATGAATGGGTGACCTCGCCTGCTGACCGATGAGTACGCCGTGGAACATGCTGCTGCTGGCAATCAGCGCTGAAGTGATCGGCACCTCCTGTCTGCGACTGTCAGAGGGAATGACCCGTCCGCTGCCCACGATCCTGGTGTTCACGGCCTATGCCATCGCAATGGTCCTGCTCTCCAAGGTGGTGCTAAGCATTCCACTTGGAATCACATATGCCCTCTGGAGCGGCATCGGCACAGTGGCAATCGTGGTGGTGGGACGCTTTGCCTACGGCCAAATGCTGCAGCCCACACAGTTGATCGGCATCGGCTTGATCACTGCAGGGGTAGTACTTGTAAATTTAGCAAAATGACCTAGCAAAGAGAAGAAAAATCTAGATTTGACAAAAAAGCACAGGCAAGCAATGAAGATACAGAACAGAAAATCATTTTGGAAAGCCAATAATGCAGAAGCCAAAGAAAGGCACTGAGTGAAAAGCAGAAAAAAAATAAACGAAACCAATACCGTGCATCAAAAAACAAAAACAAAGAGAGTACAAAGCAGAAACAATTAAAACACAAAGATGAGAGCGATCAAATCAAGAGATACTCGAAAAGACGTGCCAAGAGAGAGAAAGAGTTAAGCAAGAAGAAAACAGAAAAAAGAACATCAACTAAAAACGAGAAAGACAAATCGAGATATCAGAGCTAACATAAGAAAACCTCTCGCCAAGAGACCAGTGGGCGCCTACAAAACAACAGATCTCTACCCTTTTCTGAAAGAACTAAAGCCGGAACACTCAAGGATAAAAAAAGAAATTACGCAAGTCGAAGAACGAATACGCAGGAATACCAGAGATATAAATATGATGGAAAACTTCAATAGAGCATCATCATTTTACAAAAACAAGACTTGGAACCCTCTCTTCGCAATTGCACAACAAGGAAGGCCGTGGCATGAATTCATGAGAGAGCATCAATTCATTCCAGGCAGAGACAACCTAAAGGGACTGGACTTGATAATGGGCCTAGAAGCAATAAAAGAATACTACAAAACGCACATTCCATACACCGAAAAAATATTAACTGAATTGTTCCAGAAAAATAAAAACCAGATCACCAACATCTATATATGGAGGCTTGATGGAAACAAGGGAGAGCTACCTCTACACACAAATTATGATCCTCATATGTATAGATGTCACTTTGGAATACTTGTACCTAACGGCGACATCGGAATAGAGGTTGATGGAACTAAGAAAGTCTGGGAAGAGGGAGAAACATTGATCTTTGATTCAATGCGGCCTCACCGGGTATGGAACAACACAGGGATAGCACGATATATCGTGAGTATTGACTGCTACAGGCCTGAGCCAAACCAGGAAGAAACGAGGGCGGTGCATAAGTTATTAGTAGAAATGCGGATGAAAAGAGACAAAAACTCAAACGGTCTAAGTGGGGGTACGACGTGTATCGGGAATCACAAAAAAACACAGGGTAAAAATTAAAACTAAATAACAAATGCCGAAGCATGCATGCAACTAGTTAGATTAAAGATATACAGATAAGAAGATGGGTTTCACAAAGAAGTTCAAAACAGAGGAAATCAATTCTTATATCAATAATGCTGCTGGTGAAGGGCGAACAATGGCTGAGAACAGGGCAGCTTTAGATCGTACAAAAATCATACCGAGAGTACTAAGGGATACCTCTCACCCAGAGACAGTGGCCAAAGATTCAAAAGGTGAACAGAAGCATCCATTTGTCATCGGTCCAACAGCATTTCATGAGCTGGCTTGCATTGGTGGTGAGGTAGAGACAGCGAAAGCAGCCAGCCGAACAAGAACTCCGTATGTAGTAAGTTCCTATGCAAGTGTAGAATATAAAGCAATCATCAATGAACTAGACAAAGAACTCTATTGGCAGCAAACCTATTTATTCGATGACAAGAATGTCACCGAAGCCATCGTTAAAAGAGCTGAAGAAAATAATGCAAGAGGTATAGTTGTAACCGTTGGTGCAGCAAAAAGACCGGCCGCAAGAAACGACTGTAGTTGGAAGCAGCCGAAGAGTTTAATTAGTATTCTAAAAAGTATTTATGGCAGTCAATACGAGGAAGGGAGTATACAATTACCGAAAAGTTCCGCTACTTGGAAAGAGTTAAGATGGTTGATAAAAAATTCAAATATACCAGTTGTTCTAAAAGGAATTTTAGATATAAGTGATGCAAGACAGGCGAAAAAAGAAAATGTCAGTGGCATTGTGATAACGAACCATGGAGGGAGGCAACTTGAGGATACAGTTAATAGCCTTGAAATGCTGAGTACAATAAAAAAGGGAATGGGGAATAAAATAGATCTATATTATGGTGATGGGATTGAATCCGGACTTGATGCGATTAAAGCGATAGCACTAGGAGCAAACAAAATCTATTTAGGAAAGCCAGTTCTATGGAAATTAAATGAGGGGGGAGCAACAGCATTGGAAAGTTATCTAAATGAACTCATCGAAGATACAAAAGAAAAAATGGTATTGGCAGGGTGTAGAACAATAAATCAATTAAGAGAACTAAGGGTAACGGGAGTATAGAAAAAATGTCAAAATATGAAAAAGGATTAAGTCGCTTTGAAGAAGCAATATTTAGTGATCACTACATCACGCGTCATTCAGAGAGGCTAAGGATGGATGCAAGTACTAACAAAATGGAAACAATCTATTTGAATACCAAGGGGTTGAAATTAATTGCTCAGATCAGCAGGGAAGCATCCCAAAAACATATCGATTGGCTAATAAAAAAAATCAGTGCACGAATAGAGAAAAAAGAATTGACAAGAATGGTGGATGTGATCGAAGAAATAATATGTGAACGGCAATTCACAAGAGGGGCGAGATCAACATGTAACTGGAATAAATGCACATCTGTCATACAAAGAGCTATAGAGGACAATCAAAATATTGAATGCGTGATAGTCGGATTGCCCTTTAAAATGCCAACAATTTTAAAATGTAATTCTTCAGAAGCAGACATGGGAGAAGCTTCATTTTTATTGCAATTATATGAATTCTGCAAGGTGAGTGAATTTATAATTGGGAAATTTATAGAACCAAAGTGGGAGGGCAGAGTTACATTTAAAGTTGTAAGTGATGCGAGAAGATTTATGGATATAGTCAACATAGATCAGGATGCTGTAGATGACTACAAGAATTCACTAGAAGAGTGGATAAAGATACTAAATATAGAAAAATACATAGAGATCAAAGACTACACGGAAACAATTAAAAAAAAGTTAACGCGTGAAAGAATAGAGTTAAAAACTGCAATTAGTAGTCGTGTGGAGGAGCAATACAAAGCAAAAATAGGAGCCTCGATTAAATCAGATGAATTACATTACAGGTTAAAAGATACAATCGTGAATGAGCCGGATCCAGAAAAAAATAAGAGACTAGGACGATTCGTATCGTTGTACTTATCAATGCTATTTACAATGAATTATAAAACTCTATCAAACCAAAGGGATAAAGAGGAAGAAGGTAGAGAAGATGAGAAATATATTCAGTCAATAAAAGAGATAATTACAATGCTAAAAGAAGGGGGAACGGTCAATACGGAGAAGATGGGTGGAGAAAGTGAGAAGATGCTGAATGAAGCATGGGCTGCAACTATAAAGTATATAGCAGAAATAAGAAGCGATAGAGATATGAATGAAGACATCATAGAAGAGTGTTTTCCAAACTGTATTCGATGGACGATTCACAAGAAAAATGGGCAAATATGTATAGCTTCACGAACAGTATTTGGAATCAATTTAATGCCATGGCATGGAGTAGCAATGCTGAAAGAAACAGGAGAGGCAGTAAAGCAATATGTAATACCATATAAAATGCTAGAAGCAGATAAAACAATAAAGATAAATGCAGAATTCCAAGAAAAGATAATCCCAGTATTATATATAGACAAAGAAATAGCTTCTGCTAATGATTTATACGACAAACTACAGAGCAAATTAACGAGGAAGACAAATGGATAGAGAAAATAAAAAGCTGGAGCAGGAGATGCTTGATCGATACACAAGGGAGTCAAGAGCTAGTTTCCGAATGAATAAAATTATGCTGAATATATACCAGACGGAGAAATTAAGAGAGATCCTATTTTATGCAAAAACAAAATCCAGATGGTACAGAGAGAAGCTAAAGAACGTTGAAATAGATACGGTAACAACTGAAAATATAAGCCAGTATGTTCCAATAACAAATAAAAAAGACTTTACAGAAAATTGGGACGCATTCTGCACAGATGAAAAATTATCTAAAAATCAAATAGATGTATTCCTTAAAGAAATCAACAAATCCGGAAACAGGGAAGAATGGAATTTATACATGGGTGAATATCATGTGATCTCAAGCAGTGGAAGTAGTGGAAGACCGGGGATATATGTATATACCAAAGAAGAATGGTTAAGACAATGTGCGCAGTATTCAAGATTTATAAGCAGCAATCTCGACAAACTTAGAATAGCAAATTTAACAGTCAAATCATTGTTATTCGCAAGCCCAAGATGCAGCAAAACGATTATGCAAGGAAGAAGAGATTACGACTTGAACGAGGAATACTTTAGAGACCTAGATACGATAAATCAAAGATTAACAGAACTGAATCCCGAAGTATTAATTACATTGCCGTCAATATTGGAAAGACTAATCAAAGAAAAAGAACAAGGCAATCTCGATATTAATCCATCGTTCATTAAGGTCAGTGCCGAACCACTGCATAAACAATTAAAGGAAAGTGCTATAAGAGTATTTGGCAACCCAGTCATTAACAACTATTTTGCAGGTTCAGAGGGTTTTTCTGCATTCACATGTAAAGCGGATAATCAAAGCATGCACCTGGCAGAAGATTACTGTACATATGAAACAATAGACAACAAATTGACAATGACAAATCTGTGGCTCAAAACAACACCGCTTATTAGATATCAACTTGACGATACAGTTGAGATTAAGGATAAAGGGCGATGTGAATCATGTGGTTGTAGTTTTAGAACGATTGTGGAGCCACAGGGCAGAGCAAGTGAACAATTTATATATGAAAACAATAAAGTTGTCACTACCTTAGAAATGACAGATAAAATGAATTACTATCCATGCATAAATGAATATCAAATACAGCAAACGAAGAATGGAATGATAATCAATATTGCAGGAGATAATTCGACGGATGAAAACAGGATTAAACAATCAATGATGCAGATCCTGGAGAAACAGAAGATAAGTGAGGCAAAGGTAGAGATTTTTCATGTTGATCATATTGAAAGAAGTGGCTCAGGGAAACTTAAACAATTTATCAAGTTGCAGGCATTTTGACACATATAATAAAACAAAAAATTGAGGTTAGAAGCCATTTAGAAATCAGCCTAACCGTTCTGATTTTTGTTGCTGGTATGGCCCTGCTGTGCAGGACACAGAATGTATGGATAGAAATCCAAGCCGCTGGGGTAATGCTTGCAAGTCAAATAAGGATGATGTTTATCTCACATGATATTGGACACAAAATCCTGTTCAATAATGATATCTACAATCGTTTATGGAGTATCCTTATTGGAGGGATAAGTGGAAGTCCGATTGAATGTAAAAGCAGAGGCCATCATATTCATCATTTACATAATGGAAATTTGGTAGCTTATAGTGGTCCGCTTCTCATAATCAGTAAACAGCAATATAATAACTTAAATGATAGGCAGAAGTTCACGTATAAAGCAACTAGACATTGGTCAGTTATTTGGTTAACTAGCTTAATTCGTTATGCACTAATACCTCTCTTAAGATTACGAAGGGGGTGGGCAATAGGTAGAAAGCGCGAGAGACATAACATATTATTCCTTGAAGTTCTCCACCAATCGCGAATCCTAAAGCAAAATAAAAGGGAAATGGTCGATACTTTAGGAGCTACTGCTGTTTGGATAGGTGTATTAGTGATGGCTTATCATTTAAATATTCTAGGATGGTACATCAGCAATCTTATAACTGCATATTGGCTAACTGATATTCTATTTCATGCACAGCACAATTTTAGTGAGTCATACGCATCGTTGGGTATGACATGGGAATATGAAAAAGCAATAGAGGAAGGAACGTGCAATTTTGAATTCAACAAATTAGGGCACTGGATAACGGGCAATATAGGAATGCATCAGGCGCACCACAAAAAACCAAACGTCCCATTCTTCAAACTCGATTCAATCGATAGAAAGCTAAGGAATGAGAGATACTATAAAGCAATCACAACAAAGGAAATATTAGAATCAAGATACTATGTGTTGTGGGATGCAGTAGAGATGAGGCATTGCAAATGCATAGATTAAGCTGGAAATAATTGATTTAGAAGCTGTTGGGAAGAGATTAGTGCAGAATTTATCCACCCATGATGATTGCAATAAGCCTCACCAACAAAATAGATACCATTATTTTTTGAACATAGCTTATTACATATTTTTTCTGGATCTGAGCCACTAATCCAAAAATGAGCGGAGAGTTGAGCGAAAGATTCCTTCCAATCAAAAGAACAAACAGATACGGGCGAAGAGAGCTTAAAAGGTAATATTGCATTCAGATAAGTCAGGTAATCTACATTTGATGGCGAAGAAGAATTATAGGCGGCTAAGATAGTATGGTGCTTTGAAGAGGAAGAGCAAGGATTCCAATGACCGATTCGTATTGGATAATCGGTTCGGAAAAAACCATCGTAATTACGAAGAGATGAGAGCTCTGGCTCTTGGTTAAACGTAAAATATGTCTTCTGGGAAGAATAGTGACCAATGGAACGGAGGTCACTCAATATGTCCGGAGTGAAAAGAGAAAGAGCACCTGAGATATTAAGAACACAGGAAGGAGGAATTGCAAATATGACATTGTTAGCAGAAAAAGTGTCTCCATGCTTTGTTGATATATTGAACCACATATCATTGCGTTCAATACAACAAACTTGGCAGTTAACATGCGACAAACCACCATGCGAGTGGTAGGAATTAGAGAGAGACGAAGTAATTGAAGAGAAACCATTTACAGGTTTGTAGGTTGTATGAGAAGTTGTACTGTCAATAGCCCCTAAACATTGAAGAAGGGAAACCGGATGACTTTTTACATGGTCATATGGAAACAAGCTCCACAGAATATCTTGTTGATCTGGAGAAAAAAAGAGGCCAACAAAACTGGAGAAGGAGCAAGACTTAGGAGTCAATCCAGATTTAGAGAGCTCTTTGAGAATTAGCTCATTGACAATCGGAATAAATTGATCATGAAAAAAGGGGAAACCAAAAAAGTCGCAAAGATGTTTATAGATAAAATCAAATAGTGATATAGAATCTTGCGGATCAACTGTGAATGAAGAAGACTTATCTGAAAAATAAACAGGTGATTGATCTAGGCCTGCTGGGTAGGTAGAAAGTGGTATACGTAGTTGATTACACAATTCAAGAGTATAGGTATGATTTTCTGAAATCCGCATCGGTCCAAGTTCAATCAAGTCCCCATATTCATTCGTGACGGTATGAACACGTCCGCCTAAGCGTTGCTCTGCATCAAGAATAAGCAACTTGTACTTAGGGTTTCTTCTGGTGATCTCATAACCACAAAATAAACCAGCGATGCCTCCTCCAACAATGATGTAATCAAAGTGAGAATGCAAAATGGAGTTAATAAAGACAAAGACTAGGAGGACAAGGAAAGGTTATAAGATTTGAAATATTTCGTGAAACAATGGGGGGGCTTCATAAAATACTAATAATAGAAAGGCTAATGTGCATTTCAATACAAAAGCATTGCATTCCGGATATAGCTGTCAAGATCATCAAAAGTGTCTATCACCACCGATATATCAAACAACATCATACGAGTTTGAAAGCATTGAAGCTGGTAGACAATTAAATTCAGGGGAAAAGCAAGGTCACATATATTCCAGAGTCAGTAATCCAACAATTGATATTTTAGAAAAAAAGGTGGCTAGTTTGGAGGGAGGATTGGCTGCAGTTGCATGCGCTTCAGGTCATGCTGCACAATTTCTTGTACTGAATAATCTGCTCTCCGCCGGCGATCATATGATTAGCTCACCATATTTATATGGTGGTACTTATCATCAATTTCATGAGCAGTTACCAAGGCTTGGAATCGAAGTCACATTTTGTGATCCCAGTAACTTCACCTTAATCAGAGATTCAGTTAAAAACAATACAAAAGTAATCTATGCGGAGTCTATGGGAAACCCAGAACTCAATCCTATAGATATAAAAATGTTGGCACAAATTGCCCATGAAAATAATATTCCACTCGTGATAGACAACACACTAGGTTGTTGTGGTTATCTGATGAAACCTTTGGTCAATGGAGCAGATATAGTTTTAGAAAGCCTAACCAAGTGGGCTGGAGGCCACGGCAACTCAGTAGGTGGAATAATTGTAGATTCGGGAAGGTTTGACTGGTCAAGTGGAAATTTCCCACATTTCACAGACAAAAATGATCATACGAAAAGATCAATTTGGGATGATTGGGGCTATGGTGCTGAAAAGTGTCAACAATTAAACATCCCATTTTATCTAAATCCAGCTTTTATAAATCGGGTTAAGACAGAGACCCTAAGGGACTGGGGACCATGTATATCCCCCTTCAATGCATATCAAATTCTTCAAGGTATTGAAACATTGGCACTAAGGACCGAGAGAAGTTGCACTAATGCCTTGGAAATTGCTAAGACCCTTGAGAAAAATGCGCTGGTAGAAACGATTAGATATCCTGGATTAGAAAAGGATAAGTACCATTCAGAAGCCAAAAAATATTTAAAAAATGGTTATGGATCAATAATTACATTTGAACCAAAAGGTGGATATAAGAACGCAGAGAAGATTGTTGAAAACGTAAATATATTTAAGCATGCAGCAAACATAGGCGATTCAAAGTCACTTATTCTGCATCCTGCCTCAACAACTCATTATCAATTAACAGAACAAGAAAAGCATGAGGCCGGAGTAACAGAGAGCATGATCAGGCTATCGATTGGAATAGAGTATGTTAATGATTTGATTGATGATTTAACTGATGCCATTAAATTAACTCAATGAGGCAAATGGAGCTCACAAGTCACAAAACTCTCTTTGAAAAACACATCAAAAACCTAAGTAGAGACAGTTATACAATTTTAAGCAATCAGCTGAATGAACCAGTTCTCATAGAGTCTGAACAGGAGATTCTTCTCAAAGAGAAGAGATTAATTGAGGGAAAAATCAATGGAACTTACAGACAAGATAGGAGTGCAAACAGCAAAGTCCTTTACCATGCATACTCAGGATGTTACAGCAATGTTCTAACTGAATGCATTAAAGACAATCCTCTAGTATTAACTATTTTAGATCAATATTTTAAAGGAGAAGACTATACTCTAGCGGCTGAAGTATTCTGGATCAATCAAGGAGGCATGGCAATCCCGCCTCATCAAGATAGGTCGTATGACAGTGAAAGACAATTGAGCATTATTATTCCGCTAACCTTAAATATAGATACTAAGTATGCAATGAGGTACTCCAATATAAGCGAGGGGACGATCCTTGATCATAATTTTTCGCTCTCAAATATGGTCTACTATGCAAAGTCCATACAGCAGTATCCGTTTGCAGTAAACTACAATCCAACTGACATAATTTTGCACACAGAATATAGTTTGCATAAATCAAGAAGCATGCCGAGAGATGGTAGAAGAATTACGTACTCAAGGTACGTTGCAAAAAGGGATAAATAAATAGTCAGGATATTGATTAGCTGTAGCCGCTCAAAAAACTTAAGTCACTTCGATGCCGATGAACCGTGCAAATCCACAGATAACAACCATCTTCAGCTCAGGTGTGTGGCTTGCTTCACACCTGAATCTTCTGAAGTAATGAAGTAATTCTCCTCATTGAGAAGGACTTGTCGTTGTTTGGGATGCAGAGCCAGGTTGTATGCGGTTATCAACGCGCAAAGGCGAGAACAGAAAGAGGTTGCCAGCCACCAGTCCAGCTGCAACTGCAATAGCCACAACAACCTCAAAGCCTTCTGAGATTTTGTTTTGCATGTCACGAGCATGCTTCGTTGCATGACCAATGACAAGTCATAGCTGGCATTTCAACTTGTTCGATAAAAGGCGTCTATTGATACGACATCCCGCCAAAAGGAGGGTTACGACACAAGTGTCGATGCGCCCCGACCTGTGTCGCTCATCTCACGCTTTCACGACGATACGGGTGATGTCCCTCCCATCAAGTTCGAGACCGGGCATCAAGGAAAGGAAGCAGAACGCTTGACTCGGTTTATTTGGAACCAAGTGATGCAACTACTGCTGGCGGGCAAGGAACTAGAAGCCAACTCCCTGCTTGAGGAGTTTGACGAGCCACCGCTGTGGGACGACCCACTCGACTGAACCATGGGAACTCCACTAACCCAGTGGCTTCAGTTGGTTGCCTGGGTCCTGCTCGCCACAACGATGATTTGCCTGAGTGCAACAGGAGTCTTCTGATGTAGGCGGCGGAGCACAAAGTGCATAGCAGCAACTAGCCGCCACCGTGGTTCGGCCCGCAGGCGGCTATCCACCTCACAGTTGGATTCAGTTCTTGCGAAATTAGATAAGTCGATATCCCCAACAAAATGACAACCGAAATCCGTAATTGGGCCGTCGTGGCTGCAGCCATGGAAGCCCAAGGTGCAACCAATAGCCAAATGTATCGTCGCGCCAAAGCACTTGCTGCTGGCGAAGCCGACCCAATGCCAACAAGCTATCCAGCAGCACCTTTTAGCATTTCCGAAGCCTGATCAGTCGTCTATCAACAGCAGCCCTGATTAAAAATTAGGGCTGTGCTGACATTTTCATTTTCCAACCAGCAGCCACCATTAATCAGTCGGGCAGCGGCTCTAGCCTGAAGCCACTAAACATGGAGATTAGCTACTCTGATATCACGAAAAGGCCTCGAGCTGTCACGAAGCAGATCGTTACGACGAAGAAAGATAAAAGGGCCTTGTTCCACAAAATATTGCACAAACCCACAATGAGATGGATATCTCCCGCAACCAGCATTTTGGTTTCAAATTGGCACAACAGTGAATAATTGGATTGGTTTGATCACTTGAATGTCTTTCGCCAGCTCCCTTGCTGCACCTTGGATGTCTAAAAGATGTCACAACAACCAGAGTTCTTACAAACCTGCCGTTGCATGTTTGAGCTTCGCCAGCGGTGTCACTCTTATATCGCGATCGTTGGTAGAGTGCCTACAAGCTGAGCAGCACATGGGAGAGCACCGGTGGTGCAGCAACAAGTTGTCATTCTTGGAATGATGCAGATACGGATGCATAGAACTGCTACTCAGGGGAGAAAGATGTTGCAATAAGACAACTTCAACGCTTTATACGTTTGTCCAGATACAGAAAACAGGTATCAAGCCGAACCTACTTGAACAAGTGTGTAAACCATCAAAGTAATACCCAAGAGACCATTAGTCTCCATCGTCCACGTGGTTCGAATGAATCCATTCAACTTCCTGCCACCCGAGGGGATGATCATGGTAGTCAATAAGAAGCCAAAAAGGAGGTGGCAAACCGCGATCAAAGCAAGAGAGCAGCAGCTCGTTCGATTAGCAGAAGAAGCACTGCGCCCTAAAGATCAGAGAACTGTCTTCCATTTCTTGGACTACAAAGACATGGATATTGCTGCCTAATTGGCTGTCATGATTCAGCAATGTGTAACGGCAATTAGATGATTGACTAGATTTGATCAAGTCGCTTCTTAGCAAGGAGCAAGAGACATTTGCTCCCACCAAGATCAAAGCCAGACTCAAAGGTGCAGCCGATCCAAAGAACGAGTTGGAAAGCTTCTTTTTTTGCAACCAGCCCTCTTCAACATCTTTTTCATGCCTACCTGGCTGAGGTGCAACTCATTTGAAGAATGAGATGAAGGGATGTTGAGGAGGACGGACGATTTGCGACAGACAGGTTGCCTTTGTAGCGTCCAGATACAGAATCAAGCTTGCACGGAAGCAGAGAACCGTGCGCTGGAGGGTAGGAGTGGTGTCCTACCCCTTTCTTTTGATCAGGGTGGCGATGTCAACGCAAAACCAAGTTGCACGGCGCTCGCTAATGCTGAACAAACACGGCACTGATCATGTGCCCTTGTGGCAATGAGCCTTTGGGCTGATTTCTTTTGGATCGGCGAGGAACACACTGGAGACGGGGCAGACTTGGCGGCTTGCCTGCGTCGTAAAAAGGGGAGGCAAGGGTGGGGCCTTGCCTTTTGACTCAACAGCTTTTGCTTCTAAACAGATGACAATTCAATGGCTGATGGCTGCTCGCAGGATTGGCAAGCGCTTGGCATCACTTGAGCCACCCGCCCTCAGCCAACTCAACGGCGAGACCCATGAAGTGATCTGCGGAGTCGCTGGCTGCGTCGTTAAAAGGAAAAAGTTCAGACGCATCCCCGAATGAACGTTTTTTCACCCCGGGGTAGGTGCCCCATATTTAGTGGCTTGGCATAAAAAAGCCCGCTACTGGAGCGGGCCGGGTGATGGGGTTTATCAGATTAACCCCAATAGCCACCACATGCAGCGCTGCAGACTCCCAAGAGGCATTCGTTATGCAACGACACCACAGTATTAAGTGACTGTTGAACTGCACCACATCTGGAGTCTTATGAGTATTATCTTGTCATTGCATCAATATCTGGTGCAGGCGGCCGGGTGATGGGGATTACTCAGGCTTTTTCCAACCGCTCCATGCATGGGGCGGTTTTTTTGTCTGCACCGAACGTTTTATAACCACCCAGGGTTTAGGAACAAGGCAGGGCTCCCACACTTCGGTCAGCTGCTGAGCTGCACCTCATGCCCTTGCGAGTTTCAACTGCTCTGGGTGGAAACAGATGCAAGGTCGAGAAGCAGTGAGAACTGCTTGAGCAATCGGATTTCCTTGTCCAATTGTTTTTTGTAGCCAGAGCACACTCATCATCTGGGATCAGTAGGAGGCGAGGTAGCAGTGATGGCCAATCCATTTTTTTCTCAGTCCTCTGGAGGCCCTTCTCTCAAGCAGGCGGCCGGACCAACAGCGCCACTCAATATCAGCGGCCGTCAAACAGTCGTCCGCAAGGGTGGATGACAAGGGAAGCGTGGGAAACCTGATCGGACAGGCAGGGCCTGCATTCATAACCCTTTCCTCAAGTGGTGGATATGAGCTTGTTCTCCAGCCATATCTGGATCATTACCTCTGAGCAAACAAAAACCAAGAGCATTAACGCTCAGTGCTTTGGCTCTTGCAAAGAGGAGGGGCGGTATCCCTATCGCCCCAGAACCCATGTTCAAGGCTTCACGCTACAAACCGTGGGTTCTGCCCAAAAAAAAGTCCCGGTGTCCGATGCCGGGACCTCCGCCTCTCATGACGTGACTCAGGTCTAACAAACTGAGCACGCATTTATACGTACGGTTTGCACGACCCCTGCCAATGGAGCATTCGGAACGCTGCCTCGATGTCTGCCTTGATAGTGCCGAAGGGGAAGGTCATCAAAAAGAGGACTGCCCACAGGCCACTCGGAACGGCTCGACGACATTTCCCCACGCATCTCGCTACATTAATAAGTAAATTTTTGCAACTAGAACCATGACCTTCGGCACCCAAGACCTGCTCATCCTGTTCTGCAGCTTCGGCATGGCACTCTTCGCCTTGAACCTCTACAAGTTGTCGAAGCCAGCCAACAGCTGATCAACCGCTCCTATGGGCAACGAAAGGCCCCGCCATTGCTGACGGGGTGGCGCAGGCAGCTCATCTCATGCCTCATCGATGCGCGTCTCCAGAGATAACTGGATTTCAAAAATTATGCCGAAAGGACCCTTTTTGAGTCGAAACTTCGACTTTTGAGGAAGAGAATTTCGCCAAGGCTAGTTTTGGCAAACCTATTGAAGGAATTTCAAGATTGAATTCTTCCGAGATTGACTTAACAGCCTCAAAAATAATCAAACCTGCAACTCCAACCATCACAACGGCGAACAGAATGGTGCTGAGGCTCATGTCAAAAACTGCGAGAAGCGCTATTAAAGCCGCAATAATTGGAAATACATCACGCGTAAAACTTAGCAACTGATTACAAAATTTAATAAGCATTTATACTTATTCATGACACCATGTGTCTTTGGTCAATGCCCGCCATGTTATGCGGCTTGGATGCCAAGCAATCAGAAGCCACGCTTCTTGGAAAGAAGTAGTGGTGCACTTCGATGCTACTTACATGAAGAGATGAGCACTCTCAAAGTGAGCTTTACCTGCGCGGCAGGCTGACCTGATACATCGTGTCGTCGGCCGGTTTCCACTGCACAAGATGAAGTCGGTCGATTTTGTTGTTATCCAAGCAATCCCAGATTGTGGCCCCGGACAATGTTGCCATCGACCACACATCTCCCTGACTCTTCATCTGCTTGCGGTTGCGATCTTTCCATTCCGTCCAATTGATTTTTGGATAGGAGTCAACCTGCTCACTCAGGATCACCACCGTGAATTCCACCGAACACGAACCAAAACCGGCCGGAACTCTAAGTTGTTGAACTTCAATTCCTAGGCAGAGCCGGCTGGATTGCGCCAAATCCTCCAAACGAGCCAACCCGTCACCCCGAGCCAGAGGAACGCCACGGCCGAGAGAATTGGGACGACGATCAGATAGCTCCACACTCCCAAGGCCACCCAGGCGAGAAGAGACGTGATCAACGCCTTCTGGAAGTTATTAGCCTCGGCCAGACGTTGCTGAAGACGAGATCTCACACGGCGACTTGATGCTCCACCCCTTCCTCTAGCCACGGATGCACTCCGCGACAGCAACGCTGAAGCCCGCCTGCGTCCACAGGCTGAGCGCGTAGCGCGAGCCATGCAGCCATGCCGCGGCCCCGTCCGGCGCAATCCTCACGTTGGCCAGTCCGCCACCAAGCCCCAGCCCCGCTGCCTTCAAGACAGCTTCCTTGGCTGTCCAAACCTGAATCAACGTCCAGTGCTGCAGACACGCCGTCGCCTCAGCGGCCGATGCAAAAAGTCTCTGCGTCAGAAGCTCGGAGGCCACGCGCAACGGCCGATCCAGTGCTTCTACATCAATGCCAATCGGATCTGGCCCCAACACCCCAATCGTGAGAGACCTTGTGTTGGAAATGCTGTGATGCAGCGGGTGATCACGCACCTGCGGCTTTCCATAGATCGTGCGGCCGATGTCATCCAGGGCAACGACGTGGCCTGCATCAGCGAACAGTCGGCAGGTGAGCCTGTCGCTCCAAGCCCGCTGCTCAGCACGTGACGAGGGCTGGGGAAGACGCACCACCAAGACCCTGCGTTGCGTGCCGGGGATGGGCCACCAGGACCAAACGGCTTCCAAAACTCAATCCCGTATGCCCGGCAGAGGTGCCGGCGGCAGCGGGGGAAGATCCGGGGGCGGGGGCGCCTCCTCAAGCAGATCAGGTTGCACAGCATCCGCCGGTTCCGCCAGGAGAACCTCGGCGGGATTAAGCACCGGCTCATCAAGAACGATGGGCGGGGGCAGATCAGGGGGTAACGGGGCGAAAGGCTGTGGCTCAGTCCAGCTGTCATCCGAATCAGGCTGAGCCGGTTCAAGCTCCCGAATCAAGGCCGGCTGCTCGCGCAACACCAACGGATCTGCCGTGATGGGGGGTTCCCGTAACGGCGCACGATCCAGATCGACCCCGTCGTCGCCGGCATCGAGAGACGCACCAGGCTTGGTGGAGCTTGATGGCCCCCAGATCATCCTGGCCAGGGGTTCGACCCCCTGTTCCATCACCCTGTTCAAACCCGCCAAAGCGCGATCCGCGAGGTGATTGCCCAAGGACGACACACAGTCGAGCGGGCCCTCACAAGCCTCATCCATCACCAGCTTTGGCGTCAGACCAGCGATCAAATTGCCCTGCAGAGGGATCTGGCGGCGACTCAACCGCAGCATGTAGGGCACATGCACAAAGCTGGTCGCCCCGCCACTGATCCAGTTGGCGTCTTCTTCAGTGAACCCCTTCACCCCAGGAATGATGAAGCGACTCTTCGACGCGTGGTCGGGCATGTAGGCCGCCAGATACGCCCGGCGACGCGCCAGCTCTTTGCTCTGCTCCAAGGTGAGGCCATCACGGCTCATCAGAACCTCCATGTGACCGTCCTGACGCAGGCCCATCACCATGCGGATCCGCGGCAGGTAGTAGCGGATTCGCTGACCCATGCTGATGCTGTAGGCCCCCTTGTAGCTCTCGGGCGGGGCCTCAATGTCATTGAAGAGGCTGTGGAGGCCACCGATGAAGGTGTCGTAGGTCTGGCTGCGGGCATCGGTCAGCTCCCCATAGCCGAAATCAATGCTGCCGTCATGGCGGATGCCGACGTAGGCCCGTTGCCGTGATGCCGTGCGATTACGCCCACGCCAGACCTTGTTGCCGAATTTGAGATCGCCCAGAGGAACCGTGATCTCGCGGCCGGCATTGTCGACATGGCGCTCGTACATCGGGCCGGACACGTAGGCCAAAGCCGCGCTGTCTTCATAGGCGTCCTGTTCGCGATCCCAACCTTCCAGCAACCCGAAACGCACCCGCCTTGGATCGAGATCCAGGGCGTAGACCTCGTCGTCGGGGATGTAGCGAAACGGCTCAGCATCCCGCCGTCGCTGCTGGGCCGGGCTCAGATCCTGGGCCTCACGATCGGAGCGCTCGGGCGCAACAGGCGCCAACGCAATCAAGCCGCCGAACACCACGAAAGGCATCGCCAGCAGCAGCCAGCGCTTGCGCAGCCACCGGCTCCGCTTGAGTCGGATCCGCAGCTCAGCAGGCTGAGTCACGCGGTCCTTCGCTCTCGGTTGTGGGGGAGTGGATCGAACCAAGGAACGATGGAGCCTTCGGCTACCAGCCATTGCTGGTAACGCTCGCCGCAGTCATGGCCTCCCGTCAACTGCCCGAAGGCAGGAATCACCAGACGCGGACCATCCGGATCAAAGGCGAAGCAGGGCAAACGCAATTGATCGGAACGGCTGCGAATCCGAGTTGTGGGATGCAGGTGACCACAAACGTTCAACAAACCAGGCTCCGGCACAGGTTCAGGGCCATGGCTCAACCAGAGATCTCCCAGACGCTGTGAGGGCTGCTGGGGCAAGCCTTCAATCCAGCTACCGCGGTCATGGTTACCACCGATCAGCACGACCGGACAACCGCAGAGATCAGGCAGAGCCAGCAATGTTTCGCGCATCGGAGCTGTGATGCCAATTCGGGCGTGCACGAGATCACCCAGCACGAACAAGCTCTTAGGCGACAAGGCATGACAGAGCTCCAGCAGTGGATTGAGGGTTCCTTGGTCACCGTCGCTGGGCATGGGAACGCCATGGGCCTGGAACACCTCGGCCTTGCCGAGGTGAAGATCGGCGACGAACAGCTCACGGCCCTCAGCCCGCCACAACGCCCGCTGGGGCAGGAACGTCAATGGGTTGTCTCGCCAGCTCCACTCCATTGAGGTCATGAACGGGCCAGATCGCGGATCTGTAGCTCTGGCTGCATCTGATTGCCGACATCGTGCCGCAAGCTTCAATTGCCCCCTAGAGAATCATTGTGACGCGAAGCAAGGGTCCACACCAGCTCGCGATTTCAACCCTGCGTACGCTCGAACAACGGTTGAGCGTGCTGGAAGGAGAGGGCCGTTACGAATGTGCCTATGCCCTAAGGATGGAGGTGGCCGACTGGCTGCTCGGTGCCAAGGATGCCAATCTGACGGCACCATCCCTTTCCTGACACTTCCATGACCATCGCCCTGCTGATCGCGCTGGCGGGTTCTCTGGCAGCAATGGCCGTGATCGTGCGCCGCCTGGAACAGCGCTGATGCGAACGGTTCGGCGCTGGTCCGTCGTTCTCGCGCTCGCCTGTTGCAGCAGCGCACTCCCCCTTCAGGCCAACCAACTGAAGGTGGGGATCAGTGGCTCCGCCCCCTTCGTGATCAAGGACGGCAACCACATCAGCGGGATCAGCCTCGAGATCTGGCGGAGGGTCGCCGAAGACAACAACCTCAGCTACGAGCTGATTCCCCAGCCGACGCCCATAGCCGGGCTTGAGGCGGTGGATGAAGGAAGCATTGACGTATTGGTGGGCCCGATCAGCATCACCTCCCGCCGCCTTGCCATCGCGGGGATTGACTTCACCCAGCCCTACTTCCTGAGCAAGGAGGGCATTCTTCTTCCCCTTAAGGCCCCCTCTCTCTTCAGTCGGGTCCAGGTGTTCTTTGGCTGGGCGGTGATTTCATCCGTCTTGGTGCTGATCAGCGTGCTGCTCGTGGTCGGCAGCCTGATTTGGCTGGCCGAACGGCGCACGAACAGTACACAGTTCCCCCGCGACTGGCTGCCCGGCATCAGCAGCGGCATGTGGTTTGCCCTGGTGACGTTGACGACCGTGGGCTATGGCGACAAGGCGCCCATCACACGAACCGGCCGGGGCATCACAGGCGCCTGGATGGTGATCTCGCTGATCGCGGTGTCGTCCCTCACCGCCAGCCTGGCCTCAGCATTCACCCTATTTCTCTCGGGAGCCACCGAAGCAGCCATTGACAGTCCTCAACAGCTCAGCGGCCGTCGGGTCGCCGTTGTGCAAGGCACCGATGGCATGGAGCTCGCGGAAAACCGAGAGATGCGCGTCGTGCCAGCGCCCAGCCTCGACAGCGCCGTTCAGTTGGTGCTGGATCGAAAGGCCGATGCCTTGATCTTTGATCGACACTCGCTTCGCTACTACCTCAAAGAGAACCCCGACCTTGCCGTGCGGATCGCACCGTTCACCCTGGCCGATGAGACCTATGGATTCGTGGTGGCCCCCAACAGCCGGCTGCGCACGCGCATGGGGGTGTCGATCCTGAAGCTCCAACAAAGTGGCGTAGCGGAGGCCATCGCCGACAAGTTTCTGGATTGAGCTGGGCCCTACCTAGCCCAGCGGGCGATGACGACGCAGGGCCTCTTCCAACAAATAGGCGGCCAAATTGCCGCAACTGCGCCCCTCGGCGAGGGCATGGCGCTTGAGGTCATCCATCACCCCGCGGGGCAGGGTGACATTGATGCGCTCGGAACCGGCCGCATCGGCCACCGCAGCCGTGCTGGGAGCCGCAGCCTGGCCCTCGATTCGCTGCTGCAACTCATGAACCAGATCTTGAAGGAGAGACACGGTTTCGTGAAAATATAATATCAATATAGAAACAATATCGTGCAAGACAAGATTGCGTAATCTTGAACACCCTTTTGAGGCGCCATGCGTTCCCTGCCGCTGAAGCTTGCTCCCGGCAGTGATCTGCGCCTCAGCCTCGAAGAACTGGCCCAGCGGGACGGAATCAGCGGCTTTGTTCTCGGCGTGGTCGGCAACCTCACCAAGGCCTCTTTTCAATGCCCCGGCCAGACCGAGCCCACCGTGCTGGAAGGAGACCTCGAAGTGATCACCCTCAATGGAACCTTCGCTCCTGAGGGCGTACATCTGCATCTGAGCCTCTCGGACGGGGCCTGCCAGGTCTGGGGAGGCCATCTGGAGCCCGGCACCATCGTGCAGAAAGGAGTCGACCTACTGATTGGTGTTCTGGAGCAACGCGAAGGCGGCCCTGCTCCGCAATCCTCGACACCACGGTTGGAGATCGCCGTTCTTCCTGGATGCCCATGGTGCAGCCGAGCCCTGCGCATCCTTAGAACACTTGATCTGCCCCACACCGTCACCACCATCAACGACGACGCAGCCTTCCAGGCCGTGCAGCAACGCAGTGGAATGACCACCTTCCCTCAGGTGTTCATCGACGGATCCGTGATTGGTGGCTACGACAACCTCGCTGCCATGCAAGCCGCCGGTGAACTCGACGCCCTCCGCTGAACCTCCGGAACAGCCACTGCCGGAACAGCGACCGTTCTGGTCGCTGAAACCCTGGTGGTGCCAGCCATGGTCCATCGTCTCCACAGGGGTGCTGTTGGTCGGTGGATCCTGGGCGGTTCTGCATCGCCTTTGGATCAGCCTTCCCCTGGCCGTGGGCGTGTTGGCCTGGTGGCTGCTGTTTCTGGTGCTCGTCCCAGCCGCCTACCGATCCGCTGCGGAGACGAACACTTAACGACATCGTCTGTTCCGAGCAGTGCAAGTGGCGCAGTAGAGCGACCTGCACTCGAGGTCACGCCTGGCGTGACGCTTGGCGGAAACGCTGCTTCTCCTCGAGAAGTTCCCCCTCCAGCTGCTCAATCAAACGGCTGACCAACGCCTGGAATTCCGGTTGACAGCCACGGAACGCCGCCTTGTGACGGATCGGCTCATTGCGCATGCGCAGATCCGTCAACATCAGCTGCAGCGAGTCAATCCGGGCGTTGGAATTCATGGGCTGCGACGGCTTTCGGAAGGGAGGTTATGACGCAGCTGTTTCAAAGCTCCAACTCACGAAGCAGACTGTTTTGTATCTCCCGACCGAGGACGGCATGGGCAGCCATGGCACCGCTCGCGGCCACGGGAGGGATCCCGATGCCTGGGAAGGTGCTGGCACCACAAAGCCAGAAATTGGCGAGAGGAGTCGTCACGCCAGGGAACAGACCTTCTGCAGCTGAAAGTGCAGGGCCATAGCTGCCTTGATGCACATTGAGGAAATGGCTGTGCGTCAGCGGCGTTCCCTCCATGATCAGCTCACAGCGGTCGCGAATGTCGGGGATACGTCGTTCGAGCACCCGCCAGAACACAGCGCAGCGCTCCCATTTCAGGCGTTGATACGCCGCGCTGTTACGGTCCAGATCGGCCCAGATCTCCCACGGCTCACTGGCGGGCGTGTAGGCGTGCAGCACATGGCGACCCGGCGGAGCCATGCTGGGATCCAACACCGAAGGAATCGACAACACCACGGCGTTGAGCTCGGCGTCGATGCCGCGCTCCCAGTCGTCGACCCAGACGGTGTGGATCGGCAGATCCTCCAGACCGGTGGCATCAAATCCCAGATGCAGGTGCAGAAAGCCTTTGCAAGCCGGCGTGGCCTGGCGCTGACGCTGCCACTTCGGTGCCACGGACTCTGGCAGCAATCCAAGGGTGGACCAGATATCGGCATTGCAGATCACCTGACGTGCCGCAATCTGCGTTCCATCCGGCAGCGTCACACCCACGACGCGATCTCCTTCCACCCGCAGCTGTTGCACAGCAACGCCGGTGTGCAGGCAACCGCCATGGGCCTTCAAGCCACGCACCAAGGCCTCGACCACCGCAGCACTGCCGCCCATGGGGTAGTCGAGATGGGCCTCCGGTTCAAACCACTCACCGAAGAGCGTGGCCATGGCCGCTGCGTTGGTGTCTCCCATCGGCATGCCGCTGATCAGGAAGGAAAGAAGATCCACCCAATGGCGCAGGAAGGGATCACGGAGGTGGCGATCCACCAGAGGACCAAAGGAACCGGAGAGGTGACGCATCGCCGCGAGGTGCGGCAACAACCGTCCACCGCGCTTCAGCAGTTGCGCCATGCCATCCACCCCTGGACGCAGCGCCAAAAGGGGCAGGGCATCGGCGGCGGCGGCAATCGGCCGAAGCGCCTCCACAAAACGCCGCCATTCGGCGGCTGCTTCGGAACCGCGCAGACCGCGAACCACAGCCTCGAAGTCGTCATGCCCCACGGCGATGCGCAGATCACCTTCCGGCAACAGCACATCCCAGGTTCGGTAGGGGATCACCTCCAACGTTTGCCCCAGCGCACGAAGCACCTGGGCCAATGGATTGCTGCTGGGCCAGCGCGCAAGACCACTCCAGAGGGATGGACCGGATTCAAAGTGATAGCCCTGGCGTTGAAAGCCGTGGGCGGCCCCACCCGGCTGGTGATGGGCCTCAAGCACCAACACCTCGCGGCCGGCGCGGGCACAGAGGCCAGCGGCACACAATCCGCCGATACCGCTGCCGATCACCAGGACGTCGACGTCACTTCTGATCATCCACCTGGTACGCGCGTCATCATTGTGGTCATTGGCGCAGGACGATGCGCGGACGACTGCTACTTCCCGTGCTGATCCTGGCGTTGGCCTGGGCTCAGGAGCTGATCGACCAGCTGATCTTTGCGGGGCAATGGAACCTGCCGATGGGCCTGGATCAACCGTGGTGGGGTGTTGTCACCGCTCCGTTCAGTCACGCTGGTTTCGGGCATCTCATCTCCAACAGCCTGGCCTTTCTGCCCCTGAGCTGGCTGGTGCTCAGCAGGGGAATGCGCGATTACCTGAGCGTTTGGCTGTTGGTGCTGGTGATCAACATTCCCGTCGCCCTGTTCTGGCCTGCCCGCAGCCACGGACTCTCAGGCGTGGTTTACGGACTTCTTGGCTACCTGCTGCTGATCGGCTGGCTTGAACGTCGCATACTGTCGATCGTCCTAGGGCTCCTGGCGTTCTGGCTGTACGGCTCAGCCCTGATCGCCTTGATCCCCGGCGTTTCACCTGCCGGCGTCAGCTGGATCAGCCACAGCGCAGGATTCATCGGCGGACTGTTGGCGGCCCTGGCGGTGTATCGCGAGCCTTCCGCCGATTGATGTCAGGCCTCAGACAAGACCGCGTCGAGAAATGCCATGGGGCGATTCATGGTGGCGGAATAACCCAGAAGGCTTTGATCGCGATGGCAGTAGATGACGCTGTCATCCCCCTCGAGAAGCACGGTGGCACCACGCTGGGTGATGTAGTCATCACAGGGCACATAGGTGCGCCAGTTGCGGAGCACTTCGTTCATGTTGCGCAGACGCTTGGTGGCTAGCTCAAACGGTCGCTGGAAGCCCGCGCCACCGGCCCGGCGGAACAGAGCTCCACGAAAGTGCGGCAGAGGAAATGCTTCGACCCACTCGTCGTCGTCAAAGATCTGGGCTGCAGAGCGATCACCTGTGTAGCCCCGCAGCACCTCGCCAAGAGTGCCCGGTGAACCCACGCCGGCGCACATCAGCAGAAAGCCAGGCCATGGCCCACCGGGGAGCTGCAACCCGGATTCCAAACCCAAGGACTGATGCAACACCGGTGATGCATCCACGATCAGCTGCTGCAGCGGAAACCCGGTAAAGGCAGCAAACCGCTCGGCACTGGCGGCGTTGCCAATGCCGAACAGCTGAACCTTGACCCCAACCGCCGCCAACTGGGGAAGCCTCGGCACCAACGCCTGGGCATATTCGATCGAGTCGAAGTCGCCCAGCTGACCAAGAACAACCACAAGGCGCTTCATGCCACTCTCCATGCCTGGGATTTCAGCGAGACGATCAAGCAGTGGCTGAAGGGGGATCATGTCGTCGCGTTGACAAAAAGGGCTGTTGTCAACGCCAGCGTGGCAAACATCGGCATCCAGCCGGGTTGTTGCCAACTCCACGTCCAGGCGCTCCAGCACCATCGCCCCCAGGGTCGGAATGCATGAGCTGCTGCAGCGGTCAGTCTGATTTGGGCCGAATCACCAGAGAGGATGAGACTCCAGCCGTCTGGGACTGCCGTTGTCTTCCGCCTCAGCCCTGCCGCCCCTGCGCTTGGCCGTCGTCGGCCATGTCGAGTGGGTGGAATTTTTGGCGGTGGATCAATTGCCCCGTCCCGGGGCCATTGGTCACGCCCTGCGGACCCTGCAGGAACCTGCTGGTGGTGGCGCCGTCGTTGCTGTGCAGATGGCACGGTTGCAGCCGCAGCCCGTCCAGTTTTTTACTGCCCTAGGCCGCGATTCGGTCGGCGAAGCCTGCGTCAAGCGGCTCGAACATTTGGGCCTTGAGGTTCATGTCGCCTGGAGGGAGGCGCCAACCCGGCGGGGCATGAGCTTGGTCGATAGCTCGGGGGACCGAGCGATCACCGTGATAGGCGAACGGCTGACCCCATCACTCGCCGATGACCTGCCCTGGGAGGCCCTCGGCGAATGCGACGGCCTCTTCGTCACGGCAGCTGATGCCCCTCTGTTGAAAGCCTGCCGATCTGCTGCAGTCCTTGCCGCAACCCCACGGGTTCGTTTGCCTGTGCTTCAAGAGGCCGGGGTGTCCCTCGACGCCCTGATTGGCAGTGGCCTCGATCCGGGTGAGCGGGTGGAGCCGGAACAGTTAAACCCAGCTCCCCACAAGCTGATTCGCACGGAAGGTGCCACAGGAGGACTCAGCATTCCTGGCGGTCGCTATGACCCTGCACCCCTCCCGGGGCCCTTGGTAGAGAGCTATGGCTGCGGTGACAGCTTTGCGGCGGGGGTGGTCACCGGCCTTGCTGCGCACTGGCCCTTGGCGAAGGCCATCGCCTTGGGTGCACAGTGTGGTGCTGCCTGTGCGACGCGCTTTGGACCCTATGCCTAGACAACTGAGACGGTTCGCCCCGCTCGCGGATCTTGCCCTCGGCTTCGAGCCAGACGGATTTAACTGTCAGGTTCCCAAGGGCTCCAACGCACGGTTGGTGTCGATGCCCACGACAATGATCTGAGACATCTGTCCTTATGGCACCCACCAAAAGAGAGATCCTCGCCGCATCAGCAGGCTGGGTAGCCGTCATCTTGAATGTGGTTCCGGGCTTAGGCGCCGGGTACCTATACCAGCGCCGCTGGAAGGCGTACTGGATTACATCTGCTCTGGCAACAACCTGGTTCGTACTTGGCGCAGTGCTTGGACAAGGATCCGAGGGTGCCGAAGAAATTCAAAACCAGCTGATTGGTTTGCTCGGGCTCGTCGCTCTCGCGGCTGGAACAGCAGTTGAAGCCGGGCTTGCAGCGAAGAAATCCCGTGCACAGAACTGAAACGAATTGAGGCAACAAAACTTTCAGCTGTGCCTCAGTACAAATTTGAAATCCTGCCTTTACTGGCAGGGCAGCGAGGAATACGAACCAGGCGTTGAAGGCAGCCTAGTTTTTCTTGCCTGAGCAAAGCGGGGAACACTCAAGGCACTCACATTTGACCAATCACCCTCGATACCCGCATCGCTCTGTTCCTGCTTGGGGTATTGATTACTGCACTAAGTGCCAATGACCCTTATGCCTTCCAGCGATGACTGTCTGGAGGCATACGTGCAAGACCTAGGGGTGACAGCAGTGGAAGAGGGACAGGCTGATGGGTTGGTTACCTCGGAGTGAGCTTGTGAGCAGTACCGCAAGGCATTCATAAAACCCTCACTTAAATCTCCCTCGGATGAGGGAGTGAATTCCTTCCTGGAACAGAGATGGTGTCTTTGTCGATGGTGTCCCTGCTTAAAGGGATTTCAACCCATGAGAAACGAAGCGACTAAATTAATTGCTGGATTCTCTGCCGCCACCATAGCTTTGCTGGGAATACTTATCCACAGGGCAATGAAGGTAGAGATTACGAGAGCATCTGTCATCTACCCGAATCCCACTCAATTCACATGCTCCATTGTTGAGGACTTCACTGATAGAGGCGAAATTAAGACCTGCTGCTGGGACGGGAAGTGTGCTCGCTTCCCCGTAAGCAATGACTGACACGCCAGTGATGGAGAACTTGCTGATGGGTTGACGCCTGGGGGCGAGCCTCTAGGCAAGCGTGGACACCTACTTATCAATCTCTCAGACAACTCTTTCTTATTTTGAATACATTAATTCAATCAAAAAGCGAAGGTGTGTTTACAGAGAGATAGCTTCATACCACTCCAAAGACCAATGATTGCATTTCCATTCACTCTGTTTTTAATCTCTGCCTTATTCGTCGCGGGAGGCACACCCTTAGGCAGCATCATCGTTGGCGGATTATGGGGCATAGGCATCTATTGTTTCTACGAAGACCAAATCAAATCGAGAGAAGAGAATGATTAAAATGCTACTTGAAATTAATCCTTTCCAGTTCTATCGGGCTATCGCTCTTGTTCCTCCTGCACTATTGGCTGCACCGTGCTCAACCACCAACTCAGCAATTCCGGGGTTTATTTAAGCCGGGGAGGCAGGTCTCAACATCAGCTCCGGCCAACAGTCCTTGCGAGAGCTTGCTCCATGCGGACATAGAGGGGCAGCAGCTTCGAGGGCACCTGTCTGAGGAATTCCCTTTCGGCTTTGACCGTTGCCAAAGCATGGACCTCCTGTCCTTTCTGATCCTTGTAGGTGAAAACCTCCAGCCCATCTGGGCAAACCTCGGCCCCGACCTTGTTCCCGTCTCTCAAAAGAAAACGCGCCACGTTCATTTGAAGCTCGGGGGATTGTCAGATGTTTTTTTGCTGGCAGAGCCGCTGTGGGGATACCGAGACCTGAGCACCGTTCCGGTTCCGCTCGACCGTCAGGGATCAACCTCAGCTCCCCAACCTGAGTGAGTGAGTGATCAGCCCAAATGCAGAAGCGCTTTCCAACGCTGCTCTGCAGCATCGCGGCGGAGCAGGGCGCCCCCCGATGGGCATTGGGCCTGGCTTGCCATGAGCGATGGCGCGAGCACGAAGCTAGACCCAACTCTCGTATTGCCCTTGGCCTCCATGCTTTCGGCGATCGACTTCCAGTTGGTGACTTCGGCTTGATCCATAAGAAGGCCAATAAACAATCCCTGGAACCCCACAGAACCGGAGACCCTAAAAATCCCGCGATGGTGCCGCCGGCTCAGATGACCGACGAACAGTGGCACTCGGTTAGCGAGCTTTCCGCTTCATCAATGCAGACCAGAGGCTGGGGTTACCACGCCATCCCCACAATCGCTTGAACAGCCCCAAAAAGGCCATGACCACGACAGCTGATAGCCAGGAGATCCATCGCTAACGAAAGCATGTGCATCGAGATCGGAGGAGCCCATGACGTCCGACACTCCACCGCAGCACAACGCAGACGATCGTCGCAGCGCGACCTGAGAGACTCAAGCCAAAGGGAGGAAGGAAGAAGGTGGGCAAGAAATCTGGCTTCACAAGTGCAGAGATCGAGGAGATCAAGCGCCTGTATCTGCAGGAAGGCCGATCGATCCTCCAGATCCCCAAGATCCTGGGTAAAGGCAGTGAAAACTCAGTTCGTAATGCATTGCACAAGGCTCGGGTCAAACATGCACCCGAAGAACGCACAAAGCTTGAGCGATTCAAGCCTGATCAAGTCTTTGGCAACGTAACCCTTTTAAAACGACTCAAAAAAGCGAAAAAACTGAAATTCCATGCCAGATGCTCATGCGGCTATGAATTTGACGTGGATCCTTTTCGGCTAACCCTTCCGGAACATCACAAAGACAGAATTTCTGCATGCCAGCGCTGCAGCAAAACGCAAATAGACGAACGCTCCAAGCCCCAAACTTCAGATAAACAATCAATAAAAGAGAGCTAGGAAAAACAAAGACTGACGAAATGCTTCAAAAACTTCATTATATTCAACATAAAGACTCACAAGCCACACCACTTTCTTTTTCCTGACAGGACAAGGCCAGACAGCGGGACTTGTATCAGGCCGACAGCGTCTTAATCATAGCTAAAGAACAAGGTATCAAGCGGAACCTTGCGAACTTTCGGCAACGATGTAGAACTTGGAAACATTTTATTTACCCCCTAATTCCACCGTGGAACTCACTTTCTTGGGCAACAAATATGCAAAGTCAGAAACAACATCCATCAGACCAACGATTCAACTCAAATACATGGGAAAAACCTATCGCGCTGAACAAATCAAATCCATCCGTAATTGCGTCGTGCTGACTTACCGCGGTGTCTCATATTCCAAATCCTGACCAGGCTCCTGGCCTGAGCCCTTAGGAAGCAACAGGCCTATGGCATGACCGGACAGGATCAGCAAAGATGACGCGATGAGACCTCTGATCACAGCCCTCATCGCATCAAGCTGTGCCTTGATGCCGTTGCCGGTGCGCAGTGCAGAACCAATTCCCTTGGTGGTAGTTCCATTTGATGCCGCATGGGGATCGAGACGTCTTCCCATCCAGCCGGCAGCGCTGCTGCCACCACCTCCAGTCCCAAGCTTGCGTCAAAACACCGAAGTCGACGCGGCACCAAGACGACGGACCCAACGCTGGTGCCGTGGCAGGTGCTGAACGCACCACATCTATCGCGTGGTCTCGTCCTGTGTAAACCAAAGGAATCACGTCGAGCTCCCGAGATGCGATATGCAGCTCTCTTGATGGCCTCCACATTCCTGTGGGGCTCCACAGCTCTTGCGGGCGGAAACCGCGCCACAGCACAGGGGCCGTCCGAGCAGTTCGCCACCGCCGAGGCCATGCGCGTGGTCCCGAAAGGGGCAAGGATCACCGATACAACTTGCAGAAGCATTGATGTGGGATTCAGCAGCCGCTATCAGTGCACCATCACCTACAGCCCCTGAGGGGAACGATGAAAGGCTTGCTTGTTCCCTGCTGGGCCTTGCTGCTGCTGGGGCTACCGCTTGCGGGGCGTGCCGAATTCGATGAGTGCCGGTTGATGGATCAGGTGCTGAATCGCCTTGGCAACGCCATGGCGATCAATCGAGCGATCATTGCTGGAAGCACTGATCGCACAGCCGTTGCTGCTGCCAGTGAAGCTCTGGCCCAACAAAACGACAGCTACCGACGCACGAAACGCCAACGCTCCAAAGCAGGCTGCGATGGCTGGGAACGGGACTGACTGACGCCAGGCAAGCTGGTGAAACGATGATTGAGGGACTTTGACCATCACCGTCTGCCAGAACTGCGGAAGCCGTCGGTTTCGTGCCGACCGATCCATGGCCGGTCGGCTGGTCTGTCAAAACTGCGGCCTTGCGGCCGGAAGCAGAGCCACACGGTCAACGTCCCGCAGCAGCCGGCGCAGCACTGGAAAACGCTGGCTGTTGATCCTGCTTATCGCGGTGATCGTGCTGGTGGTGGTCACATCGTGAGCAACTGAACCACCTCGGCCGTGTTGGCTGACAACGGTTGGGATGCCAGCTGGTCGATGGCTTGACGCATGAACCTTTGGCGCTCGGCTCCGTAACTGCTGCAGCGACTGAACACCTTGGCCATCCGTGACGCGGTGATCGGATTCCGGGAATCAACCGCTGCGATTTGCTCAGCCATGAACCGGTAACCACTGCCATCGGCGGCATGAAAAGCCTGCACATTGGCGGTGAATCCGCCCAGAACAGCGCGAAGGGAATTGGGCGCAAGGGGATCGAAGCGTGGATGGTCCAGAAGTTGCTGAACCCGCTCCAAAGCATTGGATCTGGGGGCCGATGCCTCCATCGCAAACCAGGCATCAAGGATCACGGGCTTGTCTTTCCAACGGTCGTAAAACAGGGCCAGCGCCTGCTCACGCTCAACGCTCTCGAGCGGCAGCAACGCCCGCAGTGCTCCCCGCGCCAGAGTCATCGAAGGGCCAGAAACCGCAGCCAAGGCCTCCGCCGACACCGTTGGATCCCCGGCAGCGGCAAGCCAGCGCCAAGCCAAAGCTGTTAGGGCGCGGCCGCCCTGACCGGCTGGCCAGGCCAACGGCCAGTCAGCCCGCCCAAGCTCCAAGAGTCGATGCAGGGACGACTGCAATCGGACACCAATTTCCTGGGTCCACTCGCGGAAGGCTCGATCCAGCGCAAGCGGATCAACAGGGGATTGCAACACCTCCAGTTCCGCCATTCCCGGCAGCGCAAGCAGTGCCGCCAGGTCCATGCCATCACCACCGACGTAGGCGGAGATCCGCTGATCAAGGGCCTGGATCAGCGCCTCCTCCACGGCGAGGTTCGGCTGGTTGTCCGCCCGCGCCAACAGCACCTGGCGTGCCAGGCGCTGGGCCGCATCCCAACGGCAGAAAGGGTCGTCATCGGAGGCCAAGAGCTGCAGACACTCCTCAAGCGACTGGTCAAGACGCACGTGGACCGGCGCCGAGAAACGGCGCAACACCGAGAGGGCAGGGACGTTGTCTCCGGGCTGGCCCTGCAGGGTGATGCTGGCGCGCTCATCCTCCATCACAAGCAACTGTTCCTCACCGACACGGCCCTGGTCCCCCACCAGAGCCATGGCAACCGGCAGCACCAGGGGCTGTTTGTCCGCTTGTCCCGGCGTGGGGAGCGTCGCCTGGTGCAAGTCGACCGTCAGCTGACCCAATGCAGGATTCCAATGACGATCAATGCTGAGTTCCGGTGTTCCAGCCTGGTGATACCAGCGCTTGAAGCGCTCCAGATCGAACCCCAGGGGTTCTCCCTGGCTGGTGGCACCATCAGCGATCGCGTGAACAAAGTCTTCCGTTGTGGCGGCCGTGCCATCGAAACGCTTCACATACACCTCCATGCCCCTCATGAACCGCTCAGGCCCAAGCAAGGTGCGAAGCATGCGGATCAATTCCGCACCTTTTTCATAGATGGTTGTTGTGTAGAAGTTATCGATCGCCTGATATTCGGCTGGCTTCACTGGATGCGCTGTAGGGCCAGCGTCCTCCCGGAATTGGGTGTTGCGCAGCATCGCAACATCCTCAATGCGCTTCACCGCCTCTGAATGCAGATCCGCCGTGAAACATTGATCACGAAAAACCGTCAGCCCTTCTTTGAGCGACAGCTGGAACCAATCCCTGCAGGTGATGCGATTCCCACTCCAGTTATGAAAGTATTCATGAGCAATCACACTTTCGATGCGCTCAAGTTCGGCATCGGTTGCAGTTTCCGCATCTGCGAGGACAAGCTTTGAATTGAAAATATTTAAACTCTTGTTCTCCATCGCGCCCATGTTGAAGTGACGAACGGCAACGATGTTGTATTCGTCGAGGTCGTATTCAAGGTTATAAACAGACTCATCCCAGCGCATGGATCGCTTCAACGAGTCCATGGCATGCGACGTGAAGGGTTCATCCCCCTCCTCCACATGCAATCGCAGGGTGACCTGCCGGCCCGACGCCGTCGTGTACTGATCACGAATCTCCCTTAGGTCTCCGGCCACCAGAGCGAACAGGTAAGAGGGTTTGGGGAAGGGGTCATCCCAGGTCACAGCGTGACGATCCGCGCCGACATGCTCTTCCTGAATGGCATTGCCATTGCTGAGAAGCACAGGACAACTGCTGCGACTGGCCTCAATCCGCACCTTCCAACGACTCAGCACATCGGGACGATCCGGATGCAGGCTGATGCGCCGGAACCCTTCCGCTTCACACTGGGTGCTGAGCAAACCACAACTGGCATACAACCCCTCAAGAGAGCTGTTGGAGTAGGGGTCCAGACGGCAACAGGTCTCCAGCACAAACGGCTGGGCAGGAACGTTGGGAATGGTCAGCAGTCCGTCAGCAAAGCTGTAATCCGCTGGCTGCAGTGGCGTCTGGTCGATCGCAAGGGATTCGATCTCCAGATCGACGCCGCACAGCACCAGGGGGTCGCCCGAACGACGCGGTTCAAGATTCAGCCTGGACGTAACAACGACATGATCGCTCTGAATGATCACATCCAGAGCGATGTCGGGGAGTTCAAAGGCCCATGGCGTGTAGTCCGCGAGACGAATCGAAGCAACTGCAGGCATGGCCTAACGACGCAAGGACAGAACGATCTTGACGGACAAGACACTCAACTGAAGCGTTTCAGCCAAGAGCTGGAGCAACAGAGCACCAAAGAAGACAAACAATATGTACCAAAGGATCAAAAAAAAGAGCCATTGGCTGAACCATCAAGGGCAGCCAATGGCTCTATTCAAGAGGCCATATGAGAAGTTATTTCTTAGCGGGCTTCAAGGAGGCAGCAGCTTTTTCAAAGCGTGCTTTTTCTGCCGCCGGAACTGATTTAGGACAGAACTTCAGTGCGCCACCAACAATCATAAAACCAGCATTGTTGAGGAACTGCTTCTCAGGCAAGGGCGTCTTGGAGCCGGGGAGCAGACCGCCATGCTTGCCATAGATCACATGCAGCTGACCGGCGAGAGCCACTGCAAGAGACTTACTGAAATCGATCTTCTGTGCTCTTGCTTCACAGAATGTGGCGATCGACATCACGCCGTAGGTGTTGACCTCCATGGCTGTGGCGGGAGTGGAGTTGCTCTTTGAAGCCTGAGCCAGAGCTGTGGCCGGAGACAGCAACGGAGCTGCAATCAGGAGAGCTGCAGCAGCGAGCGAACGACGAATCACCTTGCTTTTCAAACGGCATCAATTTTTGCAAGTTACCGCCCATGCCAAGGCTTCACGACTGTTGGGCGCGGTTATT
This sequence comes from Synechococcus sp., assembly GCA_047286205.1. Lineage (GTDB taxonomy): Bacteria > Cyanobacteriota > Cyanobacteriia > PCC-6307 > Cyanobiaceae > Parasynechococcus. The sequence goes on along the minus strand of JBJBBR010000001.1, from coordinate 2,142,610 downwards.
GAACTGGGACATTGCTAGAGCGCAAACGTTCAGTCCTCATCGATCAGCGGCAAGGGGTCGGCCATTCGAATCTCGTGATGGTGCTCAACGATCGAGAGATCACCGTTCTCCCAGCTGTAGATGGCGCGGTACCGGTAGCGGTCCTGATCGACAAGACGAATGTGCTCAAGGATGTCCCACTGCTGATAGTGGGATTCGAGGATGGTTTCGTGCTCATCCACCTGACGCAACCGGGTACGCACTGGGTCTCCAGTGAGATAACCGCGGCTTCTCTGAAGTTGATGACCCCACAGCGTGGCTTCCATTACCCCACTGCGCTCAAACCAGGGCTTGCGTGCAAAAAATTCGTCTGAATGCTGATCGTCCTGATCGGACCACCAGCTGAATCGGTATCGACTCTCACCCGCTTGGGGGTGCGCAAAGGCCTCCATCTTCAGATTCATATCGAGATGGAGAACCTGGTCGTCGCTGAAGGAGTATTGCCGCCGGGAACGCCACAGCCCCAGATTGCGGCTGAACCAGCGACGCAGGTTGCTGTCGACCTGAATCGTCGGCTGGGCAGCCACTCCACCGGGAACGGTCAGAGGAACACGGTTTTGCGCAGAAAAGAGCGACATGGACCGCGTCAATGACGCAACGGAGTGTTCCTGATTGTCTTAGCGCTGATGGCGGTTCAATCGAAAACCCATAAGGTAAGCATCGGTTTTTGCTGTCTTGCAGTCCGCGTGGTGAAGGACGGTCCCAAGACAGGTCAGCCATTGAAGCTGTTGCTGGTGGCAGCGCGACATCACCTTTCTGGGCAGGACCTCCGCTCCTTGGTGCAGTTCCTGGAACGGGACGACCTGGGCTTCGAAGTCACCCTGCAGGTCGCCGATCCCTCACAGCAACCTGAACTCCTCGAACTGCATCGCCTTGTGGTGACGCCAGCGCTGATCAAACTGGCGCCGAACCCAAAACAGGTGTTCGCAGGAAGCAACATCCTCCAGCAACTCAAAGGATGGGTGCCGCGCTGGAAACAGGATGGAGTGGTGAGCGGTCTTGGCCTCAGCCTCAGACCGACAGAACTCGATGGGAGTCGAACCCAGAAGGAACTCCAGCTGGAGGATCAGCTGCTGGTGCTGCGACAAGAGAACGAGACGCTGATCGATCGCGTCAGTGCCCAGGAACGCTTGCTACGGATGGTGGCTCATGAGCTGCGCACACCGCTCACGGCGGCCGCGTTAGCCCTGCAAAGCCAGCGTCTGGGACAGATCGATATGAATCGCTTTCAGGATGTAATCACCCGCCGCCTGGAGGAGATGGAAGCGCTGTCGAAGGATCTACTCGAGGTGGGAACCACCCGCTGGGAAACGCTGTTCAACCCGCAGAGGCTCGACCTTGCCAGCGTTTCAGCAGAAGTAATTCTCGAGCTTGAAAAATTGTGGCTGGGCCGCAACGTTGAAATCCAAACCGATATCCCCGCAGACCTGCCCAAGGTGTTTGCCGACCAACGCCGCATGCGTCAGGTGCTTCTGAATCTCCTGGAAAATGCCTTGAAGTACACAGGCGATGGCGGACACATCTCACTGACCATGCTGCACCGCACCAGCCAGCGAGTGGAGGTGAGTGTTTGTGACAGTGGCCCTGGTATTCCGGAAACGGAACAGCAGAGGATTTTTCTGGATCGGGTGCGTCTACCGCAAACCTCCGACCAAACCACCGGGTACGGCGTGGGCCTTGCGGTCTGTCGCCGCATCGTCGAAGTTCACGGCGGCAAAATCTGGGTTGTCTCCGACCCTGGGGAGGGAGCCTGCTTCACCTTCACGGTGCCGATCTGGCAAGGACAAGGTGTCGAATGGGGACAAGCTGTCTTGACGGAGGGTCAGACCAAGCCCTAGTGTTCACAAGTGATCAGGAGCACAGACAGCTCACTGATTACGGCCTCGCCCCCATCGTCTAGAGGCCTAGGACACCTCCCTTTCACGGAGGCGACAGGGGTTCGAATCCCCTTGGGGGTATGACGTCATCGCAAATCAACTTTGCGATGAGCTGAAGATCAACCTCAGCTGTTTCTTCGGTGCGCTTCCTGCACCACAGCATTGAGGTTGCTGGAAAGATCATCGCGAAGGCGCTCCTCAATCAGGCCAATCGGCATGCCAAGACAGCCTTGAACCATGAGCTCGTAGAGCAATGAGCTGCCGTCGGGACGTTGACGGATCTGCCACGAGCCTTCAAAGCGTCGGAAATCACCTTTCACCATGCGGAACCGAAGCAATCCGTCCTGGCGATATTCCGTCAACTCCAACTGAACCTGGGCCGAGAAACGAAGCCCCAGGAGCTGCTGACTGCCCACCTGCTGGAGCCGCACCGTCTGGCCTTGACGCTGGATCAGCTCGCTGGTGCTGAGATTGGGGATAAACCGGGAGAGATTCTCGTAATCCGTCAGCACATCCCAGAGGAGCTGAACAGGGAGTGAGGATTTCAGTTCAGCCGCAAGACGGCGCGTCCCCTGGGGCAGCCGTTCCATGGTCTGCTCGATCGCAGTCCTGGAATCTGCGGAGGTTTGAAGCCCACGTCCAAACATTGTCTGGGGGAAAACCAAAAGAGGCGCTGAGATGAGAGACGGAACCTGAGGATCTTAAGGAGGTCGTCTAGATCACATCGAATTCTGTTCCGAAGAGCAACCGTTTTGTGTGAAAACGAAGGCCACGCCTATAGTCGCGCCACCAAAAGCCGGTGATTTCAATGCGGGTGTCCAATGCAGCGACAGAACACTGCAATGAGGTTCTGTTCACTGTTGTGGCAAGTGGTCCCCACGTCGGCTCACAACCGTCCGTGGTTCAGACCTACACCGTTCCAATGAACCAGTTTTCCGCACTTTTCAAACGATTGGGGGCCAGCGGCGCCAAAATCGTCTCCGTGAATGGTGTGGAAGTTGAGCCTCAAGCAGCTCCTGTTCCCACCACCCCGGCACCTGCCAAAAAAACCGTCAAAAAACCCGCCAAGAAAGCCGTGACGTCCAGCGCCCCGAAGAAAAAGCCCCACGCCGACGTTCCGGTCAACACCTACAAGCCCAAAACCCCGTTCATGGGGACGGTCACCGAGAACTATTCCCTGCTGAAGGACGGTGCCATCGGCCGTGTGCAGCACATCACCTTTGATCTCGCCGGTGGCGACCCGCAGCTGAAGTACATCGAGGGGCAGAGCATCGGCATCATTCCTGAAGGGGAAGACGCCAACGGCAAACCCCACAAACTGCGCCTGTATTCCATTGCCAGCACACGCCACGGCGACAACCTGGAAGGCGACACCGTTTCCCTCTGCGTTCGCCAGCTCGAGTACAAAAACGAAGCCGGCGAACAGATCTATGGCGTCTGCTCCACCTATCTCTGTGACATCGAGCCCGGCACCAAGGTGAAAATCACCGGCCCAGTTGGCAAGGAGATGCTTCTTCCTGACGATGAGGACGCCAACATCATCATGCTGGCGACCGGCACCGGAATCGCGCCGATGCGCACCTACCTCCGCCGCATGTTCGAGCCCCGGGAACAAGAGGCCAACGGTTGGAAATTCCGCGGCAAAGCCTGGCTGTTCATGGGTGCACCCAAAACTGCCAACCTGCTCTACGACGAGGACTTCCTCCACTACGAGAAGGAATATCCCGACAACTTCCGCTACACCAAGGCAATCAGCCGCGAACAGCAGAATGCCAAGGGTGGCCGGATGTACATCCAGGACCGCGTTCTGGAGCATGCCGAAGAGATCTTCGCGATGATTGAAAATCCCAAGACCCATGTGTACATGTGCGGTCTGCGCGGCATGGAACCGGGTATCGACGAAGCCATGACAGCCGCCGCTGCAGCCAAAGGGCTCGATTGGTCTGAACTGCGTCCTCAGCTGAAGAAAGCCGACCGCTGGCACGTGGAAACCTACTGATCAATCTTTCCCAGATCGTTTCCGGTCCACCCCTCGGGGTGGACTTTTTTTTTCGGTTGACAACAAAAGCTGGAACCAACACGGAAACAAAGAGGCAAGTCCATGTCTGTTGCCAATTCCGTGCCTAAACCAGCGTCAGAAGCCTGGACGCTCCATGGTCGCCACGATGACAAACCCCCTCAGGGTTGGACTGCGTCAGGAGCGCGTGATCGCGCCGCAGTGTCTGGTGATCTTCGGCGCCAGCGGTGATCTGACCCACCGCAAGCTGGTGCCAGCTCTGTTCGAGCTTTTCAAACAACGACGACTGCCCAGTGAGTTCGCCCTGCTCGGCTGTGCACGACGGCCCTGGAGTGACGAGGAGTTCCGCGGAAAGATGGCGGAGGCGCTCTCCGGCACGATTCAGAACGATCCCTTGGTCTGGGAGCAGTTCGTCAACAAACTCTTCTACGAGCCCGTCGACCTTCAGCAACCTGAGGATGTGGTTCGGCTTGGCACACGGCTCGAGCAGATCGATCAACAGTGCGCTACCCGCGGCAACCGCACGTTCTATCTCTCCGTCTCCCCCAAGTTCTACGGCAGTGGCTGCCGCTCACTCTCCGACGCTGGCCTGTTGAAGGATCCCAAACGCAGCCGGGTGGTGATCGAGAAACCATTCGGTCGTGACTACGGCAGTGCCCAGGCCCTCAATCGTGTGGTCCAGGCCTGCGGGCAGGAGAACCAGATCTTTCGCATCGACCATTACCTGGGCAAGGAAACCGTCCAGAACATCATGGTTCTGCGCTTCGCCAACACGATCTTCGAGCCGATCTGGAACCGGAATTACATCTCCAGCGTTCAGATCACAGCCGCTGAAACAGTCGGGGTGGAGGAGCGTGCCGGGTACTACGAATCAGCCGGCGCCCTGCGGGACATGGTGCAGAACCACCTGACGCAGATGCTTGCGATTACGGCCATGGAACCTCCCGGGCGCTTTGATCCGGAAGCCATCCGCAACGAAAAAGCCAAGGTGCTCCAGGCCGCCCGCCTGGCCGACGAGCTCGAACCCTGGAACTGCTGCATCCGCGGCCAATACGGACCCGGTGGTTCAGCGGAATCGCCCCTGGCTGGTTACCGCCATGAACCCGGTGTGGACCCCAACAGCACCACCGAGACCTACGTGGCAATGAAGCTGTTCATCGACAACTGGCGCTGGCAGGGCGTTCCGTTCTATGTGCGCACCGGCAAACGGCTGGCCAAGCGCATGAGTGAGGTGGTGCTCACCTTCCGTGAAGCCCCAGTGCATCTGTTTGATGCGGCCACTGGAGGACCGACCGCCAATCAACTGATTCTGCGCATCCAGCCGGATGAAGGGGCTGAATTCCGCTTTGAGGTGAAATCGCCGGGGTCAGGGATGCGGAGCCGTCCCATCGACATGGAGTTCTCCTACGACGAATCCTTCGGCGAACCCTCCGATGAAGGCTATGTGCGGCTCCTTGCTGACGCCATGCTTAGCGACCCCACCCTGTTCACGCGAAGCGATGAAGTGGAAGCCGCTTGGCGTCTGTACACCCCTCTGCTGGAACTGATCGAAGACAGTCCCTGGCAGCTGCCGGTTCATCCCTACGAATCCCGCACCTGGGGACCTGCTGCAGCGGATGCCCTGCTGGCGAAAGACGGACTGCTCTGGCGACGCCCCTGACCGCTCTGTTTCACCGCTCTCAATCCTCGCTCCACTCCTCGCTGCACTCCTCACAGCACCGTCACCATGTCCCCTCAGCTGACCCTGCAAACCCCGCTGGAACTGGCTCCTGCGGAGGTTCCCCACTACCTCGAACAGCTCTGGTCCCCCGAACAGCAGGGCAGCACGGGCACCGGGGCCAACACCTTCTGCCTGCTGATCTGGCAACCCGCCTGGGCCGAGCAGCAATTGATCCGTAGTGGTCGTCTGTCTGGGCCCATCACCGGACAGCAGTCCGCCCCGTTAATCGCTGCGGGCCGCCAGGCGGTACTGGATGCCGACCTCCCCCTCAGCACGCCGCCTTTGGATGGGGTCGTGGTGAAGGCGGTGGCTGAATTTGAAGGTCAGGCCAGCGCAGAAGACTTACGTGGGCAGTACATCGATCCGGCCCTGAGTGCGCTGATGCCCCGTCGCCTGATCACTCTGGCGCCAACGATCGATGCGGCGCAGCCCCTGGAAACACTGGTGGCCGCCTACTGCCCGCTGCCTGAGGAAGGGGGTGGGACCACCGCCTGTGGAGATGTCGTGGTTCTGCGGGGCGGCCATGGCGCCCTGAGCGAAGGGCTCTCGATTCTTGAGCCGCTTCTGCCGGCATCGATGCCGGCATGGGTCTGGTGGAACGGCTGCATGGACGAAGCACCGGAGCTGATGCAACGGCTGACCAGCGCACCCCGGCGCCTGATCATCGATACGGCTATGGGTGATCCGCATCAGTGCCTTGCCCTGCTGAGCAGCCGCGTGGAGAGCGGTCAGGCGGTGAACGATCTCAACTGGCTGCGCCTGCGCAGCTGGCGCGAAACCCTCGCCATGATGTTCGACCCGCCGGAACGGCGTGATGCCTTAAGCCACATCACACGCCTGGACATTGATGTCGAGGGAGATCACCCCGCCCAAGGGCTCCTGCTGGCGGCCTGGATCGCCGATCGACTGGGCTGGACTCCGGTGTCATCCGCCGAGATCGAGAACGGCACAACCGCCCTGTTCAAGCGTTCCGATGGCACGGAGGTGACCTTCCAACTGATGGCTGTGCCGACGGGGCAGCCCAACGTGCATGCGGGCCAGATGGTGGGACTGCGACTGATCGCTGAACCGGACAACGGGCAGGGCGTGTGTGTCATCCTCTGTGCTGATTCCGGGGGCTGCATGCGTTTGGAAGGGGGAGGGATGGCCAACCTTGAACTGCACGAGGAAGTGGTGCCCGTGCAGCACGACACCCCCGAAATGGATGTCGCCCGACTCCTGGGCGGCGGTCACGACAGCACTAACCCGCTCCTGGCCGCTGCAGCTCCGCTGGCTGCCAGGCTGCTCGGCTGAGCCGCGTCTGAGCCATGGCCGCCGTCATCGCTGCACCAGCCAGTGGCAGCGGCAAAACCCTGCTGAGCCTGTCCCTGTTGAGCTGGGCGCAGCAGCAGGGCCGGCGAATCCAACCCTTCAAGGTGGGACCGGACTATCTCGATGCGCAGCTGCTCAGCCAAGCCTCCGGCCAAGCCTGCCGGAATCTAGATCTCAATCTCTGCGGGGAAGCCTGGGTTCGGCGGGCATTTCACGGGTATGGAGGAGCCTCTGAGCTGACCCTCGTGGAGGGAGTGATGGGGCTGTTCGATGGCATCGGCAGCACTGAAACCGGGAGCACCGCCGATGTAGCCCGTCTGCTGGGCCTGCCGGTGGTTCTGGTGCTGGATGCTGGCGGTCAGGCCGCTTCCCTCGGCGCCCTCGTTCGCGGATTCCGCGATCACGATCCCAACCTGGTGATCGCCGGAGTGGTGCTCAACAAGGTAAGCAGCCCAAGGCATCGTGAACTCCTCGCCGAGGTGCTGGAGCACATGGAGGTGCCGTTGCTGGGCTGCCTCCCGCGCACCGATGCTCTTTCCCTGCCAGGCCGTCATCTCGGCTTGGCTCCCGCCCATGAATTGGAGGCCCCCGAACAGCGACGCCAGGCCTGGGCCGCTCTGGCCAGCAGGCATCTGAACATGGAACGCCTTGAGCCCCTACTTCAGGCACCCCGCCCAGGACCAGCCCCCCTGGCCGACATCCCCGCGGTGCAGGGGCACCCCCTGCCCGTGGCCCTCGCCAGTGATGCCGCCTTTCACTTCCGGTACCAGGAAACCAATGAACTGCTGGAGCACATGGGCATGCCTGTGCTCCGTTGGAGTCCCCTGGCCGATGAGACCCTTCCTGCCGAAGCCAAGGGGCTGATCCTGCCAGGCGGTTTCCCCGAGCAGCACGCCGCCCAGCTCAGCAGCTGTCAGCGAAGTCTGAGGTCTCTACGGCAGTTCGCGCAGCAGCGGCCGATCTATGCCGAATGCGGCGGGATGCTGGTACTCGGGGAACGGCTGACCGACCTCGATGGCAACAGCCACAACATGGCTGAGTTGCTTCCTTTCACCGCCCAGCGCGGCCCGCTTCAGGTGGGTTACCGCCGATTGCAAGCGCGGCGTGACAGCCCTGTTGTGGAGAGCGGTCAGCAGCTCGTTGGCCACGAATTTCACCGTTGGCAACTGCACAGCAACCGGCAGACCTCCGACAGGTCAGTGCTGTGGGACATTGAGGGATGGAAAGTCCATCGACATTCGGAAGGATGGGTCGATCAGACGGTTCACGCGAGCTGGGTTCACCTGCACTGGGCAAGCTCTACGACGATCTGCTCCCGATGGCGCGCCGCGCTCGAAGTCGGGGAGAAGCGATCGCCAAACGCTTCGTCAGCCGTCAGCATCCCCCACGAATCCAGTCCTTCGTCGAACGCTGGCGATGGGTGATCGAAGGCCGCGTCCAACGGGTTGGATTCCGCGCCAGCTGCAGTCGGCGCGCCCTGGATCTCGGCATCAGCGGCTGGGTACGCAACCTGAGCGATGGCCGCGTCGAAGTGCAAGCCGAAGGTCCACCGCTCGCCTTGTCTGAACTTCGGGCCTGGTGTGAGGTCGGACCTCCGGGCGCCAGGGTTCTTCGGGTGACACCAAGCCAGCTCCCCGTCACGGGCGATGACTGGTTCGAAGTGCGCTACTGAGACACGCAGGCGAAAAGATTGCGAAGGAGGCTGCCGGGCGCAGCCCACCTAGCTACGGCTGAAGCAGGACCCTCGCGCCTGTCGCATGCTCCGCTTCGGATTTGTCCTCCTGCTCACCGCGTTGCCCCTGCTCGGCATGGAGGCGATGAGCACGCGACGGGAGACCACCAAGCAGGTGTTCGATTCAGCGTCAGAGGCTCTTGATGCCTGTCAGAGCTGGCGGCACAGGGAAGGACAGTTCTCAGCTCTGATTCCGGCTGCCGAACCGGTGTCAGCGCAGGCAAGACCCGTTCAGACCGACATCCGCAGCTGTGAAGCCGATCTGGACCGTGCGCTGGTTCTGGGGCGCCGCTACAGCGTGGTGGCCGATGTGCAATACAACAAGACGCTGCGGTCGCTGCACCGCCCGATCCATCGCACCTTTCCCTATCTGCTGCCAGGCGGCAAAACTGAAGACTGAAGACCCTGGCGTTTCTTGAGCAACTTCCTCAACACCAAAGACAAAGCCTTCTGGAGAGCTCTTCTCGGCGTTGTGAGTCTGGGGGTGAGCATTGGCCTCGCTGCACTGATCCTGCGACTCTGAGCAAGGCCCTTAGCGAAGAACGGTGATCCAGGTTCCTAACCTCTTCAGATGGTGGAACCCAGGATCTGGACGGAACTGCTGACCTATGGACTTGGCGTGGCGCTCTCGCCAATCCACATCGTTCTGCTGCTGTTGCTTCTGCTGGGGGCGTCGCCCCTGCGGCGCGGCGGATTGTTTGTGGGCGGATGGCTACTGACCAGCACCCTGGCGGTGATCGGTCTGCTGACGCTGGGCCATGGACTGCTGCTGGACATGAGCCATGGATCAGACCACCGCACAGGCCTGGATCTGATTGGAGGTGGAGCCTTGATCGCCCTGGGCGGGCGTGAACTGATCCGGGGGGTGCTGGATGACGGAGCAGCCCCTGCCTGGAGTGGTGCCGTTGATCGTTTCGCAGCTATGCCACTTCCCTTGCTGTTGCTGATCAGCAGCGTCACGGAAGTCATCAGTCCGGACGACCTGTTGCTGTTCGCCAAAAGCGCAGCCGTAATCCTGGCCGCGCAGTTGCCATTGCGAGAGGAAATTGCCTGTAGCGTCGGCTTCAGCGCCGCCGCCAGTGCACTGCTTCTGATTCCATTCTTGGCTGTCTTGGTGGGACGCCAGCGGGTTCTTCCTGTCCTGCAAAGCGGCAAAACCGCCCTGCTTCGCCGCGGTGAACTGGTGTTGGGAAGCCTCAGTTGCGGGCTGGGGGCCTATCTGGGCTGGCAGGGCATTAGCGGACTGATGATCCGCTGATTCACTGGGAATCTCTTGTGTTGTCGAATTCGCGCTGCCAGGTGGAGCGCAGGTCGGACGACGTCTCCCCTCCGAGCAACCAGACCCCCGTCCGGGCGCGGGACACAGCGACGTAACAGAGCTGCTGGCGAATTGCGGGATCGGCCCGGAACACATCCGGAGCCACAAACACATCGCCGAAACTGCTGCCCTGACTGCGATGCACCGTAAGCACCGACGCCGGGCCCAACGAGGCGAAGGCATCGCGAATCAAGAAGTACTGCCGCCAGATCGCGCGACCATTTTTCTTGCCAGCATCACGGGCCTGCTTGCGCAGGCGCTGCATCACCGCATCGAGCTCCTGACGACCGGAACTTCCCAAGGGCGGCTGCAGGCGCAGGGTGAGCTCCAGATCCCCCGCATTCACCGTCGCGGACAGGGTCTCGATCACGGGCACGGGCCCATCGGCAGACGACAGACCGAAATCCGCCAGATCACAGGACTCCGGCTTGACGTCACGCACGGTCACTTCGCGGTTGGAGCCCAGCACCATGTCGGGTTCTTCGCCGGCCTCTTCACCATCCCTTGAGGCCGGTGCCATCACCGCGGTGCGACTGATCAACACCTCACCGGGCAGCACCGGCATCTGATCCGCCATCTCACCATGAATGGCACGGCGCGCATGGGGCACCAGACGATCCAAGGTGCGGTTGGTGTAGCAGAGGATGCGTGCGGCATCGGGGTTGTCTTGCACCGAGGCGTCCCGCAAGGCACGCCGGGCCTGATCCAGCCACTCCCGTTGGATCAAGCTGCGCACCTGCCCCTGAGGCGATCGAATCGGCGGAAGCAGCGGCGGCATCTGGCAGGGAAGGCGCCCCTCCCGCAGACCAGCGGCCAGCTGGAGCACAGGGCCTTGATGACGCACCACCTGGGTCAAGGTGGCGGAACAGGAGCGTTGCATGGCAAAAACAGGACTGTTCGGCTCTCCTACCGGCGGCAACTGGGCCGGGTCGCCCACAAACACCAGACGGGTCTTGAACGGATGGGCGCACTGGAGGGCAATGCCCAACAGGGTGCTGTCGACCATGGAGGCTTCGTCAATCAGCACCAGACCCAAGTTCTCCAGGGCCATGGCCGTCTGCTCGGTGGGTTCGCAGAGTTCAGCGTCGGCGGAGCGCTTGAGCTTCAGCCGCAACAACCGATGAATAGTGGAGGGATACCAGGTGGGTTGAAGACCCTCCAACTCCAGGGCCTGGCGCAAGACACCCACCGCTTTATGGGTTGGGGCCACAACGGTCCAGCACAAACCGCTGGCTTCCACCTGCCGCAACAGCCGCATGGAGAGGAAGGTCTTGCCGCTGCCCGCAAAACCACTGAGCACAAACGGCGTGCCATCAACGGGCTGATCGAGCCAGGCCCCAAAAGCGTCGGCCGCCGCCTGCTGATCAGCGGTGAGGTCCGCGGCGGCGGTCACCCCAGCCCGGCTCCAAGATGCTCCACCAGATGCAGCGGTGATCCCAAATACACCAAGCCAGGCAAAGCGATCGCGGGGCCCATCAGGCTGCCCACCAACACCTGAAGCCGGCTATGGCCCAGGCTTTCCTTGAGGGGTTTCACAGGGGGCTCCGGCCAAAGCGAATCAGGCAGGCCATTGACCCGTTCCGCCGTCAGTCCGGCAGCTCTGCGAATGCCACTGGCGTCGTACATGACCACGAACGCCACCATCGCCGCGAGGGCGAACAGGGGGTGATCAAAGCCCAGTGTCCATCCAACACAGGCCGCGGTCCCTGTGACCAAGGCGGAGTGACTGGAGGGCATGCCACCGGTTTCAATTAGCACCGCCGGACGCCAGCGGCGGTGCAGTAGCAATTCGAGGAACAGCTTGGAGAGCTGGGCTACGCCGCAGGCCATCAAGCCCCAGGTCAGCGAACTGTTGTCGAAGAACTCCCGCAAGACAGCATGGGAGGGGATGGCATCGATCATCGATCCCGGCTGGTGATGAAGTCGGCCAACGCCAGCAGGGGAACCGCTTTCTCGGCCCAGGGTTGAAGGGCTGCTTTCGCTTCCTTCACCAAGGCGTCAGCCCTGTGGCGGGACTCCTCGAGCCCAAGAAGCTTGGGATAGGTGGTCTTATCGGCGATGAGATCTTTGCCGGCGGTTTTGCCCAGCACCTCACTGCTTGCTGTGATGTCGAGGATGTCGTCAATGATCTGGAACGCCAAGCCGATCCCCCTCGCGTAGGTGCGCAGGGCCTTGACCAGCTCATCATCGGCGCCACCAATCATGGCCCCGGTAATGACACAAGCACTCAACAGAGCTCCCGTTTTATGGAGGTGGATGTACTCGAGAGTTTCAAGATCCACCTCCTGGCCCTCGCTTTCCAGATCCACCACCTGGCCACCCACCAGACCTGGAGCACCGGCCACCAATGAAAGCTCTCCCACCACCTTGAGCAGCCGCTCAGCCGGCACATCCGGACTGCGCAGGGCCACCATTTCAAAGGCACGGGTCAGCAGGGCATCACCCGCAAGGATGGCCACGGCTTCGCCATACACCTTGTGATTGGTGGGACGGCCACGTCGCAGGTCGTCGTCATCCATGGCCGGCAGGTCGTCATGGATCAACGACATGGTGTGAATCATTTCCAGCGCCACTGCCGTGGGCAGGGCCTGGGTCGCATCCCCCCCGGCCAACTCGCAAGCAGCGAGGCACAAAATCGGGCGAAGCCGTTTTCCGCCTGCAAGCAGCGAGTAGCGCATCGCTTCCCTGAGGGACTCGGGCCTCTCAGGCCCCAGGGATCCATCGAGTGCCGCTTCCACCCGCTCTTTGGCCTTGCCGAGATAGGCCTTGAAATCAAACTCGGCGCTCATGGGTGGACCCTGGCTGGCGGGATTCTCTCAGGCCGAGCCCTTAGATGCCGAGGGGGACCCAATCCATGGGATGGGGTGTTCGCATCTCGCGTCCCTTGCCTGGCTCCGTGGTGATGGCCAGGTCATAGGAGACCGAATAGCGGGGGCCGCTTCCCTCATAGGGGAGGACGCGATGGCGAAGATCCGAAGGGAACACCAACAGCCGGTGGGGCATTGGTGCGAACACACCACCGGAGACGGCGGCATCGCGATAGGGAATCGCCATTACATGGCTGAAGTAATCATCCGGCGCCTCAAATTCCAGCTCCCCGCTCTCGTTCGCTGGATCTGTCACCACATAAAACACCGCACTCAGCTGAGCATTGCGATGGCTATGCAGATCAACCGTGCCGCCATTTCTCGCACACACCACCGGCCAGGCCTTTTGGATATGGGCCACGAGGCCGTGATCGTTCCCCAGGAGCGAGTGGAGATAGCCCGCCACCTGCTCGGCCAACTGTGCGTTCAGCCACTGGAACGCATCCATGCGATGCAACTGATCCAGGCCGGCATGGCCCAACAAATCCCCGGTGAGGTTGTTGCGATCGCTGAACTCGGGATGCTGATACACCTGGGCATCGAACTGCTCAAGCTGCTGCTGCATGGCTGCGGCCGTGGCGGCATTCGGCTCAAGATCCACCTGCAGAACGGGTGTGGGAAACAGCCAGTGCAGCGCCATTGAACCGATCAGGGCACGAGATCGTCCAAATCATGGTCAAGGTTGTGGCGTCTGCACCAAGCCACAACGGTGTTCACCAACAGCATCGTCACCGTCATCGGTCCCACACCGCCGGGGACAGGCGAAAGCGCACCAGCGATCGACTCGATTTCAGCCGCGCGAACATCACCGCACAATCCGCCTTCGTGCTTGCGGTGGATGCCGACATCCACCACCGCCGCCCCCGGCCGCACGTGCTCGGCCCCGATGAACTCAGGACGCCCAGCCGCCACCACAAGGATCTCGGCCTCCCGGGTGTGGGCCGCCAGATCTGCGGTGCGGGAATGGGCGATGGTGACGGTGGCGTTAGCGGCCTGAAGCATCAAGGCCATCGGCTGCCCGACAAGAATGCTTCGGCCGATCACCACAGCGCGCTTGCCCGCCGGATCGATGCCATTGCTGCGCAGCATCGCCATCACCCCTGCGGGGGTGCAGCTGCGCGGGCCCGGTTCACCCTTGAGCAGCCGTCCGAGATTGAGGGTGTGCAGACCATCCGCATCCTTCTCGGGATCAATGGCCATCAACAGCGGCCCCTCATCCAGACCGGCCGGCAGGGGAAGCTGCAGGAGGATGCCATCCACCTCAGGATTGGAATTCAGACGTTCAATGGTCTGGAGCACCTCTGCGGCAGGAGTGTCGCCAGAAAGGTGATCGCCGAAGCTGGCCACCCCGATCCGAGCACAGGCCTTTTCCTTGTTTGCGACGTAAACGGCACTGGCTGGGTCATCACCAACTCGGAGCACCGCCAACCCCGGCGGTCGGCCCGCCTCGGCCAGACATCGTTCGATCAGGGTTTGAAGACGGTGCTCCACATCCCTTGCCAGCACCTTGCCGTCCAAACGGAGGGCCATGGCATCCCAGTGCACTGCATCCAGCATGCCCTCTGGAGAGAGCTAGCGTTAATCCACTAAAGGGTCCTTTTTGGTTCGCGTTCCACGGCTAAGCAGCCTTTGGCGGAACTGGCTGCGGCTCGAAGGCCCAGGGGGTCGTCTGCTGCGCTGGACGCGGTTCCAAACCATTGTCGTTCTGCTGCTGTGCCTTTCCGTGGCAGCAGCCTCAAGCTTGCCCTGGCTGATCAAACCGAAACTCCAACCCGGATCGCTGGCCCCGTTTGAGGCCGTCGCTCCGAAGGATGCCCTGGTGCAGGACAGCACCGCCCTCGAGCAGCAGCGCGCCTCTCTGGTGGCGCGATCGGTGGTGCAGGTCATCGATCAAGAGCAGACCGAACAACTCAAACAACGCCTCGAGCAACAACTGCTTCAGCTACAGGAGGTCACCAACACCGGTTCAGGTGCCCGGATCGGGCCGGTGAACCTGTCTGAGCTGGAGAAGACCTGGCTGGAGCAACGCAGCGAACAGGAGCATCTGGCCTGGGATGACGCGGTGCGCAGCACTGCAGATCGCATGCTCAGCCAAGGTCTGGTGAGCAATCTGGCCGTCGAGCAATTGCGCCAGGCCGCTGATCTGCAACTGAAGCCGGTCGCGCTGAAGGAACCGGCGTCGCGCTCCCTAGCCGGCAAGGTGCTCACAAGTGCCCTGCGCGGCAGCAGCAACCTGCGCACCGACCCGAACCTGAGCAAACAGCTGATCGAAGAACAGCTGACCAAACAGGCCATCCCCACCATCCAGGTGCGCAAGGGGGATCTGATCACCCGCAAGGGCGAGCCGATCAGCCCCCAGGCCTACGACGTGCTGGATTATTTCGGCCGCGTGCGCCGCGAACCCCAACCATTGATCTGGTTCCAGCGGTTCGTCGAAGCCGCTGCAGCTTGCGCGGTGATGCTGTTGGTGATGCGGCGCGAACGGCCTGGTCTGGAGGTACGCCACGCCCTGCTGGCAGTGGGACTGCTGCTGCTGGTTCAGATGGCCAAACTCTGGTTCAAGGGAGCCGTGAGCCCTCTGGCTGTTCTGGTGCCACCCACCCTGGTGCTGGCTGAAGGCCTGGGCACCGGCTGCGGGTTGGTCTGGATGGGTGTTGCCGCACTGCTCTGGCCTGAACCCGTGCAGGGTCTAGGGGATGGTCGCCTGCTGGTGGCGGCGACAGTGGCCGCCACTGGTGCCTTGATCGCAGGCCGTCAGCGAAGCCGCGGGCAGCTCCTGCAACTGACGGTGCTCCTGCCGATCGGTGCCCTTGTGGGCCAGTGGCTGCTACTGCAACTGCAGCCCTTCACGGGCCTGCGTCTCTGGGGAAGCCTGAACCCCAGCCTGGATGAACTGGCCACCGACGCCCTGCTGCTCGGGGTTCTGCTGATGCTCAGCCTGCTGCTGATTCCCATGCTCGAGAGCTCCTTCGGACTGCTCACCCGAGCACGGCTGCTGGAGCTGGCGGATCAGGAACGCCCCCTGCTTCGCCGCCTCTCCTGTGAGGCCCCGGGAACGTTTGAACACACCCTGATGATCTGCGGCCTGGCGGAGGAAGGGGCGCGGGCCATCGGTGCCGATGTGGATCTGATCCGAACCGGATCGCTCTATCACGATGTGGGCAAACTCCATGCGCCGGACTGGTTTATCGAGAACCAGAAAGATGGCCCCAATCCCCACGACGCACTGGACGATCCCCAGGCAAGCGCAGCGGTGCTTCAAGCCCACGTGGATGAGGGGCTGAAGCTGGCGCGGCGCCACCGCCTTCCCCGGCCCATCGCCGATTTCATCCCCGAGCATCAGGGCACCTTGAAGATGGGCTATTTCCTTCACAAGGCCCAGGAGCGTGGCGAAGCGGTTGAGGAACGCCGCTTCCGCTACAAGGGCCCCGAACCCCGCTCCAAGGAAACAGCGATTTTGATGCTGGCGGACGGATGTGAGGCAGCGCTGCGATCCCTCCCTCCCGACACCTCCGATGCCCAGGCGGTGGACACGGTGCGGCGCATCGTGGAGTCGCGGCAGCGGGATGGACAACTTCGAAAAAGCAGCCTTAACCGCAGCGAGGTGGAACTGGTGATCCGTGCGTTCGTGCAGGTGTGGCGACGGATGCGCCATCGCCGCATTCCCTATCCGATTCCGGCCCGACGTTGACCGGCTGACCGTTCATCGGCGTTCAACGACCACATCGCAACGCCACTGGTGAAAAGGGCATACATGCCCAGGGAAATCGCCTTGGTGTCGCCACTGCGCAGGGTCTTCATAGCCTGCGGGAAAAAACTGGCCGTCTTGAGGCCAGCAGCCAAATAGCCAACGAGTTCAGAACTCAGCAGCAAAAGGGACCTCCTGGGAGATCAAACGAACACGTTGTTGTGTGAAGGGATGCCGAAAACTCAAGGCCTGGGCATGCAGATGCAACAGGCAGGAACGGCCTGCATCTCCGTAGATGGGATCCCCAACGATGGGATGGCCCAGTTCCGCTAGATGGGCTCGCAGCTGATGGGAGCGGCCCGTGAGCGGACGCAGCCAAATCCGCGTGCTGTTGGAACAAACCGCGCGGACTCTCCATAGAGTCAACGCCAGACGCCCCTCGGGATGGCTGCCGTAGCGCGGCGGTTGGCGCGAGAGGCGCGCCAAGGGGCTGGTTATACAACCGCGGCCATGGAGCTCCCCCTCCACATCCGCCTGGTACAGCTTGTTAATCCGACGTTCGGCAAAAAGGGCACTGAGCCGCCGTAGGGCGTCGGCACTGCGGGCCAGCAGAAGCACACCCGAGGTGTCGCGATCCAGGCGGTGAACCAATCGCAGGCCTTGCTCCTTGCGCTGCAAGCGGCTGATCACCGAGTCGCTTTGCTTCGGCCCCAGACCCGGTTGCGTCAAGAGGCCGGCGGGCTTGTCGACCACCATCAGCCAGGGGTCCAGCATCAGCAACTTCAAGGGGACAGTCGCTTCGTGCAGTGTTTTTCAAACAAGGCCACCACCTGTTCCGGTGGCAGGGCCTGAATCAGTCGGGCTTCCGCCTCAACGTGATGCTGACTGGTGTGATAGAGCTGCAATTCTTGAAACGTATCGGGCTGACGCTGTCGGGCCTGATCCATCTCTCGGCTTAACAAGGTGGCCGGCATCAGGTTTCCCCCATTGCACGACTGCATCACATGGGCTGATTCATGGGCCAGCACAATCCAAACAATCGCTGGATCGTCGGGCAGGTTGTTGCCACACATCAAGAGGGCCTGCTTGCCCTCATGGAAGGCCCCCAGCAAGCCCGCAGGACAATCACTCGCCACCAACGCATTCACACCTGCCCGCTGCAGCAGCCGCAGGTAACTGGCGATGCGATCCCACGTTGCCGCCTGAACAGGCCCGCCCGTGAGCTGCATGAGCAGCAGAGCCAAAAGCGCACCCCTGAAACCGCGACCCATGGAGGCAGGGCAACATCAACAATCTCATTGGTCTCAAGAGCGGCTCAAGCCGGAGCAAAACCCACCAGAGATCTACAGGTTTTCAGCCGTTCAGCAGCTACTGCTCGGCCAGCTGTTGCTCAACGGAGGCGACCTTCTCGGAAAACGACTGCTGCCGATCGGTGCGGGTGTTGAGTTTGAGCGTTGTGTAGAGCCGTGGGGCGCCCATGCCATGCAACTCAGCGTGACAGGCACGCACACAGTCCATGACCTCGTCCCAGGAGCCTTCGATCGCCGTGCCATTGGGACCCAGCTGATGCGCAAGGCCCGTGGCAGCAATCACGCGTTCACAGGCGGCGATGTAAGGGGAAAGACTGACGCCAACGCCGATTGGCACAACGCAGATGTCAACGCTGACCCACATCAGCCCGCCATCTCGCCGGATCGCTTCAAGCAGCTCACCGGATAGTCAATGGTGCGCCAACTGCCGCTGTCGGTTCGCACCTCAACGGCAATACCCTGCTGCCCCATCGCACATCGGGACCCTTGCCCCGTGCACCAATCGCTGGCCTCGGCGAGGGCCAGTTCCAACGTGTCGTAAGGGGCGTCGAGCACCGGATGCGGTTGACCATCCAGGCCAACCAACCGGTAGCGGGAGCGATGCTTGGCCATCGCGGTCCAATCCCGGAAGTGTCACGATTCTCCCATGCCCATGGCACGACATCATCAACACACTGGAGCCAGCAACCTGGCGGCAACGGCATGAGTGAACAGCTGCAGCAGGCCTACAACGCCTTGATGGCCAAGGCCCCGGGGGCAGCGTTTCAAAAAGCTCGGACCCTATATCTCAACAAATATCCACTGCCTCAAGCCGACAGCAGCGGTCTGCTGCGTCTTTTCGTCTGCGATGAGCAACTTGAGGAATCGATTCAACCCGCCAACGATGGCGATCCGAATCACCGCCTGGCCACTCTGCGCTCACGGCCGGGGCAATTGGCCGTGGTGCACTGGCAACAGGCCCATGCACCCGAGCCGGAGCAGCTCCGCCACTACTTCCAGGAGACCTGGACTCTCAACCTGGACGAGCTGGAGATCGAGGTCCTCAACACCCCCTGGTTCCGCGGGGGCGGTCATCAGAGCCGCTTTGAAGCACCCACGGGGTTGAGCTGGCAACAACAAACCCTATTAACCCTCAAGGAAGGAAAAGAAAAGTAATTCCGCAGATCGCGGAGGGCCGCAGGAACGCACCGCTAGCGAGCAGATAGAGCCCTCTCAGCCAATGCTCACCAAATACGCCGAACGCTACGTGCTGCGGTCTTGCTCAGCCGGCGGCTATCTCGGCGTCAATGCCGTGGATCAACAGATCGAGCGGCAGCCATCCCTCGACAACGCCTGGATTTTTCACACCCACGAGGGTGCCATCACCCACGCCCGCTGGATCGGCGAAGTGCACGGGGAAACACCCGACGTGGTGAAGCTGGATCAGTGAATTGAAGAGCAGCGAATCAGCCGTGGATGAAATTGCGGAGGCGACGCGATTCCACGGCCTGATCTTGCTGAAGCTCAGAGGCCGTTCTGACCTGATGTTCACGTTGCTGCGCCGCAAAGACATCCGCCTCGCTCAAGGCATAACCGCGCTCGGCAGCGAGCCCGAGAAACCGCTCAAGATCCATCGGCTGCGCGAGAGCCTTGGCCAGATCAGGATCGCTGTCCCGAAGCATTAAAAACCGATCCAGATCCTCGAGAGACATCCCGGCACCACTTGTTGACTCATCCCATTCAAGTCAGCATCAGCCTGTGTGAGTGAGGTTGCATGCTGTTGAAACTGATCAGCTGCGGCAGCCTCGCGCTTGTGAGTGTTCTCGTGGCCACCCTGTTGAAGGGGTTGCAACAGCACAACCAACGCATCCATGCGCTGCAGGAACGGATCGATCAGCTGGAGGAACGCACGCCAAACCATGCCCAAAGCGACCTGCTCAGCCAACAGATGGGCCTGATGCAGGAACGCATTGATGCCTTCGCGGCCATGCGCACCTCGCCCCCCTCATCCCTTTACCGCGTCCCCGCTGGCATTCGGGAGAATGAAGCGCTGCAAGAGCACGAACAAGACCAGAACCGGCAGGATTGACACCACTGATCCGGCGGCGACGATCCGCCAATCCAACGAAAAGCTGCTGGACAATTGCTGCAGGCCCAAAGGCAGTGTGTAAAGGGATGGATCGTCAAGGATCACCAGCGGCCAGAGGAAGTCACTCCAGGTGCCGATGAACACAAACATCGCCAGGGTGATGAGATCGGCTTTGGCGGCGGGGATCATCACGTTCCACCATTCCCCCAAGCGACTGCAGCCATCGATCCGTGCCGCCTCCTCCAGCTCCTTGGGAACGCCGAGGAAACTTTGGCGCAGCAGGTAGAGACCAAACGCTGTGGCCGCCTGCGGAATCACCAAGGCCAGCAGGGTGTTGCGCAAGCCCAGCTGCACCATCAGCAGATACAGCGGAATCATCACCACCTGAAAGGGAATCAGGATCGTGGCCACCACGAGGCCCAGCACCAAGCCTCTGCCGGCGAAGCGAAGCCGGGCCAAGGGGTACGCGGCAAGGGAGCAGAACAGCAGGTTGGCCAGCACCGCCAACCCACTCACCACGGTGCTGTTGAACAGATAAGTGGTGAGCGGATTGTCTTGAAACAGCCGGATGTAGGCATCCACACTCGGCTGTGCGGGCAGCAAGGCAGGCGGACTGCTGAAGATGTCCTCTGCTGGGCCCTTCAGCGACGTGCTCACCAGCCAGAGCAGGGGGGTGAGCACCAACAGCGCCAGAAGAATCAGCAACACCAGCTGAACAGCCCGTGCGATGGAGGTGCGCATGGCGTCGGCTCTAGAGCGTCGGTCGGGTCTCCAGAACAACAGGATCCTTCTGCGGATGCAATGACTGACGCTCCTCACCGGCCACCAGGCGATTGAGAGCATTCACAAAGGCCATCGCAGCAGCCACCACTACATCCGTATCTGCAGCGTGGCCGGAGTACAGCGCACCGTTGCGGCGCAGGCGAATGGTCACATCGCCCATGGCGTCGATGCCCTCGGTGACCGACTTGACCGAGAACTCGATCAACTCATTGGGAACACCCGCCAGGTCATTCAAGGCACGACAGACAGCATCCACTGGGCCAGTGCCTACCGCAGAGCCTGTGGTCTCACTGCCTTCTTCATCCAAGAGGGTAACGGTGGCGGTGGGGCTCAGTCTGCTACCGCAGCTGACCTGCACCAGCTTGAGCTGGAAGCGGGCTTCAGGCTGCTGCACCTGTTCGCTGACGATGGCCTCCAGATCACGGTCGGTGATCTCTCGCTTGCGATCAGCGAGTTCCTTGAAGCGGGCAAAGGCCTCATCGAGATCCTCACGGGTGAGGTCGTAGCCCAGCTCCTCAAGACGAGCGCGAACAGCACTGCGGCCACTCAGCTTGCCGAGGGAGATGCGGTTGTCAGACAACCCCACCGTCTGAGCGTCGATGATTTCGTAGGTGAGCCGGTTCTTGAGGACGCCATCCTGGTGGATGCCGGATTCGTGGGCGAAGGCATTCGCACCAACGATCGCCTTATTGGGCTGAACAACCATCCCGGTGAGATTGGAGACCAACCGTGAGGTCTTGGTCAGCTCCTCGGTGCGCACGGCCGTGAGCGGCGTGGGGCTGTCGTCAGCCCGTCCGAAGAAGGGGTTGTAATAACGACGCCGCACATGCAGCGCCATCACCAATTCCTCTAGCGATGCATTACCGGCGCGTTCTCCAATGCCATTGATCGTGCATTCGAGCTGACGGGCACCGTTCTTGACCGCCTCCAGGAAATTCGCCACGGCCAGGCCAAGATCGTTATGGCCATGCACCGAGATCACGGCATCAGCGATGTTGGGCACGTGCTGATTGATACCCGCGATCAGAGCACCGAACTCCGTCGGGGTGGTGTAGCCGACGGTGTCGGGAATGTTGATTGTGGTGGCGCCAGCAGCAATCGCCGCCTCAATTACCTCATAGAGAAACTCCGGATCGCTGCGGCCGGCGTCTTCACAGGAGAATTCAACGTCCTCCACCAAGGAGCGGGCATAGCTCACCATCTCGGGGACGATGCCGAGCACATCGGCACGGCTCTTGCGCAACTTGTGCTCGAGGTGGATGTCGCTGGTGGCGATGAACGTATGAATGCGGCGACGCGGCGCCGGAGCGACAGCATCGGCACAGGCCTTGATATCGGCACGCGAGGCACGGGCTAAGCCGCAAATGATCGGACCGTTGTCACCACCCACCTGCTGGGCGATCCGCTGCACAGCGGCAAAGTCACCGGGGCTGGCGAAGGGGAATCCCGCCTCAATCACATCCACACCGAGCCGCGCCAGCTGCTGGGCAATTGCCAGCTTCTCCTCCAGGTTGAGGCTCGCCCCCGGCGACTGCTCACCATCCCGCAGGGTGGTGTCAAAAATCAGGACGCGACCGGGGTCCTTGGCCATGGAAGGGGCTCCAGCGGAGGTCTTAGTCGGAATGACTATGAGTTAACACATCCTAGTTCAGCCCTCGAGAGGGAATCGGATTAAATTCAGCCACCGTTTGGGCTTGTTCGTGACCAAAGGCGCTGTCGCCCTGGTGTTGCATGCCCATCTGCCCTACGTGCGATCGGCAAAACCGGGCTCCCTGGAGGAGGACTGGTTTTTCCAGGCCCTGATCGAGTGCTACCTCCCCCTGTTGGAAACGCTGGAACTGGCCAGCGCCGACCCCAACCAACAGCCCAAACTCACCATCGGCCTATCGCCGACGCTGCTGTCGCTGCTTAGTGATCAAGACCTCAAGCAGCGCTTTCCCCAGTGGCTGAACGAAAGGCTGGCGCTGCTACCGAAGGCGGATCCGGCGCTGCGCGAGGGCGCCGAGCACCTCGCGGCCACCATCGAGCGGCACCAGCAGGCATGGCACGACTGCGACGGTGACCTGATCCAGCGCTTTGCGGCCCTGCAGCGCCAGGGTGTAGTGGACCTGCTCACCTGCGGCGCCACCCACGGCTACCTACCCCTGCTGCGCCATCACCCGGAAGCGGTGCGCGGGCAACTGCGCACGGCGGTGCGGGAACACCAACGCCTTGTTGGGGAACGCCCCTTGGGGATCTGGTTGCCGGAATGCGCCTATTACGAAGGATTGGATCGCTGGATGCGCGATGCCGGGCTCCGCTACTCCGTGCTGGATGGCCATGGGCTACTGCATGGCCGGCCCCGCCCCCGCTACGGGGTGTACGCCCCGATCTGCAGCCGCAATGGGGTTGCCTTCTTCGGGCGTGACAGTGACGCCACGCTGCCGGTGTGGTCAGCCAAGGATGGCTACCCCGGCGATCCCCACTACCGGGAATTCCATCGCGATCTGGGCTGGGACCTACCCATTGAGGAGCTCAAGCCCCTGGGGCTCGACCAACCGCGACCGCTTGGCCTGAAGCTGCATCGCGTGACCGATCACAGCGCATCGTTGGACCGAAAACACCCCTACGAACCCGGGGTAGCTGCCGAACGAGTGAAACAGCATGCAGCGGATTACCTGCAGGGCCGTCGGCGGCAGCTGGATCAGCTGAGCCGCGCCATGGATGTGCAGCCGCTTCTGGTGGCCCCCTTTGATGCCGAACTGTTTGGCCACTGGTGGTTTGAAGGGCCCGCCTTTCTGAGCCAGCTGTTCCAACAGGCTCCCCAGGAGGGGGTGAGCTTCACCCGGCTCCGCGATGTGCTCAACAGCGTTGGCCAGCTTCAGCTCTGCGATCCCTGCCCCTCCAGCTGGGGACAAGGCGGCTATCACGACTACTGGCTGAACGACAGCAACGCCTGGATCATCCCGGAGTGGGAACGAGCCAGTGCCGCGATGGTGCAGCGCTGCAGCCGCGGGGTTGGCAGTGAACAGGCCATGCAGTGGCTGCAGCAAGCCGCTCGGGAACTGTTGCTAGCGCAGTCATCCGACTGGAGCTTCATCCTCCGGGCCGGCACCACCACCGAACTGGCCAAAGAACGGGTGCAACGCCACCTGGGCCGCTTCTGGCAACTGATGCAAGCGATCGACGGCACTGCCGAGCTGCCGGAGGGCTGGCTCGAGGAGGTGCAGATGGATGACCGCCTCTTCCCGCTGATTCAGCCGTTGGACTGGGCCCAGGCCGGGGACTGAGCCTGAGGCGCCCCTAACACCAACCCCCGCCGCAACTCCCAAGGCGAAAGTACGAACAAGCGCAGCATCACACCCATCAGCCTTGGCAAGGGCAACGTGTTGGTGAGGAAGCCAAACCACTCCTCCCGCGGCAGCGAAAAGAAGGTGGAGAAGTGGGTGCGCAACAACGCTTCGTTGAACCCCATCAACCGCCCCAAGCCGAATTGATAGAGCTGATGGCGCAGCACCAACTCGATCGGCCAGAGCGCTTGCCAGCCCCGTTGCGCCAAGGCCGCTGATCCCAGAGCGGGATTGGCAAGGGCTTCGGCAATGGCCTGGGCCAGATCAGGCCCACGACGCAACAGCGAACCAACCATGTATCCCGACGCGGGATGCACCATGCTCGCTGCCCCACCGAAAGCCAGCACCGGCTGGTTGCGATCCGGCAGCGGCAGGTTCATCGGGAAGAGGCAGAACTCCTTATGGATCACCTCCATGATCTCCACGCCGCGCTGATCCAAGCGCTGCTGCAGCCGTTGCTTGAGCACGTCGTAGGGAACACCCGGTGCCAACGCCAGTGAGGTTTCTTCCACGAAGAACACCCCATCACCCAGATCCATCGCATACAAGAACGTTGGTGGTTCCTGGCGCTGGGCCTCGCTGAGGTGATCGCAGCGGTAGTCCATCAACACAAAGCGACCCGGCTCAATCGGCGGTTGGGAGAAGCGCCCCACCACGCCGTAGGCCGCCTGGCCCGCCACCGGCCCCTGATCAGGGCGGCGAATGTGGGGCGTGCGAGACCCGGAGGCATCAATCACCAAACGCGCCTGCAACGTCGTTCCCGACACGCAGCTGACGCTGGTTGTTGAACCCTTCACCGCCACCCGCTGAACGGTGTCTTGATGCCACACCACACCGTCGGCTCGCTCCAGCCAATAGCGCTGCAAGGCGGCCCGATCAAACAAGCCGTAGTCGATCCCATGGGCATAGCTCTGATCCTGAGCCGTTGATCCGCCTTCGCCGAAATAACTGACGGTGTCGCTCCAACGGTGCTCCAGCAACGGCTCAAGCCCCAGCGCTTTCAGCTCATCGGCCCAGATGCCGTAGGTGTTCGGCCAGGGAGCATCGAACGGATCCGGGGCGACAGCAGCAACACCAACGCCCCGTTGGTTCAGTTCCGAGGCGATGCAGAGGGCAGCCGGACCGCCCCCAAGCACCAGCACATCCACAGGCTCAGCCAAGGTCAGCTGTCCTGCGCGTCCGCTTCGATGGCGTTGGATTCGGTGTCATCAGCAGATTCGTCTTCCGCTTCCGGCGGCACTAGTACCACCTTCAGCAGCCGGTCGCCCTTATCGAGCTTCTGCAGACGCACGCCCGTGGCGGCCCTGGATTGCTGGGGGATGGCATCGGCACTGGTGCGCACGATCACCCCCTTCTCGCTCACCAGCAGCAGCTCCTCACCGGCACCGAGCACGCTCAGCCCCACCAACTCATCGGCCTCGGTGCGGAACTTCATCGCGCGAAGGCCCATGCCGGCCCGCTTCTGCAACCGAAATTGCGTCACCGGCACCCGCTTGCCCAGACCTGAAGCCGAAGCCACGAGCACCCAGGGGCCCTCACTGGCGGCATCCTCTTCATCGTCGGCGCTGGCGGCCACCTGATCGGCAAGTTCCACCGGCAGCACATCCATGCTCACCAGGGCATCGCCATCGCGCAGGTTCATGGAACGCACGCCTCGGGCGGTGCGCCCCAGGGGCCGCAACTCATCATCACTGAGGCGGAAGTGGATGGTCATCCCCGCTTTGGAGCCGATCAACACGCTGTCGCCTGGCACCGCCAGGCGCACCCAGGTGAGGGCATCGCCCTCTTCCAGGTTGATGGCAATCAGGCCATTGGAGCGGATGTTGCTGAAGGCTGAGAGGCGGGTGCGCTTGATGAAGCCACCTGTGGTGAGCATCAGCAGATCGGTGTCGTCGCTGAACTCCGACACCGGAATCAACGAGGTGATCGCCTCTTCCCGGGGAATCGGCAGCAACTGCACCACAGGCGTTCCTTTGGCCGCACGGCTGCACTGGGGCACGCGATACGCGGGCAGGGCATAGGACACACCGCGGTCGCTGAACAGCACCAGTGTGTCGTGGTCGTTGCAGCTGATGAACAGCTTCACCGCATCTTCACCCTGGCTGCGGGTGCCAGCCTTGCCGCGGGTGCCGCGACTGGTGGCCTCAAATTCGCTCACCGGCATCCGCTTGAGGTAGCCGGTCTCGGTAAGCAGCACCACTGAACGCTCATTGGCGATCAGGTCGATGTCGGACAGGCCGCCGCCGAGGTCGAGGATTTCGGTGCGGCGCGGCGTCGGATAACGATCCCGCAGCTGCCCGAGCTCGTCCTGGATGATCCCGAACACCCGCTCACGCCGGCCAAGGATGTCCTTGTAGTCGGCGATCTTGGTGACCAGATCCTCGTGCTCGAGCCGAATCTTGTCGGCCTCGAGGGCTGTGAGACGACGCAGCTGCATCTGCAATATGGCATCGGCCTGGATGTCCGAAAGACCATGGCGATCCTGCAACTGTTGGCGTGCCGTAGCCGTATCGGGTGCAGCCCGGATCAAGGCAATGATCGGATCGAGCTGATCAAGGGCCATCAACAAGCCCAGCAGGATGTGGTCGCGCTCTTCGGCCTTGCGCAGCAGGTAGCGGGTGCGGCGCTCGATCGTCTCGACTCGGAAGTCGAGGAACACCTCGAGCATCTTGCGCAAGGTGAGCAGGATCGGCTCACCGTTCACCAGCGCCAACATGTAGGCACTGAAGTTGCTCTGCAGCGGGGTGAGCTTGAACAGGTTGTTCAGCACCACCTGCGGGTAGGCGTCGCGGCGCAGCTCCACCACGATCCGCATGCCGTCGCGGTCGCTCTCGTCGCGGATGTCGGAGATGCCCTCGAGCTTCTTGTCGTTGACCAACTCAGCGATGCGCTCAATTAGCGCCGCTTTGTTGGTCTGATACGGCAACTCCGTGATGATCACGGCATCGCGATCGGGGCGCCCGGGGGCCTCGATCGTTTCAATGTTGGCCACCCCACGCATGGTCACCGAGCCGCGGCCGCCCAAGTAGGTCTCACGGATGCCTTCACGCCCCAGGATCTGACCGCCGGTCGGGAAATCCGGGCCAGGGATGAGCTGGATCAACTCCTGATCCGTGATTTCGGGGTTGCTGATTAGGGCCAGCAATCCGTCGATCAGTTCATTGAGGTTGTGGGGGGGAATGTTCGTCGCCATCCCCACGGCGATGCCCGCGGAACCATTCAGCAGCAGCTGAGGGATCCGAGCCGGCAACACCGTGGGCTCCTGCTGGGACCCATCGAAGTTGTCGGCGAAATCAACCGTCTCGGCCTCGATGTCCTCCAGGAGGCTGTCGGTGGTGAGGGCCTGCAATCGCGATTCGGTGTATCGCATGGCCGCCGGTGGATCGTTGTCCACCGAGCCGAAATTGCCGTGCCCATCAATCAGGGGCATCGACATGGAGAAATCCTGGGCCATGCGCACCAGGGCGTCGTACACAGCGGTATCGCCGTGGGGGTGATATTTGCCGAGAACTTCGCCCACCACACGGGCGCACTTGCGGTAGGGCCGGTCGCTGGTGAGGCCCAACTCATACATCGCGTACAGGATCCGGCGATGCACAGGCTTGAGGCCATCGCGGGCATCGGGCAAGGCCCGCCCCACGATCACACTCATCGCGTACTCCAGATAGGAGCGCGACATCTCGTTGCGAAGGTCCGTCTGAATGATCCGATCGTCGGAATCGCCGGGACCGCCACCGACAGGCCCCACAGAATCCGTCATACGTGCTTCAGACGTCCTTTTTCATTCTATCTCGGACAGTGGAACCAACCGGAAAAATCCGGATAAAATCCCAACCGCTTTCCACTGACGTGATGGGTCCTGTCGACGAGCCTCGCCCTGAAGACGAAACCGCAGGCAACGACCCCACGCCAACTCCGGAACCAGCCCCGACACCTGAGCCGGAGCCCACGCCAACTCCGGAACCAGCCCCGACACCTGAGCCGGAGCCAACCCCGGACCCAGCTCCGACACCTGAGCCCACTCCGGACCCGGTGGTCGCCTCGACCGTTTCCATCCCTGCCCAGGAGAGCTCCGATCAGGGCGGTGGCGAATGGGAGCTGCTGGTGGGCAAGGTGAAGACCTGGCTTGAGCAGAACGACCTCTCTGAGCTCTGGACCAAGGCCCAGCTGCCGCTGCGGGTGATTGGCGGCCTGATCGTCTTCACCCTGGCGGCGAAGGTCTACTCAGGTGTTCTCAACACCATCGACAGCCTTCCTGTGGTTCCAGGCCTGCTGGAGCTTGCCGGCTTGATCTGGTTAGTGAACTTTGCCCTGCGCAACTTGATCCGCAACAGCGATCGGGACAAATTCATCACAAGCGTCCGGTCGAGCTGGAGCCGTGTCACGGGCCAGTCGAGCTGAAGCGATCATCCCGATTGGTAGCTTGAGCTGACTTCATGAAGTCGCGCGGTGGACATTCAGCTCGGACGCTCCAAGACCGTTCGCCGGGCCTACGGAATCGATGAAATCGCTCTGGTGCCTGGGGGTCGCACGGTCGACCCCGAGGTGACCAATACCCGTTGGAAACTGGGGGGCATCGAGCGGGAGATCCCGATCATCGCCAGCGCCATGGATGGCGTGGTGGATGTGGGGATGGCCGTTCGCCTGTCCCAGCTCGGCGCCCTTGGCGTGCTCAACCTGGAGGGTGTGCAGACCCGCTACGAGGACCCCAACCAGGTACTGGATCGCATCGCCGCCGTCGGCAAGGACGAATTCGTCCCACTGATGCAGGAGATCTACAGCCAACCAGTTCAAGAAGCGCTGATCCGCAAACGCATCCAAGACATCAAGGCCCAAGGAGGCATCGCCGCCGTCAGCGGCACCCCAGTTGCTGCCCTTCGTTTCGGCAAAGCCATCGCCGAAGCCGGAGCAGATCTTTTCTTCGTGCAAGCCACCGTGGTCTCGACGGACCACATAGGTCCTGAAGGCCAGAAGACACTTGATCTCGAAGCCCTTTGTCGCGACATGGGCGTTCCCGTAGTGATCGGCAACTGCGTCACCTATGACGTGGCACTGCAGCTGATGCGTGCTGGTGCTGCGGGCGTAATGGTAGGAATCGGACCGGGGGCCGCCTGCACCTCCCGCGGCGTCCTCGGCGTTGGAATTCCCCAGGCCACAGCGGTTGCAGACTGCGCCGCGGCCAGGGCCGACTACGAAAAGGAAAGCGGTCGCTACGTACCGATCGTTGCGGACGGTGGCATCGTCACCGGCGGTGACATCTGCAAGTGCATCGCCTGCGGAGCCGACGCTGTGATGATCGGCTCTCCCATCGCCCGCGCTGAAGAAGCTCCCGGTCGGGGCTTCCACTGGGGGATGGCGACCCCAAGCCCGGTATTGCCTCGCGGCACCCGCATCAACGTGGGGAACACCGGCAGCATCGAACGCATTCTTCGCGGCCCGGCCAAATTGGACGATGGCACCCACAACCTGCTGGGCTGCCTGAAGACATCCATGGGAACCCTGGGTGCCCGGACCATCAAGGAAATGCAACAGGTCGAGGTAGTCGTGGCACCCTCGCTGTTGACGGAAGGGAAGGTCTACCAAAAGGCCCAGCACCTCGGGATGGGCAAGTAGAGCGGGGCTAGGCTGAAGGGTGTGCGGGCTTCGGCCCCACACTCCTCACACCCCCCGGCCCGGCGCGATCGGGCTTTCACTCTTGGCAGAGAGCGACTGTCACAGATCCCCTTTTTGACAAAGAAGGGCTGTGTTTTCGCTTTAAACGGTTGCTAAATTCTCCCTAAATCTTTTTGCTCATATGTCCAGCGCAGCTGCCGTTACCGATGCGTCCTTCGAACAGGATGTACTTCAGAGCGACGTGCCGGTTCTGGTGGACTTCTGGGCACCCTGGTGTGGTCCCTGCCGGATGGTGGCTCCGATCGTCGAAGAAATCGCCAAGGAATTTGATGGTCAGATCAAGGTCTTCAAGCTGAACACTGACGAAAACCCCAACGTCGCCAGCCAGTACGGCATCCGCAGCATTCCGACCCTGATGGTGTTCAAGGGTGGGCAGAAGGTCGACACGGTCGTGGGCGCGGTTCCCAAGGCAACCCTGTCAGGCACCATCTCCAAGTACCTCTGAATCCGTCTCCAGAACGGAACGACCGGTTGAGCCTGAACCTCGGGTTAATTGATTACGGTATGGGCAACCTCCACTCCGTGGAGAAATGCCTAGAAAGGCTTGGTCAAGGCTGCTCGTTGATCATGCATGCCGATGACTTGGAGAGCATTGACGCCCTAATCCTGCCGGGGGTCGGCGCCTTTGATCCCGCCATGGCCAACCTCAGGGCTACGGGGCTGGTTCCCCACCTTCTGCGCTGGGGGCAAGACAACCGCCCCTTACTCGGCATTTGCCTCGGCCTGCAGCTGCTGTTCGAACAGAGCGATGAAGGAAACGATCCGGGTCTCGGCCTCCTGGCAGGACGGGTGGAACGCCTCCCCAAAGACAGCGGCGAACGCATCCCCCACATGGGCTGGGCCCCGTTGAAGCATCACCGCAACTGCCCTCTACTCAACAGCGAGGCTGCTGCTGAATGGGTGTATTTCGTTCACAGCTACGCCGCCGTTCCTGCCGATCGGAATGACCTGAAGGCCTCGGCCCCCTTCGGGGATCAGGAGGTCACTGCTGTTGTCTGGCGGGGCCGACTGGGCGCCTGCCAGTTCCATCCGGAGAAGTCGTCCGATGCCGGAGAAGAAATGCTCAAGCGCTGGTTGACCTGGCTGCGCAACGGTGCTGACCCCTTCCCATGAGCGGTGGCGGGCAACTGCGGCTCAGCGGTGGTCGACGTCTGCTGAGCCCAGGGGGACGCACCGCTCGGCCCACCACCTCCAGGGTCCGCGGGGCCGTGATGAACATCCTCGCCCCGCACCTGCATGACTGCCGCTGGCTCGACCTTTGCAGCGGCAGTGGCGTGATGGGCTGTGAGGCACTGCAGCGGGGTGCTCGCTGTGTGGTGGCCGTCGATCAAGACCCCCAGTGCATCCGCATCAGCCGCACCAACCTCGGCGTTGTGGCAGCAAGCCGTTCTCCAGCTCCGGAGATCCGGACCGAACGGCGGGAACTGATCGGCTGGCTGCGCAAAGGCTGGAGTGATGCCCCCTTCGACATCGTCTACTTCGACCCGCCGTACGACCAAGGTCTCTACGAACCCTGCTTTAACGCTCTTGCCAGGGGGAATTGGCTGCACCAAGAGTCTCTGGTGGTCTGTGAACACCGCACCAACTTCGACCCCTTTCCGGGGTCAGACTGGTCTGTACTGGATCAGCGCCGTTATGGCATCAGCAGCGTGCTGCTGCTCAGCCCCCAAGAGCACTGCCACCACGGCGGTACTGGTTCCATGCCGCCACGAACAGACCCATCAGCGTGACGGGGATCAGACCGAGAACGATGCCACAGAGCAGAGGTTCGATCATCGCGTCGCGTGAACAATCAGAATTGGGCAGAATTCTCTCATTGGAACTCCGGGTCTGTGGTCCAGCCGTCACGAATTGCGGCCGAATCGGCATCAGCTGATGCAAATGATTCAAGCGATCGGGGTCGCGGCCTGATCGCCGCTCTTGTGGTTTCGGCTGCCACGGCTTGCGTCCTGCTGGTGCTCTGGGTTCTTGGGAGCGCCCAGCAGGATCCCTACATCAAGGCCAGCCTTGAATTACAAGGGGCAGTCGACCACGGCGGCCAGCTGTTCCGCATCAACTGCGCCGGCTGTCACGGCCTTGCCGGCCAAGGGTTGGTTGGCCCTCAGCTGCAGGGGGTCAGCAACCACCTAAAGGACCCAGTCCTGGTGCACCAGATCATCAGCGGCGAAACACCACCCATGCCGAGTTTTGAGATGGAACCTCAATCCATGGCCGACCTACTGGCCTACCTGCGCACACTCAGCTGAGGCGCAGCCTTGAATGCCGTCGTTGTGTTGGTGGAGCCGGCTGGCCCCCTGAACATCGGAAGCGTGGCCCGGCTCTGCGCCAATTTCGGTGTGAGCGAACTGCGGCTTGTGGCCCCCCGCTGCGACCATCTCAGCGAACAGGCCCTGCAGATGGCTGTACACGGGCATGCGCTGCTTGAGGCAGCAGCGGTGGTTCCCGACCTGCTGACGGCCATCAATGACTGCCGCCGAACCGTGGGGAGTTGCGGACGCCTCGACCATGGCGAGATCCCTCTGCAAACGCCCGAGAAGGCACTCGGTTGGTTGCTGGCCAGCGATGGCAGCGCCTCCAGTGCCAACGCACCCGTGGCCCTGGTGTTCGGGCGTGAAGACCGCGGCCTCAGCAACAGTGAGCTGAGGCTCTGCCAAAGGGTGCTGTGTTTACAGAGCGATGAGGCCTATCCCTCCCTGAATCTCTCTCACGCCGTAGCTGTGGTGCTGCATGAGTTGGCCCGCCTCAACAACGGAACAACAGAAACCCGCAGCATCGATCCCCCATCGCCGGACCCCGCAGCCGCAAAGGCTTTATCAGCATTGCTGGACGACGCAACGGACCTCCTGCTAGAAGCCGGCTTCCTGCTGGAGCACACCGCTGCAGCGCGCATGGCCAAGGTGCGGGATCTGTTGCAACGCGCCACGGTGCGCGCCGAAGAAGTGGCTCTGCTGCGAGGGATGGTGCGCCAACTGCGCTGGGCCATCCACGCCAAGCGCCCCTAATCTCTGCCGAACCGTCACGGCTGAAAGGTTGACCAGCAGTCGTTCATCACGTCGCTCCGCCGGTTGGAGAGGACCGCTCCAGCTCATTCTTCGTCTTGTATTGATGGGTGTGGGCCTTGGACTGCTCACCGGCACAGGCCTGCGGCTGCTGGCACCGCGGGTTCAGCAGCAGGAGATTCCGCTGCCCAGCTGGCTGGCTGATCAAGCGGTGATCATCACGCTGCTCGGTGAAGCCGTTAAGCCCTCAACCGTTGAGGAAGCCGCGCAGAACGACAAGCCTGCGCCCGCAGTGGGGAAGGGCCTTGAGCAGGCTCGGTTTGCCCCAAAACAGGAGATCAAGGCTCTGTCCCAGCGCTGGGTGGAACTCGCCGCGCAACAAAGCGATCTGGAGGCCAGCGCCTACATGCTGATCCTGGACGACGGACGCTTTGCGGCCATGCAGGCCGAGCGCCCGATGCCCGCCGCCAGTTCGATAAAAACTCCGATCCTGCTCGCGGTGCTGGAACTGCTGGATCAGGGAACGCTTCAGTGGAATGAACCCCTCACGCTGACCGAGGAGCTGGTGGGAGGAGGTGCCGGTTGGATGGCCTCCCGACCGTTGGGCAGTCGCTTTCCCACCCATGAGGTCGCCACGGAGATGATCCGGGTGAGCGACAACTCCGCCACCAATCTGATGATTGCGAGGGCAGGGGGAATGGAGGCGATCAATCGCCGCTTTCAGGCGCTGGATCTCCCGGCCACCGTGGTGAACAACTGGCTACCGGATCTCGACGGAACCAACACCACCAGTGCCCAGGATCTCAGCCGTGCCATCGCGTTGGTGGATAGCGGCGAGGTGCTGGCTCCCCGAAGCCGGGATCTATTCCGCGAAGTAATGGGAACATCGGTGACCAACACGCTTCTCCCCACCGGCTTGATGCGGGGCCTGGGTGGAGCTCAGGGTGCACCGGACGACAGCCTGGCCCGTAAGGGGTATCGCGTCTACAACAAAACCGGTGACATCGGTATCGCCTACGCCGATGCCGGGCTGATCGAACTGCCGGACGGCAGACGCGCTGTGGCGGGATTTCTGGTGAAAGGCCCCTTCAACGACCCCAGATCCACGGAACTGATCCGTCAGCTCTCCGCCGCCATGGCAACGCACCTGAAACCCAACCCTGCCCCGCCCAAGCCATGAAGCTCACCACTCTGATCTCTGCTGCTTGGCTGACTGTTGCGGCGATGCCCGTCGCTGCTGAGGTGTTTGAGCGTCAGCAGAGCGTTCGCCCCCTGCCGGGAGCCCTCGACAGCGTGTTGATGCTGAACGACAACAACCCCGAACTCATTCAGGACGACGGCATCCTGATCTCGACCTTTCCCGATGGAGAGAAGGCGTCGGTTCCCGTCGTGCTCAACGGCCGCTTCGATCTGTTCAGCCACCACGTCTATGCGGGTGATATCGAGGGCAGCCCCAGCTCGACCCTGTGGCTGGCGGTGCTGGCGGCTCCCCTGGGAGATGCTCCCGTGACCCTGCAGCTGCTCTCGGGAAGCACCTCACTCTCCCAAGCAACGGAACCCGGTCAAACCCAGGCACCCTTCCTGCCGTTGCCGAGCCTGATGCCGGAGACCACGGAAGTGGTGGCCGCAGGGCCCGGCAGCCGCGTCGCCGGCGATCTGATGGCCGGACGCAGCGCACCAGAACTCAACAGCCGTCGCTGGACCCTGACTCCAGGATCACCAACACAGGTGGTGCTGTTGCCCATTCCCGTGGCCGGTCTCGACCCTCTGCTGAACGGTCGCAACC
The DNA here is from genome assembly GCA_047286205.1 of Synechococcus sp. Taxonomy (GTDB): domain Bacteria; phylum Cyanobacteriota; class Cyanobacteriia; order PCC-6307; family Cyanobiaceae; genus Parasynechococcus. The sequence goes on along the minus strand of JBJBBR010000001.1, from coordinate 2,108,093 downwards.
TGCAACTGCGCTTCCACAGCTCCGGCCCCATAGCGATAGCCACCCTGGCCGCCCATGGCGACGATGGCCAAGCTCCGAGCGAACAGCACTGGCTGCAGCTGCTGAAGGACCAACGCATGAGCAGCAAGGAGCATCAACCAACCCCACGGGGCAACAAGGGCAAGATCATCTATTCACGGGTGAGCGGCGTTCAGATCGGCAGCAGCTGGCGAGCTCACATCACCGACCCGGGCAGCAGAGTGCTGGCCGCACCCACGGCACCCGTCTCATGGCCGATCAGCAGCTTGGAGCGCGGCACCCTCGCCACCAAGCAGGTACAGACCGCGGAGCTCAAGGGCTTTTATCCCGGAACAGCCTGGGCAGCTCATGGCAACTACGGGGTGGAATACGACCTCACCCTGCCGCTGAAGAACACCAGTTCAGCCGCATTGACGCTGCAGCTTTCGCTGGATTCGCCCCTCAAAGGCAACAGCCAAACCTCCTTCCTACGTTTCCGCGATGACCTCAATGGCCCGGTTATGTTCCGCGGGCCTGTCCAGACCTCGGGTCTGGAGGATCCAGAGGGAGTTCCTCAGGGGCGCCAGACCCAACATCTGGTGTTGCGCCAGGGGCAGCAGGGGCCGTCCTTGGGACAGCTGATGCTCAAGCCAGGGGAAGAGAAGCAAGTGCGCGTTCGCTTGATCTATCCCGCTGATGCAACACCGCCGCAGGTCATCACCGTGCAGCCTGTGAAACAATCCTGAGCACGCCTGGAGAATTGCTCGTGACTGCACCCCGGAAGCGCAGGGTCTTCCCCTTCACTGCGGTGATCGGTCAAGAGGAGATGAAGCTCGCCCTGCTTCTCAACGTGATAGATCCGCGCATCGGCGGCGTGATGATCATGGGGGACCGCGGCACCGGCAAATCCACCACCATCCGTGCCCTGGCAGATCTACTGCCCGACATCGAGGTGGTGGCTGGTGACCCCTACAACAGCTCGTCCACCGATCCCGACCTGCAGAGCAGCGAGGTGCGCGAACGGATGCAACAGGGCGAAACCCTGAGCACCGAACCTCGGCAGGTGCCGATGGTGGACCTCCCCCTGGGTGCGACTGAAGACCGTCTCTGCGGCACCATCGACATCGAAAAAGCCCTGAGCGAAGGCGTGCGGGCCTTTGAACCCGGCCTACTGGCCAAGGCCAACCGCGGCCTTCTTTATGTGGATGAGGTGAACCTGCTCGACGATCACCTCGTCGACGTGCTGCTCGACTCCGCAGCCTCCGGCTGGAACACCGTGGAACGGGAAGGCGTTTCGGTGCGCCACCCAGCTCGTTTTGTGTTGATCGGTTCCGGCAACCCGGAGGAGGGGGAACTCCGTCCCCAGCTGCTCGATCGCTTCGGCATGAGCGTGGAAGTGCGCACCGTGCGTGATCCTGAGCTGCGGGTGCAGGTGGTGGACCAGCGCACCGCCTTCGACAGCGATCCTGATGGCTTCAGCACCGCTGTGGAGGGAAATCAGAATGCCCTTCAACAACGGGTAGTGGAGGCTCAGCAACGCCTCGATCAGGTGACCATCGATGACGATCTGCGCCTGCGCATCTCCGCCGTCTGCGGCGAGCTGGATGTGGATGGCCTGCGGGGTGACATCGTCACCAACCGTGCTGCTCGTGCTCTGGCCGCCTTCGAAGGGCGCACGGAAGTGAGCGAAGAAGACGTGGCGCGTGTGGCCTCCTGCTGCCTGCGGCACCGTCTGCGCAAAGACCCCCTGGAACAGGTGGATTCCGGCGACCGTGTGGTGAAAGTGTTCTGCAAGGTGTTTGAACGCAGCGAGAACAGCGACCGCGCTGACTTCGAACTGGCCCTCGCCGCCTGATCCCCCCACAATCAGCCCATGCGGATCCTCGGCATCGACCCGGGCCTCGCCCGGGTGGGCTACGGGGTGATCGACATCCAGGACGGATGCCAACGCATGCTCGACTGCGGCATCATTCAGACTGATACCGGTCGCTCCGATGGTGACCGCATGGTTGAGATCGCTGGCGACCTGCGCCAGCTGATCCGGATCTGGCGACCGGAACTGGCCGCTGTGGAGAAGTTTTTCTTCTATCGGTCGAGCAACACCATCAACGTGGTTCAGGCACGCGGCGTGGTGGTGATGACCCTGGCCCGGTTCAAGATCCCGATGGTGGAGTTTCCTCCGATGCAGATCAAACTCGCCGTGGCGGGGTTCGGCCATGCCGAGAAAGATGAAGTGCTGGAGGCGGTGATGCGGGAGTTGAACTTGGATGAGCCACCCCGACCGGATGATGCGGCAGACGCCTTGGCGGTGGCACTGACGGCTTGGCTGCAGCGATGAGCGCCAAGTCAACCCTTCGCCGTCACTTCAGAGCGCAGCGGCATCTCGGAGAAGCGGCCACCCGAGCCATCCAGGACGCCGTGTTGAAGCTGATCGATGCATCCAACTGCGGCAAACGCCATGTGGGGATCTACTGGCCCCTGCGGGGGGAGGCAGACTTACGGCCGCTGCGGGATGGTCCCCATCCGCCGTTGGCCTTGCCGGTGGCGGATGGAAGCGGCGGATTGATCTACCGGAGCTGGAGCCAAGCCCCGCTTCAGCCGGATGGCTGCGGCATTCCAGCTCCTGCCGAGGGAGACGCTCTTCAGCCCGATCAGCTGGCGCTGATGCTGGTGCCAGCGTTGGCGGTGGACAGCGCTGGGATCCGCCTGGGCTACGGGGGGGGGTACTACGACCGGCTCAGGGCTGATCCCGCCTGGGCCGCTGTACCAGCCTGGGTGGTGCTGCCCTCAGCCTGCATCGCAACTGAGCCGTTGCCCCGAGAGTCCTGGGATGTTCCGTTTACGGGCTGGGTCACGGAGCAGGGTGCTGGTCGGCCCGCCTGAGTCACCGCATCATGGGCACCATTGTTCGCCTCTCCATGCTGCGTCTGCTGGCTCCACTGGTCCTGCTCAGCTCGGTTCTGCACAGCACGGTGCTGGCACCCGCCAGGGCCCATCAGATTGAAAGCGCTCTTCGCTATCTCGATGGCGATCTGCAACTGAGCAGCAGCTTTTCCAACGGTGAGCCCACACAAGGTGCTGTTGTGAGGTTGCTCAATGCCGATGGCACCCCTGGGCAGGAACTGGGCCGCACCGATGCAGAGGGACGCCTCAGCCTGGATCTCAGCACGGTGGTCAACGGCACCGTTGATCTTCAAGTGGACGGCGGTCCGGGCCACCGCGACTACCTGGAACTGCCGGTTCAAGACGGTGAAGTGAATCTGAACGAGGTGGTTGTGTTCCCCTTCAGCCTGGTGTTGGTGGGGCTGCTGGTTAGCGTGCGTCGTCGAAACGACTGAGCCCGCCATGGCCACCAGCACCGGCAGTGATGCCCTCGACCGGATGGTGGAGCGATTGGGCGGCACCGCCGATCCAAAGCGTCGCTACGAATACGTGCTCTGGCTGGCCAAGAAGCTTGCTCCCATGCCGGCCGAAGAGCAAACCGACGACATCAAGGTGAAGGGCTGTGTGTCGCAGGTGTTTGTGCGGGGCGCCCTCGATGACGGGGTCATGCGCTGGCAGGGCGACTCTGATGCACTGATCACCAAGGGCCTTCTGGCTCTGTTGATCCAGGGCCTTGATGGGCTGACCCCGGCCCAAGTGCAGGCCGTGGACCCAGCCTTCATTGCGGCAACGGGCTTGCAGGCCAGCCTGACGCCCTCCCGCGCCAATGGTTTCCTCAACATCCTTCTGGCCATGCAGGAGCAGGCCCGTCAGTTGGAGAACTGATCAGGAGGAGAACTGAAGCGGGATCACGTCACTACATAGAGTCGCTCGAAATCGTTCCAACACGGATCTCAGGGAATGGCAGCAAAGGTCGGCGTGGGTCTGCTGGGGCTGGGCACGGTTGGCGGTGGAGTGGCTTCGATCCTCCAGAGTCCCGGCGAACGCCACCCGCTGGTCGGTGAGCTTGAGCTGATCCGGGTTGCCGTCCGTGATCTGAACCGGCCCCGCCCGGTGACCTTGGACGAGAGCCTGCTGACCACCGATCCATCTGCGGTCATTGAGGACCCGGCGGTGGACGTTGTGGTGGAAGTGATCGGCGGTCTGGAACCAGCCCGCAGCCTGATTCTTCAAGCGATCGCAGCCGGCAAATCCGTGGTGACTGCGAACAAGGCCGTGATCGCGCGCCACGGCCAGGAAATCGCTGAAGCCGCGGCCGCAGCCGGGGTATACGTGCTGATCGAAGCCGCCGTCGGCGGCGGCATTCCCATCATTGAGCCGCTGAAGCAGTCGCTGGGCGGCAACCGCATCAACCGCGTCAGCGGCATCATCAACGGCACCACCAACTACATCCTCACGCGCATGGCTGAGGAGGGGGCCGCCTATGACGCGGTGCTCAAAGATGCCCAGGAGCTGGGTTACGCCGAAGCCGATCCGGCAGCGGATGTGGATGGCCTGGATGCGGCCGACAAGATCGCGATCCTGGCCACACTGGCTTTCGGAGGCAATGTGGACCGCGCCGCAGTTCCCACCGACGGCATCAGTGAACTCCAAGGCGTGGATGTGGATTACGCCAACCAGCTTGGTTATGGCGTGAAGCTGCTGGCTGTGGCCGAGCGCATGGCGGAAAGTGGCGATCCCCTGCCGCTCTCCCTGCGCGTACAGCCAACCCTTGTTCCGAAGGACCACCCGCTGGCGGGGGTAAACGGTGTGAACAACGCCATCCTTGTGGAAGGTGATCCGATCGGCCGAGTGATGTTCTATGGCCCTGGTGCCGGGGCCGGCCCCACGGCTTCCGCCGTGGTTGCCGACATCCTCAACATCGCCGGAATCCGTCAGGCCAGTGATGGTCCCGGGAAAGTGGACCCCCTGCTGGCTGCGGGCAGCTGGCGGCCCTGCGCCCTCGTGGATTCAGGCGAGATTCGCCAACGCCACTATGTACGTTTCAAGACAAAAGATGCCCCTGGCGTGATTGGCAACGTCGGCGGCTGTTTCGGCCAACGCAATGTCTCCATTCAGTCGATCGTGCAATTCAATGCCAGCGATGCCGGAGCCGAGATCGTTGTAATCACCCATGAAGTGAGCCAACGCCAGATGAATGAGGCCCTCGAAGCGATCCAGGCCCTGCCGGAGGTTTCTGGCCTGGCAGCTCACCTCGGGTGCCTCTAGGAAGACCTCCGGCACTGGCGGATGCACCCGGGCATGCGCCAGAGTATCAAGAACTTTCACAGCACAGATCTGAATCCACGGATCTGTGCTCGAAACGGTTCATGCAGAACCTCATTCGTTCGGGTCCGGGTCAAGGCTGCTACCTGCAGGAGGGGGTCAACGCGATGTCTGTGCACCAAGGGGACTGCGTCAACCTGGACAGCGACGACGACACTTATCAAGTGATCGGCGTGGATGGCGAACACGACCGATGCTGGGTTCGCCGTTGGCCTCTGCAGAGCAACGAGGGGTCACCGGTGTTTGAAATCTCTCTGGAGAGGATTCGCCAGGTCGGGTAACCCGCTGTTGAATGGGCCGACCTGTCGAAGCCCGAGGTCCGTTGAAGCGCATCGATCGCCCCACGAGATGGACGTGCGGTGGCGTGCTGATCTCCCTCGCCCTGGCCCTCACCCAGTTGGGATGTCAGGCACCTCCCCCCACCAACCGCATCACGGTGGCGTCGGCGGGGCGAATCAGTTCCCTGGATCCAGCCCAGGCCAGCACCCTCAACGCGACGCAGCTGATCAGCGCCCTGGGCGATCCGCTCTATCGCCTCAAGCGTGATGGATCACTGGAACCCCGCTTGGCGGCATCAGCTCCTGTTCTGAGTGATGGCGGTCGCACTGTCACGATTCCGCTGCGGACGGATGTGCAGTTCCACGATGGAACGCGCTTTGACGCCGCAGCCATGGCCTTCAGCCTGCGGCGCTTCCTCAAGATCGGAACCCTCAGCTACGTGGTGGGCGATCGCATCGCATCGGTGGAGGAAGCCGACAAGCACAGCCTGCGTCTGCGCCTTAGTCGCCCCTCCACCTCCCTGCAGGGCTTGCTGACGTCGATCAACCTCACCCCTATTTCACCGACGGCCTACAGCAATCACCAAGACCGTTTTCTGCACGACCGATTTGTCGGGACTGGCCCCTACAAGCTGAGCCGCTTCAGCGAACATCAGCAACGGCTGGAGCCTTTTGCCCAGTACTGGGGGGAAGCGCCGCGCAACAAAGGCCTGGATCTGATCACGCTGAGCAACTCCACGGCGCTGTATGGGGCTTTGCGAAGTGGAGAAGTGGATCTGCTGCTCTCCGCCTCCATCGACGAAGACCAGCGCCACACCCTGCATGAACAGGCCATCGCAGGAGATCTTCACGAGTCTGTTGGTCCGGCTATGGAAATCGGCTACATCACCCTGCTGAGCAACCAGGAGCCATTCCAGGACCCCAACCTGAGACAGGCCCTGGCCGTCAGTCTCAACCGAAGGGAGATCAGCGAACGGGTGAGCTACGGACTGCGGCGTCCGCTGCGAGCACTGGTGCCCCCCAGTCTTCCCGGTGGAGCTCTGGCCTCATGGCCGCAACACAACCCAGACCGGGCCCGCGATCTGCTCAGGGGTGCTGGCTACTGCAATGGCAAGCCTTTGCGCTTTCCGCTCACCTTCCGTTCCAATGTGCCCGCCGACAAACTCCTGGCGCTCACCTGGCAGGCCCAGGTGCAACGGGACCTCTCCGACTGCCTTGTTCTGGATCTGGACGGAGTGGAGTCCACAACTATTTACCGCCAGCTGGGGGAGGGTGCCTTCAAGGCCGTGATGCTGGATTGGCGCGGCAGCTACCCCGACCCCGAGGCCTATCTAACGCCGCTCTTGAGTTGCACCTCGGTGAAGGGCGATACCTGCCTTGATGGAGAAGCGGCGATCAGCGGCAGCTTCTGGAGTACCCCCGGGTTGCAGGCCGCACTTCTTGCATCAGACACGCTTGCGGGCGACGGCCGCCGGAACGCCCTTGATCGGGTGGAACACCTCTCAGCAAGTGGTGCGGCCTACATCCCCGTTTGGCTGGATTCGCCCCGGGCCTGGGCCCAACTGAGCCTCAACCCGCCACAATTCGACGGCAGTGGTCAGTTGATGCTCGCTGAATTGGAGCGCCGCTTCGAAGGAAAGACCAACAACTGATGGGACGCGCCCGAGACCTCGCCCGATACAGCGCCACACGCCTCGCCCTGGCGCCTGTGATGTTGTGGCTCATTGCCAGCCTTGTGTTCCTGTTGCTGCGCGTCGCCCCTGGGGATCCTGTGGATGCAGTTCTCGGCAGCCGAGCGCCCGCTGCAGCCAAAGCAGCCATGCGAGCTCGTCTGGGGCTTGATCAGTCGTTACTGGACCAGTACCTGAGCTATCTCAACGGCTTGATCCATGGAGATCTGGGGCAAGCCCTGATCAACCAGGAGCCGGTACGAAGCATCATCGGTAAAACCCTGCCCGCCAGCCTTGAGCTAAGCGTTATTGCCCTGGTGGTGGCCGCTGTGGTCGGGCTGAGCATTGGCTTCAGCGGCATCGCCCGACCGGAAGGCAGCCTTGATCTGGGCGGTCGCCTCTACGGACTTGGCACCTATGCACTGCCGCCCTTCTGGGTCGCCATGCTGGTGCAGTTGGTGTTCGCCGTAAGCCTGGGCTGGCTGCCGGTGGGTGGTCGATTCCCCCCCAGCCTTCTTCCCCCCGAGGGAAGCGGATTCTTCCTGCTGGACAGCGTGCTTCAAAACAACTGGGCTGCCTTCCGAGGCACCGTGCGTCACTTGATCTTGCCCGCAGGGACCCTGGCCCTGCTGCTCAGCGGGACGTTCACGACAGCCTTGCGTCTGAACCTGCGACGCACCCTGCGCGGCGACTATGTGGAAGCGGCGCGCAGCCGGGGACTAAGTGAGCGTCGGGTGATCCTGCGCCACGGGCTCCCCAATGCCTTGCTGCCGGTGCTCACCATCGCCGGCATCACCGTGGCCTCATTGATCGGTGGGGCCCTGCTGATTGAAGTCACATTTTCCTGGCCAGGCATCGCCCTGCGCCTGCAGGAAGCCATCAACCAAAGGGATTACCCCGTGGTTCAGGGGATCGTGGTGGTTATCGCCGCCTTGGTGGTTCTGGTGAGTGTTGCCGTTGACCTCTTGGTGGCCGCCCTCGATCCCCGCGTGCGCTATTGATCGATGAGTTGAAGGGCACGGCGACGCGCCAGGCGATGCCACCGCGTCTTTGAGCTTGCATCCATGAGGTGGACGTCATCCTCCCGGGTTGCCTCGGTATTGAGGGAATCGAGGAAGCGGATGACTTCAAAGGCAATGACCCGTTGCACGCTGAGGGGATTGACGCCCACCAGCTCCTCTCCCAGCCGGAAGAGATCGTCCCCTTGAGAGGCCGCCCCCTGGCCATCCACACGAATCGGCGAAAAGTGGCTGGCCCCCTCAACCACCACCACCCGGCTGGCGGGATGCTGCGCCAATCCAACCAAGAGAGCCATCTGCTCGTCCAAGGCAGGGGTGATCAAATCAAGCGTTCCACCCACCATCAGCAGAGGAAGCGGCAACGCCTGGCTGGAGCGGTACGGCCAGATCAAACCGCCAAAGCTGTTCAAGCCCACCACCGCCCGGGGAAGCGGAGGCATCGCGTTGACTTTGAGCACGCGCCCCGCCGCCAGTTCGCACTGGAGCAACTCCGAGAGGTTGGTCAGGGGCAAGCCAGCCAACGCCCCTTCACAGCGCTGCTCCATCCCGGGAACCACTTGCCCCCCACTGGCCAGCAGCGCTGTTAACGCTCCCAGGGAATGCCCCATCAGCACGACTTCGTTCCCAGGGATGTTCAGGTCGCCCTGTCGTTGCGCATCCAGAACCGCCGCAAGATCAGCCAGCCGCTGCTGGAGCACCTCGGCACCATCAAACGACTGACGCCCCTCGAGCAACGCCTGAACGGCAGCGGCATCACTGCCCGGATGCTCAAGCAACGCAACGGGCCAGCCTGCCTGCATCAGCGAGCGTGCAAGCCAATGAAAGTGGTTGGGGTCCCCGCCTAGGCCAGGCATCATCAAGACCCAAGTTCGATCCTTGTGGGGCGACTCGGGAATCCAGCGTTCCACGCGCAACGGACGGGAACGATGGTCCACTGCAAGCATTGAATGAAGGGGCTGCTCCGCTGAGGTCGAACGCTGACGCAGGCTGAGAGGCTGCACACGGGTCTCTTCCTGAGCCAAGGCCCGCATCAAACTCTGGTGTCGCTGCAATTCCAGCCTCCAGCGGTTGGCAGCGCCCACCAGCGCATCCAGATCCAGACGCAGCTGCTGGGTTGGCAATGCTTCCAGCACATCCAGTGTCGAAACGGTCTCCTGCCGTTCGAGCAACTGCTCCAGCGTGGAGAGCACCAGCGCACGATTGATCCGCCCGCCGTCCTCCACTCGGATCAATTCCCCAAGCGCATCCAGAAGTGGACCGGCTCCCCAGCTGCTGAGCAGCTGACGACCAAGGCTGCGTCGAGAAAGAACCGGAGCCTTGAGAAGACGGATGAGGCCCTCTTTGCTTTCGGGAGCAAGAAGCCGCATCCAGCTGGACAGCTCCGACCGCGAAAGCTGCGATGGATCACCCTCAGGCGTCCGCACAAAGGTGCCGAGTTCCTCCACCGAAACCGGCAACACCACGCCGTCGATCTTGACCTCCACACGTTCTGTGGAACGAACAGGCCACGATCCGCACGTGCTGAGCAGCAGACTGCCCATCAAGCCCATCGCGATGCATCGTCCTGTTAAGCGTCCGCGCAGCAACGCCTGACCCTCTGCGGTGGTGGAACCAGTTTCCATCACCTCTGAGAAATGTCACCCGACTGAGGTTTCTCGCCTCCATCGGTGCGGGGGGAGTGATCTTCATGACCCCACTGATCTTTCATGCGATCGACTTCTCCGCGCGTGAAGTTGGTAGTGGCTTAGCCGTCTCAGCCCTGATCGGCACGGTGGTGCGTCTCCTAAGCGGTGCGCTGCTCGATCGAGGCATCCGATGTTCATGGCCAATCCGGGCCACCACGCTGTTAGCGATTGCGGCCGATCTGATCCTGCTGCAGGCCAATAGCTACAGCAACTACCTGCTTGGACAGCTGCTGCTGGGCTGTGCGGCTGGTCTGTACTGGCCTGCCATCGAACTAGCCGTTCCCTTGAGTTGCGGCAGCCTTCCCTCTGGCCGGGGCTACGCCCTGGTGCGTAGTGCCGATGCTCTCGGGATAGGCATCGGAACGCTGATCGGAACAGCTGCCGCGACCCTGGGAATCCTGCGAACGGTGTATGGCGTCGAGGCGGTGTGCATGGGAACTGTCCTTGTACTGATCAGCCTGCATCCGCTCCAAGACGGTCCGCCATACCGGGACCTCAGCAGCAACAAACGAAGCCAAGAAGGGCGATTGCCTCCCCCCCGTCTGCCCTGGTTGCTTCCCTTGCTCCCCGTGCTTGTGATCAGTGTGGTGGCCACGGGAATCCTGGCCCTGCAACAGAGTGCACTTCCCCTGGATCTGGTGCGCGGGGGGCTGATGCGCCCCGCCCTGAGCGAGAGCCACAGCAGTGCCCTAATCGCCCTGCAATTGACTCTGTTGGTGAGCCTTCAGTGGCCAGTAGGCCGTTGGCTTGCGGAGCGCAGTGTTGCTTTTGGCCTCGGGCTGAGCCTTGCAGGATTCAGTGTTGGCTGCGGCTTGATTGCGCTTTCCTCCTTATTCGAGAGCGGAACAGCTTTGGTGCTTGCAGCCCTGCTGCCGATGGCGTTCGCGCAGGCCGCGTTCCTGCCCACAGCCACAGAAGCCGTCATTGAAGAGACCCCACCAGAACACAGGGGTTTGGCGATGGCGCTGTTTTCCCAGTGCTTTGCCGTCAGCGCCATCGTGGCCCCCCTAGCGGGAGGAGCCTTGCTGGACGTTCAAGGCAATGGTCTCCTGCTCTGGTTGCTGATGGGAGGGGCCTGCCTGATTGTGCTTCCCACCCTGCGCAGCCTCAAACCGCGCTATGGAGCGACAGCCACCGCTGCCGATGCTCCCCTCCCGGAACAACAGCAACAGCGTCTCGATGCTGTTGCAAGCCATTCAGGCCAGCTGCGCCGGTAAGGGCTGATGGCTCTGAGCCATGAAGGTCGAGAGAGAGAATGACCCCACAGCGAAGGTCGAAGGCCACCAAGCGGGCATCTGAAGGATTGAGACCAACCATGAAGAAGAGAACATCAGGCCGGTCGCATCAGCTCCTGCCCTTGGAACGGCCGCAGCTGATCGTGCATGCAGGAACGCACAAAACAGCCTCCACCTACATCCAGGAACGGCTGCATCGCAATCGTGATCTCCTGAACAACCAAGGGATGAGCCTGCAGGACCCAGTGGACTGCAGGCCCAAACCCAAAAAACTCGCCGCTGAGCTGTGCAAAAAGAAGAGCAAACGCTGGAAAACTTTTTTCAAGCAACAACCGCAAGGCCGGCATCGTCTCCTCAGTGCGGAGCAATTCGCCGTACCGCTCACCGATCCTGACTGCATCCGGCAACTTGAAGCGATGGCCGATGCTGCCGGCTATGAACTTCATATTGTGATTTTCATCCGCGACCAGCTCGATTACATCAACTCTCGCTACATCTATTCACTACGGCGGTTTTACCACCATCAAACCTTTGAGCAGTTTGTTGATGATGCCTTAAAGGGAAAGCTCCAGAACGAGAGAAGAAAGCGAGGCAAAATCGAACGGCGCCAGGATGTGTTTGATTTCTGGAGCTATTTTCAGCCTTTACTAAAGGCACGAGACAATGGCCTGAAGGTAAGTTTTCTGCCGTTCCGACAAGGAGGCCTGGATCCTTTTGAGCAGTTCATACGCACCATTAACCTCTCAACAGCCCTTCCCTGGAAAAGCTGTCCAAAACGGCATTACAACCGCAGCCCGGGAACCCGGGGTGTCTGGCTGGCCCGGTTGCTAAGCCAACGCCTTGAGGAGAGCAATATTTCCCCAAAAACCATTGGGAACTCCTCTCAGATCATTCTCAACGAAGAACGTCGACGACGCTGGCGCGATCCATCTTTCTGGGGATATTCACGCAAACTAGCCCAAAAAGTGACGCAACACTTTGAGAACAATAATACCAAATTTGCTCAAGCAGCATGGAACTGCAGCTGGGACAAGGTCTTCTCCAAGTCCAACAACTATGAACACCGCAAGCGATCTACTTATGCTCCCGAATCCATCGAAAACGAAATTCGCATGCACGCCATTGCACAACGCTTACTTGATCGCATCAAGCGACACCAATCCACCGGCAAAACACCGCTACTGAAACGTTCAATTGAATTCATCCCCAGAAACACTTAAAAGACAAGCCCAAAACTCATCCCTTCAGGAGCCATTTTCAGCGATCAACCAGATCCAGATCAGAGGCTGAATAGATACTCCTCATTGACTAGCAATAGCAGCAGCGATGGCAAACACCTGGAGGCAAATCTAGGCATTAGAAATCAGCCAAACTCAATCCGGAGACGGCCATCAAAGAACGCGCTCGGCTTGGGCCAATTGATTAAGAGAACCTGAGATCCTTTTACGATGAGTGATTTATAGATGAACCAGGCTCCACCCAATCCAGCCAATAGCACCAATGACGCTCTATCAGGAAAGCAACCAACAGGCAATGCTCCTGTTCTTTGTTCACTTGAAGGTTGTCGTATTAATCCTTGAGATACAGTTCAGCAAGAGAAAAATTATGCAGCAGCAGCTTCATCTCTGATCTGCATCAATGGAATCAGCTCCTCTTCGTCGATGCTCTGCTGCAATGAAATTAATTTCTTTTCCTCAGCCTCGCCTGCAACAGCATAAATAGTTGACCCATCTTCCAAGGAAACTGCCACTGTATTAATCACAGAAGGGTCTACCTCCATCTGCACCTTCTGTCCTTGCAAAAGCATGAAGGTGTGAGATGGCATTGGATTAAAACTTGAATGTGCGTAGCTTGACCACGAATAGATCCATGTCACTAAAAATACATATAAGTTGACACGCGTATCAGGATGAACTCAATGCATCAATATTGCTTGCTCTATTCAATGAATGCTTGTTGTGTTTCGGAGTAAGAGGCTGGCTAAAAAAGTAATTAAAGGAGATCTGTTCAGTCACTCGCCTAAACATCAGCCCAGTAGGCAAACCAAAAGCTCTACTACCAGCTAATTACACGTTGAACAGAAATTCCATCACATCGCCTTCATCCACCACATACTCCTTGCCTTCACTGCGCAGCCAACCCTTATTGCGTGCTTCCGCGAGTGATCCGGCTTCCAACAGTTTTTCCCAACCGATGGTCTGAGCACGAATGAAGCCCCGCTCGAAATCGGTGTGGATCACCCCGGCGGCCTGCGGAGCGGTCATCCCAGCCTTGAAGGTCCATGCGCGCGTTTCTTTTTCACCAGTGGTGAAGTAAGTGCGCAGACCCAGTAGCCGATAGGTCGCCCGAATCAGGCTTTGCAGTCCGCCTTCAGTCACCCCGAGACCTTCCAGGTAATCAGCAGTTTCCTCATCTCCCAATTCCACCAGCTCCGCTTCCACCTGCGCAGAGATCCTCACCGTTTCAGCACCTTCCTTGGCGGCGAGTTCCATCACCTCCGTGCAGAAGCCATTGCCCTCAGCCAGATCATCCTCACTCACATTGGTGGCATAAATGATCGGCTTGGCTGTTAACAGCCCCAAGGGCTTGATCAACGCCGCTTCCTCATCAGTCAAGTCGACGCTGCGGGCTGCGCCGCCGTTCTCAAGCACGGCCTGAATCCGCTCAAGAGCGGCGTCCTCCACCTGCGCCTCCTTGCTGGTGCGCATCTGTTTCTTCAAACGCTCCCGACGCTTCTCAATCTGGGCCAGATCAGCCAGACCCAGCTCCAGGTTGATCACCTCTGCATCGCGTGAGGGGCCAACGGAGCCCGAAACGTGGATGACGTCATCGTCCTCGAAGCAACGGATAACGTGAACAATCGCGTCCACCTCACGGATGTTGGCCAGGAATTTGTTGCCCAGACCTTCACCCTGGCTGGCCCCTTTCACCAGTCCAGCAATGTCCACGAACTCCATCCGGGTCGGGATGGTGTCCTGACTGTTACTCAGTTCAGTGAGCCGATCAAGCCGCTCATCGGGGACCGCCACGGTGCCGACGTTGGGTTCAATCGTGCAGAACGGGAAATTCGCAGCCTGCGCCTGGGCATTGGCGACCAACGCGTTGAACAAGGTGGACTTGCCCACATTGGGCAATCCGACAATTCCGGCTTTGAGCATCGGCGGAATCTACCGACCAACGGCGAGACTGTTATGAAGTTTTGTGGGCCCATGCTGCAGTCCTTGCGCTCCCAAGAGTCCCAATCCCCTGAGGCAGAGCTCGCCTCGGTGGCGAAGGCTCGATCCAGGCGGCCCAAAGCCGCGATGGCTGGGCTGCTTGCGCTGGCCCTCTGCGGGGGTGGCGTCCTGCTGATGCGTTTCGGTCCCTGGAGCAACCGTCAACGGGATCTGACGCCGTTCACAACCACCGCTGAGCGGGGCGTGCTCTCCGGAGTGATCACCGCCAGTGGCGAATTGCAGGCCCAGCAGAAGGTGAATGTGAGTCCGCCCCAGCAGGGGCTGCTCGATGAACTGCGTGTGGCTGAAGGGGATGTTGTGGAGAAAGGCCAGGTGCTGGCGGTCATGGATCGAGGCGATCTCGATGATCGGCTGCAGGAGAGGCGGGCTCTTCTGCGGCAGGCAGAGGCCAACTTCCAAACCAAGAAAGAGGATTTCGACCGTCGCACCAAGCTGTATGCCAGTGGTGTGATCAGCGCTGACGACTTCAGCGATGTGCGCTTCGAGATGCTGGCCCGGCAGGCCGGCCTGGTTGCCGCCCGGGAACGTCTGGAACAACTGGAACAGGAGAGCCGTGAGCAGACGATCCGCGCCCCCTTCGCCGGCACGATCACGGCGCGCTATGCCGAACCGGGATCTTTTGTGACCCCCACCACTGCCGCCTCGGCCACGGCCGGTGCCACCAGCTCATCGATTGTTGAGCTGTCGCAGGGATTGGAAATCACCGCCCGTGTTCCGGAAAGCGATATCGGACGGATCATCACCGGCCAGAACGCCGACATCCGTGTGGATGCCTTCCCCGATGAACGCTTCTCAGCAACGGTGACTGAGATTGCACCCCGTGCTCAGAAAGAAGACAACGTCACCTCCTTCGAAGTGAAGCTGACCTTCATCAACCCGCCGAAGAAACTGCTGATCGGCATGACTGCCGACATCAATTTCCAGACCGGTCGAAGTGAACCGAAAATCCTGGTGCCCACCGTGGCGATTGTGACGGAGGAGGGCAAACAGGGCGTGTTGCTGGTGGATGAAAACAAGAAACCACGTTTTCAGCCGGTGGAACTGGGCAACAGCAGCGGCGACCAGACTGCGATCCTGAACGGTCTCGAACCTGGAACCCGCGTGTTCATCGATCTGCCTCCCTGGGCTGATCGTCGCGATTAATCCACCCCCGTTTTCGTCATCGTCATGCCCGAGGCCACCGCCAAGCCCCTCCTGCTGCTTGTGGATGGCCATTCCCTGGCATTCCGCAGCTTTTACGCCTTCAGCAAGGGAGGTGAAGGGGGCCTCGCAACCAGAGATGGGAGGCCCACAAGCGTGACCTATGGATTTCTCAAAGCCCTTCTCGACAACAGCAAGTCCCTGAAGCCCGAAGGTGTGGCCATCGCCTTCGACACGGCCGAACCCACCTTTCGCCACAAGGCTGATGCCAACTACAAGGCCCATCGGGATGTGGCCCCTGAGGTGTTCTTCCAAGACCTTGAGCAGCTGCAGCAGATCCTCGAGACGCACCTGCAGCTCCCCTTATGCATGGCCCCGGGCTTCGAAGCAGACGATGTGCTGGGAACCTTGGCGAACCGAGCCGCCGATATGGGCTGGGGCGTTCGAATCCTCTCCGGAGACCGCGATCTTTTCCAGCTGGTGGATGACAGCCGCGACATCGCAGTGCTCTACATGGGCGGAGGCCCCTACGCCAAAAGCAGTGGCCCGACACTGATCCGGGAAGAGGGGGTGCTTGGCAAACTCGGCGTGATGCCCGACAAGGTGGTGGATCTAAAGGCCCTCACCGGGGACAGCTCCGACAACATCCCTGGAGTGCGCGGTGTCGGCCCCAAAACAGCCATCAACCTGCTCAAGGAGAACAGCGATCTCGACGCGGTTTACGCCACCCTCGAACAGGTGGAGGCGGAAGGACCAAAGGCCAGTCGGGGGGCGATCAAAGGAGCCCTCAAAGGAAAGCTGCGCTCCGACCGCGACAACGCTTATCTCTCGCGCAAGCTTGCCGAGATTCTGGTGGATATTCCCCTGCCCAAGGAACCCAGCCTGCCGCTGTCGTCGGTGGATGCCGACGGCCTGAAGAGCTGCCTGGAAGATCTCGAGCTCAACAGCCTGCTGCGTCAGGTGGGGGGCTTTGTGGCGACCTTTTCCGAAGGGGGCTATAGGGCCAACGCGGAGGCCGCTTCTGCCAAGACCACCCGCCCAGCCACGGCGGAACCCTCCTCCAACGACGCAACGACCGAACCGACAACTGACGAGGGGATGGGCGTGCCCGCCCTGAAACCAGAGTTGATCCAGACCGAAGCAGCCCTGGATGCCCTGGTGGAGAGGCTGATGGCCTGCACCAACAGCGCCCAACCTGTCGCCCTCGACACGGAAACCACCGACCTCAATCCGTTCCAGGCCGAGCTTGTGGGCATCGGCGTCTGCTGGGGGGAGTCCCTGGACGCTCTCGCCTACATCCCGCTGGGACACAAAGGCACCGAGGACAACAGCCCTGAACAACTGCCGTTGGCAACCGTGCTGACCGCCCTCGCCCCGTGGCTGGCCAGCAGCAACCACCCCAAAACTCTTCAGAACGCCAAATACGACCGCTTGATCCTGCTAAGGCACGGCATTGCCCTCGAGGGCGTCGTAATCGACACGCTGCTGGCCGATTACCTGCGGGATGCCGCGGCTAAGCATGGTCTGGAGCT
The DNA here is from genome assembly GCA_047286205.1 of Synechococcus sp. Taxonomy (GTDB): domain Bacteria; phylum Cyanobacteriota; class Cyanobacteriia; order PCC-6307; family Cyanobiaceae; genus Parasynechococcus. The sequence continues at coordinate 2,091,093 of JBJBBR010000001.1, read as the reverse complement.
GATGGCGGAGCGGGAATTCGGCTTCCAGCCCACCTCATTCACCGATCTGGTGGGCAAGAAACAAACCTTCGCCGACGTCCCGCTGGAGCCCGCCAGCCTGTACTGCGGCATGGACGTGCACGTCACCCGGCGCCTGGCCCTGCTGCTGCGCAGTCAGTTGGAGGCCATGGGTCCTCAGCTGCTGCCGCTGCTCGAACAGGTGGAGCAGCCCCTGGAACCGGTGCTAGCACGAATGGAATCGACCGGCATCCGCATCGATGTGCCCTATCTCCAGGGCCTCTCGGAGGAAATGGGCTCCACCCTTCAGCGGCTGGAATCCGACGCCAAAGAAGCCGCCGGGGTGGAGTTCAACCTGGCCTCACCCAAGCAGCTGGGAGAGCTGCTGTTCGACACCCTTGAGCTGGATCGCAAGAAATCCCGGCGCACCAAAACCGGCTTCAGCACCGACGCCACCGTGCTGGAAAAACTCGGCAATGACCACCCGGTGGTGCCGCTGGTGCTGGAGCACCGGGTGCTGAGCAAGCTCAAGAGCACCTACATCGACGCCTTGCCCCAGCTGGTGGAAGCGGAAACCGGGCGGGTCCACACCGATTTCAATCAGGCGGTGACGGCGACGGGACGGCTCAGCAGCAGCAACCCGAACCTCCAGAACATTCCGGTGCGTACGGAGTACAGCCGTCGCATCCGCAAGGCCTTCCTGCCGCAGGAGGGCTGGACTCTGCTCAGCGCTGACTACTCCCAGATCGAGCTGCGCATCCTCACCCACCTTTCCGGCGAAGAGGTGCTGCAAGAGGCCTACCGCAGCGGCGATGACGTGCACGCTCTGACCGCTCGGCTGCTGCTGGACAAAGACGAGGTCAGCCCGGACGAACGCCGCCTCGGCAAGACCATCAACTTTGGCGTGATCTACGGCATGGGAGCCCAGCGCTTCGCCCGCGAGACCGGTGTCAGCCAAGCCGAAGCCAAGGAGTTCCTGGCCAAATACAAGCAGCGCTACCCGAAGGTGTTCGCCTTCCTGGAGCTGCAGGAACGCCTCGCCCTCAGCCGCGGCTACGTTGAAACGATCCTGGGCCGGCGCCGCCCCTTCCATTTCGATCGCAATGGATTAGGTCGGCTGCTGGGCAAGGAGCCCTTGGAAATCGACCTGAATGTGGCCCGCCGCGGCGGTATGGAGGCGCAGCAACTTCGGGCCGCTGCCAATGCTCCGATTCAGGGATCGAGTGCCGACATCATCAAAGTGGCGATGGTGCAGCTGCAAGACGCCCTGCTACATAAAGGACTTCCGGCACAACTGCTTCTGCAGGTGCACGACGAACTGGTGCTGGAGGTGGATCCGGCCGCTCTCGACAGCGTGCAGGAGCTGGTGGTGAGCACCATGGAAAACGCCATTCAGCTAACCGTGCCGCTGGTGGTGGAAACCGGCAGCGGGGCGAATTGGATGGAGGCGAAGTAAACACAACCGAACAGGCCGTAGCCTCATCCTGAACTCCTGATCAGCTGTGTCCCTGCGCTTCACCAACAGCCTCACAAGCCGCACCGAAGCGTTCGAGCCCGTCACAGCGGGCAAGGCCAGCATCTACTGCTGCGGCGTGACGGTCTATGACCTCTGCCACCTAGGCCATGCCCGCAGCTACATCAACTGGGATGTGCTGCGCCGTTATTTGATCTGGCGCGGGTACGACGTCACTTACGTCCAGAACTACACCGATATCGACGACAAGATCCTCAACCGCGCCAATGAGGAAGGCATCACGATGCAGGCGGTGAGCGAACGCAATATCGAAGCGTTCGAGATCGACATGGGCCGACTCAATATTCTGCCGGCTGACCGAATGCCACGGGCCACCGGCTGCATCGAAGGCATCCAGACGCTGATCAGCGAACTGGAGGCCAAAGGCGCCGCTTACAGCTCAGATGGTGATGTCTATTTCGACATTTCCAAAGCCAAGGGTTACGGAAAGCTCAGCGGCCGCGACCCCAACGACCAGCAGCAGGGAGCCAGCGGGCGCACCGCCGATGGTGAGGAGAGCCGCAAGCGTCACCCCTTTGATTTCGCCCTCTGGAAGGGGGCCAAACCCGGAGAACCCAGCTGGGACTCCCCCTGGGGACCAGGCCGCCCGGGGTGGCACATCGAATGCTCAGCAATGGTGCGCCAGGAATTGGGGCAAACCATCGACATTCATCTCGGTGGCGGGGATCTGGTGTTTCCACACCATGAGAACGAGATCGCTCAGTCGGAAACAGCCAACGGCGCCACCCTGGCGAATCTGTGGATGCACAACGGCATGGTGAATGTCGGTGGCACCAAGATGTCGAAATCACTCGGCAACTTCACCACCATCCGCGCCCTGCTGGACAGCGGCATCTCTCCGATGACCCTGCGCCTGTTTGTGCTCCAGGCCCACTACCGCAAACCCCTTGATTTCACTGCTCAAGCCCTGGATGCCGCGGCCACTGGCTGGAAGGGTCTGAATGCAGCCTTGAGTCTTGGCGATCGCTATGAAGACAACCTCGGGTGGAGCACGGCCGCGCCCCTGCAGGAGGGCGCAATGACCGCCGATGGAGATCCAGCAGATACCGCTCTGGTGGACCTCGAGCAACGCTTCATCAGCGCCATGGACGATGACCTGAACAGCTCGGGCGGGCTGGCTGTGCTGTTCGATCTGGCCAAGCCCCTCCGGGCCCTCGCCAACCGGCTGGAAAGGGGTGAAGATGCTGCACTGCCTGAGCAGGAGTTGAGAGACCTGGAAGGGCGCTGGCAGCTGCTGCGGCAGCTGGCGGCGGTAGTGGGACTGCGCTCGGAAGCCGAAGCGACCTCCAGCCTCGACGACGGCGCCATTGATGCGGCCATCGCAGCCCGCAAGGCCGCCAAAGCCGCGAAGAATTACGCGGAGGCCGACCGAATTCGGGATGAATTGGCGGCCCAGGGTGTGGAGCTGATCGACAAACCCGGCGGCGTAACGGAGTGGATCCGCGCCTGATCCCGGCAGACTGAAGGCTGCATCCTTAGCTCCCCATGCTCTGGCTGAAAAAGCTGAATTTCATGGAAACCGCCAAGCTGGAAATGGAGCTGATGAAAGCCCTGGATGCCGGCGAAGACCTCGACGCCAAGCTTGCTAATCAGAAGCAGTTAGCTGAATCCAGCGGCGATGCGGAGCAAGCCTGGAAAGCAGAGGTTTGGGAGAAGATGCTGTTGCGGATTCGCAAGATGGAATCCATGTTGAATCCTCCGGGTGAACCATGAGTGCACCCCCCGCGGAGACCCTGCTGAAAGCGATTCAGCTCTCGGTTTCTCCGGTGTTTCTCCTGACGGGCATCGGGGCAATGATGAACGTGCTCTCCGGTCGATTGAGCCGCAGCGTCGATCGCGCCAGAGAGCTCAAAAGTCGCTGCCAAGAACTGAACGGCGACGAGCAGGCTGAATTCAGATTGATTCGTCAACGCATCCGCTTGGTGGTTCGCGCCATTGCGCTTCTCACCCTTGCAATCCTGTTGATTTCATCGGTTGTGGCCGTGATTTTTCTCACGGTGGCCCTGCAGATCAATCTCGCGGTGGTTGTGGCGCCGCTGTTCGTGGCCGCAATGCTGATGCTCACCTCGGCAGCAATCTGCTTCCTGCGAGAGATCACGCTCGCCTCAAAGCAGTTGCAGGCCAGCTTCGGGCCTAGCGAATCCTTCAGCTGGACATCAGATCAATCACGCTGATCACCAAACCGACAGCAATCACAGGCGGCGAAATCCAACGCAGCATCACCAGCAGAAAGCGCTGCAGCCAGAGCGGACTTCCCGAGTGGGTGAGCTCCTCCCGAAATCGGTCCGGAAGCACCCAACCCAGCAGCAAGGCCAAGAGCAACCCACCCAGGATCAGCAACAAACCGCCAAACACGGAATCCATCCAGCCCAGAACCTCCATAGAGGTTGCCGCCGGCAGACCCGCCACAAAGATCAAAGCCGTGGACACCCAGACGGCCCGGGACCGGCTCCACCCCAGTCGATCGATCAGACACGCCACCGGCACCTCCAGCAGCGACACCGCTGAGGTGATCGCAGCAATCAGGGCCAGGGCAAAAAAGAGCACCGCCACCACCTGTCCTGTGGAGCCAAGCGACCCCAGACCCGTGGGCAGGGCAATGAAAATCGTGCCCAGGGTGGAACCACTGATCACGTCTTTGAGGCCAAAACTCATCACCACCGGGAAGGTGACCATGCCGGCCAGCAATCCCACAGCGGTGTCCATGCCCACCACTGCCACGGCTTCCCGCGGCAGGTGAGCGCGCCTGCTCAGATAAGCCGAATAGGCCAGGATGCAACCGATGCCCGTTCCAATTGAGAAGAAAGCCTGGGTGAAGGCATTGCGAATGGTTGTGGGATCACTCAATTGGCTGTTATCCCAGCGCAGCAGGAAAGTGCGATAGCCCTCTGACGCGCCATCAAGACCAGCAGCCCAAACCGCGAGGCCGATCAGCAGAACAAACAACAGCGGCAGGCCCCAGCGGGATAAGCGCTCGATGCCTCCACGCACGCCGGCAGCCACCACCGCAGCGGTCGCCACGAGACTCACCAGCTGGCCGATCAGGGCGGAACGTCCACCACTGAGACCAGCGAAAAACGCTTCAGCCGAATCGATATCTGCCGGAAGTCCCTTGGTCAGGGTCTGCACCAACGTTGCCCCGGTCCAACCCATCAGCACCGCGTAGAAGGCCAGAATTCCACTGGCGGCCAAAACGAAGAGCCAACCCATAGGCTGCCAGCGGCGACCAGCCGCCGCCACCGGAGCAAGAAGAGGGCTTTGGCCTGTGCTGCGCCCCAACACCATTTCGGCCACCAGCACCGGCAGGCAGACCAACAGCACGATCACCACATACAGCAGCAGGAAGGCTCCGCCACCCCCCTGGGAGGCGCGGTAGGCAAAGCCCCAGAGATTGCCCAGACCGACAGCACTGCCAGCTGCAGCCAAGACAAAGCCCAGTCCAGATCGCCACTGTTCCTTGGCCATACGCTCTCCACAAGCTGTCCGCCAGCTTGCCAGCGATTAACAGCCCTGGTGGGAGACTTGTCGCAACTGCGGGATCTGCATGAAAGCCATCAGCGTGCTGGGATCCACGGGCTCCATCGGCACCCAGACCCTTCAGATCGCTGAGGAGTTCCCTGAGCAATTCCGCGTTGTGGCCCTAACGGCCGGCCGCAATCTGAACCTTCTCGTTCAACAGATCCAGAGGCATCGTCCTGAAGTGGTCGCTCTGGCCGATGCCGATCTGCTTCCAGACCTGCAACAACAACTCCAGGACGTGGGTGTTGCAGCCGCCGATGCACCCCAGTTGGTTGGAGGACCTGACGGCCTCAATGTCGCTGCGGCCTGGGACAGCGCCGACCTCGTGGTGACGGGCATTGTTGGTTGCGCCGGGCTCTTGCCGACCCTGGCAGCGATCCGGGCCGGTAAAGACCTGGCCCTAGCCAACAAGGAAACACTGATTGCCGCTGGCCCCGTGGTGTTGCCGGAGCTGAAGAAAAGCGGCAGCAGGCTGCTGCCAGCCGATTCGGAACACTCGGCGATTTTCCAGTGCCTGCAGGGAACCCCCTGGGCAGAAAACGCACGGCTATCCACAGGCGTTCCCACACCTGGGCTGCGCCGAATTCAGCTAACGGCCTCCGGCGGCGCCTTCCGCGACTGGAAGGCAGCTGACCTCGAGAAGGCAACCGTGGCCGATGCCACCAGTCATCCCAACTGGAGCATGGGCCGCAAGATCACCGTGGATTCGGCCTCCTTGATGAACAAGGGGCTGGAAGTGATCGAAGCTCACTATCTGTTCGGCCTGGATTACGACCACATCGAAATCGTGATCCATCCCCAGAGCATCATCCATTCGATGATCGAGCTGGCGGATTCGTCCGTGCTGGCCCAACTGGGGTGGCCTGACATGAAGCTGCCCATCCTCTACTGCCTGAGCTGGCCATCTCGCCTGGAGACGCCATGGCGGCGATTGGATCTCACCGAAGTCGGCCAGCTCACCTTCCGGGCTCCAGATCCCGCCAAGTACCCCTGCATGGAACTGGCCTATGCCGCTGGACGCGCCGGTGGAACGATGCCTGCGGTGATGAATGCCGCCAACGAGGAGGCCGTGGCGCAGTTCCTTGAGGAGAAAATTCACTTCCTCGATATCCCCACGGTGATCGAGGCCGCCTGTGAGCGGCATAAACCCGACCTGATGGCCCAGCCGCAACTGGACGACGTGCTGCGGGTGGATCAATGGGCGCGAACCGCCGTGCGCGAACAGGTGAACCGCGGCGTCACCCGTTTGCCAATAGGAGCGCTGGCGGCGTAGGCATGCAACGGGTCAGCCACCATCTTCTTCTCTGCGCAACCGCCACCAAGGCCAAATGCTGCGATCCAGCTCTAGGTTCACAAACTTGGAATGAACTGAAAAGCGTTGTTCGTGAGCTGGATCTGGAAAACACTGAACGCCCAGAGGGGATTGTTCTGCGCAGCAAAGTGGATTGCCTCAGGGTGTGCGAGCGAGGGCCGGTTCTTGTGGTCTGGCCGGACGGAGTTTGGTACGCAGACGTCTCCCCTGACAGAGTCAAAAGAATCATCAAAGATCACATTATCGGCCAACAACCGGTCGAAGAGTGGATCCTAAAAAGAACTCCACTTGGGCACAACAACGCCACGATTCAGGGAAATAGCTAAACCGGTATACCCAGATAAGACCAATAAATGTTAAACAATCTTGGCCGAAACCCAATACAAAATTCCGCAAGAATACCGACCATCAATTCACACTATATTCTTGCCAATCAAACAAGCTAACCGGCGAAGGATTTCACGACTGCCACCCCTCCTCAGCAGCCACAGCCCGAACCTCAAACAATTATGATGAAAACATTAAGCGCAAACCCTTCAGCGCTTGCTTCGAGGCTCCCGTTTGGCATTTGCAACAACGATCCGACCAGCAAATACGGCCTCTGAAGTCCTCGCTGAACCAGTCCCCTATCCCACCAAAGCTGAACTCCTCAGCGCTTTGCCACCTGAGCTCTCCAAGCTGAGCCCGGCAAAAGCATGGGCGAGCTTGGCCATGTCAGTTGGCCTTTCGCTGCTAGCCGTTGGCATTGGAACGTGCATTCCTCTCTCTGCAGCAGCGACTCCCCTTTGGCTCCTCTACGGCATGATCACCGGCACCACCGCCATGGGCTGCTGGGTGATCGCCCATGAGTGCGGACATCACGCCTTCCACCCCAACCGCCGAATTGAAGGTGTTGTGGGTTTCGTGCTGCACAGCATTTTGCTGGTGCCTTACTACAGCTGGGCCCATAGCCATGCGGTGCATCATGCCCATTGCAATCACCTAGAGAAAGGAGAAACCCACGTCCCGCCACGGGCAACATCGCCCATCGGGAAAGCGACAGAGCGGCTCAAGCAAAACATGAATCCCACCATCTTCGGGATTATTTCTCTCTTCAACCACCTTGTTATTGGCTGGCAGCTATATCTATTTTTAGGGGCTACTGGCGGAGAAGACTACGACTCCCCCACGTCTCATTTTTGGAATCGCAAGCGCAATTTCAACGGAAAACACCGCCTTTTTCCTGAATCATTTGGCAAATGGATGACGCGATCCAATCTCGGATTGCTCGCCATGGCTTCAATGTTGATCATCGCTTCAGTGCACTTTTCCTTCCTCCGTGTGCTCTGTGTATACGGATTGCCTTACATGATCATCAACATGTGGCTGACGACTTACACCTGGCTGCAACACACGAATAGCGATATTCCCCACTTCTCAAACGAAACCTGGTCGTGGTCAAAGGGAGCACTTCAGACGGTTGATCGCCCCTACGGTCCCATCCTGAACCTGCTGCACCATGGCATTGGATCGACGCATGTTTGCCATCACGTCAATTCATCGATTCCGCATTACAACGCTTGGCACGGCACAAAACTTCTAAGGCAACGGTTTCCTGAGCTGGTGCGGTATGACTCCACCCCCATTCACAAGGCGCTGTGGAGGATTGCCACAAGATGCGGTGGCGCTGTCTACCAGAACCCAACTGATCAAGCCTTTTACTACTAAAAGGGGGGAAACCCGCAAACAAGAGGAACGACTGCTCATACAGCAACTACATCCCTAAGCCAGGCCGCCGCCAGCTGATCTCCCCAGCAGCCGCCACGGCCATGGAAGCCGTTGTGCCCCCCTCGTGGCGTGAACAACGTGCGAATTGCAGCCCCAGATGGCACCGCCTCAGCGAGATCCATCGCGGCTGAGGCGGGGACCCAGGGATCATCCACGGCCTGCAGGAGCAACGTGGGCGGCATCACATCACAAGCAGACACCAGATGCTGCAGGGGAGAGGCCTCGCGGTAGTAGGCCTCAACATCCGCGAAACCCCATCGGGGAGCCGTCACGACACTGTCGAAATCACGGATCGAACGGGGGGGCGTTGCTTGCAGCATGACCTCCTCTTCACTGCTCACCCCAAAGGGATCCGCCAGGGTCTGGCGCACCAACCGCTTGAGCAGCCAGCGTTGGTAGATCCGATTACGGGGCCGCTCGATCGAAGCACTGCAGGCGGCCAGATCCAGAGGACTGCTGGCGCAGAACAGGCCATCAAGCACGCCGGGCGAGGCCAGACAGGCATTGAGGAGCATCGTGCCGCCCAGGGAGATGCCCGCCCCCAGCAGAGGGCGACCCGCCGCCAACATTCGGGCCCGCGCAATCACCGGCAACAGATCGCTGTTGCAGCGCGCTGCGTAGGTGCCGCCTGCTAGGTGCCTGCCTGGATCAGCACCGCGCAGATTCAGCCGCAGCACAGCAAAACCCGCAGCTTGCAGAGCTACACCCATCCGCCTCAGCCCTTCCCGGGAACTGGATCCCCCCAGGCCGTGGAGCAGCAGCACCAGACCTTTGAGTTCCCCTTCAGGCTGATCGAGCAACGCCAGCAAAGCCCCGGCAGCCGCCGCTCCACTGGGCAGGGCGGGCACGGGAATTTCAATCGGAACCGCTTGATCGTGGGGAAGATCCACCTCACGCAGGGTGTCGCGCAGCGTTTGCAGATCACCACCGATCCAGGGCCAGCGCTGCTGAAACGACGGAACCCCCAGCCGCTCGCGCAGCTGGGGGTTATCCACCCCGCGGGCCATCACTTCTTGCCCAGGCCCAGATCCTTGAGTTCCACCAAGAGGTCGCCGAGCACCTTTTTGGCATCCCCAAACAACATCGAGGTGTTGGCGAGCTCGAACAGATCGTTCTTGATACCGGAGTAACCGGCGCTCATGCCCCGTTTGACCACGAACACCGTGCGGGCGTCCTGCACATCCAGAACGGGCATGCCGTAGAGCGGCGAATTGGGGTCGTTCTTGGCTTGGGGATTGACCACATCGTTCGCCCCGAGCACCAACACCACATCAGTGGCGGGGAACTCGGGATTGATCTGGTCCATCTCCTGAAGCTGCTCGTAGGGCACATCCGCCTCAGCAAGCAGCACGTTCATGTGGCCCGGCATGCGACCCGCCACGGGGTGAATGGCGTATGCCACATCAATGCCGGCACTCTCCAGCACCCGAGTCACTTCACGAAGGGTGTGCTGCGCCTGGGCCACAGCCAGGCCGTATCCCGGAACAATCACCACCCGCTCAGCAGCCTCCAGGGTGAGGGCGCATTCCTCAACACTGCAGCTGGTGATGTTGGTGTATTCACCACCACCGCCTGTGGCAGCAGTGGCACCAAGGGCGCCACCGAACAGAACAGACACCAAGGAACGATTCATGCCGTTGCACATCACCTGGGTGAGGATCAGGCCGGCAGCGCCAACCATGGCACCGGCCACGATCAGAAGCTGACTGCCCACCACGAAACCGGCGGCGGCAGCGGCCACACCGGAATAGCTGTTCAGCAGGGAGATCACCACGGGCATATCCGCCCCGCCGATCGGCAGCGTCACCCCGATGCCCAACAGACCGGAGGAGACCACCAGAAGCCAGAGGCCCGTGCCGGAATCAGCGTTGCGCAGCATTTCAACCGCACCCACCAGGGATGCCACCGCCAGCGTGATGTTCACAGCATGGCGGGCCTTGCTCTGCATCCAGGCTGGCGTGGACAGCCAACCCTGCAGTTTCGCCATGGCCACGATGGAGCCGGTGAACGTGATCGCACCGACGAACACCGAGACAACTATCGACACCACTGCCACAGGGCCGGCCGCATCAAGAGCCGCTGGATAGAGAGCCGCAGCCAAGGCCACCAGCAACGAGGACATGCCACCGCAGCCGTTGAAGAGGGCGACCGTCTCCGGCATGGACGTCATCGGCACCCGCTGGGCGGTGATGGCGCCGAGCACACCACCCACCAGCGTGCCGGCAATGATCCAGGTCCAAGCGGCGATGCTGATGCCACTAGTGCCGAGATAATTGATCAGCAGACCAAGCACCGCAAGGCCCATGGCCACAGCGGCCAGCTGGTTGGCACCCCGGGCGGAACGGACCTTGGAGAGGCCCTTGATGCCGAGGGCCAATAACAGAACCGCAACAAGCTCGATCGCGTATTTCAGAAGGTCAGACATCAGCGGTTCTCCTTGCGAGCGGGCTTGCGGCTGAACATGGCCAGCATGCGATCGGTCACGAGGAAGCCCCCGATCACGTTGAACAGGGCAAAGCCCAGCGAGACGGAACCGAGCAGCAACAGCACGGTGTTATCGCCGGCCTTGATGATGGCGGTGAGCGCTGCCAACACGGTGATGCCCGAAATGGCATTGGCACCACTCATCAACGGAGTGTGCAGGGTGGGGGGAACCTTGCCGATCAGCTCCAGCCCAAGCAGGCTGCCAAGCAGGAGAACCCAGAGGAATTCAACAAACATCAGTTGGCACCTGGGGTGAGGACATCGCTACGACGGATGGTGCCGTCCTGGGCGATCAGACAGCCGGCGATCAGCTCATCCTCGGGATCGAGGCTGAGGACGCCGTCCTTCAGGGTGGGCTCCAGCAGAGCCACAAGGTTGCGGGCGTAGAGCGCACTGGCGTGATTGGGAACGCTGCAGGGCAGGTCGTTACCGCCGATCAGCTTCACACCCTTGCGATCAACGGTCTGGCCAGGGACGGTGTCGGCACAGTTGCCGCCCTGGGCCACCGCCAGATCAACCACCACCGCGCCTGGACGCATCCGATCGAGCATGTCTTCGCTGATCAGGCGCGGAGCACGACGGCCGGGCACCTGGGCGGTGCAGATGGCCACATCAGCCTCGGCCAGCTGATCCGAGAGCTGCTGGCGCTGGGCGGCCAGAAAGGCGTCGGAGGCCTGTTTGGCATAGCCACCGGATTCCGAAGGCTTGTCCTCCATCTCGGGGGGATCAATGAAGCGGGCACCGAGGGATTCGACCTGCTCCTTCACCGCTGGCCTGATGTCACTGACATAGACCACTGCACCAAGACGACGGGCGGTGGCAACAGCCTGCAGACCTGCCACACCAGCGCCAAGGATCACCACTTTGGCCGGCTGAACCGTGCCCGCTGCCGTCATCAGCATCGGGAAGTAACGATCCAGAGCGGCCGATGCCAGCAGCACCGACTTGTAGCCAGCGATGTTGGCCTGGGAAGACAATGCATCCGCTGACTGCGCCCGGCTGATCCGCGGCAGCAGTTCGAGCGCCATGGCCGAAAGACCGCTGCGCTTCAGGGATGCTGTCAGCTCTTCGTTGGCATAGGGGGAGAGCAAACCGACAACTAAGGCCCCCTGGCGCAGGCGAGCCAGGGTCGCCGCACTCGGTGCTTGAACACAGAGCAGAGCATCCGCCTGACGCCAAGCCGACGCATCCCCGGTCTCTATCAGATCCGCGCCCTGCTCGGCATAGACCCCATCGAGGTAGCCGGAGGCAGTCCCGGCTCCGCGCTCGACTGCCACGCTGCAGCCCAACGAAATGAATTTCTTGACCGTGTCGGGCGTTGCCGCGACCCGGGTTTCTCCCGGTGTCGACTCCACCGGTATAAGAAGTCTGGGCAAGGCGAACACAACCACCGACCCAAGCGAGGTTACGAGGTCGCCTTTTCGCGATCCGGAAGCTTCCTGAAGAAAGGCCCGACCTTCTGTCGCTCTTGCTACGTGAAGTGCACCCTCTGTGCTCCCCATGGGTCTCAGCGCAATCGAGTGTCCCGACGGCCTCTGTCACAGCCACCACGGCGGCCATGCCGTTGAACGGGAAACAATGCAGTCCACCCTCCAATTGCATGGCAAGGACTGGTGTGAACGGCTGGCGGAGCGGATCTATGAAATCTCCGTCGACACGTTCTCGCAAAGCGTGATGCCGAGCCTGCACACGGCCGGCTGGCAGCGTCGGCATCTCGACTGGGAGTTCAAGCTCAGCGACGGAGAGAGCGAGCCCGATCGCACCCTGGTGGACGGAATGATCAACGCGACGGAAAGCTTCTTGCGCAGCAGCGAAGTGCACCGCCTGTTCATCCAGGAACTTGTACAGGGCACCTTCGCGGAAGCGGAAAACGACGACCTACGCATTCAGGCGGTCCGCACCCTGGTGGAGAGCGAAATCGTGGCGATGCTTGAGGAACGCAAAGAGGAGTTGCTGGATCGGCTCGCTCAGCAGCTGCTGGACTCAGCCAAGGGGGATTTCACCGCCGCTCGCTCCGCCTCAGAAGAAGCCTTGATGGAAGTGGAGCACCTGGTGGTGAACCACGCCGAAGCACTCTGAAGCAGGCGCGCAGAAGCCAAAACGTGCTGCTGAATCAAACGATCGGCAGCACTTCCTGTTCAAGCCCAACGGCCCAGCTCACCTCTCCTCGGCGATGCAGGACGCGCGCCCGAAGAATCAGGGGATCGATGTCGCAATCGAGTTCCCAGCAGCCATCAAGTTGATCGCGCTGCTGATCGAGAGGGCTGCTGAAAAAAGGACGTTGGGCCATGGCGATGGGCGGGACCCGATCCCGATGGAGCTGATGGCCGGACGGTAGAGATGCCACGGCGCAAAGGAATGGTTAAAAAGACTCATCTTCTCTGGAGGTGATATCTCAGCCGTCAGCTTCAACCTCCCCTCCAGGCATAACGCCGTTCACGACACGGTCGCGGTGCAACCGCGGCAGTGGCAGCAACAGCTGATCCAGCTGCTGCGACGTCGGCTTGAGCTTCAGGGCAGCAGCCGCGACCTATTGGTGTTTGCGGGTCCAGGAGCCGGAAAAACCCTGGGAGCTCTGTTGGGATTCCGCGCGATGCGCGATCAAGGCCGGCTGACCCATTTCGTGGTCTTCTGCCACCGAACCTCAATCCTGAATCAGTGGAAAGGAGCTGCGAAGCGCCTTGGCTTACGGCTGGAGGAATGGCCCTGCGCATCGCAACAGAGTGATGGAGCTGATGGCCTCTTGGTGACCTATCAGGGTGCTGGTCGACAACTTGAGGCGCTGCGGGCACGTCTCGGCGAATGGGGCGCCAGCGCCTGCATGGCAATCGCCGACGAAGCACATCATCTCGGCGTCGATCCCGACGAACCGGATGCCACAGCCTGGGGGCAGACCTTTTTGGAGCTGACCAACACGGTCCGACTGCGACTGGGACTCACAGGCACCCCCTTTCGTGCCGACAACCTTGCGTTCTGCGCCGCGCGTCGCATCAGGGTCCGGCTAGACAACGGTTGCTGGGTGGAGCAGATCCGTCCGGATCTCTGCGTTGAACCGAGGGACTTGATCGCTGCAGGGGATGTCCGCCCCCTGGAATTCCGCTTTCAGGACGGCTGGGTAGAACACAGCCGCGAAGGACAACCCGACCGCGATGTTTCCCCTCTATCGGCCGAACAACGGGAAAGCTGGCGGGCTCGCAACCTGCGTCGCGCCATCCGCCTGGCCGATAGCAGCAGCATTGGTCAGCAGGTGCTGCTGCGGGCACAACTGAAGCTGAATCAGCTTCGCGAGCGTCGGCCACAGGCCGCCGGCCTTGTGATCGCCCGCGACATCAGCCACGCCGAGGCCATCAGCCGGGTGTTGATCGATGACGGCAACCGGGTGGAGTTGATTCATTCCCAGAGCCCCCAAGCGACGGAACGCCTGAACGCCTTCCAAAGCGGCAATGCCGATTGGTTGGTGAGCATCGACATGTGCGCGGAGGGCTTTGATGCACCACGCCTTCGGGTGGTCGCCTACCTGACCACCGTTGTGACCCGCAGCCGTTTTGTGCAGGGCATCACCAGGGCCGTGCGGATGACCCCGGAACTGGCTGCCCAGGAAGCCATTCCAAGGGACCCCTCCTTCGTCTTCGCCCCGGCGGACCCGCTGTTGATGGACTACGCACGGTCGTGGTCTGTGGCCGAGCCCTACGTGCTGCGCCCCCAGGAGCAGGACGCGCAGGACGAATTAGCTGGGGCTGGGTCATGGCGTGGCCCGAGCCTTCCCCTGGAGGCGGTGGAGGACGGAGCCGGCGCCGTGATCCGCCTAAAAACGCCTGAATTACCCGCTTTTTTGCAGCGCTGAACACAGCTTTGGCCAGAGGAAAATGCGAACTTGTGCAAATGGACGGTCGAAAGGGACCCCCGATCCGCCAACCTGATCAACATTGAGGAGACAGCCATGGACGCCGCAATGGAACGCCGGGTCATCGTTGCAAGCGGCTGGGCATCCACGCGCATCGCAGTGATGGACAAGGAAGAGCGTTATGAAGACAGTTATGCGATAAGCCAAGAATTCTGCGAATGGATCACATGCATTGGCGAAAATATGGAGATGCTTGAGGCCAATGTTTTGGCCGCTCCGCGCAATCCGAGCAAGAGGCGCCCCATTCACGACCCAACGTCCAATGACTCACAGGTTGAAATCTAAAAAAATTCTAAATTTCTTCTAATTCAAGTTCATCTTTTTCAGGGGCGCATCTCACAACAACTTCCAAGCGGGCTTTAGATTTAACTCATAGTCAGTACGGTTAAGCGGTGGGTCAAGCCGGTTCGGATCACGTCGAAAATCTGGTGATCGTTGGTTCAGGACCAGCTGGTTACACAGCGGCCATCTATGCAGCGCGCGCCAATCTTCAACCGCTGCTGATCACGGGATTTCAGCGTGGTGGCATTCCAGGTGGTCAGTTGATGACCACCACCCATGTGGAGAATTTTCCAGGCTTCCCAGATGGTGTTCTCGGCCCTGACCTGATGGATCTGATGAAGTCCCAGGCGGTTCGCTGGGGCACCCACCTCCTGGAGGCGGATGCCGACAGCATTGATCTGACATCGAAGCCCTATCGCATTGAGGCCGATGGACAGACCATCCAGACCCACGCCCTGGTGATCGCCACTGGAGCCAGTGCCAACCGCCTCAAACTTCCTTCGGAAGACACGTTCTGGAGCAAAGGCATCAGTGCCTGCGCGATCTGTGACGGAGCCACGCCGCAGTTCCGCAACGAAGCTCTCGCCGTGGTCGGCGGCGGCGACTCCGCCTGCGAAGAAGCGGTGTATCTGACCAAATACGGAAGCCACGTGCACCTGGTAGTGCGCTCGGACAAACTCCGTGCCAGTGCAGCCATGGCTGACAGGGTGTTGGCGAACGACGCCATCACGGTGCACTGGAACAGCGAAATCGACGACGTCAGCGGAGACGACTGGATGCAGTCGATGACCCTGCGCAATCGCATCGAGGGCAGTTCAACGACCATCTCGGTCAAAGGCCTCTTCTATGCCATCGGCCATACCCCCAACACCGTTTTGCTTCAGGGACAACTGGATCTGGACGGGAAGGGCTACCTGAAAACGGAACCAGGACGACCAGAGACATCTCTGGAGGGCGTCTTCGCGGCTGGTGATGTGGCCGATGCCGAATGGCGACAGGGCATCACCGCAGCCGGCAGTGGCTGCAAAGCAGCCCTAGCAGCAGAGCGCTGGCTCAGCCATCACAACCTTGCCACCCGGGTGCAGCGGCAGGACGTGGAGCCAGCGGTGGCAGAACGCCCGGTGAACGTGGATGTCACCACAGAAGACACCTACGACCCCCAAGGGCTGTGGCAGAAAGGAAGCTTTGCTCTGCGCAAGCTGTATCACGACAGCGCAAAACCTTTGCTGGTGATCTACACCTCAACCAGCTGCGGCCCTTGCCACGTGCTGAAGCCTCAGCTCCAGAGGGTGATTCAAGAACTCGATGGATCCGCCCAGGCCGTCGTCATCGACATCGAAGGGGATCAGGAGATCGCTGAACAGGCGGGTGTCAACGGCACACCAACCGTGCAGCTGTTCCACAACAAAGCCATGGTTCGGCAGTGGCGCGGCGTCAAGCAGCGCAGCGAATTCAAAGCTGCGATTGAATCCTGCCTAAAAACTGCCGCCTGAGTGCAGCAGCCCTCAACGGCGGCGAGGACCACCCGGACGGTTGCCGCCTGGGCGACCGCCGGGAGCACCTGCATTGCGCTCGCGGTAGGTGATCCGGCCACGGGTGAGGTCGTAGGGGCTGATTTCCACCAGAACCTTGTCACCTGCAAGCAATTTGATCCGGAACTTGGTGAGTTTTCCAGCGGCTCTGCACAGGCATTGGTGGCCAGCAGGCTGCTCGAGGGTGACCAGATAGAACCCGTTGCCCTGTTCCTTCTCGATCACGCCCGAGGTTTCGATCATGCGCTGGTAGCCAGTTATGTCTTGCTGGAGTCAGTTTAGAAGGCCACTTGCACCCCGCAGAGAGAAGAGAGCCCTTAGGCTCCAACGCCGACGCCTGTCCCGCTGCAGTGATTCTTCCCCCGTTGAGCCTGGATCTCGGTCTGCTGCTGATCTCCATCGGCGTGGTCAACCTATGGAGGATGCGAGAGAACGCAAGCTGACTTGACGACGCTTCTGCTGAACAAACCCTTTGGGGTTTTGAGTCAATTCACGCCGGAGGACGGAAGCCGTTGGGGCTGCCTCAGCGACTTCGTTGATGTGCCCAAGGTGTATGCCGCGGGACGTCTTGACGCTGATAGCGAAGGACTGCTGATTCTCACCAGCAACGGCCGTCTCCAACAGCGCCTCACCGACCCCCGCTTTGGCCATTGGCGCAGCTATTGGTCGCAAGTCGAGGGCACGCCCAGCATCGAACAGCTGCAACATCTTCGTGATGGCGTTGTGATTCAGGGCCGCCGCACCCTGCCAGCCAAGGCGCGATGGCTTCAAGGGCAGGACCAACCGCAACTGCTCGAGAGAACACCCCCGATTCGTTACCGCGCTGCAATCCCCACCAACTGGCTGCAGCTGTCACTCGCCGAGGGGCGCAACCGACAAGTGCGCCGGATGACGGCGGCTGTTGGCCTGCCGACGTTGCGCTTGGTGCGCTGCTGCATCGACTTGATGGACAACGGACCACCACTGGACCTAACGGGTCTTCAACCCGGAGAGTGGCGTTCGGTGACAACTACCGAGCAGGAACGGCTCATCAAATTGATCAGCAGCAGGACGAGGGCTGGCCGTCGGAAGGGAGGACACCGACGAGGGTGACGGCGCGAAACGCAATCCCTTCCACTTCGCGCCAGGGCTTCTCGCTGCGATCGGCGTAGCGCACCTGCTCAAAACCAAGGGCCTCGAAGGCCTCCAAGAAGGCCTGTTCCTGCCAGGCACCACTGATGCAACCACTCCAAAGCTCAGGGTCCTGCTGCAACCGCAGGGGCACAACCTGATCGCAAACGATGTCGCTGATGGCGACGCGACCACCGGGGGCCAAGACCCGGCGAATGTTGGCCAGAAGCCTGTCGCGAGCAGATGGATTCACCAGGTTGAGCACACAATTGCTCAGCACCACATCGATCGAGGCATCCGCGATTAGGGGCTCTCCTGTGGCAGCTGGCGCATCAAGGGCTTCGATGGCTCCGTCCACAAAATGGACGTTGTCAAACCCGACGGCTGACGCCACGACAGGAATGGCCGCACGGGACAGCGCAAGCATGTCTGCATTGCGATCCACACCGGTGACGCTGCCGGACGCTCCCACTAGTTGACTGCAGATGAAGGCGTTTTTGCCGCTGCCGCTCCCTAGATCGAGCACGCGATCGCCCTGCTTCACCCAACGGGTGGGATCACCACAACCGTAATCACGCTCAACGACAGCATCCGGAATCACACGAAGCAGGGCAGGGTCGAAGCCAACAGGAGTGCAGAGGCATGCCTCCTGCTCTTGAGCAGCTGCTCCGTACCGGGCCTCAACCGCCTGGGTTTGATCCAGAGACTGGGGCTCAGCGGACGAACAACACGACTCAGCCATCAGCCAATGGCCTCCTGCAGCTCACGCACAACATTCCACTGGCCATACCAGTAGTTGGCCTCGGCCCGTCGGTCTGGATCCGCCACACCATCCACCGCATCGGGACCCACCGACTTCCACAGCTCATGGCCGCAAACCCGGTTGAGACCCTGTTCCGCCTCATCTGACAACAACTGCAGACGCCGCTGCAGATTTTTGAGCTGAGCGACAGCCATCAGAAAACGGTCAATTAAGTCGATAGTACAAAAGAACCAGGAGGAATCAAGCTTCAGAAGGGGAGCTTTTTCTTGGCGTCCTTGTCCAGATCGGCTTCCATCTCGCGAAGACGTTTCAGGATCGTGTCGTAGTACTCGCGGATGTAGCTCTCCATCTCGGTGGTCTCCGATACATCGAGACCAAAGGCGGCGTAGCTGGTTTGCATCGGGGCATCAAGGGTCTTACCGCTACCGGTGACCTCAGCGAAAGCGAGCCGCTCTGCCACGTTGACGGCGGGCTCAAAGAAGGACGCCACCCCCTGCATCAGGTTCATCAGGAAAGGCTGTACCCGGAACACACGGGCCGTCTTGCCACTGCAGCGTTCACAGAGCTGAACCAGCTCACCGGTGTTCCAGGCTTTGGGACCGACGACTGGATATGTGCTGCGCACGGTTTCCGGACGCTCAAGGGCTGCAACGGCGAAGCGGGCCATGTCTTGGGTGTTCATGTAGGCAATGGCCGTGGGACTTCCACTGACCCACACGGTCTGACTCTCCAGAACAGGGATGGCGAACTGACTGATCACCCCCTGCATGAAGGCGGCACCCTGCAGGATCGTGTAGTCCAGATCAGACGACTCGAGCAGCTTCTCCGTGCAAGCTTTGATGTCCATCAATGGAACATCGCGGTACTGATGGGCCCCCAGCAGTGAGATAAAGACAAAGCGCTTGACTCCAGCACGTTCGCAGGCACGGAGCAGATTGAGCTTTCCGTCCCAATCCGTTTCGTAGATGCTGCGGGGGTCATTGGGTCGACTGGTGGATGCGTCAATCACGGCATCCATGCCTTCGAGGGCGTAATCGAGGCTGTCGGGCTCAAGCAGATCGCCTCGGGTCAGCTCACATCCCCACTCCTGGAGGAAGGCAGCTTTTCGGGGGGCTCGCACCATGCAGCGCACCTGGTGGCCGGCGTCAATGGACCGACGGGCGATCTGTCGTCCCAGGGTGCCCGTGCCACCCACCACAAGCACTTGCATCGGCGCCTTCCTCGCGAAGGGAGGAGCCTAATGGTCTCCGCTTAAAAGCGACTGCTTCAGTCGTCTCCCTGCAGTTTCAGCAGCAGAGCACCGCCAGCGAGGCCGATGGGAATCAACACCCAGAAGATCGCAGCAGTTCCAAAAATCTCAGCAGCCATGGTCAGGGCAAAGCGATCACCCGCCCATTTAAATCCCTTCCACCCGCAGGCTGGTGCAGATCTGTAACAGCTCCGGCAACTCCGCATCTGTTCTCACCTGCCCTGACATGACGCCACTGGCGCTGGCGCGGTAGCCCGCGGCCTGGAGCGCCTGCACCAATCGCCCCAGGGGTGGCGGTCCGCCCATGCCCAGCCGCCGGGCCAGCTCATCAGTGGGCCAGACCGTGGGGACATCGCCGGGATCTGCCTGCAGGCGTTGCAACAAACGCAGGGTGGCGGGGCTGATCTGCTGGCGCCCCAGCTCTTGAGCATCGGCAATCAGCTGATGCAACAGCTGCGCCTCCTGCAAAGGACCAATCCACAACGGACCACTGACGCTCCACCTCCCCTGACCATCCGCGCAATCACAAACCGACCATCCGCTGAGCTTCAGCAGAGGCTGCACCCGTTGCGCACCGCAGCGTTCACAACGGGCCACCAGTCCGAGATTCTGCTCATCGCCCTCTGGGATCTGACGCCGCAGGCGCAGGGCGAGGCGAAAGGTGCGGCCTTCGCTGAAGCTAAACAGCGGCTGCAAGCCGCGCCCCAGCATCCAGGCCTGCCGTGCCACCAGCCCGATCTGCTGCCGCAGAGCCATTTCCCAGCTGGATGGATGAGCGCGAGCAGCGGCCCCGAGGCTTCGAATGGCGCCCGCACGGTCATGGCCAGTGGGGGAACGGCCATCCGTGGAGGCCAGAAACAACAGGCCGTCGAAACGCAACGCCTGTAGCGCCGGCTGAATCAGGGGCCCAGGAGCGCCAAAGGCATCAAGGTCGATGAAATCGAACCAGTGACGCTGAACAATCGCCCGGTGCAGCAGTAGATCTGCGGCGTAAGCCGTCAACCGGGTTGAACTCCTCAGGGCCTGCAGATTGGCTTGGATGAGCGGCAGGCGATCGGGGTCCCCATCGTTGATCCACAGCTCTCTCTCAACGGCAGGTCTTCCAACTGCCTCCAGCCCCCAGCGCAGGGCACGGATCCCACAACCGGCCATCAGATCAAGCCAGCGAAGGGGCCGCGTTGCGTGGATGCATTGTTGGCGGGCCAACAACACCGACAGATCCCGGGCCGGTCGCGACTCAGGCCTGAAAAAGCCTTGGCCAATGCTGAGCTCAGCCAGACCTTCGCGATAGTGATGATCGGTTGATGTCAGAAGGGTGCCGTCTACTGCTGTCCAGACTGCCGAGTGGGGCGTCCAGAGCACCTGGCACTGGAAAGGCTGGCCCTGCCACTGGCGTGTCAGCGGTCCTGAAGCGGGCCCCGCTCTACTGCTGTTGCACGGTTTCGGCGCCGCCAGCGGACACTGGCGCCACTGCGCTCCACGATTGGCTGATCAAGGCTGGCGGGTCTACAGCCTCGATCTACTGGGTTTCGGCCAGTCTGCCCAGCCAGCGCGGCCGATGGACAACCGGCTCTGGGCACTTCAGGTCTGCGCGTTCCTCGATCAGGTGGTTCAAAGACCAGCGGTGGTGATTGGCAACTCCTTGGGAGGCCTGACCGCGCTCACCGCAGCGGTGCTCGAGCCCGAAAGGGTGCAGGCGGTGGTCGCCGCGCCACTGCCGGACCCCGCACTGATTCATCCGTTGCCGAAACGTCGGGCGCCCTGGCGACGGCGCTGGCAACGGCGCCTGATCTGGGTGGTGCTGCATCTGCTGCCCCTTGAGCTTGTGGTGCCCTTGATCGCGCGCACAGGTCTGCTCAAAGCCGGGCTTCAAGGTGCCTACATGCATTCGATCCAATCCGATCAAGAGCTGCTTCAGCTGATTGCCCGTCCTGCCAGACGCCCCACCGCAGCCCAGGCCCTCCGAGGCATGAGCCTTGGCATGGCCAACCGTCCCAGAGGCGCCACCGCCCCCGCACTGCTGGAACAACTGCGATCGCCCATGCTTCTGATATGGGGGCGTCAGGATCGATTTGTGCCCCTTGCCATCGGGGAATCCGTGGCTGCCAGCCATTCAGCACTCGAGCTGCGCGTGCTGGATCGCTGCGGTCACTGCCCCCATGACGAAGTGCCCGATCGCTTCCTCGCTGTGTTGTTGCCCTGGCTGGACCGTAACTTGGGAGGAACAGACCGGCAGGGGACGACCAGCGGCGATGAAACACACCCTTTCGGTGGTGGTTGAGGACGAATCCGGCGCACTTAGCCGGATCGCAGGACTCTTCGCCCGACGCGGCTTCAACATCGACAGCCTGGCTGTCGGCCCAGCAGAGGCTGAAGGCCAGTCGCGCCTGACGATGGTTGTGGAGGGCGATGACCAAACGCTCCAGCAGATGACCAAACAGCTGGACAAGCTGGTGAATGTGCTTCAGGTCCTGGACCTAACCCAGCGTCCGGCGGTTGAACGAGAGCTGATGCTGCTCAAGGTGTCAGCACCAGCATCCTCCCGGAGCGCTGTCTTCGAACTCGTTCAAGTCTTCCGGGCCAAGGTCGTGGACGTTGCCGATGAAGCCATGACCCTGGAAGTGGTGGGAGATCCTGGAAAACTGGTCGCCCTTGAACGGTTGATGGCTCCCTTCGGCATTCTCGAAATTGCTCGCACCGGGAAGGTGGCTCTGGAACGAGCCTCAGGGGTGAACACGGAAATGCTCAAGGTCTCTCCAAGCCACAGCCGGGTACCGGCCTGACCTGAGCTCATTCCTTCAACTCAGCACTGGTGATGCGATCTCCCTGCTGAATTGCATCCACCACTTCCATGCCGTTCACCACACGGCCAAAGACGGCGTAGCGACCATCGAGTTCCGGCAAGGGACGCAACGCCACATAGAACTGAGCGCTGGCGGAATCTGGAGCCTGGGAGCGGGCCATGGCTACCGCACCCCGCTCGTGCGTGAGCTCCAGATCATCGAGATCTGCGGGGTTGGTGCTGACCCTGCTGTAACGGGGCTGCGTCTCGGATAGAAACTTGATTTCCAGGGGAATCATTCGTGCCTGGCCATTGGCAGGGTCGATAAAACTGCCCGTGCCCAGTTGCCCCAGGGGAACGGATCGATCGCTTGATTGCGGGTCACCTCCCTGGACAACAAAGGGAACGGGTTCGCGAACAACGCGATGGAACATCGTTCCGTCGTAGGTGCCACGCCGAACAAGATCCACAAAATTGCCGGATGTGAGCGGAGCAGCATCGCCATTCACTTCAATCGTGAACTCGCCCTGGCTCGTCTGCATGGTGACGGTGGCCAGACCCTGAAGACAGGCCGCCTGAGCATCAATACAGCCCTTCACGACGGAAGCACGGGGAGAGGGACTGCAACTCACCAGCAGGGGGACAAGAAGAAGCAGCGTCCAGGAGCGAAGTCGGCGCATCGGATCAGAGCCCTTCGAGATTGACGCCCAGGAAGCGGGCCAGCTCGGCACCGTCCTGCTCCAACTGCGCCAGAGGCAACGGTTCGCCGACGCGGGTGAGCGGCATGTCACGGCGTCCCTGAACCCTCAAAGAGACACGACGTCGTGCATTGAAGCCATCGCGCACTTCGACCTTCACCGCCTTCACATCCTTAAGCGGGATCTCCACCAGCACGGGTTTGCGGAATCCGCGGCGGCTGATGGTCACCACACCGGCGTCCTTGTCAAAACGGTTGCTGCCACCGCCGACATTCACAGCGATGACATACCAGAGGTAGGTGGCCAGCAACGCCGCAGCAAGGCTGTACAAGCCCATCACCAGCCCCTGCGGCACGAACACCAGCGCGGCGGGATGGCCCAGAGGAAGCAAGTCACGACCGAGGTAACTCGACAGCGAAGCCAAAAGGAAGCCCACACCGCCAATGCTGACGGCAGAGGCCACCAAGTAATTCGAGAGACGACGGGAGCCGAGCACGGGTTGCTCGAGCACTGCTGCTGACATGACCCAGCCAGAACGAAGCGCCATTGTGACCGCAGACAGGCCCAGGCGTCGAAATAGGAAAAAATCCCTAAGAAACAAAGCGATACAAGGGGTTTCAGCTCAAGCAACTCAGCCCCGCAGGTCGCTTGAAGATTGTTAAGGTCGCGGCGTATCCCACAGCCTGCGGCTTTCCGCACCGTTCACCTCTCATGACGATCGCTGTAGGACGCGCGCCACAGCGGGGATGGTTCGACGTCCTCGATGACTGGCTCAAGCGCGACCGCTTCGTTTTTGTCGGCTGGTCCGGCATCCTTCTCTTCCCAACGGCCTACCTGGCCATTGGTGGCTGGCTCACCGGCACCACCTTTGTCACCTCCTGGTACACCCACGGCATTGCCTCCTCGTACCTGGAAGGCTGCAACTTCCTCACCGCAGCTGTGTCCACCCCCGCTGATGCGTTGGGTCACAGCCTGCTTCTGCTCTGGGGCCCTGAAGCCCAGGGTGATTTCGTTCGCTGGTGTCAGCTCGGCGGCCTCTGGGCCTTCGTGGCCCTCCACGGCGCCTTCGCTCTGATCGGCTTCATGCTCCGTCAGTTCGAGATCGCTCGTCTGGTCGGTATCCGCCCTTACAACGCCATCGCCTTCTCCGGTCCGATTGCGGTGTTCGTCAGTGTCTTCCTGATGTACCCCCTCGGCCAGAGCAGCTGGTTCTTCGCGCCCTCCTTCGGTGTGGCAGCGATCTTCCGCTTCCTCCTCTTCCTCCAGGGCTTCCACAACTGGACCCTGAACCCCTTCCACATGATGGGCGTCGCCGGCATCCTCGGCGGTGCACTCCTTTGCGCCATTCACGGCGCCACCGTGGAAAACACCCTGTTTGAGGACGGTGAGCAGGCCAACACCTTCAAGGCGTTCGAGCCCACCCAGGAAGAAGAGACCTATTCCATGGTCACCGCCAACCGCTTCTGGAGTCAGATCTTCGGTATCGCCTTCTCCAACAAGCGCTGGCTGCACTTCTTCATGCTGTTCGTGCCTGTGATGGGTCTGTGGACCAGCGCCATCGGCGTCATCGGCCTGGCTCTCAACCTGCGCGCCTATGACTTCGTGTCACAGGAAATCCGCGCTGCAGAAGATCCTGAATTCGAGACCTTCTACACCAAGAACGTCCTTCTGAATGAAGGTCTGCGTGCCTGGATGGCACCGGCTGACCAGCCGCACGAAAACTTCGTCTTCCCTGAAGAGGTTCTGCCCCGTGGTAACGCTCTCTAATCCCGGTCTTGGCGCCACTGGCGGCAAAGACCTTCCCTCCACCGGGTATGCCTGGTGGTCCGGCAACGCCCGTCTGATCAACCTGTCAGGCCGTCTGCTTGGTGCCCACGTGGCCCACGCTGGTCTGATGGTGTTCTGGGCCGGCGCGATGATGCTGTTTGAGGTGAGTCACTTCACCTTCGACAAGCCCATGTATGAGCAGGGCTTCATCTGCATGCCCCACGTCGCCACCCTTGGCTATGGCGTGGGACCTGGCGGAGAAGTAACTGACCTCTTCCCCTTCTTCGTGGTCGGTGTTCTGCACCTGATCAGCTCCGCCGTGCTCGGTCTCGGCGGCCTCTATCACGCCCTGCGTGGTCCGGAGATTTTGGAGAACTATTCCTCCTTCTTCTCTCAGGACTGGCGTGACAAGAACCAGATGACCAACATCATTGGTTATCACCTGATTCTTCTCGGAGTCGGCTGCCTGCTGCTGGTCTTCAAGGCCATGTTCTTCGGCGGCGTCTATGACACCTGGGCTCCCGGCGGCGGTGACGTTCGCCTGATCACCAACCCGACCCTCGATCCGGGCGTGATCTTCGGTTACCTGTTCCGCGCCCCCTTCGGTGGCGAGGGCTGGATTATCGGTGTGAACTCCATGGAGGACATCATCGGTGGCCACATCTGGCTGGGTCTGACCCTGATCTTCGGGGGCATCTGGCACGCCATCACCAAGCCTTTCGGTTGGGTGCGTCGCGCCTTCATCTGGAATGGTGAGGCCTACTTGAGCTACAGCCTTGGAGCCCTGAGCTTCATGAGCTTCGTCTGCTCAGCCTTCATCTGGTTCAACAACACCGCCTATCCCTCCGAGTTCTGGGGCCCCACCAACGCTGAGGCATCCCAGGCTCAGAGCTTCACCTTCCTGGTGCGTGACCAGCGCCTCGGCGCCAACATCGGTTCTGCCATGGGCCCCACCGGCCTTGGTAAGTACCTGATGCGCTCCCCCACTGGTGAAATCATCTTCGGTGGTGAAACCATGCGCTTCTGGGACTTCCGTGGTCCCTGGCTGGAGCCTCTGCGTGGCCCCAACGGTCTCAGTCTTGACAAGCTGCAGAACGACATTCAGCCCTGGCAAGTTCGCCGGGCAGCTGAGTACATGACCCACGCCCCCAACGCGTCTCTCAACTCCGTGGGAGGCATCATCACCGAGCCCAACTCGGTGAACTACGTGAACCTCCGCCAATGGCTGGGTGCAGCGCAGTTCGTTCTCGCCTTCTTCTTCCTGGTTGGTCACCTCTGGCACGCTGGCCGCGCTCGAGCTGCTGCCGCTGGCTTCGAGAAAGGCATCAACCGTGAGGCAGAGCCTGTGCTGGGCATGCCCGATCTCGACTGATCCGCCGGTTCAATCCAAACGATCGTCAACCAACCCTCGCCTTAGGCGGGGGTTTTTTATTGGGTTGGGGGAGGCTGTTTCTTAGCCTGTCCAAATCGATGGATCCTCCGTGAACACAGGCCTGAACACCCGGGTGATCCACCACGGCAACAGCTACGCGGGGGACACCGGCACGGTGATGCCGCCGATCTTTCCCACCAGCACCTTTGCCCATGGCAACCCCGGCGGGTTTGATTACACGCGTTCCGGCAACCCCAACTTCCGCATCCTGGATGGGGTGCTCGCCTCAGTTGAGGGCTGCGCTCACGCCACGGTCTTCGCCTCCGGGGTCAGCGCCATCACAGCTGTGGTCTCCCAGTTAAAACAGGGAGATCTGGTGCTGTGTGAAGAGAACCTCTACGGCTGCACCGTGCGTCTGTTCGAACAGGTGTTTGCCAAGTTCGGACTGAAGACGGCATGGGTGGACTTCACCCAGCCAGCTGCACTGGAGGAGATCCAATCCCAGAAGCCAGCGATGGTTTGGCTGGAGAGTCCCACCAACCCCCTGCTCAAGGTGATCGACCTGGAGGCGGTCTGCGCCATCACCCAACCCCTCGGGATCCCCGTCGTGGTGGACAACACCTTCGCCACGGCCCTGGTTCAGCGCCCCCTGGATTTGGGCGCCACGCTCTCGCTCACCAGCACCACCAAATACATCAACGGCCACTCCGATGCCCTGGGGGGAGCGGTTTGCACTAACGATCCCAAGTGGCACCAGAAGATGGTGTTTTCCCAGAAGGCCCTCGGACTGCAGCCCTCCCCCTTCGACTGCTGGCTGATCACGCGGGGCATCAAGACCCTGCCGCTAAGGCTCAAGCAGCAGATGGCCAATGCCGCGGCCCTTGCCGATCAACTGGCCGGGCACGCCACGGTGAACTGGGTGCGTTATCCCCACCGCAGCGATCACCCTCAGCATCAGGTGGCGACCCGTCAGATGAAAGCCGGCGGCGCCATCGTGACAGCGAGTTTCAATGCCAGCCAAGAGCAGACCTATGCCCTCTGCAAACAGCTGCGCTGGTTCACCATGGCCGAAAGCCTGGGCGGCATCGAAAGTCTGATCTGCCATCCCGCCACCATGACCCACGCTGCTGTATCTGCAGAGGTGAAGGCCAAGCTGGGCATTGACGATGGCCTGGTGCGCTTCTCGGTGGGCTGCGAAGACCTCGCCGATCTGCAGGCTGATATGGAGCAGGCCTTGGAGCTGCTGACGTGACAACCCGCGACCTGCTCAGGGATCCGGCCTGGCAGGGCTGCGACCTCGGCCATCCCCTTCCGGACTCGCCCCATGCGGTGTCCGTCGCGCTACCGCGCTGGCGTGACGTAATCGCTTACGAGGAAAACGATCCGACCTGCCGCGATGCACTGAAGACCATCTATCCCCGCTTCGGCCTGCATCCCCTCATCCGAGAACTCATTCAGCCATCAGAAGTAGCAGGCACCGCGGTCTGGCCCTACCCCACAGAATCGGCAGCCCATGAGGCGCTGGCCCACTGCCAACGCAAGACACCGGACAGCCGCTCGGAGTTGACCACCATCTCCGGGGTGTTTTGTCTTCGCAGCGATGCATCGGCCACTCCCCATGCCAAAGCTTTCTGGCAGCACACTGGCCTTGGCCTCTCCTCTCGGCAGGCAGCGATCGCCCTGGGGAAGGAAGCAGCTCCAGTCGGCGAATCCGGCGAAGTGGCCCGCGGTGCCATTCGACAACGCCTGGCCGACATCCATGCTGTCGACGTCAAACAGATCAGCCTGCACCCCTCAGGGATGGCAGGCCTTCATGCAGCGCTCACCGCAATCCAGACTCTGCGCCCCGATCGACCAACGCTGCAGCTGGGCTTTCCCTACGTAGATGTGCTGAAGCAGCCGCAGGTGGTGTTTCACGGTGGCGAGCTGTTGCAACCGCAGACCCTTGCCGAAGTGGAAGCGGCGCTGGATCTCCACCAGCCGGCGGCCGTGATTGTGGAGCTGCCCAGCAACCCGCTGCTGCGCTGTGTGGAGCTGCCCGGCGTGTCGGCCCTGGCCCGCAGCCGCGGCATCCCGGTCATTGCCGACGACACCATCGGCACCGGCGTCAATCTCGATGCTCTGCCCTATGCCGATCTGATCTTCACCTCGCTGACCAAGAGCTTCGCCGGGCGGGGTGATGTCATGGCCGGAAGTGTGCTGGTGAGTCCGCAGTCGCCCTGGGCCGAACCCTTGCTGGACGCGATCCCATGCGTCGCCCATCTCAGCGATGCCGATGCCATCGTCCTGGAGACATCCAGTCGAGATGTGCTGCAACGGGTGCCGCATCTGGATGCCAATGCCCTGGTGCTTGCGGAACGGCTCGACAGCCATGCGGCCGTGCAACGGGTGCTGCATCCGAAAAGCTGCCCCAACTTCCGCGCCTTGATGCGCAGCGGAGCCGGCCACGGCTGCCTGCTCTCCTTTGAACTGAAAGGAGGCCAAGAGCACTCCAAGCGTGTTTACGACGCGCTTCGCATCAGCAAGGGCCCCAGCCTTGGCACCCATTTCAGCCTGGTTTGTCCTTACACCCAGCTGGCCCACTACGACGAACTGAGCTGGGCGGAAGAGTGCGGTGTGCCGGCTGATCTGCTGCGGGTGTCCGTCGGATTGGAGGAACCCGATGACCTTTGGCATCGTTTCAGCGAAGCACTCAGCGCCTGAACAGAAGCGACAGAGTCTGAACAAGCCCTTAAAACCAAGGGACCCACAGCGTTTCCATCATTAGGTTGGTCCCTTCGGGCCTCTCCCACAACGCCGCGTCATGTCCCGCATTTACGACGACAACAGCCAGGCCATTGGCAATACCCCGCTGGTCAAGCTGAACAACGTCACCAAAAACTGCAAGGCCACCGTGCTGGCCAAGATTGAGGGGCGCAACCCCGCCTACAGCGTCAAGTGCCGGATCGGCGCGAACATGATCTGGGACGCTGAAAAAAGCGGAAAGCTCACCAAGGGCAAGGTGATTGTTGAGCCCACCTCCGGCAACACCGGGATCGCTCTGGCCTTCACCGCTGCCGCCCGCGGTTACAAGCTGATCCTGACGATGCCTGAGTCGATGTCGATCGAGCGACGTCGGGTCATGGCGGTGCTCGGGGCTGAACTGATCCTCACCGAAGCAGCCAAAGGCATGCCAGGTGCGATCGCCAAGGCAAAGGAAATCGCTGACAGCGATCCGGCGAAGTACTTCATGCCCGGACAGTTCGACAACCCCGCCAATCCCGAGATCCACTTCAAGACCACGGGTCCTGAAATCTGGAACGACTGCGATGGCGCCATTGATGTGCTCGTGGCCGGCGTGGGCACGGGCGGCACGATCACCGGCGTCTCCCGCTACATCAAAAATGAAGCGGGCAAAGCGATCGAATCCGTGGCCGTTGAACCGACCAACAGCCCGGTGATCACCCAGACCATGAACGGTGAGGACGTCAAGCCCGGCCCCCACAAGATTCAAGGCATCGGAGCCGGCTTCATCCCCAAAAATCTCGACCTTTCCGTGGTCGACAAGGTGGAGCAGGTGACCAACGAGGAGTCTGTGGCGATGGCCCTGCGTCTGGCCCAGGAGGAAGGGCTGTTGGTCGGCATTTCCTGCGGTGCCGCCGCCGCTGCCGCCATTCGTCTGGCGGAGAAGGATGAGTACGCCGGCAAAACCATCGTGGTGGTGCTGCCCGACCTCGCTGAGCGCTACCTCTCCTCGGTGATGTTCGCTGAGGTGCCGACCGGCATCATCGAGCAACCGGTGGCTGTTTGAGTTTTCTCAGCACCACAAGCACCGGCCCCGTCTTTGACGGGGCTTTTTTAATGCGTCGCCAAACCCGTGGGAGCCGCCTGGGGCTGGACAGCTGCCGCATCAATCCACATGGCATCGCCATAGGAGAAAAAGCGATAGTTCCTCTCAATCGCTTCGGCGTAGAGCTTCAGCAAGGTTTCCCGGCCAATCAGGGCACTCACCAACAGCAGCAGGGAGCTTTTGGGCAGATGAAAGTTGGTGAGCAGGGCTTGAATCACCTTGAACTGATACCCCGGCTGAATCACCAGATCCACCGGGCCCGTGTAAGGCTTCAGGACACCGCCATGAGCTTGAGCGGCTCCCTCCAAGGCACGAACACTCGTGGTGCCCACCGCAATCACACGACCTCGACAAGCCTGCACCGCCTCCACCACGGCGGGGCTGACATCGACCCATTCACTGTGCAGCTCCAAGGCGGTGAGGTCTTCCGTTTCAACGGGGCGAAAGGTACCGAGGCCCACGTGGAGGGTGATCCGGGCCAGGTCCACTCCTTTCTGCTGCAAGCCCGCCAGCAGTTCATCACTGAAGTGCAGTCCCGCCGTCGGGGCAGCCACCGCACCGGGGCGATCGGCGTAGCGGGTCTGATAGCGCTGGCTGTCGCTGGGATCGTGCCGTTCGATATAGGGCGGTAAAGGCACCTCGCCCACGTCATTGAGCAAGCCCTCAATGGTTTCGGCATCCCTGCAATCACTGGGGAACTGCACCACCCGTCCACCACTGGCGGGATCTTCTGCGAGAACCTTCAGGCTGATCGAGGTGCCATCAATCGTGAGGCTGTCGCCCGGCCGCATGCGCTTGGCAGGGCGGGCCAGACACAACCAGCGGCCCTCCCCCCGTGGCTCAAGCACCAGCAACTCGGACAGCCCACCCCCGGAACGGCGTACCGCCAGACGGGCCTTCAGCACTCGGGTGTCGTTGACCACCAGCAGATCACCGGGCTGCAGCTGCTCAAGCAGATCCCACACCTGACGATGAGCTGCTTGCGTTGATGGCTCACCCTGGGGGGGAACCATCAACAACCGAGCGCTGTGCCGGGGCTCGACCGGTGCCTGGGCGATGCGCTCAGGCGGCAGCGGGTAGTCGTAGCTGCTGAGTTGATGGTCCCTGGGGTCAGGCACGCTGGCGACCGGTCAGAGCGCCAGGCTTTCCGGACGGGTCTCGATCAGCTCAGCTAGATCCTTCAGGAACGCGGCACCGTCGGCGCCGTAAATCACCCGGTGATCGGCCGTCAAGTTGACCTGCATCTGACGCTTGACAGAGATGGAACCGTCTTTGCCCGCCACCACCGTGGGGCGGGATGCTGCGACCGCAAGGATTGCTCCCGTGCCCGGGGGAAGGATCGCGTCAAAGCGATCCACACCGAACATGCCGAGGTTGGAGAGAGTGAAGGTGCCTGTGGAGTATTCCTCGGGCTGCAGCTGCTTGCTGCGGGAGCGCTTGACAAGATCGCCCCACTGACGCGACATCTCATAGAGATCGGTGCGATCGGCATTGCGCAGCACCGGTGTGATCAAGCCACCGTCTTCCATCGCTACGGCGACAGCCACGTTCACGTCGGCCGGATAGGCCATGCCAGCGGCTGTGGTGGCGGCATTCACCTGGGGGTGACGCGCCAGGGTGACGGCCACCGCCTTAGCCAGCAGCGCCGTCATCGTGACGCCCTTGGGCTTCACCTGTTTGTAGAAGGCATCCAGCTTGTCGGTGGTGATGGTGTAGCCGACACGGAAGCAGGGAACCGCCAGGCTCGCCTCCATGTTTTTGTTCACCGCACCCTGCAGGGTGTTGAAGGCCACGGTCTCGCCGGGCCGACCGAAGCTGTTGCCCGCTGGAGCCGCTGGGGCAGCTGGTGAAGCTGCACCAGCCGCTGAAGCTGCGGGGGCTGTTCCTTCCGCCACGCGGGGCACGGAGATGGGCTGCCCGGAAGCTTGCTCAACGTCTTCCGCCTGAATACGGCCATGGGGGCCGCTGCCGCGCACCGTGGCCAAGTCCACACCAATCTGGGACGCAAGCTTTTTGGCCCGGGGGCTCGCCACGATGCGACCGTCGTTCACGACCGGTGCCGACGGTGCTGGGGCTGCAACAGGAGCCGGAGCTGGCGCAGGGGTCGGTGCTGGGGCCTGGACCGCGACTGGTGTGGGAGCTGGGGCCGTTGCAGGAGCAGGAGCTGCCGCAGGAGCGCTGGGGGCCTTGGCCTGCGCATCGGCAATCTCGGCTTCGGTTTCGACAATCAGACCGATGGTTTCGCCCACCGGTGCCGTGCTGCCAGCAGGCATTAAGACCGCAGCGAGGTAACCGTCCTGGAACGACTCGACGTCCATGTCCGCTTTGTCGGACTCAACAACGAGGACGGACTCCCCTCGAGCCACCTTGTCTCCGGGCTGTTTCAGCCACTCAACGATCTTCCCCTCCGTCATGGTGGAGCTGAGGGCAGGCATGAAGATGTCTGTGGTCGCCAAAACCGTCTCCGGGAGGGCAGATCAGGGGAGTTTACGAGTCAGCAGAAGGAAGCCGATCAGGCCTCCTCGATCGACTGAACAACGCCGTCCTTCACAACGATGGCCACCTGCATCTTCTGAACCAGGTTGTCGCCAACCTTCAACTCACAGCTGCTCTCAAGCTGCCCCTGCTCAACGATCTGATCCATCTGCAGGTCACGGACCTGCGCCTGCTGCTGAAGCAGGTTTCGCTTCTGCTCTTCGAGCTCGGCACGCTTCGCCGCCACCTGCTGTTGGATCTGCGCCACTTGATCCTGAACCCGGGGATCGAGGGGATTGGCGCTCTGACGACGCACCTGATCCACAACGTCCTGCCCTTCCTGTTCAAGCTGCGCCAGCTGCTGGTCGGCAGTCGCAATGCCATTGCTGAGCTCGCGCTCTGCTTCCTCTTTCCAGGTTGGCGTCACCACGGCGCGGACGGTGATCGGACGCTTGATCGTCAGGGATGAGCCGTCGGACATGGATTCTTTGAAGACGGCCAAAGCGTGTCAGCCCTTCCGCGTATGGTCAATCACCGGTAAACCGACCGCCTCACAAGCGTCTTCAGTGGCGTTCAACGTCCGTAAAGAGCATCGATCAAATGCTGGTCACGACTGGTGATGCGATCACGACGCTGCTTCAGGGTCTGGGTTAGGAGTCCGTTCTCAATGCTGAAGGGATCCACGAGCACCACCCCGGCCAGCCGCTCATCGCCACGGGAACCAGACCTTTGCTTCAGCAGAACGTTGCATTCGCGCATTAACAACCGCAGCAGAGGCGCATAGCCGGGTTGACCGCCCAGATCCTGAGCAACGGTCACTCCGGCTTCAGCTGCCCAGGCAACGATCGCCTCCGCACGAGGAACGATCAAGGCGCCGAGCTGGCGTTCGTCTTGACCCACGAGCATCACCTGCTCGATCAGAGGGCTGGCCACCAGGGCTTCTTCCAATGGGCCGGGCTCGATGTTCTCGCCACTGCTCAACACAATCGTGTCTTTGGCCCGGCCAGTGAGCGCCACGGAACCATCGGGCAACAACATCCCGAGATCACCGGTGTCAAACCACCTCTCTGCATCGAGAACCTTGGCGCTGGCCTCGGGTTTGCCGAGATAGCCCGTCATCACTTGGGGGCCCCGCACCATCACCCGACCCCGTTGCCGGAAGCCCAA
This sequence comes from Synechococcus sp., assembly GCA_047286205.1. Taxonomy (GTDB): domain Bacteria; phylum Cyanobacteriota; class Cyanobacteriia; order PCC-6307; family Cyanobiaceae; genus Parasynechococcus. The sequence goes on along the minus strand of JBJBBR010000001.1, from coordinate 2,057,550 downwards.
GAGCTGACCGTTGTCGGGGTCCACAATCCGGAATTCGGTCTGGGGCATGGGGAGCCCGGAACTGCCGCGAATGTTGCGCCAGGGTCTCCGGCAGCTCACCACAGGGCTGGTTTCCGTGAGGCCATAGCCCACCAACAGTTCAATCCCCACGGCTTCAAAGAAGGCATCGATATGAGGAGCGATGGCACCGCCACCACTGATGGGATAGGCAAGCTGACCGCCGCTGAGCTGCCGCCGCAGCTTCGGCCAGATCAAGGCCGACGCCAGGGCATGCAGGGGCCAGCGCAGTGCAGCGGAACCAAAGGCACACAGTCGGCCGGGGGCTGACACCGGCTCCAGCAGGAGGTTGCGCGCCGTTCGCACGGCTTTGCGCTGGGCAGCACTGTTGGCCAGCGCCGCCCGCAGCAAGCGCTGCCTGGACGGGGGGAAGGTCTTGAGCACATCCTCAAATCCGGCTTGAACCGCCTCCCACAGCCGCGGCACGGTGGCCATCGCAATCGGCCTGACTCGCGGCAGATCCTTTTTGAGTTGCTTAATGGTTGTGTAGGTCTGGGTGCAGGCGCAGGAGAGGAAGTAGTAGCTGGCACTGCGCTCATAGGCATGCCAGATGGGCAGCACACTCAACACTGGAGCACCAGGCTCGGGATAGGCCACGCAGGCCAGCGAACTCATCTGATGCAGAAGGTTGGCGTGGGTCAACGGGACACCCTTGGGCTGCCCTGTCGTCCCGGAGGTGTAAAGAACAGTGGCCGCGGCCTCTCGCCCCCCTGCCGGGCGAACGGGATCACAGCCGGCCCCCGACGACAGAAACGCCTCCCAGCCGAGGGTCCCCTCGGCTGGCTCCCCTTCCAGCTGAAGCACAAAACGCAGCTGAGCCCTTTGTTCTGGGAGAAGGGCCAGACGACGCCACACCTCAGCGTTCTGCACCACCAAGGCCGTCGCCTGGCAATCCATGAGGATGTAACGCAACTCCTCCACAGGGGCAGAGGCTCCGCGCACGGCATCAGCGGCGCCGGCACGCATCAGGCCTTGATCAGCCACAAGCCAGCGGGGGCTGTTCTCGGCAAAGAGAGCCACCACATTCCCTTCCTGGACGCCATGGCGCCGAAACGCAGCGGCGGCAGTGGCGATGCGCTCTGCCAGTTCGCCGAAATTGAAGTGTTCAGGGTGAGCCGCATGGGGCGCATCCACGGCGGCAATAGCCCCATGGCGGTCGGCAAGCCAGGGCCAAACCGCATCAACCCTCTGCAACGTCTGGACATGGGCATGACGCTGCAGGGCGTCCGTTTCGCGGGCTGTCGGGCTCCAGCTGGCCGTCATCCGAGGCAGAGGTTCAAACAGCTCAGGTCTATCTCGCTTCCTCCTCCCAGGCCAGACCGAAGCGATGGGCTAGGGCCTGCCGCAGCAGCGGCTGCACATCAGCCGCCGTCAGCCCCGGCAACCAGTCCGCCAGCCGCCCGACAGCACGACCGGTGAGACCACAGGGGGTGACCTGCTCAAAACCCCGCATCGAACAATCGACATTCAGGGCCAGGCCGTGCTGGGTGATCCAACGGCGACACCCCACACCGATGGCGGCAACCTTGCGGTTGTCCAACCACAGGCCCGTTAAGCCAGGCAAACGCTGTCCCTCCAGCCCCAACTCTGCCAGGACATCGAGCACGACCTGCTCCAGCTGCCGCAGATACCAGTGCAAATCGGGAGTGCGACGGCGAAGGTCTAACACCGGATAGGCCACCAGCTGACCCGGGAGGTGATGGGTCACTTCCCCGCCCCGATCAATCCGGTAGAGGGGAGCAGGTGGGGCTGCTGGATCAAAATGCAGGTGTTCCTCGCTCGCGCCGCGGCCGAGGGTGTAACAGGTCTGGTGCTGAAGGATCCAGACAGCCTCCAAAGCCAATGGGTCAGCCAAAAGACTGTTCTGCCAGCGCTGTTGAGCCGACCAGGCCACATCGAACCGAACCGGATGTTCGGGCTCGAAAAGAAATGCACGACAGGGGTGGGCCGAATCGTGCGCCGTATCTAGCTTGCCGATAACAACCGGCACAGGAGCGAGGCATGAAGTTGCTGATCCATGGTCGCAACCTCGAGATCACGCCGGCGTTGCGGGATTACACCCAGACCAAATTGGAGCGGGCCACAGCGCACTTCGGTGGTGCTGTTCGCGAAGCAGACGTCCATCTCTCGGTTGCCCGCAATCCCCGTGTCCCGCAGCAGACCGCCGAAGTGACGGTCTTCGCCAACGGCACTGTGATCCGGGCCCAGGAACGCAGTGAGAACCTTTACGCCAGCATCGATCTTGCCGCTGGCAAGCTCGCCCGCCAGCTGCGCCGCTGGAAGGAACGCCACACTGATCACCACCACAGCCATGGCCACAGCGCCAGCCACACCCCCAGCACGGATGTGGTCAACGAAGAGACACCGGTTGACAACTCCCTGGTGCAGGGGCGAGAAGCGGAATTGCCCGACCCCGGCGTGCGACGGAAATATTTCGCCATGCCCCCCATGAGCCTTGATGAGGCTCGCAGCCAATTGGATCTGATCGACCACGACTTCTATCTGTTCCGCGAGAAGGACAGCGATCAACTGCAGGTGATCTACCGACGCAACCACGGGGGCTACGGCGTGATTCAGGCTCGTGACTGACCCACTGGTCCTCCATGGCTGATCCAGCCCAAGAGCTTCCCGACCTACCGCCAAGGCTTGATCAGGCGATCTTGGACCCGTTGCTGAAACGCGACCAGCTGCAAGCCCTCTGCGACTCCGGGGTGCAGGAGGGGGTGCGTGCGATCTGCACGACACCGCGGCAGTTGCCGATGCTGCGGGAACGACTCGGGGGCACCGACTCAGGCCCCCGCCTGGTGGCCGCTATCGGCTTCCCCTTCGGAGCGATTCCAGCCGAACTCAAGCTTGCGGAGGCGGAGTGGTGTGCCGCCCATGGCGCCCAGGAACTCGATGTCGTTCCCGACTTCAGTGCCTTGGCAAACGCCGATTCAGGGGCATTTGCCGAAGAACTCTCCGCCCTCTGCGAGCTGGGGCTTCCCGTGCGGGCGATCCTTGACATGGCACGACTGGAAACCGAACAACTGGAGCTGGCCGTGGAAGCCGCCATTGATGCAGGCGCTGCCGGACTGCAGACCGGAAACGGCTTCGGGCCGCCGTGTGATGCCGATCAGATCCGTCAGTTGAAGCAGCTGAGCCGCAAACGCTGCGCCATCAAGGCAGCCGGTGGCATCCACAGCCTCAGCCATGTGGGGGAACTGCTGTTGGCGGGAGCGGATCTACTGGGCACCAGCAGCGCCCCGGCTCTGCTGCAGGCCCAACGCCGACCCGCGGCCTGAATGGCAGAACGACGCCTCATCGGACTCGCCCTCAAGGTTGGCCCACTGGGCGAGCATGACCGCCTGTTGAGCCTGCTGAGCGATTCAGAGGGCGTCAGCCGCTTCGCTGTTCCAGGAGCGCGTCGACCCAAGAGCAGTCTGGCCGCCGCGGCACCGCTCACGCTGTTGGAACTGCAGGTGGGAGGACGCAGTGGCCTGGCACGGGTGCGTCAACTGCGGGTGCTGCGCAGTTTCTCCGGCCTCGGACAACAGCTGGAGACCCTGGCTGCGGCACAGGCTCTTTGTGATCTGTGTCTTCAGCTGGCGGCACAGGACCCCGTGGAAGGGTTACTGGCCACGATGCAATTACACCTGGAACGTCTGGAGGAGCACAGAGCGCAACCGGAGCTGGTGCTGGCCGGCACGGTCCAGGCCTGCATCCATCTGCTCACCCTGGGCGGTTATGGATTGCCGCTGCAGGCCTGCTGCATCACGGGCGATCCCCTGGAACCACCGCTGGGCCAGTGGGACTGGCGCTGCAGCCTGCTGCCGCAGGACGGCTTTGCCATCGAAGAGCAGCCTGGTGCAGCCATCCAACTGAATCCCTCCGAACTGGCCCTGCTCCAGCGGCTAACCCGTGCCGAACTTCCCCGTCGCCGTGACGGAGAGCTGATGGGTCCCCCGGCCGTTTGGCGTCGCCTGCTCCGGGTTGTCGACATCTGGAGCCGGACGCATCTCAACCGCCCGAGCAAAGCCCTGGCCATGCTGCAGGAGACACTGCTGACGGGGGCGTGAGCCATCATGGCCGCGATGCAAGTGCCCCTTGAGCGGACCCAGCCTGTCCACCCCTGAACCCGCTCTGCCCACCGGCAGCAACCCGGAGGGGAAGCGCGGCTTGGAGGCCGTCCTGCGACTGAATGATTTCCGCAAGCTGTGGCTGGGCCAGATCTTTTCCCAGCTGGCGGACAAGTTCTACATCGTGCTGATGGTCTTCCTGATCGATCAGCACCTGCTGCTGAAGGGGCAGGGCAGTGGCGTGCTCGCGGAGATGGCGTCGGATTACGGCCTGGATATCAGCACACGCACCCAGGTGATCACCCTGCTGGCCACTGGCATCTTTGTGGCCAACACCATCCCTGCGATGGTGTTGGGGACGGTGGCTGGGGTCTGGGCTGACCGCTGGCCCAAGCGTCGGGTCATGGTGGCCAGCAATGCCATCCGAGCCCTGTTGGTGGTGTTTGCACCGCTCTGTCTGCTCCCCGGCCCCATCTGGCTTGGGCTTCCCTGGGGCTACTGGGGCCTGGTGGGAATGACCTTTCTGGAATCGATCCTGACCCAGTTTTTCGCCCCCTCCGAACAGGCCACGATTCCTGTGGTGGTGCCCGGGGAACACCTGCTGGCTGCCAACTCCCTCTACCAGGCCACCAGCATGGGAGCCACGATCCTGGGCTTCGCCCTGGGGGAACCAATTCTTCGTGCCCTGCACAGCAGCCTGGCGTCCCTCGGCATCAATGGCGGCGAGTTTCTACTGCTTCCGTTCTGTTATGGCTGCGCAGCCCTCAGCCTGTCGCGCCTAAAGCTTGAAGAAGCACCCAAACCCCCCTCAAACACCTCGGTGTGGACAGAGATCGGTGAAGGGTTGCAGGTGCTGCGCCGGGTTCCCTCGGTGCGCGGAGCCATGATTCATCTGGTGCTGCTCTACAGCCTGTTAGCGGCGCTTTATGTGCTGGCGCTTCAGCTGGCTGCCCTGATTGACAACCTCGGAGCCTCAGGCTTTGGCGCACTCCTGGCCATGAGCGGTCTGGGGATGGCAATTGGAGCCGTGGTGATCGCGCAGCTGGGCCATCGGTTCAGCCGCCGTCGACTCACGGCGACAGGGCTGGGAACCATCACCTGGGCGTTGGTCTTGCTCAGCCAGCTTCGGGGATCCCTGCCCTTCACTCTGAGCCTCTGCGGCATCCTGGGCATTGGGGCAGCTCTGGTGGCGATTCCAGCGCAGACCACCATTCAGGAGGAAACCCCGGAAACCGAACGCGGCAGGGTGTTTGGACTCCAGAACAATCTGATCAACATCGCCCTGAGCCTGCCGCTTGTTCTGGCGGGGACCTTGGTGAGCAGCATTGGCCTTCAACCGGTGCTGATACTGCTGGCTGGATTGGCTCTGGTGGCTGCGTTGATCGAACGGCCGTGGCAACGCTGCTAACTTGCCGGTTCGCCTGAGGAGGCCCAACCCGCTTGGCGCAGATTGCGTGGCTCGGCAAGAAGTCTCCCTTCTGCGGGAATGTGTCCTACGGGATCAGCACCACCGAAGCGCTGCGGAAACGCGGGCATCAGGTGCACTTCATCCATTTCGATAACCCGCGCAGCCCAGAGCGCGACAACACCTCGCTGCTGGCCAACGACCCGGACGTCAGCCTCCCTTATCTGGTCAAATCCCAGGTCTACACAATCCCTTCCCCGGGAGCGCAGCGGGAGCTGAGGGAATCTCTTGAGCGGCTGCAGCCTGATCTGGTGCACGCCAGCCTCACCCTCTCACCTCTGGATTTCCGCCTGCCGGAGCTCTGTCAGCAGCTGGGCGTCCCCCTAGTAGCCACCTTTCATCCCCCCTTCGATGCAGGCCTGCGCAACCTGACGGCCGGAACCCAGCAGCTCACCTACCAGCTGTATGCACCGGCCCTGGCCCGCTACGACCGGGTGATCGTGTTTTCACAGCTGCAGGCGGATTTTCTCGAGCGCCTCGGCGTTCCAGCACACCGTTTGACGGTGATTCCAAATGGTGTTGATACCGACCGCTGGCGTCCCACTACCCCAGGGACTCTTTCGCTGATGCATCAACAGGTGCGGCAACGGCTGGGCCGAGAACGGATCGTGCTCTACATGGGGCGCCTGGCGACTGAGAAGAACGTCGAAGCCCTGCTGCGGGCCTGGCGCCTTGTCTCACCGGAGGGCTGTCGGTTGGTGATCGTCGGCGATGGCCCGCTTCGCAACAGCCTGATGAACCAGTTCAACGACGATCGGATCCTCTGGTGGGGCCATGAACCGGACTTGGATACCCGGGTTGCCCTGCTCCAATGCGCTGAAGTGTTCATCCTGCCGAGCCTTGTGGAGGGCCTGTCCCTGGCCTTGCTGGAGGCGATGGCCACTGGAACGGCCTGCGTTGCCACTGATGCCGGTGCCGATGGCGAGGTACTGGAGCAGGGGGCGGGAATCGTGCTGAGCACCCAGGGCGTCACCACCCAGTTGCGCACGCTGCTGCCGGTGCTCAGAGACCAACCGGTGCTGACGGCGGAACTGGGCCGCAAAGCCCGCCTACGCGCCTTGGAGCGCTACACGATTTCACGCAACATCGATGCCCTCGAACAGCTCTACGCCGACCTGATGCTGACCAGCTCGCTCGCCGCCTGACCCCTGCCGCTCAGCGCCAGTCCAACCCCGGAACCCAGCCCACAATCGCCGGAGTGGCAGCGGCGTATTGGCTGTATTCCGGATGCACGACCCGTAAACCCTGCTCCTCGAAGCGGGCTTTGCCCCGAAGCACCACAGCCAGGCTGAACAACAGCAACAGATGTAGCAGGCTGCCTGTGGCCAGCATCACACCTGCAGAACACTGCAAGACGGCCCGATACAACGGATGCCGGCAGATGGCGTATGAGCCTGTGGCGATCAGCTGATTCGATGGCTTGGGTGCCGGCAGCGGCGAGAGGCTGGCCCCGAGGCAGCGAAAGGCCTCGATGGCCCGAACCAAGCCAAAAGCCAGCAGCAGCAAGCCCATCCCAAACAAGGGCTTGGGCCAGATTGCCAAACCAAAACTGGCCGGGGGAGGCCAGGCAGGCAGCAGATGGGCCGTGATCAGAAGCAGCTGGGCCAGCAGCCACCACTCACCCCGGCGGTTGTCCAGCCAGCCACCCCAACTGAAGCCCCAATCGGAGAACATTCACTCCCTCACCACCAATGTTCGGACGTTACGGCGCTGCACAAGACCCGCCAGGGCCTGCATGTCATCCCAGCGAATCAAGCCCACACAGCCCAGCGTCCCGCTGTTGGCATTGCGGTTGGCGCTGGGATCGAGATGAATGCCCAGATGTCCTCGGCCTGTTGGGAACTGCGGTTCAATCCCGATCCAGATCGGCCCGAGCTCGCTCGGATCAGCGGGACCCAGGGCCTCCACGGGTCCGAGGCTGTAGCGACCGGCAGGAAGAGGTGCACGAGTACCGGAACGATGGCGATCGGCGTTCTGACGGTGGGCTCGACCGCTAACGGCATCGAAGTACTGCACAGGCTTACCAGGAGTTTCCAAGCGCAGACTCCAGATGGGATCACCCGTACGTGAAAGCGATCGCATGGTGCGGTTCAGTACCAGAACCGACTCGCCCGTGGATAGAGAGGTGGATGCAGAGGCCAGATCCATCTCAGCCGCAGAACAGGGCACCGCCAACAGCGCCAGGAGGTTCACAGCAAGACAAGACCGAGCGACCACAGCAGCCAGGCAAAGAGGTAGGAACCCTATGGGCGGTTTTTATTCGCTGAGGAAATAAAAGCCAGCGCTCTCACCGTCCCTTTATGAGACCCACTCCGAGAAGGCCTCAGAGTTCGTTTTCGGCCAGCTGCAGCGCTTCAGCCTCCTTCTGCGGATCAAGAGCACAGCTGTCATCCAGCAGGCGCTGAAGGCGCGGGCTGACGGCAACCACCAGGGGATTCGCCAGCACGCCCCGGCTGATGCCCAACTCCCCAAGCGTGGTAGCCAGCGCTTGGTTGGCCTGACGGCGCTGAAGACGACCTTTCTTCACAAGGCAGTCGCTGCTGGCCTTTGCCATAGCGGCATAGCCGCGAATTCTGCGGGCCAGCACCACCACGGCAACCCGACGTTGAACCTCAGGTGCCAGGGGAGCCTCTTCAGCAGCAACAGCCATCACGGCCGCGAGGGGCAGACCCAGCAGCAGCGCGGCGAGGGAGCGTTGAAAGCGCATCGAGATGCCGGAAGAGCCCACTCAGTCAAGCCTGGGAAAACGCTGAGCGATAGCACTGCCGGTGTACTGGGCCACCCAACCCTCCGTGTTGTTGAACCAACGCACGGCACAGAACCGAGGGCGGCGCCCCATGTCAAACCAATGACGGGTGCCTGCCGGGACATGCATCAGGTCCCCCCGCTCACAAAACACACTCAGCACCTCAGAACCGATGTGCAACACAAACAGGCCACACCCTTCAACAAAAAAGCGCACCTCGTCTTCGGCGTGGGTGTGCTCCTCCAGGAACTTGCTGCGCAGGGTCTCGCGATCGGGATGATCAGGCGTCATCCGAATCGCATCAACCGTGGAGTAGCCGCCTTCGCGCTGAACCCTGGCGATAGCTTCGGCATAAACCTCGAGGATGGTGGCCTGATCAGCACCCTCAGGCAAACCCTGGTGGGCCGACCATTGCTCAAACCCGATCCCGCGGCGGCCGAGCTCCGCCTGAATCACCGCTGGATCGCCGGTCTCTAGCTGAGGCACAAGCCCATCCGGAGCATCGGGTGCGGTTTCGTCTGGAAAGATGCTGAGACGACTCATCGTCTGGACCCCGGGCGCATCGACTGCTGACCATCATCGATCCCACCACGACTGGGGGTCTCACACTGGTGGGAGTCGGCCCGGGCGATCCTTCACTGCTGACCCTGGCCGCCGTTGAAGCCATCCGCCGAGCGGAGGTAGTGGCTTACCCGGTCGGGCGTCCTGGGGCCGACAGCATGGCCGCCAAAATCGCCGCCAACTGGATCCGCAGCGACCATCAGCGCCTGCCGCTGTTGTTCCCGATGGTGGAAGCCGCCAAACCACGTCGGGCCGCCTGGAAGACGGCGGCACAACAGCTACACAAGGCCGTCCGTTCCGGCCAGCAGGTGGTGCTTCTTTGTGAGGGGGATGCATCTCTGTTTGCGAGCTGCAGCTATGTGCTGCTAGCCATTCGCCAGGAGTGGCCTGACTGCCCCGTAACAGTGATTCCCGGCATCACCTCCTGCTCGGCAGCCGCTGCTGCCGGCCTCTGGCCCCTGGCTCTGCAGCAGGACCAACTGCTGCTGCGCCCCTGCCCAGACACCCCGGAAGAACTGGAGCTGGTTCTAGACAGCGCCGCTGCAACAGGACAGGTTCTCGCTCTAATGAAGCTGGGTCGACGCTGGAGTTGGGTGCACCCCCTGCTGAAGCGACGCCATTTGCTGCATCAAGCATTGTTCGCCGAACGGGTCGGCTGGCCGGACCAGTGCATTTGTTCAGCGGATGCTGTGGAGGCCGAACCCCGCCCCTACTTCTCGCTGCTGCTGATCCGTCAGGGATGGCCTGAGGTTCTGCCCTAAGCCAGCTCCCGACTGCGTTCCGCAGCCGCGACAACAGCCTCGATCAAGGCGGAGCGAAGGCCGATGCGTTCCAGGGCACGCACGCCGGCGATGGTGGTTCCCGCCGGTGAGGTGACCATGTCTTTGAGCTGGGCAGGATGCAGATCGCGACGATCCAAAAGCTCAGCCGTTCCGGCAAGGGTTCGGTGGCTCAGCCGCAAGGCCAGATCCCTGGGAAGACCGGCCGCAACAGCTCCATCGGCCATGGCTTCAGCCACCAAAGCCACAAAGGCCGGGCCTGAGGAGGTCAAGGCCAAGAAGGCATCGAGCTTGGATTCCGCCAGCTCCAGCACTTCGCCCACATCGGCGAAAAGCTGCCGCACCTGCTGCCGTTGCTCTTGGGCAATCCCTTCACCCCAGGCCAAGGCCGTCAAACCCGCGCCAACAAGCGCTGGGGTATTGGGCACCGCCCGCACACAGCAATGACCCGGGAACAGATGCTCCAAGCGAGCCAGAGACACCCCCGCCAAAACAGAGATCAGCAGAGGTCGACCGGTTACAGGTTCAGCATCAGAAGCGACGACATCGAGTTGCTGCGGCTTCACCGCAAGCAACTGCATCGGTGCCGTCCAGACCTGTTGGGCTGAAGGATCGTCAGCGGCAACCAAACGGATGCCAGCTGGCAAGACTTCACGACGTTGCTCGAGGGATCCGGAAGTTCCGACGACAGCCAACAACTGGTCGGCTCCAATCCGGCCACTCTCCAAGAGAGGAACCACAAGGGCCTGAGCCATGCGGCCCATACCGATCACACCGAAAGCGGGCTGCACTGTGACCTTCAGAGAGCGGCGGCTCCCCAGGCGGGCGAGGGGGCGCTGGAAGATTCGTCAACATCCGCCACATCGGCTTCACGGCTCACCACCGTGGGGGCTGATGCTTCGTCTTGACCGGTATTGGTGACGGTGACGCAGCTTGGAGCGAACAGAAAAATGCTCTCTCCGACGCGCTCTTGATGACCATCGATCGCAAAGGTGCCGCCGGCGACGAAGTCAACAGCACGCTGCGCCTGGTCGGGCTCCATCATCGTGAGGTTGAGGATGACCGTCTTGCGCTCCCGCAGAGCCTGAATGGCCCGAGGCATTTCATCAAAGCTGCGGGGTTCCATGACATTCACCTCGGCCGCAGCATTGCTGATGCCAGGCATGCCGATCACATTGGAGCCAGGCAGATCACCACCGAGATCAAAGGGGTTGGTGTCACCGATGGTTGCCAACGCACCACCATCGGCCTGCATGGCGCGCTGGTCTTGGTCGTCTTGCTCATCGTCGTAGGCGAAATCATCCAATTCGCCATCGAGATAATCATCGCCAGCGACGACAGCACGGAGACGGGAGATCAGCGACACCTTGGGATTCCTCTCGGTCTGAATGTGGTTCGAAAACCATGTCCCTGGATACCGTTTTCGCTGCGGCGGGGCAAGTCAATTCGCAGAGTCTGTTGACACCAATCTTGGGCCGAACAGTGCCGAGCCGATCCTGAGCCAGGTGCTGCCCTCGTCTGCAGCCTCTCTCCAGTCCGTGCTCATCCCCATCGAGCACTCCGTCAATTTGAGCCGATCTGCCAGGGCACGGCAGTCGGAAAACAACGCCTTTCGCTGCTTTGCGGCCATGTTCAGGGGCGCCATGGTCATCAACCCCGATATCCGCAGCCCCGGCAGAGCCTGTAGGTCCGGCCAGATGGCGCCGAGTTCATCGGCAGACAGCCCCCCTTTGTTGGGATCGGGGCGGAGTTTCACCTGAAGCAGCACCTCCGGCTGCCGGCCCTCCTCCTCAGCGATGCGGGACACCCGTTCGGCAAGCAGCCAGGAGTCCACGGAGTGGATCACATCGAAGGCCTTCACCACTGGCCGCACCTTGTTGCTCTGAAGGCGGCCGATGAAGTGCCAGCGCAGCTGGAGATCAATCAGCTCCTGCTGCTTGGGCAGAGCCTCTTGGACGCGGCTTTCCCCGAAATCAGACTGACCAAGCTCTGCTACACAACGCACGGCCGCTGCAGGATGCCCCTTGCTGACCGCCAGAAGCCTGGCGGAAGGGGGACGGTCAACATGGAGCGCCTGCCAACGCGCAGCGAGTGAATCGGTCAAGGATTCAGATGAACGTCTGATCGAACAACTGACGCCAGGAGTCAAGGTCCTCCGAACCATCCCGCCGACAACGGCCCAGGTGCACCTCAGCGTGGTGACGCGCGTCGCCGTAGGGGATCACTTCGAACTGGGCACCACGGGGCTGCAGGGTCACCAGGAAAAACATTCTCTGGGCATACAGCGTGGCGTAAACGTCACGACCCTCACCGGCAGGAGCCACCCGATAGAGCATCCCGAAGGTGGGGTGATTGAGATATCGCTCGGACGCCATGCCGTGATCGGAGGTCATAGAGCACCGTACTGACCCCGCAGCCCGATCACCAACACAAGGACGGCCATCGCCAGGCCATTCAGCAGAGGAGCAGGACGTTCAGGAGGCATTCGGTAATACGACGGACCAAGAATCCGACCACCACGGGCCACCAGGGCATCGGCGCCCTGCTCAGCTCTCAGAAGAATGTTGGCCAGCAACCTTTCTCCAACGGCCAGCACCAGGCCGAAGCCGGCCTTGAAACCCAGCTGGCGCAGATTGACAGCACGGCTTGCAAGAGATCGCAGCAGATTCTGGAGCTCTTCCTGAACGAGAGGCAGAAAACGAAGCGCCAGCAACAGTTGAAACCCCAGCCGCTCCACAGGGCAGCCCAGCCACTTCAAAGGAGCCAGACACCAACAGAGGGCCCAGACCAGATCTTCCGGAGGTGTTGTGATCAGCATCAGATTGACACTGTGAATCACAGTGAAAATCAAGGTCGACGTCCGCAGCCCCAACACCGCTGAAGCCCGATCCACCACCAGGGGGCCCAGCTTGAGATCACCCAACTGCAGGGGGCCGAGGCGCAGCAGGTCCCAGGAGGGGCCCTCCGTTTCGAGCCCCGAAAGCTCGGACGGATTACGCAGAGGAAGTGCCGCAGGAGGATCCACAGCCGGCAACAGCATCGACAACAGGCCCACCAGAAGCGCTAGGGCTGTCAGCAGCAGAACAGACCGCCACCACAGCGAGCGAGCCAGACCACTGCCAAGGGTGATCACCACCAGAGCCACCACCAGAGCGACGCGCCACAGGGGACCCGCCAAAACAGGAGTGAGCAGAAAGACGAGGGACCAGGACAACTTCAGCCGAGGATCCAACCGCCTGAGCCAACCACTGGAGCCATCGACGTATTGGCCCATCGGGACCTGGCGCAACCAGTCCATGGCTCAGCCTTTACGGCTCTGCTGTCGGGCCAAGTCGCGTTCGGCGTCGCGCTGTTGCTTACCACGCCAGAACAGACGCAAGGGGCTCCCATCAAAGCCAAGTCCCTCGCGGATCTGGCGTTCGACGTAGCGCCGGTAGGTCTCCCCGAAAAGCTTGGGGTCGTTGACAAACAGGGTGAAGCTTGGGGGACGGCTGGCCACCTGGGTGCCGTAATAGAGCTTTCCTTGGCGTCCGCCGCGGGTGGTGGGAGGACTACGCCAGCTCAATGCTTCCTTGAGCACCTCATTCACGACGGAGGTGCTGACACGGCGCCGGTGCTGTTCGACCGCTAGAGCCGCGAGCGCAAAGATGCTCTCCACCCGCTGGCCTGTGAGTGCCGAGGTGAAAAGCATTGGGGCCCAATCGAGGAAATAGAGCTTTGATCGCAGCTCCTTTTCCATCGCCGTCATGGTGTGACTGTCCTTTTCAACGGCGTCCCATTTGTTGACGACCACCACACAGGCACGGCCGTCCTCCTCAATGCGACCCGCCAAGCGTTGATCCTGCTCGGTCACCCCATCGAGGGCATCGATCACGAGCACGCAGACATCGCTGCGTTCGATCGCCTTGAAACTGCGGTTGATGCCGAAGAACTCCGGCCCGTAGTTGACGCTGCGACGCCGACGGATGCCCGCGGTGTCCACCAGGCGCCAGGGACGATTCTCACGGATGATGCTGGTGTCAATCGTGTCGCGGGTGGTGCCGCGGATCGGACTGACAATCGCCCTCTGCTCTCCACAGATAGCATTGAGCAGGCTCGACTTCCCAACATTGGGGCGCCCGATGATCGCCATCTGAATGGGCTCCTCTTCATCGCCCTCCTGATCCTTCGGGGGCAAATAGGTGAGCACCTGATCCAGGAGTTCTCCGGTGCCGGCCCCGTGAATGGCCGAAATCGGATGGGGCTCACCCAGCCCAAGACTCCAGAATTCTCCGGCCATGGCCAAACCCTGTTCAGGCGACTCGCACTTGTTCACCGCCAGAAGCGTGGGACAGCGATGACTGCGTAGAAATTCAGCGATGGATTCGTCAGCGGCCGTAAGGCCCTGCTGACCGTCCACGATCACCAGGGCCACACTGGCTTCCTCGAGAGCGAGAGCCGCTTGCTCACGGATCTCCGGCAGGAACTCACTGTCGTCATCAAAGACCAGTCCACCGGTATCGACCACCTTGAATTCCCGATCGCCCCAATAACCGTCCTGATAGGTGCGATCACGGGTCACCCCGGGCTGATCGTGGACGATGGCTTCGCGGCTGCGGCACAAACGATTGACCAAGGTCGACTTACCGACATTGGGGCGTCCGATGATTGCGACGACGGGACGCGCCAAGGGTCTGTTCCAGCCAATCTTTCACCCTACAGAGACGCCCCAAGCCCCCAGGGAACCGAAATTCTTTCCGGGCGAGACAAATGAGTCTCAGTCGAGACAGCTAGGGCGGGTTCAGTGTGTTCTCTCGTCATGCTCGAGCTCGTCGCCAGCCTTGTGGTCGATCTCTCCGACCAGCGCCTGATGGTTTACAACAGCCAGCAGGAAATCGTCCGTGTGATTCCTGTCAGCACCGGCAAGGCCTCAACGCCAACACCGATCTTCAACAGCAAGGTCTTCACGAAGTACCGCTCCACAACCATGTACGGACGCACCTACACCGTTCCTGGCGTGCCGTACACGATGTGCGTGAGCGCCAACGAGGCCATCTGCCTCCACGCAGCCCCCTGGCAGGAGAACGCCGGGCAGCCCTTCGGCGTCCCCCGCAGCCATGGCTGTGTGCGCATGCCGATGAACCATGCCCGCTGGTTGTTCCACAACACTCCGAAGGGCACGCCGATCACCATTCAGGCCTGACTCACCCCACCGGCAGATCGCCAGGATGCCCTTGCACCGGATCGGCGGGAGCCGGGAGCTCCGGCCCTAAGGGCCCCTGCTCCGGAAGGGGCTCGCCCTGCTGGGCCAGCCAGGCCAACAACCAGTTCACCGCCGTGGCCCGCCGGGTGCGACGGGGATACAGCTCACCGATCCGGTAGCCCGCGAAGTTGAGCTGTTGCTTCAGCAACTGCTTGTATTCCTTGGGAATCGAGCGGGTCAAACGGACCGATGCCGGACGCTCAGCGATCAACTCGGGAGCCTGGGGGAAGGCGTCCGACCAATCCGACGGCGTGTCTGGACCGGCGCACCATTGAGGTTCGTCAGGCCGGTAGCCCAAACGTTCCCAAATCCTTTCGCATACAAAACGATCGCTGCAGCGGTCCTCGAGAATCTGCAACAGCAACGAACGACTGAGCGGCCAGGGCATGTCGATTGCGTTGTGCAGCATGGACTCATGATTGCTTCCCCCCCCCTACAGCTTCCCGGGAATGGAACCGCGCGTCAGCTGCGCTGCCGCGTTCTGCAATCGCCGCTGGCTGGCGTGAGTGATCGGGTGTTTCGTGGCCTGGTTCGACGCTGGGCTCCGGATGCCCTGCTCTTCACCGAAATGGTGAATGCCACCAGCCTCGAGATGGGGTATGGGCTCTGCAAGGTGGAATCACTCGCCGACGAATCCGGACCCATCGGAGTGCAACTGTTCGACCATCGCCCTCAGGCCATGGCCGATGCGGCACGGCGGGCTGAAGCCAGTGGAGCCTTCCTGATCGACATCAATATGGGATGTCCTGTGCGGAAAATTGCCCGCAAGGGGGGCGGTTCCGGATTGATCCGTGATCCCGAGCTAGCCACGCGGATCGTGGAGGCGGTCGCGGGTGCCGTGACCGTGCCCGTCACCGTGAAAACGCGCCTGGGGTGGTGTGGAAGTGATGCGGATCCCGTGCACTGGTGCCAACAGCTGGAGCAGGCGGGGGCACAACTGCTCACGCTGCATGGACGCACCCGTGAGCAGGGATTCAAGGGCGCTGCGGACTGGAGCGCCATCACCCAAGTCCGAGAGGCCCTCACGATTCCCCTGATCGCAAACGGCGACATCAATACGCCCGAGGATGCTCTGCGCTGCCTGAGTCAGACCGGTGCAGCAGGCGTGATGGTGGGCCGAGGAACCATGGGAGCCCCATGGCTGGTGGGACAGATCGATGCAGCACTGGCCGGTCATGCGATCCCTGCCACGCCCAACCCGTCAGCACGGCTTGCACTGGCCCGGGATCAACTGGATGGATTGGTGCAGGATCGCGGCGACCATGGGCTGCTGATCGCCCGAAAACACATGAGCTGGACCTGCACGGGCTTCCCTGGGGCATCGCGACTGCGTCATGACCTGATGCGAGCCCCCACACCCGCCCAGGCAAGAGACCTGCTGAATCAGCAGATCGACGCTCTTGCCGCGTCCGCTTGACTGGACGCCCCGACGATCAGGGCGTGGAGCCTTCAAGCGGCAAGGACAACACGCTTGATGCCAAGGCCTGGCAGCGCTGGCACTCTGGCCTCGCCAGCGCGGAGGAGATCCAGAGCTGGCAACAGCATCTCAGCCATCGCCTTCCCCAGCTTCCACAGGAGCTGCTGGATCCGACCTTGCTGCCCATCGCCCTGTTGCGCAATACCAGCAAGTGGTCCCCGGAAGACAGCGGGCTGGACCCCGTAGAGCTTTTGGCATCCCACCGGGATCTCACTGACGCCAACCAGCTCCTGAGCAGCGGTCGCCTTCGCGAGATCGCTCTGGGACATCGAAGCCTGTTCGCTGATCTGCCGCCGGTGCACCTTCAGGCCTACCGGGATGGACTGAGACCAGCGGCGCGTCAGGGCTCCCTCAGCGCCCTGGAGCACCTGGCGGGCATCGGCCGTCGACGCTTCCAGCGAGGACTGCCCCTGGGCGCGGATCTTGATCGCTACCAACCTCCCGCCCCGGACCCAGCACCAACAAGCACCCTTCCCTCACCGGCCCAGATACTGGTGGTTCTCCACCCGACACAAGCGGAGGCGGAATCCGAGCCCATCCAGCCAAAGCAGGGGTGGAGCCAGATCAGACACGTCTCACTGGAGCGCCTGTCTGGAGGGATCGGAGCCCCGATCCAAGACGATGCAACCCTGGTCAGCTTTTGCCATTCCAGTGATCAACTGGATCCCCAGGCGGCCTTGCGCATGGCCCACTGTGCGGCGCAACACCCCGCAGCGGTCTTCCTAACCAGCGATGAAACACTGCGCTGGAGTGACGACCCCTCCGTTCCAGCAGGGAACCGCCAGAACAGAACAGCGGTCACACCGTTTCGTCTGCTCTGCCGGGGATGCCTGGGCGGCCTGGTGACCATCCGCTGGTCAACGCTGCAACAGCTGAAACTGCCGGCGTCAACCCGCTCACTGCACGCCCTGCTCCTGGATCTGGCACTGCAGGTTTGCCACCGCGGCGACGCAGTCGCCCACTGCCCTGAGGTGTTGGTGCAACGATCCATTCGGGCGAACCCGACCATTCCCGATGTCGCCTCACCGGCCGACCGCCACTGCTGGCCCCCCGAGCTCAGCGCTGAGGTCCTGGCGATCACCCAGCGACACAGCGCCAACTTTCTAGTGCCCGGCGGGCAGCTCACTCCCGATGCATCGCTGAGGGCCTGCCATCGGCTGCAGCTCCGCGCCGATCCCAATGTTCTGGTGTCGGTTCTGATTCCTTTTCGCGACCGGGTGGATCTCACCCAAAGCTGCGTCGCCTCCTTGCGCCGCTGTGCCGGAGCTGTGGCCTATGAACTGATTCTGATCGACAACGGCAGTGACCAACCCTCCACCCAGGCCTGGCTCGAAGAACAAGCGCAGCTCGACAACGTCTGCGTGGTGCGGGTGGATGAACCGTTCAACTATTCGCGCCTCAACAACATCGGTCGACGCCATGCCCGTGGCAGCCATCTGTTGCTGCTGAACAACGACATCGAATTCCGCTCCGCTGAGGTCCTCCAAGCCCTGCTGAACCCGTTCGCATACCGCGGCACCATCGCCGTGGGGGCCAAGCTGCACTACCCCGACGGGAGCATCCAGCATCAAGGAGTCGCCCTGGTGAAGGGGGAACGGCGCTGCGTGGTGGAACCCGGTAAACATCTGGGCAGTGCCCCCGTGCTGGCCACGCTGACCCCACTGCTAGTGCAGGAGGAGTTCACGGCAGCGACAGGGGCCTGCCTGATGCTGCGCTGCAGCGATTTCGATCAAATCCAGGGATTCGATGAAGACCTCGCGGTTGTGTTCAACGATGTGGATCTCTGTCTGCGCCTCAGGCAGCTCGGTGGATCAGTGGCCGTGACTCCCTTCGTTGAGATCGTTCATCACGAATCGATCAGTCGAGGCAAAGATCGGGAAGGAGCTGCGCTGGCCCGGCATCAACGGGAGTCGGGTCACCTCCGGGGCAAACACGCCGGGCTGTTCTCCGCAGGCGATCCCCTCACCAGCCAGCGGATTCACCCGCACAGCAATCGTTACCAACCCCGGGACCTGGCGCCGCGATCAAAAGGCCCGGCGACCGATGCCGTGCTGACGCACTGGAGGAATCCGAACTTCCAGCCCAGCCTCCAACGGCCAATCATCCTGCTGGCGCACTTTTCAGACGACAACCGGATCCGGGACGATCTCTTTCCACTCATCGATGAGTACCGGCGCTTCGCCGACGTGATCCTTGTGTCGTCGGCCAGCGGTCTGCGCTGGCATCCGCGAACGCTGCATCGACTGCGCCAACGCTGTGCTTCCATCGTGATCCGACGCAACCAGGGGTATGACTTCGGCAGCTGGAGAGCAGCTCTGAACCTGCATCGACAGGACATTGCTCAAGCTGCGTTTCTGGTGCTCACCAACGACAGCTTCTGGGGACCGATCACCCCCCTCGACACGCTCTTCCAACGGCTGCAGACCAGTACAGCGGACGTGATTGGGCTCACGGACGATCTGATGTATGAGCCCCATCTGTCGTCAGCCTTCATCGCATACAAGCCCAAAGCACTGCAGAGCCAAGCCTTTGGCCACTTCTGGGAGACGTTGCAGATCTGGCCCCGCAAACGGGACCTGGTCAAACAGTGCGAAGTCGGTCTACCGGTGCAGCTGCGGACAGCTGGGCTGACCCTCGAGAGCCTCTACACCCACAACGCCAACGGCAATGTTCTGCACTACGACTGGAAGCACCTGATTGAGCAAAGTGGCTTCCCCTTCCTCAAGGTGAGCCTGCTGCGGGACAACCCAACGCGACAACCCATCGCGGCCTGGCCCGAGGTGGTCGGCCAGCGCAACCCTCAGCTAGCGGAAAGCATCCAACGCCAACTGCGACCCAAACCGGGGTGGCAGCGCATGTTGGAACGGCTTCGCCGTCGACCGAACGGAAGTGAGCGCAAGGGGTCTCGTGCTGTAATGGCGCCGACTTCACGCCGGTGAGCCAGCCGATGAGCACCGCATCCAAGCGACGGGGAATCATCCTGGCTGGAGGAAGCGGCACGCGGCTGCATCCGATTACCCAGGCCGTTAGCAAACAGCTGCTTCCGGTCTACGACAAGCCGATGATCTACTACCCGCTCAGCACTCTGATGCTGGCCGGGATCCGCGAGGTGCTTATCATCACCACCCCCCACGACCGGGAGGCTTTCCAACGCTTGCTGGGCAATGGCAGCCGCTGGGGAATGTCGATCGACTACGCCGTGCAACCGAGCCCTGACGGGTTGGCCCAGGCGTTTCTGATCGGTGCCGACTTCCTGGCGGGCCACCCCGCTGCACTGGTGCTGGGGGACAACCTCTTCCATGGGCACGATCTGGTGCCGCAATTGGTGAACAGCAATGAGCAGGCCCAAGGGGCAACTGTCTTTGCCTATCCCGTCAGTGATCCCGAGCGTTATGGCGTTGCGGAGTTCGATGCCGAGGGCCGCGTCTTGAGCCTGGAGGAAAAACCCAAACAACCCAAGAGCCGCTACGCCGTCACGGGGTTGTACTTCTACGACGAGACCGTGGTGGATCGGGCCCGCCAGGTGAAGCCTTCCGCTCGGGGGGAGCTGGAGATAACCGATCTCAATCAGATGTACCTGGACGAAGGACTGCTGCGAGTGGAGCTGATGGGCCGCGGTATGGCTTGGCTCGACACCGGAACCTGCGACTCCCTCAACGACGCCGGCGGTTACATCCGCACCCTCGAACATCGCCAGGGGCTCAAGGTGGGATGCCCAGAGGAGGTGGCCTGGCGGCAGGGCTGGATCACAGCAGAACAACTCGATCAGCTGGCTCAGCCCCTGAAGAAGAGTGGTTATGGCTCCTATCTGCTCCAAATGCTTGAGGAGAGCGTGAGCGATCACGCGGCCCTGCAAACCAGTCTGGAGGTAAGCCATGCAGCTTGAGCAACTGACAACCGTGGCCGGTACGACGCTGCAGGGCCCCCTGCTTATTACGCCCCAGGCCTTCGGCGATGACCGTGGCTGGTTCTTCGAAAGCTGGAACCAACGCAAGTTCGATGAAGCGGTGGGCGAATCGGTGCTGTTTTCCCAGGACAATCACTCGCGCTCGATCCAGGGTGTTCTTCGCGGACTGCACTACCAGCTCGCACCGGAACCCCAGGCCAAGCTGGTGCGTGCAACGGTTGGAGCGATTTACGACGTCGCCGTCGACATCCGGCGTGGCTCCCCCACTTACGGCGCCTGGGTCGGCGCTGAACTCAGTGCCGAGAACAAATCCCAGCTTTGGATTCCCGAGGGCTTCGCCCACGGCTTTCTTACCCTCAGCAGCGTTGCGGAGGTCCAATACAAGGCGCGGGGTTACTGGAACAAATCCTGTGAACGGGCCATCGTCTGGAATGATTCGGATCTAGCCATTGCCTGGCCGATCGATCGACTGCAGGGCGCGGAAGTGAGCCTGTCGGGCAAGGATTCAGAAGCGCCAGGGTTCAAAGCGGCTGAATCCGCTGGAGACGTTTTCCCGTGAAGGTTCTGCTCACCGGAGCTGGCGGACAGCTGGGACAGGCCCTGATCGCCTCCGCACCCCAGGAACTCGACCTGGTGGCCACCACTCGCCAGGATCTCGACTTGGCTGACCCCGAGGCCTGCCATGCAGCGGTGAAACAGCATCGGCCGGACTGGGTGCTGAATGCTGGTGCTTACACGGCCGTGGACAAGGCCGAATCGGAATCCGATCTGGCCCATGCCGTGAATGCCGGGGCACCCGAAGCCTTTGCCCGTGCTCTGGATCAACAGGGGGGGCGCCTGCTGCAGATCAGCACCGACTTTGTTTTCAACGGAACCCAGGGAACGCCCTATCAACCCATGCAGGCCCGCGACCCTCTCGGGGTTTACGGCGCGAGCAAAGCTGCCGGAGAAGCAGCGATCCAAAGCATCTTCGGAACAGAGGGGCGGGGGCTGATCCTGCGCACCAGCTGGGTGATCGGACCCGTCGGCAAGAACTTCGCCCTCACCATGCTGCGACTGCACCGCGAGCGGGATCAACTCGGTGTTGTAGCCGATCAGGTGGGCTGCCCCACCAGCACCCTGACACTGGCTCAGGCCTGTTGGAGAACCATTCAGATCGCGGGGGAAAACGAGTTACCGGCGGTGATGCACTGGAGTGATTCCGGGGCCGCCAGCTGGTACGACGTGGCGGTAGCGGTTGGCCGGATCGGGGCTGAATTGGGGCTCATCGACACACCAGCAGAGGTTCAACCGATCACAACTGCTGACTACCCAACGCCAGCTGAGCGTCCGGCCTATTCGCTTCTGGACTGCACGGGCACAAGAGCCGCCCTGGACCTAAACGGGCAGCACTGGCAACAAGCCCTATCAGATGTGTTGCAGCAGGCCAAAACCCCGTGAAGCTCCACTGAGTTCAACGCCCCATCTCCTCTCAACGTCCCAACCCAATCCCTGACCAATGGTTTCGTCCATTCCTTCCGCCGCTGACCTGCTGGGACATCGCCGCAGAGTTCTGGTGACTGGAGGTGCCGGCTTCATCGGAGGTGCCGTGGTCCGCAGGTTGCTGAGGGAGAGCACGGTCACTGTGTTCAATCTGGACAAGATGGGATATGCGAGCGACCTGTCGTCGATCGAGGAGGTGCTGAACGAGCTGGGCGACGCGGCAAACAATCGGCACAGGCTTCAGCAGGTGGATCTGACCGATGCCGCCGCCGTTGAGGCTGCGGTCCAAGAGGCCGATCCCGATCTGGTGATGCACCTGGCGGCCGAGAGCCACGTGGATCGATCCATCTCCGGACCTGGCGCGTTCATTGAGAGCAATGTCAACGGGACCTACAACCTGTTGCAGGCGGTGCGGGGGCACTATGAAGGCTTGGCTGGTGAGCGCCGAGAGGCTTTCCGGATGCACCACATCAGCACCGATGAGGTATTCGGCTCGCTTGGCGCCGAGGGACGCTTCTCAGAAACAACCCCCTACGACCCCCGCAGCCCTTACTCCGCTAGCAAAGCGGCGAGCGATCATCTGGTTCAGGCCTGGCACCACACCTTCGGTCTTCCTGTAGTACTAACCAACTGCTCGAACAACTACGGGCCCTGGCAGTTCCCAGAAAAACTGATTCCTGTGGTCACCTTGAAAGCGGCCGGTGGGGAGTCGATTCCGCTCTACGGCGATGGACTGAATGTGCGGGATTGGTTGTATGTGGAAGACCACGTCGATGCTCTGCTTCTGGCCGCCTGCAACGGTGAATCAGGCCGCAGTTATTGCGTGGGCGGCCACGGTGAACGCACGAACAAGCAGGTCGTTCATTCCATTTGTGCGCAGTTGGATCAGAGCCGCCCAGCATCAGCTCCCCATAAGGATTTGATTACGCCGGTGACCGACCGACCGGGCCATGACCGTCGCTACGCGATTGATCCAGCCCGCATCAGCTCGGAGCTGGGCTGGAGCCCACGCCACGATGTAGAACAAGGCCTTGCCGATACCGTGCGCTGGTATCTCTCCCATCAGGACTGGTGCACAAAAGTGCGTCAACGAGCGGGATATGACGGCAGCAGATTGGGTATTGGAACAACGAAAACCACCGCTGACGAGTGATAGGTTTCACCCTGTTTTTATTAGCCCTGCCAGATGAGCGGAATGCCTAAACAACGCCATCCGCTCTCCAAGCTTTCCAGCACGACCCGGCAGTTTTTGAAGCAGTCCGCTTCTTCGCTGGGCAAGCAGCAAATTTTGCCCAAAGCGCTACAAAAGCGACTGATCCGACTGGGACAAGTCAAAAACGCAAGTCCACACAACAATAGGCGCAAAAGAACAACTCCTGAACTGCAGGAGTACATCAAAGGCCTACAGGGCAAAGAAATAAGCAAGCAAATAATTCGCGACTTTCGCGAATTAGCCCATTATGCCTACGTCTTTGATATTGAACATTATAAATCTCAATTAGATCCCAAAGAAGCGGAAGAGCTTCAAAGCATCGGTGACGTGATCTTCCATTACTGCAGCTCAGGATGCCGAGAGGGCATTGACCCGAGCAATCTATTCGATACAGATAATTATTTCAGCAAATATCCCGACGTCAAGAAGAGCGGGCTTAACCCGATGGTCCATTGCTTCAAGTTTGGAATGAACGAAAACCGCTACTCGATGGATAACATCCATTTCATGCGGAAGATGGCCGATATCAAAAAGCCAGATGCAGATGCCATCACCTCAATCAGAGAAGACTTAAAGGCCAAAAGAGTTGGTGTATTTCTGCACATTTTCTACCCCGAATTAGGAGAAACAATCGCCGCCTACTTAAAGAATATTCCGTGCAGCATAGACATCTTCATTTCCACAAAAGAAGAATCAGTGCAGACCTTGCAGAACGTCTTTGCAAGGATCGACAATGCTCAGAAAGTAGAAGTACGACATTTCAGCAACATCGGACGCGATGTCGCTCCATTCTTCGTTGGATTTGGAGACCAGATTCTCAAATACGACCTCATCCTCAAGCTGCATTCAAAAAAGAGTCCCCACAGCAACGCACTCAGTGGCTGGTTCCTTCACTGCTTAGACAACCTGATTGGCAGCGAAGCCATCACAGCGACCAATCTCAAGGCTCTCCAATCACCACAGACAGGCATTGTCTATCCGATTGAGAACTACGCCCTCAGCCTCGGGATCAAGCACGATTCATGCTGGGGTCATGAAGATGGTAACTACAAAAAAGCCAATCCATTCCTCACACGCTTCCATCTCGACCACATCACCAGAGAAAGCCAATTCCGCTTTCCAACTGGGACGATGTTCTGGTGCAAACCAGATTTGCTGAAACCCATTCTTGACTGGAATCTCAGCTGGCAAGATTTTGATGAGGAAGGCGGGCAGATCGATGGAACCATCGCCCACAGCATTGAACGACTGATCGGCCTTTCAACAACTGAAATTTTTGACCAAAAACTGCAAACAACTTACTGCGGATACTTCCTCTCGAAACAACATCTATACGACAAATCAATTATTGAAAGCAAAAATAAACTCAGAATCCAGGGCTTTGAAAAGGTCATTCAATTCAAACCCCAGCCCCTTGAGCCGAATTGGTCACTGCAAAATAATATTAATCGCCAATCTCTGCATATCCATTGGGTGATTCCCAACTTCACACCTGGCCTTGGTGGCCACATGACCATTTTCAGAACGATTGATTTTCTGGAACGCTGTGGCCATCAATGCACGATCTGGGTTCATTCGGAGCTGAAGGGAAACGACAAGCCAAGCCGCCTGAGCAGTCTGCATAAGCGTGCAATCGAACAACACTTCATCCCACTAAAAACAGACCAGGTCTACATGCTTGGCAACAACCAGGATGATCTTGATCGTGTAAGCGGAGATATTGTCATCGCCACAGATCGCATGAGCACCTATCCAGTGCTGGGAATGAAAAAGTTTCAGAAAAGATTTTATTTTGTTCAAGACTATGAGCCTTACTTTTTTGCACGAGGCAGTTCCAGCATCCTCACCGAACAATCCTACGCATCTAAAAACGAGTTTGCCTGCATTTGCGCCAGTCCTTGGCTGAAGCAAAAGATGGAAAGCTTTGGCAATTCAGCCGTCTCCTTTCCACTGGCCGTCGACCACACTGTTTACCACCCCGATGAAGATCAGAAACGCAGCAAACATGCGATTGCTTTCTATGTGAGACGCAGCACGCCAAGGAGACTTTATGAACTAGGACTGCTTGCCTTACGAGCCTTATTTGATCTTGGTGATGATTTTGAGATTATTACCTTTGGAGAGAAAGAACTTCCAGACCTTGGTATCCCTGTGAAAGTCAGACATGCAGGGATCCTGAATGCAAACAAGTTGGCAAACCTTTATCGCCAATGCACGGTTGGACTCGTCCTTTCCGGAACCAATTACTCCTTGGTTCCCAACGAGATGATGGCCTGCGGGCTGCCAGTTGTTGATATCGATGCCGAACACACGCGCCTTTCCTACAAACCCAACACAGCGGTCTTGGCAGAACCAACCCCGACAGGCCTGGCAACAGCGTTAAGTCAGCTGTTGAATGATAAGACCTTCAGATCAAACACCGCCTGTGCGGGACTCGCCTCTACCGAACACCTCCAGTGGGATGCCTCCAATCAGCTGGTTGAGACCTTCATTCAGGAATCGCTTTCCTCGGCTCCAACAACATCGCAACCCACCAATGCTTCGACGCCTTTAGTAACAGTGGTCATTCCCGTTTACAACGGCGGGACGATGCTCAAATCTGTTGTGGAATCCTGTCTCGCCCAGGATCTCGATGAGGAGTTTGAGGTTTTGTTGATCGACAGTTCTTCAAGCGACGGATGCTTGGACGCACTCCCTCAGGACCAGCGACTTCGTCTACACAGAATTCGTAAGGAGGATTTCGGCCATGGGCGCACCCGAAATCTGGGGGTGAAGCTCGCCCGAGGGGAATACGTCGCATTCATCACGCAAGACGCGATTCCAGCGAATCGCATGTGGCTGATGAATCTGATCACCCCACTACAGAATGATCCAAATGTGGCCGGTGTCTTTGGCTGCCACATGGCCCATAGCGGGCATGGACAACTGACCGCCCACGACCTTGACCAGCACTTCAATCGTTGGATTTTTAGAAGTCATCGCCAACCAATCGAACTGGATGCTGATCGACAGACCGCCAATGGCGTTGTCTCGACCCATGAACGCTTTTACTCCGACAACAATTCCTGCCTGAGAAAATCCATTTGGGAAACTCTGCCACTTCCCGATGTCGTGTACGGCGAGGATCAGTTATGGGCCCGTGAAATTCTCAGGAAGGGTTATAAAAAAGCTTATGCCTCAACAGCAGTGGTCCGCCACTCCCATGAATATGATTTCCGTGAAACTGTCATCCGCGCCAACACCGAATGGCATTTCTACGACCAGATGCTTGGCGAAAGATTGCCTTCCACCAAAGCACAGGTTCTGCAAATGGTTGAACGATCTTGTGCAAATGATCTTCAGGCCAGGAAACTGTATCCAAACATCAGTGATAACGACTTAATGCTGAGACGAAGGCTTCATTTTGCCCGGGCTTGCGGCTACTATCTGGCCGGCAAAGGGCGTGGCGGCATACGCCCTTGATTTAAACGGATGTGTGGTGTTGAACTGATCAGCTCTTCCGCATTGCATTGAGAATAAAACCACCCACACCCCAAGCCACAATAATGATTCCAACAGAGGCAAGAAACGCTTGCCAACGCCAGTTCGGGTCAGGTTTAACCGGCATTTGAGGTTGACTTAGAACAACCACAAATTTCAACTGACGTACACTCTCGCGACGGCTGTTATCGGCAGCTAGACGAGCTGATTGAAGGGCTTGTCTGGCAAACGTAACATCTGCTATTAACCCTGCCTCTTCAAGAGCAAGAGTATTCAAATCTCGGCCGTTTTCACTAACAGCCCTGTCTCTCTCTTCACGAATCTGCGCTTGGAGTTCTCTCACTTGGTCTGCAATAAATGCTACCTCTGGAGCCTTGGGATCACGATATTGACGACGCAATGCAGCCTCTTGTACTTTCAAATCAACCAATTGCGCTTCAAGGCCAGAAATGAACGAACTGGCAGAAGACTGTTCAGTCAGAACACTTAGATTTCCATGCTTTTCCTGAAAGAGCTCCAATTCTCTTGTCGCTGTCTTAAGGCTAGTTTCCGCTAGTTGAACTTCTTTTTTAGCGAATTGATTCTGGTCAGCATTGATTGATTGATTCACCTCATTCACAAAACGACGAGACTGTTTCAGCAACTCGTTGTTGAGATTGAATGCCTGCTCAGGTGTAAATCCAGAAGTTGTCAAAATTACTGTACCGCTCAAGGGCTGAGGAGCCGCAGACAGTTGTTTTCTGTAGAAGGATAACTGTGCCGGAGCAGAACTCTTGGCGGGCAATCCAGTCAGAAGATCAGGAAACTTGACGGGATAATCCTGCTCAAGCTTCTTCTCATCAGGGAACAAGCGGTTCTTAACATCAGATGATTCGAGATAAACCTGAAGGTATTGACCATCAACCAGAGAAGTCAATACCTGTGGAGCAGACGCTGCTCCTGACAAAACTGATGTCGATTTCCCATCGAGAGGCAATGCCTGTTGAATCACAAACTCGGAAACTGCTGTATAACGATCCCGCCCAATCACAAAACAGTAGAACGCAGATGTCACAAGAAAGGCTGAGATCAGAACCCTGGGCCTTGCAATTCTTTCCAACCGCTCACGCCAAATCGGCTTTGGCTCTCCTACTGGCTGAGACGTGGGGATCAGGAACGAGGATGACAACTCCTTCTGCAAGGAGGAGGACGAGCTGGAAGGTGGGGTTGATTCAGACATAACTAAAAATTAACTCAGGGCAAGCGACTGAATAACGATTAGGCACTAATCATCATTGGCCTCAAGAAGCAATGACTCGTTTGTTCGATAGAGAACCAACGAAAAACCTAGAAGTATCATAGAGCACCATATCAAATATGATAGAGATATATCAGGAATTGGGTATTCATTATTAATTGAATACCTGAAAAGCTCAACAGCATGAAGAACCGGATTCCACGTAACGAATGGTCTTGTATAGGCAGGCAGCTCAAAGGTCGCAAAAAATATTCCTGAAGTAAAAATAATCATTCGCTGAAGAATTCGCCTGAGTATTTTTACAACCCATCGATTTAATCCAGCCAAGAATATAAGGCAAAGACCAAAGCCAATTGCCATCGCGACAGTGAGCATATAAACACTGATTGCGAGCCCAGGACTATCAAGCTGAAAACTCCAAGTAAAACACCAAACCAGCCCCAAAAGACCCAGTGAGATAGTAGCTAGACCCCTGAGATCGTTAATCGATAAAGCCAAAAGAACATCCAAAGGCTTAATCCTCGGATAATAAAGAGGAGCCCTGAGCTTTAAACCGGAAAGCGCCTTGATTGCCACATTCCTAAAAAGGAAAGCGATGGAAAATCCAGTCGCAATAAATATAATAATATTGAAATACATATCGGTCGAGCCACCTGCCGCGAAGCGACTTGAGCCCCGCAAAAAACTAAATCCCAGACGCATGACGATATAGAACAACATCAACTGCAACGGGTTGATGAGCGCCTCCCATGAGCCAATAGGAGATTCCGTTGACTTTCGATTATTCTCATAAGCGGCAACCGCTAAAATGACAGCGATCTCACGCCGAACTGCAGCAAAAAGTCTTTGCATAAATCTAATCATTTCATGCCCTCCTTAAATCAGAATTCATCATCACTGCCATCATAGGAGTCTGAATTTTGAAGCTCTAAACCCATCTCAAACTGATCATCATCCGAGTCTGATGGTTCAGAGGCTTTAAGGTTTTGATCAGCCCACTGAACTGCTTCTGAAAGTTCACCAGCGAAAAGAATCTGACCACATGAGCCTAGAACAAGCCCTTCAGTACAGAACTCCCTTCGAAAACGGCCGCTTGTCGATGTAGCTATAATAGCCTTATCCTCAATTTGCTTCCGAAAGAGAGCTCTAAGAGGTTTGGCTGCGCTAGACATCAAAATATGAGAACTCGACCTCGTAACTAAATAGCAATCAAAAGAAAAGAGAACTGATAAAGCTAAATAAAAGAAGCTTTTTTGGCTTTTCGAAAGCTCCTTGATGAGAAGACTGGGATGGATCTCCATTCCCAACAGCAGGTCCCAAAATTCATCGATACTGACACGAGATTTTTCAAGGCAATCGCTGTAGAGAGTCGAGAGAAAGTCAAGAGCGTGAGAGATTCGCAACTTGCCGTCCAAGCCACCCTCCCCACCGACAGGCCAAGCCATTGCGCCATCACAAATCATTTCCCCAGAGACTGGAGGAACAAGACCAGCGAGACCAGCTATCAACTGATACTGCAAAAAAGGATTGTTTGTAATCACGGCAACTTTTTTCCCTCGCACAAGCTCCCAATTCCAAGGTGTTTGAAAACTAATTTGAGGGTCCGATTTATCGCATCGCAGAGAGAAGTTCCGGAACGTCAACAACGGTGTGGCTGAACCCATCGCATTCAAAACAACCTGTGAGGCTTCCAGTTCGGTGACGATACCACCATGAAATGAACCAGATTCAGGGATGACATGCAACCCAATTAAGAACTCCTTTCATCAATCCAGTGCGACAACGCTTTTCCAACCGATCCGTCACCAAACCCAGTGCGAGATCTCCTGTGCGTTGCATCAGCGGCTTCGGTAAAAGAGCCCCTGCTCCACTCGAGGACAATTCAAGGCTGAGATCGGCCTTTGCCAGCAGGCGTTCCTGCTCGGGACGGATCCATGCCTGGCACTGGAACTGCACCAGGTGTTGCAACCCCCCCAGTCCATGAATCGTGCAGTTCTCAAAAACAATGATGAGTTGATCGCCATCCCAGCTAGAGCGGAACACCACTTCAGGCTGGAGCTGAAAATTCAGCAAGTGATATGGCCGGGAGACATAGAGGAAGCGGCCATCCTCTAACCGCTCAACCTTTTTGCGATTTAACAAGGCCTTCAGCGGACGCACAGGCCGCGACAGATAGGCCTGCAGTTGGGCCAGGGATGCATCGGGCAGCTGCAAGGCGATGCCATGGGAGCGGTGAACCTGCACCGGAGACCACCGAAACGGTTGATGCGGAACGATGGCACGAACAACGGAAGATGATCACGGATGATCGATGCAACGCTCGATCGCGCCGAGGATCCGATGACGCAGCCGTTCAGGATTGAAACCGACAGCCTGGGTGGCATTGAGGTGGCGTCAGAAGCTCTCTGGGGAGCCCAGACCCAGCGGTCGCTTCAGAACTTCGCCATCAGCGAGGAACGAATCCCGCTCGAGATCATCCAGGCCCTGGCCTGGATCAAGCGCTCCTGCGCCACAGTCAACGGCCAGCAGGAGCTTCTGAGCCATCAGCAGGTTGAGCTGATCTGCATGGCGGCCGATGCCATTGCCGCCGGCCAACACAACGATCAGTTCCCGCTTCGGGTCTGGCAGACCGGCAGCGGGACCCAGACCAACATGAACATCAACGAGGTGATCAGCAATCTGGCGTCCCAGGCCTCAGGCACCCCCCTGGGATCTCACAGTCCGGTGCACCCCAATGACCACGTCAATCGGTCGCAATCCACCAATGATGTGTTTCCCGCTGCCATCCATGTCGCCGCGGCCAAGCAGCTGAAAGATGGTTTGCTGCCGGCACTCGATGCCCTGGTGCATGCCTTCGACACCAAAGCCCAGGCCTGGATGCCGATTGTGAAGATCGGCCGCACCCACCTGCAGGATGCGGTGCCCCTGCGCCTTGGCGATGAAGTCGCCGCTTGGCGGGATCAACTCAAACAAGCCCAGGGCTGGATTGAAGCGTGTCTGGTCAGCCTCGGCGACCTCCCCCTTGGCGGAACCGCAGTGGGCACAGGGTTGAACACACCCCCGGGGTTCCGCCATGCCGTGGCGGATGAGCTCAGCCGGATCGCTGGCGTCAAGGTCCGTCCTGCGGAGAATCTGTTCGCGGTCATGGCTGGTCATGATGCCCTCGTCCAAGCGATGGGGCAACTGCGCCTGCTGGCCGTGGCCCTGCTCCGCATCGCTAACGACATCCGTCTGCTCGGATGCGGCCCCCGTGCGGGTCTGGGAGAGCTGCAGCTGCCCGCAAACGAACCGGGCAGCTCGATCATGCCAGGCAAAATCAATCCCACCCAGTGCGAGGCCATGGCCATGGTCTGCACCCAGGTGATCGGACTCGACAGCGCAGTAGCTGCCGCCGGTGCAGGCGGCCATCTGCAGATGAATGTCTACAAGCCCTTGATCGGCTTCAACCTGCTGCAATCGATTCGGATGCTGAAGGACGCCATGACCAGCTTCCGCCAGAACCTGGTAGAGGGATTGGAGCCTGATCGGGATCAGATTCAGCGGTTCGTCGACCGCTCCCTGATGCTGGTCACTGCCTTAACTCCGAGCATCGGCTACGAAAAGGCCAGTGCCATCGCTCAACATGCCCATCACCAGGGGCTGACGCTGAAGCAGGCTGCCTTGGAGCTCGGCCACATCACGGAAGCGGACTTTGATCAGCAGGTGGATCCCGGCGCCATGGCCGCTCCGGAGGCCTGAGCTCAGGCCGCCCGCTCCGTTGCCGGGTTGAGAGCAGCGGAGGATGGAACTAGATCCTCAGCCTCGGCCACGGGGAAGCGATTGATCGCTTTCAAAGCCTGTCGAGCATGGCTGCGCAACTGCTCGCTGATGGCCTCGCAGTAGGGAACCTGTGCCAGCAGATCAACGGTTCGGCGCATGATCCGCACCACATCGCCTTCATCCAAAGACGTGTTGGCGATCAGATCGCTCCAGGATGTTCCTCGCGCCCAGGCATCCACCAAGCCCATCAGCTCGGGTTCCCACCAAGCCGGCACAACCACACCGGCGCGTTCCTGGGCCCGCAACAACTCGCGACGTAGACCAGACAGATCCTGAAGAGCTTCCTCTGCCGCCGCAGGAGGCGGGAAGCCACTCCAAAGATCAGGGCGGTTGATCTCCGTGCTGATCGCCTCGAACACCGCCGCCAGGTCCGGGGGTGAGAGGTCATCGAGATGCCCACTCATCAGAGCCAGCCCAAGCCACAGCTCGTTGTCGCCACGCAACGCGGCAACGGTGCGTCCAATCTCTGTGGGATCCAGCTCATCGAGACATCCGAAGTGCTGCAGGATCTCCATCAAGGCCAGGAAGGTCTCCCAGTGGCGATTGGCCCGCTGATGCAGCAGCTGCTGACGTTCAGCGATCTCCAATTCCAGGTCTTCCATGCGCCGGCGGTGCTTCTTGAGCTGCTTGCGATCCCCCCAGCGATGCGCCGGATGCTGCTCCTGCTCCTGCTCTAAATCCCGCACCAGCCGGGCCTGGGTCAACACCTCCCCAGCCAGGTCGTACTGCGGAGTGGTCATGTCATGGCGTCTGGCCATATGGGCTACCGCCAAGGCCAAACCACCACTGGCCTGATCGCCATGACGCAACTCACCCGAACGGGTCAACTCCGGTGCCTCCAACCCATCCACCTGCAGGCAACTGAGCTCCGCATGGATGCTCACCACGGCCTGACAGGGGAGCAGGATCCAGACGTTCTCATCGGTCAGACAAAGCAGCAGAGGGAATTGCCCGGGCCCCTTCACCTTCTCGACAAGCACCGCCGGCGCGACGCGCCCCCGCAGCTGCGGCGACTTCAGGCTGACCAAGGTGCCGGTGCTGGCGAACTGCAGGGCCATCGTCAGCTCGTTGGCCAGCGTCTCCTCCGCCTGCTGCTGGAGGATGCGAAGCAAGCGCCGCTCTTCCCGGAGCCGACCGCGCATTTTCTCGTAATCCTCGAAGTCTTCCCAGGGGATGTCGCCGGCAACGCCCTCCAGCTGGCTGAGTTGCAGCCGTAGTTGGGAGAGGTTGTCTTCGTCCTCCACGAGGTCAAGCCCCGCCAAATAACGGCCAAAACTGCGCTCCACCAGCTCCCTGGCCTTCGCCAAGTCGTGGCGCTGGAGCAGGTTCAGAACCATGCCGTAGCTGGGGGTGAACTGGCTCACCAGAGGGTCGGCAGGACTCGTCGCCAGCTGACCTGCTTCACGCACACCCTCGAAACGGCTTTGCACCGTGACGACATAGCCCTGAGAATCGAGGCCACGCCGCCCAGCACGACCTGCCATCTGCAGGAACTCACTGCCCATGAGCGGGCGATGCCCCCGTTCTGTTCGCTTGGACATGGCCGCGATCACCGTGCTGCGGGCCGGCATGTTGATGCCGGCCGCAAGGGTCTCCGTCGCGAAGACCACTTTCACCAGCCCCTGCTGAAACAGCTCCTCGATCAACTCCTTCCAGGCGGGAAGAACACCAGCGTGATGTGCAGCGATGCCCCGCAACAGGGCATCGGCGTGGATTCCATCCCGCACAGCCTCGGGGTTGTCGTTGGTGTAGGTCGTCAAGCGCGCCTTGATCCGCGCCTGCTCCTGCTTGGTGACCAGACACTGCACCCCAAGATCCCGAACCGCCTTGTCGCAGCCGCGGCGGCTGAAGATGAAATAGATAGCGGGGAGCATCTGACGCTCGGCCATCTGGGCCACAACGAAGCTGATCGGTGGTGGTTCCGGTTGCGGCGGTCTCTGGGAGCGTCCCTTGCGCTTGTGCCCTTTGGGCGCACGCCAGACCTTGCAGTTGGGATGGAGTCCCGTGCCAGCATCGTTGAGCAGTGGGTGCAACCCCTTGGCGCTACAGAAACTGAACTGCAGCGGAACCGGGCGGTGATCACTCATCACCAGAGTGGTCGGGCCATGAACCTTCTCAATCCAATCGGTGAGCTGTCCTGCGTTGGCCACCGTGGCGGAGAGCGCCAACAGCTGCACCGTCGGCGGACAGTGAATGATCGACTCCTCCCACACCGTGCCGCGCTGGGAGTCATTCATGTAGTGGCACTCATCGAGCACCACCGCTTCCACATCAGCGAGAGGATCATCGTGCTCATCCGCCTCGGCATAGAGCATGTTGCGGAAGATCTCCGTGGTCATCACGACAATCGATGCCTCGCGGTTCACGCTGAGGTCACCGGTCATCAACCCCACGTTCTCAGCTCCGAACTGATCGCGGAAATCCCGCAGTTTCTGATTGGACAGAGCCTTCAGCGGTGTGGTGTAGAAAACTTTCTGGCAGTGGGCTAGGGCGCGATGAATGGCGTATTCCCCGATCAGCGTTTTGCCGGATCCCGTGGGTGCACTGACCACGACTGAATGCCCCTGGTTGAGGGCATCCATGGCCTCCAGCTGGAAATCATCCAGCGGGAAGGGAAAGATTTCCGAGGGAATCAGTGGGGCACTGCAATCGACATCGGGCTCTGATGGGGACGTGGCCGGTGTCGATTGGTTCATCGAATGATCTTAAGGAGCCTCACTGAGTCGTCCTTTCAAGCAAGCGATAAGCCACGCCAATGCCATCAATCAGATGTGCCGACATCCTTTGACGGAACAATGTCAGATCATGAATAATCTTGAAGAGAATGCATCGAGCCTTGGTGAGCCCACACCGGGGCTTTTTTTATGCCTGCCACCCCGCAGTCGAGAAGGTGACAGAGGCACTCCGCCGGTGCCATGACAGAGGGAACGAACACATCACCCTGTGACCACCACCCAGCTCACCAAGCCGCTTCCGGCCGAAGACACCCTGATCGATGCCCTGAGGGGCTGCCGTGACGTCGATGAGCTGAAAGCCCTCGAACACCGACTGGCATCCACCACCGACGCCCCCCCGCTGTTCAACTGGATCTGTGATCTGCTCGTGGCACGACGCATCTCGCGTGGGCTCGCCGCGCGTCTCCTGTTCGAACTCCACGATGGGGGTTCGACCTAGGACGACTGACGCAGTGGAGGTGTGGGTCGCCGCCTCCAGAAGGCGGCAAGGGCGCTGCCGATCAGACAGTGAATGACCGCGGAGATAGCACCCGGTAACGCCGTCAGGGGACTCGCGAACCCTCCACTACGGGCGAGCACCACCGCCAAACCCGAGTTCTGCATCCCTACCTCAATGCTGATGGTCCGCTGGGCCTCCACGGTCTGGCCCGCCATCCTTGGAATCAGCCAGCCGAGCAGAAAGCCGCCGCCATGCAGCAGTAGGCAAGCCAGGATCAACATCGGGCCCTGTTGACGCAGCACGGACGTCTGGCTGCCCACGATGCTCGAAACGATCATCACAATGGCCATCACCGCCAGGGGAGGCATCACCGGCTCAATCCGCCGGGCCACTCCTGGAAGACCCCGCTTGAGCACCACCCCAATGGTGACGGGCAGCAGCACCACCTGAAGCACAGCCAAGAACAGGGCCCAACCATTAACCGGCACGTATTGGCTAGCTAGCACCTGCGTGAGGCGCGGGGTCAGGACAACAGCAGCCAAGGTACTGATCGTTGTCATGACCACCGAAAGCGCCACATCGCCACGCCCGATCAGGGCCACCACATTGCTGGCGGTCCCCCCCGGGCAACAGCCCACAAGAATCAAGCCCACTGCCAGAGGCGCGGGCAGGTGCAAAGCCGCTGCGATGGCAGCAGCGAGGGCCGGCATCACCAGGAACTGCGCCAGCACCCCCAGCAGCATGGCGCGGGGTCGTCGACCAACCCGCAGGAAGTCAGCCGGTGTCAACCCGACTCCCATGCCCAGCATGATCACGCCGAGGCCAAGGGCGATCAGCGGCCCCTTGAACCAGATGAACAGAGGTGGATGCAGCAGCGCCAGCAGAGCTCCCAGCAATGTCCAAAGCGGAAACAGCAGAGTGAAACGCTCCCAGGTCATGACGAACAGAGGACTCCCGCCATCCTTGATCAGGGGGGATTCCAGACTGTTGTAATGCGGGACCACGCTTCTCCCATCCATCCGGCACGCCGCCGTCACCTGCGGAGCTGGAACTCCGGCCGGGAGCCCTGGCAGCTGCAGGATCCCTCAGGAACGCGTCAGCTCCTCGATCTGGCCAGCAACGACTACCTCGGCCTCAGCCGCCATCCCAGCGTTCTCGCAGCGGCCACGGAGGCCATGGCCTCCGATGGGGTCGGGGCAGGAGGATCTCGCCTGGTCACCGGCACCCGACCACGCCATCTAGATCTGGAATCGGCCCTCGCCAACTGGCTGAATCGAGACCGGGTGCTGCTGTTCCCCAGCGGATTTCAAGCCAACATCGCCGCCATTACGGCCCTCAGTGACAGACACACCACCGTGTTGGTGGACCGACTGATTCACCACTCGCTTCTGGCCGGCGTCCGCACCAGTGGAGCGCGGCTGCAACGCTTTGCCCACAACGATCTTGAGGATCTCGACCAGCGGCTTCAGCGGCTCCAGGACGCAACGACACCACCTCTGGTGGTGACCGAAAGCCTGTTCAGCATGGAGGGAACCAGTCCTGATCTGAACGCCCTGGCCGATCTGTGCGCCCACCATGGAGCACAGCTGCTGGTGGATGAAGCCCATGGCCTGGGGGTGCTGGGGCCAGAAGGCCGCGGACTTTGCCATGGACTCCGACAACCGGTGACCTTGGTGTGCGGCACCTTCGGAAAAGCCTTCGGCAGCGGAGGCGCGTTTCTGGCGGGGGATCACACCAGGATGGAGCGGCTGCTTCAAACCAGCGGAGCCTTCCGCTACACCACGGCCCTGGCGCCACCCCTGGTTGCCGGCGCGCAGGCAGCTCTGCACTTGATCCAGGCCAACCCAACCTGGGGAACCGAGCTGAGCCAGCGCTCTGAACGCTGGAGAACAGCACTGATAAAACAGAACTGGGCGAAACCACCAGGGCTCGGCCCCGTTCTCCCCTTGCTCGTCGGTGGAGACCAGGATGCTCTCGACCTCCAGCAACAGCTGGAGCAGGCGGGTCTGCTGTCGGTGGCGATCCGACCGCCCACCGTTCCTGAGGGAACCGCCCGATTGCGCCTTGTGCTGCGGCGGGACCTGCCGGAGGGCACATTGAATCACCTTCTCGCAGCCCTCGGCGCTCAATGATGCAGATCCTGGCGATGCATGGTTGGGCAGGCCACGCCGGCTCTTGGTCCCACTGGCGCAAATGCTTCGAGCAGGGGGGGCCGACATGGATAGTCGCAGACCGGGGCTATTGCGGAGAAGCGCCTGTTCCACCGGCATGGCCCAAGGGCCCGGCACGAAACGTGCTGATCGCCCACTCCCTGGGGCTCCATCTTCTGCCGGCATCTGTTCTGGAGCAGGCCGATGCAGTGGTACTGCTGGGCAGCTTCAGTGCCTTTGTGCCGGTCGGGCGAGCGGGACGCGCTGTGGCGGCGGCTCTGCAGGGGATGCAGGCGGCCCTTGGCACCGATAAAGAACTTCCGATGCTGGAACGCTTCCTCGACAAAGCCGCTGCACCCCATGCCCGCAGTGCCCTGCCCCCCGCCCCTCTGCTGCAGGGTCTGACAACCGTTGGGCGACAGCGGCTGCAACAGGATCTGGAGCTTCTGGCGCACTGCCAAACGCTGCCGCCGGGATGGCCGAGCGCTGTTCCTGTGCTGGTGGTGCAAGGCGAACGGGATGCCGTGGTGCACGCAGCATCAGCGCAACAGCTCATCGATGACCTTGGGCATCAGCCAGTGACACTCCATCGCGACCCGGATTGGGGCCACGCACTCATCACATCAACAGTGCTCTCGGTGGTGCAGCAATGGCTGGAGGCCCAGTGATTCGTTCCGACCAGGTGCTTGAGCGGTTCAGTCGCGCAGCACCGATTTACACGAGCAACGCTCTGCTGCAACAGGCCATGGCCTGGCGCCTGGGCCAACTGAGCCGACGCTACGCAATCCCCCGCGGCCTCTGGGTTGATCTCGGCAGCGGCACCGGTCATCTGGCCGCAGCCCTGGAAGCCTGCCACCCAGGGCAGCAGGTGATGCGGATCGACGGGAGTGCCGCCATGCTGGAAAGCCATCCCAGCGGGACAAGCACCCTGCGGCATGACCTAAGCAGTGGGCTGCCGGACTGGCGCGAGCCACCGCAACTGCTGGCCTCCAGCTTTGTTCTGCATTGGTTGCCGGATCCGGAGCAGCAGCTCAGGAGCTGGGTGGATGCGCTGCCGGAAGGGGGCTGGCTGGCCCTGGCGGTGCCGGTGGATGGCAGTTTTCCGCAATGGCAACAAGCCGGCCGCGAAGCCGGGCAGGCCTGCACCGCCTTGACCATGCCAGTGCGGCAGCAACTGATCGCAGCCATTCCCGATGGAATGGTTCAACGGGAAGAGTGCCTGAGCTTCACCCAACGCGCCGCCAATCCGCTGCGGCTGTTGCGACCCATGAGCAGCATTGGCGCCTCCGTGACCAACGGCGGTCGGCTCTCTCCAGGCCAGTGGAAGGCCGTCTTCCGGGCATGGCCCCAATCCAACCATCCACAAGGGTTCGCCCTGACCTGGAGGATGTTGATCCTGATGGTGAAGCGATGAACGACAGCGTCAGTCGACTGGTGGTGTGTGGGACCGACACGGACGTCGGCAAGACCGTGGTGAGCGCATGGCTGGTGCAGGGACTTCAGGCCAGCTACTGGAAACCGGTGCAGAGCGGACTGGATGGCGGCGGTGACCGGGAACGGGTGCGCCAGCTGTTGAACCTCCCACCGGAACGGATGCTGCCCGAGGCCTACGCCTTCCAAGAACCGGTCTCCCCCCACTGGGCCGCCGAACTGGACGCCAAGGTTCTCGATCCGAGCCAGCTCCAGATTCCCAACCATCAGGGGTCCCTAGTGGTGGAGACAGCTGGAGGGTTGATGGTGCCTCTCACCCGCAACTGGCTCCAGATCGATCAACTGGTGAGGTGGCAATTACCGATCGTTCTGGTCGCCCGCAGTGGACTCGGCACCCTGAACCACACCCTGCTCAGCCTGGAAGCCTTGAGACGCCGCAATCTCCCGGTGCTCGGACTGATCCTTAACGGCCCTCTGCATGCAGACAACCCCAGCACCCTGGAAGAGTTCGGCGATGTTCCGGTGCTGGCACAACTTCCGCCGCAAGCCTCGCTCTCAGCAACAGTTCTGGAGCGGCTTTGGCACGAGCAGGATCTCACCACTACATTCCAACAGGTGCTTAAGCAAACGTCCCCGTGAATACACGTCAAACCATGGCGACCCTTGCTGTTTCAGCACTCTGCGTGGGAATTCTGGTGCTGTTCACCGATATCGAAGTGCAGCTGGTGCGCTGGGTGAACTGCAGCTCTATCGCCACTGAAGCGGAAAAGAACAGTGAGCTTTGCCGCTGAGGGCTGACTCAACCCAAGTTTTTTGAACCAGTGGGGCAGGTTCCCAAGCGCATCGCGGCATGGCGCACCGCAATCTGCAGAGGCCAGCCCTGACTGATTTCGGCCTGGATCACCTCCAGCTGGGAGGACGACCAGCCCCGCAGCTCGAGATCACTGCGGATCAACTGCCAGTCTCCCTCCGGAACGACGAGGCGACGAGACGTGGGACGACGCATGCCCGACCGCTCGGGCCGGCTGGGGGGAACAAAACGCTTGGACTGACGACGGGAGCGTGGGGCAGCCATCCAGGACATCAGGAACAGCCTGAGATCCAATATGGCAAAACCTGCAGGTGCTGCCATGGGGTCGATCCGACATCCGAATCTGTGGCCCCCCTTCACCCAGATGGCCAGTGCAGCCAGCTCTCAACGGGTGGTCTCCGGAGACGGAGCCCTGCTGATCCCTGAGGACGGGGAACCCCTGATCGATGCCATTAGCAGCTGGTGGGTCACCCTGCATGGCCATGCCCATCCGGTATTGGCCAATGCCATCGCCGATCAGGCCGCTCGCCTCGAGCAGGTGATCTTTGCCGACTTCACCCATGAGCCGGCAGAGCAGCTGGCCGTGCGTCTGAGTGGAATCTGTGGTCTGCAACGGCTGTTCTTCTCCGACAACGGCTCCACGGCGGTGGAAGTGGCGATCAAGATCGCTTGCCAGTGGTGGGCCAACCGCGGCCAACCGCGCTATCAGATCGTCGCCTTCGATGGGGCCTATCACGGCGACACCTTCGGAGCGATGGCCGTTGGCGAGCGCAACCTCTTCAGCGCGCCCTTCGAAGACAAGCTCTTTCCTGTCGCGCGTGTCCCCTGGCCAGCCACCTGGTGGGATGACGACGCCGTGGAGGCGAAAGAATCGGCAGCGCTGGAGGTGCTCGATCGCGTACTGGAAACGCCGACAGCGGCGGTGATCCTCGAGCCCCTGCTGCAAGGGGCCGGCGGCATGGCCATGGTGCGACCCGAGTTTCTGCGACAGGTGGAGGAACGAACCCGCCAGGCAGGGGCGCTGCTGATCGCCGACGAGGTGCTGACCGGCTTCGGACGCTGCGGTGATTGGTTCGCCAGCCGGCGGGCGGGCATCCGGCCGGATCTGATGGCCCTTTCCAAAGGCTTGACGGGTGGATGTCTGCCGATGGGTGTGACGATGGCCAGTGAAGCGGTGTTCGAAGCCTTCGTCGGCGACGACCCCTGCTTGACCCTTTGGCACGGTCACAGCTTCACCGCCAATCCGCTGGGGTGTGCCGCGGCTAACGCCAGCCTTGATCTGCTGGAGCGCAACCCCGCTGCATTTCAACAGTTCGAACAACGGCATCGTCCGCATCTGGAGCAGCTGGCCCGCCATCCGCGGGTGCAACACCCCCGGCTGACGGGGACGGTTGCCGGCTTCGATCTCGTTGTGGAAGGAACCTCCGGCTACCTCAACCCCGCGGGTCCGAAACTGAAACGGCTGGCGATGGAGAACGGAGTTTTCCTGCGACCCCTGGGCCAGGTGGTCTATCTCTTACCACCTCTCTGCATCAGCGACGCCCAACTGGAACGGTGCTACACCGTTATTGAGATGGCCCTCGATCAGCTCTGAGATCTTTGCCCTCAGGGACCCGCCTGAATCGCCGCTTCAACATCAGCCCGAGAAAGACCATAGGGGAGCGAACACTGCACCATTGCTTCCAGCGAACCGGGGTGCCAGATCACCTTGAGATCTTCCCGCTCCAGCAGGAGCAGAGCCCTCCATTCGGACCGATCGAGCATCCACTGGCAAGGGTTGTCATCCATGCGGATGGCACCCAGCTGCTGAAGCCAGGCCTCAAGCGCCGGGAGAGAGTGCTGATTCAGCGGGGTGCTCTCCGGGGGCAGGGCGACCATCAGTCAGCGATTGCACGGTTGTTCTTTGAGTCTGCTCATCAGCCAGCCAACTTGGTGACACCTGCCAGTCGCGCCCTTGGGCAAGAGCTACACCCAGCCCCAGCACCAGGCTGAGTAACAGCGCAATGCTCAAGAGAACCAGGGAGAACCATTCCCCACCAGAGAGGGGGCGACGTTGACCGATGCCCTGCCAGGCATCAGAGCGTGGTTGGCTCTCTGGACGCGGTGCGGTTGGCGCTGTCGACGGCCCCATGTTGCTGGGTGATTGGCTCTGGAGCAGCAGAACGTCGTAGGACTCCTTGAGCTGCTGAAAGGCAATGTTGGCCTGCTCAGGCGGCAACTGCGTGGTGTCGGGATGCAGGGCCTTGGATTGGCGGCGAAAAGCCTGCCGCAGGGTTTCAGCATCGACGCCCGGGCGCACGCCAAGCCGCTCATGATGGCTGAGGCGGGCTTCAGACACAGGGAACAGCCGGTCCTTCATCCTAAGAAGAGTTGTTGCTGCAGCTATGGCCGCCACCGCGCCTGAACCGGCGTTCTGGGATGCACTGGGATGGCAGCCATCACAAGCGCAGCGCGACCAACTGGTCACCCTTCAGGGCCTGCTGAAGAGCTGGAATCAACGGGTCAACCTCACCCGCCTGGTGGACGGCGATGATTTCTGGGTGGGTCAGGTCTTTGACAGCCTCTGGCCGCTGGCGGGGGAACTTCAGGCCCCAGAAGAGCCATTGCAATGGATTGATGTAGGCACCGGGGGAGGATTCCCCGGGCTCGCCATTGCCATTGCCCTGCCCCAGGCACGGGTGACCCTGCTGGATTCCGTCGGACGCAAGACAGCCGCCGTGGAAGCCATGGCCAGCACCCTGGGGCTTGCCGATCGGGTGCGAGTCCGCACCGAGCGGATCGAGACCACCGGCCGCGATGGCACCTTCCGCGGCAGCTTTGATCGGGCCGTTGCCCGGGCCGTAGCGGCAGCCCCTGTGGTGGCGGAATACCTCGTGCCCCTGCTGAAAACGGATGGTCAAGCCCTGCTGTATCGCGGCCAGTGGAATGACACCGATGCCGTGCCGTTCAACAGAGCCCTTCGCCTGCTGCAGGCCCGTCTCGTGGAGGTTCAGCACCGGCAACTCCCCAGCGAGCGCGGCACACGCCATCTGCTGCGGGTGCAGCCCACCGGTGCCTGCCCCCGCAGCTACCCAAGGGCTGTAGGCACGCCCAGCCGGGATCCTCTCGGGAGCTAAGACAAACGCTCAGACGCTCGAAAGGCGCATCTGGGATTCCCCTTTGAGCCGGTGCTTGAGGGTACAGAGGATGTCGGGGATGCGCTCACGCCATGGGCTGCCCTGCAAGACGGTCTGCAGCTCTTCGGCACTGACCTGCCCATCAAAGCCGTCGGCATTGGCACCGGCGAACCAGTGACCTCCGGAACCCAGCAACCCATAACGGGCC
This sequence comes from Synechococcus sp., assembly GCA_047286205.1. Taxonomy (GTDB): domain Bacteria; phylum Cyanobacteriota; class Cyanobacteriia; order PCC-6307; family Cyanobiaceae; genus Parasynechococcus. The sequence continues at coordinate 2,015,137 of JBJBBR010000001.1, read as the reverse complement.
TTGGCATAACTCTCTAGATCCCAGGCCTCCAGCAGGTTGTACAGCCAAAGCAACACGGGCAGGTTGATCTCCCCCGGTGTCGCGTACCAAGGCGGCAGCCCGACAGTCCAGGTCGCCATCCAGTCACGACCCAATGCATCATCGGCCGCTTTGCGGAGCCTCTGGTCCACCGGCGCAATCAAGGCTGCTGCATCAGGCAGAAGGTGCAGGGCCTCCAGGTGAAGCTCGAGATCCTCCGGCCGTGCCGCTCCCACGCTGATGGTGTGCACCCGCGGATCCTGGAGACAGAACAGGTCGTTGAAGACGATGGGATGCAGCGGTGCACACAGCTCCAACAACCGTTGGGACGGCGTGTGCAGATGGCCACCTTTGTCGGTGGGACTGATGATGAACACCCCCATGTCCTGACGGCAGGCCTCATCCAGGGCGGGACTGTTGTCCTGGCGGATGTAATACCAATGCAGGTTCACGTAGTCAAAGGCGCCGGAGGCGCAGGCCTCTGCGATCAACGCCGTAGGGCCGTGGGTGGAGAAGCCCACAGAGCCAATGCGGCCATCCGCCTGCCAGTGGCGCACCACCTCCATGCACCCCCCGGGCTGAAGGGTCTGTTCGAGATGCTCCGGCAGGTTGATGCCATGGATGGCCAATAAATCCAGCCGATCACAGCCCAACCGCTCAAAGCTGAGCTCCAGCTCCGCTTCGAAGGCAGCGGGATCGGGCCGGGGAGGCACCTTGCTCTGCAGCAGACGGGAGGGGTCGGGCGTCCGCGGAAGGGCCCAACCCAGCTGACGCTCGGAGCTGCCGTAGTGCCGCGCCGTTTCCACGTGGTGAAAGCCCAGATCCACCGCGCGCTTCAGGGTCGCCTCGAGATGGGCCTGCGATGCAGGAGTGATCTCATTCGAGGGGAGGTCAGTCCAACTCTGCTGAAAACGCATCCCTCCCAGAGACAACAGGGGGATCTCAAGCTCCGTGCGGCCGAATCGACGGGTGGGCAGTGCCATCAACCCTGGGGACGAGGCTGAAGATTCTGGCGAATCAGATTCTGCTTCAGCGTTTCCAGCGACTCAAAAGGAACCCAGTGAATGCAATCCACGGGACAGGTGTCGATGGCCTCCTGGATGCACTCGGTGGAGTCCCCGTCCTGTCGGATCGCTCTGGAGCGACCCAATTTAGGCTCCACAACGAATGTGTTGGCAGCCACGTGGGCGCAGTAACGGCAGCCGATGCAGACGGCCTCATCAACCCAGACAGCCTGATCACGCATGTCACCCCCAAGCAGAGGTTCCCTACCCGTGGCTTGCTCCAGCGGACGGGCGGGGGCTGAAAAGGCGTGAGATGAAGGATCAGCCAGGTTTCAAGCGTCCCAGCGGGTTACCACCAGTTCAATCGAACCATCCTCGGCCTGGGTCTGTTCTGCCACTTGAAAACCTTCCTTGAAGGTGGCTGCCAGAACGGTGTTCAGGGCGTAGCGCTGGGTGAGTTTGGAGAGGAAACGTTCCACAGGAATCTGCTGCTTCCAAAGGTCGAGGTCGGTAACCAGCTCGAAGGACTCCGAAGCACTGTTCCAGCGGAAGCCGATGTCGCCGCCCTCCTGAACGGCGATGGCCAGATCGGCCGTGACGGTCTGACCCCGATAGCCCCGCACGGGACGCTCGCCCTGATCCGGCGCATAGCCCATGTCTTGCAGGGCTTGTACCAAAGGCTCCAACTGACGCAGTTCGGTTTTGACGGTGCTGAAATGCGACATCAGTTCAAATGAGCGGGAAGAGACTGGGACTGGACCTCAGGCTGCAGAAACGCTTCGGATGTGGACTCCTGACGTTCAACCGTTCCAAGAGCAGCTTCAACTTCTTCAGTGAGCTGCTGGCACGCTTCACCCGCAACACCCTCCACACGCTCCTCAACGCGGCCGTCCGGCCGGATGGTGAAACGAATGGTCTTTTGGGGCATCGAGGCGACGTGATTTGCGCAGCAATCTAGTGGGGGTCACCCCTGAATGTTGCCTTCACCGTTACATCGTGGTGTTACAGGATGAAACCGTCGCTGATCAACGTCTGCAGACGTTCCAGCACAAGCGGATCCTCGAGCTGTTCGAGGGCGGTTCTGGCCTCATCACGCACAGAAATTTCGCCGTCATGGAGCAGGGCACTCACCAGTGCTTCAACAATCTCCGCTTGCCGCGGTTGCACCAGCTGCTCCATCAAACGGCCCAAGGCCCAGATGCAGTTGCTGCGAACCACCGCTTCACTGTCGATGCTCAGACTCACCAGCAATTGCCCCGCCGCAGGGTCGGCCTTGACCGGTGAACGGCTGCCTGCCTCAGCCAACGAGCCTGGACACCAAAGGCGAACTGCAGCCACATCCGTCTGAAGAGCTCGAATGAGTGGGTTGAGCACCGGTGCATCAGGGAAATTCCCCAGGCTCCAGGCCGCAGCCTTGCGGACGTAGGCATTGGCATCCAGTTGCAGGAGCTGCAACAGCGGTTCGACAGCAGGCGGGGATGGATTGCGGCCCAAGGCGTAGACCGCACTCATCCGCTCCACGGGACAGGAGTTCTGCAACAGGGGAAGGAGCAAGGCGATCGCCCTTGGGTCGCGGTGTTCACAGAACACCTGCAGGCCCTGCAGCCGTTCTCCGTGATTGCCGCGCAACCAGATCAGAGCCTGATCACAGGCACGGGCAATCTCCAGGGAGGAATCCTGCTCGGTGTCATTGAGCTGGATCGCATCAAGCGGATCCTGATCTTCTTCCGCCGCCAGCTCACGAGCCAGAAGATCAGGATCCACAGAAAGGTTGGAAAGCCCTTGGTCCTTCTGTTGGCTGCGATCGTCAGTCATGGGGCGATGCTACGGGAAGCATTCCAGAGCTCAACCGATCGGAGCTGGAGCCAGCATGTCACCAGGGAGCCAGATACGGGCACTCACGGCCACCAATGCCAGGGCAAACAGGAGAACAATCAGAGCCGGCAGAAGGGTGGAACGAAAAAACGACACCGGAACACTGCAATAAAGGCGCCATTCTGCTCAAGAAGGCACAGCAGCGACCCGCCGCCGCAGCTGCCAGATCGAAAGGGCCAGCACTGACAGACCGATCCAGCCAGTCCACTGCTGATGCAACAGAAATCCTCCCGTTCCGAGCAGACCGCCGAACAGCACACCGCAGGCCAAAACGAAGCGGCGCAGCATCGCTGGCAACGACTCCATCGGCATGACGCCGAAGCGCTGACGATGACCTGACCAGCCGGGCCCCGGGGGGCGAACCGTCCGCACAAACCGCTCCAAGACAGCCTCCGATTCAGGAGGTGTGCTCAGCATCACCGCCAACCAGACCACAGCCGAAAGGCCGGTGATCACCGCGATGCGAACCCCGTAATCCTCGATCCGAACAAGAGGCACCACCGAGGTGAACACGCCCACAACAAACCCGCAGAGCATGGCCGAGAGTTCAGCTGCGGCGTTGACCCGCCACCAGAACCAGCGCAGCACCAGAACCACACCGGGTCCGGACCCGATGGCGATCACCAGCCGAAACACCGCGCCGATGCTGTCGCTGATCAAGGCGGTGATCACCCCGAGAACCAGCAAAAGAACTGTGGTGAGTTGTCCGACCAGCAACAGCTCCCGCGGACCGGCGGACGGACGAACAAAGCGCTGATACAGGTCGTGGGTGAGGTAGCTGGCACCCCAGTTCACTGAGGTGCTCACGGTGCTCATGAACGCCGCCACCAGGGAGATCACCACCAGGCCAAGCGCCACAGGGGGCAGCAGTTGCACGGCGAGGGCGGGATAGCCCAACTCCAGATCAGCGCCGGCCGGCAACAGCACCAGGGCCGCCAGAGCGACCACGATCCAGAGCCAGCTGCGCACGAGGTAATTCACCACCAGGAACACCCAACCCGCCAGCCGTGCCTGCTGCTCATCACGGGTGGCCAGCATCCGCTGGATGAACTCGCCACCCCCATCGCTGCGGCGGAAACTCCACCACTGCACAGCGATGTAAGCCGTGAACATCGGGATGCTGATGCCACTGCCCTGCAACCAGCGAAAGCCTGTTTCATCCCACGTCCAGGGCACCAAAGACAGCAGCTCCGGCCGCTGCAGGACCTGAAGTTTCTCCAGAAGCGCCGTCATCCCGCCCGCAGCATGCAAGGCGGCTGCGGCGACAGCCAGGGCACCCGCCAGCGCCAGCACGAGCTGCACGAGATCGGTGACCACAACGGCCCAAAGGCCACCGGCCACGGTGTAGCTCATGACAAACAGGGCCACGATCATCAACAGCCAGACCGTATCCGTCAGCCCCAGTGCAGCGGGTTGACCTGATACCAGGCCCAGGGCTTCCACCACCTTGCGGAGGGCGAGGAAGGCATAACCGATGCCGATGCAGTTCACCGGCAAAGCCAAAAGGAAGGCCTTGATGCCCCGCAACCAGGCCGCCGCCGCACCGCCGTACCGCAGCTCAGTGAAAGCGGCATCGGTCAGTACGCCGCTGCGGCGCCAGAGGGGCGCAAACACAACGGCCATGGCTACATGGGCCAAACCAAAACTCCACCACTCCCAGTTGCCCGCCAAGCCGCGGGCACCCACCAGGCCGGCTACGTAGAGCGGCGTATCGATGGAGAAAGTGGTGGCCGCCATCGAGGCGCCGGCCAACCAACCGTTCAGACGACGGCCGGCCACGAAATAATCCGCCTCACCGCTGTTGCGGCGGGCCAGCCACAACCCCAACACCAGGGTGAGAACAAGGTAAGCAGCGAGAAGCAGCCAATCGATTGCTGTCATTCGCAGACCCTGTTTCTCAGCAGTCTGCTGAGAAACAGGTCATCAGCCCACCCTTCAGCTACCTGAGGAATTCGAGGTCATCTGCTGACGCCGGAGCTGGCCGCAGGCGGCATTCTGATCCAGCCCCCGGCTGGCCCTGAGGCTGACGGCGACACCCCGTCGCTCCAGAACACGACGAAACGCCTCGATCCGCTGCGACGTCGGTCGCTTGAACTCCTCTTCCTCAATCGGGTTGTAGGCGATCAGATTCACATGGCTCTGGAAGCCGCCAACGCGATCCGCCAGTTCTGCAGCGTGCTCGGGCTGGTCGTTGAGTTCACCAAGAAGGATGTACTCGAAGCTCACCCGCCGACCGGTCACCTCCAGATAGTGACGGCAATCCTTAAGCAGATCGTCGTAGGGGTAGGCATGGGCCGTGGGAATCAGCTCCTCGCGCAGCCTCTGGTTGGGAGCATGGAGACTCACGGCAAGCGTGAACTGGGCCCTGCCGAGGCGCTTCATGGCCAGCTCCGCCAATTGCGACAGGGTCTTGGGCACACCCACGGTGCTGACGGTGATGCGCCGTTGGCCGATGCCAAGATCATCATTCAGGCAGCGGATCGCCTCCAGAACGGCGCCGCTGTTCAGCAGGGGCTCGCCCATGCCCATGAAGACGATGTGGGAGGGACGTCGGTCCATCGCCTCACGCACACTCAGCACCTGATCCACGATCTCGTGGGTCTGGAGCGAACGCTGCAGCCCCCCTTTGCCGGTGGCGCAGAAGCGGCAGGCCATTGGACAGCCCACCTGGCTGGACACACAGACCGTGAGCCGCTGATCGGTGGGAATGCCGACGGTTTCGATGGTTTCGCCGTCCTCTGTGGAGAGCAGCAATTTGGTGGTGGCATCCGTCGCCACCGAACGATGCACTTCCTTCAAGCGGCCCACATCAATGCCGCCTTCGAGCAGGGCGGCACGCCAGCTCTTGGGGAAGACCGTGATATCAGCAATGGAGTGGGCCCCCTTGGCATAGATCCAATCGTGGAGCTGACGGCCGCGGAACGGCTTTTGCCCCTGGGCAACCGCCCAGTCCTGCAACTCGGCCGCACTGCGACCCAGCAGAGCTTGGGTCACCAGGTCAGCAGACCATGGCCCAGCTTGATCTCCACCGCCATAAGGGCGATGAAGCCAAGCATGGCCAGACGTCCATTCAGCCGCTCGGTATGGGTGTGAAACCCATACTTCGGCAGGCGTCTTTTGGGGATCTCTGTGGGCTCAAGCATGGAAGGGGCTGCAACGGTGAACGATTGAGCGGAACTCATTCGTCAGAGAGCAGGCCTTCCTCCTGAAGACCCTCAACGGCTTCAGCATCAACCACCTGCTCTTCCTTCAGCTCATTGTCGGCGTCCGGACGGGTGAACGCGGCGAAATTGCTCGCCGAGGGGTCGATGTTGTGGCGGGTGCGGGTGGCCTCGAGGTCGGCATCGCTGGGGTCATCCAGCACCGCACTGGCGCTGGCCGCAGGCGGCATATCGACGGTGTAATCGGGACGCAGGTTCTGCATACGGCGGTAGCCAGCCGGGTCCTCCGACAGGATGTCGGGATGGGGACCAGCCTCCTTCTGCAGTTCCTCTTCGAAGCCACTGAAGCCTGTACCGGCAGGAATCAGGCGACCAATGATCACGTTTTCCTTGAGACCGCGCAGCCAGTCGCTCTTGCCCTCGATGGCGGCTTCCGTCAGCACCCGGGTCGTCTCCTGGAAGGAGGCGGCTGAGATGAAGCTATCGGTGTTGAGCGACGCCTTGGTGATACCCAGCAGAACCGGGGTGAATTCAGCAGGAGCGCCACCGGTGATTGCCATCGCCTGGTTGGTGTCTTCCACCTGACGCAGTTCGATCAGCTCACCCGGCAACAGGGTGGTGTCGCCGGCATCCTCCACCCGCACCTTGCTGGTCATCTGACGAACAATCACTTCGATGTGCTTGTCGTCAATCGACACTCCCTGGGACTTGTAGACGTTCTGCACCTCAGTCACCAGACGGTGCTGCAGGTTGGCGATCGCCTCCTGGGCGGCCTCCATCAGCGGCTTGCGGCTGCGCAGATCCTCGAAGTAGCACTCGAGCAGCTCGTGCGGGTTGATCGGGCCATCGGTCAGCAGTTCACCGGCGGTGACCTGCTGGCCATCGCTGACCATGATGTTGCGACCGAGAAGGATCGGATATTCACCGATAGCGTCGTCGGCTTCGATCACGTTGACGGCGAGGGAGTCGTCGTCCTCACCTTGCTTGATTTCAACCGTGCCGGGCTTCTTGCAGAGAATCGCGGATTCGCGGGGGCGACGGGCCTCCAGCAATTCTTCGATTCGGGGCAGACCCTGAACGATGTCACCGGTCTTCTGACGCTCAAACACCAGCAGAGCCAAACCGTCACCCCGCTGCACCAAGTCGCCATCGCGCACGTGCAGAACGGAGTCGGGCGACACCATGTAGGGACGCCCCAGACGGAGGGTGACGCTGTTGCCATCGACGGACTCGATCTCACCGCAGCAGCTAGCGGTCTCGCCATCTGCGATGGGGTCGCCATCGACAATCCGCTGGCCGACACTCACCACCGGCTTGCCGGAGGTGGTCAGGGTGTTGGTGTCGTCGGGACGCTCCACAATCATCCGCCGCACAGGGTCGGCTTCAGTCGCTTCCGGCAACTGGGCCAGGCCCGCCTGTTTGCAGAGGATCTGGGTGGTGGCAACGACATCGCCAGCCTTCACCGACACGCCATCTTCGATCTGCAGCTCGGTGTGGGTTGAACCATGGCTGGAGTCGGACATGGTGTCGCGACGCACCAGAATCGACTCCAGGATCACCAGACGCAGACGGGAAATTGTCTTGGCCCGCTTGTCTGGGGCCTTCTCCACATCCACCGTCATCTGAGGGGTGGTGTCAAAGGTTTCGAGAAGCAGCTGAGTCTTCAGCAGCTCCACACCCTCAACAGACTTGATCAATTCGTTGTCTTTAAAGGCCAGACGCTGGGTGGCCTTAATGCCGAGGTGAGGGCCATTGGCCTGCTTCACATGGGACAACTCAGGCAGCTGGGCCTCGTTGGGAATGGTGTACTCCTCAACCGGACGCAGCAGCAGACCCTTGCCTTCGGGCGTCTCAACCGTCTGCACATACTTCATGGCGTCGACGGACAGCCCCTTGGCGATGTCCTCGCCGGGGTTGACCATCTGGCCATCGCCCTCGAAGCGCTCCAACGCCTTGGCATCGGTGCAGAGGTGGAACTCACCACTGCGAACGATGATTTCGCGAAGGATGTCGTTCTTCTGGGTGACGGTGACGATGCCGGCGGTCTGACTGAAGATGTCTTTGACAACTTCAGTGCCGGCCTCGATCCACTGACCGTCGGTGATCATCAAGAGGGAAATATCCTTGTTGATCTCGTGGGTCTCCTGAGGAATCCACAGGAGGGTGCCGCCCTTGTTGACTTCATAGCCGTTCTTGGCGGAACGAGCCTTCTTGATCGCCAGACCGGGGGCAAACTTCACCAGACCACCCGTGCCGGTGCGGAAGCGATCATCCGCCAGTTCAGCGATGACCTCACCGGAACCGATCTTGCTGCCGGGGATGGTGTTGAGGCGATAACGGGTGCCGTCTTTGGCCTCGAGATTCCAGATCTCCCCAGAGTGGGTGGACTCCTCCAGCAGCTTGAAGTCCTTGAGGGTCATCGCCGTGGTGACGATCTGCACTTCGCGGGAGTCCCCGATGGAGTCGCGCAGGCGCACTTCACCGCCGTACTCACTGCGCTGGCTGGCTTCAGCCAGCACCTGCCCCTCGGTGACCTGGGTTTCACCGCTGACCACGGGCTGGGCGTTGGGCGGCAGGTTGTAAACATCGCCCGAAAGCACCCACATCCGTCCGAGGCGCTGGGCCTTCAGGGTGATATTGCCCTGGCGGTCGGTGACTTCGCGTGGCTGGATCGCCTCTTCGTAGCGAACCTGACCTGCCAGGTCGCAGATCACATCCTTGGTGGCCTTCTCCACACTCTTTTTGACCGCACCAGCTGCGATCTGAGCCACGGTCACATCGGCATCGATGGCAGCACCGTTGTCTACGAACAGCAGGGAGCCGTTGGTGATCTCGATCTTCTGGGCCTTGCCCTTGCCGGACGGCTTGATCGTGAGGTTGAAATCAACCTCAGCCTGCTGGGCGTTCACACCATGGGGAGTGCGGTAAGGGCGCACCCGCGCCTTGCTGCCGAACTCGACGGTGCCCGCCAGCTTGGAGCGGACCACACCGGTTTCAGCAGTGGACACACCGCCTGTGTGGAAGGTGCGCATGGTGAGCTGCGTTCCTGGCTCACCGATCGACTGGGCGGCGATGATGCCGACGGCCTCACCCAGATCCACCAGTTCGTTGTGGGCCAGTGCCCAGCCGTAGCACTTGCGGCAGACGGAACGGTTGGCTTCGCAGGTGAGTGGCGAGCGCACACTCACTGCCTTCACGCCGGCGGCCTCAAAGGCTTTGGACAGCGGCGGATCGATTTCGGTGTCGCGCTCGGCCAGCACCTCACCATCGGCATTCACCACCTGGGCGGCGGTCAGGCGACCGACAAGCCGGCTGCCGAATTTGCCGTCTTCGGCATCCACCACGATGTGGCGGGTCGTGCCACAGTCGTCCTCACGGACGATCACATCCTGGGCGACGTCCACCAGTCGACGGGTGAGGTAGCCGGAGTCGGCGGTGCGAAGTGCCGTATCCACCAGACCCTTACGGGCGCCGTAGGAGGAGATGACGTACTCGGTGACCGTCAGACCCTCACGGAAGTTGGTGCGGATCGGAAGGTCAATGATTTCGCCCTGCGGGTTGGCCATCAGGCCGCGCATGCCCACCAGCTGACGCACCTGGGACATGTTTCCCCGAGCGCCGGAGTTGGCCATCATCCACACCGAGTTCAGCGGTGCGTTCTCGTCAAAGTTCTTTTTGACGGCATCAACCAGACGCTCGTTGGTCTCAGTCCAGGTGTCGATCACTTTGGTGTGACGCTCCACCTCGGTGATTTCACCCAAGCGATAGCGCTCTTCGGTGGCCGTGATCTGTTCCTCGGCCTGGCCCAGCAGATCCTTCTTCGCGTCGGGCACCTTGAGGTCGTCGACGGAGATCGACACCGCAGCCTGGGTGGCGTACTTAAAGCCGAGATCCTTGAGGTTGTCGGCCATGGACGATGTCACCGCCGTACCGTGGTTCTTGTAGGACCAGGCGACGAGCTGCTTGAGAGCCCGCTTGTCGATGACCTGGTTGCGGAACGGCGGTGGGGTCTTCGAGAGCGGACGCGATGCGCTCACGGGAGCCTCTTTGGCGGCCTTAGAGGCTTTGCTGGATTTGGACTTGCGGGATTTCGAGGACGAAGTCATGGCTGCGCGCGGATCAGGATTTAGGTAGGAAGTGCGTCTGGTTTGATTCAGGCGGCGGCCACCGCGTCGATGATCGTGTGATTCATCACCACGCGGCCCACAGTGGTGAGGATGTAGCGGCTGATCAGGGCACCGTCTTCATCGAAACGGTCGCGCCGGTAGCTCCACTCTTCGATGCGCGTGCCATCGCTGAGGGATTCGCTCTTGCTGGGCGCATCAAGCTCTTCATCGTCCTGAACTTCACCGTTGAAGCGGACCCACACCCAGTCGTGCAGACCGATCCGGTTGTCTTCGAAAGCGTGGATGACATCCTCCAGACCAGCAAAGGTGCAGCTGCGATCGCCGAAGTCGGGCTTGGAGGCACCGGGTTGAAGCGCCGTCAGGTAGTAGGAGCCCAGCACCATGTCCTGAGACGGGGTAATGATCGGCTCGCCGGTCGCAGGCGACAGGATGTTGTTGCTGGCCAGCATCAGCATGCGGGCCTCGGTCTGCGCCTCGATGGCCAGGGGCACGTGAACGGCCATCTGGTCACCGTCAAAGTCAGCGTTGAAGGCTGGACAGACCAGGGGGTGCAGCTGAATGGCGCGGCCATCCACCAGCTTGGGTTCGAAGGCCTGAATGCCGAGACGGTGCAGGGTTGGAGCACGGTTCAGCAGGATCGGGTGACCGTCGATCACCTCTTGCAACACCTGCATCACTTCATCGTCGGCCCGCTGAATCAGCTTCTTGGCCGCCTTGATGTTGTTAACGATGTTCTGGCGGATCAGGCGGTGGATCACAAAGGGCTGGAACAGCTCGATCGCCATCTCCTTGGGCAGACCGCACTGGTGCATCTTCAGCTTCGGACCCACCACGATCACGGAACGACCGGAGTAGTCGACCCGCTTACCCAGCAGGTTCTGACGGAAGCGGCCCTGCTTGCCTTCGATGATGTCGCTCAGTGACTTGAGCGGACGGTTGTTGGCACCCACCACGGTGCGACCACGACGGCCGTTGTCAATCAGGGCATCGACGGCCTCCTGCAGCATCCGCTTCTCGTTGCGGACGATGATTTCAGGGGCCAGGATTTCCTGGAGCCTCGCCAGACGGTTGTTGCGGTTGATTACCCGCCGGTAGAGATCGTTGAGATCGCTGGTGGCGAAGCGACCACCATCGAGCTGCACCATCGGGCGCAGGTCGGGCGGAATCACCGGGATCACATCCAGCACCATCCACTCGGGACGGGCGTTGGTGGCGATGAAGTTGTCGATCACGCGCAGACGCTTGATCAACTTGGCGCGCTTCTGACCCTTGCTGCCGTTGATCTCCTCACGCAGCTGCTCAGCCACTTCATCGAGGGTGAGGTCTTCCAGCAGTTGCTTGAGGGCCTCAGCACCGATGCCCACCACGGGCTCGTTCTCGATCTCGGAATCTTCGGCGTAGATCTCGTCTTCAATTTCCAGCCACTCGTCTTCCGTGAGCAGCTGCTTGTACTTCAGGTCCTTGTGATCGCCGGGATCCAGCACCACGTAGCAGTTGAAGTAGACGATCTGCTCCACATCCCGCAGGGGCATGTCCAGCAGGATGGCCACGTAGCTGGGGATCCCTTTCAGGTACCAGACGTGGGAGACGGGGGCCGCCAGCTTGATGAAGCCCATGCGGTGACGACGCACGCGGCTCTCGGTGACCTCCACACCGCAGCGTTCACAAACGATGCCCCGGTGACGCACCCGTTTGTACTTGCCGCAGTGGCATTCCCAGTCTTTGGACGGGCCAAAGATCTTTTCGCAGAACAGCCCGTCCATCTCGGGCTTGAGGGTGCGGTAGTTGATGGTCTCCGGCTTGGTGACCTCACCGACCACCTGGCCGTTGGGCAGGGTGCGCTGTCCCCACTCCATCACCCGATCGGGTGAGGCGAGGGTGATCTTGACGTAATCGAAGTGGTTCTCGGTGCGGAGGTTGCTGTTGGTCATTGACGGTTAAGGAAGAAGGAGCAGGGAATCGGTTCGTTCGTTGATCCGTCAGTCCTCGTCGTAATCCGCGACGCCGAGGGATTCGTAGGTGGGCCTGCTGGGGGTGCTGCGACGTGGGTTCACGTCCTGCATCAGATCCACCTCCTTGCCTTCGTCGGTGTAGACGGCGATGTCCAGACCCAGGGACTGAAGCTCGCGCATCAGCACCTTGAAGGATTCCGGTGTACCCGGGCGGGGGATCGGCTTGCCCTTGACAATGGCGTTGAGGGCCTCGTTGCGGCCCTGCATGTCGTCGGACTTGACCGTGAGCAGTTCCTGCAGGGTGTAAGCGGCGCCATAGGCCTCGAGGGCCCACACCTCCATCTCACCCAAACGCTGACCACCTTGCTGTGCCTTACCGCCCAGGGGCTGCTGAGTGACCAGGGAATAGGGGCCGGTGGAACGAGCGTGGATCTTGTCGTCCACCAGGTGAACCAGCTTGAGGAAGTGGGAGTAGCCCACCGCAACGGGCTGGTCGAAAGGCAGACCCGTACGACCATCCCGCAGCTGCAGCTTGCCGGGATCCTCAGGGTCATAGACCCAACCCTTACCGGGCTGCTTGGAGGCTTCCTTGAGGAAGGTCTCTACGGTCTGCTGCGACTTCTCAGCTCCGTGCATCTCATCGAAGGGAACGATGCGAACACGGCAATCAAGGTTGGACGCCGCCCAACCCATCAGCAGCTCGAACACCTGACCCACATTCATCCGGCTCGGCACACCCAGGGGGTTCAGCACGATGTCGACAGGGGTGCCGTCAGGCAGGTACGGCATGTCCTCCCTGGGAAGGATGCGGCTGATGATGCCCTTGTTGCCGTGACGGCCGGCCATCTTGTCGCCGACCTGGATCTTGCGGCGCTGGGCCACATAAACGCGGACCACCATGTTCGCGCCGGGGGGGAGCTCATCACCCTGTTCACGGGTGTAGATGCGCACATCCACAACGCGGCCACGCTCGGTGCCGGGCACACGCAGTGAGTTATCCCGCACATCGCGAGCCTTCTCTCCGAAGATCGCACGCAGCAGCTTCTCTTCCGGCGGCTGATCGGATTCGCCCTTGGGCGTCACCTTGCCCACCAGGATGTCGCCACTTTCGACGAAGGCACCCACACGGATGATGCCCATCTCGTCGAGGTTGCCGAGGCTTTCCTCAGCGACGTTGGGAATCTCGCGGGTGATCTCCTCGGGTCCGAGCTTGGTCTGGCGTGCTTCGATCTCGTACTTCTCGATGTGCACCGAGGTGTAGAGGTCGTCCGTGACCAGACGCTCGCTGACCAGCAGCGCGTCCTCGTAGTTGTAACCCTCCCAGGGCATGTAGGCGATCAGGACGTTCTGACCCAGGGCGATTTCTCCGCCTTCACAGGCCGAGCCATCCGCCATCACCTGTCCGACGATCACGGGATCACCACAACGGACGATCGGACGCTGGTTCAGACAGGTGTCCTGGTTGGAGCGTTGGTACTTCTGCAAGAAGTGGGTGTGATCATTGCCCTCTTCATCCTGAACAACGATGGCGTTGGCATCCACATAGGTGACGGTGCCATTCACCCGGGAGATCGGCACCATGCCGGAGTCGCGGGCAACCTGGGTTTCCAGGCCGGTGCCCACCAGGGCACGCTCGGGACGCAGCAATGGCACGGCCTGACGCTGCATGTTGGAGCCCATCAGAGCGCGGTTGGCGTCGTCATGCTCCAGGAAGGGGATCAGAGACGTTGCCACAGAGATCACCTGAACCGGCGAAAGGGCGACGTAGTCGACCTGCTCAGGGGGGACTTTCTCGAAGTCCTGGCGGTAGCGCACAGGGATCAGATCCGCCGAGATGCGACCGTCGTCCTCGGTAGCCACGTCACCAGGAGCGACGCGCACTTCGTCTTCACGGTCGGCGGAGAGGTAGATCGGATCGCCGTCCTTGAGGACGACACCGTTCTCCACCTTCCAGAACGGAGTTTCGATGAAGCCGTATTCGTTGACCCGGGCGTGTGTTGCCAGGGAGTTGATCAGACCGGCATTGGGGCCTTCTGGTGTCTCGATCGGGCAGAGACGGCCGTAGTGGGAGGGGTGAATGTCACGGACGGCGAAGCCAGCACGCTCACGGGTGAGACCGCCGGGGCCAAGAGCTGAGATACGGCGCTTGTGGGTGAGCTCAGCCAGAGGGTTCGTCTGATCCATGAACTGGCTCAGCTGGCTGGAGCCGAAGAACTCCTTGATCGCCGCCACCAGGGGCTTGGGGTTCACCAACTGCGCTGGAGTCAGCGAATCGGTTTCACCAACGGTCATCCGTTCTTTGATGATCCGCTCAAGGCGGTTCAGACCCACCCGAACCTGGTTCTGCAGCAGTTCACCCACGGAACGCACGCGGCGGTTGCCGAGGTGGTCGATGTCATCGAGGCTGGCGCCGCCGACATCCAACTCCAGGTTGATCAGGTAATCGAGGGTGGAGAGCACATCCTCATGGGTGAGGGTGCGCACCGTGTCGGGAATGGTGAGGCGCAGCTTCTTGTTGATCTTGTAGCGGCCGACCCGACCCAGGTCGTAGCGCTTGGGATCAAAGAAACGGGTCTGCAGCAGCTGCTGGCCGCCGCTCACCGAGGGGGGTTCACCCGGACGAAGTTTCTTGTAGAGCTCCAGCAGCGCCTGGTCTTCCGAGCTGATCCCCTCGTCGTTCGCGGCATCGATCGACTTCTTGTAGAACTCGGGGTGACGCAGCTTGTCGAGCACGTCGTTGTCAGACAGACCCATGGCACGCATGAGCACGTGCGCGTTGATCTTGCGGGTCTTGTCCACACGGACGTGGAGCAAATCGTTCTTATCGGTCTCAAACTTCAGCCAGGCACCCCGGTTAGGGATGACGCTGGCGTTGTAGGTGCGCCGGCCGTTCTTGTCCATTTCATCCTTGAAATAGACACCGGGGCTGCGCACGATCTGATTGACGATCACGCGCTCAGCACCGTTGATGATGAACGTGCCGCGCTCGGTCATCAGCGGTAGTTCGCCGATGAAGACCTCCTGCTCCTTGATCTCACCGGTCTCCTTGTTGACCAGACGGCAGGTGACATACATCTGGGAAGCGAAGGTCGCATCGCGACGCTTCGCCTCTTCGACATCGTGGCGGGGGCGCTTCAGGCGGTACTCGCTACCAATGAAGTGCAGCTCCAGCTTGCCGGTGTAATCCGTGATCGGAGAGAAGCTTTCCAGCTCCTCGATCAGACCCTGATCCAAAAACCACTTAAAGCTGGCCCGCTGCACCTCCACCAGATCAGGGAGGTAGGTGGCGGTCTTGGCGACCTGAATCGCGCTGCTGCTCATGCGGGGACCGGCAGAGAGGACGAAGGAACTTGGGAGGACTGGATTGGCGGCAGAAGCTCACCCGACAAAACGATTCAACACAGCAGCGGCACTGACGGTTTCCAGGACGGAACCGACAGCGCCGCTGCTGTTCAGAAATCGCGGGTCAGATCAGCTGACGACGACAAGTGCACCGGAAGGAAATGGACGCTTCAGGCACCACACACAAGGACGAACCCTGCACATGGCCAGGCCAATACAACATCTTACATATGGGTCCGACACTCCGGGAAGAGCAGTTAAGGGAGTCCAAACAAACGTCGAGCGTTGGCGGTGCTGCTCAGGGCTACGTTTTCGAGATCAACACCCCGCAGCTCAGCCACCCGCGTGGCGACGGAAGCCACAAAGGCGGGCTCGTTGCGCTTGCCGCGACGGGGCACAGGGGCCAGAAAAGGGCAATCGGTTTCCACCAGAAAACGATCTTCCGGCACCTGACGGGCACAGTCGTGGGTGGGCTCCGCCTTGGGGAAGGTGACGGTTCCACTGAAGCTGATGTAGAAGCCGAGCTCCAGGAACTGATGCATTTCATCGAGGTTGCCGCCCCAGCAATGCATCACCCCTGCAGGGCAACGGCCCTGTGTCTTTCGGGCCCGAAGTTCCTCCAGCATCGGCTCGGCGGCATCGCGGCAGTGAATGATCACTGGCAGGTTCAGCTCCACCGCCAGATCCAGCTGCGGACGCAGCACGGCAAGCTGCTCCTCCAGGTTCTTGTCGCGGAAAAGATCGAGTCCGAGTTCACCGATGGCGACCACCCGGTCGTCCTCCAGGGCCGCCCGACGCAGCACCGAAACGGTGTCATCACGCCAATGCTCGGTATCCAATGGATGGACGCCAACTGAATAGCGCATTTCCGGGAATCGATCTGCCAAGGCCCGGATCGCCGGAATTTCGGAGGGCTCGACGCAGGCGTGCAACAGGGCGGCCACGCCGGCTTCTCGCCAGCGTGAGGCCACCTCGTCGAGGTCTTCGTCAAAGTTGCGGAAGACGATGTGACAGTGACTGTCAATCAGCGTCGGGGTGGGGGACACAGCTGGGCCGAAACGCGCTTTCGGCCCATTCTGCCGGTAGCGAGCGAATCAGCTGGCGGGCTCGAGCACCTTGCGCACCGCTGCACTGAGGCGAGACTTCTGATTGGCACCGTTGTTGCGGTGCAGAACACCAACCTTCACAGCTTTGTCGATCTTGCTGAAGGCGGCCCGCATGGAGGTCTGCACGCTGGCCTTGGCTTCGTCGCCAGGCTTGGCGCTGTAGGCGTCACAGGCGGTGAAGCAGCGCTTCATCAGTGTGCGCATGGACGATTTGTAGGTGCGGTTGCGCAGACGGTTGCGCTCAGCAATCTCAATCCGCTTCTTGGCTGACTTGTTATTGGCCACTGAGGCTTCAACGTTGCGAACAATCCAGCACCTTACTCCTCGACAGGACCGCTCCCCTTGCGATGTCGAGTCTTAACTTGACGAGACCTCCCCCCTTTTCCTTTGTCTGAGAGCCAACCGGCAGTAGCTGCCCTGCGCATTGTGCGGGATCCGGAACAGGCCCAGAAGGAACTGCAGCGATTGTCGAGCCGCACAACCCAGACCCAGCAAAGCAAAGCTCGAGAACGGGTCGAAGAGATTCTTGCGGCGGTGCACGACCGCGGCGATGCGGCGATTGCCGACTTCACCGAACGGTTCGATGGCTTTCGGCCCGTGCCGATGGCTGTGCCACAGGAGGCACTCGAACAGGCCTGGACCACGCTGCCGACCAACCTGCGTGACGCCCTGGAGCTGGCCCATCGCCGCATCACCGATTTCCACCAACGCCAACGTCCAGCCGATCTGGCGGTAACCGGACCCCACGGCGAACAGCTCGGCCGGCGCTGGCGACCGGTGGAGCGGGCAGGGCTCTACGTGCCTGGCGGACGGGCGGCCTACCCCAGCACCGTGCTGATGAATGCGGTGCCAGCCCGGGTCGCCGGCGTGAAGACCGTGGTGATCTGTTCGCCTGCCGGCCGTGATGGTGAGGTCAACCCCGTGGTGCTGGCAGCAGCCCATCTCGCTGGCGTGAAGACAGTGTTCCGCCTCGGGGGTGCCCAGGCCATTGCCGCCATGGCCTACGGCAGCGAAAGCGTTCCCAAGGTGGATGTGATCAGCGGCCCCGGCAACCTCTACGTCACCCTGGCGAAACAGGCGGTTTACGGCCAGGTGGCCATCGATTCCCTGGCGGGACCGAGCGAAGTGCTGGTGATTGCTGACCACTCGGCAAAGCCGGATCAGGTGGCGGCGGATCTGCTGGCGCAGGCTGAACATGACCCTCTGGCGGCGGCGGTGCTGATCACCACTGACCCTGCGTTGGCCGACGGAATCAACACCGCGGTGGCTGAGCAACTGGCCAACCACCCCCGTCAGGAGATCTGCGAAGCGGCTCTACGGGACTGGGGGCTGGTGGTGGTCTGCAATGACCTCGAGAGCTGTGCGCTCCTCAGCGACAGCTTCGCCCCGGAACACTTGGAGCTGCTGGTCGAACGGCCCGAACCCCTGGCGGATCGGATTCAGAACGCCGGCGCCATTTTCCTGGGCCCCTGGTCTCCGGAAGCTGTGGGGGACTACCTGGCGGGCCCGAACCACACACTTCCAACTTGTGGAGCCGCGCGCTTCAGCGGCGCACTGAGCGTTGAAACCTTCATGCGCCACACCTCCTTGATCGGCTTCAACCGGGCTGCGCTGGAGGCGACGGGTTCAGCTGTTCAGGAGCTGGCCACCAGTGAAGGCCTGCACAGCCACGCTGAATCCGTGCGCAGGCGCCTCAGCTGAGGCGCTTCTCCAGGCTGCGGACACCAGCCACACCATCGGCAATTTCGCCTACCAACACTTCATCGGTGATGTTGACGAACAGTCCGTTCTCCAGCACGCCGGGAATGTTGTTGATGGTCTGCTCCAGCGCAACTGGATCGGTGATGCCGCCTGCGAGCTTGGCGTCCAGCACCAGGTTGCCCTGGTCGGTGACCACGGGTCCAGCCTTGCGCTGGGCCATCCGCAGTTCAGCGCTGCCACCGAGGGCTTCCAACTGCTGCTTCACCTGGCGCCAGGCACCAGGGAGCACTTCCACCGGCAGCAGAAAGCCCAGGTTGAGACGATCCACCAGTTTCGTGGAATCCACCACCACCACAAAACGATCGGCCCGTGCTGCCACGAGTTTTTCCTGCACGTGGCAGGCACCACCGCCCTTGATCAACTGGAAGCCGGGGTCGACTTCATCGGCACCGTCGATGGCCAGATCAATCCGACTGACGGCGTTGAGGCTGAGCAGGGGGATGTTCAGCTCAGCGGCCAGCACCTCTCCCTGGAAGGAGGTCGTCACACCAACGATGTCTTTGAGTTCGCCGCTGGCGAGCTTGGCTCCCAAGCCCTGAATCATCAGGGCGGCGGTCGACCCTGATCCCAGGCCCAGCACCATGCCGTCCTTAATCTGTTCAACAGCGGCATTGGCCACCGCCTGCTTCATCTGGGTCTGAAGATCAGCCATCAGGTCACGTCCTTTGGGCGCGACCGTAGCAAGGGTTTCAGGCCATCCCAGGCAGGGGCTCCGGCTTGACGGAAAGGGTCAACTCACGACCCGCCCGCAGCACCTTCAAGGGCAACGGAACATTGATGGCTGCAGCGTCCACCACCTCCAAGAGCACCTGAGGATCTGGGATGTCGCGCTCATCCACCGTGATCAAAAGATCACCGCGGCGGAGGCCTGCTTTTTCGGCAGGGCCGTCGGGAAGCACGGCTTGAACCAGGGCTCCGCTGCGTTCCGGCAATTGGACGAGGGCATTGGGGTCCTTGTTGTGCTCGCGCGCGATGCGGGGCGTCAGAGCAACAAGTTGCAGACCGATATAAGGATGCACCACCTCACCCTGCTGCTGCAGCTGATCGGCCACCCGGCGGGCCAGGTTGATCGGAATGGCAAAACCGAGGCCGGCCCCAGGGCCCGAACGCACCAGGGTGTTGATGCCGATTACCTGGCCATCGCCGTTCACCAACGGCCCGCCTGAATTGCCGGGGTTAATGGCGGCGTCGGTCTGGATCAGTTCCAGCCGTTTATCGGCAAAACCCAGGCTATTGATGTTCCGGTGCAGGCTGCTGACGATGCCAAGGGTGACCGTGCGTTCCAATCCAAATGGGGTACCGAGGGCGATCGCCCAATCACCCACCTGCATGGCTTCGGAATCACCCAGGGGCGCTCGTGGCGGCAGTTGATCGCCCTCCAGACGCACAAGGGCCAGATCTGTCACCGCATCGGTGCCCACCACCTGGCCATCGCGCTGTTCCCCGTTGGCCAGGGTGACGCTGACGGACTCAACCCGATCGACGACATGGGCGTTGGTGAGCACCAAACCCTTGGCATCAATCACCACACCGGAACCTTGACCGCGTTCCCGCTCCGGTCCCGCGGGAGGATCCCCCAGCAGATCCCGCAGCAAGGGATCGAGCAGCGTGGGATCAAACGGCTGACGTTCCACCGTTCGCTCGGTGTCAATCCGAACCACTGCGGGGGCCACCCGCTGAACGGCATCAGCCACAAAGCTGTGCTCCAGGGCCGCAACAGACGCTCCATCTCCGACCAAGCAGGCCAGCGCCACTAGCACTGCCATCAGTTGACGAAGGGCGTACCGCAACACCAAGAACAATGAGTTGACATCTTTTTATCGGATCCAGCGGAAGAAACGGGCGTTGGTCCCGATTGATCGCAATCTCACAACGCCGATTGCGATGCGCGGACAAGCTTGGAAATTCCAGCTAAGAGTCCAGCAAACGCAGTTTTCGCATGCGTGCACTTCTGGCTCCAGCGGCAGCCCTGCTTGCCCTGGCTGGCCCGGTTGCCCTCACTCCTCAAGCCTCCGCGGAAAGCACAACGCTCAAAGCAGTGATCTTTGAGGAAGTCAAGCCGCTGTATCAAAAAACGGATGCCGGCTACGAAGGCCTCGGGGTCGATGTTCTTGAACAGATCCGAATCCAGGCCAAACGCCGCAACGTCACCTACCGGGTGGCGAAGTCGGTGAATGACGGCATCGGCGCTGTAATCACCGGCAAAGCCGACATCGCCTGCGGCGTGGCCTTCACCTGGGGCCGCTCCACGCAAGTCACCTACAGCCTTCCCTTCGGCATCGGTGGAACCCGTCTGCTGATGGCCAACGACACCACCATCGATGGAACCCCAGACTCATTGGAGGGCCAAACCATCGGCGTGGTGAAAGACACCGCCTCCGCCAAGGTGCTGAAGAGCGTTGTGCCCGGCGCCACGCTGAAAAGCTTCACCACCCCAAAGGAAGCCTTGGACGCCTTCTATACGGGTCAGGTTCCGATCCTGGGGGGCGGCACCCTTTGGCTGGCCGCTAACAGCCGAATCGACAAAACGGCACTGCTTCCCTTCCGCCCCTACGGCCGCTCTGGCATCAGCTGCATCGTTCAACAAAACAACGGCAAGCTGCTCTCCTCCACCAACATCGCCTTAGGCCAGATGATGCAGGCCTACATGGATGGTGATGCCGGCACCCGCCGCATGATCAACCGTTGGATTGGTCCAGGCAGCGATGTGGGCCTGACCCAAGAGTCAATCCGCTCCTTGTATGGCTTGATCCTCAGCGTTACGGCAGAAATCGACACCCCAGCGACACCGGGAATCTGACTTTTCCTCGATTGCTTTTGCTCTCTATCCATCAACAGCCATGAAGCGTTCACTGATTGCTTTTCAAGCACTGCTGGCCTCCAGTGCCGTGCTCTGCCAAACCGTCGAAGCCAGCTCCACCTACACAGCGCCGGAGCAGCTGAACGGGCAGGCCAAAGCCAACAGCATTGAAGCCCGGATCGAAGCTGTGAGGAACACCGATTGGGGCAGCTTGCTCAAGGATCCCGAAATCGAGGGTGAACTTGTTGCCAAGAGCAAGTGGAAGAACGGCAAAGGCAAAAAGTTCGGCAACAGCCGCGGAAAAGGCAAGTGGGGCAACGGAAAGAGCGGCAACAAGTGGGGCAATAGCCGCCGCACCTGGGGCAACGGTGGTTACGGCGGCGGCTGGCGCAACGGTGGCGGTGGCTGGGGCAACGGTGGCGGCGGATTCGTGAACTGGTGATTGTTTCTTCTCCCAACGTCGGGCCCGACCTCAACCGGTTTGGGCCCATCGGGCTCGTGGTTGTGCAGTCCACCTCGCTGTGCAACCTCGATTGCTCCTATTGCTATTTGCCGGATCGGCAAAAAAAGCGGGTCTTCGACCTGAATCTCTTACCGCTGTTGATGCAGCGGATTCTGGAAAGCCCTTACGCAGGGCCGGAATTTTCCCTGGTCTGGCATGCCGGAGAACCGCTCACCCTGCCCACCAGTTGGTACGACGAGGCAACGGCGATCCTGTACCGCAGCCTCGAGCAGTTCAACGCCCAAGGGCTGGACTTCACCCAGCACGTTCAGACCAACGCCACGTTGATCAACGATGCATGGTGCGACTGCTTCCGGCGCAACCGGATCGTGGTGGGGATCAGTGTGGATGGTCCCGAAGACATCCACGACGCCCACCGGCGCTTTCGCAACGGACGCGGCTCCCATGCCATGGCGATGAAGGGGATTGAAGCCCTGCATCGCAACGATGTGCCCTTCCACTGCATCTCAGTGGTCACCGCCGATGCCATGGAGCAACCGGAGCGGATGTACCGCTTCTTCCGCGACAACGGAATCAGTGATGTGGGCTTCAACGTTGAGGAGCAGGAGGGGATCCATACCACTTCCTCGATGCAAGGCTCAGCCATGGAAGAGAAGTACCGCGACTTCCTGCGGGCCTTCTGGAGACTCAGCGAGCAGGACGGCCATCCTGTGGTGCTGCGGGAATTCGAGCAGGTGATCAGCCTGATTCAAGGCAACGAACGGATGACCCAGAACGAGCTCAATCGGCCGTTCTCGATTCTCAGCGTTGATTCGGAGGGTAATTTCTCCACCTTCGACCCCGAGCTGCTGTCGGTGGCCAGCGACCGCTACGGCAGCTTCAACCTCGGCAACCTGAAGGATCTGTCGCTGGTGGAATCCATCCACACCGAACAGTTCCGTCGGCTCATGGCCGACATGACCAGTGGCGTGGACACCTGCCACAAGAGCTGCGAATACTTCGGCCTCTGTGGCGGGGGCAACGGCAGCAACAAATTCTGGGAACACGGCACGCTCGCCTCCAGCGAAACCAACGCCTGCCGCTTCGGCACCCAGATCCCTACTCAAGTGCTGCTGGAGCGGTTTGAAGAGGGTCCTCCCCTGACTCCCCGACCCCCCCGTTGATCTGTTTCTCGATGCGCTCCGTTGCTGTTCTGCCCGTCCTGGGCCTGTTGGTCATCCCAATGCAGGCCCGTGCCGCCTGCAGCTTTCTGCCTCCGGTGGGCGGTGGCGACCCCATTGTGAAAAAGAAGGTGGAACGACCCAAGGGGCTGCTTGGCAAAGCCGTCGGCCGCACCAATTGGAATACAGATTTCGTGGTGGATCAGCCCTACCGCAGTTTCAAGCTCTTTTTCACCGCCGATTCCAGCGACCCAAGCAGCTACCCCATCCAGGCCTTCCTCAAATTCAGCGACGGCAGCAACCTCAAGGTGGCCGATGAACAACTGCAGCCGCCCGTGGGCACGGGCCGCATGTTCGGCCCCTTCCAACAAGTGGCTGGAAAGAGCATCAGTCAGGTGAATTTCCGAATCGGGGCCAACAAAGACCCTCAAGCCACTGGGTTCAGCTATCGCATCTCCGTTCAGGGCTGCCACTAATCGCACAGCAGGTCTTGCTTCCGCTGCTTAAGGTCTGGCCGTTTTTGAGCTTCACCCTTGAGCACATCCGCTGTTTCACAACGCTGTGAGCTCTGCCAGGTCGTGATCGAAGACCGGCCTGGCCTTCCCGATGTGGTGACGTTCAGCAATGGCCCCCAGGGCAGCCGCAGCAAACTCTGGAGTCGCGTCTGTCAGTACGTGACCGATCCGGAACGTCAGCGCCTCTGTATCAATCAGGATTCCGAAGGTCGCGGCAGCGAACAGCCGGGGGATGCCTTTCCCGAAGCACCACCCATCGATCTGGGCAACACCTGACGGCAGGCAGACGGTCCCGTACATTGAAGGTGTGTCCGACGGGCATCTCCCTGCGGGAGATCGGTCACAACTGAAATGCACGTCGGGCCGACGTCCGCCCTCATTTCGCGTTGCCTCATCCTCTGCTTCCGGATCTCGAAACGCTGGCCACCAATGTGGCCGCCAGCAAAGGCTTTGACCTTTGCGGCATTCAGCTGCTCACCCACATGAGCCCGATGACCCTGGAAGTGCAGATCCGCCACAGCAGCGGAACAGATGTGAGCCTCGACGACTGCGCGGATTTCAGCGGCGTGCTGGGGGATGCCCTTGAGGCCTCTTCCCTGCTCACTGACGCGTATGTTCTGGAGATCAGCAGTCCCGGCATCGGCGACCAGCTGTCCAGCGATCGCGACTTTGAGACCTTCCGGGGCTTCCCCGTGGAGGTGCATCACCGCGATAAGGACAACAACGAGCAACGTCTGGAGGGCCTTTTGCTCGAACGAGACGCCGACAAGCTGCAGATCAACATTCGCGGGCGAATCAAACGGATTCCCCGGGATGGCGTGATCGGTGTCCGCCTCACCAGTCCAGGCAGCTGAACCCAGCGTTCACCCTGCAACCGCTCAACTCTTCCCACTTAACCCAACGCGATGGCTCTCGTCCTGCTTCCCGGTCTCAGCAACCTGATCGACGACATCAGTGAGGAGAAGAAGCTGCCGCCTCAGGTGGTGGAAGCGGCCCTGCGTGAGGCCCTGCTGAAGGGCTATGAGCGCTACCGGCGCACCCTGTACCTCGGGATCAGCGAAGACCCCTTTGATGAGGAGTACTTCAGCAACTTCGACGTTGGCCTTGACCTGGAAGAAGAGGGCTACCGGGTACTGGCCAGCAAAATCATTGTTGACGAGGTGGAGAGCGAAGACCACCAGATCGCCATTGCCGAAGTGATGCAGGTGGCAGATGACGCCCAGGTGGGCGACACGGTGGTGCTGGATGTCACCCCTGAGAAAGAGGATTTCGGCCGCATGGCAGCTGCAACCACCAAACAGGTGCTGGCCCAGAAACTGCGGGATCAGCAGCGCCGGATGATCCAGGAAGAGTTCGCTGATCTTGAGGATCCGGTGCTGACCGCACGGGTGATCCGCTTCGAGCGCCAGTCGGTGATCATGGCGGTCAGCTCTGGCCTGGGCCGACCGGAAGTGGAGGCGGAACTGCCCCGTCGCGACCAGCTGCCCAATGACAACTACCGCGCCAACGCCACCTTCAAGGTCTTCTTGAAAGAGGTGAGCGAAGTTCCGCGGCGGGGACCCCAGCTGTTCGTCAGCCGCTCCAATGCCGGTTTGGTGGTTTACCTGTTTGAGAACGAAGTTCCCGAAATTCAGGAGGGATCGGTTCGAATCGTGGCCGTGGCCCGTGAGGCCAATCCACCCTCCCGTTCGGTGGGCCCCCGCACCAAGGTGGCCGTTGACAGCATCGAGCGTGAAGTGGATCCCGTTGGCGCCTGCATCGGTGCCCGAGGCTCCCGCATCCAGCAGGTGGTGAATGAGCTGCGTGGAGAAAAAATCGACGTCATCCGCTGGTCCCAGGATCCTGGCCAGTACATCGCCAATTCCCTCAGTCCTGCCAGGGTGGAAATGGTGCGCCTGGTGGATCCCGTCGGCCAGCACGCCCATGTGCTGGTCCCCCCAGATCAACTGAGCCTGGCCATCGGTCGCGAAGGCCAGAACGTGCGCCTCGCCGCCCGGCTCACCGGCTGGAAGATCGACATCAAGAACTCCACTGAATACGACCAGGAGGCTGAGGACGCCGTGGTGGCGGAGCTGATCTCCCAACGGGAAGAGGAAGAAGCCCTACAGCAGCAGGCCGAGGAACGCCTTGCCGCCGAACAGGCCGCTCGGGCAGAAGAGGATGCACGCCTGCGGGAGCTGTACCCGCTGCCCGAGGACGAGGAGGAGTACAGCGACGAGCAGGCCGAGCAGGAGTTCACTGAAGAAGAGCCCGCGGCGGTTGCAGCGGACGCTGAGGCCGAAGCAGACGAAACGGAAGCAGCGGTTGACACCGATGCAGACCAGGAGCAGGTCCGGTGAGTGAGCGCCCCGTCCTGCGTCGCTGCGTGGCCTGCCGCCAGCTTTTGGATCGCCGCCAGCTCTGGAGGGTGATCCGCGACCATCAGGACGGAGTTCTTCTCGATGCGGGGATGGGCCGATCGGCCTATCTCTGTCCCGAGGAAAACTGCCTTGAGGAGGCAACCCGTCGCAAACGTCTGCAGAAAGCCCTGCGTTGTCAGGTGCCTGAAACAGTGCTTGCGGTGTTGAAACAGCGGCTTAACCAGACCAATGGTGAATCCGCTGAGGCAGACTGAACATTGGCCCCACCGTGTGAGTGGCCACCGCGGCATTCCATGCCCGGACCGATCGGAGACCCGAACTGAATGACCAGCAGCGGCAAAGTCAGAATTTACGAGCTGTCCAAGGACCTCGGCCTTGAGAACAAGGACGTGCTGGATGCGGCTGAAAAGCTGTCGATCGCTGCGAAGAGCCACAGCAGCTCGATCAGTGACGCTGAAGCCGGAAAGATCCGTTCGCTGCTTGGCAAGGGCGGAAATGGTGCGAAGCCCGCTGCAGCGGCGCCTGCCAAACCCGCACCGGGGAAAGCCATCCTGTCGGTGAAGAAGGCAGCCCCTGCTGCACCGAGCAAGCCCACCCCTGCCGTAAGCAAGCCTGTTGTGGCCAAGCCTGTGGCCGCCAAGCCCCAGGTGGCAGCAAAACCACAGGCTGCCCCGAAGCCACCGGCAGCAGCGACGCCGAAGCCGGCGATCGGCAAGCCCACGCCGGCTCCCTTGAAATCTTCGGCGCCCCCTGCACGGTCTGCCACGCCTCAAAAACCGCCTGCAGCTCCAGCGCGACCGACGGCGGCGAAGCCCGTGCCTCGGCCAGCCGCCGCCAAGCCGCAGCCCGTCAACAAGCCGCCCGCAAGCAAACCAGAACTGGTGAGCAAGCCCAAGGCTGCTGCCAAACCAACCGCGCCCACGCCGCGCCCCACACCGGCTCGGCCGACGCCACGGCCCGCAGGAGCTGGAAGTCCTACGCGCCCCACCTCTGGCCAGGGCCAGCCCAAACCACAGATCATCCGCGCAGGAGCCCCGTCTCGGCCTGGTGCACCAACCCGAGCCGGTGCCCCCGCCAAGCCCGGTGCACCCGCAAGACCCACCCCCAAGCCTGAACTAGTGGGCAAACCCGTGCCCCGGCGCCCTGCCGGCACCGGCGTGCCCCAACGCCAAGGTGGCCCAAGTCGTCCGGGTGCCCCCACCCGACAGGGTCGGCCCGGAATGCCCCCACGCAGCGGCAACACCCTGGAATTGGTCGGCAAGCCGATTCGTCGCGACGGCAGCACCACCGGAAGTGGACGCTCAGGTGCGCCCACCCGTCCAGGAGCTCCTGGACGTCCTGGAATGCCCGCTGGAATGCGCAAACCGGTGGCTCCCGGTGAGCTCATGCAGCTGCAGAAGCCTGTCGGCAGACCAGCTGCACCAGCACCCCGCCGTCCCGACGCACCCACCAAAGCCGGTGCAGGAGCAGGCACTGCCACCCCGCCAGTGGCACGTCCGAATGCCCCCTCGGCACCCCGTCGCCCCAGCTTCCGTCCTGGAGGCCCCGGTGGCCAGCGGCGACCCGGCCGACCGGATTGGGATGACAGCGCCAAGCTGGAGGCTCTGCGCAGCCGCTCGCCGCAGAAGCAGCGCCAGAAGGTTCACATCATCGGCGAAAACGATGATTCCCTGGCGGCACAGACCGGCGGCTTCGCCGGGGAACAGGAGAACATGGTTCTCTCGGCGAGCTTGGCTCGTCCCGCCAAGCCCAAATCGCAGCAGCGCACCGCACCCAAGCCGGTGGCGGCGATGCGCAAGCGCAAGAAGGAAACCGCCCGTCAGCGCCAGCGCCGGCGTGCCATGGAGCTGCGGGCAGCCCGAGAAGCCAAGCAAGTTCGGCCCGAAATGATCGTGGTGCCGGAGGACAACCTCACGGTGCAGGAACTCGCGGACATGCTGAGCGTCGAAAGCTCAGAGATCATCAAATCCCTATTCTTCAAAGGGATCATCGCCACGGTCACCCAGACCCTGGACATGCCGACGATCGAGGCCGTCGCCGACGAATTCGGTGTGCCGGTGCTCCAGGACGACGTAGAGGAGGCCGCGAAGAAGACCGTCGAAATGATCGAAGAAGCCGACAAGGCTCACCTGATTCGACGTCCTCCCGTGGTCACCGTCATGGGCCACGTCGACCACGGCAAAACCAGTCTGCTGGACGCCATCCGTCAGGCCCGTGTCGCTGCAGGTGAGGCCGGAGGCATCACCCAGCACATCGGTGCTTATCAGGTCGAAATCGAGCACAACAACGAGCAGCGCAAGCTCACCTTCCTGGACACACCGGGCCACGAAGCGTTTACGGCCATGCGGGCCCGCGGCACCAAAGTGACCGACGTGGCCGTGCTGGTGGTGGCCGCCGATGACGGCGTCCGGCCTCAGACCCTGGAAGCCATCAGCCATGCCCGGGCTGCTGAAGTGCCGATCGTCGTGGCGATCAACAAGATCGATAAAGAGGGGTCATCGCCCGAGCGGGTGAAGCAGGAGCTGTCCGAGCAAAACCTGTTGGCGGAAGACTGGGGCGGCGATGTGGTGATGGTGCCGGTGAGCGCCATCAAGGGAGAGAACATCGACAAACTGCTGGAGATGCTGCTGCTGGTCACCGAAGTGGAAGACCTGCAGGCCAACCCCGATCGTCTGGCTCGCGGCACCGTGATCGAGGCTCACCTCGACAAGGCCAAAGGCCCCGTGGCCACGCTGCTGGTGCAGAACGGCACCCTCAAGACCGGCGACGTGGTTGCCGCTGGTCCGGTGCTTGGCAAGGTGCGGGCCATGGTGGACGACAACCGTCAACGTCTTAAGGAAGCCGGTCCATCCTTTGCCGTGGAGGCCCTCGGCTTCAGCGAGGTCCCCACAGCCGGTGATGAGTTTGAGGTGTACCCCGACGAGAAGTCGGCGCGTGCGGTTGTGGGCGATCGCGCTTCCGATGCTCGTGCCACTCGTCTCGCCCAGCAGATGGCGTCACGACGCGTCTCGCTCACGGCCATGTCTGGCCAAGCCAATGACGGCGAACTGAAGGAACTCAACCTGATCCTCAAGGCCGATGTTCAGGGCTCCGTGGAAGCCATCCTCGGATCACTCGAGCAGCTGCCCAAGGATGAAGTACAGGTGCGCGTTCTGCTGTCTGCACCTGGCGAGATCACCGAAACAGACGTCGACCTGGCGGCCGCCTCAGGCGCGGTGATCGTTGGCTTCAACACCTCTATGGCGTCTGGCGCCAAGAAAGCGGCGGATGCCACAGGGGTGGATGTGCGGGATTACGACGTGATCTACAAGCTGCTGGAAGACATCCAGATGGCGATGGAAGGTCTGCTCGAGCCGGAGCTGGTGGAGGAAGCCCTGGGCGAAGCAGAGGTGCGCGCGGTGTTCACCATCGGCAAGAGCGCCGTTGCCGGTTGTTATGTCACCACCGGCAAACTGCATCGCAACTGCCGCGTGCGGGTGCATCGCGGAAAACAGGTGGTCTACGAGGGCGACCTCGACTCCCTGCGTCGCAACAAGGACGACGTCAAGGAGGTGGCCACAGGCTTCGAATGCGGTGTCGGAACCGATCGGTTCGCCAACTGGGAGGAAGGCGACCGGATTGAAGCCTTCAAGATGGTCACCCAGCGCCGCAAACTCACCACCTGACCCCGCAAGCGATCGTGCAGCCCCGACGCGAGCCCCTGCTCTGGCTTCAGTGCCTGGCTCTTGGAGCCATCCCCCTGGAGCTGCTGCTGATCCGCCTGGTTCTGGCCGGAGCGGATCCGGGCCCTGTGCCTGGGGTGGAGCGATTTCTGATCTGGGGCGTCGGGGTGCTGGCGCCGGCCGTTGCGTTATGGCGACGGCCCGCCGACTGGGGGTCACTGCTGTTAGTGCGTCAGCCACTGGCCAGCCGCAGCAAGGAGCAACTCCGCATCAGTGCATCGCAGAGCAGACTCAGCAGCGCTGCTGTGGCGGTTGCGGCGGTCATCCTGCTACCAGCCCTCTGGTGGCTCGATGATTCAGCGGTGCTGGCGAGTGAGTTCTCTCCGGTCTCGGGTCAGTCCCGCTTGGTTACCATGCTGCTCGTCAGTCCTTTATCGGCGCTGATCGTCTGGCAGGTGCAGCAGCTTGTGCAAGCTACGCAACTGTTGCTTGTATCAAAACCAACGGATGGGTCAGCTGATTCAGCCTTCCCTGCTGAGGCTGTAGCAACTCAGCGAACCAGTCTTGGCCTGCAGCTGCTCAACCTCGCTCCCCTGGAGTGGCCTGAGCCTGTTGTGAAGCAGAGCAGGGAAGCCATCGTTGAGACGGCGGACGTCGACACATCAGCCACTGCTGACGACAACCAAGACCAAGACCCTGATCAGGACAACAACGAACCCGATCAGCCGAACAACGAGATTGCCGACAAGGCCACTGAAAACGAGACAGCAGAACAAGACAGCACAGACATCAACCCGACGTCTTCTGAGGACGCTGTTGAAACCGAAGCCAAAGGCGCTGGTCAAGCCGATGAGGCTGTGGATATCGATGCCTCAGCCAGTAATGACGACGACGAAGACCTCGACGAACCTGAAACCGATCAGCCGAACAACGAGATTGCCGACGAGGCCACTGAAAACGAGACAGCAGAACAAGACAGCACAGACATCAACCCGACGTCTTCTGAGGACGCTCTTGAAACCGAAGCCAAAGGCGCTGGACAAGCCGATGAGGCTGTGGATATCGATGCCTCAGCCAGTGATGACTACAACGAAGACCTCGACGAACCTGAAACCGATCAGCCGAACAACGAGATTGCCGACGAAGCCATCGGCGCAGACTCCGGGGAGCCTGAGACCACAGAGCTCACCCCGGCGATTGATCAGGAGTCTG
Source organism: Synechococcus sp. (assembly GCA_047286205.1). GTDB lineage: Bacteria > Cyanobacteriota > Cyanobacteriia > PCC-6307 > Cyanobiaceae > Parasynechococcus. The sequence goes on along the minus strand of JBJBBR010000001.1, from coordinate 1,984,619 downwards.
AAGATTCTGAGTCTGAAGTCGTTATGGACGACAGCACCGAGTCCGCGGCTGAAACAGAGGGCGCCACATCCTCTGCATCGCCTGAATCAGTCGCCGCTGCTGCCGCGCCTCTCCCTGTCGAACCAGAGCAACCCGGAGAAGAGGAGAAGGGCACCAGCCTGGATCCCGAAATCAGCCAAGTCGACACTCTCGCCAGCGGAAGCACGGAAGGCCATCGTGAACAGGCCGAGCCCAGCGGACGCAAAGAGAGCGAACCAGAGGAGTCGTCGTAGACCCCGCCAGGGAGTCTGCGACTCTTTGAGCAAACGATCCCGCAAGGCAGGATCCAGGCTGGATTTTGAGCGCTGATTATCGGACAAACGTCCCACTGGGATTCAGAGCAAATGTTAAATTGCTCACGGTGCCGATGTAGCTCAGCCGGTAGAGCAACGCTTTCGTAAAGCGTGGGTCGCCTGTTCAAGTCAGGTCATCGGCTTTCATGGACGAAAGCATTGAATCAAGGTGGTTCAATGTCGAACTACCCATCACATAATTCCCTCAATCCTGACGACAGGCAAAGGTCATTTCCTTTCTTGATGTGCTCCCTGAGAAGTTCATTCCAGGGAACAATCCAGTGATTTGGGTGCACATCAGCCAACACATCAGCCGCCTCAGGATTGTGAAGCACCAGAATCCTGCGGGACCTCAGTTGAAGCTGATTCCTCAACCAGGGCGTCATGATCGACTCTTCAACAAGGCGCTGGTAAGAGCCATCAGCGATCGCCCGTTCGAAGCCGGCCTGAATCGCTTCTGCAAGCGCTGTGTTCTCCGGAGACACGTAGAAGAAACCCGCAAATGGATAGACGATCAGCAGATAGGGATCGAGAACCATCTGCGGATACAACGACCTCACGATGGAATCCTCTGCCTCTAGTTCCGCTACCCCACGGGGAAACAACTGCACCCGGTTGTCATTCACCAAACGCAGCAGTTTCTCGGATCGAGCGGTATAAGTCCGCAACCCAGCCACATCGAAAATCTCTACATCGCTCCAGCCGAGGCCTTGCACCAGCACGATGCGCTTGAGGTCCTGAACGCTTCGAATCGTTTTCAGATCCGCCAGGGACGTCGGATTGGTCCATCCCGTCCGTAGTCCGAGGATTCCTCCCGTCACCGGAATGGGAACCGCCCGAAGGCGACGGTTCAACTCCGAGCCCGCGCCGTAGACCCCAACCGAGAGCTTCAACGGATTCCGCCGACCGGCCTCTTGTCCTTCCTCGAGAGCGGCAATCGCCTCATCTTGCGGCTGCACCGCAGCACTGAAACCAAGAGCAAAGCGGGTGCCGCTGCGCTCCAGCACCAGCTTCAACAAGCGATAGCGAAAATCATTCTGGTCCTGGCCAGGACGCCGATCCAGCACCACGGGGAGTGTGCCTTGCGGCAGCTCCGCCACTTCATCCGCGGTCAGAACGTAGCGGTCATGCAGCACCTGGCGGCGTTCCGACAACCGGGGCTGAATCAACAGGGCTCCCAGAAGCAGGATGAACAGCGTCAATGAGGAGGTCACAAGAGCCCAGAGCCCCTTGGCCTTCGACTCCGTCATCGAGGGGCGGGATGGTTTAGTCACGGAATGATCATCAGAATGCCGAGAAGCGTGATGCCGACATAACTGGGCAACAGCAACACACGCAAAACCTGGGAAACGCGCTCATTGAGAACAATCAGGTGGCTGTCAATCAACTCATCAGCAGCAACCACATAAAGAATTCCAAGAAAAATAATCAACTGCAGATTTCCGATAAAACCAGCCATGGCTGTGACCGGCAGCTTCCCGGCGATGTACACGAAGTTGCCCCCTGCTGAAACCACAGCAGCAAGGATCAGATCATCCCGGCTATGGGTAATCAGCAAGCTCATGCAGCACAACCCGATCGCGAGCATGTACCCCAGAAAATCCGGTGCCACGTACAAGAGACTGCGGCGCTGGATCAGCACATCGAACGACACGGCCGGTTGCCGACGGATCACCTCTCCATCGGCCAAAGGGCGCCCAAGCTCACTCATCAAGCTGACGCTGGAGACATAGGCACCGGGCTGCTTCAGGATCCAACCCGGCAACACCAGCCCTGGAGACACCGCGAACGGATCCGGATCGGCAACATCCAGATTCACCGATTCCAGAGGATCAGCCAAACCGATCTGGATGTGCAGAATCTGGTCGTCAAAGGGATAACTCTGCAGCCGCCAGCGTTTGACCACGGCAGACCTCACCCGATAGAGATTCCATGAGCCAGCCGCGCTCTGCTCATGGCTGACCCGTTCAAAGCGCTGGATGTCACCGTCATAAATCCCGTTCAGGATCATCAGCTGATCACTGGGGTCGGCTTGCGGATCACCTCCCCAGGTTGTCCAGAGAAGCATCTCCACAGAGAACTGGTCCTCAAGGAGATCGATGTTGCTGATGTTGGTGATGTAGGAACCGATCCGAAGCGGCGGACCTTCCGGCGCCGTCACCACCACAGGGCGCGTCCCCCACTGGATTGGGGCGGGCTGCTGAGGGGCATTGGCCTTGGCGCACCATCCCAGCTGCGCCAAAGACAGGGTGAGAGCGCAGGCCAGAGCAACCCAGACAAGCCGCCATTTCCAACGACGGGACGTCACCCTCACGCCAGCAAGCGTTCACAGCTTCCCCACCATGACAAGGTTGGTGGAAGGCGACCAGGATGCGAGCAGCCTTTTGCACCTTCTGAATACGATCTGGGTGGGAATCAGCGATGACCTGATGCCAGGAGAATTCATCGACGGCAGGTATCGACCCAGAAATCCTGTGTTTAGGGATTGATGCAGCAGCCAACCTTGATACGCATTGGATCAGCCCTCAGCGGGTTGCTGCTGGTGTTGTTTCTGGTGCTTCACCTGGCCGGTTTGCTGCCCGCCCTGATCGCACCGGTGCAGTTCGAGCTCTACGCCACGGCCCTGCATCACAAGGCATGGCTCCCTCTGCTGGAGGTCAGCTTGGCCGCCACCGCAGCCCTTCATCTGATTTTCACCGTCACCAAGACACTGGGAAATCGACGCGCTGGAAATTCGGCTGCGCTGCGCAGCCGTCGCGGTCGACCGATCGAGGCTCTCGCCAGCAGCAGCAAAGTTGCCGCTGGAGTGATCACACTGGGATTTCTGGCCCTGCACCTGCAGCAACTGCGCTGGCCCCGCCCCGCGGACGGTCTGGAGCGAGAGGTGCTGGTGCAGATCCTGCTGCAACCGATCAGCCTGCTGATCTATGTCGCCGGCAGCCTGGCCATCGGCCTGCACCTGCTGCATGGAGCTGAAGCAGCACACCGCAACCTTGGTCTGCTGACCCCAGCCAACGGCCCGAGCATCCGCTGGGGAGGCAGGCTTCTGGCCAGCTTGATCGGAGCAGGGTTCCTGCTGATCAGCCTTGGACTGGCCATTGGAGGATTGGCATGACCCGTGGTTTACCTGACCCGAGGATCCCCTCCGGTCCCATCGCCGATGCATGGCGACGGACCCGTGAGGCCCTGCCCTTGATCAGCCCTCTCCGCAAAGGGCAGATGGATGTGCTCGTGGTGGGCACCGGCTTGGCGGGGGCTTCCGCCGCAGCGACCTTGGCCCAGCAGGGCTACCGGGTCACGGTTCTCAGCTTCCACGACAGCCCGCGCCGCGCCCATTCGGTGGCGGCCCAGGGGGGCATCAATGCCGCGCGCTCTGTAGCAGTGGATGGCGACAGCGTCAGCCGCCTGTTCGCCGACACCCTGAAGGGGGGCGACTTCCGCGCCAGAGAAGCGGGCTGTCAGCGGCTGGCGGAAATCAGCAGCGGCATCATCGACCAATGCGTAGCCCAGGGGGTGCCGTTCGCGCGCGAATATGGCGGCAGCCTGGCCACCCGCAGTTTCGGCGGAGCTCTGGTGAGTCGCACCTTCTATGCCCGAGGGCAGACCGGCCAGCAATTGCTCTACGGCGCGTACCAGGCCTTGATGCGCCAGGTGGAGCTGGGTCGCGTCCAACTGCTCACCCGCCGGGATGTGCTCGAGCTGATCACCGTTGATGGGGTCGCCCGCGGTGTGGTGGCGCGAGACTTACTCAGTGGTGAGCTGGAGGTGCTCACCGCCCGCACGGTTCTGCTCTGCACCGGTGGCTACAGCAACGTCTACTTCCTCTCCACCAATGCGCTGAAGTCGAACACCAGTGCGATCTGGAGGGCCCATCGCAAAGGAGCGCTGTTTGCCAATCCCTGCTTCACCCAGATTCATCCCACCTGCATTCCCAGTGGCGATGTCTTCCAGAGCAAGCTGACGCTGATGAGCGAAAGCCTTCGCAACGACGGGCGGGTCTGGCTGCCGAAGAATCCAGGCGAGACACGCCAACCCGATGCGATTCCCGAAGAGGAGCGCGACTACTTCTTGGAGAGGCTTTATCCCACGTACGGCAACATGACGCCACGGGACGTCGCCTCCAGGCGCGCCAGGGAACTGTGCAATGCGGGGCGAGGCGTTGGTCCAGGAGGCCGGTCGGTATACCTCGACCTCACCGATGCCATCAAATCCGAAGGTCGCGAGGCCATTGCCGCCCGCTACGGCAATTTGATGACGATGTACGAGCGGATCAGCGGCGACGACCCCTACAGCAAGCCGATGCGGATCTATCCCGCCCCCCACTACACAATGGGCGGTCTCTGGGTCGACTACCACCTGATGAGTTCGCTGCCAGGCCTCTTTGTACTCGGGGAAGCGAACTACTCCGAGCATGGCGCCAACCGACTCGGGGCCAGCGCCCTGATGCAAGGGCTTGCCGATGGCTACTTCATAGCGCCGTCCACGGTCACGGCCTGGCTGGCGGGCACACCGGCCGAGGATGTCTCCACCGACCACCAGGCCTGCCGCGAGGCCCTGGAGAGCACCCGCCGCCGCATCAGCCAATTGCTCAACAGCAAGGGCAGCACTCCGGTGGACAGCTTCCATCGCGAGCTGGGGAACGTGATGATCTATCGCTGCGGCATCAGCCGCCATGCCGATGGCCTGCGGAAAGGGCTGGAGCAAGTGAACGCACTGGAACATCGGTTCGATGCCGAGGTGCGGGTGCCCGGCGACGCCAGCGGACCCAATGCCGAACTGGAGAAAGCCCTGCGGGTCAAAGACTTCTTTGGGCTTGCCCAGCTGATGCTGCGGGATGCCCTGGCCCGGGAGGAGTCGTGCGGCGCCCACTTCCGTGAGGAACACCAAAGTGACGACGGCGAAGCCCGGCGTGACGACGTCAACTTCGCCCACATCGCGGCCTGGGAGCACAACAGCGGCGGCGATCCGATCCGCCACAGCGAACCGCTGCAGTTCACCGCGCTGCAACCCAGCACCCGGAGCTACAAATGAAACTAACCCTGCGCATCTGGCGCCAGAGCAGCGCCGACCAACCGGGCCACTACGAGAGCCATGAGCTGGAGAACGCCTCTCCCGACCTCTCGCTGCTGGAAGCCCTGGACCAGCTCAACGAGCAGCTGATCAGCGCTGGCGAGCGGCCGGTGAGTTTTGACCACGACTGCCGCGAAGGCATCTGCGGCAGCTGCGGCTTCCTGGTGAATGGCCAGGCCCATGGGCCTCGGGCCGCCACATCGGTGTGCCAGCTCTACTTGCGGGAATTCAACGACGGCATGGTGCTGAACCTGGACCCATGGAGAGCCAAGGCCTTTGCTCCCATCCAAGACCTAATGGTGGACCGCTCCGCCTTCGACCGCCTGATCGCAGTCGGCGGCTACTGCTCCACAGGCACCGGTCAGGCCCCGGATGGCAACGCCATGCCTGTGGGCAGGGAGCAGGCCACCAGTGCCTTCAGCACAGCGACCTGCATCGGTTGTGGCGCCTGCGTCGCCAGCTGCCGCAATGCTTCGGCGAGTCTGTTCGTGGCCGCCAAACTGGCGCACCTGGGACAGCTGCCGCAGGGACAACCGGAACGGGCCCGCCGTGCCGATGCCATGCAACGCCAGATGGAGGCGGAGGGCTTCGGCAGCTGCAGCAGCAATCTCGAATGCGAGGCGGTCTGTCCGCAGGACATCTCAGCGGACTGGATCAGCTGGATGCACCGAGAACGCAGGAGCTGAAGCCGCAGAAAAGGGATATTCATGGTGGACACACACCAACAAGACTGACACCAAAAAACAAAACGGCCCAGCAACAACGCGACATCAATCGCAGCCAACCCAGCCTCGAAAACATCAGAATATTTTTCCCAACAAACAATCACAAATCTCTTATATTTCAAATATCATTTCATGCCATCTTCATGCAATCCAATCATCAACCAGAGCAGATCACAAAAACAGTGATCGGCATGACGACGATCTTCATTGGCGGCATTGCACTTTTATCCACTGTTTTCGTTGTTCCTGCCGGCGAAGTTGGCGTTGTCACCACTCTTGGAAAAGTCTCCAATACCCCAAGAGAGCCAGGCTTAAACCTAAAACTTCCGTTCATTCAGTCGACGCATAATTTCAGCGTCAGAACACAGGTCATCCCCGAAAAATTTTCAACACTAACCAAAGACCTCCAGGTAATTGAAGCGACAGCCACAGTGAAATATGCAGTAAAGCCAGGAGAAGCGCCAAGGATTTACAGCACCATTGCTACCGATGATTCTGCAATCTATGCAAGGGTCATTCAACCTTCGCTACTGAAATCCCTAAAGTCGGTGTTTTCTAAATATGAACTCGACACCATCGCCACCGACTGGAACAATATTTCCACCCTTGTGCAAGAAAGCGTTTCAAACGAACTGAGCAAATTCGACTATGTGGCTGTCAAAGGCTTGGACATCACTGGTCTCAAGATTGCCGAGGAATACAGAGCGGCTATCGAGCAAAAGCAAATCGCACAACAGCAACTTCTCCGCGCCAAAACAGAAGTTCAAATTGCCGAGCAAGAAGCCCTGAAGTTTCAAACATTGACCCGGTCGCTGAATGACAGCGTCCTCTACAAGCTCTTCCTCGACAAGTGGGACGGAAAGACCAAGGTGGTTCCGCCCATCCGCGGGGGCAGCACGCCGCCGGTGATTGTTGGTCAATGACGGGCCGCTTGGGACGCAGTACTGAGAACAGGCTCTGTCTTCAGAGCCCAGCGCAGCCGCGGGTCGCAACCTGCAGGTCGGCAATGGCATCGGCGCCGCGGCCCGCATGCAGCTGTTGCATCACCAGATCCGCCTGAACCCCAAGCAGCAAGGTCTGGCAGGGGTAGGCACTTCGGGCCGACGCCCGTTGCTGCAGAGCCTCCGCCTCGATTAAGGCTTGTTCGCAAAGCTGGTGCTGACTGGCTTCGAAGCAACGCTGCGCTCGGGCCTGAAAAACAGCCAGGGACGAAGCCTGGACATCAGGGACTGCTATGCCAAAAGCCAGCAGGACTGTGACGGAGCGCGCGACCAGGGTTCAGGGGGACGATTTACTGAGATGATGCCGTAATCCCTGCCGATCGCCCCGCCGTGTACACCGACTGGACCGCCATTGCCCTGCTGCTGTTCACCGCGGTGCCGCTGCTGATCGTTGTGGCCACGGTGACGTATTTCGTGATCCAGAACGATCAGAAGACCCCTCTGAGCTGATCGTCAGCCCACTGGCTTGGGGTTCAGGCCGGCCTGGTCGGACAGCTGAGTTTGGCCAGGCCTGGCGTGTTGAGCGGCTGGTGGTTCAACGGAGCAGATTGCACGGCTGAACTGATCTGACCAGTCCCAAGACAGACGATGCAGGTTCGGAAGCGATCACCCGAAACCCTCTGCATTCCACTGCCACCACAGACGGTGCACGTGCACATGATCCGAAGGATCAGACGATGGATTCAGTGTGGGTCGAAAACCCGCCATTGATCCCAAAGTGTTCCTTAAGAAATCACTGCATCGAACTTCTTCTGCGTCAAGTGTTCAAGCAACTCTGTTGCACTGAGCCGCGCAGCAGGATCCACAAGCTGAAGACCCGAGGCCAAGCGACCGATCACTGCGGCCGCATCCAGCCCGTCGGCACGGAGCGGATCCAAGCCTGAACTGGCCTCACGCTTGGAGAGTTTCTGACCACGGGCATCCCTCAGTAGCGGCCCGTGCCGAAAGCGAGGTGGTTGTTCACCAAGGGCCGCGAACAAACTGCACTGGGCCGGCAAGGCTTCACGCAGATCAGCACCGCGCACAACATCGGTGATACCGAAACTGAGTTCGTCGATCACGGTGGCGAGCTGGTAGGCGATAAACCCGTCGGCCCGGCGCAGCACCACATCACCACTTCCGTGGGGGTCGTCATCGGCAACCCGCAAGCGCCAACTGGGCAGCCGCTGCTGCTGCCAGCCCCAGCCATGGCCTGCCTTCCGGCAGGTTCCGGGATAGATCGACTGACCAGCCAGCTCGCGCCGGGAGCAGCGACAGGCGAACAGCCGACCGGAGCGGCGCAACCACGACAACCAGGAGTGATAGATGCCACGCCGTTCGCTCTGCAGCACAACCGGGCCATCCCACTCCAGGCCCAGCCAGAGCAGATCGCTTTTGATCGCCTCGATCGCGCCGACGCGGTTGCGTGGCGTATCGAGGTCATCGATGCGAAGCAACCAGACCCCACCGGCCTGGCGTGCCGCCAGCCATGAGAGCAGTGCGGTCTGCAGGTTGCCGAGGTGAAGCACCCCCGTGGGCGATGGGGCGAAACGTCCCCGATAGCCGCTGGCGGTGCCTAGAACACGACCTGCCTCCAGATGCTGCTGCAGATGCTCCGGAACAGACATCAAAAAAGGCGACCCAACGGGCCGCCTGAAGAACGAGGTTGATGCGTGGATCAGCCCTGAACGCGATCTTTGAACATCTTGCCGGCGGTGAAGGCAGGTACACGCTTAGCGGGAATCGCAATCTTCTCGCCGGTCTTGGGGTTCAGACCCTGACGGGCGGACCGCTCACGGGGCTCAAAGGAGCCGAAACCCAAGATGGACACCTTCTTACCTTCAACCACGGAGTCGATAATCGTGTCGATAGCAGCGTCGACAACCATGGAGACGTCGGTCTTGGTGAGCTCGGTGCGAGCAGCCACCAGATTCACCAGATCAGCTTTGTTCATTGGTTAGAGAGAGTCGGGGGGCGGGAGACGGCTCAGATACGGCGTCGTGGGCTCGCCGCTGCCTTCCCCAAGCGGCCCAATCGTATGGAGAGCAACCGGTTGCTGCAAGCGAAACGTGCTGTGCCGCAACGCTTTAGCAGTTCTGCGCAACATCACTCCAGCCACTGAAGGGCACAAGACGCTCCCCACGCAAGGCACCAAGAGCAGCCCCAGATAGCAGTTGGGGACTGACATTTGGAGGAATCCAACCCCTGAGTTTGGCCACACTGTTCAGCTGCCTGGGCCAGTGAAAGGTGCGGGCGTGACGCATCGGTGCGAGCTGGCCAGGAGCCCATGGCGTCAGCAAACGCCCGCAGAACAACAGTTCATTTGGTGGCGGAGCGAACACCACACAGCTTCCCGGCGTCGGCCCCGGCGTCCACAACAGCCGCAAACCACTGGCGGTGGTGTGCTCCTCGGCGAAGGTCTCCAACGGCTCAACATTGGGCAGTAAGTAGGCCTCCTGTTCCTGCACGAGCACCGGCCATCCCAAGCGCTCCTGGATGCGACGTAGGCGCCCGTGCCCTTCACGGCTGGTGAGCAGGATCCGCGGGCTTCGCGTTCCCGCCAGCTGACGCAGGGCGATGAGGCTGGCCTCCGTCAACGGCGGACAGTCCACCAGCACCGGTTCGGGCTCCAGATCCAGCCACCAGGAACTACCTCCCTGGCTGTCGCGGTTGGGCGGAAACAACCAGAGGTCATCGCGCAGCTGCTGAGGCGGCCGACCGGCCTCAAGTGTGGTGGTCATCGCCATTGGTTCAAACAACGGACCAAACCACTAGTTTGAAGTCGAGATGCCCCAACAGGCCTTGAGTGGCATTCACCCCGGTTCCCCCTGGCCTCTGGGCAGCAGCCTCACCAGCAGGGGCGTGAACTTCGTGTTGGCGGCACCCGGGGCCGACCGGATCGAACTACTGCTCTACAGCAACGGCAACGAACGCAGTCCGGAGCGAGTGATCGAACTGGATGGTCGACGTCACCGCTCCGGCGACTACTGGCACGTCGAGGTGGAAGGTCTCGTCGAAGGCTGCTGTTACGGCTATCGCGTCTTCGGCCCGCTGGCTCCGGGGGGCCACGGCTTCCGCCCCTCCAAGGTGCTCCTGGACCCCGCCGCCCGCGCCATCAGCGGCTGGGACGTCTACGACAGGGTCCTGGCCACCGGCCCCTCACCCAACGCCCATGCCTGCCTCAAGGCGGTGGTCTGCGAAAGGGATCTATTCGATTTCCAGGCCCATCCCCGACCGCGCCACAGCTGGCAACGCACGGTGATCTACGAGCTGCATGTGGGGGGCTTCACCCGCCGGGAGGATGCAGGGGTCGCCATGGAACACCGCGGCACCTACCTCGGTCTGATCGAGAAGCTGCCTTACCTCAAGGAGCTGGGCATCACGGCTGTTGAACTGTTGCCGGTGTTCTGTTTCGATCCGGCCGATGCCCCTCCGGGGCGTGACAACGTGTGGGGCTACAGCCCCCTGAGCTGGTTCACACCTCATCACGGCTACTGCAGCAGTAGCGATCCGCTCCAAGCCCGTCATGAGCTGCGACAACTGGTGGCCGCCTGCCATGACGCCGGCATCGAAGTACTGCTCGACGTGGTCTACAACCACACCACCGAAGGCAACCGCCATGGCCCCACGCTGAGCTGGCGCGGATGTGCCGACGACGTCTACTACCACCAGAACGAAGTCGGTGACTATCAAGATGTGAGCGGCTGCGGCAACTCGATCGCCGCCAATGCACCGATCAGCACCCAGTTGATCCTCGAGTCGATGCGCTGCTGGGCCCTGGAGCTAGGGGTGGATGGCTTCCGCTTCGACCTGGGCATCGCCCTGAGCCGCGGCGATCAACTGAAACCACTCAACGATCCGCCGCTGTTCGGCGCGATGGAGGCCGACCCGCACCTGAGCGACCTCAAATTGGTGAGTGAGCCGTGGGACTGCGGCGGCCTGTATCGGCTGGAGGATTTCCCCGCCGAACGGATCGGCACCTGGAACGGCCATTTCCGCGACGGGGTGAGGCGGTTCTGGAAAGGGGACGAGCACAGCACCTGGACCCTTGCCCAGCGGTTCAAGGGCAGCCCGGATCTCTATGACGGCAAGCCCGTCTCCCTGGGGCGTTCGGTGAACTTCATCACCGCCCATGACGGCTTCACTCTGGCGGATCTGGTCAGCTACAACCGCAAACACAACCTGGCCAACGGCGAAGACAACCGCGACGGCGAAAACCACAACAACAGCTGGAACCACGGCATCGAAGGCCCCAGCAGCAATCCCCTGGTGCAAACCCTGCGTCGGCGTCAACAACGCAACCTGCTCAGCTCGCTCCTGCTGGCCCGTGGCGTCCCGATGCTGCTGATGGGCGACGAAGTGGGCCGCAGCCAGGGGGGCAACAACAACAGCTGGTGCCAAAACAGCCCGCTCGGCTGGATGGTCTGGGATGAAGACCACTGCGACCTAGAGCTCAAGCAGTTTCTGCAGCGCTTGCTGCGGCTGCGCCAGGCCCTACCGCAGCTGTTCAATCCCCTGGTGCCCCCGCGGGAAAGCAAGCGCAAATCAGCTCAGCAGCAGAGCGATCTCTGGCGTCAATGGCATGGGGTAAGCCTGGCCAAACCCGATTGGGCGGCCTGGAGCCGCACCACCGCCACCAGCCTGCACAGCGGCAGCCGCGGCGCCCTGCTGTGGATGGGATTCAACGCTTACAAAGAAAGTCTCAGCTTTGAGCTGCCGATTCCAGCCTCCCCCTGGAAGCGGGTGATCGACACCTCCTTACCCAGTCCCAAGGATTTCCCTGAGGAGCCGCCCAGTTTCAGCGGTGTGGAGATCCCGCTGCAAAGCAGGAGCTTTGTGTTGCTGGTCGCCGAAGAGGAAACCTCGAATCTTCGGCTGTGATCAGAGCGGGTGACGGGAATCGAACCCGTGTCATCAGCTTGGAAGGCTGAGGTCTTACCATTACACAACACCCGCATAGTACAAACTAACCACTGCCTCATTGGCTAGTGGTGTCGTGAGCACGGATCCATTATGGCAATCCGCCTGCCCCAAGCTTCCGCGTGACACCGACCGACGCATCCCTGCAGGGATCCCGCCGCAGGCTGATGCTCGCCTACGGCCTGGGCGACGCCGGCACCGGTCTTGCCGCAACCCAGCTGGGCTTCTATCTCTTCCCCTTTTTCATTTGCGCCGCAGGCCTGCCGGCCTTCATCGCCGGCTCCCTGCTCACGTTGAGCAAGGTCTGGGACGCGCTGAATGACCCCTTGATTGGCTGGCTCAGCGATCACACCCGCAGCCGCTGGGGCCCGCGCCTGCCCTGGATGCTGACTGCAGCCCTGCCACTGGGCATCAGCCTGACGGCGATGTGGTGGGTGCCCCCTGGCGACACGTTGCAGCGCACGACCTACTACGCGGTGATGGCGATCCTGCTGATGACCGCCTATACCAGCGTCAACCTCCCCTACGCGGCCCTCGGCACCGAACTGACGCCAGACACAGCCATTCGCACCCGTCTCAATGCGGCGCGGTTCACCGGATCCATCCTGGCGGGCCTGAGTGGGCTGATCGTGGCATCGCTGGTGCTTACCGATGGTGGCGGGGGCTACCTAGCGATGGGCCGGATCACCGGCAGCATCGCCGCCGCCACCACGCTCCTCTGCTGCTGGGGACTGGCCCCCTATACCAAGCGAGCCCAGCGCCCCGCGCCCAACAACGAAGCACCGATGCAGCAGCTGAAACGGGTGCTGGCCAACCCCCGCTTTCGCCAGGTGCTGGGGCTCTACCTCCTGCTCTGGTTTGGCCTGCAACTGATGCAGGTGGTGGCCCTGATCTGGCTGGTGCAGGTGGTGCATGTACCCGCCAACCTCTCCACCTGGATCCTGCTGCCCTTCCAAATCGCCGCCCTGCTGGGCCTACAGATCTGGAGCAACCTCAGCAACCGCATCGGCAGGGTGGCAACCCTGCGCTGGGGCGCGGGGCTTTGGATCACGGCCTGCCTGCTGTCGATGGTGTTCCCGACCCTGCCGACAGATCCCGGCCCGCTGCAACTGCTGCCACTGGTGGGCCTGATTGCCATGGTGGGGGTGGGGGCAGCCACCGCCTATCTAATTCCTTGGTCGCTGCTGCCCGATGCGATCGATGCTGACCCGAGCAAACCCGCCGGGCTCTACACCGCCTGGATGGTGTTCGGCCAGAAGCTGATCATCGGCCTGACCATGTCGGTGTTCGGCAGCCTGCTCTCGCTCACGGGTTACATCTCAGCGAAGGGGGGCAACTGCAGCGGAGCGCTGAGTTTCATCGAACAACCGGATTCAGCCCTCTTGGCGATCCGCCTCTGCATGGGTCTGCTTCCGGCCATCCTTGTGCTGCTTGGCCTTGTTGTGATGCGAGGCTGGCCCGACCGTGGAGCCCACCTTCAGAAGGCCGCCGGATGAACACGCCCCGATCGATCAAACGCCTGGGCTCCAGCCTGCTGATCGGAGGTCAGGCCGTCGCCGCCACCCTGCGCGGCCGCATCAATAGGGGGGAGCTGTTCGATCAACTGCTGGAAGCGGGCCCCGGCAGTGTGCTGATCGTGCTGATCATCTCCGTGGCCGCCGGCTCGGTGTTCAACATTCAAGTAGCCGCAGAACTCACCCGCCAAGGAGCGGGATCGACGGTGGGCGGCATCCTGGCAATCGGTCTTGCCCGGGAGATCGCACCCCTGCTCACCGCCTGCCTTCTGGCGGGCAAGGTGGCCACCGCCTACGCCGCCCAGCTGGGCACGATGAAGGTGACCGAACAGATCGACGCGATCACGATGCTGCGCACCGATCCGGTGGAGTACCTGGTGGTGCCCAGGATGATCGCGATGGTGGTGATGGCACCGGTGCAGTGCTTCTTCTTCTTCCTTGTGGCGGTGTGGTCGGGTCAACTCACCAGTACAGCGCTCTACAACATCCCGCCGGCGGTGTTCTGGACCTCGGTGAGCACCTGGATGGCGCCTCTTGACCTGCCGTTCATGCTGGTGAAGGCCGTGGTGTTTGGGCTGATCATCGCCACGGTGGCCTGCGGCTGGGGCCTGACCACCCGCGGTGGCCCCAAGGAAGTGGGCACCAGCACCACCGGCGCGGTGGTGATGATCCTGATCCTGGTGGCCCTGATGGATGTCGTTCTCACCCAGGCGCTGTTCGGAGCATGAGCTCAATCCCCGCCCCAGTCACCCTCAAACCGGATGTGCGGCTGCCGCTACTGGTGGTGGCCCTCGGCCTGGCGCTATTGCCGCTGCCGCTGTCGCCCTGGCCCACGCTGGTGGTGGCGCTGTTCGGCCTGTTTCTGCTGATCCAGAGCGCCAGCCTGCGCCTGGAATTTAAAGAGGAGGCGCTCATCGTCTGGCAAAACGGCCGCGAGCTGCGGCGCTTTCCCTACGACCAATGGCTGAGCTGGCGGCTGTTCGCCCCCTGGCTGCCTGGCCTCTTTTATTTCCGAGAAACCCAAAGCATTCACTTTCTGCCGATCCTGTTCAGCCCCCAGGAGCTTCGGGAACAACTCGAGCAGCGAGTTGGGACCCTGGAAGTGCCGAAAGGCGACACAAACACGAGCGAGTCTTAACACGTATTTGTGCTGTTTTAGTGAACTTATGGATTCGATATCGTGCGCCAACATCTCAGTTTTGATGCCATCTTTTTTTCTGCGGCCAGGTCGGCTGGAATGGAGAGATGGAGAGCACGGCAGCTGACGTAATGCCCGACAACACCGACCTGACCCCCCAGGCACCTGAAACGGAGCAAGCCCCTCCCGAATCCAGCGGCGAAACCAGCGCAGATGCAGCTGCTGCAGAGGCCAATCCGGTACTGAAGCTGGCCCTCAAGGACCTGCAGGAGCGCCGCGACGCCCTGGAGGCCGAGATCACCGCACTCAGCTCGCGCAAGGAGCAACTCGAGACCGAGCTGAAGGCCAACTTCGCCGGCCAGTCCGACGCCATCGCCCGTCGTGTGAAGGGCTTCCAGGAGTACCTGGGCGGCGCCCTGCAAGACCTGGTGCAGAGCGTGGAAAACCTGGAGCTGGTGGTGCAGCCGATGGTGGTGCAGCCCTCGCCTCTGGATCAGGCCGCAGACAACACTGCGGTGCCAGCCAACGCCGGTGACAGCACACCACCTCCGGCGGTGGCGGATACCTTCCGCCCCGATGAAGAGCTGATCCGTCAGACCCTGGAGCGGTTCCTCAAGCAACCCGATGTCTACGCCGATCCCTGGAACCTGCGGCGCAGCATCGACGCCCGTGACACGGCCCTGCTGGAGGACTGGTTCTTCAATCAAGGCGGACGCGGCGCCCAGCCCAGCCGCGGCACCCGGCCCCGCAACATCCTCGCGAGTGCAGCCCTGATCGCGGTGATCGGCGAGCTGTATGGCGATCAGTTCCAGTGCCTGGTGCTGGCCGGCGGCCCCGAACGGCTCGGCGAATGGAGGCGTGGGCTACAAGATGCCCTGGGTCTGGGCCGGGAAGACTTCGGCCCCAGCAGCGGCATCGTGCTATTCGAACGCCCCGAAGCCCTAGTGGAACGGGCCGACCGGCTGGAGGAGCGGGGCGAAGTGCCATTGATCCTGATCGATGCCGCCGAGCGCAGCGTCGACATTCCTGTGCTTCAGTTCCCCCTCTGGCTGGCCTTCGCGGCCGGACCGGGTGAACGCCTCGACGACGACGATCTGCTGTGATCCTCACTGCCCTACTGCTCCTGGCCATCGGCTACCTGCTGGGAGCCATCCCAACTGGATACCTCGCGGGCCGCTGGCTCAAGGGGATCGACCTAAGGGATTGCGGCTCCGGCAGCACCGGTGCCACCAACGTGCTCCGGAACGTGGGCAAGGGGCCCGCCCTTGTGGTGTTCCTGATCGATGTGGGCAAAGGAGCCTTAGCGGTGCTGCTGGCAAAAAGCGTTGGCCTCAACGACTGGCTACAGGTGCTGGTGGGCCTGGCGGCGTTGGCCGGTCACATCTGGCCGGTGTGGCTGGGCTGGAAGGGCGGCAAGGCGGTGGCCACCGGCCTGGGCATGTTTCTGGGCCTGGCCTGGCCGGTGGGGCTGGCCTGCTTTGGCTTGTTCATGGCCGTGATCTCGATCTTCCGGATCGTGTCGCTCTCCAGCGTGGTGGCCGCCATCGGCCTGCCGGTGCTGATGGTGCTCTCCGGCGGCAGCAGCGCCTATGTAGCGGTGTCGTTGGTGGCCAGCCTGATGGTGCTGTGGCGCCATCGCAGCAACATCGAGCGGCTGCTGGAAGGCACCGAACCCAAGATCGGGCAGAAAGCCAAGGGCTGATCACCCTTGGCAGCTGTTAATGAACCCGTTCAGCCAACAAAGTCCGGCAAGGCATAACTGGCGAAGTAGTCGTAATCCCAGCCGCCTTCGCTGTTGCTACGGGTGCGCTCCACAAACTGAGCAGAATTGATCGCGGCGTATGCAAATTTCCTCACAATGAGTGCCTTGATGTAATCGGCGATATGACGACCAGCGATCGCGCCAGACGTGCTGTCCAAGCCTTGCTTCTGGGCAGCCTCGGGCTGCTGGTCTTGGAGCTGCTACAGCCAGTTGAAGTTCAGGCCGAGAGCTGCAGGCTCGATCCCCTCGGAGGCGAGGTATGTCTTCCTGAAGAAGACGAAGAGGACGACGACAAAGATGAGGACGACGACCGTGGCGGGTCCAAGACATCCAAAGGCAGTAAGAAACAGCGCCCTGTGGTGATCATCCCCCCCTGCTTCGGGCCCTGCACCCAGTTCCCGCCGGCACCGCCTTACCGCCAGTTTGCCGAGGAAGAGGCCCCAGAACCCGCTCAAGAAGCAACACCGGAGCCAACGCCGGAACCGGAACCAGCTCCGGCCGAACCAATCCGCCCGCTCTGGATGAAGAGCGATTCACTTGATCCCGCCATTGCGGAGGCCTACCTGGAACGGACGCTCCAGGCACAGGCCGATGCTGTGGTCTTTGACGCCGAGGTCAATACCGTCTTCATCGACGTTGAAGGGGTTCGCTACCGCGAAATCATCAATCCCCTCAGCCTCCTGATCACCAACGCGGTGAACAAGCCCGCAGTGAACGCCTGGGTGCGCGGTTTCGGCGGCGTTAACAGCAACGGTGCTGCGGGCCATCGCTACGCCGACTTCGACAACGGCGGTGCTCAACTCGGTGTCGATATCCCCTTGAGCGATGCAACCCGGATCGGCCTGTTTGGCACCTATGCGGTGATGAACGGCCGTGATGGTGGTCGCGGCAGCTGGGATGCCGATGGCTGGGGCGGTGGTGCCTATGCCGAGTACTGGAGCGAATCCCTTGTGCTGAGGGGCATGATCAGCGCCGGTGGCTACGACGGTGAACACCGCCGCTCCACCAACGGCGAAACCGCCAAAGGCAACCGCAGCGGCAACTCCTGGACCGGCATCGTCAGCGTTGCTGCCCCCATGGAGAGCGGCGACTGGTTGGTCGAGCCGCAGGCCCAGATCAGCTACATCAACACCAGCCTCGACAGATTCAGCGAGCACGGTGCCTACCGCGAGGATCGGCTCAAGTACCACGCCATGGAAGTGGATCAGGTGGGCAGTGAAATCTCACTGAAATTCGCCCGTCCGATCCGGGATGGCGAACGCTCGCTGTTCCTGCCGTCCTTGCGCGTGGGCTGGGCTGCTGACTGGGGCATCAGCGGCGGCGATCAGAAGGTGAGCTACCGCGAATCTGGCGAGAGCAAGCGCTGGAAAGTGAATGGCGGCGACGACCACGCCGCCCTGATCGAACTTGGGCTCGACTACACCACTTACAACTTCAATGGCACATCCGTTAGCGTCTATGCCCGCGGTGGTGCGCTCGTTTGGGGTGGTGACCACGGCACCAGCTGGCAGGTGCAGGGAGGCCTGAGCTTCAAGTTCTAAGGAAGGCGCTCGAACCGCTTGGCACTTTTCCACCCCCCGTGCCAGCGGTAGCGCTGGGTTAACTCCTCAAAGGTGCCGAAGGCTTCGCGCCCCTTGGTGCCTCTCACGGTCAGCACCCCGTCGCTGAACTGCATATCACGCAGTCCGTTCATCACCAGCCCAGGCAGCAGATTGGCATCCACCACCACAGGGCTAACCACCCGCAGCGAGAAACCGTTCTGTTTCACCAGGGCCATCTGCACCCCCTGGGTGCCGTTGCCCCCCATGCAGCCGAGATCACCGGTCCAGGCCACCAGCCAGACGCCAAAGATGCCATCGGGCAATTCGGGCTCCAGGCTCACGCTCGCGTACTGGCAATACCCCGGCCCAGCCTCATGGATCTGGCAAGCCACCGTTCGGCTGTAACGCCGCACCACCTCCGTGGCGCTCAGCCCCGGTTCATTGGCATCTGCCCCGGGCGCCCCCCATCCCGAACGCCAGCAGAGCAGCCAGCAAGCGCAACCAACAGAACATCCATCCCTCAACGCCGTTGCCCTGTTGATAACCACGGGCAGGGCAATCAAAGCTCCCTGCAACAGAGCGAAAAAGCAGCGCTGGGATCGACAGCCTTGGTGATCGGCCGGCCGATCACCAGCTGGCTTGCCCCCGCTGCAATGGCCTCAGCAGGCCCCATCACCCGGGCCTGATCACCCACGGCAGCGCCTTTGGGGCGAATGCCTGGCGTCACCAGCGCAAACGGCTCGGGATGCTGCGCCCGCAAAGCCGCGGCCTCCAAGGGTGAGCAAACACAACCCCCGATGCCAGCAGTCGCCGACAGCTGCGCCAACGCCGGCACCCGTTCGGCGATTCCCTGGGCAATGGCGAGTTCCCGTTGCAGCCGTTGCTCCTCCCAGCTGGTGAGCACCGTTACCGCCAGCAACGTGGGGGCGGGTTGACCAGCACCTTGGGCTCCTTCCTCTGCCGCGGCCTGGGCCGCCTTGAGTGCTTCGCTGCCGGCGCAGGCATGCACCGTGATCAGCTCTGCCCCCAGCGCCGCCGCCCGCCGGCAAGCACCCGCCATCGTGGCAGGGATGTCGTGAAATTTGAGATCGAGGAACACCCGCAGCCCCAGCTCGCGCAGCTGCGCCACCACTTCAGGGCCAGCCTGCACAAACAGCTCCAGGCCCACCTTCACCCAGCGCAGTCCTTCCACCTGAGCAGCAAAGGCCAGCGCCTGATCCGGGGCCATGCCATCGAGGGCCACGATGATCCGATCGGCGGGGTCAGCGGAGAGCGACGGAGCCAAGGCAAGCGATTGATCCGGAGACCATCCTGTCGCCTCGGCCAGCGCATCTCAACGGATGTTCAGGCTGAGGGCGAAAGCCTGATGCCAGTTGCTTGCTCAATGAAGCTCAGATAGTCGCGCTGCGATTCAGGCTTTCGCATGAATTCGATGCCACCACCAGCAAGACCGGCAGTTAACGCCCAAAAAAGATGAAAAACACGACAGGCCTTGATGTGCTCATAATTCAAAGGCCTGATGGCCTGATAAGCCTGAAGAACCCCATCCATGATCTGTTCCCACAAATGAGATGACATCCCCAATTCAATCTGGGGAATAAAAACCAGATAATCATTCATTGTGTGAGCAAGATCCACAGCGGGGTCAGAAATACAAAATGACCAGTCCAGAACCCCGGATACAGAACCATTTTTAAACATTAGATTACCACCGTGATAGTCACCATGAATCACAGCAAGATTCTCACCATCAAGGGGCAGATGATCACGCAGCCAAGCCAACAGATCAGCAGCCCAGGGAGTCTTCTCTTCAAAAAAATCCAATGCTTTTTGATGAACAACAGGGTTTAAAAATCGCTCATCCGGAACACCAGCCCGCCTGAACGACTCAACAATGGGTCTCACATCCAGCTCATGCATGGTGGCCATCGACTCACCCAGGGCCTTGGCATGAATCTCTGGAGCCAGCTCCAACACCGTTTGACCGGGCACCAGCTCCATCACCGCAAAGACACCTCCCAAGACTGATTTGTCTGCACAAACGTGATGAATCACGGGGACATTGAGGCCCTGCTGATTCAGGATCTGATGCACAACCTGATGATGCAAAAGCTCCTCCACCTCACGCGCTGGACGCAAAATACGAAGCACTCTCGGCACTTGGTCAATCAGCTTGTAGCGATACAGCCGGGCATCAGCACCACCGGTCAGCCGCGACGGTTCAACCTCATAGGCGATACGGTCTGAGAATTCCGATTGCAGATACGCCAAAAAATCAGCAGTGATTTGCTGATCAGATCTGAACTCAGTTTCAAGGGCTAACGCTGGCATTTTTCTTCGCTCGGATGAACTCAGCATCGCGCCAGTTCTCTCTCGGCGGATCCCCCAAAAGGGGGATATCTGGCGGCTCAGGCCACCAAGCGCCGGAAGGTTTTCTTGCCCAGCTGCAGCACCTTGCCCTCCAGTTCCGCCACTGAGGCGAACTCCTGGTTGGGATCGGTGATCTTTTCCCCCTCCAGCCGCGCTGCACCACCCTTGATCTGGCGACGGGCCTCACTGCTGCTGGCGCAGATGCCCACCGCACTGAACAGATAAAAGGCCTTGGCCGGGAAGTTCACCTCCGCCAGGGAAGCCTCGGGCACATCCGCACCAGCATCACCACTGCCGCCCACCAGGGTGGCGGCATCGCTCTGGGCCTTCTGGGCCGCCGCTAAACCATGGCGGCTGGCAGTCACCGCCAGGGCCATCGCCTTCTGCTTCTCGCGTGGGTTTTCCGGCAACGCGGCCAGATCCAGGTCCGTCAGCAACGTGACGTAGTCATCGATCGCCCCATCGCCGACCTTCTCCAGCTTGGAGTACATCGAGAGTGGATCCTCCTCCAGGCCCACCACGTTGCCGAGGCTCTTGCTCATCTTCTGGACCCCGTCCAGGCCCACCAGGATCGGCAACAACAAGCCGAACTGGGTGCCCTTGTCGAAGTGGCGCTGCAGGTCGCGGCCCATGGCCACATTGAACTTCTGATCGGTGCCGCCCAGCTCCACATCAGCGTTCACCGCCACGGAGTCGTAGCCCTGCAGCAGCGGGTAGAGGAATTCATGCAGGGCAATCGGTGTGCCACTGCCGTAGCGCTTGGAGAAGTCGTCTTTCGCCAGCATCTGGCCCACGGTGCCGGTGCCGAGCAGGCCGATCACCGCCGGCAGGTCCATCCCCTCCAGCCACTCGGAGTTGTAGCGAACCTCCAACCGGCCAGGGGTTTCGAAATCAAGCAGCGCCGTCTCCTTGGGCTGGTCCTGCCCCAACTGACGCAGGTAGGTGGAGGCGTTGGCGGCCACCTGCTCCTTGCTGAGCTGCACCCGCGTGGCGCTCTTGCCGGTGGGATCCCCGATCCGCGCGGTGAAATCGCCGATGATCAGCACCGCCGTGTGGCCCGCGTCCTGGAAGGCCCGCAACTTGCGGAACAGGATGCTGTGGCCCAGATGAATGTTGCTTCCGGTGGGATCAATGCCCAGCTTCACCCGCAGCGGCCGGCCTTCCTTGTCGGCCTGCGCCAACCGGGCCGCCAGGGCCTGATCGGCATCAGTGGGATCCCCGGCGGGGAACAGGTCGGCCATGCCCCGTGACAACCAATCCGGTAACGACGGGATGGAGTCCGGCATGAGGGAGGCGCAGCGAGCGGGCGCTCGCGATCGTACGAGTGATGGTTCAGCTGGGGCTATTTCAGCTGGAGGGGGGCTGCTCGATCTGGGCCTTCATCCGCTCGAGGGTGGAGTTCATCTGATCGAACATCTGCTCGGGGGTGATGCCGAACTGACTGAGCTGGGTGCGCAGCTGCTCAACCGTGAGCTTGGCCTGGAAATCCTCCGAGAGTTCAAAGCGTTTCATGAACACCCTGTAGCGGCCCATCAGCTCTTCCATCGTCTCGATGAACTTCTTCTTGCCCTCCCGATCGAACTTGCCGTACTCACTGCCCAGCTGCATCAGCTGCTGGTAATCGCTGAACAGGCGCTTGGCTTCGTCCTGAACGATGTCGGAATCGAAGAAAGCCATCGTCGGCGTTGCGGACTGCTTCGGCAAAGTCTGCCAAGGATGCTCGATTGGCAACGGGGGTGATCGCCGCACCTTTCTTAGGCCTGAGCCAAGACCTTTTGTACGGTCTTGCTGACCCGCACCACCCTCACGCGACATCCGATTCATGGTGAGTTTCGGGCTAACTTCAGGATGTGGACTTCACCGCTCAGCTCGGCGCGATGCGTGAGCTTCCCAAGCTCCACCGGCCCCTGCTGGAGGGGCGTCGCATCGTGGTCGCCTCCGCCGATCGCGTGTTAATCAGCGGCCTGGTGCACATACTCGATGGTGTCGGATCCTTGGTGGGGGCCGCCAGCACCGAAGTGGAAGCCCTCGCCTGCCTCAGCAGCACAGCCGCTGATCTGCTGATCTGCAGCGACCAGCTCGAACGCGGCAACGGCCCATCCCTGGTGGCGGCCGCCAAGGCCCGCCAGCCCTCCCTGCGCTGCCTAATGCTGATTCAACGCCCATTGCTCAGCACGATTCACGCCGCAGCCCAAGCGCAGTGCGAGGGGCTCTGCAGCCATGAGCGCATCGGCAACGGCGGCCTGCTCAGCGTTCTGCGCGCCATGGAAAGCGATGGCAGTCACATGGATCCGGTGATCGCCGGTGTGGCCAACCACGACCGCGGCTCAGGAGGCATCGACCATCCCCTCAGCGACGTGCTGAGCGTGCGAGAAGAAGACGTGCTGCGAGGTCTTTGCAAAGGCCTCAGCAATCAAGAGATTGCCGATCAGCTGCACCTTTCGATTGAAACGACCAAGCACTGCGTCACAGGGCTGCTGCGCAAACTCAATGCCAAAAGCCGCACCCAAGCGGTGCTCTTCGCGTTTCAGCGGAACCTGGTGGATCCACCGCTGCCGATCCCCCGCTGGACCCCCTCACCCTGAAGGGATCATCCTGAGGAGAGTCCGACGGTCCTGACGCCATGGTCCAACGCGCCGCCACCGCCGCCCTGGTCGTGATCAGCATCAGCAGCCTCGCTCAGCAGGCAGCCTTCGCCTCAAGCGAGCGAACGACCGCCCTGGTGACCATCGCCGAGGCCAATGCCCGCTGCCTGATCGAAACCAAACAGATGAAGGCCGTCCAGGCCCGCGACATCGCTAACCGCTTTCTGATCAGCAAAGGGGTGAGTGACGCCGAGCGTGAAGACGTGAAAAGCGCTCCCGGCTACGACGATCTAATGCGCAGCTACATCGACGAACAGGGGGGCTGCGAAGGTCTCGTGCGCAAGTTGCGCTGACGCAGCCCTTGCACCCTCGTTAAGGTCAGCCCATCTCTGCTGAGCAGCATGCCCCGCAGCCACTGGTTGGATCCCTTAGCCAGGCGGGTGCTGCAGGCCACCGGGCAACTGCCAGCGCCACCCCGTACGGCGCCACCGCAGCCCTACCCGATCGCGCCCGAGCCTCCACCCTGGGTAATGGATGTGAATCGGGCAAGCCGCGATCAGTGGCTGCAGCTGCCAGGCTGCAGCCAGGACACGGCCGATCTGCTGGTGCGTCTGCAACAGGGAGGCGTGCAATTCGCCTGTGCCGATGATCTGTTCCGGCTGCTGGAGCTGCCGAGCGATCTGGCCAGGCTCTGGACCCCCCATCTCGTTTTTCAGTGGCACGGCGATGCTCCGCCGCAGCCACAGGCGGCGCCGCTGGACCTGAACAATGCCAGCCCCGATCAGCTCGAGCTGCTCTGCTGGCCGAAGCAACGCCTGGCCAACCTTTTGAGGGAGCGGCGTCGCGACGGTTTCAAAGACCTTGCCGATCTGCAGGAACGGCTCAGCCTGCCCGCCAGCACCGTTGAAACCCTGATCGGCCGGGTCAGTTTCGGCAGCCGCCGCGCCGGGCCCAGCCTGCCGTTGCCCTGATGCAAGGGGATCTCTTCTCCACCGGAGCGCTGGCCTTCAGCAACGGGCCTGAGCTGCCCCTGCAACGACAACAGCTACTCGCCTGGCAACAGCGGCTGCATGCCCATCAGGCGCCGCTGTTCCGTGGCGAGAGAACTGGCGCTGCACAGGGGGATCTGTTCGGTTCCGCCTGCGACGATGCAGCCGCGGCCCTGGATCCGCTGTCACTGACCCCCCTGGCGATGAGTTTCTGGCGCTGGCCGGAACCGTCCCACCGCGGTGCGGCGATCTACCTGGTGATGGACCGACCGGCCCAGCTGGAGCAGCCGCTTCTGCTCTATGTGGGCGAAACGCTGGCCGCCGAGCGCCGCTGGAAAGGCGATCACGACTGCAAGGCCTACCTCGCCGCCTACGGCGAAGCCTTGCAGCGCTGTGAGCTCAACGCCCAGCTGAGCATCCGCTTCAGCTGCGATGTGCCCCGGGCCCGCCGGGCCAGGCGGGCCTTGGAACAGCAGCTGATCCAACGATGGTGGCCACCCTTTAACAAGGAAACCCGTCAGCGCTGGGCCACCCCCTTCACCGCTGAGCTGTAGGGCCAAAAGGCGTCGCGCAGGATCGCTACGCTCGTTCTCTGTTGATGCGTCCACCCATGCGCTTCTCCCTGTCCTCCACCGGTCTGCATGAGTGGAACGGCGATGTGCTGGCGGTGGGGCTGCCCCAGGGCGATGTCGATGCCACCGCAACGGCCCTGGAACAACGCTTTGCCGGCATCACCAAGGCCCTCAGGCAGCAGGAGTTCAAAGGAAAGCCGGGGGACCAACTGGTAATCACACCCCTGGGCGGGGCCCCGCAGCGCCTGGTGGTGCTGGGCATGGGCGAGGCCGATGGGATCGACGCCGACAGCCTGCGCGGCGCCTCTGCCCGGGCGGCCAAGGCCGCGATCGGTTGTGAAGGAACCCTCGGACTCCAATTGCCCTGGGCCGGAACCGATGCCGCCGAAGCGGCCCGCATCACTGCCGAAGCCGTGCGGCTATGCCTTTACAAAGACCAGCGCTTCCGCAAGGAGCCGGACCCACGCCGGATCCCCGAGGCCCTGGACTTGATCGACCTCGACCCCGCCGCAGCCAGCGGCTTTTCGGCAGTCAACGCCACCTGCGCCGGCGTGGAGCTGGCCCGGGAGCTGGTGGCCGCCCCCCCGAATGTGGTCACCCCGGCCGCCCTAGCCGAGACAGCCGCCGACATCGCCCGCGACCACGGCCTGGAGCTCAAGGTGCTCGAGCGGAGCGACTGTGAAGCCAAGGGCATGGGTGCGTTCCTGGCCGTGAGCCAGGGCTCCGATCTGCCGCCCAAGTTCATCCATCTGATCTACCGCCCCGAGGGCGAGGTAAAACGCCGTATCGCCTTGGTGGGCAAGGGTCTCACCTTCGATTCCGGCGGTTACAACCTCAAGGTGGGCGCGGCGCAGATCGACATGATGAAATTTGATATGGGGGGCAGCGCCGCCGTGCTCGGCGCCATGCGCAGCATCGCTGAACTCAAGCCGGCCGGCGTTGAGGTTCACATGGTGGTGGCCTCCTGCGAAAACATGGTGAACGGCTCCGCCGTCCACCCCGGCGACATCGTCACGGCGGCCAACGGCATGACGATCGAGATCAACAACACCGACGCCGAAGGCCGCTTAACCCTCGCCGATGCACTGCTTTACGCCTGTGAGCAGAAGCCTGATGCGGTGGTTGATCTGGCCACCCTCACCGGGGCCTGCGTGATTGCCCTCGGTAATGAGATGGCCGGTTTGTGGTCCAACAACGACGGCCTGGCGGAGGCTCTCGATGCCGCCGCCCAAACGGGCGGTGAAGGCCTGTGGCGCATGCCACTGCGGCAGTCGTACAAGGACGGGCTGAAGTCGTTGCTGGCCGACATGAAGAACACCGGCCCGCGGCCGGGGGGCTCAATCACGGCCGCCCTTTTCCTCAAGGAGTTCGTCGCCAAGGACACCGCCTGGGCCCACATCGACATCGCCGGGCCGGTATGGAGCGACAAGGGCAAAGGCGTCAATCCCGCTGGAGCCACCGGCTACGGAGTGCGCACCCTGGTGAATTGGGTGCTGTCCCAGTCATGAGCCGCTCCCCGGTGCGCTGGTACATCAAG
Organism: Synechococcus sp.; assembly: GCA_047286205.1. Classification (GTDB taxonomy): domain Bacteria; phylum Cyanobacteriota; class Cyanobacteriia; order PCC-6307; family Cyanobiaceae; genus Parasynechococcus. Next base: position 1,958,584 of record JBJBBR010000001.1, on the reverse strand, counting down.
GCCCAGCTGGGAGTGTTGCTTCTCCCGGTGGGCCTTTGCCTGTTCGGCGAAGCGATCAGCCGCAAGGTGGTTCAGATGCTGGGCAAGGATGGAGGCCCCTGGTTCTGGTACGGAACCCTCAGCCTCATCTGCATCAACGCCGGCATCGGGCTGATGATTGAAAGCGGCCTCACCCGAGGCTTTCCGGGGAAACGTTAGAGCTGATCAGGCGCAACCAATCAGGATGCAACAGCCTGCAGTTCAAGGGAACGGTCAGGGGTTTCAAGCGCATGGATCTGCCACCGTGCTCGCTCAGAGCAGGATTCCAACACCCGATCGAGATCATCCGACGCATGCTTCGGCGACGGGTACGGACCGATGTGACGGGTGCCAAGACCATCCTTAATGGTCAGCAGATACATACATCCCTCCTCTCACTGCCTGATCGTAAGCATGGGTGCAAGATTGGTCGATGGCCGGAAACCCGTCTGTTCACTGAGAACTTGCTGAATCAATCAGGTTGCTGCGCTTAATCTTTTCAACAGGTTGAGTGTTGGTTTCTTAAGGAATTCGACCGGATTCGATGATCAACGCCATGAATTACCGCTTCTTGCCTGATCACCCCAGACTGCATCCAGGCGGCGATCGCGACCACAACTGAACCGGTAGAAGTTGTATTTGACGACGTTGTTCTCCGCATAGTTCTGGTGGTAACCCTCGGCAGGCCAGAACCGAGCCGCCTGCCTGAGCTCCACCTTCAGCGCTGAACGCGGCTGCCCCAGCTCGCGGGCCGCCGCCTCAGCACTGGCTTCCGCGGCCTGGGACTGGGCGGCATCTGCAGTGAAGATCACCGGCCTATAGGAATCGCCGCGGTCACAGAACTGACCGCCGCCATCGAGGGGGTCCACATTGCGCCAGTAGCTGCGCAGCAAGGCCTCGTAGCTGATCTGCTCAGGATCAAAACGCACCTGCACCGCTTCCTGATGACCGGTGGTCTCACTGCTGACCTGCCGGTAGGTGGGGCGCTCCAGATGGCCGCCGCTGTAGCCACTCTCGGCATCACGCACCCCGGGCAGATCCTCCAGGTCATGCTCCAGACACCAGAAGCAGCCACCGGCAAAAACCGCCGTCTGCAGCTCGGCCATGGCCCGCTGGGGCCAGCAGAGCAGCATCAGGCAGGTGACCAGCAGCAGCAGCGTTCGTTTCATCAGATCACCTGATCAAAAATGGCCTTGGCCGCCCGTTCGGTGACACCAGGAGCACCCAGAGTGGCCCGCAGCCGCTCATATCCCTCCAGCATCGCCTGGCGCTCCGGCGTATCGGTCAACAGGGGCAAAGCCCGCTCCACCAGAGCTTCAGCGCTGAGTTCGTCCTGCAGCAGCTCAGGCACCAACCGCTGCTTGAGCAACAGATTCACCGGCGAGATGTGGTCCACCTGGAAGCGCAGCACATGGCGAGCCACCCAGGCCGTCAGGCGACTGACGCGGTAACCCACCACCTGCGGAACCCCCTGCAAGGCCAGTTCCAGATTCACCGTGCCCGATTTCCCGAGGGCAAGATCCGCCGCCGCACAGAGCGTGGTCTTGAGCACATCCGCTTCAGCGGCAGGAATCACCCGGCCATGACGCACACCAGCCTCCTGGAGCGCTGCAGCCAGGGGCTGCTCAAACTCCTCCAGCCCAGCGGGAAGCAGCACCTGCAGATCTGGGTGGCGTTGTTGCAGCAAGGCCGCCGCCTGGGCCAACGGTGGCATCAGATAACGCAACTCCTGGGGCCGAGAGGCCGGCAGCAGCAACAGCACCGGGGCTTCGGGATCCAGGCCCAGCTGGCGGCGGGAGCTGGCGCGGTCGGGCAGGTTCTGGAAGCTATCCAAAAGTGGATGACCCACCCAGCTCACATCCGCACCTCGAGCGGCATAGAACTCGGCCTCCGCCGGGAAGATCGCCAGAATCCTGTCGGTGAACTCCAGCAAACGGGTGGTGCTGCCATCACCGAAGCGCCAGGCCCACTCCTGAGGGGCGATGTAATAGGTGATCGGCACCTCGGGCCGCCGCCGCCTCAGCCGCGTGCCCAGCCGAACATTGGCCCCGACGTAGTCGATCAGCACCACCCCATCAAGGGGCCGGTCCTCCAGCAGCGCATCCACCCTGGCCTGCAGCCGAAGGGTGGGAAGAATCAACGGAACGGCCTCCAAAAGGCCGATCGCCCCCATCGGGGCGGTATCGGCGATCAACACTGCCCCCGCCGCCTCCATGCGCGGACCACCAAGGGCCAGCACCTCAAGCTCCAGCCCCCGTCGTTCCGCCTCCAACCGCAGGGCGCGAATCAACAGGCTGCCCTGCAGATCACCGGAGACTTCTCCGGTGCTGATCAGCAGCCGAACCATCAGCGACCCTGCACCGGCATCGGACCCCGTCGGCCCTGACCGGTGGAAGCCTCAAGGAACCGGCAGAAGTGCTCGGCCGCCGGCAGCAACGGCTGGTTGCGAGCCTGCTGAAGAGCATCGGCAATCACCAGATCGGAGCGATACATCAGGGTCCAGATCTCCTGAAGCTGCTTCAGTTCAGCGCCGTCATGGTTGCTGGCTAGACCACTGCGACGCAGCCCCACCCTGTTCAGACCCCGCACCCGTCCCGGATGGCCTTCCACCAGGCAGTAGGGCGGAACATCCCGATCGACGCGGGTCATGCCGCCAACCATCGCCATCCCACCGATGTGGACGAACTGATGAATGCCCAGACAGCCACCGATCACCGCACGGTCTTCAATCACCACGTGGCCCGCCACCTGAATGGCATTGGACATCACGATGTTGTTGCCCAGCTCGCAGTTGTGCCCCAGATGGCAATAGGCCATCAGCAGGTTTCCGTTGCCGATGCAGGTCACCTCGCCCTCTTCGGTGGCGCGGTTGATCGTCACGCACTCCCTCAGGGTGTTTCCATCCCCGATCACCACCTCGGTCTCGGCACCGCGGTACTTGAGATCCTGCGGCGGAAGACCCAGGCACGCGCCTGGGAACACCTTGTTGTCACGACCCAGGGTCAGCCGACCGTCCAACACGGCATGGGGACCAATCCAGGTGTTCTCTCCGATCACCACCTGGGGGCCGACCACTACACCAGGGCCGATCACCACCCCGGAGGCCAGCTCAGCCTTCGGGTCAACCACGGCCGTGGGATGGATCTGCTGTGACGCCGTTTGCTGCGACATCACGGTCAGTCCACCAAGGAGAACATCAGTTCGCCGGAGCAGGCCAGATCGCCATCCACCGTGGCCTCCGCCTTGACCTTGCCGAAGCGTTTGCGCTTGAGGCTGAGCAGTTCACAGCGGATCACCAGCTGATCTCCAGGAACCACAGGGCGCCGGAAGCGTACCCCGTCGATGCCGGCAAAAACGAACAGTCCCTTCGGCAGATCGGGCATCTGGGTCACGATCAATCCCCCCACCTGCGCCATGGCTTCCACGATCAGCACCCCCGGCATCAAGGGGCGTCCTGGGAAATGGCCCTGAAACTGGGGCTCATTCATGGTGATGTTCTTGATCGCCGTGGCCGAGACCCCGGCCTCATGGGCGATGACCCGATCCACCAAAGCGAAGGGATAACGGTGCGGAAGCAAACCGGCGATCTGTTCGCTGGTGAGCACGACGTCTGGGGTGGTGGATTCAGTCACAAAGCGGCTGCGAGATCAGTGTGAAGACCATGGGATCCCTTGTACACAAGAACCTGTGCCTGGGGAAAACCGACGAGGGCCAGGTCGCCGATTAGGTCCAAGAGCTTATGGCGCACCGGTTCATCCTCGAACCGCAGCGGCGGATTCATCCACTGGTCTCCGTCACAGACCAGAGCGTTATCCAGGGCACCACCCTGAATCAAGCCAGCAGCGCGCAACTGCTCCACCTGCTCCCGGAAGCCGAAGGTGCGAGCTGGAGCGATCTCTTCCACGAACCGCTGGGGGGTGAGCTCCAGGGCGAACTGCTGTCGGCCGATGGCCGCCTGAGGGAAATCGATGATGCCCACCACGCCGAAGCACTCCGCCGGGGTGGCCGTAATCACGCTGTTACCGCGCGTGCGCAGCAGCGGTTGCGCCAGCAGCGGTGGCGTCGGCCTTGGCGTCGCAGCAGGAGCCAAACCAGCCTCAGCGATGGCCTCCACCCAGACCAGGGCTGAGCCATCCAACAGGGGAACTTCGTGGCCATTAAGAACGATCTCCACGTGACTGAGGCCACACCCCGCCAGGGCCGCCAGAAGATGCTCCACGGTGGCCACCTTGCTGAGGCCAAGATCCAACGTGGTGCACAAGGGGCTATCGCGCGCCTGATCCGGCCGGAGCCGGATCGCTTGTTCCATCCCCGGCAAACGCATGTGGAACCCAGGCTGATCCGTCGGCCGAAGCTGCACTGTGGCCTCAGCTCCACTGTGGAGGCCAACGCCGGAACGCGATGTCTCCGCCGCCAGTGTCCAAGCAGCGGAGTAGTCATGAGGCCAGCTGGTCACTAAAACTTCCAGCCCACTCCCAGATTGAAGCGCCAGTCGGAGGCAAAGTCCTTGCTAGCGACCTCCAGTCGGATCGGACCAACCGGGGTTGTGACGATCACGCCGGTACCCACGGAAACACCCGAACCATCCTTATCGAGCAGAAGACCGGGCTTGCCGGGCACATCCTTCTGGGTGCCGAAATCGGTGCCGGCATCCATGAACACCTCACCGGAAAAGATGCTGATCAGCGGGAAGCGGTACTCGATCGTGAGTTCGCTGAACGCCTTGGAAACAGCAAGATCACAGTCGTACCAACCGCGAATCGAGTTGGATCCACCCATGCAGAACGCCTCGTAAGGGGGCGCTTCACCCATGATGGCGCCACCCTTGATCTGCACACCGATGGCCTGGGGGCAATCGGCTTGTTCACCGGGCTTCGGACGGCAACCCTTGTGAATCTTCAGCCAGTCCACCGGGAAGAACTGGGTGTAGCTGGCCCGCAACCGGTTGAAGGTTGGCGAATCGTTATTCACTCCAATGAACTGCTCGGTTCCGGCGGTGAAGAAGTTGCCGCTGGTGGGATTGCGGGGGTTGTTGAAGTTGTTGTAGGTGGTGGCGACACGCACCCCTATCAGGGTGTTGCTGTCGGCGCAGTTGTACGACACGCAAATGATGTCGTCGTTTTTTACTTTCTTGCCGAGGTTATTGGTGGAGACGCCGTAGGGCCTTGAGTCACCAGCAAAGTTGATCGGCCGCACCTCAGCGAAGGACATGCCGGCCAACACATTCCACTTGGCGTCCTTATAGGGATCACCACCGTTCAAGGGGCGGGCAAAAGAGAAGCTGCCGCCTGTCTTGCGCAGCACCACCGTGTCTCCCTCGTAGTCAAACCAACTGCGATTGGGATATTCGTCCTCGGCCTTGTTGATGTTTCCAGGAGCATCACCATCAGTGAACCCGTAATTTCGGCCGGTCCGATAGGCCTTTTTGGTGTCGTTGTCGACGTAGTCCTTAACCGTGCGGATGTTGCCGTTGTCTTCGCTCTGGAAAACCTGCGGCACCTGCTGGCTCAGGAAAACAGACGTGCGGAAGCTGGTGCGGTGCTTATCGCCGTAAATCCAGGGATCCGAAAAGCTGAGATTGGCCAATCCGCCGTACTGGCCGTAGGTGATGTTCGTGCCCAGATTCCAAGCACGGCCAAAGAGATTGGTCTCCTGCACCTGAACCTGACCGAACACACCCTGGCTCTGGCTGTAACCGAGGCCACCTGAGAGCTGACCGGTGGACTGTTCAACGATTCCGAGAACGATCACCACATCTCCAGGCGCCTCAGGCACAGGCCGCAGGGTCACCTTCACATCACTGAACAGCTGGGTCCCATACAACCGTTTGATGTCCCGCTCCAGCTGGTTGCGGTTGAACGGATCTCCGGGCTGAATCGAGACCTCCCTGGTGATGACCCACTCTTTGGTCTTGCCGCCAATGGGATTGCCGTTCTCATCGGTGTCATCACCCTCCTTGTTGAGGAATTTGACCTCGACGCCAGCCACGCTGCCCTGAAGCAGTTTAAGCGTGACTACCCCATCGGGTCTGACCCGTTCCGGGCCAGACACCCGAGCCAGGGAATAACCCTGATCGGCCATCCATGACTGCAAGGCCTTCATCCGCTGCTGCAGATCGTTGAGGTTGAGCGTGCGGCCGTAGTCCGATGCAAAGGTCTCCTCCACCACCAAATCCGGCAGCAAATCCTCATCGTCGGCACTGATCTCTACAGCGCTGAGGGGAGGGAAGGGCTCCACCTGAACGACCACCTGAACGCCGAGCGGTCCGTTCTGAGGAACGATCCGCACATCTGAGAACCAGCCGGTGGCCTGAATGCCATTCAGATCGTTCTGCAGTTCCTCCCGGGTGACACGCATCCCTGGACGCACTTGCATCGCGTCATAGGTGGAGATCTGTAGGCGTTCTTCCTCCGGATGGCCCTCAATGCCCTCAATCAGCACCTCGGAGATCAAAACCCGGGGCTGTTCGACCACGGTCTCCTCCACCTCAACGGTCTCGGTTTCCGTGATCGATTCCTCGACGGGTTGGTCCGCAGGATTGGCCTCTTGGCCCAGCACAGGCGGTGATATCAGGGGGATCCCCAACATCAGACCCAACACCGTGCGACGAACGGCAACCGAGGAGCGGCGAGACGAACGGCGGGTCATCGAGGCGCAGGCTGGGCCGAAGCCACAAAAAGGTGCGCTGACCTTACAGGCAGTTGCGAGGGTTCGGACAGGTGCCTTGGACCCGTTTGAGGACCTCCCCGTAGGCCTCCATCACACCACCGAGATCTTTGCGGAAACGGTCCTTGTCCAAGATCCGGTCCTCGGCGTTGCTGTTGCGGCGGTCCCAGAGCCTGCAGGTGTCAGGGCTGATCTCATCGGCGAGCAGAAGTGTTCCATCGGATGCCAGCCCCAACTCCAGCTTGAAATCCACCAGCTGCAGATCAATGGATTGAAAAAATGGCGTTAGCACCGCATTCACACGGCGGGCCAGTTGTTCAATCGCTGACAGTCTCTGGGGGTCCGCCACCCCCAGCAGCTGCACGCGGGCTTCCGTCAGCAGCGGATCGCCCAGGGAATCGTCCTTGTAATAAAGATCCAACAGGGCGGGGTCCATGGCTGTACCCTCCGCGATGGGCGTCTGACGGCAGAGCGATCCGGTGGCGGTATTGCGGAGAACCACTTCCAAGGGAATGATCTCCACCCGACGAACCAGCATCCAGGTCTCCCCGGCCAGACCGCAGTAGTGGGTCGGCACCCCCTCACTCTCCAGCAGCTCAAACAACCGCGCCGAGATCTGACAGTTCAGCCGACCCTTGTTCTCCAACTGAGCTTTCTTCTGAGCGTTAAAGGCCGTGGCATCGTTTTTGAACTCAACCAACACCCGGTCGGGATCCGCACTCGCGAACACCCGCTTGGCCTTGCCTTCGTACAGCAGCTCTCCGTGATCGGGCGTCATGGCGACGGTGCAACGGCTGATGGTCTTACATCAGCATGACCTCCGGGATCCCGCGGCGAACGCAGCAGAGGATCCGGGGCGTTCTCCGGCTGCAGTTGCTGGAGTGCATAGCGGTCGTCAAGAACACCGGCCAGCCGCTGCATCCGTTGCCGCGGCCGGGCGCCATCGCCCCCCGCAGCCAACTGCAATTGCAACTGTTGACGCAGCAACTCCATGGCCAATCCCCAGGCCTCCGCTGCCGCCGCCTGATCTAAAGCGGTTTCAAGCAGTTGATCGGCTTGCTCGAACTGATCGGCATCGAGCCACTGGGCCGCCCTCGCCATGCGCCTCGCGCCCTGGACACCGCTCAGATTCCCCAACAGCTGCACCTCCACAGCCACAGCGTTGCGCCCCTGGGCCGCCTCATGCAAAGCCAACTGATCCAGGCCATTGATCTGACCTGGCAGAAGCGGCGCGTCCAAAGTCATCAGGTTGCCGGCCACCAAACGTCGCAGCGCCAGAGCTGCCTGACGGTGATCCAGGGCCGCTGCTGCAGCTCGCCAGCGCAGTAGCAGCCACTGCCGCCGTTCATCTCCAACACCGGGGAGATAGCGGTTGAGCACCACCGCTGCCGCCTCGGGTGCGCCACAGCTCATCAAGGCTTCAGCGTTCGCCAGCGCCAACTCGAATGAATCGATGACGGGATGCAGGGCCAGAAGCCGGTCGCGTAAGAGCTGAAGACGGCGATCGGAATCAGCGATCAGCGGGTCCAGACAGGCCTGCTGCGCCGCGGCCACATCCATCTCCAGCAGAGCAGTCTGAAAGCGTTCCTCGCGCATCACCTGCGGATCGGGTGCTGCCGTGACAGCAGCCAGAAGGGTGAGGGCGAAGGGGAAAAGGGAAGTCCCCATGACGGGCTGCGGTCTACAAAGGAAAACCTACGAGGCCCAAACCGTTCCTCCCGCAACCATGGCCATCTCGTCCACCCGTCCCAACACGCTGCCCCCACTCCAACGTGCCCTCGTCGTCGGCGGCGGCGGCAGGGAACAGGCTCTGGCCTGGGCCTTGGGCCGTTGCCCCGGACTGGACATGGTCTGGATCACCCCGGGCAACGGGGGCACTGAAGGCAGCGCCCTTGCCGTGGCCGAAACCGATAGCGCTGGGTTGATTGAGCTTTGCCAGCAGAACGCCGTCGACATGGTGGTGGTCGGTCCGGAAGCTCCGCTGGCCGCTGGCGTCGCTGATGCGCTGCGTGATGCAGGCTTCGCCGTCTTCGGCCCGGGAGCGGAAGGCGCCCAACTGGAGGCCAGCAAGGCCTGGGCCAAACAGCTGATGAAGGAAGCGGGAGTCCCCACGGCTGGCCACTGGGCCGTGGGCAGTGAGGCGGAAGCATTGGCGGTGTTGCGTGAGGTGCAACGTCCTCTGGTGGTCAAAGCCGATGGCTTGGCCGCCGGCAAGGGCGTCACGGTGGCCGACACAGTTGAGGAGTCGGAAACCGCCATCCGCGAGGCCTTTAAAGGGCGATTCGGTGCTGCGGGATCCCAGCTGGTGCTGGAGGAACGGATGGAGGGGCCGGAAGTGTCGGTGTTCGCCCTCTGTGATGGGGAAAAGATGGTGCTGCTGCCACCGGCGCAGGACCACAAACGGCTCAATGAAGGCGATCGCGGACCCAACACCGGCGGCATGGGCGCCTATGCCCCCGCCCCGCTGCTGGATGCCGAGGACCTCGAGGCGGTACGTCGCATCGTGCTCGAGCCCACCCTGGAGGCCCTGCGCCAACGCGGTATCGATTACCGCGGGGTGATCTATGCCGGCCTGATGATCACGGCTGATGGGCCCCAGGTGATCGAGTTCAACTGTCGCTTCGGCGATCCCGAATGCCAGACCTTGATGCCCCTGCTCGGTCCCGAAATCGCCGCCGTGCTTCAGGCCTGCGCGCTGGGCCGCCTCGATCTTGCGCCGCAACTGAGCATCGCCGAACGCTGCAGCGCCTGCGTAGTGGCTGCTGCAGAGGGCTACCCGGAAGCCCCCCGTAAGGGCGATGCGATCCGCATCAACCTCACCCCCAGCCCCGACCATCAGCTGTTCCACGCCGGCACCCGCCGCGACAGCTCCGGTGACCTGCTCACCGCTGGGGGCCGGGTGCTGGCCGTCGTCGCCCAGGGCGATGACTTCGATGCGGCCTTTGCGGGGGCCTACAGCGGTCTGAATCAGCTGGATTACGCCGGAATCACCTACCGTCGAGACATAGGCCACCAGGTGCGCTCGGGAGGATGAGCAGCAGCAGCGGAACAGCAATCGCTGATTGGGCCCTTCCCCCGAATGGCAAACCGCCGGGGGAAGAAGACAACCTCTGGGACCGCATCACCGCCTGGTGGGCGGAATTCACCCTCCAGACCAAGCTGCTGGCGATTGCCACCCTGGTGGTCAGCCTGATGATGACGGGCATCACGTTCTTCGCACTGAACGGGATTCAGCGCGATGCCGTGATGAGCGACACGCGCTACGCACGAGACCTGGGTCTTTTGCTGGCCGGCAATGTCACCGAACTGGTCGCGCGGGGCCAGGACCGAGAGCTGGCCAATGTCGCCGAAAAGTTCTGGCGCTCCAGTCGCAGCGTTCGCTACATCTTTTTTGCCGATCCCGATGGTGTCGTTTACCTGGGGATTCCCATCAGCGCCACCCCAAGCAATGGCGATGGCGAACTGCGCCTGAACAGACGGTTGGAACTCCCCGATGAGCTGCGTCGACGCCCCCAGAACCCCCTTGTGCGGCAACACCTGACGCCCCAGGGAGCTGTCACCGATGTGTTTGTCCCCCTGATCCGTGGAGGCGAGTACTACGGCGTTCTAGGCCTTGGCGTGAATCCGAATGAAACCGCCCTGGCCAGTGCGGCCCTCACCCGTGAGGTCACGGTGGCGGTGTTCATTTCGATCTGGGTGCTGGTGATCCTGGGCGCGGTGTTCAACGCCCTCACCATCACCCGCCCGGTCAAGGAGCTGCTGCGAGGAGTGCGGTCCGTTGCCTCAGGCAATTTCCGAGCCCGTGTCGACCTGCCGGTGGGTGGGGAACTGGGGGAATTACTGACCGGCTTCAACGCCATGGCCTCCCAGCTGGAGGCCTATGACGAGGCCAACATCGAGGAGCTCACGGCCGCCCAGGTGAAGCAGCAGTCGTTGATCGCCACCATGGCCGACGGCGCGATGCTGCTGGATGCCGAAGGCAGAATCGTGCTGGCCAATCCCACGGCGCGGCGCCTGTTCCGCTGGGAAGGGCGCAGCCTGGAAGGCCAGGAGCTGGTGGGTGAACTGCCGGAACTGCTTGCGATGGAGCTGCACAACCCCCTCGATGCCCTGCTCGGTGGCGCTGCAGACAGTGAAGACATCCGCTGCAGCGTGGGGGAACCGGCCCGCACTCTGCGCATTGTTCTACAGGCGGTGCGTGATGCCAGCGGTGAAACCCTCAAAGGCATCGCCGTCACCATTCAGGACCTCACCCGCGAGGTGGAGCTGAATGCGGCCCAGAGCCGTTTCATCAGCAACGTCTCCCATGAACTGCGCACCCCGCTGTTCAACATCAAGAGCTACGTCGAAACCCTGCACGACCTCGGCGACCAGCTCAGCCCTGACGAGCAGAAGGAGTTTCTTGGGGTTGCCAACGATGAAACCGATCGGCTCACCCGACTGGTCAACGACGTGCTGGATCTTTCCCGGCTGGAGTCAGGTCGAACGGTGCAGTTCGAGTCGATCAGCATGCGACCAGCGATGGAGCAGACCCTGCGCACCTATCGGCTGAATGCTGAGGATCGCCAGGTGGAACTGGTTCTCGATGTTTCCGAAGATCTGCCAGACGTGTTAGGCAACTGGGACCTTCTGCTTCAGGTGCTCGACAACTTGATGGGCAATGCCCTCAAGTTCAGCCGCCCCGGTGGCCCCCTGGCGCTGCGGGCCTATCCCTGGCCAGACACCTGTTCAGTGGAGGGGACAGCGATCACCGGCAGTGACGGACCCACCTGCGCCCTCACCTCACCACTGCCCAAGTTGAGAGTGGAGATCGCCGACACAGGCTGCGGGATCAGCAGCGCCGATCAGGAACGCATCTTCGATCGTTTCTTCCGGGTGGAAAATGCCGTTCACACGGAAGTGGGCACCGGACTGGGCCTCTCAATCGTGCGGGGCATCCTCGAGAAACATGGTGCTCAGGTGCAGATGGTCAGTGAGCCCGAGGTGGGCACCACCTTCTGGTTCGACCTAGCCCTGGCGGAGGCCGACAAGGATGAGTTGCAGCTGCAGGCGGAACGGCGCAACCGCAATGCCATCGCCGAGGCCGTCGAGCTTTAGATCAGTCCTCGCTGGACACGCCCCGGGCGATGCGCGACAGCTCGCTGCGCTCATCAGAGGTCACCCGGTGAGGCACACCGGAGATGATCCGCTCGAAATTGGAGAAGGAGTCCTTGATCTGCGGACCATTGCCCGTGATCACGAATTCGCGGATGCCCTTGTCGTGCCAGGAACCGCGCATCTTGAACACGTTCAAGGCGCGGGCCATCTCACCGCGGATCTCCACGTACTGCAGCAGCAGGATTGTGTCGGTGATCGTGGAGATGTGAGAGTCGGTGATCGAGTGGCTGCCCATGAACTCCTCGGAGGTGTTCGTGAAGAAGCCGGCGATCTCCTCCTGCTTGGCGTAACCGGTCACGCCGATCACAAACTGACGGAAGGCGTTGTGGCTCACACCACGCGCCAAGGCCGAGAGGGAGTCGATCGCCATCCGCGACGGCTTGAACTGACTGATCTCCGTCTTGATGATCTGCAGGTGATCTTCAAGACCCGTGGATTCGGGGTAGGCGCAGATGATTTTGAGCAGCCCGTCCTGCTCCATCTGCTCGAAGTCGATACCCCAGCTGGTGCCGTTGCGCAGTAGCTGGGCCCGCGACTCCTCATAGGCAAACAAGATGGCTCGTTCCTTATTGCGGCAGGCGTCTTCGATGAATTTGGAGACGAGCATCGTCTTGCCCGTTCCGGTGGCACCAGTGGCCAGGATGATCGAGTCCTTGAAGAAACCGCCGCCGCACATGTCGTCCAGGCGGGGCACACCGGAGCTAACTCGCACGTTGGAGGAGCGCTGGGTGAGGCGCATGGCCCCAAGCGGGAAGATACTGATGCCGTGGGTTCCCATTGTGAAGGGGAACTCGCCCTTCATGTGGGTGGTCCCCCGCAGCTTGAGGATTTCAACAGTGCGCCGCCGCCGCTCTCCCTCGAGCACATTGCGCAGGATCACCACGTTGTCGGAGACGAATTCCTCGACGCCATAGCGGGCGATCGGGCCATACTCATCGATACGCTCGGTCGTCATCACCGTGGTGACGCCGATTTCCTTGAGCCTCGCGATCAACCGAAAGATCTCACGACGCACCACGAAAACAGCGTCGTACTGCTGAAAAACCGCCGTGATCGAATCGATGGCGACGCGCTTGGCTTTGTATTTGCGGATGGCGTAGTTAATCCGCTCGATCAGGCCGGAGAGATCAAAACTGCCGGCCACGTCCTGGCCGTCGGGATCCGGCGAAGCATCGAGGATGAAGAGCTTGTCCTGCTCGACCATCTCCTGCAGGTTCCAGCCAAAACTGGCGGCGTTGCGCAGGATGTCGAGAGGCGATTCCTCAAAGGTGACGAAGATGCCGGGTTCGTCAAACTGCTTGATGCCGTTGTGGAGGAAGTGCAGCGAGAACACCGTCTTGCCAGTACCAGAGGTGCCGCTGATCAGCGTGCTGCGGCCGATCGGCAGGCCGCCCTGGCACACATCATCAAAGCCCTCGATCCCTGTCGGGAGCTTTTGAACCTGCATCTGAGGCTGACCGCTGGTCGGAGGGAACTGCATGGCAACCATCTATGACTTGACCGTAGTGAGCAGGAGATGAACCGCGCTGGAGCGCACCATGTCGCTTAAGGATCTGACGAAATCGTCGTATCGGTCTCCTCATCGACAGCATCGATCACACTTGAGTTGAGCGCCGTGTCGGACAGCTCGTCATAGAGAAGATCCAGGCCAATCAGAACCCGCTCCCGATCGGAGAGATCGCCGATGATGCGGCGCACCGGGGGGGGGAGAATCTTGGACAACGTCGGCGTTGCCAGGATCTTGTCTTCCTCCGCCAGTTGCGGATTTTTCAGCACATCAATCACCTTGAGGGCATAGACCCCTCTGAATTCGGTCTCGAGGATGTTGCGCAGAGTTTTCAACGCCCGCATCGAATTGGGCGTATTGCCCGCCACGTAGAGCTTGAGGATGTAGGTCTTGCGGGGACTCATGACGACTCCTCCGAGGCATCGAGCTGATCCGTCGGGCGACGTACACGGCTGGAGGCCGTGCCCGACAGAGGAAGGTCCGGCGGGATGGATCGCCGGTACATCTCACACAGATGCGCCATCACGTCGAGAAGCGCAAGGCGGTAATCCTGAAGAAAGTCATGTTTGTGGCCCTCCAAACTCAGTTGTTTCCAGAATTCATCGATCAGATCCACATGGATCTCAACGGTGCGGGTGATCGGCAGATCGCTGAAAAAAGCGGTGTTGACAAAGCTTTCCAACGCCTGATTCGCCGTAGCCGGATCGCTGAAGTAGCTCGCCAGCAGATCGCGGTAGGTGCGTTGGAGCGACAGCAGCAGATCCCGGCGTTCCTCAGGTGACAGGCTGCCCAGAAAGCGGGATGGATCTCGTTTATAGAAGACCCCTAAGTAGCCCAGTCGCTCCTGGAGGCGATCGGAGAGGTTGCTGACGGCGCGGGAAGAGGATCCGCTCTCCTCCTGGCGGACATCGGCGCGGCCCTGGCGCAGAAAACGTGAAATTGCTGCGTCCACGTTGTATCCCAGCTGGGCCAGCTGGTCGTCGGGCAGATGCAGCTCTTCGGGGTGGTAATCCACCTGCCCCCTCACCTCCCCAACGATCACGGCGGGGAAGAGCAGACCCGCCGAGAGCAGCTGCTCCTTGACCTCGGCGTCCAGCAGGGTCTGCTCGAGCACAACAGCATCAAAGTCTTCCTGTCGGGGCCCGAGAAGATCCGCCAGAGCCTCGCCAGGCTCAACGGTTAGGACAACGGATTCATAACGGTTGGACGGCAGCCACTGACGGCAGGACTCCACCAAAGCAGGGCTGCCCAGAACAAGAGCAACAGTGAGGGCCGGCCTGGCCATCCGAGCATCCGGAACATCGAGGTATCTGAATCTTGACGATGGGGGGCGTCAGAGACGAAGATCTTTGTTTGTCTTTCGATTGCGGGTCAGGCCTGAATCGGTTCGCCGAGCCTGAACGCGTCTTTTCACCTTATGGCCGACACCAAACCAGCCGCGGAACAGAGCGGGACCTACGCCATCGTTGAGGCGTCGGGAACCCAGATATGGCTGCAGCCCAACCGCTATTACGACATCGACCGGCTTCAGGCCGAGGTGGATGACACGATCAAGCTCGAGAACGTGCTCCTGGTGAAGGACGGTAAGAGCACCACCCTGGGCCAGCCCTACGTCAAGGACGCCACGGTGTCGCTCAAGGTGATGGCCCATCGCCGTGGGCCCAAGGTGATTGTGTACAAGATGCGCCCCAAAAAGAAAACCCGCCGCAAGAATGGTCACCGGCAGGAACTCACCCGGGTGATGGTTGAGTCCATCTCCGTGGGCGGCAAGGCCATCAGCTGACCTCACCCCCTCGATTCATCAACCGCCCCACCAGCATCTTTTCTCATGGCACATAAAAAAGGCACAGGCTCAACCCGTAACGGCCGCGATTCGAACGCCAAACGCCTTGGCGTGAAGGCCTATGGCGGCGAAACCGTCACCGCTGGATCCATCCTGATCCGCCAACGCGGCACCTCCGTTCTGCCCGGCATCAACGTCGGCAAGGGCAAGGACGACACCTTGTTCGCCCTCACCGATGGTGTGGTGAAGTTCGAATCGATCCGCCGTGGCCTGCGCAACCGAAAGCGCATCAATATCACCGCAGCGGTCTGAGTTCCGACTCAAGCCCTAATGCAGAGCCCCGATGCCCAACTGGCATCGGGGCTTTTTTATTGCCTCAGCCTCAGGAGCGGCGGTACAGCCGCGCCGTGATCAGCAAGGGGTGAAACACCTCCAGGAACTGGACCTGCAGGGTCCGGAAAAAAGCATCCACCAGGGCTGGATCATCGAAATGGAAGGGGTACTCCCCCTGATGGCCCTTGAAGAAGTACCAATTCAGAAGGGCAATCGCCCCTGGAGCCATGCGTTGGTGAAACTCCAGCAACTGTGCTGAGGGATCCGGCAGGTGTTCCAGCACATCCAGGCAGACCACCGAATCAAAACGCACATCGCCCGTGCTGCTGAGATCCCGATGCACGGAGAGCTTGTGCGCCAGACCCAGGCTTTCCGCTCGTTGCTGCACGAAGACCTGATTGTGGGGGTTGAGATCAACAAACCAAACGTGATCCACCGCGTCCAGCGCCGCCGCCGAGAGGGCATGGGTGCCGATCCCTCCACCGAAATCGAGCACCTGGCCCTGCACGGCCATGCCCTGCAGACGTAGCGTGTCCGCGATGTAGTCCGCACTGGAGAGATGCCAGGCCGCTAGCTCCAACAAGTGTCCTGTCCCCACCGTGTCCTCGTAAAAGGCAGTGGCGTCCTCCGGCCTGAACGCACCTGGGTGCAGGTCCGCAAGATCGTCGGTGCTGCTGGGCAGACGCTGCTCCAGCTGCTCCGGCGTCAGATCGAGATAACGGCTGAGGTGTTGCTTGATGCCCAGACCGTCGGCGAGAAAGGCGGAGACGTCCACATCCGTGCTGCTGCGGAGCTGGGGCATGGATGGGCTTCAGGGCGCGGCCAACCTACGCAGCCGACGAAATGCAACAGTCAGGGCACCCCGCTCCAGCCCCGGTGAACGGCCCCTTCGGCTTCGTGGTGATCGACAAGCCCGCAGGCCTGACCTCCCACGCCTGCGTCAGCCGCCTTCGCCGCAGCTATGGCCTCAAGCGCGTGGGGCATGGCGGCACCCTTGACCCAGCCGTCACCGGGGTTCTCCCCATCGCCCTGGGCCCGGCCACACGACTGCTGCCCTACCTCCCCGGAGACAAGACCTATCGAGGGGTCATCCAGTTGGGCACGCGCACCAACAGCGATGACCTGGAGGGAGAGCTGCTGGAGCAGCAAGCCTGGCCTCCCCTCACCAACGCCGAGCTCAACGCCGCCCTGGAGCCGTTTCAGGGCGCGATTGAGCAACGTCCACCGCAGGTCTCCGCCGTCCACGTTGATGGCGAACGGGCCCATGCCAGGGCCCGGCGCGGCGAAGCCATGGATCTGCCTCCGCGGGCCGTCACCGTGCACCGGCTGGAGCTGTTGCACTGGGATGCCGCCCAGGGGCAGCTGAGCATCGAGGTGCATTGCTCAGCCGGCACCTACATCCGCTCGATCGCCAGGGATCTGGGGGCATCCGTCGGCTGTGGAGGCTGTCTGGCCTCCCTGCGCCGCACCCAGGCCCTGGGATTCCATGCGCACCAGGCGCATCCCCTGCCGGAGCGAGACGACACGCCGCCCGATCCCTTGTCGCCGCTGCTGGCCCTGGGAGCCCTGCCCCGGCGGGATCTCAGCGAAGCCGAACAGATCGACTGGCGCTGTGGCCGGCGCATCGCGATGGATCCCGGTGCTGGGGAGGCTGTGGTGGTGTGCAATGCGGATGGGAGCATGGCCGGCATCGGCCATCGAGAGAGCGAGGGCCTGTTGCGACCCAAGGTGGTGTTCGATGCAGCAGGCTGAAGGCACACGGTCGGTCAGTACTCTCCGACCGCAACCCGCCCTGCCCTGACGCGATGGCTGGCCACAGCAAATGGTCCCAGATCAAACGCACCAAGGCCGTCGTCGACGCCAAACGGGGGGCGGTGTTCACCCGACTGGGACGGGAGATCATGGTGGCGGCCCGCGCCGGAGCGGATCCGGCCGGGAATTTTCAGCTGCGCACGGCCATTAGCAAAGCCCGTGCCGCGGGGGTTCCCGCCTCCAACATCGAGCGCGCCATCGCCAAGGGATCTGGGCAGGGTGGCGACGGAGCCCAGCTAGAAGAGGTGCGCTACGAGGGCTATGGCCCCGGCGGGATGGCAGTGCTGGTGGAGGCACTCACAGACAACCGCAACCGCACCGCGGCGGATTTGCGCCTGGCCTTCAGCAAGAACGGGGGGAACCTGGGGGAACACGGCTGCGTGGCCTATCTGTTTGAACACCGCAGCGAAGTGATCCTCAACGCCAGAGCTGAGGAGGAAGAGCGGCTTTTAGAAAGCCTGCTGGCGCTGGACGCCGATGGCTATGAGCTGCTGGAGGAGAGCGTCATGGTGCACGGCCCGTTCGAAGCTCTGGAGAGCCTTCAGGACGGCTTGCGCCGCGCTGACTGGGATGTGCGGGAGTGGGGACACCACTGGTCCGCCCAGACCAGCGTCTCGGTGAATGATGCCGAAACCGCCCGCAGCTGCCTGAAGCTGCTGGATGCCCTCGATGGCCTCGACGATGTGCGCAGCGTCAGCGCCAACCTCGATCTCGCCGAAGGACTGGAGATCGATTGAAATCACTGCTTTTAAAGCCGAGACTTGGCAAGCAATGACTAGCGCTGGGCGCAGAAATGCCTCATAGGTGCAGCCGGGTCATCGGCACTGAAGACCGTGGCGACACCCAGCTGAAGGTCCGCACTTCAAACCCCTGTGGGTGAGCCAAGGCCATCTCGGGCTTGAGACGACCAAGCCGTTGTTGCTGCTCACTGAACAACCACCCTTCGTCGCCCAGCTTCTCTAGCGGGCACTGGTGGCGCGATACCTGGGCATACCCGGAGTCTGGCGAAATCCCACGAATGGAGGATTGATCAGACTTCGACGGCTTCACCCTGATCCCAGCATCGCTTGTGCTGCAGAAGAAGATTCGCCACCGCCTGCTGCGTGGCGAGCGTTAGTACTCAGCTCCGAACGGTTCGTCCACAGCGGACTTCACACCAAGCTCTTCGCGCCACTGCTGGAGCGGTTTCTCCCAGCCTTCCTCCCAGCGCTGCAATACAAGCGGTGTCGCTTCAAGGCCGATCTTGCTGCCCACGGCGATTCCTCGGCTGATCATTTCAAGCTCCCCAGGCTGGAATCGGAAGGCGCGGAAGCCGGCCAGTGTGTTGAGCAACACGAAGGCGGGAAAACCGATCTGGGTGGCGGTGATGGCTAGCACCCCCGACTCACCGGCAGCTTGGGTGTTGAACCCACCGATCACATGATGCAAATCGTGGGTTGAGGCGATCCGCTGTGTAAGCCAGAGGGCTTCGGTGCTGGTGTCCCTGGGCCTGAAAAAGTCAGCGTCGTAATTCAAGCGACGGATCATTCCCGCGTAGGCCCTTCCCAGTGTTCCCTCCGGCAGTTCTTCCAGGGCAGGGATGTCGGGCTGAAAGGGGGGATAGCGCTGCTCCACCATCTCTCTGCCACCAGGGAGAGCCTTGAAGCGCTGCAGGCAGACCGCCATGGCTTCGCTGTCGATGAAGTTGTCGACCAGATCTCCAACGCTGTCGAGACCTCCCTGGGTCTTGGCAAGTTCGCGCAGGATCGAAAGGTTTTTAACGGAGCGAAGTAATTCGCGGGCTCGGGACATTCTCGTCGCTCTCCAGTGGGGTCCTATTCACACCTGTAGATCTGCCACGCTCTACTCAAGTAGACAGATTTCATGAAATTCAACCTCAAGGAGCGCAGAAAAGGTCCAGCGACGAACAAAGCGAAAGCTGCTCTTCAACTGCTCAGTGCATTAACAACCAAAGCAAGCAAATAGCCAAACACCATTCCTTTGCCGAAGGTCAGCCAAAGGAACTGGTACTTCTTCAAGCCAATGGATTTACGGAAGCGCTTGGTGAACTTCTTATGCCACTTGAACATCAACTCACTCCCGATACTGGGTTTGCGGGTACCTTAATGCCAGCAGCAAGATTTTGGCTAAAGTTATGAAGTCTGCTTAAGGCTCCAGTGTTCAATCGGATCACACGCGCTATTTGCCTTGCAACTTTAATCGGAGGTTCTTTAGTAAATAGCGACAATACTCCTGGATATACCAGAAGCCAGTCTTCTGATTGTGACAGCGTCAAGCCTGCCTTTAAAAAAGAAGGAACCACAACAACTACCGTCAATGCAGACAACTATGCTTTTGCGGAAACAGAAATAATTCTTGGCGATTATGTCCAAAAAATTGCCAAGGCGACTTGTTCAAACGGGATGGGTATTTTCATGCATTTCCGAAAGGCAATGGATCCAAAGGATAGAACCATCTTGAGGCCAAACTTTGACACGCTATATTCCGCCGCTGTTGTCGACTTGAGAATTCCAGCCACGATCACCTTACCAGTCTCTGATCGGCTTCAAATTCTGGAAGTCGTTAACGCTGATCACTGGATTCCATTGGTTTCCAGCAAGCCTGGCGCCTACGAGATCACAGAAGAAATGGTTGGCAGCCGCTTCGCATTTGTCATCATTCGAACCCAAGTCAATATGCAGGACCATAGTGACATCAAGCGAGTTGGGACAATCCAGGATCAAATCACAATCAGCCAGCCGAGCCGTGGAGAATTCGTTCAAACAAAAGAATGGGACAGGAGTCAAATGCTCTCAATGAGATCCGACTATCAAAAAGAAAAAGAGGCGAAAGGAATTAGCAGCGAAGAAATTTTTGGCAAACAGGGTGAGATCAGCCCTGAGATGAGAAATATCGGGGTAGCATTTGGATGGGGAGCATTAACTAAAAAGGGAGCTGTCTATCCATCTATCGTCATACCCGACTCTGGCGAGGAAATGACACTCACCCTGAAAGATGTCCCGATGGCTGATAATGCTTTTTGGTCGGTAACGGTTTACGATAAAGATGGGTTTGCTCAAGGAAAGAATTACAACATCAATAGCTCCTTTGCGAAGCAGAGCAAAAGCGGTGACTACGTGCTGAATTTCGGAGTGGATTCAACCAAAGAAAACTTCCTCGAAATTTATCCTGGATCAAATGCCACCTTGCGGATCTATTCCCCACAAGAACCTTATTTTGATGGGAGCTGGAAAGTGCCTGAAATACAATCAGCCACCACTGGCAATTGAACATTTAGAGAAGATCACCACAAAATTTAAAGCGAAGCGGTGGATCCTGATCTTGATTTTCAAAGCTGCTGGCATAACGACCTAATTTTCTAGGTTTTGCGAATGGCTTGTGCCCTCACGAGATCGTCCGCAGAAGATCACGCTGCAGCTGGAAGGCAGCACAGTCGAGGAGAGAGAAAGATGGTGATTCAGAAGAAATTGGATAGGTCGGTATTGCACCTGACATTCGAAACAGAGAATGCACCCCTCATCTCACAGAGACGAGAGGTGCATAGATAGAAACAATTAATAACAGCAGATCAACTAAGCACTCACCTTGGCTGAACCCATGTTGTCAAGCGCTTCAGAAACACGCTTGAAGTCAAAGCCCATACCACGAAGAGCATGCCAAAAATGCCCTTGAAGGAAAAAGAATGCCAGGTAGAAATGCGTATTGGCTAGCCAAGCACGCGCCGTGTGAGCTTCGCCCTGAAGAGCGGTGGTATCGGTGAAATAGGGAGAGAACGCAAAGCTCAACTTCAGGGGATCACCATAAAGCTCAACTGGATAAATAGTTGTGTTTTGAGCGCACCAAATGCTGGTCACGAAACCCATCAGAGCCACACCAGCAAGCGAGTACGACAAGATCGACTCACCGTTGTAAATCAACAGTTTCTTGAAGGGACCAAACGGGCTTGTGATGATATGCCAAACACCACCGATGGTGAGAATAAAAGCCAAGACCGCATGACCACCCATCACATCCTCAAGGCTGCTAATGGAGAGGAAGTTAGCTTGATAACCCCACACCATTCCAAGATCGATATTGGGTTCGACCCGACGAACAGCTCCCAAGGTACTGTCATAAATACCATGGCGTTTCGCCCATTCAACAAAGGCAATTACGCCAAGGCCAAGAAAAATGAGATGATGCCCAAGAATGAACGTGAGCTGTTTGGCATCACCCCAGTCGAAATGAAACTTCTGGGCACGGCCCTCAGCATTAGAAAGATCTTTAGGGGCTCGAAGCGTATGCCAAATTCCAGCTGCTCCTAGAACGGCAGACGAAACCAAATGAAAGGCTGCGATCGTGATGAGGGGTTGCTGATCCACAATCACGGCACCGTCTCCAACACCGAAGCCAAGACCGGCAAGGTGAGGAATCAAAATTAGCCCCTGCTCACCCATTGGCAAAGTGCCGTCATAACGGGCTAGCTCAAACAAGGTAAATGCACCTGCCCAAAACATGATTAAACCTGCATGGGCAGCATGCGCTGCAATGAAAGAGCCGCTGCGTTTTGCGACCCCTGCATTTCCAGCCCACCAGTCATAACTGACTGATGGACTTCCGTAAGACTGCATTTTGAAAAATATGTGGCACCCAAAAAACATAATGATTACCACCCTCAGAATTAACCCGCTTTTACATTACTTTTTAGGGACAAGTCTTATTTAACTAGCAAAAGAATCATTTGAGCTGATCGAATTTTAATTGAATCAATAGAGACAGTGGGCACGATCAATAGACATTTAAAATGGAGCAATTAAGACGCAATCGTGAATACTGTTTACCACCATGAATCAATAAACCTGCTCTGGAGTTTGCATTATCAATTGAGAGCAGAAAAAGTATCAAATGCACTCGCAATACAGTTAGCGCAGTCTCTAAATTTTGTTTAAGCCTGTGAGCATTTTGCAGGTGCAAGCAAGCCATGGTTCATCCACCCATGGCTTGTCTTTACAAAGTCCAATGCATAAAAAAGGATTTATCCCTCGCAATCCAAAACGAGAGATAAATCACTTCTGGTGTTGCCGAACCCCGTCCAAGGGCGACCCAACTATTATCAAGGCCAGGCAGGCGAGGAATGTCAATAACGCCTCAAAATCGTGTTAAATCCAGAACATGCATCGAATCTATTGATCAAGCCAGAGGTTTATCGTCGTTTTCAGAGCGTGGCCCATTCCGAAGGCAATACATTCGCGATAATTTCAAAGCCATCTTTACCGTCAGGTTCAAGGATATAGGCGATGCCTTGTGGTTCTGGATAGATACCTGTTGCCGACTCAAAAATATCATCATGGCCGACAATTACCGTGTTGGTACCTGGCAATGGAGACTGTGTCAACAATGGCATGACATTCTTTTTCATCAGTGCCACGTGATCTTCCGTATAATCTTCATAAGGCAAAAAGTTTAAGCGTGAATCTTTTTGCGTCCATTCCCCAAATGCAAAGTTCGCTGTTTTCCATGATCGGCAATATTCACTGACGATGATTTGACCAATCGGGATTGATTTTGAAGCAAATGCCATTCCAATATTGTAAGATTCACGTATGCCTTGGAGACTTAATTTTCTCTGTGAATTGCAATCATCCAGACTCATCAGAGGATCGGCTTGATCCGCATAATCTTTCTCAGTTGTTGCATGGCGGAAATAAATAATGTGTCCCCCATTTTTAAGAACTTCGAGCAAGGAAAAACTTTCAACTTTCCTGTCTAAAGACGAGCCACTGGATCTTTTCACATTGCTTTGTTCTTCGGAAGATTGATCCTTACTACTTTCCAGCGAAGACCGTGGAGCATCACCACCCAACCCACATGAGCTGAGCAGAATTGCCACGAACAATGAAACAAAGATCCTAGACATTGGCTTGCTTGATGAAATACTTATCTCGATGTTGATGACACTGAGCCTTTATCACCGTCTTGATTTTGCTTTGGATTTGGCGCAATTGGTTTAGCCGATACTTGCTTCGGGTTAAGATTAGAGGTATCCATTCGTTCCTCGCCAAATATTTTATAGCCAAGAAAAACTAAGCCGCTCGTTAGTGGAATGGATGTGATTCCAGCAACAGCTATTTCAAATGCGGACAGTGACATACTAATGATGAATGAAAAGGATCGATCTTAAAAGTTGATATTGAACTCAGAGTCGTATTGAGAAGTGGAGCGCAAGACACGACGACGCTCAATCACACATCGAACTGTGGTCTGATGGGCTTGTGCAATCGCATCAACAAGGCCAATAGGCCATTCCATTCCGCAACGCATATGCGCTTCCAGAACCGATGCATCAAGGTTGGCGAGACGGGTTGCTTTACGGGACATCAGGTTGCAGATGCAATTTAGAAAGCATCAACGCCAGCGATTGATAGTGCAAAGAGAACAACAATCAATACCAGCATTGATTTGTTTTTTAAACGTCTATCTGACCCTCGAACCTGGAGGGAATAAGAGCCAGATGACGCCCAATGAATTCGACAAAATCAAATTCATTGTTTGAACAGCTCCGGCTGGAATGAACTGTCCCAATCAATATTCGCTTCCTGATTGGAAGTAGGTGCGACCAATGCGGCAATGGTGGGTCATTTTTGATTCAGACCAAAGTGAGCGATGTGATTCCAGTCTGCACATTTTTCGTAACCAAACAATTTATCGATAGCTGTAGTCGATGCTTCTATTCGTGAGTTCTATGGGAGGAAATGTGTCTCATATAACCCTCTGGAAGCTCACAAGAAGCAACTGGTTTCACCAAGATTGGCAGCTACCCATCCCCAGCATATTTCAGAATGAATTATGAATAATCACCGCGATTAGCAATGACGTCACATCTTCTCTATTTTGTTCTTAGCGATTGATTATTGAGACGCTCTTTCACCAATTCTGCAAAGTCGCAATAACTTATGTCTTCCGACTTTGGATCCCTCATGATCCCCTGAGCTTCCTTCATTAAATATTCGTAAGTGGTCTTATCAGTCGTTCGATTTGCCAGGTCAATGATGTGTGCAAATGCTTCAATGTTGGTCATGACCAAAGTATGCTTTCAGTCAAAGTAGCCGCGACAATCTATGGGAGTAGTCTTATATTCTACCGACCAATACTCGCATTGATACATCTCGGGCACACAAGGAATTACGAAGAGGACTGAATTAGCTATTCGCTAATCATTGCCCGCTAGAAGCAGCACGCTGCACAAACACATAGAGGTGAATAGAACCTAGGTTGTTTTGACGAACTGAAATCAAGAAAGAGTAACTGCGAACAATCGAAAGCAAATTCTGAACATATGGGAGAGTATTTTATCGAGTTATTTGTTATCGTCTTATTTTATTTCGCGATGCAGGGTCATCCTGTTGAGCTGAGGACAGAACTTCATAAGCTCAAGCCTTTCAGGATTATTTCTTCTGTTCTTCGTGGTTGTGTAGCGAGAAACACCTGGCCTACGTTTTTCGGAGGCTGTAGCAGTTCTGCACTCTGTGCATTCAAGAGTCACAATGATGCGAACGCCTTTGCTCTTGGCCATAAAAATTCAACACAGTAATCAGGGCGTGAGGACTGGACTGACTCCTCCGGTTGAGAAGAGGAGTCAGTTGTAACCCCAGCGTGATGACCCGGATAAGTCATCAGATCGAAGGTGCCTCGCGAGAACCTTCAAATCAATGATGAATGTGCTCGCGCAGGGAATGTGTACAAACGAGGTGTTAATGGAGCTCAAATGAAACGAGCTCTAGTCGCAAGGTTGTCAAGGAGAAAAGCGGTATCGCTGGACTGACTCTTCGTCGCTCATGAAGAAGAGTCAGTTCTGCTCCAGCGCCCGATGGCTCGCCAGAATCATCGGGTTAAAGAGGCGCCGTCAAGCTGACCTCAAAACAACGATGACCTGGAACAAACCCAAGTCCTGTTCCGAAGAGGCAATGATGACGTCCAAATGAGACGGGGCTGAGTTTCAAGGCTGCGGCTCTGAGTTGAGAACGCTGGCCTGACTCCTGGACCTCTCATTGGTAAGGAGTCAGTGCAGTGACCAGCGCCCAATGGCCTTGGAAACCATTGGATGGAGGCTCTATTGCGGCAGAACTTCCATCAATAGATTGGGTTTAGTTTAGATGCAGTGGACTTCAGATGACGCTAAGTCTCAGGTCAAATGAGCTTCGGCAATGTTGTGGCGAGAGATAACGCTGATCTGACTCCCCGCATCGTCAGAAGGGAGTCAGTGGTGTTATCAGCGCCCAATGGTGATTGCCCCCACCATTGGATGGAGGTTTCCTGCGGCGGAACTTCCAAAGTCACCATCACCCAGGTCACAGGTGCAATGCCGTTCGGATGAGACAAAGCCAGTGTCCAAATGTTCCGCAGCAACGTTGTGAAGTTGCTCACCACCAGTGAGGTGAGGGCCGACGGCCTGGAGATCGACTGACGCCTCCTTGAAGTTTCTCGTCAGCAAATCCGCACCAAAGATTGCGCCCCTCCGCCCCAGGCCTCCCCAGCGCTAGGTCGAAGGAATCCCTTCTGGAGGATCGTCATGTCCATGAAACAGCTGGAGACGTTCATGTCGCGGGTTCAGAGCAACGACTCCATCCGCGATGAGGTGCAGCGCTGCGGCAAGGACAACTCCTGCGTGGTCAAGGTCGGCGCCAAACATGGCCACAAGTTCTCCCCAGCCCACCTGAGCCGCTGGCAGAAGGAACACTGAAAACCCACACAAGGCCGGCGGTGGGATCCCCTTAGGGGGTCCTGGTCGCCTCCTCCTCCATGCCTTCGGGTTGCTGACGGATCATCCGAGCCACCATCTGCAACTTGGCATTTTCCGATTCAGAGGCCCGGGTGGCCATCCAGGCACTGGCCGCCTTCTGCTGGGCCAGCTGCTGCACCAGCGCAAGGGCCGTCTCGCGCAACTGCTCAAGGTCTTGACAGTCCTGAATGAAACGCGTCCAGCGTTCCACCTCAAAACTCTGTTCGAGACGCCGTTCCACGGGGTCGATGCTCATCGCCTGTGTTCTCGGCTGTTCAGGCTAGAGCCGCTGCATCGCACCAGAGCCACACATTCGGATGGGTCAGCAGCCAACTGGCAGGCAGCGAAGGGTCAGGCTCCGTCAGGTCCAGCAACCGCTTGAGGATGCCTGCCTTGGCGGCGCCAGTCACGACCAGATGAATCTCAGCAGCCTCAAGAATCTCCCAGAGACCAAGGGTGATGGCCCGCTGGGGCACTGCCTCCACGCAACCGTCAAAGAGCTCCGCGTTCTGATGCCGCGTTGCGGGCGTCAGAACCACCTCATGGCAGTGCTGGTCGGGTGGACAGGGCGGCTCGTTGAAGCCGACATGACCATTGCTGCCGAGCCCCAGCAGCTGCAGTCCGATGCCCCCACAGCGCGTGAGCTGCTCGCCGTAGCACTGTGCGGCGGCCTTTCCGTCAGCGGCGGTGCTGTCGGGGAGGTGCACCGCTGAAGGGGGCAACCCCAGCGGTGCAGCGAGGTGGTGGGTCATGTAGGCCCTGTACCCCCGGGGATCCTCGGCGGACAGCCCGAGATATTCGTCCAGGTTGAAACTGCACCAACGGGCACGCAACCCCTCCAGCTCATCAGAAGACCACGACAGCAGCCGTTCCACCAGGGTCCGGTAGAGCGGTTCCATCGTGCGTCCCGTGGCCAGACCCAACGGCTTCAGGGGGTGAGGCCCCTGCCAGCTGCGCAGATGACCCTCCAGATGAGCCGCCAGTACAGCGCAGAGATCCTTGTCATTGGGATGACGCTGCAGATGACAGGGAAACCGTGCCAAAGGGCGAAACCGGAGTCTCCCTCCACAGTGGCTTTATTGGGGGCTTCAGCGCCAGCGATGGGTCGTAGTGCGGTCGGTAGGGAACGACCTCAGCACCGCGGTAGTAGTGCTCAAGAATGGCGCGGAAGTCGGCCCCCTGCTCCGCCAGACCGTGGGCTCCCCACTGGCTCATACCTACGCCATGCCCATAGCCCTGGCCCTTCACCAGAAGCTGGAGACCGCCAGCGGACCAACGACGGACCGAGGTCTTGCTGACCAGCGGCGGCGGTGGTGCCACCAACAGCGGCTGTCGGCCTGGACCCTGTCGGGCCACCGCTGCCGTGATCCGATCGATACGGGATCCACTGCTGGCCGTTGTGGACACGCTCCGCGCTGGAACAGCCACAGGCGGCCGCTGCCCCCCCGTCACCATCTCGAAGCTAACGAGGGTGCTTTTTAGACCCAAGCGTTTGCGCAGCTCACCGCCGCTGAGCACCAGCGACCCGCGGGGACCACGCAAACGGGCCTGCCGCACTCGACCGCTACCGGAGCGGCTGAGCACCTCAACAGACTGAATTCCGCCGGTTTCCGGCAGCCGCTGACGCAGACCAGACGGATCAAACCATTGCTCCCAGCGATGCACTGGACTGTGCTGGTCATGGTCGGGAACGCTGACCAGATAGGGGTGCTGCCGGCGCCAGACCATCCCGCTCGCCTCGGTCACCCCACCGGAACTGCTGTGGAACACGGCATCGATCAGGCGACCCCCATGCACGAGCACCAGCGAACGGGTGCTGGCCACCGCCTGGCGGGTGCTGGGGGTTTCGGACTCCACGCCGCGGTACACCTGACTGGCCACCGTGGCTTTCACATCCCAGGCGCCACCACGGCTGCGTTGTTTCAGGGCATAGGTGCGGGCCGCCACCGCCTGGGCCTGCAGCGCGGCCAGGGGCCAGCGGTGGGGCATTTCACTGCCCACAACACTGGCGAGGTAGGTCTCGATGCCAAGGCTGTTGACCACCCGCAAGCGCCCGCTCCGGCCGCTGATGCGCAGCACACCGCGGTAGCGACGCGATCCCAGCCAGATGCCGCGTGGATCATCGTTTTGCACCGTCAGCAGGGTGCTGGGGGCCAGCGCCATCGACAGGCCATCAACAGTGGCGCTCAGGCGCCTGCCATGGAGGCTGAGCTGCAGCCGCTGGGGCCGGCGCTCGCCGCCGGGGAAGCCCTGCACCCGCATTGGCTGTGCACCATCAGAGCGCAGGCTGAGCCGGTTGTTCTCCAGCAGCAACACGCGCATCTTCGGCTCCCGGCCGCGGGCAAACACCGAGACGGGTGGAGCCATTAAAGCGACGAGCACCAGCCCGACGGCAACGGAGGCGCGGCGCACGCTGGAGATCAAAAGGCGTCCCAGTGTGCCCCCTGATTCCAGGTTCAGCCAGATGGCAGCATGAGCCCTGAGGAGCATCGGCCTTGCAGGTCACTTTTCTCGGTACGAGTTCTGGGGTGCCCACCAGGGCCCGCAACGTCTCAGCAGTGGCAGTGCGCTTGCCGCAGCGCTCGGAGATGTGGCTGTTCGACTGCGGTGAGGGAACCCAGCATCAGTTTCTGCGCAGTGATCTGCGCCTGTCGCAACTGCGCAGGGTGTTCATCACCCACATGCACGGCGACCATGTCTTCGGCCTGCCGGGCCTGCTGGCGAGCCTCGGCCTCGCCGGCAGCAGCCCAGCGGGGGTGGATCTCTATGGGCCTGATCCGCTTGAGAGTTACCTCAACGGGGTACTGCGCACCAGCTCCACCCGCATCGGCTATCCCCTGAACGTGCACCGGGTGAGGGAAGCAGCCGAGCAAGGCGTGCTGCTGTTCGAGGACGACGACTTCACCGTGCGCTGCACCCCGCTCACCCACCGCGTGCCGGCCTATGCCTATCGCATTGAACAGAAGCCCCTGGCAGGCCGCTTCGACATCCAGAAAGCACAGGAGCTCAACATCCCGCCCGGCCCGGTCTACGCCCAGTTGAAGCGGGGCGAAACGGTAACGCTGGAAGATGGTCGCAGCATTGACGGCAACAGCCTTTGCGGCGAGGAACGGCCCGGTGTGAGCGTCGTCTATTGCACCGACACCGTGTTCTGTGATGCGGCCGTGGAGCTTGCCCGCGACGCGGACCTCCTGATTCACGAATCCACCTTCGCTCATGGGGAGGCGGAGATGGCTTTCCAGAAACAGCACTCCACCAGCACCATGGCCGCCCAGACGGCCGCTGAAGCGGGCGTGGGGCAACTGGTGCTGACCCACCTCAGTCCGCGCTACGCACCGGGCAATCCGGTGACCCCCCAAGACCTGCTTGATGAGGCCAAGGCGATCTTCCCCAACACGCTGCTGGCCAAGGACTTCCTCAGCATTGAGGTCAAACCGCGCTGCAACAGTTTGTGATCCGGCCTCGGAGGGTCACTTCCCCGTGATACAAGAGCTTGGTGCGGTGAATGCGTCACACACCCCCCACCTTCATGGCCTCTGTGTTCTCTTCCTTGCGACGGTCCCTGAAGGGCCTTCTGGTCCTCATTCCGGTGCTGATCGGTCTCGCCGTCATCTCCCCGGCTCAGGCAGCCCAGTGGGACGCTGAGACCCTGACGGTTCCAGCTGATCCGTCCGGTGCAGAGGTGACCTTCAGCGATCGCGAAATCGACGCTGGCCGCAAGGTGTTCAACACCAGCTGCGGCACCTGTCACGCCGGCGGCATCACCAAGACCAATCACAACGTTGGCTTGGACCCGGAAACTCTGGCCCTTGCCACCCCGGCCCGCGACAACGTCGAGGCCCTGGTCGACTACATGAAGGACCCGACCTCCTATGACGGCGAATACAGCATTGCCGACGTGCACCCCAGCATGCGCGATGCCGAGCTCTACCCCGCCATGCGTGACCTTGATGATGAAGATCTCCGCCTGATGGCCGGCTATATCCTGGTGTCACCCAAAGTTCAGGGCACAGCCTGGGGTGGCGGCAAGATCTACTTCTGATCCTCCTCTTTTTCAGTTCTGATCGAAAAATTGTTTGTCCCCGGCGGCCTCAGGTCGTCGGGGATTTTTGTTGGGGGCTCACACGCTCAGGGGCCATGGAATTGGGATGGCGGCTGTACCACCACTCCTGCAGATCCCTGCTGAAGCGAACGGAGAACAGGGTCAGCACCGTGGGCGTGGGCCGTCCTCCTGGCTGTAGCAGCTCCACGGCATAAGAAGGGCAGCGCCGGGCCGCAAGGTCGGGCACAAACCGCCGTCCGATCCTCCGCCAGCTCGGCTCCTTGCTGCGCCAGGCCAGGCGACAGCAGGGCCAGGGAAGCTCTTCACGATCAAACAGGCGGCAACAGGGCCCGATGACACGGAAGCTGTACTGACCGCCAGGGCTGGTGTGAACACTGCCGGGCTCCAGAAGATCATCGACTTCGGGGCGGCTCACAGCAGGTGAATGCAAGGGACACGCATGGAAGACGACCAGACCAAAAAAAACCACCCCCGCAGGGGTGGCTGAAGATACTTTCTGTCGAAGGACAGAGGCTCAATAGAGCTCTTCTTCTGCGTGAGTCTTGATGGTGCAGTCGGAGGTGGGGTAGGCGACGCAGGTCAGCACGAAACCAGCTTCGATCTGGTCGTCGTCAAGGAAGCTCTGGTCGGACTGGTCGACAGTGCCAGCGGTGATCTTGCCGGCGCAGGTGGAGCAAGCGCCAGCTCGGCAGGAGTAGGGGAGGTCGATGCCCTGCTCTTCAGCAGCGTCGAGGATGTACTGGTCGTCGGGCACTTCGATGGTCTTGTTCAGACCTTCGCTCTCGGAAACCAGGGTGACCTTGTAGGAAGCCATGACTTGATAAATGCGTACAGGGCTGCGGAAAATCCGGTCCTGCAGGACTGAACATTTTTACTTCAAATAGGTGCTCAACCTGACGATTTCTGGCCGACAGGGGAGGAGGACCAATCGGAGACCCCGCTCTGATAAGCCTGGCTTATGGGGCTAGGGCTGCCGGCGACGGATCTCTAGGAGCCCCCAGCGGCCCTGTTCAGCTTCGGCGGTAACGACCCAGCCCAATCCCCCCAGCACATCCTTCAGGCGTGGCGCTTGATCCACCAGGAGCCCACTGAGCAAAGCACGCCCATCCGGCTGAAGCAGTGCTTCAAAGCCCGGGGAGAGGGCTTCGATCACTGGAGCCAGGATGTTGCAGAGCAGCAAATCAGCGCGGCGAGGCTCAAGCAGCTCAGTGAGTCGATCCACCGAACCGAGGGCCACCTGCAACTCAGCCTCCGATCGGTCGTTGAGGCCACGGTTGTCGGCCGTCGCCCGCACCGCCAGGGAGTCGGTGTCAGCAGCCACCACCGCCTGTGCCCCCAAGCCCAACGCAGCAAGCCCCAACACACCGCTGCCACATCCCAGGTCGGCCACCAGAGCCCCCACGGGGGGCGACTGCTCCAACGCCTCCAGACAAAGCCGGGTGGTTGGGTGGCTTCCGGTGCCAAAGGCGCTGCCCGGATCCATGCGGATCACCAGGCGATTCCCATGCTCAGGTGGAAGCTCCAACCAGGCCGGCAGGATCAACAGTCCCTTGCCGACTGGATCTGCCTGCCAGTGCTGTTTCCAACTCAGGCTCCAATCCTCATCGGCCACATCGTCCCAATGCCCTTCGGGCAGGCTGAGACCGAAGGTTTCTGCCAGCGGCTGCAGGCTGGCGATCAACTCCCTCCGCTGGGGCTCCGGCCATTCCGGTTGGGGCAACCAGACCAGCAACGTCTTGCGGGCTGGTGTTTCCGGCGCGTGCTGCACCGCATGGCGATGAAGCCCAAGATCCGTCAGCTTCCACACCAGCGATTCCTCCAGCTCCGGAGGGCACGGCAGTGTCAGACGCCACCACATCAGAGCGTGACCGGGTGAGCTTCCTGGATGCCCTCGATGGCCGTAATGGTCTGCAGAAGGT
Organism: Synechococcus sp.; assembly: GCA_047286205.1. Classification (GTDB taxonomy): domain Bacteria; phylum Cyanobacteriota; class Cyanobacteriia; order PCC-6307; family Cyanobiaceae; genus Parasynechococcus. The sequence continues at coordinate 1,926,568 of JBJBBR010000001.1, read as the reverse complement.
CAGCAGGGATCGGATCATCGATGCTGAGCACCATCACCGCATCGCCGCGAACGATCTTGCGGCCCACCTGCATCGAGGCGATGTTGACGTTGTGTTCGCCCAGCAGGGAGCCCAGGTGACCAATGATTCCGGGCATGTCCCGGTGACGCGTGAACAGCATGTGGCTGCTCGGCGTCACATTGACGGGGAATGCATCAATGCTGGTGATGCGCAGATCACCATCGGCGAAAACGGCTCCGGTGACGCTGCGGCTGCCCTGATCCCCGCGCGTGGTTATCTGCAGTGAGCCGCCGGCGAAGTCGCGGCTGCTCTCGTCCTTCACCTCCAGCACCTGAATGCCTCGGGCCTTGGCCTCCAGAGAGGCATTCACGAAATTAATGCTGTCGCCCAGACCGGCACTGAGTAGACCCTTTAGGGCCGCGATCACCAGAGGCTGGGAGGGATGGCTGGCGAATTCACCCTGCAACCGCAGTTCCATCTCCTTCACATGGCCTCCAGCCAGCTGACTGACCAGCAGACCCACGGTCTCGGCGAGCTGAAGATGGGGCTTGAGCCGCTCCATGATCTCGGCGCTGAGGCCGGGGATGTTGACTGCACTGCGGGCCGGCAGACCCAGCAGCACGTCACGGATCTGCTCCGCCACATCGATCGCCACATTCTCCTGGGCCTCCTCCGTTGAAGCACCGAGGTGAGGCGTCAGCACGAGCCCACGCTCCACTGCCCGCAGGGGGGAGTCTTCCGCCAGAGGTTCACTGGCATACACATCCAGGCCAGCACCAGCGATGACACCGTTGTTGATGGCTTCAGCGATTGCCGCCTCATCCACCACACCACCGCGGGCGCAGTTCACGATCCGCGCCGTGGGTTTCATCGTGCGCAGCAACTCCGCGTTCACCAGGTTCTCGGTGTCTTTGGTGCGGGGGATGTGCAGGGTGACGTAGTCGGCAGTGCGGAACAGCTCATCGAGCTCCAAGAGCTTCACCTGCATCCGCTGGGCGCGATCGGCGGCGATGAACGGGTCGTAGGCGACCACCTCCATGCCCATGGCCTGGGCAACCCGGGCGACGTGGGAGCCGATCTTGCCGAGACCGACCACCCCCAGAGTCTTCTTGTAGAGCTCATTGCCGACGTACTTCTTGCGGTCCCACTTACCGGCCTGCATGCCGCCATGGGCCTGGGGGATGTGCCTCGACAGAGTCAGCATCATGGCCAGGGCGTGCTCCGCTGCAGCGATGGTGTTGCCCTCGGGGGAGTTCACCACCAGCACACCCCGCTGGGTGGCCGCAGGGACATCCACGTTGTCGACGCCGACACCGGCGCGGCCGATGATCTTGAGTCGGCTCGCCGCCGCGATCACAGCTGCGGTCACCTGGGTGCCGGAACGGATCATCAAGCCGTCGTACTCACCGATGATCCCGATCAGCTCCTCCTCCGAGAGGCCGGTGCGCTGATCCACCTGCGCCACTTGGCCAAGGATGTCGATCCCGGCCTGGTCAATCGGATCAGAGACAAGAACTTTCGTCATCGAAAGGCGCAGAACTGCCGCGGTGAACTGTAGAGATCGACATACACCACCCCCTCCAGTTCGAAGCAGAGGGTTCAGAATTCAGCGCATTGGATCTGAATGCCCCATGCCCGTCTGTGTGATGGTGATGGCCGATGCCCCAGCGGCAGACAACCTGACCCAGCGGCTCCGGGACACCGATCTGCCGCTGCTGAAGTGTTTGACGATTCCACCCGAAGGGGATGCGATCGACAAGGTCGCTCTGCTGAGCCCCAACCTGACCCGTCAGCAGCGGCAGCGAAACATGGCGCGCTGGCTTATGCCCTTCGGCTTTCTCGCGGGAGTCACCTTCACCAAGATCACCAACCTCACCACCTTCGCAAGCTTGGGCCCGTGGGGTGAAACCATGATTAGCGGCCTGCTGGGCATGGGCTCCGGCCTGATGGGGAGTTACGCCGCGGCCGCCAGTGTGGATTCAGACAACGATGCGGGGGTACGGATCCTGCGCAACCGCCGCGACGAGGGTTGCTGGCTGGTGCTGTTGGAAACCCCCAACGGCATCGAAGCGCCCTGGCAGGTGATTCAACGATCTCGCCCGCAGCAGGTGGTTCGCCTGGACGACCTGTGATGTTACCCAGGGAGGATCTGCTGACGGGTGCCCTGGACCCCGACGGGCTGACGATGCTGATCGATCTGGCGGAGCAGGTTCTGCGCACCTGGCAACCGGCCTGGAGCCCCTTCCTCAGCGCACCGCTGCGGGAAGAAGCCTTGGTTCGGCTGGGCAACCTGAGCGAATTGGCCTGGGTGGGTGACGGTGGCTATCCAGGGGCCGAACGCCAACGGCTGCTCTGCCACCGGCGCGATGACGACCCTCATTCAGCGGCACCGGTTCAAGGACTGCTGATCGAAGGCAATTTCCTTTTCGATCCCCTCTCGCCCGACGACCTGCGCACGGCCTTGCAGGCGATGGGCATGGACGAGACCAGCCTTGGTGATCTCTGGGTACGGGGCGATCGCGGCGGACAAGGGATCTGCACCTCCAGCGCTGCTGAAGCACTGCATGGACGCTTGGGGGCCGTCCGCGACGTGGAGATCCGCTGCGAGTCCCGTCCCATCGAGCAGCTGCAGACTCCCATCCAACGCAGCATCCGCATCCTGCAGACGGTGGAGGCTTCCTGTCGCCTGGATGCGCTTGCATCGGCTGGATTTGGACTGTCCCGGGCCAAGATCGTCACCCATGTCAAAGCTGGACGGTTGAGGCTCAACTGGGGGAACGTGCGGCAAGCGAGCCGTGAGCTGGTGGTTGGGGACCGGCTGCAGCTGCAGGACCGCGGGTCTGTGGAGGTCCTCTCCCTCACCCAAACCAAGCGGGAGCGCTGGCGCGTTGAACTGCGCCGCAGCTGAATTGGTTCTACCCTCCGGCTGCTACTGTTCTGCCTCGATCGAAGGAATCACAAGATTCCATTTCGATCTACTAGGGGGCGATTAGCTCAGGGGTAGAGCACTACATTGACATTGTAGGAGTCACTGGTTCAAATCCAGTATCGCCCACTTTTCAGGCATGCACTGCGTTTTCGGCCTTTCGAACCTGCGATGACACGCACGATTGTCATTGGCATGGGTCGCTCAGGTCTTGGTGCTGCGCGTCTGCTCAAACAACAAAATCGCGACGTTGTTGTTCTCGAACGCGGCGATAACGAGGCCCTCCAGCGAACTGCGGAAGACCTGGCTCAAGAAGGCATTCAGGTGGCCTTGGGGAAGCCCCTCACCCCAGAGAGCTTTCAGGCCTGGCGCGAAGGCCTAGAGGCGGTGGTAATCGGTCCTGGCATTCCCTGGGATCACCCCACGCTGATCCAGCTGCGATCCGAGGGCATCCAGGTGCGCGGAGAGATGGATTTGGCCTGGGATGCCCTCCGTCAGATCCCATGGATCGGGATCACGGGCACCAACGGCAAAACCACGGTCACCCACCTGCTCAGCCATGTTTTGGAGGCCTCCGGCCTCAAGGCACCCATGGGCGGAAACATGGGCCTGTCTGCAGCTGAACTTGCCTGTCAGATCGCAGCAGGGAAGGCACCTCGGCCGGATTGGCTCGTTATGGAACTAAGCAGCTACCAGATTGAGGCGGCACCCACCGTGGCCCCCAAGATCGGCATCTGGACCACGTTGACGCCAGACCATCTCGAGCGGCACGGCAGCCTTGACGCCTATCGAGCCATCAAACGGGGGCTGCTCGAACGCTCGGACTGCGCTCTGTTCAATGCCGACGATCCAGATCTGCGCCAGCAACGCAGCAGCTGGCAGGGAGGCACCTGGGTGAGCAGCGAAGGGGCACATCCTGATGGCCAGCCGGCCGATCTCTGGATTGATGCCGAAGGCATGGTGCGCAACAGCGCCTCCACCCTTTTCGCTGCGGATGTTCTGCCGATGCCGGGCAGTCACAACCGGCAGAACCTGCTGCTGGTCACCGCTGCAGCATTGGATGTCGGCCTCTCCGCCAAGCAAATCGCCGCCGCCCTCCGCACGTTTCCAGGCGTACCGCATCGCCTCGAACAACTCGGGACTCTGGCGGGAGCCAGCGTGTTCAACGACAGCAAAGCCACCAATTACGACGCGGCTGAGGTCGGATTGCGGGCCATGCAGGGACCGGTGGTGGTGCTGGCCGGAGGGCAAACCAAACGCGGCGATGCCACTGGATGGCTGAAGCAGCTCCACACCAAGGCCTGCAGCCTGATCCTGTTTGGAGCTGGGGCGGACGAACTGGCCAGCCTGGCCATGGCCGCTGGCTATCCAGGTGAACTCCTGCAATGCCCGAGGCTCGAAAGGGCCGTCGAGCTGGCCGCAACGGCCGTGCAGCGGCAGGGAGCCTCCGCACTGCTGCTGTCACCGGCCTGCGCAAGCTTCGATCAATACCGGGATTTCGAAGCGAGGGGCGAGCACTTCCGTGCCTTGGTCCACCCCTTTCTGGACGCTGGCTGAGACGAAACGAGCGCAATGGGATGCATCTGGACCTGGCGGTCCGATGATGAGATCAAACAAGCCTTGTGACGTGGCCTTCTGGTTGATGAAAAGCGAACCCGACGCCTACGGGATCGATGATCTGCGGCGCGAGGGCACCACGCTTTGGGATGGCATCAGGAATTACCAGGCCCGCAATTTCATGCGCAGCATGGACGTGGGCGACCAGGCATTTTTCTACCACTCGAATTGCAAACCGCCCGGGATCATCGGGCTGATGGAGGTGATCGAGACCGGATTGGTGGACCCCACTCAGTTTGATCCGGCTGCCAAGTACTACGACCCCAAATCACCCCCAGACAAACCGCGCTGGGACTGTGCGCGCTTGCGATTTCTCGGAGAATTTGGAGCTCTGCTCAGTCTCGATCAGCTTCGGGAGCTCTACAGCGAAGAACAGCTGCCTGTGATCAAACGCGGAAACAGGCTCTCGATCCTTCCTGTGCCTGCCGACACTGCCCACGACCTCCTCTCGCGGCTTGGCCAGCTCCACTGAGATCCCATTGGTCACCCTGCTGCCCCGGGCCTGGATCGGGTTCAGCCGTGGTCCTTGGCGTTGTGTTGGCCTGGCGGCGCTGATGCTGATCAGCGCCAGTGGCCCCGCGGTAGTTGGCCACGACCTGCGTCTGGCGGGATCCCCATGGCTGAACCGACTCGGGGACCTGTCGGTGCTGACCAGCCTGGTCCTCCCCCTGCTCCCCCTCCTGGCCCTGCTTCGACTCACCGACGGCCTGCTCCCCGATCGCCGCAACGACCGACCCGAACAGAGCTGGCGACAGCTTTTGCGCCAGGCCTTCACCCTGGTGCTGCTGGAGCTGCTGCTCGTTCTGGGCGGAGTCGGCTTGATTCAGTCGTTGAGTTGGATGCTCGGACGCTGGAGCACAGCATTGGCAGGCCTCAGCGTGCTGGTGGGGGGGCTACTTCTGCTGAGCTGGCTGTTCAGCCAGATCATGGCCCTACCCCTGCTGGTGCACGAACGCTGCAGAGCCCTTCAAGCGATGGACCACAGCAGACAACTGGTGCATCGCAATGGCCTCAAAGTGCTGGCGCTGCTTGGGATGCTTTTGGGGATCAATCTACTGGGGCTGATCGGAGCCACCCTGGGGCTGTTGCTCAGCCTTCCTTTCAGCGCCTTGGTGCTGATGGCATGCTGCCGACCTCAGACACCATTGATCAGCGACTCACGGCGGAACATATTTCCCACGTAAACCCGCGTGATTTCACGCGAAGGCTTGCCGTTCTGCACCAGAAAGCCGGCGAGCGCTGCCTGTACCAACCGATATTGATCCCAGTTCGGGTGACCTTCGATGAACTGGGTCATGGCCCGCTGAAGGGGCTGCGGCACTTCGGATTGAAAACTGACAACGCTGTTTTCAGCCGCGGCTTGCTCAAGGCCTTCCGGCATCTTTTTTCTTCGAAACGAACACCAGTTCTCCACACCGAGACGCCACCGTCAAGGGCAGCCAACACGAAGGCATTCTCATCAATCTCCAGATGAGATTCTTGCCTGGAAGCCACTCCTGGACTGACCAGACCGTCTGCCTAGGCGGATCAGCGCAGCCCGCTTCCATCGTCAAGCAGAAACAACACAAACAGGTGATTTTCCACAACACCCTGCCATGCCGGCCCTAACAGCGCATCGCCTGTGGAAAAGCTGTGCAGAGCAGCAGGAAAAGGTCGGGGGAAATCAATGACTTAAAAACGATTAGCTGCATTAATCAATGCTGCGAGTCCCAGAGGGTTCTCATCGCAGCCACCACCGCCGCCGCTGCGGGCGCTGGCCATTCACCCTCAGCCGCCCGCCCCTCCAATGGTGTGAGCAGGATGCGCAGCTCCCACTGGTAGCGGTCACCGTTGAGGCAACCCCACCAGACGCCACGATCGAGCTCAAGCTCAATCGTTTCCTCCTCCATTAGTTGGTCAACCAGACCCCGGTGCTGCTGCTCCAGGGTCACCACGAGTTCCACAAGATCTCGCCACTCCGGCTCGGTCAACTCAAAAGCCCAGCTTTCTCCTCCAACAAGAACGGAGTACCGGCCGCGGGAGGGATCCCGAGATAAACGCCAACCGGCTCCCTCCTGCTGAATCACCCCCGGATAATCAACCGGGAAGCAGATCGGGCTGGTCCTGTTCATCGCTCAGTTCAACGATGGCGCGTTGAACCGGCTTGACACTGGACTCCTCCAGCAGGCCATCAAAGTCGTCGAAGCGCCGCTGTTTGGCCCGAAAAGCAATCCGCACCGTCGTCAGATAACGGTTGCTTGATTGACGGATCAAGCTTTCGCCACGCTTGGCGAGATCCTTGGAATCCACTCCGGCCGAAAGCACAGGCTCATAGATCAAACATCTTCAGATTAATTGGTGGCCGTCTCAGGCCAGCTGATCGGTGTGAAAGGGCACGTGCATGGGATAAGCGCGTTGACGGGACCCGGGCACCCGCAACACGATCTGGCGTCCAAGTCCCAAGGCGGCGAGAGGCAACCGCAAATCAGCGACCAAGCCACTCAGCTCCTCGAGGTGAGCATCGTCCACGCACTCGATGCGGATGCTGCCCCAGCTGCGACGCATGCGACAGCTGCGCAACGGCTCAAGCCTGTCCTGGAGTTCAGGATCTTCCCTGTAGAACGAGAAGATCAGCTGTTGCAATCGATCCATCGCCTCCAGTCCCCTTAGTCTCATCCTGACTTCACCGTGCCCCGAGCACGGTCTGAGATCGCGTGGGCGAAGAAAAGCTTCAGCATTCAGCACAGCGGGGCGGAACACTCGCCATCGACCTGGGCAGCACCACCACGGTGGTGGCCTATCAGGGTTCGACATCGACCTCGGCCGATCTACTGAACCTGCCTGCCATCTGCAGCCGGGCCGGTGAGATTCCAAGCCTGGTGTGGAAGGCGACGCAACGCCCGCTGATTGGTCGGCAGGTGCTCGAGTCAGGGCTCCATGACTCCAGCGATGTCCGCCTGCATCGGGATTTCAAGGGCCGTATTGGTCAAGCGGACGCCCCAGATCAGGAAGCTGCCCGCTGGGCCGGCGAGCAGCTGCTCCAGCAGATCTGGAGCCGGCTCCCCCCCGACCTTGCGATTGAGCGACTCGTGCTCACCGCCCCCGTGGAGTGCTATCGGGCCTACCGCAGCTGGTTGCTGCAGGCCTGCAACGCCTTGCCGGTGGCCGAGATTGCTCTGGTGGATGAACCCACAGCCGCAGCCATGGGCGCAGGCCTCCCGGCCGGATCCACGTTGCTGGTGGTGGACTTGGGGGGAAGCACCCTGGATCTGGCCCTGGTGGCCCTGGAAGGAGGAGAAGGGCGTGCCGCACCGATCGCACAATTGCTGCGACTGGGGGGACGCAGCCTGGGGGACAACAGCCGCCAGTTGCTCCGCACAGCCAAGGTTCTGGGCAAGGCAGGGCTGCGCCTTGGGGGCCGTGACATCGATCGCTGGATTGTGGATCGGTGCTGCCCGGAACAACACGCCAGCTCCGCTCTCCTCAATGCCGCTGAACGGCTGAAATGCCGGCTGAGCGACACCGCCCTGGCCGAACGCGAACAGCTGATGGAGTTGGCGACGGATGACCAGGAGCATGTTCTCCGCCTGTCGCGCAGCGAACTCAACACACTGCTGATGGAGCACGGATTCGGTGACGCGCTCGAACAACTCCTGGAGACCTGCTTGGCCGGCGGTCGCCGCAACAACTGCAGCCTGGAGGATCTGGAAGGTGTTGTGGCCGTCGGAGGCGGTGCCCAGCTGCCCTTCCTGCGCCAGTGGCTCACCAACCACACGACACCCGCGCGCCTGCTCACTCCGCCACCGGTGGAAGCCGTGGCCCTTGGCGCCCTACAACTCACCCCCGGCGTGGCCATCCGGGATGTGCTCCAGCACGGCGTATCCCTGCGATTCTGGGATCAGCGCAGCAACAGTCACCGCTGGCATCCACTGTTTGTGGCCGGGCAACCCTGGCCGAGCCCTTCCCCCCTGGAGCTCGTGCTGGCTACCAGCCAAGCCGGACAACGCAGCCTTGAGCTGGTGCTGGGGGAACCGATCCCCCAGGGCAGCCACAGCGTGGTCTTTATCGATGGCTTGCCGACCCTGCAGGAACAGGCCGCAGGCGAGGTCTGCCATCAGCCCTGGCCAGGCGACGCTCTGGTGCTGCCCCTTGAACCGGCCGGCGAACAGGGCGAGGACTGCCTGCGACTGCGATGGAGCATTGATGCGGAAGCCCAGCTTGAGCTGGAGATCACCGATTTGCGCTCCGGACAAAAGTGGGCCCACCCAAGGCTGGGGACCGTCCGATAAGACGTCCGTCCACAGGACCTTGGAACAGCAGCCGTCAATCCATAAAACAGATTCATCTCCTTGTTCATCCGTTCTTGGCGGCACCGCGCCATCTGCTGCTGCGGCTCTGGGGTCTCGGGACCGTGGGTCTGGTTCTGGCAATCGCTGCGGGTGCCTACTGGTGGGAGAAACAATTGCCTGATCGGCTCGAGGCCGCTCTCAACGCCAATGATTACGAGGCCTGCATTCGAACCAGTCAGCAACTGGCAGCCCTGCGCTGGTTGGGCGATGGGGCACCGGAGGAGCAGGCTCTCTGTCGCCAAAAGCACGCCAAACAGCTCTGGGACCAGGGCCACCCCATCGCCGCCCTCGCGCTACAGCAACAACTAGTCGCATCGGGCCATGGCGACCTTGACGTCCATCGCGAGACCCTTGAACGCTGGCGACAGGCCCTGATGGATCAGGCGGTCGCCCTGTTTCGTCAGGGAGAACTTCAGAAGGCACTCGACCTTTTGGAACCCCTGAAAGGCCATGCGCGCAGCTCGATCAGCCAACTCAGTGCAACGCTGATGGAGATCTGGAACCGCAATCAACTGGAACAGCGTCGGCTGGTCGAACTGGTCGACCAGGAACGCTGGTGGGAAGCCCTGGACAGCCTTAACAAACTCGACCATCCCTGGTGGCAACAGCAGGCGCGTGCCACCCGAGAACGAGTGGAAGCTGCGATTCAGGCCCTCGACGAAGCTCAGCAGCACCAACAGCATCCCGCGGTGCATGCCGACGTAATCAGTGGTGACTCACTGGATGCCGCTGTTCAGGACCAGTTGCGTCAAGGGCTGGACCCTTGGACGGCCTTTTCAGTGGGGTGTAGCCATCTCGGCGGTCGCGTCGAGGAAGACGGGCCTGAGAGTTTCTGTCGGCGCTCATCCCCGAGCCCGTGACAAGATGATCCCGTGGACGACTCAGGTGCGATGCAGGCGGGCGACAGGGTGACGGTTGAGGCGTCCGTCGTGGTGTTCAACCACCCCGAACACCGGGGTCAAGCCTTCGACATGAAAGGCCAGAGCGGTGACGTTGTGAACGTTCTCAATGACTGGAAGGGACGGGTCATCAGCCCGACGCTTCCGGTGATCGTTGCCTTCGGCCGCTACAAAGCCCATTTCCGGGCCGACGAACTCAAGCCGGCGGACTGACGCGGCTGAGAAACACCCCCTCCTCACCATCCACATCTTGCAGGCGCAGTTCGATGCTTTCGCTGCGTCGGGTCGGCACGACACGGCCACAGAAATCAGGCTGGATGGGCAGCTCACGATGGCCTCGGTCCACCATGGCCAGCAGCATCACCCGTTGCGGACGCCCCCAGCTCTGCATGGCCTCCAGCGCGGCACGCACCGTTCGTCCAGTGAAGATCACATCGTCCACCAGGATGACAAGGCGGTCGTCAATGCTGGTTGGCAGCGTGGTGAGTTGGGGCAGGCGGGTTCCGATTCGCTCCAGATCATCGCGATGGAACGTGGGATCAATGGCCCCTTGAGAGATGGCATGGCCTGTCAGCCGTTCCAACTCTCTTGCGAGAACCCTGGATAACTGAACACCCCGGGTGGGAATCCCCAGCAGCATCAATCTGCGGCTGTCTTCGGCACTCTCCAGCACTTGCGACGCCAAACGCGCCAGGGTGAGACCAAGCTCGCGCTCCGAAAGAATTTCGATCCGGTCAGGGTCGGCCATGGACGATTAAGCGGTGCAGCGGTGTGGGGATTGGGTGAAACTGCAGCTTGAGGGCTGGCGGAGCGTTAAGTTGATTCTGCAAGAGTCCTTAAGAACCGTCGGTCGCGGGTGAACGTGGGGAAAAGCATTACCAACGGTTCAGGACGCTCCGGGACAGTGGCACCGGTCGTCCTCGCCATTCTTGATGGCTGGGGCCACAGGGAGGCAAGCGAGCACAACGCGATCCAGCAAAGCGGCACGCCGGTGATGGATGCCCTCTGGCATGCCTATCCGCACACATTGATTGAGGCCAGCGGCTCCCATGTGGGACTGCCCGATCAGCAGATGGGCAATTCCGAGGTAGGGCATCTGACGATTGGAGCGGGCCGCATCATCCGCCAGGAGTTGGTGCGGATCAGCGACACCGTACGCAGTAATCAGCTGGGTGAGACACCGGTGCTCAAGGCGCTGGCGGAACGGATCAAAACGCAGGGAGGAACCCTGCACCTGCTCGGCCTCTGCTCCGATGGGGGTGTCCACAGCCACGTGGACCATCTCTGTGGGCTGATCAAGTGGGCTGCAGACAGCGGACTCTCGGATCTCGCTGTTCATGCCATCACTGATGGTCGCGACACACCCACCCAGAGCGCATCGAACTACATCAGCCAGGTGGAAGCGACCCTGAGCGGATGCGGCGTGGGCCAGCTCGTCAGCCTCTGTGGCCGTTACTGGGCCATGGACCGGGACCAGCGCTGGGAACGAACCGAAAAGGCTTACAACCTCTATACAGAACCAGAAATCGCCGTTGACAGCCGCACCCCTGATCAGGTGCTTGCGGCAAGTTATGCCGAGGGAATCACCGATGAATTCCTGGAACCCGTACGCCTGCAGAACAGCGCCATCAAGGACGGCGACAGTGTTCTGGTCTTCAACTTCCGGCCCGATCGAGCCCGACAGATCGTCCAAGCGTTCTGCCTTGCAAACTTTGAGGGGTTCGAGCGCAGCCACGTTCCAGCGCTGAACGTGGTGACCTTCACCCAAGTTGAGCAGGACCTGCCCGTCCAGGTCGTTTTCCCCCCTGAGCCGCTCGACCAACTGCTGGGGCAGGTGGTGTCCGATGCGGGGCTGAAGCAGTACCGAACAGCTGAAACGGAAAAGTATCCCCACGTCACCTACTTCATGAACGGGGGGATTGAGCAGCCACTAGCTGGGGAAGACCGCCACCTGGTTCCTTCCCCAAGGGTCGCCACCTATGACCTCTCACCGGCCATGTCCGCCGAGGAACTCACAGACAGCTGCATCGCGGCCATCGAAAAGGCGAGCTATTCGCTGATCGTGATCAACTACGCCAATCCCGACATGGTGGGGCACACCGGTGTACTGGATGCAGCAAAGGAGGCTATCCAAACCGTGGATGGCTGCATTGGCCGCTTATTGGACGCTGTGGGACGGCAAGGCGGAACCATGCTGATCACAGCCGATCACGGCAATGCTGAGCTAATGCAGGGCCCGGATGGACAGGCCTGGACAGCCCACACCACCAACCCCGTGCCCGTGATCCTGATCGAGGGAGAGCGGCGCAAGCTGCCCGGCCATGGCAACTCGATCACACTTCGCGATAACGGAGGCCTGGCCGATGTCGCACCAACATTGCTTCAGATTCTTGACCTGCCGCAACCCGCGGCGATGACCGGCCAAAGCCTGATTGCACCCATGTCCAACATGGATCCCACCCCTAAGACCGCTCGCCTTCCTCTTTCCGTCTGATGCTCACTTCAATTCTGACCTGGAGCTGGATCGGCACCGGCATCCTGCTGATCGTTTTGGTCCTGTTGCACAGCCCTAAAGGCGATGGCATGGGTGGATTGGCTGCCAGCGGCAGCTCCATGTTCAGCAGCGCCAGTAGTGCAGAAGCAACGTTGAACCGGTTGACCTGGACCTGTCTGGCCCTGTTTCTGTCGTTAGCCGTGATCCTGAGTGCTGGTTGGTTGAGCTGAACAACACAACTCAGCAATCCACAATTTCAGGGCTAATACACTGCATGCTCGCTTGCCGAGATTGCGATTTAATATCTCGAGATCATCAGCCTTTTAACTCTTCGGAATATCTCCAGAAAGGACCAAAACACTTCTCCCGATACAAGCGAAGCCTGCTCAGACAGACATGCAATAACACAACTTGATAGATGCCAAATCACATCGCTCACCATGGCCCCACAACGTCTTCAAGCAGAATCGCCAGTCCATCAATATAGGAAATTCTCAAACAGCGATGCAATCTCTGTTTGAGCAGAAGAAGCACACATTCAAGCCAACAAAGCATTCACAATCTCCTCAATAGCAAATACTTCGACAATCAGAACCCCAAAGAATCAGTAACCAAGCAGCACTTCCAGACAAAGCATACAAATTTCGCCCCACAATGCAAACGGCCTGGCTCTATCTAATGCTAAAATCAGAGGAATAGCCAGGACGGAAGTGGGGAAAACAAAGCTTTTTCTGCACATTGGCCACGGCAAAACCGGCACCTCCGCCGTCCAGTCATCACTGGCCATCGCCTCTGAGAAATTATCCAAGCAAGGCATTAGATATCCAATTCAGCCATCTCTCCGCGATCAAGCATCTCAACTGGAAATAACCTCAGGAAATTGGCAGCCCAACCCAGAAGTGAGCCTGACCACTCAATTACTCGAAATCGCCAAAAATAATCAAAAGAATGAAAAAATAATTTTGAGCTCAGAATCACTATTCTGGCTAATTCCTGAGCTCATCCTAAACAAAGTCGAATGGGAAGATCACATTGACATGCATATCATCTTGGCAGTGCGAGAAATCGAAGAAATGCTTTCTTCTGAATACCAACAACGCGTTAAGCGGCATGGAGACGCCATGCCATTAAAGCAATTCCTTAGAGCAAGACACCTCATATCATCACACCATGAAAAAGCAGCAGAAATAATTGGACTGATGTCTGAATCGAAAGTTCCTAATACCATCATAAATTACTCAAAACACAAACGTGATATCTCACAATTGATCTTCAAATGCATAGGCGCTGAGGAACTCTATCCTGCCGATAAAATGGATGGGGCAATTATCAATAGGAGCCTTAGCGGCAAAGAGCTTGAAATCCTCATAACAATCAATGCTCTGTATTACAACAAATTTCCATGGATAAGCACACGAATCTCAGATGCACTAATAAAAAGTCAACCCACAATTGAAGCCCAGCGTTGCAAGATCGATAAGCAGCAGCTTGAGCAAGTTTACGAAAAGAACGACGCTTACCTTCAAGCCATTAATGCATTTCTCGACCCAAGAGAACAACTCACAACGCTCACAACACTCAGCAATGAGATAACACCGGAACGGTCACTAGAACAACTCAACAAAATCCACGAAGAGGAGATCATATCTGTCCATCTCATCGGAAATACACTCCAAGAGGCGTTGACCCAAAAGCCTCAGAACAAACTCTCCAACGATACAGTTGATGCAATCATCGAATTAAGTCAGTCGGGAAAAGTTTCGAAGTCCACAGAGGTTGAGCTGTTGGAGCTTGCACACGAGAACCGACCACAAGGAAAGCAACTAAGAAAAATTCTAGAACGAGCTAAGAAACAACTATCAAAGAGTTAATCAGAGACGTTTTTATTGATCAAAAATTGCTCATCCATCCCAATCATATAATTAATTCACCCTTGGAAAACCAAGTAGCAAGCATGTAGTATCATGAAACAAGGGTTGGGCCGCGAGATGAAGGATGATTTTGATTCAAAACAGTCGATCAAAGATAAAATTCGTATCCCTTCAAAACTACCAAGCTCTCTAGGCCTAAATGTCTGCAGTCAGTTCTGGAAAACTATAATTGATTCCATTGAAAACAAAGATGTCGAAACAGTTCTCGAAATAGTTAAAACAATTGATCGTCAGAGGCGAATTATATGCTTCCCCCATCCTTTCATGGAGGATGTAGATACATACCCAACCAAGAACATACGGCAGGGGATGTGTAATTTTATTTTCTTTAATGATGCAAGCAATCAAAATCAATGGATTTTATGTCAATGCACTTCTTTCGTTGATGCTATTTTTTCGGAAAAATATTCAGGAAAACACAAATTATCAGCCGATCAGGCCGTGATACTCAACTCCATCAAACAAGTTGTTAAAAAAGAGAAAAATACCGATTCAACTCAACATGGAACCGAGAAAGCACTATTTTCTGGCTACTTACTTGATCAAACAAGACCATATCATCATTTCTACGACCAACTGAAGTGGCTCGTACATTTAAACAGCAGAAGACCAATTATCAGCAATAGGTCATTTTTTATCCCAAGAAGCTTTAGAAAGAGGCGCTTTCATTTCAAAAAGCATCCTACATTCTCCATGTTTCCATTGGTAATTGGATCTAATCAATTGGGCATAAAGTTGGATAAATATTCCGACAAAATGGAAAAAATTGTCTACGAAGATAGCTTGAAAGATTTACATGGCGGAACCATTAAGTATCGATGTCACCAAGCCATTAATAAAATCATAAACTCACCTGAAAAAAATAGAACTCTCACACTTTGGTTTGGGATTTCTGGACAAAAAAGAATCTGGGTCGAGCAGGAAAAATTTCTTCCAGCTCTTGTAGAGCAACTGAAACCATGGTTTGATTCTTTTATTTTCCTCATTGATGGATTTACACAATATGAATATATTGATGGTCATCCCAATGACTCAACTGGTGTCAATGAAGACCTTAAAGTCGTCAATTCTATCAAGCAACAATTACTGCCATTCGCAAATGCTTCTGTCGTAAATCTTGTTGGCCAAACCTATCGAAAAAAAATCCAACAATGTCAGTCTGTCAACTTTTTTGTAGCGAATGCTGGTGCAGGCCAGCTAATTCCTCACCGGTTCTGCAAGAAGCCAGGAATTTTACATTCTAACGAGAGGCATTGCGTTTTCTCTATGGGCATAAATAATGCAACCGTGAAACTAGTTGATAAATCACTGGTCAAAGATGTTGGCAATTTATTCGCAAAGGGAAAAAATAAAAAGGCAAATAAATCAGGAATCGGATTTATTAGCTACAGCATACGCATAGAAGATGTTATCGATATGGCCATAGAGATGTTAAACTTAAACGAATAGGTTCCAATGTGACTGGCAAAATAGCCCTATCTATAGGGGCTCACCACTTGACCGATCCGGCTAACAGTAAAATTTAATGACAGAGATTAAAATCAAACTTCTCGCAATTGCAAAAAATGAGGCAGCTAATCTACCTCAATGGATATTTCATCATTTAAGGCTTGGAGTTGATAGCATCGATGTCTATATCAACGATTCTTCTGATAACAGCATCGAGATTTCACGTAAAATAAATGCTTTTGAGCCACGCTATAAATATCACAAAGCCGATCGACATCTCGAAAGATGCATCAAAAAAGGTGAAAATTTTCAGAAATATATATACAATAGAGCCTTCAAGAAATATAGAAAGTCGGCAATTTATACTCATCTCCTAATTTTAGACCTTGATGAATACCTAATGCCTGACAAGTTTGAGCATAGTTTAAAGGATTTAATTCTCTCAAGCGAAGGCGTTTCGGTGATCACATTTCCTTGGTGCATTGATGCACCAAATGATGCAAAGACTCCACCTTTCCACAATTTCATAGACCAAACAATAAATTTGAGGCCACATAAGCTTGTTAAATCGATTGGACGCATTAATGATATAAAAAAGGTTCTTCCCCATGGATTCATGTTGAAGTCCAACGAAGTTGATAGCATCAACGAGACAAATAGAATCCTTTCAAATGGTACTAGCATAAACAAAAAAAATTCTAGTATTCACGGAAGTATTCTCGAGGACGATGTTCGCAGGATCTTTGAAGCAAATATCTCTAAGACTTGGTTCACCTTTCATAGGGTAAATAAAAGCGAAGTAGAATACTTGGCATCCCTCTTAAAGGGAAGACCGTCTAAGCTAGCAAACAAGAATTTCAATTCAATACTTAAAAATAATCGTGAAGGGTACATCTTATTTGATTCAGCCATTATGTTCCAAAAATCCTATCCCGATTCCAGTATCCAGAATTACTACTCTGAATACTCGAGCTTCATAAATCAATCAGGCATCAAGCCAGAGCTAGATGCGTCGCAAAATTTTATTTTGGCGCAGCTTGATGAATTAAGTCGTTTAATCAAGGATAATCCGGAAATAATTACTACATTTAAAAAGCAATTTGCAGGCACTCGTTACGCTTCTTGCTAAGGAATTTACTGGCAAAGCTCAATCCCCAATCCGTAGATATTCTAATTTAAAGTCAAATTTGGATGCACAGGTAATTTAGCCATCCTCTAGCTGTACAAAATTCATTTGGGCCCTTGCAGGCCTGATTTCAAAAAAGCCAGTTCCTTGTAAACCCGATCCAGCTCGTACAACATTTTCACATCCTTCTTTTCCAGAATTTCGACCCGCTTCAGTAGGTCTTCCAGCAGCTTGTTCTGCAGGGTTTCCACCTGCACCTGGCGCTTCTGAACGCCTGGGACTGCAGCAGCGGGAGCACCAGCGGACGAGTGATTCATCAGCACAGCACCGTTCGTCTCGATGTACAGCAGCGCAAGGCGCTCCAGCACCTTCGAATAGGCCTTGTCTTCGCGCCGACAAAGATCCTTGAAACGCTGGAGCGTCTCTGGAGAGAACTGAGCCGCAAAGGCACCGGGGCGCTGGGGCATTTGTCCCTACAAATCGATACAAGCCAATACGCTAACCCGTGCGCCCTCTACACCCCCAACACTTCATGACCTGCAGCCGAAAATGGCTCCCGACAATTTCATGTCTTGATAGATCTAGGCCTGGCAATACGACCGGAGAGAATAAAAAAAGAGGCCCCGAAGGACCCCTTGCTATGGCTGTAATTTGAGTGATCGGGTGGTCTGAAGACCACCCGCACCGCCATCAATAGTCGAAGTCGCCGCCGCCCATGCCGCCGCCGGCAGGAGCTGCTTCCTTCTTCTCGGGCAGGTCAGCCACGATGCACTCGGTGGTCAGCACCATGCCAGCGATCGACGCGGCATTCTGCAGACCGGAGCGGGTCACCTTGGCAGGGTCAACGATGCCGGCAGCCAGCATGTCGACGTACTCACCGGAGGCAGCGTTGAAGCCTTCGGCACCAGCGCGAGACTTGACGTTCTCGGCCACGACAGCGCCGTTGGCACCTGCGTTTTCAGCGATGCGCATCAGCGGAGCAGTTAGAGCGGCAGCCACGATGTTGGCGCCGATCAGCTCCTCGCCGGAAAGGCTGGAGGCTGCCCACTGCTCCAGAGCAGGAGCCAGGTGAGCCAGGGTGGTGCCACCACCAGGAACGATGCCTTCCTCAACAGCCGCCTTGGTGGCGTTGATGGCATCCTCGAGACGGAGTTTCTTGTCCTTCATCTCGGTTTCGGTGGCCGCTCCCACCTTCACCACAGCGACGCCACCGGCCAATTTGGCCAGACGCTCCTGCAGTTTCTCCTTGTCGTAGGTGGAGTCGGTCTCGTCCATCTGCTTTTTGATCTGTTCGCAGCGGGCACCGACAGCCGCCTCGTTGCCCTCGGCAACAATGGTGGTGGTGTCTTTGTTGATGGTGATGCGGCGGGCGGTGCCCAGCATCTCCAGCTTGGCGTTCTCCAGCTTGAGGCCGGCGTCCTCGGTGATCAGCTGACCGTTGGTCAGAACAGCCATGTCTTCCAACATGGCCTTGCGGCGGTCACCAAAACCAGGAGCCTTCACAGCAGCCACGTTCAGGACGCCACGAAGACGATTCACCACCAGGGTGGCGAGGGCTTCCTTCTCAATGTCCTCAGCAATGATCAGCAGAGGCTTGCCAGTGCGGGCGATCTGCTCGAGCACAGGCACCAGATCCTGAACCAGACCGATCTTCTTGTCGGTGAGCAGGATGTAGGGCTCGTCGAGGACGGCTTCCATCCGCTCGGTATCGGTGGCGAAATAAGGGGAGATGTAGCCCTTGTCGAACCGCATGCCCTCGGTGACCTCGAGCTCGGTCTCCATGGACTTTCCCTCTTCCAGGGAAATCACGCCTTCCTTGCCAACCTTGTCCATGGCATCGGCAATCATCTTGCCGACTTCGTCGTCGTTACCGGCGGAGATGGTGCCAACCTGGGCGATGGCGTTGCTGTCGGCGATGGGCTTGGCCATTTCCTGGATCTTGCTGACCAGGAAATCGGATGCCTTGTCGATGCCCTTCTTCAGGGTGATGGCATTGGCACCGGCGGCGACGTTGCGCAGACCGGCCTTCACCATGGCGTGGGCCAGGACGGTAGCGGTGGTGGTGCCGTCACCGGCGGCATCGTTGGTTTTGGAGGCGGCCTGACGGATCAGGGCAACACCGGTGTTCTCGATGTGGTCTTCGAGCTCGATCTCCTTGGCGATGGTGACGCCGTCATTGATGATCTGTGGAGCACCGAACTTCTTCTCAAGCACAACGTTGCGGCCCTTGGGACCCAGGGTCACCGCAACGGATTCGGCCAGGATGTCGATGCCTTTCTCGAGAGCGCGACGGGCGTTCTCGTTGTAGATGATGCGCTTTGCCATGGAAGGCGTTTCCTAATGAAGAGGATGAAAAAGGAAGGCTGAGCCGAAACTCATGCCGCAATTCAGCAGGGCTGATCTCAGTTGACGACAGCCAGGATGTCCTTCTCGGACAGCAGGACGTATTCATCACTGCCGAGCTTGATGTCGGTGCCGGCGTATTTGCTGTAGAGGACCTTGTCACCCACACCGACTTCAGGAGCCTGGCGGCTGCCGTCGTCGTTGCGCTTGCCGGGGCCCACTTGAACCACTTCACCCACCTGGGGCTTTTCTTTCGCGGTGTCAGGCAGAAGGATGCCGCCGGCAGTCTTCTCTTCGGATTCAGAGACCTTGACGAAGACGCGGTCGCCAAGGGGTTTGACAGTCGAGACGCTGAGAGAAACAGCAGCCATGGGTACTTGCAGGAGCTGGGACAGGGCGCAATGCGCCACGCATCGACGCGAGTTGGCACTCGATGCCGATGAGTGCCAACGTATGCAACCGAGCACCCCCCAGGCCAGACCTCAAACTGTGCGGGTGACCGAACCGGGGCCGATTGGGCCCTGGCGGTCTGAGCCTGGCGCCATGACGGTGGTATGGTTGCGCCGCTCTGAATGGGTCCGAGCGCGCAGCGCCTGTTCCCGCAACTCTCCTTCCTATGGTCGCTTCTGCTCCTGCATCTGCTGGCACCAAGGGTGTGATCCGTCAGGTGATCGGCCCGGTTCTGGACGTGGAGTTTCCCGCCGGGAAACTGCCCAAGATCTATAACGCTCTGCGCATCGAGGGGAAAAACCCCGCAGGTGACGACGTCGCCCTGACGGCTGAGGTTCAACAGCTGCTGGGTGACCACCGTGTTCGCGCAGTTGCCATGAGTGGCACCGACGGCCTGGTCCGCGGCATGGAAGCCGTCGACACCGGTGCACCGATCTCCGTGCCTGTGGGTGAAGCCACCCTCGGCCGCATCTTCAATGTGCTGGGCGAGCCCGTCGACGAGCAGGGCCCCGTCAACACCACGGCCACTGCTCCCATCCACCGAGATGCCCCCAACATCACAGAGCTTGAGACCAAGCCCAAGGTGTTCGAGACCGGCATCAAGGTGATCGACCTCCTGGCTCCCTATCGCCAGGGCGGCAAGGTCGGCCTGTTCGGCGGCGCCGGCGTAGGCAAGACCGTGTTGATTCAGGAGCTGATCAACAACATCGCTAAGGAGCACGGCGGTGTGTCCGTATTCGGTGGTGTGGGTGAGCGCACCCGTGAGGGCAACGACCTTTACGAGGAATTCAAGGAATCCGGCGTGATCAACGCCGATGACCTCTCGAAGTCGAAGGTGGCCCTCTGCTACGGCCAGATGAACGAGCCCCCTGGCGCCCGCATGCGCGTGGGTCTCTCCGCTCTGACCATGGCTGAGCACTTCCGTGACGTGAACAAGCAGGACGTGCTGCTGTTCGTGGACAACATCTTCCGCTTCGTGCAGGCCGGTTCCGAGGTGTCCGCACTTCTGGGCCGCATGCCTTCCGCTGTGGGCTATCAGCCCACCCTGGGCACCGACGTGGGTGCTCTGCAGGAGCGTGTTGCCTCGACCGTTGAAGGTTCGATCACCTCAATCCAGGCCGTTTACGTACCTGCTGACGACCTGACCGACCCCGCTCCGGCCACCACCTTTGCTCACCTCGACGCCACCACGGTGCTGAACCGTGCCCTGGCCTCCAAGGGCATTTACCCCGCTGTGGATCCTCTGGATTCCACCAGCACCATGCTGCAGCCGGCTGTGGTGGGTGATGAGCACTACCGCACCGCTCGCGCCGTGCAGTCCACCCTGCAGCGCTACAAGGAACTGCAGGACATCATCGCGATTCTGGGTCTCGACGAACTGTCGGAAGACGACCGTCGCACCGTGGATCGTGCCCGCAAGGTGGAGAAGTTCCTCTCCCAGCCTTTCTTCGTGGCCGAGATCTTCACCGGCATGCCCGGCAAGTACGTGAAGCTGGAGGAGACCATCGCTGGTTTCAACCAGATCCTCTCCGGTGAGCTGGACAGCCTCCCCGAAGCCGCCTTCTACCTGGTGGGCAACATCGAGGAAGTGAAAGCCAAGGCCGAGAAGATCGCCGCCGAAACCAAGTGATCGCTGCGGGGGTGTGATTCACACCCCCGATCACGTGTTTCTCGACAGTCCGTTCTCTTTTCGAACCAAGGTTCATGTCCCTCACCCTCCGCGTGCTGGCAACAGACCAGAACGTCTTTGATGGCAGCGCCGACGAGGTGATCCTGCCAAGTACCACCGGTCAACTCGGCATCCTGCCTGGCCACATTTCCCTGCTCACCGCCATCGATATCGGTGTGCTCCGGGTGCGTGCCAACGGTGCCTGGAACTCCATCGCTCTGATGGGTGGTTTCGCCGAGGTGGACGCCGATGAAGTCACCGTTCTGGTGAACAAGGCCGAACTGGGCAGCTCCATCGATGCCGGTGCCGCCGAAGCCGCTTTCCAAAAGGCCTCCACCGTGGTGGCTGGCATGGAAGGTCAACCGGCTTCTCCGGACAAGTTCAAGGCACAGCAACAGCTGAATGAGGCTCGTGCTCGCCTGCAGGCCAGCAAAACCGCCGACTGATTTTCATCTATTGCGAAGATGAATTTTGAAAGCCAGGGGGTCATGCCCCTGGCTTTTTTCATGGTGGCTTTTTGATCTGCTGCCAGACCACCCCATGCGCTGCAGGCACGCACAAAAAAACCTGCCCGAAGGCAGGTTTGAATCGACAACCTGAATGACAGGAATCAAGCGGTACCGCAGAAGGTGACGTCGGGGAACTTGGCTTTGGCTTCGTCGAGGCTCTTGCCCTTGCCTTCCTCCTGCCAGTAGTTGATCACTTCAGTGGCCTGGTTGAGCACTTCAACCCGCTCATTATCGGTGATCCAGCTCTTGCCTTCCAGCTCGGTCTTCAGACTTTCCCAGGCATCCTCACGGGGCCAGAAGAAATAGGAGGTGAGGGGGCTGGGGCCACCGCCAACGATCTGATCAACCGCGAGAGCCACGTTGTCGGGAAGCCAGAGGATCTTCAGCAGGAAGCGACCCTCATCGGCCTTGGGGGTGTAGCCGGAGGGAACGCCATCGGCATCGATGGTGGCCGTAGCCAGAGCCGCGGCTGCGCCCTTCAGCACAGGACGGCCTTCACTCTCGCTGGCTGCAGGCTTTTCAGTGGTTTCAGCTGCCTGGGTGGCGCCTTCAGCCGCGTCGGCGGACGGAGTCGCGACCTCCTGGTCGGTGGGGGCAGCGCCTTCGGTGACCGTCATGGTGTCAGCGCTCAAGACAGAAATACAAACAACTAACCTACCAGCCGCTCCCCATCAAACGTTCTGGGATCTCCAACCATCCTGCTGTTCGACATCGATGGTGTGATCCGCGATGTGGCTGGCAGTTACCGTCGGGCCCTCCAGTGCACCGTGCAGCACTACTGCGGTTGGAAGCCAAACGCGAATGCGATCGATGCCCTGAAGGCGGAAGGAACCTGGAACAACGACTGGGACGCCAGCCTTGAACTGCTTCGGCGCCATGGTGCTGACCTGCCGAATCGCGCCGCGCTGATCGATGTGTTCAGCAGCTTTTACTTCGGAGGAGATCCGGAAGCTGACCCCAGCCAGTGGACGGGGTTTATCGGCGATGAGCCCCTGCTGGTGGAGGCCAGCTTCTTCACGACCCTCACCCAGCGGAAGGTGCGCTGGGGATTCGTAAGCGGTGCTGAGCCGCCCTCGGCACGTTTCGTGCTGCAACAGCGCCTGGGGCTTCAGGATCCGCCTCTGATCGCCATGGGCGATGCCCCTGACAAACCGGACCCAACGGGCTTGATCCGCCTGGCCAAGGCCCTGGGA
Organism: Synechococcus sp.; assembly: GCA_047286205.1. Lineage (GTDB taxonomy): Bacteria > Cyanobacteriota > Cyanobacteriia > PCC-6307 > Cyanobiaceae > Parasynechococcus. The sequence continues at coordinate 1,903,634 of JBJBBR010000001.1, read as the reverse complement.
GCTGGCACCGAGGGGGTACAGGTGGCATATGTCGGCGACACCGTGGCCGATGTGCAGACCGTGGTCCAAGCGCGGGAACGCTGGCCGGAGCAACGGTTCGTGAGTCTTGCGGTGGTGCCACCTCACCTGCAGACCGCAGAGCAGGTACCGGCGCGGAGGATCTATGAACAACAACTGCAGGAAGCCGGTGCTGATCTCGTGCTGAACAGCACCCAAGCGGTGCTGACCTGGGAGGGAGCCAGGACATGAGGGCGGCGGTCCTCCGCGAAACTCCCCTGCTGATCGGACTCCTGGCCCTGGTTGGCCTGGAAACCACATCCCTGCTGGACTGGCTTGTGCGGCAGCCAGCCCTGCCCGTCCTCACTGGTCTTGCCCTGCTCAGCGTGCTGGTGCTGCTTATGGCCCGGGGGGTAGCGCACCATGCCGATCAACTGGCGGAGCGACTGGGGGAGCCCCTGGGGACCCTTGTGCTGACCGGGTCCGTGATCGTGATTGAACTCGCCCTGATCGCCTCCACGATGTTGACGGGAGACAGCAACCCGACCCTGGCCAGGGATTCGATGTTCTCGGTGCTGATGATCGTGCTCACGGGGGTCAAGGGCATGACCGTGATCGTGGCCGCCAGGGTTCAGAGGCAGGGGCGCACCCAACCGATACAACCGGAAGATCTGGCAGCCGTGAACCAGAGCGGTTCGAGTGCCTACATCAATCTGATCACCACCATCAGCGTTCTGGCGCTGGTGCTTCCCAACTTCAGCCAGGACAGCCTCGAGGCCAACTACTCGCTGCCAATCAACTGGCTGCTGACCTTTGTATCCATGAGCCTCTACGGGATTTTTCTGCGCGGCCAGGTGGGCCGCTATCGCAACCTGTTCATCGATGCCCCTCAAGAACAATCCTTGGAGAGCCAGTCCCTGGCTGACGGGCCTCCGAAGGCACCGACGGCCCCGGACGAACCCCAGGCATCGATCCTGCAGAGCAGCGCCCTGATGGGGGCCGGTCTGTTGGTGCTGGTGCTCATCGCGGAATCGATGGGGAGCCTGATTGAAACCGGCATCAACGACCTTGGGCTGCCCAGCTCCCTCGGCGGACTGCTGGTGGGTTTGCTGGTGGTGGCACCGGAGGCCCTCAATGCCCTTCAGGCCGCAGGAAAAGGGGAGTTGCAGCGGTCGCTCAACACCCTCTATGGGTCATCTCTATCGACGCTGTGTCTGACGGTGCCGGCGGTTCTGGCCATCGGCGAACTCACGGGCACCGACGTGATCCTCGGGCTGGATCCGCTCGAATCAGTGCTGCTGGTGCTGACGTTGATTCTGGTGCGGCCGATCAGCGGTCGTGTCAGCGAACTGGACGGCCTGATGCTGCTCACCGTGGGCGTGGTCTGGGTGGCCTTGCAGGTGGTGAGCTGATCGAGAGGTCAGCGTTCCATCGCGTCGACGCTCTTCAGGGCACCAGCGGTGAGCACCTCATGGCCGTTGTCGGTGACGGCAACATCGTCCTCGATGCGGATGCCGATGCCTTTCCAGCGATCGTCAATCTCAGGCTGCCCCTCCGGCACGCTGAGGCGGTCGCTCACATAGAGGCCTGGTTCCACCGTGAGCACCATGCCCGGCTCCAACGGCGCGGGTTGCTCACCGAGCCGGTAGGCCCCCACGTCATGCACATCCAGGCCTAGCCAATGGCCAGTACGGTGCATGTATAGGTGGCGATAGTCACCCCGCTCGATGATGCCGTCCACATCCCCGATCAGTAGTCCCAGATCCACCAGCCCCTCAACAAGGATTCGCAGGGCTGTGGCGTGCACCGCTTCAGCGGTGCCGCCGGGGGCCACGACGGCAACCGCAGCTTCCTGAGCCGCCAGCACCAGGCTGTACAGCTCCCGTTGTTCCACCGTGAACTGGCCATTCACCGGGAAGGTACGGGTGATATCGCCGTTGTAATAGTCCTCCAGGGAACAGCCGGCATCGATCAACAGCAGATCACCGTCCAGCAGCGGTGCTGTGTTTGCGGTGTAGTGCAGCACGCAAGCGTTGTCGCCGCCGGCAACGATGGAGCCGTAGGCCGGGCCGCGGGCACCTTGACTGCGGAAGTGGGCCTCGATCGCCGCCTGCACCTCGGCCTCATTCATGCCAGGGCGGGTGATCGATCGCGCCAGCTCATGGGCTTCGGCGGAGATGCGGCAGGCCTCCCGCAGACGCTCCAACTCGTGGGGCTCCTTGCGCAGGCGCAGGCGATGGAGGATCGGTGTTGGCGCTACCAGGCCCAATGCCGCTGTGCCGGTGCGTGCATAGGTGTCGAGCTGTCGCCCCCAGGCCGCAAGCACCTTCGACTCCACCGATGCGTGGCGGCCGACCCGAAAGGCGATGGCTTCTGCACCGGCGAGGTACTCCGACAGTTTTTCGCCCAGCTGATCCAGCGGATGGGCCACATCCGCCCCATAGCGCTCGACCGCACCCACGGTCCCCCAGCGGAACCCGGTCCACACTTCGGCCGCCGGATCCTTGGGCTGCACGAACAGCACAAAGCGCTCACCCTCCGGCCGATGCGGCAGCAGCAGGGCCACCGCATCCGGTTCGTCAAAACCAGTGAGGTAGAAGAAATCGCTGTCCTGCCGAAAGGGCCACTCGCAATCAGCGTGATGGGTGGCCAGCGCCGCGGCTGGAATCACTGCGGCAGCTGAACCGAGTTGCTCCATGAACAGGGCGCGACGACGCGCGTGGATGCCGGAGTCGAAGCCGTTCACAGCAGCAATGCGTTCAGGGGAACAGGATGGCAGCTGGCAAGGCCGAACTGGCCAGGGCCTCTACGATGAAAGGAGTTTCAGACGGCAATGAGCTCCGATCTCCTGGTGCTGTTGCTGCTGGTTTTGGTGGTGCTGCTGGGCTCGGCCCTTTGCTCTGGAGTGGAAGCCGCCCTGCTCACGGTGAGCCCAATTCGGGTGCATGAGCTGGCTGCACGGGAACGCCCCGTCGCCGGGGCCCGCAGGCTTGCGCAATTGCGAAAACGACTCGGACGGACCCTGTCGGCCCTGGTTATCGCGAACAACGGCTTCAATATTTTCGGGAGCTTGATGCTGGGGGGTTACGCCGCCTGGGTTTTCGAGCAACGCAACATCAGCGGAGCCGCTCTGCCGGTGTTCTCGGTGGGCCTCACCGTGCTGGTGATTCTGCTGGGGGAAATTCTTCCCAAGGCTCTGGGAAGTCGCCTGGCCCTGCCGGTGGCCCTGGCCAGCGCCCCGCTGCTGCACTGGCTCGGCCTGGCATTGCGGCCGCTGGTGCTGCTGCTGGAGCGCATGTTGCCGGCGATCACGGCGGAAGCAGAACTCAGCACCAACGAGGAGGAGATCCGTCTGCTGGCTCGCCTGGGCTCGCAGAAAGGAGAGATCGAAGCTGACGAAGCCGCGATGATCGGCAAGGTGTTTCAGCTGAACGACCTCACCGCCCGCGACCTGATGACGCCGCGGGTGGCGGCTCCCACCCTGGACGGCAGCCTGAGCATCGAAGCCCAGCGGGCCCAGTTGATGAGCAACAACCACCCCTGGTGGGTGGTGCTGGGCGATCAAGTGGACAAAGTGCTGGGAGTGGCCAGCCGCGAACGGGTGCTCACAGCTCTGTTGGAGAACCGTGGCCTCCTCACCCCCGTCGACCTCTGCGAACAGGTGGAATACGTGCCGGAGATGATCCGAGCCGATCGGCTGCTGACGGGGTTCCGGCGCGACAGCGGCGGGGTGCGCGTGGTGGTGGATGAATTCGGAGGTTTTGTCGGCGTTATCGGAGCGGAATCAGTGCTGGCGGTGCTGGCCGGGTGGTGGCGCAAGCCGGCAGCATGAGCGGGATGCAACCCACCCCGCCCCACACCGTTGAACGCTGTCAGCTGCTGCTGGAGCACTGGCGGAGCCAGCTCCAGCTGAGCGCCCGTGAACGGGGACTCCTGGGGGGTGAATTACGGCTTCTGGATCGGCAGATGAAACGGCTGCAGCAACGGCGCCTGCGCATCGCCCTGTTTGGTCGAGTGGGGGTTGGCAAATCCAGCCTGATCAATGCGTTGATCCAACGCCCGCTGCTGAAGACGGATGTCGCCCACGGCAGCACCCGGCACCAACAGGCGGTGGACTGGCCCGTGGCGATTGCTGGGCTGACCAGAGTGGAGCTGGTGGACACCCCCGGCATTGATGAAATTGATGCCGCCGGGCGGGCTCGGTTGGCCTCCCGCGTGGCCATGGGGGCCGACCTGGTGCTGCTGGTGGTGGATAGCGACCTGACCCGGGCCGACCTGGAGGCCTTGTCCGCACTTCTGGCCAGCGGAAAGCCCCTGCAGCTGGTGCTGAATCGCAGCGACCGCTGGCCGGAGCAGGAACGCGCCGCGCTGCTCCGCAGCATTCGCGCCCGCCTGCCGGTGGATCTCCCGATCACCGCCGCAGCGGCGGCGCCCCGCAGGCCTCAGATCCAGGCCGATGGGCGGGTGCGCAGCACGATCACAACACCGCAGGTGCAGGACCTGCGAGAACAGCTCTGCCAGCAGCTGGACAACGAAGGCACCCTGCTGCTGGCAATCCAATCGCTGCGCCAGGCCGACCGCTTCCAGGGGGCCTGCCAGCAGCTCCGGCTGCAACAGCACCGCCGCACGGCCCAGAGCCTGATCGGTCGCTACGCAGCCGCCAAGGCCACCGGTGTGGCCGTCAACCCTGTGATGGCGCTGGATATGGCCGGAGGCATGGCCTGTGACACCGCCCTGGTGCTGCAGCTCAGCCGCCTTTACAACCTGCCGATGACGCCGGCGGCGGCACGGCTGCTGCTCACCCGGCTCTCCGGCCACAACGCCCTGCTGGGAGGCGTTCAGCTTGGGCTGGCTGCCCTCAAGCAAGCACTCCTGCTGCTGGTGCCCTTGAGCGGCGGCGGCAGTTTGGCCCCGGCCGCTCCGGTGGCCCTGGCCCAGGCTGCCCTGGCAGTGCATGCCAGCCGGCGAACAGGCCGTTTGGTGGCGCAGCAATTGCTGCGTCGTCGTGGCGGTCAACCCGGAGCGCTACTGCGACGTTTGGCCGAACGGGACCCTGTGGTGCACCACTGGCTGCTGCGCTGGCCGAAAGCCCTGGAGCACGATCTCCAACCGCTGCTGCCCTGAGATGACCGATGCTGCCATCGCCTTGCTGGGCACCAGTGCCGATCCACCCACCCGCGGCCATCAGGTGCTGCTGGAGGGGCTGCTGAACCGCTATGGCCAAGTGGCGACATGGGCCAGCGACAACCCCCTGAAACAACACGATGCACCCCTCGCATTGCGGGCGATGCTGCTCGGCCAACTTGTGAAGCAACTGCAGAATGATCGCCTGGAGCTGGCCCAGCATCTGAGCAGCCCCTTCACCTTGATCACCCTGCAAAGGGCCGCTCAGCACTGGGGCGATCGTGAGCTGGTCTTTGTCGTAGGCAGCGATCTCGCCGGCCAGATCCCCCGCTGGAAACAGAGCGATGGATGGCTGCCGAAGTGCCGGTTGGCGATCGCCCCACGCAAGGGCTGGCCCATCGAAGACGCCAATCTGCAGGCGCTGCGGGATCTGGGCGGACGGGTGGAGCTGCTGGATCTGGAGGTTCCCGCCACCGCCAGCTCGCAACTGCGCCGGCAACCCGACGCGGATCAGATCCCGGAATCGGTATGGCCGCTGTTGCTCCAGCACAATCTCTATGGCCTTTCGGGAAGCCTCTGCTGATGCGCATCGCCCTGGCCCAACTCAACCCTGTGGTCGGAGACTTCAAGGGGAACGCATCTCAAATTCTGGATGCCGTGCGGAAAGCGGAGGACCAGGCGGCGGAGCTGGTGCTCACCCCTGAACTCTCCCTCTGGGGCTATCCCCCCCGGGACCAGTTGCTCGAGCCCAGCCGCATCCAGCAGCAGGAGAAGGTGCTGCATTGGCTGGTGAACCAACTCAGCAGCAGCATCACCCTGATGGTGGGCGCAGCGTTACCGGCTGCGGATGCCCGCAGCCCGCGGCTGCTCAACGGTGTAGTGCTGGTGAATCGCCTGGGCTGGCGGCCGATTGCCCACAAACAGCTGCTGCCCAGTTACGACGTCTTTGATGAGCGGCGCTACTTCCGCCCCGGGGATGGGCCCTGTCTGCTGACCCTCCCCAGCGGAGCGCGGCTGGGAGTCACCATCTGCGAAGACCTCTGGGTGGATGACGGCCTGCAGCGCGAGCGCCTGGCCGGACCCGATCCCATCAATCAACTGATCCCCGAACAGCCGGATCTGGTGATCAATCTGGCGGCCTCCCCCTTCGATGCTGCCAAGCCGGCCCTGCGCCAGCAGTTGGCGGCGGCGGCGGCGCAGCGCCTTAACTGCCCGCTGATCTACCTCAATCAAGTGGGGGGCAACGACGAGCTGGTGTTCGACGGGGCCAGCTTTGTGATGGGAGCCGATGGCGCTGTGCAGATGGAACTTCCCGTTTGTGAGGACCATCTCGCGGTCTGGGACAGCAGCCATCCCACGCCGGTCCATGGCCAATCGATGGATCCCCTGGAGCGGCTCTTCCGAGCCCTGGTGCTCGGGGTGCGCGACTACGCGCAGAAATGCGGGTTCCAAAAAGCGTTGCTGGGTTTGAGCGGCGGCATCGACTCGGCGTTGGTGGCGGTGATCGCCACCGCGGCCCTGGGGAACAAGGCGGTGTCGGCACTGTTGATGCCATCCCCCTGGAGCTCGGCTGGATCCATTGACGATGCCTTGGCCTTGGCCCAAAGGTTGGGGCTGCAAACCAACATGGTTCCCATCGCCGGCCTGATGGAGGGCTACGACCAGGCCCTGACCGCACCGCTGGGGGACACGCCCCAAGGGGTGACGGCGGAAAATCTGCAATCACGGATTCGCGGCACGCTGCTGATGGCCGTGGCCAACCAGCAAGGCCAATTGCTGCTCACCACCGGCAACAAATCGGAACTGGCCGTGGGCTACTGCACCCTTTACGGCGACATGAACGGCGGGCTGGCGGTGATTGGCGATCTCTACAAAACCAGCGTGTTTGCCCTGTGCCACTGGCTCGACAGCGACGCAGCCCGGGGCTGCCGCCAGGCGCTGGGGCTACCGACGCAAGGGGAGCTGGTGGGGGAGGCGATTCGACGCAAACCCCCCAGCGCCGAGCTGCGGCCCAACCAGAAAGACAGCGACTCCCTGCCCGACTACGACGCCCTGGATGCCCTGCTCAAGGCCCTAATCCAGGAGCGCCACTCCGGGGAGACTCTGGTGGCCGCCGGCCACGATCCCGCCCTCGTGGAGCGGGTGGAACGGCTGCTGAAACGGGCCGAATTCAAACGGCGGCAGGCGGCACCGTTGCTGAAGGTGAGTCCTCAGGCATTCGGCAGCGGCTGGCGGTTGCCAATTGCAGCGGCCTAACGCAGTCCCGCCCTTGAGCTGTGGCGGGTTGCGCGCGGCGGAGCCACATTGAAGGGATACCCTTGACGCCACCATGGCCGCCTCCGTTCTCTCGGCCCCGATGGCCAGCATCGGTGTGCCGAAGGAGATCAAGCTCGATGAACAGCGCGTGGCGCTGACCCCCGACGCGGTGCGGGAGTTGGTGAGCCAGGGCTTGGAGGTGCGCATCGAAACCGGAGCCGGGGCTGGAGCGGGAATCGCTGATGACGCATTCGCCGCCGCCGGTGCACAGGTGGTGAACTGCGACGAGGCCTGGGGCGCCCATTTGGTGGTGAAGGTGAAGGAACCGCAGGCGGAGGAATTTGCCTACCTGCGGAAGGACATGGTGCTGTTCACCTACCTGCACCTGGCGGCCTATCCCAGCGTGGGCGAGGCCCTGCTGGAGGCAGGCACCACTGCCATTGCCTATGAAACCGTGCAGCTGGAGAACGGCAGCCTGCCGTTGCTGGCACCGATGAGCGAAATCGCCGGACGACTGGCAGCGCAGGTTGGGGCCCATCTGCTGGAAAAACCCCATGGCGGGCGTGGCGTGTTGATGGGGGGCTGCACCGGGGTGCAACCAGCCCGGGTGGTGGTGCTTGGCGCTGGAACCGTGGGTTGGAATGCCGCACGAACGGCGGCTGCCATGGATGCCGAGGTGCTGCTGCTCGATCGCTCGCCCCAGCGGTTGCGCAGCCTCGAGGCCGATCGACGCGGACGGCTGATGAGTGTGATGAGCAGCCGTGGACTGCTGGAACGGTTGGTGCCGACAGCGGATCTGGTGATCGGGGCCGTGCTCACCCCCGGCGGCCGGGCTCCGACCCTGGTGGACGAAGGGATGGTGCAGCAGATGCGCCCCGGTTCGGTGATTGTCGATGTGGCGATCGACCAGGGCGGCTGCATTGCCACGAGCCAGGAGACCACCCACCGCGATCCAACGGTGACCATCCACGGTGTGCAGCACTACGCCGTGGGCAACATGCCCGGCGCCGTTCCCTTCACCTCCACTGAAGCCCTGGTGAGCGTGACCCTGCCCTACATCCTGGGCATCGCTGGGCGAGGCCTGGAGGAGGCGGTGACAGAAAGGCCGGAACTGCTCTCCGGCCTGAACACGGTGCAGGGATCGGTGTGCCATCCCGGCGTGGCCAAAGCTCTGGGCCTGCCGCCGCGGCATCCAATGGCCTGCCTTCGTTAACCCTCCAGCTCAAGTGCACCCACATAAAGCCAGGGGCCATCGGCCGCGCCATCGCGACGCCGAAACAACGATGTTTCCTTGAGCACCCCACCGCGGTAGCGCGCCTCGAACTGCACCGTTCCCTCCAGATCACTTGGGCCACCCCCGTTGACGGCAAGCACGGTCAAACCAAGCCAACGGGTCTGGCGACAACTCCGATCCAGGGCACGGCGCCGCTGCTGTGCTGGAACATCCGGCTCAGGATGGGTGGCCATCAGATAGTCCACCTCGCTGCGCGCAAAGGCTGAATAGCGCGAGCGCATCAGCTGTTCTGCAGAGACCGCCTTCTGCTCATCCCGGTGCAACGGGCCGCAACAACGGGTGTAGACGCCGCCGCCGCAGGGGCAAGGGCTCTGATCAAGAACGCCACCGAAACCGCGAAGCATCAATCCAACCGTTGCAACGCTGGCAGTGGACGCCTCAGCGACGCCGGACTCAAACCTTCCCGAAGAGCCAAAACAAGACCAGCCGCTTCGGCATAGCTGCGCGCTTGCAGAACAGACCCGCCAAGCCCGAGCCGCTCGGCCGTGACAGACAGCACCGATGGGTTATGCACCGTGATCAGCGGAACATTCCGTTCCAGACAAGCCAGCACCGCTTCTCCCCCCAGGGCGCCATCGGGCACCACCACTGCCCCCAACTGATCGACGCTGAGATCTCTGGGCATGTGGGGCCCAGCGGCCACCAGATCCGGTGCCCGGCTCAGCCCCACCAGCACGCAGGCCAGGAAGGTATAGCCCAGCTCCTCACCCGCCGCCCTGGGGTCCAGCTTTGGATCCAGGGGCAAGGGATCCAAGGCTGGGGCGTGGGCACAGGGGATCTGCAGTTGCCTCACCAGCAGGTGGCTGATCACCGCTTCAGCACCCGCCAGAGCATCCACACCACTGCCCTGGCGATAGGCGGCCAGCTCCTCACTCTCCGGATCCTCGGGAAAGCTCGCCACCACGGCGATCGCCGTCGCTCCCGCCTGCTTCAAGCGATCACCGGCCCGGAGCAAGGCATCGGGACAACCCAATCTCCCCCAGCTGGCGCCACTGGCACCACGCTCGAGCGTCACGTCAAGCGGAGCATCCGTTGACATCACCGGGCCGATGTCCAAACCCAAGCTGGCGCTGCAGCCCTCGGCCACCTGAATCTGACGCTGGGCCAGGTCCGGTTCGATCCCGGCATCCAGCAGCAAACCGATCCGCTGCCGCCGCACCGGTCGAAGCGCCCAATCTCCAGATGCAAAGCGATCCAGACCGAATCCCTCCACGTACTGAATACGGGAATCGCTCCAATAGAGCGAAGCCCCATTCATCACATTGGGATGGGTGATCAGGCAACCACTGGCCGCAGCCAACAGACGGGCGGAGGGCAGCGCATCGCCGGCATATCCCCCGATGTCACAACCGATGCCCGTGGGCACAAGCATCAGCGTTGGCATCGATGCCGAGCTCATGCGCTGATCACCGCCTCCACCTGGATCGTTCGGCCTCCCTCAGGATCGGCAGAAACCGCGGTGAGGGCCCAACGAAGCAACTCACCCTCGGCGGCCAACTGCTGCTGAATCCAACCGCGCAGATCGGTCAACGGCATCTCAGCAGGCCACAACAACTGCCGCTGCAGACGGATCAACCTCACTTTTGATATTGACCGAACTGGGCCTCATAGAGGGCATCTTCCTGGCCGGCCTTGAGCGTGAGATCGGCGCGCGGGAAGGCCACGCACAAGAGGCTGTAGCCCTGCTTCTGCAGCTCGCCTTTCACGCCCATGGCATCGGGCTGCTCAACACTGCCCTCGGTGACCATGGCAGCACAGGTGGTGCAGACCCCGGAGCAGCAGGAGCTTGGGATCGGGACGCCAGCGGCTTCCGCTGCATTGAGCACCGTCTGGTCAGCGCGGCAGGAAAAGGTATGGATCTCGCCTTCGAACTCGGCGCGGACGGTATAGGTGGCCACGTCAGACATGCCGGGTGTCATAGGAGAAGAGGCCGCATTCTCTCAGGCAATGGGCTCCTCCAGCGATGACCAATGGCGGGGGTGGGGCGCCAGGTACTCAGGAGAGCCACCCTGCTCCGGAGCCGTGAGCACAAAATCAAAACTGATGGAGCAGCGCAGCTCATCCGGATCGTCATTCGGCAACACGCTGTGCTGAAGACTCGACGGAAAGAGCACGAGCAAACCCGGTCGTGGGGCCAGATCCCAGTGGGACTGGTTCAAGGGGTGGCCTTCAGCAATCGGGCCGCCGTATCCCACCGCCAAACCAGCCACCAACTCATTGGGATGATGGGGCGCATGCAGCCGCAAGACGCCCTCCTCACCGGAGCCGCTGCCCGTGAAATAGAGAACAGCGCTGAGATGAGCGTTGGGGTGATGGTGCCGTCCAACCGCTTGATCCCAATCGCTGATCACAGGCCAGCAACGCTGAAGATGCAGAGCCACATGGCTTCGGGCGAAACCAACCAACTCGAGATAGTTCCATGCCTGATCCACCACCTGATGGGCCAAGGCCTTGAAGGGCTCCTGTTGATGCAGCTGCCACACCCCATGGAGGTCACCCGTCCAGGCGCACCCCTCGCTGGGGTTGCCCCCGGCCTCGCCGCGAAGCTCCAGCAGAGCCTGCATGCAAGACGCCTGCTGCAGAGGTTCCAAAAGAAGTTTAGTGGTCGCCACTACGGTGGGAAAGAGCTGATGAAGCTGAAGCACTCCGAGACCCTCAAAGCCCTTCACATAACGGTAAAAGAGGCTTGAAATAGAAGCAGCAATTCCAGAGAGCCTTCAACCAATCGTTGAAAAAGCATCCAGAAGAGCCCACCAATATGCAAACAAAAGACCGCCACAGAAACTTGCAATTAGAAAAGCTCTAAGGCAATTGATAATAGGAAAACTTACCCTCAGCAGCCCTTCTCAAGCGACCGTGAAATGGCCTCGTATTGCGACCAGAGAGAAGATCGAAACCGCTTCCAATATCAACAGCTACAGCACCTCTTTGCTTGGCGATGGTGCAATAAAACTCGGCCCAAGGCCCAGCACCCACAAGAACAAGAGAACCAGAGAGATTTTGGGCCAGGGTCTTCTCAAACAATCCAAGAAAAACCGGCAGCCTTGGCAATCTCAGCCTCTTCGATTCAACCAAAGGCAACCGAATCACTTGAAATCGAACATCAGGGAATCTTGACTTCAGCAATCGAACAGAATCATCTTGATCCGTAACCAAGACCACGGACGCACGAACATCCTGGAACAGCAGATCGAGATTATTAATGATTGCCAAATACAGATTCGCAGAAGCAACAGTTTTGCCCTGAAGATAACCCAGACGAGCCATCTTTAACATCTCAACTTCAGCGCGCAAAACACCAACAAGACGGGGCTTCTCTTTTAACTTCAGAGCCCAATCCAAACAAGTTCTACTCTCATAATCTGGCATACCCATATAATATATGCCACGGACCCCAACAACGTCAGCAATATATACAGACTCGAGCATCAAGTGCTTAACAAGATACAAAGAGTCTTCAGAAACTTTAAACCTATCTGCCTGATGAGATATCAACATCTTTGCGACCAAAAGGTCCAAACAAGGCGTCCCCGCATTATTCCCATAAGCCAAAAGATTAGCCTCACCATCTCCTATGCGAACAACAGAGAAAGGCCTGCATTCTCTCAAAGCCTCCCGCACAAGACTAACAACAGATAGCGAAGAAGGATCTTCATAAACTTGAAGCCCATATCCTCGATAACGATCAATCAAACCAGCTTTATCAGAATAATCAATTGCAGACTGAAACTCGAATGCGACAGAATGAATCTCACTTAGAGGTATTCGCCTGGCTTTCTTACTCCAATTCACGAGAAGATCGCAATCCCACATCAAACACAAAAAATACCACCACACTCATTAATGCGTCAAACGCTTTGCAAGCACTCGAGAAATAGATTGAGGGTCAACATGCATATCAAGAATCTTAGACATGACAAACGCCAGGTGATCCTCTCCCCCTAATCGCAGATCAGAATAATCAAAACTTTTCATCAAAGATTCCGAAAATAGCGAGGACATCGAGCAATTGAAAGACTCCATCTCAAGCCTCAAGGCATCTTTATTTTCCCTTCTGGCCCACCAACGACTTTTCAAAACCTCATCCACTGAACGCCTCAAATGCAGCAAGCGAAGATCTGGAAAAATCAGCCTTAAAAACTCTAAGTATTGAGTCAAATATAGCTCTGCATCACTAATACCATGCTGCCTAAACAAAGAAGCATAGATATCGAAAACCCTAATCTCTTTAAAACCAACGACATCAAAAGACTTACGATCCTCTGAAGAGTCAAACAAAAAACGTGCGGAAAGGTCCGATACAACCCTCAAATATTCTGAAGGACAATAGTTTTGATAGCCAAACCATGGCATATCAGGTTCTCCCTTTAAATGCTCGATACGCGAGGGAGCATCAAGAAGAGAACGATAGCCAGTAAACAAGTGATGATGAAAATTATTATTTTCACCCCGAATTAAAACGCGAGGAACCTCATTAAAACAAGCCTGTAAGAGAGTAGAGCCACTTCGACCTATTGAGAAGATAACAACATGCTTACCGGATCTCATGGAATAATTTCTTAAAATCTGGAAGAGACTGAGTATAAAAAAGCCGGCCCTATGGACCGGCTTTACAAGAATCAATCGACTGAGATGATCAGCCGACAGCGGCGGCACCGCCCGCAACTTCCAGGATCTCCTGGGTAATCGCGGCCTGACGCGCCTTGTTGTAGTCAAGGGTGAGGGTCTTGGCCAACTCCTTGGCGTTATCGCTGGCGTTGTTCATGGCCGTCATCCGACTGGCCAGCTCAGAGGCTGCCGATTCCTGCAGGGAACGCAGCATCTGGTTCTGCAGATACAGGGGAAGCAGTGCATTCAGCAGCTGTTCGGGGGTCTGCTCAAACACGATGTCCGAGGGAATCTTCGGCTCAGTGTTGGCAGGGCCTGCACCGGGCTCGACCGTGAGGAGGCCATCCTTGGTGGTGAGACGGAAGATCTCATCCTCAGGATCAGCGATGTCCTGGGGATCCAAGGGCAGCAGGGTCTGAACCACGGGCTTGCAACTCACCAGGTTGATGAACTTGGTGAAGATCAGCTCAACCCGATCGGTGCTTTCAGCAAGGAATTCAGCCAGGAGATCGGTGGAGATCGAGTTGGCCTCATCAGCCGTGGGCACCTGTTCCAGGCCAGAGAAGGTGGCCTGAATCGGGTAGTCACGACGGGTGAAATAGCCGATGGCTTTGGTGCCGATCAGCAACAGCTTCACGTCGAAGCCCTTGCCCTTGAGCTCAGCGAAACGCTGTTCCGTGCGCTTGATGATGTTGGCGTTGTAGCCACCGCACAGACCGCGATCACCGGTGACGGCCACCAGAGTGATGGTTTCCACATCGCGCTGCTGCATCAGGGGAGATGCGGCATCTTCGAAACGCATGCGGGACTGGAGGTTTTCCAGGATCCGCGCCAGCCGATCCGCGAAGGGACGGCTGCGGAGCACTTGCTCCTGGGCGCGGCGCACCTTGGCCGCAGCCACGAGGCGCATGGCCTCGGTGATCTTGCGGGTGTTTTTGACCGAATTAATTCGGTCTCGGATTTCCTTGAGATTCGCCATGTCGGCAGCTCCGTCAGGCCGCGGAAGCGACCATGGTGGACACGACTTCGGTGATGGCGTCCTTGAGGATCGACTCAGCCTCAGGACTCATCACCTTCTTCTCCTGGATTTCGGTAATGAACTCAGCCTTGTTGGACTTGAGGTACTCACGCAGTTCACGGGAGAAGTCGACGACCTTGTCGACGGGGACGTCGTCGATCAGGCCCTTCACGCCGGCGTAAACGATGGCGACCTGTTCAGCCAGGATCAGGGGGCTGAACTGAGGCTGCTTGAGCAGTTCACGCAGGCGCTTACCGCGCTCCAGCTGCTGCTGGGTGGAGGCATCCAGATCGGAGGCGAACTGCGAGAAGGCAGCCAGCTCGTCGAACTGGGCCAACTCCAGTTTCAGGGTGCCGGCAATTTTCTTGATGGCCTTGGTCTGGGCAGCACCGCCCACCCGGCTCACGGAGATACCCACGTTGATGGCGGGACGAAGACCGGAGTTGAAAAGGTCAGAGCTGAGGAAGATCTGACCATCCGTGATCGAAATCACGTTGGTGGGGATATAAGCAGAAACGTCACCGGCCTGGGTCTCGATGATCGGCAGGGCGGTCATGGAACCCTTGCCCATGGCGTCAGACAACTTGGCTGCCCGCTCGAGCAGACGGCTGTGGCAATAGAAAACGTCACCGGGGTATGCCTCACGACCGGGCGGACGACGCAGCAGGAGCGACATCTGGCGGTAGGCGGCAGCCTGCTTGGAGAGATCGTCATAGATCACCAAGGTGGCCTTGCCCTTGTACATGAAGTACTCGGCAATGGTGGCACCGGTGTAAGGAGCCAGGTACTGCAGAGCGGCAGGCTCGGAGGCGTTAGCCGCCACGATCACGGTGTAATCGAGGGCGCCGCGCTCACGCAGCACCTCGACGACGTTGGCCACAGAAGCAGCCTTCTGACCCACGGCGACATAGACGCAGATCATGTCCTGATCCGCCTGGTTCAGGATCGTGTCGATCGCGATGGCGGTTTTGCCGGTCTGGCGGTCACCAATGATCAGCTCGCGCTGGCCACGGCCGACGGGAATCATCGCGTCGATGGCGGTGATGCCTGTTTGCATCGGCTCGTGCACCGACTTGCGCTGAATGATGCCGGGCGCCATGGATTCGATCAGGCGCGTTTCGCTGGAGGCGATTTCACCCTTGCCGTCGATGGCGCGGCCCAGGGAGTTCACCACCCGGCCCAGCATGGCTTCACCCACGGGAACAGAGGCAATCTTGCCGGTGGCCTTCACCGTGCTGCCTTCCTGAATGCCGTATCCCTCACCCATCAGCACCGCACCGACGTTGTCGTCTTCGAGGTTCAGGGCGATACCTTCGGTGCCGTCCTCAAATTCAATGAGTTCGCCGGCCATGGCTTGCTGCAGGCCGTAGACACGGGCGATGCCGTCGCCCACGGTCAGAACGGTGCCGACATTGCTGACGGAAACCGACTTGTCGTAGTCCTCAATCTGCTTCTTGAGGATGGCGCTGATCTCGTCAGGACGGATGGAAACCATGGCGTGTGATCCCAGCTGGGAGTTGGGGAGGAAGGAGCGGTGGAGGAAAGAGTGAGGTCAGTTCGCCTTGGCGAGAGCCAGACCGAGGCGACGAACCTGGCCAGACAGGCTGGCGTCAATCACCTGAGATCCGAGACTCACGACGAAACCGCCGATTAGGGACGGATCCACACTGAGGTCGATGTCGACCTTGTCGGTGCCGGCCATGGCCTGCACCTTTTTGGACAGTGCCGCCTGTTGATCCTCAGTGAGGCTTTGAGCAGAGCGGACCTGGGCCAGCGTGATGCCTTGCTGTTCGCGATAGAGCTCGAGATAGCGAAGCATCACTGCATCAAAAGCGATGAGGCGTTGGCGATCAGCCAGCACCTTCAGCAGATTGAAAACTGAAGGAGTGACATCCTCACCCACAAGCGCCTTGAGAGCTTTCTTTTTGGCGTCCGGCTCAAGCACCGGAGACACCATGGCGTCGCGGAAGTCTGCGGAATCGTTCCAGATCGCAAGCAGTTGCTTGCATTGATCCGCAACGGTTTCAGACTCACCACGGGCCTCGGTGACCTGAAGCAGAGCTTCGGCGTAAGGGGTGGCCAGGGAGTTGAGGAGAGGCATCAGGCGTTCTCCAGATTTTTAATGGTGGAATCGATCAACTTGGCCTGGGCTTTGTCGTCGAGATGGCCCGGCAGTTCGGTAAGGGCCTTATCGATCGCCGCCAGAGCGGCCTCACGACGCAGGCTGTCCTTGATCCGAGCAGCGTCGGCTTCAGCATCGGCATCAGCACCGGCCTTGATTGCTGCCATCACAGAGATGGTGCGCTTCTCGCCTTCGGCACGAATACCTGCGGCGCGGGCCTTGCCATCAGCACGAATCTTTTCGGCTTTCTGCTGGGCAGCAGCCAACTCAGACTGGGCCTTACTCAGGTTTTCGGTTGCGGTTTTCAGGCGGGACTCAGCGTCCTGCAACTCCTGAAGAATGGCGGCGCGGCGGCGTTCCAGGATTCCTCCCAGGAACCCGCGCAGGAACCAAAACAGGAGACTGATCACGATGACCAGGTTGACCAGATTGGTCTCGAGCGGATTGAAATTGAGAGTCATCACGCAGCCAGCAAACGGTTGATGATCGTGGTGCTCAGCTGATCCACCTCACCTTTGAGTTTGGTGCGGGCGGATTCACGCTCGGCCTCAATGGCACGACGGCCTTCCTCTTTGGTGCGGTTGGCTTCAGCTTCCGCCTGGGCCAGCGCCTCGCGATAGAGCCGATCGACTTCTTGTTCCGCCTCAATGATCACTGCCTGAGCAGCCTGGCGGGCACCTTTCAGCTGTTCAGCCAGATCAGCTTCCAGGCGTTCAACCTGAGCGAGCTTCTGCTTGGCATCAGCACGACTGGTGGAGATGTAGCCCTCACGATCTTCCACGACCTTGCCGACCGGACGGAAGAAGAGAACATTGAGCAGGAAGGTGAGGAGAACCACCTGAACCGCCATCAGCGGAAGGGTGGCATCGAGGTCAAAGAGACCTCCCTCCGGAACACCTGCTTCAGCGAGCAGAAGCCAGGTCATGGAAAGGTGCGCTGGAAAGGAATCGAAACAAGGAGTTCAGAAGGGGGATCAACGATCCCCCTGGACTGATCAGCCGGCGAAGGGGTTGGCGAACAGGAGCACCAGAGCCACCACCAGGCCGTAGATGGTCAGCGATTCCATGAACGCCAGGGACAGCAGCAGGGTGCCGCGGATCTTGCCTTCGGCTTCGGGCTGACGGGCGATGCCCTCAACAGCGCCGCCGGACGCGGTGCCCTGACCGATACCAGGGCCGATGGCGGCGAGGCCGACTGCCAGGCCAGCAGCCACAACGGAAGCGGCGGAGGTGATGGAATCCATGTTGGGTGGTGTAAGGGGAAGCGCTGGGAAGCGCTGTACGGAATGGACTTGGGGATCGGTTCCCCCCGCGCAGGGACATTCCCGAAGGAACGGGCCCGGGTGCAATGCCGGACCTGCGCGCGGATGTGTTTAGCAGATCGCCGTTCTCAGGCGATAGAGGAGAGCGGTTTTAGTGGGCCTCGTGGAGACCCTCACCGATGTAGAAGGACGCCAGGGTCGCGAAGATCAGAGCCTGAATGGCACTGGTGAACAGACCCAGAAGCATCACGGGCAGAGGCACGATCAGCGGCACCAGATACACCAGAACGCCCACAGCCAATTCGTCGGCAAGGATGTTTCCGAACAGACGGAAGGAGAGGGAGAGAGGCTTGGTGAATTCCTCGATGATCTTGAACGGGAGCATGATCGGGGTCGGCTCCACGTACAGCTCGAAGAAGCGCAGACCCTTGCGGCTCAGGCCGGCATAGAAGTAAGCCAGCGAAACCAACAGGGCCATCGCCACGGTCGTGTTGATGTCTGCAGTGGGAGCGCCGAGCTCACCCTCTGGGAGTTCGAAAATCTTCCAAGGGATCAGGGCTCCGCCCCAGTTGCTCACAAAGATGAACAGGAACAAGGTGCCGATGAATGGCAGCCAGTCGCGGTAGTACTTCTCGCCGATGTTGTCGCGGGCGATGTCGCGGATGAAGTTCCAGAGGAATTCGAGCAGGTTCTGCAGACCGATCGGGTCGCGTTTCATCCCGCGGGTGCCAACAAGCACCACAGCGAGAAGGATGCCGATCAAGATCCAGGAGCTCAGGAACACCTGGCCGTGCAGATACAGATCGCCGATCTGCCAGTACAGGTGGTGACCCACTTCCAGTTCAGCGAACGGGAGTGGTAAGGGCAACAAAGCCATGGGTGCAGAGAAAAGTGCTCAGACTCAGCGGTCGTCGAAGACGTGCTGAAGAATCAGGGCGGGCTTGTAGAGAAGGAATCCCAGGAAGGCCGGCAGCAGATCGAGCTGGGGCAGCTTGGCCGAACCAACCACAAGCAGGGTTGGAACGATGAGCTGAAAACGCCCCAGTCCACGGGACTGGTCACTGAGCCGGGCCACACTGCGAGCCAGCAAGCGCACGTACAGAAGTCCGGCGCAGGAACCCACAAGAACACTGCCGGCCACCGAGAGATTCATGGTGAGGGCCACGATCGGAACCGTGACCAGAGACACCAGAACGGTGGCCAACAGCAGACGACGCTGAAGACGGTAAAAATCCTCCAAGCGCTGCCTGAAATGGCGCGCGGAATCTATCACGCGTTCGCTGCTGTTATTCCTGCAACAGAAGCAGCTGTCGATTCACAAGATCGCGGATCTGATCAGGAGACGCAAGGGCCCCCAGCATCAGTTCGGGTTGCTCGGCCACAGTCCGCAGCAGGGAGCGGTCGGCATCGCTGAGCTGGATCGGCTCCATGTTGCGACCGAGGATGGGGTCGGGTTCTCCCCAGAGGCAGGGCTGAACCAACCCCCTGGCCAGGCCGAGGGCATCATCACTCCAGCGGGATCGCTCCACGGGCGCAGCGGCGAGGAAGAACTCGAAATGGCTGATGTCTGGATCCAGCTGCTCCACCAGCAGCCACTGCTGACGCAGCGGCAACGCTTGAGCACGCTCCAACAGTTCACCCTGCAGGAGGCGGGCAGGATCCCAGACCTCCGGATTGGAGAAGCCGGCGAAATGCAGGCCAGCCGTCTCGATGAAAGCAAACAGACGTTCGAGGTTGTAACTGGTCTCCTGCGGGTGCAGGTACATGTCCGCGAAATTGGCGTCAGGAGCGCAATCCACGGCCCAGCGTTCCCGGTGATGACGGGCGAGGCGGTTGGTCTCAGGCAGGGTCTCAAACAGCTCCCGGCCCAGTCGCAGTCCCTCAGGGCCCGTGCCTGCCTCCAGAAGACTCAGAGCTTTCTGGGTGCGATGAATCTCCCAGCGACCGGCATCGGCATACAAGAAGAGGTGCAGGAGACCGGTTGGTGCCAAGCGATCCGCCAGGGAGTTCAGTCCCGCTTCCGGCCGATCCAGGTGGTGCAACACCCCTACCGAATTGATGTAGTCGAAGGGGCCTTCGTCGGCGAGATCCAGAAGACTGCGCTTCTCCTGTCGAAGGGATGTCACCTTCTGGGCCGCCCCGGAGCGCTGACAGCGTTCCCGCGCCACCGCCAAGGCCCCCTCACTGATGTCCACACCGAGCACATCCGCACCCGGATTCAGATGGCAGAGGTAATCGGTGCTGACACCGGTGCCGCAGCCGGCATCGAGAATCCGCGGATGCTCCATCCCCGCGGGGATCCGTCCGTGGACTGCGGCCAGAACGCTGCGGTGACACCAACGCCAGTTGTATCCGGGTGGCGGTCCGTCCTGAAGTGGATCCCCCGGAAAGGGAAAGCGGTCGTAGAACGCACTCACCACGGGGGTCGCAGCATCACTGGGATTGGGGTGGGTCATGCAGCGCAGATTCGGCGTCTGCGAGCTTTTCACGCCGCACCCAATCAGCCCCTTGAACACCGCAAGGCCTGCAAACATTTGTTCATGGGGCAGCTGAGCGCTATCCCAACAGCCGTAACGTGGCGCGATCCGGCTTGCTTTCGTCGATGACAGTGACCGCCAGCAGCGGCAGCCCGCGCGTGTCTCCCCAACTGTTCGACACGCTGCCGCTCTCCAGCGTCCGTCAGGCAGAGCAGCAGGACCGTTTCCCTGACAATGGGGAACTGGACAGTCTTGTGACCTTCTTCCGAACCGGGCAGGACCGGATCGAGGCGTCCAGGATCATTGCGGCCAACGCCGAGGCCATCGTGGCCCGTGCCGCCAACAGAATTTTCGTGGGGGGCACGCCACTCTCCTTCCTGGAAGCACCGCTGACAACGGGCGAGACAGGACGCCCCAGTGTCCAGGGGGGCACACCCTTGGCTGCTGACCAAGCCGCTTTTGAACAGTCGGTACGCACCTTCACCGGCGACAGCGGCAGCACAAAGCGAGGCAACTTTCTGACCCGTCTTCTCGAGGGGGCCGGTGGAGATGCTGATATTCGTGTGGTGATCCCCACAGGCTTCAACGCCATCAGCGTGGCCAAGTACGGCCCGGCGTTCATGCGCAAGTCTGTGCGCGATATGGGCTGGTTCCTGCGCTACGTGGGCTACGCCCTGGTGGCTGGAGACCCCAGCATCCTCGCGGTGAACACCCGCGGGCTGCGGGACATCCTTCTGGAGAACTGCTCCCTGGCCGCCACCAACGTGGCCCTTCAAGAGATGCGGGCCGCCTCAGCCGAACTTCTGCGGGACCGTCCTGAAGCCCGTCAGATGACGATCGACTGCTTCAACGTGCTGTTGCAGGAGCTGGCCATCCCCACCCCCAGCACCAAGCAGCGGCAGGGGAGTCCGGTTCAACAAGGCCTGCAGCTCCCGGCGATCTACGCCCTTGCCTCCGAGGGCCGCCAGCTTTTTGAGATGAGGCCGGGCCTCTCTGGAGCAGAAAAAGCAGAAATCATCCGCGCCGCTTACCGCCAGGTGTTTGAGCGTGACATCGCCAAGGGTTACTCCCAGAGCCCCTGTGCAGACAAAGCCAGCGCAGTGGCCCAGGGCCAGATCTCGATGCGCGAATTCGTTCGCGCCCTCGGCCGGAGCAAGGAATACCGTCAGCAGTTCCACGACGGTTTCGTGAACAGCCGTGTGGTGGAACTGGCCTATCGCCACTTCCTCGGGCGGGGCATCAGTTCCCTCGAGGAATTCCGCAAGTCTTTCTCCATCCTCAGCGACCAGGGCCTCAATGGCCTGGTGGATGTACTGGTGAATTCCTCGGAATATGCCAAGGCCTTTGGTGAAGAAACAGTTCCCTACCTGCGGGATCTCGGCACCGAAGCCCAGGAAAGCGCCGGCTGGGGATCCAACCGCAAGCTGTTCAACTTCAGTGCCCCCTTCGATGGCGCACCCCAGTACGTCACCCTCTACGCCTCCTACCGCCAACCCTTTGCTGATCAGCACGTCTACGGCGGCGGCAATGATCCGGTGGCCAACAAATTCGGAGCCATCTTCCCGAGCGGCACTGCCTCAGTGGCCACCCGACCGGCCCCCTACGGCTATGACAGCCGCCGCCTGCTCGTGAGTAATGGCCTCAACAGCCCCGGCCAGCTGGACAGCGACAGTTTCCGCAAGAGCCGCCCACGTAAGAGTGGTCCGCGCGTGATGCGCCTTCAGCAGATCGCCACCGGTGGCACTGTGAATCCAGGCCGTGGTGGTCAGCCCAGCGTTCGCTCAACTGAGTCCAGCACTCAAGCCGTAATCAAGGCGGTGTATGTGCAGGTGCTTGGCAACGGCGGCTATGCGGGAGAGCGAATGGGTTCTGATGAAGCCCGCCTCGAAAACGGGGACATCTCGCTCAAGGATTTTGTGCGAGCCGTCGCCAAATCCGATGCCTTCCGACGTCGTTACTGGAGCGGCCTTTACATCGTGAAGGCGATCGAAGTGATGCATCGCCGTCTGCTTGGCCGACCCACATTCGGTCGATGGGAAATCGATGCTCTGTTCGATACAGCCGCACGCCAAGGCTTCTATGGCGTGGTGGATGCGTTAATCGACAGCAAGGACTACAGCGAAGCGTTTGGAGCCGACACCGTCCCCTACGAGCGCTTCATCACACCAGGTGATGTAACTGCACGCCGTTCACCAGGCTGGTCCCGTCCTCTCAAGCTTGAAGCTGCCGCTGACCTGACTCTCGGCAGCCGTCCTGAAACTCAGCGAACCGAACTCTTCCGTAGCAGTGGCGATGTGACGCCACGCAACCTGCCTGACACCCAAAAGGCAACCACCCAAGACGTCACGACAACGACCAGCGGAAACGCGGGCCCCAGTTGGCTGTCGTTAGTGCGTCAACAAGGTCTTGCTTCCAACAAGACTGGCTTCCCGATGCGTCGAGCCAGCAAGTCAACGCCGAACAGCATTGGTGGTCGCACGTGGAGCGTTGAGCTCATTTCTTCCAACGCGCGTAGCGGACAGGCACTGCCACGCATGGGAATGGCCCTTGTCACGGAAGGTGCTTCAGGCTTCCGCTTGCGGGGTGGACTTCCCGCCATGCTCGAGCTCAAACAGCCTTGCACCGAAGATGAGCTTCAGACGGTTCTCGATGCGACTTACAAGCAGCTGCTCAACCGTGTTCCCACAGGAAGTGAACGCTTGATCAGCGCGGAGTCGCGGCTGCGCAATCAGGACATCGATCTTGCTGATTTCATCGCTGAAGTGGCAATGAGCGAAGCGTTCCAGAACCGGATCGCCTCAATGGCACCCCTTCGGGCCGCTTCTGCTGCAGGTTTGGCCCTGCTGGGAAGAGCCACCACACCTGCGGAGACCAGCCGCTTCTTGATCACACGCGCCCAGGCAGGCCATGGTGCTGCGGTGACCGAATTGTTGGCAGATCGCATCGGCAGTGCGGTGCCTCGCGTTGATGGCATGAACACCACATCAGGGGTGTCGCAGGCCACGATTCAGCGAACAGCCTCGCTGTACAGCGGCAACGCCGGCATGAATCCCCCCACGGGCGACGCGATCTAATCGGCCAGAAGTCATCTCACTGACAAACAACCTCCACGATTAGAGGAGTTTTTTGTCAACAGATCCCGGTGAAGTACTGCTTTATCGGGATCTTTTTGTGCCTCTTGGGCGCATCCAGAGCAACGACGCAGAACGTAGTGGTGCCAATGCTTTTACGCGCAACAACTTGGCCGTGAAGAACTGTTACCCGGCCAAAACTCCCTGGCCATCCCCAGCGCAGAATGCATCAGCCGAATCCAAGGGAGCGAGCTCACGGCGGTCAGTGTTGACCGATGTGAACAAGTCTCACTCCCGACGCTTCGACCCCCTGTCCCAGCCTTTAGTCTGAGACGCGATCCCTCGGGATCACCCCTTATTCACCGGATACCGGTCTCCTACGGGCGGCCGCTTGTTTCGAGGCAGAACTGCATGAGCATCGTCTCCAACTCGATCATCAACGCGGACGCCGAAGCCCGCTACCTCAGCCCTGGCGAACTCGACCAGATCAAAGCCTTCGTCACCGGCGGTCAACGCCGTTTGCGCGTGGCCCAGGTCTTGTGCGAGAGCCGTGAGCGCATCGTCAAGCAGGCTGGTGGTCAGCTGTTCCAGAAGCGTCCCGACGTCATCTCCCCCGGCGGCAATGCCTACGGCGAAGAGATGACCGCCACATGTCTTCGTGACATGGATTACTACCTCCGTCTCGTCACCTACGGCATCGTCGCCGGTGACGTGACTCCGATCGAAGAGATCGGCGTTATCGGAGCAAAAGAGCTCTATCGCTCCCTGGGCACACCCCTTGAAGCTTTGGCTGAATCCGTGCGCGAGATGAAGATCGTCGCCATGGGCCTCCTCACCGGAGCCGACGCAGAGGAAGCCGGCACCTACTTCGACTACGTGGTTGGCGCCCTCGCCTGAGCCGCTCGCTGATTTCCCCTCTCGTCTCCTCACGGATCCATGCAAGACGCCATCACCAACGTCATCAACAAGTCGGACGTCCAGGGCCTTTACCTGGACACTGCTTCGATGAGCAGCCTCGAGTCGTATTTCGCCAGCGGTGAACTGCGTGTGCGTGCTGCTGCCACCATCAGCGCCAATGCTTCGGCCATCATTCGTGATGCCGTTGCCAAAGCTCTGCTGTACTCGGACATCACCCGTCCCGGCGGCAACATGTACACAACCCGCCGCTACGCCGCCTGCATCCGCGACCTGGACTACTACCTCCGGTATTCCACTTACGCCATGCTCGCCGGTGACACCTCCATCCTCGATGAGCGTGTTCTGAACGGTCTCAAGGAGACCTACAACTCCCTGGGTGTGCCCATCGGTGCCACAGTTCAGGCGATCCAGGCCATGAAGGAAGTCACTGCCGGACTGGTCGGCCCTGACGCCGGCAAGGAAATGGGTGTCTACTTCGACTACATCTGTTCCGGCCTCGGCAACTGAGCCCCATGCGGTTGTTCAAAGTCACCGCCTGCATCCCCAGCCCTGAAAAGGTGCGGACGCAGCGCGAATTGCAGAACACCTTCTTCACCAAATGGGTGCCCTACGACAGCTGGTTCGCTGAACAACAGCGCATCCAGAAACAGGGAGGTCGCATCATCAAGGTGGAACTCTGCACCGGGGGTCAGCAGGTCAACGTCGGCAACTGAACTCCGCTTCAAATCCAACTCCAAGCCCGGTGCAAACCGGGCTTTTTTGTTGGGCATCAACCGCTGAGGGTCTGGGCCACCAAAGCATCGAGATCCGGCAGATCAGCGGCGTCCCCCTCCCCCAACCAGAGCACGTACTCGTGGTTGCCAGCAGGGCCGGTGATCGGCGAAGCCACCAGACCCTGGGGCTGCCAACCCGACTCTCCCGCTGCTTTGATCACGGATTCAATCGCATCACGGTGAGCCACCGGATCACGCACCACGCCCCCCTTGCCGACCCGGTTCTTGCCCACCTCAAACTGCGGCTTCACCAGCACCAGCGCGTCGGTGGAGGGCCCCTGCAACAAGCGGCGCAAGGCAGGAAGAATCAGACGCAGGGAGATGAACGACACATCGGTCACTGCCAGGTTGGGCCTGGGGTCGTCGCCCCCATAGAGATCATCGGGCTGAAGATGACGCAGATTGGTGCGTTCCCGCAGCACCACCCGTTCATCGGTGCGCAGACTCCAGGCCGTCTGGCCATAGCCCACATCCACGCCATAAACACGACTAGCGCCGTGCTGAAGCAGGCAATCGGTGAAACCGCCAGTGGAGATGCCCCCGTCTAAGCAGACGCGACCCTTAACCGGCACAGGAAAAGCTTCCAGACCGGCCAAGAGCTTTTCGCCTCCACGGGAGACAAAGCGAGGAGGCTGCTCTACCCGCAGTTCCCGTTCCGGGGTCACTTCCGTTCCAGGCTTATCAAGCACGGTGCCGGCGCCATCGCGCACCTTGCCAGCGCGTATCAGCTGCTGCGCCCGTTGCCGAGAACTGACCAGGCCACGGGTCAGGAGTTCCAGATCAAGACGCTGTTTGGACGCCATTGCGACATAAAAGCAGAACGATCCCGAAGAAAACCGGCGATCCAGCGGCTGCAGCCGGTTCTGCCGGGAGGATTTCGAACAATCCGCGTCAAGGGTCGTGTCGAACCACCGCCCCCAACCCAGCAAGGTGGTGCCGCTGTTGCGGCCAGGCAGCTTCGTGCGGCTCGACAACCAGCCAGCGGACCTTCCGCCATTCCAGGTGCTGCACTGCCGCGGAGGGCGATGTTGGGTGCGCCAGCAATCCTGGGGATCGAACGTGCAGTGGGAAGTGGAGCATGAACGCCTCAGCGCCGCCTGAACAAGAGCACCTTTGGCTTGGCAAAGCACCGCTTTCACGGCTCAATGGGGCATCGACATTCCCCATGCCCAGCCCCGGTGAACGCCACAGCGCCCAAGTCCATCTCTGCCAGGCGTGTAAGGAGCGAGGGACATAACAACGGACTGTTTCAGCGGCTGATGCCCTTGCCCTGGCAGCTCTGGCCGGCTGAGGCACGCCTTCTCATGGGGCTGGCTGGGTTCTGGAGTGTGGCAGGACTGGTGGTGCTGGCTTCCGCCAGCTGGTGGGTCGCCCTGAGGGAAATGGGCGACGGCGGCTTTTACCTGAAACGGCAGGCGATCTGGCTGATCGCCAGCTGGAGCCTCCTTGGCATCACGATCTCCACCAACCTGCGGCGCTGGCTGCGGTGGTCTGGTCCTGGGCTGTGGATGGGCTGTCTGCTGATCGCCGCCACCCTGGTGATGGGCACCACCGTGAATGGTGCCAGCCGCTGGCTTGTGCTGGGGCCCCTGCAGGTGCAGCCCTCTGAACTGGTGAAACCCTTTGTGGTGCTGCAGGCAGCCAACCTGTTCGCCCCCTGGAGCAGGATGAGCCTTGACCAGAAGCTGCTCTGGCTCGGCAGCTTCGGAGCACTGCTGCTGCTGATCCTCAAGCAGCCCAACCTGTCCACCGCCGCCCTGATGGGACTGACCCTCTGGATGGTGGCCATGGCGGCAGGCCTGCGCTGGCGAAGCTTGCTGGGGACCGCCCTTGCCGGATCACTGCTGGGCACCGCCAGCATCCTGATCAACGAGTACCAACGGCTGCGGGTGGTGTCGTTCCTGGATCCCTGGAACGACCCGATGGGGGATGGCTACCAGTTGGTGCAGAGCCTGTTGGCGATCGGATCCGGCGGTTGGATGGGGCAGGGCTACGGCCTCTCCACCCAGAAGCTCCAATACCTGCCGATCCAAAGCACCGACTTCATCTATGCGGTGTTCGCCGAAGAATTCGGATTTATTGGCTCAGCGCTGCTGCTTCTCTTTCTGATGCTGATGGCCTGGGTGGGGCTGAGGGTGGCCCTGCGCTGCCGCAGCAACCAGGCGCGACTGGTGGCGATCGGTTGCACCACGATCCTGGTGGGGCAGTCGATTCTGAACATCGCCGTGGCATCCGGGGCCATGCCCACCACCGGCCTACCGCTTCCCCTGATCAGCTACGGCGGCAACTCGCTGATGTCGAGCCTAGTGATTCTGGGGCTGCTGATCCGCTGTTCGCTGGAATCCACCGGCTTAATCGGCGGGCGATCAAGCACGCGAGCAAGGCCAGCCCGCCAACGCTGAGCAGGGCCTGCCAATCCTGTTGGCTGGATAGGCTTTGAGCACTCACGGGCACTTGTGGACCTGCTGCTGCTCTCAGATCTGGCCCAGAGCAGCGAACAGCTGCTGAGGCGAGCGCTGGCGGATCCTGGGCCGCTGACCCTGGCGCTGGTGTTCGGCGGCGGGGCCCTCACAAGCCTGGGGCCCTGTTCGCTGTCGTTGCTGCCGGTGACCCTGGCCTATCTGGCGGGCTTTGAGGATGGCCAGCCTGCCTGGCAGCGCAGCCTCGCCTTCTGCGGCGGCATCGTCGGTGCCCTGGTGGTGCTGGGCAGCATCAGCGGGCTGCTTGGCCGGATCTACGGCCAGGTGCCTGCGCTGATCCCCACGTTGGTGGCGATCCTTGCGGTAGCGATGGGGCTGAACCTGCTGGGCGTGCTGAGGATTCCGTTGCCTAGCGGTCCGGATCCAGAGCGGTGGCGGCAGAAGGTGCCAGCCCCTCTGGCGCCGGTCGCCGCTGGACTGGCCTTTGGACTGGCGGCTTCACCCTGCACCACACCAGTCTTGGCAGTACTGCTCGGCTGGATCGCCCAAAGCGGACGCCCCCTGGCGGGAGTGGCCCTGCTGAGCAGCTTCGGCATTGGCCAGGTTCTGCCCCTTCTGGTCGCTGGCACGTTTGCTGCAGCCATTCCCAAACTGCTGACATTGCGGGGCATCAGCCGCTGGGTGCCACCAGCCAGTGGGGTGGTGCTGATCACCACGGGTTTGCTGACCCTGCTTGCCCGCTGGAGCTGATGGGGATGGCGCTGCTCAAACGCCTGGCGGCCTGGCTCAGCGATCTGCGGCTGGCGATTGTGCTGCTGCTGCTGATCGCCCTGGCCAGCGCCGTGGGAACCGCAATCCCCCAGGGGGATCCCGCCAGCAGCTACATCGATGCCTACGCCAGCACCCCCTGGTTAGGCCTGCTCCACGGCGAGCAAGTTCTGCAACTGCAGCTCGATCATGTCTATTCCAGCGGTTGGTTTCTGGCCTTACTGGCCTGGCTCGGCCTCTCCCTGATCCTGTGCAGCTGGAGGCGCCAGTGGCCGGCCTTGGTGGCAGCCCGGCGCTGGATCGACTACCGCACGCCACGCCAGCTGAGCAAACTGGCCATCGCCGAGAGCCAACCCTGCCAGGACCCCAGCCAGGGGCTGGCACAACTGGAAACGGTGTTGCGGGAAGGCGGCTGGCAGGTGCAACGCAAGCCACAACGGCTGGCAGCCCGGCGCGGAGTCATCGGCCGGGTGGGGCCATTGCTGGTGCACACCGGCCTGGTGCTGCTGATGCTTGGGGCTGCTTGGGGCGCTCTAGCGGGCAACCGCCTGGAGCGCTTCCTGGCCCCAGGCCGCAGCCTTGACCTGCTGGATCGCGATGGCATGAGTCAGTTGACGATCACCTTGAACCGCTTTGCGATCGATCGCGATCCAGCAGGTCGCACCGAACAGTTCCGATCCGCGCTGCAACTGCAAGGCGCCAATCAGACATTGGATGCGGAAATCAGCGTCAATCACCCGCTTCGACACCGGGGCATCACGATCTACCAGGCCGACTGGTCGCTGGCGACGATCAGCCTGCAGATCGGTCGTAGCCCAGTGCTGGAACTGCCGTTGCAGACCTATCCGGAACTGGGAGATCAGATCTGGGGCCTGGTTATACCCACCCGCCCGGATGGAACGGAACCAGTGTTTCTGAGCCTGGAAAGTGAACAGGGACCCGCGATTGTGTTCGATGCCGACGGCCAGCAACTCGCCCGGCTACGGCCGGGAGGTCCGGCCGCCGAAGTGAAGGGCTTGCCGATGCGGGTGGAGTCGGTGCTGCCGGCCAGTGGGCTATTGCTCAAACGCGATCCAGGGGTTCCACTCGTGTATCTAGGCTTCGGGGTGCTGTTGTTGGGCGGTGGGCTGAGCCTGGTGGCCACTCGGCAGCTGTGGGCCATCGCCGCCGATGGAAGCCTCAACGTGGGAGGCCTCTGCAACCGCAACCTCGCCGCATTTGCGAATGAATTGCCCCAACTGGTGCGGCAGGTGGTGGGCCCGGCAGCCGACCCTGGACGTACAACCGATCAGCAGAGCTGACGGGTGCCATGGCTGACCCGCACCACTGTGTGGACGTTGCCGCGGGGGTTGAAATCAGCTTCTAGCTGCATCCACACCGGATCGGTGGCTGCCACCAGATCATCAAGGATGCGGTTGGTCACCTCTTCGTGGGAGATCGACTGATCGCGATAGCTGTTCACATAGAGCTTGATCGCCTTGAGCTCCACCACCCGCGGCCCTGGTTGGTAAATCAGGCGCAGCACCGCAAAGTCGGGATAGCCGGAAAAGGGGCACTTGCAGGTGAACTCCGGCAATTCAATCGACACCTCATAGGGACGACCAGGCCGGGGGTTGTCGAAGCAAATCAGCTCGGCTTCGGCGATGGCGCGTTCGCCATAGAGGGGGGTCTGAGTCAAAGGGGGCAATTGGGCCAGTTCTGTGCAGTGACCCTAAGAAGTCAAGCTTCGGCAGCGTTCTGTAACAGCGGTCACGCACGCCCTGGAGAAGCGCGGCATCCTTGAAGACAGATCAGAACTCCCTCATGAAAAAGGTCGAAGCGATCATTCGTCCTTTCAAGCTGGAAGACGTGAAGGTGGCATTGGTCGAAGCCGGAATCATCGGCATGACCGTGAGCGAAGTTCGCGGATTCGGACGCCAGAAAGGTCAGGTGGAGCGTTACCGCGGTTCGGAATTCACAGTTGAGTTTCTGCAGAAACTGAAGATCGAAGTGGTGGTCGAAGATGATCGTGTGGAAGATGTGGTCAAGTCGATCGCCGATGCCGCCCGCACTGGCGAAATTGGTGACGGCAAGATCTTTATCAGCCCTGTGGAAACTGTGGTGCGCATCCGCACCGGCGATCGTGACAGCACGGCGCTTTGAGCTCACAACACCCGAACATCCCCTAACCAGCCACCACGCCATTCACCGACATCGAGTGATCGTGCCCAGGCCGGATCCAGTCTGAGGGGGGTCTACGTCCATTGCAGGTAAAGCCTTTGGGTCATCGCCTCAGGATGGCGGCGGTTCTGAGATTGCAGGACGGCTCATGAGCTGAAGCTGTTGCGCGGAGGCGGACCCATAGATTTGTTGGGTTGTTCAACCGTGCGCGCCGGTGATTGAGCGTTACACCCTCCCCGAGATGGGAGCTGTCTGGAGTGAGCAGGCGAAATTCCAGAGCTGGCTGGATGTGGAGATCGCTGCCACAGAAGCCAACTGCCGGCTCGGCCGCGTTCCCCAGGAAGCCCTCGACACCATCAAGGCCAAAGCCAGCTTCGAGGTGGAGCGCATCCTCGAGATCGAAGCTGAGGTGCGCCATGACGTGATCGCCTTTCTCACCAACGTGAACGAGCACGTCGGCGATGCAGGCCGCCACATCCATGTGGGCATGACCAGCAGCGACGTTCTGGATACAGGTGTGGCCCTCCAGTTGAAACGCTCCGTCGCCCTGCTGCGAGTCGAGCTCGATCTACTGGCAGAGGCCCTGCGCGACCTGGCCCGGGCCCACAAGGGCACTGAAATGATCGGTCGCTCCCATGCGATCCACGGCGAGCCGATCACCTTCGGATTCAAGGTGGCCGGCTGGCTGGCGGAAACCGAGCGCAACCGCACCCGACTGGAACGACTTGAAAAAGATGTGGCCGTGGGCCAGGTCAGTGGCGCCATGGGCACCTATGCCAACACCGATCCCCAGGTTGAGGCGATCGCCTGCGAGATCCTCGGCCTCACCCCCGATACCGCCAGCACCCAGGTGATCTCCCGTGATCGCCACGCCGACTACGTGCAGACCCTCGCCCTGGTGGGAGCCTCCCTGGAGCGCTTCTCAACCGAGATCCGCAACCTGCAGCGCACCGATGTGCTGGAAGTGGAAGAGAACTTCGCCAAGGGTCAGAAGGGCAGCTCCGCCATGCCCCACAAACGCAACCCGATCCGCAGCGAACGAATCAGCGGTCTGGCCAGGGTGCTGCGCAGCTACACCATTGCCGCTCTCGAAAATGTTGCCCTGTGGCACGAACGCGACATCAGTCACAGCTCCACGGAGCGGATGATGCTTCCCGATTGCTCGGTCACGCTGCACTTCATGCTGCGGGAGATGACCAGCGTTGTGAAGGGTCTCGGGATCTACCCCGAAAACATGCGCCGGAACATGAATGTTTATGGCGGAGTGGTGTTCAGCCAACGGGTGCTGCTCGCCTTGGTGGGCACGGGAATGAGCCGCGAGGAGGCTTACAGGGTCGTCCAGCGCAACGCCCACACGGCCTGGAACACCGCCGGCGGCGACTTCCGCGCCAACCTCGAAGCGGATGGTGATGTGACCAATCGGCTGTCGGCAGCCGAGCTGGCCGACTGCTTCAGCACCGCATTGCACCAGGAGAACCTGGGCGTGATCTGGGAGCGACTGGGGATCTAATCAGTTCCCGAGACCTGTCGGCAGACCCAGCAGCCGGAAGACCGAGACCGCATCCACAATTGGCTCAAACGGCAACATGGCTTCGGTCATCGTGTCTGTGACCTTGGTGAAGGTGTTGCGGTCCACGACCACCACATCCCCATTACGCAGCGGCGGGTTGTTGAAACTACTGAGCACTGCATTGGGGTCATAACGCAGTTGCTTGACCGTGGTGCGCCCCTGGCGATCCATGCGGATCAGATCCACCCGACTCACACTGCCGCGGCGGGTCACGCCGCCGGACGCCAAGATGGCGCGTGACAACGGAGCATTGGAACCGATCTGCACCACTCCCGGGGACAAGACCTCACCGATGACTTGCACATTGATCGCCGCAGGGGCGAAGTTCGAGGCCGCGGTCGTCAGCATGTCCACGTTGGCTGGAGATGTTGCCTTATGCACCCGGATGCTGTCGCCGTCATAGATCAAGGGATTGGGGGCAAAACCTCCGTTTTTCAGCACGGTGAGGTAGTCGAAGACGTAACTCTGGGTTGGACCACCAGGGTTAGGGGAGGGGCGAAGCAGCTCAAGACGAGACAAATCCCCCGTGGCTGAAAGTCCGCCCGCTTTCTGGATCACATCGACCATGGTCGGCCAGCCGCCGCCGTCAATACCAACTCCGGTGCGATCTACGGACGACCCCGCGGATCCCTTACCAGTAACAGGCAAGGTGAAAACTCCCGGGCGCAGGACCTGCCCTGTCACTGTGACGCGGACCGGACGCTGCTCAACCAGATCCAGATAGACCAGAGGACGCCGCAGGAATTGGCTGTAGCCATCAGTGATCCGCTGACGGGCCTCCTCCAGGGTCAACCCCCACACTTCCACCGTGCCGAGCCTCGGCAGGTTGATGGTGCCGTCGCTCAACACCTGAACCTGAGCTTGATAGCCCTCGATCTTGAACACCGAGGTCACCAGCCGATCCCCCGGAGCGAGTCGGTAGCGGAAGGTTTGCGGCGGGAGGCTGGGTGGAGTTGGTAACGGCGGCGGCGCCTGAAGCGGCGTGGTGGAGGCCTTCGCAGGAGTTTTCAGCCAGTTGATCCGCTCTTCAGCCCTCAAGCCACCGCCAAACAACAGGGGAGCCGAGAGCACAACCGCTGCAGCAACACCTGCGGAAAGACCAGTCCTTGAGCGCACAACCATGGATGGAACTGAGACGGCAGCCATTGGTACGCCAATCTTCCCGCATAATGCGGTCCAGGCATATGGCCCATGACGCAGACCGGACCAGCAGCGCAGGATGACGTCCTGCTTCCTCAAGTTTGGAACAAAGACAACCAGGCCGGCAGCCTGCTGTTCCGCATCGACGGTCTTGAGCTGCATCTGATCGCCGGATCACGATTTGAGGCCTTTGCCGATGCCGTCGGCACCCTGCGGGAATCCACCTACCGGAAACAGCTCTCCGGCTCCGGCAGCACGAGAGACCTCGACGGCCGCGACGCGGCCTACGACCACCTCATTCTTCTGGAGCCCAGCAGCGGAGCCCTAGCGGGATCCGCCCGGCTGCAATTCATTCCTCAGTTCACAGCCGCTGAGGACCTTCCCGGCAGCCAGCAGTCCTATTTGGAGCACGTCTACCCCGGCATCAAGGCGATGCTGGCTGGACAAACCCACCATGTGGAAATCGGCCGTGTGGCCTTGGCCCAGCGTTTTCAACGCCAACCGCATTCCCTGATGGCCCTCTTCCGTGGAGGGCTCCTGATTGCGGCCCGCTCGGGATTCAGTGTCTTGCACGGACTGGTCTCCTACAACCACTTCGCCCATAGCGATGCCGTCAACAAAGCCTTTCTCAGTGCATTGATGCGGCCTCCCTACCGCAGGATCAGTCCGGTGCTGCCGCCGCCGCGTCATCCAATCAGCGAGATTCAGCCCGATGACACCCTCCACCCAATCGGCAACGTTCAGGCCCTGGAAGTGGCGATCCGACAGGAGCACAGCGAGGACTTCCGGCTGCCGGTGCTGTTACGCCAGTACTTCAACTTGATGGAAGCCAAGGTCTGCGACCTCTCTCTGGCGCGGGATTTCAATCAGATCACGGAGATTCTGATGGCCGCAGACCTCTCTCGCCTGCCGAAGGATCGCCTGTCCTATTTCATCGACGTTGACCACCAACCCATCTACCAGCAATTCAGCTGGTACCGGGGAGAGGGATAAACGAAGCGCCGCTGGTACTTTGGCTGGATCAAAGGGTGTGGCAGTTGAGCGAGGGAATCCCCAATAAGCATCTGCTGGAGGGACGCCTTGTGGAGATCCTGCATCGCATTTCCGGCGCCGATCCTGCGCTCATCACCCCTGATGCGCGCTTAATGGAAGACATCGGGATCGACTCCCTGGGGTTTTACGAAATTTTGATAGAAGCCGACACCTGCTTCGGCATCCGCATCCAGGAAGAACAGTTGCTTCAATTCAAGACTGTGGGTGACATCCAACGCCATCTGGAATCGCTCGACATCGATCTCTCCAGCTCCAAAACAGCCTGATCGTGTCAGTTCGGCAGCAGTGCTCCCAGCGCATTTCGATCGTGGGCTGGGGCTCCGTCTCACCCCTCGGCGGCGACGCAACCTCAACCTGGGATGGCGTACTCGCTGGCCGCTCTGGCATTCGCGCTCTAACGGCAGCCTGGAGCAACGATCTGCCGGTGCGCATCTCCGGCTGCGTGCCCGATGCGGCCACCCGAAGCCTGGAACCTCTGCTGCTACGGCGCTCCGACCGCTGCGCCCAGCTCGGGTTGCTGGCCGCCCGTGAGGCCTGGGGCATGGCCTGCTCTGCCGTCGCCGGCATTGATCCAGCCCGCGTGGCCGTGGTGCTTGGCACCGGCATTGGGGGGCTCCACACGATGCATGAACAGCACAACCAGCTGACCGCTGGAGGACCGAACAAGGTCAATCCACTCACCGTACCGATGCTGATCCCCGATGCAGCAGCCGGCCAGGTGGCGATCGATCTTGGCCTGCATGGTGGTGCACACACCCCGGTCTCGGCTTGCGCGTCGGGAGCCGAAGCCATGATGCTGGCCCAGATGCTGCTCAACGATGGCCGAGCCGATCTCGTGCTGGCTGGCGGCACTGAAGCCCCGGTCAACCGTCTGGGTCTCGTGGGCTTCTCCGCCATGCGGGCGTTGTCATCCCGTAACGACACCCCTGAGCAGGCCTCCCGGCCGTACAGCAAAGACCGCGACGGTTTTGTGCTCTCCGAGGGCGCCGGAGTGCTGGCCATGATGCGGGAGGAGGACACTCCCAAAGGTGCTGCCCTGGGTTGGCAACTGGCCTGCGGCAGCAGCAGCGACGGGCATCACATCGTGGCGCCGGAACCCCAGGGCACCCAGGCCAGCCTGGCGATCGAGGATGCCCTGCGGCGGGCGGGAGTGGAGCCTGGCGATCTCTGCGCTGTTCAGGCCCATGCCACCGGCACCAGCCTGGGCGACCTGGCCGAAGCGAGGGCGCTGCGCCGCAGCCTGGGTCCTGCCGCCGATCACATCCCTGTTTTCGCCCCTAAGGGCCAGCTCGGGCATCTGCTGGGTGCAGCTGGAGCCGTGGAGGCGATTCTTGGGGTGCAGGCACTGCGGCAGGGGACGCTGCCCCGCAGCATCAATTCCGATCCTCTCGACCCTGAGGTGGAGCTCGCTGTGACCATTCAGGGACCAGTCGAGCTGTCTGCGTCAGGCTCGGAACGGCTGATGCTCAAGAACGCTTTTGGCTTCGGCGGTCACAACATCAGCCTTGTGTTGTCTGCTCCCTGTAGTACTTCTGAACAGCAGCGCTGAACCCTTCACGGTCGCGGGGATCCTTCGGCAACTGAAGATCAGCCGCCCGACCACGGCGGCAATGAATCGTTCCCAACGGTGCTGTTAAACGACCCAGGAGCAGCTGCAGCGGTTTGTAGCGCGCACCGACGGCCCCCTCCAATCCGTCGTAACTGAAGACCCACGGCACCACCCTGCCGCCGTAGTGCTGGGCCAGCATCCAGGCACTGGGCGACACCCGCTCCTCAATCGACGTCACGAGGGAACCGTTGGGAGCAATCATGATTTCGCCGTGCTCCCGCAGCAGGGTGGAGGCACTCATCATTCCGGCAAGGCGGGACTGGGGCTGGCGGTGGTCAAGAACCGCCGAACCGGCATTGCGCGCAGCAGCGGCATAACCGGGTAGCACCCAGCGCAGGTGCAGCTGCGCTGTGGTCAACCCCGGCATGCGGAGAACCCCTTGAATCACCAGACCATCACAAGGGCTGCGGTGATTGAAGATGTGCACCAAGGGCATCTCTGCCGGTTCCGAGGGTTGGCTGTCGTCCACCACTACCTGAATGCCCAGGGCCCGCAGAGCCACGGAGGAGGCCATGGTCATCAGGGAGGCTGCCCAGGCCGGTCGCCGCAGCAGCATTGCCGGCAGCTGCAAGCCATAGAGCATGAAACCCAAGACGGCCCAAGCCAACCGTGCCATCAGCCGCCCCATCAGCAATACGGGATTG
Source organism: Synechococcus sp. (assembly GCA_047286205.1). Lineage (GTDB taxonomy): Bacteria > Cyanobacteriota > Cyanobacteriia > PCC-6307 > Cyanobiaceae > Parasynechococcus. The sequence continues at coordinate 1,867,351 of JBJBBR010000001.1, read as the reverse complement.
CGCAGCCTCCCTGATTTCGGGATCGACAGTCTGGGACTGGGGGGGAGCTGGCGGGCCTCCGGACCGATCGGGAAGGTCGTGCGGAAGGGGAAATCTCCATCGAAATTTCCGTTCACCTGGGTGGTGAGTACCAGATGGTTGTAGAAGCGGTAGAAGAGAGCTCGATCGCTGGGCTGGGGATCACACCAGAACGCATCAAGCGATTTCTGGTCCGTCAATCCCTCCAGGTTGTAGAAGGTGTCACCCATCGTCTTGGTGGGCACCGCATGGAACAACGCCTGCAGTCCCACGGTGCTGTTGACCGTGATCACCCCACGGCATGTCCGCAGATAACGGCTGAGGGGGCCGTCATGGAAGTAATGCACCCGGCCGGCCACGCCGTACTGCTTGGCGAGCAGTCGGATCAGAGAGGCGTAATTGTTGTACCCCCGATCCCGGGGATGGTGCTTGAAGGCCAGATGGTCGGAGGCGTGGGCATGGCCTGCGAAGGAACGGATGACGTCTTCGATGAAGTCATGCATGCCGCGGTAAGGCGACCCCATCTGAATCTGCGAATCACTGGAGACCTGCAGAACAGCCATGAAGAAGGAGAAATGTTCCAGCAACCGCTGCTTCAGCGCCCGCTCCTCCCAGCGGTAAAGCCAATAACGCCAGGTGCCTCTCACCTGGCACCAGAGGAACCCTGGTGATGGCTGGAGTTTGTGCTCACCCTCGATGATCGGGTAGCGGGTGAAGGCGTGCTGGATAAAGGTGGGAGCCTTCCAGGCCTTGCGCCAGCGCCAGCCCGGATCGAGCACGATGTTTTGAGGCAGCTGATCGCACTGGGGCAGCTCCCGGTAGAAAGCCGCAGGCTGGTTGAGGTTGGAACGAGCATTGACCCGGTCCCGTTCCAGCGTCACGTAGTTCGGACGCAGATACCCCAGCTCAAACACCCAGGCCTCAACGCCGAGCTCGCGGGCTTCTTCGATGGCAATCCTGTGAGGAATGATGAAGTCGCCATACATAAAGATGTGGCGAATTCCGCGTTCTTCAATCAGCCGACGCAGGAAGGGCCGCCAGGAGTCCATCCCCTTGCTGTAAGGCACACAGACATCAGCTGGGAACCCGAATTCCCGCAGGGGGAACGCCACCTTGGTGACCGGAATGCCACACCCCTGGAGGTAGCGGCAAAAACGAGCGAAGAAAAGACCGATTGGGCCGATCAACAGCAGAACCGGTCCGTCGATCCGCACCTGTACGAGAGCTGGCGCCCGTCCCCTGCCCAAACTGCATCTCGTCCATGAATGAGCAAAATCCTGGCACGCCTCAACGGCGCCGGAGCCGGCCCCAGTGGCGGAACAGAGCCTGCACAAGCGTGCGCCGCTGCGGGGGAGCGGCGCGCCAAGCCACCAAGTCGTCGATGGCCTGCTCCGGCGTGATGAACCAGCCGCTGGCGCGACTGACATAACGGGGATAGTCGATCAGGGCGGCATGCACCAGCTCATCCAGTGAGAGCTGCCGCTGGCGGCGGTCGCAATGCTCACGATCGTGGGTGAGTCCCCAGCCGGCGTAGAAGGGCAGGCCCCAGCAGTGCACCTCCAGGCCGCGCAGCAATGCTTCAAACCCGGCTAGTGAGGTGAGCACGTGCAGGGCATCGATCTGGGTGAACAGCTGCTGGATCGAACCCTGCGTCAGCACTTCATCGCAGAGCTCAGCAGCGTCGTCCTCGCCGGCACCGGCACGGCAGAGCCCAGCCACAACATCAGGATGCGGTTTGTACAAAAGGTAGGCCTCCGGCTCCGTCGCCCGCACGGCTGCCAGCAAGGCGCGGTTGCTGCGCAGGCCAGGAGCCCCATAGCGGATCGATGCGTCGCTTTCCACCTGACCAATCACCAGCACCACCCTTCGCGAGCCGGCAGGACGCATCCAGGACTCCGCTTGGAGGTTGTATTTCGTGATCGCCTCCTCCACCAACCGCTGACGCAATGCCGCGGCCCTCTGGCGTTGAGCCAGCGTCCACTGCCCCTTCGCCAGAAGGGTTTCCAGGTCGCTGGGCCGAGTGGCGTCGTAATAAACACCCTGGTGATCCACCACCCAGGACACCGGATCCACCAGATCGGCCCCGAGTCCGACCGAGCGCAGAAAACCGTCTTCCACCTGCAGCACCGGCAGCTGCCGCCGCACAGCGGACTCGAGCAGTCGCGGTCTGGCGCGGCGTCCCCAGACCACCACAGCATCGACACCCTGCGGAATCCGTCTCCATGGAGCGCGAAACCGCAGCTGACTGCCCGCCAAGAAGCGACGCAAATTGCGCTGTTTCCATGGCGTGAAGCCAAAGGCCACGCACCGCCTCGGCTGTTGCGCCTGCAGGCGCCGCTGCAAACCGATCGCAACCATCAAAGTTTCGATGCTGCAGGGCTGATGCCGGTGCGGGTCGATGCAGCGGCAGGCCCCCACCAGTACTGCATGCACCAGAGCATCCAGGTTGGCGCCCTGGCGACGCCGGGCCGGGGCCTCACAGCGGTCATGGGTCAGCCCCCAGCCGCCATAGAACGGCATGCCGAAGCAGTGAACAGGGCGACCCCAAAGCAAAGCCTCAAAGCCCATCTGAGAGGTGACGACATACACCGCCCGGGCCCGCTCCAGCAGCTGCGCCGGATGACCACCATCCGCACTCAAGCGAACGCGGGGATGCGCCAGATCCCTGGCATTGAAATGACCTCGGGCACGACCGGAGATCACATCCGGATGCACCTTCAGCACAACGATGCAGTCTGGATGCTCCACGAGGGCGGCCTGAAGCATGCGCTGAAAACAGCTGGCATCAGCCAGGCCCAGCGCAATCGATCGATCACCGGCGGATTGATCCACCACCAGCACGTAGGGCTCCTGCGGGGCCTCCGCTTCCACGGGTGGGTTCACCTTGCTGAGCCGCTGCTCACACCACAGCCTCTGGAGCGCGCGGGCACGATCGGCCTCAGCCGCCATGATCGGCGCCGCGATCAACTGCTCCATCCGGCTTGGTGCTGTTGCATCGAAGTGAACCCCAAGGTCATCCACCAGCAGAGCAAGCGGTGGATGACCCCGGCCCTTGGCCACGGAACGCAGAAGACCGTCCTCGAGATGCCACACCGGCAGATCCCAGCGGCGGGCAAGGCGCTCCACCCGCAACGCACTGGGCCGACGCCCCCAGGCCAGCAGCACATCCACATCACGACGGCAGCCTGGCACCAAATGGTTCGGTGCCATTAGCTGCGGAAGTGTGCGGTGCGCCAGCATCCCCGGGGCCGGAACCCCAAGCCGCAGAGCAGCGGGCCTGGTCATCGAGTTAGACAGGACGCACTGAATCCTCACCGATGACAGCCCCCCGTGGCGCGCTGGCCTTGATTCCCGCTCGCGGTGGATCGAAGGGCATTCCAGGCAAAAACCTGCAAAAGGTGGACGGTGTGCCCCTGGTCTGCCGCAGCATTCGTGCTGCCCAGACCAGCAACGGCGTGGGGCGTGTGATGGTCAGCACCGACGATGACGCCATTGCCTCAGCCGCCAAAAGCGAGGGCGCCGGCGTGATTCAGCGCCCTGCAGGCATCGCCGGCGATACGGCCAGTTCAGAGTCGGCGCTGCTGCATGCCCTCGATATCCTGGAAAAGCAGGGCCCGTTAGAAACGGAGCTGGTGTTCCTGCAATGCACCTCCCCCTTCACGACCGGGGCTCAGATCGATGCGGTGTTGGCCGCCCTCGAGCCAGAACACTGCAACAGCAGTTTTGCCGTGACCCCCTGGCACGGCTTCCTCTGGCGCGCTGATGGGCGGGGCATTAACCACAACCCTGGGCAGCCGCGCCAACGCCGCCAAGACCTGGAACCGGCTTTTTTGGAAACCGGAGCGATCTACGCCATGCGCGTCGCAGCCTTCCGGCACTGCGGCAACCGCTTCTGCCCTCCGTCGAGCCCGGTGGTGCTTGAGCAGCTGGGGCCAGAAATCGACACACCCGACGATCTGGCCCTCTGCCGCAGCATCGCGGCCCAGAAAGCCGAGTAATTTTGCTCAGCACAGTTTCGGAGTCGATGGCGCCCGCAGAAACCAAGCGCCTCGACGGCCGCAAGGTCACCGCCGTCGCCTGCTTCGACTCCTTCGGGAAACTGGCGATGACCATGCTGGCTGCCTGCCGGCGGGAGGGTGCCGAAACCACCCTGCTGTTGCTGCAGCTGAACAATCGGGCACTTTCACGCCGGCAGCGCCTTGAAATTCGGCGGATCGACCCCAAGACCCGAATCGAAAAACACAACTGGAACGAACTGCGCCAGCTCTGTGGCGCCATGGGGGGGGATGTCGATGCCCTGATCCTTGGCCTGGATGGCCAGCGCAGCCGTGACGCGCTGCTGCAATTGCAGAACCTCTGGGCGGATCATGAGCAACGCCCATGCCTCATCAGCGCTTACCCGGGGATCCTGTTCCGCTTCGGCCTCGAAGGAATGATGGACCGATCGGGCGCCGACCTGCTCTGCCTCAACAGTGCAGACGATCTGGCTCTATACGGCCGTGGTCGCAAGGCCCTGGGCCTCGACAGCAAAAATGCACTGGTGACAGGTCTTCCGATTCTCTGGCGTACAAAACCACGCACGGCAGCGCCGGAGAACCCCTCGATCGTGTTCTTCGAACAGCCTTCAATTCCAGTGCATCCGCTGCAGCGTCGATTCATCTGCGAGCAGATCAAAGAGCTGGCAGCAGCCTGGCCGGATCACCCTGTGATCTTTAAACCGCGAACGTCGAGCATCGAGAGCACCCTGCATCGGCGCCATGGGGAGATGGCCAGCGTGATCGACAAGATGACGCGCAATCAACCAAATCTGCGCCTGAGTTTCAAGCCCGCCACCAGGCTGCTGCGGCAGTGCGGTTGCGCGATCACCGTCTCCTCAACGGCCGCCATGGAATCGATGGCGATGGGCATCAGCACCCGCATCGTCGGTGACCTGGGGGTGACCGAAACCCTCGGGAACCACTTCTTCGCCAGTTCCGGCGCTATTGCCAGCTTTGCCGCGATCAAGGCCAACCCGTTTGAGGTCATCCATGACACACAGTGGCTCGAACAGCAAGGGCTGCAGCGCGACGGTGAAGATCGCTTCATCACAGCCTTAGTGGACCGTCTTAATCGTCCAGCTGCCCCGCTCGGGGCTTCCCGTCATGGTCCTCTGAGCTGGGGCAGCAGTGCCTGGCAGGAGGCCGCATTACGCAACGGGGGCCGGAGAATGCTAAGCAGTGGTGGAGCCCGCTCCAGCCAGCGCAAACGTCACCGCACCCGTCGCATGCTGCGCAGCCTGCGCGACAGTGTGGTCGGATTCGGCTGGCTCTCGAAAGTGCTGCGTGAACGATGACCCTCCTGCTGGTCAGCAACGGAGGGCTGGAGCGTTCCGCCTGCTTGCTGATGGCAGAGGCGTTGGAACACCGGGGGGAGCGCTGCATCACGGCAGGACCACCGCTTCAGGGACATCAGCCCCTGGCAACGCCTGCACAGCAGCTGAGCATCGACCTGCAGGATCTGCCCGCACACCCTCTATTGGACCAGGTCTCAGCCATTGGCCTGTTCCTTCAGAAACCTGAACAGGTACAGCACTTCATCAGGATCTATCGAGGCCTCTGCAGCGCGCGCGGTCGGCCCGCAGCGACCCTGTTCAGCGGTCCCCTCGTGCCCTTGGTAAGCGATGCACTGATCCGCGATCTCACGCTGCGGATGGGCTGTGATCTTCTGCTGGTGAGCGGCGACCACCAGCGCCGTCAACTCCAGTCGCTCATCTTCAACTGGCCCGCCAGCCTGCCGGTGCCGCCCGTCATCAGCACGGGCTTCTGGTTCCCCCAAAGAGCACCCTGCTCACCCGCTCAACAGCCGTTGCTGCTCGCCTTGATCCAGGAGCGGATCCCCTCCATCATCGGAGCCCGGGATCAACTGCTGCGCCAACTCAACACCTGGGCGCGGCAACGTCCCGAGTGGACTGTGATGCTGCAACCCGACTACAGCTGGGGCGCGACGACAACGCTGCTGCCAAACGACGACAAGCACCTGGCCAAAAATTTGGTGGTGGCTGCACCCGAGCAATTGCTCCCGCTGTTGGGGTCCTGCACCGCTTGCCTGACGGTGAGCTCGCCCTGGAGCCTGGCGGCGATGGCCTGGAGCCGCATCCCGATCATCGTTGGCGACTACGGCATCCACGATGAACAGAACACAACGGCCTTCTTCGGCTGCGGCGCCATGCATCGCCTGCGCAGCATCCCTCATCTCGATGCCGTAACAGAGCTGCCCATGGCAAACCGAGCCTGGCTCGACGGCATGGGCGCTGACATCACCAACGGAGCGGATCGGCTGATCGGAGCCCTACGCGAGCTTGCCCGCCCTGACGAGCCATGACAGCGACACCAACCAGGCCCTCCCTCAAGGTGCTGTTAATCGCCGACAGTGACAGCCAACTGCTGGCCTGCGAGGCCCTCTGCAGCGCTCCGACTGAGCTGAACGTGCACTGGACCATCAACGTGATTCCGCGGGATGGAACACCCCGGGCGCTGTTGGAACGCATGGCCCAGCGGGCAAGCCTTCGGCACCAAAGCCTGACTCGGCTGCTGCGCGATCGACGTTTGAAGAACTTTGATGCCATCGGCGTGTTCCTGACGGGCAGCAAGATCAACGACATCCGTCTCGCCCTGCAACGGGAGCACCAGCGCCCCTTGCTGTTCTGTGGTTTTAACGGCGTAGTACTCGACCACTTCATTGAGGGAGTGAGCTGGAGGCTGGGCTACGACCTGATCTGCCTCAGCGGGCCCCGTGATCAGGAAGCCCTGGCCCAGCTGGTGACCGGAACCCCGTTTGACCAACAGCGCACCATCCTCACCGGTCTGCGTCGCAACCCTCCCAGTCCGGATCTGGTTCCCGTTGACCAGCGTCCACGACGTCTGGTCTTTGCAGAGCAGGTGGTCATGCCTGCATCGACCAGAGAGCGAACCCGGCTCGTTCGCCTTCTTAGCGATCTGGCCAGCCGTTCTCCCAACTGGGAGGTGCTGATCAAACCCCGAATCGCGCCGGGAGACGCCACCTTTCATGACGTCGACACCCACATCAGCACGACCCTGAAACAAACCCTGGGGGTGCCTCCCGACAATCTGCGGCTGGACTACCGCCCCCTCCCGGTGTTGCTCAAGCAGGCCCGGCTGCTGGCGACCCTCTCTTCGACAGCCTTCTTCGACGCTCTCGACTTCGGCTGCGGGGTCATTGCCATCAGCGACCTTGGCCTGCAGCCAAACTATGGAGGCCACATCTACGCCGGCAGCGGCGTATGGGGCTCCCTGGAGGCCATCCCCAGCCTGGATGCCCTCGATGCAGAAAGGCCATCCCCGGATCCACGCTGGCTGGAGTGGATGGGCTACGGGCAGCGATTCAGCCCATCCGCGCTGCTTGAGGCACTGCAGAAACAGAAATCCCAGCCGCGGAAGACCCTCGCCAGCACCATCGGTTACCCGGGCAATGACCAATCCAGCTTCAGCCAATTGCGGTTGGGTGCTGAAGCCGCCATCGCCAGTGGCGATTGGACCAGTGCCAGGGAGCTGCTCTGCCAGGCGGCCCTAATGCGCCCCCTCCACCGCGGCGTCGCCCGCCGTTATTGGGCCATCCGCCAGACCAACCCACTGCTGAGGCAGATCGCGCTGCTGATCTCCTACAGAGATCTGAAGTAGGTTCGACGGCGGACTCAACCCAGGTGGCCGAAAAGAACGGTGAGAGGCATCCTGATTGAGCGAAATTTCACCCAGTTTGTTGTCTTCGCTGAAGACAGCATTTTGTCGGCGCTCAGCAAGATCACGGCCAACCAGTCAAGGCTGATCTTCGTTGTCTCGGAAAGCGGCATCCTGCAGGGCGTCCTCACGGACGGCGACTTCCGGCGCTGGATTGCCGGTTGCGGCGAAATCGACCTGAACCGACCGGTCACTGCCGCTATGAACGCCAACTGCCGCTCGGCCGCCGAGGGCACCAGCGCGAGTGACCTGAGCGCCCTGCTCAACTCACGCATCATCGCGCTGCCGCTGCTGGACAGTCATGGCCGCATTGTCGCGGTGGCCCGTCGGGCCACCGATGGACTTCAAATCGGCTCCCACCGGATCGGCGATGACGCCCCCTGCTTCCTGATCGCCGAAGTCGGCAACAACCACAACGGCGATCTCGCCACCGCTCTACAACTGATCGACGCCGCCCACGCAGCGGGAGCGGACTGCGCCAAGTTCCAAATGCGGGACATGAGCCAGCTGTACCGCAACGCGGGCGACAGCAATGACATGGCCTCCGATCTGGGCACCCAATACACCCTGGATCTGCTTGAGCGCTTTCAGCTCACTGACGACGAGCTGTTCCGCTGCTTTGACCACGCCGCCAGCAAAGGCTTAGTCCCTCTCTGCACTCCTTGGGATGAAGCCAGCCTCGAGAAGCTCAACAGCTGGGGGATGGAAGGTTTCAAGGTTGCGTCTGCCGATTTCACCAACCACGCCCTTCTGACGAGCCTGGCGGCCACCGGCAAGCCCTTGATCTGCTCCACCGGGATGGCCTCGGAAGTGGAGATCCGCTCCGGCATCCGTCACCTGCAGAACGAGGGGGCTGGGTACGTGCTGCTCCACTGCAATTCCACCTATCCCACGCCGTTCAAAGACGTCAACCTGCGCTATCTCGAGCGGCTGCGGGACCTGGCCGAAGCACCCGTGGGCTACTCCGGCCATGAACGGGGCATCGAAGTGCCCATTGCCGCCGTCGCCCTTGGGGCGGTGGTTATTGAGAAACACATCACCCTCGATCGCTCCATGGAGGGCAACGACCACAAGGTGAGCCTTCTGCCCGATGAATTCGCCCAGATGATCCACGGCATTCGCCGGGTGGAGGAGTCGATGGGCAGCAGCGGCGAACGCAGCATCAGCCAGGGCGAAATGATGAACCGGGAGGTGCTGGCCAAGAGCCTGGTCGCCACCCGCGACGTCCCCGCCGGCACGGAGATCACCGAGGCGATGGTTGGCATCCAGAGCCCGGGGCAAGGCCTGCAGCCCAACCGTCTGGAAGACCTGCTCGGCAAAACGTTGCCGGTGAGCAAATCCGCCGGCGACTTCTTCTTCCCCTCAGACCTCGAAACCCCGGCAGCCACGCCACGCGCCTACCAGTTCCAACATCGCTTTGGCGTCCCGGTCAGATATCACGATATTGAGAACTTTGCCGCCACAAGCAACCTCGACCTGGTGGAAATCCACCTGAGCTACAAGGATCTCGAGGTGAACCTCGATCAGGTTCTACCGACAGCGCAGCAAGTCGGCTTGGTGGTTCACGCCCCCGAACTCTTTGCCGGCGATCACACCCTCGACCTCTGCAGCGCTGATGACGACTATCGGCGCCACTCGATTCAGGAACTCCAGCGCGTGGTCGACATTTCCCGTGATCTGCGCCGTCGCTTCCGCTGCCCAGAGCCAGTCCTTCTCGTAACGAACGTCGGGGGCTTCTCCGAGCACCACCATCTCGAGCGCCCTGAATTGGAACCGCTACGGCAACGTTTGATCGACAGCCTGCAGCAGATCAACACCGCCGGCGAGGTGGAGATCATTCCCCAGACCATGCCCCCCTTCCCCTGGCACTTCGGTGGGCAGCGATATCACAACCTGTTTGTGGACACCGACTTCATCGAAGAGTTTTGCCAGGAAACTGGCATGCGCGTCTGCCTGGATGTGTCCCACTCCAAGCTCGCCTGCACGCACCTCAATGCCTCCTTCAGTGCCTTCCTCAAGGCGATTCTTCCGTTCACAGCGCACCTGCATCTGGCCGATGCAAAAGGCGTCGATGGCGAAGGGTTGCAGATCCACGACGGTGAAATCGATTGGGTCCAGCTGTTTGTCCTGATGAACGAGCTCGCCCCCAAGGCAAGCTTCATTCCCGAAATTTGGCAGGGCCACAAGAACAACGGTGAAGGGGCCTGGCTCGCTCTTGAACGCCTCGAAGCGTGTGTCGAGACCCGACCACAACGGCAGGTCGCGTGAGTCAGCTCAAGCCAAACCGGATTGTTCTGCATTGCGGTCTGCACAAAACGGGCAGCACCTACATCCAGCGGAACCTGCAGACCAACCGCGAGATGCTGCTGCAGCTAGGGGTGCTGTATCTCGGACCCAACACCTTCAAAAAGCGTTGCTCGGAGTTGTGGCGTCACCTGCAATGGGGCTGCAAGGATCGCAGAACGCCGCAACGGCTGATATCACAAACCCGAGCCACCCTTCTGGAGCTGGCGGGGGAGCATCCGGAAACCATCCACACGATCATCCTGTCGTTCGAAGCCATTTTTGGCACGCTTCGCAGTGGGCTTGCGGAACCAGAGCAACGAAAAGCCCGCAACAAGGAACACAAAATGGGCTTGTATCGCTACGCCAGATCGCGCACCAAACGCCTGATAAAAGGCCTTGAAGACAGTCTTGAACACAGCTCAATCGCGTGGACCATTCTGTTTTCCAGTAGAGCCCATGAGGCATTCGTCCGCTCCTGCCACACCCAACTGCTCAAGGAAGGGCGACACACGCTCGAAACCAGCCACTTCAAGTCGTTCCGTCAAACAGCCGATTTCTCTTACACCGATCCACAAAAACTGGAACAGACCCTCACGAAGGTAAGCAGCAAACGCGATATCAACATTGTGAGAATCAACTATGAAGAAGCCAGCGATCCCCATGAGCCCAGCAAATTTTTGTGGAATGTGCTGAAGCAGGCCTTGCCCCAGCAAGCCGACCTGATCCGGCAGCAGATGGAAGCGAACGCTGACAACGACAATCTGAACAAAACCACCAATCCTGGCCTGAACGAGAGGGGGCTTGAACTAGCAGTGGAGGCACGACCTCTGTTCAGCCGAAGCGAATGGAAGCTGTTTCGCAAATTCCTCGAGAAAAATTTCGCCAACAGCCGTTAATCCATGGCACAACCCCATCACTTCATCCGGATGAAGCGCCACAACCTGCTCTACGGGCGGGTCCCGAAGGCGGCGAACTCCTCGATCAAAGCGGCCCTTTGCCGCTTGCTCAGCGAGAGACCTCCCAAAGGGACCAAAACAACGTCTGACAAGTTCTGGCAGCACGAAACAAATCAGGAAACTGAGCTGATCACCCTGCGGCGTGCACGCAGGTATCGACTGAGCCATTTCAGCTTCAGCTTTGTGCGCAATCCGTTTGACCGACTGATCGCGGCTTACAACAACAAAGTGATTGAAATCGAGGCACCACCTCTACCAATGCAGAACATGGGGATCACCCATGGAATGTCGTTTGATGCTTTTCTCGACGTCTTAATTGAGACGCCTTTCAAGCACTACGACGTTCACGTCTTGCCCCAGAAGCAATTGCTTTGCATCGGCAATCAGATCGTGCCGAAGTTCGTCGGACGCGTAGAACAGATCAACGAACATTGGGCTGAACTGCGCGACATCCTGGGACGACGCGGAATCGATGTCATGGAGTCTTTGCCGCAGAAAAATGTAAGGCGCAGCGATCGCAGCGGCCTGCAGAGTCACTTCAATAGCGACGCACTGATCGAAAAAACGATGAGGATCTACGGCGACGATGTGCGCCTGTTTTACAACGATGTATCTGTGGATCACTTGATTCAGAATGCTCCCCTGCCAGCAATCAACCCCCTACACAGCACGAGTTTGAAACTGTCGAATTGGCTGCGGAGCCATGGCTTCCAGCGCTGATCAGTCGCGCTGGCTGGAGAGCTGGCGGTGCTCTTACCAGATCAATCGCAGCCTGCAAGGTCGGCACGACCGGATTGCGGCGGTCTACCGCGCGCAGTTGCCCACCTTCATCATCATCGGAGCCGCTAAATCGGCCACAACAAGCCTGGCCACGGCACTGGGACGCCATCCCGAGATCCAGATAAGCCAGTCGATGGAGCCGAAATTCTTCGGTCGGCACTATTTGCGTGGCTGGGAGTGGTACGCGAATCAGTTTTCGGGGGATCCACAGCGCCCCCTACGCGGCGAAGCCAGCACGATGTACTCGTCGTCCTATGGCTCCTATGTCAGAACGCCGGAGCTGATCCACCACCACCTCGGCACCATTCCGCTGATCTATCTGGTGCGCCATCCCCTGAGACGGATTGAATCCCACTGGCGGCACTGGTATGGACGCAGCAAGCACTGCCCGCCGTTTGATCAACTGTTGCGCTCGCCTCGCCTGCGGCAACGCGTTGTAGAGGCCTCGCTTTATCACCAGCAATGGAAGCGCTACAGCCGCTGGTTTCCACCGCAGTCGATGCTGAGCATCACCACCGAGGAACTCAGCGCTCATCCCCAAACCAGCCTGCGACGCATCCTGCGGTTCATTGGCGCAGCACCGGATTGTGCCGGGCTGCTGGAGAAGGGCGAACTGCCGCTGATGAATCCGGCGGGGTCCAAGGGGCGGAGAGCCGTAGCGGCACCCACCTGGAGCGAAGACCTGAAACAGAAGACGATCGACTTGATTCGCCCTGACAGCGAACGCTTCCTCATCAGCACAGGCCGGCCCAGCAACACATGGGCCTGGGACTGAATCAATCCCAGGGTCAACCGAGTTGATCCAACCACTGGCCCAACGGCCTCTGGGGCTGCGCAGGGGAGCTGGTGATTTCAAGGATGCGACCACTGGCACCAGGCTGCTCCAGAGCATCCAGGCACACCTGCGCCACGAGGCGCCGAGGAATGCTGTTGCTCTGCTGTTGATCGGCCTCCGTCACCAGCACGCCCTCCGTGGTGCTGCGGCTGTCGTCTTCGCTGAGCCCACCAGGCCGGATCACGGTCCAATCAAGACCACTCTTCTCCAGGCAGCGTTCGCCAACCCGCTTCCAGACCAGGATCAAACCGAACAGGTTGAGGGGATGCAGCCAACGGCCGGCACAAAGGGAGCTCACAAGCAGCACCCGCCGCAGGCCCAAGGAGCGGCAGGCCTGCACCTGTGCCTGCACCCCCCAAGCATCCACCTGCAAGGGGCCCGCCAGATTGATCGAGGGACGAGCACCGGTGGCGATCACCAACGCCTTGCAGCCCTGCAGCGCATGAAGCAATGCTTCCGCCGAGTCCAGCTCCAGCCGACGAACCTCAAGGCGCCCCTCCTGCTCAGCTTGAGCCAGGGCAGAGGGCAGCACGGAAGTGGGCCGAACGATGGCTCTAACCGAAGCACCACGTTTAAGCGCCTCCTCCACAACCCGCCATCCGGTTTTGCCGGAGGCACCTGACACCGCCAGTTGGTTCATCCGATCAAACCTCATCTACGCACCAGTCAACAGACCAGGGTCAAGACCTAACCAGTCAGAATCAATGCGAGAGCCCATGCCGCATGAGTACGGACCAACTCCGGCAATTTTTTGCTCACATCGCCCGAGATCCCGCCTTAAAACAGCAAGTGGTTCAGGCCGTCAGTGCCGATGCTGCTGCCCTGATCGCTCAAGAGCTGGGATACGAAGTCTCCGGTGATGAGCTGCTGCGGTTTTCCGGAAAGAGCTCCTCTGGCGTCAGCGTCACCAAGATTCAGCACCCCGGCGAATACCACTAGCTCGCCCAGCGATCCAACCGACCTGAAGCGAGTGATGCTTGGGCGTATGAGGAGTCGCAAACAAGGCTGGAATTTGCCATCCACCTGAGCCAGAACCGGAGGGCTTGGATTCGTTCTGATGGCACGCCTTCTTCAGCTTCTGCATGGCTCCAGCAACAGCGCAGATGTTGCGGCATGGACCGCTGTGATCTTTGCCTCGATCACAGCACTTACGATCTGGGGACTCTTCAACGCCTACCCCAACTTGCTCTAGGCACCACCAACTAGCGATACGGATCCTGCTCGTAAACGTTCAAACGCAAGGTGGGACCGGTGTAACGAACGGGATCATCACCATCTGCAAACAGTTCCGTTGACCACTGATAAATACTGGATTCGGGATTAAAGCCACGGAACACAACATTGACGGTTTGCCCTGGCTGAATTGCTGGGGTGAGTTGGATGCTCACACCCCCTGCAGCATCTGAGACAACAGCGGAGGCCAAGCCGCTTTCTCCTTTGCCGCGAAGTGAATAGTCACCGATATAAACGCGAGGCTCTGATCGTCCCCAATCCCACTGATCAATGTTGGGCAACTGCCGCAAAACAATCGATCCCAAGGTATTGCCTGCATCCTCGGGAACCACAACCGTAATTGTGGTGCGATTGCGCCGTCCTTCTGTCGATTCAGGGTTATGAATCATCACTCGCGTCGGGGGGCGATCAAACAAGGATCGTGCTGATGACGGCGCCTCCAACCACAACATCGGAGCGAGCAAAAGCATCGAAATCAACTGCTGCTTCACCCGATGATCATTCCGACGATTCAAACAAGGCTAGCCATGGTCATCGGGACAATCTTTCAGGCCAAAGCGTCGTCCGGTGACGGGCATCAGCAATGCCTGGCCAACAGGGATTCGACCATGCCGGTGTGGCTCTGAAGCGCATAAGCCTCGACTTCACGACGACGCTGCAACGGCCCCAGCGACTGGGTCACCTGAAGAACATGATCCGCCGTTGACGGGTCCAGATGGTGAGCAAAAAACTTGTCGACCTGAGCACGGCTGAAGCCACCCTGCGACTCGAGCATCAAACTGATGGTGGAGGACGAGGGCGTCTCCAAGCCATCCAGACAATCCTGAACCACGTGGATGGCCTCATGGGTCAGGACATCCAACTGAAGCCCTGGCTCGGCGCGCAGCCCCTGCGACAAGCACAGTCTGTTCACACCCATGTTGTAAGCAGCTCGCTCAGCCCCGGGGCCACAACGATCGAGCCGATCAATGACAACCCCAAGCTGCTGGAGCCGATCGATCAAACGATCCGTGCGCGCTGAAAGCGATACCGCACCGGCAGGAGCAGCCCAAGCAATCAGCAGCGCAACGGAGAGCAGCAGACGAAAACCCAACAGGCAAGACGCGTAAGACGCAGAACGAGCCTAAGCCTGCGGAGATGGCGGCAAGGACGAGCCGCTGATCAGCTGTAGGCCTTGGCGATCAAGGGGCCTGCTTGCTCATCGGTCAGCACAGGGGTCACCTCCCAGTCGAGGCACTCTGCCCACTCCGCAGCATGCTCATAACAAGCATCGGCATTTTCAGCCTCCACGAGGATCCAGCCCTCGACTGAGCCAGGTGCATGAAAACGCTTCCAAGACTTGCACTCGGGGAAGGGCGCACCGGTTGCCAGGAACTTCTTGGCAGCAATTTCGTGATAGCCGGTCTTGAACGACCAGTGCATCAAAAAAGTCATTGGAGTTGATGAAGCCAGCGAAGGGTCCCATACATCAGCAATCTTGTCTGCAAATCCGATCACGGCACTGCAGCGGCGCTGAGGAGATCTGGTCAATGCGCCGACTCCCTTCTGATGATGCGGGGAGTCAGATCAGAGTTATGTCACCGGCGGAAAGCACCTGCGCCAGCTTCAATCCTCTGGATCATGCAGATGCTCCCACCGGCCGAGGATCGGTTCCAACAAAGGCTCTGGATCACCCTGATCGTTAAGACGCCAGAACTGATCGTTGAACTTGTAGCCATAAATAGCGGCCATGACGGGTTCCTTCAGAGGGTCTCCCCCCATCGGCCGACGCAGGCCCTCATGCCAAGAGTGAAGATCGTTGCCTTTGCTCATGGCACCACTCTGACGCCGATGAAGGTCTGATGACTGATCAGAGGATTCCGAGAGGGCCTTTTTTCTTCTTGCAGTACCCAGCACCGATGTTCATCCACCCCTCTTTGCAGGCCTCACCATTGGTGGGTGCCACCTCGTAATAGATGGGCGACACACAAGTCGTTCCCAAGGTGTTGACGTAACCCAAAGGGCACTGGTCATGACCCGGAGCTTTGGGGATCTCCTTCTGGGCAAAGGCCGGCGCAGCAATTGCTGAGGTAGCAAGGACTAGGGCGGCGACAACAGCTCTCATCAAAGGTGGAGTTTGTGTTGGACAGGTTTTAGGAACAGTGGCATCGGATTTCAACCCAATTTAGAGATGGACAGTGATTCCCTCTTGCGCATCGGATGTGAGCCAATGGACAGATTCATCTGCACATGGCCGTGCGTGATGACCTGGCTTTTTGATGCCTAACCGACAGAGGGTGAGACCTGCAGCGCAACATTGCTGCGGCTCATTTGGTCACTGCCATCGCCTCATCTGGATGGCAATGCACCCTTGGCCGAGGTGATGGTGTCTTTGGAAGTTTCAGTCGCATGGGACGTCCATCCAATGGTCTATCCACAGCCATTGGGCGCCGAAGCGAAAGCTGACTCCTCTTCTGAACGGGGGGAGTCAGGTTGGCGTATCTCACTGGAGGGAAGCACCGTGACCAGCACCCACGGGCAGAGCGAGGTTCTCTCTCGCTATCGACGCGAGCTGGAAGGCTTCGCTGCGGAGCCGCTGGAAACACGCTCCGCAGCGGAGAGCGACTGAAGTCGGAGCGGTTCAGGACGACTTATCGATCTCAGCAATCCAACTGGACAGGCGCTCATTGATGCCGTCATGGAGATCATCTCCAGTGTTTTTCGCTGAATTCAGAAACTCGGCGAGCTTGCCTTTCAAGGCCTGGTTCTTCTGATCCAATGCATCTGAATGCTCCTCTGCAAACACCTGAGCGGTTCTGATCTTGTCTGCAATGGCGTCAACACCCCCATCCAGAGATCCCTTAAGGCTGTCCGCCAGCTGTTTGATTCGATCCTGCTTCTGAAGAGCCATGCCAACGATGCATTCATCTGTTTCATAGCGGCAGAACCACCACCCGTGCCATTTCGAGGCCTGACCCTGCCCAGGTGCAGACCACCAGATGGACAACGCTTGCAAGTGTCAGGGTCATGAGCTCGCATTGCCGTAACCAGTTCTCCCAGTAGGAACGGGGCAATTCGGGGGTTGTTCTGCCTGATCTCGGGATGGATATCCCCCATCCAGTGGTTGACGGAAACGGCTATCGCACTGGCGGTGAGCAGCGATGGGTTGTTCTTCGGATGCCTTGAGGGAAATGACGGCGCTAGGGGTTGGAGAGCAATAAACGAGGGCCATGGCAACACGCACTCCCACCCTTCATGAGATTGATCAACACAGCATTGGCTTAATGCTGATTTGGTCCTTCATCGCGCTGACTGTGGTGGTGACAGCTTTCCCCTTTATCGCTGTCTTCCACTAACGGAGGAAGTAGCCAACAAGTAAGTGGAGGGGTCGGTGGCATTGCCGCCAGCCCGTCTTTTTTCTGCTGGTAACAAAATATCCAGGTTGGTATCGATTCACGCTGAATCGATTGGAGTCACTGGCGTATTTGAGGTGCGTCCCGTTCTGGAGGGCTCCGGGCGGGACGCGGACCCATGTCAGCGGCAACTGCTGGGTCCGTCTGTCCTAGCGAAAAGTGAATGCTCTTCACGGCAAAGGAGGTGAGCAGCGCTGCAACTTTGCGGCGTCTCATTTGGTCGCTGCTGTCGATTCATCGGGACAGCACAGAACCCATGAAAGAGGTGATGGTGTCTATGGAGGCCCACCTCCATCCAATGGTCCCTCCAATGACCATTGGGCGCTGTAGGAGATCGCTGGCTTCTCTTCTGAACGGGGGAAGTCAGTTCAGCGTTATTAGCGCCTGAACATCGCAAAGTGATATTTGCAAGTGCGATCCACTGATTCTGTGGTCTCGTGATATCCAACAATGGATCCCGTGGCATGACTCCTTTCGTTCTGCCCCTCGCGGGCCTTGTTCTGGTTTTGGCTCAAATCATCTACGGGAATACACCTCAGAGCCAAGGCTGAGGACCTCATGAATCCGACCTTCACTGCGACGGTGCTGCGGCTCATTTGATCACTAGTGCCGCCTCATCTGAACGGCAATGCACCCTTCGCTAAGGCGATGGTGTCATTGGAAGTTTCAGTCGCATGGGACCTCCATCCAATGGAGTGATGACCATTGGGTGCTGGGTGCCGCTGACTCCCGGACTTAAGAGTCTCCTGGGAGTCAGATCAGCGTTATCTCACGGGTGAAGGGCATTGCCTCCATCCTGTCTTCCGAATCGCTTGCCCCGCCACGATCGCGTTGTGCGGCAGCAAGCGCCTGACGAGCCATTACGACCAACGGCGGGCAACTTCAACACAACATCGCTGCGACTCATTTGATCACTTCCACCTGCTCATCGAAACACAATGCAGACATGACATGAATGAAGCTATTGATGGAGCTTCGAGTCCTCCATCTAATGGTCCCTCCAATGACCATTGGGCGCTGAGTGTCAGCTGATTCCTCTTCTCAACCGGAGGAGTCAGAACAGCGTTTCCCACGCCGACACAGGAAGCAACCTTCTGACTCCTCTTATGAAGGGGAGGAGTCAGATCAGCGCGCTTGGCTCTCAGCAGCAGCATTACCTGTCCTCACCTCATTTGGACAACAACAACCACTCATTTCAACTTCTCTGACCTCACGTCAGAGCAATGATTCCTATGGAGTTTTCACAACTCCATCCAATGGTCCCTGCATGACCTTTGGGCGCTGAGTGCCACTGGCTCCTCTGCCAATGAGCATCGACGGAGGAGTCAGTTCAGCGTTAACAAGCTCTCCAGCACTCCTTATTGCTTGTGTCCACTCCTAAAGAACTTCAACGTGTTGAGCTGTTGAACTACACGAATGCCAATGGGGAAGAGCTAGTTGGGCTCGCCTTGGAATTAGCTGAAGACCCCAGTGGCAGCGTTCAAGTACGAGTGCTTAGGGATTCAAATATCGTTAGCTGCGTAACAGTGGTGCCCTTGAAAGAATGCGCAGTGGCCACCTCGCAACAATGCGACTGCTGCGAATAATCAGCAACAATCACAGCTGGAGCAACATTGGTCGTTCCCGGCACGACCATCGGCACAGGGCTGGGAACAATAAATTTCCCCGTCTTTCTCGACGGCATTTTCTGGAGCAACGCTGCATCCACAGGGCTCACACGCGCATCGCTGATTTGTGGTTGGCATGGATTTGTCGACTAACTCCCACCGTTTTAGATTGAAACACCAACCAGCGCATCACTCAATCAAGCCAATAGCCCTAACCCCTCTGGCGAAAAGAACCGATTAAAGGGGTCTTGCCACTCAAATAGCTGCACCTTCATCACGGTTTTCAAAATCGACCCAATGAATGCAGTCGACGGGGCAGGTATCAATCGCTTCCTGAATTCGCTCCATTGAATCGCCATCTTGGCGCACAGCACGGCAACGGCCTGTTTCTGGAACCATGACAAAAGTGTTAGAAGCTACATGTGCACAATAACGACAACCAATGCAGTCAGATTCCTCAACCCAAACTGCTTTTTCACGCAGTAATCCACCCAAAGAAGGCTCTAGCCCCGTACGAAGACCAACTAAATTTGTTGAATGAGCAGAAAAAGCAGCTACAACTGGGTTTTCTGTTGAATACATAAATATCAAACAGGCTAAATAGATGATCAAATCGTGAACATTTGGCGGAAGATTAAAAGAACCAAGGAAAGGCTCCCAATGCCAACAAAAACCAAGAAAAGAAGCCAAAGCTTGAGAAGACGGCCCTCAGGCTTCTCATAAATCAGACGGGATACCGTCATTGGACGACTGATTTGATTGAAAGCATCTATAGAAATCATCAATCCGTCACGAATCAATCGCTCTCGCCATCTCTCCCCATAGCGAGGCAGTCGCTGATAAATGGGCATATCCCCTTGAGAACGCCCCGGCAAGATTCGACTAACTTGCTGAGGTATCTCATCATTTCCAAATCTCTCAAAATACTCAAGAGATTCAAGAACAACATCCACAAAAGCAGAAAATCCCTGCTCAGCAATAACAATGGACAGTGACATCTTTTCGTGCACCCCGTAAACAGGGCGACCCAAGACTCGGCCTACAACTTGCTCGACAATTCGATCATTACTATTGCAAGCAACGTAGCCTCTATAAAAACGATCTGAGAGCAGCAATCCTCTTATAAAATCTCTTACCGTGATGCTTCCAGATTTAAATTGTGACTCTAAAAATGGGTCACGATCAGAAGCCATTGCATGGAAATAAATCTGCCGATAGCACTTTTCAATAATTTCTGAGGCTAATTCTGTTGTTCTGTCCGAACAATGCAGCGACAAGCAGCCACCTATTGAGTCAACTCGAGAGTTCTGAGTTGATGGGTTGAATGGCAAACGAGCCCTGGAAGAAAGGGAGGCCAATTAATTGGAATTGCTTTGATATTACAATTAACACCAAAAGAATAGTGGCCAGGACAATACGCACCACTAAACTGAAGAATCAGCACATCGTCCGAGCGGAAAAGAAGCAAAAGTTCGACAATTTGATACCAGGTAAAGGTAATTTCGGGAGATTCGGACTAGCATCACATTTCAGTGATAAATTTGGATAGCACCTATCAGAAACATGGCTTTAAACGAATTTGAGATTGCAATCGGCGGCATTACTTCTATTCCAATTGTGAGCGGCTTAATCTTCCTAGGATACAAGTCATTTGGCGAAAACTCTCTGGATACAAGCAAGCTGAAAACCAAAAAGAAGCCAGCAGTTAAAAACGAAACATCTTCATCTGAGAAGAAAGTAGCTGCCACAAAGAATGAAAATCCAGAAATGAGAAATGACCCTCCGGTCACTATTAAAAAGCAAACCAACCCAGGTGATCCACCAACGACTGCAAAGGAAGAGTCTTCGGCGCCAAGCAAAAAGGAGCCTGACATCAAAATACAAGCCACAAAAACAAACACCAAATCAAAAGACTTGACATGAAAAGCAATTGGCAATGAAGGCGCCCAATAATAAGCAATAAGGAGTATCAACAAATCATGCAAAGATGCATCCTCTCTGCTCTTTAGAGGAATATTTTGAGCTGAACTTGGCGACAAAAATTACAGAGTCAGAGCAACAAACTCAACATTGATTCGTGATCAATCTTGGACGCACCGATAAATTTAAAGCACATAACAGTAGAAAAAGAAAAGCCGAACACAATCAAAAGTACGCCTTCTAAAGAATTTAACAGAGAAAATATGCTTTTACAACGATGGATTTCTTAAACATCCTTGTCTGCATTACGACAATCTTCTGGATTGCCATTGGTATCAGAACACACAGCAACTGGATTCAGTCAATATTTGTCAATGAGAGCAAAAAAATCCAACAACAAGCGGAATTGATCAGTGAGTTTGGCTATAGCTCACTCAACACACGTAACAAGCTTGCCGCCAAAAAGGGACTGGTCTTTGCCTATTGGGACAAACCCGCCGGAAATCCAAAACAGAAAGAACTTCCTGAACGGTTGCAAAGTCCAATCATTTTCCAGCTGGTCAATCTAAACCTGATCACTGGCACATCTATTCTACTATTAATAATTCTGAGCAAAGGCATCTTCACAAGCATGGGACTTATCTAACCAACTCTCGATCCTGATCGAGGCATTGAATTCATACAAGTGTTCGCTTGCATATTATCAAGGCAAATAATACTATTTTAACTTTGACTACCACTCTATTTCCATGACATTCTGCCACACTGCTAGAGCTCATTGGTCACTACCAACTCTTCGTCTGAACAGAACTAAACCATGGACGGAATAACGTTGTTTCTAATGAAAAAACATGAAACCTTCATCCCCCATCTAGTTAGAGACTTACTCACAGATACTTATCAGCTTTCTGCTGCAAAGCGCCTTTAAGACTGCCAAGCTCCACGCAAGTTGACAGATTCCATGAAACTCAACCTTAAGGAGCGCCTTCAAAGCCTGAAGATGGTGGCTGCCTTGGCCACTTTTCTCAAGAACCCTGAATCCCTGGAAAGCGTCCTTGCTGTGGCTGGAAGCCTGAAAGACAGTCCACTCGGCGACCAGATGGTGCAGCACCTGCTGGCCAACCCTCAGTTCAAGTCATTAATCAACGAAGGCTGGCGGCCACAAGCAATCGATCTCCAACAGCTGCAGGTCCTGCCAGAAGAAAGTCTGGGCCGCTGTTATGCCGATCAACTCATTAGTCAAGGCATTACTCCTGACACGCTGATCGATCCATCGCCAGTGACAAACGCCCAGGAGTTCGTCGTGCATCGCCTGAAAGAAACCCACGACATCGTCCATGTGCTCACGGGTTTCGGCATCGACGGCGCTAGTGAAATCGGGCTGCAGGGATTCAACTTGGCCCAGAACCGATCACCCTTAGCTGTGATGCTGATTTTCGGCGGCATGCTGAACAGCCTGCAGAACGGTGAATCTCTTGAGCCAATGCTCAAGGCCCTGGCACGTGGCTTCCAGATGGGCTTAGAGGCCGAACTAGTGATTGCCCGCAAACTGGAAGACAACTGGGAGCGACCACTGCTGGAATGGAAGCAGGAGTTGAAGTTGCCCCTGCAAGATTTCAAGTGATCAGTATTAGCCAGAAAAATCCGCTGTTGAGCTGAGTTGAACGGAAACCGTGTTTACTGCGACGGCATCGCTACCGCCAAGGCCCATCCGGACTCTTGGAGCAAAGAGGTATTGCACTGCTGAGGCAGGCGGGAGGTCGGTTTATGCCACTTTGGAATGCCGCCTCTTAGCACGACGCGGTTTTCCTCGCTTTGGTTGTTCTGCTGCCTTGAGGTAAACCTTCTTCCCATTGGCATCGATTCGATACAAGCCACCTCGAGGGCCTCTGTGAATCTCGGACTGTTGATCGGCCTGAAGCGTTTGCTGAGTCCGTTCTTTAAGCGTTGGTTCCTTCGTCTGAACAGGCTTTTTGAGGAACAGCCACTTCAACAAGGAGCCAAGAGCGTTGAGCACAGTTTGAGGGCTGACATAACAGCCCTAATAAAGCGTTGCTGTCAAGGGTTCATTGCACTAACCAAGACGCGGAGAGGTGCTGTTCCGAGGGTTGCTAGCGACGTAATGACCAGCTCGCTATCGCGCTCGATGAATGTCCGAGCGTCGCTTGGAGCGTAGATACGTCCACTCCTCTCTGTACCGGATGCGTGGCACGGGCGAACTTGGAATCCTCGCTGATCAGCACCCAGCCTCAGCATCTTGTTCAGCTGAGCGACTCAGCCGACAACGATCGCAAGCTGGATGTTCTCCTCCACCTTCCGCGCCGTGCGCACCAAGCAAGCGAGGCATTGGAACAAGATGTCATTGCCTTGATTTGTTCACAAGACGATCCAGCCAGCGAGTAAGGCTCTTAAAGGACGGACTATTCCGATTGGTATCGGCCTGAACGCACACTGCGTGAACAGCTGAGCCAGCCGCGTACTTCGCAGCAACTTCAGATAGTTCGATTGGCTTGCCGCACACGCGGCAAGGGAGCTTCTTGACCATGCGCTCGAAGTGGTGATGCCTTTAACCCTGTTGGTAGTGATAGCCCTAGAACGGGTGAAAAAGCCATTTGTATAGCCATAACGAGCGTTATGCCGAAGCATTCGCCTGCGGGTTTGCGGCACTGGTGGACGTGGTGGCACCCAGCTGTAGGAGCACTGAAGCGTCAGGCGCAGCTAACCAGGCTTCTGGAAGGCAGTTAGGTGCCAATAAAAACCCCGCTTTGAAACGGGGTGAGTGGTCTATCGGGAGATGGATGGCGACAATCGCAGTCGCCTATTTGGCATCAATATCAGGGTGTAGCGAACCTGAGCCTCGGGGCGGCAAATCTTCTGCTTCGAGTTCTGTAGTGTCTGAGGTTGGCGAAAAAGGGAACTTTTCCATTGCCACCGCAGTACCAATAGTGATTCCGATCATTACAAAGCAGGAAATTATTAGTATTGGATGGATGTCATTATTTTTAGCCATTGTTAGACGTGATGAGTGAGACTCTCGCCCCGTAAATACACCATCTCCGTTCCAGCTGGGAATCAACTCCCCCATCTGAGGGGTTTTTGAAGGCAGCTTTCTCCCCTAACCGGGTAGGCACTAAAAAACCCCGCTTTGAAACGGGGTGAGTGGTCTATCGGGAGATGGATGGCTCGCAGTTTTACCAATTCGCAAAGCCACGTCGCCCGCCACCGTTGCCCCAGGCACCTGAACCGTTGCGCCAGCCACCACCACCGGCATTAGCGAAACCGCGACCGGCATTAGCGAAACCGCCACCATTGCGCCAGCCACCGCCGTTAGCCCAGCCACGTCGATAGCCACCGTTAGCCCAACCAGCGATCTCCAGCGGTTTGTGCAGCTTTGCCTTCAACAGGTACGACCAGCCGTCGTCACTCCTTGCAACAGCAATGCGTTGCTCGATGCTGTTGTCAGCTTTTTGAAGGGAATATGTTCCGGACTCAGTCGCGCCAACACTGCTCCAGGTGCTGAGCAAGATCAATGTTCCAAGAAGCGTGGTTGGTTTCATTAGACGCATTGAGCAGCTGAACTTCTGAAGTACTAGCCACGATGCAAGTGGCGGGTCATGGGTCAAATGTGACTACCTTGAGTGTTCCCTGCTCTCGGCTTGCAACGTCGCGGCCACGAACTCAGGAAAGGGTGGCTAGGGCTCGATTGATTGGGTGTCGTGATTCGATGCACCGTTGAAACCAAGCCGCGACTTGAGCCACAACTGGTTCATCACAGCAACTCAGATGGCTTCCAGCACTGAGCAACGCGAAGAAGAACTCACCAACTCCATTCGCATTAGAGCGGCCATCCTCCTCGGACTGGGGTGTTTCGCTGCGGTGCTGACTGGCGGGTTCTTTATTGGGCAGACCATTAGTGAAGCGTTAAGCACGGTTCAGATGGTCGCTCCAGTCGAAATCGACCCTCTCCGCTGACGCCGCACCGCAACATTACTGCGACTCATTTGGTCGCTGCCATGGCCTCATTGGAACGGCACTGAACCACTGCCGGGGTGATGGTGTCTTTGGAGTCCCCAAGACCTCCATCCAATGGTCTCTCCAATGACCATTGGGCGCTGGATTAGGTACTGACTCTCCTCTTCGCAACGGGGGAGTCAGTCCAGCGTTTTCTGACGGGTGGTGAGCAGCGACGCCAGCCTGTTTTGATCATCTTGTCCCACGCCTCAATGGCGTTATCCCGAAGCTATCGACTTCAAGTTTGCGGCACTAGTGATCATGCGTCAGCTACGGATGATTCACTTGGCTCAAAAATGAGACGAACTAAAAATCACATAATTGACAATGAGCAAGGCACATATTGAGGCGCTACCTGCCAGATTGAAGCGCCATGAATCTGTTTTTAGCCACTCCCTGTAGGCCTTGGCCAGCAGCGGAACGAGAAGCCAACCAGTCAAAGCCACGGTGATTGCAGTACTCAACAACATGTTTAGAGCCAATGGCAATTTCCCCAAGGTGTCAACGCTGATCAAGCTCAGCAGCATCACGGATGGGTAGAGAGCAAGCCACACCAACAAGTTCATTTTCCAGACAGGTGGAGAATCTGGCAGCTGGGATGTCAGCCAAAGATCAAATGAAGGCCGATGAATTCCGGATTGAAACCGATGAACAAATCTGGCTTCTGCCTGATTCAGCAAACGCCTGCGAACAGGGCTATCAATCCATTCGAGGCATGATTGAATATCACTAAAACGCAATCTTACATTATATTCAACCATGTCATTTTCAAGTCGCCGATGCGTTACCTCCTGTTCAATAAAGCCCCTTGACTGCAAAACTGCTTGCCTAAGTGAATTCTGAAGTTGCTTGAACTCAACATGATCCGATTGACGCACCTGAGCTTGGATTAAGTAATCAAGTTGCTCGGACGATTCGCTGCCCATCATCGACCTTTCGCAACCGCCAAATCATGTCCTCTTGATCTTCTCTTTGCAGAACCACCATGTCTAGTCCTCGATGAACGGGCTTAATCCCCGAGCCAACAGCACCGGTGTAGGCAAAGCGGGAGTCACTACAGGACCGAATGTGAAAAGCGTGGTGGCGCCAGTACCAACAGCAGTTCCTCAACCACTGGCTCCCCTAGGTCTTGCACCCCACTAGACAGTCAACACTTGAAGGCATCAGGGTCGTTGGCGCATAGTGCTGCCACCAGCTCTGCCATCAGGTACAGGGCAATGCGGGTGTCGCGGGTCATGGGTCAGTCGTGACTGCCTTAAGTGTTCCCCGCTTTGCTCAAGCAATAAAAAAACCGCCATTTCTGACGGGATGAATGTTTTGTCGGGAGATGGATAGCAGCGAATTTGATAGATGCTTAGCCAAGGGTGGTTATTGCTTCGACTTGGCTTTGGCTCAGCCCTGCGACGACAGCTTCAAGTTGATTATCAACAAAGATGCCAATCCCAGAGGAACCTTGGATGCCATCAATACTAGAGTTGCCGAAGGACAGCCTTGCGGGTCCATGCACATCCATAATGATTTGATCATTGCTCCCTAATCCCATCAAGTAATCAGCTTTCTGATGTGATTGCCTCCCCAGGGAATTGCCATCAGTAAGGACCTTGATGGTGTCCTTGTCTCGATCCTCGCCAGCATTAATAACGTTTTTGCCACCACCTCCAGTAATTATGTCGGCGCCAGAACCAGCATTAATAATGTCGCCACCAGCCCCTGCTTTAAAGATGTCATTACCACTACCACCTTCAAGGCCATCACTGCCATTGCCACCTATCAATTCATCACTACCATCGTCACCTCGCATAATATCTTTACCAGCACCTCCAGAGAGAGTGTCATTACCAGCACCTCCAATCAATTCATCTGAACCACCACGCCCGAAGATCTTGTCGTCGCCTCTTCCTCCATTAAGTCTTTCATTCTTCACTTCACCTGGCTGACTACCAAAAATCAAATTACTTCCTTCAGTTCCCGAGATATTTGACACCCTTGAATTGCTGTTATACTTAAAGTTAAAGCTGTCTTTGATGTTATTGATGACACTTGTATTGACTGTGACGTTATTTTCAGCCCAGCCACCTACAACTACAGCCCCAATCTTTGAGTCGACAATCGTTGTACTTTGATCGATAACAGTGGGAGGTCGACTCTCGCCAATCTTAGGGGTTGTCGATGTATCATTAATGACGAACTCTTCGTAAATACCACGCCCGGCTGGATCCTCTAAATAAAATTCCTCCTTTCCCTCAGTCATTCTGTCCTCGAAAATAGTAAATTCAATTATTGCCTCACGATTTTCGTTTACATAAGCCGGCCCTGTTGGCCTTACGGCGCCCACAAAATCGCCATTAGAGACTACTCCGCGGTCATATAAATCTGTATTATAATAGAACGGATCTCCAGGATTATAAAAAGGCTTATTTCTTAGATCACTAATAATTTTAATTGAATCCCCTTCGTCGACGTAATGCTTTCCACCAAAGTTTGCGTAAATGATTCTTTGTGCCATTTTTAAGTGTGAGTAGTGAGACTCTCGCCCCGTGAACACACCATCTCCGTTCCAGCAGGGAATCACCTCACCCATCTGAGGGATTTATTCGAGGTTGCTTACCCCCCATCTAGTTATGGGCTTATCAACGAGTAAGTGACAACCCACAAAGCTTGTCGAGTTGGGCCACTGCACCCAGAACCGCTCCTGGGTTGTTCTGTGCCAAGCCAAGACGTGCGCTCTCCATCAATAAGTGAATTGCCTGAGCCACAAGGTCGCTGCATTGAACGTTCGCCTTGTCGATGTCCTCCCTGATCAGGGCATAAGCCTGTTGAACAGTTCGTTGCGTGTCCTCCGACTTACCCCTTTGTCTCCGCCAGGTACACCACGACAGCAGTGCAGCTGAAGCCCTCCAAAAGCTTGGAGTGAGCGACCTGAACTCGGTCAACGACTTCGACCCTCTTCGGCATCAAAGAAGCCCCCGCCGCCGAAGAACACGCTTGAGAGCTGCATGAATCCAGGTCCACCTCATCAAGGGCTGACCTCAAGCGAATACGGAATTCCTTTTGATCCAGCCGCTGGATCGCGTAATCCAAAACACTGATCTCAGACCGTTCCGCCACGGCCAAAGTACCCATGAATTTGTCCTGATTAGCAGGCAGAAAAATTCAAGGCTAGCGAAACCTTTGTCTTGAAATGGTTGAGGGGGCCTTCCAGCCCCCATGAGTCATTTGGGTGATAAGGCTGACTTCACCCCATCTCCCTTAAAGGGTCAGGCAGCAACAGGGGCTGCTTGACGGGAGAAACGAACGATGTTGTTCGCAGTTACGGGTTTGCTCTCACCGAGCAGGCTTCAGTCACCCTCCTCATGCCCCGTCGAAACCATTGCAGCCCCGTGAGGGGGAATGGAGCTGAGCGGAATCGAACCGCTGTCCGAAACACTGGTGTGGATCACCTAGTCCGACAAAGCCGGACCCTGTCATTCTGACAGGAGTGGTGACCTGGAGCACAACGCCCTTGGGTCGAACAAACCGGCTATCCGCGGTTGCGGTTCTTCCCCAGGGCCTGGAAGCAGCCGGCGGCGAAGAACTCAATGCCCTCGGGGCCCACGCCGTGAAACCCGGCAGGCGTGCCGTCAGCTTCGAAGCCGACACGGCCTGCCTTTACCGGCTGCACCTGCAGGCTCGACTGCCCTTCAGGCTGCTGCGGCAGGTGGCGCGCTTCCCCTGCCAGGGACGGGACGATCTCTATTACGGCATCCGCCAGGCCCTCAACTGGGAACGCTGGCTGCATCCCTCCATGACCTTCCGGGTGGATGTGACCGGAACGGCACCGGGGCTGAACCACAGCCATTTCACGGCCCTGCAGGTCAAAAACGCCCTGGTTGATGCGCAACGGGATCTCTGGGGGGAACGCTCATCGATTGATCTCGACGACCCCGACCTCTCCCTGCATCTGCACCTCAGCCGCGGAGAGGCACAGCTGAGCCTCGATGGCAGTGGCAGCAGCCTGCACCGCCGCGGCTACAGGGCCGCCATGGGGGCCGCCCCCTTGAAAGAAAATCTGGCCGCCGGACTGATCCGCCTGACGGGTTGGGATGGAAGCCGTCCCCTCGTGGATCCCTGCTGTGGATCCGGAGTGCTCTTGATCGAAGCGGCCCTCGCAGCGTTGCAGCAAGCCCCGGGATTGGGGCGACGCTTTGCCCTAGAGGGCTGGGCCGATTTCCAACCTGAGCTCTGGGAGCAGGAAATCGATCGCGCCCGGCAACGCCGCAGAGGAGACCTCACACTGCCTCCCCTGATAGGGATCGAAGCGGATCCCACCATTGCCGATCAAGCCCGATCCAACGTGGAGGCCGCCGGGCTGGGTGGAGTGATCCGCATCTGCACCGGCTCCTTCGAAACCGAGGCCCTTCCCGATGGTGTGGGGGTGTTGGTATGCAACCCGCCCTATGGCCAGCGCATCGGTGATGAACGGGAGCTCGATGCGCTTTACAGCGCCCTAGGACAATTCGTGCGCAGGGAAGCCTCGGGTTGGCAGCTGTGGCTGCTGAGTGGCAATCCAAAACTCACGGGCGCTCTTCGGCTCAAGGCATCGCGACGGATTCCTGTGAGCAATGGCGGCATCGATTGCCGTTGGCTTCAGTACGACATTCGCTAAAAACGCTTGCTCCAATCCTCAGCAATGAGTGACCCATTGAGCAAAAGGCCCCCGGATTTAGACACCTGGGTTTTAAAGACAGAAGCAGGCTCAAGAATCGCAAGATTTCTCTCCCAAGACGCATAAAGTTCCTTGTGGATGAATCTTGAAACTTCCTCCGGAGCACGAAAAAACTTGAAACGACGCTTTGATGAAGCACGTGAATCCTTGCCTCGCCTCGACTCTCTCCCAGACAACTGCACGGCATTGGCTGAATAATTGCAATAAACCGTGTTTACAAAAATGCGCTTAAAACGCTTGAAGAATGGATCTTGAAAATACGAGGACAGTAGTTGATCATTCTCAGCAGGCACCATCAAACTTTCTTGTGAACGCTTGATAGTCCCCGGGGAAACTCCCTGTTTTTCAATGCATTCTCCAGAACTCGCCTCACTCCGAAGCCCACACTTCTTTGGCAATCGAGGCAAATAGGACGGATCTATTTCACGCAGCAACTGATAGAGATCGACATGCAACAAGACCACCTGAGGCAAAACATCCTCACGCCCTAAAGGCATCACATGACGAGCCTGAAAGTAAGGAATTTTGCGACTTGCAAGTTCGTGATCATGAAAACCTCGAAAGGCATCTTCCTTACAAGAAGACTGAAAGCACTCAACCAAATCTGACCCATACAACGGCAAATTTTCTTCTAAAGCGGCTCGCAAAAGCGTCGACTTACCTGACCCGCAAGGGCCAGCTATGACAAATAAAGTGCTTGAGCCAGGAGCCTCAGGCGCCGATACATCTTCTATGGAAACACGAGACTTAAGGCCTGAAAGATTCAGGCCATTGAATAACTTCAAATCAGTTGAACCTATGCACTCAAGTCACATTTTAACCCAACATTAACCGTTTCTTCACCACTGCAGGCTCAGACCCGCCCCATCACTGCACGCACTGTTTTCATCAGTCCCTCCAACGTCTGAGGCAAGAACGGCCCCTTCAAAACTTGCCCGCCGATGCGCAAACTGATGCCAGCCAGCACCAGATTGGCAACGGAGAGAGTCAGCAGTGCACGAATCCAATCCAATTCCCACTGGGCCTGAATCCAGAGCAGCAACGATGCTTCCCCCGCCAGCAAAGCCAAGAACATGGCAGTGCCACCGATGGCGAGGAACAAACCACCGCTGATCAATCGACGTTTTTCCCGATCCACCTCCTGCAAGGCAATGCGCACATGCAGATCCATGACCGACGCCGCCAAAGCCGTCACCCGGGCTGCTGCTCCAAATCCACGCGGAGAGTTCTGATCGGCCATCAGGAACGCCGTCCTCCGCGAAGCATGCTGCCCAGCAGCAAACCAACCCCAAAGGAAACGCCCACGGCCAGAAGTGGTCGCTGGCGCACAGGCGCCTCAATCTTCGGCCGAAGCGTGCTGTTCAACTCATCCAGCAGCTGTTCCAATTGCTCTTCCAGTGGATCAAGGCTGTCGGCCCAGTCACGGCTGCGATCACCGGCGCCATTGAGAAGCTCCTCAAGCTGATCGCGCACCCCTTGAGGCGTGAGGCCTGTATTGGCTTCAATCAGACGAACAAGCTCGTCAACACTCCCCCGAGTTGCTTCGAGTGTGTGATGGGCCAAATCAGGCCAGCGCTCTTGGATCGTGGGCAGCAGGCTGTCGAACCGCTCACGGAAGTGGTGCTCGAATCTGCCGTTGGATTGCGGCGATGGCGAGGCCATAAAGACCGTTGGCAGAAACCATTAGAAGGGTAGGGAGACTGAAGGCTGAGGGAAAGTCTTTGCCGCGATACGCCCTCCTGCGTCACACCGGAGCACCGGGCGACCCCACTGGATGCCACATCGATCTGCTGCTTGAGGAGGGGGACAGCTGCCGAACCTGGCGACTGGCGACCGTGCCGCAGCTGAACGAAAAAGCCCAACCGGCGGTTCCACTCCCCCCGCATCGGCGGGTCTGGCTGGAACCACGCAGTGCTGCCGTTTCGGGCAACCGGGGCTGGGCCGAACGGATCCATGCCGGGAGCTACAGCGGCGTGCTCCCAAACGCCACGGATGCAGACGTCACCCTGCAGCTCCAAGGAGATCTTCAGGGCTGCCTACGCATTGCCAACGGTCACTGCTCGTTATCGAACCCTTGAGCTTTTCGTGAGTTCCGCTAGTTTCGACCTGCTGACGGCTCCAGATCCTGTTGGTTCATATCAATCAGGTTGGGCTTACGCACTTCAAATCGTTCGGTGGAGCGATGACGATCCCTCTCGAGGAGGGATTCACCGTCGTGACCGGACCCAATGGCTCCGGCAAAAGCAACATCCTTGATGGTGTTCTGTTCTGCCTGGGCCTGGCCACCAGTCGCGGCATGCGGGCTGACCGCCTACCGGACCTGGTTAACAGCGGCATGCTCAAGGCCGGCAAAGCCGCTGAAACAACCGTCAGCGTTCGCTTCGATCTGAGCGACTGGACACCCGATGCCGCCGAGGAAGGCCTAGAGGCACCGGCGGAGGGCCCCTGGATTCAACCGGGGCAAACGGAATGGACGGTGACCCGCAAGCTACGGGTGATGCCGGGGGGCTCCTACAGCTCCAGCTACAGCGCCGACGGGGTGTCGTGCAATCTGCAGCAGCTGCAAACCCAGCTGCGCCGCCTCCGGATCGATCCGGAGGGCAGCAACGTGGTGATGCAGGGAGATGTCACCCGCATCGTCTCGATGAGCAACCGCGACCGCCGCGGCCTGATCGATGAACTGGCCGGTGTCGCCCTGTTCGACACCCGGATCGAGCAGACCCGCCGCAAGCTTGATGACGTACAGGAGCGCCAGGAGCGCTGCCGGATCATTGAGCAGGAATTGCTGGCCAGCCGCCAACGGCTGGAAAAAGACTGCGCCAAGGCCCGGCAGTACCAGGAACTCAGGGAACGGCTGCAGCTGGGACGCCGCCAGGAAATGGTGCTGGCCTATGAAGCAGCCCAGCAGGCCCTTAAGGATCTGGCCACACGCCAACAGGCGCTGGAAGCTCAGGAACAGCGGGACGCTGCGGCCATTGCCAGCGGCCAGGAGCAGCTGAGCAAGGCTGTGGCCGAACTTGAACTGCTGCAGGAGCAGGTCAAGGCCCTCGGGGAAGACCAGCTGCTGGCGGTTCAGGCGGAACTGGCTGGCCTCGAAACCAGCAGCCGGGAGCTTGAACGCCAGGCCAGCCTCCACCAGGAGGAAGGCCAGAAACTGCAAGCGCAGCGCCATGACCTCGCCACCCGTCGCCAGCAGTGGCAGCTGCAATCACGGGAGCTGGAACGCGATCCCCATCAGGACGCCCTGAACACCGCTGAAGACAACTGCAAAGCCGCTGAAGCGGCTGTGGAGATGTCCCGCCGCCGGCTTGCGGATGTGGCGGGTCGATCCGGCGCCTGGGTGGAGGAACAGAAGCGCCGCAGTGGTCGCCGTCAGGAGTTGCAAAGCAAGGTCGCTCCCTTATTGGAAGAGCAGCAGCAGTTGCAGGAACGGCTGCGGCAGGAACGGGAACGGCTGGAGGAGCTCACCCAGGAACAGCAACAGGACGGCGCTGACGGTGACGCCGTGCAGCAACAGCTCACCACCCTGGAGGAGACCTGGCAAACCCTCCTTAAAGCCATTGCTGATGGCAAACAGGAGCTTCAGCAGACGGCCGACTCCCTGGCCATCCAACAGCGCACCCGCAGCCGGCTGGAACAGGAGCAGTCCCGTTTGGAACGGGAGATCGCTCGTTTGGAAAGTCGGCGTGATGCCCTGCAGGAAAGCCGCGGCACCGGTGCCCTGCGCCTGCTGCTAGAGGCCGGCCTCGACGGCATCCATGGCCCTGTGGCCCAGCTGGGGGAAGTGGAGGACCGCCACCGCCTTGCCCTGGAAGTGGCGGCTGGTGCCCGACTCGGCCAGGTGGTGGTCGACGACGACCGCATCGCCGCCCGTGCCATCGAACTGCTCAAGAGCCGCCGTGCCGGCCGGCTCACCTTCCTGCCTCTGAACAAGATCCGGGCACCAGGGGGAGGCGGATCAGCCGCCTTCGCCAGGGGGGCACGCCCGGGTGGGGATAGCGGCGCTGGACTGATCGGCCGAGCCGTGGAACTGGTGCGGTTTGAACCGGTCTACGACCAGGTGTTCGCCTACGTCTTCGGCGACACCTTGGTGTTCTCCGACCTGGCCAGTGCCCGCCAACAACTGGGCCGCTCCAGGGCTGTGACCCTGGACGGCGAACTGCTGGAGAAGAGCGGCGCCATGACTGGGGGCAGCTTCTCCCAGCGCAGCAGCAGCCTCAGCTTCGGCCGCAACAGCGATCAGGACGAAGCCGAACCCCTGCGGCGGCGCCTGCTGGAACTGGGGGAATCCCTGGTGGCCTGCCGGCGGGAGGAGTCGAAGCTCGCGCAAATGATCGAGCAGCAGAAACCCCAGCTGCGCGAACTGGAAAAACAACAAGCGGCCCTGATCGCCGAACGCAATGCGGCCCGACGCAACCACGGCCCCCTGCTCGAGCGCAGCCGCCAGCGGGCCGAACGGCTCAGCAAACTGCAGCAGGATCAGACCGAACAACAGCAGCGGCTCGAAGCGATCAGCGCTGCACTAACCCCCCTGACCGCAGAGCTCCAGGCCTTGAATGAGGCGGAGCGCAACAGCGGCAACAACGACGATGCCGCCGCCTGGGCCCAGCTGCAGACGGAGCAGGAAGCCGCCGACGAACGGCTGGAGGCGGTCCGCAGCGAGCGCGATCAGCTGCTGAATGCACGTCGGGAACGACAGCTGGCGATCGAACGCCTGGGGGATCAAGAAAAGGCCCTGGCCGCAGAGGAGGCCCGGCTTCAGGAAGCGGTGAAGGCCCTGGCCAGCGCCCATGGCGCCTGGCGTCAGCAGCAGACCGACCTCCAGGAGAAGCGGCAACAGCTAGAGCAGCAGCAGACCGACCTGCAGGAACGCTTCGGCAGCCAGCGCCGGGCCCGGGATGCGGCGGAAGCCGAAGTGGGCCGCCAGCGTCAGGCCCTACAGCAGGCCGAATGGAATCTGGAGCGGCTCAAGGAAGACCGCGAAGGGTTGATCGAAGAGCAGCGCAGCGGTGCCTTGCGCCTGAAGGAGATGGAGCAGGCCCTGCCCGACCCCCGGCCGGAGATCCCGGAGGCCCTGCGCCTGGCCGGCCTCGAGGCGTTACAAGCCGATCTGCAGGCGATCCAGCAACGCATGGAAGCGCTGGAGCCCGTCAACATGCTGGCGCTGGAGGAACTGGAGGCCCTGGAAGAACGCCTCAACGAACTGAACGAGCGGCTCGAGGTGCTCAACAGCGAGCGGGAGGAGCTGCTGCTGCGGATCGAAACCGTGGCCACCCTGCGCCAGGACGCCTTCATGGAAGCCTTCACAGCCGTGGATGGCCATTTCCGCGAGATCTTTGCCTCGCTTTCCGATGGTGATGGCCACCTGCAGTTGGAGAACCCGGACGAACCCCTGGAGGGCGGCCTCACCCTGGTGGCACATCCCAAAGGCAAGACCGTGCGGCGCCTGGCCTCCATGTCTGGTGGAGAGAAATCGCTTACCGCTCTGAGCTTCCTGTTTGCCCTGCAGCGCTTCCGGCCTTCACCGTTCTACGCGCTCGACGAGGTGGACAGCTTCCTTGATGGCGTCAATGTGGAGCGCCTCGCGGCCCTGATCGCCCGCCAGGCCGAGGCGGCGCAGTTCATGGTGGTCAGCCACCGCCGCCCGATGATCGGCGCAGCCCAGCGCACCATCGGCGTGACGCAGGCCCGCGGCGCCCACACCCAGGTGGTGGGTTTGCCGGATGCCGCCTGAACGATCGGGGTTTTCGCTGTGCAATCTGAACGTGACAGGCGGAACCCCTGCGCCACAATGGCTTGAATGTCCATGGCCGAGGGCCCAGGCTTGACCCCGACCCCTACCCCACCAACCGACGCCATCACCGCTGGTGTACCCAGCGATCGCCTCTGGTTGCGCTCCGAACTGATGGGCACCCAGGTGATCACCCGTGACACCGGCCGCCGCCTGGGGGTGGTTGGTGAAGTGATCGTGGATATCGACCGCCGTGAAGTGGTCGCCGTGGGGCTGCGGGACAACCCACTAACCCGTTTTCTGCCGGGCCTGCCGCGGTGGATGCCGCTGGACCGCATCCGCCAGGTGGGCGACGTGATCCTGGTGGATTCCGCTGATTCCCTGAGTGAGAACTTCAACCCTGAGCGCTACAGCCGGGTGATCAACTGCCAGGTGATCACCGAGTCCGGCGAGCAGCTGGGTCGGGTGCTCGGCTTCGCCTTCGACATCGAAACCGGAGAGCTCACCACCCTGGTGATGGGAGCCCTCGGCGTGCCTCTGCTGGGGGAAGGGGTGCTGAGCACCTGGGAAATGCCGGTGGAGGAGATCGTCAGCAGCGGCCCGGATCGGATCATTGTTTACGAAGGAGCCGAAGACAAGCTCAAACAGCTGAACAGCGGCGTGCTGGAGAAACTTGGGGTGGGTGGCCCCAGCTGGGAAGAACAGGAGCGGGAGCGTTACCGGGTCAACCTGGTGCCCGTCGAAAACCAGCTCACCTCCGGACAAGCTCAGGAGCAGGAACAACGGCGGCTCAAGGCCGCAGAGGCCGAGCGGTTTGAGGCTGATGAAGAACTGGAATACGTGGAACTGGAGGACAGGCGTCAGGAGTCTGTGCAGCAACGCCGCTACCTCGATGAGCCTCAGCGGTACGACGAGCGGCGCTACGCGGAACCTCCCCGCTATGAAGAGCGGCCTCCTGAGCGAAAACGCTCCTACGACGAGCCAGAGCCCTACGAGCAGGAACCTGCTTACCAGGAGCAGCCTGCGTATGAGGACCATCCACCGCGGCGAGCCATGCCAGCCTCCCGCCGAGCTGTTCAGCAGTCCGGCGAACCCTTGGATGTGGAACCGATGGAGGACCCAGCTCCCCCGCGCCAAGCCCAGGATCTCGACGACCCCTGGTGAGGGGGCTTGATGGATTGGACAGCGTTCAGGACGCCTTGAAGTCCAGGGATGCGCTGTTGACGCAGTAGCGCTGGCCTGTGGGAGCGGGGCCATCGGGGAAGACATGCCCAAGGTGGGCATCACAGCGGGCGCAGTTGATTTCAGTGCGCACCATGCCGTGGGTCAGATCCTGTTTGGTGGTGATCGCATCGGAACTCACACCGTCCCAGAAGCTGGGCCAACCCGTACCTGAGTCGAACTTGGTCTCAGAGCTGAACAGCGGCGCACCACAACAGACGCAGTGGTACATCCCGGTGGCTTTGTTGTTCCAGTAAGCCCCGGTGAACGCACGTTCCGTGCCACCGCAGCGGGCCACCTGGAACTGCTCCGGCGTCAGGGATTGCTTCCACTCCT
This sequence comes from Synechococcus sp., assembly GCA_047286205.1. Lineage (GTDB taxonomy): Bacteria > Cyanobacteriota > Cyanobacteriia > PCC-6307 > Cyanobiaceae > Parasynechococcus. Next base: position 1,830,587 of record JBJBBR010000001.1, on the reverse strand, counting down.
CGGCGCTGCGTTCGACCGGATTGGAAGGGGTCATTGTCGTCGGAACCACAGTGGTTGCGCAGCCTAGGAAGCGTTGAACTCACGGGGCAGCAACGCCCTCACCTCGGCAGCCAGTGCGGCCACCGCTCCTGGTTCTCCCCGCAACGCCTGGAGATCCTGCCGCTGGCCCTCCAGCCGCTCGGGCGCATTCAGCCAATCGCACGCCTCCAGCGCGATCTCCTCGGGCGTGATCGCCCCCACCCGCTCCGGCACCACGGCACGGCCCGTACTGATGTTGGGCCAAGCCATCAACCCGTTGTTTCGCAGACGCCAAAGGGTCAGCAGGACCCCAATCAAACGCCGCAGACCCGGCAGACGCGCCAGCAGCCCCAGCCCGCCGTCCCAGGCCTGCATCACCTCTAGGTGCTGAGTGGGAACAATCACGATCATCGGCACCGCAAGGGCGCCGAGCTCGGCTGTGTTGGCACCGACCGTGGTGAGGGCCAGGGCGCACTGGCTCAGGGGCCCGTGGGCCGGATGCTGCTCCAGCAGACGAATACGCGTCCCCGCCGCAGTCACGATCTCCTTCAGCGATTCACCCTGCTCCACCGACGCAACGGAGGACCTGTAACGGGTCGCAATCGGATTGGATCCACCGGCGAAGCGCAGCAGCTCCGCAACGCTTGTGGTGGGAGCCAGCGGCAGCAGAAAGCGGCATTGGGGTTGCAACCGAGCCAGACGATCAGCGGTGTCGAGCAGAAACGGCATGCCCACACTCAATTTGGCCGGCTTGGATCCCGGCAGCAGGGCCACCCACTGGCCCTCAGGTAGGGGGTCTTCCCGGCGGGCGAAGGACGACAGATCCGCCATCAGATCACCAACCACACGGCATCGGGGCTGATAGCGGACCGGAAGCTGGCGCTGCACCGCCTCCGACATGGCCGCAATCCGGTCGTTCCAACCGGGCCAGCGCGCCACCCACTCGGCATAAGTGATGTGGCGATAACCGAGACGGGCTGAGAGCAGAACGGTCCAAAACTGGTCACCGCCCAGGAACACCACCACACCCCGTTGCGGCCAGGGGCCATAGCGCTGGGGGCGCAACAGCAGCGACCAGAAACGCCGTGCCGGCACGATGCGCTCAAACAAGCCCCAGGGCTCTGCTGCCATCCGCTCTTGCCCAGTGGCATTGGGGCAGGGGACCAGAACCAAATGCAAGGCCGCCGGGGCTGTCGCCGACCGTGGACGTAGGCGGAGGCTGGCGTGCAGACGTTCCGCCAGAGGTCTGACCCAGGTGGTCAGCTCACCGGGACCGTTCGAAACAAGAACAACAGCCGGTCCTGGTTCTGAAGCGCGGGGACGGGCCAAGGAAAAAAATGCGGATGGCGAGACTTGAACTCGCAAGGCCGAAGCCACACGCCCCTCAAACGTGCGTGTCTACCAATTCCACCACATCCGCGTGGTCGACTTCACCGCTCGGGTGTTGTCGAGGACAGATCATACCGGGCGGGGTCTTTGCTCTCGGCTTCAACGGTCGGCGCTGATACGATCCGGCCTCAGGCCTGAACATGCTGCGGGATGCCCATCGGCAAAGTGCTGATCGCCAACCGCGGCGAAATTGCCCTCCGGATCATTCGGAGCTGCCGAGAGCTCGGCATCGCCACCGTGGCGGTTTACAGCTCGGTCGACAAAGACGCGCTCCACGTTCAGCTCGCCGATGAAGCGGTCTGCGTGGGCGAAGCGCTGAGCAGCAAGAGCTACCTCAACATTCCCAACATCCTGGCGGCAGCCACCTCCCGCGGAGCTGACGCCATCCACCCCGGTTACGGCTTCCTGGCCGAGAACGACAAGTTCGCCGAGATGTGCCGTGATCACGGCATCACCTTCGTTGGACCGTCACCCCACGCGATTCGCTCGATGGGAGACAAGTCGACCGCCAAGTCGACCATGCAGTCTGTGGGGGTTCCCACCGTGCCCGGCAGCGAAGGGCTCCTCAGCAACACGAGCCAGGCAGCTGCCCTGGCCGAGGAGATGGGCTATCCGGTGATGATCAAGGCCACGGCCGGCGGTGGCGGTCGCGGCATGCGCCTCGTTCCGGACGCCAGTCAGCTGGAGAACCTGTACAAAGCTGCCCAAGGCGAAGCGGAAGCCGCCTTCGGCAACCCCGGCCTGTACATGGAGAAATTCATCGACCGGCCCCGTCACGTGGAAGTGCAGGTGCTGGCGGATCGCCACGGCAACGTGGTGCACCTTGGGGAACGGGACTGTTCGATTCAGCGCCGGCACCAGAAACTGCTGGAGGAAGCCCCCAGCCCGGCCCTGGACCCCGAGTTGCGCAGGCGCATGGGCGAAGCCGCCGTTGCTGCCGCCCGAAGCATCAATTACGAGGGCGCCGGGACGGTGGAATTCCTGCTCGATCGCAGCGGGGGCTTCTACTTCATGGAAATGAACACCCGCATTCAGGTGGAGCATCCAGTGACTGAGATGGTCACGGGTGTTGATCTGATCGCCGAACAGTTGCGCATCGCCGGTGGCGAACCCATCAGCGTGCGCCAAGAGGAGATCCAGCTCACCGGCCATGCCATCGAATGCCGGATCAACGCGGAGGATGCACGCCACAACTTCCGGCCCGCCCCGGGACGGATCACCGGATGGCTGCCCCCCGGCGGACCGGGCGTGCGCGTCGACAGCCACGTCTACACGGGCTATGACATCCCGCCCTTCTACGACTCTCTGATCGGCAAGCTGATTGTCTGGGGCAAAGACCGCGATCACGCCATGACCCGAATGAAGCGGGCCCTGAATGAATGCGCCGTCACCGGAATCCCGACAACGGTGGAATTTCATCTGGAAATGCTCGATCGGCCGGAGTTCATCAACGGCGATGTGCACACCAAGTTCGTTGAGCAAGAGATGCTCCCCTGAACTCACGCGGCAGCCTGAGCGTGCATCAGGATTTGAGACAGCAGACCCTGCTGACCGACAAGCAACTCACGCACCAGGCTGATCAACCCCACCCAGATCACCGGGGTGACATCAACTCCACCAATCGGGGCGATGACCCGACGGCTGACCGCCAACACCGGCTCCGTTGGCCAGGCCACCACGGGCCAGGCACCCTGACTCAGATCGACCTGGGGATACCAGGTGAGCACGATGCGGAGCAGGAATGCCAAGGTCCAGGCCGCCAACAGCAGGCCGAGAAGCAGATGGATTGCTGGCAGGGTCTGCAGCAGCAGCGGCGTCACAAAGCTCAAAGCAAATCGTCCCCTCATCGTAGAAAGCCGACTTCGCTCCTTAGGATCAACCCGGCTTTGATGCAGACAGCAGCAACCCCATGACCCCCTCCCTCTCCAACTTCCTGAGCAGCCTCGTTTGGGGAGGTGTGATCGTTGTGATTCCTGCCACCATCGCCCTGATCCTGCTAAGCCAGACCGACCAAGTCGACCGCAAACTCTGACACTTGCCCCTGGCGGCCCTCGTAGACTGAGTCCCAAGCGGGAGCAGAGCTTTGGTTAACGCCAGTCTCAACTGGGCCAGCATCGTCGGCATTGTGCTGGCCGTCGGCGGTGCTCTGCTCTATTTCATGCGGTCGTTCAAGCCCGCCCTGGCCCGAGACTACGACGTGTTCTTCGCAGCCATCGGGCTGCTTTGCGGCGGCATCCTCTTCTTCCAGGGATGGCGTCTCGATCCGATTCTGCAATTCGGCCAATTCCTGCTGGCGGGCACCACCGTGTTCTTCGCCTACGAAAGCGTTCGACTGCGCGGGGTCGCGACAGAGCAGGCGCGGCGCTCCGCCTATTTCGATGACGAACCCGCTCCTGCCCGGGGCGGTGGTCCCGGCGGACTCCGCGGGGGCTGGGATGACGGCGGCTACGACCGTTTTGATGAACCCGAACCGGTACGGCGCCGCTTCTCCGGCCGCGACGGCGACGCTGAAGAGCGGCCAGAGGAGGAGTTTTACCGGCCGCGCCGCAACAGCCGTGCAGCCATCCCTGAGGAAGCCGCCAGTCGTCGCGGCGCAGGTCGTGAGCAAGCGGATTCCGGCTGGGACCAAAACGATGAGCGTTCCCGCCGTATGGCCCGCTTCCGGGCCGGCGAAGCTAGGGATGAGAGACGTCCCGACTTCGGGTCCAGACGGACGGATCGGGACGAACAACGTCGGGGCAGCCGGCCCATTGGGCGCGCTGAACGGCCTGCAGGCGAACCTGCTCCATCCGGTGCTGAAGATGCGGCCTTCACCCCCAGCCGCAGCGCAGTGCCGAACCGGGGGCGTCCAGCAGGTGCCAACCCGAGCGCCACGGCAGACTCCAGGCGTTCCTCCGAACAGCCACTGGCCTCCAACCGCCCCAGCAGCAGCCGCCAACCCCCCCGCAGCTCAAGGCCGTCCTCCGGCAGACCGCGGGACAACAGCTCCCGCTTCGACGACTGAGCGGCTTGCATCGCCCGCTGCTGATCATGCTGGCCAGCCTGGCGCTGGTGGGCTGCAACGGGCGCAGTGAACGTGCTGGCGGCGCCCTGCTCGGGAGCAGTCAGCAGGCACCAGCCCTGAGTGGCAGTGGTGAGTGGCTGGCGGTCGTCAGCGATCGCGGCGGCCGTCCCACAGTGCAGCTGCGTCGTCTCAGCGACGGATCCATTGTGTCCGTTCCGCAGCTGAGCCGGCATCAGCCCCACAGCTCCCCTTCATTGAGCTGGAACGGTCGCTACCTGGCCGCGATCACCCAGCGTGGTCGTCGCAGACTCGCGGTGGTGACCGACCGCCTGAACGGACGGATGCACCCCCTGCCGCTGCCTGGGGGACGAGACCCGGTGCAGCTCAGCCTGGCTCCCGATGCACAGCGAATCGCCCTCCAGGTGACGGATCAGGGCCGGTGGCGTGTGGAACTGCTGGATCTGACTGATCTGCTCGAGCCAGACCGTCCACCGGGGCAGAGCCTTTCCACACCGGCTCTGACGTCAGAGCCATGATCCGCCTCGGTCTCCTCTGCGGCCTGGTGCTGATCACGGGTTGCAGCAGCCCCAGGCCGACCCCCCGACCCGACCTCAATGGCCTGCTGCGCCAGTCGGTGAACAGCCGGCGGGATCCCTCCCTTGGGGGACGCTGGTTGGCCAGCCTGGGGCAACGCAACGGCCGGGAACGGGTTGAACTGATCGACCTGCGCAATCGCAGCCCCGTCCCGCTGCCGGGCCTCAACCGCGCGGACGCCCAACCGATCAGCGTGAGCGTCAGTGCGGATGGGCAGCGCTTGGCCGTCATCCAGCAACGGGAAGACCGCACGGAACTGGTTCTCTACCGGCGTAACGTCGGCGCGACGCAGCGACTTCCCCTGGATCCACCGGGCGTGCCCCGCAGTGTCAGCTTGGACGGTTCAGGCCGGCGTCTGGCGGTGCAGGTGAGCAGAAACGGACGCTGGGATGTGGATCTGATCCGGCTGCCCTGATCAGGGCAGCAGCCCTGCCCAGTGCAGGAAGGTGTCGCCGCTGAGGAGCTCGATCAACAACACCGCAACAAAACCCACCATGGCGAAGCGGCCATTGACCCGCTCGGCATAGCCACTCCAACCGAAGGCAGGCACATCGTTGGTGGTGGCAGACGTCTCCGGAACGGACGTGGTTTCTGGGGTCTCGCTGGTGGAGGTCATCCGGCCGGTTCAGGAACGCCCGAAGTCATAGCTGGTCGCCGGGAGAAGACGCCAGCCGCCATCACCGGTGAGCTCGAGAACACTGTCGTGAAACTGCTTGAGCGTTGGGCGGTGGCCGATGCTGATCACTGACAGCTCCCGCTGGCGCAACAACGCATAGAGATGCTCCTCAGTGGCGACATCAAGGGCACTGGTGGCCTCATCCAGCACCACAAAACGTGGTGCATTCAAGAGAAGCCGCCCGAAGGCAAGACGCTGCTGCTCACCGAGAGAGAGGATTCGTGGCCAGTCCTGCTTGACGTCCAGATCCGGATAGCGCTGGGAGAGCGAACCGAGATTCACCTCATCGAGCACGTGGCGCAACTGGTCGTCGCTGAAGCGACTCTCCTCGGCTGGATAGCAGAGCTGTTCCCGTAGCGATCCCAACAGCATGTAGGGCCGCTGAGGAATGAACAGCAGTTCACCGGTCGGAGGTCGTTCCACATCTCCACTACTGGGGGACCACAGGCCGCTGATCATCCGCAGCAGGGAGGTTTTGCCACAGCCGGAGGGACCGACCACAAGCAGCCGGTCGGCTTCACCGACGCTGAGGCTTAGGTCCCGCAGGATCGGCGCCGTAGCCCCTGGCGGGGTGAGGTCGGCATGGCGCACCACGATCGATTCCGCGCCGAGTTGCACAGGATCCACCGCGTGGTGGTCGCGACTGACCTGTTCCACCTTGCTCTGGAAACCCTCCAAACGTGAGATGCCGGCAGTGAATTTCGCAAGCTCCTCAATCTGGTTAACGACAAAAAAGAGAGAGCTTTCAACCATATTGAAAGCGAAAATCGCCTGAGTAAAGCTGCCAAAATCAATCTCACCCGCAAAATACGGGAGAGACATGATCACATAAGGGAAAAAATTGCCAGCATAATTAGTTGACCTGCGCATCACATTGATAATGACTTCCCAGACAATCAGCAGATTGAAGTTGCGCACCACCGAGCCCAGACGCCGCTGGGTCTCAGCCGTTTCCTGCTCTTCACCGGAATAGAAGGCAATCGACTCCGCATTATTCCGTATGTGCACAAGCCCAAATCGGAAGTCAGCCTCATAGCGCAACTGATCAAAATTAATTCTCACAAGCTTTCGGCCAGCAAGAATAAGCACAGATGTCGCGAAAGCCGCGTAACCAAACAAGGAGAATGTAAGACGCGTACTAATACTCCAAAGGATGAGTATATTTAACGAGAAAGTAAGAAATGCGTCAAATATGCCCAAGGTAAAACCAAGACTTTGCGCCGTAAAAGCACGAGTATCATCTGTTATGCGTTGATCAGGGTTATCAACATCGGTAGCCTGTTCATCATTAGGATTGAGAACGTAATAAGCGCGGTTGCGCATGTAATCCCCGATCAGGCTGCGCGACAACCAATCACGCCAGATAATGCCGAGCTTCGCCGTCACGAATAGCTGGGTAACGCGTATCGGCAGGGCAACAACAAAGCAGCAGGCATAAATGATCAGGATTCGATAGAACCCCTCCTCCTGCTTGGCCACCAATGCATTGTTGAGGTCTCGGGCAATGAAGCCGATGCCGGCATTGATGCCATTGACAGTGAGAAGCATCATCACGATCACGCCGAGCATCAGCCAGTGCAGCCAGCGCCTATTGCGCAGCTGTTGACGCATGGCCAGGAAGGAGACAACGCCCGTTAGGAAAAGGGCGCTGAAGGCCACACCCCAGGCACTGCTCCAAATCGTGTCGATCGTTCCGGAGACCCCCCCGAAATACTTGGCTGTAAGGCCCGGCAGCAACTGCTCGGCCCCGTTAATAAGGCCGGTGAGCGCCACCAGCACCAGGCCACCGACGCAGAACAACAGCGCCAGCAGCAATCCAGCGAACTGCCAGCCGCTCGCCTGATCCAGCGGCAGGAAAAAAGGCTGGGCCAGGTTGCGCAGCTTGTTGAGCTGGTCACGCATGCCACCAGGACGCACGCCCATCGAGGAAACCGTCATGGATTCATTCTGGCGACGGTGGCATCAGCCGGGGGGCCAGGCCAGGGGGCGACCGCCGATCACATGCACATGGAGGTGAAACACCGTCTGGCCGGCGCCAGCGCCGCTGTTGATCACCGTGCGGAAGTCGTCTAGCCCCTCCTGTTTGGCCACGCGCGCAGCGACCAGCAACAGGTGGCCCAGCAGGGCCGCATCCTCGGCAGCACCGGACCGCAGACTCTCGATCGGCTTGCGAGGAATCACCAGCACATGAACCGGGGCCTGGGGGGCGACATCGCGAAAGGCCAGGCACTGCTCATCGCTGTAGACCTCATCGCACGGGATCTCACCGCGAAGGATCTTCCCGAAGATCGTGTCGTCTGCCATGGGCCTTGAGAACAAAGGAACAGCCGGACCGGTGTGACAGCAGGGGCATAAATCTCCTGCGTCACCCACTCCAGAATGCTGGCACGTTGTCTCTGTGCATCCCTGCAAGGCCTGGAGGCCAGAGCGGTGGTGGTGGAGGTGGATCTCGCCCCAGGCCTGCCGGGCGTGCAGCTGGTGGGACTGCCGGACAAGGCCATTCAGGAATCACGCGAGCGCGTCCGATCCGCCCTGCGCAACAGCGGCTTCCGCGGTCCCCTGGTTCGCGTGGTGATCAACCTGGCTCCGGCCGATCTGCAACTGCGGCTGGAACGGCGCTCCGCCAAGGAGATGGCGGAGCGCCGTTCCAGCCCAACAGAAACCTCAGCATCCTGTTGCAACCCCGCACGGATCAAGCGAGCCCGGCAGCGGATGAAGAAGCGCAATCCCGCCGGAGCCAGCAACGGACGGCTGTCGGCGGGAGCACTGCGCCAGATCGGAACCATTGAAGCGGCCGGGCTTGACCTCTTGGAACAACTGATCGAACAGCGCGGCCTGAGCACGCGCAGCAGCCTTCAGCTGTTACGCGTGGCGCGCACCATTGCTGATCTGAGCGACCGAACCACGGTCGATCGCCATGCGGTGGCGGAAGCGAGTTGCTACCGCTGCACCGATCTGATTAAGGAGCCTGGGGCTCAGTAGTCGCGAGCCCGCTTGTCCGGCGTATCCCGGTAGGGCTGGGGGCCGATCGGCGGGGGCTGGAGATGGCGGTCGTTGAAGGAGCCCAGCGCATGGGTCATCGCTTCACCGAACCACTCGAACCATTGCACAACTGTTGTTTTCATCACGGCCTCCTGGGTCTTCCTTCAGTGTGAAATCACTGACACAGGACGACAACAGGTGTTTTCACCGGTTCTGCGGCCAGCTCAAGGGGCTGGGGCGCTGTCCCGATAGACGTAGAGGTGGCCCAAGCTTTTCTTGCCGTAGGCCCGTCGCTTCAGGGTCCAGCCTGGCTCAAGCTTCAGCTGAACAAAGCCGCTGGCGACCCCACCGGCCCGGGCGACGAGCAGGGTCGGCTGGGAGGGATTCCGGGTCGGTGTCGCCAGCAACTCGATATCACTGCCGGTGTTCACCACGCTGAGCCGGTAACGGGTGCCAAGGTCATCACCACCGATGCGTAGGGAATAGCCGTTGCCATCGATGTAGCGGTTGCAGACCCCGGTGAAATCAAACGTGGACAACAGCGGATCCACCATCGTTGGTGCCCCGGAGCCCACTGCAAAGCAAGGGCGTTTCGTGGTCCGCTGCTCATAGATGTTCAACTGCGAGCGTTGCCCCTGACCGATCGGGGCTGACACCAGAACGAAGTTGCTCAACTCCACGGGTACAGCCGTAAACAGAGAGCCCTGGGCCAGAGCAGCTGGCACAGAGATCGCTGCGAGAGCAAGGCCAGCAGCGGCCACGGTTCGAAAGCGTGCCATCACGTCCATGGAGGAACTGAGCGGATCGTAAAAGCGATGCCTGAATCGGTCGCCCCCAATCAGGCCGGTTTGTTCAGGCGTATGGCGTACAGCAGAGTCCCAACGGTTCCGGGAGCCGCCAAGGCCAAGATCCAGCTGGTGGTTTTGACCCCGAGGTCGGGATCGCCGTAGGCGAGTTCAAACACACAACCGGTGCTGGCAATTCCAAGAACACAGGCAAGGGCCAGAAAAACGCCGGCCAAGGGTTTCATCGGCATGGCTCAGGCGACGCTCCGCACATGTTGGCGCTCAAAGCCCTTCTCCTTCAGCTCCTTTTGCAGACCGTCTTCATCAGTGACGCGATCGACGAACAACACGCCATTGAGATGGTCCATCTCATGCTGGATGCAGCGGGCCATCAAACCATCGGCTTTCATCTTGCGAGGCCGACCCATCTCATCGCGAAAGCTCACTTCAATCGCCGTCGGGCGCACCACATCGAGATACACCCCAGGAATGCTGAGGCAGCCCTCTTCATAGGTATCGAGCCCGGCACTGGCCGCACTGATTTCCGGATTGATCAACACCAGAGGCGGTGTGGCCGCATTCTCTAGGTCGAGATCAATCACGAGCAGCTGCTGATGGATCCCCACCTGAGGTGCCGCCAGACCGATTCCCTTGGCGGTGTACATGCTGCGCAGCATGTCGCGGGCCAGCTCCCGCACCTGCTCATTCACCTTGCCGATGCGACGCGCCGACTTTCGCAGCACTTCATCGCCCAGGGTGTGAATCTCCAACGGCGGAGTTTCAAGGGCGGTTTTGGGGACCAGCATCGTGTCCCGCGACTTGTCGGCCTGACGGGCCAACTCTGCAAAGCTTCCTGCCAAGGCCAACGCCGCGTTGATCCAGCATGGTAAGCGGCCTGATTCAGCCGCCATGGGAGCCGTTCCGTTATCCGCGCAGCATGCCGTCGGCCGTTTGCCGGGCCTCAAAGAACCGGTCCTGGTCAGCGGACCCGATGCAACGGTGTGGCTGATCTGGCTGGAGCAACGTCCGCAGGAGCGCGGCCGCACCACAGCCTTGATTCGCCGTTTCGGTGATTCCGAAGCGACACCAGAGGAGCTGACGCCAGCCCCCAGCAATCTGCGGAGTCGCGTGCATGACTACGGCGGCGGCGTTCTCGCCGCTGCTGTGGAACAGGAGAGGCTGGTGCTGGCCTGGATCGACAGCGGGTGTCTCTGGCGTCAGGACTGGCACCTGCCGCAGAACAGCACAGACCACCCGGTCCCCCTGGCACCAGCCCGACAGCTCAGCCTCAAGGGAGACTGGGAGCTGTCAGATGGCGTGCTCGATCTGCCCAGGCAGCGCTGGCTTGGCATCCGCGAAATCGAGGGCCGTGACGAGCTGGTGAGCCTGGCATTGAGCGGGTCCGATCAGACCCCGCTGCTGCTGCATCAACCGACAGACTTTGCGGGCTATGGCTGCTTGAGCCCCGATGGCCAACGTTTCGCCTGGGTGGAATGGCAGCAACCCGCCATGCCCTGGGACAGCAGCAGTCTCTGGTGCGCAGAGTTCAGCAGCATGGGCGAGCTGATTCAACCGCGCCAGCTGGCCGGGGGCGGAGGTGTCTCGGTGTTTCAACCCCAGTGGTTACCGGATGGCCAGTTGCTCGTGGCGGAGGACAGCACGGGTTGGTGGAATCTGATGCTCCAGCCCAGCGCCGAGGCCGACTGGGAAAGGCCCTGGCCGATGGCCGCTGAAACAGCCATGCCGCAATGGATCTATGGGATGAGCACCACGGCCTGGGATGGCGAAAAGCTGATTGCCGCCGTGTGCAGCCGCGGAGCCTGGTCGTTGCAACAGCTCAGCCTGGATGGAAGGGTGCACCCCTTGCCGCAGCCTTTTGATGATCTGGCGGGATTAAGCGCCTGCAACGGCCGCGCTGTGGCCGTTGCCAGCAACAGCACCAGCGTGGCCGGGCTGCTGGAACTCGACCTGCGACCAGCCAATCCCCTCTGGAGCCACAGCCCCGCCATCGCTTCACCTTTGGCGGCTGAGGCGATCAGCGTGGCCGAACCGATGTGGTTCAACGGCCACCAGGGGGAACGCACCCATGCCTGGTACTACCCCCCCAGCGGCAACCTGCCAGGGGCCGCCCCACTGCTGGTGAAAAGCCACAGCGGACCAACTGCCATGGCCCGCCGCGGCCTCAGCCTGGCGATCCAGTACTGGACGTCGCGGGGCTGGGGAGTGGTGGATGTGAATTACGGGGGCTCAACGGGTTTTGGACGGGAGTACCGAGAGCGCCTCAATCGTGGCTGGGGCGTTGTGGATGTTGAAGACTGCGCTGCAGCAGCCCAAGCCTTGATCGCGAGCGGTCGCGCCGATCCCGACAAGATCGCCATCGAAGGCGGCAGCGCCGGCGGCTTCACCACCCTCGCGGCCCTCTGCTTCACCGACGTATTCCGGGCCGGAGCCTGCCGCTATGCGGTGTGTGATCTCACAGCTATGGCCGAAGGCACCCACAGATTTGAAGCGCGCTACGTCGATGGCCTGGTGGGGGAATGGCCCACGGCGCGTCCTTTGTATGAGCAACGGTCGCCACTTCTGCATGCCGATCAAATCCGCTGTCCCGTGCTGTTCTTCCAGGGCTTGCAAGACAAGGTTGTGCCCCCGGAACAAACCGAACGGATGGCGGAAGCGCTGCGCCATAACGGCATTCCGGTGGAGGTGCGGCTGTTCGAAGACGAAGGCCATGGCTTCCGCAACCAGAGCACCCAGATCGAGGTACTGGAAGAAGCTGAGGCCTTTTTCCGACGTCACCTGGGCCTGGCGGGACAGCAGAGCTGAACACCAAAGAACGTGCTCAAATCACGACAGTTCGAGACAAATAAGCAACAAATACACCCCCCCCATAGGATCACATGACATCAAGATTTAGACCATGTTTCAGCGGTGGCGCAGAGAATTTGTTGAGTTCTTTTTCACCAAGGGCAATGCTCTAAGCGTCGCCATTGCATTCATCGTGGGCCAGCAATTCACAAGAATCGTTGACTCGATCACCAAAGATCTCTTGATGCCACTGCTGAGTCCACTGGTGGCTAGCGGAAGCTTTAAAGACCTCAAAATTGCCTATTTCGGCGGTGCCATTGAGGTTGGCAACTTGATTGACACGGTCATTGAAGCTTTGTTGGTGGCCTGGGTTCTATTCCTGATCTTGAAGGCGATGAAACGGATGGAACGTCAAACGGCGGTTGAGACTGAAGCCAGCGAAGACTGACCTAGCAAATGGTTACAAGCCCCACAACCCCGTTCAGCAAATGTGATGGGTTCAGCCAGCAACGAGCAGGAAATTTCAACCTGTGCCCCACGGAACCCATGAAAAAGCGGAGAACCTGAAAGGGTGGCTTGAGCTTCCTGAGTATTAATGCGGATCCTGCGTTATCGCGGCAACAGCTACGCCAGCCCTGAACCGATCAACGCGGCTCCCCGTCCCGGCGCTCGCTCCTACCGCTGGGTGAAATACGCCATTGAGACCAACAACGTTGTGACCATGCCGCAACGGGAAGGGATTTCAAACGATCAGCAGCTGGCCGCCTAAATCGGCTCAGCTGTGCTCTCGCAGAAAAGCGACCGTCGAGGCGAGCTCCTCGCTGAAGCGGTCGATCTCTTCAAAGGTGCTGGTGAAGCTCAGGCTGGCTCGGGCTGATGCCGTGACGTCATACAAGCGGTGCAAGGGCTGACAGCAGTGGTGACCACTGCGGATGCAGATCCCGGACGCATCGATCAGAGCGGCAATGTCGTTGGCGTGCACGCCATCCACAAGAAATGTGGCGAGGGCACCGCGCTCAGGCTGCTGATCCGGCGTGGGCCCCAAGACCCGGACACCATCAATCGCCTGCAGCCGGCTGAACAGATACCGGGTGAGCTGGGCTTCCCAAGCCTGAATCGCCTCCAAACCAACCGCCTGCAGGTAGCTGATCGCAGCACCCATGCCCACAGCCTCTCCAATGGCAGGGGTTCCCGCCTCGAACTTATGGGGCAGCACCGCCCAGGTGCTGTGGTCCAGGAAGACGTCCTGAATCATCTCTCCACCACCCAGGAAAGGAGGCATCGCCTCCAGCAGAGCCTCCCGCGCCCAGAGGAAACCCATGCCGGTGGGCCCGCAGAGCTTGTGGGAGGAGCCGACGAGAAAGTCGGCCTCGAGGGCCGCCACATCAATCGGCTTGTGGGCCAGGCTCTGGCAGGCATCGACCAACACGCAGGCACCAACGGCATGGGCCGCTGGAATCACCTGATCAAGGGGATTGCAGCAGCCCAATGCATTGCTGATGTGCACCAGGCTCACCAACCGGGTGCGCTCGCTGAGCTGGGCCCGGAAATCATTCAGATCGAGCTCACCGGAATCAGTGATGCCCACATGACGCAGCACGCAGCCGGTGCGCTGGGCCAGGAGCTGCCAGGGCACCAAATTGCTGTGGTGCTCCATCACTGTGAGGAGAATTTCGTCCCCCTCCTTCAGGTTGGCGTCACCCCAGGTACGCGCCACCAGATTGATCGCCTCACTGGCATTGCGGGTGAAGACAATCTCGCGGGAGCTTGAGGCACCCACGAAGGCTGCCGTCGTGCTTCGAGCCGCCTCAAAGGCATCGGTGGCGCGGGCACTGAGCTGGTGAGCACCGCGGTGCACGTTGGCGTTATCGCAGCTGTAGTACTGCTGCAGCGCCTCGAGCACCTGTCGGGGCTTCTGGCTGGTCGCAGCGTGATCGAGGTAGATCAGCTGCCGTCCATCCGGAGCCAGCTGCTCGAGGATCGGGAAGTCGGCACGATATCGAGACGATAAATCTACGAAATCAGCACCCGATCGTGCTCCAGCGGCGATCGTCATGGAGCAAGGCTCTCCATCACGCGCTCCAGCGGACGCCAGACCTGGGCGGCACCAGGAAGCTGCGCGATCACCTCTTGGCAGGCCCCCCGCAGCAGCAACGCCGTTGCATCCGCCGCAGCAATGCCCCGGCTCTGGAGATAGAACAGCTCATCGGCCTGAAGCTGCGACACAGTGGCGCCATGGGCGCAGCGCACATCGTCCGCCACGATCTCCAGCTCGGGCTTGGTGTCCACCCGGGCCCTCTCGGACAGCAACAGGTTGCGGCTCAACTGGGCGGCATTGGTGCGCTGGGCATCGCGGGGAACACTGATGGCACCGTTGAAAATCGCGTGGGATTGACCACCAGCTAGGCATTTCTGCAACTGATCCAGCTCCCCCTCAGGGCCGTCGAATCGCACTGCGGTGTGGGTGGCCAACTGCTGCTCGGCGCCGGTGACCGCCAGACCTTTGAGCACGGTCTGCGCCTGCCCATCCACCTGCACCACCCGGGGCTCCACCCGTCCCAGGTTCCAGCCTTGAGCCACCGAGGTGAGGGTGTAGGAGCTGCGGGGTTCCTGCTCAACCGCCAGATGGGCCATCAATGATGACGCGCCATCGGCCGTGGCCAGCACGCCATGACGCAGTTGCGCCTCTTGCCCAAGATGCACTTCCAGCACGTGGCTGTGAGCGGACTCCCCCTCAGCCAGCAGCACCTGCATCAGCTCAAGCTCCGCCTTCTCCTCCAACAGCAGCAGCACCCGAGTGGCGTTCAACCCAGCACCCGCCGCGAGGACGAGTTCCAGCGGGCCGACCCGTCCCCGCACCCTAAGGGCAAGGATTTGCTGAGCCTTGGCGTGGTTGAACTCCACGGGCCAGACCTCAGCACAACCACAGCGGTCCAGGGTGTGACCGAGGGCCTGCTCCAGCTCTTTGGCATTCAGCGCCGTGATTCCCTCCGGAAGAACCTGCCCGGCCAAGGGATCGTCAAGCCCATTGAGCTCCAGACGGGTCACCCCCTCCAGGCTGGACGGCAGGGGTGTGGACAGTGGCGATGCACTGGGCGGCAAAGCCGACACGGCCGCAAGCCGTTTGATGTCGGTGAGGCGCCAGGGCTCCTGGCGGCGGTTGGGCAAACCGAGATGCTCCAGAGCGGCCCGACCACGCTCCTGAACTGGCGCCAGCACACTGCTCGCCATGATCAAGCAGCTCCCTGGGCGGTCAGCTCCTGATCGACCCAGTCATATCCGGTCTGCTCCAGCTCAAGAGCCAGTTCACGTCCTCCGGTGCGCAGGATCCGGCCTGCCGCCATCACATGCACATAGTCCGGTGTGATCTCATCGAGAAGACGCTGGTAGTGGGTGATCAACAGGGTGGCGTTGTCCTCCGTTGCCAGCTGGTTCACACCACCGGCCACGATTCGCAGGGCGTCGATATCCAGGCCCGAATCGGTTTCATCCAGGATCGCCACCACGGGCTCGAGCAAGGCCATCTGCAGGATCTCGTTGCGCTTTTTCTCACCCCCGGAGAAACCTTCATTCACGCTGCGCTCCAGGAAGGCAGGATCCATCTGCACCACCTTGAGCTTGTCGTGCACGTGGTCCTCGAAGGCAAACGTGTCGAGCTCCTCCTCCCCCTGTTTCTCGCGCCGGGCATTGGTGGAGACCCGCAGAAATTCCAGATTGCTGACGCCCGGGATTTCAACTGGGTACTGAAATCCGAGGAACACACCCAGACGGGCACGTTCTTCAGGCTCCAGCTCAAACAGATCCTGGCCGCGATAGCGAACCGTGCCGCCCGTGACCCGATAGGCGGGGTGCCCTGCCAACACCTTGGAGAGCGTGCTCTTGCCACTGCCATTGCGGCCCATCACAGCATGGACCTCACCGGCCCGCACCTGCAGATTCACCCCCTGGAGGATGGGCTTCTCCTCGACGGAGGCATGCAGGTCTTGGATGTCGAGCAGCAGCTCAGCGTCAGGGCGAATCACGGAAAGCGTCGTTGAAAAAACAGAGACAAGGTGAGGGAAGGGATCAGCCCACGGATCCCTCGAGCTTGAGGGCCAGCAATTTGTCGGCCTCAGCGGCAAACTCCATCGGCAGCTGATTGAAGACGTCGCGGCAGAAGCCGCTGACCATCATCGAGACGGCTTCTTCAAACCCGATGCCACGGCTCTGCAGATAGAAGAGCTGATCTTCGGAGATGCGGCAGGTGCTGGCCTCGTGCTCGATGGCCGCCTGCGGCTGCTGCGAACGGATATAGGGATAGGTGTTGGCAGCGGCTTGATCGCCGATCAACATCGAATCGCACTGGCTGTAGTTGCGGGCGCCCTTGGCATTGGGGCCCATCTGGACGAGGCCGCGGTAGCTGTTGCTGGAGCGCCCGGCACTGATGCCCTTGCTCACAATCGTGGAGCGGGTGCGCGGTCCGACATGGACCATCTTTGTGCCGGTATCGGCCTGCTGGCAGTTGTTGGTGAGGGCCACGGAATAGAACTCACCAACCGAATCAGCACCCTGCAACACGCAGCTGGGGTACTTCCAAGTGATGGCTGAACCGGTCTCCACCTGGGTCCAGCTGATGCGGCTCCGATCGCCTCGGCACTGGCCACGCTTGGTGACGAAGTTGTAGATCCCGCCCACACCGTTTTCATCCCCGGCATACCAGTTCTGAACAGTGGAGTACTTGATCGAGGCATCGTCGAGGGCCACCAGTTCCACTACCGCCGCATGCAGCTGGTTGGTGTCGAACATCGGTGCAGTGCAGCCCTCGAGATAACTCACCGAGGCACCTTCTTCGGCCACGATCAGGGTGCGCTCGAACTGACCGGTGTCGCCGGAATTGATCCGGAAGTAGGTGGAGAGTTCCATCGGGCACTCCACCCCCTTTGGAATAAAGACGAAGGATCCGTCGCTGAACACCGCTGAGTTCAGGGCGGCGAAATAGTTGTCGTTACTGGAAACAACCGTGCCGAGGTAGCGCTCGATCAGCTCAGGATGCTCCTTGACTGCCTCACTAAAGGAGCAGAACACCACCCCGTGTTCCGCCAACTTCTCCTTGTAAGTCGTGGCGATCGAAACGCTGTCGAACACTGCATCCACAGCAACGTTACTGAGGCGCTTTTGTTCACTCAGCGGGATTCCGAGCTTGTCGAAGGTTTCCAGCAGCTTCGGATCCACCTCATCGAGGCTGGCCTTTTTCTTCTCCTGCTGCTTGGGAGCCGCGTAATAAACAATGTCTTGATAGTCGATCTCGGGATAACCGAGAGCAGCCCAATCCGGCTCCTCAAGCGTGAGCCAGTGGCGAAAGGCCTTGAGCCGGAACTGCAGCAGAAATTCCGGCTCCTCCTTCTTGGCCGAGATCAGGCGAACGACCTCTTCACTGAGACCCTTGGCGATTTTGTCGGTCTCGATCTCGGTGACAAAGCCGTACTTGTACGGCTGGCTGACGAGATCCCGTGTGGAGGTACTGGTCATTCAGTTCAGCCGACGGTGGCGTTGATCGTTTCGGTAGTGATGGTCTGCGTCTTCTCGGGGCAGGCGAAGGGATTGTCCTCGGTGAGGAAGAGCATGCAGTGGCATTCCTTGCGCTCACGCATGGGAACACAAGGACAGTTCCAGAAGGCTTGAGAGACCTCGGCCTCCTTGTCTTCGTAGTGGCGGCAGGGGCATAACGCTCCACCCAGATCGTCCTTGTGACGTGCAAGCCCCTTCAGAACAACAGCAGTGACGCTGGGATCAGCACAGAAATAGGTGCCGGTGCGCTGTGCGTAGGTTTCAGCGAACTTGCGGATGACCTCCAGGCTTTCTGCTGTCGGCTCTTGAGGGGCGTCGGACATGGAAGTGGAGGGAGCGGCGAATTACGAAACCCCGCGGTTTCCTTACTAGAAGCCTAGGCCAACAGGCCTCCAGTAAGCGGGCCACCCATTGTGACTCTCAACACGGCCGACATGCCGAGGCAATTCGATGGCATCGTGTGGGGAGGTTTCGCCTCGCCATGAGCGCCTCGGCCCCAGCCAGCACCCGCGATGCCGTGCTCTCCCTGCTGTTGGAGCGCGGGGAGGAGGACGCTGGAGCCCTGGCCGGCGCCGTGGGCATTTCCGTGCAAGCCATGCGCAGGCATCTGCGCTCCCTCGCCGACAGCGGACTGGTCTGCGCCAGCAGCAACGCAAGCGGGCCGGGGCGTCCCAGCAACCGCTGGTGCCTCACCGACGAAGGGCGAGCTCAGTTCCCCGACGGCAGCGGCCGCTTCGCCCTGGGCCTGCTGGATTCAATGCGCAGCCATCTCCCCGAAGCGACCGTGCGCCAGCTGCTGAACCAGCAGGCGGAGTCGAAAGCAAGCCAGTACCGCCAAAGCCTTGGCAAAGCCTCCCTGGAGGCTCGGCTCGAACATCTGGCACGGCTGCGGCGCGACGAGGGCTACGTCACCGTCTGCAGCCGGGATGACGACGGCATCAGCTGGCGCCTTGAAGAGGCCCACTGTTCCGTGCAGCGCATCGCGGAAGAATTTCCCGCCGTATGCGACCAGGAATTGCTGCTGATCCGGCGCACCGTTCCGGACTGCCAGGTGGAACGGGTGCATTGGCGGCTCGAAGGCGGGCACGCCTGCGGCTTCCGCATCACCCCGCTGGCTCAGGGCTGATGGCCATCGACAGGGCAACGATTGAGCGCATCGATGCCACTCTGCTGCCCCAGCTGGATCGCCATCACCTGCGGGTGCTGAGCCACTGCCTGGACAGCTTTCAGACCATGGCAGTTCCGCAGGCCACTGGGGGGGCGCTCCCCGACGAAGATCGACGGCGCCTCTGGTGCCAGCAGCAACCCGTGGTCGCCGACGATCCGGCGTTCCTCGACACCCTGCTGCTGCAGCTGAGCACTGCCGCTGAACAGCTTGATCAACTAGCGCTTGAGCTGGGCAAGCCACCCCTGACGCTGACCCTCGATGATCTGATCACCGCCGCCGAGGCCCGCTGCCGTGGCTGACATGGCTGTCATGGATGACGCCGTCGAGCTGCCATCATCAAACCAATTCCTCGACGCCGGCGATGCTTGAGATCTCGGACGCCCTCAGCTTCTTTCGCCTGAGCTGTGGCCGGTGGACTTCACAACGCAGCCAACATCACCTGCTGCATCGCCGGGCCGAAGCCGGCGCATCCTTCATAGTGGTGGAGGAACTGCTGAAGGGCGACGAGCGGCTCGCGGAGATCGCCGAGCGCAACAACGCAAGCGTTGAACAGATCGTGGGTGGCTGCTGGGTGCGCTGGAGCGGATCGATGGCCTGGGATCGGGCCGGTGAATCCCATGAAGACCAGACCATGTTCGGGCTGATCCCCGAGGACGAAACGGGGCGACGCGGCCTGCTGCTGCGGGATCGCGGCTACGCCGAAAAAGCACCGGTGGCGGGCCAGTTCCGCATGGACGAGGAAAACGGCCTGATCCTCACCACCGATTACGAAATGATGAGCTCCCTGGAGCGATTCTGGTTTGCAGGCCCGAACCTGCGCCTGCGCACCAGCACGGTTCAGGGGCTCTCCAATACCGCGTCCTTCTGCATGGAGACCAGACAGCTGGACGACGCTCCGGCGGCCAGCCATGACGCTCAACCGGCCATCAGCACAGCAGGGCTCGCCCCCTTTGGCTGGTAGGCAGAAGTACTTAGGGCAAGTATTACGGCATGTAATCGCTGCGACGGCTGCTGAAGGGGGCAAGACCCAGCACTTCTACGATCCCCAGCAGTGGATGCTGTAGCTCGCGTGGCCATTCCTCTTCTGGAGTACGCACCGATCACTCAGAACTCTCTGAGGGCCGGTGTTCCGAACATTCGTGTCGGCTCCGACGAGGGATCCCGGGCCTACTCCCTGGAAATCGCTGACGATCGCGACAACTTCGACACCGTTGTTGAAGCCGGCTATCGGCAGATCTTCTTCCACGCCTTCAAAACCGATCGGGACGTCAATCTCGAGTCGCAGCTGAAGGACGGCCAGATCACCGTTCGCGATTTCATTCGCGGCCTGGTGCTCTCCGACACCTTCAAGCGCACCTTCTACGGCTTCAACAGCAACTACAAGGTTGTCCGCCACCTTTGCGAGCGGATCCTTGGCCGCAAGGTGAACGGCAAAGGCGAAGAACTGTCCTGGTCAATCGTCATTGCGACCAAGGGTCTTGAGGGCCTTGTTGACGTTCTTCTTGACAGCACCGAGTATCTCGACACCTTTGGCTATGACACGGTTCCGTACCAGCGGAACCGTGTGCTTCCCGGCCGAGAGCTAGGGGACACTCCCTTCAACGTCACCACCCCCCGCTACGACGAGTACTACCGCGGAATCTTTGGCTTCCCCCAACTCGTTTTCACGGGTGGGCCCGCCAAGAGGCTGCCGGAGCGCGCGAAGGTCAAGAAGGGTGGCTCTCCGGAGGACTACATGGCGTGGGTGAGCGAAATCGGCAATCCCCGCCGGATCGGTCCGAGCACAACTGCAGACATCGACTATCTGACCAAGGTCCCCTACCGCAGCAACATCGGCCGCTGAATTCAGCGAAGAAGCATCTCAAAAACGCGGAGCTACGGCTCCGCGTTTTTTGTGTCTGTGACTGTGATCCCCGGGATCGGAGCCCAGCCACTGGTCAGCATCCACTGACCCTTGGCCTCTTAACGCTTCGAAAAGGAATTTTTCGCATCACAATGATCCCAAACGAAACCTGGAGTTTTTAGACGTGTCCCAAACCCTGTCTTCACTGGCACGTCTCACCCTGCGTCAACTGCGTCAAATTGCCAGTGACCTGGGAGTACCGCTCTACAGCCGTAAGAGCAAGGAGACCCTGGTTGACGAGGTTGCCCAGCGTCAGCAGAAACGTGGTGAAGATCTGAAGGCCATCGAGGCGGAGCTCAATGCACCTGCAATGGGCACCAGCGATACCCGCGTGGTGTTCCTACCTCGCGATCCCCAGTGGGCTTATGTGTTTTGGGAGATCTCGGACGACGATCGCAAGCTGGCTCAAAAGGATGGTGCCAGCCGTCTCTGCCTGCGCCTGGCCGACGTCACCGGCATGCAGGACGGCAATGCCCATCCGCACACCCTGCAGGAGGTGCCCGTCGACAGCCACAGCACCGAGTGGTATTTGCCTGTGCCTCTCTGCGACCGGGATTACCGGGTGGAGCTGGGCTACCGCATCGGCGCCAGCTGGATGTCGCTGGCCTTCTCCTCGGTGGCCCGTGTGCCAGCGCTCCATCCCAGCGAGCAAATCCTTGATCAGTTCGTGCCCTTCAGCCTTGATGCGGCCCCGGCCGAATCTGCGGCTGCTCCCGTCGCACCGATCGAGTCAAGTAACAGTGGCCTGCATGAGCGGCTGTATCAAAGCGCCACCGTTCACTTCCGCCGCCGTCGGGTCGGCTCTGAAGAATTCCAGGAAGGGTTTGATGTCTCTGGCGACAGCGCAGGCTTGAACGATTCGGGTACTGGTCTATGGGCCAGTGGCCGCAACGAGTCGGGCCTCGGTGGCGTGGCACCCCGCCAACGCTCCTTCTGGCTTGTGGCCGACGCCGAGCTGATCGTGTACGGCGCCACCGACCCTTCCGCTCGCCTCACCATCGGCGGCGAGGAAGTGCCTCTCTCCACCGACGGCACCTTCCGGATCCAGGTGCCCTTCCGCGATGGTGAGCAGATGTATGCCATTGAAGCCACGGCCTCTGATGGAGAACAGAAGCGCAACATCACGCTGAACTTCAAGCGTGAGACCCCTGAAGACAACAGCAACCCCGCCAGCGAAGCCCGCGCCGAGTGGTTCTGAACCCCTCTGATCCCAAAGCTCCAGCCTCCTTGCGCTGGTTTGTGGCCATCACCCCCCTTGCGGGGGCGATTGTTTTTCCATTGGTGGTGCCGTTGGTGATGGCACGGGTGGGGATTGGTGCGGGTGTTGGTGTGGCCCTCGTGCTGAGTGGTGTCTGGTTTGTTGCGATGCTGAAGACATCGGAGATGCCCCACTGAAAACCGGGGAACTCTGATCAAGGCACAGCGCTTGATCAAGATGCTGAAAGGCGGACTGGGTTGGATCGCAGCAATGCTTCTCTGCAGTTGCTGCAGCCAGGCTGGGTCCGTCGTGGGTGAGGGGTCAGCTGGCCTGGCACTGCCCGAGCTAATCGATGTGGTCTTCAATCACAACGCCACATCGGGCTACCGGTCTCCGCTAACGGGAGCCTGGCGCAATGGTGACGATCTAGAACAGTGGCTAATTGCAGCCATTGATTCCGCCAGCCAGGAGGTGCTGGTGGCTGTTCAAGAGCTCAGCCTGCCAAGGATTGCACAAGCACTCATTGCAGCAAAACATCGCGGTGTTGTTGTTCAGGTGATCCTTGAGAACAACTACAGCCAGGCCTGGAGCGAACAACGACCCAGCCGCTTGAACGAGCGAGACCGACAGCGCTGGCATCAGTTATATCGCCTGGCCGATATCGATGGGGATGGCACAACCAGCGCGCCAGAAGCCTTCCGCGGCGATGCCGTGGCCTTACTGAAAGAGGCACACATTCCACTCCTTGACGACACCGAAGACGGAAGCAGTGGCAGCGGCCTGATGCACCACAAGTTTCTGGTGATCGACCAAACCACAGTGATCACCGGCAGCGCGAATCTCACCAGTTCCGGCCTGCATGGTGATGCGGGACGACCGTCGAGCCGCGGCAATGTGAATCACCTGCTGAGGCTCAACAGCCCTGAGCTGGCATCGATGTTCCGTCAGGAATTTGCCCACATGTGGGGTGATGGCCCCGGCGGCAAGAAGGACAGTCGCTTTGGCCTGCAAAAAGCAAGCGGAAGTATTCAAACGGTACGGATCGGCGACATTCAGGTAGATGTGCTGTTCTCCCCCCACCCCAAAAGAAATCGAAATCAAGGGCTCAACCTGCTGGCCAAGGAGTTGAACGCCTCAAAGGAAGGCATAGATATGGCCTTGTTTGTGTTCTCCGCACAGCATTTAACCAACGTGCTGCGGGAACAGATCGAACAAGGTGTTGAGATACGGCTGGTCGCCGATCCTGGGTTTGCGAGCCGCCCCTTCTCTGAAGTGCTGGATCTGCTGGGGGTCACCCTTCCGGATCACACCTGCAAGGTGGAAGCCGGTAACCAGCCGCTGGATCACGCCCTCAAAGGCATCGGCACCCCACGCCTCGCGCACGGTGACAAGCTCCACCACAAGTTCGCCGTGATCGATAACAAAACCGTGATCACAGGGTCCTTCAACTGGAGCACCTCAGCCGCTCACACCAACGACGAGACGCTGCTGGTGATCCATTCACCCCAACTCGCCAAACACTTCACCCGAGAAATGGATCGCCTCTGGAACACAGCTGAGCTGGGGATCACACCGAACATACAACGCAAACATGATCGTCAAAAGATTCGATGCGGGAATGGGATGAAAAGGAGCTAATCAATTTCAAAAAAGCAAGTAGTTTTCTAAATAGCCACTCTTTTTCAGAAAAGAATCGCAAAATGGGTGCATTCAACCATTTCCAACAATCTCATGCGAAATTCAATAAAGCTTCTGCTGATGATCACACTTTTCTCACTTTTACCAACAACAGCAAAAGGCAAAGACCTGATGTGCAAAGTAGATGACCCAAACGACACTTACGTAAATCTTCGTTATCCAGCTAATGGAAGACCAATGCGATCACTGCCAAACGGAAGCTGGATCTGGGTTGACCCGGACGGAACTGAATATGACCATAACAACAATCCATGGACAGCAGTTATCAACCAAAGGTCAAAGTCTCCAACAGGGACAGAATTCGTAATTGAAAAATTTGTCCACGGATGCCGATCAGGATCACCCTTCTCAGACTGGTTTATAGAATTAAATCAACGATAAAACCCTGCCGTTGATGCGCTCACCCCAACTCGCCAACTACTTCAACCGTGAGATTGACCGTCTCTGGGACAGCGCAGAACTGGGGATCACACCTCACATGCAGCGCAAACTAGACCGTCAGCAGATCCGATGCGGCGATAGGGTCAAGAGAAGCTGAGAAGCACGAACTACAATGGAAATATTCTGCAATAAGCAAATGAAAGTCCTGTATTCATTTATTTAATCGGCAGTAGCAATAAGTCTCTACCTACCCGCGGAAGCCAGCAAAGAAAAGCCAGCGGATATTGAAACGCTTGATCAAATCTGGCAGCAATACAATATCTCTTGCAGAGTGGGAGACCAAAAAGCCTGTCAAATAAAAGACAACTATCAAACAGAGTGTTCCCAACGCAGTTCCTGAATCCTGCCTACCAAGTACCAAAAGAATCTGGCTTGAAACTGGAAGAAAGGCAATGGCAGCCGGTTGTCAAACGCATTGATGATTAACATCAGCAAAAGTCAATTATCGATGCTTCCCAATAAAGACTTTAATCACACGCAGAGCCAACTGGTCGCGCTCAGCCCAAAACAACAATGACGCAACGCTTAAGTGATTCACCCACCCAAGATTACCGCTGCCATGCGGCACATCTTATTTTTCTCGCATATAGACGAATGATCATCAAAGATATAAAAAACAATATTCATGGAAAATAGCAATCATCGAATCTTACGCCTAGCTCTTCGCCCACAAGGGTTCCTATCATTACCATTGACTGACCTTTATCAAAGCGTTGGTAGGACTTGTCTGATCTTTTTATGGTGCACCGGACCGAACCACCAAGGAATTCCCCATCTGTGATCTGAAAGAGAATAGATTTTTGATTAAATGGAATATCGTCTATGATTCCCGCATATCCAGTTACCTTAATTCGCTTACCTTTTAACTGATCCTCTGCACGCGCACTATTTCGATCAAATTCATTAGATATTTGCCGGACTGACATTGACAAATCATATTGCCTTAACTTCTTAATTCTTGCAACGCGCTGTTGTTCAAGCTCGAATGCTTTTTGATCAGCCTTCCTTTGAGATTCGATCTTTTCTAAGCGCTCATTTTCGACTCGCTCTGCATCGCGTTTTGCTGCTTCAGCGATTTCTTGCTTTGCAATTTCAACTCGGATTTTCCGTTCGTTAGCAATAGGAATGGATTCGCTAATACTGTCTCCAATTCCAAAAGGAATCGAAAACACAAAGAAATAACCAATCAGACTCAGAATTTTCCTTGAAACCGTCCGATCCTCGGAAGAATACTTCCAGATCAAAACAGGCAATCCAATGAGGCTAGATATAAATAATGGAAACGCTATGAGATTCAAAGATTCAAAGGCCTGTGCCTTTGAGACAACGAATCCACAAATCAGCCCGATGACTATTACTATAGGAATTCGGGTTGATCTTCGCTGAAATAAATCAAAAAATTGCATCAATTTTTCCATCATTGGCTAATAATAACTGCCTCAATGTATGCCTTCTCGCTAAGCCGCGCTCAAAGAAAGACAGAATCGTAAAAATTATTATCCGTACAACAGCTACTAATATAACAAAGACAACAATAGCGAGACAATGCGAACAGAAATAATGACGAAACCTTCCTGGTGATCCATTCAACTCAACTCGCTCAACATTTCAACCGAGAAATGGATCGCATCTGGGGGACTGCTGACCTAGTGATCACGCCGCGAATACAACGCAAGCTGGATCTGCAGCAAGCCAAGTACGGGAGCGGAGTTGAGCGAAGGGAAGGGGCAAGGGATACAGTGAAAGCATTCTCCAATAAGCAAATGAAAGTCCTATTTTCATTACTTGCATCGGCAGTAGCAATAAGTCTCTACCTACCCGCGGAAGCCAGCAAAGAAAAGCCAGCGGATATTGAAACACTGGATCACCTCTGGCAGCAATACAATATCTCTTGCAGAGTGGGAGACCAAAATGCCTGCCTACTAAGAGACAAATATCATATGACAATCAAACAGAATTTCCCCAATGCAGTCCGCGCCATGTGCCCACCAGACATGAAAAGAACCTGGTTTGAAACTGGTCGAAAAGCCATTGCAACTGGCTGCATACTGTCTTGATTGTTGCCCTGAGCAAAATTCAATCATTTATTTTGCATGATTAAAACTGTCATCACAGGCAGCTTTAGCTAGTCACCTTCTGCTGCACATACCAACGACGGAACATTGCCGGTCATACACTCACCCATTCTTTCTGCTCACTTCACCCGGGAGATAAATTGGATGTGGCGAAGTGCTGAGCTGGGTATCACGCCACGGATTCGACAGAAGCTGGAACGGCAGCATGCCAAGTGCGAGAATGGGGTTGATTGGCTGGAGCAGAGATCTCAATGCCAAGATTGCCAATGAGTGTGACTCGCCAAAATGATGAATAAGATTCTCACCAGCTTGATAGCTGCAGGATCACTAACACTCTTAGCTGCAGCTGCAAATGCAGATGGCGAGACGTGGTGCAAAGTTGGAGACCCTAAAGACACCTACGTCAACAAGAGATACCCTGCAAATGGAAGAGTTACTGGCTCATTAACCAATGGAAGCGATATCTGGGTTGATCCAAGCGAGATAAAAACTGACAACAAAGGGCGGCGATGGGCTGCTGTATTCCGAAACGACAGAAGCGGCGATTACGACTATGTATTAGCAAAATTCACTTACAACTGCTGTACTGGTCAAGGAAGAAGCTGTATCCCTATACAACTAGACAATTAGAGATTGCACTTTAGGACGACTTAAGAATTGGTTGCGAAACCCTTCGCAACCAAGTCAATGCTGATCTAGACCCTCCACCAGTGGGCGGTACCGATTCAGAGACAGATCCAAATCCCCCTGCCGGGCATCCCGCCAGATCTCAGCACAGATGACTTGTCCTCTGGCTTGAGCGATTGGATCGTCAAAGCGACCAAGGCGATTGATGAAATGGTCTCGACCATCCAGCCTCAACCTGACTTGGAGAGCACCATTGTTGTCCCTCACCCTGGGCGGCTTCTTCAACATCCGTCTCCCTTGCATGGGATTCAGGCTTAGAGCTGACGCCCCTTAAAAGCCAAGCCAGATCCATTGATCAAGTAGCCCTTCGTAGCCATAGGGCGTCTCAATGCGAGATCAAGTGCCCTTCTGGCGTGGGTTCGGGCTTATGTAGTCAGGAGAGTCCTGAGAGTGCCTGAGCGATTCCTTCAAAACCACTGCATCAGCGAGGCATCGGGACCACGCACCTCGCCCGTGGAGACAAGCTGCATCACAAGTTCGCCGTAATCGACAACAAAACAGTGATCACAGGCAGCTTCAACTGGTCACCCGCTGCTGCACACACCAACGACGAGAGCCTGCTGATGATTCGCTCACCCCAACTCGCCCAACACTTCACCCGTGAGATGGATCGCCTTTTGGAGAGCGCTGAACTGGGGATCACACCGCACATCCAACGCAAACTCGATCGGCAACGGATTCGCTGCGGGGATGGAGAAGAGAGGCACTGAAAGAACAAGAGAGATAATGACCTAAATTCCCGTATCAGCAAATTCCGAGGACATGAAAACTGCTCTGGGCATACTTGCAGCGAGTTCATTGCTGCTCATAACAGGGTGTGCAGAACTTCAAGAGATAGCTGAGGAGTACAAGGCAGAGCAAGCAGCGGAAGAAGCCAAGAAGAAACGCATTAGAACTCTCGACATAGATCAACCCATAGCCAATCTCAGCGTTGAAGCGATTGCAGAGGAATTCGATGCCAACTCCGTTATGGCAGAGAATAAATATATGAATCAACCAGTTGAGCTCAGTGGATCAATCGGGAGTATTGACGACTCTCTCTTTGACGAGAAAAATGTCAGCATCACCATCACGGGTGGTGAATACAGCTTCTCTTCCGTGAGCTGCACAAAACCACGCAATGCTCCCGAAGTCCGAGAACTTCGCAAAGGCATGAGGGTTGCCGTTCGCGGTGTTGTCACCTCAGAAGAAATGGGAGTGGGTCTGTCCCGTTGCAAGTTCTGGTTGTTCTCTCAGGATCGGTGGATCGGAGGCGACCAGAAAAAAACAGAAGAAAAGAGCCAGATACAACAAACGACCAAAGCTCAATCCCCACAAAGATCCTTCAACAATCGCCAAGAGGGATCTACGGATAGAAAAAACATCAATGAACTCGACCAAGGAAAGGCTCTCTTTGACTCGTTAACAACAATAGATGCTGCAATCTATGTGATTCAAGAATGGGTAGAAGCAATGTCCAACAATGATACTCAACGAGCCTCTAAATATATGACCGGGGCTGCTGAAAGAATGTATGATCCTGCTTTCTTCAGGCAATTCGAACGGGTCAATGTTTCAAACCTGACTGTCGACAGCGTAAGCGGGTCTTTTATTAATCTTAGCGGGATTATGACCTTTGTATATCCAGATGGATCAGTTCAAAAAGAGACGAGGAACTTCACCA
This sequence comes from Synechococcus sp., assembly GCA_047286205.1. Lineage (GTDB taxonomy): Bacteria > Cyanobacteriota > Cyanobacteriia > PCC-6307 > Cyanobiaceae > Parasynechococcus. The sequence goes on along the minus strand of JBJBBR010000001.1, from coordinate 1,801,954 downwards.
TCTTTTCCAAGGATGGATCAACAGTCATTACCAATACTGAGTTTGGCAAGGTTGTTGATCCCAGAAACTAAGGGCATGAAAGCATAAGCCATTAGGTTCTCAAGAAGGAAACAACAGGCATCGGAGCAGATCTACGTTATCGACAAAATCAAAAGGCATACAATTCTTGACGAAGTATTGGAAAACAGATTAAAATCGTCATGCGTCATCTGCAAAAGCGGGATTGTCGAAATCCAATCTAAAGACGGAGAAGATAAACTTGACAACACGGCAAAAGGCAAACAAAATCTTTTAGAATATCCCTCAATATAATTTCCTTATAATGTCAGGCCTTGAATCCCACATCAAAGCATCCCAGCAACTCCATAAGGAGAGCTCATCCTATGGACCTGCCTCGTCTTATTTTCAAGATTCAAGTGTAAAAAGACTTTTTGGAATCCCGTATGGAATAAGAAAAGTAAATGAATATTCAAGAATCAAGTCTGTCCTGGATTTTGGCGCGGGAAAAGGAGGATTAGTCTTAGCATTAAAAAAAACACTGGGCAATGAGATCAATATTAAAGGGTTCGATCCTGGCGTCAAAGAATACTCCACAATGCCCAAAGAAAAGTTCGACATAATTACATGCGTCGACGTTTTAGAGCACATTGATCGCCACTCCATTGACGCAGTCTTAAATCAGATTAAAAATTCAATGACTGGTTTCATGGTATTTATTATTGATTTGATTCCTGCAAAGAAAAGCCTTGTCGATGGCAGGAATGCACACATACTACTTGCCCCCCCTGAATACTGGGCAAGCAAAATTAATCAGACATTCGACTATTCGACTTGCTTTAACCTTGGGGAATTAGAAAATGGAGAAAAGTATCCAATTAAATTCATAGGCTGCTGCTGCAAAGATTACAATTACTATGACGCAATGAGTGTATTTATAAAAGAATCTAACTTCGGAAATATGCGACTAGTGATGCAAGGCCAAGGGATAGTTACTTGGAAGCTGAACCGCAAAGACTATGAAAAACTAGGCTAAAAATATTTTCATTAAGCCTAAATTATTCTATAGTGAAGCGATTGCCGGGGATAGTTTCACACCATCCACTGATCTTGCGGTCACCTATACATGACCTAAACGTAATGCCTCCATGCCTGGTAGCGCCGACCAAATCGTGCTCTGAATCGTGGACTGGTTGGATGCAGCTAACCCCTCTGCCTTCATAAATACAAAGAACCATTCACCCTCTGCTCTTGCCCTGAGCGGCAAGCCAAAGCGATTCACCACCCGATAGGCATGGGTCACCCGTGCTTGCTACTTCTCTTCTGTCAGTCTCCTCAGGGCGTCGAGCAAATCCTTGTCTCGACCTTCCAACAATGGGCGATATCGATTAAGGGACAGGTCCCAATCCCCCTGCTGCGCATCCCGCCATATCTCGCCAACGACGAAACCCTGCTAGGTATCGACTCACCCCAACTTGCCAAACACTTCAACCGATAAATGGATCGCATCTGAGCAGCACGGAGCTCAGAATCACTCAAAACATCCAACGAAAACTAGTTTTCCGAAGTATCAACCGCGACGACTAAGATAAACCAAAAATAGTGACATCCAAAACAAAGGCCAATAATTATTGCAAACAGAAGAAAATGTTACAGGCAAGGGCCAGACAAATTTTAGACGCAATTCATAGTTAGACGTTATTCACAAGCCTCAAAAGAAATTTTTTCCATTTGTCAAGATTAACTTCTGGAGAAAAACGACTCAATAATGAATCACGAATAGGGCTATATTTGGACGACAATCTATTATATTGTGAATAGGCAGCGTTTACTAGATGAGGTAAATCGTTACCCAACAAAGCCAATTTTGAAAGCTCTCTATAGCTAGGCAATGGACTTGCGACAACCAGGCATCCCGATCGAATTGAGTCGGTCAGCCTATTATGACTAGCTCCCATCTTGAAAGGATCTTCAGGATCAGATGGAATAATCACTAAATGAGCTCGGCACAACTCCTTCTGAAGTTGATTGGGCTGACTTTTAGCATCCCAAAGCACCAAACGTAAACTCCATAAATGCCTATCCATTAAAGAAATCCTTTCAAATTCCTCCCTGATAGCATCCAGAGCATCAATACTTGAAAGCACAGTGAGCTGAGCACCTCCCTTAAACTTATTGCGGGAGACGATACTTTGAATCAGTTCATTCAAATACCTAGCATTTTGGGCATTACCGAACCAAACAACTCGAAACTCGTCTTGCAGGCTAAATGTACGATATGAGCCAGCTGCAACTGACCAGGGATCCTCGATAACCACGGAGGATGAAAAAGGAAATTTGCTCTGCTCTAAAAGGATCTTCATTGATTCTGAAGCGAATACAATATGGGAAGAAAATGAAATAAGATCCCGATAAAACTCTGAAGACCTTTTAAAAAGGCTCACGGATGCAAGATGCTCATCGCAGTAAATCTTGTTATCAGAATAAAGAAGTGCAGTGGGCACCCTATGTCGACGCATTAATGCCAATGCAGCTAAAGTAGCAACGTGCATCTGATCAAAAGCAGAATCTGATGATGCAGAAAGTTTCCCGATTAAGCATGCACTAGGAATTTCAAGCATCGCAACTTGATGAGCCTGAGATGCATGCAAGCTCATAATCTTCAGATTTAATCCAAGCTGCTTGGCTGCTTTGATTGCAGGAATTAATTGGAGCCTAGAGGAAGCCAGACGTGAAAACTTCGTGCCAAGGAACTCTTCAATCTCGATCTCTCCAATAAAATCATCTGAGAATGTAAGCACCAACAGATCGAGCTGTTTTTTGCCTGTATTTCCAATTGGAGATGCGATTTTCAAAATCTACACTTAGAGCAAAGTAACAGAACAAATCGCCTTAGAAGCATCAGTGAAAAGGCGTTTATATGTCAAGAGTCTAATCTTAGTAGAACTAGTATACTCTGACCACAATAGGCTCATCACAATCCATTCACCGGGACTTCACGAAAACTACACCCGAGAGATTAATCTCGTCTTAGACACTTCTGCTCTTGGTCGCTCGCCGCGCTTCACACTCAAAATTGACCGCCAACGCAACTGATGGGGAAGTGTATTATGAAAGGGTTGAGCATCACTGGCTTGCATCTAAGCTAATCATGATCGGTGTTATTAAATGACTGGATTTGGATGGACAGACAATGGAAAGGAAAATAAATCGTCAAGGAAGCCGCAGCTCAACTTTAAAAAATGGTTCAACCAAGCCATTTATTCTCATCAAGCAGGAAGGCTGAGAGAAGCTGAATTGATCTATAAAAAAATGATCGATGCTGGAACCTCAGATCCCGCCGTTTTTTGCAACCTAGGGATCATCTGCAAAAACAGTGGGAGGACCCAAGAAGCTCTTGAATATTATGCACAAGCCTTAGATACTGAGCCCAACGACCCAAAACTTCTTAGCAATATCGGAAACTTATATCGAGATATTGGCAAGCTTGATCAAGCACTTGAATTCACATTAAAGTCTCTAGAACTTGATCGAGATTCATCAGATATCCAGATGAATCTTGGCAGCATCTATCGGGATCTTCGACAGACGGACCAAGCACTGGCAGCGACCATCAAAGCAATAGAGATCGATCCTGACAACATCGAAGCGCTGCAGAATCTGAAAAGCCTTGCCAGCGATATCAAGATCAGCTCATTAAATAGAGACGATGCCAGAAAAGCTTATGAAACACTACTCAATCGCGATGACTTTTCCCACCGCAAATTATGCCCACTTTTCATTCAACAATACCTAGAAAAAATCCAAATAGCTGCTCAAGCAGATCCCATCAGCTCAGATAGCAATCAGGCCTTTCATCAACTTGCCTCAGATTGGAGTTTTAGAAAATCTCTTACGTTACTGATCCCGCCCCATCAGGAGATTGAAGAGTTCTTCACTCGTCTAAGGAAAGAACTCGTGCTTCGTATCCAGGATGGTGTTTCCATCCCCGATCATCTGAAGCCTCTGCTGGAGGCTTTGGCAACACAATGCTTCCTCAACGAGTACATCTATTGGCAATCCGATGAAGAACAGCAATGGATTAAAAATCTGATCATCGAAGCGAGCAAAAGCCAAGCCAGATTCAATCAAGTCTTACCCATCATTGGCTGTTATCAACCTATCCATACAATCAAATATCCTGGAGTAGACCTTAATAACTATCCCATCACCAGCGATGAGAGTAGCGCCTTCATCGAGGCTCAATACAAGGATGTTGGACAAGACAAAGCAATCAAAATACGACTCAGCCAGAGCCAACAAATAACCGACATCATCTCACTTGAGGTTCAGCAGATGTACGAAGAAAATCCTTACCCCCGGTACCGTTCTGCTGACTACACCCACCCTCAGCTAGCAAAACCAGCCTGCGAATTCATATCACTCGAAACAACCATTGAGAATCTCCCATTGACGAGTGAACTTTCATCGCCCACGTCCAGCCCCAAAATACTGATTGCTGGATGCGGCACTGGAAATCAACTCATCAATGCCAGTCGCTATAAAAATGCGCAGATCACTGCCATTGACATCAGCACAAGCAGCCTCGCCTACGCAAGTAGGAAAGCTAGTGAGTACCAAATGAATAACATTCAGCTCCAACAGCTCGACATTCTGGATGCGAATCAACTTCCAGATGTCTATGAGATCATTGAATGCAGCGGGGTTCTTCATCATATGCAAGATCCCGCCAAGGGCTTGGCCTCACTGACCCGCAAACTCAAGCCTGGCGGCTACATCAAGATTGGCCTATACAGCAAACTTGCCAGACAAACAGTCTCTTCAGCAAGAGAACTGATCCAAAAACTTGGTATACAAAGCACCCCTGAAGGCATCCGAAACTTCCGCCGGCAAATCTTTAACGACAATCAGCACGAAATCAAAAACATCTCAAAACATGTCAATGATTTCTATTCGCTCTCCGAGTGTCGCGACCTTTGCTTTCACATTCAAGAGCATCAATTCACAACAGAATCCCTACAACAACTACTGAGCACTGAGAACTTGGTGTTCTGTGGCTTCATGCTGCCCGAATCGATCAAGCGGGCTTACCAGCAGCAGTTTCCTGAGGATAGCGATGGCACCTCTCTACGCAATTGGGGAGAATTTGAAGAACAGAATCCATCAAATTTTCAAAGTATGTATCAATTCTGGGCATATAAGCCTTCTTCGATAGCCCTTTCTTGATGCAATCGTATCAGGAGAATTAGGGAGAACGAAGAAACCAGGCTTCCACTTTTCGATCAACCAAATAACGTGATTCACTTCAAAGAAAATGAGCCAATAGAAGCTATCTTGATGTTGGCATCTTCAAAAGCTCTGCTGATCTAACGCCTGAAAATCGTGCTGTCGTCCGCAGAAAAGTACGCCAGAATGATCCAATGACACTCAAGATCAAGCGCGCTCTGCTGCTTCTCTCCATGGCCGGCTCTGCATTCGCAGCTGAGCCCTATGAGCCCTGGCCCAGCCAGGACCAGTTGAAAGGAATCGAACATGCTGCCTACGCCTGTTCGCGCGACAACACAACGGAAGCATGCGCACGCGTTCGCCAACTGGCTGACCCTCTGATGGACAGCCAAAGGCTGCCCGGACTTTGCAAAGACGTGCTGTGGAGCTTGATGGATGAAGCCAAGGTCGCCAGCAGCAACGACTTCCGCCGCAAGGACACCATCACCAACGCAGCCCGGCGAATCGCGAGAGTTTGCGCCGAGCCGGTGAAGAAAAAGGAAACGCCCAAATCAAGTCAGACCTGAGTCCTATTAGCCATCAATCACGGCCATTTCCGTCCCCTGACCCTGCATCAGCGTGGCCAGCACCATCTTCAGACCGGCAGCCGTCAGACCCTGGCGAAGATCCAGGGTGAAGAACGTTGATCGCAACAACGGCGATCAGTGGAATGGCACCGGATCCCCCAGCAGGTCAAGCAAGGTCTCGGATGTGACCAGCATCTCGCCCATGCTGAGTTCGCTTTCCCGACCAGCGATTTTGGAGGCTAACTCACACGCCGTAGAAGAGTCGCCGGAGACATCGCAGCTGTTGGACAACCTCAGGATGGCGTTAGAAAGCTTGCCGCGCAGGCACTCTTCTGAACCTGACTGATTGATGACCGCATTGGCTGCCTTAACAGCCTCCTGCGAAGCCTCAGGCATCGGAAGAGCCCGTTTCCAGCTCTGGGACGCGCCCACGGAAGGGCACGCCCATGCAGTGCCGACGATTAACAGCAGCAGAAGGCGATGCATGGTCATCGGCATTGGTGCGGGCCAAAGGGTAGCGACGTCAACTGGTCGCGCCCAACGCAATGCGAATGGATTTCCGTGTTTAGGTTCCGCATAAAGCCCCCAATCCGACGTGATGACCACCTCGGCCCCCGCGGAACCGACCCAACGCCAGGTGCGCCTGGACGCCCCCTTCACCGACCAGAAGCCAGGGACCTCCGGCCTGCGCAAAAGCAGCCAACAGTTCGAAGAGCCCCATTACCTGGAGAGCTTTATCGAAGCGTCGTTGCGCACGTTGCCGGGCGTGCAAGGCGGAACTCTGGTGTTGGGGGGCGACGGCCGTTACGGCAACCGCCGTGCCATTGATGTGATCCTGCGGATGGGCGCGGCTCATGGCCTGAGCAAGGTGATCGTCACCACCGGCGGCATCCTCTCTACCCCTGCCGCCTCCAACCTGATCCGGCAGCACGAGGCCATCGGCGGCATCATCCTGTCCGCCAGCCACAACCCCGGCGGTCCGAACGGCGACTTCGGCGTCAAGGTCAACGGCGCCAACGGTGGACCCACTCCCGCCTCCTTCACCGATGCGGTATTCGAGTGCACCAAGACCCTGGAGCAGTACACGATTGTTGAGGCTCCTGCCATTCCACTGGATTCCCCTGGGCTGCACAACATCGGCGCCATGCAGGTGGAGGTGATCGACGGCGTCGACGATTTCGTCGCGCTGATGCAAGAGCTGTTCAACTTCGATCAGATCCGCGATCTGATCCGCAGCGACTTCCCGCTGGCCTTTGACGCCATGCATGCCGTCACCGGCCCCTACGCCACCCGATTGTTCGAAGGGCTGCTGGGTGCACCGGCAGGGAGCGTGCGCAACGGCACACCCCTGGAAGACTTCGGCAACGGTCACCCCGACCCCAACCTCACCTACGCCCACGAGCTCGCCGAAATGCTGCTCGAGGGCGACGACTACCGCTTCGGCGCCGCCTGCGACGGCGATGGCGATCGCAACATGATCCTAGGCCAGCGCTGCTTTGTGAATCCAAGCGACAGCCTCGCGGTGCTCACCGCCAATGCCACGGTTGCACCCGCCTACGCCTCCGGCCTGGCGGGGGTGGCCCGATCAATGCCCACCAGCGCTGCGGTGGATGTGGTGGCCAAGGAGCTAGGCATTGACTGCTTCGAAACGCCCACGGGCTGGAAATTCTTCGGCAACCTGCTGGACGCCGGCAACATCACCCTCTGTGGAGAAGAGAGTTTCGGCACCGGCAGCAACCACGTGCGCGAAAAGGATGGCCTCTGGGCCGTGCTGTTCTGGCTGCAGATCCTGGCCAAACGCCGCTGCAGCGTCGCCGAGATCATGGAGGAGCACTGGAAGCGCTTCGGACGCCACTACTACTCACGTCACGACTACGAGGCCGTCGCCAGCAAAGCCGCCCATGGTCTTTACGACCGTCTGGAGGCCATGTTGCCGAGCCTGATCGGCAAGTCGTTTGCTGGACGCGTGATCAACACAGCGGACAACTTCAGCTACACCGACCCCGTCGATGGTTCGGTGACCACAGGGCAGGGTCTGCGCATCCTGTTGGACGACGGAAGCCGCGTGGTGGTGCGTCTCTCCGGCACAGGCACCAAGGGGGCCACGATCCGGATCTATCTGGAGAGCTATGTGCCCAGTAGCGGCAATCTCAACCAGGATCCACAGGTGGCCTTGGCCGAGATGATCAGCGCTATCAATGACCTGGCTGAGATCAAGCAACGCACGGGCATGGATCAGCCCACCGTGATCACCTGAACCGGCCATCACCGTTTCACACCCAAACGCCGCCCAAGAGGTGGCGTTTTTTATGGCTGTTGTTGATTCCTTAGCGACGTCGACCGCGATGGGAGTTGCTGTGGCGGTAGGCCGGATCGGTGGCTTGTTCCTGCAGCTGACGCATCGTCTCAATCGCAAACCCACCCAGGCCTCCCGACGTGATCACCATCAGAAAGAAGAGACGCAAGCGGCCTAGAGCAATCTCGGCAGGGCTGTTGTCGATCAGCACCTTGAGGAAATAGGACAGGGCAAAACCGAGGCCAGCACCAATGGCCACAGCAATCAAAACGCGCATGCCACTGAAGGGCTTGCTCTGATTCACCTCGGGGTTCTGTTCAGCCATCAGCTGGGTTGCGGGGTCGGCGTAGCGCCGTTCTCAGAGGGCTTGGCATCGGCCTCTCCCAGCAGAGTCTTCATCACCACGTAGAAAACGGGGACCACCAGGGTGGAAAGGAAGGTGGCCACCAACAACCCACCGAAAACCACCAGACCCAGAGACTTCTGACTTTCGGCACCCGCACCGCTGGCCAGCATCAATGGCAGGAAGCCGGTGAGAGAGGAGATCGCCGTCATCAGAATCGGCCGCAGTCGCGACTTCGCCGAGAATTTGGCGGCCTCCAGAGCCGACTCTCCCTCACCCATCTTCTGGTTGGCCAGGTCGACGATCAAAATCGCGTTGCCTCCCGCCAGGCCGATCAGCATCACCAGACCCACCTGGGCATAGATGTTGAGGACCTGACCGGCACCCCCAAGGAAGACAAGGGCTCCAAGCAGTGCCGTCGGCACCGTCAGAAGGATGATGATCGGGTCGGTGTAACTCTCGTACTGAGCCGAAAGCACCAGGAACACCGCCAGGATGCCCAGGGCGAAGATCACCACCGCCAGAGATCCGGCCTTCACCTCCTCACGGGAGATGCCGGTCCAGTCGAAGCCGAGGCCTTGGTAGTTCCCGGCGTTGAAAATCTGCCTCATTGCCCCGATCGCCTGCCCGGAGCTGTTGCCTTCGTTCGGGGTGCCTTCGATCTTGATCGAGCGGTAGAGGTTGAAGTGGGGAATGACGCTGGGGCCTACAGTCTGCTTCACGGTGAAGAATTCCGAGAGGGGAATCTGCTCGCCCTTAGCATTGGCGACGTAGATGGCCGACAGGCGCTGTGGAGTGGCCCGGCTCACCTCATCCGCCTGCACATAGACGCGGCGCACCTTGCCCTCCTGGAAGGTGTCGTTCACATAGGCACCACCGAAGTTGACACTGAAGGCCGACATCGCTGAACCGAAGTCAACACCGAGCGAAGCCATCTGCTCCCGGTCCACATCGATCTTGTATTGCGGAGCCTGGGGCGAGAACAGCGAATAGACCCGATTGAGAATGGGGTCGGCGTTGCCGGCCTGCATGATCTGCTGGGCCGTACCGAAGAACTCATTCAGCGAATAGACACCGCTGCTCTGATCCAACAACTGGAACTCGAAGCCGCCACCGGTGCCATAGCCGGGGATCGACGGGGGCTCAACCACGAACACCCGACCGCCATCAATGGCGTCGTACAACTTGGCATTGAGCCGTTTCACGACGGCACCAACGCTGTGCTCCTTACCAGGACGTTCATCCCAATGCTTCATCCCGATGAAGAACAGCCCCTTGTTGGGGGCGTTGCCATCGAGGCTGGCGCCGCTGAACAGGGCAGCCGATGAGATGTCTTCTTCCGAGCGCATCACTTCGGCCACCTGACGGTTGATCGCCAGGGTTTTCTCGTTGGAGACACCATCGGGGGCCTGCACAAAACCGATGGCATAGCCCTGGTCTTCAATCGGCACGAAACCACCGGGGATGCGCGTGAACGCAAATCCCGTGAGCAGGATGCCCGCAGCCAGGGCCGCCATCACGATCGGGCGAGCCTTGAGCACGCCATCGAGAATCGTGGCGTAGCGCTTTTCAAAACCGCCATAGAGGCGATTGAAGTTGGTGAAAATCACCGGAATGAAGTAGCCGATGCCGCCACCGATGGCGGTGAACAACACCACCGGAATCGGATTGGAGAAGATCACCCCGGTTGTGATCACGCCCACCGCAGCACCACCCGCGGTGAAGGGCAGACGCAACGGCAGACCGGTGATCTTGCCAGCGATGAAGCCGATCACGGCACCGATCACCGCTGGAATCAGGGCGACAGCAGCTCCACTGCCTGCACTGAGCAGGCCATAGATGAACCCAAGCACCACACCGGCCGTGGCGTATTGATTGCGGCTGAGCTCTTTGGTCTCGCGGGACAACAGCAAGGCCGAGAGCATCGGCGAGAAGGTCAGCGCGTTGAATGTGGAGATACCGATCGAGAAGAGGATCGTGGCGGCGAACTGCTTGTAGATGGTGCCAGTGGCACCGGGGAAAAACAGCACCGGCAGGAACACCGCCATCTTCACCAGGGAGGTGGCGATCACCGCCCCGAACAACTCGTCCATGGTTTCCATGGCCGCCTGCACCGAGGTCATTCCCTCCGCCTTCTTGGCTGAGGTGTCTTCCACCACCGTGATGGCGTCGTCCACCACGAGGCCAGTGGCCAGCACCAGGCCGAACAAGGTGAGCTGGTTAAGCGAGAAGCCGAAGGCCAGCACCAGGGCGAAGGTGCCGATCAAGGCCACCGGGATGGCAATGGCGGGAACAAGCGTGGCCTTCCAGTTCTGCAGGAACAGGAACAGGATCAGCACCACCAGGATCACCGCATCCCGCAGGGAGTTGGTCACACCTTTGATCGACTGGTTGATGAAGTCGGTGGTGTCGTAGATCTTCTGCACCCCGAGGCCCACCGGCAGGGTTTTCTCGAATTCGCCCAGCACCTCCTTAACGCCATTGGAGACCTCAAGGGCGTTACTGCCAGAGAGCTGGTAGATCGCGATGCCCACCGAGGGGGTGCCCTTGAGGTCCATGGCATCGATGCCGTAGATCTCACCGCCGAGCTCCACACGGCCCACATCCTTGAGCCGTACCAGGCCACCGGCGTCGGTGGTTCGGAGAATGATGTTCTCAAATTCCTGGGTGCTGGTCAGACGACCCTGCAGCTGCACGGTGAAGGTGAATTCCTGACCCTCAGGAGCTGGAGCACCGCCGATCTTGCCGGCCGGCACAAGACGGTTCTGACTGCGCAGCTGATTGACCACATCGGTGGCCGAGAGGTTGTTGGCTGTCAGTTTCTCCGGATCCAGCCAGAGCCGGAAGGCGATCTTTCTGTTGCCGAAGTAAGTGACGTCGCCGACGCCCTTCACCCGCTTGACGTTGTCGGTGAGGTTCTTGTCGAGGTATCCACTGATCGTCTCCACCGAGTATTCGGTCTTGGAGGGGTCTTCGTTGACGAAGTTGTAAACGAGCAGGATCGAGTTGGAGGCCTTGTTCACCGTCACACCCGACTTGCGCACCTCCTCGGGCAACTGAGGTTCGGCCAGGGAGACGCGGTTCTGCACGTTCACCTGGTTGATGTTGCCGTCGGTGCCGCTGTCGAACGACACCGAGATCGAACTCACACCATCCGAGGAGCTGTTGGAGGTGATGAAGTCCATGTTCTCCACCCCGTTGATCTGCTGCTCGAGCACGGAGGTGACCCCCTGCTCAACGGCAACCGCATCGGCGCCCACATAGGTGGCCTGCACCTTCACCGTGGGAGGAGCAATGTCCGGAAGGTTTTCAATCGGAAGGATCGGAATCGCGATCAAACCGACGATCACGATCAGCAGGCTGCAGACCGTGCTGAGAACCGGCCTGGTGATGAAGTTATTGGAAGCAGACATGGGTCAACCTCAGTTCGCCTTGGCGGGTTGCACCTGCACGGGCATGCCGTGTTTCAGGTTGAGCAGGTTGGTGGTGATCACCATCTGGTTGGCTTCCAGCCCTTTTGTGATCGGATACAGCTGGTTCTCCAGCTCGCCCACCGTGACCGGCGTTTGCAGGGCGAACTTGGCATCAGCGGGGAGCTTGCCAACCTTGATTCCCTTCTCAAGCTTCTCAATGTCGGCCTTTCCAGGGTTCGCCTTGAGCTCCTCCAAGGAGCCGAGGCGGAACACAAAGCTCTGGCCCGAGGTCTGGGTGACGGCGGCGAAGGGAACGGCCAGTTCTTCCTGGGCCTTGATCTGAACCCGGGTGCGAAGACGCTGACCATCACGCAGTTTTCCATCTGCGTTCGGGAAAATCGCCTTCACCAGCAATCCCTGGGTCTGCTTGTTGACACGGGGGTCAATCGAATCCACTTCTCCGGTGGCAATCAACTCGTAACTGCCCGGAGCACTGAGCAACACCGGCTGCCCCAGAGCCAGACGCGACGAGAACACCGCTGGCACCTCAACACGGGCTTCCAGTTCGTTGTTCTGCACCAGGCTGGTGAACACCTCGCCCTGCTGAATCACATCACCAACCTTGACCTTTACGTCAGCGACCGTGCCCGCGGATGGGGAGGTCAGATTGCTGTAGTCCAGCTCAGCCTGGGCTGCGATGTATTGGGTGCGATAGCGATCCAATTCCTTCTGCGACGCAGCTCCGGTCTCGGCCAGGTAGACGTAACGCTCGTAATTGGCTTTGGCGGTCTCGGCTTTGGCTTTTTTCTCGACTTGGTCGAGCACCACCAACAGCTGACCCGGTGCAACTTCATCACCCTGGCGAATCTTCAGCTCAAGAATTCGTCCTCCCGACTGAGCGGCAAGCTCAACAAGGTTGCTCGCTTCCAGCGTGCTGACGGTGTCGACACCCTCGGTGAATTCAGCCATTTGGGTCGAGACGGCCTGCACCTTCGGCGGCGGCGGCTTCGGTGCTTCGCTCTTGCAGGAACTGACCGTGATCAGGGCGGCGAGGGTGAGCAGAAGTCGCTGCGGATGACGCACGGCAAAAAGGCTTTGCCCGGATTATGCAGTGTTCCTGAAAGCATGGCCGCGAAGGTTTGCACCTCGCGAAACCGGCACGTACAAAACAGGATCGTTGCTTACCAGCGCCAGCACCAATTGAAAAGTTCAGGGACACTGGGTCAACGCCGATCGTCCCTTGGGTCAGGACCTCTTCGCTTTTCACGGTGAGCAGCAGCGGCGGCGACTGGCCCCCCTCGCCGACCGGATGCGTCCGCGCACGCTAGAGGAATTTGAGGGACAGAGCGGGATCCTGGCGGACGGACGCCTACTGCGACGCGCCATCAAGGCCGATCGGGTCGGCAACCTGATCCTGCACGGCCCACCTGGCGTCGGTAAGACCACCCTGGCTCGGATCATTGCCAACCACACCCGCGCTCACTTCAGCAGCCTCAACGCCGTGCTCGCGGGAGTAAAAGAACTGCGGATCGAGGTGGATGCTGCACGCCAACGACTGGAACGACATGGCTTGCGCACGATCCTGTTCATTGACGAGGTCCACCGCTTCAACAGTGCTCAGCAGGATGCCCTGTTGCCGTGGGTGGAGAACGGAACCGTCACCCTGATCGGTGCCACCACAGAGAACCCCTATTTCGAAGTCAACAAGGCGCTGGTCAGCCGCTCAAGACTGTTTCGTCTGCTGCCGCTGGAGCCGGAGGATTTGCAGCGGCTGCTGCATCGCGCCCTAGAGGATCAGGAACGGGGCTACGGCGACCGGTCGATCGCCATCAGCAGCGATGCCGCCGACCACCTCGTGGATGTGGCGGGCGGAGACGCCCGCAGCCTGCTCAATGCCCTTGAACTGGCGGTGGAGAGCTCGGAGCCGGATAGCGAAGGCGTGATTCAGATCAATCTGGCCATCGCCGAGGAATCGATTCAGCAGCGGGCTGTCCTCTACGACAAGCACGGCGATGCCCACTACGACACCATCAGCGCCTTCATCAAATCGCTGCGGGGGTCGGATGCCGATGCGGCGATGTTCTGGCTGGCTCGAATGGTGGAGGCCGGCGAGAACCCGCGCTTCATCTTCCGGCGGATGCTGATTGCAGCGGGGGAAGACATCGGCCTGGCCGACCCGCAGGCCATCGTTGTGGTGGAAGCCTGTGCCGCGGCCTTCGAACGGGTGGGACTACCGGAGGGGCTGTACCCCTTGGCCCAGGCCGCCTTGTACCTGGCGGGCACCGAAAAAAGCAACAGCGTTCTGGGCTTTTTTGATGCCCTGAAAACGGTCCGCGCCGCCCGTCAGCAGGACGTTCCCGGGCATTTGCGGGATGCCAACCGTGATGGAGCCGCCTTTGGCGATGGCGTGGGGTATCGCTACCCCCACGCCTACGCCGAGCACTGGGTGGAGCAGCAATACCTCCCCGCCGCACTGCAAGGGGAGGTGTTCTGGCAGCCCGGCCAACTCGGATGGGAAGGGGAACGGCGCGAGCGGATGGCGGAACGCCGGGCGGCACAACTCGCCGCGGCCGCGGAGCTTGCCGCCGACCAGCCCTTGCTGCTCAGCAGCGGGCCCGAACGTCCCGGTGTGGACCGCTGGGTGCAGCGCCAACTCGGTCAGGAGGGGGAACGCCTGCAACGCCTGCGCGAGCGTCTCTGGCGAGACATCCCCTGGACCCGAAGGGATCGGGTTCTGTTGCTGGGGATGCGATCGCTGATCTGGGCCATCGATCCCTTGCGGGCCACCCCGGAAGGAGGCGTGACCGTGCTCTGCGACAACGAAGCCGACCGCAGCCGTTTGGAAGCACAGATGGATCTGCTCGAACCGGAACATCGGCCCGAACTGCTAACCGGCAACCTCGATGGCCTGCCATCCAACCAAGTGTTCGACTGGATCGGAGGACGGCTCGCCGCTGCCGACCTGCAAGGACCGAACTGGACGGCCCTGCTGGAGGCGATCAACCGGCATGCCCACCCGAGAACGGGCTTAAGGCTGCTAGTCAGCCGCTCCGAACTGGGTCCCGCCGGTGCTCTGCTGCAGAGCGGAGGCGCGGCGGACCTGCTGACTCCTGTTGTAGAGCAGGAACAACGCTGGCTCGAGCTCCAGCAGCGTCCTGAAGAACTGTTGGCCAATGCCAGCTGGCAGCTCCGGTGTGAGGAGTGGCGGGAACACCTGACCCTGCCGGGGGGAACAGAACTTGCGGAGCGATGGTTGGCTGAGGGGTCGCCCTACCGGCAAGCCATGGGAGAGATCGGCGCGGAGGTGCTGACGGAATTGCGCCGGTCATTGAACAGCCTGGGCGACGGTGGTCTGCGACTGCCGATGCGCCATCAAGTGATCCAAGGCGAGCGAAGCACGCCATAAAAAAACCCCGGCCGAAGCCGGGGAGAAGAGCACAGGGCTCAGGGCCTGATCACCAGAGGGGGCGGGCAGGAACGGGGGTGACAGCGCGAGGTGCGGGCTCGGGCAGCACGGAGTTGGCCTGGACGCAGGCGGGCAGGAAGACGTACCAGGACAGCAGGGAGGTGCACTGGGCATCGCCTTCGCACTTGTCGGGGGCACAGACGTTCTGGATACCGTCGTAGGTGCCGCAGGTGTCAGCCAGGCGGAAGTCCACGGGCAGCTCGGCCATGATGCCGGCGGAAGAAATCTCACCGTCGATGGAGTCGGCGATGATCGCGGAGCGCAGAGCCACCACAGAGGTGGACTTCATCTTCCAGTAGGGGAAGTAGGAACGGGTCTGATCCTTCAGGAACTTGACACCGTCGTCGGAGTACAAGAAGCGGGACACGCCGATGATGTCAACGGCGTAGGTCTTGGTCATGCCTTCCTGAATTTCTTCGGCAGTCCAACCGGAGTTGTTGATGCCGGCATCCAGAGCACGGTCGGTGACTTCACCGGTGGTCAGGAAGGTCTTGAACTCAGAAGAGGTGGTGGTCCACACAGCACCGCCGGTGTTCCAACGAACAGGGCGGGAGGTGCCTGCTTCAGCAGGCACTGCCAGAGCGGCAAGAGAAGCACCGGCCAGGAGGCCAGCGGCGAGACGAGAAAACACGGACGACAAAAGGGGACGTCAATAAAAAAATAGCTCCCAAAAGAAAAATCGCCAACAACATTGGAAACCACAAAAGAAGCTCAACCCGTGCGAGGCATTGCTTTCCATAAAAGAGTCTCGCGAGACTCAATATTTCAACTCGATCTGGACCTTCCTTCGCTCCAAAAGAAAGCAGAGATCACCCATCAATTCAAGTGGATTCTTTGCCAGCCATCCGGGCAGCGATCCTCATGGGCCAGGCCGACTCGATCACGGCCACCACGACAGTGGCGCATCCGCAGGCGACCGCTCCGGCGCTCCACCTCCGCCAGATAACTCTCCGTGCCGTGATGCGGCTCAATCCACAGCCGGGTTCGAACGGCATCGCGATCCACCGTTGCGACCAAATGCGGTCCTGAAGAAAGGCCCAGCTCCTGAAGGGAACCTGCAAATTCACCCCAGTAGTGGCGCGTCATCTGTGCACGGGTGAAGTCCATCAGCAGGGTTTCGGCTTCGCTTCGTTGATGCAGGGTGATTTCGCGCTGCAACAGCTGACGGCTGAGGTTCCCCTGCGACGGCCGTGAAGCACCGTGATCCAACGAGAGGCCCTGACGCGGTGCGACCAGTGCACTGACCCCCATGGCCAACAGACCCAGAGCAGCCAGGGAACGACCGATTTGGTTCACCCGGATCCGCGACACCATGGCCCAAGAACTGCAGGTCGTTTGCAACGTAGGCAGCGCAAACAATCTTGTCCTGAACGCCGTACGCTGCCGCCACTGCCCCAGCCCATCCCGTGAGCCTTCAAATCGGCGACATCGCCCCCGACTTCACCCTTCCCGATCAGAACGGTGATTCCGTCAGTCTCGCTTCACTGCGCGGCAAGAAAGTTGTTCTGTACTTCTATCCCAAAGACGACACCCCTGGATGCACTAAGGAAGCCTGCAACTTCCGCGATCGCTGGGATCAATTGAAGGCCAATAACATCACCGTTCTCGGTATCAGTAAAGACGGAGCCACCTCCCACAGCAAATTCATCAACAAGCACGAGCTCCCCTTCACCCTGCTTACCGATGAGGAGCCCTGTGCCGTCGCCAGCCTTTATGAGAGCTACGGACTGAAGAAATTCATGGGGCGTGAATACATGGGAATGATGCGCCACACCTTCTTGATTGATGAAGACGGAAAACTGGAGCGGATCTATCTCAAGGTGAAAGCAGCCACCATGGCCGACACCCTGATCAGCGATCTCAATCTGAGCTGATGCCCGCAGCCAGATCCAACAGAGCCTGCAACTGAAGATCGCCCTGCGCCTGCAACAGCTGCGTTGAACCGGTCCAGTGGCTCTGCAAGAGCGCAGCATCACCACCGCAGATCCACAGCAACCCTTGAGAGTGCTGCTGAGCCATCGCAATGGTGGCCAACATCGCCTCCATCACCCCGCGTTGCATGGCCGCCACGGTCTGTCGGGGGAAGACATCGTCAGGGACAACGTTGTCTAGGAGCTCCGGTGTTGACGGCAGACCAACGGTTCCTTGCGCCATGGACCTGAGCTGAAGCCGATAGCCCGGAATCAGCTGCCCGCCCGCGAAACAACCGTCCGGTGTGACCCGGGTGAGGCTCAACACGGTTCCTGCATCCACCAGAAGCAACCCCCTGGAACAGTCGAGCTGTTGCGCCTGGCTGCATCGCCAAGCCATCCAAGCCCCCAGAGCTCGATCGACACCCAACCAAGATGGCGCCTTCGGCAATGGAACATCCTCCAAACGAATGCGCAGATCCTGGTGGGCCCTGAGCTGCTCGGGCACCGGCCCGACCGCAGCCCAAATCGGAGGGTCGGTCCCGATGCGACCAGGGTCTGGGTCGCCGTGATCAACACAGACGCCCTTGTCTTGCCGCTGGGCCCAATGCCAGCGGCTGTTACCGATCAGCAGAGCGCGGCCGCCGCCCGGTTCAGAGCCGTTCACTCAGATGCCTTCACCCATCAGCCCTTCAACGGCCTCCTGGGGCAGATGAATTCCACACTCCTGCTTCAGACCACCGAATCGGGTGTCGCGGCCGCTCAGATCTCCCACATCCGGGCCACTGGAATGCCAATCGCCGACGGTGGAATAGCCCTGCTCGAACAAGGGATGCTGGGGAAGATTGTTCGATTGCATGTAGTAGTAGACATCCCGCTGCGTCCACTCGAGTAGGGGTCTCAAGGACCAACGTTCCCGAATCAGATCCAACGCCGTCATCGAGCGACGGTGATCGGTCTGACCACGCCGCACGCCGCTGGCCCAGCAGCGCGTCTCCAGGCTGTTGAACGCCTGCTCGAGAGGTTCCACCTTGCGGATCCGGTGATAGGTCTCAAGGTCTTCCACACGACCGGACTCCCAGAGCCGACCATGTAGCGCCTCCATACGAGCCGGTGACATCTCGCTCTGACTGACCACCAGACGAATGTTGAGCTGCTGGGTGAGTTGGTCGGCGTAGGTGTAAGTCTCCGCAGGCAGATAACCGGTATCAATCCAGATCACCGGAACAGCATCACCACCAGGAAGGGTGCTCAGCATGTGCAGGAGCACAGCCGATTGAATCCCGAAGCTGGTGGTGAGCGCAAAGCGTTCGCCGAATTGATCCAGCCCCCAGGCCAGACGCTCCTGCGGCTCAATGGTCTCCAGCAGCTTGCGCCCTTCGAGCAAGTCGTTTTGCACCGCCATGGGCACCATTGCGTCGGGAGCCTCCGTCATCACGCCATCTTCCCCTGTCGTGGGACCGGGTGCGGTTCCTATCGTTTTTGAACCGGCAGTTTCTCTCATGCGTTCACCCTCGTCCACGTCGGATGCCGTGGTGATCGTTGGCGGTGGATTCGGGGGACTGTTCACAGCTCTTGCGCTTCAGCGACGGCAGCCCGGTTGCCCCATCGTTCTGATCGAACCGCGGGATCGGTTTCTGTTTCAACCGCTGCTGTACGAACTGCTCAGCGATGAACTTCAAGCCTGGGAGGTGGCCCCCCGTTACGACCAGCTGCTGAACAACAACATCTGCTGGATCCAAGACACCGTTGTTCGGATCGATCAAACCAGCCAAAGCATTGAACTGGCCTCAGGCGACAGCTTGACCTGGGGTCAATTGGTGTTGGCGACGGGCTCCAGAGCCAATGATTTCGGCATTCCCGGCGTCAAGGAGCACAGCTCTGGCTTCCGTGATCTCAACGATGTGAGCCGCCTGAAGCAATGGCTCAACAGCCTGCGTCAACAGCGGGATGGAGATGCTGGCCTGATCATTGTTGGAGCTGGACCCACCGGCGTGGAACTGGCGTGCAAGCTCGCGGATCTGATCGATGGGGCTGCCAGCGTTCGCTTGGTGGAGATGGGCGACGAAATCCTGCCCAGCAGCACGTCATTCAATCGGGAGAAGGCCAAGGCAGCGCTTGAACGCAAAGGGGTGGTGGTCCAGCTGAACACCAGCGTGAACAAAGTGACGTCGAGCAGTGCCGTTGTTGCCAATGGCGCTGTCCTGCGTCACGCAGGATTGGTCTGGACCGCAGGAAGCAGCCCCTCCATGCCCTCCATCTCACCCGCACCTGTCCTGGAACGGGGACATCTGGCCGTCAACGACGACCTGCGCCTGGTGGGCAGCACCAACAGCTTTGGCCTCGGGGATCTCTCAGCACGGCCTGGCAGCCCATGGCCCGCCAGTGCCCAGGTGGCCATGCAGCAGGGCGATGCCACCGCCGCGGCCATCGCGTCCCTGCGGAGGGGAGAGGAGCCGCAACCCTTCCAATTTGAGGATCGTGGCGAAATGCTCAGCCTTGGCGTCGGTGACGCCACCCTCACAGGCATGGGGATCACCCTGGCTGGCCCCCTGGCGTTTCAATTGCGACGAGCCACCTATCTGACGCGACTGCCGGGCCTTTCCCTTGGGCTGCGCTCCGCCGGCGCCTGGTTGCTGAGCCGTTGAAGCAATCCCATCTCGGAGGGCGCTGTCGCGGTCTGCGCCCCAGCCAACAACGCCAGCTGGAGCGCTTGAGCCATCGCCGTCATCCCGAAGACTGCGGCGCCGATCTACTCAGCCTCGAACGTCTGGCAGATCTGGTTCTGGATCTGGAAATGCCACTTCATCTGGTGCTGGATGGCCGTGGCCTCTGCCGCCTGCTCTGGCTGGGCCCCCTCAGCGGCAGCGATTCGCCGCTGCAACACCTGCCAGCAACACCGCGGCGCAGCAGCGGGGGATGGCGCCTGATCAGCTGCCCCTTCTCCCGCAAAGGACTTCACCAGGATCCCCGCGACGCCGTTGTCGCCCTCGATCTCACCCCAAGGCACTGGCTGCGCTTTGCGCCATGCCCCTCGGCTGATGGAGGGCGCCCGGCCGAACTCTTGATTCCTGATGCGCAGCAACCCGATGGCTGGAGAAATTTCGAGCAGGGCGACCTGCGGGACCTTTGCTCCCTCACTCCAGACGAACCCCAAACCCCAACCGTCAGAGCCGCAGCCGGAGAGGAACGGGTGCTTCTGCTTACGCTCACCAGCGGTGATGGGCAGCGCGATCAGCGGGATCTCGCCGAGCTGGAAGGACTGGTGCGAAGTGCCGGCGCCCAGCCGGTGGCCCTGACAAGCCAGCGGCTGGGCCAAACCAATCCCCAGACGCTCTGGGGCTCCGGGAAACTTCAGGAAGCCGCCCTCGAGATCCGCCGCTGCCAGGCCTCCCTGGTGATCACCGACCGGGAGCTCACCCCGGTGCAGGCACGAAATCTGGAACGACTGCTCAGCTGCCCGGTCTCCGACCGCAGTGAACTGATCCTCGACATCTTTGCCCAGCGGGCCGGCAGTGCGGCAGGGCGCCTGCAGGTGGAACTGGCCCAACTGCGCTACCGGCTGCCGCGCCTGCTGGGACGGGGCAGCAGCCTGTCGCGACAGGGCGGCGGCATTGGCACGCGCGGCCCAGGGGAAACACAGCTGGAGAAAGATCGCCGGGCGATCAGCCGTCGCATCGAACGGCTGCTGCGGGATCAACGCCAACTTCAATCCCACCGCAGCAGACTGCGGGATCAACGGCGTGGTCTGCCAAGAGTGGCCCTGGTCGGTTATACGAACGCCGGTAAATCAAGCCTGCTTAATGCCTTGTGTGGCAAACGGGCCAGCGATCGCGTGCTGGCGGAGAACAAGTTGTTCGCCACCCTGGACCCCACCACGCGCAAACTTGACCTCCCCTGCCCTGGGGCGCGCCCCCAACGGTTGCTGCTCACCGACACGGTGGGCTTCATCCGTGATCTTCCCGCCCCTCTGGTGGAAGCCTTCCGAGCCACGCTGGAGGAGGCATTGGACGCGGATGTGCTGCTGCTGGTCGCGGATCTTGCCGACCCCGACTGGCAAGGCCATCTGGACACCGTGCATCACCTGCTGGATGACCTCGGCAGCACAGCCCTGCGACGGGTGATCGCCAATCAAATCGACCGCTGCGAGGCGACCGCCATCGAAGCGATTCATCAACGGGAGCCAGATGCCCTGTTCCTCTCCGCCGTGCGGGGGGATGGGCTGCAGGGCCTGCAGCAGTGGCTGCGTGAGCAATTTTTTGATCCCGGGGCAGAATCCACGCAATTGACGACCGGCGACTCGCCGCCATGGCCGAGCTGAGCAGCGCTCTTCAGAACCCTCAGGCGTTGATCACCCTGGCCGTGCTGGGTCTGGCGGTGGTGTTGTTCATCACCGGGGCAATTGCACCGGAGCTCACAGGATTGTTGAGCCTGAGCCTGTTGATCGCTACCGGGGTGCTCAACCCCCAGGAGGCCCTAGCGGGGTTCGGCAGCCCTGCATTAATAACCCTTTTAGGCCTGTTTCCTGTCTCCGCGGCACTGTTCAAAAGCGGCGCTCTCGACCGATTGCGGGCTCTGATCGCCTCGGAACGGATCCGCTCCTCACGCCGTTTGATCGCCCTGATGGCCTTCGTGATCGCCCCGGTTTCAGGGGTGGTGCCCAACACGCCCGTGGTGGCATCCCTTCTTCCGGTGGTGGAAGGCTGGTGCCAGCGGCGCGGAATTTCCCCATCACGGGTGCTGCTGCCGTTGTCGTTTTCAACGGTTCTGGGAGGCACCCTCACGCTGCTGGGCAGCTCTGTGAACCTGCTGGTGAGCGACATCAGTGAGCAACTGGGCTATGGATCCCTCGATCTGTTCAGCTTCACCCTGATCAGCCTGCCGGTCTGGCTGGCCGGGGCCATCTATCTGGTGATGGCTCCAAGGGTGCTGCTGCCTGACCGTGGAGCCAGCACGGATGACCTGGGCAGTACCACCAAGACCAGCAGCTACTGCACGGAAGTGCGCATCCCTCCCGACTCAGAACTGGTGGGCCGTTCCCTGCTGAACAGTCGGCTGCAACGTCGTTTCGACGTTGACGTACTGGAACTGCAACGCGGTGGAGAGCGGCTGTTGCCTCCCCTGGCAGACCGTCGTCTTGAAGCAGGCGATCATCTGCTGCTGCGGGTCACCCGCCCAGATCTGCTGCGTCTCCAGCAGGATCACACGGTTCAACTCACAACCCAGGGCCAGAACGCAGGTTTCAGCTTGAACAGCGAAGAAGTCAGCGGGCAGAAAACCGTTGAGGTGTTGTTACCGGCTGGCTCCACCCTGGCCGGCGCAAGCCTGAGGGAATTGCGTTTCCGGCAACGCCACAACGCCACTGTGCTCGCCCTGCGCCGCGGCCAGGAGACAGTCCAGGAACGTCTGGGTCAGGTCATTCTGCGGGAAGGCGATGTCCTGCTGCTGCAGGCACCGATCGACTCCATCCGAGGTCTGCAGGCCAGCAACGACCTTTTGGTGCTGGATCGTCTGGAGGACGACCTGCCCACGGTGCGGCGCAAGCCCGTGGCGGTCAGCATCGCAATCGCGATGCTGCTGCTGCCGAGCCTGACACCCATTCCCCTGGTGGCCGCTGTGCTGTTGGCGATGGTCAGCGTTGTGGCCACCGGCTGCCTTCGCCTCGGGGAACTGCAGCGCTCGATCCGACTGGACGTGATTCTGCTGCTGGGATCCCTCACCAGTTTCAGCGTGGCCCTGCAGAGCACGGGCCTGGCGGATGCCCTGGCCCTCGTGCTCCAGCAGGGGCTGGCGGGCTGGCCGAGCTACGCCGCCTTGATGGTGGTCTTCATCGGCACCACGCTGCTCACACAGGTGATGAGCAATGCAGCCTCGGTGGCGCTGTTAGCCCCAGTGGCGGTGCAACTGGCTCCATCCCTACAGCTGTCTCCCACCGCACTGCTGATCACGGTGCTGTTTGGTGCCAGTCAGTCCTTCCTCACCCCCGTTGGATATCAAACCAATCTGATGGTGTTCGGCCCGGGCCGTTATCGCTTTCTGGATGTCACCCGCTACGGACTAGGCCTGACGGTGATCATGACCATCCTGGTGCCGGCCTTGATCCTCTGGCATTACGGCGGATCCTGAACAACACTGGTCAGATCTCGCACGCGCCTGTGCCGATCGGAAGGGCCATCGAACGCAGCCAGGGCTGGCATCGTCGGCTCACGGTTCCCCAGTTCACCGTGGTGACCGGATTGCTCGTGGTGCTGATCGGCACGCTGCTGTTGGCCACTCCGCTGTGCTCCTCCAGCAGCGTGGGGCTTTGGGAAGCTCTGTTCACAGCCACATCCGCCATCACAGTGACGGGGCTGTCGATAATCGACATCGGCAGCGACCTCACCACCTTCGGCCAGGCGGTGCTGGCCTTGATGATCCTGGCCGGGGGCCTTGGCCTGATGGCCATCACCACCTTTCTGCAGGGCTTTGTGGTGCAGGGAACCGCTCTGCGTCGCCGCCTAGACAGGGGCCAGGCCCTCGACGAATTCGGCGTGGGGGGGGTGGGGCGCACCTTTCGCGGCATTGCTCTGACGGCGACGCTGGTGATCCTTCTGGGCGCCGTGATCCTTTATCACTTCGGCTTCGATGACATTCCCAACCAGGGCGAACGTCTCTGGGCAGCTGTGTTTCACAGCATCTCGGCCTACAACAATGCGGGGTTCGGGCTCTGGGCCGACAGCCTCGAGCGCTACCGCAGCAATGGTGTGGTGAATGCTGTGGTGATGCTGCTGATCGTTACCGGTGGCCTCGGTTGGCGAGTGACCAGCGATCTGAGCACCCAACTCCTGCGCAGACGACGAGGCCGACGTCGCCTGAGCCTGCATTCCCGCCTGGTGCTTCGCACCACCCTGCTCCTGATCTCCTTCGGGGCAGGAGGTCTGGCCCTGACGGAATGGTTGAACCAGGGCGAAATCTTCAAGGGCATGCCCTGGTCTGAGCGTTGGCTGACCGCTCTGTTTGAATCCGTCACGGCACGCACTGCGGGGTTCACCACCGTTCCGCTGTCGCTCGAGACCGTGACCGAATCCAGCCTGCTGCTGCTGATGGTGCTGATGTTCATCGGAGCCAGCCCCGGCGGCACCGGTGGCGGGATCAAAACCACCACCGTGGCCGCCTTAATGGCGGCCACGCGCTCCACCCTGCGAGGCCGGGAAGCGGTGGTGATCCGCAACAGAACCATCAGCGACAAGGTGGTGCTGCGGGCCGTGGGCATCACGGTGGGGTCCCTGCTGTTCGTGATGACCATGGCTCTGCTGATCAGCATCGCCAGCAATTTGAACGGCAAGGATTCGTTCACCTTCATGGAAATGCTGTTCACCTGCATCTCCGCCTTTGCCACGGTGGGCCTAGATCTCGGGGTCACCGTTGAGCTGCCACGTTTTGGCCAGGCCGTGTTGATGGTGGGAATGTTCGTGGGACGACTCGGGATCCTGCTGCTGCTTAGTGCGATCTGGGAAGCGATGAGCCAGGAACAACTCCAGATGAATCGCCAGAATCGAATCGGTTACCCCAGCGAGGATCTGTATGTCTGAGCGCGATCAGCAGGGGAGGGAACGATGAAGGAGTGGTGGCAGTGGAGCCCGGCGCAGGGCAGCGAACGCCTTGGTTTCGCAATCATCGGTGTGGGACGTTTCGGCATCGCCGTTTGCCGGGAACTGCTTCAGAACGGAGCGGATGTGCTGGCGGTGGACCGTTCGGAACGGGCGGTGGATGAACTGCGTCAGGTGGAGCCCAGCGTGGAGGCCCGCGTTGTCGACTGCACCGACGAAGAGGCCCTGCGGGAGGCCGGGGTGCTCGAGATGGGCACCGTTGTGGTGGCGATCAGTGAACCGATCGAGGCCAGCATCACCGCCACGTTGATCGCCAAGGACAGCGAGGGAAGCCGCGTACGCCAGGTGATCGCGAGAGCGACAAGCGACCTCCACGAAAAAATGCTGAAACGGGTAGGGGCTGATCGGGTGATCTTTCCCTCGCGGATGCAGGGAGAGCGCCTCGGCCTTGAACTGGTGCGCCCCAACCTGATGGAGCGGCTGGCCCTGGATGAACAGCACTGCATCGAGGAGATCAAGGTGCCGGAACCGTTTGTGGGGCGGTCGCTCCGGGATCTGAATCTGCGCAAGAACTTCCGGGTCAACGTGCTGGCTGCTGGGCCGCAAAGCAGCCTGATGGTGAACCCACCTGCATCCCACGTGCTGGAAGAGGGGCACCTGCTGGTGGTGATGGGACTGGTGGAGGATCTGCAACGGCTACCTAAAAACTGAGCCGATGCACTGCCTCGGGCTCATGAGCGGAACCAGTGCCGACGGTGTCGATGCCGTGCTGGCCTGTTTCGACGGACCCGCCCAGCGTCCGCAGTGGTCTTTGCTTCGCCACCACCATCTGCCCTATCCGCCGCAACTGCAGCAGAAGGTGGTGGCTGCCGGCCAGGGCACACCGATGCCGGCCTCCGTCTGGATCGAGCTGGCGGAAGCGATCACGGAGGTGCAGGCTGACGCAGTACAGGCCTGCGACCCCGAAGGGAAAGCTGAGGTGGTTGGCTGTCATGGCCAGACCGTCTGGCACCGCCCGCCGGCCCAGGGGACCCGGGGGGCCAGCTGGCAGATGCTGCAGGCGCCGCTGCTGGCCCATCTGCTGCAAAGGCCGGTGATTCATGACTTCCGCGCCGCTGATCTTGCTCTTGGGGGGCAGGGAGCACCGCTTGTGCCTCGGGCCGATGGGGCGCTACTTGGATGCACCGAGGGCTGGCGGGCACTGCTGAACCTGGGCGGCATTGCCAACCTCACCCTGATCCCCCCCTGCTGTGGCGCGGACCGCCATGCCGCGATCTTGGGATGGGACTGCGGACCAGCGAACAGCCTGATCGACCTAGGCATGCGCCGCTTCACCGATGGGGCCCAGAGCTTCGACAAGGGGGGAGCGATGGCAGCGCGGGGCCAGGCGGATGAGGCCTGGATCCAGCGCTGGATCCAGGAGGAGTACTTCCAGCTGGCACCACCGAAATCCACCGGACGGGAGTGCTTCGGGCAAGACGACCTCAACCGAAGGCTGCATCAGCTCGATGGAGCCTCAGCCGCCGATGCCATCGCAACCCTGACGGCCTTCACCGCCGCCGTGGTCGCCCAGGATCTTGAGCATCTGCGCCAGAGACTCGAGATCGCACCGATCGAACTGATCACGGCTGGAGGGGGCAGCCAAAACCCGGTGTTAATCCATGAACTTCGCCGGCGCTGCCGGGGTGCCCAGGTGGACGAAAGCAGCAGTCTGGGGATCCCTGCTGAGGCCAGAGAGGCCCTGGTCTTCGCTCTGCTGGCCTGGTGGCACCAGAGAAACCATCCTGGCAATGTGCCCGCCGTGACGGGGGCCAGATGCGAGGCCGTGCTGGGCGTACGGGTGGATCCTGCCTAACCAGGCCGATGCAGGCGCAAGCGTCGTGGTGCACCCCGTAGACGGCGGGGCTGCTGCGATTCCAGGGCCGATCGAAGGCGCTCCTCGCGCGTCGGAGCCGGTGTGGATGCCTCCAGATCCTTCTCATGGCGCTGCACTCCCTGCTGGATCAGCACCCGCGCCATGTTGCTCACCGTGCGGGATTCCAGCTCGGCCATTGCCGTAAGACGCGCGCAGAGATCCTCAGGAAGAACCACCTGAATTCTCGGGGACTTGGGCTTCCCGCTGGATGAGGTCTGACGGGTGGGCACGACCGGATCCCCAGAAAGAGGCTCAGATAGTGAAAAGTGTACAGAGGTGGTCAAGGGTAGTATCCATGACTATGGTGGGGGCATTGGTCCTCCTCGGAGTACCCCATGACACAAGCCACATCTCGCTCCCGCCGCAGCCCCGCCGGATCACGCGGTCGGTCGCGACGCCCCCGTCGCAGCGCTGAGAACAGCGATGTGCTGGTTTCAGCGGTTATCAGCACTTATCTGCTGACCCACTTGCACCACGTGTTGCAACGTGCTGAATACGGCGCCTCCCAGGAAGGGCGCAGCACGCAGGCGGCCAACTACGCCCAGCTGCGCAAGGTGCTCTGCATGGATGCCCGCAGCATGGAGGACGCCTCAGCTCTGGGGCAACACGATGACGGCATTGAACAGGCCGCCTGACAAGGTCTTCGGCTCTGAATAGCGTTTGAGCAGTCGCTCACGCCGCGATGGCATCCAACGCAGCATCGCTGTACGCCCAAATCAGCAGCAATCCGGAGCAGACCCAGGCGCTGTTCCGCCAGGCCTTGCAGGATCCCAACGGAGCCATGGCCAGCATCTGCAGCCTGGGCGACGCACTGGGCCTACCGGTCACAGCGCAGGAGGTGCGAGAGCATCTGGCCAGCCTGGACGATGAAGAAAGCGAGCGCTGGCTGATTAAGGCGAGGGGCGGCCTTTGAGACCTGGTGAGACGGACGTCGTCATGGCCTGGGGCTCGGCGCGTTGCCGACGTTCGTAGCCACCACCACCAGCCCAACTGAAGAAGAGCAGATAACTCACGATTGCCAGGCCTGCGGCCACCACAAGAGCGACCAGCTGCTCCAGTTTCAGCATGGCGGCCTGCCTCCAGGAACCTTCACCAGTTTGCCGACAGGGATGATGGGGAGCAGGACGCCTTCCGCCGGTGCTGCGACTCGAAAACGTCAGCAAGATCTACCCCACAGGGGAGGTGCTTCGCGCGGTGACCTGGGAGGTGAAACCTGGAGACAGGATCGGCCTCGTCGGGGTCAACGGCGCTGGCAAGTCCACCCAGATGCGGTTGATCGCCGGGCATGAAGAACCCACCAGCGGTCAGGTGGTGCGACAGGGGGAGCCCCGCATCGCCTATCTCCAGCAGGAATTCGATGTGGACCTGGAGCGCACCGTGCGCCAGGAGCTGTTTCAGGCCTTCGGCGAAGCCGCCGAGGTGATGAACCAGCAAAAGCAGGTGGAAGAGGCCATGGGGTCGGAACGCGCGGCCGACGATCCCGATCATCTGGATCAACTGATCCAGCAGCTGGGACAGCTGCAAAGCCGATTCGAGGCGCTGCATGGCTACGAACTCGATGCCCGGATCGACAAGCTCCTGCCCACCATCGGCTTCACGCCTGAGGGCGCTGAGCTTCAGGTGAAGGACTACTCCGGGGGCTGGCAGATGCGAATCGCCCTGGGGAAAATCCTTCTGCAGGAGCCCGATCTGCTGCTGCTGGACGAACCGACCAATCATCTGGATGTGGAGACCATCCAGTGGCTGGAGACCTACCTGCTGGAGCAGAGCGCTGCCCTCGTAGTGATCAGCCACGACCGCACCTTTCTCGACCGGGTCTGCAATCAGATCGTCTCCACCGAGCGGGGGGTGTCTCGCAGCTACCTGGGCAACTACACCGCTCACCTGGAGCAGAAACAACTGGAACAGGAGGCCACACAGGCGGCCTTCGAACGCCAGCAGAAAGAGATCGCCACCCAACAGGCCTACATAGACCGCTTTCGCGCCAGCGCTACCCGCAGCACCCAGGCCAAAAGCCGCGAGAAGCAACTGGACAAGGTGGAACGGGTGGAAGCACCGATCGAATCGGTGGCGGGACCGAGCTTCCAGTTCCCGCCCGCTCCGCGTTCAGGGGCTCAGGTCGCCTTGATCGACAACATCACCCACAGCTATGGGGACAAGATTCTGTTCCTCGGGGCTGAACTGGAGGTGGAGCGGGGCGACCGCATCGCCTTCGTGGGTCCCAACGGCGCGGGCAAGTCCACCCTGCTGCGCCTGGTGATGGGGGTTGAAACCCCTGATGAAGGCACAGCCCGTCTGGGGGAGCACAACGTGATTGCGGGGTACTTCGAGCAGAACCAAGCCGAGGCTCTTGATCTGTCCAAGACCGTGATCGACACGATGTATGAAGCGGTCCCCGACTGGACCCAGACCCAGGTTCGATCACTGCTGGGCAGCTTCTGCTTTAGCAACGACACGGTGTTTAAGGACGTCGGGAAACTCAGCGGAGGAGAGAAAGCCCGCCTGGCCCTGGCGCTGATGCTGCTCACCCCCTGCAACCTGCTGGTGTTGGATGAGCCCACCAATCACCTCGACATCCCTGCCAAGCAGATGCTCGAGGACGCCTTGATGGCCTACGAAGGAGCCGCGCTGCTGGTCTCCCACGACCGCTACTTCATCTCCCGTGTGGCCAACCGGATCGTTGAGCTGCGGGACGGCGAACTGGTGATGTACCGGGGTGATTACAACTACTACCTCGAAAAAAAAGAAGAGGAAAGGGCTGCTGCCAAGGAGAAAGAACTTGCTGCCGAGCGCGAGGCGAAGCGGAAAGCCAACAAAGAGAAGCAGAAAGCACGCGACGCCCGCCGCAAAAAGGCGGCCTGACGGCCCTCAGGGCACCCCCACCGAAAACTTCACACAGCCTTAGGCAGGAAAACTTATTTCCCTTTACCTGCTGTTTTTATCTGCATAGGCTGACAAAACCGCCCCCCCAGTCCTGATGAGCATGGTTTCCGGTCCCGGCAACAGCGAACCCGTTGGCGGTGCATCAGCCCCAGGACCGGCACCCCATGAGCAGACCTGGGACGCTGTGGAAACCTATTTCCAGTGCATCACCACCTGTTCGCTCGACGATGGCGATTGCATTACCCAATGCGTTGAACAATTGAGAGACACCGACAAAGGCTGACGCCTGACGACGAGGCTTCAACCGGGGGGCAAGGCCGACAGGTCCACCGGCTTGACCTTGATCTTGACCTGATCCTGACCGCGCCGTACCCCCAGCACGACCGTGGCATCCACACCGCGTCGCTCGATGGCACTGACTACGGCAGCGGGATCTGCAATAGGCCGACCATCAAAACTGATGATCACGTCATCCACCTTGAGACCGGCGCGGTCCGCCGGCCCCCCGGGCTGAACCGAACGAATCACCGCTCCCGGCGGCACCGGGGACGTTGGGGTGGGTCGGGGCACCGGAGAAAGACGGATGCCAATCACCGGATGGCGGGCCTTGCCCCTAGTCACAAGCTGCTCCGCGATGGTGCGAGCTCGGTTGATGGGAATGGCAAAACCAAGACCCGCCCCAGGCCCTGATCGCACCAGGGTGTTAATCCCGATCACCTGACCATCGGCGTTGAGCAGTGGCCCGCCCGAGTTACCGGGATTAATCGCCGCGTCGGTCTGAATCAGATCGAGACGCTTGCCTGAAATTCCAAGCTGAGCAACGTTGCGGTTGAGATTGCTGATGATTCCCAGGGTCACCGTGCTCTCCAGGCCGAAGGGATTGCCAACGGCAATCGCCCAGTCGCCCACACTGAGCCGATCGGAATCACCCAGATCCGCGACCGGCCATGGACCGGATCCCTCCAGACGCACCACGGCGAGATCCGTGAGGCTGTCTTTCCCGACCACCCTGGCAGGCACCCGTCTGCCATCGGAGAGGCCCACGGTCAATTGATCCGCCCCTTCCACCACATGGGCGTTGGTCAGCAGCAGGCCCTTGGCATCGAAGATGACTCCACTGCCCTGGCCGCGCTGGACCCTTGAGCGCGGTCCTGTGGAGCGTGGGATGCCGAAAAAGTGGCGAAACAGGGGATCCCGCATCAGGGCCGGCGGCACCCCTGCAGCACTGGACTGGTCCACAGTCCGAGCCGTCTCCAGGGTGACGACAGCCGGACCACTGCGCTTGACGGCGGCAGCCACAAACGAGTCGCGACGAATCGCCTGACGCGCCATCACCTGCTGAGGGCCAACGACCAAAGGAATTGACGACACTCCTGCCACCAGCAATCCCCCCGCCAGGGCGGAGGCGAAGAGCGAACGGGACTTGGACGTGATCACAGCTGAAGGGCGATCGGCTGCCTCGACGCTACGTAGTGCAGATCCAAATTCAGCCACGATCCATGTCAAAGCTGTGACCGCATGCAACCGGGATCCCGATAGCGTGAGAATGCAGAGATTCAGTTGGATGGGAGGGTCATGCTCGGTTCGCTGTTTCCCCTTCTCTACGGAGCGTTATTCGTGGCCCTGCTTTGGCAGGCCTTCCGCGTGATGGGCAAAGGTTTTCGTGCTGCCAGTGGTCCGATCAGCAGTGGCCCCAGCAACGCTCCGAGCGACCGCACCGGCCGGGTCACCGTCCACCCGGAACTGCTGGACAGCGAAGGGCGCATCACTGAGGAAGACCTTCTGACCGTGCGCTTCGGCGGTGACGATGACGAAGCCTCGACGGCCGACGGACCCGGCACTGAATAAATTGGACTCTTGGAGTCGACAGGGGTCGCCTGAGTGGATCAGAGAACACGCATCGTTGCCGCGGTCATCAAGGGCCTCAAACTGCCTCCCCGGTTTCGGCTTCGCCTGATGAAAGAAGATCCGGTTCGCCTGGAACTGAGCCTGACACCTGCCTACGGCAAGGACCCGATCACGGTGGGGCTTGTCGAATCCCTCGACCTGGTGGCCCGCCGTGACCGGGAAGGCCGGATCCCTCGGGATCTGCAAGGCACATGGGACTGGACCGTGCGCCACGGACAGGTCAGCACCGGCGGCTGGAACCCTTATCTCAAGGAGGCGCTGCAGACCATGTTCGAAACCGGCCTGCCGGCCATCGTGTTTGAGGAACTCACCGGGGAGGAGTACCACCCTGTTGATGGAACCCGCCACGTGCGCTGATCAAGGCACGGGGTGTGTAAAGGCGTGCGAATGAATGCAGCGGAGCGAAACCACAGGGGGCTAGACCGGAATCAATTCGGCCTTTAAGAAAGTCTTTATGGCCTCCCTCGTTTTTTCCATCGGCCCCCTGGTGCGGCTGCTGGCCGCCGTCGGCGCCATCAGCAGCTTGCTTCTGTTCGGCCTGATGAATCTCGTCCCGTGAATCGAGCAGCAGAGCCGGTTTGAGCCAGTTCCCGATCGACGCCCTGATAGGGCGGATCTGTTCTGAAGTTCGCCCGGGGCAAACGGTTCTGCTGCAGGCTCCGCCCGGTGCGGGAAAGACGACGCGTGTTCCCTTAGCGCTGATCGGGGCCCTGGCGGAAGGCCAAGCCTTCCTCGAAGAGAAGCAAAAAATCTGGATGATCGAGCCACGGCGGTTAGCGACCAAAGCCGCGGCAATGCGTCTCGCTGCGAGCCTGGGGGAAGACGTGGGCGGGCGCATCGGTTATGCCGTTCGCGGGGAACAGAAGCGGTCCAGCCGCACCCAGGTGGAAGTGATCACCGACGGCCTGTTTTTGCGACGTCTTCAGAGCGACCCCTCGCTGGACGGGGTGGGCTGCGTGATCTTCGATGAATTTCATGAGCGCGGGCGTGATGCGGATCTGTCCCTCGCCCTGCTGCGCGAGGCGCGCCCACTGCTGAATCCAGACCTGGCACTGGTGTTGATGTCCGCCACGCTGGATCTTTCCGACCTGAGGGAACGACTGCCCGAAGCGACGGTGCTGGAAAGCCCAGGCCGCTGTTATCCGGTGGAGACCCATCACCAACCGCCACGGTTGGACGAACCATTGGCGCGGCAAGTGTTACGCGCCATCGAGCAGCATGCCCTCGAGCAACCGCGGGGCAGCGGCGTTCTGGTCTTCCTGCCTGGACTAGCGGAGATTGAACGCTGCAGGCAGACCCTGACCGCAGCGCCAAGTCTGCGGAACTGGCGCATTCAGGCACTGCATGGTCAACTCCCCCTGCAGCAGCAGAGTTCAGCTCTGAAGCGCTGCGATCCGAACCAAGACGGCAGCATCATCCTGGCCAGCGCCATTGCCGAAAGCTCCCTCACCATTGACGGGGTTCGGCTGGTGATCGACAGCGGCCTCAGCCGTCAACTGCGCTACGACCCCAACACCCAAATGGAGGGCCTGGAGACCACAGTCTCAAGCCTGGCCAGTGCAGAGCAGCGCAGGGGCCGTGCAGGCCGACAGTGCCCCGGCAGCTGCATCCGGCTCTGGTCGCCTGCAGAGCAAAAACGACGACCACGCTTCCACCCGCCTGAACTGCTGCTGGCGGATCCCCAGCCTGTGTTGATGGAACTGGCCCAGTGGGGGGACGGACTGGGCGAAGACCTGCCATGGCTGGATCCGCCTCCGGCAGCTGCCATGAAGGAGGGACAGCGCGGGCTGCAGCAGCTCGGCCTGTTGGAGGAGGACGGCCGCATCAGTCGGCGGGGACGGTTGATCAGCGGCCTTGGCGTTCACCCAAGGCTCGGCATGCTGCTGCTGGAAGCCCATGAACGGGGTGCCCCCCAACTGGGATGTGATCTGGCGGCAATCCTCAGCGAACGGGACCCCTACGACATCCGCCAAATCGGCAGTGATCTGGAGGCCCGGCTGAACGGCCTGCAGCGCCATCCATCCCTGCAGGCACTCAGCCAGCAGCTTGGCCGCCAACTGAAGCGGCTTGGCCCTGCACCCCAGGGAAAGGGATCGCCCGTCAATGCTGGCGATCTGATCCTGGCGGCTTTTCCGGAATGGTTGGCGCAACAGCGACCGGAGCAGACCGGTCGCTATCAACTGCGCCAAGGACGCGGCGCCGTGCTGCTTCCCTGGGATCCGCTTCAGGGAAGTCCCGCCCTGGCCGTCGCCAGGGTCGACGTGGGCCAAAGAGACACGCGGATCCAGATGGCAGTGGCCCTGAGCCAAAGCACACTCCTGGCCATCGCCGAACAGGACGGCCACTGGCAGGACTCGGTCAGCTGGGACCCTGAGCGCCAGAGAATCCGCGCCGAACGACTGCTGAAACTGGGCGAGTTGGTGGTGCGCCGCACGCCCCAGCCATCACCGGCAGCGCCGTTGTGCCGCGCCCTGCTGATCGAGCAGCTGCATAGAAACTCCAACCTGGACGCATTGCCCTGGACGGACAACAGCCATCAACTACGACAACGGCTGCAATGGATGCATCAACAGGTTGGCTCACCCTGGCCGACCAGAGATCTCACCACGCTGCTGGAGCAGGCCGACACCTGGCTTGGTCCGGCCCTGGAGGGATGCCTCAGCTGGGGCGACATCAGCAATGCGGCACTGGAAGAAGCGCTCTGGGGCGATCTCGACTGGAGCCTCAGACAACAGCTGGATCGACTTTTACCGCGCCGCATCCAGATCCCCTCGGGTCGGCAGGCCGCCCTCCATTACACGGGGGACGAGGTGATCCTCGCGGTGAAATTGCAGGAGATGTTCGGCTGTGACGATGGTCCGCACGTCCTGGATGGCCGCATTCCAGTCACGCTGGAGCTGCTCTCACCGGCCAGACGTCCCCTGCAACGCACCCGCGACCTCAAAGGCTTCTGGCAAGGCAGCTACCAAGACGTGCGCCGCGAAATGCGGGGGCGCTACCCCAAGCACCCCTGGCCCGACGATCCCCGGCAAGCCCTGCCCACCGCCCGGACGAAACGCAGGTCGGGTGGACAACAGCCTTGAATAGCGAAGAGATTGCTATTTGCGTAGCCGCAAACACACGCAACAAAACTCCAACCTTTGTTACATTGGCTTACAACCAACCGGTTCAATCCCATGTCAGACAACGCACGCTTCGGCTTCGTCAACTTCGCTGAGACCTGGAACGGTCGTCTAGCCATGCTGGGCATCGTGATCGGCCTCGGCACCGAGCTCCTGACCGGCCAGGGCATCCTGTCCCAAGTCGGCCTCGGCTGATTTCCGCATTGCGGATTCAAGGAGCCCCTCGGCTCGCCGGGGGGTTTTTTGTTGCATCGCCACCGGCCACCGCTGATGCATCACAGTGGGGTGATTCCACCGAGGCAGTCGTTGGCACCGCTTTACGTTCAGAACAGACGCGATGGCTCAAGGCTGCTCAGCAGCGCCTTGGTGATCTGCACGATCGGTGCCACCCAGATCCATCAGCACTGGGGAGTTCTCCTGACCAGCATCTCCGCCGTGGTCTGCATCTACTGGGGTTACGCCTACAGCCGCCTTGAGCGTTGATCGTCTTCCGACTTACTCCGTTGCTGAACTGAACACAGCCATCGGAAGCCTGCTGGAACGCGGCTTTGCGCCGCGTTTTTTGCTGGAAGCCACAGTCTCCCGGCCTCAACTCAAGAAAGGCCACCTCTGGCTCACCCTCACCGACGGCGCCGCCAGCATTTCCGGTGTGGTGTGGGCCTCGAAGCTGGCCCAACTGAGCTACCGCCCCGAGGACGGTGACGGCGTCACCGTGGTGGGGAAGCTGAATTTCTGGGCAGCAAGGGCGAGCCTCACGGTTCAGGCGCTCGACATCCGCCCCAGCCTGAGCACCGTGCTCCGCGACTTTGAACGGGTGCGGCAGCTACTGGAACAAGAGGGGGTAATCGACCCCAGCCGTCAGCGGCAGCTCCCCAGCCAACCGTCCACCATTGCGGTGCTCACCAGCGTGCCCAGTTCCGCCCTGGCCGACATGCTGCGAACCGCAGCTGAACGCTGGCCGCTGACGCAACTGATTGTGGTGCCGATTCCAGTGCAGGGCACGGTGGCCCCAACGATCATCACCACTCTGGAAAAATTGGCCGAACGATCGACCGAGCTGGGAATTCAAGCCCTGGTGCTCGCACGCGGCGGCGGAAGCCGGGAAGACCTGGCGGTGTTCGATAACGAAGAGCTCTGCCGCGTTCTGGGCCGCTACCCCGTGCCGGTGGTGACAGGCCTCGGCCACGAAGACGATCTAACCGTGGCCGATCTGGTGGCGGACCATCGCGCAGCCACCCCCACGGCAGCGATCGTGGCGCTGCTGCCCGACCGTGATGCGGCACGGCAGGGACTTGTACAACGCCAGAGTCGATTGAAGGACGCGCTGCTGGGTCGAATCCTTCGCGAGCGCCAGCGCCTCCAGGATCGGGCGGTTGTATTGGAACAACAGTCTCCCCTGGAGAAGATCAAGCGCCAACGCCAGGAGCTTGCCCAAAAACAGCTGTTGCTGAAGGCACTTTCCCCGGAACGCTGGCTAAAGCGGGGGCTGGCCCTGATCAGCAACGCCGCTGGGGAGGCCATCTCAGACCTTGAATCGGTCAAGATCGGTGATCAGCTCAACCTTCGAATGAGCGACGGAACAGTTGAGGCACGGGTCGATCAGATCCAACGCAGCTCCAAAACAACCACCACCTGATGAGCAAGCGCCAACCCAACAAAGAACACCGCGATCGCATCGAAGGCTGGCGGAAGGATGCCTCTGAGCTGAACTACGAAGAAGCCATGCAGGCCCTCGATCTGCTGCTCGCTGAGCTGCAGAACGACAGTGTCCCTTTGGCGGAATTGCAGCAACGAGTTCTCCACGGTGAGGTTTACCTCAGCCGTTGCCAGAGCCTGCTCGACAGCGTCGAACAGTCGATTGTCGAACTCGATCTCACAACCATTGACGCCACCAACAATGCGTAAAGCACTGCCCTGGGTCTATCTCCTTCTGGCCATTTTGGGAGCGATCCTGCCGTGGAAGGCCAATCTGGAGTTCATTGCTGAGGGGGGTGGCCAGGCCTTCGATCTGGCCCGGTTCATCGCCGATGCCAACGGCACAGCAGCCTCTCGCTCGTTGAGCGCGGACCTGCTGGTGGGGGCCAGCGCCGTCACCCTCTGGATCTGTGTGGAGGGTCCACGTCAAAAGATCAAAGGATGGTGGCTGGCCATACCCCTGAGTTTCGGGGTGGCCTTTGCCTGCGCTGCACCGTTCTTTTTGTTTCTGCGAGAAAGGCAGCTGCAGGCTCAGGAATCAGAGTCAACGTCCTGAGCGACCACATCAATCGTGAGATCACTGGCAGGCGTGGATGGGGCAGCTGCTGAAGTGCCGATGTTGTCTCCAGCGTTGGCATAGGGCGTGCCGCACACAGCACAGATGCCAGTGCCCTTGAGGCCAGTGGCGCCGCAGGCGTTGCAGGTCACCATCCTTGACTGCAGCAGCTTCCAACCAATCCAACCCAGACCCGAGAGGATCAACGGCAGTGCCAAAAGCGCGATCAGCAGACCGCCTGCCAAGTCGAGCAACAGCCGACCAGCTGCTGTTGGCACCAGCAGCAGCAAGACAACTGCGATCCACAACACTGCTGGCGGTCGATTCATTGGCTCCAACGGAAATGGTCCGTTGGATCAGCTTCGCAGAGATGAATCGAAGTTCAAGACATTAAGTTGTTCGGTTCCCCGAGCCGAGATTTAGAGAAACGAACTGAAGCCAATTCCACACTCAAACACTGACCAAAATAAATAATGACACCCACTAGCCAAACCCAAAGCGTCAAGACCAAAACGCCTCCAATCACACCATAAGCCTGGTAGCGATTACCAAGAGAAACAATACTTAGGCTGAGAATAGTGTTCAGAAACGCAAGACCAAATCCAATCAAAAACGAGCCAGGGATCAAAGGTGCCACTGGAACTCGCCTGCTGGGCAAAACACGTTGGAGCAGCAACGCCATCAGAGAGAGAACAAAGGCAGGGATAAGTATTCTCCCCACAGGAAGAATCGGACTGGTCCGAACCAAGGACATCAAACCTGGTATAAAGCCATCCAGGAGACGCAGAATTTCCTCAGGAAGTTGACGAATACTCAGCACCAACTGCTCAATAACAATCAAGACAGAGATCACAAAGACCGTCAGAAATGCTTCGATACGGCTCCTGCAAAACACCACCACTTGCTGCCACCAAGAGAGGGCTTTATCCGGCGCGGGAAGGATTTCAGACCAAAGACGATCTGCGCCGCGCTGCAGAGTTAGATAGGCATTACTTGCGGTGAGAAGCAAAACAACCACACCGAGAATCCCGGCACCAAAGCCTTGATTAACCAAGCCACGCAAAGTGGAATCAACCAGATTGGTGACTGATGGTGGCAAGACTTGGGTCACCGAGGCCAGCACATTATCCAAGCTGTCCGTTTCGCCGAACACCCTGGCGGCAACCGACAAAGCGATCAACAGAAGCGGGAAAAAAGACTGAAGAACGTAGTAGGCAAAAGCAGCGCTCAAGTCAACACATTCAGCGTTATTCCAGCGCTGACAAGCCTGCCAAATCTGCGCTCCAAACTGTCGATAAAAAGAGCGTCTTGGCACGGATTGGCGCAGAAGACTTTCAAAACCATACAACAAAAAAGCCACCTCAAACGAGGTGGCTTTTTCGTGGTTGTGATGTTGATTGCTACAACAATCAGACAATCATCAACCTATTGAGAGAATGTTTTACCTGGCATCGAGCTATTTTCTCAGGGGGCTACCCCCCAAATATCGTCGCCGCTGATGCGTTTCACAACCGAGTTCGGGATGGATCGGAGTGGGACCACACCGCCATGGACACCAGGATAGATAAACATTCTCAAGGGATGAACCCTGAGAACTGCATAGGATCTGCAGCGAATGCTGCACGTCTGAATCAAACAAAGAAATGAGTCTTCAGGCAAGAACCAAAATGTTGGTCAAGCCCTCGGTCTATTAGTACTCCTCTGCTGCATCCATTACTGGACTTCCACATAGAGCCTATCAACGGGTGTTCTTCCCGTGACCTTACTGGGTTACCCCATGGGAACACTCATCTTGAGGTGGGCTTCCCACTTAGATGCTTTCAGCGGTTATCCACTCCGCACATGGCTACCCAGCGTTTACCGTTGGCACGATAACTGGTACACCAGAGGTGCGTTCCTCCCGGTCCTCTCGTACTAGGGAGAAATCCTCTCAATGTTCCTGCGCGTACACCGGATATGGACCGAACTGTCTCACGACGTTCTGAACCCAGCTCGCGTACCGCTTTAATGGGCGAACAGCCCAACCCTTGGGACCGACTTCAGCCCCAGGTTGCGATGAGCCGACATCGAGGTGCCAAACCTCCCCGTCGATGTGAACTCTTGGGGGAGATCAGCCTGTTATCCCTAGAGTAACTTTTATCCGTTGAGCGACGGCCCTTCCACTCAGAACCGTCGGATCACTAAAGCCGACTTTCGTCCCTGTTCGACTTGTAGGTCTCACAGTCAAGCTTCCTTCTGCTTTTGCACTCGTCAGCTGATTTCCAACCAGCCTGAGGAAACCTTTGCGCGCCTCCGTTACCTTTTAGGAGGCGACCGCCCCAGTCAAACTGCCCACCTGATACTGTCCGCTCCCCGGATAACGGGTGAACGTTAGAACCCTAGCTCTGAAAGAGTGGTATCTCACCAGTGACTAACTCATACCCACAAGCATGAGATCAACGTCTCCCACCTATCCTGCGCATTCAGAGCCCGGGCACAATACCAAGCTACAGTAAAGCTTCATAGGGTCTTTCTGTCCAGGTGTACGTAGTCCGCATCTTCACAGACAATTCTATTTCGCCGAGCCTCTCTCCGAGACAGCGCCCTGATCGTTACGCCTTTCGTGCGGGTCGGAACTTACCCGACAAGGAATTTCGCTACCTTAGGACCGTTATAGTTACGGCCGCCGTTCACCGGGGCTTCAGTCGCCAGCTTCGCTTACGCTGACCGGCTTCCTTAACCTTCCGGCACTGGGCAGGCGTCAGCCCCCATACATCGTCTTGCGACTTAGCGGAGACCTGTGTTTTTGGTAAACAGTCGCCAGGGCCTCTTCACTGCGACCACCTTGCGGTGGCACCCCTTCTCCCGAAGTTACGGGGCCATTTTGCCGAGTTCCTTAGAGAGAGTTACCTCGCGCACCTCGGTATTCTCTACCACCCCACCTGTGTCGGTTTCGGGTACTGGCAGTCATGCCTTAACGGGTATAGAGCTTTTCTTGGAAGCTTGACGTCACCAACTTCGCTGCCGTAGCAGCTCGTACTCACGCCTCAGCTCGGAACGTTTTCACCGCTCCTCAACGCCTCGAACGC
This sequence comes from Synechococcus sp., assembly GCA_047286205.1. Taxonomy (GTDB): domain Bacteria; phylum Cyanobacteriota; class Cyanobacteriia; order PCC-6307; family Cyanobiaceae; genus Parasynechococcus. Next base: position 1,762,001 of record JBJBBR010000001.1, on the reverse strand, counting down.
TTGAACCAGTAACCAACATCTGGCTTGGCTAGCCTTCTCCGTCCCTCTTCCCAAAACATGACCGGTACAGGAATGTTGACCTGTTATCCATCGACTACGCCTTTCGGCCTCGCCTTAGGTCCAGACTAACCCTCCGCGGACGAGCCTGCCGGAGGAACCCTTAGGGTTTCGGTGCATGGGATTCTCACCCATGTTTTCGCTACTCAAGCCGACATTCTCACTTCTATGCAGTCCACGCCCGCTCACGCTAACGCTTCGCCCCACATAGAACGCTCCCCTACCATAAATCCGCAGCTTCGGTACAACACTTAGCCCCGTTCATTTTCGGCGCAGGATCGCTCGACCAGTGAGCTATTACGCACTCCTTTGAGGATGGCTGCTTCTAGGCAAACCTCCTGGTTGTCTATGCAATCCCACCTCCTTTATCACTTAGTGTTGATTTGGGGACCTTAGCTGGCGGTCTGGGCTGTTTCCCTCTCGACCATGGAGCTTATCCCCCACAGTCTGACTGCCTCGCTACACACAGGGTATTCAGAGTTCATCTCGATTTGGTACCGCTCTCGCAGCCCGCACCGAAATGGTGGCTTTACCCCCCTGCTGGAGCACGAGACGCTACGCCTCAACGTATTTCGGGGAGAACCAGCTAGCTCCGGGTTCGATTGGCATTTCACCCCTAACCACAGCTCATCCGCTGACTTTTCAACGTCAGTCGGTTCGGACCTCCACTTGGTATCACCCAAGCTTCATCCTGGCCATGGTTAGATCACCCGGGTTCGGGTCTATAAACACTGACAAACGCCCTATTCAGACTCGCTTTCGCTATGGCTCCACCATTTCCGGTTTAACCCGCCAGTGCCTATAAGTCGCCGGCTCATTCTTCAACAGGCACACGGTCACCCTATAAGTAGGGCTCCCATTGCTTGTAGGCTCACGGTTTCATGTTCTATTTCACTCCCCTCCCGGGGTTCTTTTCACCTTTCCCTCGCGGTACTGTTTCGCTATCGGTCACACAGTAGTACTTAGCCTTACGAGGTGGTCCTCGCGGATTCACACGGAATTTCACGTGCTCCGTGCTACTCGGGATACAGCTAGCTCAGTTCAGTTTTCGGTTACGGGGCTTTCACCCTCTGTGGCGTGCCATTCAAGCACTTCTCCTAACATTCCTGATACACGTTGCTGTCCCACAACCCCGATACTCGAAAGCATCGGTTTAGGCTCTTCCCCGTTCGCTCGCCGCTACTTAGGGAGTCGTTTTTACTTTCCTTTCCTCCAGCTACTAAGATGTTTCAGTTCGCTGGGTTGGCTCGTGCCAGCCTATGGATTCAGCTGGCCGTATTAAGGGTTGCCCCATTCGGAAATTCCCGGATCAAAGCGTGCTTCCAGCTCCCCGAGACTTATCGCAGGTAACCACGTCCTTCATCGCCTCTGTGTGCCAAGGTATCCGCCGTGAGCCCTTTGTAGCTTGACCAATTAACCTCCTGAACGCTTACCGCCGTTGAAAGCAGATTCTCAAGTTTTTATTGCTAAAAACAAGATCAAACTCTGATTCGCTCGACACGAATCAAAGAACGTTCAAGAGTCTCGGCTCTTGCTCAAAAGAATTTTCATTGTTCTAGATCCAATCTTCCTTTCGAAAGATCAGATTCAAAACAATGCATCTGTAAGATGCTTTGTTTTTTCCAGACTTCACCTATGCAGTTGTCAAGGTTCTGCTAGAACTTCAAACTGATTTCTCAGTTCGAGCCCAGCATCTTATCAACCAAATTCAAAGCTTGAAACTTAAAACTTGGAATGACAGGAAGCTGGGGTCATCCAGCGGACACATCTAAATCACACGCCAATCGAGCTCAACTCCAACGATTTGGAGATGGGGAAAAAGTTCGGTCAGTGGAGGTTAGGAGACTCGAACTCCTGACATCCTGCTTGCAAAGCAGGCGCTCTACCAACTGAGCTAAACCCCCAACACCGAATGGGCCATCCTGGACTTGAACCAGGGACCTCACCCTTATCAGGGGTGCGCTCTAACCACCTGAGCTAATGGCCCAGGAGTCTCATCCCTTTTGGGGTGTGACCTAGACAAAGTTTAGGAACTGAAAATCTCCATCAAGCAATCAACATTGCTGCTCATTCTTGATTTCAAATCTGAGGTACCGATCGACCTAAGGTGACAGGATTTCGGCCTAAGAATAAAAGTACTCAGGCATCAAAATCATTGTGTTGTCTCCCTGTTAGGAGGTGATCCATCCGCACCTTCCGGTACGGATACCTTGTTACGACTTCACCCCAGTCATCAGCCCCACCTTCGACGTCCTCCTCCACAAGGGTTGGAGTAACGGCTTCGGGCGTGGCCAACTTCCATGGTGTGACGGGCGGTGTGTACAAGGCCCGGGAACGTATTCACCGCAGTATGCTGACCTGCGATTACTAGCGATTCCTCCTTCACGTAGGCGAGTTGCAGCCTACGATCTGAACTGAGCCACGGTTTATGGGATTTGCTTGTCCTCGCGAACTTGCTGCCCTTTGTCCGTAGCATTGTAGTACGTGTGTAGCCCAGGATGTAAGGGGCATGATGACTTGACGTCATCCACACCTTCCTCCGGTTTATCACCGGCGGTCTCTCTAGAGTGCCCAACTAAATGCTGGCAACTAAAGACGTGGGTTGCGCTCGTTGCGGGACTTAACCCAACATCTCACGACACGAGCTGACGACAGCCATGCACCACCTGTCACTGCGTTCCCGAAGGCACTCTCTCGTTTCCAAGAGATTCGCAGGATGTCAAACCCTGGTAAGGTTCTTCGCGTTGCATCGAATTAAACCACATACTCCACCGCTTGTGCGGGCCCCCGTCAATTCCTTTGAGTTTCACACTTGCGTGCGTACTCCCCAGGCGGAACACTTAACGCGTTGGCTACGACACCGAGGGGGTCGATTCCCCCGACACCTAGTGTTCATCGTTTACGGCCAGGACTACAGGGGTATCTAATCCCTTTCGCTCCCCTGGCTTTCGTCCATGAGCGTCAGTGATGGCCCAGCAGAGCGCCTTCGCCACTGGTGTTCTTCCCGATATCTACGCATTTCACCGCTACACCGGGAATTCCCTCTGCCCCTACCACACTCAAGCCCAACAGTTTCCACTGCCATGATGGAGTTAAGCTCCACTTTTTAACAGCAGACTTGAAGGGCCGCCTGCGGACGCTTTACGCCCAATAATTCCGGATAACGCTTGCCACTCCCGTATTACCGCGGCTGCTGGCACGGAATTAGCCGTGGCTTATTCATCAAGTACCGTCAGATCTTCTTCCTTGATAAAAGAGGTTTACAGCCCAGAGGCCTTCATCCCTCACGCGGCGTTGCTCCGTCAGGCTTTCGCCCATTGCGGAAAATTCCCCACTGCTGCCTCCCGTAGGAGTCTGGGCCGTGTCTCAGTCCCAGTGTGGCTGATCATCCTCTCAGACCAGCTACTGATCGATGCCTTGGTGAGCCATTACCTACACCAACTAGCTAATCAGACGCGAGCTCATCCTCAGGCGAAATTCATTTCACCTCGCGGCATATGGGGTATTAGCGGCCGTTTCCAACCGTTATCCCCCTCCTGAGGGCAGATTCTCACGCGTTACTCACCCGTCCGCCACTAACCCGAAGGTTCGTTCGACTTGCATGTGTTAAGCACGCCGCCAGCGTTCATCCTGAGCCAGGATCAAACTCTCCGTTGTAGATCATTTCCTCTTAGACGTTTTCACGCCCTCAAAATGATTTGCGTCACCCATTACTCAGTAAAAACTGGAAACAGTTGAGGCCTCCTTTCGCTGACACAAAAGGGTTCTTAAGAGTGCATCTCTAGATTTCTCTGTCAATGACTTTCCGGGATCTCAGATCCGGTTGTTGCTCCACAATTCGCACACCGGCAACAAGAGAGCTCGTGAAAACCCTCCCGTTGCAGCGAATTGCTTCAGCGCAACGAAATTTTTTGACGGGACCTCACACCTTCATCGCTCTTTCATTCGGCTCATCACCTCACCTCTCGGTTCGGCTCAGAACCAAACGCGATGAAAGCGTCAGTTCCTAAACTTTTCGATTGTCCAGGTGCGACCAAACTTCTCTTCACTCCCTCTCGGGAGATCGGTTGGTTGGTCATCGCGGCCTCTCGCGACCGCTTGAAGAACTTACAACACCGTGGGATCGCTCCCTCTTGGTCTCGTAAGTGACCCAAGACACTTCAAGGCTCTCGCCCCTCAGGCTTCGGTCTTGCACGCTCGCCTCTCGGCTCCCGCGCAAGACAAAACCATAACACCACAGCTCACGCTCTCGCAATAGCAACGCTTCAGGGCTGAAGCAGAGCCTCTCCCCATGGGAGGAAGCGAGCCAAATGGGCCCATGAACCGGCCGCCAGCACAGGGAATCCCCGTTCAGCCACGTCTTCTCCAGGAGAGAGCTGCGCAGGATCCGCATCCAACCAGCGGATCGGACATCCCAATTCGTCGAGCACAAGCCAGGCCGCCGCCAGGTCCCAGATCTTGGGGGTGGCCTCCAATGAAGCGATCGTCTGCCCCATCGCCACGCTCACCAAATTGAGGCTGGCGACACCAAGCAGACGAATCTTTCCTGGAAAGCGCTGATCAGGCTTGCGCTGCAGCACACGAATCGAGCGGCTGCAGAGCGAAACACAGGCGCTGGTCGCCAACGCTCTCGTCTCAGACGTCAGCGGTTGGTTGTTGCGGGTAGCGCCGCGGCCACGCAGGGCGACAAAGCGTTGTCCCAGCGCTGGCACATCAAGAAAGACCTCACTGGGACGGCCGTCGACGAACCTCGCCACGGAGATCGCCCAGTAGGGAATACCAGCCGCAAAATTGGTGGTTCCATCCAGGGGATCCACCACCCAATACGCCCGCGTGTTCGGAACTGTCTTAGATCCTTCCTCGCTGAGGACTCCCTCGCCGGGAGCAATGCTGGCCAAGCCCTCCACCAGAGCGGCATCACTCCACCGATCGCAGTCAGTGATCAAAGAACCATCGGGTTTCACATCGGAACTGATCTGCCCGAAATCTTGTAGTTGACGGGCACGAATGCGATCAAGCAACAAATGAACAGCGCTCAGTTGATCGTCACTGAGCACCAACGTCACCACAGAGGCTGAACAGGAGTGCCCTCAGTTTGATTCACCGTCGAACCAGAGGAGGCCCCTGACGAAGCCACCGCTGGACAGGCGGACTTGAGCGGGGTTGGCTCAATGGGAATCGGTTGTTGATCAGGTTCGGACTTGGTGGCAGGAAGCGACACCGCATTGCAGGCGACCAAAGCATCCAAACCTGTGCGGCGCCTTAGCTGCGCCAGGTTGGTGTTGTATTCGCGAATTGCCCCGGCATAACGCAGCTCTGCATTGGTGAGATCGCGCTGGTTATCGACCACTTCGCGCTGGGTGCTGACACCAGCCTGAACGCGCAGCTGCGACAGACGCAGAGATTCCCGAGACGACAACACCTCGCTGGACGTGGTGTCGATGTTTTGAACGGCTGTTCGCAGACCGATGAAGCTCTCCTCCACTTGAAACCGGATCCGATCACGAGTGTTGGCGAACTTGAAGCGGCTCTCTTCAGCTGCCTGCTTGGAACGCCGGTATTCGGCTCGAGCACGACCGCCATCAAACAAACGCCAGGATGCCCTCAAAGCAGTGGCATTCTGATAGCCATAAGTGAAGTCCCCCATATCAATGTCACTGAGTGAGGTTTGACCGGTCTGGCCCTCATTACGCGTGACCGTGGTGGAATTGACGAACCTGAGAACGGGCTGAACAGCGGCCAGAGATGCATTGGCTTCGCTGTTGTTGATCGAGATCTCGAGGATCAACTGATCGAGCTCTTCACGAAAGTTGTAGGCCGCAACGATGCTCTCCTCAAGCGAGGGCTCCCAGAGGCCCAAAGGGCGGGATGGAGTTGCGGCGGTTGGAGTGACGTCCTGAGGCAGATCAAGAAGGGATGCCAAACGCCGTCGCGCAATGCTCTGATCACCCAAGCGGGTGGTGAGCAGATTGCGGTCTCGGGCGAGCTGAGTCTCAGCCTCCAAAACCTCCAATTTCGTATTGACCCCAGCGTTGAAACGAGCTCGGGCATCACGCAGGCTCACCAATGACGCCTGCACCGAAACCTGACCAATACGAACCCCTTCATCAGCTTCCTGCAGATTGAAATAGGCGGTTGCTGAGTCGAGACGGAGATCCCTCAAAGCAATGAGATAGGAATCACCCGCCAGCTCGAATCGATCACGAGCTGCAGCGATCTGGGGAACCCGGGCGGGATTGATCAGATCCCAGCTCACCTGCAAGTTGACATTGAGCCGCCACTCCCGGCCGTAGCGCTCATTGAAACCATCCCGTGTCACCTGTCGGGTGGTCTCCTCACCGGTTATGGGGTTGACCTGACCCGTGGGCCTCTGAACCACCCGATCAGGAACGAAGTCTGGATTTCGGTAGGAATATGACTTGAGATATTCGGGCAGCCCACTGGCCGAGAGCTCAACGGTGGGATACCAGGCAGAAATGGCTGCGCGGAGAGCCGACTTGGCCTGATCCACCTGGCTTGCCGCTGCCTTCAAGGTCGGGCTATTGACCTCGGCCAACTGGAGAGCTTCCTCCAATGTGAGCGGCCGCAACTCATGAATGCTCACCTGCGAGGGTGCATCCGGCAGAGCCAGGCTGGGGGGGGCCGCCAAAGGAAGAAGTGGAGGCGGCAAAACATCAAGCGCCGGAGCAACCACGGAAGGATCAGCCTTGGGGCGTGCTCCCTTCAGCTCGATCGCATCGGGAAGCGTGGTCTGGTCCAACAACGCCGATTCAGCCTGTGGAGTGTCCTCGCTTAGTGCAGGGGGAACACCGGTGGAGACAACGCCCGCAACGAGACATAGACCCGCGGTGATCCGGCGCACAGCAAACAAATACCTTTCGGGGAGCTTAGGGACTTTTTCCTACAGCACTCAAAACTGAGGCCACGACATCAGCCGCCCCATGAACGATCCGGATGGGGACCGGCAACTGCTCAGCCAGGGCCTCCAAGGTCATGTCATCCAGGAACACGGGATGACCCTGCCGCAACATCACCGACGGCAGCAGCAGCTCATCGCCGAGATCTCGACCTTGTAAGCCACTGAGGAGATCCTGTCCCGTCAACAGTCCGGTCACCACTTGGTCCTGCCCCCAGTAGGGACTCGGCAGCCCGATCAGATGAAACTCGACACCATCCACCCCATTCAGCCGTTCGGCCACGGGCTGCAACGCCTGGGCCACGATCTGACCGACCACCCAACTGCAACGACGGGGCTGGGGCACCGCTTCGGGCAAATCCTCAGTGGCAGCATCCAGAGCTTCGAGAAAGGCGCGGATGCTGCCCACACCATTCTCTTGCTGCGGCAGATCCTCGTAGTCATCCCGTGGAGGCAAGGGCAACCCCGCCATCAGGTACCACTCATCCGAGAGCCAGGCAAAACGGGTTCCCAAGGACTTCTGGAAGCGCTGCTGCATGGGTTCCACCTGGGCGATCACGCGCCGAGCACAGGCCGGATCCACGGGCACAAGACCATCTTCAGCCGGCCTGAAGCGGGTGAGCCCCACCGGCACCACTGCTGCAGACAGCACCGCCGGCCAGGGGCCAGCCGCAAAAGACGCCAGATCGTTCAGCGTCCTCTCCAGGGCAGAACCATCATTGAGACCTGGACAGACCACCACCTGAGCGTGGATCTGCAGATCACGCTGATCAAACCAGGCGAGTTGATCCATCACCTGAGCGGCACGCGGATTTACCAGCAGACGGGAGCGCAACGCCGGCTCCGTGGCATGCACCGAGACAAATAAAGGAGATAAACGCTGCTCCTCAATCCGCTGCCAATCGGCGTCGCCCAGGTTGGTGAGGGTCAGATAAGAGCCATAAAGAAAGCTCAGCCGGTAATCGTCGTCTTTGAGGTAAAGGCTGTCGCGGTGGCCCGGAGGCTGCTGGTCAATGAAGCAGAACGGGCATTTGTTGTTGCACTGACGCAAGCCGTCAAACAGTGCCTCGGTGAAGGCCAGACCAAGACCGTCATCGGCCTCCTTTTCCAACTCGACGCGATGCAGAGCACCTGCTGCATCGCGCACCTCAAGGCAAAGCTCCTCCTCGACGCAGAGGTAGCGGTAATCGATCAGATCTCGCGGTCGAATGCCGTTGATGCTGAGCAACTGGTCGCCCGGCTCAAAACCCAGTTCCTCCCCGATCGAGCCGGTCTCCACGGACGCCACCACCGCTGGCTGGGGTTGGCGGCCACTTCTATTTAGATCCAGAGCTGCAACAGCAACCCCAGCGGATGGCTCATTCCACACAAGCCGGACTCATCTGCTTTCAGTGTGCGCCGTGGGCACCCCACCAGACCAGCAGAAGCGAACCAAAGAGCAGCCGGTACACCACAAAAATCCAGGTGCTGTTGCGCTGCAGGAACTTCAGCAACCAGTCAATCGCCAGCCACGACACAACGGCGGCTGAAACGATGCCGACAAGTAACGGTAGAGAGCCTGTGCCAGCAGTGGCGTTCAGCGCATCCTTCAGTTCCACCAACCCCGCAATGGTGATGGCGGGAATGCCCAGCAAGAAAGAAAAGCGAGCGGCGTCGGCACGCTGCCAGCCGTCGAACAGGGCAGCCGTGAGCGTGCCGCCGGAACGAGACACTCCCGGAAGCAAAGCGAGCGCTTGAGCGAGCCCTACCACCAGGCCATCACGGCCGGAGACGTTGGGAAGTTGCTTCCGCCGCGCCCCGGTACGTTCCGCCAAGGCAAGCAGTAAAGCCATCACGATCGAGACGATGGCAATGGAAGGAACGCCACGCAGGGGCGACTCTTCGTAGCCCTGAGCCCAGAAGAATTTGATTCCCAGCCCGAGCGCCAGGATCGGCAGGGTGCCGACGGCCATGGCGAGCCCGAGGCGCGCCTTGGGTTCGCGCCACTGGCCATGGCGAATGGCGCGACTGATCCCGCGCAGCATCTGACTGAGATCTGCACGGAAATAGGCAATCACCGCAACGATGCTGCCCAGCTGAATCGCAGCGGTGACGGAAACGCCAGGGTCACCCCAACCCAGAAGCACAGGCACCACCTTGAGATGAGCCGTGCTGCTGATCGGCAGAAATTCAGTCAGACCCTGAACCACCCCCAACACCAGATCACGCCAGCAGGCCTCAAGCAGGGTGAGGGATGCAGAGGGGTCCGCCATCGACGCAACAGATGTCGCTTTGACGGTATCCGCAGCAGCTCATGCGGGCATGTCGGCCGCGTCACTTGAAGATGTCTTCTAAGGTTCCGTGACTTTCTTCACAAAGGGCACTTGATCGGCGGCACCTGGCAAACCTCAGCCCCCGCTCGGTCGTGGTCCTTTCCGGTGGTCCGCATCGCCGCAGCCATGGTGGTGCTGCCGGTGTTTCTCCAGGCCCCCTGGGTTCGCCTGGATCCGTTTTCAGCCACCCTGTTCACAGGTGTTCTGATCGCAGCTGGCTTGGTCTTGCATCAGAGCCGCTCTCAGACGGCTTCTGACCTTGGCTCTCTTCTGGTGGGTTTCAGCGGCAGCTGGCTCGCCGGATGCATCTTCTGGGGCTGGCTGCGTGCCCATCCTGTGCTGCACCTTCCGGTGGAAGCCTTCGCCGTCCCCATTGCCCTCGGCGGGCTGCAGGGACGCTGGCGTCTGGCGGCGACGTTTTACCTGTCTTCCCTGGTTGGTACAGCGTGCACTGACTTCGCCATGGCAGCAACCGGCGTGATGCAGTTCTGGCCCGCTGTGGTGACAGCTTCGCTAGATCAAGCACCACTGCTCCTGCATCAAGCGGGCCTCCATCTGCTCCAACCCCTGCCCCTGATCACCCTGGTGATCGCCACTGCCTTGGTGCTGATGGGCGGACGTCGCCTGAGCAAGAACGGCCAAGGTCTCAAGAGTGACACCGGCGCCATGGCAGCGGCTGTGTTGACCACAACCCTGTGGGTGGATGGTTTGTTCCTGCTCTCAGCATTGCTGCAGCCCGGGCTTAGTGGCCTGATCGAGTGAAACGAACTGCAAAAGCTCCCACGAACCAGGGGCCTGAAAGGCTCAGCGACTTGTAGTCTTCCCGAGCCGGCAATGCCGGTCGACCCGTTCTGACCCCCTGATCGAGAGTTGAGATGAAGCGGCTTCTGAGCTGGCTGGCCGGCGCAATGGTGATGGCAAGTCTGATGGCAGGCCTTGTGCTTCCCAGCAGCGTCTACGCCGACGACGACCTTCGCAACAAGTATTCCGGCAACGTGATCCGCAACGTTGTTGACGACAAAATCGCTGAACGTGAAGGCAAGGTTGACCTGAACAACTCCTCAGTGCGTCGCTTCCAGCAATTCCCGGGCATGTACCCGACCATGGCTGGAAAGATCGTTCTGGGGGGTCCCTACGACAGCGTTGAGGATGTTCTTTCTCTTGACCTGACCGACCGTCAGAAGGAGTTGTTCGCCAAGTATCGCGACAACTTCACTGTCACTCCTCCCGCAATCGCTCTTAACGAGGGTGACGATCGGATTAATGATGGTCAGTACCGCTGATTGCTAACCCCGTCACACTGACTGTGACTGCTTGGACCGCCGGACCACCGGCGGTTTTTTTGTCCCCGTGATGGCCCAGCCCCGCAGCTCTGATCCCATCCCTTCAGGTCCCTGGGACGTGGTGGTGATCGGTGCCGGGGCTGCTGGTCTGATGACCTGCCTTGATCTGCCCCCTGAGCTCAAGGTGCTGCTGCTCAACCGCAACACAGGCCGGCGCTCCTCCAGCCGGTGGGCCCAGGGCGGCATTGCTGCTGTCACCCGTAAGGAGGACAGCGCCGACAGCCATGCGCAGGACACCGTTCTGGCCGGATCAGGCCTTTGCGACGGAGATGCCGTACGGCTTCTGGTGCAGGAGGCACCCCATTGCGTGGAGCGACTGGGGCAGCTGGGCATGGCCTTCGACCGGGATCAGCACGGCCTTGCCACCACTCTGGAAGCGGCCCACAGCCACCGGCGGGTGCTGCATGTGCAAGACCGCACCGGACGGGCGCTGGTGGATGTGCTGCGGGATCGTGTCGAGGAACGTCCGGGGTTACTGCATCGTCGCGGCGTTCGAGTAACTCAGCTGCTGGTGCGCGATGGGCGCTGTTGCGGCGTTCAGGTGCTGGATGGGGCGCATCTGCATGGCATCGAAGCCCGCGCGGTGGTTCTGGCCAGCGGCGGGGGTGGCCATCTGTTCGCCAACACCACCAATCCAGCCCAGGCCTGCGGCGAAGGCATCGCCCTGGCCTGGCAAGCGGGCGCTGCTGTGGAGGATCTGGAGTTCGTTCAGTTCCATCCCACCGCCATCCGCCTGGATGACGCCCCCTGCTTTCTGATCTCCGAAGCCGTTCGCGGCGAAGGTGGCGTGCTGGTGGATGCTCTGGGGGGCAGCCCTGTGGCCCACCTGCCCAAACGCGACCTCTCACCGCGCGACCAGGTAAGCCGCGCCTTGATGCAGGCCATGCAGCGGCAGCAGGTGAAACAGATGTGGCTCGACTTCGCTGCCATCCCGCGCGACCACGCGGAGCGCCGCTTCCCAACGATCCTGGATCGCTGCGACGAACTCGGACTCAATCCGTTGGAAAGGCCGATCCCCGTGGCCCCCGCCGCCCACTACTGGATGGGAGGGGTGGCCACGGATCTGCAAGCCGCCACCACACTGCCGGGGCTTTATGCCGTGGGAGAGGTGGCCTGCACTGGCCTGCATGGGGCCAACCGTCTGGCCAGCAACTCACTGATGGAATGCCTGGTGTTCGCCCATCGCCTCAAGGAGATCGAACTCGGCCCCACCCCACCGGCCCTTGCCATCGGCAACGCACAACCGCTTGAGCTGGACCTGGACGGCAGCAGCAGTTCGCAATTGATCGACGCGATCGAGCGGCTAAGGCAGCTCTGCTGGAGGAGAGCGGGTGTGGAACGATCCGCCGCCGGCTTGCGCCAGGCCCTTGCAAAGGTCAAGGAAGACGAGCAGCGTCTGGAGCAGCAGGCACTGCTTAGAGCCTTGCTACAGCAAAACCCTTCCGCCCCCAGGCTCCTGGCGGAGGGCAGCCGACGCGATCTCAACCTGTTGCTGGATCTGCACCACCGGCTGATGACCAGCCGTCTGATGCTGGAGGCCTGCCTGTTTCGCTGCGAAAGCCGGGGCGGCCATTACCGCAGCGATGCCCCGGCACCGCTACCGCAATGGCAGCAGCATTCAAGGCAACAACGACAGCGGGGCATCATCACCCGAGCTGTGCGGCCCTGATTCAGAAGTCAGTCTCGCCCTTGTAGCCGCTGAGTTCCGCCAGGGTGTCGAGCCCTTTGACGCCGGAATCGATGCTGCCGTTGATCTCCCAACTGGGGAAGCCCTCCAATCCTTTGCTGCGGCAAAGATCGGCCTGGTTGTTCTCACCATCCGGCGCGCATTCGACCACCTTGAGCTGATCCGAAGCCTGCTTGCCGAACAGCTCCTTCTGCTCGTGGCAGTGGGGGCACCAATAGGCGGAATACATCACCGCCCCATTGCTGGTGAGGTGCTCGGCCAAGGCAATCGCCGCAGGTGAGCTCTCAGTGGTGACGACCGGGGCGACACCGGTACCGCTGGAGACGGCCTCGGGCCGATTCGGATCCACCACCGACGACCAGATCAATCCCCCCAGCAACACCGCCAATGCAAGGAGCACGCCGCGGAACAGCAGCTGCCCCAGGTCGTCCCAGCCGCCGCCGACTATGGAAAGCACCAACAGGGCAAGGGACAGCCCGGCGGAGAGAACACAGAAAAAGCAGAACGCCTGGATCTTGAGAAGCATCACGCCCAAAAGCACGCCGCTGAAGACGGCCATCCCTAGGGACACACTGAATAGGCCCCACCAGGTGCGGCGCGACAGGTCGCTCTTGTTCTCCTGCAACCCCGGCAACAAGGGCAGCAGGGCCATCAGCAGCACGGCGCCATAGGCCAGAACACCCACCAAAGACAGTGGGATTCCGGCGAAGACCGTCCCCCAGGCGCTGTTGAGCACCTTGTCGCAACCATCGGCCCCCATCGGGCAGGTGAGGTTGCCGAGCAGACCCCAGCGCTTGAGGGTGATCGAACCGGTGTCGATCAGGCCTGCAGTGGCCAGCACCGCCATGGCGATTCGGGCCCATTTGGCCCCGGAATCCTGTCGGCGACGGCTGACTAGACGGGTGGTGCCCATCCTTGATCTTCAAGTGATCGGATTCTGTCAGTTCCCTCGTTATCAGGCCGCTTCGTAGGCTGATCTTTGGCCTGCCGGCGACGTGATGACAAGCACCCCGACGAAACCGACAGTCGCCTTCGCCCATCTGGGGTGCGAGAAAAATCGGGTGGACACCGAACACATGGTGGGGCTGCTAGCGGAAGCGGGCTACGGCGTCAGCACCGATGAGAGCGATGCCGCCGTGGTGGTGGTGAACACCTGCAGCTTCATCCAGGACGCCCGCGAGGAATCGGTGCGCACCCTGGTGGGACTGGCTGAACAAGGCAAGGAACTGATCATCGCGGGATGCCTGGCACAGCATTTCCAGGACGAGTTGCTGGAGTCGATTCCTGAAGCCAAAGCCATCGTGGGAACCGGCGATTACCAGCACATCGTTGACGTGCTGCAGCGGGTGGAAGCGGGGGAACGGGTCAATCAGGTCAGCGCCGTTCCCACCTTTGTGGGCGATGAACACCTGCCCCGCCAAAGAACAACCGACCAAGCGGTGGCTTTCCTCAAGGTGGCCGAAGGCTGCGATTACCGCTGCGCCTTCTGCATCATTCCGAAGCTACGGGGGGATCAGCGAAGCCGGCCAATTGAATCGATCGTGGCCGAAGCCCACCAGCTGGCGGCGCAAGGGGTGCAGGAGCTGATCCTGATCAGCCAGATCACCACCAACTACGGCCTCGACCTTTACGGCAAACCCAAGCTGGCGGAGCTGCTGCGGGCCCTTGGGAAGGTGGAGATCCCCTGGATCCGTGTGCACTACGCGTATCCCACCGGCCTCACCCCGGATGTGCTGGCGGCATACCGGGAGGTGCCGAACGTTGTGCCTTATCTCGATCTGCCACTGCAGCACAGCCATCCGGAGGTGCTGCGAGCGATGAACCGCCCCTGGCAAGCGGATGTGAATGACCGCCTGCTGGATCAGATTCGCGAGCAACTCCCCGACGCGGTGCTGCGCACCACGCTGATCGTGGGTTTCCCCGGCGAAACCGAGGAGAACTTCCAGCACCTGATGAGCTTCCTCGAGCGTCAGCGTTTCGATCATGTGGGGGTGTTCACCTTCTCGCCGGAGGACGGAACGGCAGCAGCCGACCTTCCCGATCACGTCGACCCCGAGGTAGCCCAAGCCCGCAAGGATGCCCTGATGGCGCTGCAGCAACCGATTTCAGCGGAACGAAACAGCCGTTGGGTGGGGCGCACCGTGGACGTGTTGATCGAACAGCACAACCCCCAGACTGGCGAGATGATCGGCCGCTGCGCCCGCTTTGCTCCCGAGGTAGACGGTGAAGTGCGGGTTCAACCCGGCAAGGATGGTCAGCAGGCCGCACCGGGGAGCCTGGTGCCGGTGGAGATCACCGGAGCCGACATCTATGACCTCAGCGGGCGAATTGTTGGTGCACGCGCCATGGTGGCCGCAGCGAGACGCCAGGGTTGACCCTTTTCAAACTTCCTGCCGAGCAGCAACGCCAGCTCTTTCTGATCGCCTCCGGCGTGAGCACGGCAGGATCCTTCGCCGGCATCACCGCCAAGGGCTGGATCCTGATGAAGGGAGGGGTTGATCCCTTCGTGTTGGCGCTGAACTTCGCCGCGCTATCTCTGCCCACCCTGCTGGTTAGCGGTCCGGCGGGGGTGCGCACCGACCGCGTGGGCTGTGAACGGGTGCTGGTGCAGGCCCAATGGGCGCTGCTGGCCGCTTCAGGGCTGGGGGCCCTGGCCATACCCCTTTTGGAGGGCACACCCCAGGTGCTGCTGCTGCTCTGCAGCACGCTGCTGGTGGGCATCGCCGGCGCCTACGAGCTAACGGCCCGCAACAAGTACTGCTCGATCCTGGTGGAACGCCAGAACCAGCTGGCGGGCTACCTCACCAGCTTTTCGGTGGTATTCAACGTGGGCAAGCTGGTGGGCCCCCCGATCGGCGGCTGGTTGCTGGCGGCCACGGGGCCGGCATGGGCCCTGGGCATTGATGCGGCCAGCTATCTGCTGCCGATTGCCAGTGTGATGTTCCTGCTCAGCCCCAATCGAGATCAGGAAGTGCGCAGCAGCGGCGGCCAGGACGCCAGCTTGATCAACGCCTGGCGCCACTGCGGCAGCACCCTGCAAGGCGTGCTCAGCTTCACTGCAGTTCTCTGTCTGATCGGGTTTTATCACCCGGGGCTGGCCCCGTTGATCGCCTTTGATCAGCTGGGGGGCAAGCCCACGGATCTGGGCCTTTTCACCAGCGTGCTGGCGGGCGGCAGCATCGTGGGCGGTGTGGTGCTGCAGCGCAACAGCCAGCGCTTCTGCCGGCGCCCATTCCTCACCCTGGGATGCTTTGGCCTGATCACCGCTGTGGCCCAGCTGGGGATGGCACGTACGCCGGGGCCGGGCTTCAGCCTGGCAATGGCCTTCCTGATCGGAGCTGGCACAGCTGGGCTGCTGAGCAGCTGCAACCTGATCAGTCAGATCGGCTCACCGCAGGTGATGCGTGGTCGCATGGCCGGCCTTAGCCAGATCGCTTTCCTCGGCGGAGGTGGGATCAGTGGATTGATCGTGGCACTCCTGGTGATGAGCACAAACCTCTCGACTGCCTTCGCACTCACCGGAGGGCTCAGCGGTGCCGTAGCCGTGGTCTGGATGCGAAAACAGGGTGCAAAACGTCTCGAACCACTCAGATGAGCTTGATTCCCTTCAGCAACTTGGTGAGCACAAAAGCCGTCACCAGACCTGAGGCAACCAGGCCGAAATAGATGCCGACGCCCATGTGCAAGTACGGAGGTGACCACCATTAGATCAGACATCGGCCTGGGTTCATGCCATTGCGCTTAGGGTTTGTGAACAGCTGATACCTATTGAGAGGTATCTCCAGCCGGGCTGACCGGACGTCCATCCACCAACGCCCGACGCCATGCGCGCCTTATTCGTTTATCCCGAGTTCCCGAAGACCTTCTGGAGTTACGAGAAGATCCTCGAGCTGGTGAATCGGAAGGTACTGCTGCCTCCCCTGGGGATGGTGACCGTGGCAGCGCTTCTGCCCCAGGACTGGGAGATGAAGCTGGTGGACCGCAACGTGCGGGAGGTGACTGATGAGGAGTGGGACTGGGCCGAGCTGGTGATCATCTCGGGAATGATTGTCCAGAAGGACGACATGGCCGTGCAGATCGGCAAGGCCAAGCAGCGGGGCCTTCCGGTGGCCATTGGTGGGCCCTTCGCCAGTTCCACTCCGGATGCACCAGAACTGGATTTGGCAGATTTCAAGATCCTCGATGAAGGGGAAATCACCCTGCCGATGTTCCTGGACGCCCTGGAGAGAGGCGACACCAAGGGGCGGTTCACCGCCGAGGGGGACAAGCCAGACGTCACCGCCACCCCGATTCCCCGCTTCGACCTGCTGCAGCTGGACGCCTACGACTCGATGAGCGTGCAGTTCTCCCGGGGCTGCCCGTTCAACTGTGAGTTCTGCGACATCATTGTTCTCTACGGCCGCAAACCCCGCACCAAGACCCCCGAGCAGTTGGTGGCAGAACTGCAATATCTGCACGACCTGGGCTGGCGGCGCTCGATCTTTCTGGTGGACGACAACTTCATCGGCAACAAGCGCAACGCCAAGTTGTTGCTGCCCCAGATCCGCACCTGGCAGGAGGAGCGTGGGTACCCCTTCAGCTTCTCCACCGAAGCCTCGGTGGATCTGGCCGACGACGAGGAAATGATGCGGATGATGCACGATGCGCGCTTTGAAAGCGTCTTTCTGGGCATCGAAACCCCCGATGAGGCCAGTCTGGAAACGGCCCGGAAGGTGCAGAACACCCGCAATCCGCTGGATGCCGCCGTGGACCGGATCACTGCCAACGGCATCCGCGTGATGGCGGGTTTCATCATTGGTTTCGACGGCGAGAAGAATGGCGCAGGCCACCGCATCGTGGAGTTTGTGACCCGCACCGGTATCCCCGCCGCGATGATGGGCATGCTTCAGGCCCTGCCGAAGACAGCCCTCTGGGCACGGCTGGAGCGGGAAGGTCGCTTGATTCAAGGAGAAGACGCCGCCAAGGGCGTGAACCAAACCAACCTGCTGAACTTCAAACCCACCCGACCGATCCGCGACATTGCCAACGAGTACGTGGACGCGTTCTGCGCGCTGTACGAACCCAACGCTTACATGGATCGGGTTTACAGCTATTACCTGAAGATGGGCGCGCCCCGCTGGAAAGCAGCGCCCAAACTGCCCAGCTTGGTGGACCTCAAGGCGCTGAGCATCGTGGTGTGGCGGCAAGGCATCAAGCGCAACACCCGAACCCGTTTCTGGCGTTACCTATTTGGCATGGCACGCAACAACCCCGCCCTGCTTGAACAGTTCCTATCGGTGCTGGCGCACAACGAGCACTTCCTGGAATACCGCTCGATCGTTCAGCAGGAAATCCGCGAACAGTTGGAATCACTGCCCCCCGAAGAACCCACAGCAGCCAAAGAACTGCAGCCGGCCTGATCCTCAGTCCTGCACATAAACAGTGCCGTCCCGCAGGCACTGCTCGGCCTTCTGCAACTCCCGCCCCAGATACAAAGCATGGTCGAGGCGACTTACCGGATGTGGGTCTTCCCCTTCGGTGAGCTGGATGCCCAGCTGTTTGGCCGTATTGCCGCGGTAAACGGCTGAAGGGCGCCGAGGAGCATTGCCCCCGTCGCAGCGCAACACCTCACCGGTTTCGGAATCTCGAGCCAACCCTTTGTCGTCGATGGTGTTGCCGTAATGCTCAAGCACCAGTTCGGCCGCATCACGATCCAGCTTGATCAAGAAATAGCCACTGGGATCCAAAGCGATGAACCGCTTGGACAGGCGCTGATCAAGAGCATCCATCGCCGCAGCGGTGGATGCCGGTGCTTCCGGGGTGGTGGTCATTCCTTCAACCTACAAAGCCAAGGCCGGAGGTTCTGCTTTGAAGGGCAGCTCCGCATTGATGGCCTCGATCTCCTCCAGCATCAAGCCGTTCACCTTGGGCAACCAGGTGCGGATCAACTGATTCATCTGGGGCTGGTACCAGCGGTGCAGGCTGGCATGGGGACGTGCCACAAACCCTCGTCGGCGTTTGTGACTGCCACCGGCTCCAGGATCAAAGTTGACGATGCCGTTGGCCAGGGCCCATTCGATCGGAGCGTAGTAACAGACTTCGAAGTGAAGACAATCGATCTCCTCGTGGCTGCCCCAGTAGCGGCCCCAGAGCTGACGACCATCCTGCACGCACATCGACATCGCCACCGGATCGTGCGGATCACCGCGGTGGGCAGAAAAGAGCACCAGCTGATCGCGGTGCAGTCGTGCCAACGCTTCAAAAAAGCCCTCCTCCAGGTATTTGCTGCCCCACGGTCCCCAGCGAGCACAGTGCTGCTCGTAGAAGCGATGCATGATCTGCAACAGCTCCAGGTCCAGCTGGTCGCCGCTGAGGGGTGTCACCGTGATCCCGGCCTTGGCCACAGCGTTGCGTTCCCGCTTGATGTTGCGGCGTTGGTTGGCGTTGAAGCCCTGGAGGTAATCCTCAAAAGTCTGGTCGTCGCCGCGGCTCCATAGGCTCTGCTGGTTCAACCAGGCGGCACAGCCGGCGGCCTCCGCCATGGGCCGCCACTGCGGATCCACGTAGAGAAAATTGCAGCTGAGGATGCCGTTCTGTTCGCAGAAACGATCGATCGCCCGCAGCAACTCCCGAGTGAGCAGAGCTTCGTCTTCTCCAGATCGCACATGGAAGCGGTAGCCCAGCACGGGGCTGACCGGACTCATGCCCAGGAGCTTGGGGTAGTAGCGCAGCCCCAGATCCGCCGCCAGACGGGCAAAGGTCTGATCAAACACAAACTCGCCATAACTGTGGCCCTTGAGGAACAGCGGAGCCACCGCAATCGGAGTGTCATCCCGCCAGAGGGCCAGATGCAGGGGCTGCCAGCCCTGCTCGGGAATGGTGCTGCCGGAGCTTTCCAAAGCCTCCAACCAGCTCCAGCGGTAAAAGGGGATCGCGTCTGCTCCCACCAGGCTGTTCCACTGCTGCTCCTGGATCTCGTTGATGGAGCGATGCCAGCGGGCCGTGAGTGACGTCATTGCGACGGTGCCTTTGGCCTTTGTGCGATGACCTTAACCAGAGAGCTGCATGGGCTGATCAGGGCTGCAAGGGTGCTCCCGATCGGATCCGTTGGTAGCGAAGGAGCCACTCCCCATCCCCGAGATCCTCAGCTCCATCGGACTGCCAAGCACCCGGTTGTGCCAAGGCAGCTGGCAACGACGCATCGGTGCAAGGCAACCAACTGAAGCGGCCGCCCAGGAGCTGGGGCACCAAGGTGAGCTGGAGCGCATCGACGCAATCGGCTTGCAACAGATCGGCGCTGAGTTGGGCGCCACCCAGAAGCACCAGACGCTGAATCCCAGCTGCTCCAAGCGCCTTGAGCCGCTCGGGCCAGGTTGGGGCCAACGAGAACCAACGATCAAAGCCTTGATCCACAGGTTCAGGAGCCAGCAACCAACGTTGAAGCGGCTGATCAAAGAAACGCCAGGTGCTCGAGAAGTCGGGCGATCGGCTCACCACCACAGCAGCCGGCTGCTCGGCTCGCCCCTCGCGTCGGCGTTGCTCAAGCAGCTGAGGGTTGCGGATCAAGCAGGTGCACTGATGAGCCCGCAGGGTTCCGGCACCGATCAGGCAGGCATCCGCCCAGGCGAGTGCCTGCTCCAGAGCGCGACGGTCACCCTCACCCCCCAGCTGGGCAGCACCCCCTTCCGGCGGCGCCAAGCGGCCATCGAGGCTGATGGCCAGCACCAGCCGTACGGAGGGGCGTAGCGGCGTAGAGGCTTGGGGCTTGGGAAGTTTTGGCTTCAAGCCGTCAATCAGACGGCCGCCACAGCATCAAGCGCAGCTGGTGACATCTCCAGTTGCGGTGCTTCGGCGTAGACCTCGGCCGCATTGTTCGGGCTCTCCTGCAGCCGCACCTTGTGCAGGCTGGCGCCAATAGCCTTGATCGGGCTGGAGAGACGGTCGGCGATGTGCAGGGCGATGTTCTCAGCTGTTGGCACACACTCTTCGAAGAACGGCACGTCCTTGTTGAGGAAGGTGTGGTCGAAGGGCTCGACCACCAGATCATCCACGAGGCGCTGCAGCGCGGAAAGGTCGCAGACCATGCCGGTGCGAGGGTCAATCTCACCGCGCACGGTCACATCCACCAGATAGTTGTGGCCATGGCCATGGGGTCGGGCGCACTTGCCGTAGATCGCTTCGTTCTCCTCCTGGCTGAGCTCAGGGCGGGCCAGTCGGTGGGCAGCAGCGAAGTGGGTGCGGATGGTGAGGAAGACGTCCATGGGATGTCCGAGATAGTCGGCCCAAAGGCCCGGTTGTTCGTAGAGGCGCAGCGCCGTGATCGGCAGATGAGGGCTAAGGCGTTGCCAGATCACCCGCACCAGGGCCTCGGTGGTGGGGAGGCAACCCTCAGGGGTGGAAACGTCGAATTCCGGCCAGGCCTCATTGAGGAAGCGGAAATCGAGCTGGCCCGTCACCTCGTTGCGGATGGCGTGCTTCACCTCCGAAAGGTTGAGTACCATGCCGTCGGCGTCCAGACCGCCAGCCATGGACACAATCAGCTCGTAGTTGTGGCCATGACCAGGAGCCAAAGCGCAGGGCCCGAAACGGGCGGCATTGTCATCGGCAGACAGCTCGGGCAGCCAATAGCGATGGCTGGCACTGAAACAGGCCCGCCGGGTGATGACACAACCACGACCTTGGCCGTGGCGTGCTGGTGACTTCGTTTCAGTCATGTGACGTTCCGGCCGCGAGGCATCCTAATGAGCTAATGCCGTTTCCGAGCCATGGCGGATTCCACCCCCACCCTCAAGCAGCGACTTGGCGGGCGCAGCCTTTATCTGGTGGGAATGATGGGCAGCGGCAAGACCAGCACTGGCCGCCCTCTGGCCGAACGCCTGGGATACGGCTTTGTGGATGCCGATGCCGTGATCGAACAGGCGGCGGGCTGCAGCATCCCGGAGATCTTTGATCGGGATGGCGAAGCGGGCTTCCGTAGCCTGGAAGGCCAGGTGCTCAGTGCCATCAGCCAACGCCACTCCCTGGTGGTGGCCACCGGCGGCGGTGTGGTGACCCAGCCGGAGAACTGGGGCTTACTGCACAGCGGCATCGTGGTCTGGCTGGATGTTGTTCCCGACCAGTTGCTGCAACGGCTGAACGCCGACAGCACGGTGCGCCCGCTGCTGCAGACCGCCGATCCCGAGGTGGCTCTCAACGCGCTGTTGAACGAGCGCCGTCCCCTCTATGCCGAAGCCGATCTCACGGTGGTGATCAATGACGAAACCCCAGAGGCCATCGCTGACGGGATTCTGCAACTGCTGCCAAGCCTGCTGAAGGATCCGACCCAACGCCGAACCGACTGAACTCAAGCCGAGGGCGGCTCCAAACGCACCGCAAACCACTGCAAGGTCACCCCGGGGCTGATCTCCAAATCACAGGCCGTGTCGATCAACCGCTGGGCCGCTGATTCCACGTCCGGTTGATCCGCCAGATCGGCCGGCAACTGATCGAGGCTGCGCAACCAAGCGCTCAGCCATGTCAACGTGTCGGCAGCGCTGAGCAGCTGCTCCGGCTTGCCGGGCTCCAGCACCACATAGTCATCAAGGGCACGGATCAGGGGATCAGACATGGAACGGCGGTTGTGGATGATGCTGATCGGCCTCACCATCCTGCTCAGTGGCGGACCCGCGTGGGCCCAGGGAAGTCTTCAGCAGAGGTTGGACAGTTGGCCCGACTGGAGCCTGCCGGCGCCGTTACCGCGGCCCTCGAATCAAGACGACCTGATCTACCCCGACTGGTTTTCCGGGCTCTGGCAGGTGGAGAGCGTTGATGTCGATGCCCTAAACGAGCCGCCGCTGCTCCACCAGGCACGGTTCCAAGCCGATAAGCGCGGTCACCTGATCGGCGATCGCAGCTTCAACGCCACGGCCATCGGCCGTGCCCTTCTGGGTGAGCAGCTGCTGGGAGTGGAGGAGGACCCCGACTCCGCCAACCGTCAGATCGCCCGGCTAAAAGGGGATCTCGTCTTGGAAACCACAGTGACGGGCCGCCGCCAGGAGAGTCCGAGCGCCGACATCTTCCTGGCCGATGAACTGGTGCTGCAGATCCTGCATGCCCCAGGCCCACCGCGGCTGAGCCGCATCGAAACCCTCAGCCGCTATAGCCGCTGCGGAGACGAAATCTGCGCCGAACAGTGGCAAGGGCGCTACGCCTCACCGGGCGAAAGCCTGCGGGATCAGACCATCGCCCAGCACCACTACAAACTGCGCTTCACACCTCTTCCAGGGTCCGCTCCATCAATTTGAGCTCGATCTGGTCGCGCCACTGGAACAACGGCTGCAGCTTGGGGTGATCACTCAGCCCAGGCACACCTTTGCCGGCCAGGGCCGATCCTGCAGACGAGGGGAAGCGCAGCAGCGACAGCTGCGCAGCCACAGCAATATCCGCCAGGGTCATGCTGTCGCCCACCAACCAGGGGCTGGCCTGCACTGATGTGGCGAGCCGCTCAAGGCTGGCCAAAAGTTCGGTGCGTTCCTTCTGGTTGACCAATTCGGTGATGTTGCTGACCCAACCGCCGGGGATCACGCCCATCACCGAACGCACGGGGTCGGGCAGATCGTCAGGCAGCAGCGCAACACGCAGCTCGGGGTCCAACGCCGCGGCCTGCGCCAAGGAGGAGCGGCCCGCCATCGCCAGAGTTGTGTCGGCCCAGTCCTCCAACAGATGCACCTGGGCGGCCTGTCGCGGATCGGCAGGAATCAATGGGGGGTCAGGCTCCCGCTTATCGAGATGCAACGCAATGGCGCTGGAATCGGCAATCACCTGATCGCCATCCACCAGCACGGGAACCTGACGTTGGCCGGACAGCCGAAACACGGCCACCTGACCGACGCCAGGGGTCACCTCCACGGTGCGGAAGCTCAGCCCCTTGGCCTGCAACACCATCCGAACCTTGAGGCAGAAGGCGGAATGGCGGAATTGATGCAGCTCCAACATGTCCAAAACAGCCATGGGTCCGGCACAGTAGCCATCACATTCCCAAGCTCGCCAGAACCATGCGGGAGTTTTTCCTCAACGTCTCTCGCTATCCCCGCTACCTGGTGGCCTTCACCCTGGGGATCATGAACTCCGTCGCCGAACCCCTGGCCGCACGCCGGAGCAATCCCGTCACGGCCGTCGCCTTGATCGGCGCCCTGATCAGCGGAGGGATCAGCCTCACCCTGGTGCTGCGTGCCATGGTGAATTCAGCACCGATGGCGTAATGGCACAGGGGCGTCGAGTGGAGCGGGTGGCCGCCCTGATCCGCAAAGAAGTCAGTGAATTGATGATCAACGGCATCCGGGACGAACGGGTGCACCAAGGCATGGTGAGCATCACCGAGGTGGAGGTGTCCGGCGATCTGCAGCACTGCAAGATCTTCGTGAGCGTGTTCGGAGAAGCCCAGGCCCGCGACCAGGTGATCGAAGGTCTCCAAGCCGCCAGCGGTTTTCTGCGGGGGGAACTGGGGCGGCGGCTGCAGATGCGCCGCGCCCCCGAGGTGGTTTTTCAACTGGACCGCGGCCTGGAACGCGGCACCTCCGTGCTTGGGCTCCTAAATCGCCTTGAGGACGAACGGCAGCTACGGGGGGAGATTCCACCGGGCAGCGATGAACCGGACAGTGATGAACAGCCAGACGGCTAGACACGCCGATGCCTGACACGCCGATGTCCGACAGCCTCCGGCGCCGGGTAGCAGAAATACTGGTGGTGCGAGCCAGTGGTCATCTCAGCGACCAGCAGCGGCGCTACCCGCAGTGGGAATTGCCCAACGGCAAGCTGCAGCTGCTGCTGCAGGAGGGCGTCGGGGGGGTGATCCTGCTGGGGGGGAGCGCCGTGGAGCTGCAGCAACGCACCCAGCAACTGCAGGGATGGAGTGATCAGCGCTTGCTGTTCTGCGCCGACGTGGAGGAGGGCGTTGGCCAGCGCTTCGAGGGCGCCAGCTGGCTGGTGCCGCCCCTGGCCCTCGGACGCCTCTACCAGCAGGAACCCGAGCTGGCGTTGGACCTGAGTCAACGCTATGGCCGATGCACCGCCGAGCAGGCCCGCCGCTGCGGCCTCAACTGGGTGCTCGGACCTGTGTGCGATGTCAACAACAACCCCGCCAACCCGGTGATCAATGTGCGGGCCTGGGGGGAAGATCCCAGCAGTACAGGCGCCCTGGCCGTGGCTTTCCTGCGAGGGCTCGCGCAGGCCGGTGTGCTCGGTTGCGCCAAGCACTTCCCCGGTCACGGCGACACCGCCAGCGACTCCCATCTGGACCTGCCGGTGCTGCCCCACAGCCGCGAACGGCTGGAGCAGATTGAACTGCCCCCCTTCCACGCCGCCATTGCCGCCGGCGTGGAGAGCGTGATGACGGCCCACCTGTTGCTGCCGGAACTGGATCCGCAGCAGCCCGCCACCCTCTCCAAATCCGTGCTCACCGATCTACTGCGGCAGCAGATGGGGTTCAACGGGCTGGTGGTGACAGATGCCCTGGTGATGGAAGCAATCAGCGCACGGCATGGCGCCGCCGAAGCGGCGGTACTGGCCTTTGAGGCGGGAGCTGACCTGATCCTGATGCCGGCGGATGCGGATGCCGCCATCGACGGCCTCTGTGATGGCTTCAACAGCGGACGGCTGCCCCTCGAGAGGTTGGAAGAGAGCCTCCAGCGCCGGGCCGATGCTCTGGCATCGATCCCAACAAGGGCACCTTCAGGTCCGATCGTGACCGAAGCCGACCAAGCCCTGGAGGCTGAGCTGGTGCGCCACAGCCTCACCATCCGCGATGCCACGGTGCGCGCTGACGCAGGGATCAACCTGGTGCGCGTAGATTCGCTGCTCCCCAGCGCAGCTGCCCTCAGCGGCTGGTCACCGGCGCTGCGCATCCCCGAAACCCAGGGGTTTCGCTCGGTTGTGCTGCATGGGGAAGGCCTGTCCCCCTGGAACGGCCAATCGGAGAATCCTCTAGCGCTGGACCGCCTTGGAGACGGAGCGGTGCTGATCCAGCTGTTCCTGCGGGGCAACCCATTCCGCGCCGGGCGAGACGCCCTGGAGCCCTGGGCCGCAGCCATCCAACAGCTGGTCACCCTCAACCGCCTGGCCGGGGTGGTGATCTATGGCAGCCCCTACCTCTGGGAAAACCTGCAGAGCGCTCTACCTAGCGGCTGCCCTGCCGCCTATTCCGCTGGCCAGATGCAGGAAGCCCAGCGCCAGGTGCTCACCGCGCTGTTCCCCAAGAGTTCGCCGGCTCATGGCGGCGGTGCATTCACCGACTGACCACCTCCAACCAACCGCAACGGTCAACCGCATCTAATCTCGCGCCAACTTCCCGCCGGCCGGCCATGCTCAGCCTCTCGATGATCGTGCGCGATGAAGAGGCGCGTCTCACCGACTGTCTGAGCTCCGTTCGGGGTTTTGCCGACGAGATGGTGATTGTGGACACCGGCTCCACCGATGCAACGGTGGCCATCGCCGAAGCCGCAGGGGCCCGGGTTGAATGCATCACCTGGCCTGGGGACTTCGCTCCAGCCCGCAACCAGGCCCTGGAGTTTCTCAATGGTGACTGGGTGCTGGTGCTGGACGCCGATGAACAGTTGCGCCCCGAGGCCATCCCACCGCTGAAAGCCCTGATGGCACAACCCGATGTGCTGGTGATCAACCTGCTGCGGTACGAGGTAGGGGCAGCCATGGCCCCCTATTCCAGTGTCAGTCGCCTGTTTCGCCGCCACCCCTCGATCCAGTGGAGCCGGCCTTACCACTCGATGATCGACGACAGCGTTCGCGCCCTACTGGAGACAGAGCCCAAATGGCGCATCGCTGATTGCAGCGAGCCCGCGATCCTCCACGACGGATATCGACCTGAGCTGCTGGAGGGAAGCGACAAGGCAGATCGGCTACGGCAGGCCATGGAAGCTGATCTGCAGAACCGTCCCGGTGATCCCTACGCCAGCGCCAAGCTCGGAGGGCTGCTGATCAGCGAAGGCAAGGCTGAAGAAGCCATACCACTGCTGCAGAGCGGCCTGAGACAGAGCGATGCGGCCAGTGCCGAACGCTATGAGTTACTGCTGCACCTGGGCTTAGCCCTGACCCCCAGCGATCCCGCCGAAGCGGTGAGCTGCTACCGGCAAGCGCTGGAGATTCCCCTGGACACAAGGGTGAGTCTTGGCGCCCGGCTCAACCTGGCAGCCCGACTGATGGAACAGGGCGACCTGGAGGAAGCCATCAGCCTCACCCAAACCGCCGCCCAGCGGGCTCCGGAAGTGGCCCTGGCCTGGTACAACCTGGGCCTGATGGAACGCCGCCGCGGTGATCTCGCCGCGGCCCTCGAGGCCTACGGGCGCGCCCTCGCCCTGGATCCCAACAACGCTGAGTGCCATCAGAACAACGCTGTGGCCCAGTTGCTGGGCGGCAACATCGATGCCGCGCGCAGCAGCTTCATACGCGCCATCAGCCTGCTTCAGGCGCAGGGGCGAGCCGACGCGGCTGAACAACTCCGGGAGAAGGTGCAGGGGGTGGTGAAGCTGGAAGGGGAGGCTGTCGCTTGAGCCATCCCTTGCAGAGCCGAACGGTGATCGTCACCCGCGCGGCCGACCAGCAGGGGGCCGCGCGCCAGTTGCTGGAGCAGCGGGGTGCCACGGTGCTCGACCTTCCGGCCCTGGTGATCGGACCACCCGACCACTGGGGGCCCCTGGATGACGCCCTTGAGGAGCTGGACAGCTTTCACTGGCTGGTGTTTTCCAGCGCCAATGGAGTTCAGGCCGTGGAGCAGCGGCTGCAGCGCCTCGGCCGTTGCCTGGCCCGGCGCCCCGCCAGCCTCAAGATTGCGGCGGTGGGTCGCAAAACGGCACAGGTGCTGGAGAACCTGGGGGCACCCGCGGATTTCGTGCCCCCGAGCTTCGTGGCTGACAGCTTGATCGATCACTTCCCGGTATCGGGCTGGGGGCTCAAGATGCTTTTACCAAGGGTGCAGACCGGTGGTCGCACGCTGCTAGCAGACGCCTTCGGTGAGGCCGGGGTCCGGGTGGTGGAGGTGGCGGCCTATGAGTCCGGCTGCCCCGCCTCGATGCCAGAACCAACAGCGACCGCCCTGAACGAGGGCAGGGTCGATGCCATCGCCTTCAGCAGCGGCAAGACGGCTGAGCACACGGCTCAGCTTCTGGAACAGCGCTTCGGCCCAGGCTGGGCAGAAAGACTGGAGAGGGTGAAAGTGATTTCGATCGGCCCCCAAACCAGCCGCAGCTGCCTGAAATACTTCGGCCGGGTGGATGCCGAAGCCGACCCCCACGATCTCGAGGGGCTGGCCGAGGCCTGTGCTCAGGCGATGCAGAGCTCCTGAGGCTCATTGTTCAGTGCCAGGCGAATGCAGCCGCGCGCCACATCGATGCTGAGCACCGACCATCCCTTCGGCAGAACCAACGGAGCATCATCTCCGCAGCGACCATCGGCACCCACACAGATCACACCGCTACCGCTGGCGGTGGTCACCATGGCTCGTTTCTGGTTCCCCGCCATCAGAACGCCCGTCACTTTCGGGAGGAGTCCGGTCGTGGGGTCCTGCGCAACCGCAGCATCCGCACTCGAAAGGGGACCGAAGGGATCCGCCCTTCCACTGGGGGCAGCCTGCTGGACCTCTTCGACCGAAGGCAGAGGGGTGAGGCCGATGTATGGCTTTGCGAGAACTGAGGCTTGGGGCAACGGCGAAGGCTGCACTGGCGCCGGTGGCGGTGCAGTGGCCGTTGGCGTCTCACCGCCACAGGCCCCCACTAATACCAGAACAGCAACGGGAGCCAGCCAGCGTTCAGCCGCCTGCTTCCACCAGGTCACGGAAACGGTCAAGGTTGGCCTGGAGCTCCTTGGTCACGATGCCCCCCAGGATGCTGGGTTCCATCAATGGTGCCAAGACCCGCGGCAATTCGTAGGTCACGCTCAGCTTGACCACCGTGCGGTCGTCAGCTTCTGGGTAGAAGCGCACGGCCCCCTTGGTGGGCAGCCCCCCCACGGATTCCCAGTGCAGTTGCTGGGCTTCGACCCGTTGAGTGATCCGGGCTTTCCAGCTAAAGCGGAAGCCCTGGGCAGCCAGAGTCCAATCCGTGAGATCTGGGTCCTCAAGGGGTTTGACCGACTCAATCCAACGCATCCAGCGGGGCATTGCTTCGAGATCGCTCCAGACCTCCCAGACCTTGGCGGCCGGTGCCTTCACCTCGGAGGTGACGGTGTGTTCGAGCCAGCGTCCCATCAGGCCACCGCCGCGTTGGTGGCCAGCTTCACAGGCTGATCAAGGATTGCCGCAGCGGCCAGATGACCGCTCATCGTGGCCCCCTCCATCGAATCGATGTAGTCCTGGCGGGTGTAGCTGCCAGCCAGGAAGAAGTTACGGATCGGCGTGCGCTGCTCCGGGCGGTAGGGCTCCATGCCCGGGGCTTCCCGATACAACGATTGGGCCAGCTTCACCACGTTGCTCCAGGTGAGCTTGAGGTTGCGGGCCGAGGGGAACAGCTCGCGCACCTGGTGATCGGTGTGGGCCACGATTTCCTCCACCGACTTGGGAATCCAGGGATCACCTGGAGTCAGCACACATTGCAACAGAGATCCCTCTCCTTCCTTGCGGTAGTCCTCAGGACTGGCCAAGGCCAGATCCGCAAAACAGCTGAAATCCGCATCAGCCGTGTAGAGCAAGTTGTTGAGACCCGTGGGGGTCGCCACATCCCGGCGCTGGGCCTCCTGGGCATCGCCCAACTCGGTCACCCAACCGTCGTAGCGGAGCTGAACGGTGGCGACAGGCACGGCCTCCAACTTGTGAATCGCCTCGAACTGGGGGTAACGGTTCCAGGCCTCGGGCAACAGCTTCTGAATCCCAGGCACGTCACAGGCCGCCAGGTAGGCATCGGCCTCAACACGAATGTCTCCCTCCGGAGTTCCCAGTTGGAGGCCCGTGATCTCGGGAGCGTCCCCCTCGCTGTACTCCACCTGCTTCACCCGGTGGCGCAGATGCAACTTGCCACCACGCTGCTGGATGTAGTCGAAGATCGGGCCGGTGAGCCAGCGGTGGGGTGAGCCCTTCAGCAGATTGAGTTTGGAAGCTTCCGTCTTGGCCGCAAACATCATGAAGATGGTGAGCATGCAGCGAGCGGAAATGGCCTCGCAGTCGATGAACCCCAGGGCATAGGCAATGGGATTCCACATCCGCCGGATGCTTTCGGGGCTGCCGCCATGGCCCACGAACCAATCCTGGAAGCTGACGGAGTCGAGGGCACGAATGGTGCGCATCGCCCCCTCGTAATCCACCAGACCGCGCACAATCGGGCTGGTGCCGAGGGCAAGAGCGTTGCGCAGCTTGTCGATCCAGCTGAGCTGCGGCGTGGTGAAGAAAGCCTTGAGGCCGTTGAACGGCGCACCGATGGGGAAGCGGAAATCCAGCTCCCGCAGATCGCCCCCCTTGTTCACAAACAGGTGGGTGTGCTGCTTGGGCAACAGGTTCTCGAACGCACCCACCTTGCGCATCAGGGCAAAGAGGTTGGCGTAGTTGAAGAAAAAGACGTGCAAACCCATCTCGATGTGATTACCGCCTTCATCAACCCAGCTGCCGACTTTTCCGCCCATGAACGGACGGGCTTCGTAGAGATTCACCTCATGGCCTGCATCCACGAGGTCAACAGCAGCGGAGAGGCCGGCGAGGCCGGAACCAACGATCGCGACCCGCACAAGATCTGTACAACTAAAGCGACTCTATGTATGAGCGTTCATAGAGTGAGAGCACGAGCCAGCGTCGACCATGACCTCCACCCCCGATACCGCGCCGGCCCATACCGCCAAAGACGGCAAGGGCATCCTGATCACGGAACCGGCAATGCAGCAGCTGGCAAAGCTGTGTGGCGAGCAGGGTGACAACCAGGTGCTGCGCGTGGGAGTCCGCTCCGGGGGCTGCAGCGGCATGAGCTACACGATGGATTTCGTGC
The DNA here is from genome assembly GCA_047286205.1 of Synechococcus sp. Taxonomy (GTDB): domain Bacteria; phylum Cyanobacteriota; class Cyanobacteriia; order PCC-6307; family Cyanobiaceae; genus Parasynechococcus. The sequence continues at coordinate 1,731,756 of JBJBBR010000001.1, read as the reverse complement.
CCGCCTCCGACACCCTCGACGACGACGAGACCTACGAGTACATGGCCGCCGATGGTCAGAGCTTCCGGGTGATCTGCGATCCGAAAAGCCTGCTCTACATCTACGGAATGCAGCTGGACTTCAGCACCGCCCTAATCGGTGGCGGCTTCAACTTCACCAACCCCAACGCCAGCCAGACCTGCGGCTGCGGCAGTTCCTTCGCCGTGTGAGCGAAGCCACATGGGAATCTGAGGGGAGATCACTGCCCTCTCCCTGTTGATGGAGACTTCCCAGGACAGCCTGTTCGAGCAGGCCATGGCGCGCTATCAGGCCGGCGCCGCTGCCAACGAGGTGCTGCCTGATTTCGCACGCTTCGTTGAAGCAGCCCCACGCCAGTCGGCAGGGTGGACCTGCCTAGCCTGGCTTCAGCTGCTCTGCGATCAACCGGAGGAAGCTCTGCGGTCGGCACGCTTCGCCGTGAAACTCAACGGCCAAGACCCCCAGGCCAGGATCAATCTGAGCCTGGCGTTGTTGGAAACCCAATCCAAGGGCGTGCGCGACCACATCCAGGTGGTGCAACAGGTGATAACCCTGGCTCCGGAAGTGTCCAGCGAACTAAAGGCCTCGATCGCCGATGGGCTCGAGCGCAAACCAGGCTGGAAAGCTCTCGAAAAAGTGAAAGCCTGGCTTGAGCTCTGATTCAACTGTTCGCTCTGACTACGTGACAGCCCCTGCATGACAGCTCCTGCATGACAACCACCTGGACCATCACCCGTCTGCCATCCCAGGTTCGCGGCCGCCCGCCGGCGGAGCGATCGGATCAGTTTCGGCGGGAACGCCTGGCCAGTGAGGCGGGAAGGTTGCAGCTGGCCCGACGCGCCAACGGCATTCCGGAACCGAGCACCTGGATGTGGTGAGGAGCACCCCGGCTATGGCACGCATCCTTCTGCTCAGCAATGGCCACGGTGAAGACCTCTCCGGCGCCCTGCTGGCCCAGGGGCTTCAGCACCAGGGGCACAGCGTGCAAGCGCTCCCCCTGGTGGGACTCGGCAGCGCCTACCAAAAAGCTGGCGTGCCGGTGTTGGGACGCAGCCATGAATTCAGCACCGGCGGCATTGGCTACACCAGCCTTCGGGGTCGCCTCACGGAACTGCTTCAGGGGCAGGTGCTCTATCTGATCAGGCGCCTGATTCGTTTATTGCGCCACCGGCATCGCTTTGATCTGATCCTGGTGGTGGGGGATGTGATCCCTGTGATTGCGGCATGGCTCAGCCACCGCCCCGTGGCGACCTACCTGGTGGCCTACTCCAGCCACTACGAAGGGACACTGCGACTCCCCTGGCCCTGCGCCACTTTGTTGAAAAGCCGGCGATTTAAAGCCGTGTACAGCCGCGATCAACGCACCGCCGAGGATCTCAGCAGACAACTGCAGCGACCGGTGACCTTCCTTGGCAACCCCTTCATGGATTCGGTGCTGACAGCGGCAACCACTCCGCCAACCAGCATCCAGAGCATCGCTCTGCTGCCCGGCAGCCGCCGACCGGAACTGGAGCACAACCTGCAGCTGCTGCTGCTGCTGATGGAGCTGCTGCCCACCACGCCACCCTGCAGCGTGGACCTGGCCTTGGTGGCCAGCCTTGATGACGACAACCTGCAGCGGCTGAGCAACAGAGCCGGTTGGCGGTTGGAGAACGGCATGCTGCAGTGCGATGGTGCCGCGCCGATCAACGTGCGACGCGGGGCCTTCAGTGCCGTGCTGCAGCGCAGCGACCTGGTGATCGGCATGGCGGGCACCGCCATCGAGCAGGCCGTAGGCCTGGCAAAACCAGTGCTGCAGGTACCGGGCCAGGGGCCGCAATTCACAGCAGCATTTGCTGAAGCCCAGCGGCGCCTGCTGGGCCCAACGGTGTTCTGCGCCCCCGGGGAACCCAGCAGCCGTGGGGCCTTGGCGGCCACAGCTGAACTGGCCATGGCGCTACTGAAGCGCTCTCAAAGGGATCCTGAACTCCAAGAGCAATGCAGGGTGGAAGCCCAACGACGCCTCGGCGAGCGGGGTGGAGGCCTGAGAATGGTTAAAGCCATCAGTGCACTGCTGCCATGAGTGCTCCCCCAGAGCCGATTTGGAAACGCTGGCTGGACCGCCTGCTGATGGTGAACGTGCTGATGGTGTTTATCGGGGCAGGGGTTTTCGCCGCGGCAGTAGTGAGACAAGGCCAGGGCGATGACTGGCTGATGGACCGAGTTCAGGTGTTATGGCAGCCCCTGTTCGCCCCGGCCATCAGCCTGCTGATCATGGCGGCCCTGGTGAGCGGCATCTTTAGCTGGTGGCAGCGGCGAGTGCTGAAGCCAGATCGGGATAGCGGAAGCTGAAGTTCAGAGCTTCAAGCCGCTCCGAGGCGACCTGCTGACCCTCCAGCACCACCTTGGCGCCATCCCCCAGGAGCACGCGAAGCACCGGAGCCGGCACCGGCAGCAGGCTGGGGCGTCCCAGGCTGCGCCCCAGCTGCTTGCAGAAGGCTGTCATCGAGACCGGCTCGGGAGCAACGGCATTGATCACCCCACTCCAGCTCTCGTCCTCGAGGGATTGAAGGATCAGGGCGCAGAGGTCACTGCGGTGGATCCAGCTCATCCACTGCCGGCCAGTTCCAATCGGTCCGCCGAAGCCCGTGCGGAACACCGGCAGCATTTTCCCGAGCGCACCACCGTCGGCGGCCAGCACGATGCCGATGCGCAGGGTCACCTGCCGAACCGAAGGCGGCACCGCCGCAGCCGCCTCTTCCCAGCGCTGACAAAGACTGGCGAGAAAGTCGTTGCCCGGGTTGCTGGATTCGAGAAAACACTGCTCCAGGCTTGAGCCGTAAAAACCGATCGCAGAAGCATTCACCAGCACCTTCGGCGGAGTTGCACAGGCCTCGATCGCTTTCACCAGCTGCGAAGTCGTCTGCAGTCGGCTGGTTTCCAGCAGCTGCCGGTGGGTCGGCGTCCAACGCTTCTCGGCAATCGGTTCCCCCGCCAGGTTGACCACTGCATCGGCCTGGTTCAAGGCATCCAACAGCCCACCATCCGCCCAAGTGGTGCTGCTGGCGGGGTCGAGCTGCATCCAAACCAGCCGGCCATCCGCCCGTTCAGCGTCGTACCCACGAGCCAGCCGACGGCTGACCACCGTGAGCTGATGCCCGGACTTGAGCAGGAGCGGCAGAAGCTCCCGGCCGACGAAACCAGTGCAGCCGAACAGCAGCAGGCGCATGAAAGCGAGAGTGATGCGGGTCGGAGGCTAAGGGGGTTCGTGGGCGATTGGTTTTAGCCTGGTGCCATCGATTGACCTTGTCATGGCCGAATCCGACGCCGCTGCCCCCGCGAAGGCCAAGCCTGCTGCACTTCGTAAGGGTGCATTGGTCAGGGTCAACAAGGCCGCCTACAGCACGAGCCTTGAAGCTGCCGCCAGCGACCCGACGGCTCCCGATTACATCTTCGAAGGCCCCGGGGAACTGCTGCTGGTAAAGGGGGACTACGGCCAGGTGCGTTGGAACCGTCCGGTGCCCGATGTGTGGCTTCGCATGGATCAGCTGGAAGCCTGTTCCTAATCCGACGCAGGCTCCAACTCCTCTTCAACAGCCGTGACGGCCGCGGGAACTGACGTCATCGCGGCGGGGATGCGCCAAACGGCCCCCGACAACACCCCGCTGAGATCTCCAAGGGCCGCAAGCACGGGATTCGAGACCCTTGCTCCATCAGCAGCAGCTGCGGCCTGCCATGGATTCCATCCCGCCAGGTTGACCACACTGCGGTAGGCCGCCGGCCAGGGGTTATCGGGCAACAGCCGTTGCAGCTGCTCGAACTGCTCCGACGCCTGTGCCGGGCGATTCTCCAGCACCGCAAGCAAGGCCAGGGTCCAACGCGGTTGAACCGCCTCTGGATCCTGGGCCAATGCCTCCAGGGCCTCGGAACGCACCGGATCTCGATAGCTGAAATGACCATCGAGCATGTGCTGCTGCCCCACCGCTGCGAACACCGGATCCAGCCCCACTGGACCAGCCGCAAGTCCGGCGGCGAGGTCCGGGAAGCGCTCCGCGAAAGATGGGCCTGCAATGGGATGCATTGAACGGCGCCGCCAGAGGGAATAACTCCCTCCCCGGGGACGCTGAAACTGCTTCACCAGCTCAAACACACCGCTGCTGCGCACCGCTAGATCCAGCCGCTGCGCCGCCTTGCGCACCGATCCCTGGTTTCCTTCTGCCAACACCACCCATTCCGCACGCGCCAGCACAGGCTCACGGTCTTGGCGGCTACCCCCCAGCTGGCGGCCAACGGTCTGACCCCCATAGCGACGGCCGTAGAAGCTGACGTTGTGCTGGTTGAGATCCGAGGTGCTGGGCACCACGATCAAGGTGGCGGGAGGCGTCCGGGGGTCCGCTCCACCGGCGGCCTCCACCACCGCCTCCACCGGGCCGCGGGGCCGGTCCTCAAAGCGATGCAGCTGATGGGCCCAACCCGCGGGCACACAGGCCAGCAGCCCTGCCCCAAACAAAGGCCACACCAAGGCCGGACGCCTGACCTGCAACCAGTGACCCCACTGCCACCAACCCCGGGCCACCACCAACAGCAAAGAGGGAAGCAGAGGAGCGATGTAGCGGTCGCCTTTGTTCGGACTCAGGGTGGTGAGCACCCAGGCCGCCACCAAATTGATCAGGAGCCAGCGCCAGGACCAGGCGTGATCGGTGGAGGGCTGCTGACGCTGCCACCACAGGAGCAGCAGCCCTGAAAGCCCCACCACCAACAGCACGCTGCCCAGCTGCTCAGGCAACAGGCGCGGATACCAAAGCCAACTGGCCAGGCTGAGCACACCTGGATCTCCTTCACGGGCCGCCGACTCGAACACGGCCCGGTTGGTGCCGCCGAGGCTGGTGATCCAGTTGTGGCGCAACCAGGGACCGACAAGCGCGGCCGTGAGCAGGGGCAACAGCAGGGCCTGCCGCAACCAGGGGCCACCCCGCCGCAGCGCCAGCACCGCCGCCCAGACACCAGCAGGGACAAGCACCAGCAGGGCGCTCTGCTTCACCAGCACCGCCGCCAGAGCCGCCAAGGTGCATCCCCAGGCCTGCCCCCAGCTGCCACCGCTCTGGGGATCGCACCAGACCCCCAGACGCCAGATCGCCAAGCTGCAGCTGGCCACTAGGGCCATCTCAAGCACGTAATCCGTACGCAAATCCAGGAAGGCCGGCGTCAACGCCGCCAACAGGCAAGCGATCAGGGCAAGGCCGTCCCCCTGCAACCGCCGTCCCCACCCCGCCATCACCATCAAGAGGAGACCGTGCCAGAGGCTGAGGCTCCAGGCCGCCTGTTCCGGGGCATCGCCACTCAACGCCATCACGCTGCCATTCACCAGCGAAGCGAGGGGCGGAATCTTCGGCGACAGATCCAACAGGGCCTGCCAACCCTGCCAACCCCCACCGGGCAGCAACCCCAAGGCGCGGCCATGGTCCATGGCGCTGTTGAGGTAGTCGGCCTGATCCCAGGCAGGAACACCGGTCTGCAGCGTCCACCAAAGCCGATCCACCAGGGTGGACAGCACCCAGATCAGGGCAATACAAGCCCAGAAACGCCAGCGCTGTTTCACACGATCTCCAACCGACGCCGTTCATCCTGGAGCCGCTTGCGTCGCTGCTTGGCCTCCCGCAGCATCTCTCGACCATCGTGGAGATAACCGTCCACGTAGCCCATGGTGTAACGCTCCAGCTCCGCCAAAGCGTCCTCCACTTCCGAAAGACAGTGATACAGGCTCAGGCCAAAGCCACGGGCCGAGGCCGGCGTGGGCAGCGACTGAAACAGTTGCTTGACCCGTTCCATCCGGCGACCGCTCGCCTCGAGATAGCTGCAGAACGCCTCCATCAACTCGTCGTCGTAGGGGTCAGCCGACAGGGCTTTGAGTTGCTTGGGGAAGGGATTGATCACCTCACCGAGCATGCGATCGATCGGTGCGTAGACCCGCCGCAGCCACTCCACCAGGGCATCGTCCGCCGCCACCGCACGTTCGTGAGCACGGCTGGCCCGCCGTAGATCCGCCGGCGATGCGGCACGGCCCGGCTGGGGCCGCGTGCGATCAAAGGCTCGACGCCGCTCGGCATCCCCGAGCACTTCCCAGGCGGCATTGAGGGCCAGCATCTGCTGATCGTCGCCGCCGGCGTCGGGATGGTGCTGCTTCACCAACTGGCGATAGGCAGCTTTGATCTCGGCGTTGCTGGCGGTGCTGCTGACACCGAGCACGACATAGGGGTCGCTCACAGCTGGCCATCCCTCCGGGCGGGAAGCTGCGAAGCAGCACTGAACATCGGCGTGGAGAGATATCGCTCGCCATAACTAGCCAGCATCACCACCAGCCGTTTGCCCGCCATGGCGGGGTCCTTACCAACACGCAGGGCCGCTGCCATGGCAGCTCCACTGCTGATGCCGCAGAGCAGACCTTCCTCCCGGGCCAGCCGTCGACCCACCTGCATCGCCTCGTCATCGCTCACGGTGAGGATCGAATCAATCCGCTCCAGTTCCAGCACCGCAGGAACAAAACCGGCTCCGATCCCCTGGATGCGATGGGCCCCTGGGGGCTTCCCAGACAGCACGGCACTGGCTTCAGGCTCCACGGCAATCACCTGGAGCTGCGGCTGACGCTCCTTCAGCAGACGGGCACAGCCCGTGATCGTGCCGCCGGTGCCCACCCCCGCCACAAAGGCGTCGATCTGGCCCTCGGTATCGCGCCAGATCTCCTCAGCCGTGGTGCGTTCATGCACGGCTGGGTTGGCGGGGTTGTCGAACTGCTGGAGCAGATAGGCGTTGGGGATCTCCGCCACCAACTCCTTGGCCAGTGCAATCGCTCCATTCATTCCCTCCGCACCGTCGGTGAGCTGGAGCTCGGCGCCATAGGCCCGCAGCATCGCCCGACGCTCGGTGCTCATCGTGTCTGGCATGGTGAGAATCAGTCGGTAGCCCCTGGCCGCCGCCACCATCGCCAGGGCGATCCCGGTGTTGCCGCTGGTGGGTTCCACCAGCACTGTTCGGTCGGGAACGATCGTGCCGACCTGCTCCGCCTCCAACACCATGGCGCTGGCAATGCGGTCCTTCACCGAGGCGGAGGGATTGAAGCTCTCCAATTTGGCCAAGATCTCGGCCTGGCAGCCACAGGCCTGGGGCAGACGGTTTAACCGCACCAGGGGCGTGCCGCCGATCAAGGCCGTGATGTCGGGAGCAATGCTCATGCCTGCAGCTTGCCGACAGATCAACCATAAAAAAAGCCCTCCGCGGGGGAGGGCTTGATGGGTATGTGTGAGGGAAGCTGTTCTGATGGCCCAACCAAGTTCAGGCCAGTAGATCAGAACTTGAAGGTGGTCTGAACCAGGCCACCGAAGACACCGAGGGACTTGTAGTCGCCGTTGACGTTCTGGGTCTCATCGCCGAAGGGACGGCTGAGCCAGTAGATGGCTGGGGTGATCTGGATGTTGTCGGTGACCTGGAAGCTGTACCAGAGCTCCATGGCGTAACCGCCATCAGCCACGAAACCATCCTCAACGTCGTAGACGAACTGAGGCTGACCCACGGCATAACCCAGAGCATTGCCTTCAAGAAGGACATCGTCCCAAGTGAGACCCACCATCCAGCTGGCCATGCCTCGCTTGTTGGTGGCGTCATCCCAATCGCTATTGCCGCTCAGGAAGGACTTACCCACACCGGCGCTTATCGACGGGATCCAACCGGAATCTTCCGGACGCCAGAAGCCATGCAGCGAGACGCTGTTGCTTTGGGCACCGGAGCGCACGCTTTCACCATCAGCATTGGTGACGGTGCAAGGGGTGCCGAACTTGTCGCCCACGGCATACTCCGTACCGGTGCGGAACTTGGCGCCGCACTGGCCGTAGCGGTAACCGGCAGCAAAGCCCCACTGCTTGTTGCCGTAGGCAATCTGAGTGGTGATGTTGCCTTCGGAGTTGTCGGTCATGAAGCCACCCGTGTTGGGGTTGCTGTCATTGGCCTCACCGGAATCAGCAACGTAGTTAGCAGCGACGGTGAAGTAGGGGTTGCCCTTCTCCACTTGCTTCTTGTTGCTGTAAGTGGCACCGAAGCCACCACCGGTCTCCTTGTTCCACACGCCGGGGGTACCCAAGGAACCACCGAAGAAATCGAGAATTTTGGTACCGCCCTTGGCATAAGCCGTGGCCTTGTAGCCCATCATCTCGGTGTTCCGGGTCAGAGGACCGACCTGAACGGTGAAGCTGTCGCCAACGGGGAAGCGGTAGTAAATGCGATCAACCTCGACGATGTTGCCGCCAGGGGCAGCCGTATCGAGTTTGTTCATGCTGACGCCGTTACCGTCCCACACGCTGGTTTCGCCCATGTTGCCCGCACGAAGACGGGTGTAGAGCAAGTCCTTACCGGTGAAGCTGGTCTTCAGACCCAGACGCAGGTCGTAGCTGAAGGAGAAGCCCCCGTATGCAGAGTTGTAGGCAGCGCGTGCGCCCTTCTCGCCACCGGTGTTGTAGTTGTCACCTTTGGCGCGCGTTGCACCAGCGACCCAGACGGTTTTGGCGCTGAGCTTGGTGGTGGTGGAGAACTGGGTTGCTTCCAGTTCGCCAACGCGGGCCTCGAGGCCGTCAACGCGACCTTTGAGGATGGCCAGCTCGGTTTCGAATTCCTTGAGCAGGCGACGCAGCTCGTCGGTCACTTCGGTGATCCGGTCGAGGCAAGCGTTCAGCAGGGCAGCCGCTTCGTAGCGGGTCATGGCCCGGTTGCCACGGAAGGTGCCGTTGGGGTAGCCGGCCACGCAGCCGTACTGCTCCACCAGGTTGGCCAGAGCCTGATAGGCCCAGTCGGTGGGGTAGACGTCGGAGAATTGGGTGACGCTGGTGACCTGATCAGCGGAAGCCGCGTAATCAGAAACGCCGTTGATGTTCAGCTCGGCGGCATTGGCGCCACTGGCGATCAGGCCAAAGGCAGCGGGAGCCACCAGCAGTTGCTGGAAAAGCTTCATGGGGGTTCTCACACCAAGAGAAGAGTGCCGGCAAGACATGCCAGCTCAACAACGCTATGGGCACGCTTCCCCCGATTCAATAAGGGCAACTCAAAGGTTGTTTAGGGGTTAGTTAAGAGATCACTCCTCATAAAAAAAGCTCCCCACCGAAGTGGAGAGCTGAAATTTCTGAAATGGTTGAGGCCCCAAAAGGAGCCTCGGAACCAGTGATCAGAACTTGAATTGGGTCTTGATCAGACCGCTCATGGCGTTCATGCCATTGGAGTCCTGAGAAGGGAAGGGCTTGCTCAGGTAGGTGATGGCAGGAGTCACGGAGATGTTGTCGGTGACCTGGAACTTGTAGAAGAATTCCCAGGCGTAGCCGGCACCATCTTCGACAGCGTCGCCATCAACGGAGGCGACAAAGGTGGGTTGACCAACAGCCATACCGAAGGAGTTGCCTTCCAGGAAGACGTCATCCCACTCGAGGCCCACGTACCAGGACGCGGAGTAGCCGTCGGCGTTGTTGCCGTCGAACCAGGTCTTGCCAGCACCGGCGCTGATGGAAGGAATCCAGCCGGAATCCTCAGGGGTCCACCAAGCACTCAGGCCAACGGAGTTGGTCTGACCACCAATTCCAGAAGCGATAACAGCTTGAGGGTTGGCATTGCCGATGTAGAGCTTCTCAGAGTTACCGGAAGCCTTGGTGTAAGCAGCAGCAACACCCCAGTTCTCAGGCGCGTAAGCGATCTGAGTGGTGGCGCTGAAGTCGGCGCCATCGGTACCGATGCCACCTTCTTCAGGGTTGCTGATGTTGCCGTTGATCGACAGGTAGCTGGTGGACACGCTGAAGTCGTTGGACTTCCAATACACACCAGCACCAGCGCCGAGGGCCAGGTTGTAAGCACCAGGCGCACCGGCGTAGGTGAAGAAGTCGTACGTCATTGCAGACGGATAGGCGCTAGGCCACACCGGCAGCATGTCGTCCATACGAACCATCGGGCCACCAACCACGGTGAACTCGTCACCGATGGGGAAGCTGTAGTACAGACGGTTGATCTTGACAGTGTTGCCTGAGTCGAAGCCGTACTCCTGAGCGAACAGGCCGTAGGTGCCTGCTCCGCCGTAGACGTTGTTCATGTTGCCCGCACGAAGACGGGTGTAGAGCAAGTCCTTACCGGTGAAGCTGGTCTCCAGGTTCAGCGCCAGGTTGTAGCTGAAGGAAGTACCACCAGCTTCGGCTGCGAAAGCGTCGCTGCGCTTGCCGTGGGCTTTGGCAGCACCGAAGACCCAGTCAGCTTTAGCTTTGAGCTTGGTGGTGGTGGAGAACTGGGTTGCTTCCAGTTCGCCAACGCGGGCCTCGAGGCCGTCAACGCGACCTTTGAGGATGGCCAGCTCGGTTTCGAATTCCTTGAGCAGGCGACGCAGCTCGTCGGTCACTTCGGTGATCCGGTCGAGGCAAGCGTTCAGCAGGGCAGCCGCTTCGTAGCGGGTCATGGCCCGGTTGCCACGGAAGGTGCCGTTGGGGTAGCCGGCCACGCAGCCGTACTGCTCCACCAGGTTGGCCAGAGCCTGATAGGCCCAGTCGGTGGGGTAGACGTCGGAGAATTGGGTGACGCTGGTGACCTGATCAGCGGAAGCCGCGTAATCAGAAACGCCGTTGATGTTCAGCTCGGCGGCATTGGCGCCGGTGGCCAGAAGGCCAAGGGCGGCGGGAGCCACCAGCAGTTGCTGGAAAAGCTTCATTGAATTCCTCACACAGGAAGTAGGCGCAACTACGCCATTTCCAGATTTTGAGGGCTGCTGATTCGCCCACCAACCCGACGTGTGCCGGTCTTTACATCGCCATGTATCAACAAAGACCGTTTTGGCCCAGCAAAAATTTCCCAAATAAACGATGCCCCCGCCCGGAACACCGGACGGGGGCTCTCGCCGGGTCCGCTTTTGCCGCGGAACCGGATGATCAGTTAGAAGGCGCCGTTCAGCCGGCGTTCTCCGCGATCAGCAGACCCTGAATCAAACAACTGGAAATCATGGACACCTCCTCCTGAAGGATTGTGAATGCCGGCAACGCATTCGGATTTGTGCGGACCTCCCGAAGGAAGCATTCACTTCTCCACGCCGCTGCATCCTGAACACCCGGACCATACTCAGTTTTTGAAATGATGAGGGGCACCCATGCGCTCCGGCTCAGCGCCTGACCCAGTCCCCTGGACCGCATTGGTGGGTCTTGGCTTTGCCGCCGCCGTCCTGGCCCTGATCGGCCTCGGCGATCTCCCCCTACGGGACTTCGATGAGGCCACCGTGGCCCGTGTGGCCCTCGAACTTCGGCACGGACTCGGGGAAGCCCCCTTTCTGCCCAGCCTCTGGGACCAGCCTTATCTCAACAAGGCACCAGGGCTGCACAGCCTGATCGCCCTGGTGATCAGCGCCACAACGGGGCCCAACCAGCTCCCTTCGGACTGGAGCATCCGGCTAGCACCGGCATTGCTGTCTTGTTTGGTGGTTCCCTTGGGGGGCTGGCTCCAATGGGCGCTGCGGCCGGGAGATCGCTCCAGCGCCATCGCCACCAGCGTGATCCTGCTGACGCTGTTGCCGGTGGCCCGGCACGGACGCCTGGCCATGCTGGATGGCACCCAGCTGACGGCCATGGCTCTGCTTTGGCTGGCCCTGTTGCAGCTCAACTTCAGCCGATGCAGCGCACTCTGGGGAGCCGTCGCCGGCCTGATGGCCAGCGCCATGCTGCTACTTAAAGCCCCGCTGCTGGTGCCCGCGGCGCTGGCCGCCGGTTTGGCGCTGGCCTGGGGCCAGGAATGGAGAAGCTGGAACAACCGACCTGCGGCCTTGCTCGGGATGTTACTTGGCCTGGCACCGGGAATCGGCTGGCATCTCTGGCATGCCCACATCCGGGGGAGCGAAGCGCTCTGGCTCTGGGGTGGAGATGGTGCCGGAAGGGTTCTGATGGATGCCGGCGAAGGCAGCGATCTGGCTTGGCGGGTCCCCGTCATCGAGATCTTTGAAGGCGGCTGGCCCTGGCTCCCGCTGGTGCCCTTCGCCCTGATCTGGGCCTGGCGATGCCGCCAAAGCCGTTGGGGCCGATGGTCCCTGGCCGGCCTGTTCACCCTGGCCGGGGCCATCCTGCCGCTGCGGACCCAGCTCCCCTGGTACAGCCACCCGCTCTGGCTGCCGATCGCCCTCCTCTGCGCTCCTCTGCTGGTCTGGCTGGTGGAGCAACCCTCCTCCTCGTCTGCCTCGGATTCACCCAACAGCCCCAGCCCCCCCTGCCGCGGACTGCTGTTGCAGCTTCCCTTGTTCTGGAGCGCGCTTGGACTGCTGCTGATGATGATGGGATTGAGCAGTTTCAGCAGCATTGGCAGCAGCCTTGCGCCCTATCGCGGTCTGGCAGTTGTGCTGGGCCTCGGCTGGTGGTGCGGCGGATGGTGGCTGGGATCTGCTGCTGCGCGGCGCCGACGAATCGGAGTAATCAGCCTCGCCTGCGGCAATGTGGCAGCTCTGGCCCTGCTGTTTCATTCCCCCCTGTGGTTGTGGGAACTCAACGAAACCTGGCCCGTGCAACCCGTTGCAGCTCTAGCCAGAGAGAACCCTGGGGCTGCGTTAACCCTGAAGGGCTACGACGAACGTCCCAGCCTGAACTGGTACGCGGAACAACGCATTCCTCGTTTCAAAGAAGGTCCAGGTCGGCGTCTCAGCAACAAACCACAGGGAAGCTGCACCATCGAGGGCCAAACAGGGCAATGGACCCTGGCCAACTGTCGGTAGCCTGAGCCCGACTGGAGCGCACTGTGTCGTCCACCGCGGAACGTGAAGGACAGACAAGCCACAGCGGGCTGTCCATCGTGCTGCCCACCTTCAACGAAGGAGGATCCATCCGCGAAGTGATCGAATCCCTGCTGGGTTTGGGAACGGATCAGCCGCTCGAGATCCTGGTGGTGGATGACGATTCCCGGGACGGCACCCCTGATCTGGTGCGTGCCATAGCCCGCCAGGACCCCAGGATCCGAATCATTCAACGGGTGGGACGTTCCGGACTAGCCAGCGCGATCAAGGAAGGCCTCATTGCAGCCCTCTATCCCACCGCCGTGGTGATGGACAGCGATGGCCAGCACGAACCCTCCTCCGTCGGGGAAGCAGTACAGCTCTTGGACCGAAAGGGACTGGACATGGTGGCGGGAAGCCGCTTCCTGGACCACTCGGAAATCCGTGGTCTCAGCGACCGACGCACTGATGGTTCCACCCTCGCCAACCGTCTGGCCCGTTGGAGTCTGCCCAGGTCTTACCGGCACCTGACCGATTGCATGAGCGGCTTCATCGTGCTGCGCCTCAACCGCTGTCTGCCGCTGGTGCGCCAGGTGGACGTCAACGGCTTCAAATTCTTCTACGAGCTCCTGGCCATCAGCCGCGGCCGCCTGCAGGTGGGGGAAATTCCGCTGAGCTTTCAGCCGCGTCTGCACGGCAGCTCCAAACTCGATCTCGCCATCCTCTGGGACTTCGTGGTGTCTCTGATTCACACCGCAACACTGCGGCTGCTGCCAAGGCGAGCGATCAGCTTCGGGCTTGTGGGCGCCTCAGGGGTGGTGGTTCAGCTGATGTCCACCGCTCTGCTGATGGGACTGTTCAACCTGGCGTTTCAGCAGGCGCTTCCGGTGGCCGTGATCACGGCGGCAAGCTCGAACTATCTGGTGAACAACGCCCTCACCTTCCGCGACCGGCGCCAAAGCGGACGGCAGCTGATCCGGGGATTGCTGAAGTTTCTTCTGGTGGCGTCCCTGCCCGCGCTTGCCAACGTCGGTCTGGCCACCAGTTTCTACACACTGATTCAGGCCCATGCGCTCTGGGCCCAATTGGCGGGCATTGTTGTCGTCTACGTCTGGAACTATGCGGCGTCATCCCGCTTTGTCTGGAACAGCCCCTAGGCCGGCCTGGCTGCCCATTGGCCTGGGGAGCCTGCTGCGGCTGGTGCAGATCTGGATGCCGGTGCTCGGTGTTCACAGTTGGCGGCAGGCCGACACCGCAGCCATGGCCAGGCATTTCAGCCAGGCAAGCACACCGATCTGGCTGCCGCAGATCGACTGGGGCGGCGCGAGTGCCGGCGTTGTCGAATCGGAATTTCCCCTCTACCCCTTTCTGGTGAGCCGCCTGTATGGCCTGATGGGCGTGCAGGAATGGCTGGGTCGCGGTCTATCCGTGCTCTTCAGCGCACTGACCATCTGGCTGGTGATGCGCCTCGGGCGGCGTTGGTTCAACCCCCAAGCCGGTTGGTGGGCCGGCCTGGCCTTTGCCATCGCACCCTTGGGGGTGTACTTCGGGCGCGCCTTTCAGGCCGAAGCCCTGTTGCTTCTTTGCGCCGCAGGGGCCCTGGAGAGCCTGAGCCTCTGGCGTGAACGGCGGTTGGCCTGGGCGCTGGCCCTGAGCTGGCTGTGCTTCACAACAGCAGGATTGATCAAAGTGATTCCGCTGCTCTGGCTGGGGCTACCGCTGCTGATGGTGCAGCTCACGTCCAACCCTCAAGGCCAGGCCCCATCACTGCAAGCCCTGGTCGGTCGCCTGATGCGACTTCTGGAGCGTCCCGGGTTCTGGCTCTACATCGGCACCAGCCTTGCCGCGATCGCAGGCTGGTACTGGCATGCCCATCAACTGGGGCAAGTCAGTGGGCTGAGCTTCGGGTTCTGGGGGTCGGGGGCCGATCGCAGCAGCCTCAGCCTTCTATTGGACATCAATGGCTGGATCAACCTGCTGCTGAGGGTGAGCCTGCGTCTCCTGGCGCTGGTGGGGGTGCCGTTCCTGCTGATTGGCTGCAGGGCGAGCTGGCGCAGCGGAGCCGGGCAGATCGCCATCAGCGGTCTGGTGGGGGTTCTGCTCTGCACGATCGCCACCATGCGCTCGAGCACGATTCACGAGTACTACCAATTGCCACTGCTGCTGTTCAGCTCGCCGCTGATCGGGTTGGGCTGGCAGATCTGGAAACAGCAGCGGCCGCGCTGGCAGTCTCGGCTGTTGCTCAGTCTTGCCCTGGTGGTCAGCCTCACGGTGCTTTCGCTGGATTACTGGGCCGTGGAACATCGCCAGCATCATGCGTGGATGCCGTTGGCCCTCACCATCCGCCGGGATCTGCCGATCGACGCGCGAATTGTGAGTGTCACCAGCACCGATCCAACCCTGCTCAACCTGGCCCGCCGTCAGGGCTGGCTGATTTCCAGCAAACAACTCACACCGGAGCGGCTCCAACGCTGGAAAAGTGGCGGCGCCAGCCACCTGGCCGGCAGCTTCGTTTGGGACAAGACCTACCGGCCGATGCCGGAGCAGCGGCAACGGATCCTGCGAGAGATGGTGGCTACAAGCCCCAGCGCCTGGGTGGACCCGCGCAGCCAGACCTACCTAATTCCGATCGATGACCTCCAGCCCCAGCGCTGACGTTCAGCCATCGCGCCCCAGCTGCTGTCCTCCGCTGCTGCTGGTGCTGTCCGCCGCCCTGGGCCTGCTGCTCTGGGGCGTCGCAGCGGCACGGCACGGCCTGCTCCAAAGCAATGCCTACGACCTCGGACTGTTCGATCAATGGGCCTGGCTGATCGGATCGGGAGCAGCGCCGATCTCCTCAATGGAGCAGGTGCATCTGCTGGCCGACCACGGAGCTTGGATGCTTTATCTGGCAGGAGGGGCCTATCGGATCCTGCCAAGCGTGCAGTGGCTCTTGGGCAGTCAGGCCCTGGCCCTGAGCTGCACCGCGCTACCGATTTGGTGGCTCGCAAAACAAGCTGGTTTGAGCCAACGACACTGCTGGCTGGTCTGCGGCCTCTGGTGGCTGCAGCCGGTTGTATTCAACGCCGCCCTCTTCGATTTCCACCCCGAAACCTGGGTGATGCCCGCCTTCGCTCTAGCCCTCTGGGCCGAGCGCGAAAGCCGCCCCCGTCTCTGGTTTGGGCTGTTGCTGCTGATGCTGGGCTGCCGCGATGGCCTGGTGCTGATCACAGCAGGCATGGCCGTCGATCTTGCCTGGCGCCGACGTTGGCGGTGGAGTCTTGCGGCGGGCGGTCTCAGCGTCGGATGGCTACTGATGCTCAGCCGTTGGCTCTATCCATTGCTCCGGGATGGGCAAGGACCCAAGGCCGCATCACGCATGTTCAGGCATTTGAACGGCGATCCGCTCATGGTTCTCAGCGGCCTGGATTGGGGGGGCGGCACGGAATATCTGCTGCTGCTCTGCCTGCCCTGCATCGGGTTGTGGCGGCGCTCGTCGCTCCACACGCTACTGATTGGTCTGCCGTTGGTGCTGGTGAATCTGCTCTCGGCTTCTGCCAGCTATCGCACCCTGATGCATCACTACAGCCTGCCCCTCGCGGTGGTGGCCGTGGCGGCCTGCATCGATGGCTTGCAGCGGCAAGCAAAACCCCAGCGGGGGTTCCCCTGGATGCTGTGCTGGGCCGTGGCCTGCTGGCTGGCGCTGGCCAAGCCCTGGTTCTTTTCCGGGCCCTACTTGGCCCGTCTGCCCCAGCTGCAAGCCGTTCACGAGGCCCAGGCCCTGATCCAAGCGAAGGACGCGGTGCTCACCACCAGCTACCTCGTGCCGCAACTCAGCCAGCGCACCATGGTCGGCTTCCCCAAGAAAAAGCAGAGCACGCCCCACAACGCAGACCCCTGGAACGTGCTGCTGCTCAATCCCAGTGACCCGGGCTGGGGATCAAGCCAAAAGGTGCAGGAGAGGTTGCTTACTCAAGCCAGGGACAGGAACTGGAGCTGCCAGAGCTGGCCATCGGGCCTGGAGCTGTGTCGTGAACCTGCCGCTGCAAAACAACAGCCCCGCCTTGGCAATGCAGCAAGCGATAGTCACCCGACTCCTTGAGGTTCGTTAGTTCCCGCTGAATGGCCTGCTGTTTGTTGCGCGAACCCTTGAAGACCGAAGCCAAAGGGGTGTAGTAGCCCGGCAAGGCCACAACCCATTCCACCGGTTGAACCCGTCCCTGGCGATTGCGGTAGTGAACATGCCGAGGAAAACGAATCACCGCCTCCCGCTGTGCCAACAACGGCAGCAGAGGCGTATCCGCCGCAACGCTGGCATCAGAGGGAATCAGGGCCACAGCCTGTGACGCCGCCTGACGCCGGTCCAGCATTTGCTGCGGTGACACATAGGCCCAAGGGGAAAAACTGTCGGGGATAACGGCTGAGAGGGTGCGATGTGGGTTCCCCACCAGCGTGAGCACAAGGCCAAGAGACAGGGCAGCGGTCCAAAAGCGGGGCACCCACGGCTTCGACCAGCCCCCCGGGTGCCGCTGCCACCAGAGCACAGCACCGAGATACAGCCCAGGCACCAGGGCGAGCACATAGCGCAGCGTGACTGACAAGGCCGATCGCCCCTGGGAGAGCAACGCAATCAGCAATGGAGCCATCATCAGCAAAACGGCGTCCACCGAGAGCAGGGGTACAAACAGCAGCGGAACGCTCAAGGCGAGTACGAAGCCAAGGGTCGCCCCCGGCGGCGACAACAGGGCCTCTAGCAAGGCCAACGGCTGGCGCAGCATGGTCCAGAGCACAGCAACCGTTCCCCCCGACGGGTCGTCCACCAGATGGCCGAACTTCTCCTTCAGAAAGCGATCTGACAAAGAGGAGTCCACCATCGGTTGAATCCATCCGGTGACCAGCACAACCCACCCGAAGGACACGAGCATCAGCAAGGCGCCGGTGATGCGCTGGTCGGGACGGCGGACCAGGGCCCAGAGCCCTAGTGAAAACAACAACAAACCACTGTCTTCACGCACCAACAGCAACAAGGCTCCAAACAGGCACACACGCCAACGGCAACCATCCAGCAGGCCTCCCACCACCAGAAACCCAAACAAGGGCAACCAAACCAGATCGTGAAAGTTCTCAAGGGCCGGGCCAATCACCGCTCCACTGAGGAAGTAGGCGAGCGTGATTCGCTCAGCCAAGGGCCGCGGAAGTCGGGAATCAGCCAATCTCCACAGCACCAGACCCGCGGCGGCCAGCAGCCCGACCTGAAGCAAGGGAAGCGCCCACATCCCGAAAACCGCCACCAGGGGCGCCATGAGCACCGTTAAAACGTTGGCGTGCTGCCCCAGGTGCAAGTAATCGATGGACGGCAGACCATCACCGACCACCACTGCGCCAGACAACACCGATGAAAGACTGCTTTCAAAGGGCCGTCCCTGCGCGGTTGCCCAGAGCTCCTGCAAAAACAGGGCTTGGTCATAGGTTGCGCTGAGGCTGAACAGCCGCCAGACCTGAAGAGCAAAGCAAATCAGGGCAAACAAACCCGCCATCGCCAACACGTTGCGTGGCCAGCGGGTTGTGGAGGGCGCATCAATGCCACTGGGTCGACGCATGCAGCCGTCCTGAATGGATTTTGGGAAGGTTACGGAGCGTCCTGCACAGGGCCAAGCAGCACGCGCGTGCGCAGCAACAAGAGATAGACGGAGGCATACAGCACCAGCTCACCCCACTCCTGATCCCGATTGAGGATCACATCGGAGAAGGTGCGCGTGGCAATGCAGAACGCGAGTGCAGAAACCGACAGGAACAACGGCCAGCTGTAGAACGCGGGAGTGAGGGCCCGGGTCACGGCCGCCATCGGCTCCGAACACCGCTTCGTGATCGCTTGCATCCAGCGAGGCGCCAGAACCACAACAGCCAAGACCCCAAGGGTCGCGACGAACGTACCGGCATCCAGCCGATCCTGAAACCAACCGATGTTGTGCAGGGTCGTCTCGTTCTGAGCGTTGATCTCGTTCAGCAAGGACGGGGTCCGCCAACTGAAAATCACCTGCCCCCAGGCGAGTTCCTCCATCAGGACAAGGGCTATGCATCCTGCGCCGATCCTGAAGAGGCGCCCGGGTTGGCGTTCCTCCAGACGCTTATCCAAATCGGTGCCGATCAACCAGGCCACACGGGTGGCGAGCACCAGGAGCACCACTTGGCTCCACTCGACCAGGCCACCCTCGCCAAACACCAAATTTTTGTAGGCATCACGGTCCGCCGAGCCGATCTTCAAGCCCACAACAATCAAAACCACGAGAAGCAGCAACCCCCACACCGCGCGAGTGCGACCCTGATGGGCTCGGGGATCGGCAACCGATAGCAACCGCAACAGCCCCTGGGAACGGATTGCCCAAAACGCAAGTCCCGTGCTCACACCAGCCAAGACACCCCAGCCGAGGTCCGGGGTGGGGGCGCCTGACGCAGCGATCACCAATTGCACCGCCACTGTCAGCAGAGACGCAACCGCAACCAGCACAAACAAGCCAGCAATGGCGGTCTTCAGGGCGCGACCCCGTGTGTAGATCACTGTCACCATCCCGTTCCTTGCGCGGAGCGCAGGTTAAGCAGAGGTTTAGAACCAAAGACCCGGGTCGGCGTTCCTCCTCCGCACCATCCAACCGTGACTCAGCAACCCAGTGCAGCGGACCACAGCCAGATTGGGATCATCCCCCTCAATCCAGGGTCTATCCGCAACCTGCTAACGGCCATCACCGCAGGATTTCTGGTGGCCCACAGCGTGGTGCAAGTGGGCATTTATGGCTTCGGAGCGGAGAAGCATTGGCTAGACAGCCTCAACATGGACCGGGAGCTCAACCTGCCCACTCTGTACAGCAGCGTTTTGTTGCTGATGGCAGCGCTGTTGATGCAGCGGCTTGGGCAAAGCAGCAATCCGGCCACTGCACGGGACTGGGGTTTGCTGTCGAAGATTTTCATCTTTCTGGCGCTCGACGAAGCCCTGCAGATTCACGAGATCCTGATCATCCCGGGGTTACGGCACCAGGTGCACCCAGCGCTGGCATCCACCTGGGTGGTGCCCTATGCAGCTCTCGTCCTCGTGCTGCTGTGGCGTTTTCGCCGATTCCTCGGCTCGATTCCCAGGGCAACAGCATCACGGTTGCTGCGTTCAGGTGCTGTTTACGTGAGCGGAGCCATCGGCATGGAGATGGTCGGCAGCTTTGCGGTTCGATCCAGTCTGATCCGCCTGCATAGCCCCTGGTACGGCACCATCACAGGCCTCGAGGAATCCCTGGAGCTCCTCGGAATCATCCTGCTGATCGATGGGTTAATGCGAGCACTTCTCGATCAACAGGGCAGTGTCGACATCACCCTTCGCCTGAGCGCCGATTCAGACGAAGGGTGAACTCTTAAAAAAAAACCGCCCAGTTGGGCGGTTGGAGGAAACGACGAATTTGCGATCAGAGGGCGTTGCCGCGGGGCAGAACCTCTTCAGGGAAGACGAAGTTTTCGTGCGGCTGGTCAGCCGGTGCCATCCAGGCACGCAGACCTTCATTCAGAAGGACGTTCTTGGTGTAGAAGGTCTCGAATTCAGGATCTTCTGCAGCGCGGATTTCCTGTGACACGAAGTCATAGGCGCGCAGGTTGAGAGCCAGGCCGATGACGCCGATGGCGCTGGTCCACAGACCCATCACAGGCACGAACAGCATGAAGAAGTGCAGCCAGCGCTTGTTGGAGAAGGCGATACCGAAGATCTGACTCCAGAAGCGGTTGGCGGTGACCATGGAATAGGTCTCTTCTTCCTGGGTGGGCTCGAACGCCTTGAAGGTGTTGGCCTGCTCACCGTCCTCAAACAGGGTGTTTTCCACGGTGGCGCCGTGAATGGCGCAAAGGAGTGCACCGCCGAGGATGCCGGCGACGCCCATCATGTGGAAGGGGTTCAGGGTCCAGTTGTGGAAGCCCTGGAGGAAGAGGAGGAAGCGGAAGATCGCTGCCACACCGAAGGAGGGCGCGAAGAACCAGCTGCTCTGGCCGAGGGGGTACATCAGGAAGACACTGACGAACACCGCAATCGGACCGGAGAAGGCGATGGCGTTGTAAGGGCGGATACCGACCAGACGAGCGATCTCGAACTGACGGAGCATGAAGCCGATCAGAGCGAAGGCGCCGTGGAGGGCCACGAAGGCCCAGAGGCCGCCGAGCTGACACCAGCGAACGAAATCACCCTGGGCTTCAGGGCCCCAGAGCAGAAGCAGGCTGTGACCCAACGCATCAGCGGGGGTGGACACAGCTGCGGTGAGGAAGTTGCAGCCTTCCAGGTACGAGGAGGCAATGCCGTGGGTGTACCAGGAGGTGACAAAGGTGGTGCCGGTGAGCCAGCCACCAATGGCCAGGTAGGCCGTTGGGAAGAGAAGGATGCCGGACCAGCCGACAAAAACGAAGCGGTCGCGCTTGAGCCAGTCATCGAGGACGTCGAACCATCCCCGCTGTGGCGCGCGTCCTACAGCGATCGTCATGAGAGGTGCTTCATGATCCGTTACATGAAGGAGCCTAGGGGGTGATCACCGAATTGGGGCGGCTCTCCTAACCCATTTCGAAGGGATGAGTAGAAATGCGCATTTTTGAACCGACGGGATGCCGCCCCCTCCGCGAAGATGACGCATCGATCTTTTCCAACGCTGTGTACGTCATCGAACTGGCCCTGCGCATGAGTCCTGTCCCGGTGTCTGTTCAGCGCAAAGAACTTACGGACGCTGATGCTCTGTATCAGCAGATCCGCCAAGCCCTTGACCACGGCCAGCCCCGTCTCCTTGAGCTCACCTGCGAGAAAGTGGAAGGCAAGAAAGTGACGCTGCTGGTCAGTGAGCTTCTCGCCGTTCAGCTTTATGAAAAGGCTTCGGCGACGGGTGGCAGCAAGCGACCTGGCTTTTCCTTTGATTCCTGACACTGCCACCGCTGAATTGAGCGTTGAGGCCGTCAGCCATCGCTGGCCGAACGGTCATCAAGCCCTCAATCGCTGCAACCTCGTCATCCCCGGCCCGGGCCTGTGGATGCTCGTGGGGAGCAACGGAAGCGGCAAAAGCACCTTGTTCCGCTTGATTTCCGGGCTGCTGGAACCGCAGAGCGGGCGCATTCGCTGCCGCACAAAGACGGCGTTGGTATTTCAGAACCCAGACCATCAGCTGTTGCTCCCCAGCTGCGGCAGCGACCTGATGCTTGGGATGGAGCCAAAGACGCGATCGGAGCAACGCCAACGCATCGTTCGCGACCTGCTGAAACAGTTCCGCCTTGATCAGCTGGAGAACCGACCCATTCACAGCCTCAGCGGCGGTCAGAAACAACGGCTGGCCATCGCCGGAGCCCTGGCAAGTGACGCCGGCCTGCTGCTGCTTGATGAGCCCACTGCTCTGCTGGACCCTGACAGCCAGACCACGGTATTGAACACCGTGCAACGGCTGTGCAAAGACCCCGCCAACCCGATCACGGCCCTTTGGATCACCCACAGGCTGGGGGAATTGGACTTCGCCGATGGCGCAGCCCGCATGCAGGACGGTCGGATTGGCCCATGGACCCGTGGCACGGAACTGCAACGACGCTTGCAGGGCGGCGCATTCGAGAGGTAAGGTCTCCGGGTCCCATTCCTCGGTAGCTCAGCGGTAGAGCGGTCGACTGTTAATCGATTGGTCGCAGGTTCGAATCCCGCCCGGGGAGCTTTGAAGCCACAGCATTCGCTGTGGCTTTTTTATTGACGAGAAAAGAAATTTCGTGACGGGTGATTGCCCGAAGCGGAAGACTTCCTAAACAGCTGAAAACTGGGAAGAACTAAAAAAAACGCCAAATCGCTGTCACAGCAAACGATCTGCGGAAAACAAGCCCTTCATGGGCTCTCTACTGAAAATCTGCAGACACTTGAAAAGCTTGAGAGAATCTGCTCAGCGTTAATCCCGAAAGACCAGCGCTCCTTATTTCCCAAGCCGAATTGCCGCCGAACCGATGAAGCCTTGCATCCTGCTAATCGAAGATGACCAGGACATGCGCGACCTGGTGAGCGGTCACTTGGAGCACAGTGGCTTCGATGTTCAGCGCGCCGACGACGGCATCAAAGGTCAGGCCCTTGCCCTCCAATACACCCCGGATCTGATCCTTCTTGATCTGATGCTGCCGAAGGTGGACGGCCTCACCCTGTGCCAGCGCCTGCGGCGCGACGAGCGCACAGCGGGCATTCCGATCCTGATGCTGACAGCGTTGGGCGGCACCAAAGACAAAGTCAGCGGTTTCAATTCCGGAGCCGATGACTACCTGACCAAGCCCTTCGATCTGGAGGAACTTCAGGTCCGGGTCAAAGCCTTGCTGCGTCGCAGCGACCGTGCACCTGTCGGATCCACCAATCACAACGAAATCCTCAGCTACGGCCCCCTCACCCTGGTACCCGAGCGCTTCGAAGCCATTTGGTTCGATCAACCCGTTCGGCTCACGCACCTTGAGTTTGAACTCCTCCACTGCCTGCTCCAGCGTCACGGCCAGACCGTGGCGCCCTCGTTGATCCTCAAGGAGGTCTGGGGCTACGAGCCCGATGACGACATTGAGACCATTCGTGTGCACGTGAGGCACCTGCGCACCAAGCTGGAACCCGATCCCCGCAAGCCGCGGTTCATCAAGACGGTTTACGGAGCGGGTTATTGCCTGGAACTGCCCACCAGCGCACAAATGGACGGTCTTGAAGACGTGGTGGCGATGGCCCGCGAGGAACGCAAACAGCAAAGCGATCGGGCCTCGGCCTGAGCACCTTCGAATGATCCGTCTGACGACCTGTCAGACGGATGGCGTGATGTCCAGCAGCGCCACTTCCCAGGCCAGTCGAGGCTGAACGAAGGAGAGCAGCTGGCCACGCAGAGCATCCAAGCGTTTGAGCATGACCGCGGAGCTGCCGGAGCGCCAGAGCCGATGCTGCCACCAGCCGATCAACCAAAGCTGTTGCTCGCCATCAAGGGCTTCGCTGAGATCACGTGCCAACGCCAACGCCTCCATCGGATTGGAAGGAAGGGCGTTGAGCCGCTGAATCAACTCCTCGGGCACACCCGCCAGGCTGCGGCGATGGTCGATCAAGGCACCTGGAGAACCGGCGGCTAGGGCGAGCAGTTCTGGTGCGTCTTGCGCCTCGGCACCGGTTCGCTTGAGCACTTGCGCCATGGCCTCGGGGTTGAGCCGAAGGAAACGGATCAACTGACAACGGGAGCGAATCGTGCTGAGCAGCCGCTCGGGAGCTGACGTCAACAGAATCAGCACCCCATGGCCAGGCTCCTCCAGCGTTTTGAGCAGGGCATTGGCCGCTGCCTCCGCCATCGCTTCGGCGGCTTCAATTACCACCATGCCGCGCTTCGCCTCCACCGGCTGCCGAGCCAGACAGCGCCCGATGTCTCGGATCTGCTCCAACCGCAACTGGGGCGGGGTGCGACGGCTTAGCCCCGCCTCCTCGGCTTCGGCACGGGTCAGCAGACGGCCCTGGTGCTGATAAGTAGGTTCAACCCAGAGCAGGTCTGGGTGATTGCGTTCCAGCAGGCGACGACGCTCCCGAGCCGATGGCTCACCATCGGCCAGCAGACCCTCCAGAAAACGCACCGCCGCCAGCTGACGTCCTACCCCCTCAGGGCCAGCGAAGAGGTAGGCCGGAGCAACCCGCCCCTGGGCCAGGGCTGCCGACAACAGATCAACAGCTAAAGGCTGACCGATCAGGTCCTCAAAGAGCGCACTCAAGCCAGATGCTCCTGAAGCTGACGTTCCAGAGCCGTACTAACGGCAGCGGCTGGCTGGTCCGCAGCGACGGCGCACCAAGAGCGCTGCTGCGCCAACTGGTTAAACCCCTGGGAGACCCTTTCGAGGAAGGCCGCGCCCTCCGCTTCGATGCGGTCCTCCTTATCCCCGAGGCGACGCTGAAGACTGTCTTGAACAGACAGGCTTAGCCAGAGGGTGAGATCGGGCTGCAGACCCGTGGTGGCGATCTGTTCCAGCCGCTCGATCAAATCGCGATCCAAACCACGGCCATAGCCTTGATACGCCAGGGTTGATCCCGAGAAGCGATCGCTAATCACCCAGTCGCCGCGCTCCAGAGCCGGGCGAATCAACGTTTCAACGTGCTGAGCCCGATCGGCGGCATAGAGCAGCAACTCAGCAGTGGGAGCTGGAGCAGCCTGGTCTGCCGTATGCAACAGGAGTTCACGAATCGAGCGCCCCAGGGGAGTCCCTCCGGGCTCACGGGTGCAGACCAGAGCAGCGCCGTTCTGCATCAGGCCGCTGTTGGGCAACCAATCGACCAGATGCTGGATCTGCGTGGTTTTGCCGCAGCCATCGATTCCCTCCAGAACAATGAAACGTCCTGTCATGGCAGCCGAAGAGCCAGGGCATTGAGCACCACTGTTATCGAACTCAAGGCCATCAGCAGCGCCGCCAGCGGGGGCGACAGCAGCACCCCATGGCTGGGCAGCAGCGCACCCGCGGCAATCGGGAGAACGATGAGGTTGTAGCCGAAGGCCCAGAAAAGGTTCTGCCGCACCTTCACCAGAGTTCGGCGGGCCAGGCTGAGGGCTTCAGGCAGGTTGTCGAGCCGATCGCCCAGCAGCACCAGGCCAGCTGAGTCTTGGGCGATCTGGGTTCCGGTGCCAATCGCGATCCCAAGATCAGCCGCGGCCAAGGCCGGCGCATCGTTGATGCCGTCGCCCACCATTGCCACACGCTCCGCCTGACGCAGCTGCTCAAGGCGTTGCAGCTTCTGCTCGGGAAGCATCTGCCAGCCGAGCTCCTGGGCAGCGAAGCCCAGCTGCTGACCGAGGCGCTGAACGGCCGCCTCACGGTCACCACTGAACACCGAAAGGGTCAGGCCCTGAGCGCGCAGGCGTTGCAGCGCAGGGGCGACATCCGGGCGGATCTGATCCTCGATCTGCACCAATCCCAACAGGCGATCACCCACAGCAACGGCCACCAGCGAGCCTTCAGCGGCGGAGAGCCAGCTCTGGGCTTCCGGAGCGATGCCAACACCCTGCTCCACCAACCAGTCGGGCTTGCCCACACGAACCCTGGGTAATGCACCATCCACATCTCCCTCAAGGCCCTGGCCAGACACGGTGCGGACGTTGTCGCACTTCAGCAGGGGGAGCTCCCGCCTCTGGGCCTCCTGCAGCAGGGCATAGGCCAAGGGATGCCGGCTGCTTTGCTCCAGGCTGGCCGCGAGCTGCAACAAGCGATCCGGGTCGTCCCCGTGCAGATCGGTCACCAGGGGACGACCCAAGGTGAGGGTGCCGGTCTTGTCGAAGACCACATGATCGAGACCGGCGGCGGTCTCGATCACATCGCCACCGCGGAACAGCCAGCCGCGACGCGCCGCCAGGCCGGTGGCCACCGTGATCACGGTGGGGGTCGCCAGACCGAGGGCACAGGGGCAGGCGACCACCAGCACCGCAATCGACAGTTGCAGGGCCAGACCCATCGGGGTGCTGGCGCCACTGCCCAAACCACCGTGATGCATCCCATGGCCATGGTCCATCCCATGGGTCATCTCATGGGTCGTGGGCATCCCAGGTGCTGAAGCCTGCAGGACCTCGGGCCAGTGCTGGGCACCGAACAACCACCAGAACAAAAAGGTGGCGAGAGCCAAGCCAATCACGCCATAGCAAAAGCGGCCCGCCACACGATCGGCCAAACCCTGAATGGGGGCCCGACGGGCCTGGGCCTGCTCTACCAAGCGAATGATCCGGGCCAAGGCGGTTTCGGCACCGACCCGGGTGACCTTGACCACCAAGGTTGCCTCCAAATTGAGGCTGCCGGACGACAACTCCGTTCCGGGCTCCGCCTGCAGCGGCAAAGGCTCACCGGTGAGGCTCGATACATCCACGGCCGAGGCTCCCTGCAGCACAACCCCATCCACCGGCACGCGGTCGCCGGCCAGCAACTGCACGGTTTCACCAGGGCGCAGAGCACCGACGCGCACCTCACGAATCTCACCGTCGGTCAACAACAGGCGCGCGGTGTCCGGCTGGAGCTGGGCCAGTTGCTGCAGGGCCTGGCCGGTCCGAAAACGGGCCCGTTCTTCCAGGAAACGTCCCAGCAGGACGAACCCCAGCAACATCACCGGTTCATTGAAAAAGCAGGGCCAACCCACCTGGGGCCAGATCAAGGCCACCAGGCTTGCCACATAGGCACTGCTCACCCCCAGGCCCACAAGGGAATCCATGCTGGGAGCTCCTACTCGGGCCGCAGCAACACCGCCCACCAGGATCGGCCGGCCCGGTCCCAACAGAGCCACTGTGGCCAGCGTGGCGTGAAAAGGCAGGGTGCCGATTAGGGGAAGCGAAAGCTGGCCTGCCTCGCTGAGATGACCCATCACCGACAGCAGCAACAGCACCAGAGCAACCATCAGCTGTCGCCATTGCTGCCACCAACCCGGCAGCGCTTGCCCCCCAGCAGCAGCAGCAATGGGGTCATCCAGGGCGCGCTCCTTCGCCGGAAAGCCCCTTTCTGCAAGGGCTTTCAAGACACCATCAACATCGCTCTCACCGGCGGTGAGATCGAGCCAGGCCGAGCGGCTGACCAGGTTCACATCAGCACGCTGGACACCGGGCTGATCCAGCAAGGTCGTCTCAACCGCGCGGACGCAACCGCCGCATTTCATCCCTTCCACATCCAGGACGACGGTCTGAACCGCAGGGCTCACAGGTGTTTAAGCAACAGGGATCTTTACGAGCAGGCTAGGTCGGGCTCCGATCCCGTCAGGATGGGGGCCCGTTCGCCGGAGCGCCGTGCCCCGCAGCAACCGCAACGACAACTTCATTGACAAGAGCTTCACGGTGATGGCGGACCTGATCGTCAAGCTGTTGCCGATCAATGCCCGCTCCAAAGAGGCCTACGTCTATTACCGCGATGGCCTCTCCGCCCAGAACGATGGCGATTACGCCGAAGCGCTGGAAAATTACGAGGAAGCCCTGAAGCTCGAGGAGAACTCCACTGACAGGAGCGAAACCCTCAAGAACATGGCGATCATCTACATGTCCAATGGCGAGGAGGAGCGGGCGATCGAGACCTATCGCAAAGCTCTCGAGGAGAACACCAACCAGCCTTCTTGCCTCAAGAACATGGGACTGATCTACGAAAAATGGGGCCGCATCGCCGAGGAAGGCGGCCGACAGGACGAAGCCGATCGCTGGTTTGACCAGGCGGCCGACGTCTGGACCCAGGCCGTGCGCCTCAATCCCGGCGGTTACCTCGATATCGAGAACTGGCTGAAGTCAACGGGCCGAAGCAACGTCGACGTTTACTTCTGAATCAATCCCGTTCGGGCTGTACAGCGTCACCGAGCGCCAGCACCAGGGCCTCGGTGACGCTGTCGGCCTCCAGAAGAGCCAGATCCAATCCAGACGCCAGATCGCCCAGTCCGCTGCCCCGGGGCACGACTGCCCGCCGGAAGCCCAGGCGTGCCGCTTCCTGAAGCCGCAGCTCCAGCTGGCCGACAGGGCGCAGCTGCCCCCCCAAACCGAGCTCGCCGATCAACACCGTGCCCGCGGGCAGGGTGAGATCTCTGAAGCTGGCGACCACTGCAGCCGCAACCCCCAGATCCGCCGCCGGCTCCTCCACCTCCAGGCCGCCAGCGACGGCGAGATAGCAGTCGAAGCGCGAGAGAGGCAGTCCCATGTGCTTCTCCAGCACCGCGAGGATCTGGTGCAGACGGTTGGTGCCGATCCCTGTGGCCGTGCGTCGCGGGCTGGCATAGCTGGTGACGTTCACCAAAGCCTGCAGATCCACCACCAGGGAACGCGTGCCCTCACAGGCCACGATGGTGGCAACACCCGAGGCACGGGCATCACTGAGGAACAATTCACTGGGGTTGCCCACCTCAGCTAAGCCCCCGCTCTGCATCTCGAACAAACCCAACTCATGGGTGGCGCCAAAGCGGTTCTTGACGGCGCGCAGCAGGCGATGACTGGCGAAACGGTCTCCCTCGAAGGTGAGCACCGCATCCACAAGGTGTTCCAACACCTTGGGGCCGGCCAGCATGCCTTCCTTGGTGACGTGGCCCACCAACAGCAAGGAGATGTTCTGGCGTTTGGCCAGCCGTTGAAGGGCGGCCGCACATTCACGCACCTGACCGACCGACCCCGGAGCACTGGTGAGGTTGGCGTCATGCAATGCCTGAATGCTGTCGATAATCGCCACAGCGGGGCGCAGCGCTTCCAGCTCCTCCAGCACCAGTTCCAGATCGGTTTCGGCCAGCAACTGCAGCTCGGATGCCCCCCCAGCTAGCCGCTGCCAGCGCAGCTTCACCTGCTGCGCCGATTCCTCAGCACTCACATAGAGCACCGATGCACCGGCCGCCATGGCCGAGGCGCTCTGCAGCAGCAATGTGCTCTTGCCGATGCCTGGATCGCCTCCCACGAGCACCAGCGAACCGGGAACCAGGCCACCACCCAGGACGCGGTCAAATTCCGCAGACCCCGTTGCCAGACGCTGCAGCGGTTGATCCTCCAGTGAGGCCATGGCCGTGGATCGTCGTGGTGAAGCGGCAACCTCTGGATCCGGGGCACTGCGGCGCCGACGGCCATCGTCGGCGGGCTGGGATTGCTCCACCAACGAATTCCAGCTGCCGCACTCCGGGCAACGGCCAAAGAACTGTCGGGCACGGGCTCCGCAGACCTGACAGATGAAAACAGCGGTGGATTTGGGCAATGCGAACTGTGAAGAAAGTTGCCGTTGAATGAACGGAGCGGGGGGCTGCCCTTTTATTTGTGGCGAGAAGTGACTAACGCCTCGGTGCCCATGACGGCCACGGCTCCCACCAAGGAAACGATCCTCGTGGTCGACGACGAGGCATCGATCAGACGAATCCTTGAGACGCGTTTATCCATGATCGGATACAACGTCGTGACCGCCTGCGACGGCACCGAAGCTCTGGAATTGTTCCCCACCTGCACGCCAGACCTCGTGGTTCTTGACGTGATGATGCCGAAGCTGGACGGCTATGGCGTCTGCCAGGAGTTGCGCAAGGAATCGGACGTCCCCATCGTGATGCTTACGGCCCTCGGCGACGTGGCCGACCGGATCACGGGGCTTGAACTCGGAGCCGATGACTATGTGGTGAAGCCCTTCAGCCCCAAGGAGCTGGAAGCCCGCATTCGCTGCGTGCTGCGGAGGGTTGAGAAGGAGCAGGTGGCGGGAATCCCCAACTCCGGCGTGATCCAGGTGAGCGACCTGCGAATCGACACCAACAAACGCCAGGTCTTCCGCGGCGATGAACGGATCCGCCTTACCGGCATGGAATTCAGCCTTCTGGAACTGCTGGTGAGCCGTTCCGGTGAACCGTTCAACCGCGGCGAGATCCTCAAAGAGGTTTGGGGTTACACCCCGGAACGCCACGTGGATACCCGGGTGGTGGATGTTCATATCTCCCGCCTGCGCTCCAAACTGGAGGATGATCCGGCCAATCCCGAGTTGATCCTTACGGCTCGGGGCACCGGCTACCTGTTCCAGCGCATCGTCGATTCCGTTGCCTCCGAAGGTCCCTGATCCCGCCCCGGCCCCTCAGCCGCGGAACAAGACCAACCGTCCTCGGGCGATCCGTCGCCTGGTGATCTGGTATCGGCGCAACGCCGCCGTCACAACCATCGTCGATGGTGCTGCCAACTCAGCAACGGCAGCAGGATCGATGGCGGGGAACGTGGCAGAAACAGTGGTGACTGGAGCCGGCACAGTGGCCAGCAGTGTGCTCCAGCCTTTGGTGTTCGATCCCCTGCGCTGGCTGCAGGGGGGCAACGACACCGATGAAATTGACGATGCGGAACGTCTCTGGGTCGCCGTCGACGGCATGGGCGGTGACCATGCGCCGGGACCGATCCTGGAGGGATGCCTGGATGCCATTGACCGGCTGCCTTTGAAGATCCGTTTCGTGGGGGAAATCGAGCGGGTGATGGCCGCCGCCAACAGTCTCGGGCTGCGCGAAGCCCTGGAAAGTGCGCGCGCAGACGGACATCTCGACCTGGTAGCCAGTGGCCCCTCCATCGGCATGGATGACGAGGCCACGGCGGTGCGACGCAAACGGGACGCCAGCATCAACATGGCCATGGACCTCGTGAAGAAAGGCGAGGCACTGGCGGTGTACTCAGCCGGTAATTCCGGTGCGGTGATGGCCTCGGCGATTTTTCGGCTGGGACGGCTGAAAGGCATCGACAGACCCGCCATCGGTGCCCTGTTCCCGACCAAGGATCCCGGCCAGCCGGTATTGGTGCTCGACGTCGGCGCCAACATGGACTGCAAACCGACCTATCTGCATCAGTTCGCCCTGCTGGGCAACATCTACAGCCGGGATGTTCTGCAGGTGAAGCGCCCACGCATCGGGCTGCTGAACATCGGCGAGGAGGAATGCAAGGGGAACGATCTCTCCTTGAAGACCCACGAACTGCTGCGGGACGAATCCCGGCTGCATTTCGCAGGAAACTGCGAAGGCCGTGATGTGCTCTCAGGCGACTTCGATGTGGTGGTTTGTGATGGATTCACCGGCAATGTGCTGCTGAAGTTTCTGGAATCCGTCGGCAGTGTGCTGCTGGGGGTGCTGCGGGCGGAGTTGCCGCGGGGGCGTCGCGGCAAGGTGGGCTCAGCGTTTCTGCGCAGCAACCTGAAACGCATCAAGAAGCGGCTGGACCATGCGGAGCACGGTGGCGCCCTGCTGCTGGGGGTCAATGGCATTTCTGTGATCGGCCACGGCAGCAGCAAGGCCCTCTCGGTGGTCAGCGCACTGCGCATTGCCCACTCCGCAGCCAGCCATGGGGTGATGGACGATCTCGCCACGCTGCAACAGGGTTGTGATTGACTGACGCGACGTCAATCAATCTCCGCCTTGGTCGAGCCGCTCAGCACAACCAGGGGGGTGTTGTTCCGAGGATCTGGCAGCGCGACGCCCAGCCGCTCGATCAGCAACTCTGAGCTCGGCCAGCGGGTTGAAACCAGCGACGAATGGATTCGCAGTCGCACCGGGATTGCGGCCCGTCGCGTGGTCAATAGCGATGAATCCCTTGCCGAACTGAGCGGACTGGCAGCAGAACGGGCCCTGGGGATGGCCGGTTGGTCCGCCGACAACCTGGACTTGATTCTGTTGGCCACCTCCACCCCAGACGACCTGTTCGGTTCAGCGCCACGTCTGCAGGCCCGCCTCGGCGCCACCAATGCCGTGGCCTTTGATCTCACTGCTGCATGCAGTGGCTTCCTCTTCGCCGTTGTCACCGCAGCCCAGTACCTGCGCAGTGGAGCGATGCGCCGCATTCTCGTGGTGGGGGCTGACCAACTGAGTCGCTGGGTGAACTGGGACGACCGACGCTCCTGTGTTCTGTTCGGTGATGCGGCCGGTGCCGTGGTGCTGGAGGCCTCAGACAAAGGCCAGGACGATCTCGAGGGCTTCCTGCTCCGCTCCGATGGAAGCCGCGGCGAGGTGCTCCAGCTTCCTCAGGTCACCCAGCGCCAGCCCCTGGTGGGGGATGCGAGCCATCAGTGTGGCGGCTTCGAACCCATTCACATGAACGGGCAGGAGGTCTACAAATTCGCGGTGCGCGAAGTTCCGGCCATTCTCGAGAAACTGCTTGAGCAGGGTGACGTCGCTGCCGATTCCTTGGACTGGCTGCTACTGCATCAGGCCAACCAACGCATCCTCGATGCCGTGGCGGATCGCTTCTCCATCCCGGCCAAGAAAGTGCTCAGCAACCTGGCGCACTACGGCAACACATCCGCGGCCACCATTCCGCTGATGCTGGACGAAGCTGTGCGCGATGGACGCATCCAACCCGGCCACCGCATCGCCAGCAGCGGCTTCGGGGCGGGATTGAGCTGGGGTGCAGCACTCTTCCGCTGGAGCGGGCCCGCCTAATCTCCGGCACGGTCAGAAGAACAAAGCAATGGCGATCGCCTGGGTCTTTCCCGGTCAGGGCTCTCAAAAGGTGGGCATGGCAGAAGCACTGCTCAGCATCGATGGCACCCGCGAGCGTTTCGCCATGGCTTCCGAGCTGCTGGGGCGCGACCTTCTCGCGATCTGCCAGGGCGAGAGCGGCGGCGGTGATGGACCGGATGATCTCAACGACACCCGCAACACCCAACCTGCTCTGTTCGTGATCGAATCGGTTCTGGCCGACAACCTTCAGCAGCAGGGCCGCGAACCTGCACTGGTGGCCGGCCACAGCCTGGGCGAATTGGTCGCCCTTTACAGCGCTGGGGTGTTTGGGCTGGAAACTGGTCTACAGCTGATGAAAACCCGCTCAGAACTGATGGCGAGCGCTGGGGGCGGGGCCATGACGGCCGTGATCGGCTTCGATCGCGGTCAGCTGGACGACCTTGTGGCAGCTACGGACGGCGTCAGCATCGCCAACGACAACAGTGATGCCCAGGTGGTGATCTCGGGCGCTCCAGAGGCCGTTCAGAGCGTGAGTGAGGCCCTCAAGTGCAAGCGAGCGATCCCTCTGGCCGTCTCCGGTGCCTTCCACTCCCCGTTCATGGAGGAGGCGGCTGAGCGCTTCGCCTCTGCGCTGGACAAGGTGCCGTTCCTGGATGCCCGTGTTCCGGTGCTCAGCAACAGCGCTGCTAGCGCCAGCACAAGCGCTGACGAGCTCAAACAGCGCCTGAAGCAGCAGATGACCACCGGAGTGCGCTGGAGGGAAACCATGGCCACCATGACCGACAACGGCGTGGACACCCTGGTGGAAATCGGACCAGGCAACGTGCTCAGTGGTCTAGCGAAACGCAGCATGAGCGGCGTGACCACCTCCCAGATCGCCGGGGCGGGAGATCTCGGACAGTGACTCAATCCAGCCTCGTCCGCACCCCCAGGCCGAGCTTCACCTACCGGCTGGTCAGCGCCCTGCTGGTCTTCCCGATCTTTCGCTTGCTGTTCCGCGGCTCGACCGCCGGCAACAACCGGGTGCCCATGCAAGGACCGCTCGTTGTGGTGGCCAACCACGGCTCCCATTTGGACCCCCCCTTGCTGGGCCATGCCCTTGGCCGCCCCGTGGCCTTCATGGCCAAGGCGGAACTGTTCAGCATTCCGCTGCTGGGACGCGTGATCCGGGCCTGCGGTGCCTACCCGGTGCGGCGAGGCGCCAGCGATCGAGAAGCGATCCGAACCGCAACGGCACGGCTCGAAGAGGGCTGGGCCACCGGCGTTTTTCTGGACGGCACCCGACAAAGCGACGGCCGGATCAACAACCCCCTGCCCGGAGCAGCTCTCCTGGCGGCCCGCACGGGAGCCCCCCTGCTGCCGGTTGCCATCCACAACAGCCACCGCGCCTTGGGAGCAGGGCGCAGCTGGCCGCGCCTGGTGCCCATTCAGCTCCGCATTGGCGACCCCATCCCAGCGCCGGCCAGTCGTCGCAGGCCCGATCTGGATGCCACCACTGCCCTGCTACAGGAACGCATCAATGCTCTGCTGGACCAGGGTCCGCAGCGTCCCTGAGATCGCGACCGGTCATCACCCAAGCCACCGCACGCACCCAGTCACTCCACTGCTTCAGGCGCCCCTCCTGGGTGCAGTCTTCGCGGCAGGCCACCGGAACTCCGGTGAGCTGAATTCCACGGCTGCCCGCCACCACCTGGCCCACTGCCATTGAGCGGGGCAAGTGGTCTTCGCTGGTCACCAGCAGCACGTGGCGGACGCCATCCGCCTGCAGCTCATCAACCACAGACGTGAAGTTGCTGAGGGTGTCACGGGCCCGGTAATCAAGGGTGACGCGGTCGGGATTGAAGCGCTCCTCACTGAGCATCCATTCGGCGTACTCAGGGTTGCTGCCACCGCTCACCAGCAAAGGCAGATCGAGCTGACGCGCCAACCGGGCACCCATCCGTTCCCGGTCCACATCCCCACCAAGCACCAACACCAGCTGCGGCGGGCTGCGATCCAACAGAGCCCGCCGGTAGGGCGACAGCGGGCCGGGCCCGAGCAGCCAGGCCATCAGACCAGCACCCAGCAGCAGCCCTGTGCGCACGCCCGCCATCAGACCTGTCCGACGGGAGAGGTGGGGTAGATCGGCAAAACCTCAGCCCAGGGCATCGCCACCCCAGCCCCATGGCTGCGCTGCAACAGCTGAAGCAACCGGGCCACATCCTTCGCCACATCAAGTTGAGCCTCAACGGCTGGCTGAGGAGACGATCCCTGCGGCAGCAACGTCGGCAGGCTGAGTTCGTGAACCTGCCCCGCGCTGATCTGGTACTGCCCACCAACCACCCCTCGGCGCGGCAACTCCTGGGTGATCCAGAACGGTTGCCCCTGCTTCGATCCCGGCAGTTGCGAATCCAGACGCGGTGCCATCAAGGCATAACTGCTCACCCCCAGCAGGGGGCAATCCAGCTGTTGCGCCAGGGTGCGCGCCATCACCACCGTGAGGCGGGTGCCGGTGAAGCCACCGGGTCCCGTCGCCACGGCCAGGCCCTGCAACTGGGGCCAACGCTCAGGGGGCAGGAGCGCCTGAACCCGCGAAATCAGACTGTTGGACAGCCCCCTTCCATCCGGATGAACCTGCACCAGCGGCTCTCCCCCGGGCTGCTCTGGATCCAGCAGCGCCATGCCGAAGCAGTCGGAACAGCTATGCAGGGCAAGCAACAGCGGCAAGGCCGTCATCGGGGCAACTCCTGTCCTGGACAGCAGCGCCGCCATCGCCCGGGATCCGCCTTAAAGCTGGAGCAGGAACGAACATCCCACTCAATCCCGGCCTGGCCATCGGGGAGATCCATCACAGACACGTGAATCCTCGGCGCATCCGGCTCGAAATCCGGGGTCTCCGTCAGATGCGGAACGCCATGCTGACGCTCAACTGCGTGATAGGCCTGACAACGGTCGACCCAGCTGCAATCCACGCAGATGCACATGCCTCCCAAGGCCGTTCACTCCCCCATTCTGATGGCCCAAGGCTCCGGTGACGCACTGCTTGACCAGCTGCAAACGCGACTGGCACCAGCGCAATGGCCCCTCCCCCTGAAACGGCTCCCCCAAGGCACAGCGCTGGTGGGCGGCGCAGTTCGGGATGGATTGCTGGACCGTCTCCAGGATCAACCGGATCTCGACCTCGTGGTCCCGACGAACGCCATTGCCTTGACCCAGGCCCTGGCCCAGGAGCTCCATGGCACCTGTGTGGTGCTGGATGCGGAGCGGAGCATTGCCCGGCTGGTGCTCGGAGGCTGGACGGTCGACATCGCCCGCCAGGACGGTGACCGCATCGAAGACGACCTTTGGCGGCGCGACTACCGACTGAATGCCATCGCCGTTTCCCTGCAGCCCTGGGGACAGCTGTGGGACCCCACGGGGGGGCTGAGCGATCTCCAGCAGGGGGTCCTGACGGCTGTCTCGGAAGACAATCTCACCGATGATCCCCTGCGGCTGCTGCGGGGATTGCGGCTGACGGCGGAGATCCCGCTCACCATTGCCAGCCAGACCATGGGCTGGATTGAGCGTCATGCCGAACGGCTGCCTGAGGCGGCACCAGAGCGCATCCTGTCGGAACTGCAGCGCCTTGTGCGGGGCGTGCACGCCGATGCAGCGATCGCATCTCTGAGGAGTCTGCCGTTGCTGCGCCCCTGGGCTGCCGGGGGGCAACCTCCAACGCCCATCGATGCCGAAGGGCTGACCAGGGAAGAAATTGCTGTCGCTGTGCCGTTGGCAAGGCTGACAGCCCTGGTGAGTGATGACGGCATGACCAAACTCCGCGCCAGTCGCGCCCTTCGCCAACGCTGCGCACGGCTGCGGTACTGGCAGCAGCGCACCGGTGAGGCACCGGAATCTTTAGGGGAGAGCGATCGGCTGCGGTTGCATGAGGAGCTGGAAGAGGATCTCCCCGCCCTGGCCCTGCAGCTGCCCATGCCCGAGAAAGAGCTCTGGCTGGGTCGCTGGCGCAACGCTGAGGATCCTCTGTTCCACCCCAGAGCACCGATCGATGGCAACAGCCTGCTGGAAGCTGTTGAGATCCAACCCGGGCCCCGTCTCGGACGGCTGCTGCATCATCTGAAGCTCGAACATGCCTTCGGTCGGATCCAGAGCTCAACTGAGGCTCTGGGGGAGGCCAAACATTTCTTGATCCGTGAAAGCGAGGCTCTGTGATTAACTTTGCAGGTGTCAATGATGACGGTCAGACACCGACAGATCGCATTTTCTTTCCTTCATGAGCATCCGCCTGTACATCGGCAACCTGCCGCAGACCTTTGAAGAACAGGAGCTGGTGGCTCTGCTCAAGTCGGTCGGAGAGGGAATTCGGTTCAAGTCGGTTCTCGACCGCGAAACGGGCAGCTGCCGCGGATTCGGCTTCGCCAATGTGGACGATCCGAAGGTGGCCGATGCCGTGATCGAAGCGCTGAACGGCAAGGAGTTCGGTGGCAGCGCCCTGCGGGTCGAGCGCTCCGAGCGACGTGATAACAATGCCGGTGGCAACCGCCGTGGAGCCCCCAACGCAGCAGGTCAGCCTCAGGTGGCTCGCAAGGCCGTGAACAAGGTGGTTCACAGCGATGAGAAGAGCGAGGGCGCTCCTGATCCCCGCTGGGCCGGCGAACTCTCCAAGCTGAAGGATCTGCTGGCCAACCAGAAGACTGCGGTCTGAATCCGTCGGCGATCTGATTGAGGGAAACACCCAATCAACCCCTGCTGGTTTGACCGGCAGGGGTGTTTTTAGCGCGCCTGTGCCAACAGGAATGAACGGGGCAGATCAAGCAGTTTGTTCACCTTCGCCACGTAGGCACGGTTGTTAAAAACGTCGTAATCGACCCGTTCAATCTCATCCAGGATGCCCCGATAAAGCCGCAACGACGTCCAGACCGGCCAACGGGCATCAGCGGAAAGCCAGCGCACCCCGGCTTCGGAGCGAGCGAACCAATCGCGGGCTCGCTCCAGCTGAAAGCGCATCAATGCACGCCAGGAGTTGTTCAGGGTTCCAGCCATCAACTCATCTTCTGAATAGCCGAATCGCTCGAGATCTTCCTGCGGCAGATAAATGCGACCACGGCCGCGGTCCTCTCCCACATCCCGGAGGATGTTGGTGAGCTGGTTGGCGATCCCTAGGGCAACGGCTGCATCGGAGGTGTCGGGGCAGTCACTCCAAGGAGCTGAGGTGTAAGCCTGGTCAACACCCATGACCCCCTGGGTCATCAGGCCAACGGTGCCTGCAACGCGGTAACAGTAGAGCTTGAGATCCTCAAAGCGGGGATAACGGGTCCAGGTGAGGTCCATCCTCTGCCCCTCGATCATGTCGAGATAGGGCTGAATGCTCTGGGGGAAGCGCTCCAGGGTGTCCACCATCACTGCATCCAGGTCGTCCTCCACCCGGCCAGCGAAGAGGGCTCGTGTCTTCTCCTCCCAGCGGTCAAGGCGCTCCGCCAACTCCTCCACCGGACGCGCCTGGGCCTCCGGGCTGTCCATCAACTCGTCCGTACGCCGGCACCACACATAGATCGCCCAGATGGCACGCCGCTTCTCCGGTGGCAGCAGCAACGTGCCGATGTAGAAGGTTTTGGCCCACTCAGCGGTCTCACGACGGCAGGCCTCGAAGGCTGCGTCGAGATCCGAGGAGGCGAGGGGCATGGCTTAGGCCGTCACGGGCTCACTGGAAGAGGTCGATGATGCCAGCTGACCTGTCTTGCGGTCCACTGCACCGGCGCAGAGTTTGCCACTGAGAACGGCACCTTCCATCGAGGCAAGGTAACGCTGCATCGTGTAGTCGCCCGCGAGGAAGAAGTTCTTGATCGGGGTGGTTTGATCCGGGCGCAACTGCTGGCAACCGGGGGTCGTCTTGTAGACGGATAACGGCGTCTTCACGACCTTGTATTTGCGAAGGGTGGCGGGGTTGTCGCCACTGAAGTGTGTCGGGAACAGCTTCTTGAGCTCACCCATGGTGGCCTCGATGATCTCTTCATCGGGCCGCCCGATCCAATCCTTGGCTGGGGCAAACACCAGCTCGAGCATCGACTTATCGGGGTCTTCATACTCCCTGCAGGTGATGCTCATGTCGGCGTAGACACTGAGCAGGGGCGAGCGGCTGAACAACAGGTGGTCGATGTCAGTGAGCTTGCGATCGAACCAGAGGTGCAGGTTGATTACGGGAACACCACGGAGGCCATCCAGCTTGGTGAAGACCTCCATCTGCTTCCAGGGCTCGGGCAGGAGGAGCTTGAAGGGGTCCACCGGCAAAGCACTGACGTAGGCATCGGCCGTGAGATCAAAGCTCTCCTTGCCTTTCACACCGCCGATGTGGAAGGCCGCTACAGAACCATCGTCATTGAGCTTGATCTCCCTCAGGGGGCTGTCGAGGTGCACTTCACCCCCGAGTGATTCGATGTGCTCGACCACCGGCTGACAGAGGCGCTCCGGCGGTGCACCATCCAGAAAGGCCATCTGAGAACCGTTCTTCTCCTGGAGGAAACGGTTCAAGGCCGTCAGGACCACGGTGGCGGAGATCTCATCGGGATCGATGAAATTCAGCGCCTTGCTCATGGCGATGAACACCTCATCGTTGACGCGCTCTGGAATGTTGTGAATCCGCAGCCACTCCGTCCAGGAATACTTGTCGCATTCTTCGACGTAGCCCTGGCCCCGGAGCATGGCTGGGACGAGTCCAAGACCGAAGCTGATCTTTTCCGGCCAGGTGAGCATGTCGTTGTTGCCCAGAATCGCCGCCACACCATTCACCGGTGCCGGCAGATCGGGGAAATCAAAACGGCTGTAGGTGCCGGGCTCCTCGGGCTGGTTGAAGATCATCGAATGGCTCTTCCACTGCAGCCGGTCTTCGATGTTCAGCTCCTTAAAGAGCTGCAGCATGTTCGGGTACGCCCCGAAAAAGATGTGCAGGCCGGTCTCGTACCAGTCGCCGTCTTCGTCTTTCCAGGCCGCCACCTTGCCGCCAAGAACATCCCTGGCCTCCACAACGATGGGTGTGTGGCCGGCATCCGCCAGATATTTGGCACAGGAGAGTCCTGCAAGACCAGCTCCGGCAATAGCGACGCGCATGCGGCCGTCTCGAAAGTGAAACCAACCCTAAAAGGGCTTGACCCCCGTTCGCTTCTTAAAGTCGTGTCAGCTTTCCCGTGGGCGCGTCTTGGCTGACACCCTTCTCAAGTGCACCACCCGCCACGTGCGCCTGTTCACAGCAGCTCTCCAGGACGAGGACCTCGTCCCCTCGGACGACCAGCTGACGTTGGATCTGGATCCCGACAACGAATTCCTGTGGGATGACGCCAGCCTCGCCAAGGTTCAAGGACGCTTCAAGGAACTGGTGGATGCCGCGGCCGGCGGCGAACTGAGTGACTACACCCTGCGCCGGATCGGCACTGACCTGGAGGGATTCATCAGGCAACTGCTCCAGGCCGGAGAACTCAGCTACAACCCAGATGGCCGTGTGCAGAACTTCTCCATGGGCCTGCCCCGCACCCCGGAACTGTTGTGACCGGCTCGCGCTACGACCGCGGCCGCCGACCTCGGAATGGCCGCTACGACCGCGGTGAGCGTGATCGCTACGACGCTCCTCCCCGTGGCGGATACGGGCGTCCTCCCGGCCCCCCGCCAGGCGGTGGAGGCCAAGGTCCCTTTCAATTCAGCACCCTCACCGTTGCCGTCTTGGCGGGTGTTCTTGTCGTGGGGATCGGCATTGGCAGTGCTGTCACCAGCACCACCCAGGGCGACCAGGGCAACATCGCCAGTTCCCAGCAACTGGACATGGCTGTGCCCGACCCGGAATTCTGCCGGCAGTGGGGGGCGAGCGCCTTCGTCATGGACATCGAGATGTACACGACGCTCAACCCCTCCAGCAGCTTTGTGACCCAGCCAACGCTGCAACCGGGTTGCGTGATCCGCCGGGAAAATTGGTCGGTCCTGCGCAAAGAGGGGGCGATCACCTCCGAGCAGGAAAGGGAATGCAAACAAAGGATGAACACCTTTGCCTACATCGGCTCCGTTCGGGACAAGCCCGTGGTGCGCTGCGTCTACCAAACCGATATCACCCAGAACAAATTCCTGACCCGAGGCGTGGCTGACGACGCGGTCGGTGTAACACCAGAGGCAGATCAGTTCTGAATCAGCTGCTCCCCGATCGACTCAGGCACGGCTTTCGATGCCTGGCGAATCGGGCTGTCGGCACTGGCAAAGACGGGCAACACGTCATTGCGGAAGGCCACCGAGGCGCGTGAGCAGTAGCGGGCGGGATGGGTGATCAGCTTGAGCTGGCGCCGCACCTGCAAATCAGCCACCTGAGGGCGGTGAATCGTTCCGGCCGATAACTCCCGCTCAATCGACACCACGGGAACAAAGGCGGCACCAAGGCCTGCCTGAACAGCATTCTTGATCGCTTCGAGCGAATTCAGCTCCATGTCGATGCGCAGGCGCTGCACATCCAGACCAGAGCGGGCGAGGAGCTGGTCGACCATCTTGCGGGTGGTCGATTGCGCATCCAGGCAGACGAAGCCCAGGCGATACAGGTCTTCCTTGGTGAGTTCAGCCAGCCGGGCCAAGGGGTGTTTCACCGGTAGCACCAGCGCCAGCTCATCACTGGCGTAGGGAACCACCTGCAGCAATTCATTGAGTTCGGCCGGCAATTCACCGCCGATGATCGCCAGATCGATCTGGCCATTGGCCACACTCCAGCCCGTGCGCCTGGTGCTGTGGACCTGGAGCTGCACCGAAACCTCCGGGTACTTCTGGCGGAACAAGCCGATCATCCGGGGCATCAGATAGGTGCCGGTGGTCTGACTTGCCCCAACGATCAGGGATCCACCTTTGAGGTTGTGGAGATCATCCAGCGCGCGACAGGCTTCATGGCACTGGCTGAGGATCCGGTCGCAGTAACTCAGCAGCAGATGGCCGGCTTCCGTGAGCTGCGCCTTGCGTCCG
Source organism: Synechococcus sp. (assembly GCA_047286205.1). Classification (GTDB taxonomy): domain Bacteria; phylum Cyanobacteriota; class Cyanobacteriia; order PCC-6307; family Cyanobiaceae; genus Parasynechococcus. The sequence goes on along the minus strand of JBJBBR010000001.1, from coordinate 1,690,171 downwards.
CCGCGATCGAACAACGACACCTCCAGCTGCTTCTCCAGGTTCTGGATCTGAAGGCTGACGGCGGGCTGGGTGACGTAAAGACTGTCGGCGGCTTTCTTGAAGCTGCCCTCACTGACAATCGCGCGAAGAATCCGCAGCTGGTCGAGGGTGAACGGCAGATCGGCCACCGCGGAACACCCCGGAGGAACAACTGAAATCTAGGACTGCCAGGTCCGCCAGCCAGAATCACGCCCTTCCAACGCAGCGGCCATGGCCTCCACCCACCACAGCAGCATCGTGATGCTGGTGCTGCTGATCCTGTTTGCGGTGATTCACAGCGGTGGGGCTGCGCTGCGCACCCGCGCTGAAGCCGTGATCGGAGCAAGGGCCTGGCGCCTGATCTTCGCGGCAGCGAGCATTCCTACGGCCGTGGTGGTGATCGGATGGTTCCTGGCCCATCGCTACGACGGAGTACGGCTGTGGAATCTCCAGGGCGTCCCTGGGGTGATTCCGCTCGTCTGGATCGGAACCGCCATCAGCTTCCTCTTTCTTTATCCAGCCACCTACAACCTGCTTGAGATCCCGGCAGTGTTGAAACCGCGGGTGCGTCTTTACGCCACGGGGATCATCCGCATCAGCCGGCATCCCCAAGCCATTGGGCAAATTCTCTGGTGCCTCACCCACGCCCTCTGGATCGGCAGCAGCTTCATGCTGGTGACCTGCGTGGGCTTGATCGGCCATCACCTCTTCGCCATCTGGCATGGCGACCGGCGCCTGAAGGCTCGCTTCGGCGAGGCCTTTGACGAGCTCAAGGCAAGTACCTCGATCGTGCCTTTCGCTGCAGTTCTGGATGGCCGCCAGCAACTGCAATGGCAGGAATTCGTCCGGCCCGCGCAACTTGGCATCGCCATCGCCGTCGGCGTCTTCTGGTGGGCCCATCGCTTCATTCCGACAGCGGCGGAATTGATGCGCAATTCAGCACTCCAGAACCTGCTGGGCTGAGCTGCCTACACTCGCTTCAACCTGCTGTTTGCGGATGCCCTCGGCCGAGGAACTCGCCTGGCTCATTCCCGTTCTGCCCCTGTTCGGCGCTGTGCTGACCGGGCTGGGATTGATCAGCTTCAACCGCACGATCAACCGTTTGCGTAAACCCGTTGCGCTGCTGTTGATCTCCTGTGTTGGTGCAGCGGCGGCCCTCAGCTACAGCATCCTGTTCAATCAGCTCAATGGCGCCCCGCCTGTCGAACATCTGTTCGTCTGGGCCAGTGCCGGCAGCTTCGTTCTGCCGATGGGCTACGTGGTGGATCCGCTGGGGGCGGTGATGCTGGCGCTGGTCACCACCATCGCCCTTCTGGTGATGGTGTATTCCCATGGCTACATGGCCCACGACAAGGGCTATGTGCGCTTCTTCACCTACTTGGCGCTGTTCAGTAGCTCCATGTTGGGACTGATCATCAGCCCCAATCTCCTGGAGATTTACGTCTTCTGGGAGCTGGTGGGCATGTGCTCCTACCTGTTGGTGGGCTTCTGGTACGACCGCGATGGTGCCGCCCATGCCGCTCAGAAAGCCTTTGTGGTGAACCGGGTCGGTGACTTCGGGCTACTGCTGGGCATCCTTGGCCTGTTCTGGGCCACCGGAAGCTTCGATTTCCAGGGGATCGCCGATGGCCTGCAGAACGGCCTGGCCGCCGGGACGGTGGCGCCATGGGCAGCGCTGCTGCTCTGCCTGCTGGTGTTCATGGGTCCGATGGCCAAGTCGGCCCAGTTCCCACTTCACGTCTGGCTGCCGGATGCAATGGAGGGGCCGACACCGATTTCAGCCCTCATTCACGCCGCCACGATGGTGGCCGCAGGGGTGTTCTTGGTGGCTCGCCTCGACCCCCTGTACGCCCAGTTCCCTGTCGTGCAAACGGTGATCGCCGTCGTTGGCACGGTCACCTGCTTCCTGGGGGCCTCCATTGCCCTCACCCAGATGGACCTCAAGAAGGGTCTGGCGTACAGCACCGTCTCCCAGCTCGGCTACATGATGCTGGCCATGGGCTGTGGGGCACCGGTCGCCGGCATCTTCCACCTTGTGACCCATGCCTTTTTCAAGGCGATGCTGTTCCTGGGATCAGGCTCTGTGATTCACGCCATGGAAGAGGTGGTGGGTCACGAGCCTGTGCTCGCACAGGACATGCGCCTGATGGGTGGCCTGCGCCAAAAGATGCCCGTCACCTCTATCACCTTCTTCATCGGCTGCATCGCCATCAGCGGTATTCCGCCCCTGGCTGGCTTCTGGAGCAAAGACGAAATTCTTGGTCAGGCCTTCAACAGTTATCCGCTTCTGTGGGTGGTGGGCTTCCTGACGGCGGGAATGACGGCCTTCTACATGTTCCGCCTCTACTTCCTCACATTTGAAGGCGAGTTCCGCGGCAACGACACCGCGATGCAGGCCGAGCTGCTGACCGCAGCCGGCAAGGATCCCTCGGAGCATCACGCCCATGGCGGCAGCGTGCACGAGTCCGCCTGGCCAATGGCGGCACCCTTGGCGGTGCTGGCGGTGCCTTCCGTGCTGATCGGTCTGCTTGGCACTCCCTGGAACAGCCGCTTCGCAGGGCTGCTGAATCCTGAGGAAGCCCTCGAGATGGCCGAACAATTCAGCTGGGGCGAATTCCTCCCGCTGGCGGGCGCATCGGTGGCCATCTCTGTCGCCGGCATCACCCTTGCTGTTTTGGCCTATGCCCTGCGTCGAATCGATCTGGGGCAGCTGGTGGCCGGCCGCTTCCCGACGGTGAATGCCTTCCTCGCCAACAAGTGGTACCTCGACGTGGTGAACGAGAAACTTTTTGTGCGGGGTAGCCGCAAACTGGCACGGGAGGTGCTCGAAGTGGACGCGAAGGTGGTGGATGGCGTGGTCAACCTCACGGGACTGCTCACCCTCGGCAGCGGAGAGGGGCTCAAATACTTCGAGACCGGACGCGCCCAGTTCTATGCCCTGATTGTGTTTGCGGGCGTGATTGGCCTGGTGGTGTTATTCGGGGTGATCGGCGGACCAATCGCTTAGAGCCAATCCCCCCATGTGTGTCATCGCCTATCGAGGTGATGACACTGAGCCCATGATTTCTACGATCCATCCAGTAAGGATCGAATTCACAGCGTGTTCGAATTCGCAGTCGCCGGTCTCAGTGATCCGGTGCAGGCCACAGTTCCGTGGCTGAGCCTCTCGATCCTGGTGCCGATTGTGGGTGCCCTGCTGGTTCCGCTGGTTCCAGATCAGGGAGAAGGCAAGCAGGTGCGCTGGTATGCGCTGATCGTGACGCTGATCACCTTCCTGATCACCGTTGCGGCCTACCTCACCGGCTATGACCCCAGCCTGAGTGGCCTGCAGCTATTCGAACGGGTGAGCTGGCTGCCCGATCTCGGTCTCACCTGGGCGGTTGGAGCCGATGGGCTCTCGATGCCCCTGATTCTGCTCACCAGCTTCATCACCAGCCTGGCCTGCTTGGCGGCGTGGCCGGTGAGTTTCAAGCCGCGCTTGTTTTATTTCCTGCTGCTGGCCATGGACGGCGGCCAGATCGCGGTCTTCGCGGTGCAGGACATGCTGCTTTTCTTCCTCGCCTGGGAGCTGGAACTGATCCCGGTGTATCTGCTGCTGGCCATCTGGGGGGGGAAAAAGCGCCAGTACGCAGCTACCAAATTCATCCTTTACACCGCCGGCAGCTCCCTGTTCATCCTGTTGGCCGCCCTGGCCATGGGCTTTTTCGGCGGCGGCACCCCCAGTTTTGAATACACCGCGCTGGCGGCAAAAGACTTCGGCACGGGTTTCCAACTGCTCTGCTACGCCGGCCTGCTGATCGCCTTCGGTGTGAAACTCCCGATCGTGCCTCTTCACACCTGGCTGCCGGACGCCCATGGCGAAGCCACAGCACCGGTGCACATGCTTCTGGCCGGCATCCTCCTGAAGATGGGGGGCTACGCCCTGCTGCGGTTCAACTGTGAACTGCTGCCAGCGGCCCACTCCCAGTTCGCCCCGCTACTGATTGTGCTGGGGGTGGTGAACATCATCTACGCCGCCCTTACCTCCTTCGCCCAGCGCAACCTCAAGCGCAAGATCGCCTACAGCTCGATCAGCCACATGGGCTTTGTGCTGATCGGCGTCGGCAGCTTCAGTGCCCTCGGCACCAGTGGCGCGATGCTCCAGATGATCAGCCACGGCTTGATCGGCGCCAGCCTGTTCTTCCTGGTGGGTGCCACCTACGACCGCACCCACACGCTTCAGCTGGATGAAATGGGTGGCATTGGCCAGAAGATGCGGATCATGTTCGCGCTCTGGACCGTCTGCGCCCTGGCCTCCCTGGCCCTGCCAGGCATGAGCGGATTCGTCAGTGAATTGATGGTGTTCGCCGGTTTCGCAACGGATGAGGCTTACACCCTGCCCTTCCGCGTGGTGATCTGCGGACTTGCCGCGGTTGGCGTGATTCTCACGCCGATCTATCTGCTCTCGATGCTGCGGGAGATCTTCTTCGGCAAAGAGAAGGAGGAGCTGGTGTCCCACACCAACCTGGTGGATGCGGAACCGCGCGAGGTTTACATCATCGGCTGCCTGCTGGTGCCGATCATTGGGATCGGGCTCTACCCGAAACTGATGACCGACAGCTACCGCAGCTCAATTGAAGCCCTGGTGACCCGAAACCTTGGCGCCATGGAGCAAGTGATGTCACCAACGGCCCCGTTGATTCGAGGCCAAGCCTCAGTTCCGGCGTTGATCCAGGCCCCTGCCGTGGGCACTTCATAAAACACGTATCGATTCTTGTTCGGGAACTGCCAACTGTCCGTAAGTTCAAGTATCGCTCCTCCAGACCATGCGCCAGATCAACTTCGGCCTGATCTTCTCCTTTGGACTGATCACCGTGTTTTTCACGCTGGCGAACACCAACGCCACCACCGTGCATGTTTTGCCAGGCATGGAATACACCTTGCCCTTAGCAGGCTTGTTGCTTCTGGTGGCTGGAGTTGGTGCGATAGCAGCCTGGTTTTTTGCGGCCTGGACGGGAATGCTCAACAACGTGGAGCAATTCTCAAAAGCCAACGAATTTGAAGCGCAACAGGTGCGCATTCAAGAACTGGAAACCGACCTCAACCGCTATCGCTCCACCGTTGAAACCCAATTGGGTCTCCTGCCCGCCACCACCGTCAGCGCGAGCAGTGCCGAGAGCGAAGACGGCGATGAGAGCGATGACACGGATGTCACCGACACCAGCAGTGCCGCCTAAGCCAAGATCCGCCGACCAGCGCACCACAACGACACTGGCGACAACGGTTTGAGACCGATACCTTGCCTGTAGAGCGTGAGTTGACTTGCTCCAGGTGGCCCCCAACGACGGCGCTGATGCTGGAGCCCGCCTTGCGATCCGGCTGCTTCAGGACGCCGCGGAGCGGGGGGATCTTGATCCCTGGGATGTCGATGTCATCGCGGTGATCGACGGATTTCTGGATCAACTCCGGCAACGCATCGAAGTTCCAGGTCAGGTGGCAGCCGTCTTGGCCGGACGGGGCGGCAGTTACGAGCGCGACCTGGCCGAAAGCAGCGAAGCCTTCCTGGCGGCCTCCGTGCTGGTGGGACTCAAGGCGGAGATGCTCGAAACCAGCATGCTGCCCCCGCCACCGGAGATCGAAGACCACTTCGACGCCGACTTTGATGAGCAGGGCTGGCTCGATCCCGCCTTTGATCTACCCCGTCGGCCGGAACGGCATCTTCAACGGAGGCCCGTGGCCCCGCCGCCATTGCGGCGCCCCGTCACCCTTGGGGAACTGATCGAACAACTGGAATCGATCGCTGAGCAGCTGGAATCAGACGAACTGGAGGCGCGCCGCCGCAAACGCCAGAAGCGCTACAGCAACCGTGAAGCCATTGCCCAGGTTGCAGGGTTGGCCCACCGCGAAAAACTCCCAGAAACGACTGCAGCACTGGGGGTGTTTCTGAACGGTTGGGAAACCGCCCTGGATTGGGTGGGCTTCGATCAGCTCGTGGACCAGTGGCAGGTCGCCGCGGCTGCCGACCTTGACCGTGACCGCGTCGGGGTGTTTTGGGCTCTGCTGTTTCTCTCCTCCCAGGGCCGGGTTGAACTGGAGCAGGAGGGCTGGCTTCACGGCCCGCTGCGGCTGAAATTCATCCCCGCCAGTGGCACCGCAACACAACTGCCGATCCGCAGCCTTCAGGTGCCAGATCCGTCGCCGACCCGGACCGTCGTGGCTGCCTGAGACCGGGTCTATGGTCAATACCTTGTATTGACCCCATCAAACGCCAATGAAGGCGATGATTCTGGCGGCTGGTAAGGGGACTCGGGTTCAACCGATCACGCACGTGATCCCCAAGCCAATGATTCCGATCCTGCAGAAGCCGGTGATGGAATTCCTGCTGGAACTGCTCAAGGAGCATGGCTTCACCGAAGTGATGGTGAACGTCTCCCACCTCGCTGAAGAGATTGAAAATTACTTCCGCGATGGCCAGCGTTTCGGGGTTGAGATTGCGTACAGCTTTGAAGGACGGATTGAAGAAGGCGAACTGATCGGCAATGCGCTGGGATCCGCCGGCGGGCTCAAAAAAATCCAGGATTTCCAGCACTTCTTCGACGACACCTTCGTGGTGCTCTGCGGAGATGCGCTGATCGATCTGGATCTCAGCGAAGCTGTGCGTCTGCACCGGGAAAAGGGTGCCATCGCCAGCCTCGTCACCAAGCGAGTGCCCAAGGACCAGGTGAGCAGCTACGGCGTTGTGGTCACCGATGACCAGAACAGGATTTCAAGCTTTCAGGAAAAGCCCAGCGTCGACGAAGCCCTCAGCGACACTATCAACACCGGCATCTACATTTTCGAACCGGAGATTTTCGAGCACATCCCCTCAGGTCAGTCCTTCGATATCGGCTCTGATCTGTTCCCGAAACTGGCCGAGCTCGGAGCACCCTTCTATGCCATTCCGATGGATTTCGAATGGGTGGATATCGGCAAGGTTCCCGATTACTGGCAAGCCATCCGCAGTGTGTTGATGGGCGATGTTCGCCAGGTTGGAATCCCCGGCAAGGAAGTGCGCCCGGGGGTGTACACCGGCCTGAATGTGGCCGCCAACTGGGACAAGATCAATGTGACCGGCCCCGTTTACGTGGGCGGAATGACCAAAATCGAGGACGGAGCAACGATCATCGGACCCACCATGATCGGCCCGAGCTGCCACATCTGCGAAGGCGCCACGGTGGACAACTCGATCATCTTTGACTATTCCCGCATTGGCGCCGGCGTGCAGCTGCTGGAGAAGCTGGTGTTCGGGCGCTACTGCGTTGGCAAGGACGGCGATCACTTCGACCTGCAGGAAGCCTCCCTCGACTGGCTGATCACCGACGCCCGTCGCCAGGACCTAGTGGAGCCATCCCCCCAGCAGAAAGCCATGGCTGAGCTGCTGGGCACGGATCTCACCCAGGCAGCGAGCTGAGACCGGCCCGATCCAGGATCATCGGGATGCGGTCCTCCGCCTTGATCGCCATCAAGTGCACGCCGCGAACAATGCCGAGATAACGCTTCACCTGTTCAGCAGCGATGGAGACACCCTCCATCGCGGGGTGCTCAGCGCACTCAAGCCGATGAATCAAAGCATCGGGAATGCAGGCTCCCGGCACAACGCGGTTGATGAACCGGGCGTTCTTGGCTGACTTCAGCAGAAACACACCGGCCAAGACCGGCATGCCCAAGGGACCGGCCAGCTCATCCTGAAAGCGCTCAAGGGCGGACGGATCCATCACCATCTGGGTTTGAACGAAGCGGGCTCCCGCAGCCTGCTTGCGCTGCAACCGGCGATGTAGACCGCTCCAGCTCCTGGATTGCGGATCAGCAGCACAGCCAGCAAACAGCTTGGTCGCACCATCCGGCAGGGTGCCCTGAACGGGATCCACACCCCGATTGAGAGCCTGCACCTGCTGGAGGAGCTTCACCGACTCGAATTCATTAACCGGCCGCGCATCCGCCTGGTCTCCCGCCCGCACCGGATCTCCGGTGAGACACAACAGGTTGCGGATCCCCAAGGCATGGGCCCCGAGAAGATCGGCCTGGAGGGCAATGCGATTGCGATCGCGACAGGCCATCTGCAACACCGGCTCCAGACCAGCCTCCAGCAACAACTTGCAGGAGGCCAGGCTGCTCATCCGCATCACGGCCCGACTGCCGTCGGTCACGTTCACCGCATGGACGCATCCCCTGAGGGAGGCCGCCATGGCCAACATGTGCGACGGATCGGCACCACGGGGAGGCATCACCTCGGCCGTGAAGACCTGATCCCCGGCCTCAATCGCGCGCTGCAGCGCCGTCGTCAAATCTCGTTCCGTTTCACCGGCCCACTATGGAGGATCAGACTGGCCGTCCCGACTAGCATGGCTTCAAAGGTGGCCAATTATGTCCTCCCTCGACGCTACGGATCCTCTGGGGATCTCCCTCTCGGCCAGGGAGATCGAGATCATCGAGCTCGTGGCCGAGGGACTGACCAATCAGGAAATCGCTGACCGTCTCACCATCAGCAAGCGAACGGTGGACAACCACGTCAGCAACGTGTTCACCAAGACCGGTTCCAAGAACCGAGTTGCCCTGCTCAACTGGGCGATGGACAACGGCAAGATCTGCCGAGATGGCTTCAACTGTTGCGTCCTTCCAGAACACGATCCCCCCTCAACCTGAGCGTGGAGCTGACGGGCTCCGGCAGGCTTTGCAAGGACGTTGGACCGACGGGAATCTGAAACAGCGTGGCGTATTCCAAGCAAGCCTCAACGCTCGATCCGGCGAAGCGAAGCATTCCAGTTGTGTCGTAGAGACCAACCACTGGAAACGACCACTGATCAGAACTCCTCAAAGCTAAAGGAAATCTGAAGACAAATCCAGTCCGAACTTACGCCAGGCCAAAAAGGCAGCGCTCCTGCTCGGACCAGTTCTGCACCGGGTGCTGCGCCAGCACCGCATTGCTCCAGCGGGACTCACCTGTGATCTCCTCTCCACACCAGGGCGGAATCGTCAGATCGACCTGCGCCGATGCCAGCTCCACCTCCGCCAGCACCAGGGGGGCATTCTCCCCCTGAAAACAATCCACAACCCAGTCGCCGCCTGGGCAATCCAACGCATAGCGCACTTTGTCCAAGCGGTGTGGGGCCAGGTCCCAGAGGGCCTCGGCATCCGCCACCGGAATCGAGTACTCGAACTCGTGCCGCACCAGACCAACGGCATCAGCGGCCGCCTTAAGGGTGAGCCAGGCCGCATCCGTGCCGCGCAATCGCATCCTTACCGTCACACCCTCGGCACTGGCGGCCAGGTAGCCCTGGCGCAGCACCTGTGCTTGGCCTGCAGTACTTCGCCATGCATCCGATCGAACCAGAAAGCGTCGTTCGATCTCGAGGGCCATGGCTCAATTCTGGGACGGCTGGGCCGCGTTCAGACTTCCCGCCCAGTGAAGCTTGTGGGAGAGGGTTCTGTAATACGAAGGGCTTTGATTGAGCAACACCATCAGGGCATGGTGCCGCGCCTGCTGAACGACACAGCACTCCCCGGGTTCTAGAACCGTGCAGCCCACACCGTCCTTCCACAGCTTGATGCGGTGATCCCCAGCCCCCAGGGGCCAGATCGCCAACCTGGCCCGGGGCGGCACCACCAGCGTTCGACTGGACAGGCTCATCGGGCAGATCGGGGCGACAATGATGGCGTCGATGCCGGGATGCAGGATCGGCCCTCCTGCCGCCAGGGCATAACCGGTGGATCCCGTGGGCGTCGAGAGGATCAGACCATCACCGCGCACCTGGTCGATCACCTCCCCATCGATCTCCAGCTCCAGGGTGCAAGTGGGCGAAATCTCATCGCGATAGGCCCGCAGGTAGACGTCGTTGAGAGCCCAATGGTGCTCTTCATCGTCTTCCAGATCCGGCTGTTGCAACAGACCGGGGGCTGCCGCCCGTTCTTCAGCGCAGCGGCGATCCACCATGGCCTGCAGCATCATGCGCCGTTCGATCGCGAACTGGTCGTTCTGAAGTCGCTGCCAGATCTGATCACCGCGCAACACCCGTCGATCGTGGGTGAGAAAGCCCAGGTGGCCTCCCACATTGATGCTGAGGATCGGGATGTCGTGCACCGCCAGGTGGCGGGCAGCACCCAGCACCGTGCCATCGCCCCCCAGCACAAGGGCCAGGTCGGGCAGGGCCTCCTCAACAGCCAGCAAGCCAGGGAAAGGATTCACCCGCGGGCCCGACATCGCGGTCACCACGTGGGTTCCAAGGGCTTTCAGCTCCTTGGCACATTGGCGTGCTTCCCGCTGGGCAGGCTGACTGTCGGCCCGATAGATCACCCAGACCCGATCGAGACGCATGACCCAGGTGTGCGGGGATTACCAGCGCAGCAGGTTGAACTGCTCCATGTCGACGGTAACGCGATTGCGATAAAGCGACAGCAGGATCGCCAGACCGACAGCCGCTTCAGCGGCAGCCACCGTGATCACGAACACTGCGAACACCTGGCCGCGGATCAAATCACCATCCACAAAGGAGGAGAAAGCCATCAGGTTGATGTTCACTGCATTGAGCATCAGCTCAATGCTCATCAGAACCCGCACCGCATTGCGGCTGTTGATCAGACCCCAGACGCCGATGCAGAACAACATGGCGGCCACCAGGAGGTAGGCCTGCAGGGAGGGAAGCGTTGCAAGAAAATCGCTCATCAGTCCGCTCGGTTCATCAGCAGGGGGGTACGGGCCTTCTCGATCAGGCCTTGATCGGCCACTTCACCCGTGACCACATCAGTGGCCAGCACATCGCGACGGGCCAGAACGATGGCGCCGATCATGGCCATCAGCAGCAAGACCGAAGCCACTTCAAAGGGAAGCAGGTAATCGGTGAACAGGTGTTCGCCAATCCGCGCTGTGGCTTCCTCACCCACAGCGGCGGGGCCTGGCAGCGCCCAGGGGGTGGTGACCACAACGCGAACCAGCAGAGCCAGGAGACCAGCGCAGACGCCGGCTGAAACCACTCGACGGGTGGTGAGATTGGCGATGGCCTTGAGGTCTTCCCGCTTGTTCACAAGCATGATCGCGAACAGGATCAGCACGTTGATCGCGCCGACGTACACCAGGATTTGAGCCGCGGCCACGAAGCTCGCGTTCAACAGCAGGTAGAGACCTGCAACAGCTGTGAACACACCGCCGAGCAGGAAGGCGGAATAGACGATGTTGCTGAGCAGCACCACACCCAGGGCACCGATCACCACAACGGCAGAGAGCACCAGGAAACAGATCAGCTCTGTGGTGGTCGCGATGGTCATGCGTCGCTCTCCTTGGCCTCACTGGAGGATTGTCTCTCATTCTTGGCAGCAGGTTTCGGCGGGGGTGTGAGAGTCTCCAAAACCTGGGAGGGCAGCTGACCTGCCCGGGGCTGATCAGCGGGGACGGTGTGGGGATCCATCTCGCCCGCAGGCAGATAGGCAAGTTCCCGCAACGGCACGACCGAAGGATCGGTGGTGACGCTAGTGGGGAGGCGACCGAGGGCGACGTTGTCGTAATTGAGGCTGTGGCGATCAAAGGCCGCAAGCTCGTACTCCTCCGTCATCGAAAGGCAGTTGGTGGGGCAGTACTCCACGCAGTTGCCACAGAAGATGCAGACACCGAAATCGATGGAGTAGTTGCGGAGCTCCTTCTTCTTCGTCGCCTTGTTCATCACCCAATCCACCACCGGCAGATTGATCGGGCAGACCCTCACGCACACCTCACAGGCGATGCACTTGTCGAATTCGTAGTGGATCCGGCCCCGATAACGCTCGGAGGGAATGAGCTTTTCGTAGGGGTACTGCACCGTGATCGGACGGCGCTGCATGTGGTCGAACGTGACCGAAAAGCCTTGGGCCAGATTCCGGGCTGCATCGACTGCATCCCGGGTGTAATCACCGACCTGTTTGAGGAAGCCGAACATGGTCTGAAGGGGAGAGAACGAAGCGGAGCCGGAGGGGAAACAATCCTAGGTAGGAAAACCTAACCACCGAACGCAACGGGGAAGGCGAGCTTGAGGGCTGCTGTCACCAGAAGATTCACCAGGGACAGGGGCAACAAGAACTTCCAGCCCAGATCCAGCAGCTGGTCGATGCGCACGCGGGGTGTGGTCCAACGCAGCAGGATGGCTACGAACACGAGCAAATAGGCCTTCAGCACGGTCATCACGATGCCGACGGTTCCAGTGATGACTTGCACCACGGGGGCATCGATGGGCTGGTTCAACCAACCGGCCAGCCACTCAACGGGAATCGGGAAACCCCAGCCACCGAGATACAGAACGCTGACCAGAACAGCCGAGAGAACCAGGTTGATGTAGCCCGCCAGATAGAAGAGGGCGAATTTCATGCCCGCATACTCGGTCTGGTATCCGGCAACAAGCTCTTCCTCCGCCTCGGGAAGGTCGAAGGGGAGGCGCTCGCACTCAGCCAGGGCACAGATCCAGAAGATTAGGAAACCCACCGGCTGGCGCCAGATGTTCCAGCTCAAAATGCCGGCACCGGTCTGCTGACCAACGATGTCAACCGTGCTCAACGAGTTGGTCATCATCACGATGGCCAGCACCGCCAGTGCGAGGGGAATTTCGTAACTGATCGACTGCGCTGCCGCCCGCAGTCCACCAAGAAGGGAATATTTGTTGTTCGAAGCGTAGCCGCTCATCAGCAGGCCAATCGGCTGAATGCTGCTGAAGGCGATCCAGAGAAAGATTCCTACGCCGACATTGCTGATTAGCAGGTTCTGACCGAAAGGGATGATGAGCCAGGAGATGATCACCGGCACCACCACCAGCACCGGGCCAAGGGTGAACAGCAGGCTGTCGGCCCGGGCCGGAATGATGTCTTCCTTGACCAGCAGCTTGAGGCCGTCAGCCAGAGGCTGAAGCACACCCAGAGCACCGGCGTACTCAGGACCGATCCGCTGCTGCACAGCAGCGGAAATCTTGCGTTCCAGCCAGACCGAGACCAGCACACCTACCACTGCAGCCACCAGAACCAGCAGCATCGGCAGCGGCAGCCAGAGCAGCCTCGCCACCTCCGGGGAGAAGCCAAAGCCTTGCAGCGCCTGGCTGAAGCTCAATTCCAGGTCCAATCCCGGACTCACCATGGTGTCGACGGAAGTGGGTGCAACTTAGGCGGCCGGAGCCGAAACTCGCTCCTCAATGGGCATCCAGGAGCGTGGTTGGGATCCGGAATAGATCTGCGACGGCCGGAAAATCCGGTTCGCCCCGAGCTGTTCCCGCCAATGGGCCAGCCAGCCGGCAACTCTGGCGATGGCGAAGACAGGCGTGAACAGATCCCTGGGAATGCCGAGCTTGCGATACACCAGCCCCGAATAGAAATCCACATTGGGATAGATGCCTTTGGGGCCGAGTCGGGACTGGGCTTCCTGCTCGATCGCCCGGGCCACGTCGTAGAGGTCGTCATGGCCGAAGCTCGCGAACATCTCCTCAACCAGCGACTGCAGGATCACCGCGCGGGGATCTTTGACCTTGTATTCGCGGTGACCGAAGCCCATGATTTTGCGCTTGGCAGCGATGGCTTCATCCAAGAAAGCGCCGGCGTTCTCAGGACTACCCACCTGCTCGAGCATGGCGAGAACGTCTTCATTGGCCCCGCCGTGGAGCGGGCCAGCCAGGGTGCCGACGGCTGAGGCCACCACGGCGTAAGGGTCGGTGAGGGTGCTGGCGGTGACCCGGGCACTGAAGGTGCTGGCATTGAGGCTGTGCTCGGCATGGAGCATCAGACAGCGGTCAAAGATCCTCGCCGCCAGAGGATCCGGTTCCCGCTCCGTGAGCATGTAGAGGAAATTGGCGGAGTAGGCCAGATCATCCCGGGGCTGAATCGGATCCTGGCCTTTGCGAATCAGCTGAAACGCAGCCACCATCGTGGGGATCTTGGCAATCAGCCGCACCACCGCGTCGTAAATGTACTGGGGGTCATCAATGGCCCGACGGGAATAGAACAGACCGAGGGAGGCTGCACTCGATTGCAGGGCATCCATCGGGTGGCCGCTAGCCGGGAAGCACTTCATCATGTCCCGCACCCGGAAGCTGACCCGCCGGTGCATCTGCACAGCGTGCTCAAACTCCGCCAACTGGTCGCGGCTGGGCAGCTCCCCCCAGATCAACAGGTAGGCGGTTTCCAGGAAGCTGCTGTTCGCCGCCAGATCTTGCATCGGGTAGCCGCGATAGGTGAGAAGCCCCTGGTCTCCATCGATATCGCAAATGGATGACTGGGTCGCCGGCACGCCCTCAAGACCTGGCCGCAGCTCGATCCCGGTCCGCGCATGGCGCAGGTCTCCTGTCTGCTGCTGGGCCACCGCCTGATTGCCTCTATCAGCAACCTAAATCGTCAATCAACAGGGCCGGTCGAAGTAAGGTCTGCAATTGCCACTGACCGGCTGAACGACACAGCTGAAGGACACCGGCTTTTTTGAGCGCCAAGGAGCCCGGGGCACACCCCAGAAGGGCGCAGGCCAGATCGCCGAGATCCGGCTCATGGCCCACCAGACCGAGCCTTCCATCGAACGCGGGCAGCAGCATTTCAAGGGCCCCTCCTGGTTGAAGGCGTTCGTCCACGGCGAGCCCTTGGGCGAGCCCTGCCTCCAGGGCCAATTCAGCCGTTTGCAGGGCCCGCAAGTACGGACTGGTGAGCAGACGATCCAGCCGTAGACCCCGCCGCACAAGGGCCGCCATCACCAGTTGCGTTCGCTGACGGCCGACCTCAGTGAGGGAGCGCTCCGGATGATCATGGCCCGCCTGGCGGGGTTCAGCGATGCCATGCCGCAGCAGAACCAGTTCAACCGAGTTCGAGGCGGGCATGCAACGGAATCTCAGTGCCGCTCTGCTCCTGACGATCAGCATCGACCGCGACCGCCAGGCCCCGGACCTGGTCCTGCAGGGGCCGCCCTGCAATCACCTGCAGCAGCCTCCATGGCCGCCATTGACCCAACAGGGATCGAGCCGGGGCATCGGCCAGCAGAAGAGCCTGCACCGGTTGGGAGGACGATACGAGCTCCTGCCACTGGTTCAGCAGGGGCTGAAGGGGACGCCCGTTCTGGCGTTGCGCCAGAGCCATCAACGACTCACCCCACCAGTTCAGGGAGGAGGTGCTGACCTGGGCCACGGCCAACTGGGCATCCACCCCCGGCTGACGTCCCCGCTGGCGCACCAGACGCGTCCACACACTCAAAACCTCGCCATCTCCATCCAGCTCAGAGCGGGTCAGGCCCTGCGCTTGAAGGCGCTCGTCCACCACATCCCTGTCGGGGCTTTGCGGACGAGTGGCCAGCAGCCAGCCCTCAGGCTGGTCCTGCCAGAGAAGAGGACCCTCATCCAATTGAGCAAGAGCATCTGCAGCCGGCTGGTCGTGCAACTGCTGCGCCAGCAGGGGACCGAACCACTGAGCCAGCGGATGGCTTTCACCGGGATCCAACAGCCGTGCGGGACTCTGCAGCTGGGCCAGCCAACGGCCATGGCCACCGGCCGAGGTGGTTAGATCCGCCAGGCCGGGCCAAGGGTCGGAGCCAAGTGCTTGCTGGAACCCCAGAAGGCCATCCATCGCAAGGGTTGAGCCCTCCGGCCGAAGCGACGCCACCAATCCGCTCAGATCGTCGCGTTGGGCCAACGCCTCCGGCAGCTGCAACCAATGCTGGAGGGCATGGGGAGACGCCGTCAGCACAGCAACACCTTCACCCAGATCAGCCACCTGACGCTGCAGACGTTGATCCCCGAGCTGATGCTGATCCGGGAGCTGAGACACATCGAGGGCCTGCTCCAGCACGCCCCGGCCTGAGGCCACCAGGAGCAGATCGTCATCGATCAATGCCGTGGCCAGGGGTTGGGGGTCATGGCCCAGCAATGCCCCCTGGCCGCTGATCACACCGATGCCGCGGTAACTGCTGATCTGCAGGTCGGTGCCCGCCAGGCTTCGGGTCTGCCAGAACCGTTGCAGGAAGAGTCTGGCGCCATCGTCATCCCGACTGGTCAAGGCCAACACCCAGCCAGCTTTGGAGGCCCCATCGGTGAGGGTGAGGCTGACTTCCTCACCAAGCCAGGGCTCCAACTCAAGGCCGAACTGGAGGCCCGCCAGGGCGAAGACCCCTTCACGCCACTGCCGTGCACCATCACGGGCATCGCGGCGTTGGGAGGCGGGGGCGACGGCCTGGGCATAGGCCGGCAGCCGCCCAGGATCAGCCAGCCAGTGCAGGGACAAATCAGCATCCCTGGGCACAAAGCGGGCCGCCCGGGGCAGATGCAAGGGCTGCTCTGCTAAGTGCAGGGGACTCTGACGGTCAATGGCCCAGAGCAGACCAGCGGCCAGAAGAAGCAGCGACAGCAGCACAGCGCCAGCAGCGCTGAGAAAGGGGCGGGCCTTCATGGGCCGGCGTTCTCGGATCGCCTCATCTTTGTCCATCACCGCAGAATGGCGCCATGGGCCATACCCAACCACAACCAATCCAAGCCACTGAACTGCAGCAATGGCTGCAAAGTGAGCGACCTTCACCCCAATTGGTGGATGTGCGTGAGGCGGCTGAGCTCGCCATCGCCCCCTTCCCCGGAACGGTGCTGCACCTCCCCCTCAGCCAATCCAATGAATGGCTGGGAACGCTCCAGGCCGACATCAAGCCCGATCAAGAAGTGGTGGTGGTCTGCCATGCAGGCGTCCGCAGCTACCACTTCGGCCTGTGGCTGCTGGACCAGCCCTGGGGCCTCGAGGTGTGGAACCTTGAAGGTGGCATTGATGCCTGGAGCCTTCAGGTGGATCCCAGCGTTCCCCGTTATTGATGAGCAAGCCCCTGTCCCTTCGGCAAGAACAGGTGCTTCAGGCGACGGTGCACCACTACGTCGACACGATGGAGCCGGTGGGAAGCCGCACCCTGGTGCATCGCTTCGGCATCCCAGCCAGCTCCGCCACCGTTCGCTCGGCCATGGGGGCGCTGGAACGTCGTGGATTGCTGCAACAACCGCACACATCCGCAGGACGCATTCCCAGCCCGATGGGCTACCGGCACTACGTGAATGCGTTGCTACCGGAGCCCGGGGTTGCCGTCCAGCACCTGGAACGGGAGCTCACCGGTCTCAGCCTGCGCTGGGCCGGCCTGGACGACCTGCTGATGCATCTGGCCCGACGGCTGACGGATTTCACCGGCCTGATGAGCCTGATCACCCAACCGCAGCAGGAGAACCGGCAGCTGGAGACGATCCGCCTGGTGCCGAGCGGTGATCGTTTGCTGGTGATGCTGGTGGAAGCCAATGGTCGTGCCAGCCATCTCAACCTGCGCCTGCCGCACGGGGCTGAAGCGGAACTCAACGCGATGGAACGCTGGGCTGCAGACCAGCTTGAACAAGGCGAGCTGAACTGGGAGGCGCTGCCCAGACAACTGCAACGCAGCGGCGCTGTGCTGCGCAACGCCCTCGAGCAGCCCACCCCCACCAACCCCACCTCTGTGGTGGTGCATGGGCTCTCAAGGCTGGTGAGCGAGCCGGAATTCGAAAGCACGGCAAGCCTGAGGCCGCTGCTTGAACTGATTGACGACCAACCGGGCACCTTGATTAGCCGAGGTGCCTCGGCACGGGTGTGGATCGGCGACGAGCATCCGCAGCCAGCGTTGGAGGCCTGTGCGGTTGTGCAAGCCCCCTACCGCTGCAATGAGGGGATCGGGCACGTCGCCCTCGTGGGTCCGATGCGCATGGCCTACGCCACGGCACGGGCAGCGGTGCAGCGTGTGGCCCGCCACCTGGAGTTGCTGCTGGCTTGAGGCCTGAGGCTCAGAGCTGATCCCCCAGCTTCTCCGCCACGGTGTTGACGTCCTTGTCACCACGGCCAGAGCAGTTGATCACCACCTCCACGCCATCGGCAAGGGTGGGGCAAAGCTGCTCGAGCCAGGCGAAGGCGTGGGCGGTTTCCAGGGCCGGAATGATTCCCTCAAGCTCACTCACCAGGCGCAGGGCATCCAGGGCCTGCTGATCGGTGACAGCGGCGTACTCGGCACGGCCGATCTCCCGCAGGTAGCTGTGTTCCGGACCCACCCCGGGGTAATCAAGACCAGCCGAGATGGAATGGGCCTCCATCACCTGGCCATCGCCGTCTTGCAACAACAGGCTCATCGCCCCATGCAGGACGCCGGCACGACCCTCAGTGATCGTTGCGGCATGGCGACCGGTGGCCACACCATCTCCGGCGGCCTCAACGCCTATCAGACGAACGGAGGTGTCCTGAACGAAGGGGTGGAACAGGCCCATGGCGTTGGAGCCGCCGCCGACGCAGGCCATCAGCACATCGGGGAGGCGGCCGAAGGCCTCCTGACACTGCTGCTTGGACTCTTCGCCGATCACGGCATGGAAATCGCGCACCAACATCGGGTAGGGGTGCGGGCCAGCAACGGATCCAAGGATGTAGTGGGTGGTCTCAACGTTGGTCACCCAGTCGCGGATGGCTTCACTGGTGGCGTCCTTCAGGGTGGCGGTGCCCGCCGTCACCGGTTGCACCGTGGCACCCAGCAAACGCATGCGGAACACGTTCAGGGCCTGGCGGCGCATGTCTTCTGCGCCCATGTAGATCACGCACTCCAGTCCGAATCGGGCGCAGACCGTGGCGGTGGCTACGCCGTGCTGTCCTGCACCCGTCTCGGCGATGATCCGCTTCTTGCCCATGCGGAGGGCCAATAGGGCTTGCCCGAGGGCGTTGTTGATCTTGTGGGCACCGGTGTGGTTGAGGTCTTCCCGCTTCAGCCAAATGCGGGGACCACCGTCGGCGCGGCGGTAATGAGCGGTGAGACGCTCAGCCTCGTAAAGCGGGGTCGCCCGGCCGACGTAGTTCTTCAGCAGGCGATTGAGCTCAGTGGTGAAGGCCGGGTCGTTCCAGGCCTGGGCCGCCGCCTGCTCCAGTTCCGCCAGGGCCGGCATCAGGGTTTCAGGCACGTACTGCCCACCGAAACGACCAAAGCGACCATGGGCCCCGGGCCGCACTGCTGGCTGCAGGCTCGAGGGATCCGGAGTGCTGGCGTTGGGCAGGGTGCTGGTCACGGATCCACGGCGGAGCGTCGGCTCAGCGTAAGCAGGCGATCACACGGTGCCGCGGGTCGCAGGCACGGATGCTGGGATTCCGGAACCCGGCCTCCTGCAGTGCTGCGGGCATATCAAGGGCGAAGTACTGCTCAATGAAAGGCTCTGTGCTCTTGAGCAACGTGGCCACAGGCGCCGGCAAACGCTGCAGCACGGACGAGCCGGGGTCCTGATCCACCATCAGCAACACACCACCGGGCCGCAGCAGCCGAGCCGCCTCACTCAAAACGGCGCGGGTCGCCGCCTGGGGGAGCTCATGGCAAACGAACTGCAGGCTGACCAAATCCACCGAACCCGAAGCCAGACCTGTGGCTTCCGCGGCGGCATGGCGCCAGTCGTGCACCAGACCCTGGGGGTCACGCACTCGGGCGACCGACAGCATCTCCGGCGACAAATCCAACCCGATCAGCGTCGGAGAGAGCACAGCGTTCGCTTCAGCACGGGCGTTCAGCCAGCGGGCCAGGGCCTGGGTGCTCACACCGACGGAACAACCCAGATCCACCACACGATCGATCGAGGCGGGCAGCAACGGTTCGGCCACGGCATGGATGGCATCGCGGAGCCGTGCCTGAGCCTCGACAGGGTTCAGCGACTCATCCGGCCACACCCGCAGGGCCATGGCATCCGTAGCCTGCTCGGCTTCAGCAGCGGCCTGCCAGCAGAGATTGCCCTGCTCATAGGCATGGAATCGGGATAGGTAATAGGCCGGCGGGGTGAGACCTTCCGTGGTGCTGGCAGCCAGCAACGGTTCAGCCGCCTGCTGCAGCTCCCGACGCCGGGCCCGCCAGGGAATGCCGTTGCGCTCCGCCGTGCGGATGATCAGCTGGCGCGCTTGGAAGAAAAGGGGACGGCGCAACAGACCGATGCCAATCAACACCTCGATCAGACGGCCGAGGCCGCGGGTGGAATCAGCCCAGCTGGGCGTTGAAACTTCAGTGGACGAGGCAGTGGTCATCGACAATGCAATGCGGTTGCGACGGGTGAATGCCGAAGGGAGGCTGGCAGGAATTCAGCAGCGCAGACAGTCTGCAGCGACCGAGCGGGCCTGCGGCGGAGCCCACAGCAAAGTCTCAGCAAATGGTGCGGGTGCAGCCCACCCGCGGCGGCAAAGGCGGCAAAACCGTCACGGTGATCCGTGGCTTGGAGCTGGATGCTGCGGGCTTCAAGGCGCTGCTGAAGACGCTCAAAAAACGCATCGGCAGTGGCGGCACCGCCAAGGACGGCGTGATCGAACTTCAGGGGGATCAGGTGGATCTCGCTCTCGAGCTGCTCAGCAAGGAGGGATACCGGCCGAAGCGGGCTGGGGGTTAGTGGAGAATGGCCGCCTCTTCAAGCCGTGGCCATGACCGCCAGCTCCACCTACGGAGAACTCACCAACAAGGGTGCGTCCACCAACATCGCTTGGCATGAAGCCTCTGTTGGCCGAGACGAGCGCTCGAAGCAGCGCGGCCACCGCAGCGCCATCCTCTGGTTCACCGGACTCTCCGGTTCCGGCAAAAGCACCCTGGCCAATGCCGTCAACGCCGCTCTGTTCGAGCGGGGGCTCGCTACCTACGTCCTTGACGGGGACAACATCCGCCACAGCCTCTGCAAGGACCTGGGCTTCTCCGATGCCGACCGTGAGGAGAACATCCGCCGCATCGGTGAAGTGGCCAAGCTGTTCCTGGATGCAGGCGTGATCGTGCTGACCGCCTTCGTCTCCCCCTTCCGCGCTGACCGGGACAAGGCCCGTGGCCTGGTGGAGGACGGTGACTTCCTCGAGGTGTTCTGCGCCGCTGATCTCGATGTCTGCGAATCCCGCGACCCCAAAGGCCTCTACGCCAAGGCACGGGCGGGGCAAATCAAGGAATTCACCGGAATCTCAAGCCCCTACGAAGCACCGGAAACGCCAGAGCTCAAGATCGACACCGGCAAGCAGGATCTGGCCGACTCGGTGGAGCTGGTGATCAAGGCGCTTCAGGAGCGGGGTGTGATTCCGGCGGCCTGAGATCACCGGCCTTGGCGGCATCGGCCAGGGTCTTGATGCAACTGGCCACCGGGACGGCCAAGAGCAGTCCAAGGAGATCACCCACCCCAAAAAGGGCACCCACCCGGGCGCCGATGGGCAAGGCGATCAACAGCCAGGCCGGTTGCAGCCCGACGATGCTGCCCATCAGTCGAGGTTGGATCACCTGATCCACGATCTGACCAACGACAATCGCCGCGGCGAGCAGCTCGAGGCCTGTGCGGGGATCCTGAACCGCCAGGACCGCACTGACCGAAACAATCGACACGGCGCTGGCATAGGGCACCAGGGTGGTGAAGCCGATCAAGACGGCAAACAAGACCCCATAGGGAATTTTCAGGGTGGTGAACACCAGCAGCTGACCGCCACTGAGAATCAGCGCCAGCACCACCTGCCCGGCAAAGTAGCCGCGAAAGGTGCGCTCGAGGGTCGTCTGCACCAGATCCCGCCAACGGTCCGGCAGCCAACGGGCCAGGCCTTCGACGATCGGATCCGCCCCAAGCAGCAGAAAAACCGCCAGCACCAGCACGATCACCACATTGATCGTGGTGCCCACCGTTGCCCCCAACAGTCCCAACAAGCGCTGACTCAGCTGCGTGGCCAGACGACTGAACTGGGACACCAAATCGCTGCTGATGTCAGCGAAATCCGCGGGCAAGCCATGGTCCAGCGCCCAAAGCTGGCCGCGGTCAATCCACTGCTCTGCAGCCGTCAGCAGGGACGGCGAGGCACTGATCAATTGGCTGAGCTGTTCAACCAGCAGCGGCACCAAGGCCACGGCAGCCCAGACCAAGAGCCCCACGGTTGCCAAAACCACGCTCACGATGGCCCAGGGGCGAGGCAGACCCCGTTGCGAGAGCCAGCGGCAGGGCAGATCCAACAGAAAGGCAATCAAGGCCGCAGTCAGGAACAGCCCGGGAAACGGCGCGAACTGAACCAGAAAACGCTTCAACACAAAGGCGTTCAAGCCCAGCACGGGCAGCAGAAGACCGAGTCGCAACCAAGCCGGCCAGGGCGTCATCGCAACGGTGACGGGTGACGATCAGTGCTGCTCAAGAGAGGACGGCTTGGAAGCGGAACTGACGTAATGGCACCAAAAACTGAGCCAGGCGGCAATCCCAAGAAACTTGAATCCCTCCTCAATGATCTGCACCATCTGATACGAGTTCGGCCACAGCCCCTGAAGGGCATCGGTCAGAACCGACAAGCCCAACAAGACAACCGAGGCCAAAAAGGTGTCACCACCGAAGCGCCGAAGTGGGCCCCGGAAGCGGAACAACAGCAACCCGGTGAAGAAGGCGTAGGTGATGTAGAGGAACCACTCGCCGAGATAGCGGTCATGCACCAGGAACATGTCGTCGAGGCAGAGCCACAGCGAGAAACCACCCCCACAGAAGGCGAATTGGCGGTTCAAAACGGAGCCTTGGATTTGCCGGGTGGACGCCGCAAACAAAGCGATGGCTGCGGCCGCCATCCAGAGCAAGTAGCCGACGCTGGAGAGGAAGCCCTTCCCCAGAGGCGCCTGACAGGACTGGGCCAAATCCCTCAACACCATCTTGGCGCTGATGCCCGCTGTGGCGCTCAAGACCAAGGCAAGCGCATAGACGATGGCCGCCGGCACCACCGCCCAAAGCAGCGTGGAACGAAGCGTGGAACGAACGGGAACACTCATGAATCCATCTGGGAGAGGTAATCCGTGCTGCCCAGATCAACCAGGCGCGCATCCTTGGCCACCACAGCATCGTGGAGGCTGCTTCGGTAATCCTCAAGTTTCCGGGCCAAGCCGGCATCAGCCACCGAGAGGATCTGAGCCGCCAGCAAGCCGGCATTGAGGCCCCCACCGATGGCAACGGTGGCCACGGGGATCCCGCCCGGCATCTGCACGATCGAGTGGAGGGAGTCGACCCCCGAAAGCGCCCGGCTTTTCACCGGCACGCCGATGACGGGCAGCGTGGTGAGAGCCGCCACCATGCCGGGGAGATGGGCCGCCCCGCCGGCACCGGCGACAATCACCCCAAACCCCTGATCCCGGGCGGCCTGGGCGAAGCTCACCATCTCCAAGGGTGTGCGGTGGGCCGACAGCACCCGAACGTCCACCTCCACCCCCAGCTCGCGAAGGATGGCGGCGGCGGGTTCCATGGTGGGCAAGTCAGAGTCACTTCCCATCACAACGGCAACTCGGGGGAGCACTGGCGGCACAACGCAGAGGGGCAAGACTGCCATCGTCTCCCCCCATGGCTGCCGAGGCCAGTGTTGCGTTGATGCACCGGATCACCAACGTTCGTCTGCCTGCTCCCCTGCCTGGGAACGGAGACCAGCTCTATGCCGTCGGTCTGGACCGGCAAGGGCTGATCTGCCGCATCGACACGATGGGGGCTGATGCGCAACAGGCTGATGAGACCTGGGAGGGCGACTGGCTCAGCCCTCGGGGCATGGATCTCCAGATCAACGGCGGGCTGGGACTGGCTTTCCCGGAACTGCGCGCAGTAGATCTGCCCCGTTTGGAGGAGCTCCTCGATCTGTTGTGGCGCGATGGTGTGGAAGCGATCGCACCCACCCTGGTGACCTGCGGCATCGCGCCGCTGCGCCAGGCCCTGGCCGTGCTGCGGGAGGCTAGGCAACATCACCGGCCCGGCCGTTGCCGGCTTCTTGGCGCCCATCTGGAGGGCCCCTTTCTGGCGGAAGCCCGCCGCGGCGCCCATCCGCGTGAACACCTGGCGCGCCCCAGCCTGAAGGCCCTGGACGAACGCATCGGTGGGTTCGAAACGGATATTGCCCTCGTGACCCTGGCTCCCGAACTGGAGGGGGCCGCTGCGGTGATCCAAAGGCTGCGGGAGCTTGGCATCAGCGTGGCCCTCGGCCACAGCACCGCCACTGCCGAGCAGGCCAGCGCCGGTTTCGATCAGGGGGTGGGCATGCTCACCCATGCCTTCAACGCCATGCCGGGCTTGCACCACAGGGCACCGGGCCCGCTGGGAGAGGCCTGTCGGCGCAGCGGGATTGCCCTGGGGCTAATCGCCGATGGCGTGCACGTGCACCCCACGATGGCCGTGCTGCTGCAACGGCTGGCGCCGGATCAGACGGTATTGGTGAGCGATGCCCTGGCCCCCTATGGCCTGACCGACGGGGAACACCGCTGGGACGAGCGGGTGCTGCTGGTGGAGAACGGCACCTGCCGCCTCGAAGACGGCACCCTGGCGGGGGTGACCCTGCCGCAACTGGAGGGTGTGAAACGGCTGGCCCGCTGGAGTGAGGCCCCCAGCGCTGCGATCTGGAGCGCGACGGTTGCACCAAGGCGGGTGATCGGCGGTGCAAAGGGGTGCGTTGACGCCCTGATCGGACGGCCGCTGACGGAGCAGCTGCGCTGGCGAAAGGTTGACGGTGATCTGCACTGGGCCTGCGCTGCTTAAGATCCCGCCGACGCACACCCTTCCGCCATGGCCCCCGATCAGCTGCTGGAGCAGAAACAGGCTGAAAAGAAGGAGGTGAAGGGCTACTTCGAAACCACAGGCTTCGACCGCTGGAACCGCATCTACAGCGACAGCGATGACGTGAACAAGGTGCAGCGGAACATCCGCATCGGTCACCAGAAAACAGTTGATGAAGTGCTTGCCTGGATCAAGGAGAGCGGAGAACTCAGCCAGGCGAGCTTCTGCGACGCGGGCTGCGGCGTTGGCAGCCTCAGCCTGCCACTGGCGGCCATGGGTGCTGGATCGATCAGCGCCAGCGACATTTCCGAGGCCATGGCCCAGGAAGCGGAGCGCCGGGCCCGCGAGTCTGGCCTCGACATGGCCAAGCTGAACTTCTTCGCCAGCGACCTGGAAAGCCTTAGCGGCTCCTTCCACACGGTGTGCTGCCTGGATGTGTTCATCCATTACCCCCAGCAACCGGCCGAAGAGATGGTGAAACACCTCTGCAGCCTTACCGAAGAGCGCCTGATCGTGAGCTTTGCTCCTTACACACCGCTACTAGCACTGCTGAAAGGCATCGGTCAGCTGTTCCCCGGCCCCAGCAAAACCACCCGGGCCTACACCTTGAAGGAAGACGGCATCGTCGAAGCCGCAGAAGCCTGCGGCTTCAAGCTGGTACGCCGCAGTCTGAACAAAGCCCCCTTCTACTTCTCGCGTTTGATCGAGTTCCGGAAGGCGTGACATCGAGGCGTGGCCCACCCCTTCACTGGATGGGCTCGCTCAACGTTTTCGATCTCAGAACTGGAAGGTCACACCCCCGCTCGCACGCCATGTCGTGCCGCGGTCGCTGGCCCACAGCTCCATGCCTCCCCGGCCGTACAGCTTCACGGATACGCCATTGAAGTTCTGAACCGTGTAATCCAGACCCGCCTCGATCAACGCGCCGTTCTCGGTGCCCAATTGCGAATCAAACGTCGCGGTTTTCTTGGTGAACTTGTAACCAATCTCCTGGCCCTCGTTCGCCTGGTTCCAATCCGCCAGCCATGCAGCCCGCAGACTCGGCACCAACAGCGACCGCTCGCCGGTGCGGATCGGCACCGACAGCTTCATCCCCAGCTCCGTCTCAGCAAAGTTCGTCGTGCGGCTCTTGTACTTCAGCCGCAGGTTCTTCTCCGTTCCATGGCTCTCTGAGAAGCCTTGTTCTTGGTTGCGGGTCCAAACCACCTGGCCCTGCGGCTCGAGTACCACGCCACCGGTCTTGAACGGTGCGCCAATCCGCAGTGCTCCCAGATAACTGGTCACGCTCTTGTCGCCCTTCGCCGTATTACCGCCCAGATCGCTGTTAATCCGCAGGATGTTGCGCGACTGCTCACCGCTGAATTCACTGGCCCCCAGCAGGCCCTGCACATAGAAATGACGGGTGGAGTACTGGGCGGTGATACCGCCACCCCAACCCTCGGGGTTCCAGCTGCCACCGCCTGTGTCACCACTGTGCTGGTGCACATTCAGATCGCCGTAATTCGCATAAGCGCCGATCTGGAAGCTCTCGCTCAGCGCCACATCCACACCAAAGCTGGTGCCATAGGCGCTCAGGTCGTAGTCGTTGTACAAAATCGACGACTCATCGGCCCTGCTGTTGCCGCCGAATCCCTTCACCCAGGCGCTTACGCCATCACGCTTGGCCAGATCCAGCTCGTCGTCCTGCTGATCGACAAGACGCAACCCATCCAGCTCAAATACCACTTCTTCTGTCTCAACCTCAACAGCAACCTCGCCATTCACATCCACATCGGCGACCTCAACCTCTGCCACCGCTCCTTCCACATAGGCCGTTGCTTCTCCATCACCAAGCTCCTCAGCCTTCAGCCACAGCGGTTGCACGGGAGCCGACTCCTCAATCACGGCCTCCTCACCCGCAACGCTCTCCTCAACAACCTCTTCTGCGATCAGCAGTTCCTCGAACTGACGCAGCGGCTGGCGATCAAACACCGCATCCACCAGCAGGTTGTTGTGCAACGCCAAACCACGACCAGCCGCATCCACATTCCGTGGAGCCAAACCGCTGGCCACCAACTTTGCCAACTCCCCGTAATCAAAGCCCAATGGCAGATCAATTTCCTCATCTTCCAAGCCATCAACCAAGCCTTCAATAATCTCCACCGCAACCTCTTCCTCCTCTTCCCAAGCGTCATCCTTATCACCATCAATATCACTAATCACATCGCACAAGTCGTCATCTTCTTCACAACCGGGAAGTGGATCAGGCTTATCATTTTTGCATTCATCACCCTCACAGATCGGACCATCCGGGTCAGGCTTACTAGGCTCTTCTTTACACTCTTCAAGGGCAGGATATAAGTCGCAGATCGGCGGATCCGGATCAGGCTTATCAGGCTCTTCATTGCACTCATCAGAGTCAGGATGCAAGTCGCAAATGATCTCCCCTGACTCCTTCACTTCAACAACAAGCTCTAAAGAGCCTTCGGCCAAATAACCCTTGTAAATAGATGGGCCATCTTTAGCATTCTCTTCACCAATTCCATCGAAGGAAAAGACCTGATCTTCACTAACAACAATATATGTATTTTCGGCAAGATCATTAATATTTTCGACCTTTCCGTCAATAATTTGATACCGTGCTTTACCATCATCATCCAACTCAACATCGTGATATTCCTCAGGAATTGCAACAACAAGGGTCCCGCTATCATAGTCAAATGAATCACTCACACGTAAAGGAGGATTCCTTCTTCCATCCAAGGAGGTGATGATGCCTCCTGGATTTGAATTCTCCAAAGAGTAAGCATCTAGCGTAATTGTTTTAGACACCAACGGCTGATCAGGAGAAACAAACACTTTTCCACCTTCTTTAATACTAAGCCGATCAATATTGAATTCACCCTTACCCGTGAGCTCTGATCGCAGATCAAGCTGGCCAGTACCAGTCACGAATGTCGGAGATTCCCGAGGAATCGCAGACAGATTGGCGAGCAACAAAATACCATCGTCAACGGTTGTCTCGCCCTGGTAAATGTTAACACCAGAGAAGGTAAGTGTGCCATCGCCAACTTTCATAAAGCCACCACCACCGGAGATCTCTCCAGACACAGTGGTATCCGTATCCAGACCACCAGCAGTCAGCGTCTGGTCTTCAGCAATAACAATATTTCCAGCACCTTCAATCGAGCCAACCTCATCGCTATTAGCAACTTCATACGTAGCATCATCGGAAATAGAAACCGCTGTGAAGTTGCTCAGCGTTCCAGTAACTCGCAAAGTACCCTCAAGGATATTGGTATTACCTGTATAGGTATTTTCGGCAGCAAGAGTGGTTATACCTTTTCCCGTAAAAGCAAGATCACCTACACCCGAGAATGAAGCCACAAAAACATCCTTAAAGGCACCATTAAAGGCTGTATTAATACCGTCATTATCAATTGTTCCGCCTTCGGAACCAACCCAGAAAGGAACATCTAGTTCAGTATTAGATGGCTTTCCAGGAACATCTTCAACCGTGACAAGAGTACCGCCTTCAAAGACTGGGGCGTACCGATCTTGTACAACCACATTCTCCCCAGAATCATAGATACAAGGATTAGTGGCACTTTTTATTAAGCCATTGGAACCATTTCCGGTTGTTGGCCTTTTGCCTTCAGAAATCGCATTAACTGCACAGCCGCCAAAGGCCTGAATTCGATTATCATTACCCCCTTCAGTGTAATATTGAATTGAGTTCCACTCATACAGCAATCCATTGTCTCTCGTCGAATAATTATCTGGCCTCTGAATGCCTACCGGAGTACCTGACCACTCATCATAAATAAATCCACCACCATTAAAATAACCATTCAAAGTCAAGTTACCATCAGCATCTAGCAGGTCGTTAGCCTCTGCATAACTTCGATATCCATCCGAAAGGCGCTCTGCCAGATTCTCATCATCTCCCCAAGGAAAGAATTTTCCTATTTTATTATCAGTCCACCATTGCCCTAAAGAGATTCCAGGGACTTCATTATCTTTTTTTGGATCAGACCACGTGTAGTAATTAATTGCATAGTATCCGTCATCACCCTCGACAACTGTTTGCATCTGTGAGGGCAAAGTATAAATTTTAACCACGCCGCTACTGGCGATCTCTGACCCAACCGGCGAAGGAGCCGCCTGTGCATGCGCAGCAGAAACAGATAGAGCAATACCCAGAGAGAGGCCTGAGAGCAATTTTCTGGACACTGGACAGCAAAAAGATCTTTGATTCTTGTAGCAGCGCTACCAATGCGTGCAATGCAGAAAATATTGACTTTTCATCTCCATGAAGCGAGGCCAAAGCTTCAGCTCAGAGCAAGTCTTATGAGAGATCTCAAGAGACTTGCCAAGTGTGTCGCTCGGTTGCGCTAGGGCATTGGGAGCAATCAAACATTTAAGACACAAGATCAAGCCATCCGATCTGACACACAACCCATCTGGAGTCTTTGATCAATCTGAACATCCCACAAATGGAGGATCCATCGGTGCTCAGCACTCCCTCCACTGAGGCATCAGTCGTGCATCAGAACTGGAAGGTCACACCCCCGCTCGCACGCCATGTCGTGCCGCGGTCGCTGGCCCACAGCTCCATGCCTCCCCGGCCGTACAGCTTCACGGATACGCCATTGAAGTTCTGAACCGTGTAATCCAGACCCGCCTCGATCAACGCGCCGTTCTCGGTGCCCAATTGCGAATCAAACGTCGCGGTTTTCTTGGTGAACTTGTAACCAATCTCCTGGCCCTCGTTGTTTGTATTCCAATCAGCGAGCCATGCAGCCCGCAGACTCGGCACCAACAGCGACCGCTCGCCGGTGCGGATCGGCACCGACAGCTTCATCCCCAGCTCCGTCTCAGCAAAGTTCGTCGTGCGGCTCTTGTACTTCAGCCGCAGGTTCTTCTCCGTTCCATGGCTCTCTGAGAAGCCTTGTTCTTGGTTGCGGGTCCAAACCACCTGGCCCTGCGGCTCGAGTACCACGCCACCGGTCTTGAACGGTGCGCCAATCCGCAGTGCTCCCAGATAACTGGTCACGCTCTTGTCGCCCTTCGCCGTATTACCGCCCAGATCGCTGTTAATCCGCAGGATGTTGCGCGACTGCTCACCGCTGAATTCACTGGCCCCCAGCAGGCCCTGCACATAGAAATGACGGGTGGAGTACTGGGCGGTGATACCGCCACCCCAACCCTCGGGGTTCCAGCTGCCACCGCCTGTGTCACCACTGTGCTGGTGCACATTCAGATCGCCGTAATTCGCATAAGCGCCGATCTGGAAGCTCTCGCTCAGCGCCACATCCACACCAAAGCTGGTGCCATAGGCGCTCAGGTCGTAGTCGTTGTACAAAATCGACGACTCATCGGCCCTGCTGTTGCCGCCGAATCCCTTCACCCAGGCGCTTACGCCATCACGCTTGGCCAGATCCAGCTCGTCGTCCTGCTGATCGACAAGACGCAACCCATCCAGCTCAAATACCACTTCTTCTGTCTCAACCTCAACAGCAACCTCGCCATTCACATCCACATCGGCGACCTCAACCTCTGCCACCGCTCCTTCCACATAGGCCGTTGCTTCTCCATCACCAAGCTCCTCAGCCTTCAGCCACAGCGGTTGCACGGGAGCCGACTCCTCAATCACGGCCTCCTCACCCGCAACGCTCTCCTCAACAACCTCTTCTGCGATCAGCAGTTCCTCGAACTGACGCAGCGGCTGGCGATCAAACACCGCATCCACCAGCAGGTTGTTGTGCAACGCCAAACCACGACCAGCCGCATCCACATTCCGTGGAGCCAAACCGCTGGCCACCAACTTTGCCAACTCCCCGTAATCAAAGCCCAATGGCAGATCAATTTCCTCATCTTCCAAGCCATCAACCAAGCCTTCAATAATCTCCACCGCAACCTCTTCCTCCTCTTCCCAAGCGTCATCCTTATCACCATCAATATCACTAATCACATCGCACAAATTATCGCCAACCTCACAACCGGGAAGTTGATCTAATTCACCATCACCATCTTCGTCCGGATCAGAATCATCCGATTCACCGCCCCCATTCAGATCTTCCTTCACATCATCGAAAGATTTCTGAGCAACCACCATTTTCAACGAACCCTCTTCTAGGCGAACATCAGACAAGGCCGCCGCAGCCAGAGGTTGATTAACACCGTCAAATTGAGCAATGCGATAGATACGACCATTAATGGTCACAAAATTATCATCATCACCTTTCTTCTCGCCTGGGAGAGCAGGAACCAGCAAATATGTGTTCTTAGCAAGCTCATCAGCATTTTCAACCTCTCCATCAATCACATTCCAGACACCTACCTCCTGACGCGCATTTTCATTGGTAACCACCATGTAGAGACTAGCGGGGCCAAGTTTTCGACTCTTTGCGAACACAAATTGTCCATTTTCATCCATCTGAATCGGCGCCGTTGAATCCGGCCCAGAATCGAGGAATGCTGCAATCTCTCCCTGATCAAACTCGAGCTGTTCTTTCACGCGCAATGGCGCCAATGAAGACACCGTAAGCCTGGATTGATCACTTATCTTAAGACTCTTAAGATAAGCGCCGTATCCATCATTTTCGTCAAACCTAAATTCTGCTTGTCTTGGATAGGTACTGAGATCAAGAACAGCGGCATTAGAAAGAGTAAAAGCTGAATTCGGACTCAAGGCAGTTGAGCTAGCCGAAATCAATCTCCCGCCCTCGACAAAAGTAGGAGCGGAATAACTGTTAACTCCTGAAAGAACAAGATCTCCATCGCCTGCTTTGGTAATTGAGCCAATGCCAGAAAGGCCACCGTCCTGAATCGTGCCCCAAAAGTCTCCAGCCAGAATCTTTAAATCAGCACCCTTCAGGTCATCATCTGAGAGTTCTGATGCACGAGGATTCAAGACAAGATCACCTTCTCCCGAAAGAGAGGAAATAGTATTATCAAATCCCTGAAGATCTAAAAGACCTCCGGCTTCGATCACCACAGAAGATTTTTCGGAGAGAGCGGAATTATTTTCACTGTAAAGGATTCCTCCATCCTGAATTGTAGTAAATCCACCGTAGGTGCTCTCTCCTGAGAGCCGAACTTCCCCTTGGGTCGTCAACGCAGTTTTATCACCATGAATGCCATCGATCACACCAAGGGATGAATTTGAATCAACCTCAATACTTAGATCATTCGCTTCACCATCAATCCGCTGAAAAGTCGCTTTGCTCACAGCACCTGAATCACTCAATCTGCGGTTTTGGTTGAGTGTAATTTCTTTGACGACAAGTGTTCCAGCAGCCGTTGTGTCTGGGAAAACACCAAAATCATCTTCAGAAGCATCAATCGCATAAGACCATGTGCCACCCAATTGCGTAATGGACTCCACATCAACAATGCCCCCAACAACCAACTCACCACCTGCATCAGAGTTCTCCTCACCCAAAACGATGACTTCCTTCTGAGTCGGCAACTCATTCGAGGCCAGACCGCGTTTGTTACGGAAACGATCAAGCACCTCATTGCCGCCCTCAATCAACACAGCACGCAGCGCCCCTTCCTTGACATGAATCTTGTTGGTGCTGTCTCGACCCAAGGCGACAACGCCGGCTTCAACACGTGCCTTATCGTCAATTACAATTTTCTGATCCTCCTTTTTAAGACCGGTAATGCCAACGCATCTCACATGTTGATCAAAGAGCTTTACTTTGCCTCGTACCTGGCAATCACCACCCTGGGGGAAGATCCAATCACCATCATGTTCGAGCTTAATCGCGGCGAAATTAACCAGCTGAGACTCGGTTAAACCTGACGCTTGATCCTCGCCTCGGGCATCATTAAATCCCTGCCTAAAAACATTGAGACCTTGCACAGGTCGTGCCTGCAGATCCAATTCCTCGCCACCATTAATAAAGGACAAGTCGACATCAAACTTGCCACGATTCAATATCAAATCATTTCCACCACCAAGGTTGATACTACCGGCATCAGCAATCCGTTTCTTCGCAGGAATTTCAATCGTGCCTGAATTCAAGATCACATCATTATTTGCCCCCATCAGAATTCGATCAGCCGTCAAACGTGTAGTAAGTGGATCAACATCTTTCCGAGGATTGTAAATATTCAGAAGAGCATGCCCACGATTAGCATCAGGATCATCCAGATATTCAAGATCACCTGTGATCTCGATGGTTCCACCCAAATTCTTCAAGCTACCCTGCGCTTGAATTTTCAATAGCGGAGAATCGTCAGATATAACGTTGCGGTCTTCGAGACGATCAATTAATCGAGTCATACCATTATTCACCGTTAAGCCGTCGATCACGACGGTGCCAGCATTCGTCAAGCTGGTCACCGACAACTCACCATTAACAAGTGAACCCTTCCGTCCAACGATCAAAGGCTTGGCAAAATTCTGTTCAATTGGACCTGTCGAGGAATCACCAATCAACAATTCACCACGAACCAAAGTGGGAGATTCGGGGCTAATCGCGTCTGCGTAGAGCGTTTGGATCGAGCCAGCCTTCATCGCCACCGTTGCACCACGATAGGTGCTGGCAACCTGCTCACTGTTCCCCTCTAAATCGCCAAGGGTCAATTCGCCATTAGTAAAAATGGCCGCCTTCCTCGACTTCTCGCTGTCGTGTAATCCCTCCAGGATGGTGAGCTTTCCACCCTCCCTAGCACCAACCAAGAGACGGAGTTTCCCAGCAGCCGTAATAGATTTAAACGTCACCTCATCAATATCCTCCTGCTCATCATCATCATTAATTGAACTGTCATCATCAGTTCGTGTCGTCGTCACAATTCCCTGAGCCGAAAGATCAATATCACCAAAGTCACCTTCATACCCCCACATACCTCCAAGCTGAAGGGCCTTGGCATACCCCTGAGTTTCATCAACCTTCAGAGTTCCTTTTACCGCATTCCCCGAGATCTGTTCAAGCAAAGGCCTTGACTCATCATCGCTAGTTACAGAAGAGATGTCGACAGAAGAGCCAATAAGAAGCATGGGATCTTGGCCTTGAACAGCTAAGTCTGTTGCATGGAGAAGTTCAGCATCCAGAGATCCATTAACGATATGAATCGATGAAATATTGTGGATAGCTTTTGCCTTAACTGACGCAGTGGAAGAAGGATCGCCAACAATTAAAGAGTTGTAGGAGGAATTAATGCTGCGATCAAACACAATATCCCCAGAATTTTGATTAATTCGATAACTGCCAATCACTCCATCAATCAATCCCGCGTCGAGTGATCCATCAAGAACCTCTATGCTGTTATCGCTCGAGCGGCCCAACTCCACGACACCTGTTTCAACATGTGCACCATCAGTAATCCTTAAAAACTGATCAACGTTGCGTTGGCCAACGATGCCAACACAATCCGTTTTATTCTCGCTGAAGGTTCGACCATCACCCGTAACGCGACAATCGTTCCCTTGAGGGAAGATCCAATCACCATCAGCTGTGAATTTTATCGCCGCAAAATTTACCAATTGATTCTCGTTTAGACCGGGGTCAGTCGTGCCATTGCCGCGAAAGATATTGAGACCCTTGACCGAACGAGTATCTCGATTGAGGATCGAGCCAGTAATTTCCAAGGGCTCACCACCATCAATAATCGAAGAGCCAATTTCAAAGGTTCCACGATTCAATATTAAATCATTTCCACCACCAAGATTAATTGATGTCTTATCATCATCTGTTGTTGAAGATGCGATTATTCCTGCATTGAAGATCACATCATTTTTATCGCCCATCAGAATACGACCCGCATTCAAGTAACCGGGAGCTACTTCATGATTTGGGAGCCCAATATTGAAGAGGGCATGACCACCCTCAGCATCTTCGTTATTGGCATATACAAGATCACCATTGATAACCATGGTTCCGCCAATATTTTTTAAACTACCCTGCGCCTTGATCCTACGAAGCGGGGAGTTTGGATCTAGTTTTTTGCGGCTCTCAAGAGCATCAAGAATCCTCTTCATGCCGTTGTTAACGGTGAGTGATGCAATCTCGACATTGCCAAAATTGGCGAGGCTTGTAACCGACAGTTTTCCATTATTAATGGATCCAGGTCGGCCAACAATTAATCGCCGGGCGAAAGTCTGCTCTACAGGAGTGGAGTTTTCCGTCCCATCACCAATGTTCAGATCTCCCCGCACCAAGGTTGGCGAAGCAGGGCTAATCGCATCGAGGCCTTTTGTCGTGATAGAGCCGCCCTCCATGACGACGGTTGCTCCGTGGTAGGTGCTCGGCTCAATTCCATCCAAAACAATATCTCCCTTGGCCAAAAGTGATGCTTTCTTGGGCGCATCCTTAACTAGCCGAGTCGCTACCTTCCAGTTGTCATGCAGGCCGTTGGTAATGGTTAACTGGCCACCCTTACGAGCACCGACTAATAATCTTCGCGAACCATCAGCAGTGATAGATTTAAAACTAGCGGATGGAGAATTATCAGCCGCATCGTCTCCTAAACCAACAACAACAAGCCCTTGGGCACTAAGGGGAGTAGTAGAATAGTCGCCTTCATAAAGCCAAACTCCACCTTTTTGTTTGATCGCATCAACCGAGTAATCAGAAGCCCCAATCGACAGGCTGCCAGAAGCGACATCATTTATATCGGAAGCCGAACCAATGGCGGTGGAAGAGCCCAGCGTGATGGTGCTTTTTTTATTTGAACCAGCAGTGGATTCAAGTACTGCAATTTCAAGACTGCCTGAATTCAGATCCAACGTGGAATCACCTTCAAGACGCAACAAACCGATTTTTGAGGCTAATTCAGAAGATTTCGTCAGACCCACATCTGAATTAAAAATCAGCTTGGAATTGCTATTAGTCGATCGGATAAAGCCGTACTCTGTTTCCATAGGCACTTCAAACTCACTAGCAGTAATGACAGCACTTGTTTTCTCACCGAGATAGGCAAGCCCCTCACCTGCATAAGCAACAATTTCAAAGCCATCAATATCAGTCTTCACAAAATTAAGATCGACATTTTTATTCCAGAACACATCAAAGTCACCAGAACCACCTTGAATAACTGAAGTTGTACTAACAGAGCCACTAGGGCCTATCCGTAGGACATCATTACCAGCACCCAAATCGATTGATCCATTCTCAACTGACAACGTGCCCTGAACATCAAGGATGTCTTGTGGCGGATGGGTGGCTGATCTGGGAGCAAAGTCACCACCATTAATACCTTCATCAAGGGTCAATGAGGATCCAGATGCAATCACGACCTCAGCACGATCGAGCGTGAGATCCTGAAATTCATTGGCTCCAACAATCATTAAAGAAACAGGGGAATCATCATCGAAGGTTGAAGCCTTAACAATCAAATCGGGATCTCCCTTCACGCCATCAATCGTATTGGCTCGTCGATTGACGGTGACTGAGTTGCCAGGAGAAAGAGAACCATTCTTTAACGTTCCACCATGCAAATTAAACTTATTGACATCCTGAGTTGTGCCACCCAAATCGAGAGTCGGGAACTTCGACGAAGAAGATATTAAAGCCACCGATTTTTTACTGAGAGTGGCATCTGCTGATCCCAATTTCAAAATGCCATCATGCACTTTGGTATATCCCGTATGCGCTAATTCACCTGTAATGCTGGTTGTGCCAGATCCCTCCTTTACCAGACTTCCATTTCCAGATGACGTCCCTGAAAACTGAACAGACTGATTAGTCCCGCCAAAGAATAAGTGTGACTGCTTTTCCAAAGACACATTCCCGCTACCTTTGAGCTCAGCAATTTGCTGATCTTCCCGACCCTTATTGCCGTCTCGCTCTGGATTATCTCCAATCGTCAACGTTCCATCCACTTGAAGAGCAGATTCCTTGCTGAGGCTCCAGGCTTGACCAGCCCGAAGTGTGCCTCCCGCATTAATAGTGGTCGTCCCTGAGTAGGTGCTAAGAGTTGATCCATGCTGCAGATCAACATCAGCTTCAAACACGCCCAGCTCTTGATCACCACCCAAAGTTGCTAAGCCAGAAATATCCAGATCAACATCACCTTGGATGGATCGAACAGAAAAATTACCTCCTTCACCCACAGATATAGTTTGTGACTCCCCGGAGCCCAGATCAAGATCACCCACAAGATCAAGATGAGCGTCAGCACCTAATACAAGAGCATCAGTTGAGCCACCAAGATCAATAGATCCCCAAATCGTAGCTTTCGATCCAGAATCCTTCTGAACTTCAAGAGTGTCTTTTCCTTTGGAACCAGCAACAGCTGTATAGGTGTATCCACCATCATCCCAACGACATCCGTATCCACCTTTTTCCGAACTGTGCCCACCACATTGATCATCATTCCAGCCAACAGAATTGCGATATGACACAACAGCATTTCCACGCAGTGTCAGCTGCTTAGTAACATCTGACTCGGACGTATCAGCATCAGCATCCTTGTTATTTCCCAACAGAATCCTGTCATCAACAACACCTTGCCCAGGCTTCGAACCGTCATTTGAGGCATTACTACCATCAAGAACAACGACATCACTACCCTTTCCACCTCCCATCACAATATTTCCACGAATTACACCCTTATTGGTAAGCGTATCGGAACCACCTTGGCCAGAAAAAGAGCCTCTTATGTAAGCGCCTACATCATTTACAAATTCATCATTTCCAGCTCCCATAAAGAGGGAAGCATTATAATTTTTTGAGAGGTTTACATTAGAGGCGGTTAATTTACCGCCAGCAGCGTCGTCAGCATCTACACATGTACTTGCCTGGTATCCATTCCAGCCTTTTGCATCTGCCTTGCCTGTAAGACAACCAATCCACCCATTATTTTGAACAGAATCGTTTCCTGCATCAAATCTTATGTTTAACTGATTGCCAGTCCCTGTCTCTGCAGGGCCCAGAATCAAACCCTCGTTTACCAAGATATCATTGCCCTCGCCCATTGAAATTTCAGGGAACGTTTTATAGCAAGTTTCTGGAGATGAACCCTCCTCACAATTATTTTTATAATCATCATAATCTCTGGGTAATTTGTCGATATAGCTTGTGACCAACAATCCACCTTCTTCTACCTCCAATTCATTATCTGATTCGTTGAATTGAATAACCGGGGCCTGGTGCTTTTCAAGGGTTCGAATAGTTCCATTTTCATCAGCCACTTCACCTGGCTGGCGTGGCCCGTAAACAGAACCGAGATCGAGATCTTTTCCCGTTACGCGAAGAACGGAATTTTCAATGACTTTAAGATCACCTCCCAACTCGAGAGCAACAGACTCGTCAACCTGCTGACCTGTAATTTCAAGCTCACCGCCTTCAACCTTCAAAGTCCCATAAGCATTCTGGCCAGAAAGCATCAAACTCCCATCACCATCCTTGGAAAAAGTTCCGACCAAGCCCTGTCCACCAGATATTGAGCCTTCGAAAATGGGATTCTGACCGCTCGGAACATTGACGCGGAGGCTTGCCTTCTCCGTATTTAAAACAATGCGCCCTTCCCCTTCAATGGTGCGAACGGTATTGAGGCCCCCATCTGTATCTGGGCCTCCCATCAAGCGAAGTGTTGCTCCCTCTTTCAGGGTGACATCAGTTGACTCAGGGGTTGAGGTACTTTCTGCGAAACGAAGTTCCCCTTCTTTAATAATTGTCTGGCCTCTATAGGCCTGAGGAGAGGTACCCCCAAGACGCAGATATCCTTCTCCTTCCTTGATTAAACCACCCTCTCCAGACACAACACTTCTAATAAAAACATCTCGACTTTTTTTATCATTAACATTAATTTTTGAATTAACCCCGTTACCTTCCAAGACAACTCCATTTCTTAAATCGATATAGTTTCCATTCAAATCAAGCTCACCACCCGCAAGAGTGATCTCCTCATTGATCTTTGCATCGTTGCTTGTTGACCCCTGAGGACTTGCCTCTCCATTCAGGGAGATCCTCAAGACGGCATCCTCCTCGACGCGGGTACCTGCATCGGCAGACCCCAGGCCATCGACGTTGGTGATTTCAAGAACACCCTCTTTGACCGTAGTTTTACCCAAATAAATATTTTTTCCAGATAAAGTTGTTGTACCTTCTCCTTTGAAATTGAGATTGCCTGGGGCTTCTGAGTTTGGCGAAGATATATCGGAAAACTTACCAGCAAAAGTAGTATCAATTCCACTATTATCGATGGTGCCGCCTTCATGGCCGATCCAGAATGGTGGGGTGATATTTGTTGTACCTGCTATTGTTTTCAAGGTTCCTCCCTGAAACACTGGGGCATAAGTGTCCTCCCTAACTTTGCCATCTTCAAACTCGCATGGGTCAATAGCACTTGTTACTAAATCATTAGTGCCTGGCTTTTTACCAGAAGAGATTGTATTAACTGCGCAACCACCGAATGCCTGGATTCGATTATTGTTGCCATTTCTCGTGTAGTATTCAGCTCCATTCCACTCATAAACCAATCCAGCCTTAGCGGACGACTTGTTTGGCCTTTGAGTTGCACTTTCAGGCGGTTTATTATTGCTCCAATTGTCAAAAATAAAGCCCCCACCATTGTCATAGCCATTCAGGATCAAATCGCCATTAACAAGTAAGTTATTCTCATTTGCAAAAGTTTGGTATTCAGACGAAAGCTGCTCGGCCAAATCCTCGTTCCCCCCCCAGGGGAAGAACATATTGATCTGCACATCATCCCACCAAGTTCCAACTGAGATTCCAGGAAGAGTTTCTTCGGTAATTTTGTTTCCTTCGGTTGGATCAACCCATGTATAATAATTAATTGCATAGTATTTACCGT
Source organism: Synechococcus sp. (assembly GCA_047286205.1). Taxonomy (GTDB): domain Bacteria; phylum Cyanobacteriota; class Cyanobacteriia; order PCC-6307; family Cyanobiaceae; genus Parasynechococcus. The sequence goes on along the minus strand of JBJBBR010000001.1, from coordinate 1,650,905 downwards.
CATTGCCCTCAAGAACTGACTGCAAATGCTGAGGCAAAGTATAAATTTCTACCATGTCACTGTTGGTTATAAATTTCCCACCATCTGGGGGCTCCATTTCTGCCTGAACAGCGGAAATGGACAGCGCTATCCCAAGAGAAAGACCTGAAAGTATTTTTTTTGGCACCAGATAAGATATCTCTGAACTCTTTTAGCGGCATTGGCACGAAATATCACAAAAAATGTTTTTATTTTTGATTTTGCAAAGTGAACGGATACTTCTGGCCCACACCACGTACAAAAGCCATCGACTCAAGACTCAATAGACTTATTGCTTCTCCCTCGCTGGTATAGAGCAGTACTCGAAGTATGTGAACAGCAACAGGTAGTCATCCGTCTCGAAGGACGACGAAGGCTCAGGTCGCAACGGTAAAAAAGGCAAGTCAGACTGAGTCGGAAACTCTGAGCCGTAGAGAAGCCTTTAGGAGAATTGTGGAAACGCTGATATCACCAGGGTGGTGGTGTGCACTCCAGATCCAGAGCATTTGTTTGCAACCTGCAGGCATGCAACCGATACCCACCATCCCCTGGCGTTGCTGTTGTTGAAATCCTCCGATTGAGCAAATACAGCGGATCCCCAAGCAGCGGACTGCCCAGCTGCGCCAAGTGAATCCGAATCTGATGCGGCCGACCCGTGCTGATCCTCACCTGCAAACGATCGCCCTCAGCCGTGCGCTCCAACAGCTCCAGCTCGGAGTGGGCGGAAAGCCGTTTGCGAATCGGCGCATCGTCGAGCGGTTCCGCCCCCCAGATCCAACCGAGCAGCGGATGAGGCCGTTCCACCACATCACTGCTCACCGTCAAACACTGCCCGAGCTCCAAGCCGGGAACCCGCTGGCTCCAGGCCTGATACACCTTGCGGCAACCACCGTCTGGCCGGAATTGCTTCGACCAGAGGGCGCGGGTCTGCGGCGTGCGGGCACACACCTGCAGGCCGGAGGTGAAGCGCCCCAGGCGGTGCACCGGCCGCGCACCAGTGGGTTCGAGCAAGGCCGTGAGCGTGTGGCGCAGGAAGCCACCGCCGGGCATCACCGGCAAGCCGGAGGGCTTGTTGATCACCAAAAGGTCGCCGTCATCGTGGATCGTCTCCCATTGATCGGGAATCGCCTCCTCCAGCCACGGCGGACGCCGCCAACAGAGGGTCTCGCCGCCCTGCAGAACTCGATCGCTGCTGAGCAGACCTCCGTTGCAATCCAGCTCACGGGCAGCGATCCGTTGCTGCCACAACGGCCCATCGGAGTGGCGGTAGCGATCCGCCAGCCAATCACTCACCAGCATGCCGGCATCGGCCCGCGGCACCTTGTCGCGGTAGGTCCAGCCGTCGTTGAGCGCGGCCGGCTTCAAGTCACCAGACGGTGCTCCAGGGCGTAGCGCACCAGTTCCGTGCGGCTGGAGGTGCCCGTCTTGTTGAACAGACGGCTCACGTACTTCTCAACGTTGCGGATCGAGGTCTCCAGCTGCCGGGCAATCTCCTTATTCATCAGGCCTTCGGCCACCAGCTGCAGCACGCTCGCCTCCCGCGGCGTAAAGCTATGCACCACCGGCTCGGTGGAGGGCAGCGCTTCGGCTTGGGCCAGCAGCGAGCGGATCTCGGTGATCTGCTTGGCCATCTGGCCCATGTCCGTATCCGCAAAGCGCGCCGCTTCCTGCAGCAAGCGTTGCTGGCGCTGGGCCACGTTGCGCACCCGCGCCACCAGCTCATCGGGATCGAAGGGCTTGGGGATGTAGTCATCCACCCCGGCCAGGTAGCCCTGGGTGCGGTCCGCCGTCATCCCCTTGGCGGTGAGGAAAATCACCGGGGTGCCGCCGAGCCGTTCATCGGCGCGCAGCTTCTGGAGAAGGCCGTAGCCATCGAGCCGCGGCATCATCACGTCGCTGATCACCACATCCGGCAGCATCTGCTGGGCCTTAGCGAAGCCCTCTTCCCCGTCCACCGCGGTGGTCACATCGAAGCCTTCGTCTTCCAGGTAGGCCTGCACCGCCGTGCGCAGACCCGGCTCGTCGTCCACCAGCAACAGGCGCGGGGCGGGCGCCGCAGCCTCGGCAGATTCAGCGGTGGGGGTGGGCGCGTCACTCATGGCTGGAATCGCTCTGGCCGCAATGTATGGAGAGCTCGCTCAACGGGCCAGTGCGGGTAACTGCTCCTGCTGTTCGGGAATCAGGGTGGAAAAGCCGAGATCCAGGGCCTTTTGCCGCAACGTGGCAGGGTCGGTTCCCGCCACCTCCGGCACGCAGGCCGCCCACCACACCAGGTGATCCTCCCGGTTGACATCGCTGATCGGACCGCCGGGGTTGATGGTGCGCACGTAAACCGCCATCGGGGTGCGCTTCACCCGCACAGGTTTGGCGGTGGAGCAGTTGACGCTTTCGAAATAGACGTTCAGATCCGACGCCGACTCCTCCCAGAGCTGGTAGCTGCGGGTGTTGGGATCCGACGGCCTTGGCTTCACCGCATAGATCCCGATCGACAGAGTGCCGACGGGGGCCGGTCGCTCGATCAACACCTTGAGATCGGCCGGCCGCGTTTGCCGCATCTGCTCCAGCACCTGCTCACGATCAAAGGCGCCGACGGGCTGCCCGCACACCAGACAGGCCAAGCCCAGCAGAGCCATCGGCAATCGCAAACCCATGCCAGTGCTGTTCGCAATGCAGCACCATGATCGCAACAATTGCCCGAATCGTCCTGAGCGGCTCCGCTCTTGCCTTTGATTTCCAGGCCACCACCCCCTGCGCGGCTGAGGTGGTGCAGGCGATGGCGCCCTTCTGGAGTGCGGACTGGGGCAATCCATCCAGCCGTCAGCATCGGCTTGGCCTCAGCGCCTCGGCAGCGGTGAAAGTGGCACGGCGCCAGCTGGCGGATGCGGTGGGGGTGAACCCGGAACGGCTGGTGTTCACCAGTGGGGCCACAGAAGCCAACAACCTGGCCCTGCTGGGCCATGCCCGCGCCCTGGGCAAGGCGCATTTGATCAGCGTGGCCACCGAACATCACGCCGTGCTCGATCCGCTCCAGCAACTGAAGCGGGAAGGATTCAGCGTCACCCTGCTGACCCCAGGCCCCGATGGATTGATCACCCCCGAGCAGCTGGAGGAGGCCATCACCCCCGACACGCGACTGGTGAGCGTGATGGCGGCCAACAACGAAATCGGCGTGCTCCAGCCGCTGAAACAGCTGGGTGCCCTCTGCCAGGCCCATGGGATCACCCTGCACAGCGACGGGGCCCAGGCCTTCGGGACGCTGCCGCTGAACCCAGACGCCCTGGGGGTTGATCTGCTCAGCCTCAGTGCCCACAAGCTCTACGGGCCCAAGGGCATCGGCGCCCTGGTGCTGCGCGAGGGCATTGCGATCGAACCGCTGCAGTGGGGGGGCGGCCAGGAAGCGGGGCTCCGGGCCGGCACCCTGCCCACCGCCTTGATCGTGGGCTTTGCCGTGGCAGCCCGCCTCGCCCTGCAGGAGCAGGATCAGCGCAACAGCCGGCTGCAACGCCTGCGCGATCAGCTCTGGGAAGGCCTGCAGCAGCGCCTCCCCGGCGTGCTGCTCAATGGAGCGCTGCAGCCGCGCCTGCCCCACAACCTCAACATCAGCCTGCCCGGGGTGAACGGCAGCCGCCTGCACCGGGCCCTGCGCCCCCACCTGGCCTGCAGCAGTGGCTCCGCCTGCAGCAGCGGCTCCGCGTCCCATGTGCTGCAAGCGATCGGTCGCTCACGCGCTGAAGCCGAAGCCTCCCTACGCCTGAGCCTGGGGCGCGACACCACAGCCGCCGAGGTGGAACAGGCCATCGCCGTGATCCCCGACGCCGTCGCTGCCGCCAAGGCTTGAGCTCCTGAACGAACCACCAGCCTCAACGCCATCAAGCGTCTTCGCTTCGCTGGGCCACCCGCCATTTGGCACTGCGGCTGCGGGGATTGGCCTCTTCCTCCTGCTCTGTGGCCACCACCGGCTTGCGGGTGATCCGTTGCAAGCGCTCATCCCGCAAAAAGGCGGTCTTGACGCGGCGGTCTTCTAAAGAATGGAAACTGATGATCCCCAGCAGACCCTCGGGCTCCAGCCAGTCTGGGGCTTGCTGCAGCAGGCGATCCAGCACCCCCAGCTCATCATTCACCGCAATCCGCAGGGCCTGGAAGGTGCGGGTGGCCGGGTGAATCCGCCCCCGACGCGCCTTGGGGGGGTAACAGCCGGCCACGGCATAAGCCAAGGCCGCGGTGCCTTCATAGGAGCCTTTGTCCTTGAGGTCAGCTTTGATCCTCCGGGCGATACGGCGGGAGAGCCGCTCCTCCCCATAGCCATAGATCAGATCCGCCAGCTCATTCTCCTCCAGCCGATCGATCAGCTCGGCCGCGGTCTCCCCCTCGCCGCAGGCGTTCATACGCATGTCCAACGGACCATCGAGACGAAAACTGAAGCCCCGCTCCGCCACATCCAGCTGGGGGCTGCTCACCCCCAGATCCGCCAGCACCATCACGGCGGGCTCCGGCGGCACATAGTCGGCAAAGTTGGTGGCCACGATCGAGACACGCTCAGCAAAGGGGGCCAAGCGCTCCGCCGCTGCTGCGCGGGCCGTGGCGTCCTGGTCCAAGCCGATCAGGCGCAGGCCTGGATGCTGTTCCAACAGCAGGGCGCTGTGGCCGCCGCCACCGAGGGTGGCGTCAATCAACAGGCCATCCGGACGCGGGATCTGCCGGGCCGCATCCAGCACCGCATCGGCCAGCACGGGTACATGGCTGAAGGGGGGCACAAGCCACAGGCGAAGACTCCTTAAGATCTACTCATCGATCGGACCACCGCTCCCATGACGCAGCTGGAAACGCGCACGGAGCCCATGGTGGTGAACTTCGGGCCCCACCACCCCTCCATGCACGGGGTGCTGCGGCTCGTGGTCACCCTCGATGGTGAGGACGTGGTCGACTGCGAACCGGTGATCGGGTACCTCCATCGCGGCATGGAGAAGATCGCCGAGAACCGCACGAACGTGATGTTTGTGCCTTACGTGAGCCGCATGGACTATGCGGCGGGGATGTTCTACGAGGCGATCGTGGTGAACGCCCCGGAAAAACTGGCCGACATCCCGGTGCCCAAGCGGGCCAGCTACATCCGGGTGCTGATGCTGGAGCTCAACCGCATCGCCAACCACCTGCTCTGGCTAGGCCCCTTCCTCGCTGACGTGGGAGCCCAGACGCCGTTCTTCTACATCTTCCGCGAGCGGGAGATGATCTACGACCTCTGGGAAGCCGCCACCGGTCAGCGGCTGATCAACAACAACTACTTCCGCATCGGCGGCGTCGCCGCTGATCTGCCCTGGGGCTGGCTGGAGAAATGCCGCGATTTCTGCGACTGGTTCGGCCCCAAGATCGATGAATACGAAAAGCTGATCACCAACAACCCGATCTTCCGGCGCCGGATTGAGGGTCTGGGAACGATCGAGAAGCAGGACGCCATCAACTGGAGTCTCTCCGGCCCGATGCTGCGCGCCTCTGGCGTGCCCTGGGACCTGCGCAAGGTGGATCACTACGAGTGCTACGACGACTTCGACTGGCAGGTGGCCTGGGAGAAGGAAGGTGACTGCTATGCCCGCTATCGCGTGCGCATCGAAGAAATGCGCCAATCGCTCAAGATCCTGCGCCAGGCCTGCGACATGATTCCCGGCGGCCCCACCGAAAACCTCGAAGCCAAGCGCCTCAACGAAGGCAAGGGCAGCGACGCCGCTGGTTTCGACTTCCAGTACGTGGCCAAGAAGGTGGCGCCCACCTTCAAGATCCCCAATGGCGAGCTCTACACCCGGTTGGAGTCGGGCAAAGGGGAAATCGGCGTGTTCATCCAGGGCAACAACGACGTCACCCCCTGGCGCTTCAAGATCCGTGCTGCCGACAGCAACAACCTGCAGATCCTTCCCCACATCCTCAAGGGACACAAGGTGGCCGACATCATGGCCATCCTCGGTTCCATTGACGTGATCATGGGATCGGTGGATCGCTGATCTCTGAACCGTTTTCTGCAGCGGTTGCAACGCACGGGCTACGTGCTGCCCGCGACCCTGACCGGCGCGTTGTGGCTGAAGGGCCTGCATCCAGGCCTGCCCGGCCTGGGCTGTCCGCTGCGGGCACTCACTGGAGTGCCTTGCCCCACCTGCTTTCTGACCCGGGCGACGGGAGCAGCGCTGACCGGTGATCTGAGCGGATCGCTGCAATGGCATCTCTTCGGCCCAATCACCGCCCTGGGGCTGGTGCTCTGGAGTGTGCTGGCCCTCCAGCAACGGCGTCTGGTCCCCAGAGGCCTGCCCCTCTGGCCTGTTCCGCTCGTTGCTGGAGCGTTGATCAGCTACTGGCTGCTGCGCCTAGGCACCAATAGCTGGCCCAGCGGCTGAGCCCTCAACGCAACAGACCGCGCTCATAGGCAACGTTCTGCAGGAAGAAGCTGGCCATGGGGATCACCACAAAACCACCCAAACCACAGGTGAACAAAGCCAGAAACGCCACAACGATGCCGGTCAACACCTCAATGCCAACAAAACTCAAGCCGTTCTCCGAGCGATAAACCACCTGAAACGACTGGGAGAAGGCTTCACCGATGCTCATGTCGGTTACGAAGATGCGATTCACAAACACCGGCGTAACCAACGCCACTGCAAGGCCGGGAAGGATGCAGAGCAACAAACCAATGGTCGTGGCGAGCGTAAAAAACAGACCCGCGAGGAGATAACGCCACCAATGGCCTGTGAGCAGCTGAGCGGCCGCCGAAATCGTCACCACCTCTCCACGCTCGTAATAGAGGGCAGGCACAGCCACCAGCAACACCGACAACAGGCTGACCAGAAGCGAGAAGGGCAGCTGAACCAGTTGGGCCAGAATCGCCCCGAGACCCACCGCCGCTTCACTGCTGCCGAGGGTCGCGGACATCACGACGACGATCAGGGCATACGCGAGAACACCGAGCAGCGACAGCACGATCGAGCCCGCCCAGATCACCAGCACCACGGGGATGTGGTGAAGGAAGGCCTGCCACGCCTTCTGGATCGACGGGGGCTCATAAGCGATCGGAGCAGCCATGGTTCAGGCGGAATTTCTGTCAGGGTGGCAGTCGGCACCGGCTTCAACAACACATCGCCATGACCTCTGCCCCCTGGCTGGAGCTGAGCCGAACCGTGCGCTTCAGCGACACCGACGCCGCTGGCGTGATGCATTTTCAGCAGCTGCTGGGGTGGTGCCACCAGGCCTGGGAAGAAAGCCTGGAACGCTTTGGCCTGCCGGCGGGTTCGGTCTTTCCCGGCGGCCGTGGAGAACAACCAAGCGTGGCCTTGCCGATCGTGCACTGCCATGCCGATTTCCGCGCCCCGGTGCAGGTGGGCGACAAGCTGCTGATCCGCCTAGAACCGGAACGGCTCGATCCCAGCAGTTTTGCGGTGAACAGCCAGGTACTGCTGGAGGACCAGCTGGTCGCCTGCGGCTGCCTGCGTCATGTGGCCATCGACGCCCGCACCCGTCACCGCTGTGCCCTGCCCGATGGCGTGGAACGTTGGCTGGAAGCATCAAGCCTCGGCCGAATCCAACCGCTGTAACCAATCCCGCCAGCGCTGGCGCTGCCATTTCCCGACCGCCGAGGGGGCCAAGTCGGGGCACAACACCCAACGCCGTGGCGTCTCCGCCGGCGACCAAGGCCGCGTGAGGGCCGCAAGGCGCTGAAGCACCGCAGCGTCAGTGCTGCCCACCAGCGCCACCAGCCGCTGCCCCCAGTCCGGATCATCAACACCCACCAGCAACAAGGCATCCACAGGAAGCCCTGCTGCCTTGCTCGCCTCCATCAACCGCCCCTCCAGCTGCTCGGGAAACACTGTTTCACCACCGGAATGAATGGCGCCATCAATCCGGCCTGCAATCTGCAGGCCGGGGGTCAACGTCGCCCGATCCCCGGAGCGCCACCAGCCACCTGCATCCATGAGCTCTTCCCACCGATCCGGCTGATCCGCACACCAACGCCCAAGGGCCAGCCGATCGGTGCGCACCTCCAGGGCGCCATCCGCGGCCAGACGCAGCTCCACATCCACCAGTGGATCCCCACAACCGCGCTCACCGGCCAGGAAACGGGCCGGCGGCAAGGCGGCCACCATCGCCGCCGTCTCCGTCGACCCATAACAAGGTGCCAGCGGCAGCTGCAACGCACGAGCCTGTTGTGCCAACGGTGGCGGAAGAGCAGCACCACCGATCCAGATCAGCTGGATCTGCTGCAGGAACGCCACCCCATCGGGATGGGCCAGCAGACGCGCCAGCTGCGTGGGCACCAACGACAGCAGGGCAGGGTGCGTCCCCCAGGCGGGCAGGCTCCGGCACAAAGCGAGCAATTCGCTAGGAGTTTTCATCAAGCCCGGTGCCAGCTGTTGATGCCGGGCACCCCAGCAGCGGGCTCGCCACCAGGGCATCAGACCACTCACATGCGCCAGCGGCAGTGGATTGAGCAGCAGGGTGGCGGCGGGATCGAGATCGATCCCCCTCAACCAATGGGCGGTGGCTGCTGCCGAACGGTCCAGATGCTGCAGCGGCTGGGCGCAGCAACGGCTGCCGCCACTGCTGCCACCACTGCGCACCAGCACCCCCGGTCCCGGCGACAGCTGATCGATGGGTGCAGCGTCAGCCTCGGGCGATAGGGACACCCACTGCCCCGCTGCCAGCCCCTGCTCCAGCCGCTCCAGCTCCCTCATGCCGCCGCGGCCCAGACCTGCTCTGGATCCATGGAAAACAAGGCCCCCGATGACGTCCAGCCGGGGGCAAGGCCCGGTGCCGCCGGCGTGGGCCCCTTGGCCTGCAGCCCGGCCAGATGCTCTAGCCAGCGCCGACCGATACCGGTTTCAAACGCTGTGCTCACCATCCGCTGGGGCACCCCCGCCTGCAGCTCCCGCAACAGCAGTCGGGGATCACCCTCCAGCGCGGGCCGCCGCACCTGCCAGCCGCTCCAGCTGCGGCGCAGCTCCGGGTGCTGGTCGAGGGATTCATCCAGGGCGACCGGCCCCAACGCCGCCAACTGCTCCAGCCCAGCTTGATCCTCCACCGCCAGCGGCTGCTCGAACCAGGCGAGGCGCGGGTCATCGCGCAACCGGTGCATCCAGGCCTGAGCCGTGCTGCGATCCCAGCCGGCATTGGCATCCAGGCGTAACCGGGCCGTTGGTGGCAAACGCTGGAGCAGCTGATCGAGCAGCTGACGCTCCAGGCGATCGGGCTCCGTCGCCACCTTCCACTTGAAGGTGCGCCCCTCCAAGCCGCCTGCCGACGCCTCCACAGCCTCGAGAGCCTTGAGCATGGCCTCGCCGGCTGGAAACAACAGCGCAGGCGCAGGCGCCTTCAGCCATCCCTGGGGCGAGGCCGCCCCCACCACACCCTGCAGTTCTGCCAGCGCCGCACCAAGGCCAAAGCCCAGCGCCCCTGAAACATCCCGCAGCAGGGCCTCCAGCTGAGCCTGAGCAACCACGTCCGGCAGCGACGCGAGGGCGTCTTGACAGGCCGTGAAATGCTGCTGATGGAGGGGGGCCACATCGCCCCAGCCCACCGCCCCCTGGCCGTCGTCCAGCCGCAGCAACCAACCACAGCGCTCCTGCAGCACGCCCGATGCCGTGCGCAGAGGCTGCAGCAGGGCAAAGCGGAAGGGGCGACGCTGCAACCGGAGCGTCATCCGCCGGACCAGAAGCGAGCAAGGGCCAAACCCACACTGAGCCCCAAACCATTCCAGCCCTGAAAGCGCAACGCCAGAAACTTGCTGCCACTGATCCGGTCGGGCCGGTCGTGGTGGCGCTGGAGCAGACGGATCAACTGCACACCCGCAGGGAGACCGAAGGCGCTCAACAACACCGACGGTGGCCAGTCCCCATGCAGCACGGGCACCCACTCCAGAGCCAGCGTCAAGGCCACAAACCAGGGCACCAACGCCGCAGCCCGGCCCGTACCGAGACGCACCACCGGCGAGCGTTTGCCGTGGGCCGCGTCCTCCTCCACCTGATGGAAGTGGGAGCAGAACAACACCAGGGTGGTCGCCAGGGCTGGGCCTGCCCCCAACATCCAGGCGCTGCCCCAAGGGATCGACGCAGCCCCCTTGGGCTGCAGCACCAAAAGAGCCGCTGCGGTGGCGAAGGGCCCAAAAGCCATCCAGCACAGGGGCTCACCAAGGCCGCGGTAGCCCAAGCGGAACGGAGGGCCTTGATACACGTAACCCAGGCCGCAGCACACCAACACCAGAGCCAACACCGCCCAGCTGCTGTTCCAGGCCAACCAGCCCATCAACAGCAACCCCAGCACCAGCGAGGCAGTCGCCCCCTGGGCGACGCGGTCCCGGCGCCCGGTGAGGTTCACCACGGAATGGGGCTTACCGGTGGCATCCACACCCGTGGCCGCATCAAAAACATCGTTGCTGAGGTTTTCCCAGAGCAACAACAAGATGGCCGCCAGCAAAAAGCCCCCCAGCTGAAGCCAACGCAGGGAGCCATCCACCCCGAGCTGCCATCCAGCTGCGACCAGCACTGGCATCACAGCGACGGAATACATCGGCCACTTGATCGCCGCCTTCCACAAACGGCGCCGATCGGCGTAACGGGATGCGACAGCCTGCGGCTCAGACATGGACAGGATCGGTTCCCGCAGGGCGAAGACCCATACATTTGAGCAGTAACCCTGGCCAGAAACGCCGCGGATGTCGGCTGATTGTTGTTTCAGCTCTCTCCTCTCCGCTGCCCAGCGGGGATGGATGTCCTGTGACAGCGATGAAGCGCTGCTCAGCCTGGCCCTGCCGATCACAGGGGTCGACCCGCTTCTGGCCTTACCGCAGCTGGCGGAGCAGGAAAGCCTGCAAGTGCTGTGGGACAGCGCGCCGGGCCTGTGCCTGGCCGCAGCAGGGCCCTGCCAGGAGCTGGAGCTGGCCGGCAGCCGTCGCTTTGAACAGGCCCAGCGCTTCGCTGACCTCTGCCTCAGCCGCCTGCACGACACCGCACCGGACAGTCCGGCCCATGCACGCCCCCGGGTGCTGCTGCGCTTCCGTTTCTTCGATCAGGTGAGTGAGCGCCGCCGCAGTGAAGCGGTGGTTCCTTCGGTGCAGGCGGTGCTGCCCCGCTGGCAGCTAAGCCGTCAGGGACGCCGCGGTTGGCTGCGGCTGAACGGGATCGTCAGCAGTGCAGCGGACTGCCGCGAACTAGCGGAACAGCTTTGGCTCAAGCACGAACAGCTGCTCCAGACGCCAACCGCGCCACCCCCGCCCAAGCCCCAGGCCCTGGTGGCTACGACGGAACCGGAAACCTGGCGGCAGCGCTACGCCACAGCGCTTACCCGCGGGATTGATCTGGTCAACAGCGGCGACCTGCACAAACTGGTGCTGGCCGTGCGGCATCGCATTGTTTTGGCCGATGCTTTCAACCCATTGCCGCTGTTGAAACGGCTCCGGCGCCAACAGGCGGGCAGCTGCCGTTTCCTCTGGCAGCGCCATGCGGGGGATGCCTTCTTCGGTGCGTCCCCAGAACGACTGCTCAGCCTTCGCGCCGGATGGCTGCGCAGTGATGCCCTAGCCGGCACGGCGGGGCAGGGGGATTCCGGCGCTCAACTGCTGCGATCCGACAAGGACCGCCGCGAACACGAATTGGTGGTGGAAACCATCACCGACCAATTGCGCCGCAACGGACTGACCCCGCGACGCCGCCGCCAACCCCAATTGGCCCGTCACGGCAACCTGACCCACCTGCACACCCCGATCACGGCGGAAACTCACGGTCAGCCCGTGTTGGCTCTGGCCGAACAACTGCACCCCACCCCCGCCGTTGCAGGGTTGCCCCGCCGCGACGCCATGGCCTGGTTGCGCACCCTGGAACCCTTTGAGCGGGGCAGTTATGCAGCGCCGATCGGCTGGATCGACAGCGCCGGTGACGCTGAACTCCGGGTGGCGATCCGTTGTGGTCACGCCCGGGGCTGCGAGCTGGATCTCACCGCCGGAGCTGGCCTTGTGCGGGGGTCTGTTGCCGAGCGGGAGCTTCAGGAAGTGGGGCTGAAGCTGGCCGTACTGGCCGACCAGCTGGAACTTCAGACCAGCGCGCGCAACCGCTCGATCGTCTGATCGGCCAGGGGCTGGTTCATCAGCCGCTCCACTTCACGCACCCCGGTGGGACTGGTGACGTTGATTTCGCTGAGCATGCCGCCGATCACATCAATACCAACGAAGAACAATCCCTCCGCCCGCAGCGCCGGGGCCAGGGCAGCGCAGATCTGACGTTCCCGCTCAGTGAGTTCCGTGGCCTCCGCCTGGCCACCAACGGCCAGATTGCTGCGGAACTCGCCCACTGAGGGGCGTCGATTGATCGCTCCCAGGGGATCGCCATCCACCAGCAGGATGCGCTTGTCGCCTTCTCTCACGGACGCCAGAAAGGCCTGGGCCATCACGGGCATGCGTTCCTGCTCGGTGACCAGCTCCAGCAGGGCCTTCAAGCCCGGCGCCTGGCCATTGACGCGAATCACCCCCAGCCCCGCGCGACCCCCCAGGGGTTTGAGGACAATCTCCTGCTGCTCCTGAGCAAACAACAGCAGTTCAGACACCCGCCCTGCCACAAGCGTGGGGGCCATCCAACGGCTGAAGCGCAACGCCCCCAGCTTTTCGTTCCAGCTGCGCAGCGCACTGGGGCGATTGAGCACCCGAACGCCGGCCCGCTCCGCCACCTCCAGCAGATGGGTGGCATAGAGATATGCCTCATCCACGGGCGGATCCTTGCGCATCCAGATCACATCAAACCCAGCCAGAGCCTGACGTTCCGGCACCCCAACGGTGATCCAGGGCTCCGGCGTCACCGGCAGGGCGATCGCAAGGGGTTCATCCCCCCGGGCAATCAGATCGGAAGGCGTGCAGGCCCACACCTCATCGCCGGCTCGATGGGCAGCCTGCATCAGCGCAGCAGAAGAATCCTTGGCTGGATTGATCTGCCCCAGCGGATCCAGAACGAACAGCTGGCGCATCGATCAGGCCTTCAGCAGCGCATCGAGCTCACCGGCACGATCGAGAGCGTGGAGGTCATCGCAACCGCCGATGTGGCGATCATCGATGTAAACCTGCGGAACGCTGCGGCGACCATCACCCCGCGCCGCCATGGCATCCCGGCCGGGTTCATCCCCATCCACACTGTGTTCGGTGTAGCTCACCCCCTTGCGATCCAAGAGCCCCTTGGCGCGCACACAGAACGGGCAGGTGCGCCAGGTGTAGATCTCAACCTTGGCCATTGCGTTGGTCATACCAGTGGTCGGATCCTATGCAGCAACTGCGCTGATAGCGTCAGAGGCTGATCAGGACAGAGTCCTTGCTGGATCTCACCGACTTCAAACGCGACCTCTCTGAGCTCACTGACCGCCTGGGCAATGCCCAGGACTGTCTTTGACGTACCTGCACTGAACGCAAGGCAACAGGATCTCGAGCAACTCGCGGCCCAGCCCGATTTCTGGGATGACCAGCAGAACGCCCAGAAGCAGATGCGGCGTCTGGACGAGGTGAAGGCACAGCTGTCTCAGCTGGCGGGATGGCGCGGTGCCATTGATGACGCCCAGGCCACCCTTGAGCTCTATGAGCTGGAACCCGACGACGACCTGCTGCAGGAGGCCCAGAACGGCCTGAACCAGCTGCGCCAGGGGCTGGATCGCTGGGAGCTGGAGCGCCTGCTCAGCGGCGAATACGACAAGGAAGGTGCCGTGCTCAGCATCAATGCAGGAGCTGGTGGAACGGATGCCCAGGACTGGGCCCAGATGCTGCTGCGCATGTACACCCGTTGGGCGGAAGACCGAGGCATGAAGGTGACCGTGGACGAACTCTCCGAAGGGGAAGAAGCGGGCATCAAGAGCGCCACGATCGAAGTGGAGGGGCGCTATGCCTACGGCTATCTGCGCAACGAAAAAGGCACTCACCGTTTGGTGCGCATCTCGCCCTTCAACGCCAACGACAAACGCCAGACCAGCTTTGCCGGCATCGAAGTGATGCCGAAACTGGAGGAGGAAGTCGACATCGACATCCCCGAAAAGGACCTCGAAGTCACCACCTCACGCTCCGGTGGCGCCGGTGGCCAGAACGTGAACAAGGTGGAAACCGCCGTGCGGATTCTCCACATCCCCACCGGTCTGGCTGTGCGTTGCACCCAGGAACGCTCGCAGCTCCAGAACAAGGAGAAAGCGATGGCCCTGCTCAAAGCCAAGCTGCTGGTGATCGCCCAGGAACAACGGGCTGCCGAAATCGCCGACATCCGCGGCGACATTGTTGAAGCGGCCTGGGGTAACCAGATCCGCAACTACGTGTTTCACCCTTACCAAATGGTGAAAGACCTGCGCACCAACGAGGAAACCAACGATGTGCAAGCGGTGATGGATGGGGCCCTCGACCCCTTCATCGATGCCTCTTTGCGTCAAGGTGTCGACAGCCCCGGCGCCGACGCCGATTCCTGAACCCATGGCCACCGAGAGCACCCCACCGCCGAGCTTCGTCAAACAGGCAATGCGCAACATGGTGCGCAAGGGCAGCAAGAGCCTGTTTCACTTCGGCCTCACCGCCATGGGATTCCTCGGCTTCATCACCCTCGTGGCTTGGCTGGGGCGACCGACCCTGCCGCAGTAGGCATGGAGCTCGACCTCGCACTGGATCGGGAGGGGGCGGAGCTGCAACCCTCCGACAACGCCGATCTGCTCGATGAAACGGTCTGGCTCCAGCAGTTGGAGCGTTGGCTGAGCAACCTCTGCGGGGATTCGAGCCTCGACTGCCCAAGCCTGGTGCGATCGGCGGACGAGTTGAGCCTGGGGCTGCGCTTCACCGATGACGCCAACATCGCGACCTTGAACAGCACCTGGCGCCAGAAAACGGGCCCCACGGATGTGTTGTCTTTTGCCGCCCTCGACGACGCCGGCGACTGGATGGAGGGACCCAGCATCGAACTGGGAGACATCGTTGTCTCTCTGGAGACGGCTCGGCGGCAGGCCCAAGAGCAAGGGCACAGCCTGCAGCGGGAATTGCGTTGGCTGGTGAGCCATGGCCTGCTGCACCTGCTGGGCTGGGACCATCCCGATGACGACAGCCTCGCCGAGATGCTCGCCCTGCAGGAGAGGCTTCTTGCGGATGAGTGTTCTGGAAAACCCGGGTAGTCTTCGATGAGCGGGCGTGTGCCCTGCGGATTCCGAGTTCCGTTCCGATGACCACCGAATCGCCCCGGAGACCATCCGCAGACACAGCTTCGGAGGAGGTGGCCATGGTGCCCAACGGAATGCGGCGACGGGGCAGCTGGCGCATCGCTGGCGATCTGCCGGCGAGCTTTCGCTATGCCGCCCAGGGCCTCGGCTACGCCTTCCTCACCCAGCGCAACTTCCGCATCCATGTGGTGACGGGGCTGGTGGTGTTTGGGCTGGCCACCTGGCTGCAACTGGATTTGATCCGCCTGGCCGTGCTGGTGCTTACGGTGGCTGCCGTTCTGGTGTTGGAGCTGCTGAACACAGCGATGGAAGCGGTGGTGGATCTGGCCATTGGCCGGCGCTATCACCCCTTGGCCCGCATCGCCAAAGACTGTGCTGCTGCCGCTGTACTCACCGCAGCCATCAGCTCCCTGCTCATCGCTCTGTTTCTCCTGCTTCCGCCGCTTTTGCTCCGCCTGGGGCTCTGACTCCCGATTCGCAGATGCTGCTGGTCATCGACAACTACGACAGCTTCACCTTCAACCTGGTGCAGTATTTCGGTGAGCTGGCCGCCCAGCATCCGCTGGCGGCGGACCTGCAGGTGCGCCGCAACGACGCCATCAGCCTCGAGCAGATCCGGGCCCTGAACCCTGACGCCATCCTGTTGTCGCCCGGTCCTGGGGACCCAGATCAATCGGGCGTCTGCCTCGACATCCTCAAAGAGCTGTCAGCAACGGTGCCCACGCTGGGTGTGTGCCTGGGCCATCAAGCCATCGCCCAGGTGTACGGCGGCCGGGTGGTGCGCGCCCAGCAGCAGATGCATGGCAAGACCTCGCCTGTGTTGCACAAGGGCGACGGCGTCTTCGCCGGCCTGCCCCAACCGCTGACGGCCACGCGCTACCACTCTCTGATCGCCGAACGCGAAACCCTGCCGGATTGCCTCGAGGTGACCGCCTGGCTCGACGACGGCACGATCATGGGCCTGCGGCACCGGGAGCACCACCACCTGCAGGGGGTGCAGTTCCACCCCGAAAGCGTGCTCACCGATCAAGGCCACCAACTGCTGGCCAATTTCCTGCGGGAAGCCGAGGGATAACGCTGTTAGCGTCCCAAGCAAGTTCACCCGCGCCCATGTCCGTCCTGCGTTCCGCTGTGACCGCCGCTGCAGGTCTGGCACTCAGCCTGACGTCTCCGGCCCTGGCAGGTGGTGGGGTGTCGATCAGCAGCTATGGGCAACGGGCCCTGCTGATCCAGGGCGGCGGCCAGTCGGTGCTGCTGAACCCCTACAAGGCGGTGGGTTGCGCTGCAGGCCTGCCCGAGCCTCGCCTGACGGCGGGGGTGGTTCTGGCCAACTCTGAACTCGCCGATGAAGGGGCTCGGGACGTTGCCGGCGGCCGCTTTCTGGCACAACCGGGGTCGTATCGCATCGGTGGCCTGAGCCTGGAGGGCTTTGCCAGCCCCCATGACCGGATGGGTGGGCGCCGGTTTGGCAATGCCACCCTCTGGCGCTGGCAGCAAGGGGGCCTTAACTTTGCCCACCTCGGTGCCACTGCTGGCGAACTGACCGCCGCCGACCGAGTGATGCTGAGCAACACCGATGTGCTGATCATCGGCGTTGGCGGTGGCAGCAAGATCTTCAACGCCGAAGAAGCCGCGGCGGTGGTGAATCAGTTGAACCCCAAGCGGGTGATTCCGGTGCAGTACGTCAATGGAGATGCCCCCGAAGGATGCGATCAAGAGGGAGTCCAGCCTTTCCTCGATGCCATGGGTGGAACTGCGGTGCGCCGTGTGGGTCGGGCGCAAACCCTGCCGGGCAACCTCGACGACACCACCGTGATCACGGTGATGCACTAGTTGGGGCCCTTCAAACTGACCAAACTGGTCCTTGAGAGATGTATCCCAACGCGGCAAATCCGACTGCATCCGTCTCCAACTCTGAGTAGCCATAGGCACCAGTCGTGGGATTGAAATAGCCAATGAATTGAACATTTCCTTCCATCGGCCGTAGCGCCCGAAAGGCTTCAACAGGATTTGAATACCCGCCGGCATTGATGATGTCCATCATTCGTCGTTTTCCACGCACGATCCGACTCGTTCCAGTGGCATCGTGGGTCATGGAGTAATAGCCTTGACCACCATCCTTTTTGGGCACATGGAAAAAAGCGCTGGGCATCGAGATGTAACCAGCGTCTTCATCGGCAAGCTTTGCGATCGTCTCACCCAAATTTCTGGAATAGTGGGTATCAAAGGTTGAGGTCGAGTCAACTCGAACGACCACGTTCTGACCAGTAATCACATCAGCTCGACTGGAAAGCCTGAGATTTTTTGCACTCTTCTTCGACGGATCATCCCCAAGAAAGCTCAACCGAGTTCCACCATATTCATATGCAGATCCAAGGATCTGCCCATAGGGATCTCCAGCGCCGGTTGCTGTTATCCAGAGCTGATACCCCGTAGCGTTCGCGATGCCACCGTGGGCCCGATAGCCAACAGGCAACTTCTGCAGATCTTCCGAAAGATGGGGGACATCCAATGCACCAGCAATGGTGTCGGTGTACTCGACAACGTTGCCACCCATGTCGTAAGCGAGCCAAGGGGACGGACTATCGGAACCACCAACATTGGTAACGTTGGCATGCCCATAAGTCTTCCCCTCTGGGGCATACCAAGGCTGCCAAAAAACACCAAAATTGTAATTAGAATAGCCCTGATTCTTTTTGACGATTGACTTCAGCTCATCAACCTGAACTTCACCCTTATCACTGACATTCACTTGAGCGAAAGGGCTTTCAGCGGCTTTCCCCTTCGCTAGACCTTGATTTTTGCCTTCCTGAGTAAACAGGGGAATCGGAGCCTCGTTAGTGGCGGTAGGAAAATAGAAGTAGTTCGTTCCATTTCCCGTGTCTACACCCGCATAATAAGCAGCCTTGATCCACTCATCCTGCGAAGGGAAAAACAATCCATCGATATTCTGACGCTCCAGAATCGCATAATTTGAATCATTCAAATCATAGGAACCAGTCTCAATCGTCTCTGAAAATCGATAGTAACGGTCTGTCAGCTTTACATCGAAACCAAGGGGGCTCTTTTGCTTGGATTTCTTCCTTCCAACCATCCCTCCATTCACAAGTGAATTAATAAAATAGGCGTATTGAAACCCGTTGATCATCATCACCGGCTTATCGGCCCAAACCGGATCAGCCACGGCATAGTGGAAGCCATCATCAGCGTGGTCAACATATAAAATCTGGCCCTGAAAATGATTCACCAAAGGATTATTTTTTTCATTCCAAAGCTTGATCTTGGTCCACGGTTGCTTTGGATTCTCACCCTCAGGGTCGACGGCATTGAGAAACGCACAATACTGAGCCGCAGTAATTTCAAACTGGCCAATGTCATATTCATAGGGGACACCTCCAACCACCTGGTAGTTAAAGAGAAGCTCCGACGTTGTATCAACAGCAATGGGTGCCACTGCTGGTGGATTGAAGGGATGGGCTGGAATGGTCTCCTCTGAAGGAGGAACGAATCCGCGAATCGCAACCCCTTCATTGCCCGCTTGATCAACGCTCGCAAAACTAAGTTTGATGTCGTAGGTATTTTTTCCCTGACCCCTCAAACGAGGCTTGCGCTGGTTGCCCACGAGGTCATTGCAATTTTTTTATAAATTAAAAATATTCACCAGAAACGTGGTGGAAGTACGGAATTGATTCACATCAGTGCTTGGTGAATCAGTTCACTGGCTCAAGTTTGAGCAGCCGTGCCGATAGCCCAACGCGATCCAATCCCGCGATGAGACACAACAACACCAGCACCCTTGCCTTCTGGGGATTGAGGCTGCCTGCAGGCAACAACCCAAGCCGTTCATCATCGGGATGGCTGTGCACAGGCCCTGATCCACAGCGGTTGGCCCGCAGCATCAGCGGCCGCTTCCCTGGCCAAGCCTGAAGAGCCGAACGCTCCGCAGCCGACAACTGGCCGGCACCCGTGCCGGTGAAAACCAGACCAGAAACACCAGCATTGAGACACGCAGTGAGCAGACGCGCATCAGGCTCCACGCACCCGTAAAGGATGGGCACCTGCGGCCATTGCTCCGGTAACGCGATCTCTGCGAAAGGCACGGGCCGAGAACCGCTCGCCGTTTGCAGATGAACGCCAACGTCATCGACCCAACCCAACGGTCCGCTGCCGGGGCTCGCAAAGGCCCCCACCCCCTGAGTGGCCACCTTGGTGACCCTCTCTGCACCGTGGATCTGGCCATCCATCACCACCAGCACACCGTGGCCATGGGCTTCTGGACTTAAGGCCACCTGCACGCCTTGAAAAAGGTTGAGCGGTCCATCAGCGCTGAGGGCCGTGGCCGGCCGCATCGCCCCAACCAGCACCACGGGCCGGGGATCGTCGATCAACAGCTGCAACAACCAGGCTGTTTCCTCCAGCGTGTTGGTGCCATGGGTGATCACCACCCCGGTCAGCCCTGGGTCCGCCGCAAAGGCATCACGAATGCGCGCCACCAAGGCGCGCCAATGCACAAACAGCAGATCGGCGCTGTCGACATTGGCCACTTGCTCGACGCTGATCGTCGCCAGGTCCTGCAGCTGCGGCACCGCCGACAGCAGGGCATCACCCCCTAGCACGCCCGCGGTGTAGTCGTTCAGCGTTGCACTGTTATCCGCACAGCCGGCGATGGTGCCGCCGGTGGCCAGCAGCAGCAGGCGCTTCATGGCTCCAGGGGGAGGAACGCCTCCATGAAGCGCTGCATCTGGCTAGTGGTGCCGATGCTCACCCGGAAACAGCCATCAATCAGGGGCTTGCCCGCCATGGAGCGAATCAGGATGCCTTCGCTGCGCAAGGCCGCATCGATCTCTTCAACGGAGCGGCGAGGCCAGATCAGCAGATAGTTGCCGCCATCGCAGTGGTGGCGCACGCCCGCGTCCAGCAGCGCCTGCAGGGTCCAATCGCGAGCCCGCAGCACCTCAGCCACGTAGGCATCCACATACGACTGATCCGCCAGAGCCGCAAACGCCGCGGCCACGGCCACGCTGTTCACGTCGTAGGGCCCCGTGACGCGGCTCACCCGATCGACCACATCGGCATGGCCAATGGCAAAGCCGATGCGCAGACCCGCCAGACCAGCCGTTTTGGCCAGAGAACGGAACACCAGCAGGTTCGGTGTGGCCGTGAAATCAGCGCTCGGCAGCACGCTGTCTCCGGTGAAGGCCTCGTAGAGCTCATCCACCACCACCAAGGTGCCCGGCGCTGAGGCCGCCAGGGCGATCACCTCTTCTGCCCCCAAGCGCGTGCCGGTGGGATTGTTGGGGTTGCAGATCAGCAGCAACCGCGGCGAGCGCGTCGCCAATGCCTCCTGAATCGCGGCCAGGGGGAAGGCGAACGTCTCCTCTTGATAGGGGATCGCCTCGATCGTCATGCCCTGCATCCCAGCACATGGGCTGTAGTACCCGAAGGTGGGTGCTGTCGTCAGCAACGTCTCACCGGCATCGCCATAGGCCTGGAACACGGCATGAATGGCGGCATCCACCCCGTTGAACAGGCCCACCTGCTCGGGCAGCAGACCAGGCCTGCAGCCCGTTTCCACCAGGTTCTGGAGCAACGCTTCCCGCAGGCCATCGTATTCCGGATAAACGGCAATCTCTTCGGTGCTGAAGTTGCGTAGTGCCTGAGCCACCAGAGGGCTGGGGCCAATCGTGTTCTCGTTGAAATCCAGCCGCAGCATCTGACGGCGACCCTCCAGCGGAGCGCTGTAGGCCTTGAGCTGCTCAACGGCAGCACGAGCGGCCGGAGCGTCTCCGGGTGTGAACGGTTGGGTGATGTCGTTCACATGCGGTCCAGGGTGGCGATGCCCAGCAGTCCGAGCCCCAGTCTGAGGGTGTCAGCCGTCAAACGACAGAGGGCCAGGCGGGATGCCAGAGCTTCAGGATCGGCCTTGAGCACCGGCACCTGGTCGTAGAAGCGGTTGAACACCTGGCTGAGCTCGAACAGATAGCTGCACAGCCGGTTGGGCAGGAGCTCCTCCTCCACCTCAGCGATCACCGCATCGAACTTGAGCAGCTCTCGCACCAGGGCCCACTCCTGGGGCTCGGTGAAGGTCAGCTGGGCTGTCGCCACATCCAGGTCACCCCCCTTGCGAGCGATGCCGGCAATGCGCACCACGGCATAGAGGAGATAGGGCGCCGTGTTGCCCTGCAAGGCCAGCATCCGATCGAAGGAGAACTGGTAGTTGGTGATCCGGTTCTGGCTCAGGTCGGCGTATTTCACCGCCGCCAAGCCAACAGTTCCCGCCACATGCCGGATGAACTCCTCCGACTCGCTGCGCTCCTCCTCCTTCAAGCGTGAGCGCAGATCAGTCTCAGCGCGCTCGACGGCTTCATCGAGCAGATCCCGCAGACGCACCGTATCGCCAGCGCGGGTCTTGAGCTTCTTGCCGTCCTCCCCCTGCACCAGGCCAAAGGGCACGTGCTCGAGGCGAGCACCTTCGGGAATCCAGCCCGCGCGCTCGGCCACCTGGAACACCCCGGCGAAATGGTTGGCCTGGCCGGCATCGGTGACGTACACGACGCGGCGGGCGCCATCCCCCTCCGGAGCCGCACCAAAGCGGTAGCGGATGGCCGCCAGATCGGTGGTGGCGTAGTTGAAACCGCCATCGCTCTTCTGCACGATCACCGGCAGGGGCTTGCCGTCTTTGCCCTGCACACCCTCAAGGAACACGCACTGGGCACCGTCATCAGTGACCAGCAGCTCAGCATCCTTCAACCCATCAATCACCCCCGGCAGGAAGGGGTTGTAAAAGGATTCACCGCGCTCACTCAGGCGAATGTCGAGCCGGTCGTAGATCTTCTGGAATTCACGCCGCGACTGATCGCAGAGCAGTCCCCAGGCCTTGAGCGAAACCGGATCGCCCCCCTGCAGCTTCACCACCTCATCGCGGGAGGTGGATTGGAAGGCTTCATCGTCATCAAAGCGCTTCTTGGCCTCGCGGTAGAAGGCCACCAGATCTCCCAGATCCACCGCATCAGCGGTTTCAAGGGCTTCCGGCGCCACCTGCTTGAGGTGGGTGATGAGCATGCCGAACTGGGTGCCCCAGTCGCCCACGTGATTGAGGCGCAGCACGGGATGGCCACGAAACTCCAGCACCCGCGCCAACGAATCACCAATAATCGTGGAGCGCAGATGCCCCACGTGCATTTCCTTGGCGATGTTGGGGCTCGAGAAGTCGACCACCACCGGTGCCGCGTCACTGACCGCCGGCACGCCGAGGCGCTCGTCCCCCAGCCGGGCCGACACCTCCGCCGCCAGCCGCTCCGGGCGAATTGTGAGGTTGATGAAGCCAGGGCCTGCAATCTGGGGCTCCAGGCACAAGTCCGTGAAGGCGGAATCGGCCTGCAGCTGCTCCACAATCGCCGTGGCGATCTGCCGTGGAGCCTGCTTCAACGGCTTGGCCAGGGGCAGAGCACCGTTGGCCTGAAAGTCGCCAAATTCCGGCTTGCTGGCGGGGGCCAGCTGGGGATCCAGCCCCTCGTCCGCCTCCGGGAAGGCCCGTTGCATGGCACCGCGCAACTGGGTTTCAAGGGCCTGGGCGATGCGCAGCATGGAGGGCAGCGGTGACAAGGTCAGCCCCCGATCATCCCCCGGCACTGTCAACCGAGGCATGCCAACCGAGGCAGATCCCAGTCGCCACAGCTAGAGCGAGGGAACGATCACGTCTCTGCGATGGCATCACCAGCAATTCCCTACTGGCGCGTCTGGGTGGATGACGACGGCATCAGCAGGCAGTCACGCCACGTTCTGGAGGGTCATCAATTCGCCAACTTCGCGGATGGTGCTGCTCCCCTTTGGTCAGCCCGCCATAGAACAGAAACGACCACACTCATCACCCTGGTGCTGCCTGCGGGAGGCGTTTACGACTGGCACGAAAATCCCAAACCTCAATGGATCGTTCCCCTCCAGGGCTCCTGGGCCGTTGAAACCATGGATGGACAGACCGTGACGATGGGTCCCGGTGAGCTGTCGTTTGGAGGAGACCAGGGAACGAGCGCAGGCCGTGGTCACCGCTCATGGACGGTCGGTCCGGAGGACGCCATGCTGCTGCTGCTTCAGGTGGAAACCAGCCCGCCCTGGGCGCCCCTCTGCGATGGGGATTAAGGCTCCGAAGCGGAAAAGCGCATGCTCAGATCGAGCCAGCGGCTGCGGGTGACCGGCGCGCTGGTGGAGATCAGATCGATCCCGGTGGCGGCATAGGCCTGCAACTGCTCGGGCTGAATGCCGGAGGCCTCAAGCACCACCCCGCGGGCGCTGAATTCGCGCAGACGCGGCACCAACGCGCTGAGCTGCTCAGGAGTGAACTCATCCAGGAGCACCCCATTGGCGCCCGCCTGCACCGCTTCCAGCGCCTGGGCCTCCGTCTCCGCTTCCACAATCACTGAGGTAGGCCAGGGTGCCTGCTCGCGCACGGCCGCGATGGCCGCTGTGATGCCCCCCGCCCAGGCGATGTGGTTCTCCTTGAGCATGGCCGCGTCATCCAGCCCCATGCGGTGGTTGATGCCGCCGCCGCAGCGCACCGCATATTTCTCCAGCACACGAAGCCCAGGCGTGGTCTTGCGGGTGTCGGCCAAACGCACACCCGTGCCCTGGAGCTGGGCCACCAGTTCAGCGGTGGCGGTGGCAATGCCCGACAGCCGCATGGCCAGGTTCAAGGCGGTGCGTTCCCCCGCCACCAAGGCCGTGGCCGGCCCCTCCAACTCCAGCAGGCGTTCACCGGCTTCGATGTCGGCGCCGTCCTGCCGTAGCAAGCGCACGCTCACCTCAGAATCAAGACGCTGGAACAAGCGCTGAACCAAAGGGCCACCACAGAACTTGCCCGCCTGTTTGGCGACCCAATGGGCCTGACCCTGCTGGCCCTGCAACGCCGCCGCCGTGAGATCGCCGCGGCCGATGTCTTCCTCCAGCCAGGCCTCCAAGGCAGCGGTGAGTGCCGGGGATTGCCAGTCCAAACCGTTCCTGATGTCCGCTCGCTCTATTTTCCGATGCAGAAGCGCGAAAACACCCGATCCAGCACCGCGTCGGTGAGCTCCTCCCCGGTGATCTCCCCCAGCGCTCGGATTGCTTCCCGCAGGTCGATGGTCCAGAAGTCCCAGGGAAGTTGCTGGGCCGCCACCTCCTGACTGCGGGCCAGGGCCTCCGCAGCCCGGGCAGCGAGATCGCGTTGACGTTGGTTGAGCGCCAGCAGAACCCCTTCGGTTCCGGCAGCGCCACAACGTTCGAGCAGGGCCTGCACCAGGGCCGCTTCACCCGTGCCCTCCAACGCGGACAACTGAACATCCACCGGCTGGGGGAAGGCCCCCGCGGGGAGATCCGCCTTGTTGGCGACAAGGATCCTGGGGATCTGCTCCGGAATGCGCGCCAGCAAGGCCGCGTCTTCAGCGGTCCAACCCGCATGGCCATCCAGCACCAACAGCACCACATCAGCCGTGGCCAGCGCTTCCTCGCTGCGGGCAATCCCCAACTGCTCCACCGCATCGTCGGTGCTGCGAATGCCGGCGGTATCGAGAAGGGTGATCGGCACCCCTTCAACAACGATCTCGCTCTCCAACAGATCCCTGGTGGTGCCCGGCAGATCGGTCACAATCGCCCGCTCGCGGCGGCTGAGCCGATTGAGCAGCGAACTCTTGCCCACATTGGGGCGACCCACCAGCGCCACCCGCAGGCCCTGGCGCAGAGCATCTCCCCGCTCTCCATCCCGCACCAGCTGCTGAAGCTCCACACTCACGGCTTGCAGCTGATGCAACAGAGCATCGCCATCCAAGGGTGGTAAATCCTCTTCAAAATCCACCCGAGCCTCCAGTTCGGTGAGCTGGTCCAGCAGCCGTTCCCGCAGGCCTGTGATCTCGGCCTGGATCCCGCCATCAAGACCAGTCATCGCCAACTCGGCCGCCCGGCGGCTGCGGGCCGCCACCAGCTCACTCACCGCCTCCGCACGCGTGAGATCGAGCCGTCCGTTGAGCACGGCCCGTTGACTGAACTCTCCCGGCTGGGCCCGGCGGACTCCAGGCTGCCGCAGCACCTGTTCGAGCACCCGTTGAACAGCGATCACCCCGCCGTGGCAATGAATCTCCACAACGTCCTCACCGGTGAAACTGCGGGGCCCGCGCATCAGCAGCAGCAGCACCTCATCAAGACGCCGGCCCTCACCGTCGATCACATGGCCGTAAGCCACCCGGTGCGACCCCCACTCCTGACGACCCGGGCAGTGCACAACGCTGCGTCCCGTCGCTTCCGCAGCAGGCCCGGAGAGACGAATCACAGCGATCCCGCCCTGACCTGGAGCCACTGCGGTGGCCACCGCCGCAATCGTGTCGGTGCTGAGCACAGCAGTCGCCGCTGGTGATCCATACCTAGGATCCGGCCGACATTTGCTGGGTTCATGCGCCGGTTGCTGCGCCTCAGTCGCATCCGGATGCGCCGCGGGGTCCTCTGGTTGTGGAGACAGGAGGGAACCCCAGGCCAACGGGCCCGTGGCCTGGCAGCCGGCGTGTTCTGCGGCTGCTACCCCTTCTTCGGGCTGCAGATCTTCCTCAGCGTGGGCGTCGCGACGTTGGTGCGTGGCAACCACCTGCTCGCCGCAGCAGGCACCTTGGTGAGCAACCCCCTCACCTATGTGCCCCTCTACTGGTTCAACTACCTGGTGGGTTGTCAGCTGCTGGGCCCAGGCCGGGGTGGCATCAACCTGGCGGAGGTCAATCGCAGCACCCTGTGGGCCCAGGGATGGGACTTCACCCAGCGCATCCTGCTGGGCTCCAGTGTTGTGGGGATGGTGCTGGCCATCGCCAGCGGATGGATGGCTTACCGCCTGTTTCTGCGGCGTGGGGTCCGTCGAGTTGTCAGGAGGGGCCGCTAGCCCGTTCCCACCCGGGCAATTCCGATCACATCCGCCATGGAGCGGATCTGATCCATGGTGCGACTGAGCTGATCCGCACCGTCCAACTCAACCCGGAGATCAATGCGGGCCGGCCGGCCCGATGCGGTGGTCACACGGGCATCACTGACGTTGATGGCGCCATCGGAGAGCCGCATCAGGATGTCCCTGAGGATGCCGACGCGATCGATTACCTCGATCCGTAACTGCACCGGGAAACGTTGCTTCTCCCGTTCGGCATGGGTCGTGTTCCAGCGCACAGGCAGACGACGTTCCCGCGGAATCGTCTCCACGTTGGAGCAGTCCTGCCGGTGAATGGTGATGCCGTGATTGCCGAGGGCCACCGTGCCCACGATCAACTCCCCCGGCAACGGACTGCAGCAACCACCGAGGCGGTAATCCAATCCCTCGAGTCCCAGGATCGCCCCTTCGCCTCCAGAGCGGTCTGATGCCACATCTCGCGATGGCACCAGAGCCATGGCCACCTCTTCATTGGTGGCTGGGGCCTGCTGCTGTTCGGCCAGCAGGCGCATCTCCTCCCGCAGACGATTGAGCGCCTGCTGCAACGTGACATCACCAAACCCCAGGGACGCCAACAGATCTTCAGTGGTGGGCACATTGCAACGTTGCGCCACCCGCTGCATCGCCTCGCTGTTCAACAGGGCATCGAAGCCATCACGCCCCAGCTCGCGCTCCAGCAGATCCTTGCCCCGTTCAATCGTTTCGTCACGGTGGCTGCGCTTGTACCACTGGCGAATGCGGTTGCGCGCCGTGGGCGTGGCCACAAAGTTCAACCAATCCAGGCTGGGGTGAGCCGTCTTGCTGGTGAGCACCTGAACGAAATCACCGTTCTGCAGAGGTGTCGCCAGGGGGCAAAGCCGATCATTGATGCGGACGCCATGGCAGTGGTCGCCCACCTCGGAGTGGATGCGATAGGCAAAGTCGACAGCGGTTGCCCCTTTGCGCAAACCGAGCAGATCACCCTTCGGCGTGAACACGAACACCTCTTCGTCAAAGAGGTCTTCCTTGATCGACGAGAGGTAGTCGTTGTGATCATCGCTGCCGCCTTCCTGTTGCCAATCCACCAGCTGACGCAGCCAGTTGAACCGCTCCGCATCACTGCTGCTACTGGCCGGCGAACCCCCTTCCTTGTATTTCCAGTGGGCCGCAATCCCGAATTCGGCCACATGGTGCATCTCAAGCGTGCGGATCTGAACTTCGATCGGGCGATGCCGACCGATCACCGCGGTATGGAGGGATTGATAGCCGTTGGGTTTCGGCAACCCGATGTAGTCCTTGAAGCGACCGGGAATCGGACGGAAGGTGTCATGAACCACCGCGAGAGCGCGATAACAGCTCTCGACACTGGGGGTGAGGATCCGCAACGCCGCCACGTCGTAGATCTCGTGGAACTCCTTCTGTTGACGCTGCATCTTGCTCCAGATGCCAAAGAGATGCTTTGGGCGACCACTCACTTCGCACTGCTCTAGACCGGCCCGTTCCAGACGCTCATTCAGCAGCCCCACCGTGACAGCGAGCCGTTCCTCCCGCTCGCTGCGCTTGGTGGCCACCTCCTCCTGAATCTCCCGGAAAGCCTCCGGTTCCAGCAATTTGAACGCCAGATCCTCAAGTTCCCATTTGAAGCGACCGATGCCGAGCCGGTTGGCGAGGGGGGCATAGATCTCGCGGGTTTCACGAGCGATCCGCTGGCGCTTCTCCTCCTTCAGGGCACCAAGGGTGCGCATGTTGTGCAACCGGTCGGCCAGCTTCACCAACACCACACGGATGTCGCTGGCCATCGCCAGGAACATCCGCCGCAGATTCTCCGCCTGAGCTTCCGTGCGGTCGTTGAAATGAATACCGCCGAGCTTGGTGACCCCCTCCACCAGCTCACGCACCTCGGAACCGAAATGGAGCTCGATCTGATCGGGGGTGACGTCAGTGTCCTCGACCACGTCATGGAGGAACCCAGCGGCGATCACCGGCGCACTGGCGCCGATATCCCGCAAGAGATCAGCCACCGCCACCGGATGGACGATGTAGGGGTCTCCACTGGCCCGGAACTGGCCTTCGTGGAGCTGAAACCCGAAATCAAAGGCCGACACCAGCAGCGCCTCGGCATCGGTGGGGCAGCTCTGACCGATGCCAGGCGGCACATTGGCGATGCACTCCTTCAACCAATCAGGAAGAGAGATGCCGTAGTCATCCGGATTGCGGATGGGATGGCGCCGGACCTCTGGCAACGCGCAGCCCACCGTGCCCGAACCCGTGCTGGTTCGGTGCTCTTTGGGTGTGGAGGCAGCGTTGAGCATCCGACCCATCGGGTCAATCCATGGTATTCAGTGCAAGACCCCCTGTCGCTCCATTCGCACTGTTCATGGGCCGGCCTGTTCTTGAACTCGAACAGCTGAGGCTGCGCTATCCCGGCAGTGAACACTGGACGCTGGATGGGCTGAATTTGAGCCTCGAGCCAGGAGAGACCCTGGCCTTGGTGGGATCCTCAGGCTGCGGCAAAAGCACGGTGGCGCGGGCCGTGATGCAGCTGCTTCCGCAGGGAACGGTCTGTGAAGGACAGCTGGCCTTAACCGGCCAGGATCCACGCCGCCTGCGAAGACCGCAGTTGCGGCAGCTGCGGGGCGAAGCAGTGGGTCTGGTGTTCCAGGACCCGATGACGCGGATGAATCCGCTAATGACTGTGGGCGGCCACCTGATCGACACCCTCAGTGCCCACCGGCCTGACACCAGCAACGCGGCCCACCAGGAACGGGCCCGAGAGCTGCTGGAACGGGTGGGCATTGGGGCCAACCGCTTCCGCGCCTACCCCCATGAGCTCAGTGGTGGGATGCGACAGCGCCTGGCCATTGCGTTGGCGATTGCCCTGGAACCGCCGCTGCTGATGGCCGATGAACCCACCACCAGCCTGGATGTGGCCGTGGCAGGGCAAGTGATGGCCGAACTCAGCGGTCTCTGCCAAGAACTGGGCAGTGCCCTGCTGCTGATCAGCCACGACCTGGCCATGGCCGCCCGCTGGTGCGACCGCATGGCGATGCTCGACGGTGGACGCAAGGTGGAGGACGGCCCCAGCCATCAGCTGCTCACCCGGCCGCAATCGTCCGTTGGACAACGGTTGGTGGCCTCAGCACGGGCCCGGGAAGGCGGACGATCGCCGGCGCGCCCCGACAACAACAGCGTGCTGCGGGTGGAGGAAATGCGCTGCTGGCATGCCGTGGGTGGCGCGCCTTGGTCGCCCGTCTGGCTGAAGGCGGTGGATGGAGTGAGTTTCGAGCTGAGGGCCGGGGAAAGCCTGGGGGTTGTCGGGGCCTCCGGCTGTGGCAAAAGCACCCTCTGCCGGGCCCTGATGGGGCTCAATCCCATCCGCGGCGGACGCGTCGACCTGCTCAGCCAGGATCTGCTGAGCCTGCGCGGAGAAGCGCTGCGGACAGCCCGTCGGGCCCTCCAGATGGTGTTTCAAGATCCTCTGGCGTGCCTGAATCCGGCCCTGCAGGTAGCCGATGCGATCGCCGATCCGCTGCTGATCCATGGGCTCTGCTCCAAAGCGGCCGCCCGAGAGGAAGCCCGACGCCTGCTGGAACGGGTCGGACTCAGCCCGGCAGAGCAGTTTCAGGACCGCCTGCCGAAGCAGCTCTCCGGCGGCCAGCAACAGCGGGTGGCGATCGCGCGAGCCCTGGCCCTGAAACCCAAGGTGCTGATCTGCGACGAGAGCGTCAGCATGCTCGATGCGGAGGTGCAGGCGGATGTGCTCGCTCTGCTGCGGGAGCTGCAACAGGAGTTGGGCCTCGCGATCGTGTTCATCACCCATGACCTCTCGGTGGCCAGTGGCTTCTGTCACCGGGTGATGGTGCTGGACAAGGGGAAGGTGGTTGAGGAGGGTCCGGGGGATCGAATCTTCAGCGATCCTCAGGCGCCGATCAGCCAGACCCTTGTGGAGGCCTGTCCAAGGCTGCCCCGTTAAGCCATCAACCCGACGCCTGACAGTTAGCTCCAGTCACATCAGCCACCTCAGGGAGTCACGAGTGAGTCACAGGTCTTGATTGAACTGATGGTGGATCAATCCCTGTGCCATGGAAACCACCCATCACACGTCAACCATGCATACGCACGTCGGCGGCACAACCTCCGACTTCATCGACATCACCCACTGGGGAAGCTTTCACGGCTCCAATCACAACTCCGAGCACAACGAACTCGTCGGGGGACGCACGCCCATCACCACAGAAGCCCTCGTCGCTTACAACGGCCTGCGCGCATTTGCAGGCCTCACCGCGGTCGCCATTGAAGATGTCGGCCGCTGGGCCTTCGACCAAGGGCTCACGAACAATGCAGAAGCCTGGGGGAACGACCTGCAAGGCGTTGGGCTCTGGTATGCCATGCAAGGCGCCAAGGTCGGTTGGATCGCTGACAGCGCTTTTAAGCCAGAGCTTCTCGCCGACCTGCAACGCACAGCACGCCTGGGCAGCAGCGATGAAGTGATGGCCATGGTTCATGAGGTGAGCCATGACGGCTTCGCCGAGTTCCTAATCAGCGAAGGCCTGCAGGAGGCTTTCATCAACACCCTCAAGATGGAGCCCCATTACGGGGGGTGGATGCATGGCCGCACCCACGGCTTCCTGCCGATCGAAAGCGATGCCATCGCCCATGACATCAACCACCTGACTGTTCTGGGCTGGGATCAACGTCAGCCCTTCATGAACGACACCTTCGATTGGCCGCAATGGCCAGCACTGAAGGTGAGCGACAACACGGTGATCAATTACTTCCAAAGCATGGTTGCCCTGGGAGCACCCCTGGAGAGCAATCTCGACAACCTGGGAACCAGCGTTTCTGCAACGACAACTCCAACGCCAACTCAACCTGACATCCCCTCTCCCAACGAGCTGGCAAGCGAAGGGGCAACGGAGCCGACCATCCCGGCATCCAGCACCCACAGCTCAGATGCGATCACAGGGGTCAAGGTGGACGTTCAAGGACAGCTGTGGTGGGGTGGACTCACGGCATCACTGGCCGTGACCAACACCAGCGAACAAACCCTGGAGAACTGGGAGGTGGAGTTCATCAGTGACCATCGCTTCAGCGGAGAAGCCTGGGGCGTGAACGTGAACAGTCAGATGCGGGAAAGCGGCGGCTATCGCTATGAAATTTCCGGGGCTGACTGGGGCCAATCGATCGCCCCTGGGCAAACCATCGACGTGGGCTTCAACGCGCTGACGGGAATCACAGACAACGTCAACATTCCGCTCACAGAGCAGCTTTTGCTGGCAGAAGGCAGCATCACAGTGCTTTGACCCTGGCCTACATACGACGCCTCAACACCCCCAATAACTTCTCCATCACAGGAGGCAGAGGGGCTTCGAACACCATCCGCTCCCGGGTGATCGGGTGATCCAGCCCCAGCTGCACGGCATGCAGTGCCTGGCCAGGTAACTCGATCGGCAATTTGCGGCAGCGGCTGTAGGTGGGATCCCCCACCACGGGGTGATTCATGTGAGCGCAGTGGACGCGGATCTGGTGGGTCCGTCCGGTGTCGAGCTTGAAGCGCAACAGGGAGTAGTCGCCGAGACGCTCCACCAGGGTCCAGTGGGTGCAGGCGTAACGACCGTTTTCGCTGCTCACCACCGCGTACTTCTTGCGGTCCGCCGGATGACGACCAATGGCCCCGACGATCGTGCCCGAGTCGCCACCGGGGACACCATGGACGACGGCGAAGTACTCGCGGGAGGCGATCCGTTTCTGGATCTGAACCTGCAGCCGGACCAGGGCCTCCTGGCTCTTGGCGATCACGATGCAGCCGGTGGTGTCTTTGTCGAGACGGTGCACGATCCCCGGGCGCAGCTTGCCGCTGATGCCAGGCAGATCGGGGCAGTGATGCAGCAGGCCGTTCACCAGGGTGCCGTCCTTGTTGCCCGGCGCCGGATGCACCGTCAGACCGGCCGGCTTGTTGAGCACGATCAGATGATCGTCCTCAAACAGCACATCCAGATCCATCGGCTCCGGCTTGAGATAGGGCAGCGGCTCCGGAGGTGGCATCCACAGCTGCACCTCATCGCCCTGGCGCAGCGGTGTTTTGGCCTTGCCGGTCTTGCCATTGACGCGCACATAACCCGCATCGATGAACTTCTGAATCCGAGCCCGGCTCTGTTCCGTGCGCTGGCTCACCAGCCAACGGTCCAGCCGCATCGGCAACGGCTTGGGATAAGTCAGCGTCAGCAGCTCTCCCTCCCCTTCGCCAAAGCGATCCGTGAAGGTCTCCTCAGGCAGGGGAGGACGTTTCCACTGAGGACTCATGCCGGCAGCTCCAGGGCGATGCTGCCGAGGGCTGACTTGCGGAAATCATCCAGCAACCGCTGGGCCATCCGCGCTGTCTCCCCGGATGTGTGGCGGGACGCTGCGGCTTCCAGCCATAGGGCGGGGTCCGCCGTTTCACCGCTCAGGGGAATGCCATACCGCTCCTGCAGGAGCGGTATTTTCACGCCGGCCGCAGCCTGCGATTCCACATCAAGGAGCAACTGCAGGAAAGCCTGAGCCACCAGTTCACCGTCGTAGGCGGCCTGGCCGATGTCGTCGCAAAGAGCCAGCCGCAGGGCCGCATGCTGGTCATCGAGACGAGGGGGCAAGACCCCAGGTGCATCAAGCAGATCCAGGTCTTGCCCCAGACGCACCCAGCGCAGGGTTCGCGTTACCCCCGCCCGACGGGCACTGGCCACCACCTTCTGCCGCACCAGACGATTTATCAGGGCGGACTTGCCCACGTTGGGAAATCCCAGCGTGAGGGCCCGCACCGGCCGGGGCCGCATGCCCCGATTGCGGCGGCGTTCGTTGAGCTGGTCGCCCGCACGGATGGCGGCCTGCTGCACCTGCTTCACGCCGGTCCCGGCCTTGGCATCACACCAAACCGTTCGCTGACCCTGGGCCTTGAACCAAGCCTCCCAGGCCTCCTTGGCGGCCGCGGTGACCATGTCGCGCCGATTGATCACCAGGAGGTGCTGCTTGCCCTTCAACCAGCGGTTGAGATGGGGGTGGCCCGTGGCGAGGGGAATACGGGCATCACGCACCTCGATCACAAGATCCACCTTGTCGAGATGGCGCTTGAGCTGCTGCTCCGCCTTGGCGATGTGGCCGGGATACCACTGGATCGTTGGGGTGCTCACAAACGCAAACGCACAGAACAGGCGGCCCGCTGCATCACCACCGCAGATGGACGCAGCGGAGTCCGGTGAAACGCATCCACATGGACCTCACTGGCGCTATTGCCATTCACACGGGTTAATGTCACCCCGTTTTCTTACCGCACGAGACAACCCTATGGCGAAGCGTTCCCTGGCCAGCCTCCAAGCCGGCGACCTGAGCGGCAAACGCGTTCTCGTGCGGGTTGACTTCAACGTGCCCCTGAACGATGCGGGTGCCATCACCGACGACACCCGCATCCGTGCCGCCCTGCCCACGATCAACGACCTGATCAGCAAGGGCGCCAAGGTGATCCTTTCCGCCCACTTCGGCCGTCCCAAGGGCCAGGTCAATGACGGCATGCGCCTCACCCCCGTGGCGGCTCGCCTGAGCGAACTGCTGGGCAAGCCCGTGGCCAAGACCGATAGCTGCATCGGCCCCGACGCCGAAGCCAAGGTGGGAGCCATGGCCAACGGCGATGTGGTGCTGCTGGAGAACGTGCGCTTCTTCGCTGAGGAAGAGAAGAACGAAGCCGGTTTCGCTGAGAAGCTCGCGGGCCTGGCTGAGGTGTACGTGAACGACGCCTTCGGCGCCGCCCACCGTGCCCACGCCTCCACCGAAGGCGTGACGAAGTTCCTCAAGCCCTCCGTCGCCGGCTTCCTGATGGAGAAGGAGCTTCAGTACCTGCAGGGTGCAGTGGATGAGCCCAAGCGTCCCCTGGCCGCCATCGTCGGTGGCTCCAAGGTGAGCTCCAAGATCGGCGTGCTCGAAGCCCTGATCGACAAGTGCGACAAGGTGCTGATCGGCGGCGGGATGATCTTCACCTTCTACAAGGCACGCGGCCTCTCGGTGGGCAAGAGCCTGGTGGAAGAGGACAAGCTGGAACTGGCCAAGGAGCTTGAAGCCAAGGCCAAGGCCAAGGGCGTGCAGCTGCTGCTGCCCACCGACGTGGTGCTGGCCGACAACTTCGCCCCCGACGCCAACAGCCAGACCGCTGACATCAACGCCATTCCCGATGGCTGGATGGGCCTCGACATCGGCCCCGACTCGATCAAGGTGTTCCAGGACGCTTTGGCCGACTGTCAGACCGTGATCTGGAACGGCCCCATGGGCGTGTTCGAGTTCGACAAGTTCGCCGCCGGCACCAACGCCATCGCCACCACCCTGGCGGACCTGAGCGGCAAGGGCTGCTGCACGATCATCGGCGGCGGTGATTCCGTTGCAGCGGTTGAGAAGGCTGGCCTGGCCGAGAAGATGTCTCACATCTCCACCGGTGGCGGCGCCAGCCTGGAACTGCTGGAAGGCAAGGTGCTGCCGGGTGTGGCTGCCCTCGACGCCGCCTGATCAGCGGCTCAGGACTGAAGCTTCCGGCTTTTTCCATCGCGCTTGTTGCCTGTGCGCACCGGAAGCCCTAGCTGATTCCGCACCTTGTTCATGTAGGCCCGGTAGTCCTGCTTGAGGGACCTCCGGGCTTTTTTCATCTGCTGACGACAAGTCTTGAGCTGACCCGCGGATGCTGCCGAATCAATGCAGCGTTGATGGCTCTGCAGCAGATTCAGTCGACGCTGGTAGTTGTCCCTGGCCCAGGTCTTGCGGGCCTGGAACAACACCTTGTTCTGCTCAGGCGACTGATCCCGCCGGGCCGCTGCCGATGGGGCCATCGTGGCCATCGGTGCCGCCAACACAGCAGCCAAGGCAAAGGAAGCGGTTGAGAAACGCATGGATGAAGCCTTCAGGATGCATTCACTCTGGAGGCATCCGTCCATCAGGATCGGAATGGTCCGCCGTCAGTCATGACCAGATGTGACTTGAGCCTGGGTTTTGTGGGGCTGGGAGCTCTCGGCTTGCCCATGGCGATCAATCTGCACCTCGCCGGCTTCCGGCTGCGGGTGCACACCCGCAGCCGCAGAGCCGAAACACAGCCGGAGCTCGAGGGTGCTGCTCGTTGTTCCAGCCCAGCCGAAGCCAGCGCCGGCGTTGATGTTCTTCTGGTTTGCGTCAGCGACGATGCAGCTGTTGAAGAGGTTCTTTTCGGAACTGGAGGGGCCGCTTCACAACTGGACCCCGGCAGCGTGGTGCTGGATTGCTCCACCATTGCTCCCGCCACAGCCCAACGATGTGCCCAGCGCCTGGCGCACCAGAACGTCCACTTCCTAGATGCCCCGGTCACAGGCGGCACGGAAGGCGCAAAACGCGGCAGTCTCACGGTGCTGGTTGGAGGCGCCACCGAGCCACTGGAACGGGTTCGACCGATCCTTGAAGTAATCGGAGCTTCAATCCACCACTTCGGCGGCGTGGGGCGGGGGCAGCAGGTAAAGGCAGTGAACCAGGTGCTGGTGGCCGGCAGCTATGCAGCCGTGGCGGAGGCAGTGGCACTGGGCCAACACCTGGATCTTCCGATGCCACAGGTGATCGACGCCCTCAAAAACGGTGCCGCCGGCTCGTGGGCCCTGGAGCATCGCAGCACCTCGATGCTGGAAGCCACGTATCCCCTCGGATTCCGGCTCAGCCTCCATCGCAAGGATCTAGGCATCGCCCTCGATGCAGCCAAGGCCGTGCAACTGGATCTGCCCGTCACGACGCTGGTAGAACAGCTGGAACTCGATCTCATCAACGACGGCCACGGGAATGAGGACGTGTCCGTCCTGCATCGTTGGAACCGTGGAATGGAAAGGAGCTAGTTGCTGCTGACCACCCGCACCCGCTTGGTGGCCGTCACCACCCCATCGGGATGCACCAGCATCACGGCCCAGGTTTGCGAACCGGGTTGTTGGGGTGCCTGGACGCTCTTGAACAACCCACCGCCGCCCAAGGGTGCCAACGGCAGGTTGGGGCGAATCTGAGCCATCAGCTGTTCATCGGTGAGGTCGATCAAGCCGCCCGCAACCAGCGCCTGGCCCAACGGCTCTTCAACCACCAGATCGATGTCGTAGCGACTGCCGGTCAGCACCACATCGGGGATCGAGACGTTGACGGCCAAAGGGCGTTCACCGCTACGCAGCA
The DNA here is from genome assembly GCA_047286205.1 of Synechococcus sp. Lineage (GTDB taxonomy): Bacteria > Cyanobacteriota > Cyanobacteriia > PCC-6307 > Cyanobiaceae > Parasynechococcus. The sequence goes on along the minus strand of JBJBBR010000001.1, from coordinate 1,614,610 downwards.
ACGACTGCTGGGCCAACAGTTCCTGTTCCACCAGCTGGCCCTCCTCCAGACGAATCGCAATCTGTTCCGAGGCTTCCAAGGAGTAGTTCAGACCCTCGGATTCTGCTGCACCACGCACCCTCAGGGTGAGGGTCGGACGGCCATCCGGCAGCGGCGCTGTGGGCTCCACCAGCCAGGTGACCTGAGGGAAATCCTGACGGAATCGCTGATAGCGCTGGGCCAACACCGGCTGCAGATCGCCACTCGCCACTGAAGCGAATGCCGAAGGGCCACCACTCGAAAGACCACCGCTGTTCAGCACCTTCTGCAAGCGCGAACTGAAGCGCTCCACAGCACTGCCCTCGCGTCCAGGCTGCTCGAGGGCATGGGCCGGCAACAGCAAAAGCGCCATCGCCGAAACGAGCGTGACTCCCAGGAAACGACGCACGGGCCGGAACGCGACAACCCAATTAAGTTAGGCGTGGTGAGCGGAGACGGCCGACGCGATGACCCGGCTTCTGATCGCCGCCAGCGGCACCGGCGGCCATCTCTTCCCCGCTCTGGCTGTTGCAGAAGCCGTTGAAGACCAATGGCCCGTGCGCTGGGTGGGGGTTCCCGATCGCCTCGAAACGCGGCTGGTGCCGGAACGATTTGGTTTGGTGTGCGTGAAGGCCGGTGGGCTGCAGGGGCGCGGGCTCACTAAGCTGCTGCAGCTGCTGCGCCTGTTGCTGGCCAGCGTCAGCGTGCAGCGGGTGATCCGCCGGAACGCGATCAATGTGGTGTTCACCACCGGCGGCTACATCGCTGCACCGGCAATCCTGGCGGCGCGCTGGTGCGGCATACCCGTGGTGCTGCATGAATCCAATGCCATCCCAGGGCGCGTCACCCGCTTGCTGGGTCGCTTCTGCACCGCCGTGGCCATTGGCCTCCCCGCTGCCGCCAAACGCATCCCCGGCAGCCAGCCGGTGCTGACAGGAACACCGGTGCGTTCCAGCTTTCTGGCGGCACAACCACTGCCGAGCTGGGTCCCGTCAGGCGAGCGTCCGCTGTTGGTGGTGATGGGCGGCAGTCAAGGCGCCGTGGGGCTGAACCGGATGGTGCGTGCTGCGGTGCCGGCCCTGTTGCAACAGGGCTGCCGCGTTGTGCACCTCACCGGCGACAACGATCCCGACATCGAGCAGCTGCGGCATCCACAGCTGGTGGAGCGCCGCTTCAGCGATGAGATTCCAGGGCTGCTGCAACATGCCGACCTGGCCATCAGCCGCGCGGGGGCCGGCAGCCTCAGTGAACTGGCGGTCTGCGGGACCCCCAGCGTGCTGGTGCCATTCCCGCAAGCGGCTGACCGGCATCAGGAGGCCAATGCCGCCTGCGCCGCTTCTCTTGGGGCTGCCGTGATCGTGCATCAACACGACCCCGATCAGCCGATGTTGCTGAAAACCGTTCAACGGCTCCTGGCAGCACGGCTAGGGCAAGCCACGTCTACAGACGATCCCCTCGCCAAGATGCGTGCAGGCATGCAGGCCCTGGCGCAACGGGATTCTGAGCGACAACTGGCCGCCTTGCTTCAGACGCTGGTGGACTAAGTCAAGTCAGAGGGCTGCGTTGTAACTCCTGGCGCAACGCCCTCACGATGCGGCGGTTGTTGCGGCGAGATTGCAATCCGATTCGAAGCCAGGGGTCACCCAAGCCATCGAAAGAGCGGCAATCGCGGAGAAGGATGCGATGCCGTTGCTCCATCGCTTCCCGCAGCGGAACCAGCGATCCCACACCAGCGACCAGCAGATAATTGGCGCTTGAGGGCATCGGGCAGAGGCCGGGCGCACAGGCCAAGTGCCTTTGCATCCAGGCCCCCTCGATGGCCGTCCATTGCTGCACCCTGCGGCACCAGCGCTGGTAGCGCCCACGGGGACCCAACAACTGCTGGGTGATCGCAGCAGCAATTCCGTTTACCGGCCAGGGGTCGCGCCAACCCAACCAGCGATTAAGCCGATCCGGCTGCGCAATGGCATAGCCAACGCGCAAGCCCGCCAGCCCATACAACTTGGTGAGGCTGCGAATCACCACCAGGTTGGGATGGTGCTCCACCAGCGGAATCATCGATTGCTGCTCGCCGGCGGGCACCAAAGGCAGAAAGGCCTCATCACAGATAACCAGCTCATGGGTTGCGAGCAGGGGTTCCAACGACGCACGGCTCCAGAGCTGCCCCGTGGGGTTATGGGGATTGCAGATCCAAGCCACCGGCGCCTGGAGGGGGGGATGCGCCTGAGGGCCAGCGTGATCCCAGCTCAAGGCCAGGGGGACGTCAATCCAGGGAGCGTTCCAGCACTGCAGAGCCCTCCGATAATCGACAAACCCAGGAGCCAATAGACCACTGACGCCCGCGTTGGCAGCGTCGCGCGCCACCCAGGTAAACAACTCGGCGGCCCCATTTCCAGGCAGCACAGCATCAGGATCCAGGCCGTGAAGGCCCGCCATCGCCTGGCGCAGAGACGTCTGCCCCCGATCGGGATAGTCGCGAATGGCGGTCAGGGGGATGCGGGAGCAGCGCGGGCTCCAGGGGACCAATGAAGCACTGGCATCCAGCAACTCCGATGGCCGACAGCCCAAAACGTCCGCGACCGCTTGCCGGTTGCCGCCGTGGCGCAGGTCGACGCCCATCCCGAGTCCCGTTACAACGCAATGACATCACCAGCGTGACCCACTGCCCATGCCAGCCACACTGTTGCTGTTGCTGACAGTGCTGCTCGGAGCACCACTCTCGGCTCGGGCAGACGATTTGATCCTGCTTCTTGAATCACGATCGTGCCCGAACTGCAAGCTCGCCGATGCCGATCTGGTGCATGCCGACCTACGCGATGCAGACCTCAAGGGTGCACACCTGCAACGCGCCAACCTGAGCCAGGCCCGGCTTGACGGCGCGGATCTCAGCGGCAGTGACCTTCGTTTCACCAGCCTCCAGGGCGCCTCACTGCGCGGCACCGACCTTCGCAACAGCCGCCTCATCGGCACCGATCTGCGCAGAGCGGATCTCACCGGTGCAGTACTGGACCAGCACGCCCTCGATCAGAGCCACTGGGGTGGAGCAAGGGGTGTGGTCCAAGGGGCTCGGAGTCACGCTGGTCTTCACAATGCAGGGGTTGATGCAGCCCAGGCCAAGCGATGGCCCGAGGCTGAACGACTCTTCAACGCTGCGATCGAAGCCGATCCAGATGAACCCCTGAGCTGGGTGGCGCGGGGACTGACCCGGGGTGAGCAAGGCAAGGATGACCTTGCTTCCCGCGACTTCGCCCATGCCGGAGAGCTGTTTGCTAATCAAGGCGACATGGTCAAAGCCGATCAACTACGAGAAGCCAGCCAGCGTGTCTACGACGTCCCCAACAAGCCCAATACCCCCACTGGCAATGGAGTTGGATCAGCCTTGATCGGTGGAGCGCTCTCCACAGTTCAGGCTTTGGCACCCATCGCCCTGAAGGCGCTTATGCCAATGATTCCATGAATCAGTAGCTCTGCTGGACAAGTTGGCGGCCTGCTGGCGTCCCTGGCCCGTAGCCGTAGCCGTAGCCGTAAGAACCACCATTGTCGTCGTCCAGAACGGAAGGCGTGACGATGATCACGAGCTCGTTTTTCTGACGTTTTGAAGTTGAACTGCGGAACAGCTGGCCCACCAAAGGCAAATCACCAAGAATCGGCCATTTACGGACCAACTGACGATCGGATTCTTGAATCACACCGGTGAGGATCAAGGTTTGCCGATCCCGGAGACGAATACGACCGGAATCAAGCTCACGACTGACGATGTCGGAAATCTGCACACCCTCCTGAACACCAGCAGAGACAGGCACTGAAATAACAGGATTTAAATTCAATGTCACGAAACCATTGTCGTCGATCTTCTCGACTTCAAGATTCAACGTGAGCCCAGCATCTGCACGAGTATTGCTAAACGAGGTTGATCCATTAGCACCCTCACTCTTACTCACACCAGTAATCACACTCTGGCCTGAGCGAACCACTGCATTTTCACCCTCTTGCACAAGAAGGGTGGGTTGAGCAAGAATTTTTGAGCTCGAAGAGACAACCACTGACTCGAGATATGAGTAAAAAGAATTGTCGGGATACTTGAATGAATTTGGATCTCTATCTTTAACATAAATTGGGCGCCCATTCTTATCATATTTCGGGACAAGCTCTTTTGCGGCATTCGGATTCGAGTCGGGAATGTATACGGGACGCCCTTGCTCATCCAGGAGGTCAGGATACGTCACCTCAGAACCTATTTGATTGCCATTATCATCAAAAATTGGCGTTACAATTCCGTTCTCCACATCTTTTGCTGCAATAACAGGATCCCTTACATCCAGAGCCTGCACTTTTGTTGGAACCCTTTTAGGGTCAAAACGGTACACCCCAGGTTCGGCGTATTCGTTTGGATTAAAATTGCCTGTTCCCTGAATTGGACTACCTGGCTTGTATGCACCAAAATTCATATGAGCCTTTCCACTCTGACTGACAATAAAGGTATTTCCGATTTTTGCCGAAAAACTAGAATCAATACTGGCATCATTATCAAGAGATACATTCAAGATTTGAACCTTCACAGCAACCTGACGCTTGCGTAGATCAATTTGCTTGAGATAGCTTTGTGCAACGCTGATAAGGGAAGGATCTCCCACTAACGTAATTGTGTTCAAGCGGGCATCAGTTGTCCCCACCAAACCCACAAGAGGTCCCACACCAGAGCCATATGAATCAACCACGCTCGATTGAGACGTTGTCGAACTACTGGACTCAGAGCTGTTTGAATTCGTTCCCGACGACTCCGATTCTCGAGCAGTTGTTGTTGATGTATTGGCGAGTTTGATATCAGCTCCAAGATTACCTAAATACTCTCTAGCAGAAGACACTTCCACTTGATTCAGGCGAAATACCTTGGACATCTGCGGGCCAAAACTCCTCGCAGAAACTTCAGTCCCGACCAGCAAGGTTCCTCCATCTAGACGAGCCTGCAAGCCGGATGCCATCAACACACTGTTGAGGGCCCGGCCATAGCTCTCGCTTTTAAATACCATGGTGACGGGGTAATCACCCTTACCACCACCATCCCCCTCAGAGGAGTTCGCATCAGCATTTTGACCAACAAAGACAAAGCCATACCCTCCAAGACGAGCCAATGACATCAAGGCATCCTTCGCCGGAGCGTTGTTCAAGGTGAGAGAAACCGGTGGACCACTGGCCTTCACAAAACCGCGATTGTTGATCAACATCGTTCCAACTGCCATGTCACCCAGCGGTGGGGCTACTGCACGGGGACGCATCGATGGAGCCACAACGGGTTGAGCCACTCGACCCGGACGACGCAAATCCAATGAACCGGTTTGACGCGTTATGGCAGAACCTGTTAGGCCGCTAAATCGAAGCACCAGATCATCTCCGGCGGCCAAGATCTTTGGCTTCGGCAAAACGGTACCAGCAACAGCTTGAACCTCAAGTTGATAGGCGGAACCGGAACCACGAAGACGAACACTGGCCAAACCCATCTTGGGCATGGACAACTGTTGCGCGACTTCATCAATCGCCCCCCCGTGCGAACGGGTGATTTCCCCCCGCCAATTGGAGTCGGTACTCCGCTCTTGCACAACCCGAGCGCTGTCGCCAATACCAGCCAGCATCACGTCAAGGTGCTTTGGTTCCTTGCGCAACTTCAAGGAGACCCGAGACACGCTTTGGGCCAAAACCGCATGATCGAGCAACAGAGAGTCCACCAGCCCTTGGCCAGCCAAACCCAGCATTAATGCGAGCGGAAAAAGACGCCGGGGAGAGGGAGTCACCACACCAAAACCACTCGCATGCCCGAACTATGGGCAGATGGTATCAATGAGATCTGACGGCAACCAGGCTTAAACAGGCTCTTCGTTGAAACCTGCCGCAGTTGAGCGATCAGCGGATTCAGGAACCAAGTCGTAAAAACTCAATTGAAGGGTGAGCTTGGTGTCTGCTTGCTTTGGCGATGTTTCACCATCGGTCTCGCCAGAAGCACTGGCCTGGAGTGAAAGATCACTGCTTTCAACCAACAACTCCAAGGCTTCCATCCGTTGCAAGAAGGTTTGCAAGCCGCCGAATGAACCGCTGACTTCAAGCGCAACAGATGACTTGCGATAGCCAAGCGCTTGCAACGGATCTTGCGGCGGTTCGGCCTTCTGCTTCGATTTTGATCGTCTGTTGTTCTGCCGGGATTGCCGCTGGTCAGATACCGGTGGAGGTGCGGCCGTTTTGAGCGGTTCATAGCGCTGCATCTGCACACCCGATGCGACAGCCTGCTGATTCAACAGCGCCAAAAAGGTCTGCACGCTGTCACGGCCAGCCAACAACCCCACCAACAGAGCCTGCTTCTCTTCAGCGATCAGCAGATCATCTTGAGCTTGCGTGAGCTTGCGTTCCAAAGCAGGAAGACTGCGTTGAAGACTGAGCAGGGTGTCCCGCCTCTCTTCCAAAGCTTGCAATGTTTGGTGCAGAGGCTGCACCGCCATGAGGACAACAGCAGAGCTCACTAAAACACCAAGTCCAAGGGGAAGACCCACCAACAGGCGCCCCCGCGTCAGCCATGGCTGTCGTGGCGTCGTCAACAAGTTTGTCATTGCAACACCCCCTGGGCTTGCAGCAACTCAAAACGACGGGCCAAGCCCTCAGCACCAAGGCCACGCAAAGATGCCGATGTGGGTTTGACTGTTAAATCGAACTTGGCCTCGAGGGTGAAAGCAACCTGCCCCTCCTGATCAGCCTGTGCTTTCACAACAGTTGTTCCGTCGGGGAGCATGTCTGCCAACGCTTCGAGGTTGAGCTCGAAAGCATTAATCCGTTCGAAGGCATCCTTTCCTTGGGATTCTCCCTTGATCACCAACTTGGATGGATTGGCATCGACTGATAAAAGGCGCACACCCTGAGGCGTGACCTGTCGCAATTGCTCCAACAACGCCGACCCCGAGCGCACCGCCACCAACTGTTCGGCGATAGATTGCGTCTGCTGCTCGAAGGTTGACCGGCGCGAGGTCATGGCTCGCAACCGAGCCTTGGCATCGCCAACACGTTTCTCCACGGGATTGAGTGCATCAACCTCGCCCTGCACCAACTGTTGACGATGCTGAAATACCAACACGGTGAGCAACGACAGCATCACCAACACCGCGGCACTGATGCCCCCCTTCAAGACAAGAGACAGAATTGACGGGACCGGTGCCGGCTCAAGCGGCAAGCCGAGCTCAACCCGGCGTTGCTGCAAAAAATCCGGTTTGGGCCACTCCCGACGCGCCGTCATCGCTCCTCCTGTTGCAGAGCCAAAAGTGCCAAGTGCTGCAAGGGTGACAGCACATCAGCAGGAGAATCGTCTTGATCCGATGATTCGGCCCAGGAGGGCAAGGTCTGGTTCAGGCAGCACTCCCCTGCCTCACCATCAACCACGGGCAACCACTCATCAAACTGTTCGGCCGACACCGAAAACCACCATCCAAGGGCTGGTGGCCAAGACAAACGAGCCTGCCAAGCAGTAATACAAGCCCGAATCTCACGCTGACAGGCAACAGGGTCGTCCTCTCCTAGGGCATGGTCAACCTCAGGAACCTGCTGGCGGAGCAAGAGCAAACGAATGCTCTTTTCCTCCACCACAAGCCAGGCAAGGTCGCCATGCCATGCCTGCGTGAGTTGATGCAAGGCCCTTTGCGCCGCCGTCAGCGACCAATCAACGCGCCGTAGCGGCAGATCAGCCAGTTCAGCAACCTCACTCCAGCCCTGAATCAAGGGACGCGGCACACCCACCACCGCCAAAGCGTCCTGCACCGGCTCAGAGGTGATGTAGCTCTCCGCCAGATCAAACGGCAGATCAACAGACTGCAAGGACGGAGACAACAGGCCAGGTCCGCGATCCGATCCATAGCCGTCGACAACGCACCAGGCAGCAGCGCGCAGGGGAAGGCAAAGAACCAGTTCTGCACCAGGGAGATCGCAGTCGAAGATCAGATCAGCGATGAACTCACCAACCGCTTCCCGTTTCAGCGGCACACCATCACGACACACGCCATCGGGCCACTCAACAACGCGTTGCCGCCAACCCCCATCCTTGTGCCAACAACACACCAAGCGCGTGTTGTTGGCCGTGATTAAGACCGGCTTGACATCGACAAGCCGTCGCCAGGCCAAGCTCAATGCTGTGAGTTGAGGCAGCTCAGCAAGAGCAGGCAGTGGCACGCGACCCTCTCCACTGAGCCCATGCTATCGACGATTAATAGCTTGGATCACACCCCGACCGAGGCATCAGTAAGCAGAACATCGAGCAGGTGAGTCACCAAAAATGCATGGATTTCAATCCAGCCAGGGCAAACCGGTGCCTGACGCCTCAGCAATGGTGCGTAGGCCATGGCGATCCAACTGCAGAAGCAGACCCTCCAGAATCCGCGGGACCAGATCCGGCCCCTGAAAAATCCAACCGGTGTACAGCTGCACCAGAGATGCACCTGCGGTAATGCGCTCCCAGGCGGCTTGAGCGGAATCAATCCCACCCACACCGATCAACGGCAGCGCAGGGCCCGCACTGGCGCGTAAGCGACGGATCACCTCCTGGGCCCGATGACGCAGGGGGGCACCGCTGAGGCCACCGGCCTCCTCCGCCAGAGTGCGCCCGGTCTGCGGCAGACGCCGTTGCTCTAGGCCCAGCCGATTGAGGCTGGTGTTGACCGCAATCACCCCAGCCAAGCCCTCCTCAAAGGCCAAACGAGCAACAGCATCAATCGATTCATCGTCCAAATCCGGAGCGATTTTCACCAGCAGAGGTGGGCATGCCGGCAGGCGTCGCAGCCGCTCCACAAGCCGCCTCAACTGCGCTGTGTCCTGCAGATCACGCAATCCGGGGGTGTTGGGGGAGCTGACGTTAATCACCGCATAGTCCGCCATAGGGGACAACAGCTCCAGGGAAGACGCGTAGTCGTCCGGGGCCTGCTCCAGGGCTGTGATCTTGGATTTGCCGACATTGATACCCAACACCGCTGGCCGCCGGCCCGGCGGATCCAACCGTTGACGCTCCAGCGTTTTCAACAGGGCCTTGGCACCGTCGTTGTTGAATCCCATCCGGTTCAACGCTGCCTGTTCTTCCGCCAAACGGAACAGGCGTGGCTTTGGGTTGCCCGGCTGGCCATGCCAGGTGACCGTGCCCACTTCAGCAAAACCAAAGCCGAAGCGATCCCAGATGCCAGCCGCCACACCGTTTTTGTCGAAGCCCGCCGCCAAACCCACCGGATTGGGGAAACGGCAGCCAAACAACACCTGCTCCAAGCGCAGATCACGCCGTTGCAGATCAGCCGCCACGCCATCCAGCACCGTGGACACCCCTGGCCACCGCCGGCGCAGGCTGGCCTGGCCCAGCGCCGTGAGCGCTGTGCGCGAGAGCTGTTCCGCATCCAGGCCGTCGTCTCGGGCCAGCACCGGGCCAAGCCAACGCTGATAGAAGGCACCGCTGCTGAGCGGTCCAGCCGAAGAGGACGGCGACATGCTCTGGCTCAGGACTGTTCTGATCCTGCCTCGCGACGTTGCAGGGTCCAACGGCCATCCTCCTGGGGTTTCACGGTCCAGTCCCTCCAGATCCAGCTCTCCTGTTTGGTTTCCAGCTGCTTGAACGGCTGTTCCACAAGCTGTGCCAGCTCCATCAACGACAGGCTGTATCCGCCCTGCGCCAACCGATCCGCAAGCTCCAGGCGAGACAACAACTGCTGCAGAGGCTTTGGAGCGGCATCGAAGGAAGCCTCTGGTGCGGCCTCTGGGGACGGCAACGCGGACGATCCCTGCTGGAGGGCCAAATCCGGCTGGGCCGCATGGGAGAACGCCACGGCGATGCGATCCACCCGTTCATTGTCTGGATCACCGCTGTGGCCTTTGACGTACCGCAGGGGGACGTCATCTAGGCGGGCGGCATCCAGAGCCTTCCACAGGTCCTGATTGAGCACGGGCTTGCCGGCAGCCGTCTTCCAACCTTTGCGCTTCCAGCCTTTGATCCAGGAGCCCAGCCCATCAATCAGGTATTTGCTGTCGGTACGAAGGGTGAGATCCGGATGACGGGGCAGCTGGTCAAGCCGTTGCAATACCTCCAACGCCGCCTGCAGTTCCATGCGGTTGTTGGTGGTGTCGGGGGCATGGCCACCGAATTCCTCGACACTGCCGTCTTCAAAACGCAACAACGCGCCCCAACCTCCCGGACCTGGGTTGCCGCTGCAGGCACCATCAGTCGCTGCAGCCACGACCCGTCCCCGTCCTTCCGCCATTGATCTGTCCCAACACGGTTTGGTACAACACGGTTTCTGGCGTCACCATGCATGAGCCGAACCTACCTGCGGGCTGCTGGCCTGACTGCCGTAGGGCTCATCGGCGCTGGCGGCCTACCACAGGGGGGCGCGGCGAGATCCCTGTTTGAGAGCACAGCCGTCCCGCAGGAGCGTTTTGCTGTGCTCGCGCAACCCATAGGCAGGGCCCAGTGGAAATTGCTGGTGCTCGAACAGATCAAGACCCAACCGCGCTGCTGGACGCCACGCCAGGACGGACTGGTGGAGCCCAGCCTGAACCGCTTCGACTTCAGCGGGATCTGCAAGCGCTACCTGGACAGCAATGGCTACTCGCTGCGGAGTGGTGGCGAAGATCTCGGAACCCGCTTTCGCTTCCGTCTCAAACAATTCGGTGCATCACTGAAACTGGAAGCCCTTGACCCTCAGCAAAGGGCACCACTCTTGGTCGGTCAGGCCGTCGTACCAGCACGTGACCCCAATGCATTCGTGCCCCTGAAGCTGGAGCCTGGCTGGGCGCTCAAACGCCGCGTCTACCAAGGGCGCATGCTGAATCACCTTTACTTTGCCCACAATTCGCCGGTGAACCGGCTGCTCGCGCTGGCCAGTAGCCGCGGCCAACGTTCAGGCTTGACGCGCTTGGGAGCACCGATGCCCCCGGTCCCGCCACCTCCTCTGCCCTCCACACGACGAACACGCAGAACAACGCGTCGGAGAACAGCCGAGCGCATTGCCAGCAGTGGCCCAATCCGATTGCAGGTGATCCCCTACAGACGTTGACGACCAACCGTCACAGTGCCAGTTGATAGAGCGACCCGACAGGGGCTGACAACCGAATCCCCGCCCTTAGTTTGAATTTGTGTGAGGAGTGCCGAACGCCTCTTCAGGGTCGAAACAAGGACAGACTCCTGAATGTGTTCCTCTCGACAAAAGCCCCGCCTTCGGCGGGGCTTTTTTGTTGGCGAGAGAAAAACACAAAAAAACCGCTCCCAAAAAAGAGGACCGGTGTCTGAACGAAAACAGGAAGGAGAGGGGCAAGCCCTCTCCCACAGAGATCACTTGAGGGTGACCTTGCCGCCTGCTTCTTCGATGGCCTTCTTGGCAGCCTCGGCATCTTCCTTGGAGACACCTTCCTTGACGGCCTTGGGAGCAGCCTCAACCAGAGCCTTGGCGTCGCCCAGGCCCAGACCGGTGGCCTCGCGGACAGCCTTGAGGACCTTGATCTTGGCGGAAGCGTCGAAGCTTTCGAGGATCACATCGAACTCGGTCTTCTCTTCAGCGGCATCGCCACCGCCACCAGCAGCGCCGGGGGCAGCCATCACAACACCAGCAGATGCTGCGGCGGACACACCGAAGGCCTCTTCAATCTGCTTGACGAGCTCGGAAGCTTCAAGCAGGGAGAGGGATTTCAGCGATTCGAGAATTTCGTCGGTTTTTGCAGACATGGTTTTGAAAGGGGAAGCAACAGATCAGTGAACAGTGGTCTCGGCAGGGCCGAATCAGCCTTCGCCGCCTTCGGCGTGCTGCTTGAGTGCCCTGGCCATACCAGAGGGAACCTCGTTGATGCCCACAGCGACCTTCGTGGCCACGGCGTTGATGGCACCGGCGATCTGAGCCATGAGCTGCTCCTTGGAGGGGAGATCGGCAATGGCTTTGATCTCGTCCTGAGATAGGAGCTTGCCTTCGAAAAGGCCGCCCTTGGTCTCGGACTTCTTGAGTTCCTTCTGGAAGGTCTGAACGGCCTTCACACCAGCACCAACATCGCCCTTGACTAGGACGAAGGCGTTGGTTCCGGTCAGCAGGGAGTCGAGGCTGGCCCAGTTGCTGTCGCCATCAATGGCACGGCGCATCAAGGTGTTTTTGGTCACCTTGCAAACGCTGTCGCTGGCCCGCAGACGATCCCGCAGGTCAGACATCTCCTTGATGGACAGGCCCTTGAAATCAAGGACAAGTGCCAGTTCGGCGTCGGCGAGGAGCTCTTTGAGCTCTCCGACGATCTGCTGCTTGTTCTCCAGCGTGCGGCCCATAGGGATTGGATCGGATCAAAGGAACAAGCTGGGCACACGGCCGATCGAGTCTTCTCAACGAAGACGAGGCCGCGTGCCGATCCAATCCCGAATGGGACAAAACCGTGTCGCGTCTGCCTCGGCAGGGATTACATCTATGGGAATGACTGTCGTCATTCCCAGGGACATCCTGCTGTCTCTGGCCGGGCGCGTGCCCGATTTGGCTTTCGCCAAAGAATGAGTGTAGAGGAGAGCCGGTTCAGCTCCCCTGCTCAATGTCCTGCAGAGCCGAGAAGTCGACTTCAACAGAGGGACCCATGGTGGAGGTCACGTACAAGGACTTCCAATAGCGGCCTTTGGCGCCACTGGGCTTGTTGCGGTCAATGGTCTCCTGCAACGTCTTGAGGTTTTGCAGCAGGGCCTCAGCACTGAAGCTGGCCTTACCGAATCGAACGTGGACGATACCGGTGCGGTCAGCACGGAATTCCAATTTGCCGGCCTTGAATTCCTTGATCGCAGCTTCGAGATCCGTCGTGACCGTGCCCGCCTTGGGGTTGGGCATCAAACCTCGGGGGCCAAGGACCCGGCCCAACTTGGCCACCTTGGGCATCATGTCGGGGGTGGCGATCAGCAGGTCGAAATCCATTTCGCCCTTGCTGATGGTTTCCACCAGTTCTTCTTCACCGGCGAGTTCAGCACCCGCAGCTTTGGCTTCGGCGACCTTCTCACCGCGGGTCACCACGGCGATGCGCACGGTCTGACCGGTGCCATTGGGCAGGGCCACGGTGGTACGCAGCTGCTGGTCGGTGTACTTGGGATCGATACCGAGGCGCACATGGGCCTCCATCGTCTCGTCGAATTTCGCGTTGGCGTTGTCCTTGACCAGGGCAATCGCCTCGAGGGGAGCGTAAGCACGTTCCTCGATCTTGCCGGCCAGGCTGGCCAGGCGCTTGGAGATTTTGGGCATGTTCAGAGGTGGGGTTCAGGCGACATCAGAGATGCCTCCCCCGAATGGGTTTGGAAAGAGATGCAGCGAGGTCAGTCGCTGATGGAAACGCCCATGTTGCGGGCGGTGCCTTCGATGACCCGCATGGCGGACTCAACGCTGGTGCAGTTGAGGTCGGGGAGCTTGGTCTTGGCGATTTCCTCGAGCTGAGCCCGACTGATCGATCCAACACTGCCCTTAGCGGACTCACCGGATCCCTTTTGGATCTTCGCGGCCTTGGTGATTAACACCGACGCCGGAGGCGTCTTGGTGATGAAGGTGAAGCTGCGGTCTTCGAAGACCGAGATCTCCACCGGAATCACATAACCGGCCTTGTCCTGCGTCCGAGCGTTGTACTCCTTGCAGAACATCATGATGTTCACACCGTGCTGACCGAGGGCAGGGCCCACCGGCGGCGCGGGGTTTGCTTTGCCGGCATCTAGGGCCAGCTTGATCACAGCTACGACTTTCTTGGCCATCGGCTGGGTGGTTTGGACAGCTGCGGATCACCAGACCCTCGGGTCGGGTGCGGCGGAATGGTTACCCACTCCTGAGGCCGCCCTCCGCAGGGAGACGGCCGCCGCAAGATCAGTTCTGTTTGCTGATCTGAGAAAACTCGAGTTCCACCGGGGTCTCCCGACCGAAGATGGAAAGCAGGGCCTTGAGCTTGTTGCGCTCGCCGGACACCTCGATCACCTCTCCCTGGAAATCCTTGAACGGACCAGCTGTCACGAGGATCTGATCGCCTTCGGTGAGATCCACCTTGACGACGGTCTTCTTCTCCGCAGCCCGCTTGAAGATGCGATCCACCTCAGAACGACTGAGAGGACGTGGCTTGATGTGACCACGGGCCTTGCCGGTGGCGCGCCGGTCTTCAGCACCGACGAAATTGATCACGTTGGGAGTGCTTCTCACCGCCATCATCGTGTCTTCATCCAGCACCATTCGGACGAGCACGTAACCGGGGAACACCTTCTCCTCTGTGGACTGGCGGGTGCCGTCCTTCTTCAACTTGACGGCAGGCGTCTGAGGGATCTCGATTTCAAGGATCCGGTTGCTCACCCCGAGGGTGACAGCACGCTGCTCGAGGGTCGCCTTGACCTTCTTCTCGCAACTGGAGGCCACCTGAACGGCGTACCAGCGGGCGATGGCCGTATTGGCAACAGCCGCCGCAGGCAAGGTGCCCTCTTCACCCTCATTTGGGGCTGGCAGATCAAGCACCTCAGGGGCGTCCGGTGTGGTCAGGTCGTCGGGCACGGCGAGAAAGGTGATATCGAGTCAGCGGAACACCTGGGACGAAGCCCACCCAAAGAAGCGACTGACAGCAGCGATGGTGGCCGCCGAAAGGCTGACCATCAGGATCACGGCGATGGATTCGCTGAACAGTTGCTGGCGGCTGGGCCAAACCACGAGTTTCAGCTCATCAACCGTGTCCGCCAAAAAGCCACCGGATTTGGTGGATTCGGCAGCGGCTTTGGAGCCGTCAGCAGTGGTGGTGTCCTCAGAGATGGGGCTGGTCACGGTGATGGGACCGGAAGTTGACAACGGTGCCGGAAGGCACTTCGCCAAACAATCACCCTACCGGATGCCCTCAAACCCCCGTTGGATCGAACACCAGTGCATCCGCGCCGGCCTCCCCCAACCGCACCGTCACACCACTGGCTCCGGCAAAACGTTCTTCAAGCAGCAGCGTTGAGAGTGGATTTTCCAGCTGGCGCCGCAACACCCGCCGCAGGGGCCTGGCCCCGTACTCGGGTTCATGGCCCTGACGGGCCATGGCCTCAGCAACAGCGTCATCCACAACAAGAGCAAGACCCTGCTCGGCCAACAGGGCGGCGAGATCCTTCAGTTGCAGCTGAACAATGCGCACCAGATCAGCCACCTCCAAGGGGCGGAAACGAATCACCTCATCAATCCGGTTGAGAAATTCAGGTCGGAACTGGCTGGAGAGCGCCGCATCCACCTGCTGTTGAAGGGCTGAATCGTCCTTGGCGCCGGAGCGGGCATGTTCCAGGATCGCCGGACTGGCCAGATTGCTCGTCATCACGACCACGGTGTGGCGGAAATCGACGGTGCGGCCCTGGGAATCGGTCAGCCGACCGTCATCCAACACCTGGAGCAGCAGATTGAACACATCGGGATGCGCCTTCTCCACTTCATCGAGGAGCAGCACCGCATAGGGACGACGCCGCACGGCTTCAGTGAGCTGTCCGCCCTCCTCGTAGCCGACATAGCCGGGAGGAGCACCGATCAGCCGAGCCACGGCGTTCCGCTCCATGAACTCACTCATGTCGAGGCGAACCAGAGCCTCCTCTTCATCGAAGAGTGACCCTGCAAGCGCCTTCGCCAGCTCGGTCTTGCCGACGCCGGTCGGCCCCAGGAACAGGAACGATCCCACCGGACGACGGGGATCCTTCATCCCGGCACGGGCACGGCGGATGGCAGCGGCCACAGCGGTCACCGCCTCACCCTGGCCAATCACCCGGTCCGCCAGATGGGCATCCAGTTGCAGCAACTTGCGCCGCTCGCCAGCCAGCAGCCGCTGCACGGGGATCCCTGTCCAGCGGGCCACCAGATCCGCGATGTCGCCGGCCTCCACCTGCTCGCGCAGCAGAGCAGTGCCACCGGACTGAGCCTCGGCCTGAGACGCCTCCAGCTCATCCCGGCGCTGCTGCACCCGATGCAACTGGTCGTACTGCAACCGGGCCGCTTCCTCGAGATCACCATCCCGCTCGGCTTCAGCGATGGCATGGCGCAGGTCTTCGTCCTGCTGGAGCAGCTGGCCGAGTTCCTCGAGCTGACCGCGCTCCTCCTGCCAGCGCCGCCGCAGATCATCCAGACGCGTCGACACCTCAAGACGATTGCGCTGCAACTGGATCCGCTCCGCTTCAGGTGCCTGTTCTGCGGCGAGCAAGGCCAGTTCAACCCGGCGAAGATCAGCCTCGGCCTCCTCCACCACCTGCGGCTTCGAGGTGACTTCCATCTTCAGTTGCGCCGCCGCTTCATCAATCAGATCTATGGCTTTGTCCGGCAGGCAGCGATCGCTGATGTAGCGGTCGGCGAGACGGTTGGCGGTCTGAATGGCGTCATCGGTGATCGTGACGCCGTGATGCAGCTCGTAGCGCTCCTTGAGGCCACGCAGAATCTCAAGACTCAACTCTAGGTCCGGCTCACGGATGACCACCTGCTGAAAGCGGCGGTTGAGGGCCGGATCCTTCTCCACCGTGAGCCTGTAGTCCTCCGGCGTGGTGGCGCCGATGCAGCGGAGGTCCCCACGGGCAAGAGCCGGCTTCAACAGGCTGCCGGCATCGGTGCTGCTGCGATCACTGCCGACAACAGTGTGCAGCTCATCGATGAACAAGACCACGCCGGAGTCGGAGCCACTCACTTCCTCAAGCACCGACCGCAGGCGTTCCTCGAACTGACCACGAAACTTGGCGCCGGCGATCAAGGCCCCGAGATCCAGAGCAACCAGACGCAGACCCTGCAAAGACTCCGGCACTTCACCCGCAACGATCCGCTGGGCCAAGAGCTCCGCAATCGCTGTTTTGCCAACACCGGGTTCACCGATGAGCACCGGATTGTTCTTGCTCCGACGTGAGAGCACCTTGATCAGGTTGCGAATTTCGGAATCGCGACCGATCACCGGATCGAGGCTGCCTGCTTCCGCCTCTTCGGTGAGGTCCCGCCCATAGGACTCCAACGCCGTGGGCTCCTGCGGTAAGGGCTCTGGAGCAACAACGGACGCACTGACCTCGGGGTCGGGGGGCAGGGGAGATGCGTTGGACGGCGCCGATGCACGGGGCTGACGGGACGAGGAAGGAACACCGGCCATCCGTTGGCGACGTGGAGCCTCTTGCGGAGACGGCGGCACTGGCCGCCCCTGGGGAGGAGCTGTTTCAGCTGCTCCCCGTTGGATCAGCTGCTCAAGAGCATCCGCCGACACACCAAAGCCGGCGAACAAATCGGCCCCGATCCGTGGATCAGCACCGATCGCCATCAGCAATTCCGGCAGATCGATGACATGGCCGTTCCAGCGCTGACGAATGGCATCGGCCGCATCGAGCAGCTGCTCAAGGTCATCACCGATGTAGAGCTCATCGCCTCGGCCTGAAGGCTGATCAGCCAGCACATCCTCCAATCGATCCAAGAGCGCATCTATCGGGAGAGGCAATCCCTCCACCAAGCGGCGACAGGAGGGGTCGGTGAACAGCACCTGAATCAGGTGCTCCACGTCCAACTGCTCATGGCGCCAGCGACGGGCGACGTCCTGACCACTCAGCAGCAGATCCCAGGCCGCATCGCTGAAGCGATCCGGCTCGTGGGTGAGGCTGCCGTTCAACGCTGGGGATGAGGTCATCCGGTTCAGACGGGGGCTTTGGAGGACAACTCGATCAATTCCACCTTGTAGCCATCCGGATCCTCAACAAAGGCGATGACGGTGGTGCCGTGCTTCATGGGGCCAGGTTCCCGCACCACCCGTCCACCCTTACCGGCGATACCGGCACAAGTGCTGCGGATGTCCTCCACCCCGAGAGCGATATGGCCATAGGCATCACCCAAGGTGTAGCTCTCGGTATCCCAGTTGTGGGTGAGTTCCAAAACCGTGTGATTCTCTTCCGACCCATAGCCCACAAAGGCCAGGGTGAAGCGGCCACTGGGGTAATCCTTTCGGCGCAGAAGCTGCATGCCCAGGACCTCGGTGTAGAAGCTCAAAGACCGCTCCAGATCAGCGACCCGGAGCATGGTGTGAAGCATCCGCATGGGTGAGCAGCGTGCAGCGTGAACCTTGCCTCATTCTGGCCAGGTATGACCCGTCACAACACGAGAGAGAGGGGCGACCCATAAGATCCCCGGGTTAAGCGTCCGTCCCAACGTGATCGATTCCCTCGACCTCGTCATCGACACCATCGTGGCCCGAGAGGTGCTCGATTCCCGCGGCAACCCAACGGTTGAAGCCGAGGTGCTGCTAGAAGGAGGCGCCATGGGACGGGCCATCGTTCCCAGTGGTGCAAGCACCGGCGCCCACGAAGCCCACGAACTGCGTGATGGCGGCGACCGCTATATGGGCAAGGGCGTTGGCCAGGCCGTGAATCACATCGAAGAGCGGATCGCACCAGCCCTATGCGGCCTTTCGGCCCTGGATCAGGCGGCTGTGGACGCCGCAATGCTGGAGCTGGACGGAAGCGACAACAAATCCAACCTGGGTGCCAACGCAATCCTGGCGGTGAGCATGGCCACCGCCCGCGCTGCCGCCAACGGTTTGGGGATCCCCCTCTATCGCTACCTCGGCGGCCCTATGGCCAACCTGCTGCCGGTGCCGTTGATGAACGTGATCAACGGGGGCGCCCACGCCGCCAACAGCCTGGATTTCCAGGAATTCATGCTTGTCCCCCACGGGGCTCCGAGCTTCCGGGAAGCGCTGCGTATGGGCACCGAGGTGTTCCACACGCTGAAGAAACTGCTCAGCGACAAAGGCATGAGCACCGCCGTGGGCGATGAAGGCGGCTTCGCGCCGAATCTGGGCAATGTGGAAGCCGGCGAAATCCTGGTGGAAGCGATCAGCAAGGCGGGCTACAAGCCCGGCGAACAGATCTCCCTGGCGCTGGACGTGGCCAGCACCGAATTCTTCGAGAACGGCCGTT
The DNA here is from genome assembly GCA_047286205.1 of Synechococcus sp. Classification (GTDB taxonomy): domain Bacteria; phylum Cyanobacteriota; class Cyanobacteriia; order PCC-6307; family Cyanobiaceae; genus Parasynechococcus. The sequence continues at coordinate 1,595,679 of JBJBBR010000001.1, read as the reverse complement.
ATGCCTTCGATGGCGGCAGCTACACCAGCGCCGAAATGGTGGGCCAGCTGGAACAGCTGGTGAACAAGTTCCCGATCGTTTCGATCGAAGACGGGCTGGCGGAAGACGACTGGGATGGCTGGAAGCTTCTGACCGAACGCCTCGGCGGCAAGGTGCAGCTGGTGGGAGACGACCTGTTCGTGACCAACACCAAGCGGCTGCAGCAGGGCATCGACAGCACCACGGCCAACTCGATACTGATCAAGGTGAACCAGATCGGTTCGCTCACCGAAACCCTCCAGGCCATCGATCTGGCGGGCCGCTCCGGCTACACAAGCGTCATCAGCCACCGCAGTGGCGAAACCGAAGACACCACCATCGCCGATCTCTCCGTCGCTACCCGCGCCGGACAGATCAAGACCGGTTCCCTCAGCCGCAGCGAGCGGGTCGCCAAATACAACCAGCTGCTTCGCATCGAAGACGAACTGGGAAGCCAGGCCGTTTACGCCGGCGCTGTTGGGCAGGGCCCCCGCGGCAAGGCCTGATCTCAGGCCCCCAAGGAGTCAATCAACGGTTGGAACCAGGCAACTGTTCCAACCGTTGATCACGACGGATCTTGACCTGCATTCGGAACCAGCCCAAAGCGACAGGCAAGGCGGCAGCAGCCGGGAGAATTGACCAGAGCGGGCGGGAACTGGCACCAACAATGGCGGTGGCCAAGGCCAAGCATCCGAGCAACACCGATTGGCCGATCGATTGCTGGGCCAGAGCCATCCGGCGGAATTGCCGATCCGATTCCCCCAGCCGCACCTGGAGCTGAAGATCACCCTGCTCCAAACGTTCCAGACTTTCGTCCAGGCGGCGCGGGAAGGCCGCAGCACGGCTGCTGAGGGCCCCCACCTGACGGCCGAGTTCGTTGAACAGATCGTTGCTGCCGGAGCCGCTTGAGGTCATGAGTGGAAGGAGGTAAGGCTTGGCAATCGCCACCAAACTAAAAGCGGGATCGAGGCTGCGGCCAACACCCTCGAAGGTGGACAGAGCCCGCATCACGAAGATCAGTTCGACCGGCAACCGAAAGGGCTGGCCATAAACCAGGTCGTAGAGATCCCCAGAGAGTTTGTCGATCACATTGGCCGTGAACGGTGGGGTGAGGGCCTCCTGCAGCATCAGCCGCACGAGACGGCGAACCGGACCAACATCAATGCCTCCAGAGATCACCCCGGCCGCCTGCATCTCCTCCACCAACGCCGCGGAATCTCTGGCAGCAGCAGCGCGAACCATCGCTCCAAGTCGTCGACGCAAACCGTCCGACAACAGACCCATCATCCCGAAGTCGTAGTAGATAAGTGCGCCATCGCTCGCCACGGCGAGGTTGCCGGGGTGTGGGTCGGCATGGAAGAAACCAAAGCGCACAAGCTGTTTGAGATAGCTGGCCGCACCCACCTCAGCCACCGCGACCGGATCAATGCCAGCCTCGATCAACGCCTCACGGTCGTTGACCTTGAGGCCAGGTAGGTAGTCGAGACAAAGCACACGCCGAGTGCTCAACTCCCAGATCACACCAGGGATCCTGATCCGTTCGTCATCCAGAAATTGTTGACGAAAACGGGCCGCATACTGAGCCTCAACACGGAAATCCAGCTCGCGCAGCAGAACACGTCGACATTCGCGTGCCATCGCCGGCCAATCACGACCACGCCCCCAGTTGGGATTGCGTTGCAGCACCGCCGCCACCTGCTGCATGACCTCAAGATCAAGGCGAAACAGTCGCTCCAATCCAGGCCGCTGAACCTTGAGCACCACCTGCCGGCCACTGCGCAGACTGGCGCGATGCACCTGGGCTAGAGAGGCAGCACCAAGGGGCTCCGGGTCGAGGTCGATGATCTCGGCACAGCGCTGACCCAGCTCTGCTTCGAGAACGTTCTGCACCTGATCGAAACTGAAGGCCGGAACGCTGTCCTGCAGAGCGGCCAGTTCGGCCACCCAGCCCGCCGGAAGAATGTCCGGACGGGCGGACAGCAGCTGCCCCAGCTTGATGAAGGCTGAACCCAGCGATAGCAGCTCGGCCGTTAACCAACGGGCTCGCTGTTGCTGACGGCGAGCACGACGCTCGGCGGTGACGCCACCGCGATAGGTCCAGGACTGTCCGTCCCACCAGAGCAGCAGGAGCAGTGTCAGTACAGCGCGCCAGATCCGGAGCCCCCGCAGCAGTCCAAGCATCAGGGCCTTGCCTCGATCGCTTGACTCAGATCAGCCACCGTGGCCCGGAGACGATCGATGACTGCTTGAGGGGTCTCCGGCTGCTCCACAGATGACTCCCCATCAGTGCTCACCGTGGCCTGATCAACACGTTCAATCCGCTCCGCCTCAGCACGCACCTCGTCCTGAAACAGATCCCATTCCTGACGCAACCGTTCCGGGGCGTCTTGCGCCAACACGGCCAGCTCCGCTGCCGCGTCTGCAAAGCCGTGGCCAAGGCGCGCACTGATGCGATTCACGGTGGCGCGAATCAAGGCCTCCGACGAGCCCATGGACCGATTGCAGACAGCTTCAACTGTGGCAGATCCAACAGGAGATCAGGGCTGAAGCGGAATCACAGGCTCAACGATCACAGGATCAGTGATCACGGGCTCAATGGTTTCAACGAAGGCTTCCGCGCCCGGGGCCGCCAGGACACTTTCAGGCTCAGCCATCAACACCGGTGAATCATCGGCAGGGAGGACAACAGCAGGGACGGCTTCTATGGGCTCAGGGAAGACCAGCGAATCGGTGTTGGCGTCGTCCACCAGACCCAAGCCCAGGTCCTGCTCCTGGACTGTGGATGGCGCGGGTCCGTCTGCTTCGGGGACTGCTTGCTGCAGGTCGGGCTCGGGATCTGGGGCGATGGTTTGGGGGTCAGACCAGACGGGGGCCGTCCACACCGGGGGTAGGGGCGTCTGCAGAGCGACATCGGGTTTGGTCGTTGTCTTGACCTCTTGCTTGGGCGGTCGGCTCGCGGCCTCGGCGGCTTCTAGCGCCGTGACATCCACCTGTAGTGCTGAATCATCGTCGCTGAACCGGGCTCGGATCTCCCGCAAGGAATCCCCTGGAAAAACAAGCGGTGTGAAGGTCTGAGGAACAGGATCTACAGCATTGCTCTGCAGCGTCAGCAACCGATCGGTGATGCCGTATCCAAGCGCGAAACAACAACCAGCCACGAGGGGACCAATCCAAAAGCGGGACTGGGTCTCAACAGAAGCGTCAGTGGAGCTGGGCTTGTCCACGGGTGAGTCTGACGAAGACTCAGATTTTGACAGGGATCCAAAACGGAGGCTTCAAGTCGTGTAATCGGCGTTAACACCCTCATTAAGGGAGGTGCGGAAGGCCTCAAAATCAGGCCGCTTGCAATAACTAGAACTCAGCAAAAATTCAAATATTAGGCAATTACCTAATTCCCAAAAGTAGTTATCACATTTATGAATTGCAAAGTTTTAACGGAAGGACCTCGCCTACAGCATCTCCACTGAATACTAGGATTTCAGCTATCTGCCTAAAGAAGTCTGATTTTATTTTGCATTCCTTTGATCGCAAATCACAAGCCACCTCAATAAATACATCAAGATCTGAAATCAATTGCTCAACCACCGAAACAGACAAAGTCTTTCGTTGACCAGACATGATTCGAGAAACCAATGCAGCCAAAGAATCCTCCACGAAAGTGTGTGCAAAGTATTAGCAAAAGAGACTTTGGCGAACTGGCCATAGGACGATAAAAACAATCGCAGAAAGATTGATATTCGCTCTGGGAAGAACTTGAACTGGTAAGGCGACATGCATACTTCCATCATGATGCGACTGCAAGCAGAAACAGCAGTCGCTGGGGTGACCACAAATACTGATACAAGCCTGAAGCACATAGCTGATCATTGCTTCCACTACAGCGCAGAAGAGCCTAGTAATCAATTATTGGGCAAGAGATGAAATTTCAAAGAAGCGTCAAAAGAAATAGTGTGTTGAGATGGCCAAGTAATTACAAGAGATGTTTGCAAAAACGATGGTGCACAAAATGGCAGCAAACCTAAAACCGTAATAGATTTGACTGGCTATATTAAAACTTAACCCTCCATTCAGTATAATGCATAGGGCTAAAGTGCAAGGGCGCCCAAGGAAAAGTAATTTTAACATCTACATCAAGAAAGCGCTTTAGATTATTAATAGCAGTTATTACAGAAGACTGAAACAAGGGATCAAGATATGACAACATGCTAATCCCTGCCTTTCTCCTAAGATCATCTGTCATGCCTAAAATTGGCTGGGGAAAGAATATTTTGTTTTGCTGCTGCAAAACTTCCAAAAATAATTTCTTCTGCTTTGAATCATACAAAGTAAATGCATCACCTTCAAAGTGACAACCGCCATAAAGATTAAACTTAGACAATTCAGATAACATCCCATCAATAGCCTGTGAATTTACATAATTCAGGCATCCAGAACTATGAACAACAATAGGACACTGATGGATAGGAGCAAAGTCCTGAGAAAAGCGATACCAATCGAATTCATGAATATCAGCCATAACAGATAAAATCTTTCCCTTATTGCCAAAATACTTCGCCATTCGCAAAGTGTTCACCGCATTAAAGAAATAGTACTCAAGCGCAAGAACAACAAAAGGTATATTCAGATCATTCAAGATTGATCCAACTCTATTAATCCAGTAACCGATCCCAGGACCCAACTCTACTATCAGAACTTTTTTCCCAGTTTCTGCATAACACTCCTTGACCATGTCGACCAACGAATGAATTTGGCAATAGGACGTATTCCCAAACGCTTCACACTTTATTGAATCAGAAAATTCTCTAAACTCATTAATTTCAACGAATCTTAGTTCTGAATTATTATTATAGTCTGTACCAAAGACAAGTGAGCGAGGATCGCGTGGGCATCGATCGATCAAATGGATTGGATGATATGCATAGTCTAATTCACCTGTAAAGCTTTCAACATCCAACCATTCACCATTCCCGTCGTACACAGGAAGATTCTTCACCATACCAAGGATAGAGTTTTTGTAAAATTCACCAATCGAAGATACATTTGTATAGTCATTAGGGCTTCGTCCAGAAATACCTCGACAGTTAAGTTGAAAAATATTTGACTTTGTGTACGAAGAACCAATCCTTACTGGCTGTTGATAACTAAGGATTTTTTCAATATCAGCGTGGTCAACTTTATAAGTAATGGCAGTATCACAAATATCAAGAAGAAATTTTTTTAATGCGTAGGATATTTTTTCCATGAATAAAAGCTTTATGAAATCATCTTAACAACTACACCAGGCGTTGACAAGCAAATGCAATAAACTTGGGTTGAGCATCTACACGAGGAGCGGCATATCTAAAGCACTAAAATTCAGCTGAGTATCATCGCGCAAGGCTTTTCAAGGCAGCCAAATTACTATTCGCAATTAATTATCAAGATTAATGCAGATTATTAAAAGATTGAATGACCATGTCGAACACATGGTACAAATTGCTAACATCAATAATAGCATAATTATGTATCCATGGAATGGGGGCCTTGGTATAATTTCCGAAAGGAAGAGTCAGAATTAATTCGCTCTTTTCGCCGCGAATTAAGCTCTCTTGATATAAGTAAAAGCCGTGGCTCTTTTTGCCAGCATGTAGGCATGGATAAATGTGGGTCTACTTTTTTTCATCTAAAAGTATGGCCTATTATTAACCCAAAAAGCTACTTGTTTCTAGACGCTCAAGTGGAATACAAGCTTCTAAAAAATAACAATATAATATTGCAAAGAATAGGAAAGCCACTCGATTTAGACGTCTATTCAAACTCTGTAAAACAACAACATTCTATAATAGCGAGAAGAACAGCAGAGCCAGTTGATTTAGATTCCTATTCAGCATCTATCAAACAACAAAGGAGACTAGATGCGCATCTTTCCATAATGCACTTTAACGCCTATGGGACTGCATACTTTCCTGAATCAATAAACAATTTATCTGCAGCACTTGGAACACAAGATATGGAGCAAGTTGTTATTCTGCTAGTAAGAAGTCACAAGGAGCTTCTTATCTCTCGATTTTCACATCTAATCACAAAAGGGTCATTAGATCCACAAGCAAAACTTAGAGATTCTATACGCTGCTCGCGATCTGCAAGTACTCTCGAAGAGATAAATTCTATCAAGAATCCATTCAATGTTGATCGCCTTAATTATCCAATTATAATTAAGGCGATCAAAAAACATGTAAATTGCAAAGTTTTTTTCGTTGATCTAGATGCTGCAATAAACTCTCAATCTTTTTGGTTTTCATTTTTATCCGCTTTGGGATACATGGGTGATAACCTTCAAAAATATTCTGAAGTAATTCAAAAGTATGTTTCCAACATCTCACCAATTAAACAACACTCATCACTAACGAAAGCAAGGACACCTGATTCAGTACTATTGTCCAAACAACAAAAAGATTCACTGGACGCATTGTGGCAAGAAGATTGCGCAGAAGTTGAAAAATTAGTTAACCACTTTCAAGTCAATTAATTTTGATTACTAGTAACTAAGTTGCACTACAAGACTGCAATTTTAAAATATCAACTTCAAAGCATGATCTATCATATTTTGGCTCACTCAAATTATGATGCGATTAAATGCAGAAACATCAGTTGTTGTGGTAGCCACAAGTGCTGATGCAAGCCGGAAGTGCATAGAAGATCTTTAATTTTACTACAAAACAAAAGCATCAACCGAGAAGTTGAGTACGGGCAAACATTGAAAGGAAGTGATGACAGAACTTAAGCAGCTCAATACATAAAACTATAGTCAATATCTAAAATCAACCATCGAGGGTGTCAGCAATGATTTTTACGTACCTTTCGATGCAAAAGCTATAGAATAAGACACATCTTTTAAAGCAGTATAAGTACATTCAGACTCTTCAATCTGTCTCTATTTAAAGCACTTCTAACGCTAAGTCGTGTAGTCAGCATTGATGCGCACGTATTGATCCGAAAGGTCACAACCCCAGGCCTGACCGCAACCGAAGCCATTCCCCAGGGAGAGGCGAATCGTGACGTGATCCTCTTGTAACACTTCGCTGGCTGCGCCGCGATCAAAGGCCAAAGGTTGCCCTGCCGACATCAGCTGATGCGGGCCAATCCATAAGGCAACCGCATCAGGATCGAAGGACACGCCAGAGCGACCTGCTGCCGCCACAATCCGCCCCCAGTTCGGATCCCGGCCATGGACAGCGGTTTTCACCAAAGAGGAGCCACAAACCGTACGCGCCACCTGCAGCGCCGCGGCTTCGTCCAAGGCTCCCTCAACCTGCACTTCGATCAAACAGGTCGCTCCTTCGCCATCCCTAGCAATGGCCTGGGCCAATTGCTGCATCGCCTGGGTGAGGCCCTGTTCCAAAATGGCATGGTGCTCTCTTGCCAGCGGTGGACCTGCCGCGAAGGCCAGAACTGTGTCGTTGGTGCTGGTGTCTCCATCCACGGTGACGGCATTGAAGGAACGTCGCACAGCGCGCTGCACCATCTCCTGCCACACGTCAGCGTCGACGCCGGCATCGCAACTGAAGAAACCGAGCATCGTGGCCATGTCGGGATGGATCATTCCCGAGCCCTTGGCCATCCCACCGATGCGCAACCGGTGGCCCTCCAGCTCCAGTTCTAGCGCCACCTGTTTGTCCACCAAGTCGGTGGTGAGGATGGCGTTGGCAGCAGCATCGCCACCGACGTCATCCAAGGCCTCCACCAAAGGAGCCAACCCAGCCAACAACGTCGTCATCGGAATCGGCACACCGATCACGCCCGTGGAGCAGATCAACACCGACTCCGCATCCAAGCCGAGCTGATCGGCGAGCAGCTGGGTGGCGCGCTGGCTGTCGACCAGACCCCGATCACCGGTGCAGGCATTGGCCTGCCCGGAATTGATCAAGACCGCACGGGCCCGACCGGCATTTCTGAAGAGGCGATCACGACAGAGATCAACACAGGCTGCCCGCACCACTGAGGTAGTGAAGGTACCGGCACAAACGGCCGCTTCCGGTGCCAACAACAGCGCCAGATCGGACTTGCCAGAGGGTTTGAGGCCCGCAACGATACCGGCCGCCTGGAACCCATCCGGTGCCGTCACACCACCCTGGATCAATTGCCAAGAAGAAGCCATCGCCACCTTTGATCCGTCGCGAGACACTGAATGCATCCTGCTCCGACACCATGGCGCCTAGCGAGCGGTTCTCGCAACGACGCATCGGACTCACGGGCGGTATTGCGAGCGGTAAAAGCAGCGTGGGCCATTGGTTGGCGCAACAAGGGCTGCCGGTGTTTGATGCCGATCAATTCGCCAGAGAGGCCCTTGAGCCCGGTCACAACGCCACCAACATCGTTCTGCAGCGGTATGGCGCCTCGGTTCAGGCCGCAGGAACCGCGACCATCGACCGGGCTGCACTGGGTCGCATCGTGTTCCAAGACCCCACCGAGCGGCACTGGCTGGAGCAACTGATTCACCCGATCGTGCGGAGTCGGTTCGACCAGGCACTCACACTCCATGCCAAAACGCCAGCGATCGTGCTGATGATCCCGCTGTTGTTCGAAGCGGGCTTGGAAGCGCTTTGCAGTGAAATCTGGCTTGTCGACTGCGATGAATCTCAGCAACTCAAACGATTGATCGCACGGGACGGTCTGAGCCCTGAAGACGCTCAAGCGCGCATCGCGGCGCAATGGCCCTTAAGCCGAAAGCGAGAGTTAGCGGATGTCTTGATCGACAATCGCGGCACAAAGGAAAAACTACGCGAACAACTACAGGCAATGTTCTCCAATAGCAATTAATACTCCGACCGATAAGACAAGAAAGCGCTATGTGCTTAAAGCACAAGTCGATGCATGCTATAATACGTCTATTCTTAACATTAAGAGCGCTAATTCCTAGATACATTTCGCCAATGCTTCTTGCATGCACCAAATATTGCCTGCGAAGCAAGATCAAAAGCGAATTGCATAAAAATTGTCAATAGAAAACATTTCAACAAAATGCTCGTCTACGTTGATCCTCAGGCCATTCAGAATTTTCTTCGATTCAAAAAAAGAAAAGTTATAGCCATCTACGATGACTTTGAGCTGAATGCAAGGCGTTACAACAAAAAGCGGTATGCTGGCTTAGTTGTTAAAGACAAAGCAGTCAAACCAGGCAGAGAATTAATCAAATGCTCTCATTTCGAGGGAACAATGCAGAGATTTGCACATAAAATGGATTGGCGTGACACCAATTACCAAAGATTGCACGAAACTTGGTACCAAAAAATAAATGGGAGCAAACACAAAGGCAAAAGTTTTGAAGAATTTTACGAGCACAGATTGAAAAAGTGGGATTACATCTTTAACGAGATTAAAACAAAAGGCTACAAAAAATCAGCAAAAGATAGGGATAACATCGAGATTGCCATTGCAAAAGACGGGCAATTATTACTTATTGATGGCAGACATCGAGTTGCATTCGCTCAGATTGCAAGGATCAAGCAAATACCAGTTGTCGTGAATGTCATCTCCGAAAGCCTGGCCAAATCTTTTGCTGACGAAAACTTTGCCAAATCTTTTGCTGACAAAAATCTTGCTAGAGCCTTTTCAGACAATAGCCAACGCCTATCTCAGCAGTTAGACAAAAAAGACATCAAAGATCGTCTTGCTATCGCCTGCAAACATGATTAACAAGGCGACCTTCATCTCTCTTTGGACACTTCAATGGGTCAACCATTGCGCCCCAATCGCTCTCGAAACCACTTGGTGATCACCCATTTGTGACCCTCATCCACAGGCAGGGCCTCATGCAGCGTGAAGGGATTGGGAGTCCCATCAGCCTGGAGATTGTTCCAGGCCAGCGCCATACCAGGCACAGGGGTGAAGGAACGGCCAAGGCGGCGAAACAACGTCTCCCCACCACGCTCAACAACATTGAGATAAACCATCACCGTCCAGGTGCGTTGCCCACCCCTGTCGGTGTGGGTTGCGTACTCCGCCGTCCCAGGCGCAAACCAGTCTGTGTGTTCTTTGAAGTACTCACCTGGGTCGTAGCGCTGCCCCTGGATGGGTTCCGAAAGGCGCGGATCCACCCCGAAAAGCGCTGCAAAACGCTGATCAAGGCTTGCAGCAAGCTGCGGATGGTTCTGCCGCAGATGACAGGTTCGACTTGTGCGGTAATCGCTGCTGCCACGTGTCACTGTCGACGGCTGCAGTGACACATTGATGGCTTCGATCACCGCCTCGCATTCGTTGTGGCTGAGCAGTGCAGGCAACTCATACACCTGAGCCAGTGACGTATCCAGGCGCCAGGCGCGAGGCCGATGCTCTGGCCGGGTGAGGGGTGCCTCGAACCACGCGAGCCAATCAGCCGTGGGGGAGCTCGTAGGCGTCGGTGCCTGAGATTTCGACTGGAGAACGGCCGCAATTGAATCTCGCGGGAAACCCTGCTCGAGGGCCCGCTGCATCAGCTCCTGCGGATCACAGCCTTGATCTCGGTTCTGCAGCAACCACTCCTTCCAAACATCGGGAATGGCCGCTGCTTCGCCCATCAACCCTTGAGTTTTTTGCTCAAAATCTGATTAGCCAGCTTGGGGTCAGCCTTACCACCAGTCTTCTTCATCAACTGTCCAACGAAGAAGCCCTGCAACTTGGTCTTACCGCCACGGAAGGCCTCCACCTCATCGGGATGGGCCCCCAACAGCTCATCGACGATGGCCTCAATCGCGGCCGGATCGCTGATCATGCCGAGGCCTCGCTCGTCAACGATCGCTTTGGGTGAGCCTCCTTTCTCAAGCAGCTCCGGAAGAATCTCTTTGGCGATCTTGCCGCTGATCTTGCCGCCGTCGATCAGTTGCACCATCTCGGCCAACTGCTCTGGCCGGAACGGCAGTTCGGCATAGCTGAGCCGATTGCTGTTCACATGGGCGGCGATGTCGCCGGTGATCCAGTTCGCCGCAAGCTTGGCGTCAGCGCCAGCCGTGACCACCGCTTCGAAGTAGTCCGCCATCGGGCGCTCATCGGTGAGCACCCGAGCGTCGTACTGGGACAGACCCAGATCATCGGCATAGCGATGCCGCTTGGCTGCCGGCAACTCCGGAAGCTCGGAGCGCCAAGACTCCCGTTGATCGGCGCTCACCTCGATGGGTCCCAAGTCGGGATCTGGGAAGTAGCGGTAATCGCTGGCCCCTTCCTTGCTGCGCATGCTCTTGGTGAGCTGCTTGCCCTCATCCCACAGCCGGGTCTCCTGGACGATGGGCTCGCCGCTCTCGTAGGCCTTGATCTGGCGTTTGATCTCGTACTCGCAAGCCTTTTGGATGGCCGAGAACGAGTTCATGTTCTTGATCTCCACCTTCGTGCCGAAGGGCGCATCTGGCCCCCGGCGTACAGAGATGTTGACGTCGCAGCGCAAGGATCCCTCCTGCATGTTGCCGTCGCTCACCCCCAGGTAACGCATGATCCGGCGGATCTCCGAGGCGTATTCCGCCGCTTCACGGCCCGTCCGCAGGTCAGGCTTACTGACGATCTCGGCCAACGCCACACCAGCGCGGTTGTAATCCACAAGGGAATGGGTAGACCCCGCCAGGCGGTCGCTGCCGGCATGCACCAACTTGCCGGCGTCCTCCTCCATGTGCAGACGCTCGATCCCGATCGTCTTGAGGTACGTGTCTCTTCCCTTTTCAGCGACCTCCACCTCAATCCAGCCCTCCTCAGCGATCGGCTGGTCGTACTGAGAAATCTGATAGTTCTTCGGCAGGTCGGGATAGAAATACTGCTTACGGTCGAACTTGCTGTGTTCGGCGATGTTGAGATTCAGCGCCATCGCGGCCTTCACCGCATACTCGAGCACCTTCTTATTCAGAACTGGCAGCGTGCCGGGAAGACCGCACACCACAGGATCAATGTGGGTGTTGGGGTCATCACCAAAGGTGGTCGACGCCGCGGTGAAAATTTTGCTGTCCGTTCCCAGCTGAACGTGGGTCTCGAGACCGATCACGGCCTCCCAGGCCGGTTGGGTTGCTGCGTCGGCCATGCGCCCGTGATGTGAAGCAGATTCTGGGATCCTATGGAATCAGGCCCTGGCCGATCAGAATGGGGGTGGTTGCCTGGCTGCAATGGATCCCGCAGCATGGAAGCAAGAAACGATCAACCGCAGGCTGTGGCATCTACTTCAGACCCATCTGAAGCAACTTGAACCCGAGCTGCTTCATCCTGAAGCCAATGCCGTTCTGATTGAGCAAGGCGACGTCGCCTACTCGCTCTTGCTGGTGCAAAAGGGCCGTCTCGCCATCGAAATCCATCAGAACGGGAACGCCTCCCGAACCATTGCTGAAGTGGGGGCGGGCGCCGTCCTTGGGGAAATGGCCCTATTTGGACTTGGAGAGACCCGCCACGGCGCGCGGGTTCGGGTGCTGGATGCCAACACAGAAATCCTGCGCTTCTCGCGAGAAGCACTTCACAGCGCAGTTCTCTTCGACGCCGAACTGGCTGCTGAAATGCTGCTGGTCAGCAGTGAACGCTGCCGCAACAGCAACAGGATGATCAACCTGCTGCTGGATGGGATTGATGCCTCATCGCGCGGTGATGCCACATCACTGGCGAGCATCTGCGGCACACTCCGCCAAGGGCCTGACAGCATGGAACAGGCGGCTGCCCAACTGGAGCATTTGCTGACGGTCGCTGCATCACCACGCCTGGAGAGTTGAGCCAGCCATGACCCCAGCACAGACGCCAGCAACGCTCGTGCTGGGGGGTGGCTTGATGGGCTTGGCCGTTGCCCATCAACTCGCCCGTCACAACCAGACAGTGCTGGTGATCAGCCGCCGCCGTAGCGAAGCGGCAGGGTTTGTTGCTGCGGGCATGCTGGCACCCCATGCCGAAGGCCTAAGCGGCGATTTACTGCACCTGGGGCAAGCCAGCTTGGAGGTGATTCCCCGCTGGGTAGCGCAGATCGAGAGTGACAGTGGTCTCGGCTGCGGCCTGCGCACCAGCGGCATCGTGGTGCCGTTCCGGACAGCAGCCGAACGGGACGCCTACCCGACGGCCCAGCTTGGGCAGACCTTGGACCGCATCGGCCTGGAGCAGGAGATCCCTGGGCTGGGGCCGGAGTGGAGCACAGGGCTGCTGTTTGAACAAGACGGCCAGATCGACAACCGAAGACGCCTGATGCGAGCCCTGGAGCGCGCCTGCGTCTCCTTGGGTGTGCAATTCATGGAAGGCGCCGAAGTGCTCGATCTGCAGCGTGATTCCACGGGCCAGCTCTGCGGGATCCATCTGCGCAGCGCCGAAGGGGAACAACAGCAACTGACCTGCCGAGAAGCGGTGCTCTGCAGCGGCGCCTGGAGCCAACAGCTGGTGCCGCAACTACCGGTGTTCCCGGTGAAAGGACAGATGCTGTCGCTACAAGGCCCGCGGGAAGCGCTCAAGCGGGTGATCTTCGGCCCAGGGACCTATCTCGTTCCACGTGAGGACGGACTGATCGTTGTGGGAGCCACCAGCGAACGGGACGCTGGATTCGCTGAAGGCCTCACACCCGATGGTCAAAAGCAACTGCAAACAGGCCTCACGAGCCTGCTTCCCATGGCGGCCAGCTGGCCACCCATGGAGCGTTGGTGGGGCTTCCGCCCCTGCACTCCTGATGAAGGTCCCCTGCTGGGTCCAGGCCCACTTCCAGGGCTTTGGCTGGCCTGCGGCCATCACCGGAATGGCGTTCTCCTCGCTGCGATCACCGCCGAGCTCACGGCCGGCGCCGTCATGCAAAAAGCCCCCAACGCGGCCGCAAAGGCGTTGTTGGAGGCATTCCGCTGGAACCGATTCGAAAACTGAGCGATCAGCCTTCGACGCGCCACTCCTGATCAGACGGAGACCAGTCGTTGAGCTCGGAGGCTTCAAACCAGAGACCGATCTCGAAGGCAGCCGTTTCTGCAGCATCCGAACCATGAATGACGTTGCGGCCGATGTTGACGGCCAGATCGCCGCGAATCGTGCCGGGCTCAGCCTCGAGGGGCTTGGTGGCACCGATCAGTTTGCGGGCGCTGGCAATGACTCCATCGCCTTCCCAAACCATGGCCACCACAGGGCCGGATGTGATGAAGTCGACAAGACCAGCAAAAAAGGGACGCTCCTTATGGACGCCGTAGTGCTGCTCAGCAAGGGCGCGGCTAGGGGTGATCTGCTTCAGAGCCACCAGCTTGAATCCCTTGCGCTCAAAGCGGCCGAGGATCTCGCCCACCAGGCCGCGCTGGACGCCGTCGGGCTTGATGGCGATGAACGTGCGTTCGGCCATGGTTTGGTGTGAATAAAAAGCGCCGCTATCGTCAGTGCTGGCCACCCCGCTTGGCAAGCACAGGCCTTGGGAAGCGCTGAGAATGTCCCTAGATTCCGGCCATTCCCACGACGGAAGCCGGTGGCTGACAGCGAATGCTGGTCGATCGAAGACAGTGCTGCGCTGTATGGGCTGGACCGCTGGGGCGATCCGTACTTCTCGATCAATGGTCGCGGGCACATCAGCGTCCAACCCCAGGGGGATCGCGGCGGAAGCCTGGATCTCGTTGATCTGGTGTCGGAGCTGAAGAGCCGAAACCTGGCTCTGCCGCTGCTGATTCGCTTCGACGACATCCTCGAAGACCGATTGGAACGTCTCCACGCAGCCTTTGAACGCGCCATCGCGCAGTACAGCTACCCAGGGCGCTACCAAGGCGTCTTCCCGGTGAAATGCAACCAACAACGCCACGTGGTGGAAGAGTTGGTGAGCTGCGGCCACCGCTGGAACTTCGGGCTGGAAGCGGGCAGCAAAGCGGAGCTGCTGATCGCTCTATCGCTGCTGGACGACCCCGAGGCCTTGTTGATCTGCAACGGCTACAAGGATCGTCTTTACATCGAAACCGCAATCCTGGCGCGACGACTGGGACGGCAACCAGTGGTTGTAATTGAACAGCCGGACGAAGTCGACAGGATTATTGAAGCCAGCAAGAGTCTGGGCGCCGCGCCATACATCGGCGTACGGGCCAAGCTCTCCAGCCGCAGCACAGGGCGATGGGGCAGTTCCGTTGGCGACAAGGCCAAATTTGGCCTCTCCATTCCTGAGTTGCTGGCAACAGTGGAGCGGCTTCGGGACAACAACCTGCTCCAAGATCTCCGCCTGCTCCACTTCCACATCGGCAGCCAGATCAACGACATTGCCGTTCTCAAAGACGCTCTCCAAGAAGCGGGGCAGATTTATGTGGAGCTCACCCGACTGGGGGCCCCGATGGGGTTCCTGGATGTGGGCGGTGGACTCGGCATCGACTACGACGGCAGCCGCACGGCATCGGCGGCCTCCACCAACTACTCGCTCCAGAACTACGCCAACGATGTTGTGGCCACGGTGCGGGAATGCTGTGAACCCAATGGTGTTGCCGTACCCACGTTGGTGAGCGAAAGCGGCCGCGCCATCGCCAGTCATTTTTCCCTGCTGGTCTTCGACGTCCTGGGCAGCAGCGCACTCCCGGCATCCATTCCCAAACCCACGGGAGACGAGCCACTCACCGTTCGCAACCTCCGGGACACCCTCGCCACCATTCAGGAGCTGTCGGTAACGGCGGATGCTCAGCTCGTACGGCTGCAGGAAGCCTGGAACGACGCCTTGAAGTTCAAGCAGGATGCGCTCGCCGCGTTCCGGCTGGGATACATGGGCTTGCCCGACCGAGCCACAGCTGAACAGCTGACATGGGCCTGCGCCGATGCCATTGCCCAACGACTCCCCAACGATCAAGCCATCCCTGAGGAGCTCTCAGCCCTCAGCAAAGCATTGGCGGGAACGTACTACGCCAACTTATCGATCTTCCGCTCAGCACCCGACACCTGGGCCATCGATCAACTGTTTCCCGTGGTGCCCATCCAGAAGCTGGATCAACGGCCGACACGACTGGCCAACCTCGCCGACCTGACCTGCGATTCCGATGGGCGTCTCGATCGCTTCATCGGAGATGGTCAACCCAAACATCTTCTGGAACTCCACGAGCTCGACGACAACAGCCCATATCTCATCGGCCTATTTCTCAGCGGCGCCTATCAAGAGGTGATGGGCAATCTGCACAACCTGTTTGGCACAACCAACGCCGTCCACATTCGCCTAAGCCCAGGCGGTAGCTATCGCATTGACCACGTCGTACGGGGTGACACCAATGCCGATGTGCTCGAAGCCATGGAGCATGACCCCCGGGCCTTGCTTGAGCGTTTGCGGGTGGCCGCGGAGGCGGCCATCAACAACGGCCAGCTCCGTATCGACGAGTCGCGCCGCCTGCTAGATCACCTTGAAAGCAGCCTGAGACAGACCACATACCTCCAAGACTGAAGACGATTGCACCGTCAGCTCACAACACAGCTGATCCGCGATAAGGCCCTTAAGGTCGGTTCAACGTCTCGTCATCCATGGATCGCAACGCACTGATCGAGATTCTTCAACGCGAAGGCAACCTGAAGCATTCCTTCAGCAACGACGAGATTCAAAGCCTTGCGGAACACCTATCGATCGAGGTGATCCAACCAGAAACGATCTTGATGCATAAGGGCGAACCCTCAGACAGCATGGTGTTCATTCTGGAGGGTCTTGTTCAGATCCTTGACGGCGAACGACAGCTCGCCATTGAAAAAACGGGGGCCATTATTGGCGAAAGTCTGTTTTCAGAGGAAGCAACGCGTGTTGCTGACGTTCAAACCATCGAACCAACAACCGTTGGCCGACTTTCAATTCATGACTTCGAAAACTTCCTCGACCAAAACCAACCGCTTGCCCTGAAGTACCGAGAGTATTTTCGAGCCATCAGACGCGCTCGTGCCGATCAAATTGCCGCAGAAAATTACACAGACAAACGCAAATATCTTGCACTGATTGCCCACAACAATATGAAGGAAAGCCTCATGGAATTTTGCAGCATGCACACCAATAAACTCGAAAAATTTCCACTCATCGCAACGGGAACAACAGGCAGCATGCTCTACAACAAAACAGGCCTTTGCCTGAGCCAGAAAGTAGCCTCGGGCCCTCTTGGCGGCGACCAAGCTGTTGGAACACTCATCTCAACACAAAATATTTGTGGTGTGATTTTCTTCAGAGATCCACTCTCATCGCACCCCCACCATGCCGACATTGAAGCCCTGGGTCGCCTCTGCGACGTGTACCAGATTCCATTTGCCACCAATCCCCAAAGCGGCGAAGCAATTCTTGACTATCTCCTCTCAGGCAAAGCAGAACGCGAACTGATCCCCAATCAAGTGCTTCAAACCTATATTCAGGGCCAGAAAAAAGTGGTTGAGACAGGATAAATTCATTGATATCTCAACCGGATGTTGAATTATCGCGAAGCGCAATTAAACCAAAGACGGGGATGGGATCGGGCCAACCTTTCACAACATGCATCCCCAGATCGTCCACCACGACGTCTTCCGAAACGAGATCTCTGACCTCCCCACTCATCAGGATTGGATAGTTCGGGAACTTCCGCGTGAGGGATTCGAGCCGGCTCGCCAGATTCACCGCTGCTCCAATCACGGTGTACTCCAGCCGATGACTTGACCCGAGATTGCCAGCGATGACTTCACCGCAATGGATCCCAATTCCTTGGCGCAATGGTTCCAAACCCTCCTGATCCAGTTCTTGATTAAGAGCCTCAAGATTGGCCTGCATCGCCAAGGCAGCACGAACAGCTGCTCTTGCCTCAACGCGATCTCCCCGATGCACTGGGACACCAAATTCCGCCATCAGGGCATCCCCAATGAATTTGTCCAACAGCCCTTGCTCCTGCAAAACCGGAGCAGCAATCGCCTCGAAATAGCGATTCAACAAACCAAATAAGGCCTCGGCATCCATCACATTGCTGCGCGCAGTGAATCCCACCAAATCGGTAAACAACACCACGCACCGTTCGCGACGGCCACCAAGGCGCGTCCAACTCTCCTGACCGGAGCGCAGCATGTCACGCATGAGATTCGGCGACACCCTGCGAGACAACACCGAATGCAGAAATCTGCGTTGGCTGCTTTCCCGCTGAAACAGATCTCCAGCCCGAAGACTGCCGGCAACCAAAGGCATCAGCATCAAGGCCGCTCCAGGCAACCAAAGGCCGGAGAACCACGCAAAAACAACGCATCCGGTTGCCAGAGCCTCCAAAGCAGCAGTTGTTATTGCTGTCCCAAGGGCAGTCGATGGGGCCCCTATCCGCCAGTGACACAACAGCAACCAGAGGGCAACGAATGCCACTAGATGAGAGGCATCAGGCGTGCGGAAGCCGCGTCCGCTCTGCAATCCGGCGATGGCCGACAACAGAACCTCTGAGCCACTCTGCTGACCAAAAGGCGTCTCCAGCTGATCACCCAAGGACGGAGCGGTCGAGCCGATGATGACGATCTTGTCTCGCCAGGTGGCTTGCGGAAGCGTGCCCACCGCCCAGGCGGGGATCACCGGTATATGTCCACCGGGACCGATGAAATCAATGCCTTCATCACCTTGTGAGGAGACAACCCCCGCAGCGAGGGGCGCTAGAGCTCTTGGATGAGGCTCGGGGAATGCACTGAGCATCCCCTTGAGACGCTCCCGGCCTGGAACAGCCTGCACGACCCCAAAGGCGTTCATCGAAAACGCCGACAGTCCCACGGGATAGCGCGTGTACCAGGGACGTCTCAGTTGAACCTGCTCGTGACCCTCCAGCTGCTGAAGCACCAGAGAGGCGCTCAGCACCACCCGGTCTTGCCATGGTTGCAGCGCGTCTTGGAAGGCAAGGTCGTCGGTTGGGCCAAAACCACTGGGCCCGACATGAACGATGTTGAAGACGACACGACGGGCACCCTGACGGAGAACCGCACGGGCCAGATCTGCCTGCAGCGCACGCGGCCAGGGCCAGGGACCCAAGTCAGACAACTGGGGATCCAGAGACGCCTCATCAATCCCCAACAACACCACGTCTTCCGGAGGCTCAATCGGGCCACGCCACTGGAAGAGGAGTTGCCGACCTGTGGCGTCGAACCGCGCCAGAAACGGCAGCACAGCTAGAGGCAGCAGCAGCGACGCCCGCCAAAGAAAAGCAACGAGATGCCGCCGAATCAAGCGTCTCAAGGGGCTGGTGCCGAAACCCCCAGTTCCCGCTCGATGTCCGGCAAGGTCTCCAAGGGGGTCGAAAAACCGTTGATCAGAAGGCTCTTCTGAAGACGACGTTCAGCATCCTGCGTGGAGATCGGCTGAGGGGGCTCCCAGGTGAACTCCTGCGGGTCTTTTGCATACGACCGGGGACTGCGAGAACCATCCCGCCCAGGAGTCGGTGGCGTCACGATGCCGCCACCCAGTTCACCCAAGGAGGCCTCCAGGCCATCCAGGCGGCCACTGACCTCAGCCATCTGGCGCTTCAGATCCAAAAGCAGTTGCTGACCACTGTTCAGGGTGAAGCGGCGACCATTGCTGGTCTCCACCTGCACCGTGCCTTCCCAGCTGAACACTTTGAACTGCTGATCGGTGAACTCCAGAAAAACAGTGGTCCCCTGAATCGACGCCGTGGCCAAACGCGTTTTGATCGTGAAGGGACTGCGACGCGGCGTCCCTGGTTTGATCCAGCCGATGATGGATCCCTTCAACAATTCGACGTTGGCCGCACCCAAGCGCAGCTGAGCATCACCCCCCATGCGGAACTGACGCCCGTTGCCCAACATCACCTGCATGCGACCCGGCTTTTCAGTACGCAGTAATGATTTGGTCTTCAACGGCTGACCCGAACGTGCTTTGATCTCAGAACTGCCAGGCAGCTTCACAAAAGCAGGCCCCGCCGGAACCTCAACAACCCGGGGTTGAGCGGCACGACTGGGCAACGCCCATAGGGCACTTTCGAGCAGGAGAAGCGCTCCTACCTGTAAGACAACTGCCTGTTTCGACATCCGCTATGCAGCAGTTTTTCAAGACTGGCAGTCGGAGATGGATGACGCCACCAAATCACAAACACAACAACAAGAGCCTGGCGTTGGTTGCGGAGCCAAAAAGACACCATCAGATTACGAGCATTCAGAGTCGTCACACGCATGGCATACGAAAACGTTCTGAAAAATCCCGATCACTTCAATTTTGAAATTCAGCAGCTCGGAGAGGCAACCTACGCAAACCCCAGCAGCCAAGAAGTCTTCATTGACGACGCAGAAAAAATAATCTTTTCCAGCCAGCTTAAGAATTTAAATTATCAACTTAAAGCATGCAAGCAATTGCCCGCCTTCGAGAAGGCAGGTGCACGAAAAAAAATCTTTCATAATCCAGAGTCAACGCGAGCGGCAATCATCACCTGCGGTGGCCTTTGCCCTGGCCTGAACAATGTGATCAAAGGGTTAGTGAATGTCCTGGAACAAGACTATAGAATCAAAGAAATTATTGGCATACGCTATGGCTACAAAGGACTCACCCAGACATCGAACCACGAACCCATCCAATTGAATTCAACGGTGGTCGAACAGATTCATAAACAGGGTGGAACCATTCTTGGGTCATCACGCGGCAACCAGGATCCGGAATCGATGGTTGACGAGCTCCAGCGTCGACAGATCAATCTCCTGTTCTGCATCGGCGGCGACGGCACATTAAAGGGAGCTCAAGCAATCGCAGAAGCAGCCAACAAACGCCAAGCAAACATTGGGGTTGTCGGCGTTCCAAAAACCATCGACAACGATCTTGGCTTTGTTGAAAAAACCTTCGGGTTTGAAACCTCTGTTCAGGTGGCCTCTGAAATCATCACATCTGCACACCACGAAGCAGAAGGCGCTGAAAACGGGATTGGTCTTGTCAAATTGATGGGTCGGGACTCAGGCTTTATTGCCGCCACAGCATCCCTGGCCAATTCCATTGTGGATTTTTGCCTGATCCCCGAAACCCCTTTTCAGATCGGCAGCCCCAAAGGCATCTGTGCAGCACTTCAACGCAGGCTTGAACAAAACAACCATGCTGTGATTGTCGTTGCAGAAGGCGCAGGCCAGGATCTTTTCAAGGCCAGTGAAAGCAAAATCGATGCATCCGGAAACATCCTCAAAGACGACATTGGAGAACTACTCAAAGGGGAAATATCCGATCACTTCAAGGACAACAATATCGCGATTAGCATCAAGTATTTGGATCCGAGCTATCACATCAGGAGCGTATCAGCCAATGCAGCAGATGCCGTCTTTTGCTATCTACTGGCGGAATATGCGGTGCATGCTGGAATGAGTGGAAAAACCAACCTTGTGATCGGCTACTGGAACAATTTTTTCACCCACGTCCCCATTCATCTGGCCACCAAGGAACGACGGATGGTTGATCTAGACGGCGCCCTCTGGCGAGGGGTCGTCAGTGCAACTCAGCAAAACAAAACCTTCGATATCGCTACAAATTCAATCTAGGAGTACGCGCCAGATTGAGTTCATTCATCACTCAATACGAACAAGATCAAAAAACTTCCAGCCCTGAGCCTGTGATCTCCCCACAATGAGCTGCAACAGGTGGGTGGGTCATGGTCCTGGCATTGCAATGGGTGCTCACAGGTGTGGGTTTATTTACCGGCTTGGTTGCCAAGCGCATCTGCCAACGGCTCAACATGCCGCCGTTCCCTTGGCGCATTCCCTGGATCACCTTGGTGGCCCACACCACGGCACAGTCTGTTCAAGCTTTTCAGATTCCAATCCCAGCAGGATTTGATCTCGTTCTGATCACTAGCATCGTCGCTTCGATTGCCATCAGCCGCTGCCTGATTTGGTTGTTTCTAGAAATCATGCCAAGCCTCCGGATCTTGCCATCGAGCCCAAAGATCCTGCGAGATCTTATCTTCATCGTCGGGAGCTTGATCCTCATCGCTCTAAGCCTGAAGGAGCAAGCCAGCATCGACCTGGTAGGCCTCGTGACAACCTCCGCCGTTCTCACAGCTGTTGTTGGTTTGGCCGCACAGGATCCTCTGAAGGACCTCATCGGTGGATTAAGCCTTCAACTCGAGCAAGTGATCCAAGAAGGTGATTGGGTTGAAATTGATGGGCACATTGGCCGGGTTAACTCTATTAGCTGGAGAGATACAGAAATCAACAGCCTTTATGGATCAAAACTGATCTTTCCACATACAAATTCGAACTCAACCACCATTCGAAATTTCACAAGCAATGGCGCCCATGGCAACCGACTCTTGATTGGACTGGATTACAGCATGCCACCAGACAGAGCCAAGGCAATCATGCAGAAGATCTCTGATAATCATCCACTCGTTCTTCGAACACCAGCCAGCATCATTCGAATCAGCTCCTTCGAAGAAAGCTGTATCAACTACGAATGGGTCAACTGGCAAAAAGACTACGGCCAGAGCCGTGCCCTTCGCGGCGACCTGCAAGAACAGCTTTGGTATGCACTTCAACGCGAAGGCTTCAGCTTTCCCTTCAGCGTTCGTGATGTACGCATCACAAAAAATATTCAACAGCCAAAAATACAACCTCCCAACAAAAATAGTCTACTCAAAACAATTCAAAATCTCCTAAAAAACAACCAACTTTTCTCCATCCTGTCTGAAGAACAGATTCAAAAGATAATCACGATGAGCGCGTTCTGCTCCTACGGACCAGGAGAAATTATCGTCAAGGAGAATGAAAGTGGAGACTCCTTGTTCATGCTAATTAATGGCCACGTCTCCATTCGCAAACCAACAAGTTCACATGATGCTTTCGAAATAGCTCAACTCCAACGCGGGGACATCTTTGGAGAAATGACTGTTTTCACAGGTGCCCCCCGCAGTGCAACCATTCACAGCATCAGAAAAGTTGACCTCCTGGAAGTAAAACGAGAGGCCATCGCTGATCTCCTGGAAGAAGAACCAGGCCTGATCGAACGATTTGGCCAATTGATCAGCGATCGACAGGCTCAACTCGCCCAATTGACAATCCAATCAGTCCCACCAAGCAGTCGAGATGTGGTGGGACGCATGAAAGAGCTGTTCCAAAACCTTCTCTCCTAAAGCCGCAGGCTCTGTCACACGGCCCCCAGTACCGCCACCAGCTCAGCTTGAGCTGTCTCAAGAGCATCAGAGAGGGCAGCACCATCCCGACCACCAGCCTGCGCGAGGTTGGGGCGACCACCGCCACCACCGCCGCACTGTTTGGCGATGCCGCCGATGAACTTGCCGGCCTGGAGCTTGGCGGCGATTACCTGCTTGCCGAAGGCCGCCACCAGGATCACCTTGCCCAGGTCGGCGGGATCCGGCAAACCACCGATCACCACCGCCGCACCATCCCCCAGTTGATCTGCCAGGCTCTGGGCTGCGCCCTGCAAACCGGCGCCATCCACACCATCGAGGCGTTCCACCAGCAGTTGGAAGCCACCCAAAGCCTTGGCCTTGGCGGCCAGAGCGCCGGCCTTGGCCACCGCCAGTTCCGCCTGAGCCGCCGCCAGCGACTTGCCGGTGGCCTTGAGCTCCTCCTGAAGGGCCGCTACACGGTCAACGATCTCGGCCGGCTGAGCCTTGAAACGATCCCCCAGCTGCTTCACCACCGCATCGCGCTCGTTCAGATAGGCGAGCACGGCAGGACCGGCAACGGCTTCAATCCTGCGAATGCCGGAGGCAACGCCGCTTTCCGCCACGATCTTGAACAGGCCAATCTCAGCGGTATTGGCCACATGGGTGCCGCCGCAGAGCTCCATCGACACGCCGGGAACGTCAACGACGCGCACCACATCGGCGTACTTCTCACCGAACATCGCCACAGCACCGGCCGCCTTGGCCTGGTCGATCGCCATCTCCTGAACCTGCAGCGCATGGGCCTCGGTGATCCAGCCATTGACCAGGGTTTCAACCTGCACCAACTGCTCCGCCGACACCGCCTTGGGACAGTGGAAATCGAAGCGCAGTCGGTCGAAATCCACCAGTGATCCGGCCTGGCCGATCCCCGGATCCACCACCTGCTTGAGCGCAGCCTGCAAAAGGTGGGTGGCGGTGTGATTCGCCTGGGCCCGACGCCGGCAGGCGCGATCCACCTGCGCATTCACAGTGTCACCCAAGGCGAGCTCACCGCGTTCAACCCGACCGGCATGGACGAAGACATCACGGCTGCGGCTCACCGACTCAATCCGAACGATCAAATCGCTGCCCGCCAGCACCCCGCGATCGCCCACCTGGCCACCACCTTCTCCATAGAACGGCGTGGAGTCGAGCACCACCTGAACCGCATCTCCCGCCTTGGCGGTGGTGGCTGGTTCGCCGTTGACCACCAACGCCTGCACGCAGGAGGCCTGGTCGAGGGCCTCATACCCCTCGAAACAGGTGGCCGCCTGATCCGCCACCAACTGATCGATCGCATCTTGAAGCGTGAGATCAATACTCACCGCCGCCGCCTTCGCCCGCTCACGCTGTTCCTCCATCGCCGCCTCGAAGCCATCGAAATCAACAGCCAGGCCCTGCTCCTCAGCGATTTCCTGGGTGAGCTCCAACGGGAAGCCGTAGGTGTCGTACAGCTCAAAAGCCTGGGCACCACTGATCTGCGTGGGCTTGGAGGCCAGCACCTCAGCCAACAACTTCTCGCCGCGCTCGAGGGTCTCGAGGAAGCGAGCTTCCTCGCGCTGGAGTTCGGCCAGGATCACCTCTTGGCGTTCGATCACGCTGGGGTGAGCCCCCTTCAGCAAGGCGATCGCCGCTTCCCCCATGGTGACGAGGAAGGGCTTGTCGATCCCCAGGAGGCGACCATGGCGCACCACCCGGCGCAGCAGACGCCGCAGGATGTAGCCGCGGCCCAGATTGCTGGCGGTGACGCCATCACAGATCAGCTGCGTCACCGCACGACTGTGATCCCCGATCACCTTTAACGACGTCTTGCCCTTATCGTCGAGCTGGTGGTAGTCGACCCCCGCCAGATCGGCGGCTGCTTTGATCAGCGGAAAGATCAGGTCGGTTTCGTAGTTGTTGGGAACCTTCTGCAGAATCTGAGCCATCCGCTCAAGCCCCATGCCGGTGTCGATGTTGCGGTTGGCCAGCGGCGTGAGGGTGCCCTCAGCGTCGCGGTTGTACTGCATGAACACCAGGTTGTAGAACTCGATGAAACGGTCGTCGTCCTCGAGATCGATGCCCTCATCCCCCAGCTCCGGCTTGAAGTCGTAGTACATCTCCGAGCAGGGACCACAGGGGCCGGTGGGACCGGAAGCCCAGAAGTTGTCGGCCTCGTCCATGCGGATGATCCGCTTGGGGTTCACCCCCACCACATCGCGCCAGATCTGCTCAGCTTCGTCGTCCTCACGAAAGACGCTCACCACCAGGTTCTTGGGATCGATGCCGTAGACACTGGTGCTGAGCTCCCAGGCCCACTCAATGGCCTGCTGCTTGAAGTAATCCCCAAAGGAAAAGTTGCCGAGCATCTCGAAAAAAGTGTGATGCCGGGCCGTGCGCCCCACGTTCTCGATGTCGTTGGTGCGGATGCACTTCTGCGAACTGGTGGCCCGGGGCGCTGGTCTCTCCTGTTGACCCAGAAAAACGGGTTTGAACGGCAGCATTCCCGCAATGGTGAGCAACACCGTTGGATCTTCGGGAATCAACGAGGCACTAGCCATCCGCTTGTGGCCGCGCTCGGCGTAGAAGTTCAGGAAAGCCTCACGGATCTCCTCACCGCTGCGCGGTGCAGACGCTGCAGAAGACGACGATGCGGCGGCGACCATGACAGGAAAGGGGGATCCTGCCGTCATGATCGCCTTTGAACCGCCGGCGCCCGTGGCCGTTCCTCCCAGTGATCCTGAGATTCGCCAGCGACTGCGGCTGCAGTCGATAGGCTGGGCTCTGGCTGCAGGCATCAGCGCAGGCCTGCTGAGCTTGCCCTGGGGCTTGGAAGCCGCCGTGCGTTCCGGCGGTTGCGGTCTCTTTTATGGCCTGCTGGCCTTTCACCTGCAACGGGTGGACCCCGATGACGGGCATCTGCAAGCGGGTCTGGTAGGGGCGGTCTGCGGGCTGCGCAGCCTCGGGATGCCGCTACCCCTTGACAACTGGCAGGTCGATGGCCTGGCATCATTACTACTGGAGCTATTTCAGGCCTGGCTGCCGTTGATCGGCAGTGCTCTCCTGCTCCACGGCACCCTCCGCTTCCTGCCCGCGTCGCGGCCATGAGCCTGCTGCACGCCACCTGGCTTCCCGCCATCCGCACCTCCAGCAGTTCCGGCCAACCGGCACTGCTTGTTTGGGCTGACACCTGGCGGGTGGCCACACCGGAAGGCCCAGGCCTCACCCCGGCGCTGCACCCCTTCACCCTGAGCCACGACGACCTCAGGGCCTGGCTTAGTGAACGCGACCTCTTGCCAGGCGGCAGCATCGATGCGACGGCGTGTCTCACCCTGCCGAGCCGCACGGTGAAGCCGCGCAAAAGCCGCAACAAAACCGCCGATCCAACATCGGAACCACCGGGCTGGACCGGGCTACCGATGCAGGCCGGCGAACCGATCCCCAAACAAACGGAATGGTGGCCTTGGCAGGTGAAGGGCCTTGCGGTGGAACCGTCGGCAGCGACAGATTGGCTGTCGCGATTGCCCCTCTCAGGCACCAATCCGGACCTGGCCGATGAACTGCGCTGGTGGAGCCATCTGCAGCGCTGGGCCCTGAGCCTGGTAGCCCGGGGCCGCTGGATTCCCCAGATGGAACTCAGCAAAGGTGAGGGCTATCCCCATCGGGCCCGTTGGGTGCCGCTGCTCAACCGGGAAGAAGATCGCCGCCGGCTGGAGGATCTGGCGGCCAGCCTGCCTCTGGTGGCCACCTGTGCATTGCCCTGGCGTGAACCCTTGGGACGCCGCAGCAACCGCACCACCCGGTTGCGGCCGGAGGCGATGCGGGCCGCCAACCCCGTGGCCAGCTGCCGGCCCCGCAGCGGACGACTGCGAGTGGCGACCCTGCTGGAAGACCTGGTGGACGCGCAGTTGCGCAAGGACTTTGAGCCTTCCACCGATGGCCTCGATCCCCTCCTCACCCTTTGGCAGGAGGCCCTTGGGTCGGAAACAGGAGTGATCGAAATCGGTGATGAGGAAGCCGAACGCCTGGCCACCGCCAGCCATCACTGGCGGGAGGGCATAGCCGGCGGATTCGCCGCGGCCCGCACCTGCCTTGAACTGCACACCCCGCCGGATGGGGAGGATCTCTGGGAGCTGCACTTCGGGCTGCAGGCGGAAGCCGACCCCAGCCTGAAACTCCCCGCCGCCGCGGCCTGGGCCTCCGGCGCCGAGATGCTGCAACTGGGTGAGATCCAGGTGGACCAACCTGGCGAAGTGCTGCTCGAGGGGCTCGGACGTGCCCTGACGGTGTTCCCACCGATCGAACGCGGCCTGGAAAGCGCCACGCCGGACACAATGCAGCTGACCCCGGCCGAAGCCTTCGTTCTGGTACGCACGGCGGCCCGTCAGCTGCGGGATGCCGGTGTTGGTGTGGAACTGCCGCCCAGCCTCTCCGGTGGACTGGCCAGCCGCCTTGGACTGTCGATCAAGGCTGAGTTACCGGAGCGATCCCGGGGCTTCACCCTTGGCGAATGCCTGGATTGGGAGTGGGATCTGATGATCGGTGGGGTGACGCTCACCCTGCGGGAGCTGGAGCGCCTAAGCGGCAAGCGCAGCCCCCTGGTGCGCCACAAGGGGGCCTGGATCGAACTGCGGCCCAATGATCTCAAGAACGCCGAACGGTTCTGTGGTGCGAAACCGGAACTGAGCCTCGACGATGCGCTGCGGCTAACAGGAACAGAAGGGGAATTGCTGATGCGGATGCCGGTGCATCGCTTCGATGCCGGCCCAAGGCTGCAATCAGTGCTGGAGCAGTACCACCAGCAGAAAGCCCCCGACCCACTGCCAGCACCCGAGGGGTTCAGCGGCCAGTTGCGGCCTTATCAGGAGCGGGGTCTGGGTTGGCTCGCCTTCCTGCACCGTTTCGATCAAGGGGCCTGCCTGGCCGATGACATGGGCCTGGGCAAAACAATCCAACTGCTGGCGTTTCTGCAGCACCTCAAAGCGGAGCAGGAACTGAAGCGCCCGGTGCTGCTGGTGGCCCCCACATCGGTGCTCACCAACTGGCGACGAGAGGCGGAATCCTTCACGCCGGAATTGACGGTCATCGAGCACTACGGCCCGCGCCGCCCATCCACACCCGCCGAACTCAAAAAAGCCTTGAAGGATGTGGATCTGGTGCTCACCAGCTACGGGCTGCTGCAGCGCGACAGCGAACTGCTGGAAACCCAGGACTGGCAGGGGGTGGTGATTGATGAAGCCCAGGCGATCAAGAACCCCGGCGCCAAGCAGAGCCAGGCCGCCCGGGATCTGGCCCGCCCCGGCCGCAGCAAGAGCAACCGTTTCCGCATCGCCCTCACTGGCACACCAGTTGAGAACCGGGTGAGCGAACTGTGGGCCTTGATGGACTTCCTCAACCCCAAGGTGCTGGGAGAAGAGGACTTTTTCCGCCAGCGCTACCGGATGCCAATCGAGCGCTATGGCGATATGTCGTCCCTGCGGGACCTGAAAGGCCGCGTGGGCCCGTTCATCCTGCGCCGGCTGAAGACCGACAAAACGATCATTTCCGACCTGCCCGAGAAAGTGGAGCTGAGCGAATGGGTGGGGCTGAGCAAGGAGCAGAAATCCCTGTACAGCAAAACCGTGGAAGACACCCTGGATGCCATTGCGCGGGCGCCGCGCGGGCAGCGCCACGGTCAAGTGCTGGCCCTACTCACCAGGCTGAAACAGATCTGCAACCATCCCGCCCTCGCCCTCAGCGAGGGGGCTGTGGACGACGGCTTCCTGGGCCGTTCGGCCAAGCTGCAGCGGCTGGAGGAGATCCTTGAAGAGGTAATCGAAGCCGGCGATCGGGCCCTTTTGTTCACCCAGTTCGCCGAATGGGGGCATCTCCTGCAGGCCTGGATGCAGCAGCGCTGGAAATCAGAAGTTCCCTTCCTGCACGGTGGCACCCGCAAGAGCGAACGCCAGGCGATGGTGGATCGATTCCAGGAAGATCCCCGCGGTCCGCAGCTGTTCCTGCTCTCGCTCAAGGCCGGTGGTGTGGGCCTCAACCTCACCCGGGCCAGCCACGTGTTCCACATCGATCGCTGGTGGAACCCGGCCGTGGAGAATCAGGCCACCGACCGGGCGTATCGCATTGGCCAAACCAACCGGGTGATGGTGCACAAATTCATCACCAGTGGCTCGGTGGAAGAAAAAATCGATCGCATGATCCGGGAGAAATCACGCCTGGCTGAAGATGTGATCGGCTCCGGGGAGGATTGGCTGGGAAGCCTCGGTGGCGATCAATTGCGCGATCTCGTGGCTTTGGAGGAAACCTGACCATGACCCTCAGCAACAACAAAAGTAACGGCATCACCACCGCCATCGGCGACGACGGTTTGGGCCAACAGCCCTGGTGGGTTGAGCAGTGGATGGAGCTGATCAACGGCTACCGCTTCAAGAAACGGTTGGAGCGGGCCTGGGGCTATGCCCGCGAAGGGCATGTGACCTCGATCCGCTTCGAAGGCCGCCGGGTTCACGCCCGGGTGCAGGGCACCGATGAAGCTCCGTACAAGGTGAAGCTCTGGCTGGACGTGCTGAACGATGAAGACTGGGACTATGTGATGGAAGCCCTGACCCAGAAAGCCCGCTGGTCAGCGCAGCTGCTGGCAGGGATCATGCCGTCAGACATCGAACGGGCCTTCGCCGCCAGCGGCAAACGCCTGTTCCCGTTCAAGCTGCAGGAGGTGCGCAGCGAGTGCAGCTGCCCAGATAAGGCCAACCCCTGCAAACACATCAGCGCGGTGTATTTCCTGATGGGGGATCGCTTCAGTGAAGACCCCTTTGTGCTTTTCCAACTGCGGGGCCGCAACAGAGCCCGCTTGCTGGAAGACCTGGCGGAACATCGGCGCAAGGCCCTGGCCGAGCGCGCTGCAGCAGCCCAGGAAGCGAAGAGCACCAGCACCCCTGAAGAGGCCGCGCCCCTGCTGCCCCATGCAGCGGTGCAGGATCCCGCCCTGTGGTGGCGCTACAACCGCAGCCTTGATGGCGACCTGGTGGTGATCACCCCAGCGATGGATGGCGACACAGGCCTCGATGCAGCCGGAGACCTGCCGCTGGCAGAAGACCCGCGCTTCGCCGATGCCCGCAGCACCTTTCTCAACAACCTCAAAGCCCACGGCCAGGCCAGTGCCCAGAAGGCCATGCTGCAGGCCATGGCAGCCGGCAGCTGAATCGGAGGGGAGCCATGGCCTGGGAAGCCGCCTGGCTCACGACCGAAAAACAAGGGTTATCCGGGTTGCTGTTGCAATCGCATCAACGGGCCTTCGGTCGGCCGCTGATCGCCGCCGCCCAACCTGGCCAGGCGAAACGACTGCTCTGCCAAGACCTGTTCGCCTGCGGCTTTCCGGTATTGGCCCACGGCACGGAAAAGGATCCAAAGCTCAGTTACGCCAACGCTGCGGCACTGCAGCTGTGGGAAACCCGCTGGGATGAGCTAATCGGCATGCCCTCACGGCTCACCGCACCGGACACCGAACGGGCGGAACGCAGCAGCGCCCTGGGCCAAGCGAAACGTCTGGACGCGGTGCAGAACTATCGCGGCATTCGCATCAGCCGCAAAGGGCATCGATTCATGATCAATAAGGCCCGGATCTGGACCCTCTGGGATGCAGAAGAGCAGATCTGCGGACAGGCAGCCTGCTTCAGCGACTGGTGGTGGATTTAAGGAGATTCGGTTTCAACACCATCCCTTTGGTGCCAGCCGAACCCGGTGGTAGAGACCGAATCAAAACGGACGGTTCTCACGCTTCTGGTTCTCATCCAACGGGCGCAGATTGTGATGGCGGGCGATCACACAGTCCGCAGATGTTCATTCTTCGGAGCCATCATCATGCTGACCCTTCGCCAATCCCCCTTCGATCTGTTCGAGCGTCTCGAGCAGCAAATGGCCACCGCAGAGCGCATTCCCAACGCCGAAATCCGTGAAACCGAAACCAGCTACACCGTGCGACTGGAACTGCCGGGCGTGGACCGCGACTCCATCGACATCAAGGCCACCGATCGCAATCTGGTGATCACCGCCGAGCGCCCCGCAGAAAGCACTGAAGACACCAACGCGCCTTTGCTGAGCGAATTCCGCAACGGCACCTGGAGCCGCAGCTTCCGTTTCCCCCACAGCCTCGATCGCGACCAGCTCAAGGCCAGCTATCGGGACGGCATTCTTGAGATCAATGCCGGAAAAGCTGTGGAGCACACCAGCGTTTCGGTGAAGATCGAAAGCTGATCAGCCTTGGGGTGGACAAGCCCAAGAGACCGAGACGAGAAGAACGGAATCCCAACCCCTGCCCATGGCAGGGGTTTTTTGCTGGAACCAAGGCTGAATCAGCCGCCAAGGCCCAGGAAAAAGCGACCGATAAACAGCAGGCTGAAGCCACTGAAAAACACCAGACCAAACCAGCAGAAGGCCTGGGTGAGCCGCCCATAACGGTGCTCGAGCGGCACCAAGGGGCTGTTGATCGTGTCCATCGCCATCCAGGCGAACAGCGGAGCCGTGAGGAAGCTGCCGGACATCGCCCCGAACACGAAATCCTTCACCCCGATGCCGCCACTCTTGGCCACCACCAAGGCAACAACAGCAGCCAAGAAATGCACAATCACCCAAATATCAAACCGGCGCTGCATGGGCCCCGGCGCGGAATCCCCACTGTCGTGATGACGAAGCAAACCTTGTATGGCAGCAATGCTGCGGGGGTAGGCGTCCAGGCAGGTGAGGGTGGTGCTGAACATGGCGAAAAAGGCCGCCGGAATGATCACCCAGGCCGCCCAATCACCTTTGGCAGCGGTGTAGAGCTTGATCAGCTTCTGGGCGAAGGAGACGCCACTGCCGGCCAGCATTCCGTCACCACTGCCATACATCGTGTAGGCGCCCAGGATCACGAAGAACATCGCCGTCACGACGGTGACGGCGTAGCCGAGGTTGAAATCGAATTCCGCCTCCTGGGGAGTGGCGGTGTGGTTTGTATCCCGCGCACGGGAGAACATCCACAACGACGGCCACACACACATCTCCACTGGGCCAGGCATCCAACCCATCAGGGGAATCAAGAAGGCCAGGTTGGCCCAGGTCCAGGGGCTGGGATCGGTGCTGACCCAACTGGCCGCTACATCCCCGACCGGACCGCGAATCAACAATGTGATCGCAGCAACTCCCGTGAGCAGGGTGAGTAGCACCACCAACAGCTTGGAGAGGCGGTCCAACGCCCGGTAATGCCCCAACAGCAGCACCAGGCCACTCACCACCAGCACGGCGATGGACAGTCCGTAGGGCTCAACCCCCCCCAGCAGCGGGATGTTGGTAAGCAGCAACCCAGCCACAAAACTCACCGCAGCGATGGTGAAGGTCCCCGTCACCAAGCTCACCACCAGGAACAAGGGGAGATACAGAGGATTACGGCGCTGAAAGCCCTCCAGCAGCGATAACCCCGTCGCTGCAGTGAAGCGAGTGCCCACCCGCAAAAACGGGTACTTGATCAGATTAGTGAGCAGGATCAATCCCACCAGCGCAAAGCCAAAGCGAGCTCCTGCCGTGGTGGAGGCCATTAGGTGTGATCCACCGATGCAGGCACCGGCCAAGAGGATCCCGGGTCCAATGCTGCGTCGCAGCGTCGATGACGCCATCAAAAGGTTGCGGTTGCGACCAGTCTCCGCCGCCTCCCCCCACTGAATCTCCGTAGAGTCGACTTCCGTCACGGTCGGTTTCATGGTCGTCGCTCCCGTTGCTCCCCGTCTGAGCCTGCAATGCGAAGCGATCGCCGCTGACACCACCACGATTCGCTCCCTCGACTGGGATCGCAGCCGCTTCGACATCGAATTCGGCCTGCGCAACGGCACCACCTACAACGCCTTTCTGGTGCGAGGAGAACGCACCGCCCTAATCGACACCAGCCACGCCAAGTTCCGCGACACCTGGATCCCTCTGCTCAAGGAACAGATCGATCCGAGCACAATCGATGTGCTGATCGTGAGCCACACCGAACCGGACCACTCCGGATTGATCGGTGACCTGATCGATCTCAATCCCGAGATCGAAATCGTGGGGTCGAAGGTGGCCCTGCAGTTCCTGCAAGACCAGGTGCACCGACCGTTCAAATCCCGTGCGGTGAAATCCGGCGAGGAACTGGATCTCGGTACCAACCCCAACAGCGGCATCCACCACCGCTTCGAGTTCCTCAGCGCCCCCAACCTGCACTGGCCGGACACGATCTTTTCCTTCGATCACGGCACAGGCATCCTCTACACCTGCGATGCCTTCGGCCTGCATTACTGCTCCGACGACGTCTTCGACGCCGATCCCGGCGCCATCGCTCCTGATTTCCGCTTCTACTACGACTGCCTGATGGGCCCCAATGCCCGCAGCGTGCTGCAGGCCCTCAAGCGCATGGATGGCCTGCCGGAGATCAACACCATCGCCGTGGGTCACGGCCCCCTGCTGCGGCATCACCTCAGCCACTGGATCAGCGACTACCGCGAGTGGAGTGGCCAGCGCAGCAAGGGCGAGAGCTATGCCGCCGTCTGTTATCTGAGCCAGTACGGCTTCTCCGATCGGATCAGCCAGGCGATTGCCCACGGCATCGGCAAGGCGGATGCCCAGGTGCAGCTTGTGGACCTGCGGGCCACTGATGCCCAGGAACTCACCGCCCTAATCGGCGATGCCAAAGCGGTGGTGGTGCCGACCTGGCCGGCGGAACCGGAGCCAGATCTCCAGGCCTCCATCGGCACCCTGCTGGCAGCCCTGCATCCCAAACAACTGGTGGGGGTTTACGACGCCTTCGGCGGCAACGATGAGCCCATCGACGCCGTCGCCGACCAATTGCGCAGCCAGGGACAGAAACAAGCTTTCAGCCCACTTCGGATCAAGCAACTGCCCCAGGGCAGCGATTACCAACGCTGTGAGGAGTCCGGCACCGACCTTGGCCAGCTGCTGACCAAAGAGAAGACGATCGCGGCGATGAAGAGCCTCGATGGCGACCTCGACAAGGCCCTCGGCCGCATCAGCGGTGGCCTCTATGTGGTGACCGCCAGCCAGGGGGAGGGCGAGTCGCAGCGCCGCAGCGCCATGGTGGCCAGCTGGGTGAGTCAGGCCAGCTTCACCCCACCGGGGTTGACCATTGCCGTCGCCAAAGACCGTGCGATCGAAGCCCTGATGCAGGTGGGAGACCAGTTCGTGCTGAATGTTCTACGGCAAGACAACCACCAACAACTGATGCGCCATTTCCTCAAGCGCTTTCCCCCCGGTGCCGATCGTTTCGCGGGGGTGAACGTGCTGGAAGGAACAGCAGATGGTGGCCCGGTGCTGGTCGATGCCCTGGCTTACCTGGGATGCCGGGTGGAACAGCGCATGGAAGGGCCCGATCACTGGATCATCTATGCCGTCGTGGAACAAGGCAACGTGGCCGATGCAGAGGCCAGCACCGCGGTGCATCACCGCAAAGTGGGGAATCACTACTGATGAGCGTGACCACCACCACCACGCGTCACACCATCCAACTGCCGATCGACGACGGGGTCGTTGGTCTCCGCGGTCTGAGCCCGCAACGACACCGCTTCGAACTGGAGTACGCCCTGGAGCGGGGCAGCACCGCCAACAGTGTGTTGTTTGAGGCCGGTGATGGTGCCCCTGCCGTGCTGGTCCACCCTCCGGGCGTGGCCTACAGCGAGGTCTTTCTTCCTGTGCTTGCTGAGGCCCTGCCCAGCAGCGACGCGCCGCTGCTGGTGGTCGTGGGGCACGTCAACCCCAACCGCGTTGCCCTGCTGCGGGATCTGGCGGAGGCCTATGCCGGCTTGGAACTGATCGTCTCCAACCCGGGCGCCAAGTTGATCGAAGAGCTGTGGAGCCAACGCAAACCAGCACCTCCCGGCAAGACGAGCGAGCAACCACCATTGCCAGACCTGCCGCCCTTGCGGATCATCCGCCAGGAGCAAACGCTTCCCCTGAGCCATCAGCGCAGCTTGATGCTGCTGCCGGCCCCAACACCCCGCTGGCCAGGCGGACTGCTGGCATTCGAGGAAAGCCTCGGCCTGCTGATGAGCGACAAGTTCTTCAGTGCCCACCTCTGCACGGACAGCTGGGCCGAAAGCAACCGCAGCAGCACCGAAGAGGAGCGTCGTCACTTCTATGACTGCCTGATGGCACCCATGGCCCGCCAGGTGGATGCCCTGGTGGAACGGCTCGAAGAGCTCGACATCCGCACCATCGCACCAGGCCATGGTCCAGCGATCGAAGCCAGCTGGCGAAGCCTGCTGAATGACTACCGCCGTTGGGGAGAAGGCCAGCAGAACGCCAGCCTGACGGTGGCCCTGCTGTTCGCCAGCGCCTACGGCAACACCGCAGCCATTGCCGATGCCCTGGCCCGCGGGGTCAGCCGCACCGGCATCCGGGTGAGCAGCCTGAACTGCGAATTCACACCGGCCGATGAACTAGTAAGCACGATCCAGCAGGCCGACGCCGTGTTGATCGGCTCACCGACCCTGGGGGGGCATGCCCCCACACCGATTGTCTCGGCGTTGGGCACCCTCTTGGCAGAGGGAAATCGCAGCAAGCCCGTGGGGGTGTTCGGCAGCTTCGGATGGAGCGGCGAGGCGGTGGACTTGCTGGAAACCAAGCTGCGGGATGGCGGCTTCAGCTTTGGCTTCGAGCCGATCCGGGTGAAGTTCAGTCCGGATGCCGCACGGGTGAAGGAGCTGGAAGAAACCGGCACCCGTTTCGGCCGCCAACTGCTGCAGAGCCAGAAGCGGGCGCAGCGACGCAGTGCTGGGGGCTTGAGTGAAAGCCGCAGCGATCCAGCAGTGCTGGCGCTGGGCCGCGTGATCGGCTCCCTCTGCGTGCTCACCACACGCAAAGCGGATCTGAGCGGCGCCATGGTGGCCAGCTGGGTGAGTCAAGCCAGCTTCAATCCTCCCGGCATCACCGTGGCCGTCGCCAAGGACCGCGCCGTCGAAGCCCTGCTTCACAAGGGCGATCGCTTCGCTTTAAACGTTTTGGCGGAAGGTCGCGAAACAGCACTGATGAAGCAGTTCCTGCAACCGTTCGAACCTGGAGCCGATCGGTTTGCTGGGCTGGAATTGGAGACCAGCCCAGCCGAACAGCCTTTGCTCCCGGATGCCCTGGCCTGGCTAGACGGCAAGGTGAGCCAACGGATGGAATGCGGCGACCACTGGTTGATCTACGCCGAAGTCGATCACGGTGGGGTGCTGGATGCGGAGGGCAGCACTGCTGTGCATCAACGCCGCAGCGGCGCCAACTACTAAGCCGGCAACCCGAACCTACGCCTAACTCATACTGACTATGAGTTAGGCGTAGGTTGGTGGGACAACCACTGCCTCGCCCCACTGTGGACCTCTCCAAACCCTCTACCCACGCCAATCTCGAAGCCGCCTTCGGCGGCGAGAGCATGGCCAACCGCAAATACCTGTTCTTTGCAGATGTGGCCAAACAACTCGGCCACAAAGACTTAGCCAAGTTGTTTCGTGACACCGCCGCCCAGGAAACGGAGCATGCCTTTGCGCACTTCCGCCTGCTGCACCCTGAACTGGTCGTGAGCAATCCCGACCAGCTCAGCGACGACGAGAAAGAGGCCGTGCTGAGCCGCTGCCTGGAACTGGCGATTGAAGGCGAGACCTACGAATACACAACGATGTATCCGGAGTTCGCCGCCCAAGCTCGGCAGGACCGGGACCGTGGAGCCGAAGCGGAATTCGCCGAGCAAAGCAGCGAATCCGAGGAGCATGCCGGCCTGTTCCGCACCGCCGCCAAAAACTTCGGCCTGCTGACTCCGATCGAACAGCATCACGCCGAAACCTACGGCGTTGCCCTCGAAGCACTGCAAGGCAAGGGAACGGCAGGACAAGCCGATCAACCCATCCCGGGCAAATGGATCTGCAAGGTGTGCTCAATGATCTACGACCCCGCCAAGGGAGATCCGGAGTCCGGGATCGCCGCAGGCACTCCCTTTGAAGCGATTCCAGACGACTGGCAGTGCCCGATCTGCGGCGCCCGCAAGGCCAGCTTCGTTCCTTACCGCGAAGCCGAGTTAAAAGCAGCCTGACGCTCTTGCAGCTGGCGGGTCTCGTTGTGAAACCAACCGAGACCTTGCACGATTCAGACAAGAGCCGACTCCTTCATGCACTCTGATCTCATCGTCCTGACAGCGAGCAATGGCGAGAACCTCAAGCTGGCGGAACGCTTCGTGCAAGCCGCAGCGGCTCAGAGCATCAGTGCCGAACTGATCGACCTCACGCGGCTCGACCTGCCTCTATTCACGCCAAGAGTCAAAGAAGCAGGGGCGGGCCCTGATCTTGCAACCCTGCACGACAAGCTCCACAAAACCCCCCGCTGGGTGATCTGCGCACCGGAATACAACGGCTCCATTCCACCGTCTCTCACCAATGCCATTGCCTGGCTGTCGGTGACAGGTGACGACTTCCGGGCCCTCTTCAACGGGCGGCCGATCGCTATGGCCACCTTCTCTGGCGGTGGCGGCATGGAACTGCTTCTGTCTCTGCGCATCCAACTCACCCACC
This sequence comes from Synechococcus sp., assembly GCA_047286205.1. Lineage (GTDB taxonomy): Bacteria > Cyanobacteriota > Cyanobacteriia > PCC-6307 > Cyanobiaceae > Parasynechococcus. The sequence continues at coordinate 1,558,145 of JBJBBR010000001.1, read as the reverse complement.
TCGGTGCTCAAGTCGTTGGGCGACACCTCCTTAGCAACCATGCCAAACCACCCCAGGACGACAGCATCACTGACCTGCTGCAGCGGCTTCTGCAGATGTCGCCGCTCGAACTCTGAGCCCCATCCCTAGTGCCACAGCTAAAGCATGATCTGAGCCGAACAGCATTGCAAGTTTCCAATCTCACAATGTCGTGGCTGTTCCACGACCCTGACCTCGGCAATCCGAAAAAGATTCGGTGCAAGCGCGAGACACCAGATCTTGTGCCCTGAAATGACGAAGTCACTTTCAAACAATCCCTTGAGCGATGGGATTCATTACCGGCCAAGAGGCCGCGGTGCGATACCGCGGATTTCTTCTAATGCCTCAAACGAATCGAAGTTGGCTGGTGCGACCGGAGCGCAGCCCGATGCGATTACTGCCATTCCGTACACCAACCTGCTCACTGGCCGACGTCAAAGCACTCCTGGACTGGCGTCTTTCCCAGGAAGAAGCTGAGATCGGAGTGGCCTGACCTCAGGCCGCTGCCGGTGGTGGGGTGGGATCGCCCACCGGTTGAAAAGGAATTACCAAAGTGGCCCAGTGATCGGGCCGCTCAGGACGACTGCGACGGGAACGGCGGGTGCCGAAAGGAACCCGAATCACATTTGTTCCTTCGATCGACAAGGTATGTCCCCGATTGAAGGCCGACTCAAGACCTTCCGGAAGTTGAGGAAGGGCAGGCCCCTCAACGCTACTGAGCGCAGATTTCTTGATGTTGTCCCGATCCATGGTGTCCCCCGACAGACGAATCAGTTGTCGAACAGTTTGACCGAACCCGCAAGAGCGATGAACGGAATCAAACTAATTTTTCCACTTTCGGTGAAAATTTACATGCTCTGAAGCCCTTGCACCAGGGCTTCAAGCCGCCACAGCCACCGCCTCAACAGAAGGACAGGTGCAAACAAGGTTGCGATCGCCAAAGGCGTTGTCAATCCGCGCCACCGCGGGCCAGACCTTGTTCTCGTGCTGAGCCTCCATCGGGAAGGCAGCCTGCTGACGGCTGTAGGGACGATCCCAGTCATCCGCTGTGACGGCAGCAAGGGTATGCGGAGCACGCTTCAGCGGGTTGTTCTGAGGGTCACTGGCGCCGGATTCAATGGCACGAATCTCCTCACGGATCGCCACCAGGGCATCGGCGAAGCGATCCAGTTCCGCCAGGCTTTCGCTCTCGGTGGGTTCCACCATCACCGTTCCAGCCACCGGCCAGCTGACGGTGGGTGCGTGGAAGCCGTAGTCCATCAAACGCTTGGCGATGTCATCCACATCGATCCCCGCATCCCGTTTCAGCGGCCTCAGGTCAAGGATGCATTCGTGGGCCACCCGACCGGTGCTGCCTCGAAACAGCACGGGGTAAGAGGAGTCGAGCCGATGGGCCAGATAGTTGGCCGACAACAACGCCACTCCACTGGCCTGACGAAGGGCATTCGCGCCCATCATCCGCAGATACATCCAACTGATCGGCAGGATGCTGGCGCTGCCAAGGACTGCTGCGGAAACAGGGCCGATCGCAGAGGAAGCAGACGCCTGAAACGGATGACCTGGCAGAAATGGCGCCAGATGCGAGGCGACACCAATCGGCCCCACGCCCGGGCCACCGCCGCCATGGGGGATGCAGAAGGTCTTGTGCAGGTTGAGGTGGCACACATCGGCACCGAAGGCACCTGGACGGCAAAGCCCGACCTGCGCATTGAGGTTGGCCCCATCGAGGTAGACCTGCCCGCCGTGCTGATGCACAACGGAGCAGATCTCTCGGATGCCGGTTTCAAAGACCCCATGGGTGGAGGGGTAGGTCACCATCAGCGCCGCCAACCGATCGGCATGCTCAGCGGCCTTCGCTGCCAGATCCTGCTGATCGATGTTGCCCTCGCCATCACAGGCCACAGCCACCACCTTGAGGCCGGCCATCACGGCACTGGCAGGGTTGGTGCCGTGGGCGCTGGTGGGAATCAGACAGATGTCGCGATGGGCCTCTCCGCGAGAGCGGTGCCAGGCGCGAATCACAAGCAATCCCGCATATTCCCCCTGGGACCCTGCATTGGGCTGCAACGACACGGCTGAAAATCCCGTCAAGGCCGCCAGCCACCGTTCCAGATCGTCGGCCAGGCGGCGATAGCCCTCCGCCTGATCCGGTGGTGAAAAGGGATGCAATGCCGCAAAGGCAGGCCAGCTCACCGGCTGCAGCTCAGCGGCGGCATTGAGCTTCATGGTGCAACTGCCCAGCGGAATCATCCCGTGCACCAGGGAAAGATCACGGCTCACCAGCCTTTGGATGTAGCGCAACAGCTCCGACTCACTGCGGTACTGGCGAAACACCGGCTGGGTTAACCAGGGTTGGCTGCGCTGCGGCAGGCAAAGGGCCTGGGGCAGCTCAGCCTGAAGTTCAGGCGCCGCCTGACCGCAGGCCTCCGCCAGCACCTTAAGGAGCACTTTCAGCTCCCGTTCATCCGACAGCTCGTCCAGGCTGATCCCAAATCCAGTGGCGTCCGCCGGCGTTGCGCCGTCGGGCAACACCCGCAGATTGAAACCTGCGACAGCTGCTGCGCGATGAACGGCCGGCGCCGACGCAGAGTGCACGGTAACGGTGTCAAACCGAGCTGCCATCTCAAGCGGGTAGCCAAGAGCCCGCAGGCCCTGCTCCAGCTGGCTGCGCAGCCCGACGATGCGCTGGGCGATGGCCTGCAGGCCGTCGGGGCCGTGGTGCACCGCATAAAAAGAGGCCATCACGGCGAGCAACACCTGGGCCGTGCAGATGTTGCTGGTGGCCTTATCGCGACGGATGTGCTGCTCACGGGTTTGCAGCGCCAACCGCAGAGCGAAGTGACCTTCCGCATCCTTGGACTGCCCCACCAGACGGCCGGGAATCTGGCGCTTGTAGGCCTCAACCGTGGCAAAGAAGGCGGCATGGGGGCCACCGAAGCCCATCGGCACCCCCAGGCGTTGGGCGCTGCCCACGGCAATGTCTGCCCCCAGGGATCCCACAGGCGCCATTAGGGTCTGCGCCAGCGGATCGATTGCCACGGTGGCCAGGGCACCTGCCGCATGGGCCGCATCGATCACGGCGGTTGGATCCCAGAGGCATCCATCTGCTCCGGGCAACTGCAGCAGAACTCCGAACACGGACGCATCGATCTGCACCGTTGCCGGGTCGATCCGCTCGAGGACAATGCCAAGGGGTTCGGCGCGGGTCTGCAGCACCGCCCAGGTCTGCGGAAGCACATTGACATCGACCAAGAACCGGATCGCTTCGGGGCGACGGCAGACCCCGAAGCTGAGGCTCATGGCCTCAGCTGCTGCAGTGGCTTCATCCAGCAGCGAAGCGTTGGCGATCGGCAAGCCGGTGAGCTCGCTGATCAGGGTTTGAAAGTTGAGCAGGGCCTCCAGCCGCCCCTGGGCGATTTCGGCCTGGTACGGGGTGTAGGCGGTGTACCAGGCCGGATTTTCAAAAACATGGCGCTGAATCAGCGCCGGGGTTGCTGTGCCGTAGTAGCCCAGGCCAATCAGGGAGCGTCGCAGCGCGTTGGTCTCGCTCAGCTGCTTCAGTTGCCGAAGGGCCTCCGCCTCACCACAACCCTCCGGCAACACATCGACCGGCGGGGCTGGGTCAAGGATGTCGTCGGGGACGACATCAGCGATGAACGCGTTCAGATCGCTGTAGCCGAGGGCATTCAGCATTCGGCTCTGTTCTGCCTCGCTCGGGCCGATGTGCCGCTGCGAAAAGGGAGAAATCAAAGTCTAAAGAGCGGCCCGCGAGGTGATCGTAAGAGCCGCACCCCGCCGTTGATGTCAGCCTGCGTTGACCTTGGCGCCGTAAGCCTCGGCCGTCATCAGGCTGTCGAGCTCAGAGGGATCCGCCGGACGCAGCACCAGCAGCCAGCCCTCGCCGTGGGGATCGTTCTGCAGCTCCTCCGGACTGGCCAGCACCGCTTCATTGCGTTGCACCACCTCACCGGCAATAGGCGCATACATGTCTTCCACAGCCTTCACCGATTCCACCGATCCGAAGCTGGTGCCCTTCACCAGGCTGGAGCCCACATCCGGCAGGTCCACGAAGACGATGTCGCCCAGCTGATCAACGGCGAAAGCACTGATGCCCACCCGCACCAGCTCACCATCGGCATTGGCGTACTCGTGGCTGTCGGCGAAGCGAAAAGAGTCGGGGAACGCGAACGCCATCGACGCAGTTTCAGGTTGTTCCAGTCTGCGGGAGATTGATCAGTCCTGCCGCATTCAGGTCACACAACGCACGGGACAGGGCCATGCGGATGTGGGCGCGATGGGTGCCGCCCTGCACATAAAGGTTGAAGGGTTCCCGCAACGGCGCATCGGCCGAAAATTCACTGGTGGAACCGTCGATGAACGTTCCCCCCGCCATCACCAGATCGGAGGCATAACCCGGCATGGATGCGGGCACCGGATCGAGGTAAGCCCCGATCGGTGACATCGCCTGGAAGGCGCGGCACACCACTTTGAGGGCTTCAGGGCTGCCCAGTCGAACCGCCTGAATCAAATCGCTGCGTACCGCACCTGGCATGGGATTCACTGGAAAACCCAGTCGCGCAAACACCCCCGCCACCAGATCCGCACCGATCAAGGCTTCCGACACCATCTGCGGCGCCAGAAACAGCCCCTGCAGCACCAGTCGCTGCAGATCAAATCCCGTGCCGCCTTCACTGCCAATCCCCGGCGCTGTCAGCCGGCAACAGGCCTGCTCCACCAGATCGGCCCGTCCAGCGATGTAACCGCCGGTGGGGGCAATGGTGCCACCAAGGTTCTTGATCAAGGATCCAGCGATCAGATCCGCCCCAACCGCTGTCGGCTCCTGCTCCTGCACCAACTCGCCATAACAGTTGTCGACAAAGACAACGCAGTCGGACTGGCGGGCATGGATCCGCTCACACAGCGCTGCAATCTGATCGACCGTGACTGACGGGCGCCAGCTGTAACCACAGCTGCGCTGGATCAGAACCATCCGACAGGGCTGCTCCAGGGCCTGGCTCAACGCCACCTCGTCAACCGACCCGTCGAGCTGCAGGTCGATTTCGTCGTAGGCGACCCCGAACTCCGCCAGAGAGCCCTGGCCCTTCCCGCGGAGACCAATCACTTCTTCGAGGGTGTCGTAGGGGCGGCCTGTGATGGACAACAGACGATCCCCGGGCCGCAGCACACCGAACAGTGCTGCCGCAATGGCATGGGTGCCGCTGACGAATTGCAAGCGCACCGCCGCGGCTTCAGCCCCCAGCACCCGGGCAAACACCCGATCCACCACCTCACGCCCCTGATCCCCGTGGCCGTAGCCGGTGAGCGAGGCAAAGTGCTGCGTTCCGACGCGCTCCGCTGCCAGGGCCTCCAACACGCGTTGCAACCGTTGCCCCACGGCCGCCGTCCTTGCTGCAGCGAGGCCTGCCTGATCCCGCGCCACCGCTTCGATCAGATCATCTGCAATCGCACTGATCACCACTTGCTTGACGGATGTCATGCCTTCCTAAACCCTGGCCATCGCCACGATTCACAACCCGGGAAACCTCTGCGATGCGGCAACTCCTTTAGATTTCTGTCACTAACGGCACCATCCGCTCCCTGGTTTTCCTGTCTGAGCGGCCTTGTCAATCCCAGGAGAATCCGTTTGGTTTCCTCGCAAACAGCTGACAACCGCGAACTTCGGCAGCGGGCCGCGGTGATGGCACCGCGTGACCCCCTGCCGACGCGCCAGCGCAAATTAAAGATGGGAACAACCAGCTTCATGCTGGTGATGCACGTTCTCGCCACGGTGGCGCTGCTGCCACGGTTCTGGAGCTGGCAGGGCGTAGTGGCCTTCGGCGTTCTCTATTGGATGACTGTGTTAGGCGTCACCCTTGGCCTTCACCGTCTGGTGGCGCACCGCAGCCTGGTGGTCCCGGTATGGGTTGAGCGCATTCTGGTGCTCATGGGCACCCTCGCCTGCCAGAGCGGACCGATCGAATGGGTGGGACTGCATCGCCATCACCATCGATTTTCCGATCAACCCAATGATCACCATGACGCCGGGCGAGGACTGTGGTGGAGCCACAGCGAGTGGATGCTGCATGACATCCCTGCCCTGAAAGAACTCGACCGTTACGCCGGCGACCTTCAGTGCGACCCCTTCTATCGCTGGCTCGACCGCTGGTTCCTGCTGCTGCAAATCCCCCTCGGCTTGGGGCTCTACTGGTTCGGAGAAGCCGCCCAGGTCCATGGAGGTGGACTGGGACTCGTCCTTTGGGCCATCCCTCTGCGTCTCGTGGTCGTTTACCACGTGACCTGGCTGGTGAATTCCGCCACCCACGCCTTCGGCTATCGCAATTTCGATTGCCCTGACCTGTCCCGCAACTGCTGGTGGGTGGCGCTGCTCTCCTTCGGTGAGGGCTGGCACAACAACCATCACGCCCATCCAGCCAGTGCGCGCCACGGCCTTCGCTGGTTTGAATTCGATCTCACCTGGCAGCACGTGCGCCTGCTGAAGCGCCTTGGGCTGGCCAGCCGGATCCGTACGGCCCGCTATGTCTCCGGAGCCTCCTAAGGCACATAGCCATCTTCAACAACAGGCCACGTCGTAACGTGGTCGATCGCACCCGTCTCCATCCTTCGTTCCGGTCCCATGCCTAAGCGTGTACAAGTCGTTCTGAATGAGGACGTCCTCAGCCTCGGCAAGGACGGAGACCTGGTGGAGGTTGCTCCCGGTTACGCCCGTAACTTCCTGCTGCCCTTCGGCAAAGCTGTTCCCCTCACCCCTGCGGTGATGAAGCAGGTGGAGCACCGCCGGGCCAAGGAAGCTGAACGTCAGGCAGCCCTGAAGCAAGAAGCCCTCGACTTCAAAACCGCCCTCTCCACCATTGGCCGCTTCACCGTGAAGAAGCAGACCGGTGAAGACAACGTGCTGTTCGGCACCGTCACCAATGGCGATGTGGCTGAAGCCATCGAAGCGGCCACCAAGAAGGAGATCGACCGCCGCGACATCGTGGTGCCTGAGATCCACCGCACCGGCAAATACAACGTGACGGTGAAGCTTCACAGCGAAGTCACCGCTGAGATCAACCTGGAAGTGGTCAGCTACTGATCCCTGTCAATTGACACTCAAACGGCTCATCCGAGCCAGAGTGTGATCCCTTTGCTTCACGCCCTGCCGCCATGGTGAGCGTCCCCCTGCCAGAGAACAACGATGGGGGACGCCGTGGTTTTGGCAAGGGCCGTCGCGACGACGAGCCCAATTTCGAGGCTTTGCCCGATTCACTTCCGCCCCAGAACCTGGAGGCGGAAGAAGCGGTGCTGGGCGGCATCCTGCTGGATCCCGATGCGATCGGGCGTGTCGCCGATGTATTGCAGCCGGAAGCGTTTTATCTGAACGCCCACCGGGAAATCTTCCGCACCGCCCTGATGCTTCATGGCCAGGGCAAGCCGACGGATCTCACCGCCATGAGCGCCTGGCTGGCCGACACCGGAGCCCTGGAAAAGGTGGGCGGCAATAGCCGACTGGTGGAGCTGGTGGAGCGGGTTCCCTCCACCGCCTCGATCGAGCAGGTGGCCCGGCTGGTAATGGACAAGTTCCTGCGCCGCCAGCTGATCCGCTCCGGCAACGAAGTAATCCAGCTGGGCTTTGATCAGAGCCTGCCAATGGAACAGGTGCTCGATCAAGCGGAGCAGAAGATCTTTGCCATCAGCCAGGAGAAACCCTCCAAAGGGCTCACCCCCACGGCCGAAATCCTCACCCAGACCTTTGAGGAGATCGAAAGCCGCTCGCTGGGCACCTCGGTGGCCGGCATACCTGTGAACTTCTACGACCTGGATGCGATGACCCAGGGCCTGCAGCGCAGCGACCTGATCATCGTGGCGGGCCGGCCGGCCATGGGCAAAACCTCGATTGTGCTCAACCTGGCCAAGAACGTGGCCCAGCTGCATGACCTGCCGGTGTGCCTGTTCTCCCTGGAGATGAGCAAAGAGCAGCTCACCTACCGCCTGCTCTCGATGGAGGTGGGCATCGAAGCGGGACGACTACGCACCGGCCGCCTGCAGCAGGAGGAATGGCCGCTGCTGGGCCAGGGCATCAACAGCCTGGGCCAACTGCCGATCTTCATCGACGACAAACCCAATTCCGGGGTGCTGGAGATGCGCTCCCTCTGCCGACGACTGATGGCCGAACAGGGCAAGGAGCTGGGGCTCGTGATGATCGACTATCTGCAGCTGATGGAAGGCTCGGGCTCCGACAACCGGGTGCAAGAGCTGTCGCGCATCACCCGGGGCCTGAAGCAGATGGCGCGGGAACTGAACGTGCCGGTGATTGCCCTTTCCCAGCTGAGCCGGGGTGTGGAGGCACGCACCAACAAACGACCGATGCTGAGCGACCTGCGGGAATCAGGCTCGATCGAGCAGGACGCCGACCTGGTGTTAATGATCTATCGCGACGAGTATTACAACCCGGAAACCCCCGACCGCGGCATCACCGAAGTGATCGTGACCAAGCACCGCAACGGTCCGGTGGGCACGGTCAAGCTGCTGTTCGAGCCGCAATTCACCCGCTTCCGCAACCTGGCGGCCTGAGGCACGCCAACGGTCAACGCGTTAGCGCGGAAACAACACCTGCCACTGGGTACGGATCGTCCAATCGCCCAGCAGCTCCTGCCCAGCCACCGTCAGCTTCACGGCGTTGTAGTAGCCCTCCAGCGAAATCTGCATCGGCTGGTTCGCCAGCTTAAAAACGTTGCCAAACCCGCCACCCACCGGAACGGTCCAACCTTCACCAGCATGATGGGTACAAGCGGACGACATGATCGGCAACGATGTGAAGTGCCAGTTCTGACTAAATTGGTAGCGGATCAAAGGCTGGACAATGAAGCGATGGGCCTCCTCACGCTGAGGATCACCGGCAACAGACCAGATATTGCGGATCTGGCGCCAACTCTCGAAGGCCCACGGTGGTAATAACCGAGAAGTGCGGGTCCGACGGACAGCTTGACGCTGTCTGTGGGGCCATCGCCAGCAGGAATCATCATCGAAGGACCAACACCAGTGGTCCAATCAGGGCCGAGGTTGGGCACCAAAAATGACGTCGGGCTGACATCCGACAATCCTGTGCGGTTGCGCTGATTCCAATCCAGAACATCCCTGTTCAAAGGATCCAAAGAACACTTCCAACGCACACCGCTCGAACTACAACGCTCCATCCGCTTGGACTAGGTGCGGTAGTTGCTGCTGAACCCCAAGCAGCGCCAAAACCAAGGCCTCACGGGCGTGAGAGAGATAGCCGAGGCGATGGGCTTCAGCGGCCGCAGCTACGTCACCGATCGCTACGAGCAGAACTTTCTCGAGCTGGCTCGCGAGACACTGAAGCGAAGCCATTTAGCCCACCTCTATCGATAAGCACTACCACTTCGTACTTATCGAGCCCTAAAGAGGTGGGGAGGTACACATAATCGTTCTGCATACTTGAGTACTTTCTGACAATTCATGCGAACCAGTCATCTAAATCAAAGACCGCCACTCCAGCTGAAGATAAATACCAAAGCAAGAAAGGTCCAGACCAAAATAGTTAAACAGTATCCTTATAAAAAGTGCTGGCAAGCAAATCAAATTCAAATACGAGAGACCAGCACGATGTTAATATTTTTCGGGGAAAAAATTCAACAAAACTACCCACTGACATTGATATTAGTCAGACTGCTGTTTATACAAAGCCGCATAACGTTGATTCAAATTCATGAGTTCGGCATGGGTACCAGTCTCTGCAAGGCGGGCATCATGCATAACAACAATTTGATCGCTGTTTCTAATTGACGAAAGACGGTGTGTGATAAAAAGAACGGTTTTTCCAGCAGCCCATTTTTGAAGATTAAGACAAAGCTGCCTTTCCGTGTTGTAGTCCAATGCGCTAGTAGCTTCATCCATAACTAATAGTTGAGGATTGGACAAAATGGTACGTGCGATAGCAATACGCTGCCTTTGACCACCACTTAAGTTACTTCCTCGTTCAGCAAGAGGAGTCGCATAGCCTTGTCCCAAACTCATGATGAAATCATGAGCACATGCAAGTTTTGCTGCTTCAATAATGGTTTCAGTTGTAGCTTCGGGATCATTTAAAGCAATATTCTCTGCAACTGTACCTTCGAATAAAAGTGAATCCTGAGGCACTATTCCAATTTGACGTCTCAAGCTACTTAAATTGACCTTCGAGACATCGTAATCATCAATAAAAATACGACCTTGTGAAGGATCATAAAGACGGGGCAATAGCTTCATCAAAGTACTCTTACCACTTCCACTTTGCCCAACAATGCCAACGAACTCACCCTCATTAATTTTTAAAGAGACATCTTCAACCTGATAGGGACCACTTTCACCGAATCTAAAGCGTACATTTTCAAAACGAATATTACCTTTGATTGTTGGCAGAGGGATTTGATTTAACTCGTCTGCACGAGACAATTCTGGATTTTGATCGATGATATCAGCAACACGTTCCATTGATACTTGGACTTTTTGAAAGCCCTGATACAGGCCTGACAACTGAAGAAGTGGGCCAGTTACATTACCACTTATAATCCTAAATGCAATTAGCATTCCCAAAGTTAGGTCACCTTGTAGCACTAAATACATGCCAACCCAAAGTACGAGAAGGCTACTCATAGTATTTAGAAATTTACCAATTTCCCCTGAAGTTGAACCCAAGGCAACACTCTTAAATCCATTATCCACAAAATCACGATATCGATCCTGCCACTTCCAACGGGCAGTGAGCTCAAAGTGTTGGGCTTTTACTGTTTGAATACCGCCTAAAACTTCAATAAGATGACTTTGAGTTCTTGCCTGAGCAGCAGCACGTTTACGTATAAGATGCTTGTAAATTGGTGCAACTCCAAAGACCAACAATAAATACAATGGAAGAGTAGACAGTGCTACTGCAGTCAACAAAGGAGAATATATAATCATAACTACAAGATAAATTCCAGCAAAAACTATGTTGAGTACGCTAACAAGAGCAGTTCCAGTCAAAAAAGACCTAATATTATTAAGTTCACCCAATCTTTGGCTAAGTTCACCAACTTTCCGCTTTTCGAAAAAAGGAAGAGGCAGAGAAAGCAATCGGTCAATTACAGCGCTTCCAAGAGTAAGGTCCATACGATCTGTAGTATCTACAAAAACATAAGTTCTCAATGCCATCAATATTCCCTGAAATAATGCTAGAACAATCATGACAGAACCAAGTACATTAAGGCTGCTGATATTTCCTTGCGACAATACTTTGTCAATAATTTGTTGAATCAGAAGTGGAATAGCCAACCCGAACAACTGGGCTAGCAATGAAGCAACAAAAACAAGTAATAGAGATTTTTTATATTTATTGATTAGTGGAGTAAACCAATTCCAACCAAAACGACTTGTTGGAGTACTGCCTATCCGACGAGGTAGAATAAATCGGAAGCGTTCACCAAGTAATTCAGATAACTCGGAAATTGGAAGTCGAATTAATCCACGTTTTGGATCAGCTATAACTGCTTGGTCACCTAATAGCGCGTGTAATACAACTGGAGTATCTTCAAGAATCAGTATGACGGGACACTCAATACAATAAATATTCTTAGTATCAATAGCAGCAATTTGAGATTTTAGGCCTAGAACCTCGCACAATCGTGCTATCAGCTCAAGGGAAATATCCTTATTGCGCCTGAATTGATTTTCAACAAGGCGTCTCAATACATCCTTACGAAAAGGTGCTTTTTGATGCAGTGCTACAACATGACAGACAGCCAAAATACTATCAATCGTCCCCAGACCCTTAATGTATGGATACTTCTCAATATCATCTAATGAATCACTTTCTAAGATCCCTAGCTTTGTAAGCGAGGTCAACTCAGGAACAGAATCTTCTTTATTAGATAGAGTTGATAAAGAAGGTTGGGCACTAAGCGAAGGGTCGAACTTTTTGGGAAGACCGACACAACGGTAAGGCAGACGATAACCATTAATAGGTGGAAGTACATCTCCCTTGGAAAGATAAGAACCAGCAGGGAAGTCAGGTACAGCTTCAGTACTTAAGTACCAATGATAACTCTCAGGAGTAGAAACGGGTTGAAATGGTTCTCCAGCAGAAAAATCAGAAGCGATTGATTGGCTCGAATATTCAACTAAGTGATTAAGATGAAGGGGATCTAATTTAGTGCCAAGTCTGGATGCATTTGAGCCTACTAAATAGGACTCTTGAACATTAGGAAGAGAGAAAAACGATTTTCTAAACTCATCACATTGCAGGATCAAATCTACAAATTTTTCAGCGGAAATTGATAATGCGGAAGATGTTTCTGAAGCAATGACCCACTCACAAGCTCCTCCTCTAAGGATAGATACCCAACCAACAAGTTGACCACTGCCACGCAGGTCCAATGTTATAGGCTCACGAGTATCAAAGGATTGAGCTAATAATCTGATACGACCGTTGAAAAATAAATATAATTTACTAGGGAGCTGATCACTCCGAAGAACAACTTGACCAGGATTAAAGGTAACAACTTTAGCATCCTCAAACAGCAAGTTCTGCTGATCAGAACTCAAAAGCGAATAGGGGATCTGACCAGAAATGCTTTGGATCAGATTCTTTTGACGATTTTCAGTTGAAGGCACTTTAGGAAATTGAGGTGGAATACAATTCGAGATGACGCTTTAAAGAAGGAAGCATAGCAAGAAGCCAATCTTCAAGCTCCCATAACAAGAGCTGCTTTTTTGAATGAATCCCAAAAGAAGAAGGGTGCCATTCCGCTAATTGAAAAACTGCGAACCGACCACCCAACTTAAAAGGTTTAATGAAGTCACCTGGATTTATCTTGCGAATAATAGATTGCATAGGTTTGGGGAATGACTGAAGGGGTTGCAATGGATACAAACCTCCATTAAATCGTTCTGCACCAACTCCATATTTCATAGAAAGATTTTCAAAAGATTCTTCCTCCGACTTTAACCTACAGTAAATCTCAAACGCCAAATATTCATTTTCCAAAGTAATTAATCTACAACGAAGCAAGTCTAATTTAGATTGATTGTTCAAATAAAGTACCTCCAGGCGATGCTCCCAACGAGACTTTGCCCATGACAAGAGTCGATTAAGATCATCGTCATCACAAAACTGGCTTTTAATTATAGACAACGAAAAAGAATCAAATGAGGTATTCTCAAAGAAAGAATCAGAGAGAGTGGATTCATTTGTATCAGCCAAAACCTCCCTTAACAACCAAGCAAAAAGAACCTGATCTAAAAACGATATATCCTCTAATAGCTGAGCAGAGGGGCTAAGAGAATTTTGAAGATAATGAATTCTACGCTCACACAGCCACTCATGTGGATCAGGATCAAGAGGCACGAGAGAATTCGTCATGAGGAATTACTGCTGACGAAGAGTCCGAACACTATCTGTTTGGTCGACAAGAAGATCGCTTACTAAACTAATAACTCTTTTATCTCTGAGCTTTAGATTCGTAGTTATAGACATACCAGACTTGAGAGGGATTTTAACTCCTTTACTTTCGAGGTAAGATCTATCAAGATTTAAATTAATCGGAAATCTGTAAAACGGGAATGCGTCATCAGGTGGCAAGGCATCTGCAGCAATTTTTTTCACCGTCCCGTTAATCTCACCATATCTTGTATAAGGAAAGGCGTCTACTCTTACTTTTGCTTTCAGGCCTGGTTTAACAAAACCTATATCTTTATTCGAGACGAAGACTTCAGCATACAAACCTTTCTGAGGAACAATAGATAGGATTCTTTCTCCAGGTTGCAAAACAGATTCAACTCTAACTTGAGGGTCGAAGACGACACCTGTAGCTGGTGCTTTTACATTCTGATACTGCAGTTGAAGTTCTGCAGTCTTCAAGCTATTTTGCATTTGATCTATAGACTTTTGAGAATCAATATTAATCTGTTCTTTTTCAAGAATGACTCGTTCTCGCTGTTCTTTGATTTCTGAAATTTCTTTTTGAAGCCCAAATAATTGATCCAGCTGCTCAAGATATTGCAACCTCTGAAATCCACCCTCAGCCACTAATTTTTCCATTTCATCAACAACAGTCTGTTTTGTTGAAAGACGCCTATTTGCCACCTGCTCCCTACTTTCGAGAGTATTCAATTGACTATCTAGAGATTGAATCTGATTAACAAGTTTCCCTTTTTCTAATTTAATAAGCCTTTTTAAAGTTGAAGACTGTTCTTGAGCTTGACGAGTATCAAAACGCACCAATAGCTCACCAACTTTAACGGTATCTCCATCTTTAAATAGAACCTCTGAAACACGTCCACCTGCTGGTGTCTCAACTTCGACAGTGCCTCCAATCGATTTTAGTTGACCTTGTATGGAAATAACTTCATCGATTCTGAAAAATATACCGGCAACAACAGCGATTCCGCCGAGGCCAATCATGAGCGCAGCCATGGTCTGCGCCCAAACAGGAGTCTGCCTCAGAACAAGAGAACGATTTCGGTCCATCCAGCGATTGGAGGCGTCTCCAATCTTTTGCTTGAGTGAAAGATTTTCCTCTTCAGACTCTTGAGCAACCCCAGAAGCTGATTGGCTTGAAGACTGCTTGGGCACATTAGGGTCCTATTTTCAAAAAAATAACATGCGAGTGCAAACGGATTCCTGAAACGAGGCCAGCTTGAAAGGGGTCCAAGACGCCTCAAAAAGTATGGCGCAAAGACTTAAGCGCAAATATTAACCTAGATATTAAAAGTTAGAAATATAATAAAAAACTACAAGATTTTTGAGGTAAAATATTAAATTTCAATCAGAAGCGGATGAAGAGATTCGAACTCTCGACCCTCTCCTTGGCAAGGAGATGCTCTACCACTGAGCTACATCCGCATTGGTCTCAACGTCTGAGACCTTAAAACTATGCCCTATCAAGGTCCCAATGGTCAATTGCTCGAGCAGGCGTTGGATGATGCATCAACTAGCTGTTCCAGCCAGCCAATGACCTGGACACCCTCCGTCAGCTTTCTGATTCCGGCCCGCAACCGTCCCAAAGAGTTGAAGGCAGCACTGGCCAGCTGCCTTGCGCAGAGCATCGATGAATGGGAAGCAATAGTGGTCGATGACCACAGCGATAGAGCCGACCTGCAGAGACTGGTGGCGTCCTTCGAAGATCAACGTCTGCGATATGACCGACTGAGCAAGGCGGAGCATGGTGTGAGCATGGCCCGAAATCGAGCTATTGCCTTAGCTCGAAGCCCTCGTTTACTCACGCTAGACAGCGACGATCTCAACCACCCTCACCGAGCCGCACGCTGCCGTGAACTACTCGATCCCGATCAGGCTCAGCTCATCTACACACGCGTACGCCTTTTCAGCAGTGATAGGCCAGCTGGCCACCTTAAACCTGTACTACAGCCATTCTCGGCAGACTTGCTGGAGATGATCAACTTCATCACTAACCCCGGCACAGCCTTTACGCCAAAAGCGATCGAAGCGGCTGAAGGGGCCTTCAAGCCCAGCCTCAGCTTGGCGGAGGATTATGACCTCTATCTGCGCATGGCCCGGGCCGGGGTGACCATCCGAGCAATCGATGAAGAACACGTGAGCTATCGCAAACACCGTGCGGCCACGACACTTCGGCGCCAAACCGAACTGCATGAGGCAGTGATGACCGTGCGCCGCCTAAATCGAGTAGCTCCCTTTCCCCTTGCTGCCATCCGTAGCCATGCTTTACCAGAGCTGACCAGGAACGTGCTGGATCATCCAGAACAGCGAGCCCTCTGGCAAGACGACCGTTGGAGCAACGCATGAGTCATTCCGAGCAGCCGCGCATTTTTTTGATCGGATTCAACAAGTGCGGCACCACCTCGTTTCACGATTACTTCACAGCCAACGGCATCGCTTCGGTGCACTGGAGGGCTAACACCCTTGCCCTCGGCCTGCATCGAAACCGAGCTGAAGGTCGGCCGCTGTTAGAAGGCATTGATCGCTGGACGGCCTACACCGACATGAACTGCATCCCCGGTTCCCCTTGGGGCCACAGCAACAGCGACACCGCCCCATTGATCGAAGGCTGCCGCTACTTCCGTGAACTGCACCAAGAGCACCCAGAGGCCCTGTTCATCCTCAACACCCGTGATCCCTTTGATTGGCTGAGATCGCGCATGCAGCACGACCAAGGCCGATTCGCGGCGGCTTATCTACATGCCCTTGCGAAAGATGGAATCAAAACCAAACGCCAGTTGAAGCAACACTGGCTCAAAGACTGGTACGAGCACCATTTCGAGGTGCTGAGCTATTTCCAAGGAACCGCTCCCGGGCAACTGCTGGTATTCCACATCCAGGCCACACCGGTTAAAAAATTGAACCGCTTCCTGGGTGAACACTTTCAAATTTCACAGCAGCGCTTCCCACACAATCACCAATCAAAAAAACGCGATAAATGAACAGGAGGTAGACCCTGAGACAGGGCATTATCCAAGTACAGCCAGTAGTGATCTACACGTTCATGGCGGACGAGAGGCACACGTGTCGGCAGTGCCCCGGCCGATAGGTGAACAATCGCCATCCGCTCTCGCACATCCGAAAGGCAATAGGCCATCGGGTTGGCTGAAAGGTTCTGCCATTCGCCTGAAGCGTGCCGCTCACGCATCCAACTCAGCAAGTTGTACTGGCCTGGCAAGAACTGAATCCGGCCGCGCATCAAGCCATTCAAGGCGCACTGCTCACGAAAGCGACATAGGGAACGGTGCTTGCGGTAAAACTCCACCACCGCAGCAGGTGTAATTTGGCTGGACAAGGCCGCTGAGTCAAACAACATGACCCCGGCATTGAAATAGTGGTAAGGAGACTCAAGACCAAGTAACAGCGAGCGATCTGGCATAGGCCGGCCGTGGGAACAAGCTGCCAGCGGATGTCCTTCGTCCAGGGGTAAATCCTCCAAAGCAGAGAGATCATCAACACAAATTGTGTCTGCATCGACGTATAGATAACGGCCAGGATGAGATTGTTGGAGCGCCTCAATGCAGAAGAAATAGGGCTGAAGAGACGGCTCCAAACAATGCAGAGCCGCGTGCGGTTTAATCGGCTGCCAATTCAGCGGGACACCAAACGACGCAGCAACAGCCTCGAGGCGCAGCAATTGCTGGTCCGGTGGACTCACCAACACAACAGACTCAAATCGTTGATGCAACAAGAAAGATGTGAGAGCTACTGATCCCAGTGCTTCAAAACCCTGATCAAGCGCAAGCAGCAGATGCATAGGTTCAGGCCGTCCCCGCCATTTTCTGACGCAGCTGCTTAACCCTGTCTCTCAGGTTGGCCGCTTCTTCAAAATCCAGTTTCTTGGCCGCGTCCTTCATCTTGGTCTCAAGCTGATCAATCAGCTCAGGCAGAGCTTCAAGTGCCAGTGCAGCATCGGGATCATTATCCAGGGCCTTGGCCGCCTTACCTACAACCTCCACCAGGTCGGAGTCTGGTCCGTCCTGCTTCAACTTTCGGCTGAGCTCCAAAAAGCTGAGGATCGAGTTGCTGGCCTTCTTGCCCGCCGCTTTCGGCACTACACCATGTTTGTCATTGTAAGCCTGCTGAATCGCCCGGCGCCGCTCTGTTTCGGAAATGGCTTTGGCCATCGAGTCAGTCATGTTGTCCGCATAAAGCAGCGCCACCCCCTCAACGTGCCTAGCGGCCCGACCGATGGTCTGAATCAAGGAGCGCTCAGCACGTAGGAAGCCCTCTTTATCGGCATCGAGGATCGCCACCAGACTCACCTCGGGCAGATCAAGACCCTCCCGCAAAAGATTAACCCCTACCAACACGTCATATTCCCCAAGACGTAAATCCTGGATGATCTCGATCCGTTCAATCGAATGAATCTCAGAATGCAGGTAGCGCACCCGAACATCATTCTCTGCCAAATAGTCGGTGAGATCTTCTGCCATGCGCTTGGTGAGCGTAGTGACCAACACCCTCTGGTTCTTGATGGCCCGATCGCGAATTTCCCCCAACAGATCATCCACCTGACCAGTGGTGGGACGGACCTCAACCACCGGATCCAGCACTCCAGTGGGGCGTATCACTTGCTCGGCTACCTCCCCGCCACTAACCTCCATCTCCCAAGTACCTGGAGTAGCTGAAACAAAAACGGTCTGGCGTGCTTTGTGCCAGAACTCAGCACCCTTAAGCGGACGGTTGTCTGCCGCGCTGGGGAGGCGAAAGCCATGCTCGATCAAAACCTTCTTGCGGGCCTGATCGCCGTTGTACATCGCCTGAAGTTGCGAGCAGGTGACGTGGCTTTCATCCACAATCAGCAGCCAATCATCCGGGAAATAGTCAATTAAGCACTCCGGTGGCGTACCCTCTTCACGGCCAGCAAGATGGCGGGCGTAGTTCTCAACTCCATTGCAGTAGCCCACCTGACCAAGCATCTCAAGGTCGTACTTAGTACGCTGCTCAAGTCGCTGAGCCTCCAGCAACTTGCCTGCACCATTGAGCACTTCCAACCGCTCACGAAGCTCCGAGCGAATGGCGCTAATCGCAGATTGAAGACGGTCTTTGGGTGTGACGAAGTGCTTGGCGGGGTAAATGTTGACCGCGTCCAGGGTCTGAAGGATCTCACCAGTAGTGGGGTCGACATAGCGGATCGCTTCGACCTCGTCACCGAACAATTCCAGCCGCACTAACCGGTCTTCATAGGCTGGTCCGATCTCAAGTACGTCACCTTTCATCCGAAAACGACCACGAGCGATTTCTGTGTCGTTACGGCTGTACTGGTTATTAACCAGTTCCCGGAGCTGGGTGCGTATGTTTAGGGTCTCCCCCACCTTGAATTTCACCGCGGCCTTGAGATATTCACTAGGAATACCCAAGCCATAGATACAGCTAATTGAGGCCACCACAATGACGTCACGCCGTTCGAACAACGAACGTGTCGCCGAGTGACGCAACATATCAATCTCTTCGTTAATCGACGCCGTCTTAGCGATATAAGTGTCGCTGACCGGTACGTAGGCCTCCGGTTGGTAATAGTCGTAATAGGAAATGAAATACTCGACAGCATTCTCGGGAAAGAACTCCCGAAGCTCATTACATAATTGAGCCGCTAATGTCTTATTATGTGCTAAAACCAAAGCAGGTCTACCAGTCTGCGCAATAACATTTGCTATCGTGAACGTTTTTCCAGTACCCGTAGCACCCAACAAGGTCTGATAACGTTGACCAGAACAGACACCTTGAACCAATTGGTTGATAGCCATTGGCTGATCACCATTGGGAGAGTAAGGGGCTGTAAGATTAAATTCGGGCATAACGAAAAGCCTAAACGATTAGTGATGGATTCTGCAGAATCAACAAGCAAAAATGAAGGCTGGAGGATGAGGCTACTAAAACTCGTATAAGGCTAGTTGGTCGGAACACAGAAGCGCCAGGAGCAATAAAAAAAAGCCATAAATGGGTGAGATATAAGGAACGGAAGGAAAGAAAGGGAAACAGGATTTAAAAAAGCGACTTTAGCACATATTTTTCACAGTAGATTATAAAAAAGAATCTATGATCTCAAAGATGAAAATCAAAAAGGATAACAAACAAGAAATACAAGATAAACGAATTGGTTTAATATTAAGATCCTGAAAAAACCTAAGATGCGGGAGAAAAAAGGCTCAGGATCAAAAGAATTGAAATATGAGAAGAAAAAAACAGTCCAAAGGAGAGATAAAAGTTAAAATAAGTATGGGAAACAACCCACCATCGTACGAGAGACAAATATCAATTAGAAATCAAAAAGGAAAGATGGAGGCGAAATATTTGGAAAGTAAAAGCAAATAGCAAGAGCAAATAGACCAAAAATACTCATATCAGAAAAGAAAATAATATAAAGAATACAGTAACAGAAAGGGAAAGTGGGTCAAATCAAGACTTCCTAAAGACATTACAGCGAAGGGGTGAAAATTCACCTACACCAGGAGGAAGAGCAGAATCAAAGAATTTAACAAAAAGGGAATTTCTCACAAAAGGTGACTGTGTTGAGGCAAGGGCAACATCATGCAAAACCCTTGTAACAAAATAATGAGTAGATAAATAATTGACGCATTCGTTGGTGGACTCAGAAATCAATTCGGGAATATCAAAGAAATCATCATTGAGATAAAGATTATGATGTGCAGGAGGGATTGAACGTAATCCAAGTTCACGTCTACAAGTATTTAGGACATCAAGATTGCTGGAAAAGGCTTCGATAGATAGAAGCAAGCCACCTGGCGAAATTGAGTTGACAATATTGTTCAAAGCAACCCTTTGATCATCAGGGTCTAAAAGGTTAATCAGTACTCTTTGACAAATAACTATATCTAAATCTTTTGGCAAACTAGCAGGATCTCGAACGTCACCAGGGAGAACATCACAAGGAATACCCAATTTTTGATTGGCTATAGTTCTTAATTCAGGCGTATATTCAAAACCAAGAAAATTGATATCGGAAAATTCCTCGGATAATTTAACGAGGGTGTACCCGTTGCCACAACCATAGTCAGCAAGAGAAAGATTAGATTCAGAGTTACGATTAGAAAGCTCTGACGAAATAGTTCTAATCAAAAATGAAGTTTCTAAATCACGAATAGCATGATCATCCATAGTGCAAGAATCATCTTGCGATTGTTTATCAGCGACTGAAGCGTAGTGCTGGAGGATAGCTTCGTCGTAACTTGCCATGAAAACAGAGGGTGAGATATAATGGGAGTACAGGTCTTCGCCGTATACTCAATTAAACATGAAAATTATAGCAGAAGCCGGCGTTAATCACAATGGAGATTTAAAAACAGCACTAGAACTAGTTGAAAGAGCCAAAATAGTTGGAGCTGACTATGTAAAATTTCAACGCTTCAAAGCGTCTGATGTCGTTACTAAAAATGCTGGAAAGGCTGAGTACCAAATAGCAAATACGAACAAGAATGAAACACAGGAGAGTATGCTTAGAAGTCTTGAATTGTCGGACGATAGCTTTGAAATAATAAATGAGAAGTGCAAGGAGGTGGATATAGGATTCTTAGCAAGTGGGTTTTGCCCTGATGATTTCCAATTCCTGAAACATTTTAAAATGGATTATCTTAAAATACCATCAGGAGAAATTAACAATTTACCGCTACTGGAAGAAGTTAGCAAGCAAGTAGGGAAATCTCGCATAATACTATCTACTGGAATGAGCGGACTGTCAGACATCGAAAACGCAGTATCTATACTCATCAACAATCAAGTAAAAAGAAAGCAAATTACGCTTTTACATTGCACTACAGAGTACCCGGCACCATATGATTCGATAAATCTAACTGCGATAAAAACGATGGGAAAAGCATTTAAATGTGAAATAGGATATTCAGATCATTCTTGTGGGATTCATATCGGAATCGCAGCAGTTGCATTAGGTGCAACGATTTTAGAGAAACATTTCACACTAGATAAAACCCAGGATGGGCCTGATCACGCAGCAAGCCTTAATCCAGAGGAATTTGGTTGTATGGTTGATCAAATACGTGACGTAGAAAAAAGCATGGGGGATGGCATCAAACAAATAACATCGTGCGAAAAAAACAATATTTTGATAGCAAGAAAATCATTAGTGGCCTTGACAGAGATTGCAAAGGGAGAAGTTTTTACAAAAGAAAATCTTGGTTGCAAAAGGCCTGGCAATGGTATTTCACCAATGAGATATTACGATTACATTGGCAAAGAATCCAGCTGTGATCTGAAGAAAGACGAGTTAATCAAATGACTTTAAAAATCTGTTTTGTAACAACGAACAGGGCTGACTATGGATTACAGAAAAATATAATTCGGTATTGCACTCAAAATGTGAACTTAGATTGCAAGCTGGTAGTAACAGGTTCACACTTATCGAAAAAACACGGCTACACAATAAATGAAATATATGAGGATGGACTAAATCCAGACCTTAAAATCGATATGAAACTAGATAAAGACACTTTGACTGATAGGGCCAAGTCTTTGTCAACACTAAACCAAAAAATAGCGAATTACTTAGAATCAAATGATTTTAACTTTATAGTACTGCTAGGAGACAGATACGAATTAATGCAAATAGCACTAATTGCATTACTGTCGCAAACTAAAATAATACATTTGTTCGGAGGTGAGCTGACATTGGGAGCAATTGACGATTCCATAAGGCATGCAATTAGCAAAATGTCTCACATACATTGTGTATCAACTGATGAATACAGAACTCGATTAATACAAATGGGGGAAAATCCAAAGACAGTACACAATGTTGGCGGGGTAGGGGTTGATGCAATATCATCACTTAAACTTTTAAGCAAGGATGAACTGCAGAATGTACTTGGAATAAAGATTTTGAAAAAAAGCCTTCTGATAACTTTTCACCCTGAGACAACGTCTGAATTATCCGCAAAAGAATCGGTGAAAATTTTACTGAATTGCCTTGAAGAGCAAAGTGAAACAACAATGATATTTACATGTCCGAATTTTGACCCAGGATCAAGTGAATTAAAAGAATGCTTCATGAGATTTTGTAGAAAGAATCCTCATGCATATTTTTTTGAATCCCTGGGCCAGCTAAGGTATCTATCTGCATTATCAATAGTTAATGCGGTCGTGGGTAATTCATCAAGCGGAATTCTAGAAGCACCATCCGTTTGTACATCTACTATAAATATTGGAAACAGACAAAAAGGAAGAACTCAATCAAAGTCTGTCATAAATTGCATACTTGATAAGCAGTCAATATTGGATGCGTTAAGGAAAGTATTGAGTGATAAGTACAAGGTTGCTGTAGATGACTTTAAAAGTCCGTATGGTACTGGCGGTGCTTCAAGAAAGATTGCAGATATCATCAGTAATCTAAAGCCAGGAGGAGATGGTATAAAATATTTTAGGGATATAAATACTAAGAAAAAATATGGGGAGACAACAAGCGATCTCGCCTGAAAATATCAAGACAAGAGAAATAAAGACTTATATTGAAAGAAAATGAGGAGGCGTAGAAACGAACAAAAGTATTGAGGCTTAGATACTGAAGTAAGTGATATAAAAGGATAAGTACTATATAAATGATAAAAGTAACTATGACCAATCGTCCGACAACTGTGGGCTACTAGGTAAGCTTACAATTCTATCGGCTTGCTCTAGGCCGTTGGGAACAGGGGTTGACGGGCAATTGCGATACATTGGAAGAGTGTTGAGGGGGATCCATAAAGGGCGAAGTAGTAAACCGGCTTTATGCGCTGTATGAAGAAGAGATAGCTTTTGGTCTTTAGCGACAGTAGGGTCTTCACTAGTAAATCGAATGCTGGAAAGCCAATAATTGCTTGTGCAATGGGATGGCTCAGAAATAAACTCTACTTCATGGAAGTTGGAGAAGACAGAAGCATAATTCTGGGCAATACGACGCTTTAAGAGTAAGCGACGATTGAGATCTTCTAATTGAGCACATCCAAGTGCGGCGTTTAAATTTGGAAGCCGATCATTCCATGCAATGAAATCATGGTGAAAATCCCAGGGATGAGGTAGTTTTGCAGTAGTTGAAAGATGTCTGGCCTTCAAGGCCAAATTGGAGTCATTAGTTAAAACCGCACCACCACCACCAGTAGTTAAAATCTTATTTCCATTGAAGCTCAAAGTTCCGAGCTGACCGAACAAACCACAATGGGTGCCATCTATACGACTACCAAGAGCCTCAGCTGCATCCTCAATAAGAGGTATTCCCCAATCGTCTGAAAGGCTGCGAAGATGACGAACATCAGCTGGATGTCCTAAAACATGTACAGCAACAACAGCAGATATACGTCGTCCAGTTTCACGATTGATTAAATTGCCATTACTTTTGAATGCTAGTGCGTTTAGACGGTCTGATAACACACGTGGTGACATACCAAGGGTGTCAGGTTCAATATCAACAAAGTGAGGAATAGCATTGAGGTGAGAAACAGCATTAGCAGTAGCGACAAAACTAATGGGTGGAATTAATACCTCATCGCCAGGTCCTACACCAGCAAGATGGAGAGCAAGACGAAGCGCAACGGTGCCATTAGAAACGGCGATGGCATGGGCTGAACCAGTGGTGTCCTCTAAAGATTGCTCAAAGGAACGAACCCACTTACCAGCAGTACTAACCCACCCACTATTCAGGCATTCATTAACATACGAAATCGCATTGGTGCCCTGAAAATTGGGTTCATGAAGCGAGACAGGAGATGATATCGAAGTGGGGCCAACAACACATTGAATGGCTTGGACTAAATTTTCAGATAAATCAGCATGATTCATTATAAATAATCAAATCGTGTAACTATTGGGGCGGTAGAATCTAAGATTATTTGGGTCAGAAAACCATTCTGCTGTAATAGACAAACCCCGACGCAAACCTTCCAAACCGGAGTATTTTGGAGACCAACCAGTAGTCCTAGAAAGTAGTTGATTTGCACCAAACAACCTAGTAACTTCGGATTTATCAGGCCTTACCCTTTTTTCATCTGAAATAACCTCAATGTCGACGTTCATAACATCAGCAATTAAATCGACGGTATGTCCAATAGATATCTCGAAATTACTGGCCGCGTTGAAGACTTTACCAATTGTGTGGTCAGATTTAGACAAAGCAAGAAAAGCTGAACAAGTATCAGAAACGAAATTAAAATCACGAGTTGGAGAAAGCGATCCAAGCTGAATTGATCGGTTGCCAGAGGCGATTTGCATAATAATTGTAGGGATGACAGCTCGGGAACTTTGACGTGGTCCATATGTATTGAAAGGACGCAAGACAGAAACTGGAGTTGAGAAACTACGCCAATAACTTAAGGCAATTTGATCGGCTGCAATCTTACTGGCAGCATATGGAGACTGTCCAACTTGAGGATGATCTTCGGTAATGGGAACAAATTGAGCAGTGCCATAAGTTTCTGAAGTAGATGTATGGATCACACGTGATACTCCTAATTCGCGGGCAGACTGAACAATATTTAAAGTGCCATGGACATTAGTATCGATATAACTAGCCGGGGCAATATAACTATAGGGAATTGCAATAAGAGCAGCCAAATGAAAAACAATATCACAACCTCTCATGGCTTCTCTAACACAGAGTTGATCACGAATATCACCTAGAACAATATCGACATGATCAAGATGTTCTCGCGGAAGGGCATCGAGCCATCCATAACTTGAAGTAGAATTATAAATACAAAAAGCGCGTACACTATAACCCTCTGTGACAAGTAATTGAACCAAGTGGGAACCGATAAAACCATCAGCGCCAGTGACAAGAACCTGTGGCATAAGAACACTTAACTTGGGGTACGCGAAAGTAGATGAGGCGGTGGAGAAGGAAAAAAAGGAAGGCCATCGAGGATAGCCAAATAACAAATATAGAACAAACCCGCCAGAAAGTGGCTTGAAATAAAGAGTAATAACGGAAGGAAAATGCGTATCAGAAGAAACAGGAAAGATTGGTTAAGGACAATAGTCAAAATCACAGATAAGAGAAAGATTAATAGTCACACAAAACTACCGAAGGAGTACAATCAGAAGAATCCCGCTTAGATACATAAACCAGATTAATCGAAGAGGAAGTTTTGGAACGTATATTGTTAATTGAAGTGCGAGCAAGATTCAAGTCATCGCACCATTCGTTTTCAAGCCCAAGGATATATATGGTTAGGGAGTCATGGTCACTTTGGAAGTCTGGCGTCAACTCATAGGTAGAAAAACCAGACAAATTTAATTTTGATACTAGTGATTGACCATAGGTGGTGCTTGCAAGATATGGAGAGAGGAGGAAAACGACTTTACTATTACTCAAAGAAGTATTAAAAATGTCAGCATCAGTCTTAAAATTAATTCTTGAGAGACTAGGTAGAACATTTAAAGATATAAGTTTGCCAGATAAATTATTCTGGCGCCTAAGTTTTGCAAGTGATGTAGGAACAGAGGGGGAGGGGGGATTATAGTTGTTGCAAATAAAGAATACCTGCTGATGCAAACAAGCATCATTAGGAACATTCGCCTCATTAGTTAGTAACAATGACGACACATTACTGGAGTTGACCAATGCCTTTTGTTCCATATCGGCAGAAATAAAAGAGTCAAAATAGATTGGAGTAACTGATGAAAACAGTGAGTCAAGGAGCCGAGCTATATGAAAAGAATCTGAGACGGAGGAATTAAGAAATAAAGATCCAGCCGGACGTAGTGTCATAAGTAGATTATTAACTGCTATAGATTGAAATGGTTCAGACAAATGCGACATCGTATTCAATGTGACCACAACATCAAAGCAGAATCGTAGCTTTAGGTCTTTAGTAAGGTCAGCAATAAACAATATGTCATCCGATTGTTTTCGTTTCAAGGCAGATTCAAGGCGGCGTTTAGAAATATCTAAACCATAGTAAAAGCAACCCGCAGGAAACATAGATCTGGTTATTAATGAATGACAAGCAGCATCAAGAATATTGAGAGGTGACTGAGATTCTACTTGTTTCTCATGAAGAAGTTGCCTAACAAGACCCCATAGATAAGCTTTACTCGTGCGAAAAGTGCAAAGGGGATCTGCGGAGGAAATAGACGGTTTAGTAGCTTGAAAAGTAAATGGCATAGAGATTAAGGATTTGGATTCAAAGACCAGACAAGAGAAAAAAGTAATCGTGGCTTAGAAACAGGTGGGAAAGCACGATGGAAGCCTCGTGTGTCCTCTAAGAAGCACGCACCTGCAGGGTATAGATATTTTTTAATTGGATGATCAGCTCGCATAATAGATTTAAGCTGCTGACTAGAGAGAAAGGAATGCTTAGAGCCAGTAACGACTGGGTCATCCATATGTTCTTTTCTAAAGACGCGTGCAAAAAATTTAGGGTTATGACTGTAAGGCACAAAAGAATGTGGGCCGGATTCATTATCAACGTCGGTAGCGTAGAAGAAAAGTTTTAACTCTGCAAAATCATCACGATCACGATGCCAGAGCTGAGAGTTTGGTGCTGGAGAATCAGATGATGGATAATGCCACCATGCATAGGCTCCCTTAATAAAGGCAGGTGCTTGCAAATACAGAGAAGCTAAATCCTGCAGGGGCTGAAATTTAAGAAGTTTCTGGACAGAAGGTAATCGGATAACATCGTTTAGATGCCTCTGGCCTTGAATAATATCCCCAGACAAACAATTCTCGCTACATGACGTCAGTTCTGAGATCAAATCCGTTGACAACAAATTAGGCAAATTAATCATGAGGTAACCATTTTCAGTTAAAAAATCAAGCGATTTAGCGTACTCAGGCAACTTAGAATATATTGTCTTCCAATAGTCGGCATTTTTAGACCTTAAAAAGGAAGCGACATATGATCCAAGTGAATAACGCTCCTGAAGAGAGAAAGGGTATTTTCTAAGGCAGTCATATGAAACGGGCTGTATCGACATATTGATAAGCTGATGATGGCTATGGCTTATTATGATAGCTGAACAAGTGCCCTATAGGCTAGAATCAAAATTAAAAACCAATGGGATTAATTGGACTACCATGTGAGATATCAAAAAGAGAATTTGATGCCAAACTACTTCTGAGCGTGAGACTTGCATCAAAGTATAATAAGTCAGTACTAATTGGTTATGATAAATATTTTCAATTCGCAACTAGAATTGCGCGGTATGCAACTCTGATGGATAAGAGTTGTTCGTCATTGATGTTCAAAAGTAGAATAGAGCCGGTGAAGGCTAGGGGTGGAAAGGTGATAATAAGTGACGAAGAAGGATACAACAATTTGCATGTGATCAAGGAATCATATAAAGCAAGAGTGGATGAAAAAGCAGCAGAAGCTATTGATCTATTTGCATGCTGGGGGGAAATAGATAGGGACTTTTACAAGGACAACGAAATCCTGAATCGCAAATCAGTAATAATGGGTAATTGCAGGGCAGAATTATCAAATGATATTGGCAGAGCCTTGTATACCCGAGAAATAAATTCTCTTCACAATCTCTATGGAGACTTTTTGCTATGTAGTGACAATTTTTGTGTTGAGCATTGGCGTGATAATTACAATCCACCAAAGTTCGCCGGTAAAGAAACAGAGGAAGACAAGCTTCAGTATGAGTACAATAAATACAGGGAAGAAAGCAAAAGAAATCGAGAGATATTTGCAGATTATTTAGAATATGCAGCAAGTAGAAATGAGAGAATGAATTTCATAATTAGACCTCACCCTGTTGCGAGGCCAAACTGGTGGTTAGACAGGTTTTGGAAGTATAGAAATGTACATATAACTGGTATAAAAAATGTAGAACCATGGCTACATGCTGCAAAAGGGCTTGTGTCGATGGGATGCACTACTGGACTACAAGCGTTAATAGCAAATAAACCATTAATAGATATTGATGACAACAGTCAGGGTCAAATCATGACAGGACATGCAAAGTTATTTACAAAGTTAAAGCCTACCCAAAAAACTGATTTTGAAAGTTTGGTCAGACTGATGCAAGAAAATACAATCAAAGAACACCAAATAAATATAGATTTATTTGAGAAGCAGTGGGCAAATCACAATAAAGATACGATAAATATCTTTGCCGAACAGATTAACAATCTTCACAATCAAAAGCTTGACAACGCAAGTGATGAAGAAGTTTGCAAAATACAAAATTACTTGAGGGAAAGATCTATTAAAATAGATAGTGAGAAATGGGAACAGCAAAATTATAAAGACATCAAATTGAAAGTCGCTATAGCTTCTAAATTCTGGAAGATCGATCAACCAGAGGTTTTTAAGATTGCAGAAGGCCTCTTTTATCTGAAAAGAAAGTAAGTCTCATTCAACACGTTTGATGACAATAAAAGACCACTGAAACAATGCCCCACCACTTATTTCAAGATAGCTGGAATCTGCAAGTTCCAGAGTATAAGTGCCAGTGCCACCTGAAGAGGGCTTATCTAGAGGAATATCCATATCAAAATGATGATATGAATAGGTAAACTTCTTTCCAGGAAGTTTAATTATTTTCTCCAAAGTCTCTTGACAAAAAATTCTGTATGTTTTAGAACCTAATGAATTTTCAGACTGAGTAAGGGTTAGCTCTACGGTTGGATGATGCCGGTTAAAAAGGGTAGACATAATGTGAACACCATCAACTGCCAAAGAGTTTGCAATAGTGTTTAGAAATTCCGTGTAGCGTTCAACGCAGCAAAGCGTCATCATAGATATAACAAGAGAATACTCCTTAGAAAGAATATAGTAAGGGGATGAAATATCTTCTTGAAAGAGGTTAAAGTTAGTGAGACCTAGATTACAAATATTATAACAACAAGCTTCTAGTGCAACAGATGAAAGTTCATATAAATCAAATGAAACGGCATCAAAAACTTGAGAGATCTGAATAGATGACCAGCCTCCGCCACAGGCGATATCAGCAACTAGATGGGGCAGACCATCAGGAAAATAGCTATGCAATAAGGAATGAAGAAAATTTTGCTGCCTAGAAATCTGTGAACGACTTTGATAATAAGAGAGTGCATATTCACGATTGGCAAGTAAGAATTGCATATATGGCGATTCTTTCTCAAGTCGTTGAACAACATCATTGGTATTGATTTTCATAAGTAGAATTCAAAAAAGATGAAAGAATTATAGCGGTCAAAAGGCCTTATACAACAGATATATGGTATAATGAAAAGAACTTTTAGTTAGCAGTGGTAAATTACCAAATCAATGCCGACGAGACAATTGAACAGGCTATGTTTAAGCTTAATGAGTACGGAACACGAATATTGGTAGTTACAGAAAATGGAAAAGCTGTTGGAACAATTACAGACGGAGACTTAAGAAGGGCACTATTAAATAAACTAGAAATAACTACAGCAGTAACAAATATTATGAACAACAACTTCATATCAGCCGACGAAGAAGAAGGTACAGATACCATTTTATCTAAAATGATAGAGAACAAAGTGCAAACAATACCGGTTCTCGACAAAGAGGGAATGCTGAAAAAGATTGTTAGCATGACTGATGTCATTTCCAAGAAAAAACAACAGGGTGTTGTAGTAATTATGGCAGGTGGTAAGGGTACAAGATTAGGGAGCTTGACAAGTACATGTCCAAAGCCAATGTTACGAGTTAATGGCATACCAATGCTTGAAATTATTATTGAACAGTACAAAAAAGAGGGATTTCACAGATTTATATTATCGGTTAACTATCTCAAGGAAAAGATAGTAGATTATTTTGGCAATGGGGAAAAATTAGGTGTTAGCATAGAGTATATAGTCGAGCCAAAGGCTCTCGGAACAGCTGGATCACTCTGTCTAATTAATGAAGACATCAATGAGCCTTTATTGGTAATTAATGGGGATGTATTGTCAACAACAAGCGGCAAGGCATTAATACAAAAGCATATTGAAAATCAAGTCAAAGCTACAATTTGTGTAAGAGAGATTGAAACGCCATTTAGTTACGGTGTAGTTGAAGAATATGAAGGCAGACTGACTGATATCATAGAAAAACCTACGATTAGGCATAAAATTAATGCCGGAATATACGTAATTGACCCCAAAATGACTAAACTAATTAAATGCAATGAATTTTTGGACATGCCCGATTTCTTGAAGGCAATCGTGAAACAGGGTGGTGAAGTAGCAGTTGAGACAATTAGTGAATATTGGCTTGATATAGGCCGTCCAGAGACTCTAGAAGAAGCCGAATTAACCTGGACAACAACTTTACGTGCGGGGTAAAACCTGATAAAATCAAGAAGATTATTTTAATATATGAATAAGGGTCAAGAACTTTGGAAGAAGGCAAAAAATTTGATTCCAAGTGGAAATATGCTGCTTTCAAAAAATCCAGATTTGTATCTCCCAGATTTATGGCCTTGTTACTTTAGTGAGGCATCGGGTATTGAAGTAAAAGATCTTGATGGCAACACTTTTAAAGATTTTTCATCGATGAGCGTTGGAGCATGTTCATTGGGATATGGAAATGAAGAAATAGATTCAGCGGTGATTGAAGCCGTAACCAAGGGAGTAATGTCATCATTAAACTGCCCAGAGGAAGTTCAGCTTGCTGAAAGATTGATAGATATAAATCCATGGGCATCACAAGTAAGATTTGCCAGAACAGGAGGTGAAGCAAATGCAGTAAGTATTCGAATTGCCAGAGCATACACAGGTAAAGATAAAATTGCATTCTGTGGTTATCATGGGTGGCATGACTGGTATTTATCAGCAAATATAGAGGACGAGTCTAAATTAGATGATCATCTTCTTCCAGGATTAAGTGCAACAGGAGTACCTAGAAATTTAAAAGGTTCCACTCTGCCATTTGAATATAATAATATCAAGCAATTCGAGAAGATTGTAGAAGCGAATGATATAGCAGCTGTAAAGATGGAAGTAGTGAGATCCATGCCGCCGAAGGGAGATTTCTTAAAGAGAATTAGAGAAATTTGCACAAAAAAGAATATTGTATTGATATTCGATGAATGTACATCAGGGTTTAGAGAAACGTTTGGTGGCGTACATATTAAATATGGAGTAACACCAGACTTATGTATGTTTGGCAAAGCTCTAGGAAATGGTTATGCCATAACAGCTGTGGTAGGAAAAGAAAAGATTATGCAAGCAGCAGAAAAGACCTTTATTAGCAGTACATTTTGGACTGAAAGAATCGGGCCTACCGCAGCACTAAAGTCGCTTGAGATAATTGAAAGAACAAGAAATTGGGAGCACATCACAAATATTGGTAAATCAATAAAAAGAGGTTGGCTAGAAATAGCAAAAAAATACGTTTACCTTCGAATACAAATTAGCGGAATCGATGCACTTGCAACATTTAGCATTGAATCAAGTGATTGGTTGAAATATAAAACATATATAACGCAGGAAATGCTAGCTCAAGGTTATCTTGCTTCTAACACTGTATATAGTAGTGGGTCTCATAATAAAGAGGACGTATCAGGTTATCTTAAGGCACTTGATAGAATAATGGAAACGATTAATAATTGCGAGGCCGGAATCCAAGATATTCATTCACTCTTAAAAACACCTGTATGTCAGACTGGATTTCGGAGATTAAACTGATGCATCAGAAACGACCAAAAATACTTACTATTATTCCGGCAAGAAGCGGTTCGAAAGGGTTAAGAGATAAGAATATCAAAGTAATGAATGGCAAGCCGCTAATGGTTTGGAGTATTGAACAAGCACTTAAATCAGAGTTAATCGATAGAGTTATCGTAAGTACAGATTCTGATAATTACGCAAAAATAGCAGAAGAGTCAGGGGCATATGTTCCTTTTTTGAGACCAAGTTCCATCGCAAATGACACTGCGACAAGCTTCGAAGTTATTAATCACACAATCGAATATATGAAATCTCAAGGAGAATTTTATGACATTATATTATTGCTAGAGCCAACATCACCTCTTAGAACTTTGGACGATATTAATAATGGCTTGCTTGCTATTCTAAATAAAGATTTTACTTCAGTTGTTAGTATGTGTCGAGTAAAAAGCTCTCATCCAGAGTTTATGTTCTCCTCAAACAAGGACAAATCAATCAATCCATACAAAACTAGTGTCGCATTGAGAAGGCAAGATGTAGAAGAGTTATACTATTTAGATGGAAATATATATGCAAGTTGGATTGAGGAATATCAGAAGAAAAAAACATTTTGTAGTCCAAACTCAACTTATATTGTTACTCCGGAGTTAAGATCATTTGAAGTGGACGATCAAAGTGACTTCGATTTAGTAGAATTAATTCATTCATACATTTTAAAGACTAAAAGTGACTAAAACAATAGTTGTTACAGGTGGAGGCGGGTTACTTGGATCTGAAATTATAAAAAAAATAGCAACAAACACCAATAGAATAATTTACTTAGATATAAGAGAATCAGTAGATTTAAAAGAATATGCAAGGATCAACAACTACTTAATAGAGTTCAAAAAGCTGGATGTAACCTCCGCAAAAGAGCTTGATGATTTATCAACATGTTTAGTAGATGATAAGATCAATATTGTCGGCGGAATACATTGCGCTTATCCAAGACTTAAGAGTTGGGGTACAGTTTTTGAGGATTTAGAAGAAAACGATATTTACCAGCATTTAAATATGCAGCTAGGTAGTGCTATTCTGTTCTCTAAATTTATAGTCCCACTTCTCAAAAGAACAGGTCAAGGTGGATCCTTAATTCATTTATCGTCGATTTATGGAATTAAAACACCAGTTTTTAACTTGTATGATGGTACCAACATGATAACGCCTCCCCTCGAATACGGCGTTATTAAAGCTGGTATTATACATTTAGTTAGATGGCTAGCGAAATACAGTAAAGGCAATAATATCAGAGTCAATTGCATTAGTCCAGGCGGAATATATGACAATCAACCAGACATTTTTGTCGAAAAATACAATTCGATGTGTACAAATATAGGAATGCTCAATTCAAAAGATATAGCGTCGGTCTGTGCGTTTTTGCTATCTGATGAATCTAGGGCCATTAATGGACAAAATCTTGTTGTGGATGATGGATGGAGCCTATAGAGACACCGGGAAAAGCTGAAATAAACTTCAATATTTACTAGTAATGGACCTATATTCTTGAGTCGTTATACTTACAGCGAAAATAAAGCATAGACCATCAATTCAATGAAATAACAAATTAGATTACAAGTAGTCTCTCAAATGATTTGAGTGCTCTTCGTGAACAGCTCCTTCTTAAGCTTAATAAAAAAGAGCAAGAAGGATCTCGGTATAAAAGACATGTGAAATATATTTACTAGACTTGATTAAAAGCAGAAAAAACCAAATACTCTGCAAGCCAAAAAAGCAAAATTTGTTGCATAGTCAAATAATTAACAACAGAAGGGAGTTGAAAGACAGTGAGAATGGTTTAGTTCGAACTAAAGAACGAGATCACGCGACCAAACCAACTCCATAATGCAAATAGAGAGATCAGGAGGAAGCGAGTATCGGCGCCTGGAATCGTATTGGAGTATTGCTCTAAACCCACAGCTAGCAACATTAAAGCCAAAAAAGCCCACACACAAGTAGTTTTACTATTTTGTCTTCCTTAAGACCAAGACAGGTCCAAAGAACTTACTGGAAATCTCACATCTTTCAGAAGCCGGGCTATATCGTGGTCAGGACATACCTTCTTCGTTTTGTTCTTTAACGCAAGGCATGGAACCACAGGCGAGCAAGATAAAGACGCTAAGCTTTAAGAATCATGAGCCCTATCCGAATCGTCAGACATGCTCCTGGTGCTCCTGGACTTCGGTTCCTTGGAATAGGGCCAAATTGGTATCCAAGTCGTGGACTGTTGAAGCTGCAGAGATTGTTCGATCGCCACGCCTTCTGGGCAAAAGGTCGTAGCTATGCTCAACTGCGGAAACTTCTTGCCGGAAGTGACGCAGTAATTAGCCTATGGAGAGGGAAGCGACTGATTGGATTTGGCCGTGCAACATCGGATGGATTCAGCAGAGCTGTGTTGTGGGATATTGTTGTCGCAGGAGACCTACAGGGTCACGGCTTGGGGAAAAGAATCGTCGAAGAATTGCTACATGCACCAAACGTTATTGGAGTTGAGAGGGTATATCTCATGACAACAAGAAGCGCTGGGTTTTATAAACAATTGGGATTTTCAGAAGCAGAAACTCAGATGTTATTAATATTCACTCGTTAGAGAGCATAATTACTTCTAAAAGGGAGAGACAGGAAAAATCCCAATTGAGCGATAAGATTAATGCGGAGAAATTCTCCCCTATAACTTAATCCAACAAACAAAAAGCTAGACTAAATAATACTCAGTACATGCAAGCAAGCGAATTCAAATACAGCTTTTTCACTTCGACAAAAATGAAATCAATTGAATTTAGAAAGTTATAAAATTGCAGGCACTTGTCCTGTATGCAATTGGTAGAATGTGTCAATTCAATATGGTATGATACTAAAAATCGTTGTTGGCATTGCAGACCTTTGATGTCGTAATTTTAGGTGGTGGCATGGTTGGGCTTAGCTTAGCCAATCAACTTCTTAATCATTTCAAAACAGCAAAAATTCTAATAATTGATAAAGAAGAGTCTTTAGGTAGGCATTCGTCAGGAAGGAATAGTGGTGTGATGCATGCAGGCATATACTACAAACCAGATAGCTTAAAAGCGAAAATCTGTACGAAAGGGGCTCGTAGACTAAAAGAATGGATACATGAGAGAAATATATCAATAAATCAATGCGGCAAAGTAATAGTCCCAACAAGAGAAGAGTTGGATCCCCAGCTGGATGAACTCAGGAGCAGGGGGACTCTCAACGGTGCAACGGTTGAGATGTTAGACGAAAATGACTTAAAAATTGCCGCCCCTTATGTACGAAGTGCGAGCGGGAGAGCACTATGGAGTCCTAATACTGCAGTCGTTAAACCAATAGAAGTGGTCAGTAAATTGACAGATGAATTAAAAGAAAAAAAAATTACATTCATTTATAATCAAAATAATTTAGAAATGCGGCCCTCTAAAAGATCTCTTAAATTATCATCTGGTGAGCAAATTTATTATGGGCACTTGTTTAACTGTACTGGCTTAAATGCAGACAAAATCGCCCACATATTTGGCGTTGGAGAACAATTTACGATTATGCCCTTCAAAGGACTTTACTGGCAGCTCAAAAAAACATGTGATATCCAACCTAAAGTGAATGTCTATCCTGTACCAGATCTGAAAGTGCCGTTTTTAGGAGTTCATTTTACACCGAGTGTTAATTCTGCAGGGAATATTTCTATTGGCCCAACTGCAACAATGGCATTGGGAAGAGAAAACTACAAGGGTATAACTGGGCTAGAGCCAAAATTAATGATTGAAAATGTAGGAAGAATTATTAAGCAGTACGCATACGATCAAGGAAATATAAGGAACTATATGCACCAACAAGCATTTTTAAATATTTTTCCATTACTTGTCCAAGCTGCACAAGAATTAATTCCAAACATCAAGACAAGCGACATAGAAAAATCCGAAAAGGTTGCAATTAGGCCTCAGTTATTTAACAAAAAATTTCAAAAGCTAGAGGATGATTTTGTATGCCTTAAGGGCAATTGTAGTACTCATGTTTTAAACGCGATATCACCAGCTTTCACCGCAAGTTTTGAACTTGCTGATTTAATAATTAATGAATCGGAGGTGTAACAATATGAACAACACTAATCAAAGAATGCGTTGCATTTTACTGGCGGCAGGCATGGGGACACGACTTAGACCCATAACAATCAACAAACCAAAGTGCCTAGTCGAAGTTGGAGAGCAACCTATTCTAGGTTGGTGGTTAAAGCACCTTGAGAGTATTAAATGCGAAGAAGTCATCGTAAATACGCACTATCATGCTGATCAGGTAAAGCATTTCATAAATAATTACAAAAGCAACAATTTACATATTACTGAAAAGTATGAGCATCAACTCCTTGGCACAGCAGGGACTCTTCTTGCCAATGCTGATTTTTTCAAAGGATGCACAGGGCTGCTAATACATTCAGATAATGCAACGGATACTGATTTAAATAAACTCATTAAAGCTCATCAGAATCGACCTAAGCAATGCTTAATAACTATGCTTACATTTACAACAAACACACCGCAAAGTTGTGGGATTGTTGAAACTGATTCTGAAGGCATTGTGCAGAATTTTCATGAAAAGGTGAAAAATCCGCCCAGCAACAAAGCCAATGGGGCTGTTTATGTATTTGATGAGAAACTATTAGAGATTCTCCAAGACTCCACCGAGGAACTACAAGACTTTAGTACAGAAGTACTACCACGTTTGATTGGGCGGATTTACACTTGCCACACACTTGACCATTTCATTGACATCGGAACGCCAGATAGCCTGAACAAAGCCAGGCAAATCTGGAAGACCTTTGCTCCTGGAGCTTCATGACGTCAATCAGTACATCAACTTTCGACAAGGACGCACGACGCTACTTAACACAGCTCAACACTGTTTTCACGCCGGAAATCCTCCAGAAAGTAGAGAAATTATGCAAGTATCTACATCACGCATGGATTCACCATCGACAAGTCTTCATTTGCGGGAATGGAGGAAGTGCGGCAAATGCTTTACATATCGCGAATGATCTTCATTATGGAATCGGGGCATGTGGCCCCGCTCCAGTCATTCCTGGAATGCGTGTAGAAGCACTACCAGCAAATACCGGGATTATTACATGCTTAGCCAATGACACTGGATACGAAAATATCTATGCCAATCAATTGAAGGTAAAAGCCAATCACAGTGACATCTTAATTGCACTCTCAGGTAGCGGTAATTCAAGCAATATTGTCAAGGCAATTGATACCGCCAAACAACTTGGCATGCAATCAGTTGCTATTTTAGCCTTCGATGGAGGTCGTTCAAAGGAGCTTGCCGATCTAGTCATTCATTTTCCAATTGATGACATGCAAATTGCTGAGGATACTCAGCTGATTATTGGCCATTTGTGCATGCAGTGGCTGAATTCAAACAAACCAGGTCAAGTCAATTCGATTAATGATGGCTGAAGTAGACTTTATGAGTGTGCTCCATAAGAGCACCCAACGTGATTACCTAGCACGTGTTAACGACCCTGAATACCCCAAAGCAAAGGCTGCTGAGCTAGCGAAGCAATATGCAGAGGAATATTGGGATGGAGATCGACGAATTTGTTACGGAGGCTATCACTATCTAGCAGGGCGTTGGGAACAAGTCGCACGCGCCATTGCCCGTCATTACCCCCTGCCGTCGAAACCGAAGATCTTGGATATTGGATGTGGAAAAGGATTTCTTCTTTACGATTTTTTGAAAGTCATACCAGATGCAGAAATTTATGGCATCGATATTTCCCAATATGCGATTACCAATTGCAAACCAGAGATCCGCGACCGACTACAAGTTGGCAATGCTATCAACCTGCCCTGGGAGGACAACAGTTTCGACCTAGTAATTTCAATCACAACATTGCATAATCTGCACGCCTACGACCTTGAGCTGGCACTTCGGGAAATGGAGCGTGTTGGCAAGGATTATAAATACCTTTGCGTCGAGAGCTATCGAAATGAACAGGAAAAAGTAAATCTGCTTTACTGGCAGGTTACCTGCGAAGCGTTCAATACCCCTGAAGAGTGGCGTTGGTGGTTCAAGAATGCCAATTACACTGGGGATTACTCATTTATCTACTTTGAATAAGCCTCTTCCTATCGCCTATCATATCTATTGTAGATGGCCATGCAAGTGATGAAAAGCGAAAGCTCATGGGACTTTAGAGATAGCCAAGAATTGATTGCAAGTCATGAATACAACAAAGAAGGATACATAATAGAAAAAGCAGACTTTCAATATCTCGAACTCATGAGAAATGATATCGAAAGGGCATATCTTGGATTTGCTGGTAACGCCAGCGGCAAATACACAGATCTTGAAAGTGCCCATCACTCAATATCTAAAGAAGACATTAACGATCTTCGGTTGCATATAATGGAAAGGATCTATCAAAACACAACTTTTAATAGGAATTACTACAATGCCGCCAAGAATATTATTCATTCGCTATGTGGAAACGAGTTGGCGATGCAGAAAAGACCAGGACTATCAATAAATTTGCCTAAAAACCAAAATGATATTCTTCCAATACATGCGGACACGTGGAATGGCGTATCACCATATGAACTCAATATTTGGATCCCGCTTGTGAATTGCACAAATTCTATGTGTCTTTATATACTCAAAAGAGATAGCTATAAGAGGAGACTTCAGGAGTCTAAAGAACTTTTAAGGCTCACATCAGATGAACTTTTTGATGAACTTCGCAACGACCTTACATGGATTCCTATTAATTACGGAGAAATCCTTGCTTTTGACCAGTCCCTCCCACACGGTTATTCTTTAAATGAAGAGAAAAGGACACATTGGTCAATCAATTGTCGTTTCAAAGGATTACATACACCGTACTGGGACAAAAAACTAGGTGAATACTTTATGCCTATAACTGTCAAAAACTGCACCAGACTAGGTATGGACTATCTCCATCCTGAAAGCTGGATATAAAAACTGAACAAATGGATCTTGCACGAGGTTATATCGCCAGCGGGGAATTCAATGGTCATAGAATTCCACAGCATATTCAGAATCAAATCATCAAGTTATATTGCGACACTCACGCCTTAAAGTTTGTATTATCACGAGCAGAATATTGGATTAATGGTGGTACCGATTGCCAACTATGGGCCGCGCTTAAAGAAGGGTTTAAACATATAGTTTTTTTCAGCATTTGGCAGCTACCTGAAGAAGAGACGATCAGAAAAAAAATATACAAGCACTGTATTAAAAATCGGATAACTCTTCATTTCGCAACCGAACGCATTCAATCAAAAGCGACTCAAGAGACTTTCTCGGAATTTGAAATACTTATCAAATCAAATTTATTAATGTCCCAAAATACCAATTATCACGATTATTTAAATGAACTGAGAGAGTGCATCGCGAAAGAATAGATTTTAAACACCTCTAAGATCATTGCGACGACATACTGACCTTTAACAATCCTGGGAATTCGTATAACTTTGCGTCCCTCAAGTTAATATGGAATCAACCAATTCTTACTAAGTGATCCCATACTGTAAATTTTACGTACGGAGTATCCTGTAAGATGGCTAAAATTTCTACTTATGTGCGCAAACGGACGATTGGCTGTCAGTCGATTCGCCTCGAGCTCATCTAGATCACTTGAGCTGACTAGTAGACGAGAACACATCTGATTTCATGATAATCCGTTCCTAACATGCCGACACAATCTCTGCGATTGGGTGATGCTGCGTCCTGGCATGGCTGTGTGCTTGCCTACGGCCACTTCAACACCATCCATCCTGGCCACATTCGCTACCTGCGCCATGCCCGTGGCCTAGGTGAGAAGTTGGTCGTCGCTTTGATCGGTGACGGCAATGCCCGCTATGCGTACCAACAACAAGAGCGAGCTGATGCCCTAAGCCTGTTGGGCATTGCCGATGCTGTGCTGTTGCTTGAAGCCGATGAACTAAACGCAGTTATCGAGGCACTGAAACCAGAGGTATTGGTGTTGGGCAATGAGTTCAAGCACAACGCTGAGATTCAGCCCACCCTGGTGCAACAACGCCAACAAGGGGGCACTGTTCAATTTCACGCGGGTGATGTTCACTACGCAACTGCCGAGCTGCTCAGCGGATCTGAACGGGATCTCCGCCAACAACGTCGTTCCCTCTTTCAGGCCGCCTGTCGACGGCAAGGAATTGAACAAGGTCAGCTGCTGAATGCCATCAACAGCTGGGGTAATACCCGCTTAATCGTGCTAGGCGACACGATCGTGGATCAATACGCCGCCTGTGAAGCCATCGGCATGAGTGCCGAAGCCCCCGTGGTGGTGGTACGGGAACTGGAGCAAAAAAATTTCATCGGTGGTGCTGCAGTGGTGGCGGCCCACATCAGCGCTTTGGGTGCAAAATGCGATTTCGTTTCCGTAGTAGGGGCCGACAGCACGGCGGATCTTGTACGTCAGGAATTATCTGTTCAAGGCATCGCTGATGGCCTCAGCACAGATCCCTCACGACCGACCACCTTCAAAAAAAGGTACGTTGTTGAAAACCAAAAGTTGTTCCGCGTCAGCCGACTCGAGGAACACAACCTGGATGCCGATGTAGAAGATCAGGTGATTTCCAAGCTGCAAAAGCTTGCGCCACATGCTCAGGGGATCGTCGTTTCGGATTTCGTCTACGGCGTTGTCACACCTCGGATTTTGGAGGTAGTGCATCAACTCGCCGAAAAATACAACTTGCTGCTATTCGGGGATTTACAATGCAGCAGTCAGGTGGGTTCCATCACCCGATTTCAAAAATTCTCTCTGCTTTGTCCCAATGAACGGGAGGCAAGACTCGCCCTGCAAGACAAAGACAGCGGCCTCGAACAACTGAGCCAGCGCCTGCTGCAGATCACGGAGAGTGAACGCCTCGTGATGAAGCTCGGTCCAGAAGGATTCATCGCCTATGACCGCGACCAAGATGGTGTGCTCAGCAACCAAGCTTTCCCGGCCCTATCGGTGAATCCCATGGATGTGGCGGGAGCCGGTGATTCACTGTTGGCATTGTTCGCCACGGGACTCGCCAGCGAGCAAGCAATGATGCCGACTGCAGCTTTGGCCTGCTGTATGGCTGCCCTCGCCGTTGAAACCATGGGCAACACACCCATCAGCGCCGCTGATCTTCGCAACAGCCTGGGGGAGATGATGCAGCCATGAGCAAGCCCAAAGTCCTTGTCATCGGCTCTAACAGCTTCAGCGGCAGCCACTTTGTGGCCGAAGCTCTCGCCGCAGGTCATCAGGTGTGGGGAGTGAGTCGCTCGGCAGAATCCAATCCCGTCTTCCTTCCCCACCGCTGGCCGCAACCGAATGGCGGCGAAGCCCTGGCAAATGCGGAGAATTTCAGCTTTCAAGCCATTGATCTCAACAGCCATCTAAACGCGCTGTTGGAATTGATCGATTGCGTGCAACCCGAGCTTGTGGTGAACTTCGCAGCCCAGGGCATGGTTGCAGAAAGCTGGCTCAATCCCACCCACTGGTACCGCACCAATGTGGTGGCTCAGGTAGCCCTGCATGATGCCCTACGGCAGAGACCATTCCTGCAAAAATACGTCCATGTCACCACACCGGAGGTTTACGGCAGCACCGATGGTGGCTGGATCAAGGAGCACAACAACTTTGCCCCCAGCACCCCCTATGCAGTTAGCAGGGCAGCCTGTGATCTGCATCTGCATAGCTTCCATCAAGCCTATGGCTTCCCGGTGGTGTTCACCCGTGCCGCCAATGTGTATGGCCCCGGCCAGCAGCTATATCGCATCATTCCCCGCACATTGCTGAGCGCCCGAACAGGTGAGCCCATGCAGCTCCATGGCGGCGGCCATTCGGTGCGGGCCTTCATTCAT
Source organism: Synechococcus sp. (assembly GCA_047286205.1). Lineage (GTDB taxonomy): Bacteria > Cyanobacteriota > Cyanobacteriia > PCC-6307 > Cyanobiaceae > Parasynechococcus. The sequence continues at coordinate 1,516,170 of JBJBBR010000001.1, read as the reverse complement.
ATCAAGGATGTGGTGCGCGCCACCTTGCAGCTGGCCATCGAAGGGGAACCGGGCAGCACATGGCACCTATCTACGCAGGAGAGCTGCAGCATCAAAGAGCTGGTGGAGAAGATCTGCAACCTTGCTGGCGCCAGCTTCAGCGAACTGGTCCAGAGCAGCGAGGAACGCCTCGGCAAAGATCAGAGTTACTTGCTCGAGAGTTCAGCCATGCGCCAGGTGCATGGCTGGTCTGATCAGATCAGCCTGCATCAGGGGCTTCAGGAGACACTGGCCTGGGTGGATGCCAACCTGGGCACCCTCAAGACCCTGCCCTGGAGCTACCAGCACAAGTCATGAAACTGCTCGTTACTGGTGGCTGCGGCTACAAGGGTTCCGTGCTGATCCCCCTGCTACTGGCTGATGGTCACAGCGTGATCAGCATCGACACCCAGTGGTTTGGCAATGCCCTGCCGGAGGACCCCCAGCTCACCAACCTCAAGCTGGATGTGCGTGACACCGATGCCATCCCCCTCGATGGCGTGGAAGCCATCATTCATCTGGCCAACATTGCCAATGATCCAGCGGTAGAGCTCAACCCCACCTTGAGTTGGGAGGTGAATGTGCTGGCAGGGCAGCAGCTGGCTGATCGAGCCGTTCGCGCTGGCGTGAAGCACTTCATCTTTGCCAGCTCCGGCAGTGTGTATGGGGTGAAGGATGAGCCCCAGGTCACCGAAGACCTCACACTGGTGCCAATCTCGGTTTACAACAAAACCAAAATGGTGGCAGAACGGGTGTTCCTCTCCTACTCCAATCAGATGCAGGTGCATTGCATCCGCCCAGCCACTGTATGTGGTTTATCGCCCCGCATGCGTCTCGATGTGAGCGTCAACATGCTGACTTACCAGGGGCTAAAGAACGGCAAAATCACTGTTTTTGGCGGCCAGCAAACCAGGCCCAACATCCATATTCAAGATATGGCCAATGTGTATCGCCACTTTCTTACCCATCGAGAGCTACCGTCCGGCTGTTACAACGCCGGTTTTGAGAATCTACAAATTCTTGATATTGCCCAACGTGTTCAACATGGCACAGGTGCTGAAATCGCAGTAAGCGAATCCAATGATCCACGCTCATACCGCCAAGATTCCAGCAAATTACTGGCCACTGGTTTTCAGCCACAATTCAGTGTTCAAAGCGCTATTGATGAAATCAGCACTGCTTACAACAATGGAGAACTTCCTGATGGAGAGAACTGCTACACGGTGAAGTGGATGAAACATCTGCAACTTGAGGCCAATCGCTAACGCCATGGCCACCACTGCTGCTATCTCTACTCAGGAGCTCGCCAGGATTGCCCTCACAATCCGGGAGCGCACGATTGAAACCTCAGCCCGTGCCCGCATCCCCCACCTGGGCTCCTGCCTGTCATGCATTGAGTTACTCACAGCGCTCTATTGGCAAGAGCTACGCATTGATCCCCAGGAACCGGAAGCGCCAGATCGAGATCGCTTCGTACTCAGTAAGGGCCATGGAGCACCCGTGCTGTTCCAGGTACTGGCGGAACGGGGCTTTTTCCCAATTGAACGCTTGGCTGAATTTGGCGAAGCCGGCAGTGTGTTTCACGAGCACCCCCCCAAACCTGGCTACATCCCAGGCGTGGAAGCAGCAACCGGTTCACTGGGTCACGGTTTGCCGATGACCCTTGGCATGGCCATTTCGCAACGCATCCAAGGCATCGACAGCCGCTGCTACGCCCTTTTGAGCGATGGAGAATGCAATGAAGGCAGCATTTGGGAAGCCGCGATGCTTGCAGCAAGCCAGCACGTGCATCACCTCACGGCAATTGTCGATTACAACAAGTGGCAGGCCACTGGCCGGAGCCAGGAGGTGATGGCCCTTGAACCGCTAGCAGCTAAGTGGGAAGCCTTCGGCTGGCATACCCAGGAGATTGATGGCCATGATCTAACAGCGATTCATCGAGCACTCGAAGCCGCAAGGGCAAAAACCAGCAAGCCCAGTGTGATCGTGGCCCACACGATTAAAGGCAAAGGGGTGTCGTTCATGGAAGACGACAACAATTGGCATTACCGCACCCCCAACCCAGACGAGCTGGCTGCAGCACTGGCTGAGCTCAGGGAGGTGAAGCTGTGAGAAATGCCTTTGCCCGCGTGATGACTGAACTCTCCCAGGAGCGCAGCGATGTGTGCCTGCTCTCGGGTGATATCGGCAACCGGATGTTTGATGGCTACAAGGAAGTGGCACCAACACGCTTCCTCAATTGCGGTATCGCAGAAGCGAACATGATGAGCATGGCCGCTGGCATGGCGCTGAGCGGCCTACGGCCTGTGGTGTACACCATCACTCCGTTCACCACCACCCGCTGTCTAGAACAGATCCGCACAGGCGTGGCCTACCACGAGGCACCCGTGGTGATCGTGGGAACCGGCTCAGGGCTGTCGTATGCCGAACTTGGTGCCACCCACCATTCCCTCGAAGATCTGGCCATCCTGCGCAGCATTCCCAACTTGCAGGTGTGTGCACCAACTGATTCGCTGGAACTTGAGGCTCAATTACGCCAAGCCATTACCGAAGGCCAACCCACCTACATCCGCATCGGCAAGAAAGGAGAACCCGATCTACTTGCTGAGCATGCCCCTTTGGGAATCAGCAAGGCCAATCTCCTGAAGCATGGCAAAAAAATTCTGCTACTCGGCATTGGCCCAATTCTTTCAGAAGCCCTGCAAGCCAGCAGCATGCTGGAGCAGCAAGGCATCCAGCTGGCCATCGCCAGCATGGGCAGCATCAAGCCACTGGATCACCACTTCCTGCAGCAATGTGTGGCTGCAGGCTACAGCCATTGGATCAGCCTGGAAGAGCACCATCAAACAGGCGGGCTCGGCTCAGCCCTACTGGAGTGGCTCTCTGAGCAGCAGATCAACACCATTCAGCTCAAGCGCATGGGTATTGGCGATCACTTTGTGCATCAGCTTGGCGCTCAGAACTATGTACGCGAAAGTGAAGGCCTCAATGCCCATGCCATTGCCAATCTGGTGCAATCGCTATGACACTCCTAGGCCTTGATTTTGATAACACCCTGGTGCGCTACGACAAGCTCTTTCACCAGCTGGCACTTGAAAAAGGATTAATTGAAGAGTCTGTACCTGCTGATAAAACAGCAGTCCGCGATTACCTCCGCAGACAAGGGAAAGACGAGCAATTCACACTGCTGCAAGGGGAAGTGTATGGCCTGAGGATTCTGGAAGCAGAGCCTGCTGAAGGCATGCTAGAGGCGCTCAGGGGCATCAAAAGGCTAAATATAAAAATGGTACTAATAAGCCATAAAACAAGAAAACCGTACAAAGGTCCAGCCTATGATTTACACAAAGGCGCAATTCAATGGCTAGAAAAATACAATTTTTTTTCTGATTCATTCTTATCATGGACTTTGAATGATATAAATTTCGAAGAGACAAAAATCGAGAAAGCAGAAAAGATACAAGAGCGCAAATGTACTCACTACATCGACGACCTAGAGGATATCCTTACGATGCTTCCAAGCAGTATCAAACGAATTCACTACAGTCCCAACGAAACAACAAACAAGAGCAATACGTTTGTCAAGATCAGGCACTGGAGCGAGCTACACACATACTTTAATGAATAATTCTCGTAAGCAAAAAGTCAATGACAAAATACTAGAGGCGATTTCCTTACAATCGCCAAAAGTTATTGAAATAAAACCAGGACTAAACTCAAGCGCTTACCAATTGACAGACGGAAAGAATAAACTCTTTCTAAAGATCTATAAAGACGATGCGGATGGCTTAAGACTTACAAGAGAAACATATTTTCTAAAGGCAGCTGAAATTCTTGGCATAGAAAATAGTCCGAGAATAATATCAGCAAACAAAGAATTAAACTTCTGCGCATTGACTTGGATAGAGGGAATAAAAATAGATACCGCGGATACATCCGACTGGAAAAATCAAATAGAGTTTATAGAAAACCTCCAAAAAGTCATGTGTTGCTATCTGAAAGATCTCGCCCCTTATGCAGCTGATGCATTTTTTACTCTTGCTGACCATAGAAACGAAGCAGTATCAAGATTAAAACAAAGCATCAAAAGAATAAAAGCAATTGATCAAGCACTACCTGTAGAATATACTGAATCAATTGAAATGCTTTCAAATAAATTAATTGGAACTACGGACATAATGCTCAGAAAGCAAGTGTTAAATAGTAGAAGTGAACTAGTTGTCATGTCCCCTTCTGATATCGGATTTCATAATAGCCTAAAATCAACCTCTGGATGCATATTCTTTGATTTTGAATATGCCGGAATAGATGACATGTATAAATTATTAGCAGATTGGTGTGTGCATCCTGATTGGCAACCACCTTTAAATCTCATCACATCATTTTTAGACTGTCTTATTGAAGGAAACAAAAGAGAAATGTTCAATCCACAAAGGGCCATGACAATGCTACATATATATCAAATCAAATGGACATCTATTATTTTGAACTCAAGCAATAAAGTATCCGAGCTCAAAAACAAGGTTCACTATTTGGAAAAAGCATATTCATACATTGGGGAAGCGAATAATCGATTCAAAGATTATGCTGACATATTTTGCGAATACACTTGAAGCCAATAGAGGAATACAATTTAGACAACAGCAGGCAGAGTTTTAGTTATTTTTTCTACGAAGCTTTCCGTTGAAAGATATCATAACCAGAGGGCCATCATTCTGCATAAGAATACAATTATTACCATCACTATTCGACAAAATTTGCTGGAATAGATAATTCGAAACGGGCCTCCTAATGTCTAACAGTAGGATATCTGGGTTTATTTTAGCAATAGCCGATGGACCAATCGAAAAATGCTTCATGTCATCATAAAAGCCATAAGTAAAATTATCAATCATTTGAAAAGGGACTTCAAGTTTCTTGTGAGGATGGGTAAAACTAATGTAATTAGAAATTGCATCGCAGAATGTAAATAAATACATTTCTGGAGCAAGAATAGAAATTGAAGCTTGAGCAGGAAGTTGTTTAAATATATCTAGAACAGCTGTAGAGCACATGCGATGATACTTGTAAATATCGGTAGATCTTGCGACAAAAGGATGTGTAAAATAGCGAATTGAGCTTAATATCAATACTAGAGTCGAATAAAACCATCTAAAGAGAAGACCTAATAAGTCGACAATAATGAGTAACAAAATAACAAACAAACTCCAATTATACTTAAGCAAAAAATTACTCTGTGTCAAAAGAATACTGATAACTGGCAGCAAAGAAAGGTAGCAGTAAGGAAGATTTCCAGTAATATAGATTTCAGAAGAGCCATAACCTTGAAATGGCTTAAAAACTATAAGAATACATGGAACAAGAGATGCAAATAAAATAATTTTAAGCCAAAGTGTGTAAGAATCGGAAATTCCAAATGAAGCGAGGGGGAAGAATAGAATCAAAGCTAAATAAATAAATATTCTATGGACAAAAAAGATAGAAAGAAAATTAGTCTTCTCGTAACATTTTAAAGGAGTTATATAATTAGTTATGTACTTAAAGAAGAAGACATCATTAATCCACTCTGAAAATTCCTTGCTACGGAGGCTCTTTAATTTAAACCTGAAGTTTCCGTAAGTTCTTTGGGACCATTTATATTGATGAATTCGATTGGCGAAATGAACCCAAAAAACTCGACCATAATTAAGTTTTGGAAACTGTAAAAGGAGAAAAGTAGAAATTGAAATTGCCACAGCAACAATTGGAATATATTTGGATGAGAAAACAGACAAAGAAATAAGTAAGGAGAAAATAAGCTGAGTACCTCTCTGAGACGATAAGAATAATACTGGCAATGCAAAGGACAGGATTAATACTAATGTTTGATCTAGAAGAGTATGATTTAATGTCCAGTGAGAAAGATTGTTATCGAAAAAGCTGACCGCTTCAGGACTTAAGTCGGGGAAAGATATACTTTGAGGTATGAAAATAAAAAATAAACAAACTAGGCCATACAAAACTCCACCAATATTGCGGCCTGAGATAGAGTAACCAGGATGAGCCAAAGATTGGTCTGCTAGAATCATTGAGGCAAGAATAAAGATAATAGATAACAACGAATTATCAAATTTAATCAAACCGATTAGTCCAATAGAACCCAATAGCAAAAAAGGCAATAAATAACCAGATATAAATTTTACTAAAAAAATAAACCGAGAAATTCTGCTTAGTTCTTTAAGGGAATAAGAAGGAAATATTGAACCAAAGTCAAACTTGTTAAATGCAAGATAAGAGTCTGGGGCCTTAAATTTTGAAAACAGTAGTGATACAAACTTGAGATCGACAATTGAGGCGACAAAATAATAAAGGAGCTGTGGATAATAAAAGTAGCCAACCTGGCCATTATAAGTTTGTTTAGAAGGATAAAACTCTTTACTATCAAGACAATTAATAGCCATCAGAGTTGCATCAAATTCATCACCGTTATCTTTTAGTAAATCAGAAAGATATCTCCTCAATAAGCATAAACACAAAGAAAAGGATACGAGAAAAAGCTTGAAAATATAAGGAAACTGAAATTCAACCATAAGGAGTTAGCGGTAATATAATTATGTGTAAACTTCAAAGACAAAAGTGAAGGCATTGATCAGATGTAACAACTTTAAATAGTAATCGGGCCAAGCATTTGAAGCTGGCCGCGACTATGGTAAAGTAAATTAATACATTAGATACATGGCTTCAAGCGTTGATAAATACTGGGAAGAATTCTACGCCTCAAAAGGAGAATTTGAGAATCTGCCACCAAGCCAATTTTCTGTATTTGCAATGTCAGAAATACGGGATTTAGATACGTTAATAATAGAGTTTGGTTGTGGGAATGGTAGGGATTCGGCTTTCTTCTCAAAATATGGCATGAAACTGATAGGAATTGATTCTTCGAAATCAGCAATCAATATTTGTAAAAGCATGAAACTCGAAAACGCAGAATTTCATCAAGCCATTGCTTCTGATAAAGCTATACTAAAAAAGATCAAAGATCAAACCTTAGACAGCAGTGATGGGCCAACTATCTACGCAAGATTTTTTTTACATGCTATTAACAAAAAAGAGGAAACTGAGTTTTTACTAAATTGCAAGAACTTAATCGATAAAGGAGGTCGAATATTTCTAGAGTTTAGAACAGAGAAAGATGAGAGACTACAAAAGATCACATCAAATCATTATAGACGATATATAAAACCCGCAGAATTTATAAATGCATGCTCAACGATAGGATTAAAAGTAGGTTATTTTACAGAAGGATTTGGTTATGCTAAATACAAAGATGATGATGCGCACGTTGCCAGAGTAATAGTTGAGAACGCATAGAGGAAGGTATCTATCTCTTTAATTCATCGTAGCGCTTTAAAATAGCTTTCTTAGCGCGCTGGGCGGATGAAAAGTCTTTATACTCAAAAAAGTAATCCACAAATATTTGTCGTTCATCAGCATAATATTCCTTGGGCAACTGTATGGCCTGCTGAACACAAGAAATTAATTCATCTAGTGAAGTGACAACCGGACCTGGCCTCATGTCAGAAGGAATTGAAGCAGAATCCCAAATATTACTTGCATCTGGCTCTATAAAAACAACAGGTTTATTGAGAAAAAGGAACTCAGGAATAATTCCAGACATGTCACTTATAAGACAATCAGAGATTTGCATCAACTCAAAGGGATCATGAATTAATGAAAAAGAATCGTCTATCCAGAGTGCATTATATTGCATAGAAAGTTTTTTTGCACTTTCTTTGATGTCTACTGGGCAGCAATGATGCAATTTAATGATAATATTGCAATGGGTAGATAAGCTGCTTAAGAAAGACTCGAGAATCGGTATCTGTTGGCTCGAATGCCATCGGGGCCAAAACAATGAGTGCCAATTTGTTCCATGGATAGTGGTACCACCCCAAGTTGGAGCGTAGAGAACAGTGGGCTTTTCAGGATCAAGTTGGTAATGCATGTAATTAGAATCTTTGATATATTTGCTTGAAAGAAGATCTAGTTTGGGGAATCCGGTTATTGCTAACTGATCAGAAATAAGAGGGGGGGACATTCTTCGTAAATACTCGTCATAATGATATTGACCAGGCAAGAGTAGTAAATCAAAATTTAACAGGGACGAGTGGAAATTATAAGTCTTGTAGCAAAAACTATGGAAAGCTTGAACCCACATACAGTTTTTAGATGTTTTAGATAATCTTGACGAATTATCTGTAATCCATATGTCAGGACGAACTTGTTGTTCAAGTTCTGACTCGGCTTGTCCGGCTTTTTGATATCGATATTTTTTATTATCTAAATCGTATAGAGGCGAATCCTCAACAAAGCAAACATTATCATAGCCTTTGCTAACCAAACTTTGGTAAACTGGGAGTTCAAAGGTAGCCCATTGGACATCAGCTATATCAATAAAGGCATCATAATAAGGTTCAAGCCAAAGATTGCTGTTGGCTAAAAGACCGACTTTCATCTGGATTTAAATTTGGACAATTATACACGTTGGGTGAATGTGTTATGTCCGAGCTTGAGCAAAGGGTAACAGGTTTGGAGCTATCATTTGAAAGCTATACATATCTAACAGCAACAAAGTAGAGTGCAAATACTAATAATTGATGCAGGCACCATCGAAAAAGCTACCTCCTATAGTTTCAACAATAACAGCACTGGTCGAAATACATTCAATTTGATGAATCACATCTTGGTCTATAAAAATCCACTTATCATGCAAATCATCAGAAGATAAGGTAAATGTTTTATAGGCATTATCAATTGAAGAACCATAAATTCGAATATTCACTGTTCCTGAAATAATAAACATGGCTTCGTCTCTTCCTTTATTTGCATGGGGAGATCCAACAAGGCCTTGTGACAGGGTAATCGTCATTACGTTTAGCTCAGAACCTTCCTTATGATGAATCTCACGTCCAACAAGCATGCCAGTGGGTGTCTGTTCCATGGTTAGGATGGTTATAAATACATTGTATTCAGCATGCAGAAAATCTCTGAAGAATTATGCATAAAACTTTTTAATGAGGCGTGCCAGAACAGCACTGGCATTGCACGGATTAACTATCACAAGTCCCCTGATAGCCAAATGCAGATAATGCTTATTGCATTTAGCCCAAATTTAAAATATGACTATATTAAAGATGAATGTCCAGGAAAAATGATATTCACATGTTTGATGGGAATTTTAATAGTTAAAACTAAAGATAGCCAAGACTTAACCCAAAATAATACAGTCGAATTAAAAACCGGCGAATCTTGTATAGTTGAAAGATGCAGTTGGAGAAAAACAATAAGTGGTGGTAATGGAGTGGTTTTTATGGAAGCCATAGAGGGGATGTACAAACCCTCACAACGGAGGCAATTAAATAGCTCTGCTCAAGCAAGTTCACATTTAGAATAGTAATACGCAAATCGAGAAATAAAAAATTTTGAGTTGCCATGATAGAGTCAGGGAAATTTGAAAATCATGTACACAATCAAGACTGCTAGCAGCTGCAGAGCATGTGGGTCCCAGAATCTAAAGATGGTATTACCTTTGAAAGAAATGCCGCCAGGTGATAAATATGTTGAAGATAAAAGTAAAGTACCAACTATTAACTTGCCGTCGGGAATTCAACATTGCAGAGACTGCAACCATTTGCAGATGGTTGGATTCACTGACGCAGACTACATTTATGAGACTTACTTGTCCCGACCTGCATCTACAAATCCAGAACTGGAATCTGCATACAGACAATATGCTTGTGAACTAGTAGAACTTACTGAGGATAAGCCGATACTTGAGGTTGGAAGTAATGATGGTTTATTCCTTGAATTCATAAAAGCAGCCGGTGGCAAAGCTGTGGGAATCGAGCCTGCACTAAATCTATGCAAGATTGCAGAGAGCAGAGAGGTTGACACAATTAATGACTACGTCAATGAAAGAGCGGTAGAAAAGGCGCTTTCAATTCTAGAGATGAAGCCCGGTTTAATTCTAGCGAATCACTCTTTCTCAAACGTAGAAGATATTCAAGAATGGTGTGCATGCTTATCACGTGCGTTAGATGAAAATGGATATCTCGTACTACAAACTTTCTATCAAATAGATGTATTAAATAAGCATATGATCGAAAACTATAACCATGAACATCTTAGCTATCTCACTATTAAGGGTGCCACGAAATTCTTTGCCAGATTTGGACTGAACCTTGAAAGAGCGAAACATCTTCCGGCGAAAGGAGGATCAATACGCTTTTACTTCAAAAAAGGAAATGTCGATAATCTAGACGAAGAGACAGTAAAATTGATTGAAAAAGAAGAATCTATATTCAATGATATTGATAGCTCATTCAAGGCAACGTCAGAATACATAAACAGTAAAAGTGATCAGCTTCAAAAACTCCTGAGTGGAATAGATAGTGATTTGAAGGTAGCAGCTTATGGAACTTCAATTGGTGCCACAGTTTTTTGCTACCAATTTGGCATAGAAGACAAAATTACGTGTTTCTTTGATGATGATAAACTTCGCCAGGAAAGATATTCACCAGGAAAAGGTATAAAGGTTGTTCCCGGGAGATCGGCTACAATGAATGATTATTCACATATAGTTATACTAGCTCCGCTCTATGCTGACGCCATTATAAGAAATAATCTCGAATATCTAAAAAATGGAGGAACTTTTGTTAAATTCTGGCCAAATGTAGAGGCAATTACAATCAAAAGCTTGGAGAAGTAAAAATGGATAAAGTCCGATTTCTAAACTTAACCGTTGAAAAAAACGAGAGAGATAATTTTATTGAAAAATTAATTAGCATCATGGAAGATGGCCAAATTGTATTAGGGCCTGAAGTCACAGAGTTTGAAAAAAATATTTCCAAAGCTTGCTCTAGAAAATTCGCTACGGGAGTAGGATCAGGTTCAGACGCAGTGTATATCGCGCTAAGCTCGCTAAATCTAAATAAAGGTGATGAGATCATCACAACAAGCCTTTCTTGGATCGCTACAGCAAATGCAGTAGCCCTTACTGGTGCAACTCCTGTATTTGCTGATATTAATGACGACTTAAATATTTCTCCTAACAGTGTTCAGAAACTAATAACACCCAAGACAAAAGCAATTCTATCAGTAGATTATACTGGTAGATTAGCTGATGTAAGATCACTTGTTGATATATGCAATTCTAATAATTTGCATCTTGTTGAAGATGGCTCACAAGCTTTTGGCGCCAAAAGAGATGGTTACACATGTGGAGGTTATGGCATTGTTTCAGCAATTAGCCATAACCCAATGAAGGTTCTGTCGGCGTTAGGAGAAGCCGGATCGGTATTAACTGATGATCCAGAAATTAAAGATAGACTGGATAGCTTACGATATAACGGAACAATCAATAAAGAATACCTTGTCAAACCAAGTATCAATGGAAGGATAGATACTATTCAAGCAGCCATCTTAAACGTCAGGCTATCAACTTTTGAAAGTCTTATAAAAAAAAGAGCATCCAACGCCGAAATTTACAACGAACTACTAGACAGAAGATATATACAGGTCCCCAAGCTAAATGCTAATGAAACTCATGTTTACTACACTTATACAATACTTGCGGAGAAGCGAGATCAACTTTTCACTTACTTACAACAACAAAATATTGAGTGCAAAATTCAGCACCCGATTTTAATGCCAGAGCAACCTCCGTTTAAGGAATGTACCTCTGAGATAACAAATGCACTTAAATTAAAAGCAAAATTAATTTCGCTGCCTATCCACGAAAAACTTACGAGAGATGATATTGAAAAAGTTTGTTATGCCGTCAATAAGTTCTATTCTAACAAATGATCATGAATAAGCCCATTCGCATTGGAATAATTGGCTGTGGTTTTATAGGCCAGGTAGCCCATTTACCTCATTATATTTCAAATAATGATTGCGAAGTCGTTGCACTTGCTGAATTGCGAGAAGAGTTAGGTAAAAAACTTTGCAAAAGATGGGATATTCCAAAATTTTATAATAATCATCATGATTTACTTGATGATCCAGATGTCGATGCTGTCGTCATTGTTGTAAGAAGGCATCATACAGCTACGATTGCTTTAGATGCAATTAAAGCAAAAAAGCATCTACTGACTGAAAAACCTATGGCACAAACTTTAGAACAAGCTAAGTTGCTTGCTGAAGAAGCAAAAAAGAATAACCTTATTTATTCAGTTGGGTTCATGAGAAGATACGATCCGACAGTAAATTGGGTGAAGAATAAACTATTTAATGTTTTAAATTCAGGTCAACTTGGAAAGATTTTGTCTTTTAGATGTTTTTTGTCTGCAGGTGGTGATTATTGCAATATTGGTGGAGAAATTAAGACGCAAGAACCCAGGCCAACTCATCAGATTTTGCCAATAGCACCATCATTCTTGCCAGACAATCTACACAGACAATTTGAGCATTTTGTTAATGTATGTGGCCATGATATTAATTTAATAAGATACCTCTTTTCTGACCTTCAAATTAAGCCTAAATATTTTGAGCATAAAATTGGCAGAGGGGCTATAGTCATTTTGGATATGGGTGAATTTTCTGGCACACTTGAATGGTCAGATACACTTCAACCCAAGAAATGGGATGAAGGAATTGAGATAAGATTTGAAAAAGGATACTTAAAGCTTGATCTTGTTCCTGCATTTCTAAGAAACTGTCCATCTAATGCTTGCCTCTATGTAGACAATGGAGAAGAAGGCTATTTTGAGTCACCTCGATCTGATTGGACATGGGCTTTTCAAAACGAAGATAATGAGTTCATAAAATGCTTAGGCAACCACAAAAGTACACGCTCCGTAGCAGAAGATTGCGTTAAAGATATGGAATTAATAGAACAAATTTGGAGACTCAGAATTTAACTTTTCATAATATGTATAAGCTAGATAGCCATAGCTTTGAATTGTTGCACGAAAAGTACATGTCACCACATTAAATCATTTCTTCTTTTCTAGAAGAAGCGTAGTTTGTGTTCTACCGAACCAACAATTAAAATCATTGAAGGATAAAAGCCTTTTAGCAAATTCAAATGATTGTGAAGAATGAAAAGATAATATCAATTGGTCAAACAAGTCAATCACAAACGATAAAGTCACGGATCGATGATTTCCATGAACTTCCAAGAAATTGCTTACTTCTCTCAGGGAAGAAGTATATTTTACTAAAAAGTCTGATATATCAGTATCGGATGAACTAAGAAGATTCCTACTTAGGTTTTTTGTATCAGCCATGCACTTGTCAATTAACGAGATAAATGTATATCCCGTCTCCAGATCAAGGAAATTAGAATCTTTTATACTATAATCGAAAACCGAAAATGCTCGTCGAACATATTCATTGACGAATTTGCGAGCATAAAACTGATCATCGCCACCGGCTTCTTTATAGTATGAAGGTATAATTGAGTAATCTGGAGATGTAGAAATCAGATCAAAAGATTGAATATTTTCTATAATTTCTAGAGGGCCAAAGAATGGATTGTCAAGGACAGGGGACAATATATTATCTATAATAATATCCTTAGATACTCTACGAGTTTTAAAGTCTAATGATTCATGTGAAGATGGAACATGCTTTTCTAACAATTCAAGACTTTTATCAATCCCATCTCGAAGATCAATATTATTTAATTTGCAAAATATCAGATAAACCAAACGCCTTGTCATTTCAGCAAACCATCCAACATTGTCTTCGCAGCCAACCATCAGAAAACCATCTTTCTCAACTAATGAGGCTATCGAATAAAATAATTCAATTGGTTTTTTATAGCCAGAAGAACCGACAAGCCCCTCAGTAATTACAAGGTCGTAGCCAACAGATTCAGAGCTTGTATCAACATAATTTTCGACCGTTGACGGGTAAATATTGACACTGCACTGAAATTCACCTTGGTCAATCAAATCTTGACATTTTTTCTGGCCTTCGCGAGTAGGCTCAATAAGCATAATGCTAGATATTCCTCTTTTAGACAAATCAACGGCATTTTGACCAGAACCTGGACCAATTTCACATACACTAATATTTTTAAAAGCTAGAGAATTAAGACCCAAACTGTTGTATAAATATCGACGAGCATTTGATCTCTCGAATTCGGTACCCTGCTGATTGACGGGTATGCAACTATTTTTATTGTAGAAAGAAACCAATGAAGGCACGAGGTTAAATCATTAATTATCGCCAATATTAGCATGTCTAAACACTTGAGGCTATCGCTGCAGGTGTTAGGTCAAATATGGATAAATCAAAACTCGATACATGAATCATTCAAACAATAAGGATATAACTATCGGAAAAGATAAAAATATGTGCTTTCTATTCTAAGCGCATATTAAATTCATTCAGTACGTCAAACACTATTCGCGCCAACTTTTATTTCTTTAACGCTGACTCGTAGTCAAAGCGACCTGCAGTGGGTAGTGATGTGACCTCGGTACGATCCAGATCTGAGAGTGCAGCCAATGCCGCGGTCCACTTCCCCACCCCAGGACGACGCACTGCAATGCAATCTGTTCGGCGCTCCTGAGCCAGCGACGCCTAGTGTCCCCACCAAAAACCCTGAGGCGGCGAGCCACGACCTCAGCGACGACGAACTGGGAGCCGATGCAGCCGCCCGGCCCCGAACACGCCAGACCATGTCAAGCGAGGTCAGCAGCGAATCCCCGGCTGCAGGCGAGTCCGAACCCAGCAGCGACGAACCGGCCTGGGCTCATCACAGCCAACTGGATCCGCTGCAGCTCACGCCGATGCTGCGCCACTACGTGGAGCTCAAGACCGCCCATCCCGAACGGGTGCTGCTCTACCGCCTGGGCGACTTCTTCGAGTGCTTCTTCGAAGACGCCATCGAACTCTCCCGGGTTTTGGAACTCACACTCACCGGCAAGGAGGGCGGTAAGGCGATCGGCCGGGTGCCGATGGCGGGCATCCCCCACCACGCCGCCGAGCGCTACTGCGCCGAACTGATCAAGCAGGGCTACAGCGTGGCCCTCTGTGATCAGCTCGAAACCACCCCCACCAAGGGCGCCCTGCTCAAGCGGGACATCACACGTGTGTTGACCCCCGGCACCGTGCTGGAGGAAGGCATGCTCAGCGCCCGCCGCAACAACTGGCTGGCGGCAGTGGTGGTGGAGCCAGCCCAGGGCCAGCAGCCGCTGCGCTGGGGCCTGGCCAGCGCCGATGTGAGCACTGGCGAGGTGCAGGTGATGCAACGGGAGGAGAGCAGTGCCCTGCACCAGCAGCTGGCCCAGCAGGAGGCCTCCGAACTGCTCTGGGCCGTCGCCCACGACGCCGACCGGCCGGCCTGGTGTCCGGATCGACTGCGGCTCACGCCAATGGCCAATACCCCCTTCAGCCCAGCGGAAGCCGAGCGCACCCTGCAGCAGCACTACGGCCTCAGCAGCCTCGATGGCCTGGGCCTGCCGGACCATCCCCTGGCCATGCAGGCCCTCGGTGGCCTGTTGCGCTACCTGAAAGACACCCAGCCCCTGGAGGACGACAGCCGCATTCCCCTGGAGGTGCCGGCGATCGTGCACCGCGGCGATGCCCTGGTGCTGGATGCCCAGACACGCCGCAACCTCGAGCTCACCGCCACCCAGCGCGATAACCAGTTGCAAGGGTCGTTGCTCTGGGCGATCGATCGCACCCTGACTGCCATGGGCGGCCGTTGCCTGCGCCGCTGGCTGGAAGCACCGTTGATGGACTGCCAGACCATTCAGCAGCGCCAGGATCTGGTGAGCATCCTGGTGGGTGAGCGCAGCCTGCGGCTGGCGATCCGCCAGCTACTGCGGCCGATGGGCGACCTGGAACGGCTAGCCGGCCGCGCCGGAGCGGGCCATGCCGGTGCCCGCGATCTGGTGGCCATCGCCGATGGCCTGGAACGGTTGCCCCAGCTCACCGCGCGGCTGGAGGCTGCGCTCAGCACGGGACCGGAGTGGTTGCAGCAGCTGCTCAGCCCCGATCCAGCCCTGGCGGAGCTGGCCCAGAAGATTCGCCACAACCTGGTGGAGGCCCCACCGCTCTCCCTCTCAGAGGGTGATCTGATCCATGACGGCGTCGATCCGCTGCTGGATGGGTTGCGCAACCAACTGGACGATCAGGACGCCTGGCTCAGCCACCAAGAGCAGCAAGAGCGCCAACGCAGTGGCATCAGCACCCTGAAGCTGCAGCACCACCGCACCTTCGGCTACTTCCTGGCGGTGAGCAAAGCCAAGGCCACCGCCGTGCCGGACCACTGGATCCGGCGCCAGACCCTGGCCAATGAGGAACGCTTCATCACCCCCGATCTCAAGGAAAGGGAGGGCCGCATCTTCCAGCTGCGGGCCAGGGCTTGCCAACGGGAATACGAGCTGTTCTGCCAGCTGCGCGGGCAGGTGGGGGCGATGGCTGCGCCGATCCGCCAGGCGGCCCGCGCCGTTGCTGCCCTCGATGCCCTCACAGGCCTTGCCGACGTGGCCGCCAGCGGTGGCTACTGCGCACCGACGATCACCAACAGCCGGGGGCTGCAGCTGGAGGCCAGCCGCCATCCTGTTGTGGAGCAACGGCTGGTGGAAACCGCCTTTACCCCCAATGATGTGCAGCTCGGTGATGGAACCGATCTGGTGGTGCTCACCGGACCGAATGCCAGTGGCAAGAGCTGCTATCTGCGCCAGATCGGGCTGATCCAGTTAATGGCCCAGATCGGCAGCTGGGTGCCGGCCCGATCCGCCACGGTCGGCATCGCCGATCGGATCTTCACACGGGTGGGGGCTGTGGATGATCTAGCCGCCGGCCAGTCCACCTTCATGGTGGAGATGGCCGAAACCGCCAACATCCTTCACCACGCCAGCGATCGTTCCCTGGTGCTGCTCGATGAGATCGGGCGGGGCACCGCCACCTTCGACGGCCTTTCGATCGCCTGGGCCGTAAGCGAGCACCTGGCAAGCGACCTGGGCAGCCGCACGGTGTTCGCCACCCACTATCACGAGCTCAACAACCTGGCCTCCGAACTCGACAACGTGGCCAACTTCCAGGTTCTGGTTGAAGAAACTGGTGAGGATCTGGTCTTCCTACACCAGGTGCAGGCCGGCGGTGCTAGCCGCAGCTATGGCATCGAAGCGGCACGCCTGGCTGGCGTTCCAAAGCCCGTAGTGCAACGGGCCCGTCAGGTGCTGGATCAGTTGGCGGCCTGAAGCGTCAAGCCGTCGGCAAGGCCCGCATCAGACTGCCCATCTCAAGCGCCTCGAGTCCGTAGCTCCAACCCAGATTGCTCTTGATGCCCGCCCGCTCCAGCGCCTGCTGCATCGTGTCGGTGGTCAACACACCGAAGATCACCGGCACGGACGTGTCGCGCGCAACCGCCGCGATCCCCTTACTAGCCTCCGCCACCACCACATCGAAATGGGGCGTGTCCCCGCGGATCACCGCGCCCAGAGTGATCAGCACCTGGTACTGACCGGAGCGGGCCATCTGCTGTGCCACGATCGGCAGTTCGAACGAACCGGGCACCCAGGCCAAATCAAGCTGGGAGCTGGTCTCCGACACATCAACTCCGTGGCGCTTTAGGCAGTCGAGACACCCGCTCAGCAGCTTGGCGGTGACGAGATCGTTGAAACGGGCCACGACGATGCCTACTCGCAGCCCTACTGCATCAGAGAAACGTCCTTCGAACGTGGCCATTGGGAAGGTGCCGACTGAATCTCAGCCATCGTGGCACCCGCCAGGTTCCGGCTGAGGCCTGAGCTCAGACGACGAAGAAGCTCACACCCCAGTTGAGCAGCACCAGAGCCACCCACACAGCACTGCCCAGCAGGATCAGACGATTGGAGCGGCCGCTGTCCTCGCTTGAGGCATACAGCACTGGCACAGCAACGATCAGGGCGAAGGATGCCACCACCAGGGCCAGAACGGTCAGCGTGTTGATGAACTGCATGGAGCTGGAAGTCAGGGTTCCATTTTCACATGTGAACAGATGGCTTCGGGGAGTTGCGAGCCACTCTTCACACCATGAAGGCGTTCAGCACCTGACCCCCAGCAAAATGGCGCCAATCGGCCACACCAGCTGAATGGCAGCTCCCTTACCTGAGTTCCTCGGTCTCGGCACCCAAAAAGGGGGTACAACAACGCTGCATCGATTGCTGGGGCAGCACCCGGACGTTTATCTTCCGGCCTGCAAAGAAGTTCATTTCTTTGATCAGAATTACGACGCAGGAGAAGGCTGGTACCGAAACCACTTCTCGAGCGCCGAACCCCACCAGACTTGCGGAGAGATCACGCCCTTTTATTTGTTCCATCCCGATGTGCCGGGTCGCATCCACAACCTCCTACCCAAGGCCCGCATGGTGGTGCTGCTCAGGGATCCGGTGGAACGCACGATCTCCCAGCTGTTTCACGCCCGCAAACGAGGCTTTGACACCCTGGAACCCTCCGCTGCTCTGGCCGCGGAACCCGAACGTCTGCAGAGCGGCGATCCCATCAGCCTGCAGAAGCACAGCTACCTCAGCCGCAGCCGCTACCTCGAACAGCTGGACCGTTACGAAGCCATCTTTCCCCGGGAGCAGCTGCTGATCCTGCGCAGTGAAGACCTGTTCTCCACTCCGGAACGCATCTGGCAGAAGCTGCTCAGTTTTCTCGATCTCCAACCCATCGATTGGCCTGGGTCGTTGTCCCGCGCCAATGCCGGTGACGGGCTAGGTGACCGAATCGACCCAGCCCTACGCCAACAACTCAGGCAGCAACTGGCAGAGACCGTTGCCGGCGTCCGGAGCCGCTACGGCATCACATGGGAGTGGAGCTGAGGCGAGGCCTCAAACCCGAGTCGCGACAGCGCTGCCCAAGGCATCGCGCAGACCGCGCACCACAGCCACCATCGCCAGCTCATCCTGGAGGCGGTTCACCGCTGAACCGACGCCCACACCAGCCGCACCGGCAGCAATCGCCATCGGCAGCGTCACCGCCGAGAGACCCGAGGCGCAAAGCACGGGCACCTCGACAGCACGGCTGATGCTGTGGGCCGCCGCGAGAGTGGGAGCAGCCTTCTCGATCAGGCCGAGGTGACCGGCGCTGAATGGCTTAGCACTGGTGCCGCCCTCGGTCTGGATCAGATCGGCACCGACCGCCACCAGATCGATGGCCAGCTGTTCCTGCTCATCCATCGGCAACACGTGGGGCACCGTGACGCTCAACACCACATTGGGCAGCAGTTGGCGGGTGCGGCTGGTGAGCTCCAGCACCTCAGCCGCATCAAAAATCCGGCCTTGGGGATAGAAGGCGTCGTAGTTGCCGATCTCCACCATCTGCGCACCGGCTTCCACGGCCTCGGGGAACTGCTCGGGCTCCACCGACGAGACGCACACCGGCACGCCACCGGAGGCCTCAATCGCCAGGCGCACCAGGGCGGGATCGCAGGCAACATCGATCAGATCAGCACCGCCACGCCCTGCTGCACGGGCGACCCGCTCCACGCTGGCGGCATCGAAATTCATCAGGCCAGCGATCACCTTGAGCGCAGAGCGCTGCTCGAGGCTGCGCTGCAGAGACGTGGGCAGCTGCTGAAGACGGGTCATGGGGACTGGACAGCGATCCCCCAATTCTCACACCGTGGGGGAAACGCACCCTCTTCCTTGAGCTGGACGTCCTGGCATGACCGCCTGCACCGGCGCCTGCTTCAGCAGCCGCAGCTGCTGCCCCAGGGCAGCGCCCTGCTGCTGGCGGTCTCCGGCGGGCAGGACTCCATGGCCCTGCTGGCGTTGCTGCAGGATCTGGCGCCTCTGCATGGCTGGAGCCTGAGCCTGTGGCACGGCGACCACCGCTGGCACGAGGGCTCCAGCCGGATCGCCGCCGAACTGAGCACCTGGTGCCAGCAGCGCCAGCTGCCCCTCCAGGTGGATCAGGCCGCGGCAGGTCAGGTGCCCAGCGAAGCCACGGCCCGCCAGTGGCGCTACGCCCAGCTCGAACAGCGGGCCCGCGAGGCCTGCGCCGATGTGGTGACCGGCCACACCGCCAGCGACCGGGCTGAAACGGTGCTGCTGCAGCTGGCCCGCGGCAGCGACCTGGCTGGCCTGGCGGCGCTGCCGAGCATCCGCCTCCTGAGTCCGGGGGGTCCCTGCCTGCGCAGGCCGCTGCTGCACCTGCAACGCCACGACACCCTGCAGATCTGCCAAGACCTGACCCTGCCGATCTGGGAGGACCCGAGCAACCAATCCCCTGAGTTCGCCCGCAACCGGGTCCGGCAGGAGGTTCTGCCCGTGCTCGAGCAACTGCATCCGGGCTGCACTCAGCGGATCAGCGATCTGGCTGAACGGGTGTCCCACGTGCGGGACAGTCAGATGGAACTCAGCCGGATGGCCCTGGAGGTTCTGCAAACCCAAACCGGCCTGGACCGCCGCGGCCTGGGGGCGTTGAGCCCGGCCACCCGCCGTCTGCTGCTGGCGCAGTGGCTGCAGCAGCAGGGGGTACCACCACTGCCTGCCGCCCAACTGGAGCAGCTCAGCCAGCGCCTGCACAAGGGTGCTCCAGGCGGCTCAGCCGATTGTGCAGGGGGCTGGCAGCTCAGCTGGAAGGGGGCGGAGCTGTTGCTGCAGCAGCGCGAAGCAGGGCATTGACCGCCGCCGCCGCCAGACCGGCTCCCCCGCGGCTGCCCTCCAAACGGATCTGGGCAAGACCACTGGACGCCAGATGCTTCTTGCTTTCGGCCACCCCCACAAAGCCCACCGGCATGCCGATCACCAGGCTGGGGGCCAGGGCCCCAGCCGCCACCTGCTGCAACAGCACCTCCAGGGCTGTCGGCGCACTGCCGATCAGCACCACCGGAGCCGGTTGCGCCACGGCGAGTGTGCGCCAGGCCTGCTCCATGCCAGCGGCCGTGCGCGTTGAACCCTGCAGCGCCAGCTCCGGAGCCCACTCCAGCACCGTGTGCACCGTGCTGCCGAGGGTGCGTTGGGCCATCGGGGCCACCGCTGCCGCTGCCATCGCGGTGTCCGTGAGGATTGATGCCCCCTGCTTCAGCGCCTCCACCCCCTGCTCACAGGCCCCCTCGCTGAACTGCAGCAGGGTCCCCAGGGAGAGATCACCGCTGCTGTGCACCAGCCGTTCAAGCACCTGCTGTTGCAGCGGCGGCAAGCCCGTGTCCCCCAGAGCCGCCCGGATCCGCCGGATGCTTTCGGTGAAGATCGGGTGGTCCTGAGCCATCCACGCCATCATCAACCCATGCCGATCCATCTGCTCTGGGGTGATGACGCCGCCGCGCGGGACCGGGCCATCGACGCTCTGATCGGCCAGGTTGTCGACCCCAGCTGGAGCAGCCTCAACCTCAGCCGACTGGATGGTGCCGACAACGGCCAGGCCCTGCAGGCCCTCGAGGAGGCCCGCACCCCTCCCTTCGCCACTGGCGAACGGCTGGTGCTGCTGCAGCGCAGTCCGTTCTGCAATGGCTGTCCGAGTGAGCTGGCCGACCGGTTTGAGGCCGCCCTTGAGCTCATCCCCGACAGCAGCCACCTGGTGCTGGTGAACCCGTCCAAACCGGATGGTCGCCTGCGCACCACCAAAGCCCTACAGAAGCGCATCAAAAGCGGGCTCGATCAGGAACAGAGCTTCCCGCTGCCAGCGGCCTGGGATGGCAACGGCCAGCGCCAACTGGTGCAACGCACCGCCGAGGCCCTGGGCCTACAGGTCGAGCCCGATGCCATCGATGCCCTGGTGGAGGCCATCGGCACCGACAGTGCTCGACTGGAATCGGAACTGCGCAAGCTCTCCCTGCGGGACACCACCATTTCCGCCGCACGGGTGCAGGAGCTGGTGGGGGGACGCTCCACCAATGCTCTGGCCGTGGGCGATGCGCTGCTGGAGGGCAACCCCGGCGAAGCCATTGCCCGCTGGGATGCCCTGATCGAGGCCGGAGAGCCCTCCCTGCGCATCGTGGCCACCCTCACCGGTCAGATCCGGGGTTGGCTCTGGGTGAGCCTGCTGGAACAGCAGGGGGAGCGGGATGTGGCGGTGATTGCCAAGGCCGCCGGGATCGGCAATCCCAAACGCATCTATGTGATGCGCAAGCAACTGCAGGGTCGCCCGGCCAAACGCTTCCTCTCCCTTCTCGGGCGCCTGCTGGAGGTGGAGGCACGGCTGAAACGCGGCGCCCAGCCAGGCGATGCCTTCCGGGACGGACTGCTGGGCTGATCGCTGCCCGCCAGGTGAGAAAATCCAGCGTTGCTGAAGCCCAGCCCATGGCCCTCCTGGTGCAGAAATTTGGGGGCACCTCCGTCGGCAGCGTGGAACGCATCAAGGCGGTGGCCGATCGCATCGGAAGCTGCCGTGAGGAAGGGCACGACGTGGTGGTGGTGGTCTCCGCCATGGGCCACACCACCGATGAATTGACGGGTCTGGCCAACACCATCACCTCCACCCCCACCCAACGGGAGATGGACATGCTGCTGGCCAGTGGCGAGCAGGTGTCGATCGCCTTGCTGGCCATGGCCCTGAACGCCCAGGGGGTGAGTGCAACGTCGATGACCGGGCCGCAGGTGGGCATCGCCACGGAATCCACCCATGGCCGAGCCCGGATCCTCGGGATTCGCACCGACAGAATCCGCAACCGTCTGAATGCTGGTCAGGTGGTGGTGGTCGCCGGTTTCCAGGGCACCAGCACCAGCAGCGATGGGCTCAACGAAATCACCACCCTCGGAAGAGGCGGGTCCGACACCTCCGCTGTCGCCCTGGCGGCGGCCCTGGGGGCCGATGCCTGCGAGATCTACACCGACGTTCCGGGTGTTCTCAGCACCGATCCGCGCAAAGTGCCGGATGCCCAGCTGATGGGCACGATCAGCTGCGACGAAATGCTGGAACTCGCCAGCCTTGGGGCCTCCGTGCTGCATCCCCGGGCTGTTGAAATCGCCCGCAACTACGGCGTGAATCTTGTGGTGCGCTCCAGTTGGAGCGATGCCCCAGGCACCCAGATCACCAGCCGTTCAGCCCGTCCGATCAGCAGCAGCGGCCTGGAGCTCGGCAGCCCTGTGGATGGGATGGAGGAAGTGGACGGCCAGGCCGTGCTCGCCCTCTCCCATATCCCCGATCAGCCGGGCATTGCCGCACAACTGTTCGAAACCCTCTCCGAGGCGGGAATCAATGTGGACCTGATCATTCAGGCCACCCATGAAGGCAGCAGCAATGACATCACCTTCACCGTGGCCGAGGCGGATCTCGAGCTGGCCCGCACGGTGAGCGAGACAGTGCTCAATCAACTGGGCGGCGATCTGGCAGCAGAAGGAGGGCTGACGAAGCTCAGCATCAGCGGGGCCGGAATCATGGGACGACCGGGCATCGCCGCCAAGCTGTTCAACTGCCTGTGTCAGCAGGGCATCAACCTTCGCCTGATCGCAACCAGTGAAGTGAAGGTGAGCTGCGTGATTGACTCCGGCGCAGGCAACAAGGCGGTTCAAGCAGTGCAAGAGGCCTTCGACCTGGAGGACTCGCAAATCCACATCAATCCCACCGACAACGGCAGTGGAGCACCGGAAGTGCGCGGCGTCGCCCTCGACCGCGATCAAGTGCAACTGAGTGTTCGCCACGTGCCCGATCGACCCGGCACCGCTGCAGCGCTGTGTTCAGCCCTGGCGGATAACAGCATCAGCCTCGATGCCATCGTTCAATCGGAGCGACAACACAGCGACGGATCGCGGGACATCACCTTCATCCTGCGCAAAGACGACCGCGCCCGGGCCGACGTGGCCCTTGCCCCCCTGCTGGCCCAGTGGCCCGGTGCCGCCCTGGAAGACGGCGAGGCCATTGCCCGGGTAAGTGCCGTCGGTGCTGGGATGCCGGCAACGCCAGGGACAGCGGGGCGGATGTTCCGTGCTCTGGCGGATGCAGGCATCAACATCGGCCTGATCGCCACCAGTGAAATCAGAACCAGCTGCGTGGTGGCAGAAGAGGCTGGCGTCGAGGCTCTCCAGGTGGTGCACGCCGGGTTCGGCCTGGGAGGTGAGGAGCGTCACACCGCCCAAGGCACCGCATCCCCGCACGACCCCGACTAACGGTCTACAACAGGGGTAGCGGACCCCCCAAGCGTGGACGCCGATTTCGATCAGCACTACCAGGCAGCGGAACGGGCCTATGGCCTCGGGGATTACACCGAGGCCCATGCCTTTGCCTCGGGGTTGTGGGATCAACTCCAGAGCGAATCAGACGAGCAAAACCAAAGCCTCATCTTGGGCTGGAGGGCTGTAGTGGCGTTGCTTCTGGGTCACATCCAGCTGCATGGACTCCAGCAACCGGACCAGGCGGCCCTCTTCTACCAACAGGTGCTGGACAGTGAACCGGAGGCCACCCTTGCGGCCCTGGCGGAACAAGGGCTGGAGCACTGCCGGTCGCAGAAGTCCGTCAGCGCGGCAACGACGACACCTGCAAACACTTTCGCCATCCCCGACCTGCTGAAGGATCCCTTCCTGACAACGGATCCCGATCAAGCCAGGCCAGTGCACGCCGATGTGGCCACAGCGATGCCGTGGTTACCAAGTGACGAGGAACCCCGGTCCACTCCAGCTCCCACTCCGTCTCCAACCCCAGAACCAACGGTCACCCTGGAACCAGACATCACAAACGAGCCAACGGAGCAGCCAACAATCGACGAGGTCGAGCCCACGCCCAAGGAACCAACGGTCACCCTGGAACCAGACATCACAAACGAGCCAACGGAGCAGCCAACGATCGACGAGGTCGAGCCCACGCCCAAGGAACCAACGGTCACCCTGGAACCAGACATCACAAACGAGCCAACGGAGCAGCCAACGATCGACGAGATCGAGCCCGTACCCCAGGAACCTGCCGCCAAGGATCTCCTGGAGAAATCGTGGCTCCGCAGACAACTCCAGCCTGAAATGAAACGTCCCAACGACTCGTCGGAGCCGATGGGACTGATCAAAAAGATCAAAGGGGTCTTCGCCCGCTCGACTGGCCGCTGAACGACGTCGACGAATGCGGCCTGCAGGCATGTCTGGCTCGGCAGAAACCCTGTCAGCATTCGATTGATGCGTGAGCTTCCCCAACACTCAGTTAAAAAATGCGCTAACGCATCAGCGATGGCCATCAACAGCGAGCGATTTACTCCTTGAGCTCATGGACTTCGACGATTTCATTAATTGAATTATCCAACTACTCAGCCCCTGCTTTCACCAAAGTCGCTTATGACCTACTGTAATTTTAAAATCACCTCAATCAATCCAAGCGAAGCCTCCAAAACTTCTGCCCAAACAACTCCAACAAGCTACTACATTTAGAGGACTTAGAACGTGACGAAGCGTCGAACTAACGCAAGCACAGAAACATTTAAATTGCACTAAGATAAATTAATCCTTGCCCTAAAAGCAGCTGCATGCTAAAATTAAATAATGCAACATTTTTAAAATGAAAGCTCGAGACAAAGTTTCAATTTTAGTATCTGAGCTAAAATCTATTACAGACAGGTGTCTAGTCAAAAATAATATAGCAATCGAGCAAAGATTGAATATAATGAATGAAATCGAGAAGGATTTTCAAGCCATTCCTGACTATTTATGGGACACCATGAGTACGGACAACTTTGAATCGCCTTCAAATCAATACAGCATGTTCTGAAAATGTTTATTATTGGAATTTCATACGGCTATCACGATTCTTCTCTCTGCATAATCGAAGAAGAGAATATTTTAGCTATATACTCCGAAGAACGCTTCTCACGAAAAAAGCATGACTCAAAATTTCCGAAGTATGCCTGGGATTACGCGAAGGCAGTTCATGATTTAACCGTCAAAAATATTGAAGCAGTCGTCTATTACGAAGATCCAATTCTGAAACTGCAAAGAATCAAAAAACAAATCAACGATATTCCGGAATTTATTGAATATCTTTCGTCCAAATCTGCTAGCAACAAATTCGCAACTCCACTAGACGAGATTTCTAAAACTTTAAACGTACCCATCGATTCTATATATTTTGCATCCCATCATGAATCTCATCTTTTTGCATCATTATCATTACTGAAACCTATAACCAATGACCTAATTTATCTTAAATGTCTTACAGCGGATGGAGTTGGAGAATCGATAAGTACAGCATTGCACGAGATCCAAATAGAGAAGGATAAAATTAACCATATCAGCACAAAAGAATCACACTTTCCTAATTCAATCGGTTTATTTTATTCGGCAGTAACATCTTTTCTTGGTTTTGAAGTTAATGATGCTGAGTACAAAGTGATGGGCTTGGCAGCTTATGGAGAGCCGACGTTGTGCGATGAGTTTTGGAAAGTAATTAAATACTCCGAAACAAATTTAGTTGAATTGAATGTAGAATATTTTGACTTTACTCCCGCAGCACCATTTCCGTTTACTGCAGAATTTACGAAATTATTTGGAAAGCCTGCACCTAAATCCACCTCATATGTTGAAGAATTTTCGTCAGTTGAGGCTGTTCAAAGTGATCCAGCGCTTAAGCATTATGCGGACATAGCATGCTCAGCACAACACGTAATAACTAATATTTTAGTGCATATTTTAGAATCAATCCGAGAGAATAGTTTGAACCAGCCAATCATATATGGTGGAGGCGTAGCGCTAAATACTAAAGCAAATTATTCATTAGCTCAAATCTCTAACTTATTAATCACACCAGATCCTGGAGATGGTGGGAACAGTTTAGGCGCAGCATGCGCATATTCGGCAGTAAAGAAAAATATTTTACCTCAATTTATTACTCCATATTTAGGTCATGATATAAAACAAGACGATGCGGCATCAATCGTACAGAAACACCAAGGCCTAAAAACAACTAATTTCGATAATCTAAGCCAGACAATCAATGCCGCTGTTAATTATCTCTGTAAAAGTGATGTCATTGGCTGGTCACAAAATCGTGCCGAATTTGGACCAAGAGCATTAGGAAATCGAAGCATACTAGCTAACCCTCAAAATCCAAAGGCTCAACTTTTTGTAAATAAAGCTGTAAAATTTAGAGAACCTTTTAGGCCATTTGCACCATCAATATTAGAAGAATACTTGGATTTGCTGTTTGACATATCAGAAATAGACTTGCAATATGCCAACTCCCCTTTGCATTACATGCTTCTTACTCTTCCAGCAAAAAAACTAGCGTACGATTTAATCCCAGCTTGCATTCATGTAGACGGAACAAGTAGAGTGCAAGTTGTCAATCGCCATATAAATCCTACTTACCATTATCTTCTCGAATCCTTCCACCAAGCGACTGGCATTCCAGGCCTTTTAAATACATCTTTTAATCTGAGAGGTGAGCCAATAGTCAATACAGCCCATGATGCAATTAAAACATTCTCTCAATCAGGCATGAAAGCATTGTTTATCAACAATACCATGGTATTAAAAGATTGACATGAAAAATATTACTAGAGCAACAGGAACCCTGCAATTCAAGTATGGCGCAACAAAAGATTGCTATGAGCTCTTTAAAGATCGATCAAAAAGTGTAATTGAAGCTTATTCTAAAGTGCTTACGGAATCCAAAGAAAAAATCTATTCACATATAACGGGAATCTCGCACCCAAAATATCTTAAAAATCACGAGAACTTACACATACACTTTGTAGAAACCAATGAAGTATATGATTCTTTATTCGAAACTAAATTTTATAAGAAAGGATCTTTTATTAAATCATCTATAATTCCCAAAAATGCCACGCATGTTGCGTATACAGACATCTTCGGGAGAATTTTGAAAATTGAGGGGTTATCAGAAGATTTACCTGATTTTTATTCTCTATTTTACGGAATTGATCCAGATTCTGAACATACCCAACATCTATGGTTTAAAAATGATCATAGATTACTTATGCCTATTGGTAATTTAATTTCCGGAAGAAATTTATTAAGCATTGATGCACTTGGATTTAGACTAGCTAAAACAAATAGAACAATTTGGAATTCGAATCATGACAGTGATGACTACCACGATATTGGAATTGTTGGCGGTTCATTTGCGCATGGTCTGTATAGCCTACCTGGGGAAAGCTTTTGTGAACTACTGGAGAATCTTTTAAATTCTAGTGACTTTTCAAAAACCAAAAAATTTCGTGTCTGGAACTTATCAATGCCAGGCCATGTTCAAGCAGATTCTTTTAATTTGCTCATGAATTCCTCCCTCATAAAACATCTTAATACCATTTTGTGGGTGGATGGCGTTAATGACTTATTTACTACAACAACATTCGATAGTATTGATTTGCCTAACATCCCCCTACCTTTGACTATTAAGTGGAATGGCGTACCATTGGATCAACACTTAAGATTTACAATCAATGATGGAGATAAAATCAAACTCTTCGTCAAATATCGCAAGTACATTTGCGAAATAATGTCAAAACTAGACGTTAAATGTATTAATATACTTCAACCAACTATCAACATGAAAAACCCTAATCACAAACATGATACCAGCAAACTTTTTCCTTTTTACTCTAAGCTTGCGTGGGGAAAATATCAAAAAGTTTACAACAAATCTATTCCTTATATTCAACAACTTGGCAACTTGGACAATCTTGAATTCCATAGCTACACAGAAAAAACAGATGATCCAATTGATTTTTGGGATTTTGTCCACTTATCTCCTAGAGGAGAAGCCCAATATGCCGAGTACCTAAAGGAATTAATGATTAAAAGTTTGATGTAATATCGCAATAAATTTATCAAAAATGTTGAGCATCAAGCATGCTTACTCTAATGCCTTCACAAATTTATCAACAGCAAAATTCACATTATTGATAGTTTAATTACTTGATAAGTCTAAAATTCTAGCAAGTTTTACTTATTTTATTGCTTATAGTTCGCAAAATAACTTTCAACAATGAAGCCAATCAATGCAAACGAATAACTCTTATCTTTACCTTGTATGCACGCAACCAAGGGCTTTCTGGGAAAATATCACAAATAAATCTCTGAGAGCGACAAAAAATCTTTCGGAACAAAAAATGCAGCGAATTTTTGCAGTCAATCCAGATAACGTTATCAACGAGAAGAACCAGAGCGATTGCAAATCGACCCATCTGATATCAGAAGAACATATTAAAAAGGGGATGCTTCAACATCCCCTCTGATCGAACTTATTGAAGATGAATCAAGAATTAATCATTCAAGATGCCGCTGAACGACGACGACGGGTGCGGCCTGCAGGCATCTCTTGCTCAGCAGGCGTTTGCTGAGCAACAACTTTCTCAGCAACCGATTGGGGTGCCACTTTCTCAACCACAGCGGTTGCAGCCGCCGCACGAACAGGAGCCGGTGTTGATGAGCCAGAACGACCATTGCCTTGGTTGGTGCGCACCGGAGCGGGGGTACCACCACCATTACGACGACCGTAGGGGGAACCACCGCCACGACCACCGCGACCGCGCGGTGCAGGACGGTCATCTGGCTCTGCATCCGCACGGCCCTTGTAGACCGGGGTGCCGCCAGGAGCTGGCTGCACCAGACACAGGATCAGCGGCTCCACCTGGAGTTCACGGCGCATCCTGCGGCCAAGGCCCACCTCCACTTCACGCTGCACGCCCATCCAGTCCACTTCCGGTGCCTTGCCACTGGTGTTGCGGCAGAGCTGCTTCCAGCGGTTTTCGAGCACCCACTTGATTT
Organism: Synechococcus sp.; assembly: GCA_047286205.1. Classification (GTDB taxonomy): domain Bacteria; phylum Cyanobacteriota; class Cyanobacteriia; order PCC-6307; family Cyanobiaceae; genus Parasynechococcus. The sequence goes on along the minus strand of JBJBBR010000001.1, from coordinate 1,486,522 downwards.
CACGCTCCACCCACAACGACATCTTGCGGGCGTCCGCCGTGGTGACCACACCCCGCAGGTTCACCCGCGGCGGAGCCACCATGGCTCCATCGGTGCTGATCGCCGCCAGGATCGTCACCACACCATCTTCCGCCAGTTGCTGGCGTTCCTTCAGCACACGGGCATCGACGATGCCGTTGCGGGATTGATCCAACAGCTCAATGCCCGCCTTCACGGCGTTGCCCTTGCGGATCGAATCCGGGGTGAGCTCCACCACATCGCCGTTGTCGATGATCAGGGTATTGTCGATCGGAACCCCCATGGAATGGCCGGTTCGGGAATGCTGCACCAGCATCCGGTGCTCACCGTGCACCGGCACGAAGAACTTGGGCCGGGTGAGGGCAAGCATCAGTTTCTGGTCTTCCTGGAAGCCATGGCCGGAGACGTGAATGCCTTCGCCCTTGCCGTAGACCACCTTTGCACCAAGCATCATCAGCTTGTCGATGGTGTTCACCACGGAGATGGTGTTTCCAGGGATCGGGCTGGCAGAGAAAATGATCGTGTCAGTGGTCTTGACCTTCACCTGGGGATGCTCACCGCGGGAGATGCGGCTCAATGCAGCCAGCGGCTCACCCTGACTGCCGGTCATCAGCAGCAGCGTTTCACGATCGGGTACGTCATTGATCTGCTTGATCGGTACAAACAGTTCATCCGGAGCGCGCATGTAGCCCAGTTCGCGGGCCTTGGCGATCACGTTGAGCATCGAGCGGCCCAACAGCCCCACCTTGCGGCCGTTCTTCAGGGCCAGCTCCAGAATCATCGACACCCGATGAATTGAGCTGGCGAAGGTGGTCACGATGACCCGCCCCTCGGCATTGGCGATGTGGCGATCCAGGTTGGGGAACACCGAACGCTCCGGCGGGCAGAAGCCAGGAACCTCGGAGTTGGTGGAATCACTGAACAGGCACAGGACGCCCTTATCGCCGTGGTGGGCGAGGCGGGCCATGTCGAAGTTCTCACCATCGACCGGGGTGTGATCGAACTTGAAGTCACCCGTGAAGATCACGGTTCCCACCGGTGTGGAGATGGCCAGCGAAAAGCTGTCGGCCATCGAGTGGGTGTTGCGGATGAACTCCACGGAGAAGTGCTGACCCACCTTCACCACATCGCGCGGACCGACGGTCTGCAGGGTCGTGCGGTCGCGGACTCCGGCCTCGTCCATCTTGCCGGTAAGCATCGAGAGGGCCAACCGTGGCCCGTAGATCACCGGAATGTTGAAGTGCTTGAGGTGGTGGGCGATGCCACCGATGTGGTCTTCATGACCATGGGTGACGATCATGCCGCGGATCCGCTTCTGGTTCTCGCGCAGGAAGCTGGTGTCGGGCAGCACCACATTCACCCCGTGCATGCCATCGCTGGGAAAGGCCAGGCCGGCATCCACCAGCATCAGGTCATCGCCGTACTCGAACACGCAGGTGTTCTTGCCGATCTCATGCAATCCACCCAGAGGGATCACCCGAAGACAGGGCTCCTGCCCCTTGCTGGATCGCGCGTTGTTGGCCATGAAAAGGATGTGTAAAGAACGGGTTGCGTAAGCCGATAAGCCGGACCGGGCTAGGTCTGACGGAGGGCGGCCATGGCGGAGGAGAGGGAACGTTTCATGTCGTCAGAGAGTGGGCACAGGGGCGGACGGGGCGCACCAACAGACCAGCCATTGAGTTCCAGGGCAGCCTTGACGGGAATCGGATTGGTGGTGGCGAACAGGGCCTTGAAAAGGGGAATCAGAGCGTCGTGCAAGGCGAGTGCGGAGGCACCATCGCCGTTCAGATAGGCCTCGATCATGGCGCGAATCTCAGGGCCCGCCACATGACTGCCCACACTCACCACACCAACGGCACCGACGGCGAGCATCGGCAGGGTGAGGCCGTCGTCACCGCTGTAGATCGCCAACTTCGGGCCGCAGGCCAGGCGCAACGCCGTGACCTCTTCGGTGGTGCCGCTGGCGGCCTTAAAACTCACCACATTGGGGCAGTCCATCAGCCGCGCAACCGTGGCCGGAGCGATGCTGCAGCCGGTGCGGCCGGGAATGTTGTAAAGCATCAACGGCAGCTCAGGAGCCGCCTCAGCGATGGCCCGGAAATGAGCCTCCAGGCCTTCCTGGGGAGGCTTGTTGTAGTAAGGCACAACCACTAGAGCCCCATCAGCACCAGCCGCCGCCGCTTCCTTGGTGGCTTCCACCGCCTCGGCCGTGGAATTGCTACCAGTGCCCGCCAACACCTTGGCGTTGCTGCCCACGGCGTCGCGAACCGCCTGCAGCAGTTGCAACTGCTCATCCCAGCTGAGGGTGGGGGATTCACCGGTGGTACCGCACACCAGCAGTCCGTCGGAGCCCTGCTCCACCAGATGCCGCGCCAGTTGTCCTGCAACGGTGAGATCCACAGCACCGCTGGCGTCAAAGGGGGTCACCATCGCGGTGACCACACGACCGAAAGGAGTTGGGGACAGAGTGGCGACCTGGCTCATCATTTCTGGATCAACAGTTCAGAGATCTGAACGGCGTTAAGCGCCGCCCCCTTACGGATCTGGTCCCCGCAGAGCCAGAGCTCAAGAGCGTTGGCATCGCTGATGTCCTGACGGATCCGCCCGATCGCCACCGGATCGCGACCGGTGACATCAGTCGGCATCGGGAAGCGGTTCGCCACCGGGTCATCAATCAGCTCCACGCCGGGGGCCGCCGCCAGTAGCTCGCGGGCTTCCTCCACCGGAAAGGGGGACTCGAACTCGATGTTCACGGCTTCAGAATGGGCCCGCAGCACAGGCACCCGCACGCAGGTGGCGGTGAAACGCAGATCCGGCAGACCCATGATCTTGCGGGTCTCATTCACCATCTTCATCTCCTCCTCGCAGTAGCTGTTCGCCTGCAGCGGAGAGTTGTGCAGGAACAGGTTGAAGGCCAGGGAATAAGGCAGCACCTCGCCCTTGGGAGTCCCGCCGTCCAGCACCGTCTGCGAAAGATTTTTCAGCTCCTCCATCGCCCGGGCTCCGGCACCACTGGCGGACTGATAGGTGCTCACCACTACACGTCGCATCGCCCGCTTGGCCGCCAGAGGAGCCAGGGCCAGGGTGAGCAAGATCGTGGTGCAGTTCGGATTGGCGATGACGCCCTTGTTGGCGAAGGCCGCATCGGGATTGACCTCCGGCACCACCAGCGGCACACCCTCCTCCATGCGGAAGGCGCTGGAGTTGTCGACCATCACTGCACCGGCGCCAGTGATCGCCTCGCGCCACTGCTTCGAAACGGAACCGCCGGCCGAAGCGAGCACCAAATCGACCCCTTCGAACGACTGGGCCGACACTTCTTCCACGGTGAGGTTGCAGCCGTTCCAGGCCTGGGTCTGGCCGGCGGAACGAGCCGAGGCCAGCAGCTTCAGCTCACCAACCGGAAAACGGCGTTCTTCAAGCAGCAGCAGCAGTTCCTGGCCAACAGCACCGCTGGCACCAAGAACAGCAACATTGAGAGGACGGTTGGGAAGGGTCGAAGACAAGCGGTGGAGTGAACGATCTGAACGAAATCCTGTCGACATTCAAAACCGACATCACTGCGTAGAGAACGTGATGCCGACCGTGCGACGGGCTCAGCTTACCGATCAAGGCCAAGTTCAACCGTTGCATAAAGTGCTGGGCTGCCCTTTCCCTTCCCCCATGAGCGCTGCAGCCCTGAAGGTGACCACCGAAGCCCGCCCCAGCAGCCGTCTGGCGGTGACGGTCACCGTTCCTGGGGAGCGCTGCAAGACGAGTTACGAAAACGCCATCACCAGCCTCAGCCGCAGCATCAACCTGCCGGGCTTCCGCAAGGGAAAGGTGCCCCGCACGGTGCTGGTGCAGCAGTTGGGGGGTGTGCGGATCAAGGCCACGGCCCTGGAGCAACTGATCGACAACGCTTGGCGCGACGCCATCAAGCAGGAATCCCTGGAGCCGATCAGCCAGCCCGACCTCAGCAGTGGCTTCGATGGTCTGCTGGAGAGCTTTGAACCCGGCAAGGAGCTCACCTTCACCCTGGAAGCGGATGTCGCTCCCACACCGACACTGAAGAGCACCAAGGGTCTGAAGGCGGAATTCGAAACCGTTGCTTATGACGCCTCGCGGGTCGACGCGATGCTCGAAGACTCCCGCAAGCAGATGGCCACTGTCGTGCCCGTGGAAGGTCGCGCCGCCAAGAACGGTGACATCGCCGTGCTGGGGTTCAAGGGGACCTACAGCGATGACGGCAGCGAGATCGAAGGCGGCAGTGCCGATTCCATGGATGTGGACCTGGAAAACGGCCGGATGATTCCCGGCTTCATCGAGGGGATCATCGGCATGAAAGTGGGCGACAGCAAAACCGTGGATTGCCAGTTCCCCGAGGACTATCCCAAGGAGGACGCTCGCGGACGCAAGGCCGCCTTTGAGATCGAACTGAAGGACCTCAAGACCCGCGAACTGCCCGACCTGGATGATGCCTTCGCCAAGCAGGCCAGCGAACAGGAAACCCTGGCCGACCTGCGCAAGGACCTGGAGCAGCGGCTCAAGGACGACGCCGAACGGCGTCAGACCAGCAACCGCCACGACGCCCTTGTGGCCGCTCTGGTAGAGCAGCTCGAGGTGGACCTGCCTGAAGCCCTGATCCAACAGGAAAGCCGCAACCTGCTGGAGCAGACCGCCGCCCAGTTCGCCCAGCAGGGCATGGATGTGAAATCGCTGTTCACACCCGACCTGGTGCGCAACCTGATGCAGAACTCCCGCCCTGAAGCCGAGGAACGGCTGCGCCGCAGTTTTGCCCTCACCGCCCTGGCTGAAGCGGAGGACATCAAGCTCGACGACAAGGACGTGGACGCCAAGATCAAGGAGGTGAAGAAGGAACTCTCCGCCGAGGCCAAGATCGATCCGGAACGTCTGCGCCAGGCCGTGATGGATGACCTGATGCAGGACCGTCTGATGGGCTGGCTCGAGGAGAACAGCACCCTCACCGAAAAGGCACCGGCAGCGGACGACAGCAAGCCTGCGGCCAAGAAAAAGCCCGCCGCCAAGAAGGCCCCTGCCAAAACCAAGTCCAAGGCGGACGCCAAGGACTGAGCAACGCCCATAGATTGGCCCAACTTCACCGCACACCGATCGCGTGATCGACGCCCGCAGTCACCACCCCATCCAGAACCGCTGGCGGGCCGCCATGCCCGTCTCGGCACCGGGGCCTCTGCCCACAGTTGTGGAACAGTCCGGTCGCGGCGACCGTGCCTTCGACATCTACTCCCGCCTGCTGCGGGAGCGGATCATTTTCCTTGGCACCGGCGTGGATGACGCCGTTGCCGATGCACTGGTGGCGCAGATGCTGTTCCTCGAAGCCGAGGACCCGGAAAAAGACATTCAGATCTACATCAACTCGCCAGGCGGTTCAGTCACCGCAGGCCTGGCGATCTACGACACGATGCAGCAGGTGGCTCCGGATGTGGTGACCATCTGCTACGGCCTTGCCGCAAGCATGGGAGCGTTCCTCCTCTCCGGAGGCACCAAAGGCAAGCGTCTCGCCTTGCCCAATGCCCGGATCATGATTCACCAACCCCTCGGTGGCGCCCAGGGGCAGGCGGTGGACATCGAAATCCAGGCCAAGGAGATCCTTTACCTCAAGGAAACATTGAACGGGCTGATGGCGGATCACACCGGCCAGCCGCTCGACAAAATCTCAGAAGACACAGACCGCGACTACTTCCTTTCTCCAGCAGAAGCGGTTGAATACGGCCTGATCGATCGGGTGGTGGACAGTTCCGGGGACGGAGGAATCGTTACGGAGAGCTGACAGACGCCCTTCCGTTCTCGATCCTGTGTGTTCAGGGAGAAGCCATCGGTCGATTCCTGAGTTGTTCTCCTGTGTGGTGCCCAGCGTTCGATGGCCAAGTTCGACGCCCATCTGAAGTGCTCGTTCTGTGGGAAATCCCAGGATCAGGTGCGCAAGTTGATCGCCGGACCCGGCGTTTACATCTGCGACGAATGCATCGATCTCTGCAACGAGATCCTGGATGAGGAACTGGTCGATGGCCAGGGCAACCCACGCCACAGCCACGAGCCGAACCGCAAAGCCACACCAGCCGCACGCAAGAGCAGCAAACCAGCCCCAACCCTGGCGTCCATTCCCCGGCCCCAGGACATCAAGAGCTTCCTGGATCAGCAGGTGGTGGGCCAGGACGCCGCCAAGAAGGTGATGTCTGTGGCGGTGTACAACCACTACAAACGCCTGGCCTGGCAGGGGGATGGAAACGGCGAGACCGAGGAGACCGCCACCCGCCTGCACAAGAGCAACATCCTGCTGATCGGACCCACCGGCTGCGGCAAGACGCTGTTGGCTCAGACCCTGGCGGAGATGCTTGATGTGCCCTTCGCCGTGGCCGATGCAACCACCCTCACGGAGGCGGGCTATGTGGGTGAGGACGTGGAAAACATCCTGCTGCGGCTGCTGCAGAAGGCCGACATGGATGTGGATCAGGCCCAGCGGGGGATCATCTACATCGATGAGATCGACAAAATTGCCCGCAAGAGCGAGAACCCCTCGATCACCCGAGATGTGTCCGGCGAAGGTGTGCAGCAGGCCCTGCTGAAAATGCTGGAGGGCACGGTGGCGAACGTGCCTCCCCAGGGAGGCCGCAAGCACCCCTATCAGGACTGCATCCAGATCGACACCAGCCAGATCCTGTTCATCTGCGGTGGTGCCTTCGTCGGCCTGGAAGACGTGGTTCAGAAACGCATGGGCCGCAATGCCATCGGCTTCATGCCCAGCGACGGCCGTGGACGCAGCCGCGCCAACCGCGACCTTCAGGCCGCCCAGGTGCTGCGGCACCTGGAGCCGGATGATCTGGTGCGCTACGGCCTGATCCCCGAATTCATCGGTCGGATGCCGGTGAGTGCCGTGTTGGAGCCCCTAGACGAAAGCGCCCTGCAATCGATCCTTACCGAACCCCGCGATGCTCTGGTGAAGCAGTTCCGAACCCTGCTGAGCATGGACAACGTGCAACTGCAGTTCGCCGATGACGCCATCGAGGCGATCGCCCAGGAGGCTCACCGGCGCAAGACCGGGGCCCGCGCCCTGCGCGGAATCGTTGAGGAGCTGATGCTGGACCTGATGTACGACCTTCCATCCCAGACATCGGTGAAGGAGTTCACCGTCACCCGGGCGATGGTGGAGGAACACACGGGCGGCAAGGTGCTCCCACTGCCCGGCACAGAACAACAGAAGACCGCCTGAAGTCTTGGCTGCCGCTGACCACTTGGAGGTGCCACGTCAGCACGGCCTGTTCAACCACCACGGCATCGATCTTGGCGATGGCACCGTCGCCCACTATCTAGAGGGACGGGAAATCCTGCGCAGCCCAGTGGAGGAGTTCAGCCAGGGGCAACCGCTGCGGGTGATCAGCCATCCCGGTGCTTCGCCGGTGGGGGTGACCCTGCGCCGGGCCATGGGGCGCCTGGGTGAACAGGACTACAACCTGCTCTTCAACAATTGCGAGCACTTCGCCACCTGGTGCAAAACCGGGCGCCATCGCAGCGGCCAGGTGGACTCCGTGCTTGAGCGAGCGCGCCATTGGAGCGGTCTGATGCCCTCCGCCTTAATGCGGGGGCTCGAACTCCTGGTGCAACGGGGCCTGCTCGATGACGACGCCCGCACGATGGCCAGGCGGGGTGTGGAGAAGCTGGAACGCCTGCGCCTGTCGCTGCTGCGCAAGTTGGAGGTCCTCCTGGAACGGGCAGGAGGTAGCTCGGATCAACGGCTGCTGCTCACGGGGCAGAGCCTTGCCGATGAACTGGCGGCCGTGGAAGACCTGAAACAACGGATTGATGCCCTGCTGGAGCAACGCCCCGCCCTGCCAAGTTCCGAATCCTCTGAGTAATCTCCTTTCAACGCTCGCGGCGCATGAGTTCGGCCTATCAGCCGCTGCATCACAAATACCGGCCCCAACGCTTTGATCAGCTGGTAGGCCAGGAGGCGATCGCCGGGACCTTGGGCCATGCCCTCACCAGCAATCGGATTGCGCCGGCTTACCTGTTCAGTGGCCCCCGCGGCACCGGCAAAACCTCCAGCGCCCGCATCCTGGCGCGCTCGCTCAATTGCCTGAACAGCGCGGGGCCGACACCGGAACCCTGCGGCACCTGCGAGCTGTGCACAACGATTGCCGCCGGCACCGCCCTGGATGTAATCGAAATCGACGCCGCCTCCAACACTGGCGTCGACAACATCCGTGAACTGATCGAGCGCTCCCGCTTCGCGCCGGTGCAGGCCCGCTGGAAGGTGTACGTGGTGGACGAGTGCCACATGCTCTCCACCGCAGCCTTCAACGCCCTGCTGAAAACCCTGGAGGAGCCCCCGCCACAGGTGGTGTTCGTGCTGGCCACCACCGACCCGCAACGGGTGCTGCCGACGATCCTCAGCCGCTGCCAACGCTTTGATTTCCGACGCATCCCGCTGGATGCCCTCAACAACCATCTGAGCTGGATCGCCGAACAGGAAGCGATCGACATCCAACCCGAGGCCATTCACGTGGTGGCCCAGCGGTCCCAGGGAGGCCTGCGGGACGCGGAAAGCCTGCTGGATCAGCTGAGTCTGCTGCCGCCACCCATCGAAGCCGCTGCGGTATGGGATCTGCTGGGTGCGGTGCCCGAACAGGAACTGCTGGAGCTGGTGGGGGCCATGAGCAGCGCCGAACCGGTGCAACTGCTGGAGGCCACCCGCAACCTGCTGGACCGGGGGCGGGATCCCGGAGCCGTACTGCAGGGTCTTGCCGGGATGCTGCGGGATCTGGTGCTGATGGCGGCAGCTCCAGATCGGCTTGAGCTCACCAGTGTTTCGCCCCAGTTCCGCGATCAGCTACCAGCCCTCGCGAAAGCCATTGGCAGGGCTCGCTTGCTGCAATGGCAAGCCCAACTGCGAGGCACCGAGCAACAACTGCGCCAAAGCGTGCAACCACGGCTGTGGCTGGAAGTGCTGTTGCTGGGGTTGCTGGCGGAACCGGTGGCTGCTCAGCCCATGACTGCATCTCCGCCCAAAACACAACCGGCGACGACACACCCGGCAGCAACCCCGCCGATAGCCCCTGTCGCAACAGCACCGCCCACCGAGGCGCCCGCCCCCAGTCCAAAACCAGCACCTGCGGCATCACCAGAACTGCCGAAGATGTCTAGCCCTGCGCCATCACCCACCACCAACCTGCCCGAGCTGTGGCAACAGATCCTGGGCAGCCTGGAGCTGCCATCTACCCGGATGTTGCTGTCGCAGCAGGCCCAATTGGTGCGCCTGGATGCCAACCGCGCCGTTGTGCAGGTGGCTGGCAACTGGATGGGCATGGTGCAGAGCCGGGCATCACTCCTGGAACAGGCGGTGGCCACAGCACTTGGTGGATCAAGGCAGTTGGTTCTGGAGGCCAGCAACAGCGCCATGCCACCACCAATCCCAACACCGCCGATCCCAACATCGCCACTCCCAACTCCGCCGGCAACGATCGAGCCCCCAACTCCAACTCCAACTCAACAAACACCAACACAATCGACACCGGCACCTACTCCGGCACCACCAGCAGCTCCCGCGGTGGCACCGGAACTACCACGCACCCAACCCGAACCTATTGACCCGAAACCGGCACCACCAGCAGCGGAAACGAGCACTCAACCCAGCTCTCCCTCAGGGCTCGATCGTCAGGCGCGAAATCTGGCGGACTTCTTCAACGGTCAGGTGCTCGACGTCGATGAAATCAGCTGACGTCAGAACGAACCAAAGGGGGTGGCGTCAGGGTCGTAGCCAATCACCTCCTGTTCACGCAGCGTGAAGTAGCGAATGGCTTGGCGCCCCGCCCAGGAATAAGCCACATGCAGCTCACCGGGCTGACCCTCGATCAGGGTTGGGTAAGCCAGTTGTCCATTGAGATCCCAATTCATCGGCCCACAGAAGCCGAAACCGGTATCGATGTCGCGAATCCACGGCCAATGAAGGCCGTCGTCATCGCTGATGGCGATCGACAACGGCCATCGGGTTCGCGGCCAACGGGCCTCCCCCCACTTCAGCGGTTCCTCCGACGCGCCCGGATCCGGCGCAAAGCCAAAGCGATTGAAAATCATTGCCAATCGCCCACTCGCCAACCGGCAGGCCTGGATGGAGCTGTTGTTGTTGGGCAGCTGGGTGGGCTCTGGAGCCGACCAGGTGTGGCCGCCATCTGAACTCACACTTCGGTAGATCTGATCCGCGAGGCGACTGCGAAAGAACTGGAGCAGTTGCTCGCCACCGCGCGAGGCAACGACGGAGCCATGCACCCTGCCAGTGCTGTCTGGAATGCCAAACGGCTGATCCAGACACTGACCTGACGGATCCAAACGCACCATCTCGCTGTAGTCATGACCAAAGGCCCCGCCCGCTTCCAGGCTGCGATAGATCGGCAACAACCAGTGGCCGTTCTCCAAGGGATAGGGGGGGTTGCGGCAGAAGGCGGAATCGTCAAACAGATCAACGGGCGTCGACCATGCCTCGGCAGACCAGGTCTCAGGATCGGAAGGATCGAGGCCATCCAGCGCCAGCCGCTGATGCCGGAGGACGGCTGTCCACTGCATGGAAAAGCTGCTGGATGCGTCGACAGCAGCACGATCCTCTGGATCGCGAACCAATTGGGCCGAATGAACCAGGTGCAAACAACCGTCGGAGACGAACAGCAAGGGGTTCTGCTCCGACCGCTCCTGATCTCGGGAAATCCGCTGCGGTTCCGACCAACGTCCGCCTTCAGCCCCCAAAAGAGACAGAAACACCGACATCCCGGCGGTGCCCTCTCCGCTGCCTGCCATCCAGACACAACCCAAGAGGTCAGGACGGATCCAGCACAGCTGGGGAGCATGGTTTTGTTCCCCCATCGGCTCAAGCAACGCCCAAGCCCCCAACTCAAAGGGAGTGACAAGAACCTGGCCCCAAGCCAGATCCTCAAAGCGATCCTCTGCCTTATCGAACAACGAAAAGGGCGGAACCATCAGACCTGGACGGGCTGGTCCTGACCATGGCTGGTTTTGGCCCAGACCAGGCGTTTGGGGAGCAGTGACATCCGCAAGGTCACCCAGGGAATCACCACAAACCAGTGGCCTAGGTAGGCAATCGCAACGAGGAGATTGGCCAGGCTCGCTGAGGGAATCGCCGGCCCTTCGCTGCCATCGCGACATCCGCGCCAATAGGCCAGACCCGACACGCTGAACGCCACCACAGACAAAGGCCAGTAGACCGGCACGCTTCGGGTGATCAGAGCCGTGCTCAGATCAGCGAAGGACACCACCGGCAAGGCGTACTGGAGCAGAAAAAAGGCCGTCAGATCCCAGCGCTGGCGAAGACTCAACTGCGCTGAGGTGAGCACCGGCCAATAATCGAAGAACCGCTGCAAGCCACCTTCAGCCCAGCGCTGCCGTTGCTTCAACAGGGCCTGAAGACCGGGTACTGCCTCTTCCTGAACCGGAGGGTCCCACAACAATCCCACCAAAGCACCATGGGTCAGCAGGCGGAAGCTGAGGTCAAGGTCATCAGTGACGGTGTCTTCGTTGAAGCCGCCGCTGGCCTCCAGCACCGAGCGCTTGATCAGCTGTCCGTTCCCCCGCAGTTCGGCCACGCCTCCATTGGCAAGTCGACCCGACTGGATCACCGCATCGAGAGCCATCTCCATCGCCTGGGATCGCGTCAGCCAATTGCGATCGGCATCAATCACGGCCTTACGCAGCTGCACCGCCGACCAACCACCATCCAGGGCGTAGGGGACAAGACGCTCAAGCAGGTCGTCCTGCAATTGGGCATCCGCGTCAAGCACGAGCAGCCACTCACCCTTGAGACGGTTCAAGGCGGTGTTGAGCGCACCCGACTTGCCACCACCGGCATTGCGCTGGCGATGGATGACATTCAGGCTTGGGTGCTCGGCAGCCAGGCTGTCCAACAACTCAGCCGTCCGATCAAGACTTCCGTCGTCGATCACCCAAGTGCTGAGTTGGCCGGACGGATAGCGAAGGGATATAAGCCGTTCCACCAAACGCGGCACCACAGCCTCTTCATCACGGGCTGCAACCACCACATCCAGGCTGGGCAGCTTCGCCGGATTGATCGCTGGTCCGGACTCCGATGACCCACGCGTCAGCTGCCCGCGCATAACAGAACGAAGCCCGTAGCCCCCGAGCATCAAGGCAAGGCTGATGGCGGGCCAGAGCGAACGGGCGGAGTCGAGCCAATGGGGAGCTGCACCAGCACATCCACAGGCGAACAGGAACGCTGCCGATTTCACCCGACGGTGATCACCCGATGTGGCGTTCGAGCTCATCCAGATGCCCAGGTGGAGAGGACTTTAAGGGGACTGCGCTGGTGTTGAGAGTGGGCCGTAGACAGTCCCTGGGTAGTAATGGCTCAAGATCCGCTCCACGGGCCAGCCACGCCAGGCCAGGTCGATCGCTCCCGCCTGCGACAAACCAGCCCCATGGCCGAAGCCACCACCCCGCACCAGCCAGCGTTCAACGCCCTGAGGCTCCAACACGAACAGGGTGCTGGGCAGTGTTCGAAGGGTGCGACGGATGGCATCCAATTTGAGGGTCACTGGAGCGGCGGCGTTACTGCCGGAAATCTGCAGGGTGAGCACCCGGCCGCTGGCGCCCCGCTCCATCACCTTCAGTTGCAAAGGAGAAACCAGCGGGTCTGCGGCTGCTCCGAGGGCCTGACGCAAGGCCGGACCCGAAAGGGTTCGGGTCCAGCGGAAGCGGGGGTGACGCTGGCCATAGGCCCCACTGCGATCGGTAAGCAACGCTTCCACCGCCTTGCGCTGCTGCAGAGGCAAGGGATGACGGTTGCGCCAGCCCTCATCCCCATCCGGCTTCGCCCGCAAGTAGATGCTGGGCTGCATGGCCCAGGCTTCCGGCCCGGCAGCCATCATCCCGCCATTGGTGGCGTGATACACCGCGCTGATCGGCTGGTTGTTCAGGCTGAGCAACTTGCCCTGGGTGGCTGCAATCGCCTCGCGCACAGCAGATCCCGCATGGCGGGGATCGCTGTAGACCTGGCACTGCGTATCGCTGCAGAGGTGATAGCCATCAATGCTGAAGCGATGGCTGTTGGCCAGAGCCCAGGTGCGCGCCAGAACGGTCTGAGCCTGCAACGCCGCCATCGGCGAACCCGCACCGATCTCGTGGGGCACCACCCCCTCGAGGTAGCGCTCCACCGGCACCTGCTCCACCAGCGTCCAACTGCCGTAGGCATCCCGTTGCAGGCGGAAGGGCCCTTCAAAACGTCCACCAGCCCAGAGCAACCCATCCGAGGCCTCAATCAAAAGAGGTCCCTGCAGGAGGCGTCCCCCCTCCGGCGTCTGGAGCACCAGTTCGACGGTGCTGGTGACGGTGCCTTGCCAATCACGCACGGCCAGACCCTCGGGCACAGGAGAACCTTCCGGCGCCCACACCTCCCACTCCCTGGGATGGGCCACCTCAGCTGCAACCCCTAGAGCACGCCAACGGGAGGCGACACGATCCGCCGACTCGAAGCTGGCGAAGGGACCTGCAACCCGACGAGCCAATTTCAACGGACGGGCCAGGGCAACGTTTCGCCAGGAGATCACGAAACCTGAACCACTGCCTTGCTCCCCGGTGGCATCGCGAAGGCTGAGCGATCCAGCAAAGGCCCGCAGATTCAAAGGAGCTGCCGTTTGCGCAGCACCGAGATGATCCTCCAAAGCCACCCAGAGCACCGGTTCATGGCCCTCAACCGGCGGTGGGTCAGCGACGGAACGGTGCGTCGCCCGCTGAACCGGTTCCACCAGAGCGGGTTGGAGAGAATCAGTCTGCTCACGGGCACGGCAGCCAAGACCCACGCAAAGCAGCAATGTGAGCGTCAAGAGCCGAATCATTCAACGGGGGGCACGTCGGGACGTATTGTTGTCGTTTGTGTCCGAACGAGCAGACCAATGCCCAAGCTGAAGACCCGCAAAGCTGCCGCGAAGCGGTTCAAAGCAACCGGCACTGGCAAATTTCTGCGTCGTCGCGCTTTCCGGAACCACCTGCTGGACCACAAAACCCCTAAGCAGAAGCGTCATCTGGCCACCAAGGCTGTGGTGGACCGCACCGATGAGGAGCGCGTGACCCTGATGATGCCCTACGCCTGAGCACAGCAGCTCAGACGAGACCGTTCAACAAGACCTGATCCAACCCTTCCAACCTCATGGCCCGCGTCAAGAGAGGCAACGTCGCCCGTAAACGCCGCAACAAGATCCTGCGGCTGGCCCGTGGCTTCCGTGGTGGCAACGGAACCTTGTTCCGTACAGCAAACCAGCGGGTGATGAAAGCCCTCTGCAATGCCTATCGCGATCGTCGTCGTCGTAAGCGCGATTTCCGTCGCCTCTGGATTGCCCGTATCAATGCAGCTGCTCGTCTGAATGGCGTGAGCTACAGCCGTCTGATGGGCGGTCTCAAGAAGGCGGATGTGCGTCTGAACCGCAAGATGCTGGCTCAACTGGCGGTCGTTGACCCCGGCAGCTTCACCAACGTCGTAGCTGCAGCCAAGAGCTGATCCCCCACTGTGAACCTGTTGCCCCAGACCTACCTGCTGGGCCTGGTCGGCCTGCTTGCCATCGTTGCGGTGGTGGTAGGCCGACAATTTTTTCGTGTACGGCGAGATGAAGCACGGCTGATCGAACTTGAAAAGTCAGATACAGCCTCCTCCCGTCAGGCCTCCGATCTCTATGAGCTCGGATCGGTGCAACTGCGCAAACGGCTGTACCCACAAGCGGCTGCAACCCTTAAACAGGCACTGAAACGTTTGAGTGGTGAGCCTGATGAAGCGCGCGCGCTCATTGAAAATGCGCTGGGCTTTGCTTTGGCAGCCCAAAAGGACTATTCCGGAGCCACCAAGCATTACAAGCTGGCGCTGAAGGCCAAAGCCGACTATCCCGTTGCCCTCAACAATCTGGCTTTTGCTCAGGAAAAGCTGCTCAAAGACGCTGAAGCGATCTCCCTCTACGAGCAGACACTCAACATCGAGCCTGACAACGCCACAGCCAAGAAAGGGCTGAAGAAACTCAAGCGTCGGATGAACTGAAGGGTGATGTGATCACCAGAGCGGCTGAACAGGAATCTCGTCCTGGCAGCTGCTGGTGATCGCCAGACGTCCGCCCACCCCTGTGCTGGGATTGGCCACGTTCACGAGACGAGGTGCCTGCCAACCGGTAGGACTGAACCCTTGAAGGCCCAGGAAGACCCCGCCCGGCTCAAGCCCGGCGATAAGGGGATCCGCTAGGGGAATCAGATCAAGTTGATCAGACTTGGCATGAAAATTGCCCTGGACCGGTGTGGTGACGGAACCAATGGTCATCGTTCCACGAATATCGACCATCTGGCCCATCGCCGTCAGCTGGGTGATGTCCAGGGTGACATCAACAGTGGGATTGCCATCAAAGGGCTCAAACGTGCCGCACCACTGACGGGGGAGGGAACCAGCCAGATCAACGGCACGCGCCACCGGATCGAAGCTCTGAACATCTGTCTTATCGATTTCCAGAGGAACCGCCAACTGAATCGGATCCAGAGGCAGCTGAGGATTGGTCTCAAATGGCACCTGGCTGCCAACCGGGAGATCCATGGCAAGCAGGAGCGGCATAGAAGACGATGGATGATGAAGGCACGGTAGGCCCTTTTGCTCACGCGCGTCATGGATTCGCCCTCGCCCACATCCGACCCCCTGACCATTGGCGGGCGTCAGTTCAACAGCCGACTGTTCACGGGCACCGGCAAATATCCGTCGATGGCCTTGATGCAGCAGAGCATCGAGCGATCCGGCTGCGACATGGTCACGGTGGCTGTGAGAAGGGTGCAGACCGTGGCCGCAGGCCATGAAGGTCTGATGGAAGCCATCGATTGGAAACGGATCTGGATGTTGCCCAACACCGCTGGCTGCACCGATGCGGAGGAAGCGGTGCGCGTCGCCAGGCTTGGACGGGAACTCGCCAAGCTGGCCGGGCAAGAGAACAACAACTTCGTGAAGCTGGAGGTCATTCCCGACACTCGGCATCTTCTGCCCGATCCGATCGGCACCTTGCAAGCCGCAGAACAACTGGTGAAGGAAGGCTTCACGGTGCTGCCTTACATCAATGCCGATCCCTTGCTGGCCAAACGCCTGGAGGAGGTCGGTTGCGCCACGGTGATGCCCCTGGGCTCTCCGATCGGATCGGGCCAAGGCCTCAACAACGCCGCCAACATCGGTTTGATCATCGAAAACGCTGGTGTTCCGGTGGTGGTGGACGCCGGAATTGGCGTGCCCAGCGAGGCGGCGCAAGCCCTGGAGATGGGTGCCGATGCCGTCCTCGTCAATAGTGCAATTGCCCTGGCCGGTGACCCCCCCGCAATGGCCGAAGCCATGGGTCAGGCGGTGATCGCCGGACGAACCGCCCACCGCTCGGGACGCTTGCCAAGGCGGGATCAGGCCTCCGCCAGCTCACCGACCACAGGGCTGGTGCAGTCAGCCCTGTGAGATGAAGAGACGTGAAGTGAGGTGAAGCCTGCTTCACAAAGCCGGGCAATGAGCAATTGGACTCATAAGGTCCCACCATTCGCATTGGACCCATGTCGGTCACCACTGAAGACGGCGGTCGTCTCAACGCCTTTGCCAAGGAGCCACGCATGGAGGTGATGGACGTGGCCACCAGCCAGAGCCGCAAGCGCAGCTCAATGATGATGCTGGTGACCGGTGGATTGCTTGTGGCCGCCATGGTGGCGGTGACCGTCGCCATCAGCTGAGACGATCCGCGCTGAAAATCCCTGTAGTAGCTTGCCAGGATTGAGCATTACGCTCGTTCCAGCAGGAGTTTGGGGTGAAAGTTCTCGTTCTCGGCGGTGACGGCTTCTGCGGCTGGCCCTGTGCGGTGAACCTGGCGGATCAGGGCCACGAGGTTCTGATCGTTGACGACCTCAGCCGTCGCAAGATCGATATCGACCTCGAAGTTGAGTCGCTGACTCCGATCGTGAGCATCGGCGAGCGCCTCAAGGCCTGGGAGGAGACCGGAGGCAAGCCGATGCGGTTTGTCCACATGGACATCGCCCATGAGTACCAGCGACTGCTGGATCTGCTGCTGGAGGAACGACCGGATTCCGTTGTCCACTTCGCTGAACAGCGGGCCGCGCCTTACTCGATGAAGAGCAGCGCCACCAAGCGCTACACGGTTGATAACAACGTCAACGGCACCCATAACCTGCTGGCCGCCATCGTTGAAAGCGGTTTGGACATCCACGTGGTGCACCTCGGCACCATGGGCGTCTACGGCTATGGCTCCCACCGCGGCGCCACCATTCCTGAGGGCTATCTGAAGGTGGAAGTGCCTCAGCCCGATGGCAGTCGCTTTGAGGAGGAGATCCTCCACCCCGCTAGCCCAGGCAGCGTTTATCACATGACCAAAACGCTGGATCAGCTGCTCTTCCTCTACTACAACAAGAACGACAAGGTCCGCATCACCGACCTGCACCAGGGCATCGTCTGGGGAACCAACACCGAAGCCACCGACCGGGACCCGCGGCTGACCAACCGTTTTGATTACGACGGTGACTACGGCACCGTGCTGAACCGCTTCCTGATGCAGGCCGCCATCGGCTACCCGCTCACCGTTCACGGCACCGGAGGCCAAACCAGAGCCTTCATCCACATCCGAGATTCCGTGCGCTGTGTCCAGCTGGCGCTGGAGAACCCTCCAGAAAAAGGAGAACGGGTGAAGATCTTCAACCAGATGACTGAGAGCCATCAGGTGGGCGAATTGGCCAAGAAGGTGGCTGCTCTCACCGGCGCTCAAGTGAACAACCTGCCCAACCCCCGCAACGAAGCCGTTGAAAACGATCTGATCGTTGACAACCGCTGCTTCATCGAGCTGGGCCTGAACCCCACCACCCTTGACGACGGATTGCTGAAAGAAGTGGTGGAGATCGCCACCCGCTACGCCGACCGTTGCGACCGCAACCGCATCCTCTGCACCTCCGCCTGGACCAAAACCCAAGCCGAGGCCATCGGAACCGCGTCCTGATCCAACTCCATCCTTGAAAGTCGCCTTCTTCACCGAAACCTTCCTGCCGAAGGTCGATGGCATCGTCACCCGTCTCACCAAAACGGTGAAGCACTTGGTGGAGGCCGGCGATGAGGTGGTGGTCTTCTGCCCGGAAGGCTGTCCGGATGAATACATGGGAGCGCGGCTGATCGGCGTTCCAGCCATGCCACTGCCTCTGTATCCCGAGCTCAAACTGGCGTTGCCTCGCCCAGCAGTGTCGGACGCGATCGATGCGTTTCAACCCGATCTGATCCATGTGGTGAACCCGGCCGTGCTCGGTCTCGGTGGCATCTGGCTGGCCAAGAACAAAGCGATTCCTCTGGTCGCCAGCTATCACACCCACCTACCCAAATACCTCGAGCATTACGGCTTGGGGATGCTGGAGCCGCTGCTGTGGGAAATGCTCAAAGCCGCCCACAACCAAGCCCTACTGAATCTGTGCACCTCCACCGCCATGGTCAAGGAGCTCAGCGACAAAGGCATTCAGCACACCGATCTGTGGCAACGGGGCGTCGACACCGACCTGTTCCGTCCTGAACTGCGCAGTACAGAGCTTCGAGAACGGCTTCTGGGTGGTCATGACGACCGTGGTGCACTGCTGCTCTATGTGGGCCGCCTGTCCGCGGAAAAGCAGATCGAACGGATCCGCCCAGTGCTGGAATCCCTTCCTGAGGCACGCCTGGCCCTGGTTGGGGATGGTCCCCACCGCCAGCAACTGGAGAAACACTTCGAAGGAACCGCCACCACCTTCGTCGGTTACCTCGCGGGGGAAGAACTGGCAGGGGCCTACGCCAGCGGCGATGCCTTCCTGTTCCCCTCCAGCACAGAGACGCTTGGCCTGGTGCTGCTGGAAGCCATGGCGGCCGGTTGTCCCGTGGTCGGTGCCAACCGCGGCGGCATCCCCGACATCATCACGGACGGCGTCAATGGCTGCCTCTACGAACCCGACGGTGCGGACGGCGGCGCCGCGAGCCTGATTGAAGCCACTCGCCGACTGCTGGGCAACGATCTGGAACGTCAAGCGCTCCGCGGTGCAGCTCGCGCTGAAGCGGAGCGCTGGGGCTGGGCTGGTGCCACCGAGCAACTACGGACCTACTACCGCAGAGTGCTGAAGACACCTCAACTCACAGCGGCCTAGCGCTGACGGGTCTTCTCCCACTCAGCCAGAACTTTCTTGGCCATCGGCAACGCGTGAACTGACCCACCTCCAGGCGTGTTCTGAGCAAAAGCCACCACCACGATCTTGCCGTCCGGATAGGGGGCATAACAGCCAAACCAAGCGTGATCAGGCCCTCCGGTGCTGTCCTCGGCCGTCCCGGTTTTGCCTGCCGCAGTAGGGATGCCAGGACCATTCAGGCCGGCACCGGTCCCCGACTCCACCACTTTGCGCAACCCCTCCCGGATTGTCTGCAATGTGGACGGCTGAATCGCCACCTTGGTGCGTTGCTCGGGGCCCATCCAGTCGATGTCACCGGCCGCCAGATGCGGCGTCACCAGCCAACCGCCATTGGCGAACACCGCATAGGCCCGGGCCAACTGCAAAGGGGTGATCTGCACCACGGACTGACCAATGGAAGCGCTGGCCATGTCCTCAGGGATCCAGGGGCTGGTGCCGGGATCAGTCCAGCCGCGGCCGCGGGCTGCCCACTCTTCGTCGCCAACCAACCCAACGCTCTCTTCCCAGTCGATCTCAATGCCAGTTTTCTGCTGAAAGCCCAGCTGATCAGCCGCCTTTTTCAGCGCTTTGGAGCCAACCCCAACCCCCACTTGATAGAAGAAGGTGTTGCTGGAAAAGCGCAGGGCATCGGCATAGCCGATGTGGCCGAAGCCGGCCCCATTGTGATCCGGGAAGCAGTGGCCGCCGTAGGTGATGCAGGCCGTGGTGTGCAGCTTGGTGTCGGGAGGGAACTTGCCCGACTCCATGCCCGCCATCGCCGTCACCGGCTTCCAGGTGCTGCCTGGGTCATAGGGATTCATGGCCCTGGAGAGCAGCGGTTTCTTTGGATTGGAGAAGAGGGAGTCGTACTCCTTCTGGGTGGTAATCAGCTTGGAGAAAAAGTTCGGATCAAAGCTGGGACGACTGGCTAAGGCCAGCACAGCACCCGTGGCCGCCTCCAGTGCCACCACAGCGCCACCGGGCTTGTCCGCCAGAGCCTGCTCTGCTACCCGCTGAAGATCCAGGTCGAGAGTGAGCACCAGATCCTTTCCTGCTTCAGAGGGTCGATCGCCCAGATTGCGCTGCACCTCGCCCATGGCATTCACCTCCAGCATCTGGCCGCCCCACTTGCCGCGCAGATGGTTCTCGTAGGCGGCTTCAACCCCGGTGCGACCAATCCGATCACGGATTTTGTAACCCTTCTCCGAGAGAATCTCGTATTCGTTTTCCGTGATCGGCTGGGTGTAACCGAGGGCGTGAGCTGCCAGGGTTCCGTTGGGGTAAGACCGCAGAATGTCGACATCCACCTGGGCGCCCCGCAATCCCAGAGCCTGTTCCCGAAACCGCAGCACCTGTTCCGGCTTGAGATCCAGAGCCAGCGTGGTGCGATAGCCATCCCGATCCAGACCCTTCTGACGGCGCTGGTCGAGCAGATCAGGATTCAGATTCAGGAGCCGTACCAGGCGATCACGCAGATCAGGCCAGTCGGCATCGCTGACCAAACGCGGCTCCAGGTAGAGGGAATAGGTGAGCTTGCTGGTGGCCAGCACCCGCCCTTTGCGATCGAGTAACCGACCCCGAATAGGCGATCGGGGGACGAGACGGATGCGGTTTTCATCCGCCAGTTCACGAAAACGCGACCCCTCCAGCAGCTGCATCCAGACCAAGCGGCTGACCATGGCGCTGCAGAACAGCAGCACCAGCATCAGCAGCACCAGGGGTTGCTGACGCAGGCCGGTCTGCCGCTGCTGGGCGAGACGGGTCATCCCTGCTGCGCTGGCAAGCGACGGCGCAACTCCTCGAGGCGCTCTTCAATCCGTCGCAGCGTCGGCAGCAAGTCGTCGGGATCATCCTGACGTTCGTCAACCGCTGCCGGTTCATCGACCGACACCGAGACAGGCATCACGGGATTACCGAGCCCAGGGCTTACCGCGTCCAGCTGCTCTCGCACATCACGCGCCACGGGCTCACCCTCCTGACGCAGATCCGCGATGGGATCCTCCGACCCCGCAGTGAACACCTCCACCACCTTGCCGGGACCTCCCTTCCGGGCCCGTTCCAGCACAGCCAGCCCCACAGGAAGCACGTCCTGCATCAGTGACAGACGCAACTGGTCAAGCGGGTTCTCGGAGTTGGAATCAGCGGCCATGGGGCCAGATCAACGAACCCCAGTCTGTCCCGAAGGAAGGGCCAATGTCGGGCAAGCGGAACGGTCCGCCGCCAGGGACCAACCCAACACCCCACTCAGCACCATCAGCATCACCAGAGGCACCAGTGCTTTCTGGGTTGTGTCCAGCAGGATCCACTCGCGCCAGGCGCGCCAGAAGCGGCTGCGCTCAAAGCGCCGATGCTCACGGGTCTCATCCCGCTGACGCCGCCGGATCGCCTTGTCCACCCAACGCTCGAAGGCCCGCTTCTTGGTGATCGTCATCTTGCGTTCCACCTCGAGCATCTGCCCGGAACCCAACTCGGGATGGAAGGTGCTGATCAGCTCCAGGCTTTTGAGGAACATCTCCACGGCACCATCGTGGACAGCGGTGGTGTGATCATCCAGCTGACCCCAGTCGAGTTCGGGGTAAAAACGGCTGCGATTGGCCGTGATCTGATCCTCCGTGAGCTGACCGGGCTCCCGCAGCCAGCGATCGGTGTTGCTGTCAAAGCGACGCCAGTAGAGGAAGGGATTCAGATAGATAGTGCGACCACCCAGCTGAATGCTGTCCTGCTGCAAACGGCGCTGCAACTGAACATCCTGCTGTTGTGTCGCCGTCATATCCCAAAGGCCGGTGGCCCAAGGTATCGGTGATGCAGTGCTGTTGCCAGCCGTGGATCAGCTTGCGGCCGGAGAAGATCGCGCCCCGGAATGGGGCAACACCTTGCCGCGGATCCGGTAGCCACGGCGTCTCAGAAAACGGCAGAGGGCAGCCTGATCCGACGGCACGCTGATGTTGAAGGCGAAGAAGTTGCTGCGTCCGGCGAAGTAACGCTTCAGGTCAAGATCATGGCGCTGCCAGGCCTCCTCCCAGTGCTGACGCAGGTCTTCCAGCGTCAGAGAGGGATCGTCGAAGGCCAGACGCATCCGATCCAGGTAAGCGCTGGCGTACTTGCCCTTGCGGTGGTTCATGCGTGAGTCCACCCAGCGGCTCACGTCACGAGTGTTGTAAATGAAGCAGGACCCGGGGTACTGCAGGTCCAACAGGGGGAACAGCCGATAGGCGTAGAACTCACCGCAGAGCTCCATGTCGGTATACCCGCAGTAACCATCCACGCCATCCAGCAGGGGCCTGGAAAAGGTGAAGTTGGCCTGAATCCGTCGGGCCAGACGCCCTTTGTCGTAGTGGATCGAGCTGTAGCCGTTCTTCCGCAAAAGCTTGTGGAACGAACGGGTGCCGCACTTGTTATGACCAATTAAAAAGATGCGGCCCGGTTTGGGACGCAACCAATCCCACGCCATCACTCCCACTCAATCGTGCCGGGGGGCTTGCTGGTGATGTCGAGCACCACCCGATTCACCCCCTTCACCTCATTCACGATCCGATTGGAAATGGTCTCCATCAGGTCGTAGGGAAGGCGTGACCAATCGGCGGTCATGCCATCTTCGCTCGACACACAGCGGAGAACGATCGGCCAGGCATAGGTGCGTTTGTCGCCCATCACCCCGACGGAACGCACCGGCAACAGCACCGCAAAGGCCTGCCAGATGTCGTGATAGAGGCCAGCATCCTTGATTTCCTGGCGAACGATCAGATCGGCATCACGCAGACAATCCAGCTTCTCGTCGGTGACCTCACCGAGGATGCGAATGGCCAGTCCAGGGCCCGGGAAAGGATGGCGGCGCACGATCTCTTCCGGCAAGCCGAGGCTGCGCCCCACCTTGCGCACCTCATCTTTGAAAAGCTTGCGCAGAGGCTCCACCAACTTGAACTGAAGATCTTTGGGGAGACCACCCACGTTGTGGTGGCTCTTGATCTTCACAGCAACCCGTTCACCGGTCTTGGGATCGACGTTGGTGCCAGCGCTTTCGATCACATCGGGATACAGCGTGCCCTGGGCCAGGTAATCGAAGGGTCCGAGCCGCTTGCTCTCCTCTTCGAACACGCGGATGAATTCGGTGCCGATGATCTTGCGCTTCTCCTCCGGATCGGTGATGCCCTTCAGCTTGCCGATGAACCGCTGCCGGGCATTGATGTACTCCACATGGATGTTGAACTTCCGATCGAAGAAGTCCATCAGGAACTCGGGCTCACCCTTCCGCATGAAGCCCTGGTCGATGAACATGCAGGTGAGCTGATCGCCGATCGCCTTTTTGAGCAGGAAGGCGAGGGTTGATGAATCCACACCACCGGAAAGGGCCAGCAGCACGCGCTTGTCGCCCACCTGCTCCCGCACCAGACCAACGGCCTCATCGATGAAGGCCGCAGTGGTCCAATCCGGATCACAGCCGCAAACGTGATAAACGAAATTGCGGATTAGAGCCATTCCGCAGGTGGAATGCACCACCTCGGGGTGGAACTGAACGCCATAGAGCTTGCGTTGCAGATGCGCCACCGCCGCCTCCGGCGTGTTGGCCGTGTGGGCCAAACGCACAAACCCCTCGGGCAGAGCTTTCACCGAATCGCCATGGCTCATCCACATCGTCGAACCGTTGTCGACATTGGTGAGCAGATCCGTGGGGTCGTCCACTTCTAGGGGCGCCTTACCGTATTCGGCCTTGCCCGTGGCGGCCTCCACCACGCCCCCGAGCTGCTGCACCATCAGCTGCATCCCGTAGCAGACCCCCAGCACGGGAATGCCCAGATCCCAGATGCCGGGATCGCACAGCGGGGCATGTTCGGCGTACACCGAACTGGGGCCACCGCTAAGGATGATTCCCTTGGGAGCCATCCGTCGCAGCTCTTCCGCCGAGGTGCTGTAGCCGAGCACCACCGAGAACACCTCGGTCTCGCGCACACGCCGGGCAATCAGTTCCGAGTACTGGGAGCCGAAATCAAGGATCACGATGGCCGGCTGACGCTGACCGTCGGACGAGGGCTGGGACATCGATCCTGGGAGGTATCGCTCGCAGACGAGCGTCAATCCATCAATGTAAAGAAGCGCTTCTCCCCCTCCGGTCCCCACCAGCGCAGGGTGCGGCTCCGGTCGAACAGGGCAGCACCGATCCGCATCGACCAGTCTCCATAGCGAGCCACATAGGACTGGCTGCGCCGCTCCACCATCGCGGCCAGATGACGCCCGAGGGCACTGGATTGATCGGCATCCAGCCCCTGAAAGGCCTCCTCAACGGAAGCGGCACCCCGCAGTTGCAACAACTCAGCAGGCGCCAGGCCGGCATCCAACCCCAACGCCACCATCACCTCCAGACGGCCGTCCGCCAGGTGGTGATGGGTGTGAAAGATGCCGCCGGCGAGCTTGATCAATTTGCCGTGGTAACCGAGCAACAGCAGATCGCGAACACCAGCCTCAGCCGCGGCCACCAGGACCGGCCCCACCCAGTTCCCCACCTTGAGTACGGACCCCAGACCCTGCTGACGGGCCAGATCCAAACCGTTCTCGCCGATCACCAGCACAAGACGTCCCTGAAAGGCTGAATCCGCAGCGAGCGCCCTCAGATCTGCCAGCACCTGCTGCAGCTGATCCGGTGTCGCACTGCGCTGCACCTCCGCCTGCGTGCCGATCAAGGCCAGGCCATCCACCACCCCAAACGCCGCATTGCTGGTGCGTTGGGCAAGGGTGCGGCCACGCGGAAGAATCGGTTGCACCAGCAGGCCCCGACCGGACGGCAGCAAGGGCAGCAGGTTCCGCTCCAACAGCTCACGGGCAAAACCGGAGAGACAAACGTCTCCGGCAGAACCAAACCGGCCCACCCCTTCTCCGGCTTGCAGCTCAAGTACCGGGTTGGATGAGCGAATCCAGGCCACCCGAACCCAGACCTCAAGATCCCTCGTCAGATCAAGGCCTGGCCCCGGATCACAGCGGCTGATTCCCAGGGCCTCGCCATCCGCCAAGGGGGCTGCTGAGCAGACAGGAACCTGCAGAGACGGTTGATCCAACCCCTGATTCAACCGCTGATCAGGGGCAAACGGCTCGCCAAGCAACACCTGCAGGGCCGCCTTGGCCGCCGCCGCCACCCACACCGGCAGAGTCAATCCTTGGCTGGAGGGAGCGATGGGAGGCGACATGCTGTTTTCTAGAGTCGCCGATTGGCATCCCCCGCGCCATGCAGGACAAGCTCACCCTGATGATTCCGGGCCCCACGCCGGTGCCGGAAACGGTGCTGAAGGCCATGGGGCGTCACCCCATTGGCCACCGCAGCGGGGAATTCCAGGCGATCGTGCGGCGCACCACCGAACAGCTCAAGTGGCTGCATCAGACCACCAGTGACGTGCTGGTGATCACCGGCAGCGGAACGGCGGCCATGGAAGCGGGAATCATCAACACCCTCAGCCGTGGTGACAAGGTGCTCTGCGGCGACAACGGCAAGTTCGGCGAACGCTGGGTGAAGGTGGCCCGCGCCTACGGCTTGGACGTGGAAGTGATCAAAGCGGAGTGGGGCCAACCCCTCGATCCAGAGGCCTTCCGTGAGGCTTTGGAAGCCGACAGTGCCAAAGCGATCAAGGCCGTGATCCTCACCCACTCGGAAACCTCAACGGGGGTGATCAACGACCTGGAGAGCATTGCCCGTCACGTGAAGGCCCACGGAACGGCCCTGACCCTGGCGGACTGCGTCACCAGCCTCGGTGCCACCAACGTGCCCATGGATGCATGGGGATTGGATGTGGTGGCCTCAGGCGCACAGAAGGGCTACATGCTTCCGCCTGGCCTCAGCTTTGTGGCCATGAGCGCACGGGCCTGGGAGGCCTATGAGCGCTCCGATCTGCCCAAGTTCTATCTGGATCTTGGCCCTTATCGGAAAACAGCGGCGAAGGACAGCAACCCCTTCACCCCGGCTGTGAACCTCTATTTCGGCCTGGAAGCAGCCCTGGAAATGATGCAGAAGGAGGGCCTGGAGGCGATCTTTGCCCGCCACGCCCGCCATCGCGCCGCGGCCCAAGCAGGCATGAAAGCGATGGGCCTTCCCCTATTTGCCGCCGAAGGTTGCGGCAGTCCGGCCATCACCGCGGTGGCCCCGGAAGGCATTGACGCCGAACAGTTGCGCAAAACCGTGAAGGAGAAATTCGACATTCTTCTGGCTGGAGGACAAGACCACCTGAAAGGTCAGGTGTTCCGAATTGGTCATCTCGGCTATGTCTGCGACCGGGATGTTCTGACCGCCGTCGCCGCGATTGAAGCCACCCTTCAATCGCTGAGCCTGCACAAAGGCAGCATGGGTGCAGGGGTGGCTGCAGCATCAGCTGCACTTGGCTAGAACAAAGGTGGTGAGAGCGATCTCGCCCCTTTGCGGGTGTAATTCAGTGGTAGAATGTCAGCTTCCCAAGCTGAACGTCGCCGGTTCGAGTCCGGTCACCCGCTTGAACAAAATTCGGCTCAACCTCAGGAGCGAGGTTTGATCAACTGAAGAACCTGGGGTCCAGCACATCCAGCACGACGTTCATGGCCTAAGGCTTGCAGGATCAAAGAGCCTGCTTCATTGGTGCGACCATCTTCAGCGCACGTGCGAGCTTGAAGGAACAAAGCCTGAGCTGCTGATTCGTGGACCTGACGTTGTTGAGCAACAGACTCAGATTGTTTTGTTTTCGTGAGCGTCAGGGTCAACGTTCGAATTCCCTTATCGACAAAATATTAGCTCTGATTGATATTTAGACCATTCCAGGTTCTAAAGACAAGCCATCGAGAATCAAGGCCTGGCGAATGCCAGCAATGCCGACCAACAGCCAACAGAACAGCCGGCTTGGTTATTGGCCTCAGGAGTCAGGTTCCAGGCTCTTCGGCATTGCCCCCCAGATCGGCAATCCGATCTCGGAGCTGACAACAGCGGCGTTGATCACCCCTTGCCTCAGCGAGAGCAAGAGCGAATTCCAGCTTCTCGAGCTGATGACCACCTTCAACAAAGCCAGACCGGGTCCAGATGGTCATGCCGTGCAAAGTACGAGAAGCGCATGCATTGGAGGCAGGGATGGTGATCGCCATAGTTGCCTTTCTTTTTATTTTGGCACCGCGCGCCACCCCTATGCGACATCGCGGCTCGCCTCTGTCTCGTCTTCGTGACCCCAGGAGTTGTTCTGGAAGGACTCTTCCGACGCTGCAGCCTCCGGCATCGGAACCGTGCTGTCCAAGAGCTCACGCGTTTCCCGCAACAGAGCTTCAACACCCTCCAGAGTGGAGATCTCTTCGTCAGGGACAGCATTCAGATCCTGCTGCTGCTGACGTAGTTGAAGCTCCAGCGCTTCCTGACGCTGTTCCAGTTTCACCAAACGCTGCGACAAAGCAGTGATGGTTTGAGCGAGATCTTCCGCTGTGCGGGTGATCCGAAAGGACACGGAGGATGTCATCACCGAGAACCTGATGGATGCGCTGATGACAACACAGGAGCGCCGCTGTCTCAAGATCTAGTTGACATGTCGCGATCGAGACCAATGCCTTCATTGGCAACGCTGGCGCTTTACCTGCTGGCTGGAACCGCCATCGGACTGCTGGCTCTACTCAGCGGCATTCCCGCTGCACCTCTTGCGGGGGCCCTTCTGGGTGCTGGCTTCGTCAGCATGAGCGGTCAACTGGAACCAGCGACATGGCCACCCGGAACGCGGACGGTTCTTGAGGTCGGCATCGGCACCGTGATCGGGACCGGCCTGACGCGGGCGTCTTTGGAACAACTGCAACTGCTATGGAAACCAGCCGTTCTCATCACCCTGGCGCTGGTGCTGACCGGACTGGTTGTCGGACTATGGACCAGCCGCTTGCTCGGCATTGATCCCATCGTGGCCTTGCTTGGCGCAGCGCCGGGGGGCATCAGTGGCATGAGCCTTGTCGGTGCGGAATTCGGAGTCGGTGCCGCCGTGGCCGCCCTCCACGCTGTTCGGCTGATCACGGTGCTGCTAGTGCTGCCGTTGATGGTGCGACTGATCGTGCCCTCGACAGCAGGAAGCTGATCGATACCTTGGGGCCATTCACAACCGTTGTCATGGGTCCGATCAGGTCATCGCTGGTTCTGTCCGCCGCGGCCCTGATCGGTGCTGCAAGCAGCTTCATCCCCGCCGCGCACGCGGTACAAAACACCGAA
This sequence comes from Synechococcus sp., assembly GCA_047286205.1. Taxonomy (GTDB): domain Bacteria; phylum Cyanobacteriota; class Cyanobacteriia; order PCC-6307; family Cyanobiaceae; genus Parasynechococcus. Next base: position 1,458,126 of record JBJBBR010000001.1, on the reverse strand, counting down.
GAGAAGGGCGCCAAGATTTACTGCTTCATGCGTTCCAGCGGCAACGACCACACAGTCAGCTGGAATGCCGCCTACGCCGTGATCAAACGCCAGGGCAGCGGTGTGTTCAAGACATCCCCGGAGCATGCCTCGGTGATGATCACAGAAGCCGTCGTCAAGGACCCCGGCAATTTCCCCGACTGTGGCCAGTTCCTTGGTGATCTGTTCGGCGGGAAGACCCAACCAGCCACCGCTGCCACCCTTGGAAACTCCTCTTCCGTCACCGAAAGCACCATCGAAAGCGCCGAAGACACCACGCGCTACAGCTACTGATCCATCAGGGATTCTGGGTCTGACTCTCGTGGCTGCCGTGCTGCTTGCTGGCTGCCAGACCAAACAGCCCTCGAAGCCTGAAACCACCCCAACGCCACTGGTGAACAGTTGCCTGGGGAACTTCCGGATGGATGACCTGCAGCTGATGGTTGAACGCTGCGATGAGGCCATTGAACAGACGCCGGATCAAGCCGATCTGCACCGCGACAGAGCCCTTGTCTTGACCCTGCTTGGCGATCAAACCAGATCTTGCGAAGACGTCGAAATAGCGCTGTCACTACTGAACCAGTCCAGCCAATCGGTCGATCCGATGCTGCTGCACGAACTCCGGGTGCGTCAGACCACCTGCAAACAATCCCGGACCATGGCTGGCAGTGATTGACGTTGCAGCGTCAGCTGGCGAGGCCCGAGCAACACCTCGATCCGTTCCGCCTTGCTGGCCAGCAAACCATCCACCAGCTGATCGGCTGCGCCTAGCTGCAGCCAATGGCAGGTGAGACCATCCCCCATGCCCAGACGATGACAGCGGTCTTCCGCTTGGTCGAGGTCCCCTGGCGTCCAAGGGCGTTCAAGCAACACAACATGACGGGCCCGATGCAGGGTGAAGCCGAGGGCACCGGTGCCGAAGGTGGCCAACAGACAATCGTTCTGACCCTGCTGAAACCGATCCACACTCTCCTGGCGTTCAGCAGGCCGCTGGCGACCGGTCAACAACTCCCCCCCGAGGGTTTGCTGCAACAGCTGCAACGGGGCCACAAAGCCACTGAAAAGCACCACCGCCTCCCCTCGCCGGCGCAGTGACTCCACCAGTGCCTGAGCCGCCGGCAATTTGAATTCCGCTGCGATCTGTCGCATGGAGGTGAGAAGAGCCAGGTGCTCGGCATCCCGGCGAACCTCCCCGAGACTGGCCCGACGCCGGTAGTCATCCAGCACCAGCCCGACGCGATGGTCAAAGCCCGTGCGCTCGGCGTCCGACAGAACCACAGGATGAAGACGCCGCTGCTTGGGAGGGAGATCAACCACCTGCTGTTTGCGGCGATGCAGGATCAACGGGCGGCTCAGGCGCCGCAGCTCCTCCAATTGACTGGCACCGGACGCCTGCCAGCGTTTGCCGGTGCGACTCTCCCGCCAGTGGCCCTGGCAATAACGCTCCTCAAACTGGCGTTGATCCCGAGCAATCGGATGGTCCATGGCAGCGAGCAGGGGGTACAACTGTGAGGGTCGTCCGTTCTTCATCGGGGTTCCCGTGAGCATCCAGATCGCCCGCAGACGGGGATGACGCGCCAGACGCAGCAGAGCAGCCGTGCGCTGGGCATGAAGCGACTGGGCGTAATGCGCCTCATCCACCACGAGCAGCGTTCCCGCCGGCGGCAGATTGTCGGGAAGACGTGCCCAACTCACCAACTCAAGATGAACCCCGAGAGCCTCTGATTCCCGGCGCCAGTGGGGATGCAGGCCGACGGGGGCCACCACAAGCAACCGCACCTCAGCGCAGCGCATCAAGGCACGAGCCGCCAACAGGGCTGTGAGTGTTTTCCCAAGACCCATCTCGTCGGCCAGAACCGCGCCGCGACGGGCCAAAAGCCAACGGACCCCGGAGCGTTGGTGGCGCAGAGGACGGCGGCCATCCTGCAAGGCTTCGTCAAGATCCGCAGCAGCTACAAGGGTCCGGTGCGGTGGCAACGGTGGCAGGGGGTGCTGGCACCAATCGAGCCACTCCTGCAAAGCGGAGGTGACGGGGAAACGGCGCCCTAGGGCCTGTTGAAGCGCATCGGCTGCGGCCAAGGGGAACTCCCAGCCATAGCCGGGGCCATTCCAACGCCCCCGGGGCTTGATCCGACGCAACTGGGACTGGGTGACTGCATCGAACGGACTGACGACACGAATCAAACCCGCTGGAGAGAGATCCAGGTAACAGGTCAATGTGGGTTTTGACGCCACCAACAGGCCCCCACAAACAATCACTTTAGTGAACCCAGATCAGCGTGCAAGCTTTGAGATCAAGATTCACATCATGGGCGGAAAAATCTTCAAAAATGCAGCGCTCGACACATTGACGGGCTTTTTGTTCACGGCAGAATTACAACAACCGATGCATTCGGATGCATAGCAGGGACGCGGTTTTTCTCGACGAACTCTGTCCCAAATTGCGTGTCCGAAGATGGCGACAGTCGCTTCACACTTACACCGGAAAAAGTTGCATTTATTGCGGCAAACCTTCCGAGTCAATTGATCACATTCATCCCCGAGCCAAAGGTGGGTTGAGCGTCACTGAAAACTGCGTACCGGCTTGCCTGTCCTGCAACGGCCGCAAATCTGACGCCGATGTTTTCGATTGGTACCGGCGCCAGCGTTTCTATGACCCACGCCGCGCCATGGCCATTCGCGCCTGGATGGATGGCGACCTTCGACTGGCGCTTCGTCTGCTCCAATGGGCCCAACCGGATCACCCCGTCAGCGAGCCCGACGATCTCCCCATCGCTGCCCAAGCTGCCTAAGCCTTACCAAACACGGCAGACATCAGAGGAATGATGCCGCTGGCAGATGGAGGCCTGAACACCGGGATCTTCAGGGGCCAGCACCACTGCACCGGCAAGCAGGGCAGCCGTCAGGATGGTCCGGAGAGCAATGGCCCCGGAGCGCGTGCGATGCAAAGACGACGACGTCACGACAGTACATTTGATCTAATACAGGTGTACTGATGCTCGCCGATCTTGTCAAGCGGTCGCAGCCGCTGGCGGCTGACGCCAAGCTGCTGGTGCTGGGCGGTGGATACAGCGGACGTTGTCTGGCCGGCCTGGCCCGCGCCATGGGAACACCGGTGCTCTGCACCCGCCGCTCCCTCGATGCCGCCGAAGCTGATCTGCTGTTCGACAGCAATGGGCACGACCATCTCGACCCGACTGCCCTCGAGGGCGTGACCCATCTGCTTTGCACCATCCCACCGGATCGCGAAGGACATGATCCGGTGTTGTCGAAACTGCTTGCCACGCTCAGGAGCCTGCCCCTGCGATGGGCGGGCTATCTCTCAACCACTGGGGTTTACGGCGATCGTCAGGGCGGCTGGGTGTCAGAGCAGGACGCGCCAGATCCGGAACTCGACCGCAGCATTCGCCGCCTGAATTGCGAAACAGCCTGGCAATGCTCCAGTCTACCGATCCAGATTCTGCGTCTTCCGGGCATCTACGGCCCTGGCCGATCGGTTCTCAACGGATTGCAGCAAGGCCGTGCACGCTTGATCAACAAGCCCGGACAGGTGTTTTGCCGCATCCATGTGGAAGACATAGCAGGGGCCTGCTGGCATCTCATGCATCGCACCGAGCAGGGACCTCCACAGACTCTGGGCAAGGGGACCGTCGTGAACGTGGTGGATGATCTCCCGGCCCCCACAGCTGATCTGTTGCAACATGCAGCGTCACTGTTGGGCTGTGAGCTGCCGCCACTGGAGCAGTTCGATCAGATCGTGGACAGCATGAGCCCCATGGCCCAGACGTTCTGGAGCGAGAACCGGCGCGTCAGCAATCACAGGCTCTGCCAGGAACTTGGTTATCCGTTGCTGCATCCGAACTACCGCATCGGACTGCAGGATTGTCTGAATCAGGACAATCTCAATCCGTCTGACCTGCGCTCTCCCCCTCGATCAACCAACGGTTGAAATCGAAGCCCTCGCCCTCCTCAGGCACGGGAAGCCCAACATCCTCCAGAAAGCGTGAGAGATGCAGTTCAATCCAGCCATTGCGCAGGCCTGAGGCCAATCCCACCAACAGACACCCCAGCAACAGCAAACGCAGCACAGCGATGGGCCCCCACGATTCCACAAACCCTAGGCATGAGCTGGTGATCGCTCTCGGCGATCCCGGTGGGATCGGCATGGAAGTGGTGCTCAAAGCCCTGGCCTCACCCGAGCTCCCCCGCGAGCTCCAACCGTTACTGGTGGGTTGCAAGCGAAGTCTGATCCGCACCCACGCGCGCCTGCGGCAGCAATCAAGCCTCCCCCTCGCCGACCCCGCAACACTCAGGATCGACGACCAACCGTTGGAGGACATCGTCCATCCAGGACAACCCACCACCAGCGGCGCCGATGCTGGGTTTCGCTGGCTCACCCGTGCCGTTGCACTGCTTCAGGCACGAGGATCCCGTGCCCTAGTCACCGCCCCCATCGCCAAGCACCTCTGGCATGCAGCTGGCCATCGCTATCCCGGGCAGACAGAACGCCTGGCGGAGCTGGCTGGACGCCAACGCTCCTCAATGATGTTTACCGCCGTTTCTCCAACAAGCGGCTGGCGCCTGAACACGTTGCTGGCCACCACCCATATCCCCCTCAACCAGATCCCTGAGGCGCTGACACCAGACCTCGTGCACCACAAACTCAACGTGCTGCATGACTTCTGTGGACGATTCACGACCAGACCAAATCTGCGCGTTGCCGGGCTGAATCCCCATGCCGGCGAAGCAGGTCAACTCGGTCACGAAGAAGCCGACTGGCTGCTGCCGCTGCTGGATCAATGGCGCAAAGAGCATCCTCTGGTGCACCTGGAGGGACCCATTCCCCCCGACACCTGCTGGATCAGCTCTGCTCACGCCTGGCAGACCCCAAACCAGTTAGGGCCTGACGGAATCCTGGCCCTTTATCACGACCAGGGGCTCATTCCGGTGAAGCTGCTGGCCTTCGATGCGGCGGTGAACACCACCTTGGAACTGCCATTCCTACGCACCTCCCCAGACCACGGCACCGCGTTTGACATCGCAGCCCAAGGAATCGCTAGCCCTGAGAGCACGACGGCAGCGCTCAAGGCCGCCTGGGACCTGAGCTGAATCAGGCCGGCTTGACCCGCATCAGCACCTGGCCGAATTCCACAGGAGTGCCATTGTCCACAAGGATCTCGACCACTTCACCGCCGACCTCCGACTCCAGCTCGTTCATGAGCTTCATCGCCTCGAGAATGCAAACGGTCTGACCGACGTTGATCCGACTGCCCACCTCGACAAAAGCAGGCTCGCCCGGGGCAGGGGCGCGGTAGAAGGTGCCCACCATGGGGGCCGTGACCTCGAGCAGGTCACTGCGTGTTGCGGTGGATGCAGGCGGCGCGGATGCAGGCTCTGCGGGGGCAACAGGCGCTGCTGCGGCTGCTGCAACCGATGCGGGCATGACTGGTGCCATCACGGCCTGGGCCGGCAGGTTGCGACGGATTTCCAGACGGAAGTCATCACCCTCCAGCCGGAATTCCTGAATGTCGCTCTCTCCGAGCGCCTCCAGCAGGCGGTGCAGTTGTTCGTGATCCAGCTGCATGGTCATCCGTTCTCGCGGCCGAGGTAACTGTCGTTGCGGGTGTCCACTTTGATCTTTTCTCCCACAGAAAGGAAGAGAGGAACCATCACCTGGGCACCGGTCTCAAGAATGGCGGGTTTGGTGCCACCTGTAGCGGTGTCGCCCTTAACGCCTGGATCGGTTTCCTTGATCTCAAGGACGACTGAGTTGGGGAGTTCAACCTCGAGGGGGGTGTCGTTCCAGGACACCACGTTCACCTCCATGCCCTCCTTGAGATATTTGCGGCTCTCTCCGATCTGATCGGCGCTGAGGCGGGTCTCCTCATAGGTGGCCATGTCCATGAAGACATAGTCCTCACCTTCCATGTAGGTGTGCTGAAGAGACGATTTCTCCAACATCGCCTGGGGAAGCATTTCCCCGGCGCGGAAGGTTTTCTCCACCACGTTGCCGGACTTCACTGCCTTGAGCTTGGTGCGCACGAAGGCAGATCCCTTGCCAGGCTTGACGTGCAAAAACTCGACCACGCGCCAGACGGCCCCATCGATCTCAATCGTGGTGCCGGTGCGGAAGTCGTTACTGGAGATCATTCCCACCGAACGGTTCATCGGACTATACGGCTGTGCCAAAGTCCCGTCAGCACTGGGGTTCCCCCTTGGCCCATCAGCGTTTCAACGCCTTACTTGCTGCCCTGATTAGCTTTGCTCTGATCAGCATGGCTGCCCCTGCCTGGGCCGGCTTGCCCCAGGGCAATGCTGTGAAAGACCCTGCCGCGATTCTCCGAGACGCACTTCCGTTCGATCAGGGCGACATCCGCGAACTGCAGCATCGACTGGAGCTCACCAGTGACGATCTGCGGGCGAAACGCTGGTCGGCCCTCGGCAAGACGGTGTCACGAAGCGAAGCACTGCTCAACAGCCACCGCGACACCATCCTGAATGCAATACCGGACGCGAAGCGCAGTGCGGCCGAAACGCTGTTGCAGAGCGTGGATCAGGGTCTCCTCGACCTCCAGGACAAGGTCAAAGCCAAGGACAAACCCGGCTTCATTGCCGATCGACGCCGGACGCTGCGCTCTATTGGTGATGTGGAAGCCCTGCTGGTGCCCGAAGGCTTTGAGCGGGAGATCCCCGCAGAATTCGATGCACTGCCCCGGCTACAGGGAAGGGCGACCGTCAGCGTGAGCACCACGCAAGGGGAGCTGACCACCGTGGTGGATGGCTACAACGCCCCGCTCACCGCAGGTGCCTTCGTCGATCTCGCTCTCAAAGGCTTCTATGACGGACTGCCCTTCATCCGAGCCGAGGATTTTTACGTGCTCCAGAGCGGTGATCCGGAAGGGCCGGAGATCGGCTACGTGGATCCGAAGACCAAGCAGGAGCGGCATGTGCCCCTGGAGATCCGCGTGCCCGGCGAAGACGACACGATCTACAACGAAACCTTCGAGGACGTAGGCCTGTTCAAGGCCACACCAACCCTTCCTTTCGCGACCCTGGGCACCCTTGGCTGGGCCCATTCAGACCAGGCCCTCGACGACGGATCCTCCCAGTTCTTCATGTTTCTCTACGAAGCGGAGCTCACCCCTGCCGGTCTCAACCTCGTTGATGGCCGCAATGCAGCCTTCGGCTATGTGGTGGATGGCTTCGATGTTCTGGAGGAACTGGGCGTCGATGACCGGATCACTGCCGTGAAGGTGATCGAGGGAGCGGAGCAGCTCAAAGCCCACGCATGAGCCCAACCCTGGCGGAGCTGAGTGAGGCGGAGCTGCTCAGGCGGCTGGCCCGGTTTGCTCCGCCCGATCAGCTCAGTGATGACACGGCGGCCCTGGCCGCTGACCATCGGCCCCTGCTGATCAACACCGACGTTCTCGTGGACGGCATCCATTTCAGCGATGTCACCACCACGGCCATGGATGTGGGCTGGCGCGCCGTTGCCGCCAATCTGTCTGACCTGGCTGCGAGCGGTGCGGTCGAGATCGAGGGGATCACCGTGGCCCTTGTCGCCCCAGGGCACACCAGCTGGGACTGGGTGGAGGGGCTGTATCAGGGCATCAGTGCTGCCTTAAGCCAGTACGGCGGCATCCTGCTGGGCGGTGACTGCTCCAGCGGTGAACAGAGGCTGCTGTCCATCACGGCCCTGGGCCGTCTCGGACCCCTGCGTCTCCATCGCAACGCGGCCCGCCCCGGTGATGTGCTCGTCACCAGTGGCCCACATGGGCTCAGCCGACTAGGCCTCGCCCTGCTGCAGGACGACCCCAGCGTCCGCAACATGGCTCTGAGCGCAAGCTTGCGGGAGCAAGCGATCACAAGACACCGACGACCGACGCCTCGACTGCAGGACGTCCAGCAACTGCTGGCCTGCAAACCGAAGCAGCTGCCCTGGCGGGCTGGGGGCACCGACAGCAGCGATGGACTGCTCTCAGCCGTCGCAGGACTCTGCAGCAGCAGCGGCTGTGGAGCACTGCTGGAGAACGACCAACTGCCCATGGCTGAAGGCTGGCCTGAAGGGCCTCCATGGGCGGATTGGTGCCTTGCCGGAGGAGAGGATTTTGAGCTGGTGCTGAGCCTTCCCGAGGCCTGGGCCAACGTCTGGCAGCAATCCGTCCCCGAGAGCCGACGCTTTGGCCAAATCAATGATGAAGCGGGCACCATCCGCTGGGCCCACAACCATAAGCAGGTGGAAATGAGCGGATTTGATCACTTCAGCCAATCCTGACCAGCCCGAAGCGAAGGCACCTGAACAAAAAAATCCCCCCGAACCGGGGGGATCAAAAGAGCGGTCAGCTGCCGATCACTTCCAGTTCTTGGCAACCACCTCGGCGAGGTCAACAACACGCTGGCTGTAACCCCACTCGTTGTCGTACCAAGCCAAGATCTTCACAGCCTTATCGCCCATGGCGTAGGTGAGGTCAGCATCGAAAATGGTGGACTCGTTGGTGCCGGCGTAGTCGGTGGACACCAGGGGCAGGTCGCTGTACTTGATGATCCCCTTCATGCCGTTCTCAGAAGCCGACTTGATCGCGGCCTTGATGTCGTCAACGCTGGCGGCGCGGGAGGGACCGAAGGTGAGGTCAACGGCAGACACGTTCGGGGTGGGAACGCGCATGGCGAAACCGGTGAGCTTGCCCTTCACCTCGGGGTAGACCAGTGCCACGGCCTTGGCTGCACCGGTGGTGGTGGGGACCATGTTCAGAGCGGCAGCACGGGCTCGGCGCAGGTCACGGTGGCTGTTGTCAAGGATCCGCTGGTCACCGGTGTAGCTGTGAATGGTGGTCATCAGACCCCAGTCAAGGCCGAAGTTCTGATCCAGAACCTTGACGATCGGAGCCAGGCAGTTGGTTGTGCAGCTGGCGTTGCTGAGGATGTCCCAATCCTCGTGGCGGTACTGGTCGTCGTTGACTCCCACGACGAAGGTGCCGACGCGGTCACCCTTGCCAGGGGCGGTGAGGATCACCTTCTTGGCACCAGCCTGGATGTGCATGCTGGCCTTCTCATCGGTGTTGAACACACCGGTGGACTCGATCACCAGGTCAACGCCCCACTCCTTCCAGGGGCAGTTGAGGGGGTTGCGGTCGGCGAAGAACTTGATCTCCTTGCCGTTGACGAACATCGAGCTGTCCGTGGTCTTGATGTCCACGGAAGGATCGAGACGCCCAAGGATGGAGTCGTAGGTCAGCAGGTGAGCGCTGGTGGCGGGGTCGGAGGTGGAGTTCATTCCCACGATTTCCAGGCCGGTGTCAGCGCCACGGCTGATCCATCCCCGCAGAACATTGCGACCGATCCGGCCGAATCCATTGATCGCAACGCGCAGGGTCATGGCAGAAGCGGCAAAGCCGCGCAAGGGTTTTGGCCGCCGATCATACAGAAATCAGCAGAAATACCTTGTTCAACACCGCCTTAATCGGCTCGATCCGTCCCTGAGAACGGCAGACAAGCAGCGGCAACTGGCCTATCTTTCCCCAGACTGAAGCCCTCCGTTGCCTCGCCTGCTCGACCGTCAGACACCAGTCCACTTCATCGGTGTCGGCGGAATTGGTATGTCGGCCCTGGCCCGGATTCTGGTGGATCGCGGACACACGGTCAGCGGCTCTGATCCACGTGACAACGCGACAACACAACAACTGAAGACCCTCGGGGTCAAAGTCTTCCGCAAGCAGGACGCAACCTGCATTGACGCCGTCACGGGATCGACAAACGCTTGTTCACCGGTGGTGGTGATCAGCACAGCCATCCCCGACAGCAATCCCGAACTGCAACGAGCCCGGCAGCAAGGCCTGGAGATCTGGCATCGCTCCGATCTTCTGGCGGCTCTGATCGAGCAGCAACCCTCGATCGCTGTGGCCGGCAGCCATGGCAAAACCACCACCAGCACCTTGATCACGTCCCTTCTGCTGGAGGCCGGTCAGGACCCGACCGCTGTCATCGGCGGGATTGTTCCCAGCCTGGGCAGCAACGGCCATTCAGGCCAGGGGAAATTGCTCGTGGCCGAGGCGGACGAATCCGACGGATCCCTGGTGAAGTTCAGCCCCAGCCTCGGCGTGATCACCAATCTGGAACTGGATCACACCGATCACTACACCAGCCTCGACGATCTGATCTCCACACTGCAACGCTTCGCCGGCGGTTGCGATCGCGTGCTGGCCAACCACGACTGCCCGATCCTGCAGGAGCACTTCCAGCCGACGACCTGGTGGTCCAACCAAAGCGCTGAATCGGTCGACTTCGCTGCTCTGCCTCTGATCCTTGAGGGCGATCGCTGCGTCGCCCGTTTTTATGAATCAGGCGTACCCGTCGGCGACTTCACCCTGCCGATGGCCGGAAGGCACAATCTCAGCAATGCAACAGGAGCCTTGGCGGCCTGCCGGATGGAGGGGCTCCCCTTCGACCAATTGGTGGAGGGGCTCACAGGCCTAAAAGCACCGAGCCGGCGGTTTGATCTTCGAGGCACCTGGAAAGGCCGTCACATCGTTGACGACTACGCCCACCATCCCAGTGAGGTCAAAGCAACCCTTGAGATGGCTCGCCTGATGGTGAGTAGTGGCAGCAGTCCGCTCCCCACAGCACCTCAACGGCTGCTGGCGGTGTTCCAACCGCACCGCTATAGCCGCACCAAGCAGTTCCTCGATGGCTTTGCCCATGCACTGCAGAACTGTGATCTGCTGCTGCTGGCTCCTGTCTATGCCGCAGGTGAGCAACCCCTGCAGGGCATCTGCAGCAAGGCCCTGGCGGAACGGGTCCACAGCCTGAAACCTGATCTCCAGATCGCCGTCGCGGAGACTCTCGATGAACTCACCATGCTGGTGATTCAGCACAGTCGCGAACAGGATCTCGTCCTGGCCATGGGTGCTGGCGATGTGAATGGGCTCTGGTCAAGGCTGACGTCATGACCCCATGCGATGCCAGGTTGCCCCAGGCCGAAGTCAGCCTTGCCGAATACACCACTTGGCGGGTGGGAGGATCCGCCGAATGGCTCGCAGAACCCGTCAGCCTTGACGAGACCCAGGCCTGGATCCAATGGGCTGCGCAACAGGGCATGCCCTGCCGCGTCATCGGTGCTGGGTCGAATCTGCTAATTCACGATGACGGCCTGCCCGGGCTCTCGCTATGTCTGCGCAAACTTCAGGGGCTGCAGCTCGATGAAACCACTGGGACCGTGGAGGTGCTGGCCGGTGAACCGATCCCATCGTTGGCGCGACGTGCTGCACGCGCTGGGCTGCACGGCCTCGAGTGGTCAGTTGGCATCCCGGGAACCGCAGGCGGTGCCGCCGTGATGAATGCAGGAGCCCAGGGGGGCTGCACGGCGGAGTGGTTGGAGTCGGTACGAGTCATGCCCCTGCAGGGGGGCGACTGCTTTGATCTGCAGTGCGATCAACTGGACTTCGCCTACCGCCACAGCCGCCTGCAGGAGAACGACCTTGTGGTGTTGTCAGCACGCTTCCGCCTGGAACCCGGTCACGATCCCACCGACCTCAAGCGGGTCACCAACGCGAATCTCAGCCACCGCACCACCACGCAGCCCTATCAACAACCCAGCTGCGGCAGCGTATTCCGCAATCCCGAACCGCTCAAGGCAGGACGGCTGATCGAAGAGCAGGGGCTGAAGGGAACACGCATCGGTGGCGCCGAAATCTCCACCATGCATGCCAATTTCATCGTCAACACCGGTCACGCCCAGGCGAACGACATCACCCAGCTGATCCAACTCGTACAGGACCGCGTCGAAGCCGAGCACGGGATCCGTCTGCACCCCGAAGTAAAGCGCTTGGGATTCGCAACGGCGGCTTAGCCTTCCGGCTCCCACAGGATCGCCATGGCAGGCTTCGGACTCCCCAATTTCGGTCAGCTCACCGAAGCCTTCAAGAAGGCCCAGGAGATTCAGCAGAACGCTCAGGCTCTGCAGGACGAACTGGACGGAATGGAGATCGAAGGCCAGAGCAACGACGGCCGCGCCAGTGTCTGGCTGTCGGGCAACCAGCAACCCCTGCGGGTACGGCTGGACCCTGCTCTGCTTCAGGAGGGTCAACAGGCCAGCGAAACAGCCACCTTGGAAGCTCTGCAGGCGGCCTATGAGCAATCCACCGCCACGATGAAGGGCCGGATGGAGGAACTCACCGGTGGTCTGAACCTCAACCTCCCCGGGATGGGCGGCTGAGGCTGCTCTGCTCGATCAACGCAGCCTTGTAAAGGGGATAACGCTCCCACTCCGTGGACACGCCGCAGCCGGGCTCGCCGCGATGCAGGCAATCCCGAAACCGGCAGGGCCAGGGATCGAGTTGTTTCTTGAGCTCCGGAAACAGGATCCCCAGTTCCTGGGGGTCATCGGGTAGATCAGGACGGTTGAACCCGGGGGTGTCAGCCACCCTCGCGCTCGGCCCCAGAGGAAACAGCTCCACATGGCGGGTGGTGTGGCGCCCGCGCTGCAAGCGTCCTGATACCTCAGCAGTCCGCAGTTGGAGATCAGGACGCAACTGGTTCAGCAGGCTGCTCTTCCCCACCCCTGAGGGCCCACACAGCACCGACAGCTGCGCACCAGCCAAGCGTTGCCGAAGGGCATCAATCCCCGTTCCGGATGCGCTCGAGAGCGCCAGAGGTTCATACCCCCAACCCTTCAATCGGGTCAGGAGCTGCTCGAGAGCTGCCTCCGAGATGAGATCTGTCTTGGTGAGCAGAAGGATCACCTCCAACCCCGTGCGTTCCGCCGTCAACAGAAAGCGACTGGCCTGATCAGGGTCAAAGCTGGGCTGCTCGACAGCCAACACCACAGCCACCAAGGAGACGTTGGCCACCGGTGGCCGTGTCAGAAAACTGTGGCGTGGCTCCACGTCGGCCACGACGGCACGCCCCTGGCCTGGATCAATCGCCTCGACCACGACCCGATCACCCACGTAGACCGCTGCCCCCCTATGGCTCAATCGAGTGCGACGTGTGCAGAGCAGCCGTCCTGGGCATCCGTCAGGTGCGGCATCCAGCTCAACCTCCAGGTAGTTGGCCTGGAGCGCCACCACCATCCCGGAAGCCACGGAACTACCGGTGTCAGCCACCGCAGATCACCTCGATGGTGACTGCATCCGGCGTTTGATCAATGCATTGAACACGGTGACCGGCATCCCTCAGCCCCGGAAGGACCATGGCCTCCGGCTCACCCCGGTCGAGACAGACCTCGAGGCAGTCGCCGGAACTCAACTGCTCAAGAGTGAGCTTGCAGCGAATGAAATTCACCGGACAGGGCGTTCCCCGCAGATCCAGGGAACGCCTGTTCATCCCTTCTGACCGAACAAGCGAGCGAACAATCCACTGTTGTGATGGTGGTGCTGCTTACCGCGAGCGGAATGGTGGCCCGCCAGCTGTTCCAGAAGCTCCCGCTCCGTATCACTGAGCCGCTTCGGCAAGTCGACGGTGACCGTCACGCGCTGTTCACCCCGCGCCACCGGATTCCCGAGTTTGGGAATGCCCTGGTTCGGCAGGGTGAGCACCGTGCTGGGCTGGGTGCCGGCAGGGATGTTCAGCTCCTTGGTGCCATCCACGGTTTCCACCTCAATCGTGTCGCCGAGAATCGCCTGGAGGTAGCTGACCTTCACCTCCGAAAGGATGTTCAAACCATCCCGCTGCAGCCGTGGATGATTGCGAACGGTGAGGAAGACATAAAGGTCACCGGACGGGCCTCCCCGGGGTCCGGCATTGCCTTCACTCGAGACCCGAAGCCGTGTTCCGGTGTCCACCCCGGCAGGAATGTTGATCCGCAGCTTCTTGCGCACCTGTTTGACACCCTGGCCACCACAGGAGCCGCAGGGATCAGCAATCACCTGGCCGGTCCCTCCGCAGGTGGGACATTCGGCGACCTGGGTGAAGCTGCCAAAGGGAGTCCGGGTGGCGCGGCGGACCTGGCCAGCACCGCCGCAGGTGCCGCAGGTGGTGGGTCCACTGCCCGGTTTGGCACCGCTGCCGCCGCAGGTATCGCAGGTCTCCAGATGCGGGATCTTGATCTCCTGCTCCTGACCGAACACCGCCTGCTCGAAATCGATCGTCAGGTCGTAACGCAGGTCATCCCCCTGCTGGGGGCCCTGACGCCGCGGCCGACCACCACCGGCACCGCCGGGTCCACCAAAACCCTGGAAGAACGTCTCGAACAGATCAGCGAACCCGCCCATGTCCCCCATGTCCGGGGCCCCGGCGGCACCACCCAGACCGGCTTCACCGAACTGGTCGTAACGGGCCCGGGTCTGCGGATCACTCAGCACCTCATAGGCGCGACCGATTTCCTTGAAACGGTCCTCAGCGCCGGGATCCTTATTGATGTCGGGGTGGTACTGACGCGCCATACGCCGATAAGCCCGCTTAAGGCTGTCGGGATCCACATCCCGACTCACGCCCAGCAGGTCGTAAAAGTCGGCCATCAGGCCTCCTCCTCCGTCTGATTCGGTGCCGCCTCAGCAGGCGCTGCATCGGACGGCCCGGGACCCATCGACACCTTCACCATCGCGTGGCGCAGCACACGACCGTCGCGGTGGTAGCCCCGCTGGAGCTCCTCACACACCACGTCCTCGGCGAACTCATTGCTTTCCTCCCGCAACACAGCCTCATGCAGGTTCGGATCGAACTCCTGGCCGACAACCTCCATCCGTGCCACCCCCTGCTGCTTCAGCACGTCCACCAGTTGCTTGTAGAGACCCTGGTAACTGCGATGCAACGCCTGGGCTTCCTCTCCTTCAGGATTCAGCTGCTGACGGGCCCGCTCGAAGTTGTCGACAACCGGAAGAATCTCCGTGAGGGTCGAACAGACCAGCTGCTGACGCATGTCGTCCTGATCGCGACTCTGTCGCTTGCGGAAGTTGTCGAAATCCGCCGCGATGCGCACGTATTGACTGTTGAGCGTCTCGTGCTCCTGCTTCAGCGTGCTCAACTCCTGCTCGAGTTGCTGCATCCGATCCGCCGGATCCACAGCTGCAGGAGCCTGTTCGGAGGTTGCCTCTGGCGCATCCGGAGCTGACTCCGGCGTGGCTGGAACAGCACCGGACGCAACGGTCTGGTCCTGCTCTGGGGTGGAGGCGTCGCCGCTCATGCTGACCGCTCAGGGATTGCTGTCTAGACATGTTGAAGGGCAACGCACACCTCCCACAAGCTGCGGAAGCCCGCACCTCGGTCGCTAGCCATGACTCTGACGCTGCCCACCCCTGATGCAGGCGACACGGCACGGCAGCGTTTCGCCCTGGAACTGTTGTTGCAGCAGCCTGTTCCGGGGCCGGACCAGTTGCTGGCAAGCCGCAAGCTCCTGAACGACGCCCTCCCTGATGTGGGCCCAGATCAGTGGCGGGCACTCCAGGCCATGCCGATTGCGATCGGTGCGGACAATCTCGACATCGCGATTCCCAGCCAGTGGCGAGACCAGGAATGGCAACACCTGATCGATCAGCTACCGGAACAAAAACGCACGATCCGACTGCACCCAGCCATCGAAGCGGATCTGCTGGAAGCCCTGCACACGGAAACAACTGAAACGGAAGACCAAGCGCTGACCGAGCCGCTGCAACCCATCACAGAAGAACCACGCCCATCAGCACCACAGAACGATCCAGTCCCTCCGCCGTTGAAAGAGATCAGCACCCTCGCTGCTGCAGAAACCGAAACCAAGCTCGACGCCGGTCCTGAATCGTTTTTGCAGGACTTCAGCACCGAGGGGGTGCTGGAGAGCGACGAAGACGACGACGCCCAACAGGCCCGCGACGCCATTGACCTGGAAACCAGCCTCAAGGATGCGGAAGCCTCCCCCGTAGTGACGCTGGTGGACCGGATCCTGCTGCAGGCCATGGCAGTCAAGGCCAGCGACATCCACGTGGAGCCGCAACAAAAGGGGCTGCGGCTGAGGTTCCGTCAGGACGGTGTGCTCCAGCAATACATTGAACCTCTCCCCAGTCGGCTGGTTCCAGCGGTCACATCCCGTTTCAAGATCCTGGCGGATCTAGACATCGCCGAACGGCGCCAAGCCCAGGACGGTCGCATTCGCCGAAAGTTTCGCGACCGGGTCATTGATTTCCGTGTCAACACGCTGCCCAGTCGCTTCGGTGAAAAGGTCTGCCTGCGCCTACTCGACAGTGGAGCGACCCAGCTGGGACTGGACAAATTGATTAGCGATCCCGATGCCTTGGCGCTGGTGAGGGATCTGGGCTCCAAACCCTTCGGGATGATCCTGGTGACCGGGCCAACGGGCTCCGGGAAGTCCACCACCCTTTATTCACTCCTCGCCGAACGCAACGACCCCGGCATCAACATCTCCACGGTGGAGGACCCAATCGAATACACCCTGCCGGGCATCACCCAATGCCAGGTGAACCGTGAAAAAGGCTTCGACTTTGCAACGGCACTCCGGGCTTTCATGCGGCAAGACCCGGACGTTCTCCTGGTGGGAGAAACCCGCGATCTCGAAACCGCCAAAACAGCCATTGAGGCAGCACTCACAGGTCATCTGGTGCTCAGCACCCTTCACGCCAACGATGCACCGAGCACCATTGCCCGCCTGGACGAAATGGGCGTGGAGCCGTTCATGGTGTCGGCGTCCCTCATTGGGATCATTTCCCAGCGGCTGCTGCGTCGGGTCTGCTCCCACTGCCGCGAGCCCTACCGGCCCGAGCAAGAAGAACTGGGCCGGTTCGGGCTGATGGCCAGCCGGGAGGCTGATGTCACCTTCTACCGGGCCCACCATCACGGTCCTAACGAACCGGTCTGCTCCCACTGCCAGGGAAGCGGATACAAGGGTCGCGTTGGCATCTACGAAGTGCTGCGCATCCAGGAAGACATGGCCACTGCCATCTCCAAAGGCGCCAGCACCGATGTGATCCGACAACTGGCCCTTGAATCAGGCATGGTGACCCTGCTTGGCTACAGCCTCGAACTGGTGCGACGGGGCGAGACCACCCTGGAAGAGGTGGGGCGGATGGTGCTGACGGATTCCGGACTGGAATCTGAGCGCAGAGCCCGCGCCCTCAGCACAATGACCTGTGAAGGATGCGGTGCCGGTCTACAGGAAGGCTGGCTTGAGTGTCCCTATTGCCTAACACCACGCCACTGAGGAGCCGGTCATGGATCTGATGATCGAAGACCTGATGGAACAACTGGTGAACGGCGGTGGAAGCGACCTTCACCTCGCCACCGGTCAACCGCCCTACGGCCGTTTCAGCGGCGAGCTTCGCCCAATGACAGAGCAGCCGCTCGCGGAGGAGGACTGCAACAAGCTGATCTTCTCGATGCTCAACAACAGCCAGCGCAAGACGCTGGAGCAAACCTGGGAACTGGACTGCGCTTACGGCCTAAAGGGCGTTGCACGCTTCCGTGTGAACGTCTACCGACAGAAAGGAAGCTATGCCGCCTGCCTACGGGCCCTCGGCAGCAAAATTCCCAGCGTTGAACTGCTCAACCTGCCGCCGGTGGTGCTGGAAACCAGCGCGCGGCCGCGAGGGCTCGTGCTGGTGACTGGGCCAACGGGATCTGGCAAGACCACCACTCTGGCGGCCCTCCTGGATCACATCAATCACACCCGCAGCGAACACATCCTCACGATCGAGGATCCGATTGAATTCGTGTACCAAAGCGACAAGAGCCTGGTGCACCAAAGGCAGCTGAACGAAGACACCCGCAGCTTCGCCAATGCGCTGCGTGCTGCCCTGCGGGAAGACCCGGACGTGATCCTGGTGGGTGAGATGCGAGATCTGGAGACCATTCAACTGGCCGTAAGTGCTGCCGAAACCGGACATCTCGTCTTCGGAACCCTGCACACCAGCTCCGCGGCCCAGACGGTGGATCGGATGGTCGACGTCTTCCCGCCGGAACAACAGACGCAGATCCGTGTACAGCTCTCGGGAAGCTTGGTGGCTGTGTTTTCCCAGACCCTCTGCCGGCGTCAGAACCCCGCAGAAGGACAGTTCGGTCGCGTCATGGCGCAGGAAATCCTGATCAACACGCCCGCCACCGCCAACCTGATCCGCGAGGGCAAAACGGCACAGCTCTACTCGCAAATTCAGACCGGGGGAGAACAGGGCATGCAGACCCTGGAAAAAGCCCTGGCCAACCTGGTGGTCAACGGGGATGTATCCCGGTCCGAGGCTATGGCCAAGGCCAGCAAGCCGGGGGAATTGCAGCGATTAATCGGTGACATCTGAACCCAGGAAATAAGCACCGATGGCCGCCTTCCTTGCCTCCTACGCCGGTCCCACCGGACAACCGCGAACGGTGACGATCAAGGCTGCCGACGTAGCAGAAGCCAAAAAACTGCTGCGACGGCGGGGCATTCGCGCCGAAGAACTGCGGCCCGTCAGCCCCGGAAACAACCAGGACACGAAGCAAGACGAAGCAACGGGCGGCGGTCTCGGTTCCTTTGACCTCAATCGCCTGCTTGAGAAAACGCCAGGGGTGAAAGACAAGGCCGTGTTCGCCAGCAAACTGGCCGCCCTGGTCGATGCCGGGGTCCCGATCGTGCGCAGCCTCGATCTGATGGCCACACAGCAAAAACTGCCGATGTTCAAAAGAGCGCTCACCAAAGTGAGCCTCGACGTCAATGAGGGCATTGCCCTGGCAACAGCCCTGCGTCAGTGGCCAAAGGTGTTTGACCAGCTCACCATCGCCATGGTGGAAGCCGGAGAGGCCGGTGGTGTTCTGGATGAAGCCCTCAAGCGACTGGCCAAATTGCTGGAGGACAACGCCAAACTGCAGAACCAGATCAAGGGAGCCCTGGGCTATCCCGTGGCGGTGCTGGTGATCGCCATCCTGGTGTTCCTTGGCATGACCATCTTTCTAATCCCGACCTTCGCGGGGATCTTCGAAGACCTAGGTGCCGAGCTGCCGGCATTCACCCAGCTGCTCGTTGATCTGAGCGAGTTGCTGCGTTCGCCAGTCGCCCTTTATGCCCTTGGAGGGATAATGCTGGGAATCTGGATGTTCAGCCGGTTCTACGGCACCCACAACGGCCGGCGAACGATCGACCGCCTGGTGCTGAAACTACCGCTCTTCGGCGAACTTATCCTGATGACGGCCACGGCTCAGTTCTGCCGGATCTTCAGTTCGCTCACCCGGGCGGGTGTTCCGATTCTGATGTCGATGGAAATCTCAAGTGAAACCGCCGGCAACTCGATCATTTCTGATGCGATCCTGGCCTCGCGGGGCATGGTGCAGGAAGGCGTCCTGCTCAGCAACGCATTAATCCGTCAAAAGGTGTTGCCGGACATGGCCCTGAACATGCTGGCCATCGGCGAGGAAACCGGTGAGATGGACAAAATGCTCAGCAAGGTGGCGGATTTCTACGAAGACGAAGTCGGGGCCATGGTCAAAGCGCTCACCTCAATGCTCGAGCCCGCGATGATCGTGGTGGTCGGCGGCATCGTCGGGTCCATCCTGCTGGCGATGTACCTGCCGATGTTCACCGTGTTCGATCAGATCCAGTAATCACTGGAGCAATCGCCTGACCTGCCAACCATCCGCCGCTCCAGCAGGCCTGGAAGTTAAAACCGCCGGTTACCCCGTCCACATCCAGCAGTTCACCAGCCAAGTAGAGACCAGGACAGCGGCGACTCTCCATCGTGGCCAGGTTGACGTCCCCCAGATCCACACCGCCGGCGGTGACGAACTCCTCGCCGAACGGTCCACGTCCCTTGATCGACAAACTCTGCCCGCAGAGCAGCTCAACCAATTGACGCTCCACCTTCATCGGCAGATCAGCCCAGCGTCGCTCAGCCTCCACCCCAGCCATGGTTAAAAAGGCTTGCCAAAGCCGCCGAGGCAAATGCTCAAAGGGCTTCGCTGCTGAAATGGTTCGCCGGGCCTGCTCCTGCCGCCATTGCTGCAACCGCTGGGTCACCCCCGAACGCCCCAACCCGGCACTCCAATCCAACTTCAGCTCCCCCTGATAGCGGCTCTGATGCAAGGCCCTGGCAGCAAATGCTGAGAGGCGCAGCGTGGCCGGGCCGCTCAGACCACGGTGGGTGATCAGCACCCGCCCGGTTTGGCGGAAACGCTGGTTGCCCAGCTTCAGATCAAGGCCCACATCATCGATGGCGATGCCACTACAGGCCGTCAGTGCGGGCGCCTGCATCGTGAGGCTGAACAGAGATGGCACCGGCGGCACCATCCGGTGGCCCAGAGCTTCCGCCAGTTTTCGGCCACTGGGATGGCCCCCCGTGGCCAGCATTAAGCAGCGCCCGTGCAAAGGCTCCAGGCCGCGGCCCTCGAGCACAAATCCCCCCTCGGGGTGAACGCGCACCTGCTGGACCAACGCCTTCGTTCTCAGCTGTACACCCGACACCCTTGCCGCCTTCTGGAGGCATTGGATCACCGCCTCGGAACGGTTCTGCTGCGGGAACATCCGTCCATCGGGTTCCTCCACCAGAGTGAGGCCATGCTCATCAAACCAAGCAATCGCATCCCCGCAAGCGAAGCGGCTGAAGGGACCCCGCAAAGGGCGACTGCCACGGGGGTAATGAGTTGCCAGTTCACGGGGGTCCCAGCAGGCGTGGGTCACGTTGCAGCGACCGCCGCCGCTGATGCGCACCTTCTGGAGGGGCTCAGGGGTGGCTTCCAGCACCATCACCTGCCGAACCCCCTGCTCGGCAGCCGTGATCGCTGCCATGTATCCAGCAGGACCACCGCCAACAACGATCAGATCAAGCGGGCTGGAAGCGAAGGGCGACTCCGTTGTTGCAGTAGCGCTTGCCGGTGGGTCGAGGTCCGTCATTGAACACGTGGCCCTGGTGCCCACCACAACGGCTGCAGTGGTACTCCGTGCGCGGCAGGATCAATTTGAAATCTACTTTCGTGGCGATGGCCCCATCCAGGGGCTGCCAGAAGCTAGGCCAGCCGGTGCCGCTGTCAAATTTGGCATCTGAGGAGAACAGCGCCGCATCACAGCCTGCGCAGTGATAAGTGCCGGAACGCTTTTCCCCATTGAGCGGACTCGTGAATGGACGTTCAGTCCCCTCATTGCGCAACACGTCATAGGCCTGGGGAGACAGGCGCTGACGCCACTGGTCCGCATCGAGATCCCATGAGGGATCGCCAGCTTTGGACGCCGCCAGCACAGGCTGAGGTCTCCAGAGACTGCCAAAAACCCCTGCCATCGCTGCCAACAGCAGCGAACGACGGGACAGAACAGCGGCACTCAAGCTCATCGATGCTGAAGCAGGAATCATGGGCGGTTCTAATGGATTGATGACTGCCGCCGGATCCACCGCTGCCTACCGCTTCAGTGTGGCGCCGATGCTGGATTGCACCGACCGCCACTTCCGGGTGCTGATGCGGCAAATCAGCCGCAGGGCTCTGCTCTACAGCGAAATGGTGGTGGCCCAAGCGCTGCACCACAGCAAGCGACGCAACAAGCTGCTGGATTTCGATCCTGTGGAACATCCGATCGCCCTGCAGGTGGGTGGTGACGATCCAGCCCTGCTGGCCGAAGCCGCACGACTGGCTCAGGACTGGGGCTACGACGAGATCAACCTCAATGTGGGTTGCCCGAGCCAGAAGGTGCAGGCCGGCAATTTCGGAGCCTGTCTGATGGCGGAGCCGGATCTGGTCGCCCGCTGCGTGGAAGCCATGGTGGACTCGGGGGGACTCCCCGTAACCGTTAAGCATCGGATCGGCATTGATGATCTCGACAGCGACGCGCTGCTGACGAACTTCGTGGATCGGGTGGCGCTGGCAGGGGCCAGCCGCTTCGCTGTTCATGCCCGTAAGGCCTGGCTGGAGGGCCTAGATCCCAAGCAGAACCGAACGATTCCTCCACTGCAGCATTACCGCGTGGTGGCTCTCAAACAACGCCGACCCGATCTGGTGATTGAACTCAACGGGGGGCTGGAGTCACCCGAAGACTGCCTTCTGGCGCTGGAAGGGTGCGATGGCGCCATGGTGGGGCGAGCGGCCTACAGCCATCCCCTGCGCTGGACTGGCATTGATGCCTTGATCTTCGGGGAGGAATCACGCCAGATCCTGGCGTCAGACGTCGTGGACGGTCTGCTTCCCCATGCGGCCGCTCATCTTGAGCGAGGGGGACGGCTGTGGGACCTCTGCCGTCATCTGGTGCAGCTCGTGGAGGGGGTCCGTGGTGCACGGCACTGGCGACGGGAGCTGGGGGAGAAAGCCCAGCGCCCCGGGGCCGACCTGAATGTCCTGGTCCATGCCGGACAGCAGCTTAAGGACGCAGGACTCTGATCAAAAGGCTGGCGTCAGCCCTCGGCTCCGCCGTAACCGGAATAGTCATCGCCACCGCCACTGGAGGATCCACGGCGACGACGACTACGGCCTTCGTCATAGGCATTGCCCTCACCAGCATTGTCGCGGGCTCCATAGCTGCGGTCTTCCCAACCACGTGCACCGGAGGGACGGTCACCACCGCCACCGCCGCCGTAACCACCGCCACCGCCGCCGTAACCACCACCACCGCCACCGCCGCCGCGATAACCGCCACCACCGCCGCCGTAACCACCGCCACCGCCGCCGCCGTAACCACCACCGCCGCCGCGCCGAGGTGCGCTACCGCGGGGTTCAGCTTTGTTGATCCGCAGAGGACGGCCCATCAATTCTGCACCCTGCAGCCCTTCAATCGCTGCCTCTTCGGTGGACTCATCGGCCATCTCAATGAAGGCAAAACCACGCTTGCGACCTGTATCACGCTCGAGGGGCAGCGCACAGTTGGTCACTTCACCGAACTGGGCAAACAGTTCAATCACATCTTCCTGCTCAGCGCGGAAGGGAAGGTTGCCGACAAAAATGCTCACGTTTTGCGTGGACCGGGTACGAAACAGTGGACCGAAGAGGCCTTGAACATTGCCATCGGGCCATGACTCCGGAACGAAGCGACATACCCCTGGCTAATTAAGCGTAGACCCGGTTATGGGTGAGAGTCATCCCACCTCTTGACTTCCGTTGAAACGCTGTAGCCAGCGCTGAAGCTGTTCATCAACACGCTCAAATCCTGTTCCCCCTTCACTGCGACGGGCCGCCACAACGGCGCGGGGAGCCAAGGCGTCATGCAGATCTGCCTCAAATGCCGGATGGAGCTCCTTCCAGGCAGTCAGATCAAGGTCCCGCAAAAGACAACCCTGCTCGAGACAGCGCCGGACGACAGCACCGACCAATTGATAAGCCTCGCGAAATGGAACACCGCGAGACACCAGATAGTCAGCCACATCCGTTGCATTGGAGAAGTCCTGCTCCACCGCTTCATTGAGGCGCTCCACTCGGAAATCAAGGCCTTCCTCAAACAAAATCGCCATCGCCTCAACACAATCACGCGTTGTTCGGAAGGCATCAAACAGGGCTTCCTTGTCTTCCTGAAAATCCTTGTTGTATGCAAGGGGAAGGCCCTTGATCATGGTCAGCAATCCTTGGAGATGTCCGAAGACCCGTCCGGTCTTTCCCCGAACCAACTCAGGCACATCGGGATTCTTCTTCTGAGGCATCAGGCTGCTTCCCGTCGCACAGCGGTCGCTGAGCCGCACGAACCCGAATTCCTCCGACGCCCAGGCAATCACCTCTTCCGACAAGCGACTGAGGTGCACCATCACCAGGGAGGCGGCAGCGGAGAACTCAACGCAGAAATCACGGTCGCTGACGGCGTCAAGGCTGTTGGCGTAAACCGCTGAGAACCCAAGCTCCTTCGCGGTGCGCTGGCGATCAATCGGCACCGGTGTTCCCGCCAGGGCAGCAGCGCCGAGCGGACAGATGTTCACGCGTTTACGTACATCATTAAGGCGCTCACGGTCACGCTCCAGCATCTCGACGTAGGCGAGCAGGTGATGGGCGAGACAGAGCGGTTGGGCCCGCTGCAGATGGGTGTAGCCAGGGATCATCGTGCGGCGATGACGATCCGCCTGGATCAGCAGTGCGCCCTGCAACCGCTGCAGATCCTGGTTCAAACCATCCAGGCGTCGTCGCAGCCAGAGGCGTAGATCGGTACCGACCTGATCATTGCGGCTGCGTCCGGTATGCAGCTTCTTCCCGACTGGACCCAGTAGAGCAATCAGCCGACGTTCAACGGCGAAGTGAACATCCTCATCGGCCAAACCAGGCTGAAAACCGCCGGACGCTGCCTCGGCGCGAACCGTTTCCAGGCCTTCCACCAGCTGATCGGCCTCCGCCTGCGTGATCACTCCCGCACCTGCCAACATCCGGGCATGGGCAATCGACCCATCCAGATCCTCCTGAAGCAGGGTCAGGTCAAAACCAATGGAGGCATTGAACGCCTCGATGAAGGGATGCAGACCCTGCTCAAAACGGTCGCTCCAAGTGCCTGCAGCACCACCGGTCACCCCACCAGCCATCAGTTCATCCGTCAATTTCCTCAGCTTGTCAGGCGATTGACCGTCCCTGCACACTCGGCAACGTGACCGCTTCCGGAACTTTCAGCACCACAAGGGACGCGTCATCCTCCAGCTGGCGATCCGGACCGACAAAACGATCCAAACGTTCAAACAGGCTTTCAAGAATTCCCTGCGCCCCCTGACCACTGCGGCATGCCGTTTCCAGGGCACGAATCAACCGCGCCTCATCAAAGCGATCGCCGGTGATCCCCGGTGCTTCTGTCACGCCATCGGTGTAATAGAGCAACACGTCTCCCGGTTCGAGGCGAACCTCGCCAAGGGCGAACTCAGCTTCCGGTTGGAGACCAATCAAAAGCCCGGCGGCATCGAGGCGCATGACCACCCGTCGCTCGGCACGCCAGAGCAGCGGCGGGTTATGTGCCGCATTGGCGTAGCGCAACCGCAGGGTGCGCGGATCCAGGTCGGAATAAAACAGCGTCACAAACCGATGGGATTGGGCGAGGTCCTCCTGAGCCAGCTGGTTGAGGTCATGGAGAATCCGATCAGGCGGCAGTCCGCTGAGAACCTCAGCGCGCAGCATCCCCCGCAACATCGTCATCAGCAGACCGGCGGGAACTCCTTTGCCCATGACATCCCCCATCACCAGCGCCCAGCGACCCCGCTCACGACGGCGGCCGATCAGTTCCGGCCGGGTGGGAATGAAGTCGTAGTAATCACCACCCACCTGAAAGGCAGGCCGGCACCGTGCAGCCAGATCAACGCCCTCGATCACGGGACAGCGATCCGGCAACAACTGGGCCTGAATCTCGGCACCGATGCTGAGTTGTCGGTCCACCCGCTCATGACGGCGGGCGTCTTGCAGCATCTGATCGTTTTCGATCGCGACACCAGCGAGATCCGCCACCAACTGGACATGTCGACGGTGCACCTCGGTCCAGACCAAGGAACCGTTGCGGGCATAGACGTAAAGACGGCCCCGCGAGCGACCACGGGCCGTCACAGACGTAGCAAACAGTGCCGCTTTGGGAAGGCAGCGTTGAACCAGACGATCGAGCGCTAGCAGCTGCTGGTCGTCGCTGCCGAAACCCACTGCAGAGCCGGGTTCAAAGGAAGCCAAACGCCGCAACAGATCCTGAGACGGCTCAACCGGAGTCCCCTGAAGCTGGTCACGCCAGAGGCGACCATCCGCCTGAAATGGAACCAGCAAAGCGCCCTCCACCCCGACGAGACGCGAGGCCACGACAGGCACAAGCTCAAGAAAACGTTGGAGGTTGGTAAAGCTGCGGAGGGCAAAACCCAAGGAGACCAATAGGTCCTGATTGCGGCGCTGTTCGCTGCTGAGGCTGTCAAACAGTTGGCGCAGAGAGGCCATCGCCTCCGGCGAGGGATTTCCGATCCGCTGAGCGGGGTTGGGATGACGTCCGGGAGGCTTGCTGCTCAACCTCGCACCCCGAGGATCCGCAAGGTAGCAACGCTTCAGCGTCCAGCCAGTAGAGCCTCAACGAATTCAAAACTGTTGAAGGGGCGCAGATCGCGAATTCCTTCACCGGCTCCGATGAAACGAATCGGCAATCCGGCCTCTGATGACACTGCCAGGGCGACGCCGCCACGGGCTGTGCCATCGAGTTTGGTAATCACAACACCGGTCAGTCCGGCCGCCTGGGCAAAGGCCATGGCCTGACGAAGCCCGTTCTGACCCTGGCTTGCATCAAGAACCAACAGGGATTCGACCTTCGCCTCCGGCGCCAAACGGTCGATGATCTTCCTGACTTTTTGGAGCTCCTCCATCAGGTTGTGTTTGGTCTGCAACCGTCCGGCGGTGTCCACCAACAGCAGATCAGAGCCCCGCGAGCGAGCAGCGCCAATGGCATCGAACACAACGGCCGCTGGATCCGCGTTGCTGCTGGGATTCGACACCACAGGAACATCACTGCGCTCGCCCCAGACCTCAACCTGCTGAACGGCTGCTGCCCGGAAGGTGTCTGCGGCCGCGATCAGAGCCGAATACCCGCTGCGAACAGCCAAGTTGGCAAGTTTGCCGAGCGTGGTTGTCTTGCCAACGCCATTCACCCCCACCATCAACCAGATGTTGAGCCGATCCCGCTCGGGTGCCAAAAGAGGAACACCACTGGACTGGATCGGCGCATCCAACAAGCCACACAACTGTTCCTTGAGGAAGCGAATCCCTTCCGCAGGATCAACCACCTCCGTATTCATCCGCTGCCGCAAGGCATCCAGCACCTGGTCAGTGGCCTGGACGCCAGCATCAGCTCTGAGCAACAAGGTTTCGAGATCGTCGAGAACCTCGGGAGTCAGCGGATCGTCACCGAGATTCTCGAGAAGACTGGTCACAAAACCCTGACGGGTCTTTTCAAGGCCGCGACGAAGTCGGCCCAACCAATCGATTTCCTCGAGGGAGACCTGATCGACACGACGGCCCTGGGCCGCCAGCACCTCGGCTGACCAGGTGAAATCCTGATCAAAGTCACCGAGCTGGGGCTCCTCCGAGTCGTCCGCCTCGACAGATGGTGCTGGGGCGGGGACAGGCGTCGGTGCAGGAGGCGCCTCAAGGGCCCTGTCGTCCAGATCCTGCTGACGCTGCTGGCGCTGAGCCGCGGCCTGCTCCAGGAACGACAGCCCAGCAGTAGGTGTTGGAGACGGCGTGGGAGTTGGTGGCTGAGTCGGAAGCGGAGACGGCGTCGGTAGGGGTGCCGGCGATGGTTCGGGACTGGGCGCAGGAGTGGGCTCAGGGACAGCCGTAGCGGGAGCCGCCGCGGCATGTTGCTGAGCCTTCAAGCGGGCATAGGCCTCACGTGCCCAAGCCAGGGCCTCGTCTTCCTCCTCGCTTGCTGCAGGAGCTGGAGTCGGCTCTGGCGGTGATGAGACGGGAGCTTCAGTCACACCCTCCGTCGGTTCCGTCGTCGGCGCGGGGTTGGGCCCCGGCTCCGGCTTCGGAGACTCCTCAGCCTGTCTTTCGAACCAGTTGAACACCATCAGGCTGATGCTTTGGATTGAGCGTCATGAAACCGACGCAACACGCCGTTGATCATCCGACGACCTTGCTCATCGCTGTAGCGGTTGGCCAGTTCAACCGCCTCGTTGAACGCCACAGGGGCTGGCGTCCGCAGGCTTTCCAGATCAACAACAGCCAACCGGAGGATATCCCGGTCAATCCGAGGAAGCCGCGCCAGTCGCCAGCCCTCCATCACCTGATCCAGCCGTGTGTCGATGCCATCACGCTGGCTCAGCACCTTCTGAACCCGCTCCATGGCACCGCGGCGAATCTGCTCCTGATCCCCAAGCAACAACAGCCGAGGCAGCTCTAGGCTTGCCGACAATCCGTTCAGCACCTGTTCAGCCGAACTCAAGGACGAACGCAGATGAGTGCGAACGGTGTCATGGGTTTCGGTTTCACCCTGCTGCAACTCGCTGTCTAACAAAGACTGCTGTGCCTGTTCCAGCTCTGCGGCACTGGCATCGAGCGATTCGCGCCAGTGCTGGGTGAGGGTGTCGAGGGCCTGATCAAGGATGGAATCAAGGGCCAGATCAGCCACCGCGGCTGACTTCTGTTCCGGCACCTGACCGAGCACGAGCAGAGCCAGCTCGCGTGAAAGGGATCGTGTCGCCATGACTCAGCTGGAAGGAGATGCAGAAGCCCGCAACTGGGCCATGAGGCTGGAAAAACTTCGATTCACGGGTGCCTCCCGATCATCGGGGTTGACGATGCCCGCCGAGATGATCGTTCGGAAGGCCTCTTCAACACTGATCTCAAGATCCCGGACGGACCGCGCAGGAACAAGGGTGTACCAACCGGTGGTTGGATTCGGAGCGGTGGGAATGAACACACTCAGAAGGGGCTCCTCCAAATCGGACTGAAGGGAGGGACCCACCTCACCGGTCACAAAACCGACGCTGAACAATCCCTCCCGGGGGTACTCCACGAGAACAACACGACGGAACCGGGTGGAGTTGTCGCGAAAGAAAGTCTCCAGCAGTTGCTTCAGGGTCTTGTAGACCGATCCAGCCAGGGGGATCCGGCTCAAGGTGCCTTCACCGAACTCCAAAAGCCAGCGGCCCACGATGTTTCGGGCCATCAAGCCGATCAAAAGAATGCCCATCAAGGGCACCGTTAGTCCCAGGGCAAGGTTGATCAGGTCCTGAAGCAGTGGGTTCAGGGTGATGAAGGGATTGAACTGCTTCGGAATCGAGGTCAGAAACGCCAGAACAAAGCGACTGACGATCGTTGACAGCCAAATCGTGGTTGCCAGTGGGATCACCACGAGCAACCCTGCGATCAGGTCGTTCTTAAGGTCCTGCCGAAGCCTTGCGGAAAGCGGCAGATCAGGTCTGGGATTGGACTGGACCAAAGAGCTACTACGCCCAGTTTTGGATGAAGTTTGACCAACCTAACCAGCGGTCAGAGCACTGCAGTGAAAGCGAGAAGCACAAAAGCAATGGCAAGCACTACAGCAGTGATGGTTCCACCGATGAACCGCTGCTGGGATTCACGGGCCTGCCCGGCCTCAACAGTCTTGAGTTGCGCCTCCATCTGGGCGATCTGATCGTCCACCATCTTTTCGGCCGCACGCAACTTGTCCTCATCAGTGGCATCCGCAGCGAGTTGACCGGCCTGGGCCAGCTGCTCTCCCAGGGACGTCACCTGCGCTTCGTCAGCGCGGAAAGCTCGGGCATCCTTCAGCGCTTCGCGGCCCTGGTCAAGATTGCGCATGCGGGCAACATCACCGGCACCTCCATCCATGGACATGGGCACTGCAACCACCATGCCAAGGGCCAACAGTCCTGAAAGAACGGCGATCAGCAGCCGCAAAGGACTGCGACGCGGCTCAGGACAATCAAGCCGGGATCCAATCAGACAGATCAACAAGCCGGCAAACCCCAGGGGAGCCAGGGCCACCAAAGGGCCAGTGACCTGCGGACGGGGAGCATCAGAACTCCAGTCGACCCCAACGAGAACAGCCAACATCTGCAGCAAGAGAATCACCACAAGGGTCAAGCCGAGCCACCGCAGCAAGGGTGCAAGGCGTCCTGTCTCAGTGCCGTTCACAGAGAAAATGCTGAATAGCGACCAACACTAGGGTCGATGCAAGGGCGTGTCAGCGATCAACAAACGCAGTTGAGTCAGGCTCTGAAGCGCCGCGCCGCTGAAGAAGGCTTCAATCCCGTTGGCATTGCCAGAATCCCGGGAAGTCCACGACTGCAGCTGCGCACCGAAGCCCTGCAGCGCTGGTTGGACCATGGCCATCAGGCCGACATGGCCTGGATGGCGGCCCCCCGACGTCGCAACCCCGCACTCTTGTTGGAAGGGGTCAACAGCGTGCTCGCCGTTGGCCTCAACTATTACGTCGAGAGCCAACCCTCCCCCGGCTCCCTCAAGGTCGCCCGCTACGGCTGGGGACGGGATTATCACCGTGTTGTGGATCAACGGCTCCGACGAATCGGTCGTTGGCTTTCGGAACAACGTCCCGAGTGTGGCTGGAGAGCCTGTGTTGACTCAACTCCACTGCTGGACAAGGCATGGGCCGAAGAAGCCGGCCTGGGCTGGATCGGTAAGAACAGCAATCTGATTCATCCCCAACGGGGCTCATGGATGGTGATCGGCCATCTGTTGACCACGGAGCCCTTGGACGCCGACCCACCAGCGCGCAGCCTCTGTGGACGTTGCACCGCCTGCATCGATGCCTGCCCGACGGATGCGATCCGCGAACCTTTTGTGGTGGATGCAAGACGCTGCCTGGCCTTTCACACGATCGAAAACCGAGCAGATGTCTTACCGGAGAGCATTCGCGCGGCCCTCGGACCGTGGGTGGCGGGGTGTGACATCTGCCAGGACGTCTGCCCCTGGAACCATCGAACCTTGCCCCAGAGCAGCGATCCAGAGGTGCAGCCGCGCCCATGGCTTCTGAATCTGCATCAGGAGGACATCGAGAACTGGGATGACACCGTCTGGGACCAAAACCTGCGAGGGTCGGCGTTGCGACGGATCAAACCCTGGATGTGGCGACGCAACGCTGCTGCGGCACAACCGGATCCCACACCTACGCTTTAGCCACTCCACCATGGCTCCAGTGCTGCGTCGAATTCGATTCCGTCGAACGTTGGCGGCTGCACTGCTGATCGTTGGGGGTTGGTTCGGGGCCCCGGCAGCGAACGCGCTGATCCCCTACGTCTATCTGCCCACCGAAGAGGAACTCACAGGCTCATCGATCGGCATCGTACGGACCGCTGCGCAACTGCTTCAGCTGGGGCAAGCCAAGGATGCAGCGCGACTCGCGGCTCTGGCAGTCCGGCTCAATCCGAATGACGAACGGTTCTGGTCGATCCTGGCGGAGGCACAACTGCGCAACAACGACCTCAAGGATGCAAGCCGGTCTCTGGCCCGAGCCAAGGAACTGAATCCCGAGAAAGCCGGCCTCTGGTTTGCCGAAGCAGCCATCGCCCTGCGGGCAGAGCAGCCGGATAACGCCGTTCCTCTGATTGCCCGTGGACTCCAACTGGATCCAAACAACGCCGCGGCCTATTTCGATCTCGGGAACGCCAGGATCATGCAGAACGAACTGCCCCTGGCCCTGGAGTCGTTCGAAAAAGCCACCGCACTGAAACCGGAGTTCTGGGAAGCCCTCAACAACCAAGCACTGGTTCTCTTTGAGATGGGCCAGCGTCAGGAAGCGGAGCGACGCTGGCGGCAGGTGTTGAAGCTGGAAGCCAATCCAGAGCCCATGCTGGCCCTGGCTGCAGCGCTGCATCAACGGGGTGAGCAGGCCGAAGCGATCCAGCTGGCATCCACAGCTTTGGCCAAGAATCCCAACTACGTCTTACCGTTGCACCAAGCGGAACAGCTCTGGGGTGTGCGCATCCGTGAGGCGACGGCACAATTGCTCAACGAGCCGGAGCTCACCAGCAGCGTGGAACGGGCCCAAGCCAACGCAACTTGGAAGAAAAGCCAGTGATCATCTGTAGGCTGAGCGCCTTCCGGTCGGAGATCGACAGACCGAATGGCTGAGGAGCGCGTTCAACCGATCGCCCTGCATCAGGAGATGCAGCGCTCCTACCTCGAATACGCGATGAGCGTGATCGTGGGTCGGGCGTTGCCCGATGCCCGTGATGGCCTCAAGCCCGTCCAACGACGCATCCTCTACGCGATGCAAGAACTGGGGCTGACCCCAGACCGTCCTTATCGCAAATGCGCAAGGGTCGTTGGTGATGTTCTGGGCAAGTACCACCCCCACGGTGATCAGGCCGTCTATGACGCCCTGGTGCGGCTTGTTCAAAGCTTCTCTAGCCGTCATCCCCTGCTCGACGGCCACGGCAATTTCGGCTCGGTGGACGACGACCCACCGGCGGCGATGCGGTACACCGAAACCCGCCTGGCGCCTATCTCCCATCAGGCGATGCTTGAGGAGATCGGTGAAGACACGGTTGATTTTGCGCCCAACTTCGATGGTTCCCAACAAGAACCCACCGTTCTTCCGGCGCAGCTTCCCTTCCTGCTGCTGAACGGCTGCTCCGGCATCGCCGTCGGCATGGCCACCAGCATCCCTCCGCACAATCTGGGAGAAGTGGTGGATGGTCTGATCGCCCTGATCCGGAAGCCGGAACTCACTGACGAAAAACTGCTGGAACTGATCCCGGGGCCCGACTTCCCCACCGGCGGTGAAGTGCTGATCAGTTCAGGCCTACGGGACACCTACCTGCATGGACGCGGCAGTATCCCGATGCGAGGCGTCGCCCACACCGAAGAGGTGCAACCCGGCAAAGGGCGCCACAAGCGCAATGCTGTTGTGGTCACAGAACTGCCGTACCAGCTCAGTAAAGCCGGCTGGATTGAAAAGCTGGCGGAATCCGTCAACGACGGAAAAATCGGCGGAATCGCCGACATCCGCGACGAAAGCGACCGCGAAGGGATGCGCGTTGTGGTGGAGCTGCGCCGCGATGCGGATCCAGAAAAGGTGCTGAAGGATCTTCAACGTCGAACGGCGCTGCAGAGCAACTTCGGAGCGATTCTGCTGGCCCTGGTCGATGGACAACCTCAGCAGCTGTCTCTGCGCCAACTGCTGCAGACCTTTCTCGATTTCCGGGAACTGACTCTGATCCGGCGCACCAGTCATGCCCTGCGCAAGACCGAAGACCGGCTTGAAGTAGTGGAAGGACTGATCACGGCCCTGAACAGCCTTCAGGCCGTGATCGCCATGATTCAGGAGGCCAATGACGCCGCCTCAGCCCGCGCCAGCCTGATGGTGCGACTCGATCTCAGCGAACGGCAGGCCGATGCGGTTTTGGCCATGCCCCTCAGGCGTCTGACCGGTCTCGAACAGGAAAGCCTGAGACAGGAGCTGGACGAACTGCGGACGGAACGGCAGCGCCTCAAGTTGCTCCTGGACAACCGGGATCAACTGCTGGACGCGATGGTGACGGAACTCAAAGGGTTGAAGAAACGCTTCAGCACTCCGCGTCGAACTCGACTGGTGGAGGGAGGCGATGCCCTTATGGCCGAACGGGCGGCAAACCAACGGCCAAACACAGAACTGCTGCGTCGGCAGGCCCTGGCCGCACTGCCCGGAGATGGACGGGTGCTGATCCAGGCCGATGGACAGGTAAAGATCGTCACCCCTCAGGTGCTGGGCCGGCTGCACCTCAACGATCCGTGCCCCATCGGTGATGCACCATCTCCGGCACGGGTGATCCTGCCGATCGAACCACCACCGCGACTGCTGGCGGTGAGTGCAGGCGGTCGCATTGCCCAACTGCGCTGGGAATTTGCTGGACAGCAACCCGGACCGATTGATCGTTTCCTGCCAACTGGCCTCGACGGGGACCCCATCATCTCGCTGCTGTCGCTGCCCAGCCAAGACATCAACGACTTGAGTCTGGGCTTGCTCAGCAGCGATGGTCGCTTCAAACGACTTCCCCTCAGTGAAGTAGTGGACCTCTCCGGTCGGGCCACCAGCGTTGTCAAGTTGAAAGAGGGCGTGGAACTCAACAGTGCGGTGATCTGTCGCGATCAGGGAACACTGTTGTTGATCAGCGACATCGGTCGCCTGCTGCGGCTGCGGGTTACCGAAGATTCCCTTCCATTGATGGGTCGATTGGCACAAGGGCCCATGACCATGCGATTGCTCCCCGGCGAACAGATCGTCGGAGCCTTCTGCGCAGACGAGACAGCGTTGATGCTGGTCAGCCAACGGGGAATGATCGGAAGAATCGATGTCTCAGACGTTCGCTACAACCAACGGGGTGATCTCGGCAGCATGGCCGTGCAGATGGATGCCGAATCCGATCGCCTGGTAGGCATCACCAGTGGAACCGGGCTTGTCGGTGTACGCACCAGCAAAGACCGCCACGGTCGCTTGAATCCAGAAGACATCAACATCTCCCAACCCGGAGAAAAAATGATTCAGCAAACTCCTCTTCAGAATGGCGAAACAATCGTTGAAATAATCAACGCCATTCAACCGAACCCCTAAACCCTGATCAAGAGCTGCAATTCTTCTCCAACCATTGGAAATATTCTTCGTCAATTCCACCGGTCACATAGTGGCCATCAAAGCAAGACATTTCGAGATCTCTGATCTCAGTGTTCTCAACAATGCTTTCCAGCAAGTTTTCAACAGTCTGATAAACAACATGATCGGCACCGAGAACATCTGAAATCTCTTCGATGGTTCGACCATGGGCAAGGAGTTCCGCCCGCGTCGGCATGTTGATCCCATAAACATTGGGATAACGAACCGGTGGAGCCGCAGATGTGAAGGTCACCTTGTTGGCACCAGCACTACGTGCCATCTGAACAATCTCGCGAGAGGTGGTTCCGCGAACAATTGAATCATCAACAATCAAAACATTCTTGCCGGCAAATTCAGTGCCGAGGGCATTGAGTTTCTGACGAACTGATTTTTTCCGTTCCGCTTGACCCGGCATGATGAAAGTACGACCGACATAGCGGTTCTTGTAAAAGCCCTCGCGGTAATCAAGACCCAATTGCTTGGCGACCTGCATCGCAGAGGGCCTTGCTGAATCAGGAATCGGCATCACGACATCGATATCACCAGCCGGTAAGGCTTCGGCAATGGTCTGAGCGAGACGATCACCCATCCGCAACCGCGACTCATAAACCGAAATGCCGTTCATGACGGAATCCGGGCGTGCCAAATACACGTACTCAAAAGCACAGGGAATCAACCGTGACGACTCGGCACACTGACGCTGATGCAAATTGGCATCAACGTCGATGAACACGGCTTCGCCAGGATCAACATCGCGGACGATCTCGTAGCCACTGTTTTCAATCACCAATGACTCACTGGCTACTAGCCATTCTTCACGCCCCTGTTCGGACAGACGCCTGCCAAGAATAAGAGGGCGTATGCCATAGGGATCGCGGAAAGCCAGCATTCCATGGCCCGCAATCAAAGCAATGGCCGCATAGGAACCCTGAACGCGGTGATGCAATGAAGCCACCGCATCAAACAATTGATCCGGCGTCAGATCACGTCCCGTGAGCTGAGATTGAATCTCAGTAGCCAACACATTGAGCAGCATCTCCGTATCACTGGTCGAATTGGTGTGACGACGATCAATCCGAAACAGATCCTGCTCGAGCTGATGGGTGTTGGTGAGATTGCCGTTGTGAACAAAGGTGATGCCATAGGGAGCATTCACATAGAAGGGCTGAACTTCCTCCTCAGAAGCAGCAGCACCACGGGTGGCATAGCGAACGTGACCGATCCCTGCATTACCCAACAGCTTTCGCATGTCTCGGGTGCGAAAGGCTTCACGCACACGTCCCTTTTGTTTGTGCACATGGAAGGTGTGATTGTCCATCGTGACAATCCCTGCCGAGTCCTGCCCACGGTGTTGAAGCAGAAGCAGATTGTCGTAGATCTGTTGGTTGACTGAGTCAACACAGAACATTCCGATAATGCCGCACATGATGAATCCGTAGACAGATAGATAAGGAAGAGAAACGACAGTCAGGCAACGCCTGACTCAATCACTCCGAATGCATCCGTCGGGGCAACGCATCACGGAAAACAGCAGCACACCGTTCCACCTCAAGATCGAGCTGAACTGCAGATTCGGATCGGACAATCAAACGAGACTCCGCTGTGACGCTGCCGAGCGGGGTGACGGAGAGCGATGAATTAGATCCAATCAACTGCTCCCAGCCAGGGAGGCTCGCTGCGTTCACAGACACAATCACCCGACTGCCGCCTTCGGCGAACAGCACCCGATCCAAACGCGCCGACCCTGTGGACAGCGTCAAGTTGATGCCGAGATCCGAAGCGATGCAGGCTTCAGCCAAAGCCACAGCCAGACCGCCATCACTGCAGTCATGGGCAGAAGCCAGAAGACCCTGAGCAATGGCCTCACGAACCAGACGCCCCACCGCGGCCTCGACGGCAAGATCGGGCTGGGGCGGACGTCCTGCCAGGGACCCGAGTCTCTGCTGCTGATAGGCACTGCCCGCCAAACCAAGGCTGGGATCGGCAACATCCTGCGGCGAAACACCGATGAGGAAGATCGAATCGCCGGGCTGTCTCCAGGCCAAGCCGATCACACGGCTGATGTCATCCACACCACCGACCATGCCGATCACCGGCGTGGGATGGATCGGTTGCATCATGCCGTCATCCTGTTTGGTCTCGTTGTAGAGCGAGACATTGCCACCGGTGACGGGGGTGTTGAGAGCGCGGCAGGCATCGGAAATCCCCCGACAAGCCATGGCCAGCTGCCAGAAACCCTTCGGCGTTTCCGGTGACGGGAAATTGAGGTTGTCGGTCACCGCAAGAGGCTCCGCCCCCACACAACTCAGGTTGCGGGCCGCTTCAGCGACGGCCGCCTGCGCACCACGTTCTGGATCAAGGGCAACCCAACGGTTGGGGCAGTCCACCGTGGCGGCCACACCGCGGTTGGATGCGGCCATGGATCCATCACCCTGTTGAGGCCTCAGCCGCACCACAGCGGCATCGGCAGCACCGGACGACACCACCGTATTGGCCAGCACCTGCTGGTCGTACTGACGGTGGACCCAGTGCTTGCTCGCGATGGTGGGATCGTCCAGGAGTTGCAGCAGGGCTGCAGCGGCATCGCTCAGCTCTGGAAGTTCCTGCTCGCTCCAGCTCCAGAGGGCCTGAAGATCCGCTGGGGGCTCCTGCAGGAGGGCATGTTTTTCGATCGGGGTGTCATCGGCAAGAGCCGTGGCCGGCACCTCAGCGGCAACCGCACCGTGATGCAACACCCGGACAATTGGTTCCTGGAGCACCTTGCCCACAACCGCCGCCTGCAATCCCCAGCGACGGAACCGCTGCATCAAGGCGTCCTCCCGGCCGGCCTTCACCACGAACAACATCCGTTCCTGGGATTCCGACAACAGGAACTCATAGGCCGTCATCCCGGTTTCACGGGCCGGAACACGGTCGAGATCCAGTTCCACCCCCAGGCCCCCTTTGGCAGCCATTTCCGAACAGCTGCAGGTCAGCCCAGCAGCACCCATGTCCTGCGCTGCCACGACATCACCACTGGCGAAGGCCTCAAGACAGGCTTCGATCAGCCCTTTCTCCAGAAACGGATCACCCACTTGAACGGCGGGGCGATCATCCAGGGAATCGGCACTGAGCTCAGCGCTGGCAAAACTGGCTCCCCCCATGCCATCCCGACCGGTGGTGCTGCCCACGTAAACCACGGGATTACCAACACCGATCGCTCCGGATTTGACGATCTCCTCGGTCTCCATCAGCCCGAGGGCCATGGCATTCACCAGCGGATTGCCGGAATAGGAGGGATCAAAGGCCACCTCACCGCCCACCGTCGGCACCCCAACGCAGTTGCCGTAGTGGGCAATGCCGGCCACCACGCCCTCCATCAGGCCAACGTTGGCGGGGTCCTCGAGGGGACCGAAGCGCAGGGCATTCAGCAGCGCGATGGGACGGGCGCCCATCGTGAAGATGTCACGGAGGATCCCGCCCACCCCTGTTGCCGCCCCCTGAAAGGGTTCGACGGCGGAGGGATGGTTATGGCTTTCGATCTTGAAGGCCAACCGGTGCCCCCCACCAAGGTCAACCACCCCGGCGTTTTCTCCGGGTCCTACCAGGATGCGAGGCCCCTCGGTGGGGAAACCACTCAGCAACGGCCTGGAATTGCGATAGCAGCAGTGTTCGGACCACATCACGCCGAACATGCCCAACTCAGCTCGGTTCGGCTCGCGACCGAGCCGCCGACAGATCTCATCCCAGTCACTGGGCTTGAGCCCTTCCTGCTTCAGGGCTGCAGCTATGTCGTACGCAGGGGAGGAAACCACGAATCGCGGAGCACCTCCCCCCAGTGTTGCGGACCGCCCGTCAGACCCAGGGGTCTTCGTCCTCGCGGCGGCGGCGTATGGGGGTCTCCTCCCAACTGTCGTCGTCCCACACCTCAGGCCCAGACTCTGCCTCTGGTTCGTCGTCTCCTAGTGAAGAACGCATGGTCTCCGAGCGAAAATCGTCGATAGGTGAGTCTTCCAACCAACCTTCCAATCGATCACCGGCCCGATCGCCCATGGAACGCAGCTGGTCCCGCCAGCGTTGGGTGCGTTGGAGCAGATCCTGGCGAACGCTGGCGCGGGCCATCGGCAGATCATCCAATCCCATCAGGCCGGTTTGGATCTGTCCCGGCTGCTGATCCAGGATGCGATCAGGAGCAAGACGCCATCGGGAACTCCCAGGCAGTCTTGGATCGCTGCGCGCTATCAGGTAATGAAGAATCGCGCCATCGGCGGGTCGGAAATCGAGATCCACAACGCTGCCGATCCGCTCACCATCGCGATCCAGCAACACCGCATCCATCAATGTGGGCAAGCGCTCCAACGTCACCTGATCGGTGACCGCCGGTTCGCCACGCACAAACACCTGCTGATCGGTGAAGCCACAGCACTGGTTCAAGCGCCAGACGTCCCGCGACATACGCAAAGCTGAGGGCCGGCTGATCCAACCGAGCAGGCGATGCACAGGTGGATGCATCCAGGCCATCACCCCAGGCCCGTGATCCAGGCCCAGATCACAACGGACGGTATGACTCAGAAGATCACTGAGAAGCAGCTGGTCTGGAGTCGACACATCAGGAACGAATCTGAACAGGCATCACCAGATACGTGAAGGCTTCAGATGCTTCATCGGAACGGAGCACAGCCGGCGTGGTTGGGGCGTTGCAGTGCAGAACAACCCGATCAGAGCCCATGGCCTTCAGGCCATCCAGCAAGTAGCGAACGTTGAAGGCAATCTGCATGGCGTCACCTTCAAGGCTGGCAGGAAGCGACTCGGAGCCACTTCCCACATCCTGCGCATCGGCACTGATCTGCACAACACCGTCTTCCGGCTGACTGCTGAATTTCACAACGTTGTTGTGTTGATCAGCGAGAACCGCAATGCGTTCCAATGCAGCAATCAGAGCACGACGATCCATCCCGAAGGTGCGGGTGAAACCGTCGGGAATCAGCTGGCCGTAATTGGGATAGGTGCCCTCAAGTGTTCGGCTGGTGACCATCTGGTCGGCCGCCAAAAACACCACCTGACCGCGATCACAGAACAAACTGACGGGTTCATCAGAACGCCAGGACGCCATCAGACGCTCCACCTCCCGCAGAGAACGCGCCGGGAGCGTCACCGCAAACCCTTGATCATCGACAGCGTCAGCCACAGCGGCATCCTGCAAGGCATCGTCAACATTGAGCACCGCAAGACGGTGACCATCGGTGGCAGCAGCTTCCAAAGCCCGCTGGTTGAACTTCAGGTGAACTCCAGTGAGCAGTTGCTTCGCTTCGTCACCGCTGCTGGCAAACAAGGTGCCTTTGAGCGCCTGCACCAACCGTTCAGGCTGCAGCTTGAGCGTCATGCCGCTCTCCACCATGGGGAGGTCGGGGTAGTCATCAGCACTCATACCGCGCATCTGATAACTGCCGCTCAGGCTGGTGAGCTGAACCTGTTCGCCGGAGTCGTCGGCTGCAAGCGTGACTGGGGAATCGCTGGACAAACGGGAGACGATCTCTCCCAGCAACCGGGCTGGAAGTGTGATGGCGCCGCTGGTTTCCACACTGGCAGCGAGAGAAGTCTGAATTCCCAGGCTCAGGTCAAACCCCGTGAGGCTGAGGCGGTTGCTGCCGGCATCTGCGGTGAGCAGCACATTGGCCAAAACCGGGTGGGTTGGGCGTGTGGCGACTGCACGGCTGACCAACTGAAGGGCGCCATTCAGTTCGGACTGTGAACAGACCACCTTCATCGTCCTGGAGACCTGAGTGCGCTGAGGTGTCCCACGGTTTCACAGGCTGAAGGGAAGTGCAATGGCCAGCGCAAGTGGATCCTCTGTTCGGCTGTTTGGTTCTTATGGATTTAAAAATAAAAAACAAAAACAGCAGTCGTAGGCCTTGGGGAAAAGGGGGAAAGCTCTTCAAAACCCAGTCATCAAACGAATTTTGCGTTGGCGATGGCTGAGGAGAATTTTTCACAGGATGGGGAGTGCTGCCTTGTTTTCCACCTCTTCACAGCGGGTGGAAAACTCTCGACCTGGATGGGCTGATCGTTTTCGTCTGTTTTCCACAGAGTGTTGTGGTGGTTTTGGGGCGTCTTCCGCAGCCGCTTTGTCAGTTGGTTTGCCTCCATGGCCATAAAAAAGCCCCCATTAGGGGGCTTAAACCTTGATGGAAAGCGATTTCAGAAGCCCATGACACTGGCGACAGTGCCCAGATCGGGGGTGAGATCGGTGTGGAAGGCGGCGTCGTTGTTGCTGATGGCGCAGTCGGGATCCTTGAGGCCGTTGCCGGTCAGCACGCAAACCACCGTTGAGCCGGCTGGTACTTCATCTTTCCGTTTGAGCAGGCCTGCCACAGAGGCCGCACTGGCTGGTTCGCAGAAGATTCCCTCCTGGCCGCCCAGAAGCTTGTAGGCCGCAATGATCTCCGCATCGGTGACATCAAGGAACGCACCGTTGCTGGCTTCGCGTGCCGCAAGGGCCTTGGCCCGATTCACCGGGTTGCCGATGCGGATGGCGGTGGCGATGGTTTCGGGGGCGGTCACCGTGGTGTCGTTCACCAGAGGTGCTGATCCGCTGGCCTGGAAACCCATCATCCGGGGCAGGCTGTGGCTGCGGCCTGCCTGCTGGTACTCCTGAAAACCCATCCAATAGGCGGTGATATTCCCCGCGTTGCCCATGGGAATGCACAGCCAGTCGGGTGCATCTCCTAGGGCATCCACGATTTCGAAGGCAGCCGTCTTCTGGCCCTGCAGACGGTAAGGGTTTACTGAGTTCACCAGGGTGACGGGGTACTTCTCCGCGGCTTCGCGAACGATGTCCAGAGCGCGATCGAAGTTGCCACGGATCGCTAAGACCTCAGCGCCGTACACCAGAGCCTGAGCCAGTTTTCCCTGGGCGACATAGCCATCAGGGATCAACACGAAGGCCCGCATCCCTCCTCGGCGTGCATAGGCCGCGGCTGCAGCACTGGTGTTGCCTGTGCTGGCACAGATCACCGCTTCACAACCGGCTTCCTTGGCCTTACTGATGGCCATGGTCATGCCCCGGTCCTTGAAGGACCCTGTGGGATTAAGTCCGTCGTATTTCACGTACACCTTCACGCCCTTGCCGATTTGTTCCGCAATCGATGGCACGGGAATCAGAGGTGTGGCTCCCTCGCGCAGGCTGACCACCGGGGTTGCATCGGTGACGGGAAGCCAGCTGCGATAGGCCTCGATCAGTCCAGGCCAGTCCTGCATCACAGGGGTGGCAGTGAAACGCCGACGGAGGTTCTGAAACAGTGACACCGGCTGGGATGGGGGGATTGCCGGAATCTAGGCGGCGTCCGTTCGGGGATTGGTCAGGGTTGCGCTTCCTTCAATCCGTCCAGGGGGGAGTCGGAGAAAAACTGCACCAAGCCGGCAATGGATTCCGCTTTTTCGATCACCCCAAACAGAGCCGGCAGGTTCACCGCCATCACTGCATTGGGATACCCCTTGAGAAAACTCACCGCTGTGAGGCCGTCTTCACTCTGCAATCCGCTGATCACCCCGGCGCGGATCGCCGGAACACTGACTTCAGGCTCAGGTGTGTAGATCGGGTAAATGATGCGAGCTGCACGACGCAGGATGGCTTCACCGATCCGTGTGTTGATCAAACGGCTGGTGAGGACCAGGGGAAGCTCAAGGCTCTGATTGAGCATCTGCGCCACCTCTTGAGGGTCCTGCCCAGAGAGCTCAAGCAGATCGCCTAGCAATCCGATGGCTTCACCGGTTTCGGCCAGCTGCTCAAATTCTTCGACGGGGATCGAGCGGCGAAAGGCACCACTCACCAGGGCCACATCCGTGGCGGCATGCAGGGGTTGCATGACGCTGCTCCAGCCGATTCCAAGTCCTGCCGCCATGGCCAGCAGTGAGGAGCGGGTGAATGGCTTGAAAAGCATCACGCTGACAATATTGTCCGGAACTTAGGCAGGAACTCCAGCGGCGACCCTCACAAGGCGGACAACTCCCCGTTCGGCCAGCCCCTGCGCCACCTGTAATCCCATTCGGCGAGTGTCCGGTTCATTGAGAACCCTTGGCATCCGCCGAAGCAGAAGCTCCGGTGTGAATCCCGGCAAAGATTGCAAGACCTGAATCAACTCCCGCACCGGCTCCAGTTGCATCAGTGGATCGGAGATCCCTAGAGGCGATTGGGCGATCGCGGAGGGTTGTAGTCGTTTGGGCAGGCGTCGACCCAAGCGTTGCATCGTCGACCAGCCCAGCGCATCCAGACGCTCCACCGTGGCGGTCACCAGTTGATCCCGAAGCAGTCCTGCCTTGGGTGAGAACAGGAAGTCGAGCAGTTGATCGAGCAGGGCCTCCAGGTCCAGCTGGGCCTGACTTGCGGCGCTGGACACCAGATTTTCCAGACGGGTCCAACGGAACGCGTCCCCGTCGAACAGCATCTCCTTGAGGCTCTGACGCAGTTGGGGATCGGGATCCTCCATCAGTCGTCGGGCGAAGTAGGGGTAGGCAGCACCAAGGATCTTGAAGTTCGGATCCACACTCAGGGCGATGCCCTCGAGGGTGACCAGCGACCGAATGATCAGCGCGTAATAGGGCGGGACCCGGAATGGAAATTTGTACATCACACCGGACATGTCATCGGTGACCGCCTTGAAATCCATGCGGTTGACGCCAGCTTCCAAGGCTTGGCTGAAGACTTTTTCGAAGGCTGGAACAATCGGTTCGAGGTTCACGTCTTCTGCAAGGAACCCCAGAGTCACAAAGTCTTTGGAGAGCTTCCCGAAGTTCCGGTTCACAAGATGGACAACTGCCTGAATCAAACCGGTGCGTGACTCGCGGCTGACCTCGCTCATCATTCCGAAGTCGAGATAACAGAGTCGTCCGTCTTTCAAGGCCAGCAGATTGCCGGGGTGGGGATCGGCATGGAAGAAGCCATGCTCCAGCAACTGTTGAAGGCTGCAGTTCACCCCCACCTCAACCATGTCGTCTGGATCGACACCGAGCTCCCGAACTGCATCCAGGTTGGTGAGCTTGACGCCGTCGATCCACTCCATCGTCAGCACGCGGCGGCTGGTGGCGTTGCGGTAGATCGTCGGAACGGCGATTCGAGGATTGTGCTGATGCAGTTCAGCGAAGGTCTCGGCGTTCGACGCTTCGTTGAGGTAATCCATCTCTTCGAACACCCGTCGCCCCAGTTCGTCGATCAGGGCAACGAGGTCGCTGCGAATCAGTCCGATGTTGCTGTTGAGCCAGGCCGCGATGTTGCGCACGATGTACAGATCCAGGGTGATCTGTTCACGCAGGCCTGGGCGCTGCACTTTCACGGCCACCCTGGCGCCACCCTGAAGGGTTCCCTTGTGCACTTGACCCAGGGAGGCGGCTGAAATCGGATCCCGGTCCAGCTGTTCGAAAATTTCATCGACTGGTGCCCCCAGGTCCTCCTCGATGCAGGCCATGGCCAGGCCGCTGTCGAAGCCGGGCAGTTGGTCTTGCAACTGAGACAGTTCCTCCAGCAGCAGTGGAGGAACGATGTCCGGTCGGGTGGACAGAGCCTGGCCGGCTTTGATGAAGGCGGGGCCGAGATCCACCAGAAGTTCAGCGCATTCGCGGGCTCGTTCGCGGGCCCGTTCTTCATCCTTCAGTAACTGGAACATCCAGTCGAAGGCGACGCCCAGAAGCAACAGGCCGATGGGCACCAGGGTTTGCCACAGCCGTCGGATCAGCCGCTGGGGATGGCCGGCATAGATACGTGTGATGGCGGCGGGGTCGTACTCGAGCAACCCTGCGGCTTCGATGAAATCCCCGAGCTCCTGCGCCATCAATTCATCGGGATGTCCGACACCCCTTCTAAACGAACCGAGCTGCCGCTACGGTCGGCATCATCACAGGGCTGGACGTGCTCACCGGTCTGCTGCTGCAGAACATCGCTCTGATCGAGAGTCTTGAATTGGAGTTCAGCTCGGGCTTCACGGTGCTCACCGGTGAAACCGGCGCAGGCAAGTCGATCCTTCTTGATGCCCTCGACGCGGTGCTCGGTGGAGCGCAGGGGGCTAGCGGCGTCCGTCTGCTGCGCGCGGGGTCTGATCGAGCCAGGATCGAAGCTGCGTTTCAACTCAGCCCCTCCCTCGAACAGTGGTTGATCGCGGCGGAGTTTGACCCCGAAGAGGAGCTTCTGATCAGCCGTGAATGGAAAAGGCAGGAGGGTGATCGTTTCTCCAGTCGCTGCCGTTTGAACGGCAGCACGGTGAATCGTCAGCAGTTGCTTGAGCTCAGACCGTTGTTGATTGACCTGACTGTTCAAGGTCAAACGCAGTTGCTGTCGCGGGCGGGGCAGCAACGTCTCTGGCTTGACCGTCTCGGTGGTTCTTCGCTGGCCGTGGTCAAGGCCCAGGTGGCTGATGCCTGGGCGGACTGGCGCGTGGCTGCAGATGCCCTGATGG
The DNA here is from genome assembly GCA_047286205.1 of Synechococcus sp. Taxonomy (GTDB): domain Bacteria; phylum Cyanobacteriota; class Cyanobacteriia; order PCC-6307; family Cyanobiaceae; genus Parasynechococcus. The sequence continues at coordinate 1,413,810 of JBJBBR010000001.1, read as the reverse complement.
CGCTTGAGCAGGAACAGCAGCGCTCCGAACAGGAGCGGGCTGAACAGGAGGAGCAGTTGGAGCAGCTTCAAGCTGCTGATCTCGACGACCCTGACGAGCTGCTGCTGCTGGAACAGGATCAAGACCGCCTCGTTCATGGCGTGAGGCTGCTGGAGGGTCTGGCCTTGCTGTTTGGGCGTCTCCGCGATGGTGCGGATCAGGGGCCTTCTTTGCAGGATCACTTCGCGGTGTCCATTCAGGAGCTGCAGGCCATGGCGCAGCTGGATGGTTCGCTTGAGCCCCTTCGGGATCAGGCTTTGGATCTTGAGGCTGGTGTTGACGCCTTGTTGCGCTCCCTTGATCAATACGGTCTGGGGCTCGAGAGCGATCCAGACCATCTCGAGCGGATTCAAGACCGCCTGTCGGTTTTAAAACGCTTGCAGCGCCGCTATGGCCTTGATCTGGCCGGTTTGATTCAGCATCGCGATGACCTGCTTCACCGTTTGGATGCTGAAGGATTCGCGGCTGATCTCGCTCGCCTGCATCAGGACGAGAACGACCGACGCCACAAGCGTGATCAAGCCAATGCGGCCTTGAATCGCGAGCGTTCCAAGGCGGCGAAGGCTTTGGAGGCGTCGTTGCTGGAGCTGTTGCCTCCCATGGGTCTGGCCAACGTGCGTTTCAAGGTGGATCTCACTCCCTGCGCCCCCGCTGAGCAAGGTGCGGATGCTGTGCAATTTCTTTTTTCCGCCAATCCCGGCCAACCGATGGCACCGCTGACGGAGGTGGCGTCCGGTGGTGAGATGTCCCGTTTTCTGCTTGCGCTCAAGACCACCCTTGCCGCCGTGGATGGGTCCAGCACGCTGCTCTTCGATGAGATTGATGCCGGCGTCAGTGGACGCGTCAGTGGAGCAATGGCGGATCTGCTTCAGCTCCTGGCCCGTCAACGCCAGGTGTTTTGCGTCACCCACCAACCGCTTGTGGCGGCGGTGGCCGATCACCATTTCCGGGTCAGCAAGCATGTGGAGGATGGCGTGACCCATTCGCGAGTGTCCCGACTGCGGGACACTCAGGAACGCCGCCAGGAGCTGGCTGATCTCGCCGGTGGCAATCAGGCCGATGCCTATGCAGCCAGCCTGCTGGACCAGCGAACAGCTTGAAGGCTTCGGTTCTTCCTAAGCTCTTGAGCTTTCCAACGGGTCCTGATGGCGCGAGCTGCTGCCAAGATCGCTGATTCAGCTGGCCCGCTGGCGACTCAGGACGATGTGATTCGAGTGAGGGGTGCCCGGCAGCACAACCTCAAGAACGTCGACGTCACCATCCCCCGCAACAAGCTGGTGGTCTTCACCGGGGTGAGTGGGAGTGGCAAGAGTTCGCTGGCCTTCGACACGATCTTTGCGGAGGGGCAACGCCGCTATGTCGAAAGCCTCTCGGCCTACGCCCGGCAGTTCCTGGGGCAGGTGGACAAACCCGATGTCGATGCCATCGAGGGTTTGTCTCCTGCAATTTCGATTGATCAGAAATCCACCAGTCACAACCCGCGGTCCACGGTGGGCACCGTCACGGAGATTCAGGACTATCTCCGTCTGTTGTTCGGTCGTGCTGGCGAACCCCATTGCCCCAAATGTGGACGTTCGATTAAGCCGCAGAGCATCGACGAGATGGTCGATCAAATCCTGTTGCTGCCGGAGGGCACCCGTTATCAGTTGTTGGCGCCGGTGGTGCGTGGCAAGAAGGGCACCCACACCAAGCTGATCAGTGGCTTGGCAGCCGAAGGTTTTGCCCGCGTGCGCATCAACGGTGAAGTGCGCGAGCTGGCCGACAACATTGAGCTGGACAAGAACCACAGCCACAACATCGAGGTGGTGGTCGACCGTCTTGTGGCCCGTGAGGGGATTCAGGAACGTCTGACCGATTCGTTGCGCACGGCCCTCAAACGCGGTGACGGTCTGGCGCTGGTGGAGGTGGTGCCCAAGAAGGGTGAGGAGCTTCCCGACGGCGTTGAGCGTGAGCGTCTCTACTCCGAGAACTTCGCCTGCCCGGTGCACGGCGCCGTGATGGAGGAGCTCTCGCCGCGATTGTTTTCGTTCAACAGCCCCTATGGCGCCTGTGAGGCCTGCCATGGCATTGGTCATCTGCGCAAGTTCACCGTTGACCGGGTGATTCCGGATCCCAGTCAGCCCGTGTATTCCGCTGTTGCTCCCTGGGCGGAGAAAGACAACAGCTATTACTTCTCACTGCTCTATTCGGTGGGTGAAGCCTTTGGCTTTGAAATCAAGACCCCCTGGAATGAGCTCACAGACGAACAGCGCGATGTGCTGCTCAATGGAAGCCGTGAGCCGATCTTGATTCAGGCCGACAGTCGCTACCACAAGGGCAAAGGGGGATACACCCGCCCGTTTGAGGGCATTCTTCCAATCCTTGAGCGGCAGCTTCGTGATGCGAGTGGCGAAGCCCAGCGCCAGAAGTTGGAGAAGTACCTCGAGCTGGTTCCTTGTGAAGCCTGTGGCGGTCAGCGGCTCCGACCCGAAGCCCTCGCGGTGAAGGTGGGTCCGTATCGGATTCCAGAACTCACGGCCGTCAGCGTCGGTCAGACCCTGGAACGGATCGAAAAACTGATGGGCGTTGGTGCCCATGAGGGTTCTGAGCCCTTGCTGAATGCTCGTCAGATTCAGATCGGTGATCTGGTGCTGAGGGAAATCCGTCTGCGTTTGAAGTTCCTGCTGGATGTCGGTCTGGATTACCTCAGCCTGGATCGTCCGGCGATGACGCTCTCGGGCGGTGAGGCCCAGCGCATCCGCTTGGCCACCCAGATCGGTGCTGGTCTCACAGGGGTGCTGTATGTGCTGGATGAGCCGAGCATTGGCCTGCACCAGCGGGACAACGATCGTCTCTTGAACACGTTGGTGAGGCTCAGGGATCTCGGAAACACTCTCGTGGTGGTGGAACACGATGAAGACACCATCCGCGCTGCGGATCACGTGGTGGACATCGGTCCCGGTGCCGGTGTCCATGGGGGCCACATCGTGGCCGAGGGAAGTTTCGAGGACTTGGTGGCGAGCAGCGAATCCCTCACCGGTGCCTATCTGAGCGGTCGTCGCTCGATTCCAACGCCGGCCGAACGCCGGCAGACCGGTTCACGCTCGCTCAAGCTGATCGATTGCAACCGCAACAACCTCAAGAACGTTTCGGTCGAGTTTCCCCTGGGCCGATTGGTGTCCGTCACCGGTGTGAGCGGAAGCGGCAAGAGCACTCTGGTGAATGAGCTTCTGCATCCGGCTCTGGAGAACGGACTGGGTCTGAAGGTCCCCTTCCCGCAGGGTCTGGGGGAGCTGCGGGGGCTGAAGTCGATCGACAAGGTAATCGTGATCGATCAGAGCCCGATCGGACGGACGCCACGATCCAACCCGGCCACCTACACCGGTGCCTTTGATCCGATCCGTCAGGTGTTCGCCGCCACGGTGGAGGCCAAGGCCCGCGGTTACCAGGTGGGGCAATTCAGTTTCAACGTGAAGGGCGGACGCTGTGAGGCCTGTCGTGGTCAGGGCGTGAACGTGATTGAGATGAACTTCCTGCCGGACGTTTATGTGCAGTGCGATGTCTGCAAGGGCGCCCGGTTCAACCGTGAAACCCTGCAGGTCAAATACAAGGGCTACACCATTGCGGATGTGCTCCAGATGACGGTGGAGCAGGCCGCTGAGGTGTTTGATGCGATTCCGCAGGCGGCAGATCGCTTGCGCACGCTGGTGGATGTGGGCTTGGGCTACGTCAAGCTTGGTCAGCCAGCACCAACCTTGTCGGGGGGTGAGGCCCAAAGGGTGAAGTTGGCGACGGAGCTGTCACGGCGGGCCACCGGCAAGACCCTTTATCTGATCGATGAGCCCACCACCGGCCTCAGTTTCTACGACGTGCACAAGTTGATGGATGTGATGCAGCGGTTGGTGGACAAGGGCAATTCGATCATCTGCATCGAGCACAATCTTGATGTGATCCGTTGCAGCGATTGGATCATTGATCTCGGCCCCGAAGGCGGTGATCGTGGTGGCGAGATCCTGGTGACGGGGACTCCAGAGGAGGTCGCCAAGCACCCCACCAGTCACACAGGGCGTTATCTCAGCCGGGTTTTGGAGCAGCATCCACCAGAACTGCCCGTTCCATTGGCGGCTTGATGACCCGACTTCGCACCCACCTGGCGGCCCTGGCTTTTGGCATGTCGCTGGTTCTTAGCGGGGGTCCCGCTTCAGCACTGGAACGGCTGGTGCTGCGACTGCCGTTTCTCGAAACGCAGGTCACGATCAATCTCTCCGGGGGGCTTTCCGCCGAACAGTTGATCGAGGCCAGTCCGGATTTGCAGGATCTGCAATTGGCCAGTGATGGCAAGTTGTTGACGCTGCTACGCCAGGTCTTTCTCACACCACTACCTCTGGAAACCAAGGCGTTGCTAGCCGGATCGACCGGTCAGCCGCTTCTGGAGCAGGCCCTCTATGCGGCAACGCAGGTCGTGGATCTTGAGGGTATTGAACCGGATGTGAGCGGCCGGGTGCTGACCGATGCCCTGATTCGCGCTGAACGCCGGGGACAACCCAACATTCTTGGTTTTCTTCGGGAGTTGCCGGGAGAGCAGGCTTCGATCGATCTGTCGCGCGTCGCTCAGGTGGCCAACCGGCTCAAAACCAATCTTGAGGAGGGTGTGGCTCTCTCTAGTTCCGCCGAAGCCGCATCCGTGACGGCTGGGCTGCAGATTCCACTTCGCACCAGCTGGTCCCGAGAGGTTGTTCGGGTTTCCGTGCCCCATCGCCCTCAACCCCTGCGGGTTCTGACCCTTCAGCCTGCATCGCCAGCGAATGGTCGGTTGGTCGTGATTTCCCATGGGCTTTGGGACGATCCGGAATCCTTTGAGGGTTGGGGTGAAGTGCTGGCCGCCCATGGGTACACGGTGTTGATGCCAGACCATCCGGGCAGTGATTTCAATCAGCAGAAGGCAATGCTCGCCGGTGATGCGCCTCCGCCGGGGCCTGAGGAACTGCGGCTTCGGCCCCTGGATGTCTCCGCTCTGTTGAATGCCGTCGGTGCAGGTCGTCTCCTGGCAGACGCCAACTTGAACACCAATGCCGTTGCGGTGGTGGGTCACTCCTGGGGAGGGACCACCAGCCTTCAGTTGGCCGGTGGTGTTCCCACTGATCACAGACTTAAATCCCGTTGCAACGACCTAAACGATCCGGAGCGGAATCTCAGTTGGGTGCTGCAGTGCAGTTGGCTGTCGGGGGTGAACCAAGCCGCAGTTTCGGATCCAAGAGTCAAGGCTGTTGTTGCTGTCAGTCCGCCGCTGCGTTTGTTGTTTGATGGCAGTCGCTTGGAGAACCTTCCGGCCAAGCTGCTGCTGATCAGCGGTACGCGCGACTGGGTCGTGCCTTCGGGTCCGGAAGCGATCCTTCCGATGCGCGAGAGCAAGGCAGCACAGTTGGGTCATCGTTTGGTGTTGGTGCAGGGTGCTGATCACTTCAGCCTCCGCAGTTTTCGTGGTGAAGCGTCTCCCGCACGGGTTGGGCCGGTCATCCTCAGCTGGATCAATGAGCAGCTTGGGGTGGATGGCGCCAGAACCTTCTCCATGGGCGGTTGGGGCGACGAACAGGGCAGCCTTGTTGATGTGAGCAACCGTCTCTGACGTTGCCGGGCTGTTACATCAAGCAGTCGGAATCACTAAGCTCCTTGGGCCCAGATCCTTTGCAAGACAGGATGACTCAGCTTTTTTGATCGGTTTAAGTTGCGGGTCTTCTAAGGTTTTTTTTATTTTTTATCCCTTCTTCTGCCTCTAAAGAAAAACCAACGGCACCGAATTTGTGTCCCGTTGTTGTTTGTGAGGGGAGCGAATGGGGATCCGGTTGTTGCATCTGCATCTTCACGGTTTGTTTCGTTCCCATGAGCTCGAACTGGGACGTGATGCTGATACCGGTGGCCAGACGTTGTATGTGCTTGAGCTCGTGCGCAGCCTGGCCCAGCGTGCTGAGGTCGAACAGGTTGATGTGGTGACCCGGCTGATTCAGGACCGTCGGGTTGATCTTGACTACAGCCAACGGGTTGAGGACATTGGTCCGGGTGCCCGAATCCTGCGTTTCCCCTTCGGTCCGAAGCGGTATCTGCGCAAGGAGTTGCTTTGGCCCCATCTGGAGGAGCTGGCTGATCAGCTGGTGGAACACCTGAGCCAGCCTGGCCAGAGGGTGGATTGGATTCATGCCCATTACGCCGATGCCGGTTTGGTGGGGGCCCTTGTGAGTCAGCGGTTAGGGATTCCGCTGGTCTTCACCGGGCATTCCCTCGGCCGAGAGAAACAGCGACGCCTTTTGGCCGGTGGCCTGGATCGCTCTCAGATTGAGCAGACTTATGCCATCAGCCGACGCATCGACGCCGAAGAGCGGGCCCTGGCGCAAGCCGATCTGGTGATCACCAGCACCCGTCAGGAAGCTGATCAGCAGTACTCCCGTTACGGCCACTTTCAGGCGGCTCAGGCGGAGGTGGTGCCCCCCGGGGTCGATGCCACCCGGTTCCATCCCCACGGTTCATCGCAGGAATCCTCTGACCTGCAAAGCCTGTTGCAGCCTTTCCTGAGGGAGCCGGATCGTCCGCCGCTGCTGGCGATTTCGCGCGCGGTGCGGCGCAAGAACATTCCTGCGCTTGTGGAGGCCTACGGCCAGTCTCCGGTGCTGCGGCAGCGACACAACCTGGTGCTTGTGCTGGGCTGTCGGGATGACCCGCGTCAGCTCGAGAAGCAGCAGCGCGATGTGCTGCAGCAGGTGTTCGATCTGGTGGATCGATTTGATCTCTATGGCCACGTGGCCTATCCCAAACAACACAGCCGTGCCCAGATTCCCGCCCTCTATCGCTGGGCTGCACGTCGGGGAGGGTTGTTTGTGAACCCGGCGCTGACCGAACCCTTCGGACTTACCTTGCTGGAGGCAGCGGCCTGCGGTTTGCCGATGGTGGCGACCGACGATGGCGGGCCAAGGGATATCCAAAACCGTTGCAATAACGGTCTCCTGGCTGATGTCACCGATCCCGGAGCACTTCAGGAAGCTCTGGAATTGGCTGGCAGTGACGGGTCTCGTTGGCGACGTTGGAGCGACAACGGGGTCGAGGCCATAAGTCGTCACTTCAGCTGGGATGCCCATGTGTGCCAGTACCTCGCTCTGATGCAGCAAAAGATCCGCGTCTCTCCCGTTCGTGCCCTTTCAGTGGTGCGGCGGCCCAGTCCCGTTTCCAGGCTGTTGGCGTTGGATCTGGACAGCAGCCTGGATTTACCTGAGGAACGCTCCCTGGCGCATCTGCGCGATCGGCTTCAAGCCGAACCCTTCGCCGCTTCGACAGGGTTGGTCATCCTTACGGGCCGTTCTTTGGATCAGGCGCGCCAGCGCTACCACGAGCTGCATCTTCCCGATCCCAAGGCCTGGATCTGCAGGGCTGGCACTGAGATTCACCATGAGGTGGATCGCGCAGAGGACCCCGTCTGGGCGCAGCGGATCAGCCAGGCCTGGGATCGCGATGCTGTTCTTACTGCGATGGATCAGCTCCAGGAACACATCCGGCTTCAGGACCCTGATCATCAGAGTCGTTACAAGGTCAGCTATTTGTTGCGTGCGTCCAACCGCGGTTTGATCGGGTTGGCACGTCAGTGCTTGCGGCGCCATGGCCTGCAGGCGCAACCTCAGCTCCGCTGCCACTGGTTCCTGGATGTTCTGCCCCAGCGCGCATCCCGCAGCGAGGCCATCCGTTTTCTGGCCCAGTCCTGGGGGCTTCCCCTGCAGCAGGTTCTGGTGGTGGCCAGTCAGCAGGGGGATGGAGAGTTGCTGGATGGTTTACCAGCCACGGTTGTTCCTGCGGATCACGATCCATGTCTGTTGGGTCAACGGACCCAGCAGCGGGTCTTCGTGTCGAAACGCCCCAGTGTTGGAGCGGTGCTGGATGGGTTGACCCATTACCGGTTTTCAGGCAGCCGTTGATCCTGGGATCACGCTCACACAGGCTGCAGCGCGGTCTGCCTTGGCTTGTGCGTCCTTCCGATCTTTCCCTGTTGCGAGGGCTACACCCATCCGACGACCAGGGCGGGCCGTGGGCTTGCCGAATAGCAGCAGCTGGGTGTCGGCTTCGCTGAGTGCTTGTTCGACTCCTTCAAAAGCCACGGAGTCGAGATGCGTTTGGGCCAAGATCACACGGCTGGCCGCGGCATCAGTTGTGGTGATCGTGGGGATTGGTAGGCCAAGTACAGCGCGCAGGTGTAGTTCGAACTCGCTCAGGTTCTGGCTTATCAGGGTGACCAGGCCGGTGTCGTGGGGGCGGGGAGACAGTTCCGAAAAGATCACCTCATCACCACAGAGGAAAAATTCCACCCCGAATAGGCCTGCACCGCCGAGGTTGTCGGTCACGGTTTTGGCCATGGCCTGGGCCTGATGCAGCTGCTGGTCCGTCAGTTGAGCCGGTTGCCAGCTGCACTGGTAGTCGCCACCTTCCTGTTCATGGCCGATGGGCGCACAGAACAGGGTTTCGCCATTGTGCTGACGGATTGTGAGAAGGGTGATTTCCAGATCAAAACGGAGGAATTCCTCCACGATCACCTGGGTTGAGGTGCCCCGAGCACCGGCCATGGCGGCGTCCCAAGCCTTGGTCAGATCGTCTGCACAGGTCACCACACTCTGTCCTTTGCCGGAGGAACTCATCACCGGTTTCACCACAACCGGCCATCCCAGGGGTTCCGCCACCGTTGTGAGTTCTTCAGCGCTTGATGCATAGGCGAAGCGGGCCGTGCGGAGAGCGAGTTCGCCGGCCGCTAGGTCGCGGATGCGGTCTCGGTTCATGGTGACGGCCGTCGCACGGGCCGTTGGAATCACGGTGATCCCCTCCTGTTCGAGTTCCGCCAGGGCATGGACGGCGAGCGCTTCGATCTCCGGGATCACCACGTCGGGTTGGTGGCGCCGGACCACCGCCAGCAAGGCCTCGGCATCAGTCATCGGCAGCACTTCCGCGATGTCAGCAACCTGCATGGCCGGAGCACCGGCATAGCGGTCACAGGCGATCACGCGGCAGCCAAGCCGTTGGGCAGCAATGGCCACTTCCTTACCCAGTTCACCACTGCCCAGCAGCATCACGGTGCGTGGAAACGACGGCATGGTGATCCTTCAATGGCCTGCCCGCATCATCAATCAATGCAAGTCCTGAGACTTTCAGCAGCTTGAGCTGCAGTGCCCGATGTCCCGCTAGGTCAAGGATGCGTTTCTTGATCGAGTCCAGTGCTTCGGGCGACGTTGTTGGCGGTTCTCGCTGGTGCGTGTCTCCAGGTCGAAGCGGTCAGAGCTAGGTCAGCTGATCCCATTCCACCGCTTGCCCCTTGGTTGAGTGATGCGCAGGCGCTGGCCTTGCTGCCGGCTGCTGTCCGTTCGCGATCCACCAAGCAGCTGGTGCTGCATCGTTCTAGCCGTCAGCTGATCCTGTTGGAGCACGGCCAGCTTCGTCTGCGTGTTCCTGCTGCTGTCGGCACGCAAGGTTGGGAGACGCCTCTTGGAGAGCATCGGGTGCTGTTCAAGACGGTAGATCCCGTTTGGAGACATCCAGGCACCGGAGCTCTGGTTCCTCCTGGAGGTCGAAACCCCCTTGGTTCCAGATGGATTGCCTTCTACCAGGACTGCTCCAATCCCGGTGGGTGGGATGGCGAGAAGGTGGTGCAGGTTCGCGGCTGCTCCCATGTCGGCTTCCACGGCACTCCTCATCGTTGGACCGTCGGACGGGCCGTCTCGCATGGATGTGTTCGCCTTTATGACGAACACATTCGCAGGGTGTTTGAGCTGGTGGAGGTGGGGACTCCGGTGGTCGTCTTGCCTTGATGATCTTGACTTGATCAATCGGGCATCAAAAAAGCCCTGGGCGGACCCAGGGCTTGTTCAACGTGTTTTGTCGTCGTGCCCTTAGATCACCAGAGTCCCTGAACAGGAGCAGCGGGAGCGGGCTCAGGGGCCTTGGCGGTGTAGGCCTGGATGCAGGCCGGTGTGTTCATGTACCAGCTGAGCAACGAGGTGTCCTTGTGGAAATCACCTTTCACGTCGGCATTGCAGACCTTCATGGCGCCTTGCAGGCGCTGATCGGTCGGCAGCTTGGCCATCATTCCGTAGCTGGAGAGCTTGCCATCCTCAGAATCGAGAATGATGGCGCTGCGAACAGCCTGCAGATCGTTCTGCTGGCTGTAGTACGGGTGATAGTTGCCGTTGAGGCTTTCTTTCAGGAAGGCCTCGCCCTCATCTGAATAGAGGAATTCAGTGACGTCAGCAACGTCGACGTCGTACTGCTTCTCCAGACCCACTTCGAGTTCTTCACGGGTCCAACCGGACAGATTGCTCAGATCCTGAGGTACGGGATTGGAGACCTGCTTTTTGCCACCGATGGGCAAAAGCACGTTAGAGCGAACGAAACCGTTGGTGACGGTCCGGGCGGTTTGTTTGGGGGCGGCGAAGCAAGGGAGTCCAGCCGCGGCGACCATCAGGCCGGCACCAGTGAACAGAAGTGCTCTGCGCATGAGCTGCATTTGATTTGCACTTCGAACCGTTGCGAGACCGCCTGGCGAGTGGCCCTGACCCACCGGGTTTTTTTCCTTTTAAGGGAGTGTTAATGAAAAACGAGAATCGTGTCTTTTCTCTGGCCAAAGAAACAATGTCTTAAGATTCTCTTCCAATTCTCATTTTGATTCCTTGCTGGGTCTATTTGCAGCGTTGCTGGTGCCGATGTCGGGAGTGGTGACGCATGGCGTCGAACAGGACCACCCAGCCTTGGATATCGCCTGCCGCGTAGGCCGTCCTGTTCGTGCTTCGCACGATGGTGTTGGGCGGAGTCGTTGGAGCTCCACCCTGGGCTGGACATTTCATCTGGCTGGGGCTGGCGTCAAGACCCGCTACAGCCATCTCAGTGCTGGTGCTCCGGCTGGTTCCTACAACCGTGGGCAGATCATTGGTCTCTGCGGGAACACTGGCCGCTGGTCAACAGGTCCTCACCTTCACTTTGAAGCGGAACCCCTGCATCTCCTGGACGTGCTCGAGAGCCCTAGCGCTGAGCAGTTGAAATCAATGGAACAGACACCTCAGTGGCGTCAGCGTTCTGAGGAAGCACGTCGCTGAGGCTCAGTTCGAATCGGCGCTGCTCTGACGACGCACTTCCCCGATCAACCACACGCCCATGAACCCAAGCGACGACAGGCCGAAATAGACCAGCACCCAACGCAGAACCTTGTCGGGATCAGCCGCTGCGTTGGCGAGCAGCTCAGCGGTTTTGGTAAAAAAGCTCTCCATCAGTTCTGAAGATCGGGGATCAGTGTGAGTTGGCGGACCGGCGATTCTTCACTGACGAATCCCCAGGCTTCAAACACCGTGGGATCGGAATGGGTGATGCGCTGCTCCGTTCCATGCCTTTCCATCTGGAAACCTTCGCTGGACATGCGTCGCATCAAACTGGCTGACTCCTCGAAACGGGCAGCCATCGCCTCGAGGCTCGAGCATTCAGCTGTGAGACCGGATTCACGCCAGGTGAAATAGGTCATCCTGCTCTGATGCCTCGAAAGCATGACTTTAAGGGATGTGAGCTGTGGAAAGCTTTCTTGCCGCATATGAAAAATTTCTTCTGTACTTGTTTGTTATTTCAGACCTGCTTTTTCGAGGGTTTCTGCTAGGAAACAAAGGATCTTTCGTCAATGACATCGATCTTGATGCAGTACGAATAACAGCTCGATGTAATCAACTGAATCAGTGGATGCTTCCTAGACATCGTTCCAAGAATGATGCTCCAAAGGATCTGAAAGCAGTGCAAGATCAACGCTTAGGGATGAACCACCAGCCCGAGAAGCACAAGGCCTGCCGTGACCAGCCAGAACGCAGGCACCACGCTTCTTTCGTCGGTGCCTTCCAGTTCAAAATGGTGATGCAGTGGCGCCATGCGGAACACGCGCCGCCCCTGTCCATCAGGTCCTTTCGTGGCCTTGAACACCCAAACCTGGATGATCACGGAGAGGGATTCCGCCACAAAGACCCCTCCCATCACAAGCAGTGGCCAGAGACTGTTGGACAACAGGGCCACACCACTGAGAGCTGCCCCCATCGCCAGGGATCCCGTGTCGCCCATGAAGGCTCGAGCCGGATTCCTGTTGTGTACAAGAAATCCCAGCCACGCCCCTGCCATGGTCATGCAGAAGCCAGCAATGGCTGGATCGCCGTTGTCTCCTCTCAGCATCAGCTGAAGTGCCAGGCCTGTAAAGACCAGTGCCCCGCAGCCGCTTGCCAGACCATCCAGGCCATCGGTGAGGTTGGTGGCGTTGCTCTCCGCCAGCACAACAAACAGTCCCAAAGGCCAGATCAGAAGTCCCAGCGGAAGCTCAAGTCCGAAGGGCAAGGCAATGCTGTTGTTGATCCAGCCCTGCCAGGCCGCGACGACGAGAAAGGCCAAGGCCGCAAGGGCTTGCAGCAGCAATTTCCCCCGCGCTGTCAGACCTGTGTTGGTGTGTTTGGTGAGGCTGCTCCAGTCATCAACGCCGCCGATCACCATGAATGCCAATGTCAGCGATGCCAGGCTGAGCAGTTGTTGCGAGGCCACGGTGTCTCGCGTGATCAGGCTGCCAAGAATGACTCCGACGGGAACCACGAGCAGTCCCCCCATCGTTGGCGTTCCTGCTTTGCTCCGATGGGTTTCGGGGCCCTCCTCGCGGATGAACTGCCCCATCTTCAAGCGACGCAGCAGGGGAATGCCCAAGGCCGCAGCCGCTGTTGCGCATACCGCTGAAATCAACAGCGGCAGGCTCAGCTGCGCGTTGGGGATCCATTTGTCGGCTGCAAAGCTGGTCACCAAGACCACCAGCATCAGCAAGCTGGCACTTAATGAGCCGTTCTCCCACCAAGGACGATGGTTCGAATCCGAGGATTGCAAAGCAGCACTGGACTGGTCGCTGGGACCCTAGGTGAGTCGCTCAGGGTCGACCAGTGAGTGCTTGGGGGACCTCAGTCCTCCCACTGCTCTTCGTTCTGCTCGTCATCCTTGTTGTAATCCTCTTTCTCACCCATGAGCGCAGAGAGTTCTTCCTCTTCGACGGTGCTCACTTCAGGTGATCCGGATTCTTCGTCGGCGACGAGACGACCGCTGGTTTCGAGCCAGGACAGGAGATCGGGCTCCTCACGCAGGGGCAGCACGGGTGCTGGGTCGCGGCGCCCGTAGCGGGTGAGGGACGGGTTGACGCTGTCCAGGGCGTTTAAATCAACCAGAGCGCTCATGCAGGGAGGGACGCGGGCCAATCAACCAAGATAAACCACGTGCCGTTTTCGGGCTTGAGCTGAACAAACCTGCGCTGCTGGTTGTCTTGTGGGGCCTGGCACTGATGATCAGTGCTGGGCTGCACTGGTGGGGTCTGCAGCGACCTGAACCGTTGCAGACCTCCTGGATCCTGGCGCTGCTTCTGGTTTTTTCCCCGGCTGCGGTGTTGGCTGCATGGATGCTTGTGACCTCCCTTCAGGATGCGGCCGACGAGACGAGAGAATCAGACGAGTGTGATCAGGAGACCCATTGATGGGCCGCGCCAAGAAGGTGGTACTTGCCTATTCCGGGGGAGTGGATACCAGTGTCTGCATTCCCTACCTCAAGCAGGAATGGGGCGTGGAGGACGTAATCACATTTGCTGCAGATCTCGGCCAGGGGGATGAGCTGGAACCGATCCGTCAGAAAGCGCTCGATGCCGGTGCCAGTCAGTCGCTGGTGGGAGATCTGATAGAGCCGTTCATCAAGGACTTCGCTTTTCCAGCGATTCGTGCCAATGCTCTGTACGAAGGGCGGTATCCCCTCTCCACGGCTTTGGCTCGGCCTCTGATTGCCAAGCGCCTTGTGGAGGTGGCGAGGGAAGTGGGTGCTGATGCTGTCGCCCATGGCTGCACGGGTAAGGGCAACGACCAAGTGCGTTTCGACGTGGCCATCGCGGCGCTGGCCCCGGATCTCAAGGTCCTCACCCCAGCCCGTGAGTGGGGCATGAGCCGTGAGGAGACCATCGCCTATGGCGAACGCTTTGGAATGCCCGCCCCGGTGAGCAAGAAGTCGCCTTACTCGATTGATCTCAATCTGCTGGGTCGCAGCATCGAGGCTGGACCCCTCGAAGACCCGATGGTGGCGCCGCCAGAGGAGGTGTTTGCGATGACCCGATCGGTGGAGGCTGCTCCCGACGCCTCCGAAGAGATCGAGATTGCTTTTGAAGCGGGCAATCCTGTTGCAATCAATGGCCAGCGACTCGATCCCGTGGCGTTGATCCGCGAAGCCAACCGTCTGGCGGGCACCCATGGCATTGGTCGACTCGACATGATCGAGAACCGGGTGGTGGGTATCAAATCTCGCGAGATTTATGAAACGCCGGGGCTTTTGCTGCTGATACAGGCCCACCAGGAGCTGGAAAGTCTGACCTTGGCCGCCGATGTGCTGCGTAGCAAGCGGCAATTGGAGATGCAGTGGGCCGATCTCGTTTATCAGGGCCTTTGGTTTGGCCCCCTCAAGGATGCTCTGGACGGCTTCATGGATCGCACCCAGACCTATGTCAATGGTGTTGTCCGTCTCCGGCTGCACAAGGGAACAGCCACGGTCACCGGTCGCGGCTCAGCAGACAGCAGCCTTTACGTCCCTGAGATGGCGTCCTACGGCAGTGAGGATCAGTTCGATCATCGTGCCGCTGAGGGCTTCATTTATGTCTGGGGTCTACCAACCCGTCTTTGGTCAGCGTCCCACCGGCGTTCAAGCTGAACGCTGCAACTTTTGCAGGAACTTGGGAAGCCTCAGGCCCGGAAAACGCACGACGTTCTCCGGTTCTGAGGTTCCAGGAAGGGCCGGCTGAGGCCGCTCGTTTTGCTCTTGATCAACCTGTTCAGCCAGCAATCGATAGCGCTCCATCAACGGCTCAAGTCGCTGTTGGAATCGCCGTTCAAATACCCCTGGCAGTTCGGTCAGAAGGTCTTCGTAGGCCTTGATCTCGGCTTCGAGTTCCGTAATTCTTTTCTTCAACAACCGAACAATTTCAACGTCGCCATGACGTTCATTCCAAACGGGTTCGGTTGATTGAGGCTGGTCGGGTTGTGAATCCATGGGCGGACGCTATCGCCCACCCATGAATCACACAATGCTGATCAGTCAGCTGCTGCTGCGGTTTCGGCTTGCTGCTGCTGAGCGGCTTCGCTGCCAGGCATCACCCGAGGAGCGGGCAGGGGACCTTCTTGCTTCACCGTCAGGTAGCGGATGACGTCCTCACTGAGGCGCATGGCCTTCTCGAGAACAGCAACGTGTTGGCCATCGCCGTTGTGGCTCAGCTGCACGTAGATGCCTTCCTTGTGCTTGGCGATCGGATAAGCCAGACGGCGTTTGCCGCGCATCTGGTTGTCCAGTACATCGGCACCAGCTTCGACGAGCATGTCGCGGTACTTGGTGAGATGGCTTTCAACTTCCTCCTCCGGAATATCCGGACGAAGGATGTACATGGTTTCGTAGTACGGATCGTGCGTCATGGGCAGCTCCTACGGGGCTTCAGGCTCACTGAGTGAGCGACGGATCCAACACCTTATCTCCTGATGTGCCCCTCCTCCTTCAGTAGAGCTGCATGCGCACTGCCTGGCTGATGCCGGGCAGATCCGGTTCCTTCCCGCGACAGCACTCCACCAGGGCGAACAGGAGGATTGCCAGCACCGCCACCACGATCGTGCTGGACAAGGTGCTCAGCAGCAGGCTGCCGCCAGCAATCGGTTGAAGCAGGATGCCAAAGGCGAAGCTCAGCACCACGATCACGATGTCGGTGAGCAGGGCCTGCAGGGTGTTGAACCGCAGGAAGTAGGGAACGGCAGGATTCCGCACCACCGCCAGAAAAAGCACGAAGAACAGCAGTAGGCCACCGAAGGGGACCCCGCGATTCAGTTGGATCAGAGGAATCGCAGGAATGATCAGCAGCTTGAGCAACGGGATCTGGTTGAACACGCCGTCAGCGCCGAGGCCAAAGGGAATGGCGTCACTCCAGGGGAGCAGGTACACCAGCGGTGCTAGGAGCCGCTGCCAGAGGGGAATCTGCACGGTGGAGCTTGGGATTGTTGCGACGTTAGGTCGCAAGAGCAGTCGCGGCGGCGCTTCGCATGGCCTCGATAGGAACCTCTGCGCGTCCACTCCAGAGTCGCAGCGAAGCAGCGCCTTGCTGCACAAGCATCTCGAGGCCATCAATGCAGCGATGGCCCCGGTGTTGCCCGGCCGCGAGCCAGCTGGTGGGCCTTGGTGTGTAGATGAGGTCGTACAGAACCGCTTCTGAACTCAGGCCTGACCAGAGTTCGGCCCCCAATGGCATGGCATCGGGTTCACCGTGCTGGGCCATGCCGACCGGGGTGGTGTTCACCACGAGAGCTGCTTGAGCGACGGCATCTTTGAGCTGAGGTCCGTTGTCGAGACAGGCCGTCAAAGGGGCGTGGTCCTGCTGCAGATCGGTGATGAAGGCCTGCAGTGCCTCGCTTCGTCGCCCCACAACGGTGATGGTGCTTAGGTTCAGGCTTTGCAGGCCGGCAACAACTGCCCGAGCTGATCCGCCGCAGCCGATCACCACGGCATGGCTTCCGCCCCAGGCTTCGTTGGCACCCAGGGGTGCCAGAAACCCCTCCACGTCGGTGTTGGTGCCAAACCAGCCACCGCACGCTCCTGGAATCAGGGTGTTGACGGCACCGAGCCGCCGCGCCAGCGGGCTCAGCTCCTCACAGAGTTCGGCGATGGCCTGCTTGTGGGGGATGGTGACATTGAGGCCTTGGCAGCCAACGGCTCTGAGACCTTGCAACACCAGATCAAGGCTCTCGCTTTCGCAGGGAAGGGCCAGGTAGCTCCAGTTGAGCCCCATGCTTTCGAGGGCTGCGTTCTGCATCACCGGCGAAAGCGAGTGGCGCACTGGATTGCCAAGCAGGCCCACAAGGCTGGTGCCGCCGTTGATCATTGCCAGGGCCGGATCGCTTCACCAGCCTGCCTGTTCGGGAACCACACCTCGCCTGCCACCGGGTTTGCTGTGGAGGATGAGCCCATTCAAATCACCATTTCTGGAGGTGGGCACCGATGGGCAAGGTTGTCGGCATTGACCTTGGCACCACGAACAGCTGTGTTTCCGTGATGGAGGGCGGCAAGCCCACCGTGATCGCGAACGCCGAGGGCTTCCGCACGACGCCCTCCGTGGTTGCCTACACCAAAAACCAGGATCAGCTGGTGGGTCAGATCGCCAAACGTCAGGCGGTGATGAACCCGGATAACACCTTTTATTCCGTCAAGCGCTTCATCGGCCGTCGTGTCGATGAGGTGAATGAGGAATCGAAGGAGGTGAGCTACGGCGTTGAGAAGGCCGGCTCCAACGTGAAGGTGAAGTGCCCGGTTCTTGACAAGCAATTCGCTCCTGAGGAAGTTTCCGCCCAGGTGCTGCGCAAGCTGGCTGAGGACGCCGGCAAATACCTCGGTGAAACCGTCACCCAGGCGGTGATCACCGTTCCCGCCTACTTCAACGACTCCCAGCGCCAGGCCACCAAGGACGCCGGCAAGATCGCTGGCCTTGAGGTGCTGCGCATCATCAATGAGCCCACTGCTGCGGCTCTGGCCTACGGCCTCGACAAGAAGAGCAACGAGCGCATCCTGGTCTTCGACCTTGGCGGCGGCACCTTCGACGTGTCCGTGCTCGAGGTGGGCGATGGTGTGTTCGAGGTGCTCTCCACCTCCGGTGACACCCACCTTGGTGGCGATGACTTCGACAAGGTGATCGTCGATCACCTGGCTGAAACCTTCAAAGCCAACGAAGGCATCGATCTGCGCCAGGACAAGCAGGCCCTGCAGCGCCTCACCGAAGCGGCTGAAAAAGCCAAGATCGAGCTCTCCAACGCCACCCAGAGCGAGATCAATCTGCCGTTCATCACGGCCACGCCCGAGGGTCCCAAACACCTGGATCTCACCCTCACCCGGGCCAAGTTCGAGGAGCTCGCGTCCAATCTGATCGACCGCTGCCGCATCCCGGTGGAGCAGGCCCTCAAGGACGCCAAGCTCTCCGCCAGCGAGCTCGACGAGATCGTGATGGTGGGCGGCTCCACTCGCATTCCGGCTGTTCTCGAGCTGGTGAAGCGCACCACCAGCAAGGACCCCAACCAGACGGTGAACCCCGATGAGGTGGTGGCTGTCGGTGCTGCCATTCAGGGCGGTGTGTTGGCTGGCGAGGTTAAGGACATCCTTCTTCTCGACGTGACGCCTCTCTCCCTGGGTGTGGAGACCCTTGGCGGTGTGATGACCAAGATGATCACCCGCAACACCACAGTTCCCACCAAGAAGACGGAGACTTACTCCACTGCTGTGGATGGTCAGACCAACGTGGAAATTCACGTGCTCCAGGGCGAGCGCGAGATGGCATCTGACAACAAGTCGCTTGGAACCTTCCGTCTCGATGGCATTCCTCCGGCTCCCCGGGGTGTGCCTCAGATCGAGGTGACCTTCGACATTGATGCCAACGGCATCCTCAGCGTCACCGCCAAGGACAAGGGCAGCGGCAAGGAGCAGTCCATCTCGATCACCGGTGCATCGACCCTTTCAGATTCCGAGGTCGACAAGATGGTGAAGGACGCTGAGGCCAACGCCAGCGCTGACAAGGAGAAGCGAGAGAAGATCGACCTCAAGAACCAGGCCGAAACCCTCGTTTATCAGGCTGAAAAGCAGATGGGCGAACTGGGCGACAAGGTCGACGCCGATGCCAAGGCGAAGCTGGAGGAGAAGCGCCTCAAGCTCAAGGAAGCTACGGAGAAGGACGACTACGAGGCGATGAAGACCCTGCTGGAGGAACTGCAGCAGGAGCTCTACACCGTGGGTGCTTCCGTTTATCAACAGGAAGGGGCTGCAGCCGGTGCAGGAGCTCCTGGTACTGATGCCGGTGCCAACGCCGGTGGTGGTGACGGCAGCGACGATGTCATCGATGCGGAATTCACCGAGACCAAGTGATTGGTTGATTAAGCGATGCCTCAGGGCCCTGCGGGGCCCTTTTTTCATGGCTGCTCAAGTGCAGCGGCGACCCATGCTGCTGTGCCCGGCGCGAGCAGCACGCCGTTGCGGTAGTGCCCACTGGCAAGAATCAACCCCAACTCCAGCTCCTCAAGAAGGGGCGCTGGGCGGTCCACGGGCCGGGCGCGCAAGCCGCTCCACTGGTGCACCACGGTGGCTGAGCGCAGCCAGTCCGGTGCCCGTTCATTCAGGCTGCGCAATAGGCTCAGAGGTTCGTCCGAAGCGCGATCGCCCGGTTCTACGGTGGCCCCGAGCAGCAACCGCCCGGGTTCAGCGGGAATCAGGTTGAAGCCCTGATGCACCAGCACCGAGGGCCAGTTGGTCCAGCTTGTTGGCCCGGTTTCCAGCTGGAGTGATAGTGCCTGGCCCAACACCGGTGTCATTGGTCGGGCATGGCCCAGGGGTTTCAGCAAGGCATCCGTGCTCAGTGCTGTGCAGAGCACTAGGACGTCATGAACTGTGCTGTCTCCAGTGGCACGATGCACTCGCCACCGGTGGTTATCACGCTCCAGGCAGACCACCGCCGTGGGATTCAGCTCGACGTTTTTCCCCTCCAAAGCCTGTCGCAGGGCCAGCTGGAGCAGAAGTGGGTCGATGCGACCGTCGTGACGGGAATGGAGCCCACCATGGCTGGCGCACGGCCAGACCGTTGCGAGGTCTGCAGGCCTGATCATCTGCAGGCCCAGGTCGACGCGCTGGGTGGCGAGGGACTCCATCCGCTCAGCAGCTTGTTCGTCCTCAGCGATTTGCAGCAGGCCCTGATGGAGTTTGAGGTTTGGCTGGTGGGTCTGCAGTGCAACGAGCCACTGCGGCCAGAGCTCCATGCTCCAGCGACGAAGCCTCCAGCCCCGCCCGCTGTTGCGGCGAAAAACGTTGCCCATCAGCACTCCGAGAGATGCTGACGTTCCATTGAGTTCGTTTGCGGATCCTTGGCCCTGAACAGGCGTGTTCAGGCGAGGGTCGTAAACGGAGACAGCATGGCCTTTTTGGGCCAGATGCCAGGCGGTGCCGAGGCCAATGGCCCCAGCACCAATTACACCGACCGAGCGGTTCAGCTGAGGGCCTCAGCGGGGATCAGATCGCTGTAGGCATCAAATCCGGCTGCGACGGCGCTGTAGGACTTCTGCATGCGGCTGAAGTCCTGCAGGCGTGCGGCTTCATCCAGATCGGCCATGGCTGCCTTCAAGGAGCGGGCCACCTTGTCGGCCACCTTGCGGTCGCTCTTGTCGAGGCGCTGGTTGATGTAGAGCATTTCCCGGCCAACTTCCTGCATGGGGCCATGAATCAGGTTGCGGGTGAAGGTCCAGTCCTTGTCGCTGACCAGTCGTGCCAGCTCAGGCAGGCGGGACTTCGTGGATTCGAACGCAGAGGCCTGGCGTTTGATCACAGCCAGATCTTCGGCTTTGACGCCTGCCGCCTGGACATGGCTTGGCGTGATGAGACCCAGAGCAAGGGTGATGCAGAGGCAGAACGCGGCCAGGCGTGTCAGGGCCTTCAGCATGGTGATCAAAAATTTTCAGCGACTTTAACCAGCCCCTCCTGCACGGGAGAATTTGCTTTTCAAAGCGTTGTTGTGAGTGACGCCACGGTCATCCTCCAGATGATCTGCCCCGATCGCCCTGGCCTGGTCAGTGAATTGGCGGGTTGGGTGGCAGCCAATGGCGGCAGCATTCGCCATGCCGATCACCACACTGATGCCGGGGCGGGGCTGTTTCTGAGCCGGATTGAATGGCAGCTCAAGGGATTCGGCATTCTCCGGGATGTTCTGCCCGAGGCCGCTCAGGCTTTGGGAGCGCGGCTTGGTGGTGAGGCGCAGCTCCATTTTTCAGACGCCTTTCCCCGGGTGGCGATCTTCGCCAGCAAGCAGAGCCACTGCCTGCAGGATCTGCTCTGGCGTGTTCAAAGCGGCGAGCTGCCGATGCAGGTTCCCCTGGTCATTGCCAATCATCCGGATCTGGAACCCCTGTGTGCGTCTTTCGAGGTTCCTTTTGTCTGTGTTCCGGTCAGTCGGGAGACCAAGCCGGCAGCAGAGCAGCGGATGCTGCAGCTGCTTGCGGAGAACGACGTGGAACTTGCTGTGCTGGCGAAATACATGCAGGTGCTTAGTGCTGATTTCCTCGAGCGGTTTCCTCAGGTGATCAACATTCACCATTCTTTTCTGCCAGCGTTTAAGGGCGCTCAGCCGTACCACCGGGCCTGGGACCGAGGGGTCAAGTTGATCGGCGCTACAGCCCACTACGTCACTGAGGATTTGGACGACGGTCCGATCATTGAGCAAACCACCGTTTCCGTCAGTCACCGGGATGAGGTGGAGGATCTGATCCGAAAGGGCCGTGATACGGAACGCCTTGCTCTGGCGCGGGCTCTTCGCCTGCATCTGCGCCGTCAGGTGATGGTTTATCGCGGTCGTACGGCCGTTTTCGCATGACGTCTCCTCGCGGCAATCAGGCGTTCCAGCTCGGCCTTTTTCTGCTTCCGTCCAGCGCTCTGCTGTCGGGCATCTGTCTCTTCGTGGCTTGTGTCAGCGGAAGTCGGGGCCGGGATCGGCCTGTTTGGCGGGATCGTTGGACCCAACCGTTTCTTGTCGCTGCGCTTTTGATGTTGGTGGGGTCCCTGGGGGCGGAAACAGGGTCTCTGGCCTGGGCTGGTTTGGGCAATTGGTTGCCGCTGTTCTGGGCCTTCTGGGCCTTTCAGCCCCATCTCGCGAGCGAACAGCAGCGCCGCCTGGCGGCCTGGATGCTGGTGGCCGGAACCTTGCCAGTGCTGCTCACCGGCCTGGGGCAGATGTTTCTGGGTTGGGAGGGGCCCTGGCAACTGGGAGGCGGCGCCATCATCTGGTTCGTTGCACCCGGCGGCCAGCCGCAGGGCCGACTGTCGGCTCTGTTTGATTACGCCAACATCGCCGGCGCTTGGCTCGGGGTGGTTTGGCCATTGATGCTGGCGGCTGTGCTGCGACCGGATGGTTGGTGGCGGCGTGGTGCTGCTCTAGCGCTCACGCTTTCAGCGGTTCTTGCTGTTGTGCTCACCCAGTCGCGGAACGCCATGGGTGCTCTGGTCTTGGCGGTTCCATTTGTTTTGGGACCGATGCAGTGGTTCTGGTTGTTCCCCCTGCTGCTGCTGTTGGCCTCTCCGTTGTTATTCGTGCTGCTGCCGGGGGTCCCTTCCGGATGGCGTCAACTGGGTATGGCTCTGGTGCCGGAGCCGATCCTTGATCGGCTTCTGGAGCGGGGAGGGCCTACCGCTTGGAAACACACCCGTCTGGGGCAGTGGGGGTATGCCTTGCAGTTGGTCGCTGCCCGTCCCTGGCTCGGCTGGGGGGCAGCCGCCTTCAGCGTGCTTTATCCGATCTATGCGGCCAAGCGTTGGCATGGCCATTCCCACAATCTCCCCCTGGAGTTGGCGATCAGCCATGGCCTTCCGGTGATGGTGTTGATTGTCGGAACGGTGCTGCTGTTACTGGTGGTGGCTTTGCGTCGGGGAATCCTGCAGAAAGCACCGATGGAACGGGCCTGGTGGACAGCCACGCTTGTGCTGGTGGCGATGCATGCCACCGACCTGCCGTTCTTCGACAGTCGCCTCAACATCTTGGGCTGGACCCTGTTGGCGGGTTTGGCTGCTTTCAACCAGGAGGTTGGGCGGACTCCACAGCCAAGGCCTGATCGTGATGGTCCCGCAGCGTCGTCGGAGCCAGGGGTCCCCTGAGGTGGGTCCAGGGGAGGGTCCGTGAGGCTTCCCAGGGCTCGTGGATGACGGAGCTCCAGGGCGGCGGCGGCGGCAGGAGTGGCCCTGGCATCCGTTCGAGGTCACCGTTGAGGGCAGCCCGGTAGGTCTTTTTCCAGCCGCCCATGCTTTCGCGACCCTTGCCAACCGCTGCGATCACCGGCGCCAGGCGACGGTCGCTGCGGGAAAGCAAGGCTTGAATCACGCTCCAGCCATAGCTCTCCGGTCGGAACTCGATTCCCTTCGGTTTCAACCGCTTGGCCAGGCGTTTGAGGCGCTTCTCCGCTTCGGGTCGGACCCCCTGCCACTGGAAGGGGGTCTGGGCTTTGGGCACAAAGGTGCTGACTCCCAGGGTGAAGCGCAGTCCGGCGGTTCCCTTCTTGAGCGCCAGCAGGAGATCGGCTGTTGCCTCGACGTCGTCATCCGATTCCGTCGGCAAACCCACCATGCCGTAAAGCTTGAGACCCGAGAGACCGCCTTGTTTGGCATGGCGAGCCGCCTCATGGATGGCTTCCGTGGTGAGCTTCTTGTTAACCACCTCGCGCATTCGTTCACTGCCGCTTTCGATGGCGATGGTGAGGGAGCGGCTGCCCCGTTTGGCCAGGATCCGACCTAAATCAGGGGTCACGGTGGCTGCCCTTACCGAGCTGACGCTGACGCGGGTGTCATCGAAACGGTCCTGATCCAGCCAGTGCAGGAGGTCGGCGAACTGGGGATGCTGGGTGACGGAGGCACCCAGCAGGCCGAGACGTTTGGTGGCCCGCAGGCCTTTCTCCACGGCCGGGATCAGTCCGTCATCCAACGACGGTGTCCGGAATGGCAGGGTCAGGTAGCTGGCCAGACAGAACCTGCACAGTTCAGGACAACTGCGCACCACCTCAACCATGTGGATGTCGGGCCATGCGGCCTCGGGGGTGACCACCGTTGAATGACTGAGGGTGTTGCCGCGCCAGGTCTGTTTTTCCACCAGGTCAGGAACCGCCGGATCGATCGGTTCCACGGCAATCAGTTCCCCGTCCGGGTCGTACTGCGGGGCATACAGCGACGGCACGTAAACCCCCGGTACCTGAGCCAGCTGTTGGAGCCGCTCCGCTCGTGATGCTTGCCGGCAGTTCTGCAGCGCATCGATGAAGGCGGGCAGCAGCAGTTCGCCGTCCCCGAGCAGCACGGCATCAAAAAACGGTGCCAGGGGTTCGGGGTTGGCCGTGAGCACCGGTCCGCCTCCGAACACGATCGGGTCGTCATCTCCCCTTTCAAGAGCCCAGATCGGAATGCGCTGGTTCTGCAGCAGCTCCGGTAGCACCGGTCCATCCAGCTCCCAGCTCAGTGAGAGCCCGAACAGATCGCAACGCCGCGGCAGGGGATCGTGCTGGTCGGTGAACAGTCGCCGAACGTCCACATCCGACCGCTGCGCAAGGGTCGCCCAGACGATCTGATAGCCAAGGCTGGTGATCCCCACGGAATAGGTGCTGGGAAAGGCCAGAACGGCCTGCAGGGCTCCAGGTTCCGGTAAGGCCGGTTCAAACAGCAGTGTTTCCTGGTTCAGCTGGGGCCTCCTGTTGGGCTGGATGGCGGGGTTGGCGGCGTGAACGGACGTCTGTAGCGGTTGAGTTTCATCGCCATCCGATCTTCAGAATCCAGCTCCATGCCCATTTGGCGCTCGTAGATGGAATCCGGATGGAACAGTCGGGCGATCACGAAGCTGGTGAGGCAGGCCACCAGGATCGGCTTCAGGATCAGCAGATCCTTGGTGAGGGCAAACGCCAGGAACATCGCCGAGATCGGGGTGCGCGAACAGCCCGCAACGAAGGCGCCCATGCCCGCGAACACGTACGTGGTGGGCACATGGCCGGTAAGGGCCTCAACGCCACTGCCGCCGGCCAAACCAATGGCCCCTCCCAGCGTCAGCATTGGCATGAACAGTCCCCCGGGTGCTCCCGAGCCCGCTGCCAGACCGGTGCTGAAGAAGAGCACTACAAAGCTGGCGAGGGCCAGGCTGATGTCGGCCTTGCCGGCTCCGATCAGGTGCTTCAACTCGCTGGGGTTATGGAAGGCATCCGGCAGGGCTGCGTAGACGCAGCCCAGCACCAGTCCGCTCAGGGTCATCCGCAGAATCAGCCGGTCCCCGAACCAACGGTTGCCCTGCCGCTGCATGGTGAGCACGTAGCGGGTGTACAGCTCCGCCAGAACGCCGATCACCACGCCCAGAGCGATCAGGTAGAGCAGATCGACAGGCAGGAAGCGCACCAGGGGTGTGTATTCCCGTTCCAGTTGAAACCCGATGGTGCTGTTGAGCCCTCCGCCCCCGGGGTTGAGACCGAGGAAGCCGAGCACATCGGCCAGGGTGTCGGCCGAGAAGGTGGTGATGATCACCAGTAACAGCACCACGGGCCTGGCGGAGTGGAGCAGCTCCTCGATGGCATAGATGAATCCACCGATGGGAGCGCTGAACACGGCGGCAATGCCCGCTCCTCCACCCGCAGCCACAATCACGCGACGAAAGGCCACCGGTGCCCGCAGCCAGCGGGACATCTGCCAAGCCACGGAGCCACCCATCTGAACGGCGGGACCTTCCGGGCCGAGGGGGAAGCCAGAGCCGATGGCAATGATGCCGGCCACCAGTTTCACCAGGCCCACTCGAAGTCCCATCGGGACCGACCGGTGCCGCAGGAAGCCCATGATGTGGGTGATGCCTGCTCCGCCAGCTGCCGGAGACAGATTGGTGATCAACCAGGCCGAGACCATCCCTCCGATGGCACCGAGGGCTGGGAGCACCACCCAGGCCGGAAATTCATCGAGTAGATCAAGCCGCCAGTCGCGCAGCAGGTTGATGCCGCTGGTGAACAGCAGGCCAGTGATGGCAGCGCCAAGGCCAGTAAGCGCCAGGGCCAAAACCACCACCAGCCAGCGGCGCTCCAACAACCTCCTGATGCTCCGGCTGGAGCCCAGGAGGTGACGTTGTTGTTTGGGTTCGCTCAGGGCTGACACGGATGAGGTGATCGGGGATCAGGCCTGAGCCAGAACGGTTGCTTCGTCGTCAGAACTGACCACCCGTCCCTGGTCTTCAAAACCGCTGATCTGATCGAAGTTCAGATAGCGGTAGAGCTCGTCGGAGAGGGGATCGATCTTCTCGGCCGCGATACTGCGGTACTCCTCCGGGGTGGGGATGCGACCCAGTTGGGCGCAGACTGCGGCCAGTTCGGCGCTGCCCAGGTACACCTGAGCACCCTTGCCCAGGCGGTTGTTGAAGTTGCGGGTGCTGGTTGAGAAGACGGTGGTGTTGTCCTCCACGCGGGCCTGATTGCCCATGCAGAGGGAGCAGCCGGGCATCTCCATGCGGGACCCGGCGGCCTCGAAGGTGGCGTAGTAGCCCTCCGCTTTCAACGTCTCCTCGTCCATGCGGGTGGGAGGACAGACCCAGAGGCGTGCTGTGTTCTGACCGGCGCCTTCCAGCACTTTGGCGGCGGCGCGGTAATGGCCGATGTTGGTCATGCAGGAGCCGATGAAGACCTCCTGCACCGGATCACCGGCTACCTCGCTGAGCAGCTTCACGTTGTCGGGATCGTTTGGGCAAGCCACCACCGGCTCGGTGAGCTCGTCGAGGTTGATCTCCAGCACTTCCGCGTACTCAGCGTCAGGGTCGGCGCTCATCAGCTGCGGGTTCGCCAGCCAGGCCTCCATCTCCTTGATCCGGCGGGCCAGGGTGCGGGCATCGCTATAGCCGCGGGCGATCATGTTCTTGAGCAGCGCCACATTGCTGCTCAGGTATTCGCTCACCGTGTCTTCGGAGAGCTTGATGGTGCAGCCGGCGCAGGACCGCTCGGCGCTCGCATCGGTGAGTTCGAAAGCCTGTTCCAGCTTCAGGTCGGGCAGACCTTCGATCTCCATGATCCGGCCGTTGAACAGATTTTTTTTGTTGGCCTTTTCAACGGTGAGCAGCCCTCGTTGAATGGCCACCCAGGGGATGGCATTCACCACATCCCGAAGGGTGACGCCGGGTTGAAGCGATCCGCTGAAGCGCACCAGCACGGATTCCGGCATGTCCAGCGGCATGGCACCGATGGCAGCTGCAAAGGCCACAACCCCGGATCCCCCTGGGAAGGAAATGCCGAGGGGGAAGCGGGTGTGGCTGTCGCCGCCGGTGCCGACGGTGTCGGGGAGGAGCATCCGGTTCAGCCAGCTGTGGATGATGCCGTCACCAGGTCGCAGGGCCACGCCACCGCGCTGGGCGAAGAAGTCGGGCAGGTCTTTCTGGGTCTGTAGATCCACCGGTTTCGGATAGGCAGCGGTGTGGCAGAAGCTCTGCATCACCAGGTCGGAGGAGAAGCCCAGGCAGGCCAGTTCCTTCATTTCATCCCGTGTCATCGGGCCGGTGGTGTCCTGGGAGCCGACGGTGGTCATCAGTGGCTCGCAGCTGGTGCCGGGTCGGACGCCTGCGAGACCGCAGGCCTTGCCCACCATCTTCTGCGCCAGGGTGAAGCCCTTGCCCGTGTCTGCCGGGGCTGAGGGGCGGATGAACAGGTCGGAAGGGCTGAGGCCAAGCTTGGCGCGCACCTTGTCGGTGAGGGCCCGACCGATCATCAGGGGGATGCGTCCGCCGGCCCGCACTTCGTCGCTGATCGTGGTGGGTTTGAGCTCGAACCGACTCACCACGGTGCCGTCGCGTTCGATCGTGCCGGCGTGGGGACGGATGGTGATCACATCACCGGTGTTCAACTCAGTGACATCGCATTCAATCGGCAGGGCGCCGGAGTCCTCGGCGGTGTTGAAGAAGATCGGGGCGATTTTGCCGCCAAGAATCACGCCGCCCGCCCGTTTGTTGGGGACATGGGAAATGTCATTGCCGGTGTGCCACAGCACCGAATTGATGGCGCTCTTGCGGGAGCTTCCGGTTCCCACCACGTCACCGACGTAGGCCACGGGATGGCCTTTGTCTTTGAGGGTCGCGATGGTCTTCAGCCCTTCTGGATCACGGGTTTCGAGCATCGCCAGGGCATGGACGGGGATGTCCGGCCGGGTGGTGGCGTGGGTGGCCGGCGAGAGATCGTCCGTGTTGGTTTCGCCCTCGACCTTGAACACCGTCACGGTGATGCTGTCGGCCAGTTCGGGCTTGGAGGTGAACCACTCGGCTGCGGCCCAGCTTTCAACAACCTGTTGGGCAAAGCGGTTGTCCGCCGCAAGATCCATCACTTCGTTGAACGCGTCGTAGACGAGCAGCGTTCGGCTGAGTCCTTCAGCAGCACAGCTGGCCAGTGCAGCGTCGGAGTGCTTCAGCAGCTCGATCAGGGCGGCGACGTTGTAACCACCCACCATCGTTCCGAGCAGGCGCGTCGCTTCGAGCGGTGACACCAGGGGACTGGTGGCATCTCCCTGGGCCACGGCGCTGAGCCAGGTGGCCTTCACGTAAGCGGCTTCATCCACACCCGGTGGGATCCGTTCGCTGAGTAAGTGCATCAGGAACTCCTCTTCGCCGGAAGGAGGGTTCTGCAGCAGTGCGGTCAGTCCCTGGGTCTGCTCAGCGTTGAGCGGAAGAGCGGGAACGCCCTGGGCTTCCCGGGCGGCGGCCAGCTCGCGGTAAGCGCTCAGCATGAAGATCTCTGTTCAGGGACGAACACCATTCTTCCGGACCGTGTCTGTTGCCAGTGAGCGGGGTGCGTAGCCTTGGTCGGAGTCTCCCGTCCAGTCATGGCCACCACCTCCGATTTGCATGTGGTGGAGACACGTCCCCTGGTGGCCCCTGCTGTGTTGCATCAGGAGCTGCCGATGGATTCGGCGGCACTCGAGACCGTGGCGTCCGCCCGCCAGCGCATCCAAGACATTCTCAGCGGCCGTGATCACCGCTTGCTCGTGGTGGTGGGTCCCTGCTCTGTTCACGATGTCAAAGCAGCCAGTGAATATGCACAGCGCCTGGCACCCATCCGTGAGCGCCTGAAGGCTCAGTTGGAAGTGGTGATGCGGGTGTACTTCGAGAAGCCGCGGACCACGGTTGGCTGGAAGGGGCTGATCAATGATCCCCATCTCGATGACTCTTACGACATCAACACCGGTCTGCGTCGGGCCCGGGGATTGCTGCTGGATCTCGCCCGTGAGGGGATGCCTGCTGCAACGGAACTGTTGGATCCAGTGGTTCCGCAGTACATCGCCGACTTGATCAGCTGGACCGCGATCGGCGCAAGGACGACGGAGAGTCAGACCCACCGTGAAATGGCCTCAGGGCTTTCGATGCCAATCGGCTACAAAAACAGCACCAACGGCAGCGCCACCATCGCGATCAATGCCATGCAGGCTGCCTCGAAGCCACATCATTTTCTTGGCATCAATCGTGAGGGTCATGCCTCGATCGTCAGCACCACGGGCAATCCCTACGGACATCTCGTGCTGCGCGGCGGCAGCCGAGGCAGTAATTACCACCTTGAGGCTGTGCAGGAGGCCGCGGCCGAGTTGAGCCAGGCCGGTCTGCAGGATCGTTTGATGGTGGATTGCAGCCATGCCAACAGCAACAAGGACTTCCGTCGGCAGGCGGAGGTGCTGGCCAGCGTTGCCGAGCAGTTGAGAGGTGGCTCCAATCACGTGATGGGCGTGATGATTGAAAGCCATCTGGTTGAAGGCAACCAGAAGCTCAGCGCCGACCTGACGCAGCTGACCTACGGCCAGAGCGTTACAGATGCCTGCATCAGTCTCGAGACCACCGAAGCACTGTTGGATGACCTGGCTGCGGCTGTTGCTAGTTGCAAACAGACGGTCACCGCCTGAGTTCAGTTCACCAATTGACTCCACAGCATCCCAACGCTAAGGGGAACGATGAGGTTGTCGAGTCCGCCCCAGCTGAGCTGTTCCAGTCCAGTTGCCATGGCCACCATGCCGATGGCTGCCGGCAGGGGCAGGTCAGCCCCCGACCATCGCGCTAGCCCGATCAACACCAGGCCTGTGACACTCGCCATGGTCATCGTGCCGACGATTGACTTGGTCTGACCGAAGAGGACCCATTTCGGGGAGTCGATGTTGCGGCCGATCAACCCTGCAAAACCATCCCCCAGGGCCATCACGAGAACACCGGCGGAAACGGCATCGGCTCGGGTTGGCCAGAAAAGCAGAATCAGCGTTGTAATCGCCATGCCGTAGGCGATCGTGCCGTAGCTATTGCGATCGACATCCTCAACGGCGGGAATGAATCGCCGTTGGTGGTTAATCGCCGTCACAAGAGTGATCACCCCTGCAAAAGGGAGAGCAACGACGAAAGGAATCTGAAAGAACCAGGCCAAAGGAACCACGGCTCCGGTTCCGATGTGCACAATTTTTCGGCTGAGTTCCTGTTGGTTCGGTCTGAGTCGATGACACAACACGGCACCCGTTGTCACCATCGCCATCCAGATGAGGATGGCGATGGCTCCGGTGAAGGAAAGCAAGTTGCTTATGCGGCTTGTTGGTGGTTGGTCATCGCACGCAGCTTGAGAATCGCTTTGGCCTCGAGCTGTCGGACGCGCTCACGGGACACATTGATCTGACGACCGATCTCCGCAAGGGTCAGAGGCTCTTCACCGCCAAGGCCGAACCGCAACCGCAGAATCTTCTGCTCGCGCTCATTCAACTGAGACAGCCAACCCCCTAGATGTTCTTTCTGGATGCTGCGATCCATCCCTTCCATCGGCTCCTCACCATTGGGATCCGGGATCAGTTCGCCCAGGGTGCTGCGATCTTCCTCGCCACGGGCATGGGCATCCAGTGATGCACAAGGTGCGCTCTGGGAGATCAGATCCTCCAATTCCCGAGGTTCGATGCCCATGGCACTCGCCAACTCAAGCCGATTCGGTTGACGACCGAAGCGGTGGGACAGCTCACGGGAGATGCGACGCATCTTGGAGAGCTTTTCGCTGATGTGGATCGGCAGGCGAATGGTTCGGGCGCTGTTGTCGATTGCCCGCGTCATGCCTTGGCGAATCCACCAGTAGGCATAGGTGGAAAATTTGTAGCCCATGGCGGGGTCGAACTTGTCGACTGCTCGCTCCAAGCCAATGGCACCTTCCTGAACCAGATCGAGCAGTTCCAGGCCCTGGTTCTGGTACTTCTTGGCCACACTCACCACGAGGCGGAGGTTGGCCGCCATCATCCTGTCGCGGGCACGTTTGCCCATGCGGATCTTGTGGCGATGCCGGGAGGTCAGCTCTTCCTCCGGTAATTCCTGAATTTGTTTCATCGCTTGCACATGATGTGCAAGTTCAATTTCTTCAGCTGCTGTGAGCAGGGGAATGCGTCCGATGCTGCTCAAGTAGAAGCCGATGGAGTCGGTGGCAAGCCGACCTCCTTGTCGAGTCGATGGTCGACGTCCGGTGGACGGCAACGCAGGTTCTTTCCGGGACGACTTTTGGGTCGTGCCGGAAGACTCCAGAGGGATCCCCATCACCCTGGTCTCCTGAATGAATTTGGGCTGAACTTAGCACTAAGCAGCAGCAATGACTGTTTTGAATCGGAAGAATTTCAGGAGCTAAATCTTTGCGCTTTCGAAACAACTGTTATGGGTGTGATCTTGGCGGCTTCAAGTTTGTTTTTGAAGGAATGTTGTATCGGATGTCACAGACGCTGGATGGTTGAAAACCCAACGAATTATTCGAATTGGATGCCGTTGTTCCATTCGTTGACCAATTGAATCTGGGCATTGCGTTCTGGGTCCTCCTTGTCTGGTTTGCGCTGCACAAATGTGCCGTCGCTCTGCATGTCCCAGGCGCCCTGGTTGTCATTCAGGTAGAGCTGCAGCAAACGTTCCAGTTTCTGGCGATGTTCGGGTTGTTCGATCGGTGTGACTGCTTCAATGCGGCGATCGAGATTGCGGCTCATCCAGTCGGCACTGCCGATGTACATGTCTGGCGAGCCACCGTTGGCAAACGAAAAGATCCTGGAGTGTTCCAGGAATTGACCGATGATGCTGATCACCCGAATGTTTTCACTCAGTCCCTCGCGACCTGGGTAAAGGCTGCACATGCCGCGAATGATCAATTCGATCTTGACCCCGGCTTGGGAGGCTTCATAAAGAAGCGCAATGATGCTGGGGTCCACCAGGGAATTCATTTTTGCTCGAATCCCTGCCTCTCGGCCTTGTTGGGCATGTTCAATCTCGCGGCGGATCAACAGCTCCATTCCTTTCCGCAGGGTGACGGGCGCCACGAGCAAGCGACGAAAACTTTGCTGCTTCGAAAAACCGGTGAGGTAATTGAACAGTTCCACTAGGTCTTGTCCGAGCTCCTCGTTCGCAGTGAGCAGGCCCAGGTCGGTGTAAAGCTTGGACGTCTTGGAGTTGTAGTTGCCCGTGCCGATGTGCACATAGCTTTGTAGCTTCTGCTTCTCCTTGCGCACCACCAGAACAATCTTTGTGTGTGTTTTCAGCCCCAGCACGCCGTAGACAACGTGAACTCCTGACTGCTCCAGATGCCGGGCCCATTGGATGTTGTTGTCCTCGTCAAATCGTGCTTTCAATTCCACCAGTGCCATCACCTGCTTGCCGTTTTCTGCGGCGCGGATCAGTGCAGCGATGATCGGAGAGTCTTTGGAGGTGCGATAGAGCGTCATCTTGATGCCCATCACCTGGGGATCATCCGCTGCCTGATTGATGAACTCTTCGACGGTTGTGGAGAAGAGCTCATAGGGATGGTGCAGCAGGATGTCCTGTCGGCGAATCACCGAGAAGATCGATTCGAATTCATCCGATTTGATGGCGCCCTCTTCCACCAGGTGTTGCTGACTGCGTGCAAGCAATGACGGTGTTTGGCCACCATGGGTCCGGCTTTTGAGTTTCGGCAGCGGTAGGTCTGTCAAGCCGAAGAGGTCGTCCAGTCCCAGGGGGCCATCGATTACATAGACGTCGTCCTCTTCCACGCCTAGGCCGGTCATCAGCATCTCCACCACGTCTTGGGGCATCCCGTTGGGAACTTCGAGGCGCACCACCTCTCCTCCCATCCGTCGTTTCCGCAGCCCCTGTTCCAACGCCAGCATGAGGTCATCGGCTTCGAGATCCCTCAGTTCAAGATCCGCATCCCGCGTGACCCGGAAGAAGTAGTGCCCTTCGATCGTCATGCCCGGGAACAGCACGTTGAGGTTGAAGGCCATCACCTGCTCGAGAGTGATGGCGGTGTGAACTGGTTTGTGCTCAGTTCTGCTCAGTTCTGAGGGGATGGCGATGAAACGCGGAAGATTCTTCTGTGGAACTTTGACGCGTGCAAATTGACGTTGCCCTGTTTCAGGATCAACAACTACGGCTGCGATGTTGAGGCTCAGGTTGCTGACGAAGGGGAATGGATGGGCTGGGTCCACAGCCAGAGGTGTCAGCACCGGAAACACCGACGTCTGGAAGGTGTTGTCAACCCAGTTGCGTTGGTCGTCGTTCAGCTGTTTGTAATCGAGCAGCTCAACCTTGTGCTCCAGCAGTTTCGGCTTCAGGTGTTGGCGGTAATGCAACTGTTGCTGATGCAGCAGGGGAATCAGACGCTCTCTGATCGCCAGTAGCTGCTCCAGGGGCGACTTCCCATCCTCACTCGGTTTGCTGACGCCAGCCTCTACCTGAGACTTCAGCGACGCCACGCGCACCATGAAGAATTCGTCGAGGTTGTTGCTGAAGATGGAGCTGAATTTGGCTTGATCCAGCAACGGTGTGTTTGGATTCAGGGCCTGGGCTAAAACCCTTTCGTTGAAGGCGATCCAGCTCAGCTCCCGGTTGATGTAGTGCTCCGGGGCAAGGGCTGCTGCGCACATGGGCTGAACGGCTCTGCGTTCGTGTCGTTAGTTGCAACGTAGCAATCAGGATTCGTTTGGTTGTGTGTCGTAGATGTCCGGCAGAGGGCTCCCGGCAACCAGGCCGATCACGAGTACCAGCACTGTTGCTGCTGCCGCAAAAGGGCTCACAGGACCAAGTAGGTCGTAGCTCAATCCCGCCAGCGGGGGGCCGAGAAAACTTCCCAAACTTTGCAGGGCCTGAAGGCTGCCCAGGGCACTGCCTTGACCCTCTTGGCCCAGTCGTCGTGACACCAGGCTGCGCAGGCTTGGTGTGACCAAGCCGGTGCCCAGGGCAAGGATGCCGACGGCGGTGAAGATTGCGCCGGCCCGGTCGGATGTGCCGACGCTTGGGATCAGCAGGCATCCAATGATCACCAGACCCAGACCCAGCAAGGTCAGACGCCATTCACCAAACCATTTCACAAGGGGACCGATGAGCCCTCCCTGGACCACGGTGGCGACCACCCCCACCACCAGGAACGCTGCGGTAGCCAGCTCAGGGCCCCAGCCGAAGCGCTGCTTGAAATAAAGCACCAGGATCGCGGTGAATCCGTTGAAGGCCAGGAAGAAGAGGAAAAAGGCTGCGCACAGTCGGCCCACGCTGGGGTTCATCAGTACTTGGCTCAGCCGTGCAAATGGATTCAGGTCGCGTTTCCTGGGAAGGTTTTTGCGCGAGTCCTGGGGGTGGGTCTCCGGTAGCAGATTGAGTACCACCAAGAGGTTGAGTGCCGCGAACCCGGTGGCGACCCAAACGGGTAGTGACACCGCAATCCGGGCCAGTTGTCCGCCGACGAACGGGCCCAGGATGAAACCCAAGCCGAAGGCCACGCCGATCAAACCGAAGGCACGGGCCCGCTTATCGGGAGGCGTGATGTCCGCCAGCACTGCACTGGCCGTTGCCGCCGTTCCGCCACTGATGCCGTCAATGATTCGTGCTGCGAACAGCAGCAGCAGTGGCAGAAGGCTTTGGCTGGGCCAAGGCAGCGAAACCGTTACTGCAAACAGTCCGAGTCCCACGACGGAGCCTGCGACGCAGATGCTGATGACGGGTCGGCGCCCGTAACGATCACTCAGCGCTCCGATCAACGGGGTGACCAGGAACTGAGCCAGTGCATAGCTCCCCGCGAGCAGGCCCAGGGTTCGTCCGTCCGGAGCGAACTGGGCCAGGAGAAATGGCAAAAGCGGGAAAACAATGCTTTCGCTGAGCCGGTCGTTGAGCAGCGTGAGAAACGCGCTGAGCAGTGTGGGAATCCGAAGACGCTGCAAGCTTGCTGCCACGCAGGAGAGACTCACATTCCCACAGGCGGCTGCCATGGCTTTGCGTCCGATTGCTCCGGAGGATCAAGCGCTTCTGCGGGAGATCTATGCCGACGCGATCGAATCACAGGCCCCCCTCCTCTATTCAGACGAACAAGTCAAGGCCTGGGCTGCTCTGGCCTGGTTGCCCGGCGTGCTTGACGCCCCTTTACGCGATGGCTCGGGATGGCTGACCACCGACGGTTCGGCGTTTGCGATCCGTCATCCCGAAGATCGTCTGTCCCTCCTCTACTGCCGCGGTTGTGCTTCGAGGCGGGGGCATGGCAGTGCCTTGCTCAACCAGATTGAAGCGGATGCGCGGGAGTCAGGCGTCTGTCAACTGCGTACGGAGGCCAGCCAGTTGAGCCGACCATTGCTGGAGCGCCGTGGCTGGGTGGTGGAGGCGTCGGAAACGATCCTGATCGGAGGGGTTCCGTTTGAACGCTATCGGATGCTCAAGCTGCTTCGCCAAGAGCAGAGTTGATCGAGCTTGGATTGGGCCTGGCCTGTCTCTAGGACGGACGCCGCCTGTTGAATGCACTGTTCAAGGGATTCACTGCAGCCGGAGAACCACAGATAGGCGCCGGCGTTCCAGCGCAGGGCGTCGCAGAGAGGGCCTTTGTTCTGCAGGGCGTCCCGTGCCTGCTCGGCCCAGGTGTTGTCGTCAGACCATTCCACGTCAGCGTCATGGCAACCATGGTCGCGGGGATGCAGGATCAATCGCTGCGCTTCGCCGTTCTGCACCCGTGCCGTGATGCAGGCACGGCCGATGGGAAGGTCTGTTCCTCCTTCCAAGCCCTTTACGGTGAGGACATCGGTCTCACCGGCTTGCTTCAGGGCTTCCCAGGCGCGGGCTTCAGTTGGGGGGTGCACAAAGCCACTCACTAGAAGGTGGTCACCTTGATGGGGTGTCCAGAGAAGTTCCAGGCTGGCGACCGGGGGACGCTTGCCCAGTTCTTCGCGATATCCGATCAGGGTTTCTGCGATCGGGAAGTGATCCGGTTGATGCATCAGGGCAAAGCCGTTCTGCTGGAACCCTTCTGCGACGGCGCTGATCGGCAGGCCCGTGATGTCTAGATTGAGGAGACGGAACAGATCAGCAGCGGTGACGCCGTATTTGATCGGCATCCGGTCACCGCCCTGCAGAACCACCGGCTGGCCACAGGCCAGCAGCACCAGTGTGGTGAGCGGGTAGATCGGTGCTGTGCGCGTGCGCCCGTCATAGGGCATGCCGAAACACAGCGGTGCTCGACTGCCGGCTGGAGACTGAAGCACCGGGCCATGTGCTCGATAGGTGTCGAGCATCCCTGTGAGTTCCTGGGGTTCGGGCCGTCGGATGCGATGGGCAATCAGAAAGGCGCCGATCTGTGCAGGCGTCGCTTCGCCCTGCAGCATGAGCTCCATGGCATCAGCCGCTTCCTCGCGACTCATGCCTTTGCTGGTGTGTTCACCGCTTCCCACCTTGCGCAGGTGCTGCTTGAAGCGGTCGCGGCCGGAGAGAACTGCGCTCGTCAAAGGTCCGGCCTGAAGCTTTGGTCAGTCTTCAGGAGCGACTGGTCCCGTAGAGGTAGCAATTGCTACGGAAGGCTCAGGGCCTGCTCAGTCGGGATAACCCCTCGAAACTGCCATGACGCGGATGCTCTGGGTGGTGGCGGCCTTCTGCGTAGTAAAGCCGTTCGATCATGAGCTGGGGGGCTGTTGTGGCGGGAAGGAATTGCGCTTGCAGCAGGGTGGCCATGGATTGAAAAAATCGGCTCATCGGAATTATTCTTTGAACTTAATTTCACTCGTATCATCAAGCTGTTGGCTGTGCTTGTTGCTTCAAAATGAGCTGCTGTTTTGTAGTTGATGCTTCATTGTTGAGCCAGGATCTGCGCAACAGTTTTGTTGCTGCTTAGACGTTCCTGTTCGGAATGCACTTTTTGAGGCGGCAATAACATTTTTTTGTTCAATCATGACTGTTTCAGCTGTTCCTTCGACGCCGTCGTTGGCTGCTCCATCCCAGGAGACTGTCACCTCGACCTTGATGGCTGCCAAGAAAGCCAAGGGCATGAGCTTCGCCGATCTGGAAGCGGCCCTAGGCCTCGATGAGGTCTGGGTTGCTTCTCTGTTCTATGGACAAGCAACGGCCTCGAAGGAAGAGGCAGAAAAATTGGCCGAGCTGCTCTCCCTCGATCCGGCCATCACTGCGGCTTTGCAGGAGTTCCCCACCAAGGGAAGCCTCGATCCGGTGATTCCAACTGATCCCTTGATCTACCGCTTCTACGAGATCATGCAGGTCTATGGAATGCCACTGAAGGATGTTATTCAGGAACACTTTGGTGACGGCATTATGAGCGCGATCGACTTCACCCTCGATGTCGACAAAGTCGAAGATCCCAAGGGTGATCGCGTTAAAATCACCATGTGCGGTAAGTTCCTGCCCTACAAAAAGTGGTGAACGATCTCTTGTCTTGATTGATGACATCAAGGCCCCGCGAAAGCGGGGCTTTTTTATTGGCGAAACTGTTGGCTCAGTTGGGTGCTTGCCATCTTGCGTCGACTGTCGTCAGTTAGCTCTTGGCTCAGCTCCAGCAGGCAGCGCTGACTGGCAGGTGTGGCGATACAACCGAGAGCGCGGAAGGCTGCCTCCGCAACAGCGATGGAACCGTTCCCGCACAGCTCTGCCAGTTTTTCGCTGATCAACGTGCCATCGCGGCGTTGCAGAACCCGAATGGCAGCCACAACCACTGGATCGCGAAAATCATTCAAGACCTCTTCGCACAACTGCAGCAGTTCGCCGTCGTCGAGGCAGTGGGATCGGAAGCTGAGCAATTGAAGACCGGCAAGCCGGTGCAGTTGGCCCGGGTGATGCAGGCAATTCACCACGACTGACTCCGGCACTTCAGCTCCCCAGCAGGCGAGAGCCTGAACCATCAACAGATTGGCGTCCTCGTTGTCGGAGGTTTGATCGAGTTGGGCCAACAACCAATCGCGGGCTTCACCCTGGTGACATAGCCCTGCTGCCATGACCAAATCAGGCAGAACCCCATGGCTGGCGAGGAGTTCTTGGATCACGGGCCAGCCCCGCTCGGCTTGCATCCCCAGTTTTTCGCAGAGCGCTCGCCGCAGATCAACAGAAAGGCTGGGGGAGTAGACCTCCCCCAGCCAAGCGGGCTCCAAAGGAGCGCGTCTTGATCGAGCGAGCCGTTCCCAGAGAACGGCTTCGTCGTTCATGGATGAATCAGCGGGCACCCAGTTCAGCAGCGAGCTCACGCTCCAGCTTTTCATCGTGCTCGGTCGGAAGCACGTTGTCCATTTGGGTGCGGTGTGTGCTGTAGAACAGCATCCCGATGAACACCATGCCGCCCACGATGTTGCCGAGGGTGACAGGCAGGAAGTTCCAGAAGATCACCTTGGTGAAGGGAACGCCTGAGCCGAGGATCGGGCCGGCGGTGTGCAGGAACTGGTTCACCACGATGTGCTCCATGCCCATCGACTGGAAGGCGGTGATCGGAAGCCAGCAGGCCAGGATTTTGCCGGGAACGCTCTTGCTCACCAGAGCCATGGTCACGCCCAGGCAGACCAGCCAGTTGGCCACAAGTCCGCGCAGGAAGGCGAGGAAGAAGCCCAAGCTTCCCAGGGCCTCGTATTTCTTCTCAACGTTGATTTGGTTGAGCGCCATGATCTTCTGGGCCACGGCATCCCAGATCGGTGGGCCGACATTGTCAGCGGCGCCATCCATGGTGCCGCTGGTGAGGCTGATGGCCATGATTACGGCCACAACGGCTGTACCGATCCAGTTGCCGATCCAGACCCACACCCAATTGCGGAAGGTGGCGCCCCATGTGCTTTTGCCAGCCCAGGTGGCCATGGGCAGCAGAGCAAAGTTGCCGGTGACGAGCTCCATGCCGAACAGCACGATGCTGGCGAAGCCGAAGGGGAACAGCAGCGAGCCCACGAAGGGTGCTTTCACGGTGATGCCCACGGTCAGGGCAAGGATCACCGCAAGGCCAAGGATGGCCCCGGAATAAAAGCCGCGGATCAGCAGGTTCTTCACGCTGACCGTTGATTTTTTGCCGCCGGCGGCAATCATGCCGTCGACAAGCTCATTGGGTAGGACGTAGTCCATCGGATGAGATTGAGAGTTGGACGAAGGTTTGATGTCAGCCGCTGATGCGGTTCATCAGGCGGGAGAACAAATCAGGGCTGCCGCCCTGACGGTTGATGGCGGCTCCGTCGCGACCACTGGCGCTGAGCCAGTTGACGAAACGAGAGAACACGTCGTTGCGGTTGGCCATGACGGTGAGGGGAGAGTGGTCGTTGCGGGGAGCCGTGACTTCAAAAGGAAGCGTCACGGCGACTGCAGCGATCAGGCCTTGGGGGTGGCCCCGAACTTCTCGATCAACACTTCTTTCAGAGCGGCCTTGATCTCATCGGCAGGGATCGCCTTGCGGTGGATTTCGCCGATGCTTGGGTTGGCGCCTTGGGAGCCGCCGAGGGTCATCGTGTAGCCCTCGCCCATGACCCCTTCACTGTTTTTTGCCTTGGTGCCGGTCAGGCCGATGGCACCCATGTAGGCCTGCCCGCAGGTGTTGGGGCAGCCGGTCCAGTGGATCTTCAGCTCCTCGGGAAGATTGAGCTCCTGATCAAGCTCCTTGGCCGCTTCGAGGGCTTGGTCCTTGGTGTTGGTGAGGGCAAAGCCGCAGTAGGTGTTGCCGGTGCAGGACACCGTTCCTGCAGAGATGTGACCGGGCTCCAGCGGGAAGCGTTGCACCAGGGCATCGGCCTTCAGGCCATCGATCTTTTCGGTAGCAAGTCCCACGAGGATGACGTTCTGATCTTCCGTGAGTCGCACTTCGCCACTGCCGTAACTGATGCTTGCGGTGGCCAAATCGTGTAGATCCTGGGCGGTCAGGCGGCCGACGGGAACGTGCAGACCGGCGTAGGACAGGCCCTCCTGTTTCTGGGGGTGGAAGCCGTAGTGGGAGCGGGGCGTGGTGTTGAACACGGAGCCAGGATCCGGTGTCAGAGGACCAAACAGCTCTTCGACTTGGCTGCGGAACACGTCGTGGCCCACTTGATCCAAGTAGAGGCGGAAGCGGCCTTTGGGGCGCTTGTCGCGCTCACCGTTGTCGCGCCAGAGCCGGATCACGGCGTCGGTCATCTTGCAGATCTCGTCTGGCTTCACCCAGGCATTCAGAGGAATGGCATAGGCATTCATCTGCGATGACAGAACACCGCCGATCCACACACCAAAACCCATCACCCCATCCCGTTCCACGGGGTGGAAGACGATGTCGTTGTGGAGCAGAAAGTTGTCCTTGGCTCCGGCAACGGCGGTGTTCCACTTGCGGGGCAAGTTGGAATACTCAGGGTTTCCCTGGCAGTTGTTGGTCAGGAAGTTCTGAAGCTCGGTCGTGTAGGGCCGCGTGTCGACGATCTCGTTGGGATCGATGCCGGCGATGGGGTTACCGGTGACGTTGCGGGGGTTGTCGAAGCCGGATTGGATCGTGCTTAGACCTGCTTCCTTAAGCCGCTTGAGGATTTCAGGCAGATCGCCCAGCAGCACCCCGCGCAATTGAAGGTTCTGTCGGGTGGTGATGTCGCAACTGCCGTTTTCGCCGTAGCGCTCAACGATGGAGCCAACCACACGCAGCTGATCGGCGGTCAGCACACCGTTGGGCACACGCAGGCGCAGCATGAACTTGCCTGGCGTTTTGGGACGCCAGAACATGCCGTACCACTTCAAGCGCAGCTGAAGGTCGGTTTCATCCACCTGCTCCCAGCCGAGTTCGGCGAATTTCTCAATCTCGCTGCCGACCAACAGGCCATCTTTGGCCGCCTTGTTCTGCTCGATCTTGTTGAGCTTCTTGCCATCCAGGTAAGGCCTGGAGGGAGAGCTAATAGTCATAAGTCGATTGAAAAGTGGGCGGATTGATTGCTCAAAGACGAAGCGCAAATCAATCGAGATGGCCCGAAGACCGGCAACGCTT
Organism: Synechococcus sp.; assembly: GCA_047286205.1. Classification (GTDB taxonomy): domain Bacteria; phylum Cyanobacteriota; class Cyanobacteriia; order PCC-6307; family Cyanobiaceae; genus Parasynechococcus. The sequence continues at coordinate 1,372,999 of JBJBBR010000001.1, read as the reverse complement.
CAAAACGAGGGGGAGCGTTGGGTTGACCGAATTAACACCGCGACGGGAACCCTGGTCCGTAACAAAGAGAACAATTTCGGTATTGATCAAGGGCAGGGCATCGATCTGGCCGATTTGTAAAACCGGCTACATCTGGTGGTTCCCGCGAGGCCGTAAAAGGCAAACTGCCTCGGCTTCAGTATTGGCGTCCAATTTCGCCAACCATCCGCACCGCTCCTGCCCGGATCATCTGCCAAACGCGCTTCATTGCAGCGAAGTCTTGGTCCAGCTCGGAGGGCCCGGAGGAGCGGTCGAATCGACGGTCGTAGCGAGCGTCCCTGGGCTCGTATCCCCTGCGGTATCGGTCGTCCCGGACGTCGTACCGCTCAATGCGGCCGTCCAGCGGCTCCCGGTAGGAGCGGCTGTCCAATGGAGGACGATCAAAACTACGGCGGGGCGCCATGACTCTTTCAACGTTCACAACATCCCGATGACACCAGCCGGCACGGTCATCGATCCGTGGCCATTGCTACGGAATGACGCTTCCGTTGGGAGACGGCGAGGCCTGCACTTGGTGGTGCACGGCCGCAGTGGCGGTGTTGTTCCCGATTGCGTGGCTTCCCTCCCAGAGCTTCTGGCTCAGCGGCGCTCGGCGCCCGTGCAGCTGGAGGTGCTGACGGCAGAACAGCCCGTGTCGGCTCTTCCCCAATCCTCTTGGGTTGTCCCATTGCTGCTTCTGCCTGGAGCTCACGCTCGAATGGACGTGCCGGCAATTCGGGACAGGCTTCGTGGCCTAGGAGCCAGTGTGAGCTTGCTGCCCTTCCTCGGCGCCTGGACCTCCTGGTGGAATGCTGTGATCTCAGCATTTCCCCTGCCTGATCGCCGTGATGCCGTGCTGGTGCACCATCCTCTGCGTCCGGGTGTGGCGGATCGGTTCCTCACGATGCTGTCGTCTCGGTTGGCCTTGCCGTTGGTTCCCTTTGATGCCTGGCCTGAGTTCCAGCAGGGCCATCCATGCGCCCGGCCACTCCCGTTGGCTCTGGCCCCGAACCGCATGACGGAGGCGTTGAGCGAAGCTGGTGGATTGCCTCCTCTGCTGGAACATCCCCTCACCCGTCAGGCCCTGATTGATCTGCTTGTTTCTCTGCCGTGACCACCGCTGAACCAACCGGAACCGTTTATCTGGTGGGAGCCGGTCCCGGTGATCCTGAGTTGCTCACGCTGAAGGCGCATCGGCTGCTGAGCCAGTGCGATGCCCTGGTGTACGACTCACTGGTGCCCGAAGAAGTGCTGGATCTTGTTCCGGCAGCATGCGAACGCCGTTTTGTCGGCAAGCGTCGCGGACACCATTCGGTGCCACAACCAAGCACCAATGCCGTCCTTGTTGAAATGGCCCAGAAGCACAGCACGGTGGTGCGCTTGAAGGGGGGTGATCCCTTCCTTTTTGGTCGTGGAGGGGAAGAAGCGGCTTACCTGGCGGAGCGGAACATTCCTGTTCAGGTGGTGCCTGGTGTCACCGCCGGCATTGCCGCCCCTGCCTATGCCGGAATTCCCGTCACCCACAGGCGGGCGGGGTCATCGGTGACCTTCGTCACCGGTCACGAGGAAATCGACAAGCGCCGTCCCTCCGTGGATTGGCGTGCCCTGGCCGCCGCCAGTGACGGATTGGTGATCTACATGGGGCTGCACAACCTGCCCCGGATCGCGGAGGAGCTGATGGCGGGTGGTCTGGCCTCGACAACTCCTGTGGCGGTTATCCAGCAGGGCACGGTGGCTGGGCAGCGCTGTCTCAAGGCCACCCTGGTCGACGTTGCCGATCAATGCCGAGCGCAAGCCTTCAAGTCACCCTCGATCGTTGTGGTTGGTGAGGTGATTGATCAGCAGGTTGAAGCCTGCATGCCAACACCGGCAGCGGTCACGATGCCGATTCCGTTCTGACAATCCCCGCTCTATTCCTTTAAGCGAGCGCGGAGCTGGGCCAGGTTGCAGGGTCGGGTGTCGGCGTCGAGCTGAGCATGGATGAGCCGGTTCCACGCCGTGGTCACCGCATCCAGAGATCCTGGCAGCACAAACACAAAGGTGCCGTTGGCTACGCCGGCGAGGCAGCGGCTTTGCAGGGTGCTGGTGCCGATGCTCTCGAAGGAAAGCACCCGAAACAGTTCCCCGAATCCTTCGATTGTTTTGTCAAGCAGAGGTGCTACGGCTTCGGGCGTGCCATCGCGGCCGGTCAGACCGGTACCGCCGCTGGTGATCACCACATCAACCGCAGGATCAGCGATCCAGCGGCTCAACTCAGCGCGGATCTGATAGCGATCATCGGGGCACAGTTTTCGCTCATGAAGCTGATGCTCGGCGGCTGCAAGGCTGCGTTGCAGCTGATCCCCGCTGCTGTCATCCGCCAGGGTGCGTGTGTCGGAGATGGTGAGCAGGGCGATGGACAGGCCCATGGCACAGCGGCGGAGCCTTCGGACGCTAGAACCGCTCCAGCTGCCATGGTCGCGGTGCTGAGGGTGTTGCTGTTCGCTTCTCTGCGAGAACGTGCCGGTTGGGCTGAGTGTTCCCTCCCGTTCACGCCAGGGGTATCGACGGCCCGTGAGGTCTGGAACCAGTTGGATCTTGGCCCGCTCGATGGCATCAGCATTGCGGTCAACCAGGAGTTGGTTGGTGCCAATCAGCAGTTGCATGCCGGAGATGAGCTGGCTTTTCTTCCACCATTTACGGGGGGCTGAGGCGTGACCAGTTGTCGTGTCGAGGTGTGCCCGGACCCCTTTGATCCATGGCAGCAACTCGCGCTCTGGAGTGGGGATGCCGCGGCTGCTGCGATCTTCATCGGTCGGGTGCGTCCCACCACCATGGATGGCAGGCCTCTGGAGGCGCTTGAGCTGGAGCACTTCCCCGGCCTTTGCGAACGTCAGATCACGGCCATGGCGCAGCGTCTGCAGCAGGAGCACCAGGTGGGCCGGATTTTGGTGCTGCATCGGGTGGGGAGGCTCGTCCCTGGGGACCCCATTGTTTTGGTGGCGGTGCAGGCCGATCGGCGTGGAGAGGCGCAGCGCTGCTCTGCCGCGTTGTTGGAGCAACTCAAGCACCAGGCCCCGTTCTGGAAGCGGGAGTGGTGCGCTGGTCAGGGCACCTGGCTGGCGGAGAACACGCCGCTCTGATCAACGCGTGGGTGCTGCAGTTGGTAGCCCAGTTGTTTGAGCCGGGTGTTGCGGATCCGTCGGCCCGCTGAACCCGGTTCGTCTTGCCCGAGCCAGCGCACTGGGGCCAGACCCTGGCGCTGCAGGCTGCGCTCCACCAGATCCCTCAGCTGAATCGGCTCGTCGTTGACCACATTCACCACGCCCACCCATGCACCATCGAGGGCTGCTTCCAGGGCACCGGCCGCATCCGCAACATGCAGCCAGTTGCAGTAGGTAGCTCCGCTGCCAGGGCGTTCCAGCCCGGCGAGCCCGCGCAAGCGTCGATCGAGCTCGCGGCCAGGGCCATAGAGCGCTCCGAGGCGCAGGATGCACACCCGCCGGTCGTCGATGTCGCTGAGCAGTTGCTCGCTTTCCAGCAGAACATCGCCATGGGCGCGGTTTGGCTCGGGTGGCGTTTGCTCATCAACCCAGCCACCCTGGGCATCGCCGTACACCGAGCAACTTCCCGTGTAGATGATCTGTCGTAGATCCGGCAGTTGTGGCAACAGCGATCTCAGGCAGCGGAAGCTGTTGACGAAGGTGTCGCGGTATCCGTTGCTATCCACCTGACGATCTCCCTTGGGACCGAGGCAAAACACGGCACTGCTGCTTTGCCGCAGGGCATCTAACAAGGTGGTGGTGTCGGTGGCGTCACACACTTGCACCCGATCCGCGAGGGGGCTGAGTTGCTCCAGTCGTTCGCTGGTGGTGGTGGTCAGCGTCAGCCTCAGCTGTGGCCGTCTCGGTTGCAGTCGCTCCGCCAGGGCGAGCCCCACATAGCCGCAGCCAACGATCGTCAGGTCCATGGCCGGGATGACTGTTGGGGCGACCCTAAGGAGATCGACCGTTCCATGCCGTCACCGACATGACTGATCAATGGACCCTCAACCGCCGCAATTTCGCGGGCCATTGGCAGGGCTGTGGCCACTGGTTTGAGCGGGATGGTGCCGATCGGCTGGACCTGCAGCGTCCCTCCCGTCGGATTGACCCCACCATTTATGCAATTTCCTTTGCTGACGACGACCACGGGGTGTGGGATGGCTCAGGTCTGGCCTTTGCTCCCGGTGGCCAGGCCACCTATCCCATCAGTCGAGCCACCTACAACGCTGGTGGAGGTTGTTGGCAGTTTCCCGGTGCGGGGGGTCAGTCCAGTCTGGGGCTCGATCCCGATCGTCCCCGTTTCGGTCATGAGATCAACCTGTTTTGCGGTCGTTCCCGCTCGATGGTGGTGCTGCTCTGGCAACCGTTCGACGGCCGCTGGCGCCTTCAGCGCGTTGGGGCGGTGGGCTTCCGTTGTTTAAACAGCTCCGATCCCGAACCCGACCGTTCCGCATGCGGGACACTCGAGGCCTTGCTGGCGCCGGTGCAGGGATGGAGCGGTGAGCGGCAGATGCTTAGGCCGCAAGTGGGGGTGAATGGCAAGGCGGAGGATGCTGCTTCCTTGTTGTTCGATCCGAGCCAGTTGGTGCACAACGACTGCTCAGCTGTGATGCCCGACGGCTTGGTGTTCTCGGTGCCCAACGAGATTCCTGAGCAGCCCTTCAGCCTGGAAATCGGCGGGCGTCTTGGCCCTGAGCTGTTTCAGCAGATCAGCATTCATTTCGATGCATCGGGCCAGCTCATGTCCTGGGAGCGTCGACGCTTTCGGCCTGCTGCGGTTTAGAAAATCCGCTGACGAATCAGCTGGGCCCAGAGGCGTGTGCCGCTCTCGAGCGGCCCGGCTTCCGCCGGCAGTTCCAACAGCAGATCGGCCCTCTGCAGGGAGCCGATCCGGGAGGAGGCCTGCGAGCCATCCAGTCGTGCCAGCAGTGTTCCTTCAGCGTTGGTGTCGAGTCGGGCCCTGGCTAGTTCCGGCCGTCCCGGTCGGCGCGTTAGAGGATCGGCGAGTTCCACCATCACCCGGGGGAACAGCTCCGGTTCGTTCTGACCCTCCAGGATCTGCATGGCCGGCCAGAGCAGTTGCAGGGCGGTGATCGCCGCCGCCACGGGATTGCCCGGTAGTCCGAAAAACGGCACGCCATCCCCGATGCTGCCGAAGGCGAAGGGGCGACCCGGGCGTAGAAACAGTTTCCAGAAATCGACGTTCCCCAGCTCCGCCACCAGTGGTCGGATCCAGTCGGTGTCTCCCGCCGAGACGCCGCCGGTGCTCACCACCACGTCGCACTCGTTGGCCAGCTCGAGCAGGCTCTGCCGCAGGGCGTCGGGTTGATCGGCCACCACCCGGCGCTGGGTCACTGATTGTCCGAGCGAGCGAAGCATCGTCTCTAGAAGCGTGCCGTTGCTCTCCCAGATGGCACCGGGGTGTCGCGCTGTTCCGGGTGGCACCAGTTCGTCCCCGCTGATCAGCACCCCGATGCGGGGTTGCTGGTGCACGGTCAGTTGGGCAATGCCGCAACCGCCGAGGCGTGCGAGATCGGCGGGGCTTAGCCGCTGGCCGGCTTGCAACAACTCCTCTTCCGGGCTGCATTCTTCATCTGCAGAGCGGATCCAGGGCCGGTCTGAGGCTTCCTTGATCAGGTGAATGGTGTTGTCTTCGAGGTTCACCAGTTCCTGGGGGAGTACCCAGCCGGACCCATCGGGCAACGGTGCACCGGTGAGGATCCTGATCGCTTCCCCTGCGTTCAGGCTTCCTTCAAACGGGGCGCCAGCGGCTGAGCGGCCTTTCAGGATCCAGTGGTCTCCGATGACCGGCTGGCTGGACTGCCCAAGGGCGTAGCCATCCATGATTGAGGCTCGGAACCCCGGAACGGCCGCGCTGGCCAACACAGTTGCTGCGCTAACGCGACCGAGGGCCTCCTGCAGGGGAACCGTGCTGGTTGCCGTGATGGGTTGAATCGCCGCCAGAATCCGTCGGCGTGCCTCCTGCAGGGGTAGCCCTTCGCGTCCGTAGGGCTCAGCGCTTCCAGACACCGTTCCGACCTCCTTCTTTGAACTGCAGCTGGATGGCCTCGATCGTCATGGCTGGATCGATCGCCTTGAGCATGTCGTAAAGGGTCAGGAGGCCCACGGAGACCGCCGTCATCGCTTCCATTTCCACCCCGGTCTGGCCTGTGGTGCGGCAACGGCATTGGACGACGAGGCCAGGCAGGGATGCGTCGGCGTCGATCGTCACATCCATGCCACTGAGCGGCAGGGGGTGGCAAAGGGGAATCAGTTCCCAGGTGCGTTTGGCCGCCTGGATGGCTGCTATCCGGGCGACGGCCAAAAGATCTCCTTTCGGTGTCTCGCCTCGCTGGATCAGGGTGAGGGTTGAGGCCTCCATGCGAATGACCCCACGGGCGTGGGCCTCGCGGTTCGTGGCAGGACGGTCTCCAACGTCCACCATGTGAACCTCGCCTTGCTGGTTCAGATGACTCAGGTTTTGCGTCATTCGATCAGGGTCACGACACCGCTGGTGAGTTGGAAATAACCCACCACCAGTTTCAGGGCAGAGTTGGCTTTGGCTTCAGCCAGGACGGCGCTGCGTTGGATCAACGTGGAGGCGGTGGCGAGGGCGTTACGCCTCACGGCTTCCTCAAGATCCCTGCTGCCGCTGATGTTGTACCGGATGGGCTGGATCAGCCGATCCAGCGAAGGGGTCAGCGGGTTGGTGTCCATTGCTGCTGTGACGGCTCCGCAGCCGCTGTGTCCCATCACCATCAGCAGCGGCGTCTTCAGAACGCTGACGCTGTACTCCACCGATGCCACCGCTTCGTCAAACGCGCTGTTGCCGGCGTTGCGGATCACGAACAGGTCGCCAGGTGTGGTGTCGAACACCCAGTTCGGCGACACCCGTGAATCAGAGCAGGTGAGTACGGTCGCCCAGGGATGTTGGCCTGTGGCCAAAGCGCTGGGGGAGTTGAAACAGTGCGCGTCGGGATTGGCCGCTCGGGGCACAGTTCTGTAGTCCTGGTCGGCCCGACGCCAAGCCTCGGCAAAACGACGGTTCCCCTCCATCAGGGCTTGGAGTGGATCTTCAGGAATGCAGAACCTATCCTCAGCAGCAGCAACAGGCTGCGCTCGCATCAGGCCGGCCATGACGAGACCGCTCGATGTTTGGAGGAAGTGACGGCGCTTAATCCCCATGCCGGCACCCTATGAGGGCCGGCTGGTGGGACGTGTGATCAGCGCTCGCCGAAGGGAGCCCAGAGGGTGGCTTCGGAGCCGACCACAGGTTCCACAGCGGGCTTGATGGCAGCAGCGGGTTGGGCGGTTGCGCCTGTGTTCACGCTGGCGATGTCGCGCTCAGCCAAGGGAGCCCAGAGAGCGGCAGGTCCGGCGATCACCGGTTCCACCGCAGCCGTGCCGGCCTGGACGGACGCCGTCTGGCTGCGTACCAGCTGCACGGCGAGGGAACCAACGATGAAGGCACCCAGGAAACCGGCGGCCAGGGTGATGGGGCTGCGCCCGGAAGCGGACGAGATGCTGCTGGTCACGGCAGAAACTCTCAGAACAGAGCTTCAGTATGGAAAGAATTGGTGTGAACTACTACTGAATGAGCTGAATTGTGTAGCGGAATTAACAGTTTCTATGGGATCAAGGTCCTGCATGGGTTGTTGCTGGAGCGCTTCAGCCGTGACCCATCCGTGGGACATTCCCAGCAACATTCCGAGGGAGAGAGCGAAGCGCACAGACCGAGATTTGTATCGATATAAACATCTCTGTTCTCGAGGTCTTCCGTTGTCATCATTGACACCAATCAAGGCTTTGGTTGATGTCCAGTCGTTGTGATTCCGCCAGCCATTGCTTTGCCTTTGAGCAGGATTTCATCGGCAACTGGCGCTGCATCCCACTGTGTGTGCGACGCAAATTGGATCTCTGTGGGGTGAAGTTAAAGCTCAATCACTGGCTTCAACTTTCCAAGGATCAACGTCAAACGCTGGTGGATTGGCCGGATGGGGCCGATTCCCTTGAGCAGCTTCGCCAACACCTCCGCGATTGCACGCGCGCCATGGCCGATGGCATGGCTAAGGATCTGCCACCGCTCAGCGGCGCCCCCTGGCAACAGCTGGCGGAGATGCCCTCTGCAGTTCAGGAGGCGGCCGCGGCGCGAGGTGTGGTGCTGTCTCTGGAGCAATGGGCCCAGCTCAGTGAGCTGGATCGCTTTGCGTTGTGCAAGTTGGCCCGGCCGGGGCACGATCACCACAACCTTGAAGCCGCCTTCAGCGAAGTGCTGGTGTGAGCAGCCGGCGCAGAGCCTCCAGCCTGCCTTTCTCCTGCTCGAGGGGCTTCACCACCGAGACCGCTGGAGCCACGATCACCGCGCAGGCCTTGAGTTCCGGCTGTTTCGACACCGGGCAGGCGTCCTCATGCATCAGGGTGTTGGCTTCGCAGGCCTTCTCCTGGGTGAATCCCCAGTGCATCGGCAGAAAAACGGATCCCCGCCGAATGCGATCGGTGACCTTCACCGTGGCTGTGAGGTGGCCCCGCCGCGAGCTGATCGCTGCTAGTTCGCCGTTGCGCAGTTTCAGATCCTGAGCGTCACCGGGGTGAATCTCCAGCAGCGGCTCGGGATGTTGTTTCATCAGACGCTCCACCTTGCCGGTGCGCGTCATCGTGTGCCATTGCCCCAGATAGCGGCCCACCGTCAGCACCAGCGGATAGGTCTCGCAGGGGGGTTCTGCCAGTCCGAGCGGTTGATCGGTGCTGAAGCGGGCTCGTTTGGTGGGGGTGGCGAATTGATGGTCCCCGTAAAGGCGTTTCGCGGCTGTGGTGGGGGTGCTGCCGCTGGGATAGGGCCATTGCTGCGGACCCTCCTCTTCCAGCAGCGCATGGCTCAGGCCGCTCACATCACAAAGCCGATCTCGCGTGAGAGCAGTGAATTCGGCGTAAACCTCTGCTGCTGAATCGAAGTTGAATTGTTCGGTGTAACCCAGTCGGCGGCCCACTTCGGCAAACACCTCCCAGTCGGGACGGCTCTCGCCGAAGCGGCGTCGATAGGCCGGGCAGTAGGTCACCCGTCGTTCGGAATTGGTCATGGCGCCGGCCTTCTCACTCCATTGGGCGGCTGGGAGAAGCAGATGGGCGTAATGGGATGTCTCCGAGTCGGCGTAGGCCTCGCTCACCACCACCAGTGGGCATTTGTGCATGGCCGACTTCACCCGATCGAGATCCGGGAGGCTCACCAGGGGGTTGGTGGCGGCCACCCACCACAGATCCAGCGCTTCTTGTTCCATGGCCTCGATCTGTTGCCAGGCCGCCAATCCCGGCTTGGCGTTGATCCGTCCTGCCGGCAGCTGCCAGGCCTGTTCCACCTCGGCACGGTGCTCTGAGTTGGCCACCAGGCGATAGCCCGGCAGCAGATGGGCCAAGCCTCCGGCCTCGCGTCCGCCCATGGCATTGGGTTGGCCGGTGAGGGAAAACGGCCCCGCTCCTTCCTTGCCGATCTGGCCAGTGAGCAGATGCAGATTGATCAACCCCTGCACCACTGCCGTTCCTTCACGGCGTTGGTTCACGCCCATCGACCAGAGGCTGAGCACCTTCTCGCGCCGGTGGAAGAGAGCGGCCACTTCCCGCAGGCGTTTTTCGGGGATGTTGCAGAACAGGGCAACCCGTCTTGGTGTCCAGCGGGCGGCGATGTCAAAAAAGGCGTCGTAATTCTCGGTGTGGTCGTCGATGAAGGCCGGATCCTGACCGTTCTCCCGCAGCACCAGGTGGGCAATGCCGTGCAGCAGGGCCAGGTCGCTGCCCGGTGCAATCGGCAAGTGGATATCGGCGGCCTTCGCGGTGTCGGTGCGGCGTGGATCCACCACCACGATCGTCACGCTGCCAGGGTTTTTTCGTTTTCGCTTCAGCAGGCGCTGAAACAGCACCGGGTGGCACTCGGCGGTGTTGGTGCCGATCAGAAACGCCACCGTGCAGTGGTCGAGGTCGTCGTAGCTGCAAGGGGGACCATCGGAACCGAGGCTGCGGGTGTAGCCCGCCACCGCTGAGCTCATGCACAGCCGCGAGTTGGCGTCGAAATTGTTGGTGCCCAGTGCGCCTTTCAGCAGTTTCTGGGCCAGGTAGTAGTCCTCGGTGTGGAACTGACCGGAGCCGTACATGGCGATGCCATCGGCGTTCCCGCGCCGGGCCACGCTCGCCTCGATCTGTCCGGTGATTTTGTCGAGGGCGTCGTTCCAGCTGATCGGAGCGAAGTCATCCTCGAGGGTTTCGCGGAACAGGGGTTGGCGCAGTCGGCCTTGGGCCAGGGTTTCGCCGACGGTGGCGCCCTTGATGCAGACCTGGCCAAGGCTGGAGGGGTGCTCGCGGTCGCCGCGGGCGGTCCACATCGGGTTGCCCTCAGCATCCCGCTTCACCGCCTCACCCTTCACGGCAGGAGGCAAGAGCTCGAGGCCACAGCCCACGCCGCAGTAGGGGCACTGGCTGCGCACGCTGCGGGGTGAGTTCGCCATGAAGGAACCAAAAAAAGAACAAAACCCGGAGCCGAAGCTCCGGGTCGTTGTGCAGCGACAGGGTGCTGCGGAGGGAGATGGATTAGGCGGTTTCGCCTTCGTGCAGGTCTGCGAAGGATCCCTTGGGTTCCTTGAGGAAGAAGAAGCAGAAGAAGGCCACGATCAGACCAGCCACGCCCAGGATCTGGAAGAAGGCGCTGTTGGAAGCAGCGATCACCTCGGGTGTGGGTTCGCCGCCGCCGCCCATCCACATCGGCAGGAGGCTGAAGATGGTCAGGTAGGTCACGGCACCAACGTTGCCGTAGGCACCCACCAGGCCGGCCACCTGACCGGTGACGCGACGCTTGACCAGAGGCACCAGCGCGAAGGTGGCGCCTTCACCGGACTGCACGAAGAAGGAGGCGAGCATGGTGATGACCACCGCAACGGCGATGCCGCTGGTGCCGGAGAAGGTGCCCGGCTTGATCATGCTCATCACCAGATAGCCCACGCCAAGACCGGCGGTGAGGAAGCCCATGGTGTTCTTGCGGCTGCCGACCCTGTCGGAGATCAGACCACCAGCAGGGCGGGCCACCAGGTTCACGAAGGCGAAGCAGGAGGCCAGGATTCCAGCGGTGGCCTTCGGCAGATCGAAGGTGGTTTCAAAGAAGGTGGGCAGCATCGAGACCACGGCCAGTTCGGAGCCGAAGTTCACGATGTAAGTGAGCTCGAGGATCGCCACTTGGCGGAACTCGTAGCGGTCTTCCTTGGGATAAACCTTGTTGCCGAGGATCAGGTCGCGGTTGGTGCGAATGATTCCCCAGGTTTGGAAGGCAAACCAGACGGCAACGGCACCGAGGGCCAGGGGGTAGGTGGAAGCAGTGAGGAAGCCCACCTTGGAAAGGCGCCAGCAGAGCACGCAGAGGATCGCTGCGAAGGGCACGTTCATGCCCAGCAGACCCCAGAAGTCGCGCATGGAGGTGACTTCCAGACCTGCGGTCTTCGCAGGGCGCTGATACGTCTTGCCGGGGGGCGTGTCGGTGACGTTGAAGAAGTAGAAGAGGCCGTAGACGGCGGAGACGATGCCGGTCAGAGCGATGGCACCGCGCCAGTTCAGAACAGCGCCGGTGGGCAGTTCGAAGCCACCAGAGAAGGACAGGAAGCCTGCGAGGGCCACCATCGTGAGGGCGGAGAAGGCGGAACCGAAGTTGCCCCAGCCGCCGTAGATGCCTTCGGCCAGGCCGATTTCCTTGGGCGGGAACCACTCAGCCACCATGCGGATGCCGATCACGAAGCCGGCGCCGACGATGGAGAGCAGCAGACGGGCTACCACAAGCTGGTTGAAGTCCTGAGCGGAGGCAAACAGCAGGCAGGGAATGGCTGAGAAGACGAGGATCGAGGAATAGGTGATCCGGGGTCCGAATTTGTCCAGCAGCATGCCGATCAGCACGCGAGCCGGAATGGTGAGGGCCACGTTGCAGATGGCCACGGTGCGGATCTGACCAACGGTCAGTCCGAGATCCGCTTTCACGGTGGTGGCCAGAGGGGCCAGGTTGAACCAGACCACGAAGGTCAGGAAGAAGGCGATCCAGGTCAGGTGAAGGGTTCGGTACCTGCCCTGGAACGACCAAAGGTCGCCAAGCATTGAGGAGAAGAGAAGGAACCTCGGGCTTCAAAAAGGAGGGTGCCCGGGGATGGCAAAACGGTCGAAAAGAGAATCCGTTTGACTCGCGCAGTTAATCAATTCATCAGGCCCTTGTTTGGTCAGATTGGTTACCGATTTGTGTTTTTGTGTTGCCAACCAAACATCAATGGGCCTGATTGATTGGATCAGGTCTTCTTGTGCCTCAATGATTTGGTAGCGATTGCAACTTTGTTGGGTTGTTGGACTTCTTTAGTGCAGATTGTTGGTCCGTGATGTGAACCAAGGCTTGCGGGTTTGTTTGCTCAGTGGCGGAAGCAGCCGTCGCATGGGGCGTGACAAGGCGCTGTTGCCGCATCCATCGGGTGGTGTCTGGCTCACGGCCCTGGTCGACCAGTTGCTGCCTCTCGGCTATCCGGTGCAGGTGGTGAGTCGCCATCGCGAGCATGCAGAGCTGCTGGCGCGCCGGCCCGGCTGTTCCGTGCTGTTAGAGCCCCCTCCCTGGAATGGCCCCCTGCAGGCGTTGGCCCGGGTGTTGCCGTCTCTCCCCGGGGAGCCCTTGCTGGTGCTGCCGGTCGACATGCCACGTTTGCAGACCGCTGTTCTCCAGCAGCTCATCGCGGCCTCGAGCCGTGCTCCTGAGCAAGCAGCGGTGGCCCATGACGGGCAGCGCCTGCAGCCGTTGCTGGCGGTGATTCCTTCAGGCTCTCCCTTTCGCTCCTGCCTTGATCAGCAACTGCAACGCGGAGAGTTGCGCTGGATGGACTGGTTGATGCGCGTTCCCCATCAGACGGTGCGCTTGCCTGCAGAAGCTCTGCTGAATGCCAACTGCCCTGCAGATCTGTCAGCGTTGGAGATATGAGCACCCCGCTGCCGCTCACGGATCGCCTCAACAGGCCCATCGGGGTGCTGCGGCTGTCGCTCACGGCGCGTTGCAATCTCGCCTGTCCGTATTGCTGCCCGGATGTGGAGGAGCCCCCTGGCTTGCTCACGCTTGAGCAGCAGATGCGCGTCATTCGTGTGGCCGCAAGCCTTGGGGCCCACACGCTGCGGCTCACCGGTGGTGAGCCGTTGTTGAGCCGGCGCTTGTTGCCTTTGCTGGAGGCGGTGGCGCGGGCCCGGCGGGATCGTTCGGATCCGATGGCCGGTCTTCAAGCGGTGGCGCTGACCAGCAATGGGGTGCTGTTGTCGGAACCGATGGCTCGCTCGCTGCGTGCTGCAGGGCTGGATCGCATCACGATCAGCCTGGATGCAGCAGAAGGGGAGGCAGCAGCGCGCATGGCTGGTCTCCAGGGTGGCGTCGTCGCTGGGGATCGCCTGGTGCGTCAGGTGCAGGACGGCATCGCGGCGGCCCGCGCCGCTAGTTTTGACCCTTCGGCCGGTGAGCTGAAGCTCAATGCCGTGATCCAACGAGGGATGAATGACGATCAGCTGCTGCCCTTGGCCGGTTTGGCGCGGCAGCAGGGGATGGAGCTGCGTTTGATTGAGTACATGGATGTGGGCAACCGCAACCAGTGGAAGTTGGACCAGGTTCTGCCGGCGGCGCAGATGGTGGAGCGCATTCACGCTCGTTGGCCCCTTGAACCTCTGGGCCGACCCATGGGTGGGACGGCCCGGCGCTGGAGCTATTGCGATGGAGCTGGATCCATCGGTGTGATCGCCTCCATCAGTGAGCCGTTCTGCGGGGATTGCAACCGGTTGCGTGTCACCGCCAATGGCCAGGCGTTCACCTGTTTGTTCTCCGCTGATGGCACGGATCTCAAGCCCGTACTCTCCTCGGAGCCTTGCCTCGAGCAGGCCATCCGCAATCTCTGGCAGCGGCGCCAAGACCGCTACAGCGAGGAGCGTGATCCATCGACCGCTGCGTCAACCCATGCGGAGATGGCGTATCTGGGGGGCTGAATCGTCGTGATCGTCACCGTTTTTGAGTGATGCTCCCGGTACAACAGGGCAGCTGAAGGGTCCAGAAGGATCCATCGACATGTTTGAACTGCTGGCCTACGAGCGCTTCCGCGACACACCGTCGGTTCGTTTTTTTGATGTGACGGTGGACACCTCCAATGCGCGTGACCTGGTGATTCACAGCGGCCCGGCTGTGTCTCCACCCAACGATCCTGAGAGTGGAGCGTGGCAGTTCTATCTGCATCCCCATCAGGAAGACAATCTGCTCGCGGCGAGTGGCGGCAGAACTTTCTTTTTGGTGAACCTGGCCTGGGAACAGCCGTTCCACATCGTTCGGCTCGAGAGCGGTGGTGACATCCTTCGCATCCCTCCTGGAACCTTCCACCGCTCGATATCCGATCCCGATGGTTCCGTTGTTCTGAACCAGGCAGTTCGTGAGGAGGGTGCTTCTCTGGTGCGGGAATTTCGCGTCTACAACAGTGCTGAGATCCCGGCCTTGATGGCGGCCACCCACAGATCTGCTCCTAAGCCCCAGTTGCATGGGGTGGAACCTCTGCTTCAGGCGGCCTGAACCAGGTTGCGTGAGGAGGTCTCCGTTCCGGAGTCTTCATCGTTGATCTGAATCTGCCAGTTCAGTTCACTCGTTGTTCCCGGTGGGCCGCTGAAGCTGCCGCTCACGGCCGCGGTGAGTTCCGGCTTGGATGAGGTGGCCAGCACCACATATCGCTCATTGACCTCTGTCCCGGCACTGGGGTCAAAGCCCCGCCAGCCTGCTCCGGGCAGGTAGACCTCCGCCCAGGCATGGAGGTCGTACTCCTTCGGGGCAGGTTGCTGAAGTTGATAGCCGCTTACGAATCGGGCGGGAAGACCCACCACGCGGCAGCAGGCCACCATCAGCATGGCCAGATCACGGCAGGAGCCGATCCGCTCGCGCAGGGTTCGGCCCGCGGGCCAGGCCGGCCCCACATGGCGTTGGGTGTACTTCACCCGCTCTTGAATCAGTTCAATCAGTTGCTTCAGAAAGGCCAGGGTCTGCGGGTTGCTGCCCATCAGGGCTTCCTGGGTGAGGTCGATGGCCGCGGGTTCGTGCTGGCCATTGGGCAACCAGCCTTCTAAGGCGCCCTGCAGATCGCTGTTGAGCTGGCCCCGCGGGTAGGGCAGGGGTGGCTCGAGTCCGTTGAAGCAGCTCTCCAGGGCTGGTGCCGTGCGGGTCTCCACCAGGCTGCGGGCCTCAAAGACGAGTTCATCGGTGCTGCCGAGAAAGCGGAGCCGTTGGATTTCGTCGCCGCTGGCGGCAACCAGTTCCCGACGTTGCTCTGGTTCAGGCAGCACGCTGAGCTGATGCTCCAGCAGGGTCTGAAAACCCTGCCCTCGGGGTCTCAGACACAGGCGATGCTCTCCTAAGAAAACCGGGGCGTCATACCGATATGTCAGGCGGTGAACGATGAGAGCGCGCATGCAGGATCGGTGGGGGTGGAACGGAGATCGGCGCTGGTGAAGTAGCGGGTCTGAATCAGGCTGTGCAGTTGGTTGAGGTCCTGCTGAAGCTGGTCTATGGCTTCATGCAGACCGGATTCGATCAGGTTGTCGATCCTCACGTAGCTCCAGCGGGCCAGGAGCTGTCCGCGCAAACAGTCGAGGTCATCCGGGGTGTGTTGGCTCGGGTGCTGCTGGATCTGTTGCAAGGTGTCGCTGATGCCCTCGAGGCAGTACCGCACCGACCGAGGAAAGATGGGATCCAGCAGCAAAAAGCGGGCCACCGATGCAGGGCTGATCGCTTGTTGCACGCTCTGGCGATACATCTGATAGGCGCCCGCTGTGCGCAGCAGGGTGATCCACTGCAGTTCATCCAGCACGCCGCCGACCTCCTCGGGGGAGGGCAGCAGCAGGAAGTATTTGACGTCGAGGATGCGGGAGGTTTTGTCGGCGCGTTCGATCAGACGTCCCAGTTGGCTAAAAAGCCAGCTCAAATCGCGGCTCAAGGTGGTGTCGGTGATCCCGTACACGAGCTGGCAACCGCGGCGGATGATCCGCAGTTGTTCCTGCACGGGTTCTCGCCAGATGTCTTCATCGTCTTGCAGACTCCAGTGCAGATCATTGATCTGCTCCCACATTTCCGTGGTGATCACATCTCTGATCTGCCGTGCATTTTCCCGGGCCATCGCGATGCAGCTCACGATGCTGTTGGGATTGCTGCGGTCCAGCAGCAGGAAGCGCACCACCTGTTTGGGAGTGGCATCGGGATAGGCCGTATCGAAGCGGTTCCGATCCCCCGTTACCTCCACCAAGGGCAACCAGGGTTCGGCGCTCCCCGGAGGGCAGTCCAGTGCCATCGCTTCACTCACTTCCAGAAAACGTGAGATGTTTTCGGCGCGTTCCAGATAGCGGTTGATCCAGTAGAGCGAATCGGCAACGCGACTCAACACGGCACGGCCTCCTGTGGCTGCGGTGCCGCCATCCGTTGGTCTTCGACGATCCAGGTGTCCTTGCAACCGCCCCCCTGGGATGAATTCACCACCAGTGAGCCGCGCTTGAGGGCCACCCGCGTCAGCCCACCTGGGCTTACCCAGTCGCTCGAGCCGCGCAGCACATAGGGGCGCAGATCCACATGGCAGGGATAGAGCTCACCGTCACTGAGGGAAGGAACGGTGGAGAGCTGAAGCGTGGGCTGGGCGATGAAGTTTCGGGGATTTGCACGGATCTTCGTGTCGAAGTCCGCCAGCTCCGTTCGGCTGGCCTGGGGGCCGATCAGCATTCCGTAGCCACCGGCTTCCGCCACTGATTTCACCACCAGTTGCTCGAGGTGTTCGAGCACGTAACGCCGGTTGTCGGCCCGAGAACAGAGATAGGTGGGAACGTTCTCGATGATCGGTTCTTCATCGAGGTAGTAGCGGATCATGGTCGGCACGTGGGCGTAGATCAGCTTGTCGTCGGCGACGCCGGTGCCCGGGGCATTGGCGATGGCGACTCGTCCTTGCCGCAGAACGTCGATCAGGCCCGGTACCCCCAGCATTGAGTCCTGCCGGAAGACGGTGGGATCGAGAAAATCGTCGTCAATGCGCCGGTAGATCACATCTACCGGCTTGAGGCCGTTGGTGCTGCGCATCCAGACCCTGCCCGCTTCGCAGATCAGATCGCGCCCCTCAACGAGAGGAATGCCCATCTGCTGGGCCAGATAGCTGTGCTCGAAATAGGCGCTGTTGAACACTCCGGGCGTCAGGATCGCCACGCGTGGGGTGTCACTCCAGGGCGCTAGGTCCTGAAGGGTGCGCAAGAGATGGGAGGGATAGTCGTCGATCGGTTGAACGGCACGGCCTTCGAACAGGCCAGGGAACAACCGTTTCATCACCCGACGGTTCTCGAGGAAATAGGCCACACCCGACGGACAGCGCAGGTTGTCCTCCAGCACACGCCAGGTGCCGTCTCCGTCGCGGATCAGGTCGAGCCCGGAGATGTGGCACCAGCGATTCAGCGGCAGGCTGATGCCCTGCATCTGAGGGCGCCAGCCGGATGAACTTTCCACGTCTTCCCGAGGGATCACACCGTCGTTGAGGATCTGCTGGGGGCCATAGATGTCGGCGAGGAAACAGTCGATGGCTTCCAGGCGTTGCAGCAGGCCCCGCTCCAGGGTGAGCCAGTCGCTGCGTCCGATCAGGCGGGGCAAGGGATCGAAGGGGAGAATCCGTTCACTGCCTTTGAGCCCGGAATCGTTCAGGCGGAAGGTAGCGCCGAGGCGACGCAGCAGTTGGCTGGCGGAGGCATGGCTGCGGTTGAGCTCGGGCAATCCCATCTGCCCCAGCGATGTGAGCAGCGTGGCCAGATCGTCGCGGGGTCGAGCCGTTTCAGTGCAGAAATATTCGTCGAAGCCGACCGTGGGTTTGTAGTCGGTGAACATCCCGGTTGCATGGGCGGTTGGCATCCAACGCGTCGCCCCATCACCCTCTGGGTTGCAGTTGCTACACATTCCGCAATTTCAGGCGACCGGGCGCTGATCGCTTGATGTTTGGGTATCCGAAGGCACCTGAATCGAAGGAGAAAGCCCAGGTTGAGAAGCCTCTTTTGCTTACCTGTTTCTGGAGTTCAAACGGTCTTCGCCTTGGATGAATTGCTCTGGGCGCGACTGATCTTTGCCCTTGGTGCCGTTGTAACCGCGGCGACGGTGGTGATGATTCTGCGCGGACACCTGTATTGGAACCGCAGGGGGTCGACGGATGTCCGCTGACTCGGTTCCCTTCCTCCAGCCTGGGATCGCCTGGGCGCTGGTGGTGCTGTTCTCCGTTCTCTGGGTGGCCCTTGGGATTGCCTGGGGCCGGCGTGGTCAAGGCAATGCCGACGACTACATGCTGGCGGGACGCAACATCGGGCTGGCCCTGAGCACGGCCACGTTGATGGCCTCATGGGTCACGGGCAACACCACCTTGCTGGCCCCTGAATTCGGCTACAAGACCGGTCTCTGGGGCATGTTCAGCTATGCCCTGGCAGGGCTTGGACTCATCCTGTTTGCTCCCCTGGCCTCGCGGATCAAGCAGCTGATGCCCAACGGGCGCACCAGCGGTGATTTCATCCGCCTGCGTTACGGGCGCTTGGCCTGGTGGGTGTTCATGGTGATCACCGCCATTTACACCCTGGGCTTTCTGATGACCCAGGCGATGGGCGCCGGCCTGCTGCTGCAGGCCCTTTCAGGCTTCGATTACCACGTGGGGATGGTGGTGGTGATTGGTGTTGCCACGCTGTACACCCTGTTCGGTGGGATGCGGGCCGTAATCGGTACCGATTTCATCCAGTCGTTGTTGATCATGGTGTTGCTCGCGGTGGTGGCGGTGCTTGCCTTCCAGCAATTCCCGATGCCTGAGGTCCATGCCGCGTTGCTGGCCCGGCATCCCGACCATCTCGATCTCCTGCTGCCAGCTGGCTTGTTGATCGCCTGGAATTCCGCCCTCTTCTCAATGGGTGAGGTGTTTCATAACAACATTTGGTGGTCTCGGGTCTTCGCCAGCCGTCGCTCGGTGGTGATGACTTCCTTCGTCTTGGGGGGGATCGCCTGGATGAGCGTGCCGATGGTGACGGGCTCCATCGGCCTGGTGGCCCTGGCCCGTGAGTTGCCTCTCGAGCAGGTGAACATGGTGTTCCCAGTGATGGCAGCCAATCTGCTCGGGGCCGGCGGCGCGGCTCTGGTGTTTGTGGTGGTGTTTGCTTCGCTCACCTCCACCCTGGATTCGCTGCTGGCATCCACCGCCGATCTGCTGGCGGAAGACGTGTACTTCCGTCTGTTGCGGCCCCAGGCCAGTGACCTGCAGCTCAAGCAGGCGGCGCGGCTGATGGTGGTGGGGTTGGCGGTTGTCACGCTGGCGCTGTCCTGGCCGCGGCTGGATTCGCTGGCGTCGGTGCTGTTTTTCACCGGAGCCCTGGTGGCCTCCACGGTCTGGCCTGTGGCCTGCGGCCTGTACTGGCGTACGGCCAACCGCACGGCTGCCATTGCGGCCATGCTTGCCGGCAGCGTTGTGGGCCTGCTCGCCTATGTGCTGATCGCGCCCTACTGCGCCGCTGTGTTTTCGGCGGCCGTGTCGGCGGTCGTGATGCTAATCGGCAGTCGCAGGTGGCCGGAACGGTTTGACTTCACCTTGTTGCAGGAGGAGGGATGATCCAAACACTCCCTTTAATGGCCAGCCTTGTCGGTCTGTCTGGCTTTCAGTTTTTGCTGTTAGCCAGTCAGTTCGCCCTGGTGCTGTCGGTGCTCGTCCTGCTGCTGATTTGGTGGGTGGAGTGGCGCAATGGACGCGTCTGGTGATGTCTCCTTAAGCGGTTCACCACAGCACAATCCTTTCAGGATCTTTGCTTAAGAAGCTGCTTCTTCGTGGACGGAGGAGTGTGGTTGTTGTTACCGGTAAAAGATGTAGTTCCTGGCTTTAGCACTCGGTTTGGCAAACAGAGTGTTGATCAGAACCCGCTATGGCACAGGTCAAATCAGCAGTTGTGGACGCCTCGTCGGTTCAGATTCGGTTTCGGCCGATGGGCCCTGATGTTTATGGGCAGAACCAACCCCAGGAGCTGTTGGCCGCGATTGCCGAAGACGGTGATCCTCTGAAGGATTTGGTGGATCAGCACGTGGTGTCGATCCAACCGTTTCGACCCGAGGCCTTGTTGCAGGTGTTTCGGCTGGCGGCGAAGTTCGAGAGCAATCCCGATCGCTATTGCCGTCACAACACGCCGCTCACGGGCAAGATTCTGATCAACGCGTTTTACGAACCGAGCACGCGCACCCGGCTCTCTTTTGACAGCGCTTGGCACCGACTCGGCGGTACCTCCATCAACATCACTGACAGGGCCACCACGGGGATCGCCAAGGGCGAATCGCTTGAAGATGTAGCCCATATGTTCAACAACTACGGCGATTGCGTGGTGCTGCGGGATAGCGATCCCGGTGCCGTTTATGCGATGACGTCAACCCTACGGATACCGATCATCAACGCCGGGAATGGCATCGACGAGCATCCAACCCAGGCGATGGCCGACCTCTACACGATTTTCAAGTGGCGGCCCAAACTCGCCGAAGTTGTGGTCGCCCCGGCTGATCGCATTCGCATTGGAATCGTCGGAATTCCCTCGCGGATGCGAACGGTTCGCTCTCTCTTGAGGATCCTGGCCAAATTCCCTCAGACCGTGGATGAGGTGGTGGTGATTCACGCCCCTTTGCTCGAGCCGGATCTGCAGCTGTTCGACCCTGGACAGTTGGAGGAGCTCGAAGCTTGTGGGATGAAGGTGCGCTGCAGCACCGATCTGCAGGGTGAAGTTCCAGATCTTGATGTCGTCTACATCAACGCCATCGCCTGGGTGGGCGATACGTATGAGGTGCATGGTGGAGGATTTCGCCTCACCCGCGACATGCCGTTCAAGCCTGAAGCGATCGTGCTCCACCCGTTGGCGCGGGGAGCGGAACTCAGCACCTGTCTGGATGACACGCCCCACAACTGGTACTTCAGCCAGGCCAGGGGTGCTGTGTTCGTGCGGATGGCACTGCTCACCTGCATGGTGAACCGGGCCGAACGCGTCATGGACGTCGTCTGAGCGAGCGTTATGTGCGGAATCGGAGGTGTATTCAATACAGATCGTCGTCAGACGGTGGATCGCCAGCTGCTGGTGAACATGGCGGCGATCCAGGCCCATCGCGGGCCGGATGGTTTCGGCGTAGAGGTGCTGGATCAGGCTGGTGTGGGCTTCTGCCATGCCCGCCTCTCGATCATCGATCTGAACGAGTCACGGGGCCGGCAGCCCTTTCTCACCGATGACGGTGAGGTGCTGATGGCGCACAACGGTGAGTTCTACGACTTTCAGCGCATCAGGGCTGACCTCACCGCCCAGGGGGTGCGGTTCAGCAGCAAGAGCGATTCCGAGATTTTGTTGCGGCTCTATCAACGCCAGGGCTTGGAGGCGACTCTGCCCTTATTGCGGGGGGAATTTGCTTTCGCTTTGTTTGATCGGGAGGAGGACTGCCTCTACCTGGTGCGGGATCGCTTCGGCATCAAACCGCAGTACTGGACGATGACGCCAGAGGGATTGGTGTTCGGTTCCGAGTTGAAGGTGCTGTTCGCCCATCCGGCGGTGGAGCGACGCTTCACCGCTGAAGGTCTGTTCCACCAGTTGATGCAGACCATGGTTCCCGGCACCACAGCCTTTGCGGGGGTGCATCAGGTGAAGCCAGGCCATGTGCTGAAGGTGCAACGTTCGAACGGGGGGCTGGAAGTGTCGGAGTCGACCTACTGGGATGTCGACTTTCCGCGCAAGGACGAGCGGGACCCCAGCCGGACCGAGGCCGATCACATTGCCGCGGTCCGCGCGGCGTTGCTGGAGGCCGTTGAGCTGCGCATGGTGGCCGACGTGCCTGTGGGCTGTTATCTCTCCGGCGGCATCGACAGCTGTTCGATCCTCGGTTTGGCGTCAGCCGTGAGCCAGGCACCGGTGAAGGCGTTCACGATCGGATTTGATGACGCCCGTTACGACGAGTCGCCGATCGCCCAGGAGATGGCTGAGGCCACGGGAGCTGAGCAGGATCTGATGCGTCTGTCGGGCCAAGAGCTTTATGGCCACATGGAGCGCACCATCTGGCATGCCGAGCGAACGATCTACAACACGTTGGCGGTGGCGAAGTTTTTGATGAGTCGCCATGTCAACGACGTTGATTACAAGGTCGTGATGACCGGTGAAGGGTCAGATGAGTTGTTCGGCGGCTACCCCGCATTTCGCCGCGACATGTTCCTCCATGGTCTGGATGACCTGCCGCAGCAGGAGCGCGCCAGCTGGGAAACCCTGCTGCAACAGTCCAATGCCCTGGTGAAGGGGGCGATGCTTGCTGAAAACCAGGTGGATGATCCCGATCTCGACGCGGTGGTCGGCTTCACCCCCAGTTGCCTGCAGCCGTGGCTGGCCTGTGCGCCCTTGGTGCCGGAACTTTTGGCGGATTCCCATGCCGCAGCTCTGAAGGATTACTCCCCGGGTAAGGCGATTGCCCAGGAATTGGATGCGGATCAACTGGAAGGGCGCCATGCCCTGGACAAGGCTCAGTACGTCTGGATCAAGACCATGCTGGAGGGTCAGATCCTGACCTGGGGTGGCGACCGGGTCGACATGGCCAATTCCATGGAAGCGCGGCCGGCCTTCCTGGATCACCATCTGGCTGCTGTTGCCGTGCAGGTGCCTCCCGAACTGCGGATCAAGGGGAAAACCGAGAAATATGTGCTGCGAGAAGCCATGGCGGGCTTGTTACCGGAGGTGTTGTACCGGCGTGAGAAGTTCGCATTCATGGCCCCTCCAGCACATACGGAGCCCGAGAAGTGGGAGCAGATGAAGCAACTCGCCGATGATTACCTCAGTGATGAGGCGATCGACTCCGCTGGTTTGTTGAGCAAAGCCGGAGTGCGCGCTTTGTTTGCCCGTCATGAGGACCCTGCCACCACCGATGCGGAGCGTGTGCAGATGGATGCGGTGATCAACCATCTGCTGGGTGTGCAGATGCTGCACCGCATGTTTGTGGCCGAAGACGTGCCAGCTCTGGCCCGTCGGGAGGCCGACCGCCTGGGTTGGCGGGTGCTGATGCCGGTCTGAATTCTTTGATCAGCGTTAAAACGTTGCACTAGTTACAAGGATCCCCGTGTTTTCGGGTGAAGATTGCCGTCCGTTTGAAACGAAGGTCACGGCATTGCCAGCGCTCATTTCGGCTTCTCCGACCACCCCTGCATCGGGGGTCGAGCCAGTCAAAGTTGCGGCGCGTCCAAACCGTGATCGTTTGGTTGCAACGATTGAACAGCTGGCCAGCATTGGCGCCAAGCCGGATGGCAGCGTCTGCCGGCGCGGGTTTTCTGCTGAAGACGTGCAGGGGCGCGAGTTGCTGGCCCATTGGATGAAGCAGTTGGGCATGCAGGTGCGTGTCGATGCCGCTGGGAATTTGATTGGACGTCTTGAAGGCCTCGATCCCCAGCGTCCTGCTCTTGTGACCGGGTCGCACCTCGACACGGTTCCCACCGGTGGACGCTTTGATGGGGCCTTGGGTGTGTTGGCAGGTCTGGAAGCCTGCCGCGCTCTTCAAGACCAAGGCCTACAACTTCGGCATGGCATCGAGTTGATCGCCTTCGCCGATGAAGAGTCGACCATGGTGGGTTGCAAGGGTTTGGCGGGAACGGCCTCCGATGACCCGAAGAGTTACGTCACCAGCAATGGCCAGCCAATCCAGGACAATCTGACGCGAATCGGGGGCCATTGGCCTTCGTTGGCGTCGGCCCGACGCTCCGATGAGGCCTATGCAGCTTTCCTTGAGTTGCATGTTGAGCAGGGCGGCGTTCTCGAGCAACGCGGCGATGCCATCGGTGTTGTGGAGGGTGTTGTTGGTCAGCGTCGGTTCAGCATCAATGTGCAGGGCCAGGCCAACCACGCCGGCACCACACCGATGGAACTGCGTCAGGACGCCCTCGTGGCGGCCTCACGCATTGTTCTCGCGGTTGAGGCCATGGCATCCCGCCATCCAGGTGATCCGGTGGCGACGGTTGGTCGACTGGAGGTTTGGCCCAATGCCGCCAACGTTGTCCCCGGTGCTGTCGCCCTGACGGTCGACCTGAGGGATGTTGATCCGACCGTTCTCGATCAGTTGGTGGAGGAGTTGATGCTGCAGGTGGAAAGCATCGGTGCTGAAACGGGCTGCCCGATCGCGGTGGACCCCCAGTTCAGTGTTGATCCGACCCCTGCTGATGCTTTGGTGATGGCCACGATTGCTGAAGCCGCTGTCGATCTCGGCCTGTCCCACAGCCATCTCCCCAGCCGAGCCAGCCACGATGCGCAGGAGATCGGTCGTCGTTGGCCGATGGGGATGATCTTTGTCCCCAGCCGGGGTGGCCTGAGTCATTCCGCTGCAGAGTTCACCACCGACGAGCAGTGCTGGGCAGGCACCGCGGTGCTGCTGGAAACGCTGCTGCGGCTCGACCGTCAGCTGCCGTGACCTTTTCTATTCTGGCCCGAGACCCCAGCAATGGCCGTTTTGGTGTGGCCGTTGCCACCTGCCATTTGGCTGTTGGATCCACCGTGCCCCACATCCGCGCTGGGGTTGGTGCTGTCGCGACCCAAGCCCACACTAATCCCTATCTGGGGATTTGCGGCCTTGAACGCCTGGAGCAGAGTTCCGATGCAGAGAGCGTTCTTGCCAGCCTTCTGGCGGATGATCAGCACCGTGATCGGCGTCAGTTTCACCTGATCGATCTGGACGGTCGCACGGCCTGTTGGACGGGGCAAGATTGTGGCCCTTGGGCAGGGCACCGCCATCAGCGCGACCTCTCCGTCGCTGGCAATTGTTTGGTGGACGAGGGTGTTTTGGAGGCGATGGAGCAGGCGTTTCTCACCAGCGATCCCAGCTGGAAACTCGGCCGCCGCTTGATGCTTGCCTTGCAGGCCGGGGAAGCGGCCGGAGGCGATCACCGCTCAAGTCTTTGCACCTCAGCAGCGGTGCAGGTGAGTGGTGAAGCTGCCTTTCCGCTGCTGGATTTGCGAGTTGATTTCCATGAGCGTGCGGTGGAGCAGTTGATGGAGGTCTATGAGCGCAGTCAGGCCCTTTGGGCCCAAGAGTGGAGGGATGAACTCTCAGAATTGCCCGTGCTCAACCGCTTGGTGGCTTAAAGATCACTGTCTTCGCGCCATCAAAAAAGCCCCGCACTATCTGGTGTGCGGGGCTTTTAGTGAAATTCTGATCGACTCAGCTGGGCACGGAAGCTTCCCACTCCACATTCAAGCCAGCCTCACGTGCATCACTGATTAGGTCGTCGATGCAATCTATGCCGAAGGCGGCCTGGCCCGACAGCAGGGCATCCCAGTCCTGGGCAGGGAAGTGCGTCTGCAGCCAGAAAACTCCATGCACGCTGGAGGGATTCACCTGCACGAGGCCTTTGTCGAGGCGAGAAGCGATGAGATCCAACTTTTTGCTGAAGCTGGATCTATTACGCCCTAATCCCCGGAACCGGATTGTCCCTGTTGCTACGGATTGAAAAGTTGCCCTAGCGCGTGTAGCCCACCCCGCGGTATACGAGCTTCACCGGAGTCCGATGGCTGTTGCTCTGACGGGCTTGGTAAACGTTGCGGCGGTAGACGAGCTGCACAGCAGGCTTGCCCTGAGTGGCATTGTTTTGCTGGTACTGATGCCCGCGATAGAGAAGGGTGGTCATTGGATGGTCCTCGAAGCAAGCTCAGGTCCCCGTTCCATGGCCTGAGGCGAACTGCGCTTCGCGCGATGCGAAGTGAACGATCGGTAGCTGTTGCTACAGAACAATTGAAGCGCTTGTATTTCCTGTGGCGTTGTTCGGGTCGATACTTGTACAGAAAAGTTTTCGGTTTTGTTTATTTTTGTCCGTAGGAATTAGCAGGCCTGGCTGATGTCAATCAGCTGATTCAGTGCAGCATTGAAAAAATGTTGGCCCTGCTCCTGGAGCTTGGCTCCAAGCCAGTTCCACTCACGCATCAGGCGATCGGGGCCTTCAGGTCCAAGGGCACTCATCACATAGGAATGGTCCTTGGCAATCCAACGTTGGAGCGCGTTTTCATCGACCTCGAGATGACATTGCAGACCAATGGCGTGATCGCCGATCCGAAACACCTGTTCCGCACAGTGCAGTGATGAACCCAGCAGGGTCGCTTCGGCTGGTAACTGGATGCGATCACCATGCCAATGCAGCACCAAGCTGCTGCTCGCTTGCCCCTGCAACAGGGCTTCATGGCTCGGATCCGCGACCCAGTGGATCGCGCCAAGGCCCAGTTCCTTGAGCCGCTGCGGCGGTGCCCCAACCTGTAGGGGTTGCACGGATCCGCCTGCAGCCACAGCCAAGAGCTGCGCCCCCAGGCAAATGCCCAGCACCGGTCGGCGCTGTTGGTGCCAGGCCCTCAACCAGTTCAGCTCAGTTTGGAGCCAGTCCAAGTCCGGTTGATGCCGCTCGTTCACGCTCATCGGGCCTCCAAGCACCAGCGCGATGCTGTTCGCACAGGCACTGGGGTCCGGCAAGGGGTCGCCCCGGTCGGGCCGCAGGGTCTCGAGGCTCAGGCCCCGTTGCCGCGCCAGTTCTCCCAACAGTGCGGCGTCTTCGTGGTCAACGTGCTGAACCACTAGCAGCGTGGGGCTCAAAGCAGCAGATACCTCTGGGCGAGGGGCAACACCTCGGCCGGCTCGCAGGTGAGCAGTTCACCGTCGGCGAACACCTCATAGGTCTGCGGGTCCACGCTCACCTTGGGCAGGGCGGCATTCAGCTTGAGGGCGCTCTTGCCCACGCTGCGGGTCTCCTTCACCGCCATGCAGGTGCGTTCCAGGCCCAACTGGCGTTGGATATCGGCATCCATCGCCGCTTCGCTCACGAAGGTGAGACAACTGGGAGCCAAGGCTTTGCCGAAGGCGCCGAACATTGGCCGGCCGTGCACTGGGCCCGGGGTGGGAATCGAGGCGTTGGCGTCGCCCATCTGGGCCCAGACGATCGAACCGCCTTTGACCACCAGTTCAGGGCGAATCCCGAAGAAGCCCGGCTTCCACAGCACGAGATCGGCGAGTTTGCCGGTTTCGATCGACCCCACCTCGGTGCTGATGCCGTGGGCCAGGGCTGGGTTGATCGTCACCTTGGCGATGTAGCGCTTGAGGCGGTGGTTGTCGTTGCGAGCGGAGTCTTCCGGCAGGGCACCGCGCTGCACCTTCATCTTGTGGGCGGTCTGGAAGGTTCGGGTGATCACCTCGCCCACGCGGCCCATGGCCTGGGAGTCGCTGGCGATGATCGAGAAGGCGCCGAGGTCGTGAAGGATGTCTTCGGCGGCGATCGTTTCGCGCCGGATCCGCGATTCGGCGAAGGCCACGTCCTCAGGGATCTTCGGGTCGAGGTGGTGGCACACCATCAGCATGTCGAGGTGTTCCTCGAGCGTGTTGCGGGTGTAAGGGCGGGTGGGGTTGGTGCTGCTCGGCAGCACATTCGCTTCGCCGCAGATCTTGATGATGTCCGGGGCATGGCCGCCTCCGGCACCTTCGGTGTGGAAGGTGTGAATGGTGCGTCCCTTGATGGCGGCGATCGTGTCTTCCACGAAGCCGGCCTCGTTCAAGGTGTCGGTGTGGATGCAGACCTGCACATCCATCCGATCGGCCACCGACAGGCAGGCATCGATTGTGGCCGGTGTGGTGCCCCAGTCCTCGTGCAGCTTCAGGCCGCATGCGCCGGCGCGCACCTGCTCTTCCAGCGCTTCCGGGGTGCTGGCGTTGCCCTTGCCGAAAAAGCCCAGATTCACCGGCAGGCCTTCAGCGGCCTGGAGCATTCGCCCTATGTGGAAGGCACCGGGGGTGCAGGTGGTGGCGTTGGTGCCGGTGGCTGGTCCGGTGCCGCCCCCCATCAACGTGGTCACGCCGCTGGCCAGGGCCGTTTCGATCTGCTGGGGACAAATGAAATGGATGTGGGTGTCGATGCCACCGGCGGTGAGGATGTGACCTTCCCCGGCGATGGCTTCGGTGCCAGGGCCCACCACGATCGTCACCCCTTCCTGGGTGTCGGGGTTGCCGGCTTTGCCGATGCCGACGATCCGGCCGTCCTTGAGGCCGACATCGGCTTTGACGATGCCCCACCAGTCGAGGATCAGGACATTGGTGATCACCGTGTCAACGGCGCCCTCGGCTCGAGGCGTCTGGGATTGGCCCATGCCATCGCGGATCACCTTGCCGCCGCCGAACTTCACCTCGTCGCCGTAGATGGTGAAGTCTTTCTCGACTTCGAGAATTAGCTCGGTGTCGGCGAGGCGAACGCGGTCGCCGGTGGTGGGTCCGTAGGTTTCGGCGTATGCCTGGCGGGAGATGCGGTAGGGCATAGGTCAGGCGTCGAGGGATCCGTTGATCTGGCCGTTGAAGCCGATCACCCGACGGGCACCGGCAAAGGGGATGAGGTTCACGTCGCGGCTGTCGCCGGGTTCAAAGCGGATGGCGGTGCCGGCGGGGATGTCGAGGCGCTGACCGCGGGCTGCGGCGCGGTCGAACTGCAGGGCGGCGTTGGCTTCGGCGAAATGGAAGTGGGAGCCCACCTGCACCGGCCTGTCGCCTCTGTTTGAGACGCTCAGCGTCGTGACGGGTCGGCCCGCATTCAGCTCCAGTTCACCCGGTTCGGGAAGCAGTTCGCCTGGAATGAGAGGTGTCATGGGTTCTGCCTCAGCGAATCGGGTCGTGCAGGGTGACGAGCTTGGTGCCATCGGGGAAGACGGCCTCGATCTGCACCTCATGGACCAGCTCGGGTACACCGTCCATCACCTGGTCCTGACGCAGCCAGGTGGTGCCTTCCTGCATCAGCTCCGCCACGCTCTTGCCATCACGGGCGCCTTCCAGCACCAGAAAACTGAGCCAGGCCACCGCTTCGGGGTGGTTGAGCCTCAGGCCGCGGTTAAGGCGTCGCTCGGCAAGAAGTGCCGCGGTCACGATCAGGAGCTTGTCCTTTTCCTGGGGACTGAGATGCATGGCGAAGCTCGGTCTTGTTCAGTGTGTCTCCGCTGCGGCCTCGAAAGCGTTCATGGTGGACGTTTGTCGGCGCAAGGGCTGTTCCTGCAGGGGCCAGACCCTGGGGATGCGTGGCTTTGTCAGCCCACGAAGCGTTCGTGTGCGCTCCCAGATTCGGCTGAACCAGAAGCGGGCATCACGGCTGGAGTGGCCGGAATAGCGGGCGATTAGCCCCTGATCGAGGGGCCCGCAGCGCATGGTGCCCGTCAGTCCCTCACGGTCGGCCCGCGCTCCCTCCAGCAGCGTTGCTGTTGTTTCGGCTGTCATGGCCATGGGCGCGGCCCAGACCAGCGTTCCGAACACGGGTGCCCCGGCCAGGCCGTGGGGGCTGTCCAGGCTGGCGCCGCCGAGTTCCACGCGATCCGCCATCTCCCAGGTTGAGCTCGTGGCCGAGACGCGCTGAATCGTGAGGCTGGACCGCCAACGCCCCTGCTGCAGGGTTTCTCCAGCGGCGGTTCGACCCAATCGCACGATCTCTGCACTGAGAAAGGAGGCGTCCTGCGGCAGGGTCACCGTCAGCTGCTGCTCGAACAGGGCATCGGCGTACAACACCAGTTCCTGCGGCAGCCATTCGAGATCACTGGCGCTGGCCAGCGAGCAGCGCACCCGTTGATGGGCAGAGCAGCCTTCGGGCTGCAGGCGGCTGCGGCCAATCGACCCATAGACCTTCTGCGCCGCCACGCTGGTGATCAGGCCGCGGCTGCTGGCTTCAAGTTTGAGGTCCAAGCTGAGTTGGTCGCCGCCCACCAGGCCTCCGGCGGTGTGCAGGACCGGCAGCTCGCAGCGTCCGTCAGCACCGCGTTCACTGCGAAGCAACTTGAAAGGAGCCGTGCAGCCCCCCTGGTGACGGGTGCTGCCGTTGGCGGCATGAAATTGCAGGTCGCAGCTGCCGCACCAAGGATCAAGACGTTTCATGGCTTCACGCTCCGCCGCCACCTCCTTCATCTCTGTAGCAACGCACACCAAAGTCCTGGTGA
This sequence comes from Synechococcus sp., assembly GCA_047286205.1. Classification (GTDB taxonomy): domain Bacteria; phylum Cyanobacteriota; class Cyanobacteriia; order PCC-6307; family Cyanobiaceae; genus Parasynechococcus. The sequence goes on along the minus strand of JBJBBR010000001.1, from coordinate 1,342,937 downwards.
TCTCTGGGCAGGCTTTCTTGGTGGACCTGGAAAGGAGACGCAGGTGACGGATGCGGTGGTTGTGTTGACGCAGCGTCTTCAGAACAGCAGTGCCATGGCCTCCCTGCACTTGCCTTTGACGGCTGAAGAGCGCACGGTGATGCGCGGCCGTCGCACCACCTCCTGCGGTCGTCCTGTGCTGCTTCAGTTGCCGCGTGGGGGATCTCTGCAGCCTGGTGATCTGCTGGTGGATCAGTCCGGTTCGACTGTTGTGGAGGTGATGGCAGCGCCGGAAGCGCTGCTGCGGGTGCAGGGATCGCATCCTTTGGAGTTGTTGCAGGCGGCTTATCACCTGGGCAATCGCCATGTCGCCCTTGAGCTGCATGAGCAGGAGCTGTTGCTCCCAGAGGATTCCGTTCTCGCCACGATGCTGGAAGGGCGTGGTTTGACGGTCAGTCGTTGTCTGCAGCCGTTTGCCCCCGAAGGCGGTGCCTATGGAGGCCATCAACACGGATGACATCCCTTGCCTTGTTGCAATTGGTCAGCCCGGCCCTGCCCGTTGGCGCCTTCAGCTATTCAGAGGGCCTGGAGGCGTTGATCCAGGCCGGTTTCATCACGGATGAGCAGGCCGTTCAGGCTTGGTTGGAGGCTGAACTGCAACGGGGCGCAGTGCGGCTGGAGGCCGCTGCGTTGAGGCCTCTGGCAGACGCATTGTTGGGCTGGTCAACCCAGGCGGATGGCGCGGCCAAAGCGCGCCTTATTGATTTGGATGGCTGGCTGTTGGCCACCCGTGAAGCAGCGGAGCTTCGAGCCCAGCAGCGTCAGATGGGGATGTCGCTGCTGCAGTTGATGTCTGACATGGGGCAGAACCTGCCCGAACCCGTGCATCTGAGCTGGCCAGCGGCCTGGGCCTGGGCTGCCGTGGGCCTGTCTGTTCCAGCAGGAGACATGGTGGAGGGATACCTCTACGGCTGGGTCGCCAATCAGCTCAGCGCGTCAGTGCGACTGCTGCCGTTGGGGCCCTCCCGTGCTCAGGTTGTGCAACAGAGGCTGTTGCCGATGATTGCGTCGCAAGCGCAGCAGCTCCAAGCTGCGGATCCGCAGCAGCTTTGGAGCAGCGGTGTGGGTGCGGGCATGGCGCAGCTTGCCCATGCTGAGCTGTATTCACGCTTGTTTCGAAGCTGATGAGCAGCAAACTGCGCCTCGGGGTGGCTGGTCCTGTTGGATCCGGCAAGACCGCATTGGTGGAGGCGCTCTGTCGCCGCTTGCGCGACGTGCTGCAGCTCGCGGTCGTCACCAATGACATCTACACCCAGGAGGATGCCCAGTTCCTCACCCGTGCCGGCGCCCTGGATCCAGAGCGGATCCGTGGGGTGGAGACCGGTGGTTGCCCTCATACGGCGATCCGAGAAGACTGCTCGATCAACAGAGCCGCTGTGGCGGAGCTGGAAGCCCAATTTCCTGATCTGGATCTTGTTCTTGTTGAGAGTGGGGGCGACAACCTGGCGGCGAGCTTTAGCCCGGAGTTGGTTGATCTCTGCATCTATGTCATTGACGTTGCGGCCGGTGACAAGATCCCCCGCAAGGGAGGGCCCGGCATCACGCGGTCTGATCTGCTGGTGATCAACAAGATCGATCTGGCTCCCCAGGTCGGTGCCGACCTCGGGGTGATGGAACAGGACACCCGGCGGATGCGCGGAGCAAGACCCTGGTGTTTCACCAATCTCCATAGCGGTGAGGGGCTGGATGGAGTGGTGGAGTTTTTGTTGCAACAGCTACCAAAATCATGAAAACACAAGCTTTTGGAGCCAAAAGTGTTCCCGTTGTGACATTTCAAATCTCTTGCTCTAGCGATGGTCGAATTTCAGGACGTCTTGCGCGTCCAAGCTTTTAAGTGCCCTCTCATTCCATGAGCACCCCTCTCTCCAAGCGCCTGTTTGCTGGCATGGCCGCCGCATCGCTGGGTCTTGCTGTGACCGCCTGTGGTGGTGACGACAAAGCTTCCGCTCCTGCGACCGACTTTGACGACACCGTCACCGTTGGCATCCTGCATTCCTTGACCGGCACCATGGCCATCTCGGAATCCACCCTGGTGGACACCGAGAAAATGGCGATCGATGAGATCAACGCCGCTGGTGGCGTCGAGGTCGACGGCAAGAAGTACAAGATCGAGTACATCGTCGAGGACGGTGCCTCTGATTGGCCCACCTTCGCTGAGAAGTCCAAGAAGCTGATCGATCAGGATCAGGTGCCCGTGGTGTTCGGTGGCTGGACCTCCGCCAGCCGCAAGGCCATGCTGCCTGTGTACGAGTCGAAGGACGCCTTCCTCTACTACCCGATTCAGTACGAGGGTCAGGAGTGTTCCAAGAACATCTTCTACACCGGTGCAACTCCGAACCAGCAGTCGGAGCCTGCAACCGTGTTCATGTATGAGAAGTCGCCTGCCGCTGGCAAGCCCTTCTTCCTGGTGGGTTCTGACTACGTCTTCCCCCGTACGTCCAACACGATCACCAAGGAGCAGCTCGCTTCTCTGGGTGGTGAAGTGGTCGGAGAGGACTATCTGCCCCTGGGTAACACCGAGGTGGCCCCGATCATCGCCAAGATCAAGAAGGCCCTGCCTGATGGTGGTGTGATCATCAACACCCTGAACGGCGACCAGAATGTTGCCTTCTTCAAGCAGATCCAGGACGCCGGGATCACCCCCGAGAACGGCTACTACGTGATGAGCTACTCCATCGCCGAAGAAGAGATCAGCACGATCGGACCTGAGTTCCTCGAGGGCCACTACGGCGCCTGGAACTACATGATGTCGATCGATACCCCGGCATCCAAGAAGTTCGCTGCTGACTTCAAGGCCAAGTACGGCGAAAACCGTCAGGTGGCTGACCCTCAGGAGTCGGCATACAACATGGTCTATCTCTGGAAGAAGGCCGTCGAGAAAGCCAACAGCTTCGACGACGACAAGGTGCGTGTAGCCCTGATTGGCACCGAATTTGATGCACCTCAGGGCCCTGTGACGGTGATGCCCAACCACCACCTGTCTCAGACCGTGCGCATCGGCCAGATCACGGCTGACGGCCAGTTCGACATCCTCGAATCCTCCGATGGTCCTGTGGCTCCTCAGGCCTGGAACCAGTTCGAGCCCAGCTCCAAGGGCTTCGCTTGCGACTGGACCGACGATGCGAAAGGCGAGAAGTACAAGCTCTGATCTACGGATCACAGCCTGATTTCTCTTCAGGGAGGGGCCCGTTATGGGCTCCTCCTTTTGTCGTTTTCTGAACGCCTCTTTTCACACGTCCGTGCAACTGCTGTTTGAAACCCTGTTCAACGGCGTGGCCATCGGCTCAGTTCTGCTGATAGCTGCCCTTGGACTGGCCATTGTCTTCGGCCTGATGGGTGTGATCAACCTCGCTCATGGCGAGTTGATCATGCTCGGGGCCTACACCACGTATGTCGTGCAGCTTGTCTTCAAGTTGCCTGCCCTCCAGCCCGTTTACAACGCCTACGTTCTTGTTGCCATCCCCCTGGCCTTCATCGTCAGCGGGGTTGTCGGCATTTTGTTGGAACGCACTGTGATTCGCCGTCTTTACGGGAATCCCTTGGAAACACTCTTGGCGACATGGGGCGTCAGTTTGATTCTTCAGCAGTTTGTGCGGAGTGTTCCCCTGGCCCATGCCGCCGGCCTGATCCTGGCGCTGGTGCTGGGTTTTGGTTTGCCTCTGCTGCTTCCGTCGTCTCTCCTGGCGGGGCCTCGAGCTCGCTTGGTTCGTGCCGGGAGCTGGGCTTTTTCAGCTTTAGCTGGTGTTCTGTTGGCTGGCGGTCTGGCCTCACAAATCAGCCGCATCGCACGAGCCACCTCCCGCAACGTGGATGTGACGGCGCCCAAATGGATGCGCGGTGGGATCGATTACATGGACATCACCTTTCCAGTCCCCCGTCTTGTGATCATCGTGATCACGATCTTGGCGGTGGTTGGGGTGACTTGGTTCCTCAACAAAAGTGTGTGGGGCATGCGCATTCGTGCCGTCACCCAAAACCGCTCCATGAGTGACTGCCTTGGCATCCCGACGGAGACCGTTGATGTGCTCACGTTCGGCATTGGCTCGGGTTTGGCCGGCGTGGCTGGGGTTGCTGTTTCCTTGCTGGGTTCGGTCGGCCCCAACGTGGGCGGGTCTTACATCGTGGGCTGTTTCATGGTTGTGGTGCTTGGCGGTGTCGGCAATTTGCTGGGAACCGTGCTCGCTTCGTTTGCCATTGGCGTTTTGACAGACCTGATCGGTGCTGGACGTTTGCTCACGATTTGGCCTGACATGCCCGCACCGTTGGCAGGTGCCGTCAATTTCTTCGCCACAACGAGCATGGCTCAAGTGATGGTGTTTGCCCTGATCGTGGTGTTTTTGCAGTTCCGTCCTGCGGGTCTCTTCCCGCAAAAAGGGCGCATGGTGGAGGCTTGATCTGATGTTCCAAGCATTTCAACAGCGCCGTTGGCCCTTGATCATCCTTTGGGTGGTGATCGTTGCGGCCATCGTTGCTGCACCTGCGGTTCTGCCGGTGTTTCGGCTGAATCTCTTGGGTCGCTTCCTCTCCCTCGCGATCGTCGCTCTCGGTATCGATTTGATCTGGGGCTTCACCGGTTTGCTCAGCCTTGGCCAGGGCATCTTTTTCGCTCTTGGCGGCTACGTCGCTGCCATGTACTTACAGCTGAACAGCTCGGCGGATCTGCCCAATGGCATCCCTGAATTTTTCAGTCTTTACGGGGTTGATCGTTTGCCTGCGTTTTGGCAACCGTTCCACTCACCTCTTGTCACCCTGGTGGCGATTTGGTTGATTCCGGCTGTCTTGGCTGCCGTGCTGGGCAATCTCGTCTTTCGTAACCGCATCAAAGGGGTCTACTTTTCGATCCTGACCCAGGCCGCGCTCCTGGTGTTTTTCAATTTTTTCAATGGGCAGCAAAAGCTGATTAACGGCACCAATGGTCTCAAGACCGATGTCACCGAGTTGTTTGGGCAGGTGGTGGGGTCGCCGGAGATGCAGCGGAGCTTTTTCTGGCTGACTGCAATCGTTGTGATTTTGGCGTGGTTGTTTCTGCGTTGGGTGGTGAGAGGTCGCTTCGGTGACGTGTTGATCGCCATTCGCGATGACGAACCCCGGCTGCGCTTTGCGGGTTACAACCCAACCCTGTTCAAGACGATCGTCTTTGCCATCGCTGGTGGTTTGGCTGGAATCGGGGGTGCGCTCTACACCGTTCAGTCGGGCATCGTTTCGCCGCAATACATGACCGTTCCCTTTTCGATTGAGATGGTGATCTGGGTTGCGGTGGGTGGTCGAGGCACGCTCGTGGGAGCCATCCTTGGCGCTGTGGCCATCAACTACGCCAAGAGTTTGGTGAGCGAAGCTCTCCCCCAAAGTTGGCTGTTCATCCAAGGGGGCTTGTTCATCCTCGTGGTGACGGCCTTGCCTGAAGGCGTCATTGGTTGGTTCCGAGGCGATGGTCCTCGCAATTGGCTTAACCGATTTGGCATTGCCCGTCGGAGTGAGACCTATCCACGTCTCGATCTTGAAGGTCAGGAGGAGGTTCAGTCATGACTACGGCTTTATTGGAGTTGCGCCAAATCACCGTCAGTTTTGACGGGTTTTTGGCGCTACGCGATCTCAACCTCAGCCTTCAGCCTGGTGAGCTGCGGGCCGTGATTGGTCCCAACGGGGCGGGTAAAACCACGTTCTTGGACGTGATCACGGGCAAAACTGCTCCCACCGAAGGCGATGTGATGTTTCAAGGTCGTTCCCTCGTGGGACGGGCGGAGCATCGCATTGCTCGCCTGGGCATCGGCCGCAAGTTTCAGAGCCCGCGGGTGTTTGAGAAGCTCAGCGTTCAGGAGAACTTGGCCCTGGCGGTGAGCCAACCGAAGCAGCCCTGGTCTTTGCTGGTGGGGGGCCTGAATGGTGAGCAGCGCGATCGCGTTCATCACCTGATGGGCATTGTCAATCTGCAAAACCGTGCTGAGTGGGCTGCTGGCTCGTTATCCCATGGCCAGAAGCAGTGGCTTGAGATCGCCATGTTGGTGGGGCAGGATCCGGATCTGTTGCTGGTGGATGAACCGGTGGCCGGACTGACGGATGAGGAGACCGATCTCACGGCAGATCTACTCAAGTCGTTGGCAGGGGATCACACCGTGCTGGTGATTGAGCACGACATGGAATTCATTCGACGGCTTGAAAGCCCGGTGACGGTGCTGCACCAAGGTCATGTTCTCTGTGAGGGCACGATGGATCAGGTGCAGGTCGATCCCCGGGTCATTGAGGTTTATCTCGGCACCACTGAGGAGGAGAACCCATGACGAATTTGCTGGAGATCCAAGGTCTCAACACCTTTTACGGCGAAAGTCACATTCTTCGGGATGTTGATCTCAGCGTGAAGTCGGGGGAGATGGTGTGTTTGATCGGCCGCAATGGCGTGGGAAAAACCACATTGCTGAAATCGCTGATTGGCTTGTTGCGGCCTCGCTCTGGAACGATGGCCTTCGACGGTGCTCAACTGGATCGTCAGGCTCCCCATCAGCGCGCGAGGGCTGGAATTGGCTTTGTGCCGCAAGGGCGTGAAATCATTCCGCAGCTCACAGTGGAAGAGAACTTGCTCTTGGGGATGGAGGCTTTGCCGGGTGGATTGGCGCGGCATCGTCACATTGATCCTTTCGTTTATGAGCTGTTTCCAATTCTCCGGGAGTTTCTGCCGCGCAAGGGCGGGGATTTAAGTGGTGGTCAGCAACAACAATTGGCCATTGCCCGTGCGTTGCTAGGGAAGCCAAAGCTTCTGCTCTTGGATGAGCCCACCGAGGGCATTCAGCCCAACATTGTTCAAGATATTGAGGCTGCTGTTCGAAGGATCATTGCCGATACCGGAATAGGGGTGTTGTTGGTCGAGCAACATCTCCATTTCGTTCGTCAGGCTGACCGCTACTACGCCATGCAACGTGGCGGAATCGTTGCCAGTGGGTCAACCACTGAACTCAGCCAAGCGGTCGTCGATCAGTTCCTGAGCGTTTAGATCATGGCCCCTTGGGCCTCCCTTGGGTCAGATCAGCTGGCCCAAAGGGATTCCTTGGCAGGCTCTTCATCCGTGGCGTAGTCGCTGACATCGGCACGCACATGCAGCATTTGGCCTGTCATCGACATCTTCCAGATTTCCAAGCGAGCATCCTGCGGTGCTTCGAACCAGAAGACTTCCGTTGGCATCACCACCTTCTCTCGATAGAAGTTGTCAGCGCCAATGCATTTCACGATCACCATTCGGCTGGTGTCGTTTTGGTAGACACACTCAATCATTTTGAGCATTTGGGATCTTGGCAATCTCTTGCCCTTACGACAAGTGGAGTGTTTGATTGGTCACCGAATCAGGACACCTTTAGATTTGGTGCAGATGTCTTGATACAGAGCGAATCGTTTTTGTAGCGACCGTCACGATTCTGTCCATGCTTTGTCGAAGTCTTTGATGGCCAGCGTTTTGGTTGACACACAAAGCTGGCCTTCCGTTTCAAATGAAACAATTATTTTGCTCTCCTCTTCGCATGATTAATTCGTCGATATGGGGGATTGAAGAATGGAAGAATCAGTCAGCTTGAGTGTCACTCAGCAGTTCGATGTTGAGCGGATGAATCGGGCGATCGAATCAACGCTTGATGCGCAGCAGCTGCAGTTGCTGGCCAAACAACTGCTTCAGGCCTGGCATTCCCAACGGGCTGCAACAGCTTGGGTGACGCGGCAGCGGGAGCAGTTGGGCTGAAGGTTGGATTTGCTTGGTTTTTATGCAGCGAGCTCTGAGGCCAGGGGTTGAGGGTTGTGGTTAGGCCGTTTCAGGGATGTTCGATCAGCTTGTCCTGCTGCAGCCAAATCAGATTGAAGGGCGGAATTGCAACTGCGCAGCCGTGACCAGCTGGGTAGTTGATGGGCGATTGGCGCCTGCATCAGTTTGGCCAGCCCTGGACGCAATAGGCCTGCAAAATTCTGAACAGCCAGTTCTTCGCCATGGCGGTCGTAGGGCAGCCGGTTGATCGCTGCATCGAGGCCGAACTGACGCACGCGATCTTCGCCAACCCGCCGATAGAGCACCTCCAGGGTTGGCAACTGATCCATCGACATCACGCAGCCTTCGTGTTCCATCAGGCCCCGCAGAACCGTGCCGAAAATTTCGCCGGCCATGCGCTGCAGGCCCTCGGTCGGTTGCTGGCCCAGCTCTTTGTGTTTGTGGTCAAACAGTCCTAGATCAATCTGGGCGATGCGGCTCGGTGCCACGTGGCGATACACCTCAGACAGCAGACCAACCTCCAGTCCCCAGTCCGATGGAATGCGGAGATTCATCGCCAAATCGGTGGTAAAGGCGAATTCGCCTGCGAGGGGATAGCGGAATGACTGCAGATACGCCAGGTAGGGAAGGGGTCCGAAGATTTGTTCCAGACTGGCCAGTAGCGGGCCGACAAACAAGCGGGTGGCTCGGCCTTGAAGCGCCTGGGTTTCAAGGGACAGACGGCTGTAGAAGGCTTTGACGTAGGCAATGCCGTGGGATCGATCGAGCAGGGGGCGAAGCATGCGCTCCGGATAGGCCGATCCAAAGGTTCTGATGTCGGCATCGAACAGGCCAACCACCTCAGCGTTTTGGCAGGCCACTCCAAGGCCCTGCCAGACGGCCCATCCTTTCCCGGGTGGCCCGGTGACATCGAGCCCAAGATCGCCGACGGATTCGAGCAACTCCCGAACCGCGGGGCCGTTGGTCCAGTGCACCCGTACGGGGAAAGGCATCCCTTCGAAGAACTTTTCTGCCGCTTTGACGTCCTCTTCGTTGTTGGCCGCCAGTGCAACCACCAGCTCGTTGAGGCCCTTCAGTCCTGAGAGTGTGTCTCGGATCAGGGCCAGGGCCGGGCGGCTGAATTCCTCCATTAGGCAGGGGATCAGCAGGGTGGTGGGTCGCTGACTCAGCTCCTGGTTGAAGGCAACCGCATCGAGATTGCCCAAGCTGTAGTCATGGACGGTGCTGATCAGGCCCTGCTGAAAATCCATGTGGTGTTCGATGCAACAACAGAGGTCAGAGTCCTGCCCCATACCTGAACGGTGTTGAGGAGGAAGGCGATGCAGCCCCCGCGCGACGAAACGCTGCGGACCCTGCTTGGCGATCTGTACCCGAATGATTCTTTCCGGGATGGCAAGGAGTTGTCGTCGCAATTGCTGCAGATCTTCAGCCAAGCGTCAGGAGATGGGGACATCGACACCGATGCGAAGACGGCGCGCCGCGTTGATCGCTGGGACGGCCGCGATGTGGTTTTGATCACCTACGCCGACACCATTGGGGATGACGGTGTGTCTGGCCTTCAGGCGCTGAAGTCTTTTGTGAATCGCCATCTGCACGCGTTTGCAGCGGTGATTCATGTGCTGCCGTTTCTGCAATCCACCAGTGATGGTGGTTTTGCGGTAGCTAGCCACACGAATCTCGAGAATCGTTTCGGCGATTGGAGTGACCTCGCCGCCCTCGCCCAGGGGCGGCGGCTCATGGCCGATCTCGTTCTCAACCACGTGTCGGCGTCTCACCCCTGGGTGCAGCAGTTCATGCGGGATGAAGAGCCCGGTCGCTCCTGTGTTCTGGAGGCAGCACCCGACCCGTGCTGGGCGGATGTTGTTCGTCCGCGCAGTTCCAATCTGTTCACGCAGTTGAGGGGGCCCAAAGGCGCGCGCCAGGTCTGGACCACCTTTGGTCCTGATCAGGTGGATCTCAACTGGCGCAGTGCGGAGGTGCTGCTGGGCTTTGCCCGGCTGATGCACCGCATGGCCCGGCATGGGGTGCGTTGGATTCGGCTGGACGCGGTGGGTTTCGTCTGGAAGGAGCCCCACACCTCCTGCATCCATCTGCCTCAGGCCCATCAACTTGTTCAGGTGCTTCGCCTGCTTCTCGATCAGGTGGGACCCGATGGCGTCGTGGTCACGGAGACCAACGTGCCGGAGCAGGAAAACCTCTCCTATCTCAGGAGTGGTGATGAGGCGCATCTGGCCTACAACTTTCCGCTTCCCCCCTTGCTGCTGGAGGCCAGCGTCAGTGGTCGCGCCGATCTCCTCAACGCCTGGCTGAGTCGATGGCCCGACCTGCCGCCGGAGACGGGGCTGCTCAATTTCACCGCTTGCCATGACGGCATCGGCTTAAGGCCGCTGGAGGGGCTGATGCCCCAGAAGCGATTGCTCCAACTGTTGATTGGCTGTGAGCAACGGGGTGGACTGGTCAGCCACAGGATGCTCAGTTCCGGAGAGGAAGTTCCCTATGAGATCAACATCAGCTGGTGGAGTGCCATGGCAGATGGGGGGATTGACCCCACCTATTTCCAACGGGAGCGGTTCCTGCTCACCCAACTGATGATCCTGGCCTTGCCCGGGGTTCCCGCCTTTTATCTGCCAGCGCTTTTGGCGGCTCCCAATGACCTGACCCGTTTTCGCCGGACGGGCCATCGACGGGATCTCAACCGGCCCCAATTCACGGCCCAGGCCTTGGAGCGACGCCTGGCGGATCCCGATGCCGATGCATCGGCACTGCTCCCGGTGCTGAGGCGGGCTTTGGCCGAACGGGCTGTTCATCCGGCCTTGCATCCGGATGCTCCCATGAACGTGCTGAGTGCCGATCGCAGTGATTGCGTCATCCTGCAGCGGTCCCGCGGGGGGGAAACGTTGGTGTCTGTCCACAACATGACGGCAGCGCGCCTGAGCTTGCGCCTCAGTGGCTTGGGTGGTGATTTGAACCAGCCCTGGGCCGATTGTCTGAGCGGTCATGTGTTCGCACCAAATCAGTTGCATTCGCTAGAGCCTTATGCGGTGCATTGGTTGGTTCAGCCATGACCGCGAGTGTCGAGTCGGCGTGGTGGGTGGTTACCGATCTCGACGGCACGTTGTTGGATCACAGCTACGACTGGTCGCCGGCCAAGGATCTGCTCCTCCAGTTGCAACAGCACCGGATTCCTGTGATCCCGTGCACCAGCAAAACGGCGGAGGAAGTGCGTGGCTTTCGCGCAGAGGCAGGCCTGCGTGACCCGTACATCGTTGAGAACGGTGGCGCCGTGCATGGTGAAACCGCTGAAGGGCAGCCCTGGGAGCTGCCGTTGGGCCCGGGTTGGATGGAGCTGAAACCCCAGTTACAGCATCTTCAGAACGAGCTGGGCGAGCCCCTGCACCCATTGGATGAACTCAGTGAGGAGGAGGGGCAGCGGTTGTTGGGGCTCGGTGGTGAAGCCTTGCGCCAGGCGCAGCGACGGTGCTGCAGCGTGCCCTTCGTTCCGCCCTCGGCGGAGGGTCGGCGACGGCTTGAGGCCCTGGCGCAGCAGATGGGCCTGACGGTGGTGCAGGGCAACCGCATGGGGCATCTGCTGGGCCCGGACATCAGCAAAGGCAAGGCCTTGGCCACCTTGAAGCGTCATCTGGGTGTTGAGCAGGTGCAGGTCTTGGCCTTGGGCGATTCCCCCAACGATCTGCCGCTGCTTGAGGTGGCCGACGTCGCCGTTGTTGTGCCTGGGCCAGAGGGCCCCCATCCGGAGTTGTGTTCTGGCATCGCTGCAGGGCGATTCCAGTTGGCGGGAGCCCCCCATGCCAGAGGTTGGGATGAGGCTGTGCGCAGGATTCTCCGGATCTAGTCGGTTGATGGCCCCTTGCTCAGTGGAGCAGGGATTGCCATAGCTCCACTGCAGCAATCGTTGCTGCCATGGGCTTGCCGTTGTGGGATGCGATTGGTCGACAGCTGAGGCTGTTGATCAGAACGGCCTGATCATCTGGTTCGAAGTCAGGCAGCAGCTCGGTTTCCACCGCCAGGCCCTGGGCCAGCGCACGGCCCCGCATGACCCCCGGAAGACAGCCGCTGCTGAGTGCTGGCGTCAGCCACTGTCCGCGACGTCGGATCAGCAGATTGGCGGCCGTTCCACAGCACAGGGACCCAGCGGTGTTCAAGAGCAGCGAATCATCAGCCCCTTGCTCTTGCGCTTCCCTACGGGCCTGGATGGCTTGCCCATACGCGAAGGTTTTGCAACGGCTCAGTCGGCTGGAGGCATTGCGGCGCTCATGGCAACTGGTGATGGTGGTGACGGGCGAAAACGTTGGAGTGCAGGGCTGGAGCGTGAGCCAAAAGCGGTGATGTCCTGATGTCGGAAGCCCGATTCCGCGTTGGGCTGTGCTGCCACGGCTCCAGTTGAGGCGGAGTGCTCCGTCGCTTTGCGCGAGATGGCAGCGTTGGACGGCCTCAAGGATGAGCGGATGCAGGGTCGGGCCTTGTGGAGGTGTATCCATTCCCAGCAGGGCCGCGCTTGTGCTCCATCGATGGAGATGCTCCTCGAGCAGTTGTGGCTGCCCGTGTTGGATCAGGACGGTTTCAAAGAGACCGTCGGACAGCAGCAGTCCGCGGTCGTCGAGTGGGAGTGACGGACAGTCCAGCGCTTTCCATTCACCGTTAATCCAGGCCGTGGAGGAGCTCATGTCAGGGCCTCCAGTAGTGGCTGCAGTTTCCACATCAACTCCTCCGCTTCGCCGAGGGGATCTGAGTCGGCCACAATCCCGCATCCGGCATGGGCCCGGAGGGTGTCGCCCTGGCGCAGGAGAGATCTGATCAAGATGTTGCTGTCGAAGCTGCCATCCCAGTCGATCCGCAGCAGCGATCCGCAGTAGGGCCCGCGGCTGGTGGGTTCGAGCTCATGCAGACGTTGGCAAGCTCGAAGTTTGGGTGCCCCACTGATTGACCCCCCAGGCCAACAGGCTTGCAAGAGATCCACCCAACTCAACCCGGCTTTCAGCTGTCCCTCCACGACCGATGTGAGGTGATGCACTGAGGCATAACTTTCGAGCCCCACCAGTTGGGGAACTTGGATTGAACCCGGCTGGCAGGCACGACCGAGATCGTTCCGCAGCAAGTCGACGATCATCACGTTTTCTGCTCGGTCTTTATCACTGCATACGAGTTCTGCGGCGAGGTTCGCATCCTTTTCGGGTTCGCCATGGCGTGGTCTGGTGCCTTTGATCGGTCGGGTTTGCACGGATCCCTGGGCATTCACCTGCAGAAATCGCTCTGGGGAAGATGACAACAACGCCTCGTTTTGGTCGCTGATGATCAGCCCTGCAAAGGGGGCAGGACAGGCACGTCGCAGCGTGAGAAACAGCTCTATTGCACTGCTCCCCTCAGGCCAGGCTGTGCTGCAACAAGCTGTGAGATTGGCTTGGAAGAGATCGCCTGCTGCGATCAGATCACGAATGCGCTGCACACCTGCGGCGTACTGCTCTGTTGTGGTGTGGTGCCGCCAGGCCGTAAGGGGGATCGATGTGGGTTTGCCCTTGGGTTGCTGAGCGCGTGGGACCAGCTGTTGGGCCAGGTTTTGCAGAGCAGCCGTGCTGGTGGCTTCGATCCACACCCTGCGTTCCTGAAGATCAAATCGCAGCACCGGATCATGGCGGGCGATCCAAAGCGTGGCCATGCCATCACGCGCCCAGGGGTTTTCTGGTTCCACCCAAGCGGCGGCTTCGTAGCTCAGCCAGCCGCACCAATGCCCTGGGGTCAGCCCCCGCAGTGCGTCGAAGGGATTGGTGGCTCCCGGCTCTCCGGGGAGACCGCGGCAGCAGATGATCTGCTTCGGTGCGACTGCCAGGGTGGCCCATCGGCCCAGCGTGCTGCCATCGCCATCCAGCCAGATCAGACCTTGCTCTCCATAGGCATGTGCCAGACGGCGGGCCATGGCTTGGGGCTCCTGCCAGGGCAGTTCAAGCCGCTTTGGGCGGATCATGCCTGTGCGGAACTGCAGAGGTCAGGCCGTCCTGCCTCGCGTAGCGCTGCATCGCGAATGCAGCAGCTGTCGCAGACGCCGCAGGGGTGCGTGCCGCCGCTGTAACAACTCCAGGTTGTCGCGATCGGAACACCGAGGCGAAGGGCTTCCTCAACAATGCGGACCTTGCTCCACTGCACCAGGGGTGCCCAGAGTCGGGCGCCATGGCCTTCCCGACCGGCTTTGCTGGCCAGGTCGGCCAGAGTCTGGAAGGCTTTGAGGTAGTCGGGTCGGCAGTCGGGGTAACCCGAGTAGTCGACAGCATTCACGCCAAGCACCAATCTCTCGGCCCCGCGTGCTTCAGCCAGGCTGAGGCCAATGGAGATGAACACGGTGTTGCGGCCGGGCACATAGGTGGGAGGAATGCAGCCCTCCTCAACGCCACCGGTTGGGATCGAGATGCTGGTGTCGGTGAGGGCTGAGCCCCCCCAGCTGGCCAAATTCACGGCGATGCAGTGATGCTCCGCCAAGCCAAGCTGCTGCGCGACAGCAGCGGCTGCGTCCAATTCGCGCCTGTGCCGTTGGCCGTAGTCGAAGGACAGACCGATGACGCGATCGCCGGCTTCAAGGGCCAGAGCTGCAGCTGTGGCCGAATCCAACCCTCCGGAGAGCAGTGCGATTGCCGTGCGTTGACTCATCCCAGGACCGTGAGTTCGTGCAGTGCGCAGTAGTCCTGCTCATCCAGGTCGGTGCCCTTCGCTTGCTCAAGCAGGGAGAGCAATCCAGTGAGCCCTTGGTCTTGAAGGCCAGCGGTTGTCGTTTCCTCCAGGAACAGGCGTAGGTCTTTGCGCAGCATGGCGGTGCTGAAGTTGGGATCGGCGTAATTGTGGTCAAGCATCCGTTGCAGCTTCTTGTCGAAGGTGGGGGCGTAGAGCGCTGACGGTCGCAGGATGGCCATAAACGTCTCCACAGGGACGCCCGCCCGTTGGATCAGTTGAAGGGACAGGGAGAAGCTGTGCGTAAGGCTGGCGATCAATTGATTGAGGGCCAACTTGGTGGCAGCGCCGCTGCCAACGGGGCCCACGAGCATGGGCTCCTGTGACAGATGGGAGAGGAGTTGCTGTTGTGCTTCGAAAACTTGGGCTTCGCCTCCGGCCATCACCAGCAGGGATCCGTTGAGTGCTTGTGGTTTGCTGCCGAGCACCGGGGCTTCCAGATACTGCCCGCCTTGCTCAGTGGCTTGCTTAGCCAGTGCCTGACTTTCCGTGACTCCCACTGTCCCCATCGTGATCAAGGTGGAGCCATCGAGGGGGCCGATGTCTCTTAAGACTGCAGCTGTGACCGGCCCGTCGCGCAACACCGTGATCACACTGTCGCAACAACGCGGAGCCTCCGAGGGGTTGTTCAGCACTTGGGCGCCTGCGTCGACCAAGCTCCTGGAGCGTTCCTTGGTTCGGTTCCAGACGTGGAGCAAAACTCCTTGTTGGAGAAGGCGTTGGCCGATGGATTCACCTAGCAGTCCGGTGCCCAGCAGAGCAACGCTGCTCATGGCTTAAGTGGGGAAAACATCAAGCTGGACCGCTTGATCGAGTTCGAAGTAGTCGAAGTGGTTGTTGGCGAGCAAGTCTCGAAGAAGATCACGCTGATCCGCTGCTGGCGTGTTGTCGAAGTCAATGCTCGCGAACAGATGTTCTCGTTTGTCGAGGCTTGTGAAGTTGTCAATCGCTGCATAGTTCCCTTGGTCGCGGCGAATTCTGCGGTTCATGGTTCGCGTCGTTGCTTGGCGACGTTTGTTGCTGCCGCTCAGGCTTCCAATCAGAGGGTCTTTCAAGGCCTCGGCACTGAGGCTGTCGATGTTCTCCAACGTGATCACGTGTGAACCAAATGCTCTCGACTCCGTGCGCTGAGCACCGGCTTGGTTGTTACCTGTGGAGGCTCGCCCTTGGGTCGTCCCTGTGATCAAGTCTTCGATGGCGCTGGTGCTCAGCTCGCTGTTGTGGCTTTTCAGCAACCCAGCCATGCCAGCCACATGGGGTGCGGCCATGGAGGTGCCGCTGTAGCGGCCATAGCGATTGCCGGGCAGCGTGGATGCGATTTCAACGCCGGGTGCCGTGACGTAATCAAGGGGTTGCGATCCAGCGCGATTGGAAAAATTCGCGAGGCGCCCATCCCTTCGAAGAGCCCCCACCGCGATTCCATGCTCGATGGCATGGGCGGCCGGGTATTCAGGTGAGGCTCCTCCCGAGTTGCCGGCAGCCATTACCACCACGGTGCCGCGGCGGGAGGCATGGCGAATTGCATCGGCCATGGCTTGGCTGTAGCCCGTTCCGCCAAGGGAGAGGTTGATCACATCGGCGCCATGGTTCGTGGCCCAGTGAATGCCTCGTATGACATCGGAGAGATACCCCGCACCGTTCTCATCGAGGACGCGAACGGGCATGACCGTTGCGTCGTGCGCGACGCCGGTGATGCCGTGGCCGTCTTCGGCTGCTGCGATCGTGCCGGCGACATGGGTCCCATGGCCGTTGGCGTCTTCGGCGATGGAATCGCCATCAACGAAGTCGTAGCCCGCCCCAATGCGCCCCTTGAATTCGCGATGGTTGTAATCGATGCCGGTGTCGAGCACGGCGATGGTCACGTTCGCGCCTGTCGTGCCGCGGCCGTTAGTGCTGGCTGTCCAGGCTTCTGGAGCGCCAATCATGTCGAGGTTCCACAAGTCCCCTTCGAGGGGAGATTGATCCCTCAGGGAGTGACCCAGCAGGTGCTCAAAGGCACCTTTGGCGTTGATTTGGCCGTAGCCATCAACGCTGCTGAAACTTGGCCGTGACCCCGGAGTGGGAGCTCTTAGTTTTTGGGATGAGAGGGTGTAACTCCCCCTGAAAGCGCCCTGGGAACTGCCGACATCGAGGTAAAAGCGGCCTCCCCGCAAGACCTTGAATTGCACGCTGGGGTTGAGGCTTGTGGGAGTGTCGTCGATGTCTGCCAGGATCCTTGCCCGGCTGTCGCGAATCCGCAGATGTGGATCCCGCAATGATTTGCCCTTCAGATCAACCTGGTAACTGCTTCCGGCGTCCAGGTCGATGGCAAACCAATCGCGGTCTCGGCTTCTTTCCAGTCTCCCTTGGCTGCGTTCTCCAACATCTATTTGGCCTGATCTGCCAATGGCCGAACCAAAATCGTCTCGCCTTCTTCGGCGGGAGGATCTTCTGCGGCGAATCAACAAGGACATGGCTTCGGGGTTGACCGACAACCAGAGGGGGGGTGAGCTGGCTCAACAAGCCTGTGAACTCATTGTGCCCCAGGTTTGCGAGGGATGGAAACGAAAGCCCCGGATTGGCTGAGAGAGGGTTGAAAGTTTTCGCTGTGATCACCGTAACCCCAGCCATTTGTGAGCTTGCAGGCTCAGGCGCCAGGTTGGGTTGTGACGGACGTAATCAATCGCGAGCTGTTGGCCCTCGGGGCTGTTCCAGCCGGGTTGGAGGTAACGAACTGCCTCATTCTTGCCTGCTTGCGCCATCGCATCAGCGAAGGGCAGATCTTCTGAGGCATGGATCACCACCTTGAGTTCTTGCATGCTGTCCAGCAACGCTTGCAGGGGGGGCTGGTGTCGCTTAGGGGAGAGCGTGATCCAGTCGAAGCGTCCGCTCAGCGGATCCACCCCACTGGTCTCCAGATGCAGGGGGAGGCCACAGTGCGCATCAAGGGCCTGGGTGAGGGGCTGCAGATCGTGATGCAACGGCTCTCCACCAGTAATCACAACGAAGCTGGCCCCGGCTTCGGCAGCTGTATGGGCTGCATCAGCCAAATCATCGATGGAATGTTCGGGTTGCCCCTGGGTGGGCCATGAGTGCTTGGTGTCACACCACGGACAACCCACCGTGCAGCCGGCTAAACGAATAAAAAAAGCGCTGCGTCCGGTGTGATGGCCCTCCCCTTGCAGGGAATGAAACGTCTCCACCACAGGGAGGAGCGAGGCATCAGCCATGGATTGCGCTCATGGGATAGCGATGTCACCTTGCTGACGCAGGGCTTGGGCGGGTGAGTCGGGTAACCGTTGTTGAGCCGCTTCGATCAATCCCCGGAACAACGGATGTGGTTTTCCTGGGCGGGACAGGAATTCGGGGTGGTATTGGCAGGCAGTAAAGAACGGATGCCCCTTCAGTTCGATCAGTTCGACCAGGCGTCCGTCAGGCGAGGTACCGCTCACCACGTAACCGGATTCTAGGAACAGATTGCGATAGGAATTGTTGAATTCATAGCGGTGGCGGTGGCGTTCATAAACCACCTCCTCCCCATAAAGCCGCTGGGCCATGGTTCCCGGCGCAATCCTGCAGGGATAGACGCCAAGCCGCATCGTGCCGCCGAGGTCAACCACGTCCTGCTGTTCCGGGAGCAGGTGAATCACTGGATGCGGGGTGTCTGCGTTCAATTCGGCACTGGTGGCGTCGGTGAGACCGGCCTGGTTGCGGGCCCACTCGATCACAGCGGTTTGCATCCCGAGGCATAGCCCCAGGAAGGGCACGCGCTGCTCTCTTGCCCAGCGAATCGCTGCGATTTTTCCGTCAACGCCACGGTTGCCGAAGCCACCGGGCACCACCACGGCGTCCATGCCGCGCAGGAGTGCATCGGCACCGTCGGCTTCAATCTGTTCGGCGCATACCCAGTGCAGATCGAGGGAGGCATCCTGGGCAATGCAGGCATGCTGCAACGCCTCAACAACGGAGAGATAGGCGTCGTTCAGCTGGACGTACTTGCCCACCAAGGCCACCTTCACCGACGGGCCGGGGTTGCGCAGGTTGTTGACCAGTTGTTCCCATGCAGCCATGTCGCTGTCATGGTCTGCCAGGTTCAGCACGTCGAGCACTTCACGGCACAGCCCCTCCTGTTCAAGGATCAGGGGAACGGCATAGATGCTTTCGGCATCCAAAGAGGGGATCACGGCGTGGGTCGGCACACCGCAGAAGCCCCCGACTTTGCGCTTGAGATCGTCGCTGATGTCGCGATCACTGCGGCAGACCAGTACATCCGGCTGGATGCCGATGGAGCGCAGTTCCTTCACCGAGTGCTGGGTCGGTTTGGTCTTGAGTTCTCCGGAGGTGCCGATGAAGGGCAGCAGGGTGACGTGGATGTAGGCCAGATCATGGCGACCCACGTCCTCGCGAAACTCGCGAATGGCTTCGAGAAACGGCAGCGATTCGATGTCACCGACGGTGCCGCCGATTTCGGTGATCACCACATCGGCATTGCTGTTGGAGGCAACCCGATGGATGCGCTCGCGAATTTCTCCGGTGATGTGGGGAATCACCTGAACGGTGCCGCCGTTGTAGTCACCGCGGCGTTCTTTGTTGATCACCGATTGGTAGATCGATCCCGTGGTCACGCTGTTCAGCCGTGACATGGCCGTGTCGGTGAAGCGCTCGTAGTGGCCGAGGTCGAGATCGGTTTCTGCGCCGTCTTCGGTGACGAAGACTTCCCCATGCTGGAACGGGCTCATCGTCCCCGGATCCACATTGAGGTAGGGATCCAGCTTGAGGATCGAAACGTTGTACCCCCGTGACTTCAATAGCCGGCCGAGGCTTGCCGCCACGATTCCCTTGCCAATGCTGGACACCACACCACCGGTGATGAAGACGAATTTGGCCATGACCTGCCTGGCGACTCTTCAAATTACCTGGCGTTGGTCATGAGCTCCAGCTTGATCCTGGCCGCTGCGTCAACTGTCGAGCACCTCGGGGCTAAAGCGAGGGAACGGTTGTTTCAGGAATCAAGGCCCTGGATGTAATCCCGGACTTTGCTGCGTCGTTGGGGTTGTCGAAGTTTGAGTAGGGCGCGGGTTTCGATCTGACGAACGCGTTCCCTGGAAAGTTTCAGTTCTTCGCCGATCTGGGCCAGGGTCTGGGGCGTGTCGTCTTCCAGGCCGAAGCGCCTTCGCAGGACAGCGGCTTCCCGACTGGTGAGTTCCTCCAAGAGATCTTCCAGATCGTTGTGGAGTTCGTCGTGGGTCAGGGTCTGCTCCGGGGTGGCATGGCCGTCTTCGATCAGATCCCCGAGCTGGGTGTCCTGTTCGCGGCCGACCCGTGTGTCCAGAGAGACCGATCGGGGCACTCGGGCCAGGGTCTGGCGCACGGTGTCCTCACTGATGCCCAGCTCTCGGGCCAGATCTGCGATGGAGGCGATGCGCCCTTCGTTGCTCGCAATCTCCTGCTGGACCCGTTTGATCCTGTTCAGTTTTTCGGTGACGTGGACGGGCAAACGGATGGTGCGGCTTTGGGTGGCGATGGCCCTGGTGATGCCCTGACGGATCCACCAGTAGGCGTAGGTGCTGAACCGGAAGCCTCGGGTGGGATCGAACTTTTCCACCGCCCGTTCCAGTCCGAGGGTCCCTTCCTGGACAAGGTCCAGGATTTCCATGCCCCGCTGCTGATACTTCTTGGCCACCGCCACCACCAGCCGGAGGTTGGCCTGAATCATGTGGTCTTTGGCACGCCGACCGTTGCGAAGGGCCACCCGCAGGTCTTTGGCCTCCAGTTGGGCCTGCTCAGCCCAAATCTGATACCCCAGGTCGATCCGCTGCTGCAATTCTGGCAAGGGCAGTCCTGCTGCCCGGGCCCATTCCTGCTTGGTCGGCCAGTGGCTGTGCTGGTTCGCTTCGCGGCGTTGCAGTTCTTCGAGGCGATGCAGCTCTGCGATGGCCGCATGGCTTTCGGCCAGATCCCGCTGCTGGTGCAGCAGTGCTTCGCGGCGCTGCACCAAACGGGCCAGGGTGACCTCCTCCTCGTTGGTCAGCAGGTCGACCCGGCCAATGTCCTGGAGATAAAGGCGCAGCAGATCCGTAGTGCCCCTGCTGCGGCGCTCACGGGTTCCCCCGGTCCGTCGGGGCTTGCTGGGCAAAAGCTGGCCTTGTGAAGTCCAACTTCAGGGTTCCTCGCCGTTGACCGCGGTGCGACAAATGCGCTGATTCCCTTCGGGATCTGCTCAGCCCAGCTGCAGAGGTCAGTCCTCCTGGTCGGGTTCGACCCAGGTGCTGGCCACGTGCAGTTCCTCCAACTGCTTGTCGGCCACGCCCCCAGGGGCATTGGTCATCAGGCAGCGGGCTTGCTGGGTCTTGGGGAAGGCGATGGTGTCGCGGATCGACTCCTCGCCGGCCAGCAGCATCACCATCCGGTCCACGCCGAAGGCCAGGCCGCCGTGGGGAGGTGCGCCCACATCCAGCGCGTCTATGAGGAAGCCGAACTGCTCTTGGGCCTCTTCGAGCGGCAGACCAACGGTCTGCAAGACCTGACGCTGCAGGGCGGAGTCGTGGATGCGCAGGGAGCCGCCGCCGAGCTCAAGGCCATTGAGCACCAGGTCGTAGGCCTGGGCCCGGGCGCCCGGGAGGGTTTCAGCCCATTGCGAGGAATCGCTGCCGAGATCCTCGACGTTGGGGGCGCAGAAGGGGTGGTGCAGGGCCTCGTAACGGTTCTCGTCGCTGTTGAACTCGAACATCGGGAAGTCCACCACCCAGAGAAAGTTCCACTGGTCGTTGTCGCGGTCGGCATTGACCATGCCCAGCTCCTTGGCCAGGTACTGACGCACCCGGTCCAGTGCCTTGTTCACCGTGGCGGTGTCGCCGGCGCCGAACAGCAGCAGGGTGCCGGGTTCCGCGCCAGTGCGGCTGAGCAGCTCCTGCTTCTGCTCGTCGCTGAGGTTGTCCTTGATGGCGCCGATGGTGTCGATCTCACCCCCGTCGCGAACGCGGATGAAGGCCAGGCCACCGGCACCGGCTTTCTGGGCTTCGCTGAACACATCGCCGCCGGGCTTGATCCGCACGTTGCTCACCGCATCGTTGCCGCCGGGCACCGCGATGCACTTGACCGAGCCTCCGGATCTCACAGCGCCGCTGAACACCTTGAAACCCATGTCCTTGACGATGTCGCTCACGTTGGTGAGCTCCATGCCGTAACGGGTGTCGGGCCGGTCGGTGCCGTAGCGCTCCATGGCGTCATGCCAGGTCATGCGGGGGAAGGGCCGCGACAGCTCGATGCCCTTCACGGCCTTCCAGATGGCACAGATCAGCGACTCGTTCAGCTCCAGGATCTGCTCCTGATCCATGAAGCTCATCTCGATGTCCAGCTGGGTGAATTCCGGCTGGCGGTCGGCGCGCAGGTCTTCGTCGCGGAAACAGCGGGCCACCTGGTAATACCGCTCGATGCCGCCCACCATCAGCAGCTGCTTGAACAACTGGGGGGACTGGGGCAGGGCGAACCAGTCGCCGCCACAGACCCGGCTGGGCAGCACATAGTCGCGGGCGCCTTCCGGGGTGGACCGGGTCAGCACCGGGGTCTCCACCTCAATAAAACCTTCGTCCTCCAGGAAGCGACGGGCGGCCTGGATGGTCTGGGCCCGCAGCCGCAGGTTGTCGTTCATGCGCTTGCGGCGCAGATCCAGATAGCGGTGGCGCAGCCGCAGCTCCTCGCGGGTGTTCTCCTCGTCGTGCACCGACACGGGGAAGGGCAGATTGCCTTTCACGCTGTTCAGCACGGTGATGCCGCTGGCCAGCACTTCCACAGCACCTGTGGCCAGTTTGTCGTTCAGGGATTCGCCAGGGCGGGCCCTCACTTTTCCCGCAACCTGCAGCACGGTTTCGCTTCGCAGATGCTCGGCGACGGCGAAGGCGTCGGCCCCCAGATCCGGGTCCACCGTGATCTGCACGGTGCCGCTGCGGTCCCGCAGGTCGATGAAAATCACCCCACCGTGATCACGGCGTCGATCCACCCAGCCGCACAGTTGCACCTGCTGATCGATGTTTTGTTCGCGCAGGTCGCCGCAACCGTTGCTGCGCATGGGATGTCTCAACTGGAGAAGAGCGAGTTTCCCATAGCAGCGGTGAGCCTCAGGCTCGTTTGTAGAAGGGCTTGCGCACGACCGTTGCCGGTTGGGCCTTGCCGCGGATCTCAACACTCAGTTCTGTGCCGAGCTTGGCGAGGGATCGGGGCACGTAGGCCAGGGCGATCGCTTCTTCCAGGGTGGGTGACCAGGTTCCACTTGTGACAATGCCCACCGTCTCCCCGTTGTGCAGAACGGGGTAGTCGTGACGGGCGATGGCGCGACCCTGCAGCTTGAGGCCCACCAGGCGTTTGGCGGGGCCGGATTCCGCCGCCTGCTCCAGAGCCTGTCGGCCCACAAAATCCATGGGCATTTCCAGGTGCACGAGCCAACCCAATCCTGCTTCGAAGGGGTTGGTTTCGTTGGTCATGTCCTGGCCGTAGAGGTGCATGGCGGCCTCCAGACGCAAGGTGTCCCGTGCCCCCAGGCCGCAGGGGGTAACGCCGCGATCCAACAAAAGCTGCCAGAGCTTTTGTCCGTCCTCGGCATTGAGCAACAGCTCCGCACCGTCTTCACCGGTGTAGCCCGTGCGAGCAGTGAACACTTTTTGGCTGAGGCCATTGAGGTTGAGCATCCGGTGGCCGAAGCGGGGCAAGCCGCTGAGGTCTTCGCCGCTTAGCTCCTGCAGCAATCCCATGGCTTCAGGCCCTTGGAGAGCGAGCAGCACTCCACCGTTTTTGATGTCTGTCACCGTCAGGCCGGCTGGTTCCATCTGTTCACGGATCCAGGCGGTGTCGCTGTCGGCGCAGGCGGCATTGATCACCAGCACCAGAGCGCCACGTTCGGCATCGATGGCACCGCAGTCGTACACGATGAGGTCGTCGCGAATGCCGCCGCCATCGTTCAGCAGAACGGAGTAGCAGGCTTCGCCGGGACCGATCCGGTGCAGATCGCTGGGGATGAGCCGTTGCAGCACATCTTTGGGATTGGCACCCTCCAGACGCAGCACTCCCATGTGGGAGATGTCGAACATGCCGACCCGTTCGCGGACGGCCTTGTGTTCCTGGATCAGGCCACTGAATTGAACCGGCATTTCCCAGCCGGCAAACGGCACCATGCGGCCTCCGGCGCTGCGGCTGGACTCGAACAAGGGAGTGCGCTGCAGAGACATGGAGGCCGCCGTTGGGAAGCGCATTCTTATGGAGGGCTTCACGATCCGGAAGGGAACCCGGAAATTTGCCCTTGTTCATGGTCCCTTTCGAAGACCGTCACTAGCTTGAGCGCGTTTCCGGAGAGCTTGTTTGGCCACCAGCTCCTGCTGTCGCTGTTGTCAGTACTGCACCCTGCCGGCAGGTTCCAAGGGTTGGTGCCGTCTGCGCCGGTTGGATGTGCATGCTGAGCTTGCCGATCTGATGGTCTGTCACCACTGGACTCCCCGTTCCCCCAAACTTCCGGTTCTGCAGAGCAGGGGCGTTGACGAATGTCAGCTGGAACTGGATCGCAGCTTGACCTGAGGCCGGATCAATCCATTGGCTCTGTTATGCCTGATGGCCTCCATCGAACGATCACGGGATACTCCAGTCATTCAACGTTTTTGCTGTTGCCCGCCTCAGCTCCGCCGACTCCTTTGGAACTCATCCAGGAACAGCCTGAGGTGGAACGCCTGACGCTTCCCACCGGTACAACCGTGTTCCGTGCAGGCGAGCCTGTGCAGTTCATCCATGTGATTGAACGGGGCTGGATGGAACTGAGCAGCGGTCCGTTGAACCGCATTCGCTTTGGTCGAGGTGAATTGTTTTTCTATGAGGATTTGGTGGATGCCACCGAGTGTCACAGCCGTGATGCCACTGCAGTAACGCCCGTTTCGCTGTTCCGCCTGAGCCGCCCCAACTTTCTGACCCTTATCCACCGACACCCAACGTTGGTGCTGCAACTGCTCAGCAAGCAGCACAGCCGTTTGCGGCAGCAGCGAACGGATGCACGCCACTTTTATTGATCGGTTCCGAGCAGCAGCACAAGGCTGCGGGTCACCTTGGCGGCCAGCATGGAGCTGATGCCACTGGTGTCGAGTTGTGGGGCCAGTTCCACCACATCGGCAGCCACCAGGTGATGCTCCTGAAGAACCTCCACAAGGCTGGCGAAATCAGACCAGTGGTATCCACCGGGTTCGGGTGTGCCCGTTCCAGGCAGAACGGAGGGATCAAACCAGTCCAGGTCGACGGTGAGATAGATCGGCCTCCCCTTCAAGGGAGCGAGAGCCTCTTGAAGTGCATCGATGCTTGTCATCAGCCGGCCGCTCTCGTGCAGTTCTGTGAATTCCTCGCGTGTTCCACTGCGGATCGCTAGTTGAAACAGTGTCTGGCTGGGAAGGATTTCCAAACAACGGCGCATGGCGCAGGCATGGCTGTGGCGGGCCCCCAGCCAGCTGTCCCTGAGATCGGCATGGGCATCCAGCTGCACCAGCACCAGGTCGGGGTGGCGTTGTGCAACGGCATCCACTGCGCCGGAGCTGATCGAATGCTCCCCGCCCAGTATCAGGGGCCTGAGGCCCAGGTCCAGCACGGCTTCGGTGGCCTGTTTCACCTTGGTCAGAACGGGCTCAGGGTTGCCGAAGGGAATGTCCACGGCACCAAGATCCGCAAAGTCGAGATCATCGAGATCCAGGTCGAGTTGCGGGCAATAGGTCTCCAGGCCAGTGCTCACCTCCCGGATGGCGGCGGGTCCGAAGCGGGTGCCAGGGCGAAAGGAGGTGGTGCCGTCGTACGGGACACCAAAGAGCCCGACGCGGCAGCCGGCAGGCTCCCGCCGGGAGCCCATGAAAATGGTTCCGTCGCTGTCAAACAGCCCGCTAGTCGGGATTGAAGTCATGACTGCAACTCCCGTTCGATGAAGGCGGGCATTGCATCCATGCCCCCCCGTTGCCAGCGCGGGGACCAGATCTCACAGCCTGCGGCGATGGCCTTGGTGCGCTCGGGATCGGGAGTGCGGTAGCGGGGGGTTCCCATTGAGGCGAAGGTCCAGCTCCACCAGCCGCTGGGGTACATCGGTACCCAGCCATAGAGCGGGTCGGCGTGGTCAAACACCTCGCGTAAGAGCCGCACCATGTCGATGTGGACATCACGGAAGGCTTCAGGAGACTCGCTCTGCGTGCCGAATACGCCCCCGGGTTTGAGCAGACGTCGGCAGTTGTCGAAGAAAGCGCGATTGAACAGGCCTTCGGCGGGTCCGGCGGGGTCAGAGCCATCCACCAAGACAACGTCGTAGCTCTGGTCGTCAGCCTCGGCTGCCCAGGCGATGCCATCCCCCACCGTGAGCTGAAACCGGGGATCGTTCCAGGCGGAGCCACCGATGCCAGGGAGGTGCTCTTGGCTGAGTTCCACCACCCGTCCATCAATTTCCACCATGTCCAGCCGCTGGACTCCTGAGTGGCGCAGGCATTCCCTTGCGGTGCCGCCGTCTCCACCGCCGATCACCAGGATCCGTTCGATCGAGCTGGCACTGCACAGCGCTGGGTGAACCAAGGCCTCGTGGTAGTGGCGTTCCTGGTGTTCTGCTGTCATCCAGCAGCCATCCAGCAACAGCCCCCGCCCGTAGCGCTCACTGCGAATCACGCTGATCCGCTGGAACGCACTCGTCTCCTCGACCAGCACCTCTCCTTGCAATCCATAGCGGACGCCGCGGTGCTCTTCGTCAATCCAGCTGCTCATGGGGCGCAGGGGGCATGTCTCCAGCTAAGGACCCGGAGCTCCCGTCACCAAACACCAGATGTGGTGTCATTGGATTTGACGACCACAAAATATGGAGGTTAAATGTGTTTGGTTGGGGAGCTGCTGTGGAAGAGGGCAGCTCCAGAGCCATTTCTTGCTGTTTACCGGATGCCGGCGTTGTCAAAGACAACGCTGTAGAAGGCAGGACCTTCGTTTTGCCAGCCTTCGTCGATGAGTTGTTCGCGTTCCCCTCGATTTCCCGTGGTGGTGTGTTGCCCTGTTGGCGACGCCAGCTGCCAGATTGGATCAAGGCCTCGGAAATGTTGGGGGTAGGCGGTGAAGACGTCGCCGTTGCTCACATAGCCCTTGCTTTCGAAGGCATCTTTCTGGCGATTGCGGATCGCGTAAACCCGATCTCCTGTCTTGGGATGCTCAAGTTCGATCACTGATTGACTGAATCGATCGTTTGGGTTTGCTGCGTATGGCACGTCAATAAAGTCCATGCCTTCGTTCGCTACTGAAGCGGTCGCTGTCGATGAACTGGCCGTCAACAGAGTGGCTCCTGTAACCGGATCCTTGAGTCGGAAGACGGCTGCCAAGTGATCGGCCTTGTCGTAGTCCGTCAGTGTCTGGCTGGCCCAGCTCACCACACGGGGGTTGTTCAAGGCTTTTTCAATCTTGAGGGTTTGTCCACCACTGGGTTGGGTGTAACTCAAGGATGGACGTGGGTCCGTCCCAGGCCCTCCTGGGTTGTAGATCGGACTGTGGGTTTGATCGCGAGGATCTGGAAGGATCACGCGTTGCAGGGATTTGGCTGCTTTGCTGGATGATGCGTGAATAATGAGGTCGAATTGATTGTCGTGATCTTCGGCGTAGGTGTATTCCGGTTTCGCTGCAAGTCCTGGGCCAAGATCAGCGATTCCAAGAATTTTTAGCCTGCCACCTTTGACGCGGTAGTTCCGGTTGGCTTCGTTCAATGTGATCTATTTGTGCTTGCCTGTCCCTCTGGCTTTTAGTTGAAAAAAATTGTCGAATTGGTCAGGTATGAGTCCACTAACCCCGTCGGGTGAGAAGCCTCCAGAGGTGAAAAGTCGAAGTCTATAAAGTTTTTTGCTTGTACCGTAGTACTCAACGCCGTGATTTCTTTCTGATCCGGTGAATCCGTCGGGTCCATAGTCTCCTGCGAGACTGCGTCTAGTGAGCTTGGCGCCCACGAGGGTTGGACTATTGTATGGATCGTAGGGATTACTGCTTGTTTTACTTAGTCCTGTGCCGTCAATAAGCCCGTCAGGAGTAATGAGTTGCAGGGGTTTTTCGGAGTCGACGATGCGAACAATTGACGGGTGTTCTGCGTCCTGGCTGGTGCTGGGATGGCGATTGCCAAAATAGCCAAATGCTACGACTGTTTGCCTTTCGTTGAACTCGTAGTTTGGATTTAGTGCGACATAGTTGGGGGTGATGAGTTCGCCGGTATTCAGTTCAATTTCAAAGTTTTCAGGAAGAACCGTTGAGGGCAGCACCGGATGGCTGAATTCAATCGGCATTGCGTCCATGTATGTCTCGGTGACGGGTGCGTCACTGAAGCCAGCACCCGCGCCAACCGCGATGAGAGAGATAGCGCTGGTGATATTGCGTAGTGGTGCGTTGGGGAGCGGAATCTGTGATGCCACAACTCCTGCACCTCTTGCTACTGCGCGTTCGATGTCTTCAACTGAATTAAGGCCTGGTACGCCTTGAATTCCTTCGAATCCGTAGCTAGCAGCCAAGATTTGAGGTTGTTTTTTGGAGCTGCCGTATATATCTGAGTAAATGACGATGTCACGATGTAATTGATCGTATTTGGATGGTTGTGACATCAGACATCCAGCCAAGTGGTTCTTAGTTTGATGGGTGTGCTCTGTAGCGGCCACTGAGACAGGATTTCATGGTTCAAGATCTCGTTGTGACGAACCGCCTGGTCATTCCAGCTGCGGAATTGCAGTGGCGATTCAGTCGCGCTTCCGGGCCTGGTGGACAGGGGGTCAATACGACGGATTCACGCGTTGAATTGATTTGGGATCTTGAAGCCACTTCTGCCTTGGGACCATTCCGAAAGGCCCATTTGATGGAGCGGTTGGGCTCGAAGATCTCCAACGGATGCGTTCGGGTCGTGGCGGCTGAAGAACGCTCCCAATGGCAGAATCGTCAGAAGGCGTTGCATCGCATGGGGGAGCTGCTGCGGGAGGGTTTGCAGCCACCACCTCGCGCCCGCAAAGCCACCCGCCCCGGACGCGGTGCGGTGAAGCGGCGGTTGGACTCGAAAAAAAAGCGTGGTGACATCAAGCGTCAACGGCGTAGCCGACCATCCATGGACGATTAATCGGATCCAGAGGTGGAGGATTGTTCCGCTCTGATCGCCGCTTTGGCCTGTTTCCACAGAGCCTCGAGTTCATCGATGCTGCGTTCCTGGAGATCCCCCCCCAGGGCGGCTTCGACGCGGGAGAAGCGATCCAGGAAGCGCTGATTCGTTCCGGCTAGGCCCTCTTCAGGTTCAATTCGGCACCAACGCGCCACGTTCACCAGGGTGAACAGCAGATCGCCCAGTTCCTCCTGGGCATGGCTGCGGTTGCCGCTGGCCACGGCTTCCTTGAGTTCGTCCAGCTCCTCATGGACCTTCTCCCAGACGCCGTCCATGTCGTCCCATTCGAAGCCTGCTTTGGCTGCCTTCTTGGAGATGGTCATCGCTCCAGCCAGGGCCGGCAGCCCGCGCACCTTGGTTCTGAGTCGGTCGCTGAGCGGGCTGTTGGAGCCAGCCAGGGCTTCTGCCTGCTCCTCCAGCTTGATGGCGTCCCAGCTGCGTCGAACGTCGTCACTGCTGGTGGCCTTGGCATCGCCGAACACATGGGGGTGACGGCGGATCAGCTTGTCGCTGATGCCATGGGCAATCGCACTGAGATCGAACCGTCGCTCCTCCCCAGCGATCTGAGCATGCAGCAGCACTTGCAGCAGCAGGTCGCCGAGTTCGTCCTGGAGGTGGTTGTCATCACCATGACGGATGGCATCAGCCACCTCGTGGGCCTCCTCCAACACGTAGGGCACCAAGGACGCATGGGTTTGTTCCAAGTCCCATGGACATCCCGTTGTTGGATCCCTGAGTTGTGCCACGACCTCGATCAGTCGCTGCATTGCGTCAGACGGAGCGTTGGCCATGCAGGGACAACAACTGGGGCAAAACCCACCCTCTCACTGCTGTCGTGTTTTCGACCATTCCTGGGGCCAGGGGTCCCCATCGAGGATCAGGTGGATCCATGCACTGCTCTCCAACCCCACCACCAGGCTGATGAACTCACGCGGGTGCTGGCGCATCACTTGCTGGAGATGCGCCAGGAGTATCGATGGCGAGAGTGCCGGAACCGCCATGGTGACGATGAGGCTCCAGGTGAGCAGCACGCCCAGGCGCACGCTTGTGCCAAGAACTGGGCCATGGGACCAGAGCGAGCGATGGGGAATCAAACGTCGGTAGGGCCACCAGAGGAAGCCGAGGACTCCCCACCGCCGCAGCGCGTTCGAGCGCGTATCAAGGTCGGGGGAGAGCCAGAGGCCACCTGCCAGGCAGCTGGCTGTGGCGATCAATGCTGCCTGGAGGCCCAGAACCAACCCAACAGCGATTCCGAGCGGGAGGCTCAGGATCCAGATGCTTTGGTCGTGGTGGCGACCCGTTGCCAAGCGTTCGGAGCTCTCGTGCGCCCCCAAACTGACGCGTTAGGGCAGAATCTGCCCAGTGGGGCGATTAGCTCAGCGGTAGAGCACCTCCCTTACAAGGAGATTGTCACTGGTTCGATCCCAGTATCGCCCATCTCGAATCCACTCCTGCAAAGGGATCTTGGGTCTCTTTCGCTGCTCAGGCCGTCGGCATCAATCTGAAGTGCAGGTTGACTTAAGACAACGTTTGACGTGAATTTCACTGGCATATGCCAATGTGTGGCGACGCCAAAGAGCTTCTGTCGAGGCCCACAGCGCGAGAACCGATAACTCGATTCCATGAACCGAAGATCAAGCACTCCCCCTAGGGAGTGGCGAAAGGCTGGCAGCAATGTCAACCAAATTGACCTCAGTGGCTATGCCTCTGCCCAACATCGCCGTTTTTTGAAAGCAGAAGTCGATCAGAGTCCCAGGGAGCAAATTCATCGCTGAGGACCTGTGCTCCTCCCAGTCATCAGAGGTTTGGCCCCCTGACGATGTTCAGCATCTGATCGGTCGAGGCGACATCCACAACGAGGGATCAAAACGAGAGTTGATTGTCCGGTGATGCCTCAGCTGTTGCGGCCATCGTCCATGCCGCCTCGAATCAGGCTCTGCGTCAACCAGAGCAGTGCAATGAAGCCAGCTGTGACGATGAGGAGAGACAAGGTTCAAGCTGTGCTTGAGCGTTGTGGACGCTACTCACCGTTCGTCTCCACCATCCTGGAAGCGTTGGCTTCGTAGGCATTCGGTGATGCAACTTGTCTGGGCGTTGCTGCTTCCCATGGCCCTGCTTGTGGGGCTCACTGCACTGGTGGCAAGCGGGCGCCTGTCCTTCTCTCGCAATGCTGCATGGTTGTTGGCACGCCAGAACACCATTTGGATGGCAGGAATGGTGGCGATTGCTGCTGCTGCGGTGGTCGTTGCCCTGCAGCGTTGAGCCTGCCTAGTCGGGCGCGCAGGCTTCACCTATGGCGGCTTCTGCAACTTGCATCGCCAGTTGACTGCCATAGCTGTCACCGGTTTCCTTCACCCACTTCTCCCCTAACTCTTCGGGTGTCATCCACTGTCCTGCGAACTTGGCGAAGGCTTTGGCTTGGTCGGCATCCAGAACAAATGTCTGTGCGTTGCAGTTCACCTTGCCGATCACGTCGCCCTGGAGATTGTTCAGGTCGGTGACCTTGTCGTTTGCTTTTTCAGCACATGCGCCAAGGCCAAGGGCAAGAACGCCAGCTGCGAGAAAAGCAAAGGAGGGGAATTTCAATGAAGGAGCGGTTCATCACCACTCCTGCAGCCTGAAGCGGGGCTGGAGGCCTGTCAGCAGGTGGCTTTGATCAGCGGCTGCTGGTGCGCTTGCGAACAACTCTGGGGGTTTCCCGCTCGGTCTTGGTTTCAGACACCGTCTTGTCTTCTCCGGCCGTCTCCTCTTGCCCCGGCTCGTCGTCGGGCTCCTGCGCCTCGATGACGCCGAGCACCATGGCGGCTTCCAGCTGATCGCTCATGTCGCCGATGATGAGCAGGGCTTTCAAGACCAGCTGCGCGCGAGGGGCCTTCGGAAGGCCTGGACGCAGTTTCTTGGTGGTGTTCCACAGCTCAAGGGCTACTTCCTTCAGCAGTTCCTTGTCAGCAGCCATTCGATTCGTTCGAGAATCGCACCATTCTCGTCATCGGGGTGATCCCCCTCCTGGATCAGAAGCAGAAGGGGAGGAATTTGGTGTGGCAGGCGGCGTAGCCATCCACAAGGGGGCCAAGGCCGATCTGGTGAACAATGCCGGCACCGGTGAGGCCTTCGGTGATGATCCCGATCACGATGCCGAGCATGGCGGCACGACCGTTGAAGAGTTCGACTTTTTTGAGTTGCTCCATGTGAATGTCGCGTGTGGCGACGCCCTGGAACCAAGCGTCGTTGGCTTGTGAAGACTTCATCGGACTCAAGCTGTTGTTACAAAGCTTAACCCTAATTATCGGCCTTTCAGCAGCAGGCGTTCTCCCGGCGTGGGATCGGTCCAGCGGCTGCTGGTTGGCAGCTGGGATCCAGTGTCGGCAACGGACCCTTTCATCTGCAAGGCACGGCTGAGGGCGCCGCCAAAGCGCACGTCGCCGCCGGATGTGCTGGCGAGCACCGTCTTGGGCTGGAAGCGCTCCACCAGTTGCGGCACCACAGAACAGCCTTTGACAAACGCACCAAGAGCGGGCAATCCCAGATCCACCATCGGCGTGATCACGGCATCCAGCGGTTGCGGCTTCAGGGCTGGATCCAGAAATCCGTGGGGTTCCAGATAGAGCGAGCCGGCCGGATGGTCGAGCAGGTAGCCGTTTTCCACCATGGGCACCGGTGCACCCGCGCTGGCGCGCACCTGTAGCTCCTGGTGAGTGGTGCTCTCTCCGGGGGAGAGCGTTTTCACGCTGGTGAAGCCCAGGCGTTCCACCACCCGGGCTGCAGCCACAGAGCCAATCACGGGCAAGGATTTCGGCAGCAAGGCCAGGGTTTCCGGGTGGGCATGATCCGCGAGCCCCTGGGTGAGCAAGAGCAAATTCAGGTTCGCCGGGATTTCGCGCTCGCAGGGCAGTTCCCCCTTGAGCAGCCATTCCCCCGGGGGGAAACTCAGGCTGCCGCGCAGCCAGGGATCCACCAGAACGCGGAGATCATCGAATTCGAGCAACCAACCGTTGGCTCCGAAGTAGGTGGCGGCCAGGGTCATGAAGGGCTTTGCTGCCGCTCGCGGCAGTCGCTGCAGAGACCAAAGAATTCAAGCGTGTGAAACAGGAGATCGAAGCCCTTGCGGCCGTCTTCTGGTACCTCCAGGTCGTGAATTGGGCAATGATCCAGCGCTTGCGTCTTGCCGCAATCGACGCAGGTGAGGTGGTGGCGATCTCGCTCCACCGGTGCGTAGAGCGCTTCACCATTGGGAAGGTGACGGCAGCGCACCAGGCCCCGTTGCTGCAGCTGACGCAGATTGCGATAGACGGTGGCCAGACCCATGATTTGCTCTGGTTTCAGGCTGCGATGCAGTTGCTGACCGCTCATTTCATCGCCGCAGGCCTGGAGGCTCGCCAGCAACACCTTCTGGCGGGCATTGATCTCGGTTGAGGAGTTGCGAGTGGCCATGGATTTAGAGAGCGACCAACCAGCGGCCGCAAAGGCTGACCAAGAGCAGCACCATGCTGCCTGTGACCCAGGCCCGACGGTTGAGATCCAGCAAGCGGCGGCTCAAAATTGCGGCACCCACCCATCCGATCACCACCACCATGGTCTGGCAGAAGCCGATCACATGGGGGTCTGCGGACCATTGCGGCCAACCATCCGGCAAAACGGTGCCCGCTTCGGACATGCCGATGGGCAGATGGCGTGCCAGGAGCAAGGCCCAGAGCAGTGGCAACCCGGCGTATAGCCAACGGCGGTTGAGCCACAAACCCGCCGCTGCTGGCAGGGCCAGTGCAAGCGCCGCAAAGCTGAGCCGCGCTAGCAGCGGGCCCTCATGCAAAGAGGGTGGTGCAAGCGGTAGCCAGCCCAGCAGGCGTTGCCAGTGGTGCAGGCAGACGCCGCCGGCTAGCACCAGGATCAGACCGCGCTCTCCATCGGGGGCCTGCATGTTCCGTTGCAGATCGGCGGCCGGCGGCCGCAGTCGCAGCTGCACGGAGCGGTTGGGACAGGCCTGAGTGCACGTCATGCACAACACGCAGTTACGGTTGTCGCTCAGGTGGGCGGGATGGGTGCCCAGGGGACAGCCTTCGCTGGCCAGTCCCTCGCCGTCGGCAGGTCCTCCCTTGAAACAGGCGTAACTGCTGCAGCTGCCGCTGCAGGTGCCGACTTCGGCGCGCAGTTCGAGGATCGAGAGCTTGGCGAACAGTCCGTTCATGCCCCCGACGGGACAGAGGTAACGGCACCAGAAGCGTTTTTCGAACACCGTTGAACCGATCACGGCTCCTGCCGTGATCAGCAACAGCAGACAGCTGCTCAGCCAGGCGGTGTTCTCGAGGTTCCAGACCTCTTCCCACAGGAGAATTGCGGCAAAACCGGCGGCCAGAGCAGGAGCTCCCCAGCGGTCCACGTCTCCATGGGGCCAGCTCTTCTTGCGCCATGGGGTGAGCCTTTGGGCGATCTGTCCCCAGATCATGAAGGGGCAGATGGCGCACCAGAGTCGACCCACCAGTGGGTAGCTCAGCAGGATCAAAGGCCACCACCAGGCCCAGAACAGGGTCAGCATCGGATTGGTTGCGCGGTCCTGGGGGCCAAGCCAAAGCGCCAGGTTCACGGCCACGAACAGCCAGCTCACCAGGCCGAACAGCAGAGTGTTCCAAAGTGCCGGCGCACGCATCCACTCGCGTAACTGCGGTTTCCAGCGCCAGATTTCAAAACGGACCCGCCGTGATTTGTCTCGGGTCCAGAAGACTTCTTCAGGGAGCAGTGTTGGCAGTTCGCCCTGACTTTGCTGACGTGCCTGACGCAGGGCGCGATCGACGATCGCTTCGAGTTCGCGAAGGTTGTTGGCGAAATCGTGGTTCTGAAGCCGTCGCACCACGCTGTCCGGCAGTGCGGGTGGTTGGTCCCAGCCGAGTCCAGGGCTCTGCAGCCTCAGCCTGTATTTCAGCCAGTCCCCCAGGTCGGTTCGTCGCACACGCAAGGGAGGAACGCGGATGGTTCGCACCAGGCCGTCGAGGGTGGGGATGGCCGCTTCGCTTGTGAACAGCACCCGTCCCTGGAACCCTTGCGCCTCGCCACGTGCCATCGCGATCAAGCGCCGTTGGACGTCGACGTCGACGCGGTCCATGCCGCTCACCAACAGGGTGCTGGTTCCGAGCTCATTCAGCAGATTGAGGCCACTGCCTTGCAGCTCGCTGGCGTCAAGTCGCACCAGTAGATGGCGTCGTTCCGGTGATCCGTAGTGCACCAGGGCGGCGAGATTGTCTTTTTCAAGGCCGGGCTCACCACTGATCAGCACCGGTTGCCGTTGCGGGTCTCGGGCCGCCTCCAGCACCGCACTGCGCAGCCGTTGGGCATAGCGGCTGGATCCCACCACTCCGCGTCGG
Organism: Synechococcus sp.; assembly: GCA_047286205.1. GTDB lineage: Bacteria > Cyanobacteriota > Cyanobacteriia > PCC-6307 > Cyanobiaceae > Parasynechococcus. Next base: position 1,307,935 of record JBJBBR010000001.1, on the reverse strand, counting down.
GCTCGGCCCAGAACGAAGGGGGCTAGCCGCTCCAGCCCAGCGCTGGGTTCAGCCACCGATCAGCTGCTCGCTCAAGCTCCAGAGCCGCTGCCGTGCAACGAACTGGTTCGCTGCCGGAGCGACGCGACAGAGCGCAGGAGCACCCCGCAAGCCACCGAACTGCTCAGGGCCATAGTGCTCGCCACCCATCGCTGAAGCCGCAGTGGCGGCATGCAGTTGTGGCAGGGCGCCCATGCTGGCGCTTTGAAACAAGGGATCCATCAACCGGTAGGCCAGGGCCTCGAAGCGATTGCCAACGCTGGCGATCGCGGTGGGTTGCAGTGCGGTGCGGGCGATGCCTGGATGGGCGGCCAGGGAACGCACGGGGCTGCCCTGTTCGCGCAGGCGTGCATCCAGCTCAAGAGCGAACATCACGTTGGCGAGTTTGCTTTGGCCATAGGCCCCATAGCGGTCGTAGCTCTCGCTCCAGTTGGGGTCGTTCCAGCGGATCTTGCCGAAGTACTGAGCCCCGGATGTCACCGTCACCACGCGGGGGTCGGGCCGATCCTGCATCAGCGGCAGCAGCTTTTGAGTCAGGGCCATGTGCCCCAGGTGATTCACACCGAATTGCAGTTCATGCCCCTGGGCAGTGGTGCGGCGCGGCGGCGCCATCACCCCGGCGTTGTTGATCAGTAGATCGAGGCACCCGTAGCGCTCGCCGACGGTGTTTGCCGCCCGATGGACGCTGGCCAGGTCCGCCAGATCCAGCTCCACCAGATCCACCGCGCCACCATCTCTTTCCCGTAGCAAGTCTTGTTTGGCCGTCTCCGCTTTGCGGGGGCTGCGGCAGGCCAGCACCACGGTTGCTCCACGACGCTTCAAGGCGCGAGCAGTTTCCAAGCCCAGACCGCTGTTGGCTCCGGTGATCAGGGCAATGCGCCCCTGCTGGTTCGGGATGTCAGCAGCGGACCAACCCATGGATCAAGGAAGAGTGGAGTCATTGTGCCGATTTCGGCCCCCATCGCGTCGCTGGATCCTGTTGTCAGTCTTCTGGGAAGAGCAGCTCGGCCAGTTCGTCGGCGTCGACGTCATAGACGCGGGCCAGGCTGGTTTCGATCGCGTTGGTCACCTCGCCGGGGAGGAAGCGCATCGAGTTGAGGGCGTCCTCGGCGATGTCGTCGGTGAGCAGCTTGTCGTCGCTGTCGAGCTTTTCGTCGTTGATCACCGCCATCACCCAGCTCTGGTAGGCGTAGACCAGATCGGAGAACTCGAGTTCGGGATCGTTCAGGTCCAGGGCCATGGTCCGAATAGCCAGTCGCCCCAGTCTGACCTTTCGCAGGAGAGGATGAACAGCATGGATTCCGCTGATGCCACTGGCCTGCAGGCCACGCTGTTTGATTTCTCGATTGCTGAGCTGGTGCGGCAACACCGGGAGAGCTTCCAACCTCTTTGGACGGCGGAAAGTTGGGTGAAGCTGCTGATCTGGTTGTCGCTGAACTGCGGCAGCTCCGGTGATGAAGCTGGCATGGCCAGTTTCGTCGAGGCTCTTGGTCCCAGCCTCACCACCCGGATGCGGCGGGTGTTTTTTGAACGGGAGCTGGAGGCTCTCGATCTTCAGGTGATGGCCGATCCGGCTGAGCAGCAGGTGCTGGTGCTGCCGATGGGCCCAGGTGTTCCCCTTGATTTGGAGCGTGCTGCCACGGTGATCGAGCAGGTTCAATTGCAGGGCCATGTGGTGGCTGACCGCGAGCGCTGGCAACAGCTCGATGCCGTCGTCGCCATTCCCCGTCTGGAGGCTGCCGCATGAAGCTGATTGGGCGCTATAGCAATGCCGGCTTCGTCTCGGTGGCTGATGCGGTGAGTGAGTTCTTCGAACGCCGGGTGGATTTGCAGCGGCCTGGCGTGGCCTTCGGGCCGGAGGGTGACGGGGAACCGGCGAAGCAAAGCACCGACATCAGTCTGGTAGCGATTGATCGCTCGGAATCCGAATCCTTCGCCCTGTCGCAACTGATTCTTCGTGGGGTGACGGCAGGGTTGGAGCGCTATCTGCAGGAACGACCGCTGTTCCGGCAGTGCTGCCCGCAGCAGAGCCTGTTTGTGAATCCGATCTTCAACCTTCAGCACTACGCCCCGGGGGAAGGGTTCAAGTGTTGGCACTGCGATTGGACCATCAGCGATGAGGCCACCGAACCGGTGCACCGGGTGCTGGCTTGGATTCTCTACTGCAATGACGTGGATGAGGCTGGCACCGAGTTCCACTGGCAGGAGCACCACGAACCGGCGGAGCGAGGCAAGTTGCTGATCTTTCCGGCTGGTCCGTCTCACATCCATCGTGGACGGGTGAACGAGAGGGCAAGCAAGCTGATCGCCACCGGTTGGATCAACGCTGGAAGCCAGGAGGACTACTTAAGTCGCCTCGCCGGTTGAGTCCGGCTCCTCGTCCGTCTCTTCGACCGACTCCACCGCCTGCAGCGCGTTGTTGGCACCACCCAGGCGCAGGGTCTGCTCCTGGGATGGTGGCCACTCCATTGGATACACCTGACGCTGCGGGAAGGGGATGCCGATGCCTTTCTGATCAAAAGCCGTCCAGATGGCTTGGCGCAGGTCACTCCCCACACCGAAGGCTTCAAGAGGGTTGCGCACCCAGAACAGCAGCTTGTAGTTGATCGATGAATCCGCAAAATCCACGGTGAACGCGGCCGGGGGTGGGTACTGGAGCACCTTTTCGTGCTTCCGGGCGACCTCCTCCAGGACCGCGATCACTTGACTGGGTTCGTGGTGATAAGCCGCTCCCACCATCACCACATCACGCCGTGAGGTTTCCTCGGCGGTGTACGACTCCGCCTCCTGAGTGAAGAAGTTTTGATTGGGAATGAGCAGTTCCGCTCCATCGCGGCCGCGGCGCAATTGTGTGGCGCGTAGTCCCAGCTTTCGCACGGTGCAGGGGTCACCGTTGATCATCAGGATTTCGCCGGGGCGCACCGAGCCTTCAAACAGAAGCCAGAGACTGCTGATGAAGTTAGAGATGATCTCTTTGATGCCGAAGCCGATGCCCACGGAAAGGCCCCCGGCGACCGCTACCAGGGCAGTGCCATTGATGCCGATGTAATACGCCACTCCCATGACGCCAATGCCGATCAGGGAATAACGAAGAATCACTTCCAGCGCTACGCGGCTCTGGGGCTTCATGCCGAAGAAGCTGCCCCCGAGCCAGGAGACGAAGGCTGCGGGACGGCTGGCCAGGGCGATGACCATATAAACAATCACCACGGAGGTGAACAATTTGCCGATGGTGAGCGTCACCCCGAACACATCGCCAAGGGAAATGAGCGAAAGCGATTCCCGGCTGCCCAGCATCTGGAAAAAGGTGAGGATCGACACCACCAGCAGCACAGGCCGGAAGAAAGATTTATCGATCTCTTCGACGGGAACTTTGGGGAATCGGCTAAGGATCAGCTGCTTGGTGGGTTCAACGCAGCGCCACAGCACCCAGAGCAGCGCCAGATACTGCAGAAAGCCCGCTGTGATGCCGGCCAGGGTTAAAACCGTGGCGCTGAGGAACAGCACCGCCGGCACAATCAGATGGGTCAGGCTGGCGATTAGGGGGCTGCTGAGTTTGCTTTTGACACGGGATTCACTGCTGATCGCTGCAACAAACAATCCCACCTGGAGGAGCACTGAACCACGCTGCAAATAGCCCAGCCAGGTGGTTGTTTCCGATGCCAGAGCTGTAATCATTGCCCCTCTCCGCGAAGGCTATTGATAATGTCTTTGGTGGACTCTTCTGGGCTGCGGATGTCATAGATGGTGTCCATCAAGGCATCAGAGATCTCTTGGTACCGAGCTGGATCTCGGAAAACGCGAGCTTTGGATTGACCCTTTGCGGCTTTTTCTTTGATCGACTCCTGCGCGTACATCACCAATGCAGCCGTGCCGCCAGGAATTTTGGAAGCCACAATTTTGGCTGCTTTCCGATTCACAGGAAGCGAATTTTTTCCAGCAAGGGCGTAAGTCTTTTGTGCCCAGGGCTTGGTGATGAAATCGATCATCACCATGGCCTTCTCCCGCTGCTTTCCACTGGAGTTGCGCCCCAACGACCACACCTGAAGTTTGGTGGCGGCTTTGAGCTTCGTTGATGGCCCTTTGGGGAGCGGTGCGAGGGCAAGTTTGTCTTTCATTCGCTCTCGCAATTCCCGCAGGCTGCTGCTCCAGCAGGTGATCCAGTCGAGCTCGCCAGAAATCAATGCCTTTCTAAGGCTGCGCTGGTCATTCAAAAAGCGGATGTTCTGCTGGTAGCTCGCGGATTCGAGCCAATGAAGCCATTGGGTGACCTTGGATTGGCGATCTGGATCGGGAGGTCGCTTCGCCAGGGCTGCTTCCATCGCTTCCCCGGCGTCAAAGGCTTCGGCACTCCAAAACAAGTCTTTTAGTTGTAATGCCATGCCGAAGTTGTTGCTTTCGCTGTCTTGTTCCATGTCCTCCAGGGTGTCTGGAGGAACCTCCATCCGTTCTTTGTTGAAACAAGCCAATTGCACAAACTGATTCACGGGTCGTCCCACCAGCTGGCCGTCTTCAGCGGTGACGAGGTTGAATAAGTAGTTCGGCGTGTCGGCTCGATCCTCTGGCGAGACTTTCATGGGATCGGTCAGCTTGCGCCGGTAGAGCTCCAAGGCGGTGTCGCTGTCTGTGATCAATAGATCTGGGCCAAATCCGCTTTGGGTTTGATCAGCAATTTCGTCAACGAAGTTGGTTTGGGTTGACAGCGTCAGCTGAGGACGAATCGAGGGGTCGACACTTCTGATGTGATCGATCGCGTCTTCGGTGACCTCGCGCAGCCTTTCGTAATCCTGGCTGGAGATGGTCTCCGCGCTGTTCACCGTTCGAACCACCTTGATCACAACCGGTGGTCGCCAGCTGCTGCAGCCCGAGCTGAGGAGGGCAAGCGCGGTACCCAGGGCAAGATGCTGGATCCTGATTCCGCCCATGCCAACGCTTCGGTGGGCCGATGTTAGTGACGTTGGCCGGAGTGGGAAGGGGTTTGCGAGCATGTCCGGCTGAACCGCTTGCATTCCGTGCCCGAACTGGCCAAGACCTACGACCCGGTTGGCACGGAGGCCCGCTGGCAGCAGGCCTGGGAGGACCAGGGAGCCTTCCATCCCGACCCCCAAGCGCCTGGTGAACCGTTCTCGGTGGTGATCCCGCCGCCGAACGTGACAGGCAGCCTGCACATGGGCCATGCCTTCAACACGGCTTTGATCGACACGATCGTTCGCTACCAGCGCTTGGCTGGGAAGAACGTGCTCTGCCTGCCCGGCACCGACCACGCCTCGATTGCGGTGCAGACGATCCTCGAGAATCAGCTCAAGGAAGAGGGCAAGACCCGCCACGACCTCGGCCGCGATGCATTCCTGAAGCGTGCTTGGGAATGGAAGGCCGAAAGCGGTGGCCGCATCGTGGGTCAGTTGCGGCGGCTGGGCTATTCGGTGGATTGGAAACGCCAGCGCTTCACTCTCGATGAGGGCTTGAGTGAGGCGGTGAAGGAGGCCTTCGTGCGTCTGCACGAGCAGGGGCTGATCTACCGCGGTGAATACCTGGTGAACTGGTGTCCTGCCTCCGGTTCGGCGGTGAGCGATCTGGAGGTGGAGATGAAGGAGGTGGACGGCCACCTTTGGCACTTCCGTTACCCGCTCAGCAGCGGCGACGGCCATCTGGAGGTGGCCACCACCCGGCCCGAAACGATGCTGGGCGATACAGCTGTGGCGGTGAACCCCACCGACGACCGCTATGCCCATCTGGTGGGACAGACCCTCACCCTGCCGTTTGTGGGGCGCGAGATTCCGATCGTGGCCGACGATCACGTGGAGAAGGACTTCGGCACCGGTTGCGTCAAGGTGACGCCCGCTCATGACCCCAACGATTTCGCTATCGGCCAGCGCCACGGTCTGCCTCAGATCACGGTGATGCGCAAGAACGGCACGATGAATAAGGAGGCTGGCCAGTTCGAGGGGCTGGATCGCTTCGAAGCCCGCAAGGCGGTGGTCGCCGGTTTGGAGGAGCTGGGGCTGCTGGTGAAGGTGGACGACTACCGCCACAGCGTTCCATATTCCGACCGCGGCAAGGTGCCGGTGGAGCCATTGCTCTCCACCCAGTGGTTTGTGAAAACCGAGCCCCTGGCCGCCCGCTGCCGTGAAGCTCTTGAGAAGCAGGATCCCCGCTTCATCCCCGAGCGCTGGGAGAAGGTCTACCGCGACTGGCTCACCGACATCCGCGACTGGTGCATCAGTCGGCAGCTCTGGTGGGGCCATCGCATTCCTGCCTGGTTCGTGATCAGCGAGACCGGCGGCAGCTACACCGACACCACGCCTTATGTGGTGGCCCGCAACGAAGCCGAAGCCCTGGAAAAAGCCAAGGCGGAGTACGGCGCTACGGCGGAGATCGAGCAGGACGAAGACGTGCTCGATACCTGGTTCTCAAGCGGCCTCTGGCCCTTCTCCACCTTGGGCTGGCCGGATCTCGGCAGCGCTGACTTGCAGCGCTGGTACCCGACCAGCACCCTGGTGACGGGCTTCGACATCATCTTTTTCTGGGTGGCCCGGATGACAATGATGGCTGGCGCCTTCACCGGCGAGATGCCCTTCCAGGATGTCTACATCCACGGCCTGGTGCGGGACGAGCAGAACCGCAAGATGAGCAAGAGCGCCGGCAATGGCATCGATCCGCTGCTGCTGATTGAGCGTTATGGCACCGATGCTCTGCGCTTCGCCCTGGTTCGGGAGGTGGCTGGTGCGGGTCAGGACATCCGCCTGGACTACGACCGCAAGAAGGACACCTCCGCCACGGTGGAGGCCTCGCGCAACTTCGCCAACAAGCTGTGGAACGCCACCCGCTTCGCCCTGATGAACCTGGGTGGCGAAACCCCGGCACAGCTGGGGGGCCCCGACCCCGCGGCCCTGCAGCTTGCGGACCGCTGGATCCTTTCGCGCCTGGCTCGGGTGAACCGCGAAACCGCCGAGCGCTACAGCAGCTATGGCCTGGGTGAAGCGGCCAAGGGCCTCTACGAGTTTGCCTGGAACGACGTCTGCGACTGGTACCTGGAGCTGAGCAAGTGCCGGCTCAACCCCGGTGAGAACCCTTCGGCGGAGGCCCTCGCCGATCAGCGCACTGCCAAGCAGGTGCTGGCCAAGGTGATCAGCCAGATGCACCTGATGCTGCATCCGCTGATGCCCCACCTCACCGAGGAGCTCTGGCACAGCGTCACCGGTGAGCTGGAGACCACCTTCCTGGCCTTGCAGCCCTGGCCGACGCTTGATGAAAGCGCTCTGGATGATGCGCTGGAAGCTTCCTTCGCGGAGCTGATCGGTGCCATCCGCGTGGTGCGCAACCTGCGGGCGGTGGCGGGCCTCAAGCCCTCCCAATCGGTGCCGGTGCGCTTCGTCACCGGCCGCGGCGAGCTGGCGGATGTGCTGACCAAGGGCACGGCCGACATCACGGCGTTGACGCGGGCGGAGTCGGTGGCGGTGATGGCGCCTGCGGAGGCCGATGCGGCTCCGGTGGCCAAGGCACTGGCAGGCGTGAGCGGTGAGCTGCAGGTGCTGTTGCCGATCGAAGGCCTTGTAGATCTGGATGCGCTCAAGGGCCGCCTTGAGAAGGACATCGCCAAGGCGGAGAAGGAGATCAAGGGCCTGGCGGGCCGGCTGGGGAACCCCAACTTCGCCGACAAGGCGCCGCCAGAGGTGGTGGCGGAATGCCGGGCCAACTTGGATGAGAAGCAGGCCCAGGCGGATCTGGCGCGCAAGCGTCTGGCGGATCTGAGCTGAGTCGGTGATTCAGGTTGACGGGCTGAGCAAGATCTACCGGGTGGCTGAGAAGCAGCCCGGGCTCGCCGGCACCCTGCGCCATTTCATCCGCCGCCGCACCCGGGATGTCACGGCGGTTCAAGACGTCTCCTTCCGGATTGAGCCCGGCGAGATGGTGGGCTTTCTCGGCGCCAACGGCGCCGGCAAAACCACCACCTTGAAGATGCTCTGCGGCTTGATCCACCCCAGTGCCGGGGAGGTGCAGGTGGCGGGCCACCGGCCGCAGCGACGCCAGGCGGAGTTCCTGCGCCGGATCACCCTGGTGATGGGGCAGAAACAGCAGCTGCTCTGGGACCTGCCGCCGATGGATTCGCTACGGGTGAATACTGCTGTGTATGGCATCCCCGATGGCGTGGCCCGGCGGCGGATCAATGAGCTGGCCGATCTTCTCGAGCTGGGGGAGGAGCTCACCCGGCCGGTGCGCAAGCTTTCGCTTGGCCAGCGGATGAAGGCCGAACTGTTGGCGGCGCTGCTGCACGAGCCGGAGGTGTTGTTCCTCGATGAACCGACTCTTGGGCTGGATGTGAATGCCCAGGCCCGGGTGCGGCAGTTCCTGGCGGAGTACAACCGCCGCACGGGGGCAACAGTGCTGCTCACCAGCCACTACATGGCTGACATCACGGCCCTGTGCCCCCGGGTGTTGCTGATCCATCAGGGGCGGTTGTTTCACGACGGTCCCCTTGAGTCTCTGGCTGATCAATTGGCGCCGGAGCGGGAAGTGCGGCTGGAACTGGAGGCGCCGGTTGCAGCGGATGCCCTGGCTGGGTTGGGGCGTCTTGAGCAGTTGGAGGGTTGTGACGTGCGGCTGCTGGTGCCCCGCGACCAGCTCACTGCAGTGGTGGCGCAGCTGCTGGATCGCTTCCCCGTGCGTGATTTGGATGTAACCGATCCACCGATCGAAGAACTGATCGGTGGTTTGTTCCGGCAGGGGCGCGTCTGATGCGGATCTTCGGGCTGAACCGGCGGATCATCCAGGTGCTGCTGGGCTCCCAGTACGCCCACATGCTCGAGTACCGCGCCGAGATCGCCCTCTGGGCGCTCTCCGGTGTGTTGCCGTTCATCATGCTCAGCGTCTGGAGCGGCAGTGACGCGCGGTCTGGGCTTGGGCTGGATGGGGTGGCCCTGGATCGCTATTTTCTCAGCGCCTTTTTGGTGCGTCAGTTCTCGGTGGTGTGGGTGGTGTATGCCTTCGAGGAGGACGCCCTGCTGGGTCGGCTCTCGCCCTATCTGCTGCAACCGCTGCACCCGCTCTGGCGTTATGTGGCGGCCCACCTCGGTGAGCAGCTCACCCGCCTCCCCTTCGCGGCCTTGATTGCGGTGGTGTTCTTTGCGGTGCAGCCCCAGGCCTTCTGGCTGCCGTCTGCGGGCGGGTTCCTGCTGGCCTGGCTGGCCACCTGGTTGGCCTTTGCCATCGCCTTCCTGTTTCAAAGCCTGATTGCGGCCCTTTGCTTCTGGAGTGAGAAGGCCAGTGCCCTGGAGCGTCTCCAGTTCATTCCCTTTGTGTTCCTCTCCGGCCTGCTGGCGCCGCTCACGGCGTTTCCGCCGGCGGTGCTGGCCGTGGCTCAGTGGACACCCTTCCCCTATCTGATCGACTTCCCGGCCCGGGTGCTGGCGGGCCAGCCCGTGGATCTGTTGGCGGGCTTTGGGGCCCAGCTGGCTTGGATCGCCCTGTTGTTGCCGCTGGTGCTGCTGCTCTGGCGGGTCGGCGTGCGGCGCTACAGCGCCATGGGGGCCTGATGGGGCGGTATTGGCGAACCCTGCGTCGCTTCTGGAGCACGGCCTTGGCGGTGCAGCTGGAGTATCAAGCCAATGTGTTGATCGAGCTGCTGGCGGTGGCGATGAGCCTCAGCGGCAGCCTGTTTCTGCTCTCGTTGTTCTATGGCCCCAATCAGACCTTGGGGGGCTGGAGCTGGGCCCAGGCCCTGATGGTGCAGGGGCTTTACACGGTGTTCGACGGTATGGCCACCACCTGGTTGCGCCCGAACCTCGGGGCGATCGTCACCCATGTGCGCGAGGGCACCCTGGATTTCGTGCTGCTCAAACCGATCGACAGCCAGTTCTGGTTGTCGCTGCGCACGCTGTCGCCGGCGGGGCTGCCGGAGATCGGTCTGGGGCTTGGGCTTTTGGCCTGGGGCAGCCATCAGGCCGGTGTGGTGTTCACGCTGCCTTCCTTCTTCACCGTGCTGGTGATGCTGCTGGCCGGTGGCCTGATCCTCTATTCGCTCTGGTTTCTGATCGCTGCCACCAGCATCTGGTTCGTCAAAACCTGGAATGCCACCGAGGTGTTGCGGGCCCTGCTGGCCTCCGGCCGTTATCCCCTCAACGCCTACCCGCCGGCCTTGCGTCTGCTGTTCACCTTGGTGCTGCCAGTGGCGTTTCTCACCACGGTTCCCGCTCAGGTTCTGCTTGGCGAGGCCGCACCACCAATGTTGCTTGCGGGCCTGGCTCTGGCGGTGCTGTTTTTTGCCGCAGCGCGGGCCTTTTGGCTTTTCGCCCTGAGGTTTTACACCTCGGCATCCAGTTAGTGCAATGCTCCAGGCCAGGCGTAGGTGATTCCGCTTGATCTCCTTGGTTCAGCACTGGCTGCCGGATGTGTTGGAGCTGCTGCGCTCCCCCGCTGGGGCGCTGCTGTTCATGCCGCTCTATGCCCTCTGGGTGACGCTGCTGCTGCCGGGGGTGTGGGCTTCGATGCTGGCCGGGGTGCTCTATGGCACCTGGCTCGGCAGTGGCCTGGTGTTTGTGGGGGCCTGCCTCGGGGCGGTGGTGGTCTTCCTGCTGGGGCGTTCGGTGCTCCGCGACTGGGCCCGGCGCCGGTTGGAGCAGCTCCCCAAGCTGCAGGCGGTGGAGCGGGCCGTCAGCAAAGAGGGGCTGAAGTTGGTGCTGCTGACGCGCCTCTCTCCCGCCTTTCCCTTCTCGCTGCTCAACCTGGCCTACGGCCTCAGTGAGGTGAGCCTGCGGGACTACAGCATCGGTTTGATAGGCATCCTCCCCGGCACGGTGCTGTTTTGCGGATTGGGGGCGTTGGCAGGAGATGTGGCCCGTTTCGGTGAGGTGTTGGGGGGTGAGGCCGATGCCGGCACCTGGGCTCTACGGGTGGTGGGGGTGCTCGCCACACTGGCCGTGGTTTGGCTGGTGAGCCGAGCAGCCCGGCGGGCGCTTCAGGATGTGGAGACGTCGCTCTGATCGGGATTGGGCAGATGCCAGTCCCGCAGGGCAGCGATCAGGATGAACCAGGCCAGGCGCGCTCGGGCGGTCGGGCCGGTGCGCTGCTGCAGGTCAGTCAACTTGGCCCGTCCGCAGTCGGTCTTGATCCAGCGATGCAGGGCAGGGGTGGGTTGGCTCATGGCTGCAACATGGCGGTGAGATCGTCTTCGCTGAGCACGGCCACCCCGATACTCTCGGCTTTGGTCAGTTTGCTGCCGGCGGCTTCGCCCGCCACCAGGTAGTCGGTCTTCTTGCTGACGCTGCCGCTCACCTTGCCACCGGCTGCTTCGATCAGTGCTTTGGCCTCGCTGCGGCTCAGGTTGGGGAGCGTGCCAGTGAGCACAAGGGTCTTGCCCTGCAGCATGCCGTCGGCCTCAGCTCCGGCTTGGCTGGCGGCCTCCTGCTCGGCGGCACTCGCTTCCAGGGAGAGGCCGACACTGCGCAAGTCCTGCAGCAGCTGTTGGTTGGCGGGCGTGCGCAGCCATTGGCCAAGGCTGGCGCTGATTTCTGGGCCGATGCCATGCAGTGTGGCGATCTGCTCTGGGGTCTCCAGAGCCGCTGCCGCCAGGCTGTCGATGCTGAAAAAATCGGCAGCGAGCGCTTTGGCGTTGACCTCGCCGATGTGGCGGATCCCGAGGCCATATAGCTGGCGGTGCCAGGGCTGTTGCTTGGAGGCTTCGAGAGCGGCCACCAGGTTGGTGGCCGACTTGTCTCCCATGCGATCCAGGCTGGCGAGCAGGGCCGCATCCAGGCGGTAGAGATCAGCCAGCGAGCTCACAAGGCCGCGGTCCACCAGCTGTTCGATCAACTTGCTGCCGATGCCATCCACATCCAGCGCGCCCTTGCTCACCCAGTGCCGCAGGCCGCCCCGCAGGATCGCTGGGCAGCTGCTGTTCACACAGCGGGTGGCGGCTTCCTCGCCCTCCCTCACCAGGCTGGAGCCACATTCTGGGCAGTGCTCTGGCAGTTGCACCGGGGTGGCGTCGCTGGGCCTGAGCTCCGGCAGAACCCGCACCACTTCGGGAATGATCTCCCCGGCCTTGCGCACCACGATGGTGTCGCCCAGATGCAGATCCAGTTCAGCGATCCGATCGGCGTTGTGGAGGGTGGCGCGGCTGACTCTGGTGCCAGCCAGGGCCACCGCTTCGAATTCGGCGACGGGGGTGATGGCACCGGTGCGGCCCACTTGCGCACCAACCCGCAGCAGACGGGTGGGGGCTTCTTCGGCGGGGTACTTGAGGGCGATGGCCCAGCGCGGTGCTTTCTGGGTGAAGCCGGCTTCGTCCTGCAGCAGCAGGTCGTTCAGCTTCACCACCACGCCGTCAGTGGCATAGGGGAGGTCGTGTCGGCCCTGCTCCCAGTGGTCGCAGAAGCGATGGATGGCGGCCAGGTCTGCACAGAGCTCCCGGTTCGGGTTCACCCGGAACCCGGCGTTGTTCAGCCACTCCAGAGCCGCCCATTGGCTGGGGGGTTGGGCGTCACCCTGTAGGTGCAGGGTGTAAGCGAAGAAGTCGAGCCGGCGGCCGGCCACCACCTTGGGGTCCAGCTGGCGCAGGGTGCCGGCGCAGGCGTTACGGGGATTGGCGAACAGGGCTTCGCCCCGTTGCTCCCGTTCGGCATTGATTGCTGCGAAGGTGGCATCGGGGATGAAGGCTTCCCCTCTCACTTCCACCCATTCCGGCGGATTGTCGACCTGCAGGCGCAGAGGGATTGAGCTGATTGTGCGCACGTTGGCGGTGATTTCTTCACCGCGGCTGCCGTCGCCACGGGTGGCGGCCCGTTCCAGAACCCCGTGGCGGTAGCTCAGGGCGAGCGCATTGCCATCAATTTTCAGCTCCCCCACCAGGGGTAGCGGGGTGTCCTTGGGGTGGTCCAGCACCTTGAGCAGCCGCTCGTGCCAGGCCTGCAAATCGTCGCGGTTGAAGGCGTTGTCGAGGCTGAGCAGGCCCACGCGATGCTCAACGCTGGTGAATCCCTCCGCGGGAGCTCCACCCACCCGCTGGGTGGGGCTGTCGGGCCGTTGCAGCTCCGGATGGCTCTGTTCCAGTTCGACCAGTTCGCGATAGAGGCGGTCGTAGACCGCGTCCTCCATCAACGGAGCATCGAGTACGTAGTAGGCGTGGCCGGCACGGTTGAGCAGTTGCCGCAGTTCCGCGGCCCGCTCGTGCGGATCAGCCATTGACCCGGTTGATGCGGGCAATGCGCCAGTTGTCGTCCACCTTGGTGAAGGTGAAGTCGAGGGGCAGCTCCTCGTCGCCTTCGGACTTCAACTTCACGGTGAGGATCAAGTTGCTTTCTTGCATGCGGGGGCGGCCGGACTTGAGATTGCGGAACTTGTTCAGCTTGAGGTCGGCCAGGAATCGGATGAATTGCTGGCGGCTCACGTGCTGCCGGTAGGCCTTGGTGGTGAGCAGGTAGGCGGCATCAATGCGGCCAGCAGCCACTTGGGTGAAGAACTGCTTGATCAGGGGGTTGATGCCGCGGGCATCGAGCACCAGCTTGACGGCGTTGTAAACCCAGTACCCCAGCAGGGTGACTCCTCCGGCCAGCAGAGCTTTGCTGCCGATGTCACGCACCAGTCCCAGTTCCATCACCAGCTCTCAAAGCAGGGCTGAGTCTGACTGACCACGGCAGGATGGCGCTGATTCGGATCTCCTCTCCCCCTGTTCTGTGCCTTTGCAGCCCCTGCTGCCGTTGTTTCACCGCCTCAACCGGGAGCATTTCGGCGGTGCTCTGGTGGATGGGGGCCAGCCGCTGACGGCGGTGCGCTGGAGCGATGGGCGGATGAGCCGCACGGCGGGGTTTTACCGACGTGGCCCTGGGGTGGGGGATGGCCGCGGCAGCGAGATCGTGCTGTCGCGGCCGGTCTTGGAGCCGCTGCCGCAGATCGCCACGGAAAGCACGCTCTGCCACGAGATGATCCACGCCTGGGTTGATTTGGTGCAGCGTCGCCGGGAAAGCCACGGGCCATTGTTCCGGGCACGGATGGCCGCTATCAATGCGGCCCAGAGCCGGTTTCAGGTGAGCATTCGCCACAGCTATCCGGTGCCGCCTCGGCCGCACCGTTGGCTGGCGGTCTGTCCCCGTTGCGGCCGTCGCACCCCCTGCCGAAGGCGAACGCGCAATGCCGCCTGCCGCATCTGTTGCAACGAGCACTTTCACGGCCGCTGGGATGCCAGCTGTGTGCTGAGTTACGTGGAGGCGGAGGGCTAGATGGAGGTGTTCTGGCTGTCCCTTGAGTGCGGCGGTGTGGTGATTGTGTTGCTGGGATTGCGGCGGGAACGGTGGTTGCGACGACGGCGTCGGTAACGTCAAGGGATGGAGGAGCGCTTCGATCGGTTGGACCGGTTCCGTGATCAGCGGGATCGTCGTCTCGACCAGTTCTTGGAAACCGGACGTCAGCTCGTGGATGGTGTGTCCGGCCGGCGCCCAGGACAACGGCCCGGGCAGCGGCGCTCCGGTTTGGATCTCGATTCGGTGGGCCGTTGGGTCGGTGAAAAAGTCGAGTGGCTGCTGGAAGAGGAAGACGATTGGCAGGAGCCCTGGCAAGAAACTGGGCGCAGCCGCTTAGAGCCGGCGCGTCCGTCGCGTTCCGCCAGACGCCCCCTTGATGCGATCTCACGCCGGGGTCGCCGTGGGCCCTCAGCTCCGGCTCCAGCGCCAGCATCAACACCGCCTGTGACCCAGGAGTTCAATCCAGACCAGGGGGAGTGGCCGGAGGATGACAGCTTCCGGGTGCAGCGCTGGTCACGCTCGGCCGAGCCGGCCCCTCGTCCGGAGCCCGAAACCGCCCCCAATTCCACTGGCTCCCGAAGAACGCTGCCGCGGTCCAGCCGCCGCCGGGCCGATTAATGGCTGGCGTGCAGTGAGCGTGGGTTGACCCTGTAGCGGCAGCCCCGTTCAGCGAGCTGGTGGTTCACATCGTCGAGCAGCTCTCCGGGCATCTCTTCAGCCATCTGGTCTGCTGTGGCGGTAATCGACGGTGATCCCACCTGAAGGGCCTCCAACAGTTGGGTCCACTGCTCAACTTGGCGGCTGCGGCTCATGGGTTCATACCCCTTTTTTTCCAGCAGCTGGCTGCAGACCGAGCGGTTCCAGAGCACGGTGCGCCCCTGGCCATGGGGGCCTGTCTGCATGGCGGCATTGGCGTCGAGGGCGCTCTGGGTGGGGCGACCCCGTCGGTCACGCCAGCCTTGATGCTCGAGGGTCTTGCCGCAGTGAATTGCCGAAATGCCGTAGATCCGGCCGAGGTCGGTGAGGCTGAGCCAGGAGGTGGTGGCAGCCATGACACGGTGAACCGAAGTGCACACATCTTCCTGTGAGCACAACTGATGGCAAGTTGTCAAGAGCAAATCCCAACAAACCCGTAGGTTTGTTCATGAATTTTGTTGATATTCCTGGCGCAGTGTGGGTCCGAGCCAGGTTTCGAGCTGTGGGCTGAACACTTCGCGAATCACCGTGAGGGCCTTGCCTTGGCGGAAGAAGCGGTAATGGCGGCTCCAGTAGGGGCCGCGATGGCCAAAGGTCTGGTCGAGCCAATCACCCTCCACCAGCGCCAAGCCATCCACTTCGCGGAACAGCTCAGAACGCCCTTCGGTGAGGCTTTTCCAGATCGGCTGGTTGCGGTCCCGCAGGTGTAAATCCGCTTCGGCTTGGTTCCACCAACTCTCTGCCCAGGCCAGGGGGGTACCGCCGCAGGTCAGCCAGACCTGGCGGCGCAGCAGGGGGGCCATCAATTCCTCCACCTCTGCAGGTGCCCCGGGGTGGTCGGTTTGGTCGGCCTCCATGGCAATCAGATCCACGGCAACGGGCGAACCGGTCAGCAGTCGCAGGTGGCGGGTGGGGCTGCCATCCCCCAGCAGCATCAGCCGCCAGGGGCCGGGGAGTTGCCGCGGTCCTTCCGCCGAGAGCACGGCCTCAGTGGGGGCTTGCCAGAGCTGGTGCGGTGAAGGGTGAAGACGCGGGGTGGGGTTCAGAAGAGTCCTCCCACCGAGAGGGTTTGGCTTTGGCCATTGCGGCTGATCACAGCACCGCTGTCGGTGACGTCGGTCAGAATCCAGCCGCTGCTGCCGATGGCTTCACCGATGCCGGTGGACACCGATCCCTGCCCCAGTTGAAAAATGGCGGAACTGGTGCCACCGGGACCCTGCACTACACCGGTGAGTTGAGGGGCGGGCTCCATCGGAGCCGGACCTTGATCACGGCCTTGGGGCTCGGCTGTCAACGGCTGCTGGATCGGCAAGGTGAGCGGTTCCAGGCTTTGGATCGCAACTGCAGCGTCCTCAGGTGTTGCCGTCTCTTCTAAGCGGCTCTCTTGCGCAGCGAGTTGGTCGCGCAGCCGTTCGATCAGAGCGACGCTTTGCTGCCGTTCCAGGTCCATACGCGAGCGCTGCAGGCTGCTTACCAGCCATGCACTGCAGATCACCCCGGCAACGGCGATGCCACTGATCACGGGCAGCAGCCAGGAGTTGGGGGAGTGGCGCTCGGTTGGCTTGGCTGTTGGTTCGTGCACGTCTACATCCACCGGCACCAGGTGCGGCTGGGGTGGTGCAGCGACCGTCTCACGGTCAAACACCCGGTCCATCACCTGCTCGGCCCGCAGGTTCCAGTAGGCATGTGAGGTGGGAACCCGGGCTGACACCGCAGACGTTTCAAGACGCCAACGCTATCGAGCTTCTGCTGTCGGGGCGAGGGGTTGGCGTTCCCTTTGCTGCAGTTCAAGCCACATCAGCAGGGCGGTGATGTCGGCCTTACTGACGCCTGGGATGCGGCTGGCCTGCCCCAGGGTGCTGGGTTGAATCGCCGTGAGCTTTTCGCGGGCTTCGTTGGAGAGGGTTCCGATGCCGGCGTAGTTCAGATCAGCAGGCAGCTTGCGCTGGCTCTGGCGTTTCACCTGATCGATCTGTTGTTGCTGCCGTTGCAGGTAGCCGCTGTATTTGATGTCGATCTCAGCCCCCTCGCGCACTGGCAGGGGCAGATCTGCATCGGCCAGGCCATGGCGCACCAGATCCGCGGCGTGCATGCCGGGACGACGTAGCAGTTCGGCCAGGGTGATCGATCCTTTGATGGCTGCGCCCGTCTCTCGCTCCACTGCTGGGGCCACTGGATCACTCACCTTGAGACGCACGGTTTCCAGCCGTTGCTTTTCGCCCTCCATCGCCTGGAGCTTGTCTTCGAAAAGCTGCCAGCGGCGATCGTCGATCAGGCCAAGCTCACGGCCCAATGGCGTCAGGCGGCGGTCAGCGTTGTCACCCCGCAGGATCAGGCGGTATTCGCTGCGGCTGGTCAGCACCCGGTAGGGCTCGCGCAGGTCTTTGCTCACCAGATCGTCAATCATCGTGCCGATGTAGCTGCCCTCGCGGGGGAAGTGCACCGGCTCCTGGCTGCCGATCAGTCGGGCGGCGTTGATGCCGGCCACCAGGCCCTGGGCGGCGGCTTCCTCATAGCCCGTGGTGCCGTTGAGCTGGCCGGCGCTGAACAGGCCGCTCACCCGCTTCGTCTCAAGGGATGGCTTGAGCTGGGTGGCGGGCAGGTAGTCGTAATCAACGGAATAGGCCGGGCGCAGCATCACGGCCTGCTCCAGGCCCGGCAGGCTGCGCAGCAGTTGCAGCTGGATCGGTTCCGGCAGGCCGGTGGAGAAGCCCTGCACATAGATCTCCGGGGTGTCGCGTCCCTCCGGCTCGAGGAAGATCTGGTGGCTGTCTTTGTCCGCGAAGCGAACGATCTTGTCTTCGATGGAGGGGCAGTAGCGCGGACCTTTGCTGTCGATCACGCCGCCGTAGATAGCGGTGAGGTGCAGGTTGTCGCGAATCAGCTGATGGGTTTCGGCGGTGGTGCGGGTGATGTGGCAGCTCATCTGCTCACCGCTCACCCAGGCGGTCGGGTCAAAGGAGAAGAAGCGGTCGGCTGCATCGCTGGGCTGTTCTTCCAGCTGATCGAGGGCGATGCTGCGGCGGTCCACCCGGGCGGGGGTGCCGGTTTTGAGCCGGTCGGTGTGGAAGCCGAGTTGCTGGAGCGCTTCGGTGAGGCCTTCGGCGGCCTGTTCGCCAGCCCGGCCTGCGGCCATGGATTGATGCCCCACCCAGATGCGGCCCCCCAGGAAGGTACCGGCGGTGAGGATCACAGCCTCAGCGCCATAGACGCTGCCGAAATAGGTGCGGATGCCGTTGATGCGTTGCTGCTCGCCCTCACCGGTGGTTTCCAGGCCAGTCACCATCGCTTCGCGCAGGGCGAGGTTGGGGGTGTGCTGCAGCAGTTGCAGCATCTGGCGGGAATAAAGGCGCTTGTCGGTTTGGGCGCGCAGGGCCCACACCGCTGGGCCGCGGCTAGCGTTAAGGATGCGCTTCTGGATGGCGGTGGCATCGGCCAGGCGCCCGATCACACCACCGAGGGCATCCACTTCATGGACGAGCTGGCTTTTGGCGGGACCACCGACGGCCGGGTTGCAGGGCTGCCAGGCGATTCGATCGAGATTGAGGCTGAACAGGGCGGTGTTTAGGCCCAGTCGGGCGGCGGTGATCGCCGCTTCACAACCGGCATGGCCGCCGCCGACCACGATCAAGTCGAAGGATTCGGTGGGGGCGGCGCTGAAGCTCATGGCTTCATTATCCGGTTCTGCAGAAGCGTCGGCCTTGACTTAAAGGTTGAGGTCCTGCATCGAGTGGATGGTGTGGTGGGAGTAACTCCAGTTGCTTGAGGAGTTGTTAAAGGTTTGGTTGGAGAAGAGGTCGTGATAGGTAGCGGCAAGGGAGGTGCTGCCGGTGTTATCGAGGCCGTAGGCATTGACTTGAATTGTTGTGGAATCGGCGGAGTGCTCAGCGAGGCGATCGAGAGCGGCATTGAGATCGTTTTGCATCTCTTTCCATTGCCATTGGCCCTGGTTGTTTTGAAAGAAGTGCGGATTGCCTTTGGTGTCGTAGAGGAGGCCTGAGGTGGTGATGTCTTCTTTGCCGAGGCTTTCTGGAAGAGGAATGGCCATTCCGGTGATGGAATCAGAGGCGGAATTGGTTCTGGTGTCCCACCAGCTGCGACGTTCTGGGCGGCCATCGAGAACGAGGGAGATGCTGGTGGATTGATCGCGCCGGTTGGGGTCGTTGGCTTTTTGGGTCAGGAGATAGTCGAGCCCTTCCAATGCGCCGAGTAATTCGGTGCCGGCATAAAGGTTGGATTGGGTGCGTTTGTTGGGCCGATAGAGGTCGTATCGATTGGGCTTGGGGAGTCCAAGCGCTTTCCATTTGGAGTTATTTTTAACTGAGTTGCCAAATCCTTCTCCTGCCATTTTTAGAGACAGGATGGCTTGCATCGTGTCGATGCCGCTGTTGGGATTTGTGCGGGATAGGGTGAAGGTGTTGTGTTGAACATGGTAGTTGTATGTGATCAGGTGAATGTCGAGATCATCAGCATTTTTTGCGTCATTGGGGTTGTCAATGAGGGTGTAGTTATCGAGTTCTTGAATGGACTGTGCGCTGGTTTGATTGGCGAGTGTTTGGAGTAACTGTGTTGCGGTGACGGTGTTGTTGTTATCGCGGTGTTGAAATTGATAGCCAGCACGTTCAGCGTCTTTTGTGAAGGCTTCTAGTGCAAGCAGACATTGGAATTTGCTGTGGTCTTTACCTTCGCTGTGGAGCATGGACGTCGAGGTATCGAGGAGGAGATAGATGTCGCCTTTGTCTGAATTGCTGTCTGGTGTCGGGGTTGGCGAGGGCGATGGGGAAGGAGATGGAGAGGTGGTATCGACGGTGAAGGTGACGGAATTATTGGCATCGGAGCCATCTGCATTGGTGTTTCCGGCGGAATCAGAGAATTTGGATGAGGCAACGGAGATGACACCGTCTGTGGTGCTGTTGGCTGTTGGCGTGAAGGTGGCGGTGTATGAGGTGGAAGAGACGGCGTTCCAGTTGGAGAGAGAGCCGCCGGTAACGGAGACATCGGCCTCAACGAAATCGGTGGAAGCTTCTGAGAGGGTGAAGGTGAGGGTGGATGTATTGCCAGCACTAAGGGAGTTATCGGCATCGTCATCGGTGATGGCGATGGTGGGGCGGACGCCATCAATCACAAGCTCTTTGTTATTTCCGAGTGAATTTGCAGCTCCCGGCGAAACTAAAGTCAGATTTGCATTATTAGCTGCCCCAGTACTGGCTTTTATTGTTCCACCGTTGAGTGCAAGTGCTGAGGTGCCCGTGAAGTCAAGATCGTTGGTGTTGTCCCCCTCCTGCACGGTGTATGTGAAGCTGAGGGTAGAGGTGCCAGTCCCTGAGGAATAACTTGCTGTTCGATCGGTATCACCGGTTTCTAGCTCCAGGGTGGCTGTTCCCCCAGTTGTGACGACATTGACGGAGGCTGAGAAGACAACATCAATGGTGATTGAATCATCGACTCCATAGGTGCCGTTGGCTGTTGATGCACTTACTGACGTAATCGATGGGCTCAGTGGCGTTTGGATTGATGTGAATGATCCAGAACTGAAATTTGTGCCACTCGCCTTGATAAGCTCAACATTTGAATATCCTGGGTAAACTCTATTTCTGATTTTCATGTCGGCGTAGCTGTCGCTCCTTACGCCGCCAAGCGGCATGCCGTCGCCAAAGAGATAGATTTGAGTGGCTTGGGAGGAGGCTGTAGTAGCAGCCCCGCTGCTATCCATTGTGAAATTGGTGTGCGTCTGATTAAATTTTTGTGATGGATATCTGAACTTGTTTCCTAGCTTGTAGTCCGATAGCCACGTTTTCGGATCTCTGACAAAATTATCGACTTCTGTGTCATCAGGAAGGGCCTTATTTTGCTTTAGAGTGGAAATCCCAAATGCCGCAATATCTCCTGAAAAATTATTATTTCCTGAGCTATTTGCTCCTAGGATCAGTGAGCCTGTGACATTGTTCCGGCTTCCATTCCCGAAGGCTTCCCATGTGCCTGTGGTTGTTAGGTCTGTAGCGTCTCCATTTGAAAGGTCAATGCTTTTAATCCTAAATCGACTGCTGTAATTATCTGTCTCTCTTGTTCTTCCTCCGTTGTAGTCGATATATATTGCGTGCCATTGGTTTGTTGCCAGGCTGTTTGCTGATGTGAACTTTATGTAATTGCCATCACCAAGGCGGCCCAGTGTGAAAATTAGTTTCCCTGATGTGTCTAGCTTTAGTGTTACGTGATCAACTCCACCTCCTCTTTTACGCCAAAGTATTGAGTTGCTGGTTGCATTAATTGACTCAATATTGAAAATAATGCTTGATGCCCAGGGCTGGCTGTTCTTGCCAGTCCTTCCATCAGTCACGCTGCTTGGCTGGCTGAACGTTCGTGATAAAGGTGAGTGGTCGACCGCAGTATTTGTACGCTTTAGATGGGCGCCACCGGTCCCATCAAAATGCAGCGCGTTGTTGAACAGGGTTGAAGTCATTGGGTCAAGCGACTCCGGGTATGGCGCTGCTCGGCAGCATCTCAATGGCTCGAAGAGCGCGTCTCTTCTTTTGGGCTAGTCGTTCAATCCTGTGTTTCAGCCGATGCGTTGTACGGCCTCGCTTTGGCCGCAGGCTACCAAGACAGTCCCCTAAGAGGGAAGCTATCTGCTGTCCAGGCCTGCCGCCGGAGCAGCCAATGTTGATAAAGCTGATCATCGAGATGAATGCTCTCAGGAAACTTTCAGTCTTTACAACGAATTATGGGCTGTTTTCACAATTCCTGAGGGCCCAAAAGTTCGTACTGGCTTTTTTCCCACTTCTGAGGGGCTCAGTGGCGCTTCGCTAACCAGGTTGAGATTGATAGATAGTCACCGGATGCCAGCTGAGTGAGGGTGATATCACAGGCAAACTATTTAAGTAGTTGTTCTTTGACCCGAATCATGTAAGGAGGTCAGCTTCACTACCACCGACGAAGACATAAACATCTCCATATGAGCGAAAGTTGGAGCTTTTCCAGTGGTGTGACCAATGTGTTTGTTGCAGAGACCATGTCATATCACTGAAGTTGGTTTCAAGAGGGAATAATTTTATTGATCACCATAAAAAAAGCCCTCTTCGTAAGAAGAGGGCATAATTTATTGAAGCTAATCGCTTCAGTTTGACTGATCAGTCGCTGGTCAGGTTGAGACGGAAGTCACCGGATGCGATCTGGTTCAGGGTGATGTCACCGGCGGAGTAGGCGTCCTGTGAATCAAATCGTGCAACCAAGTCAGTTGCACCACCTTGCACGAAGACATAAGCATCTCCACTGTGAGCAAAGGTTGCAGCCTTACCAGTGGTTGTGACCAGTGCATCTGCCGCCGAGAGGAGGTCAGAGAAGTTGGTGCCACCGGCAGAATCAACATTACCAGCCGAGAGCAGGAGACCCTTGTCACCATCAGCTGCGTTAGCAGCGACGTTGTCTGCCATTTCCAGGTTCAGCAGCACTGCATTGCTATCAGCACCTGCACTGAACGTGATGATATCCATCTTGGATTCTGTGGAATCCGAGACGCTGGAGAAGACGATCACGCCTGCTGCACCAGCGGAGGCATCAAATTCACCGGAGAAGATGATGCTGTCAGCACCAGCACCACCAACAAGGGAGCCGTATCCGCCACCAGCAGAGACGGTACCAGCACTATTTGCATCGTGGAAATCGATGATGATGGAGTCAGCACCACCGCCACCAACGATTACAGCACCGCTACCTGCACTACCGAATTCATCGGCGGCAATTGTGTCGTTGCCGGCACCACCACCAATGGTCAGACCTGCAGCGGAGAGGTAGGTCACCGCACTCAGTGTGATGGCGTCGCCACCAGCGTTACCAAGAATCTTGCCGGTTCCACCAAGTTCACCAGCGCCATTCAGCCCAATGACGTCGGCTCCACCAGCGGCCTGGAAGTTGGCTTCTTTAAGATCGACAGCGGTGAGGCTGAAAGCAATCGTGTCTTTGCCGACAGTGCCTGCAGCGTCAGTGTGGATGAAGACAGCTGTGGAGTTAGCGGCGATACCGACTGAGATGCTGTCAGCACCACCACCACCGATGACGGATGCGCTGGCGAATTCGCCTGCAGTCATCACAACGGTATCGTTTCCAGCTCCAAGCTTGATGGAAGCGCCTGAGGCGGAAACTGCAGCGTCGCCGGTAAGGATGTCAGAACCGTTGCCCAGTTCGATGGTGGTGATATCAATTGCTGCATTGATATCAAGCACGTCGTTGCCGTCACCGCCGTAGAGGCTGTCGAGCGCGCCGGAGGCACCGGAGAACGACAGGGTGTCAGCACCAGCACCCAGCTTGATGGTTGAGCCTGAAAATTCTGTAGCACTGATGGCAACGCTGTCTTGACCACCCTTGAGGTCTTCGAAGACATTTGCGACAGCGGAGTTACCGCTGTTCATTTCGATTGTGTCTTTGCCTGCGCCACCAATGACGGTCGAACCGCTCAGGGCGCCACTTGCGAAGACGAATAGATTCCCAGATGCATCACCCGACGTCGTAAGACTGGGCGAAGTAATAATCGTGTTAGCCATGACTGGAGGGTGTGCAGAAGAGAGATTGAGACACCATCGGTACCCTAATCATCTCCATAGATGTGGTCAAGCTTCTGTGGCCAGATTCAAACCAGCCACAGTGCTCCAGGCGTAGCAGCTTGTGTCTATTCCAAGTCTGCCGAGACAAGGGCGTTTGACTTGCGGCCTAACCCTAAGTCCTGCAAGGTGTTTGATAGCTTTATTTGTTATATCTGAAATTTTTCTATGATCCACCAGAATGAGATCATTTTCGCCAATTAGGTATTCCTTAGTGGCCTCAATGTCGCTGCATAGTACTGCGCATTCGCAACATATTGCTTCAGCAAGGCTCCAACTTGGCACAAAAGGGTGTGTGAAATATAGATGAAGCCAACTTTTTTGCAGCCATTTGATATATTCAATCATCGGCAATCTTCCGACCCATTTTACATTGCTGGAAACTTTTTTCAACTCTAGATAGGCGATTGCCCACTCTTTCCAGCTTTTGCCACCGGGGGCTTTTTTGCCACCGTAATTTATTTCATCCTCGCCAGCAATTTGGATTTCAAGATTAGGAATTGCCTTTAGAATCCCTGGTAAACTTTGTATAAATTGCGGAAAACCTCTCATTGGTTCCATTCCGCGAGTTCCGTAAGTCATAATTGGTTTGTCATCTTCGCTTCCTGATTCTATGGATCTGAACAAATCCATGTTGATTCCATCAAATATTACCTCGCAATTATTTTGAAGGGTCCTTGGTAATTGTTTTTTCTGCCAATTTGATGGCGCAACAATTTTCTCGGCTGTAGCTAGTTCTAGACTTATATTTGCATTTCTAATCCAATGCTTAGATATTGATTTTTTGTTGAGGCTCAAGTATATATTTTTGGAATCATAGCTATATGTCTCAGAGTTCGGATTAAACCACCATTCTAAGTAACTTATCAATTTGGTATCTGGCCAAATTTCTTTTACATGCAGGCCACATCCCCAGCCGGAGTGACTTATAACTATGTCCGGATTCCACCCTTCTTTCCAGAAATTACGAAAAGCTACCCTGAATTGGTCTGAAACAGCTGTATTTATCCCACTTTTTTTACTAATAGTCTTTTGATTGACGTTAGCACTTGGCGACTCTTTGATTTTGAATTTCTGAACACCTTTGATAAATCTCCCGTAGTCTGTGTTGCAGAGAAATCTCACGTCATGTTTAAGATCTGCAAAATGCTTGCATATGTGTTTAAATTGACCAGGAAAATTGGTATGTAGAAATAATATCTTCACTATATCGAACCTCGTCTTGTGTGCGGTAGTATGGATTCATCTTCTAGTATACCTCGTGGGACTTCGAGAAGCTATAAAGGCACATTCACAGGGTGATCTTGTCGAAGCTGAAAAGCACTATAAGACAGCTTTTAAAGAGTCAAATACATCTGCCACTTTATTTCAAAATTATGGGGCACTTTTAAGGGCTACAGATCGTTTTGACCTGGCCGAAAAGATATATCTACGTGGCTTGCGTATTCATAAAGGTCATCCTGCCATCAGTTTGAACTTGGCGAATTTATATCGCGATGCCCTGGAAAAGCCTACTTCTGCACTTAAGCATTATTTCAATACTGTTTTGAGCAGTGCATCGCTCGGCGGACTTTCTGAATCTACTGAGGCTTTTAACGCCTTGCATTCTGCTGTTGTCATCCTCCGTGACTTAGAATGTTATGGTTGGGCTTTTGATTTAATAAGCCGGGGACTTGCTCTTCAGCCTTCACATCCAGGCTTACTCGTCAACCTTATACTTTTACTTGATCAAGACCTGGGCAACGTTCTGGGAGATAGCTTTGAACTCTTGTCATTAGAGATTAAAAATTTAATTTTAGATCAGGTCAAGCTTATTAGCCCAAGGCAGCAGATTGATGTATTTTTTGGTCTAGCTAGTCATGAAATGTCTCAATCTAATTCAAAACTTGCTTATGAATACTATCAAAAAGCGGTTCAAGCATCTAATTTAATTGCCCAGTCTGATAAAGATGCGTTTGAAAAGGCAAGAACCAATATGCTTGTCAACGGGTGGAATATGGGATGTTTGCTCTTAAAACTACAAGACTTTCGTCTTGGTTGGACGTTGTTTGAGCATGGTCTTCAAACCCCTGCACCCGGCCCTCAGCGATGGCAACGTTCATTGCGAAAGCCTTTCACGATTGACGAATTAAATCTTTGGCGTGGAGAGTCTCTTCAGGGTAAGAGAATCCTCTTGCTTGAGGAGCAGGCTATCGGAGATGCCATGATGTTCCTCTCTCTTATCAGCTCACTTGCGCGTGAAGCTGATCAGATAGGAATTTTACTGTCTGATCGATTAGCTCCAATTTATAAAAGGACAGTTCGGGATAATGAAGATCTCAATAATTGTACAATTTATACTCACTCTGATTTTGCCAAAGGTATTCTCAGTCAAAACTTATTTGATTGCCAATCCCCTATGGGATCTGTCTGCCAATACCGGTTTACACACATACACCAATATTCTCCTCAGACTCCTTGTATTCAGGCGAGAGAGGATGTTGCCAGTAAGTTACGTAAGAGCTATTTAAAAGGTTGTCCTCTAGAAACCAAGCTTATAGGTATTAGTTGGCGCGGTGGTGGTAAGGGTGATCGAATTAAAAAGAAATCTGTGGAGGAGGATTTATTTCTTAAAATAATATCTGGTTTGCCTAATACGCGCTTCGTTAGTCTTCAATATGGCCAGTGTAGGGAAACGTTGTCCGGCTGGGCTAAAAGTGGTTTGCCCGTTATTCATGATGAACGAATTGACCCTTTAAAAAATATGGAATCATGGCTAGATCAGGTCTCAGCATGTGATTCAGTTCTTAGTGTTGCCAACACAACCATCCATGGAGCCGGAGGCCTCGGGAAACCTACAATGTGTCTTTTGAGTCGCTTTGCTGATTGGAGATGGTTTTCCGACGAATCTGTCACCAGGAGCTATTGGTATCCTTCTGTAGGTATTGCTCGTGAGACTCCGGATTCAGGTTGGGATAATGCTTTTGATGTTGCACGTAAATGGCTTCAAGATGGTTGTCCTTATCCTGTAGGTCCCATCTCCTCAGTTCTCTAGACTCGCATGCAGTGGCTGTGCTTTAATGTTGTTAATCTTACAAGCTTAAATGAACTCAGAAATTTTAGATTGCTTTTCAAAAGGCAATTATCAACAGGGTATCGATATTGCAAATTCTAATTCCATTACACCTGCCAATGATCCATATACCTCAAATATCGTTGCAGCATGTCTTTTCAGGCTTGGACGTTTCGTTGAGAGCTATTCATTGCTAGAGAATTTAGAATCTTCTTTATACGAAAACTTTGATTATTTATCGCTTTATGGCGTCACGGCTAGACGTCTTGGATATCTGGACAAATCAGAAGATCTCTTCACCCGGGCTTTAAAGCTTGATTCTCAGAACCCCGCTCTTCTTAATAATTACGCAAACCTCCTTATTGATCTGGGTAAACATGATAAAGCTCGTTCAATACTTTCTAAACTCGTAGAGGAGTATCCCCAATATCAAGACGCAAAGATTAATTTTGATCGACTTAATGTCATAATTGAGAACAACCATCATCAAGAACCTTTTAATTCAAGAAGCCCCTCTGACGCTTTGAAAGATGATGATACATCTAATTCCAATGATCTTTTATCTTTAGATCCCTTATCGATGGCTTTTGCAGAAGAAGAAGTTCGCTTGCATGGCCGCATGAAATCTGATTCTTCAGATAGTGGTTCTTCAAAGTCTGTATCCGACAATTTGCCATCAATTGATCAAAAAACAATTGCAGTGGAAAAATTGCGTCTTGCTGAAAAAGCTATTTCAGAAAATAATAGTGACTTTGCATTGCAACTTTGTTCCGAGGCTTTATCTGTTGCTGGCCCACTAGCTGCTATCTATGACTGTGCTGGTGATGCGTACATACAAAAAAAAATGTATTCCGATGCAGAATTAATGTATCTTCAGGTCGCGACTATAGAAAATCCAACCCTTAAGCAATATGTTAATCTTGCCTCCTTATCCATTATCCGGAAAGATTTTCTACTTGCTCAAACCTATATTGATAGGGTCGCAAGTCTTTCGCCATCTGACCCTCATATTCAATCATTAAACGATCAACTTGCTAAGGCTAAAACTAACTCTCAGGGCAATCCATTTACCTTTTAATTGATTTTTAAAAAATGTCGGTTGCTAGTCAAGGCATAATTTATATCGCTACTGGTGAGCAGCATCGCCAAGAGGCGATTCGAAATATGTCTGCCTCACTTCCGTATTTAGACGGTTTGGCAAGTGCTTTCATTACTGACGACCCTCATTCTGTACCTGAAAACCTTTTTACGAGAGTTGTTTGTCATCCCTCACCTACTTTTAGTTATAGAGATAAAATCACTCCTCTGGTTGAATTGCCCTTTGAGTTGAATCTTTTTCTTGATAGTGACGCTCGCCTCATAGATAATGCCTCAAATTTATTCTCCTCTTTCGGGAATGCTGATTTTTCCGCAGTCTATGCCCCTGTAAGGCATCCACCAGGATGGCGAGATAATTCAGTACCTAATTTCTTTCCTGAACTAAATTCTGGAGTTTTATTACTTAGACGTTCAAAACTACAGCAGGATCTTATTCATGCTTGGCTTGAATTATACGATAAACTTTATATAGAATTTTCTCAAACCTGGGATCAAGCTTCTCTGCGCTCCGTTGTTTGGAGATTTCAACAGCAACATAACCTTAGATTACAAGTACTACCACAAGAAGCAAATTTAAGACTCACAAAACCATGGGTTGCCGGCCGGGGTCTAAAAGTAGCTGTGATCCATGGTCGTCCACCCGAAGACGAATTGGAATCTTTTATCAAATTTCTAAATTACGACATTGATCGCTTTCGCACTTGGTCTGAATGGGTAACTCTTAACCCTAATAGTGAAATACGCCCTCGACATGATCGAACTTTTTCTTAGTTTATTCTTAAATCTCTCCATACCCATTCTCTCTTTTTGGTCTTCTCTATATATTTTTGGGCTTCATTCAGTAACTTCTCCCAGGCTTTAGATGTTTTAACTTTTCGCCTGCTGTGGTTTATTTCTCTGCATCCGCTTTCGCTAACCTTTGTTGCCCATAGTAGCCTCCCATTTGAATCTAGACATATTTTTCGCTTATTCATTATAAATACCTTTTCATCGCCGAATTCACTGACCACCATTCTATTCTCTCTGGCTACTGTCTTTCGCAAATTATTTACTTTTCCTCCTTTTATAATATTATAAATCGTCTTCTGGAATGCCTCAGTCAGTGGAATCTCTTTTTTATATTTTACCCTCACCCTTTCACCTCCAGGTTCTCTGTATATAAATGGCACTCTTACTGCAGGTTCTAACAACGTGCTTTTGTAGAGCATATCTATATCACCAAGCATTTCTCCGTGGTCGGAAGCAACCATTATCCCAATATTTCCTGCATCAGATCTGTAGTTGCATGCATCCAAAAGTTTCTTGAGCTGATCATCTAGTAATTTTAGATGATCAGCGTAGTCTTTTCTCAATTCTTGGATTTCTGAATCTCCTAGTTTTCCTGCCCAGCCTGCCCACTGTCTTTTTAATTCGCATTTTTCATCTAGCTTCTTAATCCATCTCGGGGTCTTCATTGCTCTAGGAAGATTACTATCCTTATGGCTTCCATGCCATGGTTCTGGCGTGTCAAATGGTTCATGGGGTCCAACAAAACTTACCCAAATAATCCATCTTTTCCCTGTTGGCAGCAACTTAATTCTTTCGACTGCTTTGTCAGCAATCCAAACATCTGGATATAGTTCTTTTGGAAGTGCTGTCGGCCTAACTTGCCATGCGTTTTTCTGTCTTCCTCCTCCATATCTCTGTTTCATGTCTATCAAATATTTTTGATAGACATTGTTTTTTTTCCATTCGTTTGTTAGCTCACAAGATACGTGCTGTAATGCCCTGGGTCCTGCAATCTCAACAGCATGGTTAAATCCTAGTTTTATCAGCAGTTTCTTATTGTCATCCAAATCTCTTCCCTTTTCATGACTGGTCCAGTGTGTCTTTCCTACTAATTCTGTGTGCCAACCTTTTTGCTTCGCCCATCGAATGATAGATGGAGCTTCTTCCGGCAGATCTACATGCTCATTTCTCGTTATGCCGAGTTGACTTGGTTGTAATCCTGTAAGCCAGCTGAACCTTGCTGGCACACACTGTGGACTACTCGTATAGCACCTAAGTGCGTGAAAGCCCTCATTACTCAACTCCCTTAGTGTTGGCATCTCCACAATTTCCTGCTCGGGGTCTGACCAGTCCCCCCTCATCTGATCAAAGGTGACAATCAACAGGTTGCAGCGTTTTTTCCCAAACATGGAGGTGTGTTGCTTTAGGGTGGTATTTATTCCTTTGCCTTAGGCTACCTCCATTCGTGACACGATATGTCTTTTAGATACTGGCTAGCACTTCATCCCGACTTAAGAAAACCCATAGGCGGTGTCAAGCAGATGCATCGTCTTGCCGAATCGCTTGGAAAACATGGGCGAGAAGCTTATATTATTCAGGATGATGCTTCTTTTCATCCTTCTTGGTTCCATAGCGATGTGAAGACCATTGACTTCAAATCATGGAAAAATCTTGATTTAAATCCTAAGATTGATCGTGTCATTGTTCCGGAAACTTTTATTCCGGTTTTCTCTCAATATTCTTCTTCAGTACCGGTAATTATTTTTAATCAAAATTCTTCCTATACTTTTGGCCTGGATTCCGCGCAAAAACTAATTTCTCCTAAATATGTCGCTCAAATCTATGCTTCCGACTTGGTAGACTCGGTTTTTTGTGTTTCTACATATGACCGTCATTTTCTTGTCAATGGTTTAGGTCTCTCCCCAAATAAGGTTTCGCTAATTGTGAATGCTATTGAGACCAACTTGTTTCGACCCTCCAAAATAAAAAAAAAGCAAATCATTTATATGCCTCGTAAGAATCAACGTGATTCTTCTGTCGTTGAACAGCTTTTGTTACTTCGTGGTTTGCCCGACGGATGGTCTATTAAGCCCCTGGATAGTTGTTCCCATTTCGAAGTGGCGCGTGAAATGTCCGAATCATTGATTTTTCTCTCGTTTGGTCACCCTGAGGGTTTCGGTTTGCCTGTTGCCGAAGCTATTGCCAGTGGCTGTGCTGTGATCGGATATTCTGGCTTGGGAGGTCGCGAGCTTTTCTCTTTTGATTCAGATATTGGATATTGTCGTGAGGTTGGTTATGGTGACTGGGTCGGCTTTGTTGATTCTGTATATTCCTTTATAGAGCAAATAGAGCACTCTCCATCACCTGTAATGACTTCCCTTTCGCTTGGTTCCAATCATGTCAGAGCTCATTACAATCTCGAAAAAATGCATGAAAGTGTATTTTCTGCTATTCACTCTATTGAAACCTGAGAGATCATTCTGCCCAGATCTGTTGGGCCTAAGCTTTTGGCCTCTTTTCTCTTAATCTCTCATGGATCGTTCGGTTTCTGAGGACGTACTTTTTATCACACTTGACTCTTGTCGATACGATACCTTTTTGAAATCCTTGAATTCCGGTTGTCTTCCAAACTTAGCTCCAGTGGGACCTCTTCATCGCGCTTGTTCCCCTAGCTATTACACCTATGGAAGTCATTCATCTTTCTGGATGGGTTTTACTCCTGGCGTTGTTGGAGCATCTGTGCCATTGCTCAATCCGAAGGCTGGAAAGATATTTCGTATGCAATTTTCTGGCCACAGCTCCCTTGATCAAGGTTATTGCCTAGAAGGATCTAATATTATTGAAGGTTTCCGACGACTTGGCTTCAGAACAATTGGTGCAGGTTCTGTTGATTGGTTTAATCCAGCAACTGAAACTGGTGCTTTATTGGGTCAACCATTTGATTCATTTTATTTCTCAGGTAATACTTGGAGTCTTTCCTCTCAGCTCGATTGGCTTAACCAACAACTAATCAATATCCCTCAAAATCTCAACCGTTTTGTCTTTCTGAATGTTGGTGAAACGCATGTTCCCTATTGGCATGAAGGTGCAAGTTGGGACAAGAGGCCAAGCCCATGCATTGCTTTTGGTGGAACCCGCTGTGACGCTGATAAAAGTGCTTATCGACAGCGTGCATGTCTCGAATGGGTTGATGTTCAACTTCGTGACCTTCTTCAAATGTTTATGAATTCTACAATTCTAGTTTGCGCTGACCATGGTGATTGCTGGGGAGAGGATGGCCTCTGGGAGCACGGTATTAGTCACCCCATGACATTGACAGTCCCGCTTTTGCTGCGTTTACGCGGTAAGCCAATTTAAATTATCTGAGCGTCTAAGACCAGTCTTAGCATGCATCGCCTCGCTTTCTTGCGTTATCATTATTCTCGATTGCATTAACCTCTATTATCATTCCCTTGTATTGATTTTTCCGAATATATTATTTGATTTTGTGCTCTTTTCTTGTTTGCTTCTGTCTCCTTTTTGCATTTTCGCATGGTTGAGCACCTGCCTGAGTAAGCTGTCTTGCAGATCCGGTAGTCTCCGCCACCATGCTCAAGCTCCTGCTGGGTGATCCAAATGCCCGCAAGCTGAAGCGTTACCAGCCGATTGTTTCTGATATCAATCTGCTGGAAGAGGAAATCGCTCCCCTTTCAGACGATGAATTGAGATCCAAAACTGCTGGGTTCCAGGAACGTCTGGCTAACGCAGGCAGCCTTGAGAACCAGCGCCCAATCCTTGATGAGATTCTGCCAGATGCATTCGCTGTTGTCCGTGAGGCAGGCAAGCGTGTGCTCGGCATGCGTCACTTTGACGTTCAGCTTATCGGTGGGATGGTGCTCCATGAGGGCCAAATTGCCGAAATGAAAACCGGCGAGGGTAAAACTCTCGTTGCAACTCTTCCCAGCTATCTAAATGCTCTTACTGGCCGTGGTGTTCACGTAGTTACGGTGAACGATTACCTCGCCCGCCGCGATGCTGAGTGGATGGGGCAGGTGCACCGCTTCCTGGGTTTATCAGTAGGTCTGATTCAGCAGGACATGCGGCCCGAGGAGCGGCGCCGCAACTACAGCTGCGACATCACTTACGCGACTAACTCGGAGCTTGGATTCGATTACCTGCGGGACAACATGGCCGCAGACATCAGCGAAGTCGTGCAGCGCGAGTTCCAATACTGCGTGATCGACGAGGTTGATTCGATTTTGATTGATGAAGCTCGCACCCCACTGATTATCTCAGGACAGGTTGAGCGTCCACAAGAAAAGTACGAGCAGGCGGCCCAGGTGGCTCAGGCACTGGAGCGCTCTGTCGAGCTTGGTAAGGACGGAATCGATCCCGATGGTGATTACGAGGTAGATGAGAAGCAGCGCAGCTGCACTCTCACTGATGAAGGTTTTGCCAAAGCGGAGCAGATGCTTGGGGTACAGGATTTGTTCGACCCCCAGGATCCTTGGGCTCATTACATCACGAATGCACTAAAGGCTAAGGAGCTATTTGTAAAGGATGTGAATTACATCGTGCGTGATGGTGAAGCCGTGATTGTGGATGAATTCACTGGTCGTGTTATGCCCGGCCGTCGCTGGAGTGATGGTCAACACCAGGCGATTGAAGCCAAGGAAGCATTGCAAATACAGGCCGAGACTCAGACGTTGGCGTCGATTACATACCAGAATTTTTTCCTCCTCTACCCACGTCTGGCTGGCATGACTGGTACTGCCAAGACGGAAGAGGTTGAGTTCGAGAAGACTTACAAACTTGAAACGACGATTGTGCCAACAAACCGGGTGCGTGCCCGTCAGGATTGGGCCGATCAGGTTTATAAAACCGAGGAGGCTAAGTGGCGTGCAGTAGCAAATGAAACTGCTGAGATTCACAAGCATGGACGCCCAGTTTTGGTGGGCACCACGTCAGTGGAGAAGAGTGAATTGCTCAGCTCCCTCCTAGCCGACCAGAGCATTCCCCACAACCTTCTCAACGCCAAACCCGAAAACGTTGAGCGTGAGTCTGAAATCGTTGCTCAGGCTGGCCGTGCTGGTGCTGTCACGATTGCCACGAATATGGCTGGCCGTGGAACAGACATCATTCTTGGTGGCAATAGCGACTACATGGCTCGCCTCAAGCTGCGCGAGGTCTTGCTGCCTCGGCTGGTCAAGCCTGAAGAGGGTTATAAGCCACCGGTTCCGCTCCAGCGCAATTCTGCTGCTGGTTTTTCGGATCTTTCGTCTGCTGTTCCTGTCCGTAGCAGCGAGAGCCTCTATCCCTGCCAGTTGTCAGACAGTGTGGATCAAGTACTTGGTCAATTAGCGCGTGATTTGGTAAAAGCCTGGGGTGACCGATCTCTAAGTGTGATCGAACTGGAGGAACGCATCGCAAGCGCCGCTGAAAAGGCGCCCACCGAGGACTCACAGATTCAATCCTTGCGTGAGGCAATTGCCCGGGTGAAAGGTGAATACGATGCAGTGGTCAAGGAAGAGGAGGGGCGTGTGCGTGAGGCTGGTGGTCTTCACGTGATCGGCACGGAACGCCACGAATCCCGCCGGGTGGACAACCAGTTGCGCGGTCGCGCCGGTCGTCAGGGTGATCCTGGTTCTACTCGTTTTTTCTTGTCTCTTGGAGACAACCTTCTGCGCATCTTCGGTGGCGATCGTGTTGCTGGTTTGATGAATGCCTTTCGTGTCGAAGAAGACATGCCCATTGAATCCGGCATGCTTACTCGCTCCTTAGAGGGCGCCCAGAAGAAGGTTGAAACTTACTACTACGACATCCGGAAGCAGGTTTTTGAGTACGACGAGGTGATGAATAACCAGCGCCGGGCAGTTTATTCGGAGCGTCGCCGCGTTCTTGATGGTCGCGGTTTGAAAAAACAGGTGATTGGCTACGGCGAACGCACCATGGGCGAAATCGTTGAGGCTTATGTGAATCCTGATCTTCCCCCGGAGGAATGGGATCTCAATCAATTGGTTGGCAAAGTGAAGGAGTTCATCTACTTGCTAGAAGATCTAACCCCCGCCCAGGTTCAGGGTCTGGGCATGGAGGAGCTCAAGGCGTTTTTGCAGGAGCAGCTTCGTAATGCTTATGACCTTAAGGAGGGTCAGATTGAGCAGCAGCGTCCCGGCCTGATGCGAGAAGCTGAGCGTTTCTTTATCCTCCAGCAGATTGATACTCTTTGGCGTGAACATCTGCAGGCGATGGATGCGTTGCGCGAATCTGTCGGTCTACGAGGTTATGGCCAGAAGGATCCCTTGATCGAATACAAGAACGAGGGATATGACATGTTCTTGGAGATGATGACCAACATGCGCCGTAACGTGATCTATTCAATGTTCATGTTCCAGCCGGCCAATCCTCAGAGTGGCGGCTGACCATCAGCCTCCCACTGCCTGAAGGAGGTTTCGTAATCCGGTCTCGGTTGTACGCCTTCTGGGATCGGTTCGTTTAATTGGCGATAAAGCCCTTCTTTGGCACAGCGGTAAAACACTGAGCCCTCCTCGATGTGATACCGCTTAAGTGCGGCATTCTTGATGTGATGGAGCATGATCCGATCACCGATCAGGTGGCCGTAGGACGGCATCAACACCCATTGGTGCAACAGTTGAAAAGCACCACGGCCAAACAGCATTGCGTTGGTGTCGATAAAACGCTCTGGGTCGGTGAGTGGGCACGGTCCCATTACCGTGCCGTCCACGCGGCAGAGGGTACGGCTGGATGAGACGAAGTCGGCCTGGTGCTCGTCCATCGCTCTCAGCATGTTGGCGATGTGGTCGGGCCTGTACCAATTGTCGCCGTCGAGGAAAGCCACGGCATCCACACCCAGGCCGATCGCGTGGTAGCTCCCTATCAAGCGGGGTGTTGAGCCGATGTCTCCATGGCTGCGAGGTAGGCGTACATGTTCCGCCTGCCAATGGTTGATCCGTCGGCGACGGTGTCCATCGGCCACCAACACGTGCAGGCATGGCTCGCTTTGGGCTCGCACGCTGTGGTGGCATTGGCGGAGCTGAGCTAAGGGTTCCTTGTAATACGGCGTGATCACGGCCACCCGAGGGAGGGGATTGCCTAGGGCTTTCTGGAGGCGCCGGTCGTCGATCAGTTCACCTCGAATCAGTTGAGTCGCGATTGCGGCAGAGCTAGGCCGGAGGCTGTCGTAGTAGACCGATAATGTCCCCTGGCTGAGGTGATTGGCGTAGATTTTTTGCCAGCTATCGCCAGTACCTGGACTAACGCGTTTGTTGCGCTTCAGGGCCTCGGCACCTTGGCGAATCTTCCGTTCCAGCTGTCCATAGCTGCGAATCGGTACATGCAGTATCTCAATGCCGGCATTGCGGACGGAGGGTATCGCTTTACCATCGCGCAATGCGTTGTGATTGCCGTCTGTCACAGCGATATCGCGAGAACCACGGTGAATCAATTTGGGCGGTAAGGGCTTGCCGAGACTGTTGTGTGAGACGCGCTCCCGAATTGTTTGTCGCAGATAAAAAGGCCGTTTATCTAGTGCATTTCGAGGCGGCGGAATGAAGTTGGTGCGCTCCACCAGAACTCCTTCAATGCTCTCCGGCAGTTGGGTCAGGGTGGACTTCAGGGAGCCCTGCTGCGGCCACCAAAATTCGTCGGCATCGCTGTTGATCACCCAGTCAGCTCCCATAGCCGCCGCCATGCGCGCCATTCGGGTCACCCACACGGCTTGATCGTGGGTGTGCTCAGCTTCCTGTAGCAGTGTCAGTTGACCGCGCCGTTCGAATCGCCGCAGGATCTCCAGAGTGCTATCGACGGAGCCGTTGTCGGTGGCGATGATCCGGTCCACTCCCTGGGCCAGATGGAAGCGCAGCATGCTCTCGAGAATGTCGGCTTCATCCCGGCAGAGCAGTGTGAGTACCAGCATCATATGGATGGCCTCCGTGTGCGTTTGGGTTTGAGCTGAAGCTCCGGTCGTGGGCTGACACGTCCGTAATACCAATGCATCTCCGGCGTGAGGTTGGTCAGCGGCAGGTCATGGGAGGGGCCGATGGCGAGGCAGGCGGTGATCAGTCGCTTGAGCTCTGGGTCTCTGAAATCAGCCTTCTGCTGCTCGTACTCAAAACAGGGAAAGTCCTCTCGGTGCAGCTGATTGGCGAGAGCTTGTAGATCGGGATGATTTCTGAGTGCTGTCAGATCCGCCGCCTCCCTTCGTCCTTCTCCCTCTCCTACGGCACGCAGCCGTCTCTGCAGACTGGTGGGCAAGTCAAGCTTGTCCCCTATGCCTTCGAGATCGCTGCTTAAGTGCTCGCAGCGGATCAGTTGATCCACCATTGGGCGTTTGCCGAGGTGGGTGAACCAGTGGATTGGAAAGCCGTGCACCCATCGCAGGTCATGGGAATCCATGGCGGCTGGCAGCCGTCTCAGGTAGTGCAGAAGTTGTTGATCTGTGGGCGGCTGACTGCGGACTTGAACCTCAGTTTTGCGACTTTTCTGACGTAGGTGTTCTCGGCAGGCGGAGGCCAGACGGTCGTAGGGATGACGGACGCAGGCGATCACCTGATAACGCCGCAGCCAGCGCCACTCTCTGGTGTGGCGCAGATCCATCAAAGGCCGATGGGCCAGGTCAACTTGGCGTTTCAAAACTGGGTCATAGCCAAAGTCAAACCAGCTCTCCATTCGGCGGTTAGCGCCGTCCTCAAGAAAAGCCCTCCGTAAGGCGGTGCCTGCACACTTTGGAATGTGCAGAACAACCAGCTTTAGATCGTGATCAACGATCACCAGAAGTTTCTCCGAGGAATTCCAGGATTTCCCGATCCTTTAGGTTCTGCGCTTCGCCAGAGCATTCATCCAGCAGCTGCCGCCCAGCGGCCACCTCCTGCAGGCAGCGTTTCAGGCTCGTTACCGTGTTTTCGAGTTCATCGATCCGCTCCATCAGGTTGCGGATCACGTTCGCCTCGGCGTCCGGCAGGGCGGAGTGGGCCAGGGGGTTGATCCGCACGCCGCTTTGGTGGATCACGCGGCCGGGTATGCCCACAACGGTGCAGTCGCTCTCCACATCGCGCACCACAACCGAGCCGGCGCCGATGCGGGTGTTGGTGCCGATGGTGATTGCACCCAGCACTTTGGCTCCGGCCCCAACTACCACGTTCTCCGCCAGGGTTGGATGGCGTTTGCCGTGCTCCTTGCCAGTGCCCCCCAGGGTGACCCCCTGGTACAGCAGGCAGCGGGGGCCGATTTCAGCGGTTTCGCCGATCACCACCCCCATGCCGTGGTCGATGAACACGCTGTGGCCGATGCGGGCGCCCGGGTGGATTTCGATGCCTGTGAGGGCACGACCGATCTGGCTGAGGCAGCGGGCGGCCAGCTTCAGGGGCAGCCGGCAGCTCCAGAGGCGATGGCTGATCCGATGCAGGCTGATCGCCTGGAAGCCGGGGTAGCAGCACACGATCTCCAGCCAGCCACGGGCAGCCGGATCGCGCTCGCGGATGATCGCGAGGTCGGCACGGATGTGATCAAACATCGCAGGGTTTTAGCTGGCGGCTGCCGGGGTCTGAAGGCCAATCTCCTTGCGGAGTAGATCGATCGTATCGGTGCTGAGGTAGCTCTCGGCGCAATGCACCTGGGGCATGCGCATCAGTTGGGAGCGGTTCTGGCGCAGGCTCTGCTCCACCAGCGGCAGGCTGGGGCAATCGCAGAGCACGTGGCTGGAGGCCCGCAGCAGGGCCAGCAGGCGGCTGCCCACGTCTGGGGTGGCGGTCATCAGCAGCAATTCATTGCCCCGCATTGAGTGGAGAATCACCTCCGCCGCCCGCAGGATGCCGGGGCTGATGCTCACCAGGCCCACACAGCTGCCGGGGCGCAACTCCTTGAGCATGGCCAGCTCCTGGCGGAAGTCGTTGAGGTCAACGGCCACGGCCCGAACACTGTGTTTCTTGGCCAGCTCCTCCACCGGTTGGAGGAAATAACGGCTGGTCACCACCGTGCCGTTGCTGGAGTTCTCCAGAACGCTTTCCAGCTCTTCTAGCGGCACCACTTCCACCGGCACGTCCAAGCAGGGTTCCAGTTCTTCGGCGATCAGCATCGAGGCGCCGATGTCTTCCCGCGGCGTGCTCACCAGCACGCGCGCGCCGCAGCGCAGGCGCCAGTCGATCTCCCGGGTCAGCAGTTCTCGGGTCTGCTGCAGGGTGCAGCCCGCATTCAGCAGGCCATCTACGCACTTGCGCACTTCACGGTCGAGATCGGTGACCCCCCGATTGCGGATGTGCGGTGGCGTTTTGATTTCCCGTGGTTTCTGCTGGTCGCGCACGTAGATGCCGGAGCCGGCCATGGCTTCCACGACGCCATCGGTTTCCAGCTGCCGGTAAACCTTGCTGATCGTGTTGCGGTGCAATCCGGTCTGCATCGCCAGCTGGCGGGTGCTCGGCAATCGATGGCCCGGTGGGTAATGCCGCGCTGCGATGGCGAAGCAGATCTGGTTGTAGAGCTGCGTCGATGCCGGAATGTCGCTTTCCTGTTGGATATGGAATCGCACGCCGGTGGGACAGGTCGGAATGCGGCCACCATACGGAGCGATTCTCCTGGTGACAATTGCTTCTGTGTCCTATGCAGTTATGGAAACTTCTGACTTGGCCGGCAGCGCCTGGGTCGACATCCTGAATGGCTCCGTTGGCTTGCGTTGCTGGTGGGCGCAGCCGCCGGTCGATGCGAACGATATTGAGTCCAAGTCTGCACCAGATCGTGTCTGCATCGTGCTGCCTGAGGTGTTCGGCGTGAATGCCTGGGTTCGCAGTGTTGCCGATCGCCTGGCCGCCCA
Source organism: Synechococcus sp. (assembly GCA_047286205.1). GTDB lineage: Bacteria > Cyanobacteriota > Cyanobacteriia > PCC-6307 > Cyanobiaceae > Parasynechococcus. Next base: position 1,268,653 of record JBJBBR010000001.1, on the reverse strand, counting down.
CGGTGTTCCGGCCCTGGCGGTGCCCTTGTTTGCCCGAACCGCCCCCGATTTGGAGTTGGCCTATGAACCGTCCGATCTGGCCCAAGGTCGCCACCATAAGGACGCCACCACCAGCGATCAGATCCTCGGCGATATTGCTGCGGCCTTGGCCTGGCTGAGGGCCCGCCACCCGCAGGCAGCCGTTCATCTTGTCGGCTTCTGCTTCGGGGGGCATGCCGCCTTCCTGGCGGCCACCCTGCCTGGCGTGGCGGCCGCCTTTGATTTCTATGGCGCCGGCGTGAGCCGGATGCGGCCAGGCGGTGGTGAACCCTCCCTGGCCCTGCTGCCGGAGATTCAGGCACGGCTCACCTGTGTGTTTGGCACGGCCGACCCGCTCATTCCAGAGGAGGATCGCCAGGCGATTGCGTCGGCCCTGCGCAAGGCCGATCCCGCCGGCGAGCGCCTGCGATGTGTGACCTACGACGGTGCCGACCACGGCTTTATGTGTGAAGCGCGCAGCAGTTTCAATCCCCAGGCCTCTGCCCAGGGATGGCGCTTGTTGCTGGGTGAAGACCCTGGGCTCTAGCCCTGGGGGCTCGACACCTTCGCTGCGGTGGGCCTCGGCGGTGCCGGGATCGTGCGCACGGCCTTGTTGACGGCTTGCTCCTTTTCCTCCTTCTTCACCAGCGGCGTTTTGCGCGGGGTGAGGAACATGATCATGTTGCGGCCTTCCCGTTTGGGGGCCTGCTGGATCTCGGCTTTTTCCTCGAGGTCCTTGGCCATCCGCCGCAGCAGCGTTTCCGCCAGGGCGGTGTGCTGAATCTCCCGGCCACGGAAGATCACGGTGCACTTGACCTTGTCGCCTGCCTTGAGGAAGCGCTGGGCCTGACCGATTCGCACGTCGTAGTCGTGCTGGTCAATCTTGTAGCGCATCTTGACCTCTTTAACTTCGGTCTGGTGCGACTTCTTCTTGGCCTCTTTGGCTTTCTTTTCCTGCTCGAACTTGAACTTGCCGTAGTCCATGATCCTGCAGACCGGTGGGTCGGCTTTTTCGCTCACCAGCACCAGATCTAGTTCTCGGTCGCGGGCCACATCCAGGGCTTCGTCCCGGCTGATCACGCCCAGCTGAGCGCCGTCTGAGTCGACCACCCGCAATTGGGGGTAGTTGATCCTGTCGTTGATGTTGGGCAGCTCCCGAACCGGGGCACGACGGTCAAAACGGGGACGTGGGGGCATTCAGGTGGTGACGGGGACAGGTGCAGACAACTTCGGTGGATACAACGTCTGCATCTTTCACCATAGATGCTGCTCGATCAACGTCATCGCATCCGTCACCGTTGCCTGGTCAGGCAGCCAGTGGGGGTTGTGCTGACGCCGGAACCAGGTGAGTTGGCGTTTGGCGAACTGGCGGGTGCGTTGGCTGGTGATCCGCACCGCCTCTGCGCTGGTGAGGCTGCCGGCGATCACCTGCAGGGCCTCGCCGTAGCCGATGGTTTGCAGCAGCGGCAGATCGGTGCCGTAGCGCTCGCTCAGGCGCCGGGTCTCCTCCACCAGTCCTTCCTTGTAGAGCTGCTCGGTGCGTTGCTGGATCCGCTGACGCAGATTGCCGGGATTGAGGCCCAGTTCCAGCACTCGCCAGGGCGGAGGGGTGGAGGTTGCCTGGCGGCTCATCGGTTGCCCGGTGGCGTAGAGCACTTCCAGGGCCCGCTGGGTGCGCACGGCATCGGCGGGGGCGATCTTGGCGGCGGCCTTGGGGTCGGCGGCCTGCAGCAGTGGATGGCATATGCCCTGCCCCAGGGCCGTCAGTTGCTGGCGTAGCTGCGGCTGGGGGGCTACAGCCGGCGGTTGCAGTCCGGAGGTGAGGGCTTTGAGATACAGGCCGCTGCCCCCCACCAGCAGGGCCACGCCCCGCTGTTCCAGCTCAAGGTTGATGCAGGGATTGGCCTCCGCCTGGAACTCCTGCAACGTGATCGGCTGGTCCGGTGCACGCAGATCGAGCAGATGGTGCTGCACCCGCGCCTGTTGCTCCGCCGTCGGCTTGGCCGTTCCGATGTCCATCTCCTGGTAGAGCTGGCGGGAATCCACGTTGATCACCGGCAGATCCAGCCGTTCGGCGATCTCCAGGGCCAGGGCCGTCTTGCCGCTAGCGGTGGGCCCGAGCAGGGTGATCACCAGGGGGTTGGAGCGGTTCAAAAGGGTGAGGGGGTGCAGCCTGGCTTGGAATGGGCCCTGAGAGGCCTCTGCAAGCCTCTATAGACAGCCGGTGGTAGATTGACATTGTCAGGTCGAGGTTTAGAGCCGTTGCGCCCGCCCATGACCCGGTTTCCTGGCTTGAGACTTTCTGAATGAGCGACGCTTCCAAGGTCCAGAACGCCTACGGCGCTGAGCAGATTCAGGTGCTGGAGGGGCTTGAGCCCGTTCGCAAGCGCCCGGGCATGTACATCGGCTCCACCGGGCCGCGGGGCTTGCACCACCTGGTGTATGAGGTGGTTGATAACTCGGTCGATGAGGCTCTGGCGGGCCATTGCGACCGCATCGTTGTCGTTCTCGGTGAAGACGGCTCCGCCTCGGTGAGCGATAACGGCCGCGGCATCCCCACCGATGTTCACCCCCGCACCGGCAAGAGCGCCCTGGAGACGGTGCTCACCGTGCTGCATGCGGGCGGCAAATTCGGCGCCGGTGGTTACAAGGTGTCCGGCGGTTTGCACGGCGTCGGCGTCTCGGTGGTGAACGCCCTGAGTGAATGGGTGCAGGTCACGGTGCGCCGCCAGGGCCAGATTCATCGCCAGCGCTTTGAGCGCGGTGCTGCCATCGGGGCCCTGGCCTCGGAGTCGCAACCCTCGGCGGAGTCCGGTGAAACCGGCACCACCGTCTGCTTCAAGCCAGACCTTGAAATCTTCACCGGCGGCATCGTTTTCGACTACGCCACTCTCTCGGCTCGCTTGAGAGAACTCGCGTACCTCAATGGCGGTGTGCGGATCGTCTTCCGCGATGAGCGGGAGTCAGCCCGGGATGAGGAGGGGCAGCCCCATGAGGAGACCTACTTCTACGAAGGCGGCATCAAGGAATACGTCGCCTACATGAACAAGGAGAAGGATGCCCTCCACCCCGACATCATCTATGTGAACTCGGAGAAGGATGGTGTTCAGGTGGAGGCGGCCCTGCAGTGGTGCTCCGATGCCTACTCCGACAGCATCCTTGGCTTTGCCAACAACATCCGCACCGTGGATGGCGGCACCCATATTGAAGGCCTCAAGACGGTGCTCACCCGCACCCTCAATGCCTTCGCCAAGAAGCTGGGCAAACGCAAGGAATCCGATTCCAACCTGGCCGGGGAGAACATCCGCGAGGGTCTGACGGCCGTGCTTTCGGTGAAGGTGCCGGAACCGGAATTCGAAGGTCAGACCAAGACCAAGCTCGGCAACACCGAGGTCCGGGGCATCGTCGACAACCTGGTGGGTGAAGCCCTCAGCCAGTTCCTTGAGTTCAACCCCTCCGTAATCAGTTTGATACTCGAGAAGGCGATCCAGGCCTTCAATGCGGCGGAAGCCGCTCGCCGGGCCCGTGAACTGGTGCGGCGCAAGAGCGTTCTGGAGAGCTCAACCCTGCCCGGAAAACTGGCCGACTGCAGCTCCCGCGATCCCGGCGAGTCGGAGATCTACATCGTGGAGGGCGACTCCGCTGGTGGCTCCGCCAAGCAGGGCCGGGACCGTCGCTTCCAGGCGATCCTGCCGCTGCGGGGCAAGATCCTCAACATCGAAAAAACCGATGACGCCAAGATCTACAAGAACACTGAGATCCAGGCGCTGATCACGGCTCTGGGTCTGGGGATCAAGGGCGAAGACTTTGACGTGAAGAACCTGCGCTATCACCGCGTCGTGATCATGACCGACGCCGACGTGGACGGCGCCCACATCCGCACCCTCCTGCTCACCTTCTTCTACCGCTATCAGAAGGAGCTGGTTGAGGGCGGCTACATCTACATCGCTTGTCCGCCGCTCTACAAAGTTGAGCGCGGTAAGAACCACACCTATTGCTACAACGAGGGCGATCTGCAGAAGACCCTGGCGGGCTTCGGTGAGAAGGCCAACTACACGATCCAGCGTTTCAAGGGCCTGGGCGAAATGATGCCCAAGCAGCTCTGGGAAACCACCATGGATCCCACCACCCGCACAATGAAGCGGGTGGAAATTGAGGATGCCCTCGAGGCCGATCGCATCTTCACGATCTTGATGGGCGACAAGGTCGCTCCCCGCCGGGAATTCATCGAGACCCACAGCGCTGAGCTGGACATGGCAGCCCTCGATATTTGATGGGGCCTGTTCTGCGCTGGAGCTGGCTGCTGGGGGTGGCGCTGATGGCACCGGCTGCCTTGCCGGCCGGTGGTGCCGACCGGCGTCAACCGCAGCCCCGTCGCCGCGCAGCCTCCGGGCCGTTGCACACCAGCTCAGATCAGCCACTGCGGCTCAGTCCTCTGGCCGTGGCCCCACGGCTGCGCACCCTCAAGGCGGGATCCTCCCTGCGCCTTCTGCGGCGTTGGTCCGCCGACGATGGCCAAGACTGGCTGCACGTGCAAACCCTCTCCGGAGATCAACGCCGTGGCTGGCTCCGCGTCTGATGCTCTGTTGGTTGGTCTCGGGGCGATCCCCGGAGCCTGGCTGCGCTTGAAGGTGGTGAACCACTTCCAGCCCATGGTGCCGAAGAAGCACTGGGGCACCTTTCTGGTGAATGTGGTGGCCTGTTTCCTCCTGGGGCTGGTGCTGGCTCTCAATGAAACCTGCACCGCCAGCACGGGAATTGCCTTGCTGATGGGGGTGGGCTTTTTCGGCAGCCTCAGCACCTTTTCCACCTTTGCGGTGGAGTTGCTGAACGAGCTTCGCGCCGGCCAGCCTCTGACGGCCTTGGTGCTGGCGCTGGCTTCGATCGGGGCGGGCTTGCTGGCCTCGGCCCTTGGTTACGGACTGGGAACCCATGCCTGAGACCAAACCCAGCCTGCAACTGGAACTGCAGGAGCTGCTGCTCGTGGGTGTGGGCTCTGTGCCCGGAGCTCTGCTGCGCTGGCAGTTGGCTCTGCATCTGGGGGATCAGAACCTGCTGGTGAATGTTCTGGGGGCTGCGCTCTTGGGCTTGCTGGCCGGGCTCCCCGCCGCCCCGCGCCGACAGTTGCTGCTGGGCATCGGCTTCTGCGGCTCGCTCACCACCTTCAGCAGTTGGATGTTGGCGGCCATTAAGCACCTGAGTTCAGGTGATTGGGCCGCCGCATTGGGCTTGATCGGGCTGACCCTCGGGCTGGGGCTTGGCGCCGCAGCCCTTGGCTTCAGCCTGGGGCGAAGGCTCAAGCCGCCAGCGCCGCCTCAATCGCCGATTTGAGGTCTTCGGGGGTGACGCCGCTCTTGAAACGGGCGATCACCGTGCCGTCCTTGCCCACCAGGAACTTCTCGAAGTTCCACTCCACATCACCGGCGGGATCCATCTGATTGAGCGTGGTGTAGGGCTCTGTGGTACTGCCCTTGGCGTGCACCTTATCGAACAGTTCGAAGTCGGCGCCGTAGGTGGTGGAGCAGAAGCTCTTGATCTCGTCGAGGCTGCCGGGCTCCTGGGCCCCGAAGTCGTTGCAGGGGAAACCCAGAACCGCCAGGCCCTTGGCGGCATAGGCCTCGTTCAGGGCCTGCAGACCGGCGTACTGCTTGGTGAAGCCACAGCGGCTGGCCACGTTCACGATCAGCAGCACCTTGCCGGCGTAGTCGCCCAGGGATTTGCTGCTGCCCTCGGGGGTGGTGACGGAAACGGAGCTGACGCTGATCGCCATGGTTGAACAGGGGGGGAGCGCAGAGGTTAACCGGCTGTAACGGCCATACACTGGGCTCCCGGCCGGAGGGGCATGACGGAGGCAGCGGGGCTGAGCAGCGGCGGCGTGACGGTCGAGCACGAGTCGCTGGCCGAGGTGGTGACCCATGAGCTCGCCGCGATGCTCCAGGCGGGGAACTACGACGCGGTGAAACTGCTGCTGGAACCGGTTCAGCCGGTGGACATTGCTGAAGCGATTGGCACGCTGCCGGCCAACCTGCAGGCGATTGCCTTTCGTCTGCTCAGCAAAGACGAAGCCATCAGTGTTTATGAGTACCTCGACACCGCCACCCAGCAGAGCCTGCTGAGCCTGCTGCGCTCCGGTGAGATGCGGGAGGTGGTGGAGGAGATGTCGCCGGATGATCGCGCGCGATTGTTCGAGGAACTGCCGGCCAAGGTGGTGCGCCAGCTGCTCAGCGAGCTCAGCCCGGATGAGCGCAAGGTGACCGCTGAATTGCTGGGGTATCGCTCTGAAACGGCCGGTCGCTTGATGACGACCGAGTACATCGCCCTCAAGGAAAACCAGACGGCGGCTGTGGCTTTGGAAATCGTGCGCCGCCGCGCCCGAGACACCGAAACGATCTATTCCCTCTACGTGACCGATGCGGAGCGTCGCCTCACTGGCATCCTCTCGCTCAGAGACTTGGTGACGGCGGACCTTCAGGCCCGGATCGGTGATGTGATGACGGAGGACGTGCTCAGCGTCAGCACGGACACCGATCAAGAGAAGGTGGCCCGCACGATTCAGCGCTACGACTTCCTCGCCATCCCTGTGGTGGATCTGGAACAGCGTCTGGTGGGCATCGTCACGGTCGACGACGTGATCGATGTGATCGAGCAGGAGGCCACCCGTGATCTTTACGCCGCCGGTGCTGTGCAGGCCGGTGATGACGACGACTACTTCAGCAGCAACCTGTTCACCGTTGCCCGGCGTCGGGTGGTGTGGCTGGCGGTGCTGGTGCTCGCCAGCTTCTTCACCTCCGAAGTAATAGCCGCTAATGAAGATGTGCTGCAGCGGGTGGTGCTGCTGGCGGCGTTCATTCCGTTGTTGGGCGGCACCGGGGGCAATGTGGGGGCCCAGAGCTCCACGGTGGTGATCCGTGGCCTCAGCACCCAGAGCATTTCCAGCCTTGGTCCGGTGCGGGCGATCGCCCGCGAAGCCATGGCGGGGGCCTTGCTGGGGGTGTTGATGATGCTGCTGGTGGTGCCCTTTGCCTGGTGGAGAGGGGAAAGCGCTTTGGTGGGCCTCTCGGTGGGGATGAGCCTGCTGGCGATCACCACCCTGGCGGCCACAGCCGGTGCAGCGTTTCCGCTGCTGTTTGACCGCATGGGTCTGGATCCGGCCTTGATGTCCACGCCCTTCATCACCACCTGCACCGACGTGGCGGGCACATTGATCTACCTGAAGACGGCGGGGTGGTTGCTGGTCCACCTGCCGCATCTGCTCCAGGCCACAGGTATTTCTACCCAATTCTTCGCCTTGGGCGTTTTCTGAGAGTCTGTTTACGTTTCTTAGGAGTACTCTTCACATAACTCAAAGAAGCGCCCCATGGCTCCGGCTGCGACCGCTGCTTCCAAGCCGAAAACTGCGACGAAAACCGTCACGGCAGACGTTGACCTCGTTCGCTCCTACCTCCGCGACATCGGTCGCGTGCCGCTGCTCACCCACGAGCAAGAGATCACCCTTGGGCGCCAAGTCCAGGAGTTGATGGATCTCGAATCTTTGGAGTCTGAACTCGAAAGTAAGGAAGGTGAGAAGCCCAGCCGCGACCAGCTGGCCAAGGCTTCAGGTTTGTCCTCGATGCAGCTCAAGCGCAAGCTTCAGCACGGTCGTCGCGCTAAGGAACGAATGGTGGCGGCCAACTTGAGGCTGGTGGTGAGCGTGGCCAAGAAGTACACCAAGCGGAACATGGAACTCCTGGATTTGATCCAGGAAGGAACCATCGGCCTGGTGCGGGGGGTCGAAAAGTTTGATCCCACCCGTGGCTACAAGTTTTCCACCTATGCCTATTGGTGGATCCGTCAGGGCATCACGCGGGCCATTGCCGAAAAGAGCCGCACGATTCGCCTGCCGATTCACATCACCGAGATGCTGAACAAGCTCAAGAAGGGTCAGCGGGAGCTGAGCCAGGAGCTGGGTCGCACCCCCACCGTCACCGAATTGGCTCAGTTTGTTGAGCTGCCCGAAGACGACGTCAAGGATCTGATGTGCCGCGCCCGTCAGCCCGTGAGCCTGGAGATGAAAGTCGGCGACGGTGACGACACTGAGCTGTTGGAGCTGCTCTCCGGCGATGGCGATCTCCCCAGCGATCAGGTTGAGGAGGATTGCCTCAAGGGTGATCTGCGTAGCTTGTTGGGGCAGTTGCCTCACCTGCAGGAACAGGTGCTGCGCATGCGTTACGGCATGGATGGTGAAGACCCCATGAGCCTCACAGGCATCGGTCGCATCCTGGGCATGAGTCGCGACCGTGTGCGCAACCTGGAGCGTGATGGTCTGGCCGGTCTTCGCCGGGTAAGCGATCAGGTTGAGGCTTATGTTGCTTGCTAAGAATGTAATTTAAACTGTTAAATTAACGCTTCAAGCAGGCAACGCATTAAGGTAATCGTTAAAAGTTTATGACTTGCTAATATCTTGCGTTTCAAAATGCTCATTTTAATAATCTTTTAGAACTATTCCATTTTCTGTCCATATCCAGCGTTTTTGTGCGATTTCTACGCTTTCAAGGAATCTATTCATTGTTCTAAAATTTTTCATGGAGTTTGTTGCGCAACCAAATAGGCGTATTGGATACTTGGTTCCGCTTTCTAATTCACCAACTTCGATGGCAGAAACGATATTAAATTTATTTTTAAGTTGTCCTATCCACCAGTCTGAGGGTGCAAGTAAAAAGTGAGCGTTTCTTCCGTCACTTGTTTGCTTTAATGCCGGAATAAGATCGATGCAAAAAAAGAAGAATTTGTTTGTCGCATCTCGGATTTGATCTAATATGCCATTGATGTCCTCTTTGCTGATGTGTTCAAGTACATCAATAGACGTCACAATATCAAACTTTTGATGTATTTCTTGGGCGAATAATTCTACTGCTGGGTCGTAGCCTATTGCTTTTATGGTTGGTACGCTTTCGTTTAGAAGTTTTGGTAGTCCACCGTTTCCAGTGCCATGATCTAAAAGACATGAGATGTTTGGGTCAAGATCTTGACAAGCTTTCACTGCTTTTGGGATGGTCAGAGCATATTTATGTGAATTAGGATTGCTGTAATCAGAAGCTGCTCCGTAGGTTGAATACTTTCTATGAAGTTCTCTGGAATCGGAAATGTGCTCTTTAGTCATGACTTTTGAAAAAACATTTTGCCAATTTTTTATGGCATTTGTGGATGTCGCTGTTCGTCTCGGCTAGTAAGTCTTTCAATATTTCTCTATAACGGCATGGCCTTTGTCTCGGATAAACACCCATTTCATGTTTGCTATCTTTACATTTAACAAAAACTGGCTCATTTCTTCATAGTGTTTCATTGAGTTTGATGCGCACCCAAAGAGGTGCATGGGGTATTGGCTTCCATCGTCGACATCTCCTACCTCGACAAAGGAAATGATTTTGAATTGCTGTTTAATTTTTTGAATCCACCAATCTGAGGGGGCGACTAGAAAATGTGCATTTCTATTGTCTTTGGTTTTTTTTGAGGCTGGCAGTAGGTCAATGCAAAAAAAGAAAAATCTTTCAGTGAATTCTGAGATTTCATTCAATATATAATCAATCTCGCCAATCCCGATATGTTCAAGAACGTCGACTGATGTAATGATGTCGTATTTACCTGTTGGCTTCTTTGAATACTCTGGAACCGCTGGATCGTATCCTTCAGTTTTGAAATTGTCTTTGAGGTGTTTTCTTAAAGACTGGACTAGTCCGCCTTTGCCGGTGCCGTGGTCAAGGAGCGACGTGCTTCCGAATTTATTTTGAGAACAACTCACTGCTTGAGGAAGTGTTAGCAAGTATTTCATAGAGTCCTTCCTCTCGTACTCAGAAGCCTTTCCGTACTTTGGATTGTTTTGATGAAGCGATTTAGATGCTTCTACAAAATTGCTTTCCATTGCTGTTGGGGCGAAGCGGCTTCAAATTAAAGCCATTCTATACTGCAAGTTGTCTCTAGTAAATTTTTTGGAAATGTGGTGCTATGTAATGAATATCGCTATTGGTAGTGAGTTGAATTTGGTTCGCTCCAAAAGTTTTGATAATTTGGCTTGGTTTTTGGGATTCTCGCGACTTAATTTCACTCCTTTTGTTTGATTAGCTTGTGCCTCAAAATGAGGTTTGTTTTTTCCGGTTGTTCATCGTGTGGGCAGTGACCTGCTCCTGGAATGACTGAGAGAGAGCGTACGCAGGGAAGTCTCTTTGCCCATCGTTGGGCCTCGACCAGCGGTTCCCAGGGATCTTTTTCGCCCCAAATCAGATCCACTGGAATTTTCAGCTCCTGCATTAACTGGGGGGCGAGATGGTCGTCGAACAGGTTGATGAAGCCGCGGAAGGCTTCTGCAGCACCATCGCGCTGGGTGGGTTGAAGCAGTAGCTCCACCAATCCTTCGTCGATGTTGGCGCCACTCGGGTAGGCCTGTTTCAACACGCTGCGGATCACGCTGGGGCGGGCGGCATTGCGGAACAGCGCTGTGCTCAACCATCGCTGCCGCACCATCGTTTTCAGTAACGGTCGGATCCAGTTCATCCATGCCGGTTGTGTACCCAATTGCTTGTCGTCCATCAAGCGTTGGGCACAGTCGATTAGCACCACGCCACGGCAGCGCTTTCCCAGCAGTTGTGCAGCTCGCAGGGCTACGACCCCGCCGATGGAGTTCCCCACCAATCGCACCGGTCGATCAATGACCTGGCGGCAGAAGTCCGCCACCTGCAGCCCCCAGAGATCAAACTCGTAATGCACGGCGTTGTCTACAGCGGCTTCATCCTTCAAGCGGGCCCGGGGTTGGTCGCTGGCACCGAACCCCAATAGATCGATGGCGTAAGTAGGCACCAGCTCGGCCAACACCGGTTGGTTGAAGCGCCAGTGGTTGGTGTTGGCCCCGAAGCCATGGATCAGGAGCACAGCCTCTTCGGCATTGGGGTCGCCCATCAGGCTCCAGCCAATTGATCGGCCGTTCCAGCTCCAGAGGTTGTTGCCTGGGTTCACGCCTTAGCTTGCTGCGCCGGAGCATCCTGACGACTGAATAGCCGTTTTTCGAGGTTTTTCACCAGCACGAACACCGGCGGCACCACCCCAAGCGACAACACCGTGGCCACCACCAGGCCTCCGAAGATCACGGTGCCCAGGGATTGCTGGCTGTGGGCTCCCGCGCCATTGGCCACCACCAGCGGCAGGAAGCCCGCCAGGGCGGCAATGGCTGTCATCAGGATCGGCCGCAGTCGTGATTCGGCCGACTTCACCGCTGCTTCTGTGATGCTCAGGCCCTGCTCCAGTTTCTGTTCGGCCACCTCCACGATCAGGATGCCGTTCTTGGCCGCCAGGCCGATCAGGGTCACCAGGCCCACCTGGGCATAAATGTTCAGGTCGATCGAGCGGATGGCGAGGAAAGCCAGGGCGCCGAGCATGGCCAGAGGCACCGTGGCCAGGATGATCACCGGAGTGATGTAGCTCTCGTATTGGGCAGAGAGCACCAAGTAAACAATCAGCACGCCCAGGCCGAACACCAGCACGCTGGCGTTACCGGCGGACAGCTGCAGCGCGGCAAGCCCGGTGAAGGCGGAGCCGATGTTGGTGAAGTCGGCAGCATTGAACAGCGCCCGAATCTTGGCCAGGACCTGACCACTGCTCTTGCCGATCGCCTGCGCTCCTTGGATCAGCACGGTGCGGTTGAGGTTGTAGTGGCTGATTACCGGCGGCGCACTGCTCAGCTCAGCTGATGCGAACTGCGACACCTGCACCAGCCCGCCATCGCGATCCCGCACGTAGTAACTCAGAACGTCGTGGATGGTCTGGCGTTGATCCGGTGTGCCTTGCACGTAGATGCTGCGTACTTGTCCGCTCTCGTAGGTGAGCCCGGAGTAGTTGCCGCCGGTGAGCGCGGCGATGGTGTCCATCGCCTCCTGATAGTCGACGTTGAGTGCCCCCATCACATCGCGGTTCACCGACAGGCCGACGGCTGGAGAGCTGGGGTTGAACTGGGTGTAGAGGGTGGAGAAATCACCGCTGGCATTCCCCTCCTTGATCAGTTGATTCGCCAGATCCGACAGCTCATTGAGGCTGTATTGACCGTTGCTGAGGTCGTTGAACTGGAAGTAAAAACCGCCCTGAGACGAGAAGCCCGGCACCGCTGGCGGGCCTGATGCCGCCGCCAGCCCTTCGCTCAGCTGGATCAGCTTGGTGTTCAGCCGCTTGATGATCGCGTCGGAGCTTTGGCTGGCTCCTTTGCGTTCCTCCAGAGGCTTCAATCCGAAGAAAAAGAAGCCTTGATCCGGGCTGGAGCCGTTGAAGCCGGAGCCGCTGATGATTCCGGCGTTGGCCACGTCGTCTTCCTCGCTAAGCACCTCGGCGATCTTCATGCCGAGCTGCTTGGTTTCCACCAGGGAGGCGCCGTTCTGCAGTTGGAAGATGCCCAGGCCGTAGCCCTGGTCTTCATCGGGGATGAAGGCAGTCGGCAGGGCTGTGAAGGCGAAACCGGTCAGCACGATGCCCACGGCCAATCCCCCGAGGATCAGCTGGCGCAGGGCGATCACCCGTGTGAGTAGGGCGGCATAGGCCCGTTGCAGCCGGTCAAAGCCGGCGTTGAACGCCGTGAAGATGCGCTGCAGGTTGGCTCCAGCCAGTGCGCCGATGCCAACGCCTGCCAGGTAGGTCCAGCTGCCGAAGGCTGCGGCACTGAAGCGCCCGAAGGCCAGCCCCACGACCACACCCACAACAATCCAGGCGCGACCGCGCGGTTCGGGGGGTTTCTCCCGGGGCAGGATCAAACCCGAGAGCATCGGCGAGAAGCTGAGGGCGTTGAATGCCGAAATGGCGATCGAGAAGGCGATGGTCAGGGCGAACTGCTTGTAGATGATGCCGATGCCGCCGGGGTAGAAGGCCACGGGCACAAACACCGCCATCAGCACCAGTGCTGTAGCCACCAGGGCACCGAACAGTTCGCCCATGCAGGCCAGGGCCGCCTCGCGGGGCTTCATCCCCTGCTCGATGTTGGTGGACACGGCCTCGATCACCACGATGGCGTCGTCCACCACCAGACCCGTCGCCAGCACCAGCCCCAGCAGTGTGAGTTGATTGATCGAGAAGCCGAATACCTTCAGGAAGGCGAAGGTGCCGATCAGCGAGATCGGGATGGCCAGGCTGGGCACCACCGTGGCGCGCCAGTTCTGCAGGAACAGAAACAGGATCACGAGCACCAGCACGATCGCCAGACCCAGGGCATCAATCACTCCATCCACCGACGACTCGATGAACTGTCCGATGTTGTAGATCTGATTCACCGTCACCCCCGGGGGAACGAGGCTGCGGAACTGGTCGATTTGCGCCACCACCGCATTGGACACATCCAGGGCGTTGCTGGCGGGGGTTTGGTAGATCGCCAGGGTCAGCGCCTCGTGGCCGTCTTTGTCGATGCCCTGTACGGCGAAGCTGTTGGTGCCGTAGCGCACCTCGCCCACGTCCTTGAGCTTGAGCAGGTTGCCGGAGGGGGAGCGGTTGACGATCAGGTTGTTGAAGTCCTCCAGTGAGGTGAGGTTGCCGTTGTTCTCCACCACGATCGGGTAGGTGTAGGCCTGATCCCCGGCTGCCGGTGGTCCTCCCACCAGCCCCCCCACCGCCAAGCTGTTCTGGGATTTCACAGCATTGAGAACCTCCTCCGCGCTGAGCTGGTTGGCGGCGAGTTTGTCGGGATCGACGAACAGCCAGAAGGCTGGGTTGGCTCCACCAATCACGCTCACCGTTGCCACGCCTTCAACGCGCGAGAGGGGGTAATAGAGCTGTTCGTAGACCAGGCCGTTGAGATAGGCCGCGTCGTACTGGCCCTGCGATGAACTGATCTCGTAGGCCAGCAAAATCGATGGGTTGCTCTGCTGCACCGAGACCCCGGTGGCCGAGACCTGCTCCGGCAGTTGTGGCGACGCCAGGGAGACCCTGTTCTGCACGTTCACCTGGTCGATATCGATGTCGGTCGTCTGATCGAAGTAGACGTTGATCGAGCTGGAGCCCGTCATGTCGCTGGTGGAGGCGATGTAAGCCACCCCAGGCACCCCATTGATCTGTTGCTCAATCGGGTTGGTCACCGCTTGCTCGGTGACCTCGGCGTTGGCACCGGCATACACCGCGCTCACCTGGATCAGTGGATCGGCGATGTTGGGCAGGTTGGCGATTGGCAGGGTGGGGATCGCAATCACCCCCACCAGCACGATCAGGATGCTGCAGACCGTTGTGAGAACAGGCTTTTTGATGAAGTTCTCGGAGAAAGACATCGCTTCAGCTACCTCCGTTCTTCACCTGCACCGGCATGCCAGTGCGCAGGCGGCTGGTGTTGCTGATGGCCACTTGATCACCGGCTTTCAGGCCGGCTTTCAGGGGGTAGGTGTTGTTCTGCAGATCGCCGAGCTGCACCTTGGTCTGCACCACGATCGGGGTGTCTCCTGGCAGCCGCTCGAGCTTTTTGATCGCTTGCTGAGAAGCATTGGGCGAGGCCTTGATCTTGGGCAGCGCCTTGTTCAGGGGAACGACCTTGTAGACGAAGGGCTGCTGGGCCTGCATCATCACGGCCTGCACCGGCACCGCCAGGCTGGATTGACTGCCGGTGATGATTTCGGAGGCCACAAATTGGCCGGTTTTGAGCTGTCCGGTGAGGTTGGGGAACTCTGCTTTCACCATCAGCGTGTTCGGGGCGTTGCTGCTGCCGCTGATGCCGTAGTAGGGCGACACGAAGGTGACCTTGCCTTCGCCGCTCACCGGCGGTGTGGCCTGGGAAACCAGCTTCACCTTTTGGCCCACCTTCACCGCTGAGGCCTGGGAGGCCGGAATCTCCATTAGCGTCCACAGGGTGGAATTGTCGACGATGCCGGTGATGATCTGCCCGGTTTTGACGTAATCGCCGAGCTTTACCGAATCCAAATCGCCGATCACGCCAGCGATGGGCGCGCGCACGAATTTGTATCCCAGTTCGGCGGCATCGGAGCGGGCATCATCCTTGGCTTGCTCAGCTTGAGTGGCATACCGATCGCGTTCCTTGGCTGAGACGGCACCCTGCTTGTAGAGGTACTCGTAGCGTTCGGCATTGAGAATGTCCTTGCGGGCTTCGCTGCGGGAAGCATCCAGGGCTGCACTCTGCTGAACGTTGTCCAGCACCACGATCACCTGTCCCGCTTTCACAGGCTGGCCGGCGGTGGCCAGGATTTGTACGACGGTGCCGGCAATCTGGGGCTTCACTGCCACATTGCTGGTGGATTCCAGCGGGCTGATCGCTTTGATCACAGGGGAGAACGTCGTTGTCTCAATCCGGCTGGTCTGGATCGAGAGAAATGGCTTGTGCTGCTTGGTCCCGCATCCGCTGAGGCTGAGCACCACACTGCTGGCCACCAGCAGTGCTGCCGTCGAAGCTGATCGCATGGCCATGGCGCGCAGGGACAGCTGGGATCTGCTGAAGGTAGGGATGGTGGCGATGCATGTCGGCGTTCTGACGCGAATCGCGAACTCTTGGGCGCGCTGATCCAGGGCCTTTGCTCTGCGTTGGTGCGCTGAACCTGTCAAGTTGGAGACGTGCCTGGTGTGATCTCTTGGCTGAACCGGAGCTGTTGCCGTTGATCAATGCTTTCGGGCGGGTGCTGCTGGGCAAGGAACATCAGGTGCGCTTGGCATTCACTTGTTTGTTGGCCGGTGGTCATCTGCTGATCGAAGATCGGCCTGGCATGGGGAAATCGACCCTGGCTGAAGCGTTGGCCCAGGTGTTTGCCCTTGCGTTCAAACGGGTGAGCTTCACCAGTGATCTGTTGCCGGCAGACCTCACGGGCCTGAATGTGTTCAACCCTGCGGAGGCCAGCTTCCACTTCCAGCCCGGGCCTCTCTTCACGCAGGTGTTGCTGGCCGATGAGATCAATCGCGCCAGCCCCCGCACCCAAAGCGCCCTTCTGGAGGCGATGGCCGCTGGTCGCGTCAGCGTCGATGGCGTCAGCCATGCCTTGCCGCAGCCGTTTTTTGTGATCGCGACGCAGAACAGCCTCGATCAGGTGGGCACCAGCCCCTTGCCTGAGGCTCAGCTGGATCGTTTCCTGATGCGCCTGAGTCTTGGTTTCCCCGATCGTGTCTCTGAACGGGTGTTGTTACGAGCTGGCTTTGATCCAACCTCCGACACATTGCCCCGGCTTGGCCCGGAGGTGCTGCAGCAGTTGCAGCACCGTTGTTCTACCCAACACTGCTCTGAGCTGCTGATCGACTACGTCCTTGATCTGGTCGAGGTCAGTCGTCAGCGTTATCCCGGTCTCTCCCCGCGAGCCAGTCAGGGCCTCTTGGCCGCTGCCCGTGCCTGGTCTCTGCTCGATGGGCGCGATCATGTGGTTATTGACGATGTCCAGGCCGTGTTGCCGACGGTGGTGGAGCATCGACTGGATGCCGGTTGTCCCCCTCGTCATGGCGCACCGCTCAGCGAAGCCCTTCTTCAAGCCGTCCCGGCCCTCCGCTGAAGTACAGCTGGGGCATCGCTGCCTTTACATCATTCCCAGTCGCTTCGGAGCGCTCTGGATCGCAGCCGCTGCCCTGTTGCTGTTGGTGGCCATTCAGATGGGCAGCAACAGCACCCTGCTGCTGGCCTTCCTGATGTTGGGGTTGATGTCGCTGGCCATGTTTCTCACCCACGACACACTCCAGGGCCTCACCCTGCGGTGCGATCAGCCCGCACCGACGTTTGCTGGTGAGCCGGCGGACTATCCCTTGCAGCTGGAGAGTCCCGCAGCCCGGCCACGTTGCAGTTTGCGTGTTCAGGGGCATCCGGTTGTGATTTGTGATCGCCTTGCCGCAGGCACCACCAACGTCTCTCTCCCCTGGGTGGCGGAGAACCGGGGTTGGCAGCTGCCGCCTCCGGTGCAGATTGAAACCATTGCTCCACTGGGGCTGTTCATCTGCTGGGGCCGCTGGCAGCCTCAGCAGTTGCAGTTGATCTGGCCTCGCCGTCGGCCTGGCCCAGTTGCCGAAACGCATCCTCCACAGGTCAGGGATGGGCTTGAGGAATGGCAGGATCTCAGGCCTGTGCGCGAAGGCGAACGTCCCGCTCTGGTGGATTGGGCCAGTGCCGCACGAGGAAGGTCATTGCAGGCCAAGGTGTTCAACGACCCTGAGGATCCTGAAGTGATCCTCGCCCCTGCACCAGGCCTTGCACTGGATGAGGCTCGGGAGCATCTGGCCGACCGAATCTGGCGCTTTCACCACACCGGTGCCTGCTACGGCCTGCAGATTCAGGCCGTTGCCTTGGCGCCATCCAAGGGTGTGCGCCATCGCGATGCCTGTCTGGAGGCGTTGGCGACGGCATGACTCCTCAACGCCGTTCGTCGTCTCTGGCCTGGTGGGCTTTGCCGCCCCTGTTGCTTCAATGCATCGCCCTGAATTGGAACGCGCTCCTCACCTGGCCCACATGGGCCTTGGTGCTTTGCGCCTTGTTCAAGCTGCGGGAGTGCCGGCGACCCTTCGACCGACGGCTCGTCGCTCTTCTGCAGTTGGTCTCCGCCGGCCTGTTAGCGGCCCAGCTTCAGAGTTTGTGGGCCAGCTGTCTGCAGCTGCTGGCGGTGTTGCTGGCCTTGGCCGGTTTGCTGGGTCATGAGCTGGCCGGCGCCCTCACGTTCCGTGGCTTTCTGCAGCGCAGCCTGCAGCTGCTGGCGGCAGCGTTGCCACTGGCTCTGGTGCTGTTTTTGTTTGTGCCCAGGCTTCCACCTTTGTGGACCACACAGCTGGGTCCCACCCGCGGTGCGGTCTCTGGTCTGTCTCCGGAGCTGGACCCCCTCAGCATCGCGGAGCTGACGTTGGTGGATGGCTCAGCGGCTCGGGTCTTGCTGCCGGAGGGGCAAGCCCTGCTGACGGATGCCTATTGGCGGGTCCTGGTGCATGAGCAGTTTGACGGCCGCCGCTGGCAGCACCGCGATCCTCTCGCTCCTCAGCCCTTATCTGGTTTTGGACCGGTTGGGGAAGGGCCCAGTCAGTGGTGGGTGCTGGAGCCTTCGGCAACCAGGGCAGTTCCCTGGGACGGCGTCGCGTTGCCCACATCGCCGGATCAGTGGATCACTCCGGAAGGCGAGCTGCTGGTTGGTGCCGCATCGCGCCAGCGCCGGTCCTTTCGCCTTCAGTCCACCGAAAGGGTGGCGGCATGGCAGCAGCGACCCCCGGTTTCGAGTGAACGTCAGGCTCCGCCCGATTCATTGCCCAGGCTGAAGGCCCTGGCACGACAGGTCCGCCGGCTGCCCACCGGTCGTCAACGTCTGGAGGCAGTGGAGGCTTGGTTTCGGCGTCAGCCCTTCCGCTACAGCCTTCAGCCCGGCGCTGTTTCTGATCTGGATGCTTTTTTGTTTGATCAGCAGGTGGGGTTTTGTGGTCATTACGCCAGTGCCCTGGCGGCCTTGATGCGGGCTGCCGATGTGCCGGCCCGTGTGATCAGTGGTTACCAGGGGGGACATGTGGTGCAACCACTCAGCGGCAGTTCCTATCTGGAGTTGCGCCAGAGCGATGCCCATGCCTGGGTGGAGGTCTGGTTGGAGGGGGATGGTTGGCAGAGGGTGGATCCCACCCTTTGGGCCGCAGACACGGGTTCGCGTGCCGCCGCAGGGGCTGTTGACTCAGCGCAGCGCCAAGGGGGCAAGGTGCCCTGGTGGCGATGGCTCCAGTGGCAGTGGTGGGGCCTGGATCTGGCCTGGACGCGCTGGTGGTTGAGTTTCGACCAGGCCAGTCAGCAGGCCTGGCTGCAGATGCTGTTTGGTGCGCAGCTGCGTTGGTTGGGAGTGGCGATTGTTGTGGGTGGCTTCGTGGCTGTAGCGGGCGGTTGGCTGTTGTTGCGCATGGGCTTCCGGCCCCGATCTCCTCTGGCTCAGTCGCTTCGTCTTCTGGCCCGTCGGGGAGTGGTGCCACAGCAGGGGGAAAGCTTTCCACGCCTCTGTCGGCGAGCCGCGAAGATGAATCCCGATCTGACCATGCTGCTTCAGGCCATGGCGGATCAGCAGCAGCAGCTTGCCCATGCCCCGCTCACCGCATCCCAGCGCCGGCACCATCTGCGCCAGTGGCGGCAACTCCGCTCCAGACTTGCCCGTCTCCGTTGAGCTGAGCGGCTCATTGCTCAGCTGGTGGCAGGCCCATGGCCGGCGGGATCCCGTGCAGAAGCCCTGGATGTTTAAGCCGGCTGGGGGTTGGCCGGAAGCCGATACACAGCTCGACCCCTACGGCATCTGGATCGCAGAGGTGATGCTGCAGCAGACCCAGTTGGCGGTGGCGCTCCCCTACTGGACGCGTTGGATGGCGGCGTTTCCCATCCTGGAGGTGTTGGCCGCGGCTTCTCTGGATGAGGTGCGGCTGCAGTGGCAGGGTCTTGGCTATTACTCGCGGGCCCGTCGGCTGCATGAGGCGGCGCAGCTGCTGGTGGACCGACCCTGGCCCCGTGCCTTGGAGGGCTGGATGGCCTTGCCGGGTATCGGCCGCACCACCGCCGGCAGCATCCTCTCCAGTGCCTTCAATCTTCGGTTGCCGATCCTGGATGGCAACGTCAAACGGGTGCTGGCCCGATTGACGGCCCATCCGCGTTCGCCCGCCCGTGATGACGCCCTGTTCTGGCGCTGGAGCGAGGCCCTGCTTGATCCGGTGCGGCCTCGGGATCTCAATCAGGCGTTGATGGATTTGGGGGCCACGGTCTGCACGCCGCGGTCTCCCTCCTGCGAACGCTGCCCCTGGCGGTTGCACTGTGCTGCCTACGCTTCCGGCGAACCCTGCTGCTGGCCCGTGACCGACGCCCCCAAGCCTCTGCCCTTCCAGGTGATCGGTGTGGGTGTCGTGCTCAAGGCGTCGGGGGAGGTGTTGATTGACCAGCGGCTGGAGGAAGGTCTGCTGGGGGGCATGTGGGAGTTTCCCGGCGGAAAGCAAGAGGTTGGTGAAACGATCGAAACCTGCATCGCCCGTGAGCTGAAGGAGGAACTCGGCATCGCTGTGACGGTCGGTGATGAACTGATCACCGTTGATCACGCCTATAGCCACAAGAAGCTTCGCTTCGTGGTGCATCTCTGCACCTGGGTGTCAGGGGAGCCGCAGCCTCTCGCTAGTCAGCAGGTGCGTTGGGTGCGGCCAGATGACCTGGGGAACTACGCCTTCCCTGCCGCCAATTCTCAAATGATTGAAGCGCTTCTTGGCAGCTTGGGCAGCTCTGCCCACCCTTAAGCAAGGTTCTGCTGCGATCGGATGACGCTTGGTCCCGTTGTCGTCTGTCTTGGTGAAGCCCTTATCGATCGGCTTGGGCCGCCTGGGGGTGATCCGGCGGTGGATCGGCCTGTCGACGACCGTTTGGGAGGAGCACCGGCGAATGTGGCCTGTGGCTTGGCCCGCTTAAGCACCCCCGTGGCTTTTGCCGGTCGATTGGGGCAGGACGCTATTGGCGAGGCCTTTTCCAGGTTGTTTGCTGAGCGTGGTCTGGAGACCGCCCTGCTCCAGCAGGATGCCGAGCGTCCTAGTCGCATTGTGCTGGTGCGTCGCTCTCGGGATGGGGAACGGCAGTTTCAGGGCTTTGCCGGGGATGAAGGGGCCGGTTTCGCGGATCAGGCTCTGGAGCCGGCTGCGCTGCCTCAGGCCCGATGGTTGTTGATTGGCACGCTTCCGCTGGCGGCACCAACGTCGGCTTCGGCCTTGTTGTCGGCTGTTCGCCAGGCCCAGAGCCAGGGCACGGCGATAGCTCTTGATGTGAACTGGCGCCCCACTTTCTGGGATGCCATGGCTGATCCTGGGGCGGGACCGTCGAATGCGGCGAAGGCAGCGATTCAACCGCTCCTGGAACAGGCGGCCTTGATCAAGCTGGCGCGGGAGGAAGCGCTCTGGTTTTTCAACACCGACGATCCCAGCTTGATTCAGCAGGCCTTGCCCCAGCGGCCGGATGTTGTGGTGACCGATGGAGCGGCCCCGGTGCGTTGGCAATTGGGTGCCGAATCAGGCCAGCAGACCGCCTTTCATCCCCACACTGTCGTGGACACCACCGGTGCGGGCGACGCTTTCACGGCTGGGTTGTTGCACCGCTGGGCTGCAGCCCCCCAGGAGCGCATCCGCTTTGCGGCCGCTTGTGGTGCGTTGGTCTGCGGTGGTGCTGGTGGCATTGATCCGCAGCCCACGCAGGCTCAGGTGGAGGCTTTCCTTGGAGGGGTGAGCTGAGCAAGTCGGCCCTCGTCTTGGTGACGCAGGTTGAGGTGCCAGGCTTCCGGCAGGTCGAGGCCAAGCCGTTCCGGCCACTCCACCGCCATCAGCGCCCCGGCCGCACCGGCTTCTTCCTCCTCCTGAAGAAACAGTTCATCTGCTGAAGCGGGGTGCTCCAGGCGATAGAGATCCAGATGCACCAGTTGTGGCTTCCCCTGGGGGTAATGCTGCGCCAAGGCAAAGGTGGGACTGGTGATCTGTTCGGTGATCCCGAGGCCCTCTGCCAGACCTTGCACCAGCGATGTTTTGCCGGCCCCAAGAGGGCCGCTCAGCAGCAGGATTGCTCCGCGTGGAAGCTCGCGAGCGAGGGATTGGCCCAGGGCCCTTGTCGTTTCAAGGGTCTCAAGGGACCAGACATGCCCTGTAGAGTCCGGCCCAAGCGAGCCCGAAGCCTCGGCGTCTCTGCAGAGATTCAACTCCACGTCTGTTTTTAGGGAGCATTTAGAACCATGGTGGCAGCGCCCACGTCTCCGGCTGAGCTGAAGCTCGGCGTCGATTGCGTCATTGCCGACATCACCCAGGCCGATTTCGGCCGCAAGGAACTCGACATCGCCGAGACCGAGATGCCCGGTCTGATGGCTTTGCGGGAGAAATACGGCAGCGAGAAGCCCCTTAAAGGCGCCCGCATCGCTGGCTCCCTGCACATGACGATTCAGACCGCTGTTCTGATCGAAACCCTGGTGGAACTGGGGGCTGAGGTGCGCTGGGCCTCCTGCAACATCTTTTCCACCCAGGACCACGCCGCTGCGGCCATCGCCGCCCAGGGCATCCCCGTGTTCGCAGTCAAAGGCGAGACCCTCGAGGAGTACTGGGACTACACCCACCGCATCCTCGAGTGGGGTGACGGCGGCTCCCCCAACATGATTCTGGACGACGGTGGCGATGCCACCGGTCTGGTGATGCTGGGCAGCAAGGCTGAGCAGGACATCACCGTTCTGGACAACCCTGGCAACGAAGAGGAGACTTTCCTGTTCGCCTCCATCAAGAAGAAGCTGTCCCAGGATCCCAGCTTCTATTCCCGCACCAAGGCTCAGATCCAGGGTGTGACCGAGGAGACCACCACCGGTGTGGCCCGCCTCTACAAGATGCAGAAGAGCGGTGAGCTGCCCTTCCCGGCCATCAACGTCAACGATTCGGTCACCAAGAGCAAGTTCGACAACCTCTACGGCTGCCGTGAGTCGCTGGTGGACAGCATCAAGCGCGCTACTGACGTGATGGTGGCGGGCAAGCAGGCTCTGGTGATCGGCTATGGCGATGTGGGCAAGGGTTCGGCCCAGTCCCTGCGTGGTCTTGGTGCCACGGTTTGCATTGCAGAAGTGGATCCGATCTGCGCCCTGCAGGCCGCCATGGAGGGCTATCGCGTGGTCCGGCTTGAGGACGTGGTCGAAGACATGGACATCTTCGTGACCGCCACCGGCAATTACCAGGTGATCCGCAACGAGCACCTGGTGAAGATGAAGGACGAGGCCATCGTCTGCAACATCGGCCACTTCGACAACGAGATCGATGTCGCCTCCCTCAAGGCCTACGCGTGGGAGAACATCAAGCCGCAGGTGGACCACATCACCCTGCCCAGCGGCAACAGGATCATCCTGCTGGCGGAAGGCCGCCTAGTGAACCTGGGCTGCGCCACCGGTCACCCCAGCTTCGTGATGAGCAACTCATTCACCAACCAGGTGTTGGCTCAAATCGAATTGTTCACCAAGGGCGATGAATACGCCAAGGAGGTGTATGTGCTGCCCAAGCATCTTGATGAGATGGTGGCTCGCCTGCACCTCGGCCGTATCGGTGCCAAGCTCACCGAGCTCAGCAAGGATCAGGCCGATTACATAAATGTGCCCGTGGAAGGTCCCTACAAGCCAGACCACTACCGCTACTGATTCAACAATCGATCGAGATAGCGGCCTTCTGCTTGTAGATTTACTTTTTTAATTTACTTTAATGCGTGGTCTGCTGATGTAGTATTTAAGAAATAAGATTACAGTTACTGTGACCGTCTTTCTTGCCCCTGCGGCGACCCTTGGTAGCTGCAGGGCTTTATTTATGCACAATTGGCGGTGTGCCGGTTCAACGATGAATTCATTGTTGTCAAGTAATTTTGGAGAGAGGTATATCAAGGTTGGTACGCAATTTACAGAGACTGGTTGGCCGAATTACAAAGTGCCTGAATTATTGTCAGTTGATCAAGTTCGAAAAAAATTTAAAAGTGGTGGAATACTTGGCGGACACCTTTGTTCGGGTGTTGAAAGCATTATCGGTGGATCGTGGGATGTCTGGATGAATGCACGAAAGCCCCAAAAGCGTTTATCCAGTGGAATAATGCGATTTCATTCCGCTCAATTTCGTGTTGCGCCGGGATCATATACGCGTCAGCAGGCCATCGAAATGGCGCAGCAGAAATTGGCTGATTTGATTTCTGGCCCATTGCAGCATGAGGCCAACGGAGTGGCAAAACGTTTGGCTGGATTTGCTGCCGCTGAATCCATGGATTTGCGAGATCAGTCTGACCTTGAGAAGGTTTCATGTTTTTCAATGTCTGTCAGTGATGGTGAGCTTCTTTCAACTGCTAAGCGTCAGCTGGAGCGTGTAAAGGTTATAGTTGTTCCTGAATACTTGCATGCTTCGTTGATATCCATTGAGAAGATGTACTCCCTTGGGCCTATCATAAATCTCTTCTCAGATCTCAGGCACAATCCCGTTACGCTTGGTAAGCCGAGTGAGGACGAAAAAGCTTTATTCGAATTCGCGAAGCCAATGCTCGAAAAGATGTGTTCGGTGGACCGCGAGCTCTGGAAGCCTTTGACGTCAAGGTTTCAGGAGCAAATTAATTCGGCGAGAGTTTCTAAGCGTGATGTGGAGGTCCGCGAGATTCTTCACCAACAACCTCTTCTGTCGCCAAAGCTATGCTCTCACCAAATCCCTGAGGAAAAGGTGATTGAAGTTATTTCAGATTGCTTAGTGGCTCTTGCGAGCCAGCACAAAGAACTATCAGAGAACATTGTTTCTCTTGCCTGTCAATGGCGGCGATTTGCACCCGAAGCTGCTGCTGAAATCAAGTCCCGAGCCTTTCACAAGCTTCGTCTTTCTTGATTGCCTGCTTCATGGAAGACTTGCGCCATCCAGCGCAGTCTCCATGGGGCTTTCTGATCTGATCACACAGCTGCCGGAGTTGATCGGCCAGGCAGTCGAGGCGAATCAGTGGTTGGGCTACACCGCGATCTTCGCGGCGATGTTTCTCGAGAATCTGTTCCCACCGATTCCGTCTGAGCTGATCATGC
This sequence comes from Synechococcus sp., assembly GCA_047286205.1. Classification (GTDB taxonomy): domain Bacteria; phylum Cyanobacteriota; class Cyanobacteriia; order PCC-6307; family Cyanobiaceae; genus Parasynechococcus. The sequence continues at coordinate 1,244,150 of JBJBBR010000001.1, read as the reverse complement.
CCCTTGGGGGCTTCTATGTTCAGCAGGGTCAGCTGGATCTGGTGCCTGTGGTGCTGGCCGGTTTGCTGGGCACGGTCCTGGGTGCTCTGCCCTGGTATGGGATAGGTCGTTTGATCAATGAGGAACGCATCGAAGCCTGGCTCCAACGCCACGGTCGTTGGATTGGCATCAGTGCGGATGAGCTGGCCCGCAGCCGTCGTTGGTTCAGCCGTTACGGCACGGCCCTGGTGTTCTGGGGGCGTCTCGTGCCCGGAATCCGCACGTTGATCTCGGTTCCAGCGGGCATTGAAATGATGCCGATGGCCCCGTTCCTGCTCTGGACCACGGCCGGCAGCCTGATCTGGACGGCGTTGCTCACTGTGGCCGGCATGGTGTTGGGAGAGGGTTACAGCAATGTTGAGCTTTGGATTGACCCTGTCTCCAAGGCAGTGAAGGTGCTGCTGGTGGTCGCGGTGCTGGCGGGAGCGATCTGGTTGGGGTTGCGCATCTGGCGCCGGCGTCAGTCCTCCGACTGAACACCGGCACTCGGGGGCAGGATCAGAAGGGGATGTCCTCATCGGAGGCCTGGCCGCCAAAACTGCCGGCGGCCTCCTGGTTGTCGCGTTTGGAGCCGAGCAGTTCGAGCCGATCCACGCGGACCACGGGCTTGCTGCGCTCTTCACCGCTGGCACGGTCAGTCCAGCGGTCAAGCTTGAAGCTGCCGATGATGCCCAGCAGGGATCCCTTCTTCACGTAGTCCGCGGCGACTTGGGCTTGCTTGCCCCAGATCTCAAGGTTGAACCAGTCGGGCTCGTCGTCGCGGCTGCGACGGTTCACCGCCATGGTGAGGTTGGCCACCATGCTGCCGGACTCGAAGTAACGCACTTCGGGATCGCGGCCGGCACGGCCGACGAGGGTGACGGAATTGACGCCCATAAACAAATCATCTCCTGAACTTGGGTTCATGATGCGGCACCGTTTGGGTGACTGCTTTTAAGGAGTTCCACCCAGGCCGCCGGGTGTAACAGGCAACTGTGGAGAACGCCCCTATGATCCGGCGGTCTTGACTGCGGTGTCTGTGTTCTTACGTCGTTTCCAGCTGTCGCGCGACATCGGCATCGACCTGGGCACCGCCAATACGCTTATCTACGTTTCCGGCCGCGGCATCGTGCTGCAGGAGCCCTCAGTGGTGGCTCTCGACCTTGAGCGTGGCACCACCATGGCCGTTGGCGATGAAGCCAAGTTGATGCTCGGCCGTACCCCTGGAAACATCCGGGCGGTCCGTCCGTTGCGCGACGGGGTGATTGCGGATTTCGATGCCGCTGAGCAGATGCTCAAAACCTTCATCACCAAAGGGAATGAGGGCCGCGGCATCATGGCTCCCCGCCTGGTGGTGGGCATCCCCAGCGGCGTCACCGGAGTGGAGCGTCGTGCCGTGCGGGAAGCCGGCATGGCTGGGGCTCGCGAGGTGCATTTGATTGATGAGCCGGTGGCGGCGGCCATCGGTGCGGGCCTTCCGGTCACCGAGCCGGTTGGAACAATGATTGTCGATATCGGTGGCGGCACCACCGAGGTCGCGGTGTTGAGCCTTGGCGGAACGGTGCTGAGTGAATCCGTGCGCGTCGCCGGTGATGAGATCAGCGACTCCATCGGGGTTTATCTGAAAAAGGTGCACAACATGGTGGTGGGTGAACGCACGGCCGAGGACATCAAGATCCGCATCGGCTCCGCCTTCCCCGACGATGAATTTGATCAGCAGTCCATGGATGTGCGCGGTCTGCACCTGCTATCCGGTCTGCCCCGCACCATCAATCTCAAGGCCGGTGATCTGCGCGAAGCGATTGCCGAACCGCTCAACGTGATCGTTGAAGCCGTGAAGCGCACGCTGGAGCGCACGCCGCCTGAGCTGGCGGCCGACATCGTGGATCGCGGGATCATGCTCGCCGGCGGCGGCGCCTTGGTGCGCGGCATCAGTGACCTGATCAGTCACGAGACAGGGATCTTTGTGCACATCGCTGAAGACCCACTGCTCTGTGTGGTGAATGGTTGCGGACAGGTGCTGGAGGACTGGAAGCGCCTGCAGCGGGTGGTCGATACCCCGGAATTCGTCCGCTCCGCCGCAGGCGCCTGAAGCCATGGCCCCAACGCTCCGTCCCGGCAAGAGCCGCTGGCGTGGATTGGGGCAACTCACCCCCTGGCTGCTGCTCGTCGCCGGTTTGTTGATGGTGCGTCTGAGCAAGGGCGCCGGTTTCAGCGATGCCTATGCCTTGCTCAGCCGTCCCTTCTGGCCCGGTTCGGCCCAGCGGGAATGGGTTAGCGCCGCTGCGGATCTGGAGGACCGCGCTCGCCTGCAGCTTCTCGAAGACGACAACCGTCGCTTGCGTGGTCTGCTGGAGCTTCAGCAACAGGGAGCGGCTGAGGGTGAGGTGCCCGCCGCAGTGATCTCCCGTTCGCCGCGGGGATGGTGGCAGCAACTGGAGCTGGGCAAGGGCTCGCTGCAGGGTCTGGGCAAGGGCGACGCTGTTCTGGGTCCTGGTGGTTTGGTGGGGCGCATCGCCAGCGTCACCCCCGCCACGGCGCGGGTGAAGTTGTTGACCGCGCCTGGTCACGAGATCGGCGTCTGGCTGCCGCGCAGCCGCCGCCATGGGCTGCTGGTGGGCCGGGGCAGCAGCCGCCTGTCGCTCCGCTTCATCGACAAGGATCCGGACGTGCAGCCGGGGGATCTGGTGGCCACGTCGCCGGCCAGCACCCTGTTGCCCCCCAACGTGCCGGTGGGGGTGATCCAGTCTGTTGATGAACGTGCTGTCCCGGCTCCCATAGCGGTGGTCCAGTTGATCGCAGCTCCGGAGGCGATCGACTGGGTGCAGGTGCAAACACGTTGAGATGACGCCTCTGCATCGCCAACCGATCTGTGTGGCCTCTGTGTTGGTGGTTCCGTTGATGGCCCTGGCGTCGCCGGCTTGGTTGGCCATCGATGGGGTCGGTCCCGCCTGGGCCGTGCTCTGGCTCTTGCCTTGGGCACTTGTCGATGGTCCGGCGTCGGGAGCGTTGGCTGGTGTGGCTTTGGGGCTGGTGCTGGATGGCCTCAATCTCGGTGGTTTGAGTCAGGTGCCGGCTCTTCTGCTGTTGGGCTGGTGGTGGGGACGTTTAGGCCGACGTGCGGCACCGATTCAACGCAGCTTGAATCTGGGCTTGTTGGCCTGGCTCGGTTCGGTGGGCCTGGGGCTGTCGTTGCTGCTGCAGTTCTGGCTGCGTCAGGGCGGAGTCGTGGATCCCCTCACCCAGAGCTGGGGACTGCATACCTTGTGGTGTCAGGCCCTGGTCACGGGATTACTGGCTCCAGTGTTGGTGTCGCTGCAGTTGCTGGTTTGGCGCAGGAGGGTCCCTTCATGAGTCTGACGCGTCGGGATGTCCTGCTGGGGGCAGCGGCCATGGGTCTCGCGGCCTGCGGGCGAAGGCAGCCACAGACCAGGGCATTGGAGTTATGGACCCTTCAGTTAGCCCCCAAGTTCAACGCGTATTTCGCGGATGTTCTGGGGGAATGGACCCGTCGCCATCCCGAAGCGCCCGTGCATTGGACTGATCTGCCCTGGGGTTCGGTGGAACGCAAGTTGCTGGCGGCGGTGTTTGCTCGTACGGCCCCGGATGTGGTGAACCTGAATCCGCCATTTGCGGCCAATCTGGCCAGCAAGGGGGGGCTGGCCGACTTGTCCTCGCTATTGCCGGCTGATGCGGCTGGCCGTTATCTGCCGTCGGTCTGGCAGGCCTGCCGCGACCCCGAGGCTGGGCAGATCGCCGTGCCCTGGTACCTCACGGTGCGGTTGAGCCTGGTGAACCGGGCGCTGTTGGATCAAGCCGGGATTGCAGCCCCGCCAACCCGCTGGGATCAGGTACCTGCTTTCGCGCGGCGCATCCGGGAGCGCACGGGCCGTTATGGCCTGTTCCTCACCACCGTTCCGGATGACTCGGCCGAGCTCTTGGAAACCCTGGTGCAGATGGGGGTCACCCTGCTGGATCCCCAGCGACGGGCAGCCTTCGACAGCCCGGCGGGTCGACGGGCCTTCCGCTTCTGGAGTGATCTCTATCAGGAGGGGCTGTTGCCTCGGGAGGTGGTGAGTCAGGGGCAGCGTCGGGCGATCGAGTTGTTTCAGAGCGGCGATCTGGCCTTGGCGGCCACGGGGGCGGAATTCCTGCGCAGCATTCAGACCAATGCCCCGCGGGTGGCTGCGGTAACCGAGCCCCATCCCCCCGTTACCGGTGCTGATGGCACGGCCAATGTGGCGGTGATGACCCTCACGGTGCCGCGGCAGAGCCAGCGTGCCCAGGACGCCGTGGATTTGGCTCTGTTTCTGACCAATGCCGAGCACCAGGCGCGCTTTGCGGCCGAGGCTCGGGTGTTGCCGTCGTCGCTGCAGGCCTTGGCCAGCGTGCGCGCCGAGTTGGAGCAGGAGGTGCCCGCGTCCGCCGCGGAGCGTCAGATTCGACAGGCCCGTTTGTTGTCCGCCAGCACGCTGGATCGCGCCCGGGTGCTTGTGCCGGCGTTGCCGGGGATCAAGCGCCTGCAGAAGATCATCTACACCCAGATGCAACGGGCGATGTTGGCCCAGGTCAGCCCTGAGCAGGCATTAACAAATGCTGCGTCAGAATGGAACCGCTACGCCCGTTCACGCTGGCCTGAGACATCGTTCAATTCTTAAGACAATTGGTAAACCACCTGCACGCCAGGCTGTTTGCGATCGATCTCGATGTCCTGACAGGTATGGTTGCAGCTCGTTAAGGGTTTGATTCGGATGACGGGCGACCTGCCCTCACAACCGAAAGCGACCGTTCTCGTCGTCGATGACGAGGCAGCAGTTCGGCGCGTTTTGGTGATGCGCCTGCAGCTGTCGGGTTATCGAGTCATCTGCGCTGAGGATGGCGAGCAGGCCCTCGAGATGTTCCACAACGAGTCTCCCGATCTGGTGGTGCTCGATGTGATGTTGCCCAAATTGGATGGTTTCGCTGTCTGCCGCCGCTTGCGTGCCGAATCCTGCGTTCCAATCATCTTCCTCTCGGCTGTTGAAGCGATCTCCGAACGGGTGGCTGGTCTGGATTTGGGCGCCGACGACTATCTTCCAAAACCCTTTAGTCCCAAGGAATTAGAGGCGCGTATCGCCACGATTCTGCGCCGGGTGGGTCGCGGCAATGCTGTTGTTGAAAGTCGCGAACTGCCAACCGGCCAGGGCGTCCTGCGCCTCGGTGATCTGGTGGTGGACACCAACCGGCGCCAAGTCACCCGTGGCTCGGATCGGATCAATCTCACCTACACGGAATTCAGCCTGCTTGAGTTGCTGTTCCGCGATCCTGGCCACGTCGTACCGCGGGCCGAAATTCTGGAGCAGCTCTGGGGCTATCCCCCCCGCCGTGCAGCCGATCTGCGTGTGGTTGATGTGTATGTGGCGCGGTTGCGCGGAAAACTCGAGCCGGATCCCCGCAATCCGGAGCTGATTCTTACGGTTCGGGGCATTGGTTACGCCTCCCAGCGCATGGGCGAGGCCTCCGCTGCGGGTTGATCAACCCGCGGGCGGGCAGGATGGCGCCCGACTGATCTGCTGCTGTGTCTGAGCTGCGCGACACCCGTCTGGAGAAGGCGAAGACATTGGGAGAGCTAGGGCAGGGCCCCTACGCCCTCACCTACAGCCCCAGCCACCGCATGGCTGAACTCCAGGAGACCCACGCCGATCTGCCCAAGGGCGAAGAACGAGACGTCAATGTTTCCGTGGCGGGACGGGTGATGACGCGCCGGGTGATGGGAAAACTCGCCTTTTTCACCCTGGCTGATGAGACGGGATCCATCCAGCTCTTTTTGGAGAAGGCGGGTCTGGAAGCCCAGCAGGAGGGCTGGTTCAAACAGATCACCTCGCTTGTCGACAGTGGCGACTGGCTGGGGGTGAGCGGAACCCTGCGTCGCACTGACCGCGGCGAACTGTCGGTGAAGGTGAGTGACTGGCGCATGCTCACCAAGGCATTGCAGCCCCTGCCGGACAAGTGGCATGGATTGGCCGACGTGGAGAAGCGCTATCGCCAGCGCTACCTGGATCTGGTTGTGTCCCCTGACAGCCGGGAGACGTTCCGGCGCCGGGCTCGATTGGTGAGCGGCATCCGTCGCTGGCTTGATCAGCGGGATTTTCTCGAGATCGAGACTCCTGTTCTGCAGAGCGAGCCCGGTGGTGCCGATGCGCGGCCGTTCGAGACCCATCACAACGCCCTTGATCTGCCCCTCACCCTGCGGATTGCGACGGAGTTGCATCTGAAGCGCCTGGTGGTGGGTGGCTTTGAGCGGGTGTACGAGCTCGGCCGGATCTTCCGCAATGAGGGGGTCAGCACCCGCCACAATCCCGAGTTCACTTCGGTGGAGATCTATCAGGCCTACAGCGATTACATCGGAATGATGGAGCTCACCGAGCAGATGGTCAGTGCGGTGTGCCAGGAGGTCTGCGGCACGACCACCATCACCTATCAAGGCACTGAGATCGATATGGCGCCGCCGTGGCGCCGCGCCACGATGCACGACCTCGTGCAGGACGCGACGGGGCTTGATTTCAGCAGCTTCAGCAGTCGAGAGGAGGCGGCCGCCGCAATGACCGCCAAGGGCTTGCATGCCCCTGAATTGGCCGACTCGGTGGGCCGTCTGCTCAATGAAGCCTTTGAGCAAGCGGTGGAGACGACCCTGATTCAGCCCACCTTCGTCACCGATTACCCGGTGGAGATTTCGCCCCTGGCCCGCCCCCATCGCAGCAAGCCCGACCTGGTGGAACGCTTCGAGTTGTTCATCGTCGGCCGCGAACACGCCAATGCCTTCAGTGAACTCACTGATCCAGTGGATCAACGGCAGCGTCTGGAAGCTCAGCAGGAGCGCAAGGCAGCGGGCGACCTCGAAGCCCAGGGTCTGGATGTGGATTTCGTCATGGCCTTGGAGGTGGGCATGCCCCCAACCGGCGGTCTCGGCATTGGCATCGACCGGCTGGTGATGCTCATCACCGACAGCCCCTCGATTCGCGATGTGATCGCCTTCCCGCTGTTGCGCCCGGAGTCCCGCAAGGGAGAACCACCCTCAGTGGAATAATGGGAGGAGTGGCATGGTCCAATCCTCATGAGTGGAGAACGCGTCGGGTTTCGCTTCAAGCACGCTGATGCCGTGGTCAAGCGGAATCCCCAGGGCCGTTCCCGCCGGGGATGGGTGATGGAGCCGGTGGAGCAGACCACCAGCCGCGGCACCAAGATGCCCGCCTATCGCATTCGCTGGCGCGACAGTGAGCGTCCTGAGATCGTGCTGCAGCACATGCTGATTGCTGATCCCGATCCCACCCCTCCGCCCGAGGGTGTCAGCCTGGAGCCCCCCGCTCCCAAGGCCTGATTTAAGTCAGTCCAGCATCGCGGCGTAGCTGTTCCAGCTCCTGTTGCGCTTCAAACAACGCCCAGTCCTTCTCCAGTGTTGAGGGGCTGGGCGTTTGTTGTTGTCGGCGAAGCTCCTCCAGCTGTCGCTCCACCTCGTTGAAGCGCCGTCCCAGGTCCTCCAGGTCGGCCCAGAGGGCTCGCCCTTGGTTCATCAGGCTGCTCAGGTGTTGTTCGGCCCGCTCTGCCAGATCGGATGCACCGGCCGCCTTGGCGCGGTCCACCCGGCTGCGCCAGGCTCGCACGTCCTCAGCCAGCTGTAGCAGTTGTTGGCGTTGCTGCTTCGCTTCGCTTTGCAGTTGCTGGCGTTGCCGTTGCAGGGCTGCAGCACGATCCTTCAGGTGCTGCTCGCTGAATAGGTGGTCCTGGACGGGGTTGTTGCGCAGAAAGGCAGAGAGCCTGGCGTCCAGCTCCCGCTCCAGCTGCTCCAGCCAGCTGCTCATGCTTCGCCGGGGGTGGTGATCACCGGTTTTTCGATTTCTTTCTCCAGGGGCTCGATCGCGGCTGTTTTGGAGTTGAGGATCATCTGGGTGAGCTGGGCAGCTTTGACTTCGCCCACTTCGCCTTCCAGTTCCCCCAAGCGATCAAAGGCCGCCATGTACACCGCTTCCAGGTCTTGGATCAGCTGCTCGCGCTGCTGCTTGATCGCCTGACGCCGTTCGTCTGTTTTCATGCCGCCATGAGCTCCTGGGTTCAGTTTGCCGGCAAAAGCAGATGCAGGGCGATCTGCCGGTGAGGATCCTCCCAGCTGCGCTCAATCCGCCAGCCGGCTCGGGCGGCCAGGGCAGCTGCGGCATCCGGCGAATACTTGACGCTGTGTTCGGTGATCCAGGCGTCGCCGTTGCCGAAAAACCAGGCATCGCCTGCCAGGTGCACGGTCTGATCCCGTGTGCTTACCAGAGCCATTTCGATCCGCTGCTGCTGCGGTTGCCAACGGGCCCGGTAGCTGAACTGCGCGGGATCGGCGTCGCCTTGGAGGTCGTGGTTGAGCCGCTGCAGCAGGTTGCGGGCGAAGGCGGCTGACACGCCGGCGGCATCGTCGTAGGCGGCCTCCATCAGGGCCGGCTCGCGGGGTTGGTCCAGCCCCAGCAGCAGTGGCCCGCCGGCCAGTAAATGTCGGGTGTTGCGGAGGAAATCCACTGCCTCCTCCGGGGTGAAGTTGCCCAGGGAACTTCCGGGGAAAAAGCCGATGCGCCGTTGTCCCTCTAGGGCGGGGTGCTGAGGCAGCTGCTGCAGTCGGGTGTGGTCACAGCAGATGCCCACCATGGCGGTATCGGGATGCCGGGCGGCGAGACCGGTGAGGGCCTCCTCCAGGGCGCTGAGGCTGATGTCCAATGCGGCGAAGACCCTGCAGCCGAGGGCTTTCAGCAGCGGATCCACCTTGCGCGCATTGCCGATGCCGAACTCCACCACCAGTCCGGGACCCGTCGCGGCCGCGATGGCGTCAGCGTGCTGCTTCAGCAGGGTGATCTCCCGGTTGGTGAGGGTGTATTCCGGCTGCTGGCAGATCTCGGCGAACAGCCGGGACCCCTCGGCGTCGTAGAGCATCCAGGCCGGTAGCTGGCGAGGGCTGCGCTGCAGGCCGTCCCGGACCAGACGTTGCAGATCCGCTGGGGCTGGGTGGAGGTTGAGCAGAGTGATGCTCATCGGGCCAGGCGGATGCCAGATGCCATCCAGCGGCTCGCTGGCGGAAAGAAGTTGCGGTAGCTGTCGCGCTCGTGGCCGCTGGGGGTGAGCCAACTGCTGCCCCGCAGCACCATCTGGGAGCTCATGAATTTGCCGTTGTATTCGCCGATGGCTCCTTCTTCTGAGCGAAAGCCGGGATAGGGGCTGTAGGCGCTGGCGGTCCACTGCCACAGCACCCGGTGGGCGTGCTCCATGGCGCTGCCATGCAGGCCACAGGCGTGCTCCCATTCCGCTTCTGTGGGGAGACGGGCGCCGCTCCAGCGGGCGTAGGCATCCGCTTCAAACCAGCTCAGATGCCGTACCGGTGCCTGGGGGTCGCGGTGGCGACGGCCCGCCAGGGTGAACTCCTCGTCCTCCCCCCGCCAGTAGCGCGGCGCCTGCCACTGATGCTGTTGCACCAGGGCCCAGCCCTCACTCATCCAGAGCTCGGGGCGTTGATAGCCAGCGTCGTCGATGAAGGTGGCGAAGGCGGCGTTACTCACCAGGGTGCTGCTCAGCTCAAACGGCTCCAGCCACACCCGGTGCCGCGGTGTCTCGTTGTCGAAATGAAACCCTTCGCCCCGGTGGCCGATCTCCGTTAAACCGCCGGTGCAGGGCAGCCATTGGTCAGGGCCCATCGCCAGGGTCAGCTCGGCTTCTGGGTTGTAGGCCGGTTCCAGTGGCTGGCGGTGGAAGCCATCCAGCAGATCCATCAGCAGCAGTTCCTGATGCTGTTGTTCGTGGTGAAGCCCCAGCTCCACGAGGGTCAGTACCCCTTCGGACGGGTTCTGCAGCAGCTCCTCCAGTCCGGCATCCACCCGTTTGCGCCACGCCAGCACAGCGCCGATGGCCGGCCGACTGAGCAGCCCACGCTGCGGGCGGGGGTGGCGTTCGCCGACGGCCTCGTAATAGGAGTTGAACTGATAGCTCCAGAGCGGGTCGCAGGCCTGGTGTCCGGGCGCATGGGCCTGCAGCACGAAGGTGTCAAAGAACCAGGTGGTGTGGCCCAGATGCCACTTGGCTGGGCTGGCATCCGCCATCCCCTGGAGCATCAGGTCTTCCGGTTCCAGTAGCGCGATCAGGGCTTCGCTGCGGCGCCGCACCGCCAGCAGGGTCTCCAGCAGCACGGGCCCGACCAATCCTCTGCGGACCCTAGGGGGTGCTGCAGACCATCGGTACCATCAGCCCATCGATGCGGCTGAGTCCCTTGAGCGGTTCCGGCACGGTGCTGGTGGAGCGTTACCGCCTGGAGGAGCGGCTAAGCGGGCCTGATCCGGAGCAGGGTTCTCTATGGCGTGCTGTGGATGTGATGGCTGGCGATCTGCCGGTGGCCATCCGCCACTTGGAGACTTCGGCAGCCCAGCAGCGCCTGCAGGCGATCTGGCCGCAGTTGCAGTCTCTGTTGCATCCCCAGTTGCCCCGTTGCGGAGAGCTGTTGGAGCTGGATGGAACGCTCTGGCTCGTGCGCGACTGGCAGGACGGTGTCCTTTACGACGTGCTGCGGCGGCAGATGCGCTTCGGGGCTGCCGATGTGTTGTTGATTCTGCGCCAGATCCTGCCGGTGCTGGGGGTGTTGCATGGCTGCGGGCTGGTGCATGGTGATGTGAATCCCCGCCATCTGCTGCGCCGCCCCAGCGATGGCCTGCCGGTGCTGCTGGATGGTGGCCGGGTGCAACGGCAGGGCGCCTCTTCGAAGGATGTTCCTTGGAGGGATCTGCATGACCTTGGGGTCACCGCCCTGGTGTTGCTCAGCGGTACGGCCGGTGAGAACGGGCGTTGGCCGGAGGGCCTGGAGCTGGAAGCGGGATTTCGTCAGGTGCTGGAGCGCCTCGTCTCGGAGGCACCGGAGCGACGTTTCGGCGAGGCATCCGAGGTGCTGAAGGCCCTGGAATCGGTTGTGTTGCCCGCGGCAGTGACTGATCCCAGCCTCCCAGAGCCCACCGCGTCGCCGCGAAGCCGCCGTGCGATGGCCCGTGAGCAGGGGGCGGAGGGTCGTCTCTGGCCCGTGGTGATTGCCCTGGCCCTTTCGGCTCTGGTGGGTTCTGCCATTGGCTGGTCCCTGTTCCCGCGCACCTACACCTCCGGCAGGGCCCCGCGCCCCGGCCGTGAGACCGAGGGCCTGCAGCCGCCGGTGGAGTTGGATCAACGCCAGCAGCTGGTCAGCCGGCTGCTGGCGCTTCAGGTGGATCGCGGCTGGTTCCTCAAGTTGGTGGATGCCAGCCTGCGCATCCGTTTCCCCGAGCGTGGCGGCGGCCTCTCCACGGAGTCGCAGCAGGAGGCTCCGTTGCGACAGGTCTGGACGCAGCTCGCGGAGGAATGGTTGGCCAGGATCGAGCAGCTGCCGCTAGCGATCAGGGCCCGGTTGGGCCGTTTGAGTGACGGTGCCTGGGAGCAGCCGCGTCAGGGGCTGCTTCAACAGGGCGTTCATCCGAGGGTCGTGGAACACCTGGTGAGTGTCGGGGCCAAGGATCTGCTACCGGGATCCATACAGGGCCGGAAACCCGCTGAACCCTTCCGTCAGCTCTGGATTGCGGCAGCCATGCAGAGTCTCGACGACGTTGCGATCGAGCGGCTCGCGGCGCGTCCAGTGGAACCCACCAACATCTCCTTGCGCATCCCTGCCGGTGGTGCTCGCTTGGTGCTGGTAGAGGTGCCGGCCGGTGATGGCTTGACCCTCGGCATCAACGGCACGCCGCTGATGCAGATGCTGGTGTTCGGTGCCGATGGGCAGGTGGAGGAGGAGCGTGGCCCCCTACGCGTGGTGCGGATTGCGGCGGAAGCGGGCACGCCGCAGCAGGTGCTAATCACCAACGAGGGGGTCTCGTTCGGTGTGTTCACCCTGTCCTGTCGGGCCGATCGTCCTCGTGCTCCCCTGCCGGATGTGGACCTTGATCCCCTGCCTGATTCGGCTACGGGTGAACTCTTCAGGCCACCGGGGCTGGAGCGGAGAGATCAGTAGCGGGCCATCGCTGCTTTCACATCTTTCTTGGATTGCTTCTCCTTTTCGGCGGCCCTTTTGTCGTGCAGTTTGCGGCCTTTGCCCAGCCCGATGGTGAGCTTGATCCAGGACCCCTTGAGGTGAATGTTGAGGGGGATCAGCGTCAGACCTTTCTGATCCACCAAACCGCGCAGCTTGTCGATCTCACGGCGATGGGCCAGCAGTTTGCGTGTGCGCAGCGGATCGTGGTTGAAGTAGCTGCCAGCGTGGGTGTGGGGTGAGATGTGCACGTTGTGCAATTGCAGTTCCCCATTGCGGATCAGGCAGAAGCCATCGCGCAGGTTGGCTTTGCCGTTGCGGATCGATTTCACCTCGGTTCCCACCAGCTCGATGCCCGTTTCCAGGGTTTCGAGGATTTCGTATTGATGCCGGGCCTGACGGTTGTCCGCCAGCATCCGATTGGCAGCGGCCCGTGCTGCTGCTGCTGCTGCTTTTTTTGCTCCTCCCTTGGCCATGGCTGTGGCTGCGTCTTCCGACCCTATCCAGGTCTGGGTACCCTGCCCGCATGGCGATTGTCTCCTCCAGTTCCGGTCGCAAGCCACCCCGCCGCCCCGAAGCGCTGGTGGACCCCCAGCCGGCCCCTGAAGAGGTGGTGACTCGGCCCGAAGACAAGCTGCGGCCCCAGCGCCTTGAGGACTACATCGGTCAGAGCGAGCTGAAGCAGGTGCTGAGCATTGCGGTGCAGGCAGCGCTTGGCCGCGGCGATGCCCTCGACCATGTGCTGCTCTATGGCCCGCCGGGTTTGGGCAAAACCACCATGGCCATGGTGTTGGCCGAAGAGATGGGGGTTCAGTGCAAGGTCACGAGTGCACCGGCCCTGGAACGTCCGCGCGACATCGTTGGCCTATTGGTCAACCTGCAGCCCCGCGATCTGCTGTTCATTGACGAGATTCACCGTCTCAGCCGGGTGGCGGAGGAGTTGCTCTATCCGGCGATGGAAGACCGTCGCCTCGATCTCACCGTGGGCAAGGGCAGCACGGCGCGGACCCGCTCCCTTGACTTGCCGCCGTTCACCCTGGTGGGGGCCACCACCCGCGCTGGCTCCTTGAGCTCCCCTCTCAGGGATCGGTTTGGCCTGATTCAGCGGTTGGAGTTTTACGGCCAGGAGGACCTTGAAGCGATTGTGTCGCGCACCGCAGGGTTGGTCGGTGTGACTCTCACGCCGGAAGCCTGCAGCAGCATTGCGGCGTCCTGTCGCGGTACGCCCCGGATTGCCAATCGGTTGCTGCGCCGGGTGCGGGATGTGGCCAGCGTGCGCGGCGTTGGCAGTGACGTTGGCAGCACCCTCATCGATCAGGCCATTGTGGGGGAGGCCCTCAGCCTCCATCGGGTCGACCATCGCGGTCTTGATGCCAGCGATCGACGCTTGCTGCAGCTGTTGATTGATCACCATGGCGGTGGCCCGGTGGGCTTGGAGACCCTGGCGGCGGCCCTTGGTGATGACCCCGTCACTCTGGAGACCGTGGTGGAACCGTTTTTGTTGCAGCAGGGATTGCTGATGCGCACCCCCCGCGGCCGGATGGTCACGGATGCAGCCCGCAGCCATCTGGCGGAGGCGGCATGAATTGGCTCTTGGTGCTGCTGCTGAGCATGGCGCTGGCGCTGCCGGTGCAGGCCTTCGATCTGCAGGGGGTCTACGAGCAGGCCCTGACGGCGAGCCGTCAGGGGGATTTTGTCGAGGCGCTGCCCCTCTGGGACCGTTTCCTGGAGCAGGCTCCTGAGGATGCCGCTGCCTTGAGCAACCGCGGCAATGTGCGTCTTGCCCTTGGGGACCCCGTCGGGGCGATTCAGGATCAGAGCGCCTCGATTGTTCTGGCGCCGGAGGAAAGTGACCCCCACCTGAACCGGGGCACGGCGGAGGAGGCCCTTCAGGACTGGTCCGCGGCAGCGGACGACTATCTCTGGATCCTGGTGCGCGATCCGCAGGATGCCTCAGCCCTCTACAACTTGGCCAATGTGCGCGGCTCTCAAGGCGACTGGCCCGAGGCCCGAGCGCTCTACGGCCAGGCCGCGCTCGCCCGTCCAGGTTTTGCGATGGCCCGTTCCAGCGAGGCCCTGGCGGCCTGGCAAGCGGGAGATCTCGATTGGGCGGAGGCGGAATTGCGCAAACTGATTCGTCGCTATCCCTTGTTTGCCGATGCCCGAGCGGCACTCAGCGGCCTGCTCTGGCGCTCGGGATCCAGTGGTGAAGCCGAAAGCCACTGGGCCGCGGCGGCGGGGCTGGATCAGCGCTACCGCCAGGCCGATTGGCTGCAGCAGGTGCGTCGTTGGCCGCCGCAGCCGACGGCGGATCTGATGGCCTTCCTGGCGTTGGAGGCCTCCTGAAATGATCCAAGCCCAGGATTTTTCCGATCGACTCAGCCGTGAGCTGCCTGAGTTGCTGGAGCTGCGTAGGCATCTGCATGCCCACCCTGAACTCAGCGGTGAGGAACACCAGACGGCTGCCTTGGTGGCTGGTGAGCTGCGTCAGCTGGGTTGGCGTGTTCGCGAGGGGGTTGGCCGCACGGGGGTGGTGGCCGAACTGGGGCCGGATCAAAGCCCCACGGTGGGGCTGCGGGTGGATATGGATGCCCTGCCGGTGGAGGAACGCACCGGCTTGCCCTATGCCTCCACGCGCCAGGGGCTGATGCATGCCTGTGGCCATGACCTGCACACCTGCACCGGCCTTGGGGTGGCGCGGTTGTTGGCCCAGGAAGCCTGTTTAGGGGCTCGGGTGCGGTTGTTGTTTCAGCCCGCTGAAGAGTTGGCCCAGGGGGCAGTGTGGATGCGGGATGCAGGGGCGGTGGAGGGTCTCGATGCCCTGTATGGGCTGCATGTGTTGCCGAATCTGCCGGTGGGCACGGTGGGTATCCGGCGGGGCTGTCTTACGGCGGCGGCCGGTGAGCTGGAAATCTTCGTGCAAGGGGAGGGTGGTCATGGTGCCCGCCCCCATCAGTCGGTGGATGCTGTCTGGCTGGCGGCTCGGGTGATCACGGAGCTGCAGCAGACGATCGCCCGTCGCTTGGACGCCTTGCTGCCGGTGGTGATCAGTTTCGGCAAGGTTGAGGGCGGCCGGGCTTTCAACGTGATTGCCGATCAAGTGCGTTTGCTGGGCACGGTGCGCTGTCTTGATCTGCAGCAGCACGCTCAGCTGCCGGCCTGGATCGAAGAGACGGTGCAGGGGATCTGTGCGACAGGAGGTGGCACGGCGGTGGTGAATTACCGCTGCATTGCGCCGCCGGTGCACAACGATCCGCAGCTCACGGATTTGTTGGAGCGTTGTGCGGTGAATTGCCTGGGCCGCGACAAGGTGCTGCCGGTGGAGCAACCCTCCCTGGGAGCGGAGGATTTTGCTGAACTGCTGCGGGATGTGCCGGGAATGATGGTGCGTTTGGGGGTGGCCGGGCCGGAGGGGTGTGCGCCGCTGCACAACGGGGCCTTTGCCCTGGAGGAAGATGCCCTCGGCGTTGGCATTGCGGTGCTCACGGCCACCGTGCTGGCGTGGATTAAGGAGAACACGT
Source organism: Synechococcus sp. (assembly GCA_047286205.1). Classification (GTDB taxonomy): domain Bacteria; phylum Cyanobacteriota; class Cyanobacteriia; order PCC-6307; family Cyanobiaceae; genus Parasynechococcus. The sequence continues at coordinate 1,228,574 of JBJBBR010000001.1, read as the reverse complement.
CGGCATGAACCAACGTCGTGCGGTGATTTGGGTTTCCCTCGGGGCTCCGTTGCTGATCCTGCTCGCGTTGATGGCCACAAATCAGCGTCAGGGCAAGGACCGGGTGCAGGTGCTTCCGGCGGTGCTGGTGGGTTCGGGTCTCGTCATCAGCAGCGCTCTCGGTCGGCAGCGCCGCCGCGCCAGGCTGTTGGCCGATCTTCAGCGGGCGCGCACCCCCGGCAGCAACCCATGAGTGAAACCGATCCGCAGACGCCTGATCTCGATGCAGTACGTCAGGCCATTGCCAGTGGAGATCCGGTCAAGGCGATGCCGGCTATTACCCAGCTCCGTCATTGCTCGGACGCTGAGGCGGTGCCGTTGCTGGTGCTGGGTACGGAGCAGAAGCCTTTTCTGGTGCGCTCCCTGAGTTGCAGCGGACTGGGCTATAAGCGCACCGAGCAGGGTTGGGCTGTGCTGAGTGCGTTGATCACTGCAGATGAAGACCCCAATGTGCGGGCCGAGGCAGCCAATGCTCTGGCCAGCTATGGGGTGGAGCGGGCCTGGCCCTTGCTGCGCTTGGCTTTTGAAGCTGATGCTGCCTGGTTGGTGCGCTGCAGCATCTTGTCGGCCCTGGCAGAACAGCCGGAGATCGATCTCACCTGGCTGCTGGAGTTGGCCACCATGGCCATCGCTGATGCTGATGCCATCGTGCGGGTCAGTGGAGCCGAGATCCTTAGTCGGATCGTTCGTGATGGGGTCAACGACCCCATCGGGGCAAAGGCGAGAGGCTTGCTGCAATCTCTGCAGCAGGACAGCGATCACCGGGTGGTGGCAGCGGTGCTCAATGGTTTGCAAGCCAGCTGAACGGGCCTTTGAGCGACGCTTGCTAGCGTTCAAACATCACTAGGGGTGTCTGGGTTTCACCATGAACCCAGACTGAGATCACACCCTCCGAACCTGATTCCGGGTCATGCCGGCGCAGGGAAGTGCTTGAGCGTGATCTACGGCCAAACGTCGACCCCTGGGCTGTCCGTCGCACTTCAGATCATGCGCGCTTCCTGGGTTGAGTCCCGCAAGGGCCAGGCCAACGTCTCTCAGATGCATTACGCCCGCCAGGGTGTGGTGACCGAAGAAATGGCCCATGTTGCCAAGCGGGAGAACCTGCCCGAGTCGCTGGTGATGGAGGAAGTGGCCCGGGGGCGGATGATCATCCCGGCCAACATCAACCACACCAATCTGGAGCCGATGGCAATCGGCATCGCCAGCAAGTGCAAGGTGAACGCCAACATCGGTGCTTCCCCGAATGCGTCGGATGCCGCCGAGGAGGTGAACAAGCTGAAGTTGGCGGTGAAGTACGGCGCCGACACCGTGATGGATCTCTCCACCGGCGGGGTCAACCTCGATGAGGTGCGCACCGCGATCATCGGTGCCTCTCCGGTGCCGATCGGCACCGTGCCCGTCTATCAGGCGCTGGAGAGTGTCCACGGCTCGATCGAGAAGTTGGATGAGGATGATTTCCTCCACATCATCGAGAAGCATTGCCAGCAGGGCGTCGACTACCAGACCATCCACGCTGGTCTGCTGATTGAGCACCTTCCCAAGGTGAAGGGCCGCATCACCGGCATCGTCAGCCGTGGCGGGGGAATCCTGGCCCAATGGATGCTCTACCACCACCGTCAGAACCCGCTCTACACGCGTTTTGATGACATCTGCGAGATCTTCAAGCGCTACGACTGCACCTTCTCTCTGGGCGATTCCCTGCGTCCTGGATGCCAGCACGATGCCTCGGATGCCGCTCAACTGGCCGAACTGCACACCCTCGGCGAACTGACCCGTCGCGCCTGGAAGCACGATGTGCAGGTGATGGTGGAGGGTCCCGGTCACGTGCCCTTGGATCAGATCGAGTTCAACGTGAAGAAGCAGATGGAGGAGTGCAGTGAAGCGCCCTTCTATGTGCTCGGCCCCCTGGTCACCGACATCGCCCCCGGTTACGACCACATCACCTCGGCCATCGGTGCAGCCATGGCCGGTTGGCACGGCACAGCGATGCTCTGTTACGTAACACCGAAGGAGCACCTCGGTCTGCCCAACGCTGAGGATGTGCGAGAAGGCCTGATCGCTTACAAGATCGCTGCCCATGCGGCAGATATCGCCCGTCACCGCCCCGGCGCTCGCGATCGAGATGATGAGCTCAGCCGGGCTCGCTACAACTTCGACTGGAACAAGCAGTTCGAATTGTCCTTGGATCCCGAGCGGGCCAAGGAGTACCACGATGAAACCCTTCCGGCCGACATCTATAAGCAGGCGGAGTTCTGCTCAATGTGTGGACCGAAGCACTGTCCGATGCAGACCAAGATTACCGATGAGGACATCGAAGGTCTGGAAAAGGTGCTCGAAACCAAAGCAGGTGCTGCAGAGCTCACGCCGGTCAAGCTTGACAAAGCTGATTGATTCCGTTGCCTGAATTCAGCTGTTGACCCGGCGTCTCTCGGACGTCGGGTTTTTTCTGTGAGGAATTAAAAGATCCCCTGCCATGGCAGGGGATCTTTTAATTAAGGTAGTTAGGGGATCATCCGGTCAGAGCTTTGGAGAATGCCGAGACTTCAAAAGCCGTAGCTCTCGAAAGTCTTGAGTAGCCCTATCGGCGGCCCACTACAGAAGAGAGGAATCAGTAAAGAAAACAATAAAGTTTAAGATATGAATTGTCTAAGACATTTTTGCCTTACCTTTGATGTGTGCGATGTAGACTTTGTTTTCTAGTTTGAGAGGATTGATTTCAGATTTGTCTCGAACTGTGTAATTGTATAAATCGCAAGACAAGATTTTTAAGGCCTGGCTTGAATCACGGAAGTCAAGCATTTTGCTTCCTGGGCAAACTGCATTGAGGCTGAGTTGGCCTCCCCTCCAGCGCATCAGATCATTTTTGGTAATACTCTTGATTATTGAATCATCTTTAATGGCTTGATATGTACCCATGTAATGCGCAAAAAAATCGATGCATTCTTGAGAACTTGCATCTGCAATGATGACGCCTTCATTGACTGGCATTAAGTTAGGTGCGAATCTTGCTGTAACTCCTATTTTAAAATCTAATTGAGAAGGTAGGTTGATTGGATTCTTCAATACGATCGCATCACTATCTAGAAATACTATTATTCCTTTGATTTTTTTCTGCTGTATGATTGTATTATAGGTTTTAGCTCTGTAATACATAGGACGATTTTTTTCTGCCTCTGGTATTAAAATCGAGGGATTTAAGTCTTTGATTTTTTCAGCAAAGGGCATGTCTGTACAAACGACAATCTCCGCTTCAGGGACAACATTTTTAATTTCTTCGATAGTCCAACGTACGAGCTCAAGATGTTTTATCTTTGCATGATCAATTGTCGGAACATCAAAGCTTCCTATTGCTTTATCTGCAGATGTGTCGAAGGGAACATGGTAAATAACAAATGTGATGGGATGACTCCCATTGAGTTTTCCTGTTGTCTGCAAAGTACACGTTTTACCAAATTGTATAAGTTTTTCTCTGTTGACTTGGGCCAACATTGTTGCTCGACTAAGGATTTGATGAAGTCCACTTGTAATTGGCTTCTGATAGCTTAAATTTTGCGCAACATTGAGCATTGGAGTGATCAATGCTTTGTTGATGTTTTGAGTTGTCTTCATTTTCAGGCTATCTTGATATAAGAAAATTCTTTTTTAATTCTAATAATCCAATCACTCCAAATGCTTATGGCGAACAAAGAATTTTGATTCCATTGCTTTGTGCTTTTATGAAAAATCATGATCCACTCTAGCAAGCGAGTTTCTTGAAGATTTTCGTGGAGAAATTTTAGATTTTGCTCCACATTTTTTACAAGAAAACTCTCTAGTTCTGAGCCTCTTCTAATGCTTGCCCCAAACCCTTGCTTTGGGCCATTTGGAATGGGACCAGCTTTTTTTTGTAATAACTCACGTAGAATATATTTCATTTTTTTATTCTTGATCAAATTTTTATTTTCTAATGATAAGGCCGCAAGTGCAACTTGCGTGTTTAAGAGCGGGGATCGTGTCTCTACACCCCAGTCCATGCTGGTTCGATCAGCCTTGGCTAGAACACTTCCAGGAAGATAAGTGAACAAATCTAATATTTGCAAGAAATTCACGGGTGATGATGAATATTCTGCCTGCAGTACTCGTGTTTGATGCTTGAGAGCATCCATAGGTTGAATTTGTAGCTTCTGGTCGGCTCGACTGACAGCAGTGGGATCGCTAACTTTCAGCCCTAAATTCCAATACATCTCTGCCCAGTCTGTGTTGCTGCTGGACTGGCTTAAGTATTCTGACATTGATAAATAGCGTTCATATCCTAAAAAGAGTTCGTCTCCTCCGTCTCCACCAATGGCAACACGTTGGTGTGGTTGAATCGACTGAGCTAAAGACCAACTTGGTAAAAGAGAGCGGTCGCCAAGTGGTTCATCAAGCCGTTCGATGATACGAAGGTATGCATTGATGAGCTGGCGGTCTTTGAGGCATATTAATTCGTGCTCCCAGCCCCATCTTTCGCATAGTGATTGGGACCAATTAGCCTCGTGCGGGGGCTGATGCTCCAGTTGTATGGTGTATCCACGCCTGTTGTTTGAAGCCCAGCCCATCGTTTGGTCAAGCTCTTCAACGTAGCTTGCCATCAAGGTGGAGTCCACTCCGCCACTAACAATGATGGCTGCTTCTTTGGGTATCGTGTGCTTGATGCTTTGTTTGATCAGCGAATTAAGAATTTTTTGGGGGTTAGCATTGAGTTGCTTTTTGACTTTAGATCGCTCAAAATCGTTGGTACATAAAGATCCTTCTTTGCTCAGTGTGAAGAAGCGATCTGTTTGAACCTTTCCGGTTTCGTAGATAATTGCATATTGACCAGGCTCAAGTTTTTTGATTGGATTGATTGCAGTGTTTGGTGCTGGAATGTAGCGAAGCCTGAAAAATTGACTCGTACTTTCTAAGGAGATCTCCATTGGGATCCATGGGCTTAGTTCCAGTAGTGCTGAAAGTTCAGATGCGAATGCAATGATTCCATTGCAGCTAACGTAATAAAGAGGTTTTTGCCCAAACCTGTCACGGGCTAGGAAGGTGGTTTTCTTTTTTTCGTCATATGCGCCGAAGGCGAACATCCCGTCAATGCTATGCAGGGCTTCGTAGCCTGCTTTGTCAATGATTTCGACCAGCCGTTCTGTATCTCCCTTTGTTTGAGGCTCCCAATTGTTACTTCTTAGATAAGTGTCCAGTTGTTTCCAGTTGTATATTTCACCATTGAACACAAGCCTCCACCGATTGTTTTGGCTGGAGAACGGTTGATCTGCAATTTCCCTTTCATCGGTGACGCGGAGTCTTGCGTGAGCTAGCCAGCATTGGCCCTGATTGAAGGACTGGATCGCAACTGCCTCTGGCCCTCGGTGGCGTAGTCGTTCGATCATGCGACGAATCACGCTCTGTGGCTCAAGCCCTTCAGGACGCTTTCCAGGGGCAAAAAGAAGTCCTGCGATGCCACACATGATTCGGTATCGGTGAACTGTGTTTTGAGGTCTAACCAGATTCGCACGGTCCGGTGCAAATACTTACTCAAAAAAAAGCCCCCTCGACTTCGTTGTGAGGGGACTTTCCTTTGATTCGTTTGGAAGGATATGGGTTTTTAGCTGAGGAGCGCTTTGGCTTTGGAAACAACGTTCTCAACGGTGAAACCGAATTCCTTGAGGCAGGTGCCGCCGGGGGCGGAAGCACCAAAGCGGTTCATGGTGACGCTGTCGCCATCGAGGCCGATGAAACGGTGCCAGCCAAAGGATTCAGCGGCTTCAACCACCATGCGCTTGCGCACGGCGTTGGGGAGCACCTCTTCTTTGTAGGCATCGGTCTGCTCGTCGAAGAGTTCGACACAAGGCATGGACACCACGCGGACTTTTTTGCCTTCAGCGGTCAGCTGCTTGGCGGCCTGCACGCAGAGGTCCAGCTCGGTGCCGGTACCGATCAGGATCAGGTCGGGAGTGCCCGCGCAATCCTCAAGTACGTAACCACCCAAGGCCACCTTGTCGATCGAAGAGTTGGCCTGGTTGGCCATGCCCTGGCGGCTGAGGCAGAGGGAGCTGGGGCGCTTGCGGTTTTGGATCGCCACCTTGTAGGCGCCGCTGGTCTCATTGCCGTCGCCAGGACGGAACACGAGCATGTTCGGCATCGCCCGCAGGGAGGGGATGGTTTCGATCGGCTGGTGGGTGGGACCGTCTTCGCCGACACCGATGGAGTCGTGGGTGAGCACGTAGATCACGCCCAGCTCACTCAGGGCCGACAGGCGCATTGAACCGCGCATGTAATCGGCGAACACCAGGAAGGTGCCGCCGTAGGGGATCAGACCACTGTTGTGGTAAGCGATGCCGTTGAGGATGGCGGCCATGGCGTGCTCGCGCACACCGAAGTGCAGATAGCGCTTCTCAGGGCTGCTGGCCTGATAGGAGCCGTTTTCACCCTTGATGTCCGTGTAGTTGGAGTGGGTGAGGTCAGCCGAGCCGCCGATCAGCTCGGGCAGGTTGGGGCCCAGGGCGCCCAGGCAGATCTGGGAGTGCTTTCGGGTGGCCAGGCCACCGTCTTCGGGGGTGTAGGTGGGGAGGTCCTTGTCCCAACCTTGGGGCAGCTCACCGCGCAGCATCCGCTCGAACTCGGCGGCTTCCGTGGGGTATTTGGTGCGATAGGCAGCCAGGGTCTGGTTCCACTCGGCCTCGAGGCTGGCGCCGCGGTCGATGGCCTGACGAAACTGGTCGTAGGCGTCCTGGGGAATCTCGAAGGGGCCGTAGTCCCAACCCAGTTGCTGACGGGTCAGGGCTGCTTCCTCTTCACCCAGGGCAGCACCGTGCACGCCGGCGGTGTCGGCCTTGTTGGGTGAGCCGTAGCCAATGGTGGTGGTCACTTTGATGATCGACGGCTTGTCGGTCACCGCTTTCGCAGCTTCGATCGCTTTGGCGATGGCATCCACATCGGTGTTGCCTTCGGCCACGTGTTGCACGTGCCAGCCGTAGGCCTCATAGCGTTTCAGCACGTCCTCGGTGAAGGACACATCGGTGCGGCCATCGATGGTAATGCTGTTGTCGTCGTAGAGGGCGATCAGCTTGCCCAGCTTCAGGTGGCCTGCCAGGGAGGCAGCTTCGGAGGACACACCCTCCTGATTGCAGCCGTCACCCATGATCACGTAGGTGTAGTGATCCACCACGGTGGCGTCGTCCTTGTTGAACTTGGCCGCCAGGTGGGATTCAGCGATGGCCAGGCCCACAGCATTGGAGATGCCGGCACCCAAAGGGCCGGTGGTCACCTCAACGCCTGGGGTCTCAAAGGTTTCGGGGTGACCCGGGGTCTTGGAGCCCCACTGGCGGAACTGCTTGATGTCCTCAATGGAGACCGAGTCGTAGCCAGTGAGGTGCAGCAGCGCATAGAGCAGCATGCAGCCGTGACCAGCCGAAAGCACGAAGCGGTCGCGGTTAAACCACTTGGGGTTCTTGGGGTTGTGCTTGAGGAACTTGTCCCAGAGTGCATAACCCATGGGTGCGCAGCCCATCGGCAGGCCGGGGTGACCGCTGTTGGACTTGTTGATGGCGTCGACAGCCAGCATCCGAATGCTGTTGATGCAGAGCGTGTCGAGTGACGCGGGCGCAGCGACCATGGTGTTAGAAGGAAAAGTTGGAGCGATTTTGACGCACGGCGTGAGCGCGGAGGCTCAGCTGGGGCGTTTGAAAGCCAGGCAGACGTTGTGGCCGCCGAAGCCAAAGGAGTTGGACAAGACGGTTCCCAGTGTCTGATCCCGCGCCTCGTTCGGCACGACATCCAGATCACACTCGGGATCAGGGGTGGTGTGGTTGATCGTGGGGGGTACGACGCCGTGTTGCAGCGCCAGCACGCAGGCCACGGCCTCGATGCCACCGGAGCCACCCAGCAGGTGACCGGTCATCGATTTGGTGGAGCTCACCGGAATCTGCAATGCACGCTCGCCCAGGGCACTCTTGATCGCCGAGGTTTCGTTCTTGTCGTTCGCCGGGGTGCTGGTGCCGTGGGCGTTGACGTAGTCGATCCCGGACGGATCAATGCCGCCATCGGCCAGGGCCAGACGCATGGCCTCGGCACCACCGACACCGCCAGGTGTGGGTGAGGTGATGTGGTGGGCGTCGCAGGTCATCCCGTAACCCACCACCTCGCCAAGGATCGTGGCGCCACGGGCCTGGGCGTGCTCGAGGGTTTCAAGCACCAACACGCCGGCACCCTCGCCGATCACGAAGCCATCGCGTTCCTTGTCGAACGGACGGCTGGCCGTGGCCGGGTCATCATTGCGGAATGACAGGGCCTTGGCGCTGGCGAAGCCGGCCACTCCCAGGGGAGTGATCGCCGATTCGGCGCCACCGCACACCATCGCATCAGCCTTGCCCAGCTGCAGCAGCCGGAACGCATCGCCGATGGCATTGGAGCCGGCAGCGCAGGCTGTGGCCACAGCCGAGCTGGGCCCTTTGGTGCCTAGGGCAATGGCCGCCAAGCCCGTGGCCATGTTGGGAATCATCATCGGCACCGTGAACGGGCTCACCCGTCCAGGGCCTTTGCCCTCCAACACATGAGCCTGCGTCTCCATCGTCAGCAGGCCGCCGACGCCGGAGCCGATGATCGTGCCGATCCGATCCGCATTCGCGTCGTTGATTTCAAGCCCGGCATGGGCCACAGCCTGCTTGGCCGCCACCACGCCGAACTTGCAGAACCGATCCCAGCGCTTGGCTTCTTTCGGTTCGATGAAGCCGGACGGATCGAAATCCTTCACCTCCGCCGCAAAGCGACAGGCGTGTTCGGATGCATCGAACAGGGTGATGGCATCCACTCCGTTGCTGCCGGAGGTGAGGCCGTTCCAGTAGTCCTGAACCGTGTTGCCGATCGGTGTGACCGCGCCGAGGCCGGTGATGACGACGCGATGGAGACCATCCACCATTGCGTTGCTCAGGCCTGCTTGTCTTCGATGTATTTGACGGCATCACCAACGGTGGTGATGCCTTCAGCTGCTTCGTCGGGGATCTCGATGTCGAAGGCCTCTTCCAGTGCCATCACGAGTTCCACTGTGTCCAGAGAATCAGCACCCAGATCGTTCTGGAAGTTGGATTCGGGCTTCACCTCGCCGGAGTCAACACTCAGTTGCTCCGCAACGATCGAGCGCACCTTTTCGAGAATCGCTTCCTGGGACATAGCCGTGGCAACGGGACGCTGCATCTTACGGGCACGCCTTCAGTGCTCTCATTGCCAACGACTGCGCCGTTAACAACGGTGACGGCCTGCCCATTGACCGTCGAAGGACGGGTACGTTTGCCGCAAGCCTTCGTATGAATCGGGCACATGTCCCACGCCGTCAAGATCTACGACACCTGCATCGGTTGCACCCAGTGTGTTCGTGCCTGCCCTCTCGATGTGCTTGAGATGGTGCCTTGGGATGGTTGCAAGGCTGGTCAGATCGCTTCCTCGCCTCGCACCGAAGATTGTGTCGGTTGCAAGCGCTGTGAAACCGCCTGCCCCACCGATTTCCTCAGCATCCGCGTATATCTCGGAGATGAAACGACCCGGTCGATGGGTCTGGCCTACTGATTTTCCCGGTTTGACCTCATAAGCTCTGCCCGGCTTCAGCCGGGCTTTTTTTTTGTATGTGCGGAATTGTTGCCTTGGTGGGCTCCAGAGAAGCGGCACCCCAACTCTTGGAGGGGCTCCGGCAGCTGGAATACCGCGGCTACGACTCCGCCGGCATTGCCACGGTGGCTGGTCAGGGGCAGCTGACCTGCCTACGGGCCAAGGGCAAGTTGCGCAATCTCACCGCCTGTTTCGAAGCAGAAGGAGCGCCGGGGCAATGCGGCATTGGCCACACCCGTTGGGCCACCCACGGCAAACCCGAAGAGCGCAACGCCCACCCGCACCGCAGCAGTGATGGGGCGGTGGCGGTGGTGCAGAACGGAATCATTGAAAACCATCGGGCCCTGCGGGAGCAGTTGGAGGCTGCGGGGGTGGTGTTCCAGTCGGAGACTGACACAGAGGTGATTCCTCACCTTTTGGCTGCGGAGCTGCAGCGGCTGCAAGCTGCGGGTGGAAGCCCAGGCGGTGGCTTGTTGTTGGAGGCACTGCAGAAGGTGCTGCCCCGGCTCCAGGGGGCCTATGCCCTGGCGGTGATCTGGGATCAGGCGCCGGGGGCATTGGTGGTGGCCCGTAAAGCGGCCCCCCTGCTGATCGGCCTGGGGGAAGGCGAATTCCTCTGTGCCAGCGACACGCCGGCCCTGGCGGGATTCACCCGCACGATCCTTCCCATGGAAGACGGCGAGGTGGCCTTGCTCTCACCCCTCGGGGTTGAGCTCTACGACGCGGAAGGGGCGCGCCAGCAACGCATGCCCACCCAGCTAAGCGGTGTGGATCACGTGGCCGATAAACGCCAGTTCCGTCACTTCATGCTCAAGGAAATCCATGAGCAACCGGAGACCGCAGAGCTGTGGGTGGCGCGCCATCTGCCCCTGGGGCTGCCTACGGAGCAGCCCGTGGCGCTGTCGATGGACGATTCCTTCTACGCCGGGATTGAGCGGATTCAGATTCTGGCCTGTGGCACCAGCCGCCATGCCGCGATGGTGGGCGCTTATCTCCTGGAGCAGTTCGCCGGGATTCCCACGTCGGTGCACTACGCCAGTGAATTCCGCTACGCCCCGCCGCCGCTGGCCCCCCACACCCTCACCATTGGCGTCACCCAGTCCGGTGAAACGGCCGATACCTTGGCGGCCCTGGCGATGGAGTCGGAGCGTCGCCAGGCCTATGGCGATCCAGCCTTTGCCCCCCGCCAGCTGGGGGTAACCAATCGTCCGGAAAGCTCTCTCTCACGTCAGGTGCCCCACATCCTCGATATCGGGGCCGGCATTGAAGTGGGTGTGGCGGCCACCAAGACCTTCCTCGGCCAGCTGCTGGCCTTCTATGGACTTGCGATGGCCTTTGCTGCCCGCCGTGGCTATCGCCCGGCAGCGGAGATCAAGGCTCTGGCGGACGAACTGCGCGGTCTGCCCCAGCAGTTGCGCCAGCTGGTGGATTTGCACGACCAGCGCGCTGAGGCCCTGGCTCCTCGCTTTGCCGACACCCAGGATGTGATTTTCCTCGGGCGGGGAATCAACTACCCGATCGCCCTTGAGGGGGCGTTGAAGCTCAAGGAGATCAGCTACATCCACGCCGAGGGCTATCCGGCCGGTGAGATGAAGCATGGTCCGATCGCCCTGCTCGATTCCCGGGTGCCGGTGGTGTCAATCGCCATGCCCGGTGTCGTGTTCGAGAAGGTGCTGAGCAACGCGCAGGAGGCCAAGGCCCGCGATGCCCAGCTAATCGGTGTTGCGCCCCAGGGGCCCGACACTGATCTATTTGATGAACTGCTGCCGGTGCCCGCGGTGAGCGAGTGGATCAGTCCCCTGCTCACCGTGGTGCCGATGCAGTTGTTGAGCTATCACATCGCCGCCCATCGCGGCCTGGATGTGGATCAACCCCGCAACCTGGCCAAGAGCGTCACGGTGGAGTAAGCCTCAGCTGGCATTGATGCTGAGATCACTACTGCTGAGGTCGCTGCGGCCGTAGCGGTCTTGGAAGCGCACGATGTCGTCTTCACCGAGGTATTCGCCGCTCTGCACTTCGATTAGCTCCACCGGGATCCGGCCGGGGTTGGAAAGGCGGTGTTTGCAACCCATCGGGATGTAGGTGCTCTGGTTTTCCCCCACCAGCTGCTCGGTGCCGTCCCGCTCCACCAGGGCTGTGCCCTTCACCACCACCCAGTGCTCAGCCCGGTGGTGATGCATCTGCAGCGACAGGCTGGCGCCCGGTTTCACTGAGATACGTTTCACCTGCCAGCGGGTTCCTTCCGTGACCCCCGTGTAGTCGCCCCAGGGGCGATAGATCTTGCGGTGGGCTTTGCCCTCCGGGCTGCCGGCGACCTCCAGCTGCTTCACCACGGTCTTGATGTCCTGGGCTTTGGAGCGGTCGGCAATCAACACGGCGTCGTCGGTTTCCACGACCACGAGGTTGTCGACCCCCAGTCCCACCACCAGGCGGTGTTCGCTGCGTAGATAGCAGTTGCGGCTGCCTTCAGCGATCACATGGCCCTGCAGCACATTGCCCTGTGAATCCCGATGTTCTGAGGTTTCCCAGAGGGCACTCCAGCTGCCGACATCGCTCCAGCCCGCATCCAGTGGCAGCACACTGCCCAGTTCCGTTTTTTCCATAACGGCCACATCAATGGCCACGTTGGGGCACTTGGCAAAGGCTTCCCGCTCCAGCCGATGGAATTCCAGGTCGGCCGTGTCCTGCTCCAGAGCTGCCCGGCAGCAGCTCACCACCTCTGGGGCCAGCCGTTCCAGTTCCGCTAGCATCGCGCTGGCGCGGAACAGGAACATTCCGCTATTCCAAGTGAAGCGGCCTGTGGCCAGGAATTCTTCGGCTGTGGCCTGGTCAGGTTTCTCGACAAACCGCTTGATTGGCACATGGGCGGGTTCTCCGAGGGAGAACGATTCGCTGGCCTCGATGTAGCCGTAGCCGGTTTCCGGGGCCGTCGGCACGATGCCGAAGGTCACCAGGCGTCCCTCTTCGGCCGGTTTGCGGCCGGCGTCGATGGCCTGGCGGAATTGGGCGGCATCGCGGATCAGGTGATCCGCCGCCAGCACTAGCAGCAGGGGGTCGTCGCCGTTGGCTGTGGCTTGCAGTGCGGCCACCGTCACGGCCGGGGCGGTGTTGCGGCCCATCGGTTCCAACAGGATCGCGGTCGGCTCGACGCCGATCTGCCTCATCTGTTCGGCCACAATGAAGCGATGGTCCTCGTTGCAGATCAGCAGCGGAGCTGCCAGGGCCTCAAGGCCCTGGAGCCGTTGCTGGGTCTGTTGCAGCAGCGTGGCTTCGCCGTCACCACTCAAGGGCCAGTACTGCTTGGGGTAACTCGCCCGCGACAGCGGCCACAGTCGTGTGCCGGTTCCTCCGCAAAGGATCACAGGAATCAGCGGTGTGGCGGCCATCTCGTCCTGAAGGCGGTGACCCAGGTTCGCTTGTCTCAGGGGCTTCTGTCGATGCCTAAAGGCAGAGATGTGTCAGAGCTCCAGCAGGCCAGGTGGCGGCGTCAGCAGCAGCCAGCCCTCCTCGAGCTGCACCTCCGGCACGATCGCTTCCACGAAGGGAATCAGCAGCTTGCGGCCGTCCGTTGTGGTGATTTCCAGCAGGTCGTTGCCGCCGCTGATCAGGTCGCTCACCGTGCCGAGAGCGGGGGCGTCGGCCGCGAGCCGTGCCTCCAGCCCAACCAGATCGAGCAGATGAAATTCTCCCTCCGCCAGCTCGGGTCGATCGTCCGCCGGCACCAGCAGCTCCTGCCCGACCAGAGTTTCAGCGGCGCTGCGGTTATCGACTCCCTCCAATCGCACCACGAACAGTGATTTGCCTGGCAGTTGCCGGCCTTTCTTGAGCTGGATTTCCGTGGGTTCGCCCCCCTTTCGGCTGCGCAGCCATCGGGGCCCCGGTGCCGTGAAGCGCTCGGGGAAATCGCTGGCTGGGTTGACCCGCAGTTCCCCCTGGAGCCCCTGGACCCCAACGATCTTGCCGACGCTGAGCCAGTCGTCGCTCTCCGCCATGCCATTCGCCACACACTCTGCCGATAATGGCGCCAGATCCGTCCACGACCGAGCCATGGCGTCTGCACCTGCTCCGATCCTCCCTGGCTCCACCGTGACCGTGGCTGACGCCACCTCGATCTACAACGGCTATACCGGCTTTGTGCAGCGGATCAGCGGCGACCGAGCGGCTGTTTTGTTTGAAGGCGGCAATTGGGACAAGTTGGTGACCCTGCGGTTGAAAGACCTCCAGCCGGCCTAGCGCAATGGACGCGGACCGCAGCCTGCGCCAACGCCTGCGGGTCACGGTGCTGGAAGCCAGCACCCCAGCGGGCAAGGCCTACAACGCCGTCATCTTCGGGGCAATTCTGCTGAGTGTTCTGGCGCTGCTGCTGGAGCCCGATCCCCTGGGTAATTCAGCCCTGCGCCAGACGAACGTGCTCTGGATCGATTTGGTGCAGAACGTCTGTTTGGCGGTATTCGCGGCCGATTTCGTTCTGCACTTGGCTCTGGTGGAGAAGCCCCGCCGCTATCTGTTCAGCTTCACCGGATTGATCGACGCCTCAGCGGTGCTGTTCTTTTTTGTGCCGCAGGTGCGCAGTGAGCTGTTGCTGTGGGTGTTCAAGTTCGGCCGCATTCTGCGGGTGTTCAAGCTGCTCAAGTTCATTGACGAAGCCCGCGTGCTGGGAGAAGCGCTGCGGGGCAGTGCCCGCACCATTGCTGTTTTCTTGTTTTTTGTCGTTCTGCTGCAGGTGGTGCTCGGATACAGCATCTTTGTGATCGAGAGCGCCCGGCCCGATTCCCAGTTCCAGACGGTGGCGAGCGGTGTCTACTGGGCGATCGTGACTATGACCACCGTTGGTTACGGCGACGTGGTTCCTCAGACGGAGTTGGGGCGGCTGCTGGCGTCGGTGGTGATGCTGTTGGGTTTCGGCATCATTGCCATCCCCACCGGCATTCTCACGGTGTCGGGGGTGCGGCATCACCAGCAGCGCGGGGTGGAGTTGACCTGCAGCAGCTGCGGGCGTCAGGGGCACCGCAGGGATGCCCGTCATTGCGACGCCTGCGGTGCTTCGCTGCCCTCGAGGGCCTGAAGGGCAGCGACGGCTGCGTTCTGCTCGGCCTCTTTGCGGGAGCGCCCCATGGCCTCCGCGAGAGGCCGGTCTTGAACGCTCACTCGGCAGCGAAAGCGTTCAGGGTCGCCGTGCTCGCAGCTGCATTCCTCAGTGATGTATTGGGGCAGTCCCAACCCCTGGCCTTGGCTCCATTCCTGCAGAGCTGTTTTGCCATTGAACTGATGGGGGGCGGCTAGCACCGCCTGAGCTGTGGCGCGCCAGTGGGGGGTGAGCCAGCGGTGAATCGCCTCAAGGTTGCCAAGAGCGCTGTACAAGGCACCGATTAGGGCTTCAGTGGCATCGGCCCGCAGCCTGCCTTGGGCGGAATGATCTCCCTGGGCGTTTCGCCCCAGCAGCAGATGCGTCTCGATTTCGAGCGTTGCACCCACATCTGCCAGCCAGCGGTCACTGACTAGTTGGGCCCGCAGGTTGGAACAGGCACCTACCGAGAGATGGGCGTAATGTCGATCAATGAATTCGGTGGCGGCGAGCCGCAGTACTGCATCTCCGAGAAACTCGAGACGTTCGTAGTTTTCCTTGTGTCCGTATGAAATATGGGTTAAGGCTTGAGTTGCCTTGGCGAGAGCGGAATGAGCTTCATTTGCTTCTAGACCTATTTTTAGTAAGAGTTGAATAATTCTTTGTTGGTGATGAGGGCTGGTGGTGGCCATTGTCGGTGCTGACATAAAACTTCCAATTGTGAATGCTTTTATTAGTCTTCAGGTTGATTTAAATTGTTTTGCGTAGTTCCATGTGCGTGAATCTAGTTCGTCGCGTGGAAAATCAAACTTTATTCCAAGGTCTTGTTATGCAGGATCTTAGGCCTGGCCTCGTTCTACGATGATCATGTTTGCATGTATTTGCAGGCTGGTTATAGATTCATTGATTTTATTTTTTATGCTGCCAAGAACTAAATGATCGAAAAGGTCCTTTCGCGACTCCTTGAAATCTTCTATTGAGCTTGAAAGTTTTCTGGCGTATTTAGCTTTGTAAAAGCAGTCAATATCTTCTATGATATAAGTTCCTCCTTTCATGAGATGATTTTCGAATAACAAAAGGAAGCTTTTTAGAGCATCGGCTGGGCTATGGCTTCCGTCATCAATTATGAGATCAAATTTTTGATCAGGTCTTAAGCATGTTTTTTTGGTCGCGTCATCAATAATTATGGTGGCATTTTCAAGGTCTTTGCACAATGTTGAACATTTCGATGAGATATCAATTCCTGTTATTTTGGAGTTTTGGAAAGCTTTTGCAAATGTGCGAAGGGAGGCGCCGTTGCATATGCCTATTTCCAATATCTTTTGAGGTTTGCTTGCTCTGTAGTTGGGGCCATATTTTTTTGATAGGTGATCATCAATTACTTCTAGGTAATTATGCTTTGTAGAGCTTTTGTCTGTGCCGTTAATTATGCCAATTTGGTCGAGCGAAAGCTTTCCCCAATTATATTCTCCCTCTGGAATATATTCTATTCCTGTTACTTGATCGCTCGAGAATGGAATAAAATCACGGTTGCCTGAGGAGTTGGTGACGGCAATGACAATTGTTCCGGGCTTATGGGGTAAATTATTGGAACATTCAACGAGCCTAAAGAAAGGACTCTTGAGCTTCTCAAGCTTTAAAAATGTTGAGCCATCTTTTACTGTGGTGAAGTTTTGATCATTTTTGTTGTTCATGGTTTTACGTAGTGTGGTTAGTGCGTTTGATCGAATTTTAATTAACGACGATTGAATTGTATTTTGCTCATATGGTTCGGGTTCATCACGTCTTTAAGTTTTTTAAACCAAAGGGAATTGTATTAATCTTTTGTAGGTGGGATTTAAGGTTGTATTACGCATGCTTTGATTTCGGCTCCTGCGCTTGCATGGAGAGTAGATAGATGCATTTTGATAATTCCGATTGGGGTTGAAAGCAGGACATAAGCCGGGTTCTGTTCACGCCTCCGCAGAGGGTGGGTGGTTATCTATCTGGGACCGCCGTTGCCGACGGCCTCAAGCGGCGCGTTCAAGCGGAACGGGGCCAATGGCCAGCCGTCGTTCCTTGGCCTTGCTCCCAGCCGGGGTTTACCGAGCCAGCACCTCTCGATGCTGCTGGTGCGCTCTTACCGCACCTTTGCACCCTTGCCTGTGCCGGCGAACCGGCCATCGGCGGTGTGTTTCTGTGGCACTCTCCTCACGGTCACCCGCACTGGGCGTTACCCAGCAAGCCTGGCCATCAGGGAGCCCGGACTTTCCTCAGCCGACACTCAAAGAGATCGGCCGCAACCACCTCGCCTGCTTTCAGATCTCATCATGCCTCGTGGGCATAATTCAGATGTCTGGGGCTGTAGCTCAGCTGGATAGAGCGACGGTTTCCTAAACCGTAGGTCGTGGGTTCGAGTCCCGCCAGCCCCGTGAGAATCGCTTAAGAAGTAGTGAACGCTACATCTGGTGGGGTGGGCAGATCGCTCACCACCGCTAGGGTTGTTGCAACCGGGTATGGATGCCATGACCCAGCTTCACGATCTTCGTCTGCGGCTGTTGGTGCAGCAGGAGAGTGAGCGGATTGCGGAGTCCCAGCCCACGGATCTGGATCTGTCGGTGGTGCAGGCGCGCTGCCTCTGCTGGCTGGCTCTGTTGGCGGAAGCCCATGAGGACCAAGCGAGTGATGCCGAACGTCGGGGTGACACCGAACAGGCCATGGGCTGGTTCGCTGATTCGATGCGGCTGCGGGATGTGATCGGTGTGGTGTCGTCCATTGAGATCCCTCTGCCCGAAACCGCTGGTGAGGATGGCCCACAGTCTGAGGAGGACATGGGACCTCAGGCTGCCTGATCGGTGGCATAGTGGGGAATGACCGCGAGGGACTGCATTGCCGGAAGAGCCCTGCCAGTGCCCAGATTGCCAACGGTTTTACCGGGAGCATGATCGGCTGATCCGGGAATCCCCCACACTTCGTCAGCAGCAGGAGCTCAACTGGGCTGCACTTCAGTCCTTCCGCACCCTGTCAGGCCGCGTGCTTGAGGATCTGCAGAAGCAGCACGCTTCCCGCCAGCCCGCCGATGCAGCCGCCAAGCCGGCGGCAGCAGCATCAGGGCCCTTGCCGGAGGAATCAGGCGATGCACTCCAGCAGGTCATTGCCGATCTGGAGAATATCAACGCCCATCTGTTCTCGATTGAGGCCTTGATGGAACGTGTTTTTGATGTGCGCGTTCCCGAGGAGATTGAACAGAAGTTCCGTGAGTTGGCTGGTGAGCTGGCCCCTGACCCCTTGAATGTGGACCGTCTGAGGCTGAACCGCCTGCTGCACCAGACTCCCGACTTACCCGATCGCAGCTGAAGAACGAGATGTTTCCGCAGAGCCCTGGAGAAGAATCCAGGGCTTTTTTAGTGCCTGCTTTCAGCGCACGTCGCAGGTGATCTCCACGTTGAGTGGGTCAACGGCCCAGATGTTGTTGCAGTACTCGCTGATGGATCGGTCGGAGGAGAAGAACCCGGTTCGGGCCGTGTTCAGCAGCGACATCCGATTCCAGTGCATCCTGTCGCTCCAGGCGCGGCTGACTGCCTCTTGTGCCCGCAGGTAATCGGCGTAGTCGGCCATCACATAGAAGGGGTCGTTGCCGGTGAGGTTGTCGAGCAGGGGGCGGAACAGTTCGCCGTCGCCGTTGCTGAAATGCCCCATTTCGATCAGTCGGAGGGCTTCCTGCAGTTCCGGTAGGGCGGCGATCACATCGCCGGGGCGGTAGCCGTTCTGCCTCAGGGCTGTGATCTCCTCCACGGTCTTGCCGAACAGGAAGAAGTTCTCGCTTCGCACCAGCTCGCGGATCTCCACGTTGGCTCCATCGAGGGTGCCGATGGTGAGGGCGCCATTCATGGCGAACTTCATATTGCCGGTGCCGGAGGCTTCCTTACCGGCGGTGGAGATCTGTTCAGAGAGGTCGGAGGCGGGATACACCTGTTCCCCCAGCTTCACGTTGTAATCCGGCAGGAACACCACCCGCAGCAGACCATCCATGTCGGGGTCGGCATTGATGGTGTCGGCAATGCCGTTGATGAAGCGGATGATCAGCTTCGCCATGTAGTAGCCCGGAGCGGCCTTGCCTCCGAAGATCACGGTGCGGGGCGCCATGCCGTCGGTCTGGCCGTTTTTGATGCGCAGGTACTGGGTGATCACCTGCAGGGCGTTGAGGTGCTGGCGCTTGTATTCGTGGATGCGTTTCACCTGCACGTCGAACAGGCTGGCTGGATCCACCAGCACGCCGGTGTTGCGGTGGATGTAGGTGGCCAGCTTGCGCTTCACCGACAGCTTGGTGTTGCCCCAGAGCTCGAGGAAGCCCTGGTCGTTCTGCCGCTCCTCCAGCTTGCGCAGCTTCTCCATGTTGGAGATCCAGTCGGGCCCCACGTGTTCATCCAGCAGGGCGGACATCTCGGGGTTGGCCAGGGCGACCCAGCGGCGCGGGGTGACGCCATTGGTCACATTCGTGAACTTCTTCGGCCAGAGCGCCGCGAACTCCGGCAGCAGGTCGGTTTTCACCAGATCGGAGTGCAGCGCTGCCACACCGTTCACATGGTGGGCACCGATCGTGGCCAGGTGGGCCATACGCACTGCTTTGCTGCCCTCTTCATCGATGATCGAGAGTTTGCGCTGGATGGCATCGTTGCCGGGGTAGCGCAGTCGCACCTGCTGCAGGAAGCGCCGGTTGATCTCGTAGATCAGCTCGAGATGGCGGGGCAGCAGGCTGCTGAACAGGTTGAGATCCCACTTCTCCAGTGCTTCAGGCAGCAGAGTGTGGTTGGTGTAAGCCACGGAGCGGGAGGTGATGTCCCAGGCTCTCTCCCATTCCAGATGTCGATCGTCGATCAGCAGGCGCATCAGCTCGGCCACGGCAATGGCCGGGTGAGTGTCGTTCAGCTGAACCGTCCAGTAGTCGGGGAAGTCCTCGATGGCCAGTCCACGGTTATCGAGGCTGCGCAGCATGTCCTGCAGCGAGCAACTGACGAAGAAGTGCTGCTGCTTCAGGCGTAGACGCCGGCCTTCGTCGGTGCCGTCGTTGGGATACAGCACCTTGGAGAGCGTCTCGCTGCCCACCTTTTCCTCAACGGCGCCGTAGTAGTCGCCGATGTTGAAGGCATAGAAGTCGAAGCTTTCGGTGGCATCGGCACGCCAGAGCCTCAGTCGGTCGCAGATGTTGACCCGATAGCCCAGCACCGGCACGTCGTGGGGAATGCCGATGGCATGTTCCGCCGGGATCCAGCGCGAGCGGTAGCTGCCTTTGTCATCGATGTAGCTCTCGGTTCGGCCACCGAAACCAACAAAGCAGGCCTCATCGGGCTGGGGCAGTTCCCAGGGCCAGCCGCCCTTGAGCCATTTGTCAGTGATCTCCACCTGCCAGCCATCGCGGATCAGCTGGTCGAAGATGCCGAACTCGTAACGGATCCCGTAGCCGGTGGCCGGGATCTTCAGGCTGGCCAGCGACTCCATATAACAAGCGGCAAGACGGCCGAGCCCCCCGTTGCCTAGCCCCGGTTCCTCCTCCACATCAAGGATCTGCTGCAACGACTCGATGCCGAAATTCTTGAGCGCGTCCTCGGCCTCCTTCTGAATCCCCAGGTTCAGCAGGTTGCTGTGAAGCTGCGGTCCGATCAGGAATTCCGCTGACAGGTAGGCCACAGACTTCTGTGGGCGGGCCCGCATTGCCTCGGTGGTTGCGAGGTAGCGCATCATCAACCGATCTCGCACGGCATAGCTCAGGGCCATGTAGAGGTCATGCCGGCTTGCGGTGGGAGCGAGCTTGCCGAGCGTGAAGAACAGGTGCTCGGTCATGCCGTCGAACACGCTCTTTGCATCGAGGCCGGCGCGCTCTGGGTCGTTGTGACAGCCGGGAGTCGGCAGACGCAGGTCGAACGGTTGGGAGGTGGTCATGGGGGTTCAGCGAGCCATGGAGCGTGGAATCACCGTCAGGCCAGGGGTGCTCGGAGCCCAACTCAATGAATTACTGGGACCGTAGCCATCACAACTGGGGCTGCCTGCAAAAAAGCCCGCTTCTACAGCATCTCCAGTTAATTGGGATCATCCAGCGAACAGTTCGCCGGAGGAATGACCATTAAGGTTCGGCGTGAGACACGCCCGGCTTGATGCTGCTGCCCACCCTGCTGAGCGAAATCAGCAGTCACGATCTCGAATTGGCGGAAACGCTGATCGGTGTCCTTCGCTTCATGCTCATTTTTGTGGCAGCCCGCTCCCTGGCGGAGGTGCTGGTGCGTTTCGAGCTGCCTACCATTCTTGGTGAACTCCTGGCTGGTGTGCTGATCGGTGCCTCGGGTTTGCATCTTCTGGTGCCGCCGGAGACCCAGGTGCAGCTCTCTGGGGCCTTCTCCGAGGTGGTCTCCGGCCTGTCGCATGTGCCGGTGGATGAGATTCCAGTCCTGTACAACGAGAGCTTCGCAGCTCTGCAGGCGGTGGCCACGTTGGGGCTCTACTCCCTGCTCTTCCTCACAGGTCTTGAGAGTGAGCTGGAGGAATTGATGGCGGTGGGGGCCCAGGCCTTCAGCGTCGCTGTGGTGGGTGTGGTGCTGCCCTTCGCCCTCGGCACCCTTGGCCTGATGGCGATCTTCCATGTTGATGCGATCCCCGCGATCTTTGCGGGTGCCTCGATGACGGCAACCAGCATCGGTATCACCGCCAGTGTTTTCGGTGAACTGGGTTATCTGCGCACCCGCGAGGGGCAGATCGTGATCGGCGCCGCCGTTCTTGACGACATTCTCGGCATCGTCATCCTGGCCATTGTGGTGTCCTTGGGAGCCGGCGGAAGTCTGGAGATTGGACCCATCGTGCAGCTGGTGGTGGCGGCGGTGCTGTTCGTGGTGGTTGCCCTGTTGTTGAGCCAGAAGGCGGCACCGGCTTTTGATTGGATGATTGATCAACTCAAGGCCCCTGGCGCCAAACTGATCGGCTCCTATCTGCTTCTTGCTGTCAGCTGTTTTGTGGCGTCCGCCATCGGTTTGGAAGCCGCTCTTGGGGCCTTTGCTGCTGGTTTGATTGCCAGCACGTCCAAGCACCGCCATGAGATTCAGGCGGCGGTCACCCCCATCGTTGGCCTTTTCGCCACCGTTTTCTTTGTGCTGGTGGGTGCCGGTATGGATCTTTCAGTGATCAATCCCTCTGACCCCGGTGCCCGTTCCGCCCTGGTGGTGGCAGCCTTTCTTTTTGTGGTGGCGATCATCGGCAAGGTGGTTGCCGGCTGGGCCATCTTCAGCAAGGAAAAGACCAACAAATTGGTTGTGGGTCTTGGGATGATGCCCCGCGGCGAAGTCGGTTTGATTTTCTTGGGCCTGGGAACAGCCTCCGGTTTGCTCAGCCCTGGCCTTGAAGCAGCGATTCTGCTGATGGTGATCGGCACCACCTTCCTGGCGCCGGTGCTGCTGCGCATCGTTCTGAAAGACAAGCCCCCTGAGGACGGCAATCAGGTGCCCGACGAATTCGCAGCGGATCCCCTGGCGGGTGCCTCCTGAACTAGTCGTCTTTCCCGGCATTGGCGAGGACGAGCAAAACACTCCAGCCCACAGCCACAACGCCAAGGCTGGAGGCCCAGCCGGGACCCAAGGCCCAGCTCAATCCGAGCTGGGTCACCACGCCGGTGACGAGGGCCAGCAGCAGGCTGCTGACGACCAGGGCCGGTTGACGCACCGATTCCGGGAGATCACTGGTCTCCAGGCTGGATTCCAACTTGCTGAGGGGTGCGCTCAGCGGCACGTAAAGGGCGATGGCCCAGAGCAAAGCTCCGCGCCAGACGGATGCGTCGGCTAGCGGTCCGCTCACTACCTCGTAGCTCAACATCAAGGCCGCTTCAGTGCTGCTTAGCATCGCGTCCCTCGCAGCCGGCTGTGGATCGCGTCACCTGGAGCCATCTCGGCCACGCTGTGCACACGGTGCAGCAGCATCCCGACACGGACAGTGCTGATCGTCCTGCCCTTCTGTTGGTCCACGGGTTCGGGGCCTCCACTGATCACTGGCGTCACAACATCCCCGTGTTGGCCCAGACCCATGCCGTGCATGCGATCGATCTGCTGGGCTTCGGCAGGAGTGCCAAGCCGGCAGGGTTGAACTACGGCGGCGCCTTGTGGCGCGATCAGCTGGTGGCCTATGTGCATGAGCGGATTGGTCGTCCGACGGTGATTGCCGGCAATTCCCTTGGTGGATTTGCCGCCCTCGCCGCCGGGGCCGCGTTGGGATCGGACTGTGCGGGGGTTGTGCTGCTCAATGCCGCCGGTCCCTTCAGTGATGAGCAAAAACCTCCGCAAGGCTGGGGGGCCATCGCCCGGCAGAGCATTGGCACGGCGCTGCTGAAGAGTCCTGTGCTGCAGCGGCTGCTGTTCGAGAACCTGCGCCGCCCCGCCACGATCCGCCGCACCCTCAATCAGGTGTACGTGGACAAGACCAACGTTGATGACTGGCTGGTGGAGTCGATCCGGCGTCCATCCCTTGATCCAGGCGCCTTCGGTGTGTTTCGCACCGTCTTCGACATCCCCCGCGGTCAGCCCCTCGATGAACTTTTCGCAGAACTCACGGCACCGCTACTGCTGCTCTGGGGCATCCGTGATCCCTGGATCAATGCCCCTGGTCGCCGCTCCACCTTCCAGCGCCATGTTCCGGATGCCACCACTGAAGTGGTCCTTGAGGCTGGGCACTGTCCCCACGATGAAGTGCCGGATCAGGTGAATTCAGCTCTGCTGAAGTGGCTGGAGAGCCTCCAATCGGCTGCAGCACCGACAAATGTGGATCTGCTGGCTAAGGGAGTGAATTAGACACACCGCGTTCTGGCGGATGCCCATGACCCTCACCCAGCAGTCGGCCCCATATGCCCACTGGGACTTCGTGCATCCCAGCAGTGGCGATCAGTTGCGGATCATCCCCGAGCGGGGTGGCTTGGTCAGCGGTTGGTGTTGCGAGGGACGGGAGTTGCTTTACTTCGATCAAGACCGATATGCCGACCCCGCCAAGAGCATTCGCGGCGGCATTCCGGTGTTGTTCCCGATCTGCGGCAATCTGCCCGGCGACGTGCTCCCGGTGGATGGCGTTGAGTACCCCCTAAAGCAGCACGGGTTCGCCCGGGATCTGCCCTGGCAGCTGCAGCTGCTGGACGATCAGAGCGGCGTGAGGCTGTCGTTGTCCAGCAGTGAGGCCACCCTGGCGGCTTATCCGTTCCCCTTTCGTTTGGAGATGGAGTTGCGTCCGGTTGCCAGTGCGTTGGAGATCTCCACCACGGTGCACAACTGCGGCGATGCCGCTATGCCCTTCAGTTTTGGCTTGCATCCCTACTTCAACGTGAGCGATCTGAGCCAGGCCCGGCTCACTGGGCTGGCGGAGCGCTGCCTCAACCATCTGGAGATGGCGGAGGCCGCCACCGCTGATCAGATCAAGCGGCTTCCGGAGGGGGTGGATTTTCTCTGTCGCCCATCAGGTCCAGTCACCTTGATTGATGACGCCACCGGCGTGAATTTGGAACTGCAGCATCAGGCGCCGTTGGATCTCAGCGTGGTCTGGACTGAGCCCCCGCGCCCCATGGTCTGTCTGGAACCCTGGACGGGGCCGCGTCAGGCTCTTGTCAGTGGAGATCGCAAATTGGTGCTGGAGGCCGGAGCGAAGCAGACCCTCGCCTGTCGCTACAGCGTCTCCTGATCCACCCCCGGTAGGCGGCCGCGGCTGAGTTGCAGCTTGGGGTCGAACTGGCGTTTCACCGCTTCAATCAGCGGTCGGGAGGGACGATCGAGCCAGGCTGGCACCGTTGATCCAGCGGCGCGTTTCAACACCGTCATTTCCCCTCCGAGGCCGATCACGCTGCGGCGCAGCGCCTGCAGCTGGTGATCTGGCGTGGCGGTGTCGCACCAGCCATCACCACAGCCGGCTCCAGCGGCCAGCTCCCAGCACCAAGGCTTCAGGGCCGTCATGGCGTCATCCCTCAGTAACTGCTGCAACTGGGCCGGCGGCAGCACCAGTCGCACCAGCTGAGCAGACGGGCTGGCATCGAGGGGCGTGCTCAGGGCATCAGCGCAAGGCTGACGTTTGGCGCTGAGTTGCTGCTCATGGGCCAACGTCTCGAGCCGCTTCAGCTGGTCCTCCACCGCCTGATCCGACACGCTGCTCACCACTAGCCGCAGCTGCCAGGCACCATCGCCGCTGTTGATCCAGTCACAGCGTTCCGGTGTCAGGCTGGAGCGCAGCAGTTCGCTGCGGAAGGCGTCCTGGGCCGCTAGCTCGCCATCCACAACCAGGCTGCTCCGCGCAGGGCGCAGTGGCTGCAGCCGCAGAGTTAACTCGGTGATCAGCGCCAGGCTGCCCCAGCTGCCGCAGAGCAGACGCATTAGGTCGTAGCCCGCCACGTTCTTCACCACCCGTCCACCGGCGTGGGCTTCAACGCCATCCGCCCGCAACAGGCCAATGCCGATGATCTGATCGCGCACCCCCAGATAGCGTTGCCGCAGTCCCCCCGCCAGACCACGGGCCACCAGGCCGCCGATGCTCCCGGGAGCGCCGGCCCGGGGCCAATCAATCGGCAGCCATTGCCCCTGTTCCGTCAGCAGATCCTGCAGGTCCTGCAGCGGCAGGCCGGCTTCCACCGTGATGGTCAGGTCGTCCACCGCATGGTCGATCACCCGGTTGAGCTGACGGCAGGACAGCACCTCGTGGCTGGGATCCAGCGGAGGGCCCCAGCTCAGGCGTGTTCCCAGCCCACTGGGACTCCAGGGTGTGGCGCTCTGATGCCACTGGCACACCAGGTCGATCAGAGCGCAGCGGTTGGCGGGGGATTGGCTCACGGCACGATGGTGCCATGAAGGTTGTGGTGATTGACGACGATCCCACCGGCTCGCAGACGGTGCACAGCTGTCCGCTGCTGCTGCGCTGGGATATCGACACCCTGCGCCGGGGGCTGCGCCATCCCTCGCCTTTGTTGTTCCTGCTGGCGGATACCCGGGCGCTGACGCCAACGGATGCGGCTGAACGCAACGGCAGCATTGCCATGGCGCTGGATCAGGCGCTGCTGCGGGAGGGTTTGGCGCGCGATCAGGTGCTGCTGGTGAGTCGCGGGGATTCGACTCTGCGCGGCCATGGGGTGTTGGAGCCCGAGGCTTTGCAGGCGTCCTTCGGCCCTTTTGATGCCACCTTCCACGTGCCGGCCTTTCTCGAAGGGGGTCGCACTACTGTGAATGGGGTGCATCTCCTCCATGGCGAGCCAGTGCACACCACGCCGTTTGCCCAGGACAGGCTGTTTGGTTTCAGCAGCAGTGATCTGGCCTGCTGGTTGGAGGAGAAAAGCGATGGGGCCATTACCGCGGCTTCGGTGCAGCGGATCGATGGTCGTGAGCTCGATGCCGCCTGTGGTGCAGGCTTGCCGCTGTTGATCGATCGCCTCCGCTGTCTCCAGGCCAATGCATCGGTGGTGGTGGATGCCGAGCGTCAGGAGCAACTCACCGCTTTGGCTGCAGCGGTGCGCGCCCTTCAGGGGGAGAAACGTTTTCTGTTCCGCTCCGCCGCCAGCATGGTGAAGGCGCTGGCGGATCCTGGCCCGCCGCCGGTGGACACCAAGGGGCTGGCGAGACTGCGGCTTCGGCATCCGAATGGAACAGGGAAGTCGGGCCTGGTGATGGTGGGTTCCCATGTGCCTTTGGCCGATCAGCAACTGGAGGTGTTGCTGGCGGAACCGGGCTGCCAAGGGGTTGAGCTGCCGATGCGTCGTATCTCCCGGGTGCTGGAGGGGCCGACACCCAACCTGCTGCTGGCGGATCTGGAACGGGTCTGGCTGCAGCAGCTGCGAGCACTGTTCGATGGTGGCACCACACCGGTGCTGTTCACCAGTCGTGGGGAGTTGCGGTGCGCCTCAGAGCAGGAGGGTCGGCGCTTGTCTTGTGCTGTAGCCGAGTTGATGGGTCGACTGGCGGCCTCCCTCGCGCCGGATCTGGGCTATCTGATCAGCAAAGGAGGAATCACCACCCAGACGCTTTTGGCCCGTGGACTGGCTCTTGAGTCGGTGCAGCTGGCAGGTCAGCTGCTGGCGGGACTGTCGCTGGTGCGCCCTTCAGAGGGACCCTGCTGTGATCTGCCGATCCTTACGTTCCCCGGCAATCTCGGTCGTGCCGACACCCTGCGGGAGGCCTGGCAGCTGATGGAGGCCGGCTGATGCGGCCAGCAGTTCCATTGGGTGCTGCACCAGAGCCCGATCGCCCAGGTGCCGCCGCAGTTGCAGGGTGCAACCGATGTTGGCGCTGGCCACCAGGGCAGCGCCGGTGCCGCTGAGGTCTTCGGCCTTGATTCGGCCCAGTTCAGCGGCCTCCTCAGGTTGCACCAGGTTGTAGATGCCGGCACTGCCGCAGCAGACCCCTGCCTCGGTCGCTTCCCTCAGCTGGATCCCGGGGATGGCCCGCAGCAGCTGGCGGGGTTGGGCCTGGATCCCCTGGCCGTGAATCATGTGGCAGGCGTCATGCATGGCCACGACGGCGGGGAGAGGTTGCAGTTGAGCGCGGAACGTCTCCAACAGGCCGCGGTCAGCTAGGAATTCCTGCACATCCAGCACCGGAGCACGGAAGCCAGCGTTGTCGTCCAGCAGCTCGCCGTAGGCCTTCATTGTGTGACCGCAGCCGGAGGCAGCCACGAGCACCGCATCCAATTCCCCGTCGATGGCGTTCATGCTCTGAATAAGATTCGTCGCGAGTTGACGGGTGAGCTTCAGCTCCCCCTGGTGATGGCTCACCGCCCCGCAGCAGCCTTGGTCAGGCGGAATCACTACTTCAAAACCGTTGGCCTGCAGCACCTTCACCGTTGCCATGCTCACGCTGGGATCGAAGCAGCGCTGCACGCAGCCCAGCAACAGCGCTACGCGGCCGCGGCGTTCAGCGTTGGCGGGGTTGACCTCGGGTAGCCGGTCAGTGAAGCTCTCCGGCACAAGGGGCGGCAGCAGCTGCTCCATCGCCTCAATCTCCGGACCGAACAGACGGGTGAGTCCGGAGCGGCGGGCCAGGTGTTGCAGCGGCGTGCCGGCATAGGCCCGCAAAGGTTGAAGCAGGGTGCGCAGTCGGTTGGGGTAGGGCAGCACCTGCAGCAACAGTTTGCGGAAGCTGGTCTGCCAGCTGCTGCGGTGGTTGGCCTGATTCAGCTTGGGCCGGGTGGCCTCGATCAGCTGGTCGTAGCGGACTCCGGAAGGACAAGCGGAGACGCAGGCGAAGCAGCCCAGGCAGGTGTCGAAATGGCTGGCCACCGTGGCATCCAGCTCCAGCTCACCGGCCTCGATCGCCCGCAGAGTATGGATGCGACCGCGGGGGGAGTCCATCTCACTGGCCAACACGCGATAGCTGGCACAGGTTGGCAGGCAGAAGCCGCAGTGCACGCAGGGATCTGCTGCTCCTGCGGGCAGCCCGGGGAGCTGGGTGGGGGATGAGGAGCCGGATTCGATTTTCATTGATTGAGTCTGGCTGTATCGACGCTTTTTTTGGCTGAAAATCCTTAAAAGTGATAATCACCTAATTCAACTTCTTGAGAAAAGATATGTTGAATTACCTCTTTTTGTTTTGTATTGAATATTTCTCTATAGTGTCTTTTGTCGGTACGCAAGGTTGATTTGGCTTTGGGGAGTTGTGGGTTTCCGGTGAGGTTGAGATCGTGGAAAATATTTTTAACGGTTTCCTGAAGATGCTCGTACTGGTATATATGCTTCACAAGGATTATTCCCTTGTAGCTATAGATTGATCGGCAAGAGGTTGCAAACTCTTCCAGCATTCCGCCGTTGATGAAAGTGTCTAAATCGAGTGCTTTGTGTCTCTTCTGGTCTTTTTTGAGTTCAAAAAATTGAGAGAGAGCTTGATCCCAGGGGTTGCGGATGAAGCAGAAGCTGTAATAGCTTTCAAATATGGATGCAGTGATGTAATTCTTGGTAATAGCATCGTGTGCCCCTATATGTGTGTGAAGGCCAATCGATTTCAGGTCTCGGGTGATGCCTTTCTTTAGTATTTTCCCTTTGGCTTTGATCGCTAAGTGGTTGATTTTGTTCCACCAAGGTATGTAATTAGTAGGCCCCTGATAGCCAAGGTCTCGGCGAATTTTTTCGTCTCGACCCAGGGGCGTAATGACATCTTTATTGTTACAGCTGCTGGATAATGCAATGGCCGTAGATGTTGATGCTGTCTTCCGATTAGCAAAGAATATAAATTTTTTTGAGTGATTAATAATCATGGTTTTTAATTTCTAACTATTTAAAATCGATCAATAATTGCTTCTGCGAATCCGCTGCAGCTCACGGGATCCACCTGGGGTTCCATCAGTCGGGCCAGGTCGTAGGTGACTTGTTTATCGGCGATGGCGGCACTGAGACCCTTGGTCACCAGATCGGCGGCCTCCTGCCATCCAAGGAACTCCAGCATCATCACGCCGCTGAGGATCACCGAACCGGGATTGATTCGATCGAGGCCGGCGTGTTTCGGAGCGGTGCCGTGGGTGGCTTCGAAGATGGCAGCGTTCTCTCCGATATTGGCGCCGGGTGCCATGCCCAGGCCGCCCACCATCGCGGCTGCGGCATCAGAGATGTAGTCACCGTTGAGGTTGAGCGTGGCGAGGATCGAATACTCCTGGGGGCGGGTCTGGATCTGCTGAAAGATGCTGTCGGCAATGCGGTCATCCACCAGCACCATCTCTTTCCACTTGCCGCCACCGTGGCTGCTGCCTATGGCGTCGATCACCGCCTGCACCTCGGTATCGATGTCGGCTTTTTTCTCTGGAGTGAGGCTGTCGTAGCCCGGCTCAATCATGCGGGCGTTGGCCTGCACACTGAGGTCAGGGTCGGTCTCGAGGTTGCCGAGGATCCAGCTCTCCCGCTCGGTGATGCAATCGTCGCGGAATTCAGTGGTGGCCAGTTCATAGCCCCAGTCCCGGAAGGCCCCTTCCGTGAACTTCATGATGTTGCCCTTGTGCACCAGGGTGACGTGGCGCTTGTTGCCCTGAAGGCGCAGGGCGTGCTGGATTGCCTTGCGGATGTGGCGCTGGCTGCCGGCTTTGCTCACAGGCTTGATGCCGATGCCGGATCCCTCGGGGATTTGTCGCTTGCCCAGCTTGCCGTTGGCGGGGATCACCACCTCGTTGAGGTGCTTGCGAAGCTCCTGGCCGACGGCGTCATCGGCTTCCCATTCCACCCCCATGTAGATGTCTTCGGTGTTTTCCCGGTAGACGATCACGTCCAGATCCTGGGGACGTTTGTGGGGGCTTGGGGTGCCTTCGTAGTAGCGGCAGGGACGCACGCAGGAATAAAGATCAAAGATCTGGCGCAGGGCCACATTCAGCGAACGGATGCCGCCGCCCACTGGTGTGGTGAGGGGGCCTTTGATCGCCACGCCGTAGCTTCGGATTGCCTCGAGGGTGTCCTCCGGCAGGTACTGGTAGGTGCCGTAGAGGTCGCAGGCTTCATCGCCGGCATACACCTTGAACCACTCAATGCTCTTGCCGCCGCTGTAGGCCTTGGCCACGGCCGCATCCAAAACCTTTTGAGTGGCGGGCCAGATGTCCACGCCGGTGCCATCGCCCCGGATGAAGGGGATGATCGGGTTGTCGGCCACCACGGGTTGACCGTTCTCGAAGCGGATCGGTGTGCCCTGGCTGGGGGCGGTGAGCTTCTCGAACTGGGCCATGGCGGTTGGTCGGGCGTCAGCAGGCCGAGCCTATGACTGAGCCGGTAGCCCTACGGTTCCTAATAGTGCAGACCGCGCATTGATGGCCAGCGAGCAGGTGTGGGTCGTGGCGGCCTGCTTCAACGAAGCCGAGGTGATCAGTGCCTTTATTGAGCGGGTCATGGTTTTGTCGGACGTTGACCATCTGCTGCTCATTGATGACGGCTCGTCCGATGCCACGGTTGCGGTGATCCGTGCCTGGCAGCAGAGCCATGCCGATCAGGGCGTCACGCTGCTGGAGCTCACGCGCAACTTCGGTAAAGAGGCAGCGATGCTGGCGGGGTTGGATTACGCCTGCGGACGCTGTGCGGCGGCGGTGCTGATTGATTCCGATCTCCAGCACCCTCCGGAGAGGATTCCAGTGATGGTGCAGGCCTGGCGGGCCGGCGCAGAAGTGGTAACGGCGGTGCGGGATGACCGGGATGCTGAAGGTCGTTTGAAGGTGGCTACCGCGTCGTGGTTTTATCGGGTGTTCAACCGCCTCGTTGATTCGATTCAGCTCCAGGAAGGGGCTGGCGACTTTCGACTGCTGAGTGCCCCGGTGGTGGAGGCGTTCACCCAGATGCGAGAAGCCACACGTTTCTCCAAGGGGCTCATGCCCTGGACCGGATATCGCAGCAAGGAAATCTCCTACAGCCGGGTGGCTCGTTCGGGAGGAACAACCTCGTGGAGTTCGCTCAAGCTGTGGCGTTACGCCCTTGATGGCATTTTTTCGTTCACGGTGAAGCCCCTCAAGGTGTGGGGGGTGATCGGTGTACTGATTTCGCTGGTGAGTTTTGTCTATGCCGCTCTCATCGTCTTAAGAACCCTGGCCTTCGGTGTGGACCTACCGGGCTACGCCTCGCTGATCGTGGCTGTTCTGTTCTTGGGGGGGATTCAGTTGATTGGCATCGGTGTGCTCGGTGAATACATCGGCCGGATCTACGTCGATGTGAAACGCCGTCCGCACTATTTCGTTAGGGCTGTGCACCAGGCTTCAGAGCTGTTGCGCTGAAGCCCACTCTTTTTGGCGGTTGGTGGAATTGAAAAAGGCCACAGACTGCTGAAACGCCTTCTGATCCATGCCCGATGCTGCATCGCGGCGGGCCGGGTGGATCAGCACTATGGGCCTTGAAGCGCGCTGGTTCGTGCCGAGGCTGTGGGTCGTTTTCCAGCTGCGACGAAACGCTTTGCCGAACATCGACCCACTGAACAACACACCGGCGAAGCGTCGGTTGGTTGGAATCCCGGCCCTGCGCAGGCGTGGGATCGCCAGCCCGCTCAGCAGCTGCAGAACCAGCCACTTGAGAAGGCCTCCTGTCTGCACGCTGCGCCACCAGAGTTTCAGAGACAAGCCCTCCGGCAGGGATTCCCGCGTTGTACGCACCCAGATGATTGATTCGCAACCGGCCAGGTCCAGCACGGCATCCAGCACCAGGGGTACGAGGTGGATGTGCTGGTGGCCATCGAGGCGGATCTGCTGCAGTCCGGTGAGCTGGCGGTAGCGGCTGATCTGCTGCTGCAGAACTAGGCGCAGCTGGGGTGCGATACGTCGGCGCTGCCAGGGCAGGAGTGAGGCCAGCAGCAAGCTGCCGAATCCGGTCGGCAGATCCGGGCAGTTGGGCAGGCGATGCCCTTCGGTGAGGCAGAGGTGAAGTGTGAGCGGTGGGGGCGCGGCAATGTTGCGCCAGGCTTCCACGGCATCCGCCGCACTGGGACCATTCACCAGAAGGCTGGCTCCCTGAAGCTGCCCGCCACGGGCGAGATCGATGATGGCCTCATCCACGCCCTCAGCCAACCCGAGGTCGTCGGCATGGAGCAGGGGGGGAGTGCCCTTGAGGTGGTGACGGGCCTGGGCACTGAAGCGAGCTGCTCGGCTCCAGATCAGGGCATTCAGCATCGTGGGTGTGAATACCAGCACCAGGGTTGGGGCCTTAAGCAGCGGCAGTAGGGCGCAGACGCTGATGTTGACCACGTACTGCAGCAGCAGCCAGCGACGGGCGAACTGGCGACCACCCGTTTCTTCCCGGAAGGTGAGTAGGGCGTGGCCGAGATAGCCCGCCACGGAGGCAGCCAGGAAGGCGATGGGATTGGCCAGGCTCAGGCTCATCCACTGGCCCAGCAGCAGCAGCACGCCGATGTGCACCGCGGCGGCCGTGCCCCCCACCACGCCATACCGCAGCAAGCGGTTCAGCAGCGACATCATGGGCATCGCTGGGGCGTGGCGTTGCAGCGCTGCAGCAGGGCCTCAATCAGCCGCCAGGCCTGCTGTTCGTAGCGTTTGACGAAATCTGCAAAGCTCTGGGCCGCTGCCTCATCGGCACCATCGGAGATCACCCTGAGCACTAGCCAGGGAACGCCCTCCTGCTCGGCCACCTGCGCGACGGCGGCGCCTTCCATCTCAACGGCCCGCAGGTCTGGAAGGGCCTCCCGCAGCGTTTGCAGCACAGCCGGATCGCCGATGAAGCGATCCCCCGTAGCAATCAGACCGCTGCTTGGACGGCCGAAGCCTTCCAGCTTGCCAGCGCTGTGGGCCTCCAGCAGGGCAGTCTTGGCCCAGTCGAACCAGGTCGACTGCGGTTTGAGCCGGTCCTGGTTCAACGCTGGCACCGTGAACCGTGGAAACAGGGGTCGGGCATCCATGTCGTGCTGCACCACGGCATCGGCCAACACCACATCCCATTGACGCAGGGCTGGATTCGCAGCGCCGGCCACGCCGGTGAAAATCAGCAGATCAAGGCTGGGCTCGCTGGCGAGCAGGCGTGTGGCGGCCCGCGCAGCGCTGACCTTGCCCCAGCCGCTCCAGGCCAGGCTGAGGCGAACCCTGTCGCCCCACGACCCCCTGTGGATCCTCAGGTCTCCGTGGTCGCTGCAGCTCAGATCCTTGAGGTGGCTGAGATCAGAGCCGATCTCCTCCGGCATCGCGCCCAGCAGGCCCAGGTGCAGCGGTTGCGTCATGGTTTCGTGAACCTCGGGCAACCGTAACGGCGAACTCTTGCCACTCCCTTCAAACTGTGCCCAATGAGGAGGTTGCTGTGAACGCGGGCGAGTCGGTACATAGCGTGGTCCGGATGCGAGCACTGGCCTCCACGATCACGCTTGTGCGTCGCCAGTTTCCGGTTGCACAGGCCAACTTGAGCCCCTGGCGAGATGACCCGCAGACCCGTCAGTGGAGTGAAACGGAATCGCTGGACCTCTCGTTTCATTTCCCTGGCTGGAGTCCACGTCTGGAGTGCCGCAGTTTGCTGATGCAATTGCGCATCAGCGCTGAACGAGGTGAAGACCAGCTGCGCCTGCTGGGGGTTTTGATGCGAGGCATGACTTATGACGGCGAGCGCTGGCGCCTCGCCACGGTTGGTGAATGGTTGCCGGAAGGCCCCCATCTGCCCCAGCAGCAGCAGGTGAAGCAGCTACAGCAGATCTGTCGCGAGCTGTTTGAACTGTTCGATCGAAATGCTGCGTCCGATACAGCGGCGTAACCCTTCGCAACGCTCCTGGCCACCCTTGCGTGGACTGCTTATAGGGTCCTTCTATCGGTCCAATCACAAGCATTCATGTCCGTTGCACTGGCTGCCCAGATCCGTGAAGGCACGAAAAAGTCCCACACCATGGCCGAAAACACCGGCTTCGTGAGCTGCTTCTTGAAGGGCGTGGTCGACAAAGCTAGCTATCGCAAGCTTGTTGCGGATCTCTACTTCGTCTACGAGGCGATGGAGGAGGAGATCGACAAGTTGGGTGATCACCCGGTGGTCGGTCCGATTGGCAAGAAAGAGCTCAATCGTCGTGAATCTCTCGAGCAAGATCTCGCCTATTACTTCGGTGAGGATTGGAAAGAGCAGATTCAGCCTTCTCCGTCTGCAGCTGTGTATGTCGAACGGATTCATGCCGTCGCGAAGGAGTCACCTGAGCTGTTGGTGGGTCACCACTACACCCGTTATCTCGGCGATCTCTCCGGAGGGCAGATTCTCAAGAACATCGCTCAGAAGGCGATGAATATGGATGGAGACGATGGACTTCGCTTTTACGTCTTCGATGACATCGCTGACGAGAAGGCCTTCAAGACCAACTACCGCGCTGCCATGGATAGTCTCCCGATCGATCAGGCCACGGCCGATCGCATCGTCGAAGAAGCCAACCATGCTTTCCATCTGAACATGAACATGTTCAAGGAGCTAGAAGGCAATCTTGTTGCCGCGATTGGCAAAGTGCTGTTTGGTTTCCTCACCCGCCGTCAGCGGGCTGGCAGTACCGAGACCGCCGCAGCTTGAGTTTTCGCTGGTGCCCACCAAACTGATTCGTTTTCTGGTCCCCGGGACCAGCAGTCGCTTCCGTTGTGGTGGGCTCAGCGTCGAACAGCAGACCGCCCGATTGTTGGCGAATCTGTGCCCGACGGAACTGGTCACCTACCGCGAGCGTTCACCCGATCATCGGTATCTGGATGATTGTCTTCGCAAAGAGCCCCCGGATGCTCATGTTCTCTGGGTGGTCAGCTGGGGCTTTGATGTTCCTGGTTTGATCCGTCGGTTGAATGGCCGTCGGGTTGGGTACCACGCCCATAGCAGCCAGTACGGCTTCAGGTTGCCGCCGGGAATTCCCGTGTTGGCCGTCAGCCGCAACACCTTGGGCTATTGGGGGGATAAGGCTCCCCGGAATCCTCTGTTCCTGGTCCCGAATGCCCTGGACCAGGCCTGGCTTGAGCGCGGAAACCGTTCGGCAAGCCAACGTCGACCCATCGATGTGTTGGTGCAGGCACGCAAAAGCAGTCCCTATGTGCTGAATCAGCTGGTGCCGGAGTTGCGGAAAGCCGGTCTTGTGGTGGAGGTTCAAGCTGGATGGGTGGATGACTTGGTTGATCTGTTCAACCGCTCCACGGTCTACCTCTACGACTCAGCGGAGTACTGGCGAGGACGTGGCGTGACCGAGGGGTTCGGGTTGCCGCCGCTGGAGGCGCTGGCTTGTGGCTGCGTTGTGTTCAGCAGCCTCAATCATGCTCTCGCCGACTACGGAGATCCAGGTCACAACGTCCATCAGATCGCTTGTGGCCGAATGCGTTTCGATCTCGAACGGATCAAGCGTGCTGTGGATGCGCCCCAGGGCTGGCGACCCTCAGGCGATCGCTTGGAGGCTTTGCTGCAGGAGTGTTCCGAAGCTGCA
The DNA here is from genome assembly GCA_047286205.1 of Synechococcus sp. GTDB lineage: Bacteria > Cyanobacteriota > Cyanobacteriia > PCC-6307 > Cyanobiaceae > Parasynechococcus. Next base: position 1,193,033 of record JBJBBR010000001.1, on the reverse strand, counting down.
CTGCTGCGGCGCTGGCGGGATGCCCTCTCTGTTCTGGATGCCCTGGAGGCTGCATCAGGGCCACAGCTGAGCAGCCCGCCCACGTGGCGGTTGCAGCTGCAGCAGCTGTTCGCTCGAGTTCAGCGAGTGGTCAATCGGTTGCCCGGCTGGCCTTCCCGTTAGGGCAGCATGATCCTTGGCGCGTACGGTCATGTGAGCGACTAATTCGTCGGTTCTGGCTTGGAGAAGATGAACCGTCGGTTGCCAATATTTTCGCTGCAGAGTCAGACCTGGAGAGATTTATCGACGTTGCTTGGCAAGTTGCCTGCACGGCGAAAGCGGTTAGTTGGTCTCGTTCTTGTCGCGTCCTTTTTTCAAGGCGTGCTCGATATCCTTCTGATTGCATTTTTGGCGAGATTTGTCGGTCTTTTCTCTGGCGCCAAGCTGGAAGATCGATTGCCCGGTGTCTTGGTATTTGGTGGGGGATTTTTAGATCAAACAGGCTGGTTACTGGCGTTATTGATTGGCTCTTTCTGGTTGGCATCATTAGTTCGCTTTCTTGTGGCTTTGATGCAAAGTCTGTTGAGTGCAGAAATTTGGAATGACCTTGTGAATCAGGTCTACCGAAATGTTCTCAGGCAGCGCTATGAGTTTTTTATCGAAAATCGCACGGCTAATTTATCTGAAAAATTTAATCGAATTCTCAATAGTGTTTCCACTAAAGTTGTTAGTCCGCTGATTGCAATTGCTGGAAATGCCTTGTCGGTGACTTCGTTGTTGATTGGTGTTGTTTTTGTCCTTGGCTTACAGGCTTTGGCCATCTTCATGCTGATGCTTGTGGCCTATGCCGTGGCCTCAGTGCTCATTACCCCCTATTTGAGGTTGGCGACCAAGCAGCGTGTCCGTTATGGCCGGCGTATCAATCTTTTGTTGATGGAGTCATTGCGATCAATTCGTGATGTTCATCTTTATTCGGCTGATCAATATTTTGTGACTCGTTTTTCTTCTGATGGCGTTATTGCAAAACGGTACGACCGCTTAACGCGCCTGCTTCCCGATGTCCCCCGTTTTTTGATAGAGCCCGCGGGTATTTCAATTCTATTTTTAATTGGCTTGGCTCCTGCTGTTTTGAATGGAGATTCAAGTGATGTGCGTAATGCGATTCCGAATTTATTTGCAATTATGTTCACTTTGCTGAAAGTTTCAGGGCCACTTCAAAATACTTTTCGTAGCCTGAATCGTTTGCGTGGTGGCCTTCCTGAAATTAAAGATGCTTTGGACCTGTTGGAGTTGAAGCCTGAGAGACTTCTTTTGTCTTCTCCCGATGTTCCGACTCCAGAAGGGTTGATGCCTCGCCGATTCATTCAGTTGAAGGATGTCAGTTTTTCGTACCGACGGAGTGACAAGCAGGTTGTTGATTCTGTCAATATTTCCATCCCCATTGGGTCTCGTGTTGCCTTGGTTGGACGCACGGGCAGTGGCAAAACAACTATTGCTCACCTGCTTTTGGGTTTGCTGAAACCAACCTCAGGCCAGCTTATGTTGGATGGGATTTCTGTTAGCCCGCATGATCTGCCTGCGTGGCAGGCTAATTGCGCTCTAGTCCCTCAGGATATTCGCCTGTTTGATGGAAGTATTCGAGACAATGTTGCTTTTGGATTGGATGATGAATTGATTGACGATGACGATATTTGGGCGGCATTGAAAACTGCTCAGTTCGACGATGTTGTTGCACAAATGCCTTATGGGCTTTACACGATGATTGGAGAAAATGGAGTTAAGTTGTCTGGTGGTCAGCGTCAGCGTCTCGCCCTGGCACGAGCCTTCTATCGTGGGGCCAAGGTTCTTGTCTTGGATGAAGCGACAAGCGCTCTTGACAACAGAACAGAGCATGATCTGCTTCAGGCTTTAGAGCTGGTCGGGCGCCGCTGCACAACAATTGTGATTGCTCACCGTTTAACAACAGTCAAAAAGTGCGATCGCATCATTCAGATTGAAAACGGAAAGATTCATGCGCAGGGTGATTTTCTCTCCCTCTGTGAGAAGTCGGAAAGCTTCCGTGATATGTATCGCATTGAAAATACTTGATGGCAGATATCGTTCTTCTCTCCACGGCTGACTGGGATCACCCATTGTGGACGAATAAACAGCATGTTGCATGTGCATTGGCCGCCGAAGGTGAGCGGGTTTTGTATGTTGAATCCCTGGGACTTCGCTCTGTTCAAACCAAGGCTCAGGATTTCAGAAGGATCCTGCGGAGGCTGTTTCTTGGGCTGCGTTTCGTGCGGGCGGTACGACCGGGGATCTGGGTGTTGTCTCCCTTGGTTGTGCCCGGTGGATCCCATGGGATTGCGCTACGCCTCAATCGCTTGATGGTTCGTTTCAGCGTGTCACTGGCATGTTGGTTGCTGCGCTTCCGATCCCCTTGGCTTTGGACATACAACCCGTTGACGTTGCTCTATTTGCCGTTGAAAGGGTTCGAGTTGTCGATCTATCACGCAGTCGATGCGGTTCAGGAGCAGCCCTGTATGCCTAAGAGTTTGATTGAATCTGAAGAAGCCCACTTATGTCGCTCCGTCGACCAAGTATTCACAACGTCGCCGTATCTCGCTGAACGGCTCGCAACGTATACAGAACGAATCTCTTATGAGCCCAATGTTGCTGACCGAGATCATTTTTCCGTCTCACTTGAACTTCGTTACGACCCGGGTTTCATCTGTCCGCCTGAGTTGGTAGGAATTCCGGAGCCCAAAATTGGTTTCGTTGGTGCGATCAGCAGCTACAAACTTGATTTTGCGCTGATTCGTGCGGTCGCCGTCCGCCATCCTGAGTGGCAATTCGTGTTCATTGGGCCACAGTCAGAGGGCGAGCCCAGCACGGATCTCTCGCAGTTGGGTGGTCTCGGCAATGTGCATTGGCTTGGTCCGAAGCCCTACAGCGAAATCCCACACTTTTTGGCTGCCTTTGAGTGCGCCTGGTTGCCATTGCAGTGCAATTCCTATACCCGGGCGATGTTTCCGATGAAATTTTTCGAGTATCTCTTCGCTGGGTTGCCTGTGGTCTCCACGCGGATTCATGCTCTCCATGCCTTCGAGGCCATTTGTTGCCTTTGCCCACCGGATCCGTTGGAGTTCAGCGAGCAGCTCCACCGTGTTTTGGCAGGAGAGGGTCCAAGTCTTGATGAGCGATTGAGCGGAATTGATGGTTACACCTATAAAAGTCGAACCCGTCGCATGCTGAAGCTGCTGCGTTCTCAAGGGGACTGCGTTGGATGAAGCAGCAGCTCTCGCTCCAGCTGGCTGCTGTCAAGAGATGGCTCAAACGCGTTGCCCCGCCGATTTTTGCGTTGCTGAAAGCTTTCAACCAGCGGCGTGAGCAGTTTTGGACCAGTCCGTTGGCGTATGTCTATCGAAACAGCCGCTTGGGTCACGCGTTAGGCGTTGCTGTGTTTCGGCTCACGCAAGGGAGGCTGACGTCAGCTTCAACGAGCTATCTCATGTTCGATGGCAGCCTTCGACTTCATCAGTATCAACAGGCTTCTTGCATTGCTGATGCGGCGTGGCGCCGGTGGCCGAATGCGATCGATGTTGTCTCGATGCAGTGCACCCTGGCGCTAAGGGCTGGTGCATTGCCTGAGGCCTTTGCTCTATTGGAGCGATCCTTGATTGCGTCGGATTATCGGGCTGTGGACCGGGTTCTTTTTCGCACCGGATCTCGCCCCCGTGATCTCCACCAAAGCGATGAGGTTTTTCGTTGGCTTTCCCATCGTGCCGACCTTGATCTCACCCGGCGCTCCTATGCGCTCGTCGCTGAGGCCTATGTGATTCTTCGCCTCAAGAATGCGGCGCGCGCTCAGGAGTTGGTAGCCGCTTTGGAGGGCATGACAGAGAAGCTGGGCAGCGACGAAGCAACAACCTGTTGTCCTCAGTCCAATCGGCAGAATCTTGGGAAGCTGTATGTGTCAATCAGCAGCTCTCTCTATCACCTCGCTCTTCTTCAGGGGGACATGCCTTTGCTGGCGCGGTGTTGGCAACGCTTGGCTGAATTCAGTCGTGCGATCGACAGGGATCAGATGAATGCTGATGCGTTGTTCCGCATGTCCAGCAACCTCGGTCGGGGACTTGCCCTTGGCTTTCTGCTCGACCCGAGTCAATACGGAAAAGTCCGCAGTGATGCGTTGACCTTGTTGAACGCTTGGACGACCGCCAACGCTGCAGGGATGGCCCCCAGGCGACGTGTCAGGGGAAGGACGCCTCAGGAAAACCATCTCCTGTTCCTTGAGGAGTTGCAGAACAGTTGTGTGGAGCTTCAGCAGGCGGGTGGTTCCGTTACTCCGCAGGCGTGCCGTCAGTGGGCGCGTCTGCTGAATCACTCCTCTGAAGGAAGTCTGAACGACACGATCGCGGCGTTGGTGCAGAGGCAACTGAACAAGCCCGAGCCATGACGGCTGCAGCACAGCCGCGCCGGTCGGCCCTTCTTTTCATTGATTCGCTCAAAATCGGTGGTGCAGAGCGCGTCACCCTTCAATGGGCCGAATGGCTGTCTGAGGGAGGTTGGAGCGTCACGTTGTTGACATCAAAGTCCGCCAGCCACGACTTCTATCCCGTCCCCGCTGGTCTCCGCCGCTTGCAGGAGCCTGCCCTGCTGGGGATGTTGGATCGTGCCTTGTTTTGGCCGTTGAAGCTTTTGCGCTTGCGCAAGCTGCTTCAGCGAGAACAGCCAACTCTTTTGATCGGGATGACGACGCTCCCATCGATCAAGTTGGCGCTGGCATCGATCGGTCTGTCGTCGCGCCTGGTGCTTTCAGAGCGCAACTATCCGCCGGCCCGTCCGCTGGCTTGGCGTTGGCGACTGCTGCGTCGCTTGGCCTATCCCAGAGCTCATTTGCATTTGGTGCAAACGCAGGGCATTGCCCAGTGGCTCCATCAACGCGGCTTGGCTCGCTGCTCAGCGGTTTTGCCTAATGCAATTGTTTGGCCGATACCTCGTATGGCTCCTCAGCTGAATCCGAAGGCTTCTGTTCCGCCGGGCCAGAAGTTGATCCTGGCGGTTGGAACCAAGCTCCATCAGAAAGGCTTTGATCGCTTGGTGGCCGCCTTCGCTGGCTTGCAGGCTGACTTCCCTGATTGGTCGCTGGTGATTCTTGGCATCGACGACGCGCCGTATCGCGGGGTCAATCAGGCGGCCCGGCTGCGCGCGCTGATGGGTTCAGAGTCCTCACGTTTGATCCTTCCGGGGAACGTCGGCAATGTGGGGGATTGGTACAAGGCCAGTGCCTTGTTTGTTCTCTCATCTCGCTTTGAGGGGTATCCCAATGTGTTGCTCGAGGCGATGGCCTCCGGTCTTCCTTGTCTGGCGGTGGACTGTCCCACCGGCCCCTCGGACCTGATTGATCCAGGATTAAACGGTTGGCTTGTGTCCGAGCAAGTCGCCTCAACCGACATGGAACAACCCTTGCGCCAGGCCTTGGAGGACACAGCTGCGCGCGTGGCCTTTGCGTCCAAGGCTCAAGCGGTCCGCCAGCGCAATGCACCTGAGAGCTTGCGACCTGTGTTTCTCGATCTGATGGGGTCTCTTTGATGCAAGAGCCTCTGCTGGCGGATTCAGGCCGTGATGATCTGTGGCTAGTGCTGCCGCATCTCGGAGCGGGAGGTGCTCAGAAAGTTGCCTTGATAGCCGCCCGCCATTTCGCTGCTCAGGGCTTGAAGGTGAAGCTGGTCACGCTCATCCCAGGGCATCCCGTGGCCCATGCGCTTCCCGACGGCATCCCTCTGCTTGAACTGGGGGCACCGACCCATCGCACCTGTTGGGCGCGCACTGGTCGTTTCACCCTGGCGCAGCTCGACAAGCTGATCCGCTGGTTGTTTCAGCTGAAGCTCTGCTGGTTCGAACGCTGGTTCAAAGCCCGCGTCTATCCAGGGGGTCGGGGCCTTGCCATGCAGCTTTTTCGTGTCGGAACAGAGGCGACGGCTGGTATTCGCCTCCGGCAACTGCGCCGGCAGTTCCACAGTCAGCGGCCCCATCGGGTTCTGGCCTTGCTCACCCGCACCAACATCACGTGCTGTTGTGCTGCCTGGGACCTTCCGATCCACCTTGTGGTGTCCGAGCGCAACGACCCCTCTCTTCAGCTGCTTCCGGAGGTGTGGCAGCGCTTGCGCCCCTTTGCCTATCGCCGGGCGGATGTGGTGACAGCCAACACAGCCGGTGTTCTTTCGGCTCTGGAACCCATGGGGCCCTGGGAGCGGCTGGCCCTGCTGCCCAATCCTTTGCCGGGTGCCCCCAGGGCTGGGGCAGGTGGAGATCAGGCGAGAGCTGTTGGCTTTATCAGTGTTGCCAGGTTGGTGCCGCAGAAGGGACTGGACGTGTTGATCAACGCCTTGCCAAGGCTCAGCGGAGCCGCAGCGGACTGGCCCGTCACCTTGGTGGGTGATGGCCCGGAGCGTGAAACGTTGCAGCAGCAGGCGCAGGATCTCGGGGTCTCGGGTCGGCTGCGATGCGTGGGGTTCCGCTCTGATCCGGAGCGGTTTCTGGCGGAGGCTGCCGTGTTCGTGTTGCCCTCCCGTTTTGAAGGCATGCCCAATGCACTCCTGGAGGCCATGGCTGCCGGGCTGGCGGTGATCGTGACGGATGCCTCCCCTGGTCCCCTGGAGGTGGTTGAGCCGGGTGTGAGTGGCTTGGTCGTACCCAGCGATGATCCGACTGCTCTGGCCGCAGCGATGGTGAAGCTTGCCTCGGATCCTGAGCGTTGCCGGCGGATGGGTGCTGCGGCCAGGGAGCGGATCGCTGCGTTGGATTGGCCCCAGTTGGAGCCGCTTTGGCGCTCGATCCTGGCGTTGTCATGACTGCACGCGTTCTGGTGTTGGCACCGACCCGTCGTGCTCGGACGGAAACCTTCGTGCGCGCGAATCTGTCCCGCTTGCCGTTTGCGGTGGAAGCCTGTTTCGGGGATGAGATTCCCTGGCGCGAGCCCCTCAAAGCGCTCTATGGCCTGGCGGTGCTCACCAGCAAGGTCTGCACCCGGTTGGGCTGGCTTCGGCTGGCCACGCTGCCCGCATCCTTCGTGGCTGTGCTGTTGGTGCGACGCCACCGGCCGGATGTGGTGATGGTGGAGTTTGGCTTTCATGCCGTTCGGGTGATGGAGCTGGCTCGCATGGGAGTCCCCCTGGCGGTTCACTTCCGCGGCGCCGATGCCTCAGCGGAGCGCTATCTAAAGCGTCTGGAGCAGCGCTATCGCCGTTTGTTTCAGCTCACCTCCGCTGTGATCGTCAAGAACCAAACGATGCGGAGCCGTTTGATCGCCCTTGGTGCCCAGCCGGCACAGCTCGTGATCAGTCCATCCGGTGCCGATGAGCAGCGGTTTCAGGGGGCGACTCCCGCCTCCATGCCACCGCGGTTTCTGGCGGTCGGCCGCTTCGTGTCCAAAAAAGGACCGCTGGACACCCTGGAAGCCTTTGCCCTCTTGCGAGACCTGACGGACCAGGCCGATTCGTGCCGCCTGGTGATGGTGGGTGATGGACCTCTGCTTCCCATCGTGCAGGAACGGGTGCGCCAGCTCGGACTCGAGCAGTGTGTTCAGTTCCCTGGCGTGCTTCCACCCGATGCGGTGGTGCAAGAGATGCGGCGCGCGCGGGCGTTTGTGCAGCATTCCCGCACAGCGGAGGATGGTGATGAGGAGGGATGCCCGGTCTCAGTGATGGAAGCTCAACTTTGTGGTCTGCCCGTTGTGGCCACCCTTCATGGTGGGATTCCTGACGTGGTTGTGGATCAGCAGACCGGCCGGTTGGTGGAGGAAGGTGAGCGCAAGGCCATGGCGGAGGCCATGGCCTTGCTTGTGGATCGTCCGGATCTTGCTGCTGCTTGGGGTGCTGCGGGGCGCCGTCGGGCCCTGGCTCAATTCACCGTGGCGCATCACGTGGATCAGATCTCAATGCTCCTCAATGATTTGGTGGGCCACAGCCGATGAGCAGCACGCGTTTGAAGTTGTTGCTGATCCGTGGTCTCGGCCACAGCGGCACAACGATCCTCGATTTGGCCCTGGGGGCGCATCCGCAGATCATTGGCCTGGGTGAGGCGGCGCGAATTCTCGCGACGCCACAGCCGGGGGATGAGCATCGCGGGCCCAGTCAACTGCGCGGTGCCCATCGGTTTGAGCGGCGTTGCACCTGTGGTGCCATAGCGGCGGAGTGCCCACTCTGGGGCCCTCAGCTCGAGTGGCTACGCCTGCACGATCAAACCCCGATGCAGGAGAAAGTGCGGCGGCTGCTGACGGCTTCACCCCACGCCGGTGAGGCGGTGTGGCATGTGGACTCGTATCAGGACGATCTGGAGTTGACGAGGCTGTCCGAGCCGATGTTTGACATCCGGATCATTCATCTCGTGCGCGATGTGCGCTCCTGGGTTCATTCCAGGGCGCAGGCCGGCCGTAAGGCAGGCCAACGCTTCCCTGCAGCGCGTCAGCTGTTCCGGTGGTGGCGTGTCAATGCCAAGCTTGAACGGGCTTTTCGCCAGTCTCCGTACCCGGTGTTTCGTCTGGGTTATGAGGAGTTTGCGCTCCAGCCCCAGCGCAGCTTGCAGCTGCTCTGCGCCTGGCTTTCCATCGATTTCCAGGAGGCGATGCTGGCTCCCGGTTTGAACAGCAGCAGTCACATTCTCGCAGGGAACCGGGTGCGTTTCGACGCGGATCGCAGTCGAACGATTGCTTACGACGGTGCCTGGCTGGGGGTGCCGGCGCCGACGACCGCCCACCTGGGATTGCTGTGGCCAGGAGTGGCCCGGATGAACCGCCGCCTGGTGTATTCCAACGACCTGCTCTGCCTTTGATGGCCTCAGGTCTCCCGCCAGGTCATGGCGGTGGCCCAGTGCTGTTCAACGGCGAGATCAGGACAGCGTTCCTGCACAGCCGTCACCAAAGGGGCGAAGTGCCGGCCCAGGCGCTTCAACAGCTCCGGCGGAACCGATGTGGTGGCTTGGCTGGCGTTCACCCGGTGGCTCAAATCGGGGATCTGCTCTGGGATGCCGAGATACCGGCATAAATCCCGATGTGCTTCTGGCGTGAACAGGGTTTCGTACAAGCCGATGAAGATCTCCGGTGCAGTGAGTCCGCCCCGCAGTGCATCAAGGGTTGCGGGGTAATCGCTCCGAGGAGATTCACGCTTGACCAGCTTGATGCTGGCCTTGTCCAGGTGCTCGATTTCATGCGTGGGTGTGAGCAAGCCACGCTTGCGCAGTTGCATGCGTTGCTGCGACAAAAACCGTTCCACCGGGTCGCGCATGATGAACACCGCCCGCGTTTGCACGCCGCGTTGCGCGAAGGCCTCCCGAATGCGCTGATAGCTCACCGCTTGCAACCCGGCATAGGAGGGGGTGATGTCTCCTGTCAGGCGGATCTGGGGTGGCTTGAGTAGTGATGCGAAGTAGTCGAAGTAGCGCTCGGGACGTTCGATGAACCGCGCCCGACGCCAGGTGCGCCACTTCAGCGGTGTGGGGTGCTTGGGCCGGAAGCAGGCAAAGCGTTCCAGCTCGAGAGCATCAAAAAAGTGGTACTCCTTCAGAAAACCGAAATCGGCATCGCTTCGGCGTTGCAGTTGATCGTGCAGCCAGGAGGTTCCTGCTTTTTGGGCACCAACGCCGAGCAGAAAGGTTGCGTCAGAGGTCAAGACGTTCCGCCGATCCAACGTCCATCAGTTGATATTCAGGGTTGGCATGCCCTTCACCAGATCGTCGATGGCTTTGACCTGCGAGAGAAACGGTTCCAGCTGATCGAGAGGTAGGGCGCTGGGGCCATCGCAACGGGCCTGTGCCGGGTCTGGGTGAGCTTCCAAGAACAAGCCAGCGAGACCAACCGCCATGCCTGAACGGGCCAGGTCAACCACCTGGGTGCGGCGTCCTCCTGAGGCGGCACCACCTGGATCCCTGCACTGCAGGGCGTGGGTGACATCAAAGATCAGCGGCAGGTCATCGCAGGTTCGCTTCATGACACCGAAACCCAGCATGTCTACCACGAGATTGTCGTAACCGAAATTGGTTCCTCGCTCGCACAGCAGCAGCTTCTCGTTTCCGCATTCGCGGAATTTGTCGACGATGTTGCGCATCTGTTCCGGGCTGAGGAACTGTGGCTTCTTGATGTTGATCACCGCACCGGTTTCCGCCATGGCGCGGACCAGGTCGGTCTGCCTGGCCAAAAAAGCCGGGAGCTGAATGATGTCCGCGACCTTGGCGGCGGCTACAGCTTCCTCCGGACTGTGCACATCGGTAATCACCGGAATGCCGTGGGTGTCCTTGACCGACTGCAGGATTTGCATCCCTTCCTCGAGGCCGGGGCCCCGGAAGGAATGAATGGAAGACCGGTTGGCTTTGTCGTAAGACGCCTTGAACACCAGCGGAATGTTCAGCCTTCCGCAGACGTCTTTGTAGTGGCCGGCGCAACGCAGGGCAAAGTCGAGATCTTCGAGAACGTTCACGCCGCCCAGCAGGGCGAAGGGGCGATCGTTCGCGAAAGTGATGTCGCCCAGTTGGATCTGATGCGCCACGGTTTCAAGCACTTCCAATGACTGGCGAGCCTACCCGCCTTCAATCAATTCGTTAACGGGTGGGGCTTCACCATGCGGCGTGTAGTAAAAGCGGGTTTGATGGCGTGGGATGAAACTTGAAGGCAAAGGCCTTGTAGTGTCAACAATATCGTTGAATAAAAATGATTAGATCCAAGAGGTTCCAAGCGGCTGTGATTTTTGCGAACGCCGTGGTTATCTGTGGGGCTTTGTTGATCGGTATTTCAAGTGGGAAGCCTGGATTGGCTTTTAAGGAAGGTGAATTGGTGACCTATTTTTCTACTCTGCAGCTTGGGATGTGTGCTGTTGCCAGTGGTTTAAATTGTTACTTGGTCTATTCTTCGATAAAAAAATGGTCGTGGGAGAGCATTTTTTGGATTGTGCTTGTTGGAGGGTTTGTCTTTGGCGCTTTGGATGAATTCTTTTTGTTTCATGAGCGTATTGATAAGGTGATGCATGAGATTTTGTCGCTTCAGCAAACCCCCTGGACAGACCGTTTTGATGATTTGATCGTCGGTTTATATGTCGGTCTGGCGGCATGGTTGGTCTTGATGTCAACCAAGGTTGAATCGTTCCTGAATCAGCCCAAGCGTCTATTTGCGCGAGGGTTGATGATTGCAGTCGTGATGGTGGGGCTGGATCTTCTCACCAATGGTCGTGAATTTATGACGTGGTTATTTGGATCAGGTCTTGGCATGTTTCTCAGGACTTGGCTTTCGGTTCTTGAGGATTGTTTGAAGCTTGCTGCGGTGGCAACCTTCTTGATTGGATTGGTCCGCAATGCGGATTTGCTTTGGTCGGGATCCAGGCTTTCCGCGCTCAGCAACGAAGATGCTTGAGGAGCGCTTGCCTGTAGTTCCCTGCGACGGCGCCTTGTGGTAGCGGAAAGGTGTGGTTGTAAGTAAGCGCTTTGTCGGTCAGCGGTGGCGGAAGATCCTTGCGTACTGACGGCTTGGATCCTCTTGATAAAGCAAGTCGTAGTTGGAGAGATCAATACCGTATTTGGTTAATTTACTGCCAGTGTCGATGTCAACCAAGTAATCTCCCGACTGAGGTGTATAAAACTCACCTTTCCCAGTCCCGGCTTTGATCGTGTAGCGCCTGGTGTCGATGTCATAATACACAAGACGGTCATAGGTGAGAGCTCTCATCTGGTCGGAATGTTTGAACCATCCTTTGGAGTAGATAAGATTCACAGTTTCTCCATTCTCTTTGGCTCGTTTTGTGATGGCTCTGGCTTCGTTCAAGGTTGTGCGCCATGAACGTTGTTTCCAGCTGATCAGTTGTGCGCGTTGTCGAAAGGTGACTGCTTGTCGATCTTCAATGTTCAATAGCAACAACGTGGTTCCGAGGGCCACAGCCTGAGCTTGGCGACTGCTCATGCGTTGTTTCAGTTTCCGAACCACAAGGCTTTCCCAGATCATCAGGATGTCGAGAACGGCGACGAATTGGATTGGCAAGCTCATGTAGTTGCTGCCTTCCAGGCCCACCAAGGCGTACAGGGCAAATCCATAGGCCAGTGCCGCAAAGTTGAGTCCGTCGAGTGCGGTCACGTTGGTTTGTTTGCGGCCGATCAGCCACAGGCGTGATGCGATAAAGCACAGAAAGACGATCAGGCGGATGTCGAGTGCCAGCACTGAAAAGCCCAGATGTGCGTCGTAGCGCGGCACATCAGCGGCAAGGCTGGGAAGCACACTGAGAACCGCAAACGAAGCCAGAAAGAACAGTGCCAGGCTGACGATTGCGATTTCCAGGGCATAAGCTTTCATCCACTTAGAGGGTTTGATCGATCCCCATCTCGGGTGGTTGGGCATGGCTCCAAGGCTGCCCGCGGTGATCGTGGTGGCTGCAGGGATCACGGCTAGCAGTACTGCGGTGTCTTTGAAGAATGGAATGAACAGTGCGAAAAGCAGTGCGAGTCGTCCGTTTCGCAGCTGACCTGAGTCCAGGTAAACGCTGTAGTGATAGGCGTATAACGCCAGCAGAAATGTGAGAAATCTCTCGCTGTAAATGAATTGGAAATAGTTGTAAGCGGATGCGCTGGTGAAGAGGAACAGTAGTGTTCCCATCAGGATGAGTGAAGTGCTGGTTTGGTTTTTGTTGACCCGTTCAATCAGTTTGCAGCCCAGGATGATGGTGGCGATGAGTTCCAGTGCACTCACCAGTGACCAGATCTTGATGTAGGGCGTCACCCAGCTGAGTACATGCAGATCTTGATGGGAGAGTGGATAGAAGCGAAAGTCGTTTCTCCCCATCGTTTCATTGATCAACGTTTCTCTGAGGCTGAAATTGTTCAGGAGCTGGCCGCTAAAGATGTCGTCGTACCAGGTGAGAATCTCCTTGTAGAACCAGCTGCTTTCCTGCACCATCAGCACCACATAGATCGTGAGGACGATCGTGACGACTGGATGTTGTTTGATGAAATCTGTGACTGCGAATGGCCAAGATTTTTGTGATCTTGTCTTCTCTTCCTGTGAGCTTGCCTTAAAAATTGAACGAATTAGCAGTCCTGCCAGAACAACCAAAACAGCGAAAAAACCACCATGGGTGATGTTGTTGTATTGGCCCAGGAGAGATTCCCTTGTCGCTTCTGGTAGATCGCCGAATCCGCTTGCGCCGGATTGAAGCAAGAGAGCGAGTCCCGCGCTGACGATCAATGCGGTGCCAGACAGTGCTGACAGCCAGAAGCTCCAGCGTTGTTCAAAGACCGTTGTCGTCTCTCGCATTGCTTAGCGAATGTCGAGGTCTTGCATGGAGGACTTGCCTACGTAGTCGATCTCTCTGCACTGCAGAGCCTGGGTCACGTCGAAGATCAGGGGAAGGCCATCGCAGCTGCGTTGAAGGCATCTAAGCACCACTAATCTCCACCCATGAGCTTTTTGGCCGGCCTCAATGACGCCCAACGGCGGGCGGTGGACCATCACGAGGGGCCCCTGCTGGTTGTAGCGGGTGCCGGCAGCGGTAAGACGCGCGCCCTTACCCATCGGATTGCCCACCTGATTGGAGAACATGGTGCTGACCCGGCTCAAATCTTGGCGGTCACTTTCACCAACAAGGCCGCCCGCGAGATGAAGGAGCGGCTTGAGGTTCTCCTGGCGCAGCGTCTGGCCCAGAGCCAGTACGGCCAGCCCTGGAGCACCCTTCCACCAGTGGAGCAGCGCCAGCTGCGCTCACGCATCTACAGAGAAGTCACCAAGGAGCTGTGGATCGGCACCTTCCATGCCTTGTTTGCGCGGATGCTCCGCTACGACATCGACAAGTTCAAAGATGCGGAAGGACTGACCTGGACCAAGCAGTTTTCGATCTACGACGAGGCTGACGCCCAGAGCCTGGTGAAGGAGATCGTCACCCAGGAACTTCAGCTGGATCCCAAGCGGTTCGAGCCCAAGAAGACCCGCTGGGCCATCAGCAATGCCAAGAACCAGGGCTGGTTGCCAGACCAGCTTGAGGCGAATGCCGAAGGCCAGCGGGGCAAGCTCATAGCCGATGTCTATCGGCGTTATCGCAAGGCCTTGGCGGCCAACAATGCTCTGGATTTCGACGATCTGTTGTTGCTGCCGGTTCAGTTGCTCCAGCAGAACGAGCAGGTGCGCAGTTACTGGCACCGGCGTTTTCGTCACGTGCTGGTGGACGAGTACCAGGACACCAACCGCACCCAGTACGACCTGATCAAGCTGTTGGTCACCGATGGCAAGGATCCGCAGGATGTTGAGGACTGGTCGGGCCGTTCCGTCTTTGTGGTCGGCGACGCCGACCAGAGCATCTACAGCTTCCGCGCGGCTGACTTCACGATCCTGATGGGCTTTCAGGACGACTTCGGTGATCAGGCGCCGGATGACTCCACCCAGACGATGGTGAAGCTGGAGGAGAACTACCGCTCCACCGCCACGATCCTTGAGGCGGCGAATGCCCTGATTGCCAACAACAGCGAACGGATCGACAAGGTTTTGCGTCCGACGAGGGGTGAGGGAGAGCTGATCACACTCACCCGCTGTGACGACGAGATCGCTGAGGCGGAAGCGGTGGTGCACCGTCTGCGCACGATGGAAGCCGCTAACCCCGAGCTGAGCTGGGGTGACATGGCGGTGCTTTATCGCACCAATGCTCAGTCCCGCGCGATCGAGGAATCGCTGGTCCGCTGGGGCATTCCCTACATCGTGGTAGGGGGTCTGCGCTTCTACGACCGACGCGAAATCAAGGATCTTCTGGCCTATCTGCGGGTGCTGGTGAACCCGGCCGATACCGTCAGCCTGCTTCGGGTGATCAATGTGCCGAAACGGGGCATTGGTAAGACCACGATTCAGCGTCTCACCGATGCGGCCAATCAACTGGGGATTCCGCTCTGGGATGTGGTGAGCGATCCAGAAGCGGTGCGCTCCCTTGGAGGCCGGTCGGCCAAGGGGCTGCTTCAGTTTTGTGACCTGGTCAATGATCTAAAAGCTCGCAGCCGTGATGAGGCGCCATCGGAGCTGATTCAGCAGGTGATGGAGAAGAGCGGCTACGTCAGTGAGTTGATTGCCGATGCCACCGATGAGGCTGAGGAGCGCCGTCGCAACCTGCAGGAATTGGTGAATGCCGCTCTGCAGTACCAGGAGGAAAACGATGAGGGCGACCTGGAGGGATTCCTGGCCACGGCGGCTTTGTCCAGCGATGCTGATAACAAGGACACCGCTGCCGATCGCGTCACCTTGATGACGCTGCACAGCAGCAAGGGGCTCGAGTTCCCTGTGGTGTGTTTGGTGGGTCTGGAGCAGGGTCTGTTCCCCAGCTACCGGTCTTTGGATGACCCGGCTTCGCTCGAGGAAGAGCGTCGGCTTTGTTATGTCGGCATCACCCGAGCCAAGGAACGGCTGTTCCTGTCCCATGCCTGTGAGCGTCGTCTCTGGGGCGGCATGCGCGAAGCGGCGGTGCCCTCGATCTTTCTGTCTGAGTTGCCGGAAGCCCTGGTTCAGGGAGACATCCCCCAGACCGGTGGGGCGGCGCTGCGGCGTGAACTGCGCCTCGACCGGCTCACCCGCGTCGACCGTGACAAGCCGTCATCGGCCCCTGCCAATGCCGTACGTCGCCGTCAGGCTGGCCCAGCTCCTGGTCGCAGCTGGCAAGTCGGCGATCAGGTCATCCATGCCAGTTTCGGGGTTGGTGAAATCACCCACACCTTCGGCAGCGGCGAGAAGGTGTCGATCGCGGTCAAGTTCGCGGGGATGGGACCCAAGATCCTGGATCCGCGCCTGGCGCCGATCGAACCCATGACCACCGCTTAATCTCCATCCCAGCCATCCACGGCCTGTGTCGACCTCCAGCCAGCCGATCCCCATCTTCATCGGCTACGACCCGAGAGAGCGGGCGGCGACCAATGTTCTGATCGACAGCCTGTACCAGCACAGCAGTGTGCCCTTGGCGATCACGCCGTTGGTGACTCCCCAGTTGGAGGCCCAAGGCCTGTTTCGCCGTGAGCGCGATCCCAAACAGAGCACGGCGTTCTCCTTCACCCGTTTTCTGGTCCCCCACCTGATGGGCTACCAGGGCTGGGCCCTGTTCATGGACTGCGACATGCTGTGCCGGGCGGACATCAAGGACCTCTGGGATCAGCGTGACGACGCCTATGGCGCTATGTGCGTGCAGCACGAGCACGTGCCCGGGGAGACCGTGAAATTCCTCGGTGAAGTGCAAAGCGCCTACCCGAAGAAGAACTGGAGCTCCCTGATGCTGCTCAACTGCAGTCGCTGCACCAAGCTCACGCCCGACTACGTGAACACGGCCACTGGCCTGGAGCTGCACCGCTTCCACTGGTTGGAGGGTGACCACGAGATCGGCGCGATTCAGGGTGGTTGGAACCATCTGGTGGATGTTCAGTTTCCGCCCGAGTCCGAGCAGGCCTCTCCGATGTTGCACTGGACTCTCGGTGGGCCCTGGTTCCGCGAACAGCGCACCATGGGTGGGCCATTGGCCGCTGAATGGTTCAGCGCCCGCGACGACGCAATGAAACTCTGGGATTGATGGCAATTCGCAAGTGTGTGGTGGCCGTTCCGGCCCGATTGCAGTCCTCGCGACTGCCCAACAAAGTCCTGGCTGACATCGGCGGCCAACCGATGATCCAGCGTGTTCTCGAACGTTGCCGCCAGGCCCGCAGCGTTGAAGCGGTGGTGCTGTGCACCGACAGCGCCGAGTTGAAGGTACAGGCCGAGGCCTGGGGCTTTCCGGTGCTGATGACTGCGGAGTCCTGTAGCTCCGGCAGTGAGCGCATCGCATCGGTGGCCCCGTCCCTCATGGCCGAGGCCTGGGGGGACGCCGATCCCGTTGCCGCAGAGACCGCCGTGATCAACGTGCAGGGCGATCAACCGTTCATTGATCCAGCTGTGATCGATGCCATGGCTGAGGAATTTCAGAGCCGGGATCCAGTACCTGCGGTGGTCACTCCCGTCTACGGGCTGAAGCCCGAATCGGTGCACAACCCCAATGTGGTGAAGACCCTTCTGGCCCACGACGGCCGCGCCTTGTACTTCTCGCGCTCCGCCATTCCCCACGTGCGTGATGTGGCAGAGGCGGAGTGGTATCAGCACACCACTTATTGGGGACATGTGGGCATGTACGGCTTCCGGGGTGACGTGCTCGCCGCCTGGGATCAGCTGCCCACTTCTCCACTGGAGGATCTGGAAAGGCTCGAGCAGCTGCGCCTGATTGAGGCCGGCCTCACCATTGCTACCTTCCCGGTGGAGGGCACATCGCTGTCGGTGGACACCGCCGAGCAGCTGGAACAGGCCCGGGCGATGGTCTGAGTTAGTCGTTGCGGTCTTTCCAGCCGTCGCGGCGCAGGCGGCCCCAGCGGCCACGTCCCTGAAGGATGCGTTCCGCCAGCTCCCGCACGGCTCCATGGCCGCCCCGGCGACGGAGCACCGCATCGGCACTGCGGCGGACGGGCCGACAGGCGTCGGCGGGGGCGAACAACAGTCCCACCATCGGCCGAACCGCCAGATCGTTGAGGTCATCGCCCACAAAGGCCGTTTGGCCGGCGCTCACCCCCAGTTGGTTTTGAAGGGCCGTGAGGGCGGCCGGCTTGTCTTTGACGCCGACCAAGCAATGGCTGATGCCCAGCTGCCGGGCTCGCACCTCGGTGGCCCCTCCCTGGCCACCACTGAGAAAGGCGATGTGCAGCCCCGCCTGTTGCAGCAGGCGGATCCCTAGGCCATCGCGCACATCAAAGCGTTTGCTCAGCTGCCCTTCGGCATCGAACCAGAGGCCACCGTCGGTGAGCACACCATCCACATCCAGCACGAGCAGCGCAATGGATCTCAAGCGGCGTCGCAGCAACCACCAGCGCAGTGCCTTCACGCGAGGCCGGCCTGCACCAGATCATGCAGGCGCAGCAGGCCCATCATTTGGTGGTCTTGATTCACCACGGGCAGCACCGAGATGGGCTTCCGCCGGTTGTGTTCCATCTGCTTCAGGGCCTTCACTACCAAAACGTCGGCTTTCACTGTGATCGGATCAGCAGTCATCAAATCTTTTGCGGTCAGGTGGCTCCAGGTTTCAGCACCGTGATCCTGCAGAGCACGGCGGAGATCGCCGTCCGTGAGGATGCCGAGCAGGCTCCCTGGGCTGTCTGGATTCTCGACCCAACCACTGCCGATGCCGTCGCGCGTCAGACCGCCGATCACTTCGGGCAAGGGGGTGTCGGGCTGCAGGGGGTGCAGTTGGCTGGCGGGAACCATCAGGTCGGCCGCCGTGAGGGTCAGCTGCTTGCCGAGGGATCCGGCGGGGTGATTCAGAGCAAAATCTGCCGGTGAGATGCCGCGTCGTTCCATCCACACGGCTGCCAGGGCGTCGCCGATGGCCATGGCCACGGCGGTGCTGGCGGTGGGGGCCAGGTTCAGAGGACACACTTCACGGTCCACACCGGCTTCCAGCACCACGTCACTGCCGCGGGCCAAGGAGGAATCAGCCCGTCCAACGATGGCGATCCGCCCGGTTCCTCGTCGGGTGAGGTGAGGGAGTACCTCCAGTAGTTCGGTGGTTTCTCCGCTGTTGGAAAGCAGCAGGCAGACGTCCTCGGCGGCCACTACACCGAGATCGCCATGGAGTGCGTCGGTGGGATTGAGGAACAGGGCCATCAGCCCGATCGAGGAGAACGTGGCTGCGATCTTGCGCGCCACGATTCCGCTCTTGCCCACACCCGTGATCACGAGCTTGGCCTTGCGATCTGCGCACCGTTCCAGCAGAGCGAGGGCCGCTTCCACCTGGTCGCTGCTCAACCGTTCGGCAGCGGTGGCGATCGCTGAGGCTTCCTCCTCAAGGCAGCGTGTGAGAGCGGACAAGGACAGAATCCGTGATGATCGGCCCATTCTCCTGCACGCCCCGCAATGGATCTTCCAGGTGTGCCTTCTTCCGTTCTGGAGGCGTTGCAGGGAGCGGCTCGAGCTCTCGGCATCTCACGTCTGGCGTTGGTCGGCGGCGTCGTGCGTGATCAGCTGCTGCATCAGCGCGGAGGCCGCATTTGGTCGGGTGTTCCTGATCTGGATTGGGTGGTGGAAGGGAATGCCGCTGCGCTTGTGGCGGAACTGGGTCGCCAGCTCGGCCCCGAACGCATTGGCGGTGTTCAGGAGCATGGGGCCTTCGGCACGGTGGCGTTTCAGCTGGATGGGATTCCGCTGGATCTGGCCACGGCTCGGCAGGAGCACTACCCCGCTCCTGCTGAGAATCCTGTGGTTCGAGAGGGAACTCTCCAGGCTGACCTGGCGCGTCGTGACTTCACGATCAATGCCATGGCGCTCGATCTGGTGGCCGGTGAGCTGATCGATCTCCACCATGGCCAGGAGGATCTGGCATCAGGTCAGCTTCGCTTTCTGCACGGGAGCAGCGTTCAGGACGATCCCACCCGCGTGATTCGCGCCGCTCGATACGCCGCCCGGCTGGGTTTCCAGCTCGCGCTGGAGAGCAGCGAGCAGATCCGCAGCACCATTCAGCAGTGGCCCTGGTCTTGGGGCCAGGGCGATGCAGCGTTGGCAGCTCCGCCGGCCCTTGCCAGTCGATTGCGTATGGAGTTGGAACGTCTGCTGGAGCGGGAACCATGGCCCCTGGCGCTGGATCTGTTGGAGCAGTGGCAAGCACTGCCGCTCTTGGATGTGCAGCTTCAGAACGATCCATGGCGTACGCAGCGGCTGCACTGGGCCCGACGCCTGGGCCTCCCCTTGATGCCGGCGCTTCTCTTGGGAGCTGTGGACCCTGTCGCCGTTGCCCAACGGCTTCAGATTCCCGGCAAGCATCAGCAATGGCTACAGCAGTGTGGGTCCCTTCTCGACTGGTTGGGGGAGGCTTCTCCTTCCATGGAGGCCAGCCCGTCGATTTGGTCGACGGCCATCGAGCACCAGGGCTGGCAGCCGGAGGCGGTGGCCCTGGCGGTGACCCTCCGCCCCAAGCAATGGAAACCGCTGCTGCGTTGGTGGGGGCGCTGGCGCAGGATCCAGGCGCCACAGACAGCGCGTGACCTGATTGCCGCTGGCTGGCAACCGGGGCCTGCCATCGGTGCGGAGTTGCGCCGGCAGCGCAGCGCAGCGCAGGACCGCAGCCGATGAAACGCAGCTGGCTTGTGTTGGTGGTGGCCCTTTGCCTGGCCTTTGGTTTACGGGCTTTGTTGTTGATCGATGCCACGGCCCTCTGGAGCGATGAGCTGTACAGCGTCGGCAAGAGTTTTCAGCCCAGCTTCAGCAGTCTGCTGGCGATGCTGCGGGAGGACACCCACCCCCCGGCCTACTACTCCCTGCTCTGGTTCTGGGGGCATCTCGTTGGTCAAAACCCGATCAGCCTTCGCTTGCTGTCCTGGCTGGCGTATCTGGCCGGTGGTCTGGTTATGGTTCGTCAGGCGATGGCCCTTGGCCATGCGGGCACTCGGGCAAGGGTGGGAGCGGTCGCAGCGCTCTTGGCCTTTTGCAGTCCCTATCCGATTCGGTTCGCGATCGAGGGCAAGAGCTATGCCGTGCTGGTGCTGCTGGTGGCTCTGGCCTGGTGGTGGCGCCGTACGGGCCACCCCATCGCTTACGGGGCGGTGGCCGGGCTGGCCGGACTGACCCACTTCTATGGGTTGTTTCTGGTGCTGGCGGCGGCTGCTTGGGATGGCTGGCGATGCCGCTGGAGCTTGGTTGCTGCCGCTCTGATCGGTGCCCTTCCGGCCCTGGCCTGGATGGCCTACGCCGCGAATTACCTGTTCAGTGATCGGGCGGGCAGCTGGATCGGTGCTCCGGATTACGCCTTGTTTGAAGAGACCCTGGCGCGCGGCCTCGGCCTCTGGCCGCTGCCCAAGCTGGCGTTGATTCTGCTGTTGCTGCTGGTTCTGCGGCGCTGGGGAGGGCTGCGTCGTTTGCCTTGGCCGGCGTGGAATCTGCTGGATCGAAGCGGTCTGATCCCCTCCCTGCTGATGGTTGTCGGGGTTGTGGTGGTGTCGTTTTTGAAGCCGATGGCCTTCAGCCGTTATTTCGTCGTGCTGTTGCCGGCAGTGGTGCCCGTTCTGTCGCTGCAGATCGGTGCTCTGGAGCTCAATCGCTTCGGCCGCGGCTTTGCTCTGCTGGTGTTGGGGCTGATGTTGATCAGCTGGTGGGGGCCGGGGTTCAGCGAGCTCGATGCCGGCGTCGGCGGAGTTCGCGAACAAGACCAGTTCCGTCTGATCAGTCAGCGCACCAGTGGGTTGGAAGAGCGCTATAGCCCGCGCGCGCGTCTGTTCAACCTCAGCGATCGGATGGAGGCGGCGATGGGGCGGATCCCTTTGCCTTCAGAGCCATGGGGAGGGAAGGGGGATCTGAAGCAACGACTGCAGGGACTTGATCCGCCTCAGCAACTCTGGCTGGCCAGCAGTGGGCCGCCTCAGGCCATGGAGCGAAAGCTCAAACCCCTGCAATCGAAGGCTGAGCAGGCGGGTTTTTGCTGTGAACCGCAAGCCACCGATCTCAGCCATGCACGGTTGTTGCGCTGCCGATCTGAAGCCAGGGACCGTTTTGAATGAGCTGGGCAGCGGCTTCGCTGTTGCAGAACAGCAGCAGCGGGCCGCAGGTCTGCGGGTCCACCAGCAGCTCCAGCAAGGCTGCGGAAGGGGGCTGGTTCAGCTGAACCGGACCCTCCAGCCAGCGCCAGGCGGCCCGGTTGGAGGGGGCCAGGGTGCTGAAGATGCCGCGTTCGAACAGGTCAAGCGCACCGGAGTAGGCCGGGATGGCAGCTCCGTCCAGCAGGATCTTGAGCCCTGTTCTGTTCTGGAGCATCTCGCCCAGGTGCCCAAGCAGGCCGAAACCGGTGATGTCTGTGCAGGCGTGAATCTCCCCCCGAACGGACTCAAGATGCTTAAGCAGCGTGTGCTGGCTGCAGGCCATGCCTTTCAGCGCAGCATCAAGATCAGCCGCCTTGCTGGCGCCGGTCATGGCCCCCGCAAACAGCACGCCGGTGCCGAGGGGGCGACTGATCAGCAGGGCATCACCGGGCTGCAGCCCAGATTTCAGCCAGGTTGATTGGCTGCTTCTGCCGTTCACCGTGAGGGTGACTTGCACCCCCAGGCTGGCCGGCGTCGGTGCAGCGCTGCGCGACTCCATCGTGTGTCCACCGATCAGCTCGGCGCCCTGTTCCGCCAGCACCGAGCGGATGCCGGCCAGGGTTTGCACCAGCAGTTCTTGCTGTTCGTTGGCCGAAATCAGTGGCAGCGTGATCGTCGCCATGGCACTTGAGACCGGGGCGCCGCAGGCCCAGAGATCAGAGCAGGCATGCAGGGCAGTCAGGCGGCCGTTGAGCCAGGGGTCACTCACCAGGGCTGGAAAGCCATCCACGCTTTGCAGCAGCTCTTCGCTGCCAGGGAGATGGGCGGCATCTTCCGGTTGTCCCCCCAGCCCCACCCGCTCTAGTGCTGCGGCCAGGGGTTGTGCCGGCAATTTGGCGGCGCAACCCCGGCAGGCCATTGGAGCTGTATCGGCCATTGACGGCGGTCGTTGAAAGCCGGCCATGAAGGCGCGATCGATGCGCTGTTTGAGCTGCCAAAGCAGAGGCGATGGCCCCAGCCGCCAACTGCCCCATCGCGCCCAGGCGGCATCCTGATGGCTTCCGATCAGCTGCAGCGCCTGACGCTGGGGATTCCAGGGGCGCAGGGGTTGGCCCTGGCAGGCCGCTTCCAGATTGGTGGCCAAGGGACGTCCGGCACGCACCGCCCAAACACCAGATGCTGGCCGTGGTTCTGCGCTGATCACGGCACAGTCTCCGCTGGCGAACAGGGATGGATGACCTTCCACCCTTAGGTAGCGATCGGTTCGGATCCGGCCATCGGGATCCAGTGGCAGACCGGTTGTCGCTAGCCAGGCAGGCCCCTGGCTTCCGGTGCAGAGCAGGCTGGGTCCGTTGTGGTCGCTGTCGTCGTCGGTCAAGGCGATGTGCGCCCGTCGCAGCACCTGTTGGAGGGCTGGATCCAGCTGCCCAGGGCGCTGTTGCAGTTGCAGGGCGCGCTGCGGCCAGCGGCGACGCAGCGCCAAGACGACTTCCAGACCGGCAGCGCCCGCTCCAATCACCCTCAGAGGCTTGGGGTCGCATGGGTCTTCGCTTTTCAGAAAAGCGAGCGACGCTTCCAAGGGCTTGATCGGAATTCCAGTCGCGCTCGGTCGGCTGACTGCGCCCACATCCAGGCTGAGCCAATCGAATTGGAGTGCAGGACGGTCACGAACCCTCAGCCAGTTCCGCTGAAGGTTCAGTCCGGTGATTTCCGCTTCCATAAAGGCCACCCCGGCCCGGTCACAGAGCTGACGCAGGTCGATGGCGAGCTCGTCTCTCTGATAGAGGCCAGCGATCAGCCCCGGCACCATGCCGGAATAGAGGGCTGTGCTGCTTCGGTTCACCAGGGTGATGCTCTGCTGCGGGCGTCGCTCCGGCTGCATGGCCCAGCGTTTGAGCAGAAGTGCATGGCTGTGGCCGCCGCCGGCCAAAAGCAGCCCACCAGCTGCAGTCATGGGTTCTGCCGATATCCCGCTGGATTGGCCTGCTGCCAGGCCCAACCATCACGGCACATCTCCTCCAGGCTTCGGCGGGCGCTCCAACCGAGCACGGTTTGTGCGGTCAGGGGGCAGGCCTCCAGGCGGGGCACATCGCCCGGTCGACGGGCCACCACCTCGTAGGGAATGGTCAATCCAGTGGCCTGTTCGAAGCCGTGCACCACATCCAGCACGCTGAGTCCACGGCCGGTGCCGATGTTCAGTGTCAAGGGATCGGACGCCTGGCGTTTGAACAAATGGTCAAGGGCCATGCCATGGGCTTCGGCCAGATCCATCACGTGTAAGTAGTCACGGATTCCTGTGCCATCCGGTGTGGGGTAGTCCTGGCCGAAGACGCGCAAGTGTTCGCGGCGCCCTGCGGCCACCTGCGTGATGAAGGGAAACAGGTTGTTGGGAATTCCCAGCGGGTCCTCACCGATGCGTCCACTGGGATGTGCGCCGACGGGATTGAAGTAACGAAGGCAGGCCACTTGCCAGGAGCCCGAGCGGCAGAGGGCCGCCAGCATCTGCTCCACCGCCACTTTGGTCTGGGCATAGGGGTGGACCGGCGCTGTTGGCATGTCCTCCCGCAGTGGGAACGTCTCGGGTTCTCCGTAGGCGGTGGATGTGCTGCTGAACACCAGGGTTCTGCAGCTGTGACGGTCCATCGCTGCCGCCAGAACGCGGCTGCCATTCACATTCACGTCCCAGTAGAGGAGGGGGTTGGCGACCGATTCCCCAACGGCTTTCAGTCCGGCGAAATGAATCACGCCATCAACGGTTCCGGCAGCGCTGAAGGCCTGATCCACATCGCTGGGGTCGCGCACGTCCCCCTCCACCAGGGTCAGTTGGGTTGAACCCGCAAGCTCCTGCACCCGTCGCAAAGCCTCAGGACTGCTGTTGTCGAAGTTGTCCAGCACCACAAGTTCGTGGCCCTGCTCCAGCAGCACAAGGCAGGTGTGACTCCCAATGAAGCCGGCACCGCCGGTGATGAGGACGCGCCGGCCCATGTCTTTAAGCGTTTTGATCTGCCGATTCTGAATCAGCCTGATTGCAAAAAGCTGACGACCTCAGCGGTTCAACCTAATTTTCGCTCATTGCTTTGGGCGTGTGGATCGCGGAACGGTGGTTCCCGAGTTACGGCGATCGATCGGCTTTGAGGGTCGGGCCCTGCTCGCTCGTTTCAACCTGCTCAAGCCCTTGGTGGAGCAGATGGTCACCAGCGAGGCGATCTCCCAGGTCGAGGTCTCTCAAGAGCAGTTGGAGCAGGCTCGGCTCGGCTTCCTCCAGCAGCGTGGTTTCGATGGCTTGGCGCAGTGGGCGGATCTTCTGGAGATGCTGGGCCGAAGCGAAGACGAGGTTCTTGAGCATCTTCGCGAAGGCATCCGCCGTCGCAGCTTGATTCGGGAGCGTTTCGCGGCCAAGGCGGAGGCTCGTTTCCTGGAACGCAAGAACGAACTGGATCAGGTGGTTTACAGCCTGCTTCGCCTCGAGAACAGCTTTCTGGCGCGAGAGCTCTACTTGCAGATCGAATCCGGTGAATCCAACTTCGCTGACCTGGCCAAGCGCTACGCCGAGGGACCGGAACGCAACACCAACGGAATCGTGGGTCCCGTCTCTCTGACCCAGGCGCATCCGGCTTTGGTGGAGAAGCTGCGTGTTGCTCAACCCGGGGTTCTGCTGGAACCTTTCCGCATCTCGGACTGGTGGTTGGTGGTGCGGTTGGAGCGTTACTCGCCATCCACGTTCACCGATGAGGTTTCCGACCAGATGTGCCAAGAGATGTTCGACATCTGGGTTGAAGAAGAAACCGTCGCCAGCTTGAGCCAGCTGGCTTCCGAGGCAACAGAACCGGCGCCCACCAGCGATTTCAGCGACTTCAGCATCTCCCGATGACTAAGACACCGTCTTTCCCATTGCTGGAGCATCCGGCGTTCTGCGGCGTTTCCGAAGACTCGATTACCAGGCTGGAGACTGCTTGCAGTGTGCTCCGCTTTGATCTTGGGGGGCAGTTGTCTGATCCCAATGACATCCCTGCCCGGATCCTGGTCATCCTCCAAGGCCAGGCCAGGCTTGTTGGCCGTCGGAACGGCCGTCTCACCACGGTGGGAAAGTTCGGCCCCGGCAGTGTGATCGGAGCAGCCAGTCTCCTAGGAGGTTCCCCCTGCGAGAACGTGATCGCCTCTGAGGAGGTGATTGCCTGTGCCATCTCTGACGAGCTCTGGCGTGAGCTGTATTCCAGCGAAGCTTCGTTCCGTCAATGGTGTGACCAGCAGCTCTGGCCCCAGGAGCTGCTCAAGCTGCTGGAAGCTCTGGAGCAGAACACCCCTGAAGCAAACAGCTCCGTCCTTGAAAAGCTCGAAGATGCTCTGCAAATCGCGGAGCGTTGTTCTCCTGATCCGGCTGCGGTGGATGCCGCTCTGGCTGCTGGGAAGCTTCTCTTTGTCACCAGTGCCTGGGGTGACCTGACGGTTGGTCAGCCCATTTCTTCATCCGTGGATCTGCCGGCTTGTGACCCGTTTTCGCTGCGGTTGGTTTCTCTGCCTGCTTCAGGGTTTTCTGATAACGCCGAAGAGACGACGGACAACAGCTCTGGCTCACTCGTCTCCGCTGCGTCCATTCAGGATGCGGAGGTTCTGCCCCCCGTCAGCAGCTTCAGCCCTGAGCGCAATGTTGTTGACAGCCTGCGTTTGATCCGGGGCGATGGTCCGCTCAAGGAAACTCTGGCCTGTTTCCAGATGCTGGCGCAGCTGATGAAGCTGCCGTTCCGCCGTGATGCGATCGAGAAAGTCCTTCAGGACAATCTCCGTCGGGGTCTTGCCCCCAACCTCCAGCTCTGTGGTCAGCTGGCGGCAAGCCTTGGACTGCATGTGATGGCGTCACGGGTGCCGGCACGAGCCGGCACCCGGCTGCAGGTGCCGTCGATGCTGCCCTGGAATGGGGGATTCGCGCTGGTGATTGCCAGCAATGAGCGGGGGCTCAAGCTGGCCTCACCCAAGCAGGGCATGGTGACCTTGGCGCCGGATGATCTGGCCGAGCAGTTTCCCGAAGGGATCGAGCTGCTCTTGATGGAACGGTCCAACAGCAGCCCCGATCAGAAGTTCGGTCCCGGGTGGTTCTGGCCCGCTCTCAAGCGCTACCGCGGCGTCTTGATGCAGGTGTTGGCTGCCAGCTTTGTGGTGCAGCTGTTCACCCTCGCTAATCCGTTGCTGATCCAGGTGATCATCGACAAGGTGATCAGCCAGCGCAGTCTCGACACCTTGCAGGTGCTGGGCATTGCACTTGTGGTGGTCACGATCCTGGAAGGGGTGCTCGGCAGCCTTAAGACCTTCCTTTTTGCTGAAACCACCAACCGCATCGATCAGCGTCTAGGAGCTGAGGTGATCGATCACCTGTTGCGTCTACCCCTTGGCTATTTCGACCGTCGCCCTGTGGGCGAACTTGGCACTCGGGTGGCCGAACTGGAAAAGATCCGTAACTTCCTCACCGGTCAGGCCCTCACCACCATCCTGGACGCTGCCTTTTCCGTGATTTACATCGCGGTGATGCTGATTTACAGCTGGCTGCTCACCTTGATCGCCCTCTCCGTTCTTCCGATCCAGATCGGTTTGACCGTTCTGGGGGCTCCCCTCTTCCGCCGTCAGTTCCGTGCTGCCGCCGAAGAAAACGCCAAGACCCAGAGCCATCTGGTGGAGGTGCTCACCGGCATCCAGACGGTGAAGGCTCAGAACGTGGAGATGGTCAGCCGCTGGCGCTGGCAGGGGTTCTATTCCCAGTACATCGCCCGCACCTTTGAGAAAACGATCACAGGTACGGCCTTGAATCAGACCAGCCAGGTGCTGCAGAAGATTTCTCAGCTGATGGTGCTCTGGATCGGTGCCTCCATGGTGCTCAGTGGCGATCTGACCCTCGGTCAGCTGATCGCATTCCGGATCATCTCGGGGTATGTCACCCAGCCCTTGCTGCGTCTGTCGACGATCTGGCAGAACATCCAGGAACTGCGCGTCAGCTTTGAGCGGCTTGCGGATGTGATTGATACGCCGGAGGAATCCGATGAAGTTGATAAAACGAAGGTGATGCTGCCGCCGCTCCATGGAGATGTGCGGTTTGAGAAGCTCTCGTTCCGCTTCCGTCCCGGGCAGTCGCAGGTTCTCAAAGGGGTGAGTCTTGAGATCCCCGCTGGCACCTTTGTGGGCATCGTCGGCCAGAGCGGCAGTGGCAAGAGCACGTTGATGAAACTGCTGCCCCGGCTCTACGCGCCCGAGGAAGGTCGGATCTTTATTGACGACTACGACATCGGAAAGGTCGAGCTTTATTCCCTGCGTCGTCAGATCGGCATCGTTCCGCAGGATCCCCTGCTCTTCAGCGGAACTGTGAGTGACAACATTGCGCTCACCAATCCGGAAGCCTCCAGTGAGGAGATCGTGCGGGCTGCGCGTCTCGCCAATGCCCACGACTTCATCATGGATCTTCCCAGTGGCTACAGCACGCCTGTGGGTGAGCGGGGCGCTGCTCTCAGCGGAGGACAGCGACAGCGCGTTGCCATTGCCCGCACCTTGCTCAGCAACCCCAAGCTGCTGGTAATGGATGAGGCCACCAGCGCCCTCGACTACGAAACCGAACGGAAGGTCTGCGACAACCTTCTTGGCAATCTCAACGACCGCACTGTCTTCTTCATCACCCATCGTTTGTCGACCATTCGCCAGGCCGATGTGATCGTGATGCTTCACCAGGGAGCTGTTGTTGAGGTCGGCACGCACGAGGAATTAATGAGCCAGCGCGGTCGCTATTACGCCCTTTATCGCCAGCAGGAGAGTTCCTGATGAAGATGAATCCTCAAAAGGTGACGGCCCTCATCAAGCAGGGCTCCAGCAACCTGGTCACCACATCACGCGACCTCCTGAGCCGTTTCGATCCTGGGGGCCCGCAAGACCCAACTGATCTCACGACCTACGACGAGTCGATCCTTCAACAGGGTCGTTTCTGGATGCGCACCGTCACCTGGGCTCTGATCGGGAGCACTATTTTCGGGGTGGCCTGGCTGGCTTTCGCACGTACTGAAGAAATTGTGATTGCCCCTGGACAGCTGGAGCCGATCGGTTCCGTTCAGGACATCCAGATGCCTGTGGGTGGTGTGGCCGATCAGATCCTTGTGCAGGAAGGCGATCGTGTGAAGGCTGGCCAGGTGCTGATGAAGCTGGACACCGAAGCCAGCGAGGAACAGCGCAACAGCCTGGAGAAGACGATCAAGCTCAAGCAGGAGCAATTGACGCTGAAGGAGGAGGAAAAACTCAACACCATGCAGATGAACCAGGAAGAGGTGCTGATGTTGGAGAACAATCTCGCGCTTCAGTCTGAAATCCTCGAGCGTTATGAGCAGTTGCAGGCCGCTGGTGCCTTTTCGGAAGTGCAGTACCTCAATCAGCAAAATATCGTTGCTGAAACCCGCGGCAAACTGATGCAGAGCAAGGCAGAACGGCTGCGTCAGATCGCTCTGCTCGATCAACAGACTGCCCAGTTGAAGTCGGAGCTTGCCGATCTCAAGGGGCGCTTGGTGGAGAGCAAGGTCACCCTGCGCTACCAGCAGTTGAGGTCGCCTGTGGATGGTGTGATTTTTGATCTCAAGCCCACCTCCCGTGGCTTTACGGCTCAATCCACCCAGACGGTGATGAAGGTGGTCCCGATGGGTTCGCTCGAAGCGAAAGTGGAGGTGCCGAGCAACAAGATCGGCTTCGTGCAGGTGCCACAGGGTTGCCCCGAGGATCGTGCTGCCTGCATGTCCGCCGACATCAGCATCGACTCCTTCCCCTCCAGTGATTTTGGGGTGCTCAAGGGGAAAGTGATTCGCATCGGCTCCGATGCCTTCGAGCCTGACCCTCAGGAGCAGCGTCAGGAACTCAGTTTCCCGGTCACGATTCAGCTGGATGATCAGCAGCTAAAGCTCAAGACCGGATCGTCTTTGCCCCTGCAGGTGGGCATGAGCCTCACGGCGAATATCAAGCTGCGCAAGGTCTCCTACCTTCAGCTGCTGCTGGGAGAATTTCAGGACAAGGCGGAATCGCTGCAGCGTCTCTGAGTTCGTGCGGATTCTTTTCGTTCATCAGAACTTTCCAGGGCAGTACGTCCACATCATTCAGCGCCTGGCCCAGCAGGGTCAGCACCAAATGGTGGCTCTGGGCATCAATGCTCTGGATCGCGGGCGTGGCATGCCCAAGAGCCTCAACTATTTCCGTTATGACCTCGCTCGTGGCAACACCAAAGGTGTTCATCCCTTGGTCATGGAAACGGAATCAAAGATCATTCGAGCTGAGGGCTGTGCCCGTGCTGCTGAGGAGCTCAAGGAGAAGGGATTCACGCCCGATTTGATCTGTGCCCATCCCGGGTGGGGCGAACCTCTTTTCCTGAAGGCAATCTGGCCTGATGCACCCTTGCTTTGCTACCAAGAATTCTTCTACAACGAGTTCGGCTTCGACATCAACTTCGATCCGGAATTTCAGGACGATCGCGGTTGGCAAGAGCAGGCGAAGCTGACCATGAAAAATGCTTATCTGCATCTCACTCTCGAGCAGGCGGATTGGAATATTTCCCCCACCTATTTCCAGGCCAGCAGCTTTCCGGAGCACTGGCGTCGAAAAATCAGCGTGATCCATGACGGCGTTGATCTTCAGCAGGCCCGGCCCAATCCAGCACCGGCGCCGCTCAAGCTCCCTGATGGAACCGTTCTGGAAAAGGGTCAACCGATCGTCACCTTCGTGAACCGCTGCCTGGAGCCTTACCGGGGCTGCCATACGTTCATCCGGGCCATCCCTGAACTGCAGCGGCTACACCCTGAAGCCCAGTTGGTGATTGTTGGTAAAACCAAGGGGGTGAGTTACGGCGCTGTCTGTCCTGATGGCGAATGGGGGGATCAGTTTCTGTCGGAGATCGAGGGTCAGTACGACTCGTCAAGAGTGCATTTCACTGGCTCCTTGCCCTACAGCCAGTTCATTCCCCTGCTGCAGCTCTCAGCCTGTCACGTGTATCTCACCTATCCCTTTGTGATGAGCTGGAGCCTTTTGGAAGCTATGGGCTGCGGTTGTGCGGTGGTGGGTTCCGAAACGGCTCCGGTGCGGGAGGTAATTCGTCACGGCCAGAACGGTTTGCTGGTGGATTTCTTTTCGTCCTCTGATCTGGCCGCGGCGGTGGCGGAGCTGCTCAATGATCCAGAGCGCGCTGCTGCGTTTGGTGTGGCCGCAAGGGAGACGGTGGAACGCACCTATGAACTGAATGCTTGCGTCACCCGACAGCTGGCCTTGATGGATCTGGTGGCGAGTCGAAACATCATTGCCTGAGGCCACCCGGCAGACTGAGCCGCTGTACCTGCATCCCGCACGTGAGTCAGCTCCAGAGCCTCAGGGGCATGGTGGATCTGCTGCCGGAGGCGCTTCAGCGCTGGCAGGCGGTTGAGGCGATGGCGCGGGAGCATTTCCAGCGCTCCGGGTTCGGCGAAATTCGAACGCCGCTCCTAGAGACGACGGATCTGTTCTGCCGTGGCATTGGTGAGGGCACCGATGTGGTGGGCAAGGAGATGTACAGCTTTCAGGACCGTGGTGATCGCTCCTGCACCTTGCGGCCCGAAGGCACCGCATCCGTGGTGCGTGCTGCCCTCCAGCACGGCTTGCTCAGCCAGGGCGCCCAGAAGCTCTGGTATGCCGGGCCGATGTTTCGCTACGAGCGTCCCCAGGCCGGCCGGCAGCGGCAGTTCCACCAGATCGGGGTGGAATGGCTCGGACCGGAGCGGGCCCGCAGCGATGTTGAGGTGATTGCGCTCGCATGGGATCTACTGGCAAATCTGGGTGTGGGTGGTCTGCAGCTGGAACTGAACAGTCTTGGTGCGGCTGAGGATCGTCAGGCTTACCGCGATGCTCTGGTTGCTTGGCTCGAGCAGCGCTCAGAAGCCCTCGATCCTGATTCCCAGGCGCGGCTGAGCACCAATCCCCTGCGCATCCTGGATTCCAAAAACAAGGACACCCAGGCGTTACTGGAAGATGCACCCACGCTGGCGGACGCCTTGTGTGATGCCAGTCGTGAGCGTTTCCTGCAGGTGCAGCGAGGGCTGACGGCTTTGGGGATTCCCTTTCGGCTCAATCCAAGGTTGGTGCGTGGCTTGGACTACTACAGCCACACGGCCTTTGAGATCACCAGTGATCAACTGGGAGCCCAGGCCACCGTCTGTGGTGGTGGTCGTTACGACGGCCTGATTGGTCAGTTGGGAGGTCCTCAGACCCCTGCCATCGGATGGGCCCTTGGCATGGAACGGTTGTTGTTGGTGTTGGAAGCGGCCGCGAAGGCGGATCCTCAGGGTGACGCTGCTCGGCTGACGGCAGCTGCAGCCCCTGATGTCTTTCTTGTGAACCGTGGTGACGAGGCCGAGTGTGTTGCTCTGGCCTTGGCACGGGATCTCCGGGCCGCTGGGCTGCGGGTGGAGTTGGATGCGTCGGGCTCGGCCTTCGGCAAGCAGTTCAAACGGGCGGATCGCAGTGGTGCGCGCTGGGCCATGGTGCTCGGAGACGAGGAGGCCGAGCGCGGTGAGGTGCGCCTGAAGCCGTTACAGCAGCAGGCTGAGGAATCCACTGTTGCGCTTGCGCCAGTTGCCGCGATCGTGGAGAAACTGCTCACTCCCTGAGGATGCAGATCCACCTCGTCACTGGCGGTGCCGGCTTCCTTGGCTCCCACCTGATCGACCGTCTGATGGAGGCCGGTGATGAGGTGATTTGCCTCGACAACTACTTCACGGGGCGTAAGGCCAACATCGCGCGCTGGATTGGCCATCCACGGTTCGAACTGATTCGTCACGATGTCACCGAACCGATCAAGCTCGAGGTGGATCGGATCTGGCATCTGGCTTGCCCTGCCTCGCCGATTCATTATCAGTTCAATCCGGTCAAGACAGCCAAAACCAGCTTTCTCGGCACTTACAACATGCTGGGCCTGGCGCGGCGGGTGGGTGCGCGGCTGCTGCTCGCCAGTACGAGTGAGGTCTACGGAGATCCTGAGGTCCACCCTCAACCGGAGAGTTACTGGGGCTCCGTCAATCCCATCGGTGTCCGCAGTTGCTACGACGAGGGCAAGCGCATCGCAGAAACCCTCTGTTTCGACTACCAGCGCATGAATGACGTGGAGGTGCGGGTGGCGCGCATCTTCAACACTTATGGCCCGCGCATGCTCCCCGATGACGGCCGGGTGGTGAGCAACTTCATCGTGCAGGCGCTGCGGGGCGAACCGCTGACGCTGTACGGCGATGGCAGTCAGACCCGTTCCTTTTGTTATGTGAGCGATCTGATTGAGGGCTTGATCCGCCTGATGAACGGCAATCACACAGGCCCGATAAACTTGGGCAATCCCAATGAATTCACGATCAGAGAGCTGGCGGAGCTGGTGCGGGTTCAGATCAACCATGAGCTGCAGCTGGTCGAGAGACCCTTGCCGCAGGATGACCCTCAGCAGCGTCAGCCGACGATCGATCTTGCCCGTCGACAACTCGATTGGCAGCCGACTGTGTCACTGGAGCAGGGTCTTGCTCCCACAATCGACTCCTTCCGTAGTCTCCTGGGACTTGTCCATGGCCGTAGAACGTGACCACTCAACGGATCTGCTGCATCGGTGCGGGATATGTGGGCGGGCCGACCATGGCGGTCATCGCTGATCGCTGCCCGCAGGTTCAAGTGCAGGTGGTGGACATCAACCAGGCGCGCATCGACGCCTGGAATGCTGCCGACCTCAGCAAGTTGCCGGTGTATGAACCGGGGCTTGACCGGGTTGTGGAACGGGCGCGGGGGCGCAACCTGCATTTCTCCACTGATGTGGCGGCGTCGATCGCCGCTGCAGACATGGTTTTCATTTCGGTGAACACTCCCACCAAGACCAAGGGGCTGGGCGCTGGACAGGCCAGTGATCTCCGCTGGGTGGAAGCCTGTGCACGGGAGGTGGCTCAAGCGGCCACCGGTCACACGATCGTCGTGGAGAAGAGCACCCTGCCTGTGCGCACGGCTGCTGCAATCAAGACCATCCTTGAGGCAGCCAGTGATGGGGAAAATCTGCGCACTTTTTCGGTGCTCTCCAATCCCGAATTTCTGGCGGAAGGAACAGCCATCCGCGATCTTGAGGCCCCTGATCGAGTGTTGATTGGTGGTGATGATCCGGCATCCATCGACGCCCTCGCTGAGATCTACGCCCATTGGGTTCCGCAGGAGCAGATTTTGCGCACCAACCTCTGGAGTAGCGAGCTCTCCAAGCTCACCGCCAATGCTTTTCTTGCTCAGAGGATCAGCTCGATCAACTCGATTGCTGCCTTTTGCGAGGCCAGCGGGGCGGATGTTCGAGAGGTAGCACGGGCGATTGGCACCGACAGTCGCATCGGCCCAAAATTCCTCAATGCCGGTCCTGGGTTTGGTGGCAGCTGTTTCCAGAAGGACATCCTCAACCTCGTGTATCTTTCCCGGCATTTCGGTCTGCCGGAGGTGGCCAATTACTGGGAAAGTGTTGTTGCTCTGAACACGTGGCAACAGCACCGAATTGCTCGGTTGGTGGTTGAGAAGCTGTTCGGCACAGTGACCGGAAAGCGTTTGGCGATTCTTGGTTTTGCCTTCAAGGCCGACACAAACGACACCCGAGAAGCTCCGGCTATTCGCATTTGCCGTGATCTTCTGGAGGAAGGTGCTCAGTTGGCCATTCATGATCCCAAGGTGTCTGCTCAACAAATGGCCCTCGACCTCCAACAAGAGGCGGCACCACAGGCCGATGCGCTTAGCGGAACCGGCAGTTGGGCTGAGGCTGGCACGATTGAAGACGCTGTGACAGGCGCAGATGCTCTGCTGGTACTCACCGAATGGCAGCAATACAGCGATCTGAATTGGAGGTCTCTTGCAGATCGGATGCGCAAGCCGGCATGGGTGTTTGATGCGAGGTCTGTCGCTGACCCTGAACAGGTGAGAGCGGCGGGCCTCACCCTGTGGCGTGTGGGGGATGGAGAGGGTTGATGGCGCGCACAGTTCTTGTTACGGGAGCGGCGGGCTTCATTGGCGCTGCTCTCTCAATACGACTTCTTCAGCGAGGTGATCGGGTTGTTGGCCTCGATAACCTGAACGATTACTACGACCCCACTCTCAAACAGGCGAGGCTTCGTCAGATCGAAGCCGTTGCTCCTGAAGGATCTTGGCGCTTTGAGTGTTTTGGTTTGGAAGATGGTGACTCGTTAAACGCACTGTTTGCCGATGAACGGCCCCACGTGGTGGTGAATCTTGCAGCACAGGCAGGGGTTCGCTATTCCCTGGAGAATCCGGCGGCCTATATCCAGAGCAACCTGGTGGGCTTCGGCAATTTGCTTGAAGGCTGTCGCCATTACGGCACGGAAAATCTTGTTTACGCCTCAAGTAGTTCGGTCTATGGCGGCAATCGCAATCTTCCGTTTCATGAACGTCAGCCGGTAAATCACCCTGTGAGCCTTTATGCCGCGAGCAAAAAAGCCAATGAGTTGATGGCCCATACTTACAGTCATCTCTATGGGTTGCCGGCCACCGGGCTGCGTTTTTTCACGGTGTACGGACCCTGGGGTCGACCCGATATGGCTCCGATGTTGTTTGCCCGCGCGATTCTGGCGGGTGAGCCGATAAAGGTGTTCAACCATGGCAAGATGCAGCGCGATTTCACCTACATCGACGACATCGTTGAAGGTGTCATGCGCTGCTGCGACAAACCAGCGACTGCCAATCCGGACTTTGATCCGCTTCAACCGGATCCGGCTACTGCGGCGGCTCCACATCGTGTCTTCAATATCGGCAACAGTCAGCCCACCGAACTATTGCGTTTCATCGAGGTAATGGAGCTGGCACTTGGCCGTGAAGCGATCAAGGATTTTCAGTCGATGCAGCCAGGTGATGTTGTAGCTACTGCGGCCGATACTGATGCTCTTTCAAGTTGGGTAGGCTTCAGGCCGGCGACTTCGATCGAAACAGGCGTGGAGCGTTTCGCGAGTTGGTATAAAGATTTTGTTTCGTGAGATAATCTTTTAATATCATGCGATCCAGGCTTGGTTTTAAAATATGAAAAGTTCTAGCAGGCCTAGCTTATCTCTATCAAATAAATATTTTAGGGAAAAGAAATACTTTGATTCCCTTGCTGAGTTGACTTTATTTCAAGACTTTGCCTCTGTACCTTTTTCAAAGGTACGCATTCAAGACACAATAAACGAAAACCTAAATAGGCTTATCACTGTCGCCTCTAGATCTGAGTATAGAAATAAATTAAAGGAAGACACTTTGACTTCCTTGGATATTATTCAGCATGAACGCTTCGATTCATATTTTAAAAAATTAAATCCACAAGATATTATCACTATTGCCAGGGATAGCTCTTTGAAAGTTAAAGTTAAAAAGTGTGAGATTGAGTCTTGTGATTGTCATTCAGCAGTTGGCTGGATAGCTTGCAATGAATATATTTCAGATAAGAGAGAAAAACCTTTATTCATTCTTGAATACGGAGATTTCAGCTACCAAGTCAATATATCTTTAACTTTGAGAGATGAGATTACAGAGTTAATTGGCTTACCTTCTTACCAGTTCATAATTGATTTTACGCCTTTCTTTCCTCCTTTTAGCTCTATTTGCAAGAAGACGTTAAATCTACTGCCGAAGAGTGCAAAATTACTTGTTTTATCAGGGGGGACTGATAAAACTTTGGATTTGGATTTAACGATTAAAAATACTCACTCTAGCTCTAAGTCTTCAATTCTCTTCGCCTCGCATGATTTAAGAAATGCAGGTGCGCAAAATTCGTTATTACAAATGGTTGAACGTCTTTCAATATCTACTGATTTTAAGATGATTATTATATCGCCAGTCGATGGCCCCATGAGAGAAGAATATAAACATAGTAAGTTAAATTTTCTAATAGATAATGACTTTAGATTCCCAGTTAAATCTCCTTATCTGTTTATTAGCAGGCTTTATAGCCAAATATTCAAATTATTTACACTAAATCCGAGACTCGTTGTTGCTAATACATTTCATACCAGTCTTACTTCTTTGGCTGCGACTTGTCTTAATATACCTACTATTTTAATACCACGAGAGAGTGAAGAACCTTTTTACTTATTTAGAAATTTACCACAAGCCATCCGCAAATATTTCTTGCTGATCCCAATTTTAGCGGACAAATGTATCTTTGTATCTAAATACACTCGTCAAAAATGGCTTGCCTGGAATACCCCATTTTTATCGGATAAGTATTTAGTAATCAATAATGGATTAGATATTTCCAAGTTATATTCTAAAACTCTTAGTATGTCCACTTCACAAGCACGTGAATTGCTTGGTATTCCTTTGCAGGCTAGTGTTGCATTAACAGTTGGTACTGTCACAGAAAGAAAAGGTCAATTTGATACCATTAAATCTTTTGTTGAATATATCAATAAATTTCCAGGCCAGAATGCATATTTAATGATTATTGGGCTAGAAGTTAATGATTATTCTAAATCAATTAATGAGTATGTTCGTAGTCTTTCTCCTGATACCAAGAAATACATTAGAATCTTTGAGGCAACTCAATCACCTTCTGACAATCTTTGTACAATCGCTTATAAAGCAAGTGATGTATTTATTATGTCCTCTAAGGTTGAAAGCTATCCTCGTGTAGTTTTGGAAGCGATAAGTTATGGGCTAGGAGTGATTTCTACACCATGTTTTGGAGTGAAAGAAATGCTTAGAAGGGATGAAGCAATATTCTATGAATCTGGCGATATTAATGAGCTGTCTAGAATATTCAGTGAGATATTTTCTAACTCCGAATTAATTAATGCTCTCAAGAATTCAAGCTTTCAGGCTTTTAGGCGTCTTGAGACGTTAGAGACCATGACTAAAAAGTACCAACAAGTAATTCAAAAATTCTTCATTAAATGAACAACTCAAGCCGTTTCGAACTTGCATTTGCAACAGTTTCGAGATCTGATAAAAATGTTAATGCTTTGCTTGATAGCATTAAACTTCCCGAAAGTATTAATTGGGAGTTTTTGTTAAGTTGGAATGGCGACTCTGAGCCCTTAATTGATAAAAAATATAAAAATGTAACTGTAGTACATCAGCCCTATAGTTTTTCCGGAAACAATAATAAACTCGCATTGAAAGCAAAATCAAAATTTATTCTCTTTGTCAATGATGATATTATTTTGGATAAAGGTGCATTGCTTGGCCCACTAGAAGTTATTCGCAGCCGAACTGACATAGGTATTGTAGGTATTAATTTGCGCTATCTTTCTGGGAAATCGCAACATGGGGGAATCTTTTTTGATCAAGAAGGTGCTCCTTACCACAGGCTTAAAGGCAGTGTGAATTATTCAGATCCAAGGCTTACTAATAATGAAGTTGTTCCTGCTGTAACTGGAGCTTTTATGTTGACTAGACTGAATGAGTTTAAACAAATTCTTTTTAACGAAGACTGTCAAGTAGCCGCCCAAGATATTATTTTATGCAATGATTATAAATTACTGCTTGGCAAAAAATGTTTTTATAATGGTGGCTCTACTGCAGTTCATTTGGAAAATGAGACGCGTAAGCTTTTTGATCAAAAAACTACTCCTCCTGGTGACTTGAAACTCATGAAATCCTCATATGAGAGAATGATAGGCCACTCAGAAGCTGTCATTAGTCAAGTTACTGGTATGGGCAATCAGATTCGCTTACGAGTGATCACCGAGAAAGAAGGTTGGATCATGCACCGTAAGGGGAAAGAAATTGTTGATCGCATCGAAAATGCGTGTATTAATACTGATTATCCTGAAGCAAATATCCATTACTATATAAATTATGGTTACTATAATCAAAGGCCTCCTTCAGGTATCTGTGTTGCAAACTTTACGCACTTTGATCCTGACAAATTATCTGATAAATGGATCAAGGTTGCCAATGAAGTTGATCATTGTGTAGCTGTCTGCGAAGAAGCTGCCAAAAATTTGATGAGATTTGGCGTACCTCAAAATAAAATAACCGTCATCAGAGTTGGTGCTGATAAGTCATTTAAACCAAAGATGGTTCTTGGATTGTGTGGTCGTGTATATCCTGGTGGGAGAAAAGGTGAGCATTTAGTTCAAAAACTTTTAGATGATTCAGAAGTCATGCAAAATTTATCGATTGTTGCTTCAAATGATACTTGGCCTTGCTCTACACTCCAAACGAAAACCACCCAAGAATTCTATTCTTCTATAGACTTTCTGCTAATTACTTCCTTGCTGGAGGGAGGTCCTGTTCCTTTTATGGAAGCTCTGGCAATGGGTAAACTTTCGATTGCTCCAAGTATTGGTGTGATTGGAGAGTTTCCTCATATTGATTATGAAGTTGGTAATTTCGAGAGTTTAAAAAGAATAATTATGACGACGAAATCTCAATTTTTAGAAGAAAGGCTCAGACTCGCTTCTTTTATGGAGGCCTTTAATTGGGAGTCATGGGCATGTCAGCACATCTCTCTATTTGAGAAACTCTTATCGGGCAATGAATAAATTTGTTTTTTCAAAGTGGTTATGTTTTCTCTTCATTGAGAGAATACCTTTCAGCTGTCAGATGAGATAATTAATGCCATTGAGTTTAAAATCCTGCACTTGTCTTTTAAGCTTTTATTGCTCAGATTGTGCGAAATGGCCCTCAAATTGATCGGTGTATCCAATATCTCATCTCACGCTCCCCTTCTTCAAGAGAATTGCAATAAAGCAATATATCAGGCAAGTACAGTGTTGCTACTTTCTTGATCATGTCATTTGTATACATATTTTTTGCGATTGCTTTTTTCCCTTGTGAAAGATAGTTTCTTATCGTTGATAGATCAGTTTTCGGTCCAAGGTCGGAAGATTCACTGCAGTCACTTGTGGTGTGAATGGAATTAAATTTTCGCACGTCTTGAAGCTTAATGCCTGATGTTTTTTCCAGCCCCTCTGTTATTGACTGGTAATTTTCAAGAGAATAGTAATTATCGTATTTTTCATAGACTAAAAAATCACACTGGTGCCTTGTATGTTCATCGAGTTCTATGAGACTGGGGCTATTTGATATAGTGTCAACAAAATCTTCGAAGCTTTTGATTTTTCCAAACACATTCTGTGCATGGGAATAGCTTGGATCTTTTATGCTCTCTTCAGCATGGCATATCTTATCGGTGAAAAACGACAATAGTCTTTTGAATGGATTCCTGAGGACGACAAATGTATGACTGGCGCTCAAAAGTTCTTTATTGCTTGCATTGAATTCTGTATTGTTTCTGTGTATCCAATCAATATCTTCTTCTTTGGAAATCACTCCATTTGCAAAGGCAAACGAGTATCTGATGTTTGAGCAGGCAACCTTTGGTATCCATGTGGCAATTGTGTTGCTTTTTAGATGAATCAGCGTATGTCTTAGGGCGAATGAGTGGTATGAGTTTGAGTTTATATTTACACTTGTATTGGCGGTTTTTAGTAGTTGCCTGTTGTTAGTGGCTTCGCCGGCAAGTGTAAATAATGTAGTATCCCTCAGGCATTTGCTTTTTAGTTCTCTTTGGAAGGAATGCATTTGTTCGATATTCTTATTCATTGCTGCTTCTATATCGATCTCATTGTTTCCTCGTCTTAAAAAATGGCCCAGAAGTTCTGCCTTGTTTGATCCGACGCTACGAGCCACATCTGGGCGAATCTCTTTGTAAAACTCGTATGGAAAAATTTTCTCAAGTGCTTCCATTCTCTGTTTTGATTGTTTTCTTGTCTCCTCTAGTTCCTTGGAAAGGGCCAGAAGGGCTTCCTCTAAGACTTCAATTGAATTGAATGATTTCATGGAAGTTTTAGTTTGATGCGAAAGGAGGCAGCTTTTTGGCCCGTGCTATAGTTATATTAACATTGTATGTTGATCGTGAGCGAAGATCTTACCTCAATGATTCGTGAGTTAATTCAAAAGGTAGAAGACTCTGTAAAGCTTGCTGAGTGCGAAAAAGAAGTCGAGATAGCAACTACTCAGCTGCATCAAGCGCAAGAAGAGCTCGAGTATTATTTTTTGTTAAGCCGAAGGCAGTCCCGGTTGCTTGAATCATCAGCCGCGCTGCAAAAAAAGACATTAGAGTTGCTGGCCATTGCAACACAAGGAAAAAGTGATAAATAGCAAAAGATAATAAAAAATACTTGCTTTGATGCCAAAGCAAGTATATGAATACTCTTCACATCATCCCTATTCTTGGGTAGATGTTATTTGAGCCCTGGATCGGGCTCAAGCTGAGCCTACTCCCGTGTAAGAGCCGTAGAAAAATAGTCCTACAACGAAAAGTACTGCCATTCCTCCTGCTGTTGCCACCAGCCAGAGGGGGAGGACTCCCTCCGTCCAACGTGAGCGCCAGGCTACTGCCGGTCGGCCATCGGGAAGACGATCGGGAATTCGACCGTCGGGATACAGGGATTTTTTACTGCTCATGGAATAAACCTCAGTTGAAGAAGTAGCTGGACATGAGCACGCCGGTCACAAAGACAAACAGCAGGCCCAGGTAGAGGCTGGTGCGGTTGAGCTCAACCGGAAGATTGTTGGGGTTGGGGTTGCGTTCCATGGATCGATTCAGCGACGGATGAACTGCATCGCGGCGAGAGCGCCGAGGAAGAACACCGTCGGAACACCGAGGGTGTGAAGAGCCAGCCAACGCACCGTGAAGATCGGATAGTTGCGTGGCGTTGTGGAGACGGGAGGTGCCTGAGTCATGACTTATTTCAGACGGACATCGAGTTGGGATTTGCCCTCGTACCGCTGGCTTACCACGGGAGCCTTGCTTTCAGAGGCCTGGAAGTAAGCGTCGGGGCGGGGGGTTCCGAAAGCGTCGTAGGCCAGTCCGGTGGACACGAACAGGAACCCTGCCAAGAAGATGGAAGGGAGTGTCACGGCGTGAATCACCCAGTAACGGATGCTCGTGATGATTTCGAAGAACGGACGTTCTCCTGTTGAGCCGGCGGCCATGGCTTTGGGCGTATCAGGACGATGATCTTAGGCGGTGGCATTGGTGCCCCGAGGCTGAGGTGCTGCCTCAGTTACACAGCGTTGCCGACCCAGCGCAGCAGATTGCCGCGTTCCCCGAGCACAAAGGCGTGTTCGCCGTTAAAGACCAGACGGGTGAAGTTGCTGGGTTGACGGTCGCCGACGGGATCGTTTTGCCAGCTGTCGCCTCCGTCCTGGCTCACAAGAAGGGTGCCGTTGCCTCCTGCTGCCCAGATCGCCCCATCGCCATCCCAGGCCAGATCCATGTAGCCGTAGCCGTTGGTGATCGGGATGATCGCTTTGCCCCAGCTCTCGAGATTGCCGGGCTCGTCATTGAGGCGGATCTGGGCCCCACGGGCCACCATCCAAAGGTTGCCGTTCGGTTGATAGCCGATGCTCTGCAGGCGCTGGCTGCTCACGCGTTGGTGCACCTGCCAAACAGCATCACCGGGTTCCCAGGTGGCATAGAAGTTGCCGAGGCTGCTGACGCTCACGTAGCTGCCGTCGTCGCTACGACGCAGATCGCGGACTGCACCAGCGGCATCGGTCACCTTGGCCTCCCAGCTGCCGCCATCGTTGTGGGTCTCATAGACCGCACCTACGTTGGTTGCGAGCTCGGCGGAATGACGTCCCAGTGCCGTGATCAGGTAGGGCTCGCCCGGGAGTTTGGTGTCGAGGAAGAGTCGGGTCCAGTTCTGCCCGCCGTCCTCGCTGTGCATTAGCAGCCCTGGCTGTCCAGCAATCCAGCCTTCGTCGCCATCGAAGTCGATGCTGATTAACCGGAAGTTCTCCTCGTCCGGCAGGTCCAGGCTGCGTTCATTCCAGTGGGCGCCACCGTCGTTGGTTTCTCGGATCATCCGATTGCTGCCCACCAGATAGCCGTGGCGGCGATCGGTGAAGGCCACATCCAGCGGGTTGGCCTGAGTATCCAGGTCCAGGGCTTGCCAGGGACTGGTGGTGGCCGTCGGCACGTGGGTGCTGACGCAACCGCTGAGGCTGATGCCGAGTACCAGTACCAGCAGAAGTTGGGTCGCAGAGTTCAACAGTCGATTCATGGCGTGGCCTCAGCGCAGGGAATAAAGGGACAGGAAGAAGGCAAAGCCGAGGGCAAGGCTTCCGAAGATCAGAACATTCTTCTGGCCCGGTGTCATCCGGTTCACCCCGAGGCCGAAATCGAGGTTCTCGTCGAAGCCGCTGGCTTTGGTGCGAGGTCCGATGTCGCGGAAGGCGGTCACCTTGCTGCGGCAAACGGGACAGCGGAAGGCCAGCTCGTCAAGATCTTCAAAGGCTGTGCCGGGTTCAATCCCAACCTTCTTGACGCCTTCATCCGGGTCGTAGACGTAGCCGCAGCTGCGACATTCGAAACGGTGGGTTCTCGGGTCGCTCTCCGGAGCGGTTTCAACCGGGGTTTCCACCGCTTCGGTGGTTTCGACCGGTTGGACGGACTGTTGCTCGTCGCTCACCGCTGTGTTGCTGGG
Organism: Synechococcus sp.; assembly: GCA_047286205.1. Classification (GTDB taxonomy): domain Bacteria; phylum Cyanobacteriota; class Cyanobacteriia; order PCC-6307; family Cyanobiaceae; genus Parasynechococcus. The sequence continues at coordinate 1,150,044 of JBJBBR010000001.1, read as the reverse complement.
CTGAGTGACTCTATCGACGACAACTCTCGGCGGTGAATGCCAGACTGCACCGGTCTACGGGGACCTCCATGTTTGCCCTGCCCGGCTACGACGCCTTCCTGGGGTTTCTGCTGATCGCCGCCGCTGTGCCGGCTTTGGCTCTGATCACCAACAAGTTGGTGGCGCCAAAAAGCCGTGCTGGTGAGCGTCAGCTCACCTACGAGTCCGGTATGGAACCCATTGGCGGGGCCTGGATTCAGTTCAATATCCGCTACTACATGTTTGCGCTGGTCTTCGTCATCTTCGATGTCGAGACGGTGTTTCTTTATCCCTGGGCTGTGGCTTTCAACCGTCTCGGCTTGTTGGCCTTCATCGAGGCCCTGATTTTCATCGCCATCCTTTTGGTCGCCTTGGCCTACGCCTGGCGAAAAGGCGCCCTTGAGTGGAGCTAGTCATGTCAGAGAACATCTCCCCCTCCATTGCAGCGGTTCGCGACCTTCGGGAAGCCAGCTGCGGCCCGATCGGTGCCCCAACGGTCACCAACGACCTCAGTGAAAACGTCATCCTCACCAGCCTGGATGATCTGCACAACTGGGCACGTCTGAGCAGTCTCTGGCCTCTTCTGTACGGAACCGCGTGCTGCTTCATTGAATTTGCAGCGTTGCTTGGTTCCCGCTTCGACTTCGACCGCTTCGGTTTGGTGCCCCGCAGTTCACCGCGTCAGGCTGATCTTTTGATCGTGGCCGGTACGGTCACCATGAAGATGGCTCCGGCGTTGGTGCGGCTCTACGAGCAAATGCCAGAGCCGAAATACGTGATTGCCATGGGGGCCTGCACGATCACGGGCGGCATGTTCAGTGCTGATTCCACCACCGCTGTTCGCGGCGTCGACAAACTGATCCCTGTTGATCTCTATCTGCCAGGCTGCCCGCCCCGGCCTGAAGCGATCTTTGACGCCGTGATCAAGCTGCGCAAGAAAGTGGGCGATGAGTCCCTGGCTGAGCGCCGCAAGCATCAGCAGACCCATCGCTACCTGACGGTGTCTCACCAGATGAAGCGGGTCGAACCTGTGGTGACGGGCTCCTATCTGCGTGCTGAATCCCAGAAAGCTGCCCTGGCCGCAGCACCAGCCGGTCAGACCCTGGCCACAGATGCCGCCGTGCTCACCCCTGCTGCTGAACCCCTCGAGTCATGAGCGAAACCCCTTCCAAAAAACCTGATGCATCCGATGAAGCGGGTGCTGTCGTTGCTCCCAAGCCGGGTCCGGTGAGCCAGTGGTTGAACCAGCAAGGCTTCGATCACAACATCCTTGAACCCGATCATCTCGGCGTCGAGCAGATCGGTGTGGATGCTCCTGTTCTCCCGATGATCGCTGCTGCTCTCAAGAGCAATGGTTTCGACTATCTGCAGTGCCAGGGGGGGTACGACGAAGGACCTGGCGAGCAGCTGGTTTGCTTCTACCACTTGCTGGCGATGGCGGAACAGGTAGAAGCCATGGCGGCTGACCCGTCAGCCAAGTTGCGTGAAGTGCGGATCAAAGTTTTCCTTAGCCGCGAGGGGACCCCATCGCTTCCTTCGATCTATGGTCTTTTTCGTGGCGCTGATTGGCAGGAGCGCGAAACATTCGACATGTACGGTATTGAATTCGAGGGCCATCCCCATCCCAAGCGTCTGCTGATGCCTGAAGATTGGAAAGGTTGGCCGCTTCGCAAGGACTACGTGCAGCCGGATTTCTATGAAATGCAGGATGCTTATTGATTGTGATTAAGGCTATCAATAGCCTTTGATCTTTGTCTACCAAAACTCCCTGGCTAGATATTCTCAGGTATGTCTTTATCGTTCGTAGCCCAAGTGCTGAGTACGTTTTTCAATCGTTATCTTATCAAGACCTGATTCGAGTCTGTTTGGATAATTGTTGTCATTTTGCGATGTGGTGTAGGGGATTGGATGCGGCAGGCAGCCTGGGGTGATTAAGAGGATTTTTGTATTTACTTTTCTTGGGTATCTGCGGTAGTTGTAGTTGGCTTGTCGCCTAGATTTTTGAATAGTTTAACTGGCTCCCAAGCATTTTTTGTAATGCTCTCTCTGTGGTTGTCAGGCAGGCCTCTCGTGTTGTATCTGGATTCGGCACAATATTTTCTATTTCGTATTTCAGGCCAAGTCCATGTGCCATCTTCGCGTAGGCGGCGGTGCACGTATTGCCTGAGAGTTCGAGGACGACTGTTGAAGGGTGACAGGCTATGAGATTGGTGAGCCCGGCACCATGTAGGCCTGCCACAAATTGGGCGTTTGCCATTGATGATCGCTGTTGTGATGTCGTGAGATCCTCGAAATAAATTGTCGTGAATCCGTAATTCTCGAATAATGCTTCAACTTGTTTTTGATTTGGCAGCCGTCTAGACTTGCTCTTGCGAGATATGAAAATCTTTTCTGCTTTGAGTGCAGTTTTTTGGGTTTGTTGGATTAGTTTTAAGCTCCTCCGGCGAATTGTTTTTAGGAATTCTGCGTTGGCGTTGCAGGCTGGATGTTTCAGTTGCGTTCCTATCATTCCGGATCGATGGAATGGGGCATCCAGGGTTCCGCCTGCCCAAGAGTTTGCGAGGAAGAAAAGCTTCTCGCATTTGACTGGTTGTAGAGGCGTTATGTATCGGATTGCGCTGGTTGGCAGTAGTGATTCAATTAGTTCCTTTGCCCAATCCCAGATCGTGTCGTAAAAAATATAGTTTTTGATCTTTAGGTTTGTTTTGGTGCATAGCCATGCCCTGCATAGATGATCTAAGGCTCCATGGCACATGTTCCCGTCTGTGAACCGGTCGCCACACAGGAAGGAATTGCCTGAGAACTCAATTGCATCTTGATGTTTGAAATTGTCAAGTAGTTGTCGTGCATAGCTTTCGTGGATATCTGTATTTTTGCAGCATGCGGCTAGAAGCTTTGATTTTGTTTTTTTGTTCGACAGTAAGACTGCGCGTCCATCGATGGTTTCCTTGTTCCCGTTAAATTGAACTGTTGTTCTTCCAGTGTTGTAGATCAATCTGGTTTGAGTTTGGCTGTAGATGAAACTGTCTTCGGCAAGCCGGGAGGGGATGATGATTTCCTTGGTAGGTTTTATTCGTTCGTAGCGCTTCATTGTTCGGCTCTTCGATGTGATCGATAGAACCGCATCACCGCTAAGGCCAGGCTGCGGGAATCGTGACGCAAGGTAGCTGTTGGCCGAACTCCTTGGAGCGGCGCTTGGGTGACGTCATAGCCATCCAAACGAAGCCCTTCGGCATCGCAACGGACCGGATCCGCACCGCGGCTCTGGTAGTAGCGCACCAGCTCTGAAGGGGGGAGGTCGTCCTGGGCCAGGACGGCATTGAACAGCCTGGTTTCAATGCCAAGGCTGGCGAGCTGCGCTTCGATCGCCCGGACGTGACCGCGCACATCCAGGCCGTCTGTCTCGCCGGGCTGCGTCATCAGGTTGCAGATATAGAGACGTGGTGCTCTGCTGCGTTTGATGGCGCTCACAAGCTCTGGAACCAGCAGATTTGGGAGCAGAGACGTGTAGAGGCTGCCCGGCCCGAGCACGATGAGGTCGGCATTGGCGATTGCTTCGAGCGCTCGTGGTAGGGCAGGAGGTCGTTCGGGGATGCAGCCCAGGCGAACGATGGGGCTGGGGGCGTGTCCGATGTTGCTCTCCCCTTCGATCCTTTGGCCGTCTTCGAGCTCGGCCCAGAGCTTCACATCAACATTGGTGGCCGGTACCACTTGGCCTTGCACCGCCAGAACACGGCTGGAGGCGGTGATGGCTGTTTCTAGATTGCCCGTGATGGCTGTTAGGGCCGAGAGAAAAAGATTGCCGAAGCTGTGACCTTCCAGGCCGCTACCGGCCGAGAATCGGTACTGGAAAAGTCGGGTGAGCAGAGGCTCTTCGGTGGATAGAGCCGCTAGACAGTTGCGGATGTCACCTGGGGGCAGCACCCCCAATTCCCGCCGGAGGACGCCACTGCTGCCGCCGTCATCAGCGACGGTGACGATGGCGGTGATATGACTGCTAAAGCGTTTCAGACCACTCAGCAGGGTCGACAAGCCTGTGCCTCCGCCGATGGCCACGATGTTCGGCCCCCGGTTCAAACGGCTCTTGGCCCGCAGGGCATCCACCAGAACGGTGTCTTTGTCGGGGGCGAGAGCCTGCTGAATCGACCCAAAGCTGCGGCTTTGTCCCCAGAGGAGCAGGCCACTGCCGATCAGCACCACCAACGGCCCCGTGATCTCTCTCGGCAGCACGGTGGTGAGGGTGCTTAGCAGCCAGCTGAGGGTTTCCAGAATCCAGTAAATCGGCTTCAGATCGGCCCAGACGGCGGCACCTAGCAGCGCCATGAGCAGGCCCAACCCGGATGTGAGCAGCCAGCGCTTGACCACCAGGCCGGGTTGTAGCCAGCGAACGGCGCGTTGGGATCGGGTCATCAGATCCCGTCGCCGCTGATCCCGCATCATTCGGGCTTGGCGTCTGCTTTTCGGGGGCTTCAGCGCCAAGGAACGGCTTGGTCTGCAAGTTCACCGAACTGTACGGAGCTTGTCGAAAGGCGTCAGGATGTCTGTGTTTTTCGGCCCAGATCGTGCCGCAGCCAGAACCCGTTGTGGAGATGCGGGACCTCACGATGCAGTGGGGACCTCGGCCAGTACTGGATCGGGTCAACTTGATCCTGCGCCCTGGGGAGCGGTTGGCCGTGGTTGGTCCATCGGGCGCGGGAAAGTCAACGGTGCTGCGGCTTCTGGCAGGTTTGCAGCTGCCTACCGCTGGTGAGCTTCGCTTGTTCGACCAGCCCCAGGCCTACTTGAGGCTGGATCAGACCGATCCGCCGGATGTGCGGCTGGTGTTCCAGAACCCTGCGCTGCTGGCATCGCTCACCGTGGAGGAGAACGTCGGCTTCCTGTTGCGTGAACGGGCGCAGTTGTCGACCCAGGAGATTCGTGAACGTGTGAATGCCTGCCTTGAAGCTGTGGGGCTCTATGACGTGGCCCATCTTTATGCCGGGGAATTGAGTGGTGGCATGCAGAAGCGTGTGAGCTTCGCCCGTGCCTTGATTGATGATCCCCAGCGGGGGGATCAGTCGATGCCCTTGCTGCTGTACGACGAACCCACTGCAGGGCTCGATCCTGTGGCCTGCACGAGGATCGAGGATTTGATTGTGAAAACCACCACCGTGGCGCAGGGATGTTCGGTGGTGGTGAGCCATGTGCGCAGCACGATCGAACGGACTGCGGAACGGGTGGTCATGCTTTACGACGGTCACTTCCAGTGGGAAGGATCAGTGGATGCGTTCCGCACTACGGACAACCCTTATGTCGTTCAGTTCAGGACGGGTAGCCTGCGCGGACCGATGCAACCCGCGGAGCACTGAACACCATGCGACGCAGCGTTCGTGATGCCATCGTCGGTTTCACTGTGATCGGCGGAGTCATCGGATTTTCCTCAATGGCCCTGTGGCTGCGAGGGGTCCGTTTGGGGTCTAGTCATTGGACCCTGACCGCACGTTTCAACGATGCGTCCGGTCTGGCCGAGCGATCCCCTGTCACCTATCGGGGCATACTGGTGGGTTCGGTGCGCTCGGTTTCGGTGACAACCGAAGCGGTCGTGGCTGAGCTCGAAATTGATAAAGGTGATCTGCTCCTGCCGCTGCCCGTCACGGCCACGGTGGCCTCGGGTTCCCTTCTGGGGGGCGATGCTCAGGTCTCTCTCGTTAGTCGCGGTACTCCACTGCCCAAGGATGCACCCCTGCCGCGTGCGGCTGGCTGCCGTGCTGAACGGCAGCTGTGTGATGGCAGCACCGTCCAAGGGCGTGAGGCGGCCAGCCTGTCCACCGTGACAGAGACACTGCAGGAGCTGCTGGCCCAGGCTCAGAACGAACGGGTGATTCCTCACATGGCCTCATCGTTGGAGCAGATCGATGTCACGGCCAAGGAATTCGAGGTCTTGACCGTCCAGGTTCAGGACGAATTGGCCAAGGCGGCTTTAGTTGTTCGCAATCTGCAGGCCGCCACGGCGCATGTGAACAACATCGCCTCTTCCCTCGACAATCCCCAGACGTTGAGTGAGCTCAAGCAGACGGCCGCCAATGCTGCACAGCTAACCGCGAAGATCGATGCTGTCGGCGGCGATGTGGCTGAACTCACGGGTGACCCTGAGTTCATGAAGGGCGTGCGCAATCTCACCATCGGGTTGGGTCAGTTGTTTGGTGAGATCTACCCGGCAGAGACAGCCCAGTAGGCACGATATCTGCGTGATTTTTTCACGCTATCGTTTCGATATCGTGTTGTTTAGATGTCGCTGATCGCGTCCATGGCCACGGCGGCGATGGCTTGGTCGCTGGCCTTCGGCAGCTGCACGTATTTGCCGCCGGCGGCTTCGGCGAGATCTTTGCCCATGCCGCTGCCGATGAACTTGCGTTCGGTGTCGATCACCAGCAGTTTGATCCCGAGCATCCGGTACCGCGCGGCCACATCCAGCACCTCCTGCTTGAGATCAGGTTTTTCCTCGCCTTCCAGTTCGGGTTGTCCCAGAGAGGTGCTGAGCGGCACGTTGCCGCGTCCATCGGTGATGGCCACCACCACCACCTGGCCGAGATCCCCCGTGGCCAACGCGTTGGCGCCGACGCGGGCGGCCTGGGTCAGGCCATGGGCCAGGGGCGAACCACCGCCGCAGGGCATCGATTCCAGTCGGCGGCGGGCCGCCGTGATTGAGCGGGTGGGGGGAAGCAGCACTTCGGCCTGCTCACCGCGGAAGGGGATCAGGGCCACTTCATCGCGGTTTTCGTAGGCCTCTGTGAGGAGTCGGATCACGGCACCCTTTGCACTCTGCATCCGGTTCAGGGCCATCGAGCCGCTGGCATCCACCAGGAACACCACCAGGGCACCGGCCTTGCGCTGGAGCAACTTGGCCCGCAGGTCGCCCTCCTCCACGATCACCGAGCGGCCCGGTTCCCGTTCCCGCCGGATCTTCTGATATGGCGCTGCCGCCCGCAAGGTGGCATCCACAGCGATGCGGCGAACCGGACCGCGCGGCAGCATCGGTTTCACATAACGACCGCGGCTGTCGCTGAGCACTACCGAACGGCTGCCGCTGTTGCCGCTCTTGGCCTTGGCGGCATTGAACAGCAGCAGATCGGGGTCCACCTCGATCGCTTCGGGGTCGAGCATGAACTCCTCTGGCACCGCCGGTGGAGCCTGATCTTCCTCCCCGTCAGCCTCTTCATCGTCTGTGTTGTCGTCCTCGCTGTTGTCCTCCGGCGGCTCGTTTTCCTCCTCGCCGGATCCCTCTGGTGGTGGGGGTGGGTTGTCCTGCTGCTCATCCCCTTGGTCCTGCGGCGGCGGTTCCTGGTCCTGCGGCGGCGGCGGTTCCATCTGCTGGTCCGGCGGGGGCATCTGTGAGGCCCGCGGTGCGATTACCAGGGCGACGGCTACCTGTAGGTCTTCTGCTTCCACCCGGTCCCGCCCGCTGAGGGCCGCATGGGCCCGGGCCACCCGTACGGCGTAGAGCTCGGAGCGGTGGCCTTCCACGCCGCCGCGGATGGCTTCGGTCACCAGGTATTCGATTTGTTCGCTGCTGATCTGCACATCCGGCAGCCACTGGCGAGCCAGCAGCAGTTGGGTTGCCAGCGCATCGGTTTCCTCGCTCCACGTCTCGGCAAAGCTGCGGCTGCACTGGCCATGGCTGATCACCGCATTGGTGATTTCCACCCGCTGCTCAGTACTCACCAATTGGTTGGCTGAGAGCGCGATGGCAAAGCGATCCAGCAGGTGATCACGGACGTTGCCCTCCTCCGGGTTGTAGGTGGCGATCAGCAGGGGGCGGCAGGGATGGCTGAGGCTGAGACCTTCCCGCTCCACACGGTTCTCGCCGCTGCCCACCGCCGCCAGCATCAGGTTGACGATGCCGTCGTCTAGAAGATTGAGCTCATCGACGTAGAGCACGCCGCGATGGGCGTCAGCCAGCAGTCCTGGTTGAAAGACGGCGCTGCCGCTGGAGAGCGATGCAGCCACATCCACGGCGCCCACCAGGCGGTCTTCGGTTATGCCCAGGGGAATCTGGACGAAGGGGGCTGGGATCACCGTGGAAGGAGCGTCGCCCACGATCCGCTCCCTGGTGGCGTCGTCCCATTCCTCCGGGTTCTGTGGATCGAGGTTGCGGCCCACGCTGCCTGCTTCACTCAGAACGTCGATGGGGGGAAGAAGAGCGTGGAGCCCCCGTGCCAGGACCGACTTTCCAGTACCGCGTCCACCTGCGATCACCACACCACCCAGTCCGGGGTCGACTGCAGCCAATAAAAGGGCGAGCTTGAGGGTGCCGTGGCCGGTAATGGCTGCTAGAGGAAAGGCGCGGGTCGCCTGGTCGTCTTTGATCGCTACACCGCTTGCCACCATGGAGGCGTTCAACCCGCTTTTGAGGCAGTCTTGCCGATCGCACCAGGGTTTTGAGCTGCTGACCTTGGATTCAGTCGGCCTTGTTTACGCAATTGAGCCTCAAGGGACTCAACAATCAAAGTGTTGAACACCAGCTGGAGCTGGTGTTGCTCTAACTCCGGATTTGATGGGTCAGTGTTTGTTGGTTCGAGTTGTTTGAGGATTTTTTCCACCTCCTGATTCAGTGTCGGAGCCAGATTGTGCTTGAGATGTTCTTCGATAAAGAAGGATAAAGCTGCCTTTGAGGATTTCTTGGAGCTGATCTGCTTTACTTTATCCGTGAAGCTTTCAGAGATTAACTCAGACGCTTTTCTGGCGATCTTTTCGTTTTGTGAGAAGGTCAAATTTTTCCAAATTTGGATGGCTTCGTTATGTCTGTGGAGTGCCGCGAGCGCCTCACCCTTCAGTTGTAATGCTGCTAGATCATCTTTGGAATAATCTAGAATTGAGTCAGCCAAACAAAGTGCAGCATTTGGACTTTCTTTTAAGATTGCTCGAGCTTTTCTGAAAACCAAAAATTTTACGCGGGTTTTATCGTTGATTTTTTTTGTTTCTGGTATGAATTGTGTGTCGATGCCATTGCTGGCGGCGAATAGCCTTGATTGCTTGGCAAGATAAATGTTTATCTTTGCTTGGTTTGGATTATTGTCTTTGCTAAAGCGCTCGATGTTTTTGTCGATTGAGTTTTTAAGTTTTTCTCCTTTGGTTGTCTTTTGAAGTTCTTTCAGAATGTTTAGAGCTGATTGTTGATCGCCCATCATGGCGAGAGACAAGGCTTTGTCATGGAGTAGCCATGGAGATTCTTGTCCTATTTGCAGGGTCTGTTCGATTAGTTCATAGGAAAGCTTTGGTAGTTCCGTGGCTCGTGCTAGGCGAGCTTCTTTGCGAATTAAAAGTGTGATATCGCGACCAGGATTCACTTTATTTGAAGGTGGTATATTGGGGAGCCTTACTTCATATTTTTGCGCTAATTTGTGTAAGTCCTCTATATAATTTTTGAATTTTTTTGCTTTATCTTCATTTTGAAGGGAGAGTGATAATTCTAATAATTGCTCTGCTTTGCTCGCCTCCTTTGAGCCTTTGTGATTCGCGCTAATGCTCTTCAGTGTTTGACGTGCTTGGCGGAATTTGCCTTTTCTTATGAGTATCTCTGATTTTTTAAGCAGTAGCTTATTGGTGGCCCCTTCGCTTTTGATGGTTTTCTCGATGTCGTCTAGCGCTTGACTGGGATTAGTGATCGAAGTCAGATTTTTAGCGACCTGTAGGCGAAGGAAGTGGTTTGGGTCTTGGGGAACTGGTGATTTTTTTTTGGGAAGGATGCTGTTCTTAGGGGTTGTTTTGGGTGTCGAGTTTCTGAGTCTTGTAAAGAATCGACCTAAAAACATTTCCTTGACGTGCTGAATAAGAAGCCTCCGAATGATCATTGCATGCTTCGGTTCGTAGGGTCGAGTCGTGCTCTGCCATAACGATTGCGATGGCATCTTTTCCCCTGGAATCAGCGCTTGCCGTTGGGCTTGGGGCCAACCTGAGCAGCTCTCACGGACCTCCGGAATCCACCCTGCGTTGGATTGCACCGCGATTGACGGACCTTCTTCTGGAGTGGGGCAATGCGGATGCTCAAGATGTGCGCTGCTCTGCGTTCCTCAAGACCCGGCCCATGGGCGGTCCTCCAGGTCAAGACGACTATTGCAATGCGGTTCTTCTGATCTCCCGCGTCGAGCGTCCGCCGTCTGAGGCAGCGGCACTCGAGCTGCTGGAGGCATTGCAGTGTTTGGAGCAGAGCTGCGGTCGCGATCGCACGCGGGAGCAGCGTTGGGGACCTCGCAGCCTGGATCTGGATCTGTTGTTTTGGGGTGAGTTGAGGCTCGAGCATCCCCGTTTGGTGTTGCCCCATCCACGGATGCACTTGCGCAGATTTGTTCTGGAGCCCCTGCTCCAGGCGATCCAAGGCGCTCACCCGCCATGCTGGTGAGCCGTCACGTCTGCTCCTATGGCGCCGCTGCCGGCCCCGGAACCCTTTGAGTTGCTCGACACCGTTGAAGCGGTCGATGCTCGCAAGATTCGTTTTGAACGCAATCGGATCAAGTTGCCGATGGGGGTGGAGGCCACCTTCGGAATGATCCGTCATCCCGGTGCGTCCCTGGCGGTGCCGTTCACCGATGACGGTCAGGTGGTGCTGTTGCGGCAGTACCGCTTTGCGGTGCAGGCGCGTTTGCTCGAGTTCCCTGCCGGCACCTTGGAGGAGGGGGAAGACCCCTTGGAGTCAATGCAGCGGGAACTGGGTGAAGAGGCCGGCTACAGCGCGAAGCGGTGGGATGCCCTGGGGCCGATGCTTCCGTGCCCGGGCTACTCCGATGAGGTGATCCACTGCTTCCTTGCCCGGGAGCTCACAGCACTGGAGAACCCTCCTGCCGGTGATGACGACGAAGACCTCGAGGTGGTGCTGATGAGCCCTGAGAAGCTCGATGCGGTGCTTGCTTCTGGCAATGAATGGCTCGATGGCAAGAGCGTCACCGCCTGGTTCCGCGCCAAGCAGCTTCTTGGACTCTGATGACGACCCCTCGCGTTTTGTTCTGGCACCGCCGGGATCTTCGCCTGGCGGACAACCTGGGTTTGGCCGCGGCTGGGGAGATCAGCCCGGCGATGACCGGTGTGTATGTGCTCGATCCAAAGGTCATCGATCCTCCAGAGCATCTGCCGCCGATGGCGCCGGCTCGTCTGTGGTTTCTGATCGAGAGCCTGGTGGAATTGCAGCAGCGCTGGCGGGAGGCCGGTAGCCGTCTGGTCGTTCTCGAGGGAGATCCTCTGGTGGTGCTGCCGAAGCTGGCAGAGCAGATCGGCGCCGAGGCCGTGGTTTGGAACCGCGATGTGGAGCCCTACGCCCGTGAGCGCGACCGCCAAGTGGCCAAAAAGCTGCAGGCCGACGGCCGCAAGGTGTTGGTGGATTGGGACCAGCTGCTGATCGCCCCAGAGCTGCTCAAGACCGGCGGTGGTGATCCCTACAGGGTGTATGGCCCCTTCCTTCGCAATTGGCGCGGCCATGTGCTGGTCAAGCAGCCCATCACCGTTGCCGCCCCCACCGGGCTGGTGGATCTGGATCCAGTGCACGTGCCTGCGGAAGATCCCCTAGCGGCACTCCAGAAGAGCCATGGCTTCAAGGGCACTGAGATCTGCCCCTGTCGGCCGGGAGAGGCGGCGGCCTTGGAGCAGCTCACCCGCTTTTGTGATGGCGCCCTGTTCGGCTACGAACCTGATCGTAATTTTCCCGGCACCGCAGGCACCTCGACCCTCAGTGCTGCCCTGAGCGTGGGCACGCTCAGCCCCCGTCAGGCCTGGTGCTCCGCTCAAGCGGCCCGTGAGCAGGCCCGCAGCGAGGAGCAATTGCAGGCCATCGCCGTGTGGGAACAGGAGCTGGGCTGGCGTGAGTTTTACCAGCAGGCGCTGTTCCATTTCCCTGAACTGGCGGATGGTCCATATCGCCAGCAGTGGCGCCGTTTCCCCTGGGAGAACAACGAGGACTGGTTCGACTTCTGGAAGGAGGGCCAGACCGGCATGCCGATCATCGATGCCGCCATGCGTCAGCTCAACCAGACCGGCTGGATGCATAACCGTTGCCGCATGATCGTGGCTTCCTATCTGGTGAAAGATCTGATCTGCGACTGGCGCTGGGGCGAGCGTGCCTTCATGGAGCTCGAAGTGGACGGAGATCTGGCCGCGAACAACGGTGGTTGGCAGTGGAGTGCCAGCAGTGGTATGGATCCCAAACCGCTGCGCATCTTCAACCCAGCCACTCAGGCGGCCAAGTTCGATTCAGCCGGTGATTACATCCGCCAGTGGGTACCTGAGCTGCGTCACGTGAATACCAAGGATTTACTCAGCGGTGACATTGGTGCTCTCGAGCGGCGGGACTATCCCGAACCGTTGGTGGATCACAAGAAGCAGCAGGCCAAATTCAAGGCGCTTTATGCCACCATCCGGTCCTGATCGCGTCCGTCGCTGCGGCGGAACTGGGCCGGAGCGTTCGACACCAGCAGCTGGCGCAGGGAATCGATCACAGCCTGTTGCTGTTCGTCTTTGAGCTCGGGGAAGATCGGCAGGCTCAGCACCTGGCTGCAGAGCTGTTCCGTTACTGGAAGGGATCCCTGCTTTAAGCCCAGGTGGGCGTAGGCCGGCTGGCGGTGGATCGGAATCGGGTAATAAATGATCGTGTTGACACCACGGTCCTGCAGCGTCTGCTTGAGCCAGTCGCGGCAGCAGCTCTCCGGAATCCCGTGGCGAGCACTGGTGGTGGAGGGATTGCAGCTGGCGTTGCAGAGCGGTTGGCCGGTGGGGCAGCTGCCGATGCGCACCACAAATTGATTCCAGCTGTGGCCGTCGTCAGCTGTCGGCAGGGTGAGTCCGTTGAGATCCCCCAGCCCCTCCCGATAACGGCTGGCAATGGCAGTTCGTCGGCTGATCCAGTGCTTCAGCTTCGGCAGCTTTACGTTCAGCACTGATGCCTGAATGGCATCAAGGCGGCTGTTGTATCCAAGGCTGGTATGCAGGTAGCGCTCTGGCATGCCATGCACGGCCAACTCGCGAATGGCTTGGGCTAGCTCGGCATTGCTGGTGGTGACAGCACCTCCATCGCCTGCCGCGCCGAGGTTTTTGGTGGGGAAAAAACTGAAGCAGCCCGCATCACCGAAGCTGCCTACGTGCTGGCCATTCCAATGGGCTCCAGTGGCCTGGGCGCAGTCTTCGACCACCTTCAGCTGATGGCGATCGGCGATCTCCATGAGCCGGGTCATATTCACCGCACGGCCGAACAGGTGCACCGGCATCAACGCCTTGGTGGCAGGGGTGATGGCCGTTTCGATCTGATCGAAATCGATCAGATAGGTTTCGGGGTCGACATCCACGAACACCGGCGTGGCGCCGACCGCGCTGATGGCCTCAGCGGTGGCGAAAAAACTGAAGGAGCAGGTGATCACCTCATCGCCTGCACCAATGCCGAGGGCGCGCAGGGCGAGGATCAGTGCATCGGTGCCGCTGTTGCAGCCCACAGCGTGTGAACTTCCAACGCTGGCGGCGAAGGATTGCTCGAAACGCTTGATCTGTGGCCCGCCGATGTACTGCCCGCTGCGCAACACCTCGAGAACCGCCGCCTCGAGGTCCACACCCAGATCGTCGATCTGCTGGCTGAGGCTGAAGGGAGGTACCTGCATAAAGCAAATCTTAAGTGGCTCAGCCGAACCACTCCGGTTCGTGTCCGGGGTTCCACTTCACATTGCAGCCCACTGAGGCGGTCTGCTCTGGGTTGACAGGGGATCCCGTTAGGACGGCGTGCAGGGCGGACCGCAGGTCACGGCCATCAAGGGGCTGATCATTGCCGGGTCGGCTGTCGTCCAGTTGGCCGCGATAGCGGAGGGTCTGCAGACCTTGGTCATCGGGTGAAAACAGATAGAACTCAGGAGTGCAAGCGGCCCTGAGAGCTCGGGCCAGGGTTTGTTGTTCGTCCAGCAGATAGGGAAAACGCCAGCGATGGCGTTGGGCCTGCTCCGCGAGTTGTTTGGGCCCATCCTGGGGATGGGTGATCAGGCTGTTGCTGCTGACACCGATTAGCTGCACCCGCTCACCGAAGTCTTGCTCCAACCGCGTGATCTCCGGTTCCACATGCTTGACGAACGGGCAATGGGCACAGATCACCATCAGTAGCCGGGGCTGCTGCCCCAGAGAACTGCTTTTCAGGCGGCTGCCCGTGACCTGGGGCAGATCAAAGTCGGGCAGGGGCGTGCCAAGCGCCAACATCGTGGATGGTGTCAGGGCCATGACGCGAAGGCAGATCGGGCGAATCTGCTTCAGGATGACAACCTTCGGTGGTGATAGGTGCCGCGTCTGCGTCTGCTTTGGGGAGTTTCACTGCTGCTGGTGGCCTGTGGTGCCCCTGGGGAGCCGCCCAGCTGGAGGTTGTTCCCCCTGCAGCGCTATGCGCTCCATGACGGGGTGGCTGTGGTGAACCAGCCTGATGGCTACGGAATCCACATTTTTTTGGAGACTGACACCAGCTTCCCGGGGGTGTGTCGCCCCCGTTGGCTTCCCGATCCTGCCCGCCTGTTCAACGGCAATGGCTCCACCCCCTTCAGTTCCGGGTTGGCGACCCGCCAGGAGTTTTTTGATGCCGCAGCCCGGCGCGACGTGCGAGCCCTCTTGGAGAAGGAGTTGAAGGCTTTATGCCAGGCCCGCGCCCCTGAGGACAGCTGGCAGTGGACCGAGCCTCCCTTGAGCGAAGACAAAGTGGTCCCCGTGCAGCTGCCCTCTCTCGAGGAGGAGGACCTTCTCACTAACCCCGTGGAGGAACTGAAGCGGGCTCGTCAGCTGCTGAGGGATCAGCGGGCTGGCGAATAGCCCTCCCACACCACCGCTTCGGCGTCCCGCCAGTAGCGGCTGAACCGTCCGAGCCGTGGTGGCCTGGGCAGCTCCACGAACGGCACTGGATCCAGCAGCTCCAGTGGCAGTTCCGCATCGATGGCGGCCCCTATGCGCTCCAGGCGCGGATCCACCGCGCGGCTGCTCACCACGCCGTCGGCTTGGTGGCGACGGGCAAAGGTCAGCACCTCAGTGGCCACGTCCCCCTTGCGCAGGGTGAGAGGAAGGTCGAGCGCGTTTTCGTAGAGGAATCCGAGCCGTTTGCGGCTGATCCGTGCGTCTTGAATCCAACGGGTGTCAAACACAAACACTGCTGGGGCCTCGGGCCAGGTCTGCAGCGCCGGGTTGCTGGTGCTGAGAGCCTCCTCGTGAATCCAGAGAATCGGGCGTTGAAACGTCATTGGGAATCTCCTGCCTAGCGCTTGGGACGGGCCAGGGCGGCGCGGGCACCTCCGCTGCTCCGGCGTTGGCGGTTGTGTTGTTGGTTGCGGTCGTTGCCGCTGTCCCGAATGGCCTCCATCGGGGTGAACAGCTGGTTCTCCAGTTGGTCGTAGCTGCCCTCGAACGGACAGCTGTTGGCACTGGGGCAGTGGTTGCAGTAAATCCCGTCGCTGTAGCGCTCCAGGTTGCCCCGATTGAAGAAGTAGGGCTTGTGGCTGAAGGTGCTGGCCACCCACTGCCAACTCAGATGGTTGCTGGCCGGGTCTCCATCCAGCAGGTGCTCCAGGAACCAGTCGGCCCCTGCTTTCCAGTGCACCCGTCGCCAGTGCACGAGCCAGGCGGCCATCCACATGCGGGCATGGTTGTGCAGCCAGCCGGTGGTCACCAGTTGATCGCGGAAGCCATCCATGCAGGCCAGCCCCGTGCTGCCATCGCGCACATCGGCCGGTAGTTCCCGGGCATAGGTACTGGCGTCATGGCCAGTTTTGATCTGTTCCTGATCGTCGTTGATGTCGTCGCCCAGATCGCGCCACATCCGTTGCCAGAAGTCGCGCCAGCCCAGTTCATTTATCAGCTTTCCGCCTTCATCGCGGTTGCGGATCCGTTCAAACACCGAATCGCGCACCTCGGCCAGGCTTAGAACCCCGTGGCGGATGTAGGGCGACAGTCCGGTGACCGCGCCTTTGAGATGGTTGCGGCTCTTGGCGTAGCGCCTTGCGTCGATGCGATGCAGTTTCTGATCGGCTGCTTCACGGCCACCGCGGATCGGGCTGAGGGGTCCCTCAGCCTCCGGGAACTCCTGCGCCAACAGGGTGTTCAGTGCATCGCGTGATGCGAACTGCCGCGGTAGGTCGCCGTTGATCGGGGGTGGCGCAGCGCTTGGCACCGGTCTTTGTCAGTGGAGGAGCGGTGATCTTGGCGGGGGATGGGGGAGAATCGCGCGAATTCAACCCGTTCCGGTCTGTCCCGATGCTGCTTGATCTCACCGGCAAGAAGATTCTCGTCACCGGCATCGCCAACAACCGTTCGATCGCCTGGGGCATTGCTCAGCAGCTGAAGGCGGCCGGTGCCGAGCTCGGCATCACTTACCTGCCGGATGACAAGGGCCGCTTCGAAGCCAAGGTCCGTGAACTCACCGCTCCCCTGGAACCCAGCCTGTTCCTGCCTCTGAATGTGCAGGACGCTGACCAGATGGCTGAGGTCTTCGGGGAGATCAAGGAGAAGTGGGGGGTTCTCGACGGCCTCGTGCACTGCCTGGCTTTTGCAGGTAAAGAAGAGCTGATCGGCGACTACAGCGCCACCACCGCTGAAGGCTTTGCTCGCTCCCTCGACATCAGCGCCTACTCCCTTGCGCCTCTCTGTGCCCACGCCAAGCCGCTGTTCAGCGAGAAGGCCGGGGTGATCACCCTGTCGTACCTCGGCGCTGAGCGGGCCATCCCCAACTACAACGTGATGGGAGTGGCAAAGGCTGCTCTTGAAGCTTCCGTTCGTTACCTCGCTGCCGAGCTTGGTCCTGAGAAGCAGGTGCGTGTCAACGCCATCAGTGCCGGCCCGATCCGCACCCTGGCCAGCTCGGCCATCGGCGGCATCCTCGACATGATCCACAACGTTGAGGAGAAGGCTCCTCTGCGCCGCACCGTCACCCAGATGGAGGTGGGCGGTACCGCCGCCTTCCTCCTTAGCGATCTGGCCAGCGGCATTTCCGGTCAGACCATCTATGTGGATGCGGGCTACTGCGTTACGGGGATGTGAGGCACGATGTGGGAACTCGAGGTTGAGTGATGGCACGCCAGGGAGACATCCATCGGGTCACCGGAGAGACCGACGTGAAGGTGCGTCTGGATCTGGATGGCTCCGGCCAGTGCCAGGCCAGCACCGGCGTGCCGTTCCTCGATCACATGCTTCACCAGATCAGCAGCCACGGCCTGATTGATCTGGAGATCAATGCGGTGGGAGACACCCACATCGACGACCATCACACCAATGAGGACGTGGGCATTGCTGTGGGGCAGGCCCTGGCCCAGGCTTTGGGGGACCGCCGCGGCATCCACCGCTTCGGTCACTTCGTGGCACCGCTGGATGAGGCCTTGGTGCAGGTGGCCCTGGATTGTTCCGGCCGTCCGCATCTCAGCTACACCCTGGAGATTCCCAGCCAGAAGATCGGCAGTTACGACACCGAGCTGGTTAAGGAGTTCTTCGTGGCGGTGGTCAACAACAGCGGTCTCACCCTGCACATCCGTCAGCTGGATGGCGTCAATTCCCACCACATCGTGGAGGCCTGTTTCAAGGCCTTTGCCCGGGCTCTGCGCATGGCCACCGAGGTGGATCCCCGTCGCGCCGGGGCCATCCCCAGCAGCAAAGGGGTGCTGGAGCAGGCCGGCGCCAACTGACGCCATTGCCGCGCTTCATAGTCCGTTACGAGAAGATGGGTGAACGTTGATCGTTCGCCCGTGACTGTTGCCCCCACTCGCAGCTACGACCGCAGCGATTGGTCCAGCGCCTTCGTCAACGTGGAGGAGGAGCTCACCGATGTTGCGCTGAAACCGGTGCGCGGAACCGTGCCGGCGGAACTCAAGGGCACGTTCTATCGCAATGGCCCTGGGCGTCTGGAGCGGGATGGCCATCGCGTGCATCACCCCTTCGATGGCGACGGCATGATTGCGGCGATGTGGTTTGAGAACGGCAGCGTTCAGCTCAGCAACCGCTTCGTGCGCACCGAGGGCTGGTTGGCGGAGGAGAAGGCCGGCAAGGTGCTCTACCGCGGCGTCTTTGGCAGTCAGAAACCCGGTGGTCGGTTGGCCAATGCCTTCGACCTGCGGCTAAAGAACATCGCCAACACCAATGTGGTGCGCCTCGGCGATCAGCTGCTCGCTCTCTGGGAAGCCGCTGAGCCCCATGCGCTGGATCCCCGCAGCCTCGAGACCCGTGGGTTGTCCAGGCTCGATGGTGTGCTGAAAAAGGGTGAAGCCTTCAGCGCTCACCCCCGCTTCGACCCTGGTCTCAACGGTCGTCCCTGCATGGTCACCTTCGGGGTGAAGACCGGGCCCCGCAGCACCATCCGTCTGATGGAATTCGCCACCGAGGGCCCGGATGCTGGGACCCTGCTGCACGACCGCTCCGACAGCTTCCCCGGCTTCGCCTTCCTCCACGATTTCGCCATCACCCCCAACTGGGCGGTGTTCCTGCAGAACGCCATCGCCTTTAATCCTCTGCCTTTCGTGACTGGCGAAAAGGGTGCGGCCCAGTGCCTGGCCTCCCAGCCCGGCGGCAAGGGTCGCTTCTGGCTGATTCCTCGCGATTCCGGCCGTTTCGCCGGCCAGAAGCCACGCATCCTCGAAGCACCCGATGGCTTTGTCTTTCACCATCTCAATGCCTTTGAAGACGGTGATCACGTCGTGGTGGAGAGCATCGTCTACGACGATTTCCCGTCCATTGGCCCCGATGACGACTTCGCTCAGGTGGATTTCGACACGGTGCCGGAAGGAATCCTCCACCGTTGCCGCCTCGATCTCAGCCGGGAATCGGTGCAGACCGAGCGGATCAGCGACCGCACCTGCGAGTTCGCCATGGTGAATCCTCAGCGTCAGGGGCTCAGTGCCCGCTACGCCTGGATGGCCGTTGCGGAGCGCGAGACGGGTAACGATCCTTTGCAGGCGATTCAGAAGCTCGACCTGGACTCCGGTGCGACCCACACATGGAGTGCTGGCCCCCGTGGCTTCGTTAGTGAGCCGTTGATGGTGCGGCGCCCCGGCGCTGATGCCGAAGACGACGGTTGGGTGCTCGACTTGGTCTGGAACGGTGCTCGGGCCGCATCCGATCTGGTGATCCTCAACGCCCGTGATCTCACGGAGGTGGCGGTGCTGGAGCTGCCGTTGGCCGTTCCCCATGGCTTGCATGGGAGCTGGGCCCCGGCAAGCTGACAGCCAGCGGTTGGTTCATTTGGGCTGATCATGCATCGAACGTTGAGCCTCGATTGGGGCGTCTTGTCCGTTGCCTCGATGGGCGTCCTGCTGCTATCTCCGCCTGCGCCGGTGCTGGCGCACGAGCCGTCCTGTGCGGGAACGTTGTTGCAGTGGTCTGTTGTTGAACAAGGCAAGACCGCGGTGGCACGTTTTCGTTTCTCCTTGACGGTGTCTGGTGAAGGGGCAACCGAGCAAGCTGCGTTGGCGCAACTGAATCAACGCCTGGACGGGTTACGCGAAGTGCTTCAACCGTTCATTCAGGGGCGCTTGGTTGTTCCTTCTCCCTCCACCTATCCACGCCCCCGCAGGAACGGGACCCAGCCATCCTTTGCGGCCAACACCGGTGTCTCCGGTGAGGTGAATCGTCAGATGTACAACCAGCTCATACAGACGCTGGGCAGGCAACCAGGCGTGCGGATGCAGAGGATGGAGTCCCTTGCTGATGAACAGGCCGAGACAGCACTTCAGCAGCGGTTGATGGCTGCGGCGCTGCGGCGCGGCCAGGCTGAAGCTGACAGCACCGCTGCAGCCATCGGAGCCACCCGGGTGCGGCTCCTCAGGATCAATCGCCGTGATGCGATGCATGGCTCTCGGCGTGTTCAGCTCTCAGAGGCCATGCGCACTGGTTTCGATCCAGGTGAGGCTCCGGAACCAACGGCAACGGCTCGGATGGAGCTCCTGTATTGCCTCACGTAGCCAGCTGATACCTTGACGCTTCAGGCAGGGATTCTGGTGTCGACTGCATTCACGCGTCCGCAGATCAATCGTGATGAGCGGATGCTGTGGATCCATGCCGGTCCCCATAAGGCAGCTAGCAGTTACGTCACCGAGCGGCTCCGTCAAAACCGGGCGCATCTCGCCGCTCAGGGCGTGTTGATGGATGGTGATAACAACCGTCTGGCCAATGCCATCGCAGAAAAGAACTTCGAGCCTATTGAGGAGGCCCTGGCCACCCTGCCTCCCTCACTGAACAGGGTTTTGCTCAGCAGTTCCTCGTTGGATGATCGAATGCTTAGTCGAAGCGTCCTGGGGAGATTGCAGGCTCTGGCTGAGCGGCAAGGCTTCAAATTAGGGGTCAGTTATTTCATTCGAGATCAGCAGTCTTGGCTGAATTCGTTCTATGCGCACAATGTGCGGCGGTTTCGCGAAACTCCTGATTTTGAGCAATTTTGTGATTGCATCATGCAGGATTCTGACCCTTGGGATATTGCCTATCCATCCAAATTTCGTGTCTTGCGTCGCTTCCCGTCGATTGCGACGTTGTTCCTGCCATTGTCCAAACAGGTGCCGATCACAGATCCCTTCCTGGCGCTGGTGAATGCCCTGGATTTGGACACCCCTGCAGGTGCCCAGGGCTGGTTGGCGGGCCGTTCCTCCAAGCAGAACATTCAGCCAGGCGCCCGGGGGATCTGGATGTCGGCCCTTTGCCGCCGTTTGATGGTGGAGACGGGGTTCGATCCGGGAGTGCTTAAGCGCAAGGGCAAGGTGATCCGTGATCTGGCGATTGCTCGCGGCTGGGATCGGGAGAAGTTCGATGGCTTCGATCAACCACTCCACGACCGCGTGTCGGCTTTTTATGCCAGTTCCAACGAAGCTTTCGCCCAGAAGCACTGGGGGGTGAGCTGGCAAAGCCTCTTCCCTGTGCGCCCTGCTTCACAACGGATGTATTCGGGGCCTCAGACCGATGTGGAGCGCAAAGAGATGCGAGATCTGATGGTTCGTGCACTGCGGGAGTTGCGTTTCCCCTGGCGCTTGCGTCGCCGTTTCTTCTCTCTGTACGACGCCGCTGTCTAGGCCTTCTCCGATTGGGCTGGAAGCCTGCTGATACCTTGAGTTCTCAAGCTGGGAATCTGGTGTCAGTCGCCTTCACGCGTCCGCAGATCAATCGTGGTGAGCGGATGCTGTGGATCCATGCCGGTCCCCATAAGGCAGCTAGCAGTTACGTCACCGAGCGGCTCCGTCAAAACCGGGAGCATCTTGCCGCCCAGGGTGTGTTGATGGATGGCGATGACAACCGTCTGGCCAATGCCATTGCAGAAAAGAAGTATGCGCCTGTTGAGGAGGCCCTGGCCACCGTGCCTCCCTCACTGAACAGGGTTTTGCTCAGCAGTTCCTCGTTGGATGATCGAATCCTGCATGGAGGTGTTCTAAGAAGATTGCAGGCTCTGGCTGAGCGGCAAGGCTTCAAGTTAGGGGTCAGTTATTTCATTCGAGATCAGCAGTCTTGGTTGAATTCGGTCTACGCGCATCGGGTCCGACGATTTCGTGAAACGCCAGATTTTGAGCAATATTGTGATTACATCATGCATGATTCTGCCTCTTGGGATATTGCCTATCCATCAAAATTCCATGTGTTGAGTCGCTTCCCGTCGATTGCGACGTTGTTTCTTCCTTTGTCCAAACAGGTGGCGATCACGGATCCCTTCTTGGCTCTGGTGGATGCCCTGGATTTGGATGCCCCCACAGGTGAGCAGGGCTGGTTGGCGGGACGTTCCTCCAAGCAGAACATTCAGCCAGGCGCCCGCGGGATCTGGATGTCGGCCCTTTGCCGCCGTTTGATGGTGAAGACGGGTTTCGATCCGGAAGTGCTCAAGCGCAAGGGCAAAGTGATCCGTGATCTGGCGATCGAGCTGGGCTGGGATCGAGGGAAGTTCGATGGCTTTGATCAACCACTCCAAGACCGCGTGTTGGCTTTTTATGCCAGTTCCAACGAAGCTTTCGCCCAGAAGCACTGGGGGGTGAGCTGGCAAAGCCTCTTCCCTGTGCGCCCTGCTTCACAACGGGTGTATTCGGGGCCTCAGACCGATGTGGAGCGCAAAGAGATGCGAGATCTGATGGTTCGTGTACTGCGGGAGTTGCGTTTCCCCTGGCGGTTGCGGCGTCGTTTCTTTTCTCTGTACGACGCCGCTGTGTGAGTCGGCTCCAAATCAGCTGAGGCCCTCTCGTTTGGCTTCTTTCCAGGCCAGCCGTGGCGCGCTCCAAAGGGTCGCCAGAACCAAGGGGGTGACAGGCACCGCTGTGATCACAATGAAGGCCTGCAAGGCATCAATGGAGGTGCTGTCCCCAAGGCCTGTGCCGATGCGCAGCAGCACCAAGGTCAGGCTGCCGATCATCAAGGCCCAGAACAGCCGCAGCAGAGCGGGCGGCTCATTGCGGCCGCTCACCACCATGGCCGCGGCGTAACTCATCGAGTCGGCGCTGGTGCACATGAACAGCACCACGAGCACCAGGCCGATGGGGATCAACAGTCCTGCAAGGGGCAATTGACTGAGGATGGTCAGCAGCGCTGCGGCTGCTCCGTTCTGGGCCAGGGCTTCACTGATGCCGCCTCCGGCCAACTCGAGATGCAGTCCGGTGCCCCCAAGCAGGGTGAACCAAAGGTTGGTCACGATTGGGCAGAGGATTGCCACGGCCAGCACCAGTTCACGGATGCTTCGACCTCGGCTGACGCCGGCGGTGAAAAGCCCCATCAGCGGTGCATAGCCGAGGAACCAACCCCAGTAGAAGACCGTCCAGCCATTCACCCAGTTCGCCGGTACGGCGTTGGGCGTGAGGGCCATCTGCGGCAGATGGATCAGGTAGGTGACAAACCCGCTAAAGAAGTGCTGGATCAGCCAAACGCCTGGCCCCAGCAGCAGCAGGCCCGCCGCCATGGTCAAGGTGAGCCAGACGTTGAGCTCCGATAGCCACTTGATCCCCTTCTGAATGCCGCTGACGGTGGATGTCGCGAAGACGGCCGTCAATAGCACCACCACCAGGGATTGCAAACCGGCGCTGTCCGTAAGCCAGGGCAGTTGCCCTGCGGCATTGCTGAGCTGCAGGGAGAGGAAGCCCAGGGGGCCAACGGTGCCGGCGATCGCGGCCACCACAGACAACCCATCCGCCAGGTGACCGATTGGGCCATCCACCCAGCTGCGCGGCACGATGTTCACCAGCAGGGTGCGAGGACGCAGGGGTTCACCGCGTCGCTCCAGGATCGAGAAGGTGATCGTGGTGGTGGTGGCGACCAGGGCCCAGGCCAGGAACCCCCAGTGCAGAAAACTCACCGCCAGGGCGGGATCCACCGCTGCCGCTGTGCTGCCTTCGACCCCCCCAAACACCGGTGATGGGGTCTGGAAGTGATACAGCGGTTCAGCTGCGGACCAGAACACACCACCTCCCGCCAGCAGGGTGCAGATCAGCACTGCGCACCAATCGAAGAATTTGAGGCTCGGCTTGGCCTCCGCACCCCCAAGCCGGAGTTTGCCGACCGGGCTGATGGCCAGAATCAGCGCGATCAAAAACAGCAGCACCACCATCCACTGCCAGACCCCTCCAAGGGCATCACTGATCACGGCTTTGCCGTTGTCGGTGAACTGCTTGGCCAGAGCCAGATCGATGGCCGAGACCAGTAGAAAAATCAGTAGGGGAACGGCGCCGACCCAGAGGGGGGGCTGTCGCCACCAGGAGCGCTGGTGCGCAGGGATCTCAGACATTTTTTGAGGGGTGAGGGGTTCAGGCGCGGACGGCGTCGCGTTGGTGGCTCCAGCAGGAGAGATCCACCGAAGGTTGTTCTCCACTGGCGAGGCGTGCCAGCGAATCACCGATCAGGGGAGCGAACTTGAAGGCCTGGCCGGAGCCTCCTGCGAACAGGCTCAGCTTCGGAGTGAGCCGGTCGAGCACGAAGTTCACATCGCTGGCCATCGAATACGGGCTGATCACGGTCTCCACGCGCTCTTGCACACCCTCCAGTTCGTTGAACAGGAAGGCATCGAGCAGATCCACCAGGCGGGCTGGTGGCTCGGTCACCATGGCGTTGGGTTCGGTGACCCGCAGCTCCCTGGGGGCCCAGTCGATGCCGGCCTTGATCCGGGGGCGTCCGTCGGTGGTGTGACTGAGCACGGGGAAGCCGTAGTACAGCCCACCGTCATCACCGCGTTCCTGCTGGAAGCAGAACCACTGGGGATAGCGATCGGCCAGCGCTGCATCGACTGTGTAGTGCGCCCAGAGCATGGGCCATACCTCCAGTTTCGGTGCCAGGCCCAGGGGTGCCAGCAACAGCTGGCTCCAGATCCCGCACGCCACCACCAGTTGGCCGGCGGCAATGTGCTCGCCGCTCTGCAGGGTTACGCCTCCACCATCGGGATCTAGCCCCGCCACGGGGCAGTGCTCGATCAGCTGATGCCCCGCGTTGCGGGCGGTGTTGATCCAGTGCGCCACGACCCTGTCGCTGCGCACGGCACCGGCGGTGGGTTCGAACAACCCGGTGAATCCCGCCTTCGGCTTCAGCGGGAAACGGGCAGCAATCTGGTCGGCATTGAGGGCCTCATAGGGGATGCCCTGATCGTCCATGACCCGACGGGCCCCGGGTATCGATCCCTCGATCGTTTCCTCATCCCAGCTTTCGCCGTAGAAGAGCAGGCCGTGGGTGTCCCGCAGTTGTTCGCCGGCATGACTCTCTTCTTCGCGCCAGAGGCGATTGGCCTCCTGGGCCAGACGGCAGAGCACCGGGTCGGAGTACATCTCCCGGAACATCCGGGTTTCGCCATAGCTGCTGGCCTTGGCATGGGCCAGGGTCTGCGCTTCCAGCAGCACCACATCGCGCACGCCGCGGCGAGCGAGGGACGCGGCGCAGCTGAGGCCCGCCATGCCGCCGCCGACGATGACAACCGCTGCGTGGCTGGGCAAGGAGGAGGACGTGCTCATTCGCTGTCTCCGAAGCTGAGGCCGATGGGCTCGGTGGAGGGTGTCGCCGCCACTTCCTCGAGGGCTGCACCTACCGACAATCCCTGTTCGCGTTGATTGAGATAGTCGCTCGCACGCCGGCGCACCTCATCGCGAACGAAGGCATAGACGTCTTTGGCGCCGGCGTCCTTCCAGGCGTCGGGGGAGAACCGCTCGATTGAATCGGCGATCACCGCGCCGGCATTCACCAGGGGGTCCGGCAGCACTCGCACACCGCGCCGCCGCAGTTCATCCGCCAACTGGGGTTGCTGGAAGGGGGCATTGGCCGCAGGCACCACGGCGGGGGTCCTCAGGGCCGTCGCCATTTCGGCGTTGATCAACCCGGAGATGGAGCAAGGCAGCAGCAGGTCGAGGTTCAGTTCCCACCAGGCGCAGCTGTCTGGAAGAGGCGTTGCGCCCGGAAAGCTGGCTTTCTCGCGATCCAGATCCACGGTGAACACGGTCCAGCCGTGATCGACGAGATGCCGGGCCACCGTGCCGCCGACCGCACCGCAGCCATGTACGAGGGCCCGGCCGGGGCTGGCGTCGTTGAGGTCCTTCTCCAGCACGGCCTCCACGGCACCAAGGGTGCCGTGGGCGGTGGCGGCACTGGCGTCCACCGGGCTGCCGACCGCCGCCAGCACATGGGGGGTGAGCGCCGTCAGACGCTCCATGTCCTCCAGGCTGGTGTTGAGATCGCAGCCGGTGATCATGGCGCCATCGAGCGACTCCAGCAGCTCGGCGGTGACGCTGATCAGTTCATCCTTAACCGCCTCCGGCTCAGCGGCCCGGGCCACGATCTTGCCGCCGGCGAAACCGGTGCCATAGAGATCGTGCTTGTGGGTCATCAACCCCGCCAGCCGCTGTCCGTCAGCGATGCAGGCTTCATCGCTGGGGTAATTGAGCAAGCGCAGGCCCCCGTTGGCGGGGCGCTTTGCATCGGTGTCTTCCGCCACCACGAACACCGAGAGGTGATCGGAGACGTGTTCCGCCAGCACCGACACGGTCGGCGCTGTTTTTCTGGCACTGCTCATCAGGCCACCTTCTCCATCATCTGGTGGTGTTCGACGTAGTCGAGACTCCACTCGCTGGGGGCTTCGGCGATGCGCTGTTGCAGGCGCTCGAAAACCGTGTCTGCTGCGGAGTCACCGGCAGCACTGGCGAAGCTGTGGCGGCTCCAACTGCGGATCGTCGCCATCAATCCTGCGGCGAAAGCGGCGGTGTCGCCGTTCTCGTTCCAGCGGCGTCGGTAGGGGCACTTCACATAAACGGTGCGCTCGTCCACCAGCCGCAGGCCGTTGCGGTAGGCGGCGCTGCTCTCGTCCTTCAAGGGAGCCATGAACTCCTCGGGGGACTTGTAGAAGTTGAGAACCGTGCCGTTGCGGTACTGCTCTTCGCTGATCAACCCTTCGTCGGCCATGCCACGCCAGATCTGATGCAGCTGATCGTGCACATTGCGGGTTTCGCCGCCGTTGTGGCCGAGATAAACCCCTGCTTCATCACGAGAGAGATTCACCGTCAGCAGGCGGCCGCCCACCTTCAGTTCGCGGCTGCGAAGCTCGAGAATGTGGCTCCAGTCCTTCATTGCCTGGGCGGTGAAGCGCTGGAGGGCGTCGGCATCACTGGAAGCCAGCACATGGGTGTGGCTGTCGAGGGGGCCGGGGGAGGTGCTCAGCCAGTGCATGGCCGTGGCGGAAAAGCCGAAGCTCACGCTGTTCGGAGCCACTGAGGGCTCATAGAAGCTGCGGGCACTCACCAGCACCGTTGGCTTTGGTGCCCGGGGGATCTGCAGAGCCAGGTTGTTGGCCAGGGCGATGTTGTCGTTGCTCGGTAGGTCGTTGCCGATCAGCGACAGGTGAGCGTTTGGCTGGTTGGCATGCAGCCGATCCAGCACCTGGTTCCAGAGCCCCACAGCGGTGCCCCCGTCGGCAGCTCCGTAATCGATCAGGACATGGCTGTCAGCGACAGCCAGTTGATTCACACAAGTCAGGGCCCAGTCCGAGGCGGCTTCGATGCAGAGCAGTGCGCCTTCGGTCTGCGCGCTGTAACCCGTGGTCATGGCGATGGCCATGGACCTCGTCAGCGGCAGGTCTCACCGTACAGACCATGGCCCGGGGGCCTAGGAATCCGAGGGTCTTCTTCAAGTTGCTTGGAGCAACTGACGCAGCTTGGGTTCCAGGAGAGTGAAGGCCTTCCCACGATGGCCGTGCTGTTTTTTCTCGGCCAAGGGCATCTCGGCAAAGGTGCGTCCCGTTCCTGCCACCTCGAAGATCGGGTCGTAGCCAAAGCCTTCATCCCCCCGGGGTGAGGCCGTGATCAAGCCGTCGCAACGGCCTTCCACCTCCAGCAGGATCGTGCCGTCCGGAGCAGCGATGCAGAGGGCAGCGCAGAAATAGGCGTGGCGTTGCTCAGAGCCGTTCAGGGCCTTCAGCAGTCGTGCAATTCGTTCCGAATCGGTAGGGGCGTAGCGGGCGGAGTGAACTCCGGGGGCACCCTCGAGGGCTTCCACGCTGAGCCCTGAATCGTCGGCCAAGGCCCATTCCCCTGTTGCTGCTGCAACCGCCTGGGCTTTGAGCCGGGCATTGGCGGCAAACGTGGTGCCTGTCTCTTCCACCTCCAAGCCTTGAGGCTGGGGTCGCACGCTGACGGGCAGGGCCTGGAGCAGACCCTGGAATTCACGAATCTTTCCGGCGTTGCCGCTGGCGATCACCAGTGTCTTCATGCGGCCTCCGCGAACTGTCTGGCCCAGGCCAGCACAGCATCCACCCGATCGGCATCGGGCCCTTCGCAGTAGAGCCGCAGCAGTGGTTCTGTGCCGGAGAAGCGCAGCATCAACCAGTGGCTCGGACCCATCCGCAGTTTGATCCCGTCGGTGGTGATCACTTCCAGCACCTCAGCACCGGCGACGGTCGTAGGCGTGCTCTGGGCCAGCAGCATCTCGAGGCGCCGGCGGGCCTCCATGTCGGCCAGGCGCAGGTCGAGCCGGTCGTAGTGACTGCTGCCTCCGTGCTGCTGCTGGAGCGCATCCAGCCGAGCTCCCAGGGGCTGCTTGCCTTCCACAAGGGCTTCCAGCACCAGCATCGCCGCGAACAGGGCGTCCCGCTCAGGCAGGTGCATGCCAAAACCGACACCACCGGATTCCTCGCCGCCGATCAGCACCTCCCCAGCCAGCATCTCCGTAGCGATGTATTTGAAGCCCACTGCGAGCTCCAGAACATCGCGCCCCTGGGCTTCAGCCACCAGCCGCATGAGATCCGAGCCACTCACGGTCTTGACCACTGCGCCAGGCAGCTGGCGGGCCCGTGCCAGGTGATCGATCAGCAGGGGCATCAGCAGCTGGGTGCTGCAGAACCGACCGGTTTCATCCACGGCGGCAATGCGGTCACCATCACCGTCGAACACCAGACCCACGGCAGGTGTCCCGGCGCTGGTTGAGGCTTGCACCGCCGTGATCAGCTCCCCGAGGTAGGGCGCCAGGGGTTCTGGTGGATGACCACCGAACAAGGGATTGCGATCGCTGCGGATTTCCAGCACCACTCCATCGGCTTCAGGGCCGAGCAGCTCCGTCACACACCCGGCGGCTGATCCGTGCATCGGATCCACGATCACCTTCAGGTTGATGGCCTTGAGGCCACGCACCAGGGCGGTGAGGTCCAGCTTGCGGCGCAGCCCATCGAGATGCTCGCCGCGACCATCAAAGCGGGGGACCTCTGCCTTGATCGGTGCCGTGATTCCGCCGGCGGCTAGTCGTCGTTCGACTGCTGCTGTGAAGTCTCCTTCGACCGAGCCACCGAAGGGGCCTTTGATCTTGAGCCCCAGCCATTCCGGCGGGTTGTGGCTGGCGGTGATCACGAGAGCTCCCAGAGCTTTGCGCTCCACCACGGCCCAGCTGCAGGCGGGCGTGGGCACAGCGGTGTCGGTGAGCAGGGGCTCGAGTTCACAACCCCGCACGGCGGCGGCTATGGCTTGCGCTAGTTCGGGAGCTAGAAAACGCCGGTCGTAACCGATCACCACCGTGCGGCTGCTGAGGCCTTCCGGTGCGCGATGCGCGAGTTCCTGGGCCGCGGCTGCAGCCACCGGCAACAGCCGTTCCACCGTGATGTCGACGCCGATGATTCCGCGCCAGCCATCGGTGCCGAACTTGATCGGAGCTGGGCTTAGGGGGAGGGGAGCCGACGCCATGGCACAGCTTGCACTTCAGTGGATTTAGCAGCTGGCAGCCGTAGGGTCGGCGGATGGGTGACACCCCGCCTGCCGACAACGCTCTCACCGACCGATTGCTGCGCAGTTGGCTGCGTTGCCGTCGCAAGGCCTGGCTCGATCGCCACGCCGACCCAGCCGAGCGCCGCTGGACCGCCCATCGCAATCTGCTGCTGGATGATCAGCAGCGGTGTTTTGTTGCCTTGCTCCCCCGCAAGCCAGGCCATGGACTGGCCGCCTGCGCTGCCGGTGCCGAAGCCGTGGTGGGTCTGCGCCTCAAGGGTCTGGGCCCCTCAGGTGAACGGGTGGAAGCACATCCTCCGTTGCTCCGGCGAATCAAGGGTCAGAGTCGCTGGGGCGCTTTCGCCTATCAGCCGGTGCTGGCTCGTCAGGGCCGTCGCACCACCCGGGAACACCAGCTGCCCCTGGCGCTGATGGCTCTGCTGCTGGAGCAGGAGCAACAGGGTGATGTTCCGAGCATGCTGGTGCTTGGTGGTGGCGGCCGGCGGCTTGAACAGGAGCGGGTCCATCTGTCCAATGGCCTGCGCCGACAGCTGTCGGAAGTGCTGCGCAAACTGCGCGCCGACCTCGAGCGGCCGCTTCCCCCTCCTCTGGCCGCCGATCGACGCAAGTGCTCACTCTGCAGTTGGCGTGTGGCATGCAACGCCGTGGCGGCGGAGGAAGGGCATCTGAGTGAGGTCAGCGGTATCGGGGCCAAGCGGCGTGAAATGTTGCTTGAGCTCGGCATTCGCGGATTGTCCGATCTTGCCGCTGCCGATTCGACCCAACTCGCCGAGCGGCTGCAACGCTTTGGTGAACAGCATGGTGAGGTGGCCGCATCCCTGGTGGCCCAGGCCAGGGCGCAGCGGGATGGTCGCGTCGATCGTTTGGACGCCTCACCGGCGCTTCCAGAACTGCAGAGCTGCCCTGGTGTGCTGCTTTACGACATCGAATCCGATCCCGATGCCCGTCACGATTTTCTTCACGGTTTTCTGGTCTTGCCCAGAACCGAAAGCGGGGACTGGGACCTGGCGTCAGTGGCCTATCACCCGATCCTGGCTCTGGCGGAGCATGGCGAATCCCGTTGCTGGCTTCGGCTGCAGCGGCTGTTGAATCGCTTTCCAAGTTGGCCGATCCTTCACTATGGGGAGACGGAAAGCCTGGCCTTGCGACGTCTTGCCCAGCGGCAGGGAGTCTCTGAACCCGAGCTGCTGCGGCTTCGCCACCGTTTGGTGGATGTTCATGCCCGGGTCCGGCGTCACTGGCGCCTGCCCCTGGCCAGTTACGGCCTCAAGGCCGTGGCCGGTTGGCAGGGGTTCCAATGGGGTCAGGTCGGTGCGGATGGGGCCCGGGCCTTGCTGTGGTGGCGGCAGTGGCAGGGTGATGGCCCCGACGGGCGCGGCAACAGGCATGGGTTGCGCTGGATCTTTGACTACAACCGAGACGATTGCCTGGCCACGTGGGCCGTCGCAGCCTGGTTGCTTCAACAGGATCAGGCTTCGGGATCCTGAAACGCCTCAGGACGGCTGATCCGGAGCTGTTCTCCGTTGGGTCCCTCCAGCGTTTCACTGGACAGATACTGGCGGCGCACCAGGGCCAGCCCAAGCCAGCTGCCCTCGTGTTCGAGAGCACTAGTGATCACTCCGGCCCGCTCTCCAGCCAGCGTGAGTTTGGTGGCCGTCGACAGCGGGCTGCTGCAAGTCCAACAGCGCAGCTGTTGTTTCACCCCCGCTTGGCCCACGAGTTTGGCCATGGTCTCCTGGCCCAGATAGCAACCTTTCTCTGTGCTGATCTGCCCGACCAGACCCAGTTCCAGGGGGTTGGTCTCGCCGTTGAGTTCACCGGGCCCCGGTGGGAAGCCGCTCTGGAGCCGCCAACACTCCAATGCCAATGCAGTGGCGGGCTGTCCTGAAGCCCAAGGCTCTGGCCGTGCTGTATCCGGATCGCACCAGATGGCAGCAGCGTTGGGCTCCAGCCACTGCAGTCGGCGCATCTGGGCCAGGGGGTGGAGACGAACCCGATCGGCCGGAAAGATCACCTGATCGAATCCGGCATGAACGGCAGATCCATCTCCCGCGAGAACGATCACATCGGATCCGTCTGGATCCAGACGAAGTTCCAGCAAGGCCCGCAGGCGTCCCGTTGCGGTCAGCCAGCAGGTCTGAAGGAGATCTCCGGGTTGGAGTGCGTTGAGGTCAGCACTGGTCTGACCCTGGAGAAACTGACGTGCGCCACTGCCGTTCAAGCGCAGCCAAGGGAAGGTGGCGTCCCAAAACAACTTGCTCATGCCTGCGTGAAAGCGGCAATTTCAGACAGTTTGTAGAGGCTGATCAGCTCGAGATCGTCAGCCGCCATCGCGGCGTCACCCCCTTCTTCCCGGTCGACGATGGTGACGACCCGATTCACGCTGTAGCCGGCGTCGCGCAGCTGCCGGACCGCCTTGAGGGAGGAGCCCCCCGTGGTGACAACGTCTTCCAACACGGTGATCAGAGCACCTGGATTTGGTAAGGGTCCCTCCAGCCAGGCTCCGGTGCCATGGCCTTTGGCCTCCTTGCGCACGATCAGTGCATCCAGATCTCGGCCTTGATCCGCGGCCGCCATGGCAACACCGCTCACCAGTGGGTCTGCCCCGAGGGTGAGGCCTGCCACGGCGACCGCATCAGCTTCCACGTTGGTGAGCATCGCCCTGCTGATCAAGGCCAGGCCGGAACCGCTCAGGCTCACGGGTTTGCAGTTCACGTAGTGCTCGCTCTTGCGGCCGGATGCAAGGGTGAAGTCTCCGCGTTTGTAGGCCAGGCTGGCCAGGCGGTTCAGCAGTTGCTCCCGCTCCGTCGGGACGCTGGACGATTCAGGCATGGGACTGGCCGCTCTGCGCAGGTGTCCTTAGTTTGCGCGTAGAGCTGTTTCATCCGGTGTTGCTGCGCTCGTTCTTTCGCTCGGGATTGTTGTTGCTCGCCGGTCCATCGGTGCTGGCAGGCCCGCTGGTCTGCACTACCAGCGTCGAGGCTCCTCCTCCCGGCAGTGGTTCCGCTCCCGTGGAAGTGACGGTGTGCCATCCCACGGAGACCACCAGTGAGCTGATCAACCGTCGTTTGTTCACCTGGACCTCACCCATGGCCCGGGGCGTGGCCCCCCTGCATCAATTGACTGATTTTTTGGGGATCGCCGTTGGAGGCATCGAGGGGAATCGGTTGATGGGGCTGGGCTTTCCGGACCAGACCCTGGTCTGGGATGGGTCCGCATTGCAGAACACGACGGGAGCTCTTCTGGAGGAACAGAGCCCGCCGTTGCCGTTGCGAACCCTCGATATTCCCAGCGGATTCAATGGCAGCCTGTCAGCCACCAATGCACACGAATCCGTCCTGGAGTCGCCCACGGCGGATCACTTCCCCGACGTGACTCGACTGTGGTAACACTCTCTTCGAGGGGGTCTAGCAATCTGGTGAATGCAGCGAACTCATAATTCGCCTAAGGCGAGTTCGATCCTCGCGACCCCCATTCCCCCCTGTTGATGCGGCTCCTTCTGCTGGCTGTCTTGCTGGTTCTTCCAGCCTTCTTCGCGGCCGCAGAGGTGGCTTTGTTGCGGCTTCGCCCAAGCCGCGTTGAAGTGCTGGTGGAGGAAGAGCAGGCCGGGGCCCGTTCGATTCAGCGTTTGCAGCGACGCCTGCGGCGAGCTCTGCTGGTGTCCCAGCTGGGTGCCTCCCTTGCATTGGTGGCCTTGGGCTGGGCTGGACGCGGTTTGGGGGAGCGGCTCTGGTCGGATGGGTCCGTTGGCGTGGCTTGGCGGGACACGGCGCTCTTCTTGAGCATCGTTCTGCTGGCAACGCTGGTGGCTGGTCTGTTGCCCAAGGCCTGGGTGCTGAACCGTCCGGAATCCTCGGCGCTTCGACTGGTGCCGCTGCTCGAGGTGGTGATGCGCTGCCTCACTCCGCTGCTCAATCTGCTCGAGGCTCTGGCGGGCTTGATGATGCGCCTGCTCGGCCTGGCTCCTCAGTGGGATGTGTTGGTGCCGGCCCTGTCGGCCGGCGAGCTGGAAACCTTGGTGGAATCCGGTCGGGTCACGGGGTTGTTTCCCGACGAGAAAAACATTCTGGAAGGGGTCTTTGCCCTGAGGGACACCCAGGTGCGCGAGGTGATGGTGCCGCGCTCCGGAATGGTCACGCTGCCGGCCACGGTGCGCTTCGCGGAAATGATGGAGGCCGTTCATCACACCCGTCATGCGCGTTTTCCGGTGATTGGCCAGTCGCTGGATGATGTGCGTGGCGTGCTGGATCTTCGCCAGATGGCCGAGCCGATCGCACGGGGGGAGCTTCAGGCCGATTCGCTGCTTGAGCCCTATCTCCAGCCTGCGGTGCCGGTGCTGGAGACCAGCACCCTGGCGGAGCTGCTGCCGATGATCCGCAGCGGTCAGCCGCTGCTTCTGGTGGTGGATGAGCACGGCGGCACTGAGGGGCTTGTGACAGCAGCGGATCTCACCGGAGAAATCGTGGGTGATGAGGATCCCGGCGAGACCGATGAACCGGATCTGCTCCAGGAGAAGGACTGTCCCGGTGCATGGCAGGTGGCAGGCGATCTGGAGATCTTTGAGCTGAACCGTCAGCTGGACCTCGATCTGCCCGAAGCCGATGACCACCACACCCTGGCGGGTTTCCTGCTGGAGCGGCTCCAGCACATCCCCTCCGCAGGAGAAGCGCTGCATTTCAACGGCCTGCAGTTCGAGATCACGGCCATGGCGGGGCCGCGGATTGAGCGCGTCCGACTCGTTCTCCCCAGTTCAGAGGATGATTCCGACTGAAGGCCGATAGTCTTCCCCCAACCAACCACCCCTTGCTGATGTCTCCCGACCCCATGGTCCCAGTGAAGGTCGGGGTGATCGGAATCGGCAACATGGGCTGGCATCACGCCCGGGTCCTCAGTCTTCTTCGAGATGCCGATCTGGTGGGGGTTTCGGACCCCGATGCCGAGCGCGGACGTCTCGCTACAGAGCAATTCGGCTGCCGTTGGTTTGCGGACTACAACGCGATGCTGTCCGAGGTGGAGGCCGTCTGCATCGCTGTTCCCACCCTTTTGCATCACCCCGTTGGCCTGGCCTGCCTTCGTGCGGGTGTGCATGTTCTGATCGAAAAGCCGATTGCGGCGAGTCAGGATGAAGCCACCGCGCTGATCGAGGCTGCGACAGCAGCGGGTCGTCTGCTGCAGGTGGGTCACATCGAGCGCTTCAACCCTGCCTTCCGTGAGCTCACAAAGGTTGTGGCCAACGAGGAGGTGGTGGTTCTCGAGGGGCGTCGCCACAGCCCCCATTCCGATCGGGCCAATGACGTCTCGGTGGTGCTGGATCTGATGATCCATGACATCGACCTTGTGTTGGAGCTGGCCAAGGCACGCGTCGTGCGGCTTGCCGCTGCCGGTGGTCGTAGTGCTGAGGGCCCGATCGATTACGTCAACGCCACGCTGGGCTTCGAAAACGGTGTTGTGGCGAGCCTCACGGCCAGCAAGATGAGCCACCGCAAGATCCGCAGCCTCAGTGCTCATTGCCGTTCGAGCCTGGTGGAGACCGATTTTCTCAACCACACCTTGCACATCCACCGGCGTGCTCATGAGTGGTATTCCGCCGATCACGGTGAGCTGCTGTACCGCAATGACGGCTTCATCGAAGAGGTGAGCACCACCTCGATTGAACCCCTCTACGCCGAGCTTGAGCACTTCCTTCAGTGCGTACGCGGCAGGGAAACCCCTGCGGTGGATGGTCTTCAGGCATCGCGAGCCCTCAAGTTGGCCGACCTGATCGAGCAGGCGGTCGAACACCCTGATACCGGGGCTCCTTTACTAGCACCCATCTGACGGGCCTGACTGGGATCAGACCAGCCCTTCCTGTTCGGCCAGCTCGCGCAACGCCGTGACCTGCCATCGGCGGCAGTCACCGGGTGAAGATCGATAAAACTGTCCCCAGGCCTGGGCTTTGTGCTGCGGATAGCTCTCCGGACGGAGGGATGGATGGCTCTGTTGCCAGCCCACCCGGACGGCATGACCGATCACCACGTCGAGGACCAAGTCATCCTCGAAGCGCACCTCCGGATTGGCTTCAACAAAGGCCATCAGCGAAAGCAGGCATTCGCTGCAGAGTTGGCGGTATTCCGGGGCTTTGATCCGACTGAGCAGATGGTCGACCTGGGCGGCGAAATTGCGTTCGCCGGGTGTTTTCTCGAGGACGAGACGGCTGTTGAGTCGATTGCGCCGTTCGAGCTTGTCGCCAATGACAAGGCCGCGGCAGTGCTGCAGCAGCGACCAGATGCCGGCATAGAAATCGCGGGGAACTCTTTGGAACGAGCCCAGGCGGATGCGGTGCTGAAGCCAGTCACCGCCTCCCGGTGTTTCCTCCAATGGATCGGGAACTGACCACTGCACTCGGCCGCTGACGTGCAGCTGTTCGCCGCGTTGCAGTGCGGCCCTGGCATGGTCCAGATCTCCGAGCACGGCGCGCAACCGCTTGCGAATGGCGTGGGGTGCTTCGCTGCAGAGGGCTTCAAAGGCTTCGTCCTGACTGAGTGCTTTCTCCACGGCCAGCTCCGATGTCAGCAGCAGCATCAGCTGCCCCAGCTGAAGGGTGAGGCTGCCTTTGAGCAGGGTTGGCTCACGCCGCGCCACGCTGTCGAGGGCTAGCAGGAGTTCCTGTTCGAGCATGCGTTCACGGCCGTCGATCCCGCTGGTGCTCTCAATCCGTTCGGCGATGGCGGCACTGTCCATCGGTTGCCGCAGTCGGGAATCGCCGGTGTAGTTGCGTCCCACCACCACCTGTTTCTGGCGGACGAGAAGATCGGTTAGGGCATCCTCCAGCTGGGGATGCACCATCCCCATGGCGCCGGCACAGCGCCGCACCACATTCCAGTCTTCACAACGCAAACCCCGTTGATACACCTCCTCGAGCAGGTTGCGCAGGGCCACCGGATGCCCATCGGGGCTGCGTTGAATTCCCTGAGGGCCGAGACGCCGTTGCAGCAACTCGAGCACTTCGGCTTGTTCATGCAGCAGCGCACTGTTCCAGAGGCGCTGGCTCAACTGTTCGATCGGGGTGTCATCCAGCTCCTGCTCCTCTGCGGCGGTCAGATCCCGTAGATCGGTGGCGTCGCGAAGAACGTGTTGGGGTTGCTCGGATCTTGGGACGGGCTTCTGCTCAAGAGGTGGGAGCTGGACTTCCTGTCCCTGATCCACCAGTTGACTGAGGCAGCCCAACCGGACGGGGATGCTTTCAATGGCGCCGCTGCCGAGTTGCCGCGCCAGTTTCAGCACAACGTCACGATGCTGACTCAGGGCCGCCTCGCGAATGGGAATGACCAGAAGGGGCAGTCCCGCGCCGCGCCAGTGCCGTTGCAGCAGATGTAGTTCGTCCACAACGGTTTCCAGGAGCTCCTCAGGGTCATCGGCCAGATAGCTGCTGCGGTCTTCCAGCACGGACGGGGTGAACACGCTGATGGCGCCGTCCTGGCGGTAGACCCGAGCCGTGTCCTCGGTTTCCACCCGGTGCCCCGGGCGTCCGCTGAGTTTCAGCCGTGGATTGGTGCCAGCAGCTTTCAGCCGTTGCTTCAGTTCGTCGGACGACAACACAGGAATCACCGTGGATGGATCGATCGGCACCTGTGCAGTCATCAGCTCTTGGCATACGGCATCTGTCTCGGGAGCGATGGCCACAAGAACCGCTTCGGATCCCAGGGGCTCTGGATCCCTGCGGCCACAGGGGTCAATGTCCTCGGCGCAGATCAGACCGTCGAGCAGCATTTCCCCCAGCCAGACCAGGCTCTGGGTCCAGATCAGCGGCAGGTTGTTGTTGGCCACCCGGACCTGGCTGCCTGGATTCAGCCGTTCCTGATCGACGGCACTGGCAGGGACCTGGTAAAGCTCGGGGTACAGACGTTCTGCGTCCTGTTCAATGGCAAGCGCCTTGAGCTGACTGTGCAAGCGCCGGGCGACGTCCCAGCGTCCTTCGCAGCATGCAGTGACCAGTTCGAAGGCCAGAAACAACGGCCACTCCGACTCGATCCCTTCAAAGGCGGCGAGCTCCTCCGGTTCGTAGTGCAGGCGGGTGACGTCTTCCACCACCGTCTGGTGACCATCCCGCAGGAAGCGCTTGTAGCCATAGGCTCCGCCCAGTTCCCGTCGAATGCGACGGGTCGTGCGCTCCATCAGGTCGGCATCTTCCACCGCCCAGGCGGGATAACCAATCACCGAGAGACAGGCACTGTCGGCCTCCTTGCTGGCGGATTCCCGCGGCAAGAGTCCTTGAAGGGCGCGCCGCAGGCGCACGATGGCCCCCTGGGGAATCAGCAGGACGCAGCTGCCGTCCCCATGGGAGCTGTAGAGGTCAAGGCCATCGAGCGCTTCCAGGGCAGCCTTGGCCATGCCGATCGAGCTCGCATTGCGCTCCGGCAGCCCATGGTTTCCCTTGTCCCCCCGTTCCCAGATCCCGTAGTCGGGGGTGCGGTATGCCCTGGCGATGTAGTGCACCAGGTTTTGGAGAAAATCCACCTCGTCACGGCTCTGCACCACGGCGCAACCGCCCTTGGTCAACTGCGCCAGCTGAAGCAGAAACAGAGAGGTGGCATCCAGTTGAAGATGCCCCCAGGCGTCATCGGCCACCACTGGTTCGCCGGTGCAGCTGTCGTACTTGGCGTGGAGCGCGTCGAGGGGGTTAAGGCTCTCCTTGAAGCGCTCCACTTTTCCGGCTTGCCGCATCATCGAGCGCATCAGGCCGCGCATGAGGGCCACCACCCGCTGCTCCAGTTCCCAGGAGCGTCGGCTGCTCTGCCCCTGCTGACGGCGGTGGGCCAGAGCTAGTCCCCAAACGCACTGCACTGAATAGACGCAGTCCCGTACCCAGGCATCCCCGTAATTGCCATGGATGGTGTGGGCTGTGCTGGCGGGCAGCAGGCCGCTGATCGGGTCCTGCCGATCGAGAACCACCCGTTGGATGGATTGATCCAGCCGCTGAAGGCTTGTGGCGTGGTTCTGCGGAAGGGTGTCCGTCGTCGTCACAACCATGCCCTCATCCATCACCACCCCTAAATTCTCCAACGCAGCCCCACGGCCATGGACTCTGTCAGCACCACTCCCGATGACCGTCGCCGCTGCCACGTGCTAGGCGTGCCGGTGGATGCCTGCCGCGACGTCTCTGCTGCTGCCCTAGGCCTGCATGCGCGGGGAGGGGGGCGCATCGTCACCCTCAATGCTGAGATGACGATGGCCGCTCGTGCAGATGCCCTCCTGGGGCAGGCGATTCGAACAGCTGATCTCGTGATCCCCGATGGAGCTGGCGTGGTCTGGGCCTTGGGTCGGCAGAAGATCCGGGTTGTCAAGACGGCAGGAATTGAGTTGGCCTGGACCTTGCTGGAGTACGCCGCAGCGCATCAATGGCGTGTGGCTCTTGTGGGGGCGTCACCTGGGGTGATGGCGACACTGCGCGCGGACTTGCCCCAGCGCATCAGCGGTCTCGATCTTGCGCTCACGGTGGATGGCTATCAAGCGCCGGAGGCCTGGCCCGGCATTGAGGCTCAGCTCAAGCAGCTGCAGCCCGATCTCGTTCTGGTGGCCCTGGGTGTGCCACGTCAGGAAACCTGGTCCGAGCGCGTTGCAGCCGGGCAGCCTGGACTCTGGATGGGTGTCGGTGGCAGTTTTGATGTCTGGGCAGGCATCAAAAAACGTGCCCCCGGCTGGATGTGCCGAATGCAGCTCGAGTGGTTGTATCGGCTCATTCAGGAACCTTCACGCTGGCGTCGCATGCTTTCGCTGCCAGCGTTTGCTCTGAAGGTGATCCGGTTGAGCTGAGGCTTCAGCGGAAGCCCACAGAGGCCTGCCAAACGAAGGCCAGCAGCAGGAAGAAGACCGGGATCAACGGAAGAATGTCGATCAGAGGAGAGAAGGCCTGATAGGCCTCGGGCAGCTGTGCCAGCAGGTCGAGGGTAAAGGCGGCCATCCCTTGCATCAAAAAGGCGTTGGGCTGGACGCTACCACGTGTGATGGGCTGGCGAGTCTGGCTCCCAGGGAGCGAAATCCTCTGAAAAACAGCCGTCGCGAATGGCTTGTGCCATGGCCGAGGTGAAACGCACCAGTTGGGTGATGTTGTGAATGCTCAACAAGGTGAGGCCCAGCAGTTCCTCGCTGCGGATCAGATGATGCAGGTAGGCCCGGGTGTGTCCGGTGCATGCCACACAGGAGCAGCTCGGATCCAGGGGTGTGTGGTCGTGGCGGAAGCGGGCATTGCGCAGGTTCCAGCGTTCGCCGCCCACCAGTGCGGTGCCGTGACGGCCGAGTCGGGTGGGCAAGACGCAGTCGAAGAGGTCGATCCCGTTGGCCACGGCGATGGCCATCTCGCGCAGGGTGCCGATGCCCATCAGGTACCGCGGTTTTTGCGTGGGGAGCAGGGGCGTGACATTCCGCACGATGCGATGCATCTCCTCCACGGGCTCGCCGACGCTGACGCCACCGACGGCGATTCCCGGCAGATCAAAGGAGGCGACCGCCCTGGCACTCTCCCTCCGCAGATGCGGGAAACAACCGCCCTGAACGATGCCGAAAAGGGCCTGATCCTTGCGTGTATGGGCTGTGACGCAGCGCTCGAGCCAGGCATGGGTGCGGCGACAGGCATCGATGACGTCGTTTTCCGTTGCCGGATAGGGCGGGCACTGATCGAAGGCCATGGCCACATCCGCCCCGAGGGACATCTGGATCCGGGTGGCATGTTCCGGTGTCATGTCGATGGTGCGTCCATCGCGGGGGTTCCGGAACACCACGCCGCGGTCATCGATCTTGTTCAGGTCCCCCAGGCTGAACACCTGAAAGCCGCCGGAGTCGGTGAGCATCGGACCGTCCCAGCCCATGAACCGGTGCAGGCCACCGGCCGCTGCAACAATCTCCTCCCCGGGTTGCAAATGCAGGTGGTAGGTGTTCGAGAGCACCATCTGGGCCCCCGTGCGTCCCAGTTGCTCCGTACTAATGCCCTTGACGGTGGCCAGGGTGCCCACCGGCATGAAGCGTGGTGTGTGCACCGGCCCATGAGGGGTTTCAAAGGTGCCGCACCGGGCCGCTGTGTTGGCGCAATGCGCGTTGATCTCGAAGCCGAACACGGCTGATCCGCCGCTGCAAAGACCCTACGGTGAAGACCGGTTGCCCCCATCACGCCATTTCCCGGATTGCTCCGCCCTGGCTGTCTGATCTGGCGGGAGCCTGGATCTTTTACACAGTGCTGCCTGCATGGCCCTGGCCGCAGCCCTCGTTCCAGCGTATTGCCCGCTTCGCCCCATGGATGGGGCTGCTGATCGGAGCGCTGCAGGGGCTGCTCTGGAGCGCTCTTTCCTGGCTGGGCTGGCCTCCTGCCGCCTGCGCCCCGTGTGTGTTGGCTCTGGGCATCCAGCTCAGTGGTGGGTTGCACCACGACGGCTTGATCGACACGGC
This sequence comes from Synechococcus sp., assembly GCA_047286205.1. Taxonomy (GTDB): domain Bacteria; phylum Cyanobacteriota; class Cyanobacteriia; order PCC-6307; family Cyanobiaceae; genus Parasynechococcus. The sequence continues at coordinate 1,109,467 of JBJBBR010000001.1, read as the reverse complement.
GGATGGCCTCGGGGCACCTGCGGAACGGCGGCTGGAGGCCATGGAAGACAGCCGGGTGGGCGCCAGTGGAGTGCTGGCACTTGTGATGGTGGTGCTGCTCCAAGTTGCGGCGTTGATCCAATTGGGGCCCCAAGCCCCACTGGGACTTTGCCTCGCTGCTTTCTGGGCGCGGGTGGCGCCGCTCTGGGCCATGGCGCGTTTCGATTACCTCCGTGCTGATGGAACCGCCGGGTTTCATCGCAACCACGCCAGGCCGCTCTGGGATGCCCTGCCCACACTGCTGGTGTTGGTTGTGCTGGCTGGGCTGGTGGCGACCCTCCCCCTTCTCTTGGGGGGGGCGGTGGCGATACTCGTGGCTCAGAACCTTGGGCGACGGCTGGGGGGGCACACCGGCGACAGTTACGGGGCGGTTCTTGTGCTCACCGAAATGATCACGCTGTTTGGCCTGGCGTTGCTTCTACCGGCCAGTTGAGGACGAATGCATTGCCCTGAGCGGGCAGATCCGGGACGATCGTGGAAGGTTCCACGCAGAGCCGAAGGCTGCGCCCCTGCTGTTCTGCCAAGGAGCGTGCAAGGGCGAGCCCAAGGCCGGTGCCCGCACGGTCCTGACCGGTGGATCCCCGCGCTCCGCGCTCGAAAATCAGCTCTCTCTCCTCAATCGGAATCGGCGGACCGTCGTCCCAGACGCAGAGCCCATCCGGTAACAGACACAGGCCAACGATGCACCCCGCTGGGCTGTAGCGGAAGGCGTTTTCAAGGAGGTTGGCGACGATTTCCGCGACGGTGCCGTCTTGGGATGGCTGATCCAACCATTGGGGCCACTGTTGTGGCCCCTTCCAGGGGCGCCCCTGCAGGCTTGCGGTCGCTTCCGCTCGCTCCAGCAGAGGCATCAGCAGGGTTTGCATGGTTGCCTCGCCTTCGGCCGGCCCGGGGGGCAAAAGGGTGGGGCCAAGGTTGTCCTGCTGTGGCAGGCGCTGCTGCCCGAGGCCATCGAGAACGTCGATGTACTGGCCGAGTTGCTTTTGCTCCGAGAGCATGCCCTCCACGAGTGGACGGTGGGAGCTGTCCACGTCGAGGCGCCGCATCAGCAGCTGGGCATAGGTGCGGAGGGCCGCCAGTGGATTGCGCAATTGATGAACGAGGGTGCGCAGTTGATCGTTTTGTTGGCCCAGCTCCTGGCGGAGTTGCAGGCATTCCAGGTCCCGTCCAAGGGCGTGACTGATGGCGGCAGCGTTGCGCCGCATCCGTTCGTCCAAGGTCAGAGTCCAGCTCCGTTGCGGATCCAGGTCGGCGCGCAGGGCCCCCAGAATCAATCCGGCATCTTGCAGTGGATACCAGCGCCGACTCTGGTGCGGAAGGCGGAGGTTCGGGTCGGCATCGGCGGCGGGAAGGGACCGTTCATTGGCAGACCATTGCCGGATGAGCAGCAAGGGTGGGCCCTGTTGATTGGGTGGTGCACTGACGTAAAGCCCCAGATGCTGAAGACCTTCCTTGGCGGTCAGATCAGCCAACTGTTGATCTGTGAAGTCGAGGAATCGATCTGTGAGCTGCATCAGATCCGGCCGATCAATTCAGGTCTTTGCGCAAGCCTGCGCGAGGGGGGCTTGAAAAATCTGGGAAAAGTCTTAAGATCCTCTTATCGACCGAGACGCTGTTCATCCTGAACAGACGTCCGCCAGCTCTCACAACGGTTGCATTTGCTTCGCGACCAAAGCTACAGCAGAGGTTGAAGTGTCCTCCGCTGATCCCCGCTTGGGTGTTGGTGTTCTGCCGGTAATTGTGGTTCGTCCGCAATTGCCCCGACGCGGTCCCTTGCGTCTGGCGTTTTTCGCCGACCGCTATTGACGATTCCGTGGTGATGGTTTTCGCCAAAACGGATTCCGTCTGTTCTGACGATTCACCCCTTTCTTCTTTTCATACCGGAGCCCTCCCATGTCCAAGAAGCGCAAGCGCATCAGCCGTCGTCGTCTGGCAGGTCAGCGGGTCTTGGCACATGTGCCAATGCATCACCTAGAAACCGGTGAGTACAAGCCCGTCACGGCTGCTCGTCGTTACATCGCCGAGGGTGGACTGGTGCCTCCGGCTCTTCTCCACGTGCGTCGCAATGAGCACACTACCGACCGCTTCTTCTGGGGTGAGAAGGGTCTGTTCAGTGCCCAGTACGCCGAAGAGAATCATTTCCTCTTCCCATCGTTGCGCACTATTGTTGATTCCATCGGCGAAGACAAGCTCTTTGAGGGGCTCGAGCTTGGTGCTGATGATTGGGAAGAAATGGAGGAGTACGAGTACGCCTTCGTTTGATCAGGGTTTCTGTAGGACTCTTTTGATAAACAGCAGGATCGGCTGCACCATTTCGTCAGGAATGGTGTGGCCATTTTTGAATGGCAGGGTCTGATATCGCTCAGGCTGCAACTGCGAACTGATCGCTTGCATGGCCTGGAAAGGCACCACAGAATCGTCCGAACCGTGCATCAGCAACACGGGTGGATGCTCCTCGGGAGGAGCCCAGTTGGGATGCGCATAGCCACTGCAGCTGATGACCCCGGCGACTGGCAGGGCGCAACCGCAGTCCAGGGCCATCGCACCTCCCTGGGAAAAGCCGAAGATCACCGTTTGTTCCATCCCTATGCCTGATCTGCTTAGGTCTTGCAGTTGAGTCTTCAGCTGCTCAACCGCCTTGGGCACGGCATTCCACTGTGCCGGGAACAAGCCATACCACTGGCGCCCCCCCGGTTGATCAGGGTGGAGTTCAGGGGCCTCCAGGCACATCACATCAAGCTTCTTGGAGGTTTCACGCGCCAGGCGATCGCCCAGGGGTTTCAGATCCTCCCCATTGGCTCCCCAGCCGTGGAGCAGCACCAGCCGACCATCCATCGGGCATCAACATCACTGCTGCGTAGGTTGGCTCACGACCCAGTCACGACCTTTCGATGGCTCCTGTCGCTCTGCTGAGTGTTTCCGACAAGTCCGGGCTGGTGCCCCTGGCGGAGGCCCTGCATCGGACCCATGGTTATCAGTTGCTTTCCAGTGGAGGCACGGCCAAGGTGCTGGAGCAGGCAGGCCTTCCGGTGACCCGTGTGTCGGAGCACACCGGGGCTCCAGAAATCCTTGGCGGTCGCGTCAAAACACTGCACCCCAGGGTGCACGGCGGAATCCTGGCCAAGCGGGGTGATGCTGCACATCAAGCGGATCTTGAGCAGCAGAACATCGCTCCCATCGATGTGGTGGTGGTCAACCTCTATCCCTTCCGAGAGACGATTGCCAGGCCTGACGTCAGCTGGGACCAAGCGATCGAGAACATCGACATCGGTGGCCCGGCCATGGTGCGGGCGGCAGCCAAGAACCATGCCGATGTGGCCGTCCTCACCAGCCCTGATCAATACGACCGTCTGCTCACTGCAATGGCGGAGTCGGGAGGGAGTGTTCCCTCGGGCCTGCGGCGCCAATTGGCCCTTGAAGCGTTTCAGCACACTGCGTCGTACGACACAGCCATCAGCCGCTGGATGGCCCAGCAAAACGCAGCGGAAGACAGCCCCTGGTTGGAAGCTGTTCCACTCCGCCAGACCCTGCGGTACGGCGAAAATCCCCACCAAAAAGCGCGTTGGTTCAGCCATCCCAAGCAGGGTTGGGGTGGTGCGATTCAGCTGCAGGGCAAGGAGCTGAGCACCAATAACCTTCTGGATCTGGAGGCGGCCCTCGCCACGGTGCGTGAGTTCGGTTATGGAGCCGACGGTTCAGCACCGGCGCTGCAACCGGCGGCTGTGGTCGTCAAGCACACCAATCCCTGTGGCGTGGCGATCGGATCCTCGCTGCCTGCCGCATTGACGCGGGCCCTGGATGCAGATCGGGTGAGTGCCTTCGGCGGCATCATCGCCATGAATGGTGTTGTGGAAGCCACGGCGGCCCGTGAGCTCACCAGCCTCTTTCTTGAATGTGTCGTGGCACCGGGTTTCACGCCTGAGGCGCGAGAGGTGCTTGCGGCCAAAGCGAATCTGCGGCTTCTGGAACTGGCTCCTCAGGCCATTGACGCTGCCGGTCCCGACCACGTGCGGAGCATCCTCGGCGGGCTCCTGGTTCAGGATCTGGATGATCAGGCGATCACGCCGGCCGACTGGACCGTTGCCACCCAGCGTCCGCCCACACCGCAGGAAAAGCAGGACCTTGAATTTGCCTGGCGCTTGGTGCGTCACGTTCGCTCGAACGCCATCGTTGTGGCTCGAGATGGCCAGAGTCTTGGCGTGGGTGCCGGGCAGATGAATCGGGTGGGCTCAGCGCGGATCGCTCTTGAGGCTGCGGGTGAGAAAGCTCAGGGAGCGGTGCTGGCCAGTGATGGCTTCTTCCCCTTTGACGACACGGTGCGTCTGGCCGCCAGCCATGGCATCACTGCCGTCATCCACCCCGGCGGGAGCATGCGGGATGGCGATTCGATCAAGGCCTGTGACGAGCTTGGTCTCGCAATGCAGCTCACGGGACGCCGCCATTTTCTGCATTGACGCTGATGGGGGACGCCGGCCCCCTAGCCTCGCGACACTGAGGAGACCCCTTCGATGCTCGCCACCCTTCCCTTCAGCCTCAATTTTGCGCACCCACTGTTGGAGTGGAGCTCGCTCGCCCTCGGTGGTTGGGCCCTCTACTTGGGGATTAAGGCCAAGAAAACCCGCACTGGGACGCCAGAACAGCGCAAGGAGCTGGTTCCAAAGAAGTTTGCCCAGCGGCATTACCTCTGGGGCAGCATTCTGCTGGCCGTGATGACCCTTGGCACGCTGGGTGGCATGGCCGTGACTTACTTGAACAACGGCAAGTTGTTCGTTGGTCCACATTTGCTGGTGGGTCTTGCCATGACCGGGATGATCGCCCTTGCCGCGTCCCTCTCACCCCTCATGCAGCGGGGCAATCTGATCGCGCGCAAGGCTCATGTAGGCCTCAACATGGGCATGCTGACGCTGTTCCTCTGGCAGGCCGTGAGCGGAATGGAGATCGTCAACAAGATCTGGACCAACCGCTGAAGATCCCTCAGAAGGCTGCTCGCTGACGTGGTGGGCAGCTCAGACCATGGCTGGCATGGAAATCCTCCTGCACCTTCCATGTGAGCCGACGGGAAATCTGGCGGACGATCTGTTTCAGCAAATGATCACCGCTGCTCTGGACCAACTGATCCGGGAGCATTGCAATCACCTTGGGCAGCCGAATCCAGACCTTGAGGTCCAGATCCCACTGCACTGAGGTGTTCTCCTGTTCAGGGATCAGTCGCATCCCAGCGCGGAAGTCGACGTCGTAGTGATGGCGTAGGGCGAGGGACTGAGGCACCGTGCGCACGGTTTCGATCCGGTACATCCCTGCCTGCTGCGGTAGCAGTCGCAGAGCGATCGTCGGCTCCACTTCGAAGCCGAAGTTGCCGAAGCGCCCCAGGGTCAGGCTGTAGGACTGCCGGTCGATGGCTTCGACCTGCATCGGGCTGGCGCAACGTTCAAACCAGCTCTGATGGTCATCCAGATAGCGAGCTACCTCCGCTTGGGGAGCCAGCATCTGCATCGAATCCTCGAAATGGCTGCTGTAGCAGCGCACTTGCGGGTCGGCACCGTGAAGCTGATTGTCGGTTTCAGTGGGCGACAAGACAGTCACGGATGAGGAGCTGCCGGCGAGGGGCGGATTAAAGATGAACCAATGTAAAGCTCGCTGCGATTCAGTTTTCGCTCAATTGCATCAGTTTTTCGATTACTTCTTCCACCGCTCGGTCCGGGGTTGAGGCTCCGGAGGTGATTCCTACTCTGACGGGCCCTTCAGGCAGGAAAGCGCCCTCACGACTGAGTTCGGCCGCCAGTGGCTTGTGCTCGATCGAATTGTTGCCGACGTCAATGCGCTCGGGCGTGTCGATGTGGAAAGAGCGGATGCCGCGGCTGACGGCAATCTCCTGAAGGTGGGTGGTGTTGGACGAGTTGAAACCGCCGATCACCACCATCAGGTCCAGTGGTTCATCCACCAGGGAGAACATGGCGTCCTGACGCTCCTGGGTGGCGTCGCAGATGGTGTTGAAGGCCAGGAAGTGATCGTTGAGCTGGGTTGGACCGTATTTGCTCAACATTGTGCGTTCGAAGAGGCGTCCGATCTCTTCCGTTTCGCTCTTCAGCATCGTGGTCTGGTTGGCCACCCCTAGCCGTTCGAGGTCTCTGTCGGGATCGAAACCGGGGGAGCAGGCTTTGGCGAAGCGTTTGATGAAGTCATCACGGTCTCCGTTGCCGAGGATGTAATCGGCGACGTACTGGGCTTCGTCCAGATCAAGCACCACCAGATAGGTGCCGGCAAAGGAGCTGGTGGCCAGTGTCTCCTCGTGTTTCACCTTGCCGTGAATGATCGAGGTGAAGGTGTGCTTTTTGTGTTTCTCCACAGTGTTCCAAACCTTGGAGACCCAAGGGCAGGTGGTGTCAACGATGTGGCAGCCCCGTTCATTCAACAACTGCATTTCCTGAACGGTGGCACCAAAGGCCGGCAGGATCACCACATCACCGGACGTGACACCGGAGAAGTCCTTCACCCCCTGTTCGACGGGAATGAACTGGACATTCATCTCTCTCAGATGATCATTCACAGACGGGTTATGAATGATCTCGTTCGTAATCCACAGACGCTCTTTCGGATAGTGCTTGCGGGTCTCGTAGGCCATCGCCACGGCGCGTTCAACGCCCCAGCAGAACCCGAAGGCTTCCGCCAGTCGAACGTTGAGTCGGCCGTGTTCCAGGCGGTAGCCGTTATCCCGAATCGTGCCGATCAATCCGCTCTGGTAGGCCTGTTCGAGGCTTTCCGCCACTTCCTCGGCGCGCCCGAAGCCTCGCCGGTTGTAACGCTCGGAATGGTGGAGGGAGCGCTTAAAGGCGTGGGTGTCCATGGAGGGCGCTGGAGTGGGGCAACTCTATGTGGCCTGAAGCAGCTCGTCAGACAGTAAAAAAGCCCGGCCATCGGCCGGGCTTGAGATCAACAACTGTGCCGTAAGGGAATCAGTTGTTGGTGGTGGAGAAACCGGCATAGGCCTCCATGCCGTGTTCGCCGATGTCCAGACCTTCGGACTCTTCCTGTTCGGTGACGCGGATGCCACCGAACAGGGCTCCGATGATCTGCCAGGCGATGTAGCAAGTGACCACAGTCCAGATGGCATAGGCAGCAGCACCCAGGGCCTGGATGCCGAGCTGCTCAACGCCACCACCGACAAGCAGGCCGAGGCCGGAGCCATCGCCCTGAACGTCGTAGCCCCAGAGGCCGATCACGATCGTGCCCCATACGCCGCACACACCGTGCACGGAGAAGGCGCCGACTGGGTCGTCGATGCCTGCGGCATCGAGAGCGGCGACAGAGAAGACGACGATGATGCCGCCCACCAGACCAGCGACCCAGGAGCCCGTCAGGGTGAGGTTGCCGCAACCGGCAGTCACGCTCACCAGGCCGGCCAGGATGCCGTTGATGATCATGGTGAGATCAGGCTTTTTGGAGGTGATCGTGGAGATCACCGTGGCGCCGATGGCACCGCCGGCTGCGCCGAGGGTGGTGGTGACGGCCACGTAGGGAACCCACTGGTCCATGGCCAGCTGGGAGCCGGGGTTGAATCCGTACCAGCCGATCCAGAGGATCAGAGCGCCTAGGGTGGCGATGGACATGTTGTGGCCAGGAATGGCCTGAACCTTGCCGTCGACGTACTTGCCGATGCGGGGTCCGAGCAGCATGGCGCCGACGAGACCGGCCCAGGCTCCAACGGAGTGCACGATCGAGGAACCAGCAAAGTCGATGAATTCGACGTTGCCCACACTGTTAAGCCAGCCACCATTCCATTCCCAGCTACCGGCAATCGGATAGATGACTGAGGTGAGCACCAGGGCGAAGATCACGAATTCGCCGAACTTGATGCGCTCAGCCACAAGACCGGAAACGATCGTGGCTGCGGTTCCGGCGAAAGCCGCCTGGAACAGGAAATCAACGGTGGGAACCAGGCCGGCTTCGCTGATGGTCTCAGCGGTGACGGTCGGATCGAAGAAGAAGCCTGCGAAGTACAGCCAGCCGTCGATGATGGAATCGCCGTACATCAAGGAGTAGCCAACAAACCAGTAGGCGGTCACCGCTAGGGCGAACACGAACAGGTTTTTGGCAAGAATATTGACGGCATTCTTTTGCCGGCACATGCCGGCTTCGACCATGGCGAAGCCGGCGTTCATGAAGATCACCAGGATGGTGGCGACAAGAAGCCAGAGGTTGTTGGCCAGAAAAGCTGCGGAGAGTTCAGGTAGCTCTTCGGCTTTGGCCGACAGCGTGAAGATGCCCAGGCCCATGAGCGCCAGAGGCGCACAGGCGAGCCAGGTCATGGCACGGTTGGAGCTGAAGCCCCGGATGCTCTTTAGAAGCAGCATCGGGCCTTCCAGGAGGCTGGCCTCCTGAAGGGTTTTGCGCCGCCGTTGCGGTGGCGCGTGGAATGCAGTTGTCATGAACGAGGGTGCAGAGCTGCGTGACACGCCCAGTTGTAACTAGGCGAACCAGCCCACGCTGCACGTCAATCTCGTCTTTCTATGTTCGATCTGCTACAAAAATTCAATCTAGGTTGACTAGGCGTGTTCCCTGCCAACACACCGCATCTGCGGTAAAGCTGAAACAGCAAGGTACAACTTCCACGCCGCTCTTGGTGGCCTGGCGAAACAGCTCCCCATAGCGGGGATCGGCGCTGTCGCCAGGAGCAAAGGCGCTCACATCCGGGCGGCTGAGGCAGGGCACGAGCACCGCCCGTGCCTCCGGGAGCACGCCCATCAGCTCGATCAGATGTTTTTGGCCCCGTTCGGTCACCGTGTCCGGGAAAAGAGCGGTGTTGCCGTCGGTCCAGGTGGTGTTCTTCACCTCCAGGTAGATCGGCCGTTGATCGGGGTTCTGCACCGCCGGCGTCAGCAGGAGGTCAATCCGGCTGCGCTTGTTGGTGCCGTAGGCCACCTCAGCACGAATCCCCGCAATTGCACCGAGTTGGGCCTCAAGGCATCCCGCTTCGATCGTTGCCCGAATCAATCGGTTGGGCAGAGCGGTGTTGATGCCAACCCAGCAGGGCTGGCCATCGGCGCCTGGTACTTCGGCTTGTTCCCAGGTCCAGGCCAGCTTGCGTTTGGGGGAGGGTGCGTGGCGAAGACGCACCCGCTGGCCAGGGATCAAGACCCCGGTCATAGGACCGGTGTTGGCGCAGTGGGCGGTGATGGTCTCACCGCTGCTCAGTTCCACGTCGGCAAGAAAGCGTTTGTAGCGCTTCAGCAGAACGCCCTCCGTCAGGGGTTCAAAGCGCAGCACGGGATCGCCCGCAGAGGGAAGGCCAGTCATGGCAGCAGCCGAGATCTGCCCATGGTCTCCTGTGGTGCCTTCACAATGCGCCCAATGCTGGGGGCGGAATGGCGCGTTCACTGAAGGGGATCGCATTGGTGGTGACCCTCGGCACCCTGCTGAGCAAGGTGGGTGGCCTGGTTCGGCAGCTGGTGATCGCGGCGGCCTTCGGGGTTGGTGCCGCCTATGACGCGTACAACTACGCCTATGTGCTGCCTGGATTTCTGCTGATCCTGCTTGGAGGGATCAATGGCCCTTTCCATAGCGCCATGGTGAGTGTGCTGAGCCGGCGACCCCGGGCCGAAGGGGCCCACATCCTTGCAGCGCTTAACACCAGCGTCAGCGCCCTGCTCCTGCTGGTGACCATCGTTCTGGTGCTGGCGGCGGATCCCCTGATCACCCTGGTGGGGCCGGGTCTGGCACCCGATCTTCATGCCATTGCCCGGGTTCAGCTGCAGGTGATGGCACCGATGGCTCTGCTGGCCGGGCTGATCGGGCTCGGCTTTGGCTCTCTGAACGCAGCTGACGAATTCTGGATTCCGGCGATTTCCCCGCTGATGTCCAGCGGGGCCTTGATCCTGGGGGTGGGATTGCTGTGGTGGCAGCTCGGGGCTGACATTGCCTTGCCATCCGCCGCCATGACCGGGGGTGTCGTGCTGGGCTTCGCCACCTTGGTGGGGGCCTTGCTGCAGTGGTTGATTCAGCTGCCGGCTCTGATCCGGCAGGGGTTGGCCCGTTTCCAACTGGTGTGGGACTGGCGGCACCCTGGGGTGCGGGAGGTCTGGCGGGTGATGGGGCCAGCGACGCTGTCGTCGGGAATGCTTCAAATCAATGTATTCACGGATCTGTTCTTCGCCTCCGGCATCGTCGGTGCGGCTGCTGGTCTGGGCTACGCCAATTTGCTGGTGCAAACACCGCTGGGCCTGATCTCGAATGCACTGTTGGTGCCCTTGCTGCCCACCTTCGCCAGGCTCACGGCTCCGGCGGATCGACAGCAGCTGATCGAACGGATTCGTCAGGGGCTGATGCTTTCCGCTGCATCGATGATTCCTCTGGGGGGACTGTTCATTGCCTTGGGTGGTCCCATCGTCGCCCTGGTGTACGAGCGGGGTGCCTTCGATGCGTCAGCCGCCCAGCTGGTGACGGGATTGCTAATGGCCTACGGCCTGGGGATGCCGGCGTACCTCGGCCGGGATGTCCTGGTGCGTGTCTTTTATGCCCTCGGGGATGGAACGACGCCTTTTCGGCTCTCGTTGGCGGGGATCGGTCTGAACGTGGTTTTCGATTGGCTGCTGGTGGGCGGTCCGACCCCTTGGGGAAATCAGTCGCCGTTCAATTTCGGCGCACCCGGCTTGGTGCTCGCCACGGTGGCCATCAATCTGCTCACCTGCCTCGCCCTGTTGGTTGGTCTGCAGCAACGGATTTCAGGGCTTCCCTTACGGCGCTGGGGGATGGATCTGTTGCGGCTGGCCATCGCCGGTGTTATGGCTGCGGCTGGAGCGGGGATCCTGGTGAACGTCGTGCCCTGGCCCGCAGGGCTGGTGGGCCTGATGCTGAAGGTGTCTGCCCCTGGCTTGCTGGGTTTGGCGCTGTTCGCCTTGGTCGGTGCACAACTCAAGGTGCCTGAGGTGCGTGAGATCACGCAGTTGGTGGTAGGCCGATTCAGGGCTCGCTGAGACGAATATCGCGCTCTTCACGCACCTGGATGGGCAGTTCCAGCTGCTCGCGACCCACGAGCTGGGGGCCTTGAACAGACACGATCCGTGCCTCGATCCCAAACTCTTTGAAAGCGGTTTCCAGTTCCTGAATCAGGGCTTTTTCAACCTGAGCCTCCGCATCGACCACCCGTCCGATTAGCCGTTCACCCAGTCGCCCGATGCGTTGGCGAACCACGTCTCTTGAGTTGGTGACTTCAATGATCAGCACACCAACCGCGGCGGAAGGACTGCAACCTTATCCGCAGTACGGCTCGAGAATCTCTTCGAGATCACGCAGTTGGGCGGGGGGGATCAACTTGGCGAGGGGGAGCTGGCTGGCGCCTCCCGCCAGCGGCACTTTGACGGCGTCAAGGGCCTGCCGCGCTGCCACCTCAGCCCCTTGATTCACACGGGCGCTGCATTCGATCGCCAGGGCCGAGGCAAGATCGGCATCCCCGAGGTAGAGGTGCCAGCCGCTGATCTGAACGTAGAGGCGATCAGCCAAAGCATTCTGAAGGTCCTGCAGGTCGCTGGCGGAAAGGGACATCAGCCCAGGAGGATCGAGAGATTGACTCCATGCTGGCTCTAATCGGTCGGCTTGGGTCGCTGAAGAATCACCCAAATCAACTGGCTCAGCCACAGGGTTGCCCAGAGGCCAGTGACCCAGGTCAGGCTTCCTGCAGGAAAGGGGTGGCGCATCTCCTGGATGAACCAGCCGCCGCTGTTCACCGCGGCGAAGATTCCACCGTGCAGGCACAGGTTCACGATGCGCTCGAAATGCCGGTAGGTCGGATCCTTAGGGTCAGCGGGGCCATACCAGCGGATCGGCATTGCTCGGGCTCAAAAACAACTGAATCCTGACGCGGCCAGGACCCGGTTGACGAGCGGACCCTCGATGGGGTCTGATGGTTTGACGCCAGCGCTTGTAGCTCAGCGGATTAGAGCATCTGACTACGGATCAGAGGGTCGGGAGTTCGAATCTCTCCAGGCGCGCTTCAACTGCCCAAATGGGCAGTTTTTTTTTGGTTGATCGCTCGGGCCATTGACAGTGGTTTCTTACGATTGGTCAAAGCTTTAGTGACACTTCATGGGCCAGGCTTCTGGACGCGCCATCGACGCTGATCTGGCTCAGTCGGATCCGGATATCGCAGCGTTCATCAACCAGGAACGGCAGCGTCAGGAAACCCACCTTGAACTGATCGCATCGGAGAACTTTGCGTCCCGCGCCGTGATGCAGGCCCAGGGTTCCGTTCTCACGAACAAGTACGCCGAGGGCCTGCCCAGCAAGCGTTATTACGGCGGTTGTGAGCACGTTGATGCCATTGAGGAGCTCGCAATTGAGCGGGCCAAGCAGCTCTTCGGTGCTGCCTGGGCCAATGTGCAGCCCCACAGCGGTGCCCAGGCCAACTTCGCTGTTTTTCTGGCCCTGCTGCAGCCCGGCGACACGATCATGGGGCTCGACTTATCCCATGGTGGTCACCTGACCCATGGTTCTCCGGTCAACGTCAGTGGCAAATGGTTCAACGTTGTCCAGTACGGCGTCGATAAGGAGACCCAACGCCTGGACATGGAGGCGATTCGGCAGCTTGCGCTGGAGCACAAGCCCAAGCTGATCGTCTGCGGCTATTCCGCTTATCCGCGCACGATTGACTTCGCTGCGTTCCGCGCCATCGCTGATGAAGTGGGTGCCTATCTGCTGGCAGATATGGCCCACATCGCCGGCCTCGTGGCCGCTGGGGTGCATCCCAGCCCTGTACCTCACTGTGATGTGGTCACCACCACCACCCATAAGACCCTGCGTGGCCCTCGCGGTGGCCTGATTCTCTGCCGCGATGCTGAGTTCGCCAAGAAATTCGACAAGGCCGTGTTCCCTGGCAGTCAGGGAGGCCCGTTGGAGCACGTGATCGCTGCCAAGGCTGTGGCCTTCGGTGAGGCGTTGCAGCCTTCGTTCAAGGCCTACAGCCAGCAGGTAGTTGCGAATGCGGCGGCCCTCGCTGAACAGCTCATCGCCCGCGGGATCGATGTCGTCAGTGGTGGCACCGACAACCATGTGGTGCTCCTGGATCTGCGGGGCATCGGTATGACCGGAAAAGTGGCTGATCTGCTGGTGAGTGATGTGCACATCACCGCCAACAAGAACACTGTTCCCTTCGATCCTGAGTCGCCCTTCGTCACCAGTGGCCTGCGACTGGGGACAGCTGCGCTCACCACGCGTGGTTTCGATGCACAGGCCTTCAGGGAGGTCGCTGATGTCATTGCCGACCGTCTTCTGAATCCCGAGGATGACGCGATTCGACAGCGTTGCCTGGATCGGGTGGCGGCGCTGTGTCAGCGCTTCCCGCTCTATGCCGACAGCAAGCAGCCGGTTCTGGCGTGAGGCTCGCCCTTTGCGCTCGAACGAGCCTTGGTGGTGCCTGGTTTGCGGGTTGCAGGCTCTTTAGGATTGTGTCGACTCCTTCTGACCGGGGGATCTTCTCTTCCCTGGAGCAATCGTGAATCTCTTGGCCAGCCCAATTGCGGTCGCCTCGGTCAGCTTCCTTCTGGCTGCAGCGATCACCACGGTGCTGGTGCCCCAGGTGCGACGCCTGGGTCTGCGCTTTGGTTGGACCGATCAGCCGGATGAACGCAAACAGCACATCACCCCCATGGTGCGACTTGGGGGGATTGCAATGGTGCTGGGTTTTTGCCTGGCATTGGCGGCGGTCTGGTCGATGGGGGGCTTTGGACTGTTGGCCCCTGCCAAGGACCAACTGATTTGGAGCACCCTGGCCGGTTCGCTCTGTTTTTTCCTGATCGGGTTGGCGGATGACCTCTTCGCTCTCTCGCCATGGCCGCGGCTGGCTGGACAGGTCGCCGTTGCTTGTGCGATTTGGAGCCAGGGCGTTCGGATCGGAGCCATCGATCTTCCTTGGCTCACTTCTTCCGCAGGTGTGATTGCCTTGCCGGACAGCCTCAGTGTTCTTGCGACCGTTGTCTGGTTGGTGGGAATCACCAATGCAATCAATTGGTTGGATGGCCTCGATGGCCTCGCCGCTGGGGTTGCTGGTATCGCTGCTGTTGGACTGGTGTCCGTCAGCTTTTCGCTCCATCAGGTGGCTGCTGGATTCCTCGCCGCTGCTTTGGCGGGCTGCTGCCTTGGGTTCCTGAGGCACAACTTCAATCCGGCCCGCATTTTTATGGGCGATGGGGGCTCCTACTTCCTCGGATTCACCCTCGCTGCTGTGAGCATCGTGGGTCCCGCCAAGGGACTCACAACCGTGAGCCTGCTGCTGCCGCTCCTGATTCTCTCGTTGCCCCTGGCCGACATGTCGGCCGTGATCATGGGTCGCCTGCGGGAAGGCCGTTCCCCCTTCTATCCCGACCGCCGTCACCTCCATCACCGCTTGCTTCGCGCGGGGTTCAGTCACCGGCGCACGGTTCTGTTGATTTATGTCTTCACCCAGTGGCTAGCAGCCCTGGCTCTGGTGGTGGCTAACGCTGAGATGCGCTTCCTCTGGTTGGCTTTGGCCACCGCCATTCTGGTGGCCACGGTGGTCATCAGCCGGCGCCAACTGCAACACGAGCGGGCCCTTATGAACACGACACCGCGTGCCACACCAGTTGATCCCGCCGCCCTTGGGGAGCCGCGTGGCTAAATCGGGCGTTGAAATCCTGTGCGTGGGCACGGAGCTGCTGTTGGGAGACATCCTCAACGGCAACGCACGATGGATCGCTGAACAGTTGGCGGGCCTGGGGCTGCCGCATTACCGCCAGACCGTTGTCGGTGACAACAAAGACCGCTTGGTCTATGCCGTGCGGGAGGCGTCGCACCGTTGCCGAGTTCTCGTGACGACCGGAGGTTTAGGCCCTACACCCGATGACCTCACCACTGAGGCCCTGGCGGATGCCTTCGAGACGCCCCTGGAAGAACGGCCCGAGCTTTGGCTGGAGATCCAGCAGAAACTATCGGCAGGAGGCCGGCCGGTCCCTCTCAGCAACCGCAGCCAGGCCTATCTCCCCCGTGGGGCTGAGGTTCTGCCCAATCCAAAGGGGTCGGCTCCTGGGATGATTTGGTCGCCTCGGCCTGATTTCACCATCCTTACTTTTCCGGGGGTGCCCACGGAGATGCAAGCGATGTGGACGGAAACGGCCGTGCCCTGGCTTCGAGCGCATGGTGGTGCTTCAGGGGTGTTTGTGAGCCGTCAGCTCCGCTTTAGCGGCATTGGTGAATCCGATCTGGCCGAGCATGTCGCGGATCTTTTTGACTCCACCAATCCAACGGTGGCGCCCTATGCCTCCCTCGGAGACGTGAAATTGCGGCTTACAGCCTGTGCGGCAAGTGCTGATGCGGCCGCTCAGTTGCTGGTGCCGCTTGAAGCGGAGCTGCGTCGACGAACGGGGAACCACTGCTACGGCGTGGATGAAGACAGCCTGGCGTCGGTGGTGATCGGCCTGCTCAAGCAACAGAATCAGACCATGGCGGTGGCGGAGTCCTGCACCGGTGGTGGACTGGCGGCAGCTCTCACTGCTGTTCCTGGCTCCTCGTCGGTCTTCCAGGGTGGCGTCATCGCTTACAGCAATGTGGTGAAACAGCGCTTGCTTGGGGTGTCTCCGGATCTGCTCACCACCCATGGTGCTGTCTCGGAGCCTGTGGTCGAAGCGATGGCCCACGGAGCCCGGGAGCGCCTCGATTGTGACTGGGCGATTGCCGTCAGCGGAATCGCTGGCCCGGGAGGTGGAAGCGCAGAGAAGCCGGTGGGCTTGGTTCATCTGGCTTTGGTCGGCCCCAATGGCTGTGAGGCCTGGGCGCAGCATTTTGGTGAGCGGCGTGGTCGGGCGGCCATTCAGAGGCTGAGCGTGATCCGCGGCTTGGACCGTCTGCGTCTGCGTCTGCTCGCTCAGGTCTAGGGTCGACGATTCCTGCGGCTGAACTGTTGAGTTCCGGCACCCTCTACGACAAGGTGTGGGATCTGCATCGGGTGGCGGAGCTTCCCGGGGGATCCACCCAATTGTTTGTCGGTCTGCATCTCATCCATGAGGTCACCAGTCCCCAGGCGTTTTCAGCGCTGAAGGACAAGGGCCTTAAGGTTCGCTGCCCCGAGCGCACGGTGGCCACGGTGGACCACATCGTGCCGACCACCTCCCAGCAACGCCCTTTCGCCGATCCGTTGGCGGAAGAGATGCTCAGCACCTTGGAGCGGAACTGTCAGGAGTACGGCATTCCTCTCAACAACATCGGCAGCGGCCGACAGGGCATCGTTCATGTGATTGCCCCGGAGCTCGGCCTGACCCAGCCTGGGATGACCGTGGCTTGCGGTGACTCTCACACCTCCACCCATGGCGCTTTCGGAGCGATTGCCTTCGGGATCGGAACAAGTCAGGTCCGCGATGTGCTGGCCAGCCAGAGCCTGGCGATGAACAAGCTCAAGGTGCGTCGCATTCAGGTGAATGGCCTCCTGCCTGAGGGTGTGTCTGCCAAGGACCTGATCCTTCATGTGATTCGCAGACTTGGTGTGAAAGGCGGGGTTGGTTATGCCTATGAGTTCGCCGGGCCTGCCATCGAGGCCTTGTCGATGGAAGAGCGGATGACCCTCTGCAACATGGCGATCGAGGGGGGAGCTCGATGCGGCTACGTCAATCCTGATCAGGTCACCTTTGATTACCTGAAAGGTCGCCCCCATGCCCCCAAGGGTGACGCCTGGACCCGTGCTGTGTCCTGGTGGAGCTCCCTGGCCACGGACCCCGATGCAACGGTGGACGATGAGGTGGTCTTCGACGCGGCTGCGATTCCGCCCACGGTGACCTGGGGCATTACTCCTGGCCAGGGGCTTGGAATCGATGAAACGGTCCCAACCCTTGATCAGCTGGATCCAGGTGAGCGCCCGATCGCGGAGGAGGCTTACCGGTACATGGATCTGCAGCCAGGAACGGCCATTGCCGGTGTTCCTGTGGATGTCTGTTTCATCGGCAGCTGCACAAATGGTCGTCTGAGCGATCTCCGTGCCGCTGCCAACGTGGCCCGTGGGCGCCAGGTGGCTGAGGGCATCAAGGCTTTTGTGGTTCCGGGCTCGGAGCAGGTGGCCAAGGCTGCCGAGGCTGAAGGGCTGGATGCGGTGTTCCGTGCTGCAGGGTTCGAATGGAGGGAGCCCGGTTGTTCGATGTGTCTGGCGATGAATCCGGATCGGCTGGAGGGACGTCAGATCAGCGCCAGCTCCAGCAATCGCAATTTCAAGGGTCGGCAGGGATCGGCCAGTGGCCGGACGTTGTTGATGAGTCCAGCGATGGTGGCCGCTGCTGCCGTGAACGGTCGTGTGACCGATGTCCGTACTTTGATTTCTCCGTCCGCATCCTGATGGCTCTCTTTCCGTCTGGTCCTATTCAGCAAGTGAGTGGAACGGCCATTGCCGTTCTGGGTGAAGACATCGACACGGACCGGATCATTCCGGCACGGTTCCTCAAATGTGTCAGTTTCGAGGCGCTGGGCGACCAGGTGTTTGCCGATGATCGTCTGGAACTCTCCGGCGAGCATCCTTTTGATCAGGCCCGTTATCAGGGTGCCTCGATCCTTGTGGTGAATGGCAATTTCGGCTGTGGTTCCAGCCGTGAGCATGCGCCTCAGGCGTTGATGCGTTGGGGAATCCGCGCCGTTGTCGGGGTCAGTTTTGCGGAGATCTTCTATGGCAATTGCCTCGCCCTGGGCATTCCCTGTGCAACGGCGACCCCAGAGCAGATTAAGACGATTCAGGCGCAGGTAGATCGCGAACCGGGTCGCTCGTGGCAGCTGGATCTCGCCGGTTTGCAATTGACGTCAGCGGAGTCCAGCTGGTCTGTGTCGATCGCTGCCGGTCCTCTGGATATGCTTCGCAGCGGTCGCTGGGATGCCACGTCCCAGCTTCTGGACCATGGGCCCCAGGTCGCCGCGTTGATGGAAAACCTGCCCTACATCAACCAATTCGCAGCCAACTGACGGCCAAGCGCGACTCCTGTGTCTATGAAAGAGATAGGAGGTTGCATTAGGAGGTTGCGTCTCGATGGCCCATTCGCTTTCGCGGTTGTTGTTGCCATTGCTGGTAGTTGTCGGTGTGGCTCCCGTTGGTGCCATACCGCTTCAGGTTCAGCCTCACGATCTATTGGATCGCAGCTGTCCAGGTTGTGATCTTCGCCGTGCGGACTTTCGTCAAGCCCATTTGATCGGCGCTGATTTTCGGGGCAGTGATCTTCGCAATGCCGATCTACGGGAGGCGAATTTGGAAGGGGCTGACCTGACGGGGGCCCTGCTGGAAGGGGCTGATCTGCGGGGAGCCAACCTCACCAATGCGGAGCTGTCTGGTGTGGATCTGCGCAATGCCGATCTGCGGGAGGCCCAGGTGATCAATGCCTATGCGCCGAACGTGCAGACATCCGGCATGCGTTATGCCGGAGCTTCGCTGTTCGGAAGCGATTTGATCATTGGGGGCGGTGATTGATCAAAAGGGTCGTTCCGAGTCGGTTGTCTCCATCCAGTTCGTTGGTGTGTAAGGAACAAACGGCACGCCTGTGCCTTTGAAGTCAAAGTCGTTGAGCCGGAAGCGAACGCCACCAATGCCTTCGTAAGGATTGAAATAAATCCCGACGTCGTAACTGCGACGTTGCCAACGCAGTTCGATGTTGGAGTTGACCGTGTTGCCGTAGTACTCCGAGCCGGGGTCGACGTTGTAGCTGATGCCGGTGCTCAGCACGATCGGCCCCACAATCTGCTGGGTGAGCCCGACCCCGAGGGTGGCGAGATCGACGTTTCGATCGAAGGCAAAGGGGCTGTTGCCGTTTTTCAGGGAGCCGCTGCCGACGATGGAAATCTGTGTGAAATCGAGGAAGGGCTTGCTGAAGGTGCCCAGGGTGATGGTGGGCCCTCCGCTGAGACTCAGAGTCTCCTGGTGACGGCCATCGCCGTAAACGGCAATCGAGGTATTGACGTTGGTGTTCAGACTCAGCCCTGGAACGATCGGCACGGGGGAATACCGATAGGCCGCTGTTGGAATCAGTTCCGCTGTCTTCCCTTTCAGCAAGGGAATCTTGCTGGTGATCGAGGCGAACAAGCTGCCCCGCCCGCTCCGCAAGCGCCGGTCACTGTTGAACCGATCGGCGTCGTAGTCCCCTACCGCCCCTCGAATGAGGTAGTTGTGGTCGGCCTCCCCTGTCGACCAGTTGCCCCGGGTCTGGGCATAGACGCCGTAGGCCGCATTGATGTCGGTTTCACCAAGGGAGCCATTCCAGGTTCGGTAGCGGTAAGCCCCGAACAGATTGGTGTTGAGCACGCCCAAACTTCCCAGGTCGATATCCCTGCCGAAACTTCCCCAAAAGCGACTGCTGCTGAGGATGTCCGCGGGGTCAACGCTACTGATGTCGGCGTCGCTGTTCAGTTTGTAGTCCCCGTACCGGCCACGCAGTTTGGCTTCCAAACCAAACAAATCTCCGGCGCTGTCGAAGTCGCCGTCCATGGCGCGCTGAAGCAAGAACTGCGGTTGAACGGACAGCTCCGTGCTGGTGCCGATGGTCAGAGGTTTGAGGTTGCGTCCCACAAAAAGTCCGCCGCGGTCCCTGTTATCGATGCCAATAACCAGACGGTTCTCAACTTCCTCCTCCTTTTGGATGAGCTGTCGACGGGTCACAGGGATGGGCAGTCGCTCTTCGACGATCAGCCTGTTGCGTCGCGCCGAGATCAGCACATCGCCATTGGCTTGTTCCCGGGCGATCACATCCTCCGCGTCGATCCTGGTTTGGGCCGGGGTGAAGGGATCGTTGCTGAATCCCATGCGGTCGGCTTGCCAGCCGTTCGAGGTGATTAAGACCTTCGAGGCCTGAACTCTCCAACGGCTGATCCTGCCATTGAGGAGATTTGTGCTTCCCAAGCTCTTCAGTTGAGGAACTTTGACCACGCCGAAGCGGTTTTCATCCCTAACGGAGGAATTCAGGCGTTGAACGGGGATGCCGCTGCGTCGTTCGATGCTGAAGCTGCCCTGATAGTCAACGTCTGAAATGCGTTGGTTGATCTTGGCGATCGCATCCGTTCGCATGGCCTGCTGCTGGGCTGGCGGAATCGTTTGCAGTTCGGTTTTGTCTTGGCTGGAGACATGGCGCTGCGGGTCGCCTCCATCGCCGAGGGCAATCGAGTCGAGGCGATCTGAGAGAGAGGAGGGTTTGACGCGATGGTCGCGATCCGGGTCCTCACACTCCGGCAGGGGAGGCATCATGGTGCTCTCCGGCTCGGGTGTATCCCGGCCCCAGCGGTAACGCAGGCCGAGGAGATAGGCATTACTGCCCTCGGAGACACCTCCATACGTGCCGAAGGCGCCTGAACGGTGGTGAATGCGGCCCACCAGTGACAGATCGGAGGAGACAGCTGCTTCCACCTCGAAGCCGAGATAGTTCAGCAGTTGGGTGTAGTTCTCGCGGAACGTCTTCTCGTAGAGGCTGACATCGGTGTTGTAACTGATGCCTTCAACGAAGCTGAAACTCAGCCAAGGCTGCACCCAGACCCGCGCTCCAATGCCCAGAACCCCTTCGCCGAAGTTCTGGGGGGGCAGATCGGCATAGGGCTTGCTCTGGTTGAACTCGCCCCCCTGTTGCTGCTTGGCGATATGGCTGAAGAGGTCGGCCTCCAGCTCGATGGCCAGGGGACCTGCGCGCATGATCCGCTTCTGCACACCCACGCCCAGTACGGCTTCCGGTCGCATCCGACCGTTAAACATGAAGGTGTCGCCGAAGGCGGCATCAATCATCTGACCACCCCAGGCCGTGACCGCCCAGGGCTGTGGATGCCAGTCGGGAACTGGAGGAAGAAGAGGCGGACATGCCACTGGAGGCATGTCTTCTCTAGAGGAAACTTCTGACTGTGACTGAGAAGGTGTATCCAGCCGTGTCTCTGGTGCTGGTGCAGCCGTTCGAGAGGTGCTTATCGCGTTAGTGAGGGGCTCCTCAAGGTCGATGACCCCATAAACATCATTGAGCTGGCCTTCGTTTTGGACGAGGTTGTAGCGGAAGCTCGAGGCTTGAAAATATTGTTTTCCACGTCTGAAGCGCACGGCCCCGCGGGCGTAGAGCGTGCGGAAGCCTGCATCGAATTCAATACGGTCGGCGCGTAGTTCTGCGTCACCGAGCTGAACGCTGACATTCCCTTCAGCGATCGTGGCCTTGGACTTTCGATCGGTGTACTGACGGTCAGCCTGAAGCTTGAGGCGCGCTGGAGAAACAGCCGAAGCATTCAGTTCAGCCGATGCGGCTGCAACCGGCATTGACAAGACTGATCCCGTGATCAGGGTGCCAGTCAGTGCGAAGAGAAGGCGGTGCGCCCCCAAGGGAATCCTGCTGCGGCCAATGAGCTTGCCAGCTCATTCCAGGAATCCCGGTTCGATCAGACCAGTGCGTTGCGCGGTCTGTTCGAGAGGGTCATTCAATCTTCAAGGTCTTTGCGGCTGGGGGTTCGGCTTGGATCGCTCGCAAGGAACCCAAACACGAAGATGCCGAGGAAAAAGAAGACGACCGAGTAAACGGAGATCTTGAGGGCGAGCATGGAGACCGACCGGCGTCTGTGAGAAGGGCATCATCCTATGGGGCATGACAGCTTCAGCAGGGGAATGAACCCTGATCAAGTCGTTCGATCGGAGTGGATTGAAACGTTTCGCAGTCGCTCGCGTCGTGATTTGCGTGCTGGTTGGTGCCGTTCAGGCTCTGCCCAGGCTGGTGTTTTTCTCGATGAAACGTGGGGGTCAACGCATCGCCCGGACTGGGCCAAACGTGGTCTTCTGATCTGGCCAAGGGGACGCCAATGGCTGCGTCTTGAGCAGCGGTTGAGCTGGCCAGATGGCTGGTGTGACAGTGATTCTTGCCGTGCTCGGCTGGTGCTCAGCTGGTGGGCCGAGCAGATGCGGCTCTGGGTGGACGGCGTGCTGGTTCATGAGGGGGATCTGTTTGATACCGCCTGCCGCTGGCTTCTGCCCGAGCGATGTCGCCAGGGGGCTGCGCTGCATCTTGTGCTGGAGCTCTGCAGCCCCTTGCATGACGATGGAGCTCTGATCAGCAGCTATCTCGACTTGGAACCGCAAGCGGGTGGCCCTGATCCAGAGGGCACGTTGCTGCCTGCGGCCTTGGAGCTACATCTGGCGGCGGATGGTGACCTGCCGTCGCATTGGGCGGATCTGGATCCCAGCGGTGCTGAGGTGCAGGCTGCTGTTGCAACGCACCTGAGCCAGGCGGCAACTCCTCGAGGGTCTTTGCATTGGCTGGGTCACGCCCATCTCGATCTGGCTTGGCTCTGGCCGGTCGCCGACACCTGGCAGGCCGCTGAACGCACCTTCCGATCAGCGCTGGCCCTGATGCGTCGCTGGCCTGAGCTGCGCTTCGCCCATTCCACCCCGGCGCTTTACGCGTGGATGGAACAGTATCGCCCTGCTTTGTTTGCTGAGATCCAGTTGGCCAGCCGCGCCGGTCGCTGGGAACCGATCAATGGGCCCTGGGTGGAGACGGACTGTGTTCTGGTCAGCACGGCGTCGCTGTGGAATCAATTCGCAATTGGTCAGGACGACAGCCGTCGACGCTTCCCGGAATGGACCCATGAGCTGGCCTGGTTGCCGGACAGCTTTGGCTTCGCTGCCGGTGTGCCTGCGGTGGCGGCAGCCACCGGTGTGCGCTGGTTCTGTACCCACAAGCTGGCCTGGAATGCCCAGAACCCTTTCCCGCACCGTTTGTTTCGTTGGCGCGGACGCGGACGATCCGAACTGCTCAGCCTGATGCTGCCGCCGATCGGGCGTCGCGCTGACCCTGTGGAGATGCTGGCCGAGCAGCGTGCATGGCATCAGGCCACGGGGCTGGAGACGGCGCTATGGATCCCGGGCGTCGGTGATCACGGTGGTGGCCCGACCGAGGAACTGCTGGAACAGATCGAGCTCTGGGAGGGGCAAGCGACCGCGCTGCCCACCCGAGCCGGCACGGTGCGGGAGTTCCTGATGCAGCTGGAGCGGGACGATCAGACCTGGCCGGTGTGGCGCGATGAGCTCTTCCTGGAGCTGCACCGTGGTTGCGCCACCAGCCGGCCGGATCAGAAGCGTCACAACCGCACATTGGAGAAGCTTTTGCGGGAGGCCGATGCCGCTTCAGCCCTGTTGGCCCTCGCTGGCCGGGACGGCGGCAGAAGCGATTGGCGCTCGCTGCTGTTTCAGCAGTTTCACGACATTCTTCCGGGAACCTCGATCCCGGAGGTGTTTGAGCAGGCGGAACCGGTTTGGCGCTTGGCCCGGCGCCAGGCCCGCCAGGAACGCGACCGGAGGCTGGCAAGGCTGCCCCGTCCGCAGGGCACCGACGGGGAGTGGAGTTGGTGGGCTCTGCAGCCCTTGGCGTGCTGGTCGCCTCTGGTTCGTCTCCCGGCTGGATCGTGGTGGGTTGATGCTGTTTCACTGCCCCAACAGGTCGCTGCCGTGGGTGGAACCTGGGTGCAGTTGCCTCGTCAGGAAGGGTGTTGCTCTGTGCCCCTCAGGCGTGAGTCAGGGTTGGTGCAGCGCGCCCCTGAGCCCCGTCAACCGGTCGTCATCGGCGAGATGGGCTCGGGGGCTTGGCGAGTGGGCAATGGTCTGATCGACCTTGAGTTCTCCGCAGACGGACTCCTGGCTCTGCGGGATCGTGATGGACGAAATCAACTGTCGTCTCCGCTGCAGCTCGAGCGCTACCGCGACCGCGGTGAATTCTGGGATGCATGGGATCTGTCGGCTGACTACCGCTCCCACCCCCTGGGTGTGGACTCCATGGATTCGTTGCAATGGCTCGAGAAGGGTCCCCTGGTGGCCCATGTGGTGCTGCGGTGCAAGCTCGGTGCCAGCCGAATGCGGCTGGATCTGCGGCTCATGGCCGATATGCCGTGGCTGGAGCTGATCTGCAGCATCGATTGGCGCCAGACCCATGAACTGTTGCGACTGGACCTGCCGCTGGCGACCCCCGCCGTTCGCATCGCTGCCGATACCAGTGGAGGGGTGATCGAACGGCCTGCGGTGCCCATCACGCCTCGGGAAAAAGCCCGCTGGGAAGTGCCCGTCATCTCGTGGATCGCTTCTCAGTCGGCGGCTCCTGGCGGTGGGCTGGCTGTGTTGTTGGACGGTCCCCAGGGGGTGGATTGGTCTGCAACGCGACTCGGTGTCTCGCTTCTCCGCGGTCCAACCTGGCCTGACCCCAGTGCTGATCAGGGATGGCATCGCCAGAGGGTGGCCCTCATGCCGTTATCCGGTCCATGGAGCGATGCGGGTGTCCCTCAGGCCGCCATTGCATTCCGCGAGCCGGGGTGTTGTTTACCGTTGCCCGCTGAGCTGCGCCAGTGGTTCCCATCGCTGCCGCTTCAGCTCACGCCGGTGGCATTGCAGCGCCAGGGCAGTGAATGCCTGTTGCAGCTTCTCAATGAGGGATCCGCGCGCTGCCGCTGGATCCCCGGTGCGGGCTGGCGCGTTCGCAGGCAGGCCGATCGAAATGCAACTGATGCTGTTGTGATCGCCCCCGGTGAGCTCGTCACCTTGGTTCTGGCTCAGTCCTCGTGATCGTCAAAGGGGTCGTCGAGTGCTTTCGACGGCGGACCAAAGGCCTGATACACGCCAAATCCGGTGAGTCCGAACAAAACAGCGAGCACACCGATGGCTACGGACAGGGCTGGGGACGACGTTTCCATCACATCTCTCGACAGGATCGACCCCGAACCGGAGTCGGCCCCTACAGTATCGGGACTTCAAACCACCCGAGACCCAGCGTCGCCATGGCCCAACGCACCCGTCTGGGAGACCTTCTCCGCCCACTGAACTCCGAATACGGCAAGGTGGTTCCCGGATGGGGCACCACTCCCGTGATGGGCATCTTCATGGTGCTGTTCCTGGTGTTCCTGCTGGTGATCCTTCAGCTCTACAACAAGTCCCTCATCCTCGAGGGCATCAACGTGAACTGGAACGGTCTCGGCTGATCTGCATCCATGAACATCTTCGGCGTCGGTCTCCCCGAAATGGCGGTTATCGGCGCCGTAGCCCTGTTGGTCTTTGGGCCGAAACGCCTGCCGGAATTGGGTCGCACCTTGGGAAAAACCTTGAAGGGTTTCCAATCGGCGTCGAAGGAATTTGAACGGGAGATCAACAAGGCCATGGCTGAGACAGATGTCTCCGATGGTGCTGACAAGTCAGTCGAAGAACTCCCCCCCAGCGACTGAGTCGCTTCAGCGGTATGACCACTGATCTCAAGCTGGTGGTGGGGCTGGGTAATCCAGGGACGAAATACGCCGGTACCCGCCACAACATTGGCTTCATGGCTCTGGAGCTCTTGTCGGAACGTTCAGGATTCAGTTTTCGCCAGCAAGCCAAGTTGCATGGTTTGGCGGCCGACTCAGGTGTTGGTGATCAGCGTCTGCGCCTGCTGATGCCGCAGACCTACATGAATGACAGCGGTCGCGCGATCCGTGCCGCCCTCGATTGGTTCGGTTTGGAGCCCCATCAGCTGCTGGTCCTGGTGGACGATATGGATCTTCCTCTAGGCCGTTTGCGGCTGCGAGCCCAGGGGAGTGCTGGCGGTCATAACGGACTGCGCAGCACGATTCAGTATCTCGGGACCCAGGCGTTCCCAAGGCTGCGGATCGGCATTGGGGCACCGGCTGAGAATCCTGCCGAGCGTCGAGCCCGAACGGTGTCTCATGTGCTCGGACCCTTCAGCAAGCTCGAGCAACCGTGTGTGGGAGCTGTGCTTGACGCTGTTCTGGAGGGCATTGAACGCCTTCAGCGGCAAAGCTTTGAGCGCGCCGGGACCTGGATTAACGGGTTTCGTTA
Organism: Synechococcus sp.; assembly: GCA_047286205.1. GTDB lineage: Bacteria > Cyanobacteriota > Cyanobacteriia > PCC-6307 > Cyanobiaceae > Parasynechococcus. The sequence continues at coordinate 1,083,642 of JBJBBR010000001.1, read as the reverse complement.
TGACCTGGGGTGCGACGACTGATGCCGGCTCTTCCGGCGACCACGGCCCATCTGCGGGTGCTCCGCCAGTGTTTTCAGGCGCAGTGTGTTGAAGGTGAGGTCTCGGCTGGGGGCTTCGAGTGGCAGTTTTCCTGGGCGTTTGACCGCGGTGAGCTGGTGGTTGAGCCCTCCCTGGGACGTGCCCTGATCGAAGATGCCCTACGGCGGTTCCTGGTGCGCTCCGACTACAGGCTGGAACCAGGCGGCGACTACACCTTCATGGTCAGGGCCCGGTTCTGAGCACGAACGTGGGTGCAGGCTCAGGCCATTGGAAGCGGCACTGCAGGTGCTCCTCCAGCATGACCAGGGCGGCAACAGCATCCAGGTCCACCGGTGGAATGCGCAGACCTGTCGGTAGGAGCTGGCGCCAACCTCGGGCGGGCCAGAGCGTCCAGTAACGCTGTCTGGCCCGCAAAGTGGTTCCCTGTTCCGGAATCACGGTGAGGCTGCCCAGGCATTCCAGCCGCTTGATCCATGCTCGGCTTCCCGTGCCATCGCCGATCAGAATGCTGTCCAGAGGTTGGTCTTGATTCCACCGCTCCAACCAGGGCCCCACGGCCTCCGGGGTCACAACATGGCCCTCTCTTACAAGGCCATGCTGAAGATCGACCAAGATCAGGCCACACTTGCAGCGGCCTGGGTCGAGCACTGCAACCCGTTTCATGGGGATGCTTCAACCGTGACGACGACAGGATCGGCGCTGTCGCTGACCCCTACGGCAATCACCCTCAAGATCACCCTTTTGCTGGGGCCTTCCATCAGTGTCTGGGCCAGTTGGGAGAGTGCGGATCCATCGAATTGAAGTCCCTCGGTCAGGGATCCCCGCCGCCGCACCTCGGCATAAGCCGAGGCCAAGAGAAGGTTCAGCCGCGTGCGAATGCCCTCCGGTGTGCGTTCATCCGGTTGCAGTGTGGTGCTGGCCAGCACATCTCCGCTATGTGCCACCGGGCGGTTGGGACGCACCTCGGGGAAGGCGTACACCGCCGTTTCACCACGCAGCACATTGGTGGCGGAGCGCAGCGAGATCACCCATGTGTCTGGTTTGCGGATGATGCTCTGCAGGCGTTCCACGTCGCTGCGGGGGACGCGGATCAACTGGCGTTCGGGTGCTTCGCCAGGCCGCACTTTCCCGTAGGCGTTGAGATTGGCCTCCTGCAGCAGCCTGTCGACAGCCTGTTTTGCCTGATCCGGAGCGTCGAGTCGCACCGTTGCCCTCGCCAAGGTCTGTCCGCTGCTGATCACCACCGATCCACGCCTCAGGGCGACCAGATTGCGTTCCAGTTCTTTGAGTTCCTGCTCACCGGCACGGATGCGGCTGCGGACGCTATTGAGTTCGGCTTCTGTGCGCTGGATATCCGCATCGCGGGAGGCGATGTCCTGGCTTAAGCGTGCGCGTTCGGCCTCGAGTTGGGCCCGTTCCTTCTGCAGAGGAGCCAGTTCCAGGCGCAGGGTGTTGGCCCGTTGCTGCGATTGCTTGAGCTCTGTGGCGATCCGCTTGGTTTCCGTTCGGGTCTCTTCCCGTTCCCGTTCGGCTGCCTTGAGCTGCCGCCGGCTGTCTTGAAGTTTCTCCTGCAGGGCATCCAGTTCAAACAGGCCCACCCGCAGCTGGCGGCTCACCAGCAGCAGCAGGCCAAGCGAGAGTGCGCTGATCAGGCTGCCGGTCAGCACCGTGATCAGAACGGCGGTTCGCCGAGGGCGCATCTTGAACAGACTCAAGCGGGCTTTGCCAACGCGGCTGCCCAACCGGTCCCCCAGGGTCGACAGCACGCCCCCAAGCACCAGAAGAACCAGGATCAGTGCCCAGCCGCTCATGGTTGCACCAGTCGGGCAATGGGCTGCCTAACTAAACCGTTTGGCCAGAGCGATCGGATCCAGAACGGTGATTTTTTTGCGGTCAATCTGAACCAGACCGGATTGACGCAAGTCTCCCAGCAGACGCGTGATTGTGACGCGTGTTGAGCCAATTGCTTCGGCGATGGCCTGATGGGACAGGCGCAGGTCGATGGTGATGCCCAGCTCATCTGCAACGCCGAAATCCCTGCATAGCACCAGCAGGAAGCTCACCAGCCGGGATGACATGTCCCTGTGGGTCAGGGTTTCGATCATCGTTTCGGTCTGAAGAATCCGACTGGACAGACCCTGCAGCAAGCGCAGGCCGACGCTGGTGTCCGCTTCGATGGCGGCCTTCACCGAGGTTGCCGGCGCTGTCACCATCTCGACCCTGGTGAAGGCCACAGCGTGGTAAAAGCGGTCTGATCGCTGACCGGTTAACAACGACAGCACGCCAAAGAGGCTGTTCTCACGTAGCAGGGCAACGGTGATTTCTTCCCCTGATTCATAAACGCGGGAAAGACGAACGGCTCCACGGCGGATCAGGTAAACCCGCTCGGCGGGATCCCCAGGAAAAAAAATGGTCTTATTTCGGTCCACCAGTTCACTGCTAGCCCCGTCGAGATCCCGGATGATCTCCAGCAGGGAGCGATTGGCCGGTTCTGCGCTGGGAGCTGGAGTCACCATCTGCGGGGCGTATCGGCTGAAACCTCGGCTACTGGTCATGACAACCCCCTGGTAAAGCGAAGTTACGGAGCCAGCGGTGGCCGCCGTGTAGCGGTTATTACGTAACGCTGCTGTGCTCGTTCAAGGCTTGGTGTTGAGCCTGCATCAGTGATGTCAATCCTGGCTCAGCCAGATCCAGGAGTTCATTGAGCTGGCTGCGGCTGAAGGGCGCTCCTTCGGCAGTGCCCTGAATTTCCAGCAGGCGGCCATCGCCAGCCTGCACAACGTTCAGATCCACCTCAGCTCTGCTGTCTTCGCTGTAGTCCAGATCCAGCAACCCCTGGCCATCGACCAAGCCGACGGACACGGCCGCCACCTGGTCGACCAGGGGCGATTGCTCCAGGACCCCTTGCTTCACCAGTGATCGGCAGGCCTGCTCAAGGGCAAGCCAAGCCCCTGTGATGGAGGCCGTTCGAGTACCTGCATCCGCCTGGATCACATCGCAGTCGATCAGCAAGGTCCGCTCGCCAAGGAGCTCCATGTCGATTACGGCGCGCAGGCTGCGGCCGATCAACCTCTGAATCTCCTGCGTGCGACCCGACAGTTTCATCAGCTCCCGCGATTGTCGCTGTGGGGTGGATCCGGGCAGCAGCCGGTATTCGGCGCTGAGCCATCCCAACCCCTCTCCCTTGCGCCAGCGGGGAACCTTCTCCTCCAGGCAGACGCTGCAGAGAACAGCGGTTCGGCCGGTGTGAACCACAAGGGAGCTCAAGGCAAACCCCATGGGATTCCAGGTCACCGAGAACGGCCGCAACTGCTGCGGGCGACGGCCATCAGTGCGCAATTCAGTTGATTGGCTCATCGCTGGTGTGCAGTTCTTCAAGCCTCGCAGGCGGTTGGTTTTTGCCCTGTCCAAACACCATGGGTGGTGTCAATCCACTTGTGGAATGTGATCTCGCCGCTACATTCAAGGTCTTGCCGGGGTCGCCCGGGTGGATGTTTCCGCGATGACCACAAGCCTTGCCGACCCCCAAGCCTTCCAGAATTCCCTGGATCGGGATCAGCAGGCTTTGCAGCGGGCGGGCCTCAGCCCATTGCCTTCAGTCTCCGATCCACCATCCCTATATCTGGTGGCGCCCGAAGGGCAGCTGCAGGTGCACACTGCGCCCTATCGCGGCAGTTTTGCCAGTGTTCTTAGTCAGGCAATGCGTGCTGCCGGCTTGGGCAGTCGTGTTCTGATCAGTCAGTTCCTCAAAGGCGGCGTGCAGCAGGGGCCCGCCGGACGGGTTCAGCTCTGTGGAGGTCTCGTCTGGCTGCGGCCGGAGGTGCCCCTTTGCCTCTCTTCGCCGGATCACCCCGGTGGTGAAGAGGCGGTTGCTGCGGTTTGGTCCATCTGCCGTCAGCATCTGATCCAGGGGGATCTCGACCAGTTGGTGCTGGATGAAATCGGTCTCGCTGTGGCCTTCGGTTACCTGGATGAAGCTGACGTGATTGAAGCTCTCGAGCAGCGGCCCGCTTCGATGGATGTGATCATCACTGGACCTGCGATCCCCTCCGGTGTGGTGGAGATGGCAGATCAAGTCACGGAATTGCGTCGAGGTTTCTGATGCTCAAGTGCGATCGCTGGATCACTGAACAGGCCGGGCAGGGAATGATCGAGCCATTCCAGAGCGGCCTTGTTCGTCATCTGGAACCGGAGCAGAAGCTGCGTCCGGTGCTGAGCTTTGGTTGCTCTTCCTATGGCTACGACCTGCGCTTGTCCCCCCAAGAATTTCTGATCTTCAGGCACGTGCCCGGCACGGTGATGAACCCCAAGCGGTTCAATCCCGCCAACCTCGAGCCCACCCCGCTCCATGAGGATGAGGACGGTCGCTATTTCATCCTTCCGGCCCACTCCTACGGCCTCGGTGTGGCATTGGAGAAGCTGCGGGTCCCCCCCAACATCACCGTGATTTGTCTGGGCAAGAGCACCTATGCCCGCTTGGGAATCATCGTGAACACCACCCCGGCAGAAGCCAGTTGGGAGGGCCACCTCACCCTTGAATTCAGCAACAGCTCCGGTGCTGACTGCCGGATCTATGCCGATGAAGGCATTTGTCAGCTTCTGTTTTTTGAAGGTGATCCCTGCTCGACCACCTATAGCGATCGACAGGGCAAGTACCAGCACCAACCGGAGCGGGTGACGCTGGCCAAGGTTTAGATCTCCCCTGCTTAGGGGGCCAGGCGCGCCCGGTGCAGCCTGCTTTTTTCGTACCAAGCTGCGAATTCAGGTGCCCACTCCACCATGTGAGGCCACATCAGATCGCACAGCTGGCGGATCTCCAGTTGTGCATCGAGCTTGGCCCGCAGATCCATGAAGTGCAGAAAGGCCCGCAGACTGAAGCTCACCACGAAATGCTGGCGGTAGTCGAAGGGAAGGATGCCGCGGGCGTGCTCTTCAGCGAAGCCGGCCTTAAGCAGATCTCTGTAGCGCTCGGCGGCGCTTTGGCATAGGTCCAGATCCTGGTTGCGCAGCTCTTCGGTGTAGGCGTATTTCTTGCCCTGCCGGTCGCTGTAATCGCCGACGGGGCGCAGATAGAACACCTCTTCAAGGTCCAGGGCTCCATCTGCTGCTCGGCAGATGCGTTCGCCGGTGTAGCGCATCGATTGCACATCGAAGCTCACCCCCACCCGATGGGTGCGGGCCTGCTGCATCACCGAGTGTGGAAACCAGCCCACGTTCAGCACGATCTGTGCATGCTCCATCGGGCCGTAATGGCCGCGTTCTCCAGACAAAAGACGTTTGACGCAGATCTCTCCAGCCCGTTGTTCATCCGGCCAACTGGCACGATCTCCGGCCACAAACCCCTCGCTGTAGTCCTGATGCATGGCGGCGTACACGCATTGCTGCGGGTTCGGCGTGGCTGCGATCAGATCGACCCGAAAGCGGTCCATGGGAGCGTCAGAGTGACGAGTTGTGGTGATCATGGCGAGGCGTGTCAACCATGGCTGCGGGGCCCAGCCGTTGGTTGGCTCGATGCTTCGGCCAATGCAGGTTGATTTGAGGAGGGCGTCGGCAGCTGGCTGATGCTGCCGACGCCAGGCAAGGCCGGCAACGGCTGACCTTCAAGTAATGCTGCACCCAGCTGCTGCAGTTGCTCAGGGCTGCGTAGACCGAGGGATCGTCCTCTCGGTTCTCCTTCGGCGTTGAAGAGATTCAACTGGGGGATGCCGTTGACGTCGTAGCGATCAACCAGATCTTGCCAACGGGGGTTGTCGACGTTCACAAGAACAACGTCTAGTCGCCCTCGCGTTGCTTCCTCCAGTTCAAGCATCGACGGTGCCATCTCTCTGCAGACCTGACACCAGTCGGCGTAGAACTCGATCAGTGTGGGACGTCCATTGGTCAACGCTATCTGCGGGTCGAGGGATCGTCTTGCCAGCTGTTCCATCGGGCTTTCGCTCTGGATGCCGCCGCGCAACATCACCAGCCCGAGAGCCAGAGCAACCGCAACTGCGATCAGTACCCATCGCTGTGCCGTGCCCAGGGGCGAAGACTCTGGGGTACCTGTCATCGCGCTTCAACAGCAGCGATCACTCTGGCAGCTCCTGAGAAAGCTCGCGGCTAGCTTGCATCCATGCCAATTCTGCGACTGCTGAGCCTTCCGGTTCGGGCGCCGTTGCTGACGGTGCTGTTTCTCGTTGCGCTTGTGCTCGGCAACCATTGGCAGATTATTGAGCCCACATTCACCTCTCTCTACGGGGTGAGTTCGGTTTGGTTCTGGTGCCTCGTTCTCCTTCAGGCCCAAGTGGTTGTCGTCTTCTGCACGATGCCGGATCTGCTGTTGCGACAGGTGTCGTTAATGATGGCGTCCAGCAGGGTCATGACGTTGGTGGTCACGCTGCTGGTGGTGATCACCGGTGGCATCTATCTGCTGAAGCTCAATGTGCTCACCGACGTGCTGATCCTGGCTTCAGCCTTGCTGTTGGCCAGGCTCGACCTCATCCGTATAGGCATTCTGCCGGCCGCCAGGATCTGCTTGCTCCTGATGAGTGTTGTCGTGATCGGTGGCATCTTCACGGGCACGCTTCTGCCTCACCCCACGGCCAGCTTCTTCGCAGAAGGGTTGATCAACGCCTGAATACCCGAGCAGGTTGTCGAGCACTTTCTTGGTGTAAAAGCGTGTTTCTGGGTAGGGAATGCGTTCCACCCAGAGGGCAGCATCTTCTGCATCTGTGGGCTCCGGCCAGGAGGCAACGGCGCCGGGCCCTGCGTTGTAGCTGGCAATGCTGCGAAAAGGATCGTTCTCCCATTGCTCAAGCAATTGGTTCAGGTATCGCGCTCCCAGTTGAATGTTGTCGGCGGGCTCCTTCAACATCAGCGTGCTGATCGGTGCGTCAGCCAGCTCTGTAGCTGTGGAGGGCAGCATTTGCATCACGCCAACGGCTCCTGCAGGGGAGACGACCCCAGGTGCGAAGCGTGACTCCTGTTTGGCGATCGCTCGCAGCAGATTGGCTTGAAGATCTTCTCTTTCAGCTGCTGCTTCCATCTCGGCTTGGAAGAGGCGGGGGTACTGGCTGCGATGGAGGAGGCTTCGCTGCTGGCAGCTGGGATCACGCCAGCGGAGGCTGAGCCACCAGAGCTGATCCAGACCCATCCATGTGTCTCCCACGGCCAGGCGCAGCCTGCCCTCAGTAAGGCGTTCATCGGGTGGGGGCGTGATTGCAGGATCTCCCTGGGCTTGCCAGAGCTCCCAAGCCGCGTGCACCTGCCCCAGGCGCCAAAGCTCGTTCACCAACTCGTTTTGGCTGTTGAGCGGTTGCCAGGTCTGTGGACCCTCCTGCGGATGTTTTTGGCGCAGATCCAGTGCTTCTCCGATCCCAAGGCGATCCATGGCGCGCCATCGGTAGTAGCCCGCGGGGAACGACTCGATCAAGTTGCGCCAGGTGCGTTCAGCCTCTGTTGTTTTGCCGAGCTGCTCGTGGCTGAGTCCCAGCCAGAACAGCCTGCGAGCCTCCAACGGTGGAGGCAGAGGCCCATCCTCATGGCGGCGTTTCAGCAGGTCGCGCGTGCGCTCCCAATCGCCTGCGAGAAACGCCTCGCGGGCGAGGTCCCATTGAAGTTGCCAGATGTCGGGATCATCGGGCCATCGATTCAGGGCTGCTTCTGCACCATCGCCTTCGGCTAGTCGCACGCGGGCCGCGGCGACGGCGGCTGAGCGCTTCTCAACGGCAGCCGGCAGGGCATCCAGTACCCCTGGCTCGGGGTAGAGCGGTTGGCTCAAAATCCGCGCTGCTTCGAGGCTGGCGGGGTGATCCGGATGGGTTTGCGTCAGCGTGAGCAGCTGTTGTGCTCCTCCTTCAGGGTCACCATGCAGCAGCAGGGAGCGGCCGATGGCCAGCTGCGTCGCCGGGGCGGCGTCGGGTTCCTGGAGACAGGCCAGCGCCGCTTCGGCATGGCCTCGTTTCGCCAATGCTTGCGCCAGGGTTTGACGCTGGGCCGGCTGGGGTTCCTGCGCCCCCGTGGCTTCGCAGGCCTCAAGCATCAGTTCAAGGGCGCCAGGCCAGCGCCCATTCCAGCGGGCCAGGTGCAGGGCCCCTTGATGGTTTGTTAGCGCCTCGAACCCATCTCCCGCTGCCAAGGTCAGTGCTGCCGGATGGGCGGGTTGCTGCTGGAGCAGTTGCTGGTGAAAATCGGGCTTGTCCTTGCCGACGGCCAAGCGGGCCCAGGCGGATCCGGGCGCTTCGGGAAACCGATCTAGCAGCCGCTGCCAGGTTGGTTTGGCCAACGCTGTCTTGCCCTGGGCAGCGGCATTGAGTGCTGTTCGTTCGAGGACCACAGCTGCGATCGGATCGCGCCCCCAGCCTTGGCCGTTGAGGAGTTCATTGGATGCATCCCTCGCCACCATCAGCAAGGCGGCTTCTCGACGTGTCTGCGGATCGATGGACCAGCGGTAGTTCTGCCAGAGCTCAGCTTGCGAGAGCGCTGGTGTCAGGGGCTGATGCTGCCTGTTGAGCAGTTGCTGCCCTCCCCATGCAGCAAACCCGCTGAGACCGGCAACCGAGAGGAGCAGCAGCGTTCCGATTCGCGGCCCTGCCTGCACACCCAACCCTGAGCTGGGATCATTCTGATGCGCTTGACGGGAATGGCGAGCGTTTCATGGGCTGAGGGCAGAGCTGGACCTGTCACCTTCCTGGGAAGCTGCGCCAGAAGCGCTTCGTATGGTGCTGTCCACGATTGAGACCCATGGTTCAAAAGGCCTGTTCCCCGATCGGCCCCGCTCTCGGTGATGCTGCGCCAGGTTTTGGAACCGATGGGATCCGTGGACTTGCTGGCACGGTTCTCACGCCCGCCTTGTGTCTCCAAGTCGGCTACTGGGTTGGCCGAGTGCTGCAGGCGGAAGGCCCTGTTCTGATCGGGATGGATTCCCGGAGCAGCGGCAGCATGGTGGTGTCTGCCCTGACGGCCGGTTTGACGGCGGCCGGGCGCGATGTGTGGACCCTGGGTCTGTGTCCGACACCAGCGGTTCCTTTGTTGATCCGTCAGCTTGGGGCTGCTGGTGGCCTGATGGTGTCCGCTAGCCATAACCCTCCCGCGGACAACGGCATCAAGGTCTTCGGAGCCGATGGCGCCAAACTCAACGCCCAACGTCAGGCCCAGGTGGAAGCAGGTCTCAAGGGGGAGCTGTCCACAGCTGAGGAGGGTGCGTTTCGCTGTGGGGTAGCGCGATCGAGCGCCGATCTGCTGGATGGGTACCGGGAGGTGTTGCAGCAATCGGTGGCTGAACGCCGACTTGACGGCGTTCCCATCGTGCTGGACCTCTGCTGGGGATCAGCGACAGCCTGTGGTGCGGATGCCTTTCGTGCCTTGGGAGCTGATCTCACCGTGCTCCACGGGGAACCCGATGGCTTCCGCATCAACGTGGCCTGCGGATCAACCCATCTGGAACCTCTGAAGCGGGCTGTGATCGAGCGCGGCGCGGCGATGGGGTTCGCTTTTGACGGTGATGCAGACCGGATGCTGGCGGTGGATGGCCGTGGTCGCATCATCGATGGAGACCACGTGCTTTTCCTCTGGGGATCAGTGCTGCAGGAGCAGCAGGCGCTCCCCGATCAGCGCTTGGTGGCCACCGTGATGTCGAACCTCGGATTCGAGCGGGCCTGGCAGCAGAGGCGCGGCACTCTCGATCGCACGCCGGTGGGAGATCAGCACGTGCATGCCGCGATGGTGGCCAGTGGCGCGGCCCTCGGTGGCGAACAATCCGGCCACATCCTCTCGGCCTCCCATGGGCTCTGTGGCGATGGTGTTCTGACCGCCGTCCAGTTGGCCACTCTGTGCCATGCCCAGGGCATCACCCTCAGCGATTGGTTGGACCGTAGTTTTCAGGCCTACCCACAGAAATTGGTCAATGTGCGGGTGATGGACCGTGCGCGTCGCAAAAACTGGAGCGATTGCACCGCCCTCACCGATGCCATCGCCTCAGCTGAGCAGTCGATGGGCGAAGCCGGTCGCATCCTGGTGCGAGCCAGCGGCACGGAGCCTGTGCTGCGGGTGATGGTTGAAGCCGAGCGGTCAGCTGATGTTGAGCGTTGGACGGGGCATCTGGCCTCGGTCGCCGAAGAGCATCTCAACGTGGCCTGAGGGTCAAGTCCTGCGCGATCAGGAGGGCGCCCTCACAGGCATCGCCTTTGGCTTCACCCCAGCGGGCATCGGGAATCGACTCACGGATGGCCTGCTGCACAGCTGTGCGGAACCCTGAGAGATGGGTGACGGCCCCTCCTTGGCAAACCACCAGGGGGGAGCACAGTGAAAGCTGCTGGGCCACTGTGCTGATGCTGTTGGAGAGGGCTGCTGCTGATCGCCGCACAATCTCCTCCGCGCCCGAGCAGCCTCGGGTTGCTGCTTCCACCACCAGCGGAGCCAGGGCGGCGAAGTCCGCCGTGCCGAAGTCGTTCTGCACCACCCGAGCTTTCACTGCGGCGTGGCTGTCGCACCCCATCTGATTCCAGATCAGCTCGCGCAGAGGGTTGTCGGGCAGGCGCCCATCGGCCATGCGCAGGGTCAGTTGCAGGCCCTGGTGGCCGAGATCAAAGGCTGAGCCGGCTCCATCGAGCACCCATCCCCAGCCGCCACAGCGGTGTTCATGGCCGTTTTCGTTTCGGCCCAGCACGATCATTCCCGTACCGCTGATCGCCAGGATTCCTGCACCTTCAGGGATCGCACCTCGCAAGGCCGTGCGTTCGTCACCAGTGACCAGGACCTTGATCAAACCTTTGGAGTCTCCGATGGCCAGGGCTTGAGCCACCAACCGTTGAGCGCGCTGTTGCAACGCTGTGCCGTGTTCGATGCCGCTGGCCCCGACAACGGCCGCCTGGATGATGCCATCGGGGTGGTGTCTGAGGGCGTGCTGTGCGCTGGTGCGGATCGCTTCGAGAAAACGTTCTTCACCCCGGGGGGCATCCAGATGACTGACCCCTGGCCCCTCGCCTTCTCCCACAGGCTGATGCAAGCCGTTTTGGACCAAGCTGAGGCGGCAGCGGGTGTGCGTTTGCCCTGCATCGAATCCTGCAAGCAGCCTCATGATTTGCAGGGTTGACTCACCAAAGTGGCCAGGGCAAACCAGCCGATGAGCTGAACTTCGGGGCGGAAGAAGATCGTGTCTGTGCTGCCTTGCATCAGCAGGCCAGCGATGGCGGCGAGGCTAGCGATGGCCGCCAATGCGCTTGGACCGTCCACCTTGAGCTGTTGCAGGCCCAGCCGGAGGCTGCTGGCGAGCAATCCCAGACAGGCCAGCAGACCTGGAATGCCGGTTTCCACCAGGATTTCCAAAGGGACCGAGTAGGCGCTGAGCGCGTTGAACTTCGGCTGCTGATACAGGGGATAGATGCTGTTGAACGCCGCATTGCCAGGGCCGATGCCGAGCCAGGGATGGTCTTGCACCATCTGGATGGCCGCCATCCAGACGTTGATGCGGAAATTGTTGGAACTATCCCCTCGTCCCGCCAGCAGGCTGGCGATGCGCGTACGGATCGGATCGATCTGGGTGGCCGCCACCACAAGACAAGCGGCACCAACAAGCAGCAGGGCCAGTGGCACGAGACGTCTCCAGAACGGGGGCCAGTGGCGTGTCCAGCGCAGCAGCAGCAACAGCAGCAGCACCGCAACGGCAGCGACCATTCCCAGCCAGCCCCCGCGGCTGTAGGTGAACAGCGTGGCTGTTCCCGCGAGCACCAGTGTGGTGCCGGCAAACAACCGGGCTCCCAACCCACGCCACCGCACCAGAGCGATCGCTGCGAAAGGGATCAGTGTTAACAGGTAACCCGCCAGAAGATTGGGGTTTCCTAGGGGGCCATAGATCCGAATGGTGCCGACGCTGATGGAATTCGGATCCGCCCAGCCGGCCAGGTCCTCGCTCGAGGCATACAGCTGACGCAAAGCGAGAACGCTGCTGAGCAGGCCGCCAGTCAGCAGTCCGGCCACCAGACGGTCCCACCATCGCCCGTTGCTCAGAAGAAGTTTGCAGAGCAAGGCATAGACGCCTAGGTAGCTCAGCAGCTTGATCAGGCCTTTGGTGGCGGCGATCGGAACAGGTGAAAAACCCGTTGCCACAAGCGCGATGGCGAGAAAAAGCATCAGCCATAGCGAGATGTCACCGATGCGGTGTGGCGGAGTGCAGAGGCACCAGAGCAGCCATAGGGCACCGCTGGCTGCAATCACCAGGGCAAGGCCCGGGCGTGTGAACAGGGGAAGACCAGTCAGCAACACAAGCAGGAGGAGCCCCGCCAGTCCTTCCAGGCGTTTCAGCACCGCCTGATCCGGTGCGATCAGCCCCTGCCAGCGCGCCAACAGGGGACCACACTTCGGCACCTGGGTTGCATCCGCAGAGGCCATCGTGGGGGTCAGGTGGTGAGTGCTTCAGCCGGATTATCGATCTCCTGCCAGCGCTGTTCCAGATCTGATAAGGAAGGAAGCGGACTTTGGTTCCTGCGGTACAGCACCCGGTAGACGGGGAGGTTCTGTTCGAGCACATAGGTCTCCCGTTCCGTGGGAACCGGCAGCGGGTTGCCAGCGCGCCAGGGACGCTGATCTTCCGCTGGACGGTCAAAACAGGCGCTCAGTTCCGTGAGAGCCACCATCGGCTGAATCACTTCGAGAACATCGCTCTGCAGAAACAGCTCACGGCCGGGCTGGAGAGCCGTTGCGATGGCGAGAAGCAGCGCTGGTTGCAGGACCCGACGTTTGCGGTGCCGCCGTTTGAACCAGGGGTCTGGAAATTGGATTGACACCCGTTGCAACCGGTCCTGCTTCAGGGCCTTCATCCAGCCTTCCAGGCTGATGTTGGCGTTGCAGAACAGGATGCGAACGTTGCCCTGCTCCAAGGCGAGCGCGTCACGATCGGCGGAGGTCACCAGGGGGCGGCGGATTTCAACGCCGAGATGGTTCCAGTGGGGATGACCTTCGGCCAGACCCAGCAGGCAACGCCCACGGGCGCAGCCGATATCAAGGTGGATCGGCTGATCAGGAACCCGGAACAGCTCCTCCGGCGGTGGCAATTGCAGCGGCAGCTGAAAGAAGCGACTGAGGGGATTGACGTGCTGACGCAAGGTTCCGAGGAGGTGCGATCCGGTTCAACTGAGATTGTCAGAGCCGCTGTCAGGGTCCTGACGAAGCAATCCCCAGCAGGCGGTGTAGCCATGCAGATGCGTAGTCCCGCCGACGGGACCGATCTCACCGTTGCAGAACGCTCCTGCTACTGGCAGGTCGGGCATCAGTTGGCGCGCCAGGCTGATGTCGCCATCGGCACGACCGAACAGCCCCTGGCCCCGGCCCAAGCAGGCCATTAGCAGTCCGAACTGGACCGTGTCGCCTGAATCAGACGTCGCTGCTTTCAGCAATCCAAGGGCTTCATCCTGGGAGGCGGCGGCCTCGCGGAGATGAAATTGCACGTTTTGGCCCGCGCGCACCCGCTCTGCAACGGCCACGGCGCCATTGCTGGGATCCACGCCAATCAGATTGCGCACCAGGAATGCACTGGCTTCTGAGGCTGTTCCAGCGGCGTTCAGCCGCAGGCTGCTGCGTTCCACGCCGAGGAACAGTGAGTGACGCACCAGCTCGCGCTCCCTTTCGCTGAGGTCGGCCAGGACCCTCTGCAGGCAGGCGATCGGGCTGTCTCTCCTGCTGCCATCATTGAGTTCCAGCAGAACGTTGCGCTTCACCTGCTCGATCGAGAACACCGGGCCGATGGGACGACAGCCCTGCGCCACCACGGTTTCGAGTCGCCAGTTTCCCCCAATGGAGCAAACCACCGCGCCGGTGACGATGCGGTCATCCAGCAGCAGCGATCCGTGCGGACTGTTGTGGGGTGCTGCGATCCCCCCAATCTTCTCGGCACCTGGGTAGGCATAGTCCAGCCCGCTGATCAGATCATTGATGCCACTGCTGGTGGGGTCGATCAGGAGGATCTGGCTTCGCGCGTCCTCCGGTGTGATGCCGACCCAGTCCTGCCATTGCTGCGCCGCACCGTCCAGATCGGGAAGCTCTTCCGTGCTGAGGTGACGGGTTGCGATTGACGCTCCCGGTAGGGAAAGCATCGTCACGCTCAAGGCCGGTGTCTGCTCCAGTTCCGAGGCACTGCCGTCGCCGCGGGTGCCCACCACGCCTCCCCCGGTGCATCCAATCCAATGCTTCGCCTTGAGCTGGGCGCGCAGCATCGGGAGTAGCCGCGGCAGGTCGGTGGCGTAACCCGTAGAGGTGAAGACGAGGGCAAGATCGGCCTCAGCCCGGGGTCGCCCCAGTTGCTCGACCACATCCCGCACAGCTTCGTCCAGAGAAGCTTTGGCAGAGAGCCCCGTCCGGCAACTGGTTTCAGTGCCCCCGGATCGGAACCAGTTGAACGGTGCGAACGGTGTCATGGAGCGGACCTTATCAACCCTGGAGATCAGCTCGGGACGTTGATAATGGCGGCACTGTGACAGTCCTCAGTGAACGAGCTCACGTACCGCGCTCTGGTGTGGCTGACCTACCGCCTGGCCGCCACATTCGCCGTCGGTGTGCCGCTGGTCCTGTTGATCTGGTCGGCCTGGCGTCGCGAGCAGATGGTGCTGCGGCTGCTCGGCATCTACTGGAAAGTGGCCAGTCTGATGGCAATCAGCCTCTTGCTGCTTACGGACCAGCGCCCTCTTGGCTACGCCACGGCGGTGATCGCGCCGGTCTTGATGATGATCAGCCTCTGGTTCTGGGTCGACCTCAATGAAGAGCTGGCCGATCAACCGTCCTGGCGCCCCCTGCCGTTAGCGGTGAAGGTTTGGCGATGGGCGTTCAGCGGTTTTGGAGTCCTCAGCCTGGTGATGAGCGCCACTGGCCTGCGCTGCATGCAACAGCTGACATCGCCTTCTTGTCTGACCTGGTTGGAGGCTCCTCAGGGCATCCATGGCCTGGCGGCCACGGTGTTTGATTTTCTATTCGGTGGTCAGTGGACGGAGGCCGTTGCCGCCTTTGTGGGCTATGTCGCACTGGTGGCCTACCTGGCCGGCCTGTTGCAGTGGCTGCTGGTGCGCCTGCCCCGCTATGGGCGTGTGGCGGGCGACTTTTGATGACAGACCAGGCGATGGTTCAGGCTCTGGAGGAGCGAACGCGACTTCAGCCCCAGCGGGTCGTTCGTTTGCGGGGCGAGGTTGGGGATATGCCCTTTGAGTTGCTGATCTTCCGTGGGTTCAGCAGCAGCACCACCCACCCAACCGCCTTTGACCCTGATGCCTCTGTTCTCCCTGAGGGAACACGCCTCGAACAGGCTGAGCTGCTTCAGGGGCCCTTGTCGCCCACCCAGGAGGTTGTGCTGGCTGGACCGATGTCGCCGAACGACCTGCTGGCTCAGGCCAACTGGTGAGTCCGGCGTTCCAGAACGCCAACACAGCGGCCGCAGATGTGTGGGTGATCTGGGTGCTGACCCACATCTCCCTCGTAGTGCCAGCAGCGCTCGCATTTGGTGCCCCGCGCTCGGCTCACCTCGATCAACGCGAGGTCGTCGTCCTGGTTGGCCAACAGTTCGGCCCAGGGCTCGCCACCAATCTGCAGTTGTGAGACCAGCAGCCAGTCCCGCAGGCCATCCACCTCCGCATCGCTTGTCTCATTCAGCCAGGACAGAGCGGCCTGGAGTTCTGGACGGCGAGCGTCAATCCTTACGGCTGCCTCTAGCGATGCGCCGAGTTCCTGACGGCCGCGGCAGTCCTCCAGCACTTTGTTGACGGCGGCGCGGAGCTCGCGGAGCTGCTGAACCGGAGCGCTGAGGGCAGCATCGCGCCAGTCGGCTGGAACCGTGGGCCAGCCGCGGTGGAAGACCGAGGGCTCTTCCATGGGGTAGGGCAGGTTCTGCCAGATGTCTTCGGCCATGTGGCACAGCACCGGAGCGATCAGCCCGGCCAAGCGTTCGATGATCAAGGCCATCACGGTCTGGCAGCTGCGCCGGCGCTGGTCCTGGGGGGCGCTCACGTAGAGCCTGTCCTTGGCGATGTCGAGGTAGAAGTTCGACAGATCGGTGACGCAGAAGTTCTGCAGCAACTGGAAGAAGCGGAAGAACTCGAAGCTTTCGAAGGCTTCCGTGATTTCATCCATCACCTCGGCTGTGCGCTGCAGCATCCAGCGGTCCAGCAACGGCAGTTCCGCAACCGGGATGGCGTCGGTTGCCGGATTGAAGTCGTGCAGGTTGCCCAGCAGATAGCGGCTGGTGTTGCGCACCTTGCGGTACACATCCGCCAACTGCCGCAGGATCCCGGCACCGATCGGCACATCGGCGGAGTAATCCACTGAGCTCACCCAGAGCCGCAGCACATCAGCGCCGTAGGGCGGTTCCTGCTTCTGGTTCTTGCCCCCCTCGATGATCACCATCGGGTCGACCACGTTGCCGAGGGATTTGCTCATCTTTCGGCCTTTCTCATCCAGGGCGAAGCCATGGGTGAGCACCCGCTTGTAGGGGGCGTGGCCGTTGACGGCGACAGAGGTGAGCAGTGAACTCTGGAACCAGCCGCGGTGCTGGTCTGAACCCTCCAGGTAGAGGTCGGCGGGGTAACTGAGGTTGTCGCGCTGATTGGCGACCGCGGCCCAGCTCGAGCCGGAGTCGAACCAGACATCCATGGTGTCGGTGCCCTTGCGCCACTGATCAGCCTGGTCGGAGTAGGCATGGGGCAGCAGATCCGCTTCGTCTTTCTCCCACCACACGTCTGCACCGTTTTCGGCGATCAGTCCTTCGATATGAGCCAGGGTGTCGGCGTTCAGTAGCACCTCGCCGTTGCTGCGGTGATAAAAGACGGGGATCGGCACACCCCAGGTGCGTTGACGGGAGATGCACCAGTCGCCCCGCTCCTTCACCATCGATTCGATCCGGTTGCGGCCGGAGGCAGGGGTCCACTCCACCGCGGCGATGGCATCAAGTGCCTGTTGACGGAACCCTTCCACGGAGGCGAACCACTGCTCTGTGGCTCGGAAGATCGTGGGTTTCTTGGTGCGCCAGTCGTAGGGGTAACGGTGGCCGTAGGCCTCCTGCTTGAGCAGGGAACCGGCGGCCTCTAGCGCCTCGATGATCGCGGAGTTGGCATCCTTGAGCACGTTCAGACCTGCGAATGGTCCGGCTTCTTCGGTGAGGTTGCCGGCTTCGTCCACAGGGCAGAGAACCGGCAGGCCGTTCTTCTGGCCGGTGTGGAAGTCGTCGACGCCGTGACCAGGAGCGGTGTGCACGAGGCCCGTGCCCGATTCAGTGGTGATGTAGTCGCCCCCGATCACCACCGGACTGGTGCGATCCAGGAGCGGGTGGCGGTAGGTCAGACCGGCGAGCAGAGCACCCTTCACCGTGGCGCGCCGGGTCAGTGGGCGTTCCAAGGTGGAGCTCAGCGTCTCGATCAGATCGGCAGCCACCAGCAGCAGTCGGCCTGCGCCGTCGTCGGCCAGGGCGTAATCCAGCCGTTCGTTCACTGATACCGCAAGGTTGGCGGGCAACGTCCAGGGGGTGGTGGTCCAGATCGCTACCTGCAGGGCCTCGCCCAGAGCCTCCGTCTCTGTGGGCAGCTCCAGGCCATCAGCTTTGAGTGCATCCCGCAACGGTGCCGGCAGCTTCACCGCAGGGAATGCGGCATAGACGCTGGGGCTGGTGTGGCCGTCGGGGTACTCCAGTTCGGCTTCGGCTAATGCTGTGCGTGAGCTCGGGCTCCAGTGCACCGGCTTCAGGCCCCGGTAGATGTGCCCCTTGAGCACCATTTCGCCAAACACTCGAATCTGGGCGGATTCGTACTCCTTCTGAAGGGTGAGATAAGGCTGCTCCCAGTCGGCCCAGATGCCCCAGCGCTGGAAGCCTTTCATCTGTCCATCCACCTGCTTGCGGGCGTAGGCGGCGGCCTTTTTCCGCAGCTTGATCGGTGTGAGCGCCTTGCGCTGCTCCTGATCCATCGACTGCAGCACCTTGAGTTCGATCGGCAGACCGTGGCAGTCCCAGCCCGGGACGTAACGCACCCGGCGTCCGTTCAAGACCTGATATTTGTTTATGACGTCCTTCAACACCTTGTTCAGGGCATGCCCCATGTGAAGGGCGCCATTGGCGTAGGGCGGGCCGTCGTGCAGGGTGAAGGTTGGACCGCTGTTCTTCAGGCCCAGCTCGCCATCGATGCCCTCGGCCTTCCAGAAGGCCTGCAGTTCCGGTTCGCGTTGGACGGCATTTGCACGCATGCCGAATCCCGTCTGCAGAAGGTTGAGCGTGTCCTTGTAGGAGGGACGTCCCTCAGCGGCGGCGTCGCGCGTCTCCTTGCTCACGGGGTCCCTGCTCTGGCCTCGGGATTATCAGTCTTCGCGCTCTGGGGATGTGACAACCGCTGGCGGATCGGCCTCGATGCCGGCCACTTTTAAAGGAGTGTCATCACCTGCGGCCGTGGTTTCAGGGGATTCAGGACGCACCCATTTTTTGCCCGTGACTCCTGATTTGCCGGCCGGTTTGAGTTGTTTGGCGATGCCGCTGATGCCCTCTCCCACGCGGCCCGTGGTGATGAGGAGTTGTTGAACGCTTGTGCGCCAATGGTTGAGCGAAGTGAATTGCTGCTGTTCGGTTTCGCTGAGGGTGTTCCAACGGGCCTGTCCGACCTCGGCCCCCAAACGAGCAATCAACAAGCCGGCGCAGAGAACGGCAAGCATCGGTGCTCCCCGCAGTCGATCACTGCTGGTGACAAGAACGAGACCCAGCAGCAACACCACTGCGCCCCACACACCATCGCGCGGACGGCTGAGCTCTACGGCCAGGAGGGGAAGCAGCAAGAGTGCAAGGCCAAGCAGGAGGCAGAGATCGCCGCTGAGTGTCGCGAGCATCCGTGGTGAGGCGGACTGCTCCCATTCTGGAGCGCTCTCTAAAGTCAGGGCATCGCCCACCTGGCGGAATTGGTAGACGCGCTGGTTTTAGGTACCAGTGGCTTCGGTCGTGGGGGTTCAAGTCCCCCGGTGGGCATTCCTTTCTCTACCGTGGTTCTGGATCGATACAGACTTGTTGCCTGACCTCCGGATGCATCAGAGCACTGCTCAACAACAGCAGCCTCGTCCGGTTGGAGTGACTTATCGCTCGGTTCCGCGCGAATTTGTCGACCCGCCAGCCTTCTGGAATCCCACTGTTGGTCTTTTCCTTGGCGGTTATGCGCTGGCGGCTCTGACCATCTGGGGTTGGTTTGTTGGCGCTTGGCCTTTGCAGGTGTTGCTGTGCACGGGCTTCTTGGCGTTGCACCTAGAAGGCACAGTGATTCATGACGCCTGCCACAACGCGGCTCATCCCAACCGTTGGGTGAATCAGGCCATGGGCCATGGCTCTGCTCTTCTGCTCGGATTCAGTTTCCCCGTCTTCACGCGGGTGCATCTGGAGCATCACGCCCATGTGAATGATCCGAAGAATGATCCGGATCACATCGTCAGCACGTTCGGTCCTCTCTGGCTGATCGCACCAAGATTTTTTTATCACGAGTGGTTTTTCTTTCAGCGACGCCTCTGGCGTCGCTGGGAGTTGATGCAGTGGGGATTCGAACGCAGCATTTTTGTGGTGATTGTTCTGGCGGCAGCACGCTTTGACTTTCTGCCGTTCATCTTCAACTGCTGGTTCGCTCCTGCCTTAATGGTTGGGGTGACCCTGGGGTTGTTTTTCGACTACCTCCCGCATCGGCCGTTCACCTCCCGCAACCGCTGGACCAACGCCCGGATTTACCCCGGGAGGCTGATGAACTGGCTGATCATGGGGCAGAACTATCACCTGGTTCATCACCTCTGGCCGTCGATTCCCTGGTTTGAGTACAAACCGGCCTATGAGGCCACCAAGCCCCTGCTCGATTCGAAGGGATCTCCCCAACGGTTGGGCATTTTTGAGACCCGCCGGGATGGCTACAATTTTCTGTACGACATCCTCGTAGGTGTTCGCAGTCACAAGCGCCGCAGCGGAAAGATGAGGCGTGCCGCTCGGTTCATGCCGGGCCGGGGGCTACGCCGCCACTGGCTCGGCTTTGTTGACCGCATCGCGATCAAGACCGAGCCCAAGCGTTGGGTTTCCCGCTGAGTCGTGTTCAGTCGGCGAGGATCTTCGGCACCCGGAAGAAGTCACCTTCTCTTTGGGGTGCCTGGTTGAGGATGTCTTCTCGGACGGGTGTCGGCTGAACACCGTCTGCCCGGGTGACATTGGTGACCTCCACCGCTCGGGTGGTTTCTGGAACGCCCTCGGTGTCCACCTGCTGGAGCTGACCGACGTACTCGAGGATGGATTCGAGCTGACCGGTGTAGGTCGCAATCTTGTCCTCGGGCAGATCGAGGCGGGCGAGATGAGCCACCTTGCGGACGTCGTCGCTGGAAATCTGGCTCATGACTCGCCGAGGAACGTGCGCAGATCCTCGCTCAACGCGGTGGCGGCTGTCTCCAACAAGGCATCGCCGTGATCGGCGGTGGCCAATGAGGGGTGGGACCCCATGCGTCCATCGGGGTGACGGCGCCGGAAGTCGTCCGGTCCGTGGATGGGACCTGCCGGGGCAGGGTCAGGCAGCGGTCGCTGCTTGCTCTGCAGGCTCGGCTCCACGGCGAGGGTGACAGCGATTTCGCTGGGGGTGGCGTGATGGCCTTCTTTGTCGCCATACAGATCGCGCGCCTGGCGCATCACGGGACCGGCCATGAACCAGTTGGCCAGACGACAACGCAGCTGGGGGGCGACGGGGAGATTGCGAGTGGTGGCGGTGCCGTGGGCCTGGGCAAAGGCGGCTTTGGCCGTTGCAATGTTGCCGCCGTGGCCATTGATCACGAACACCCGTTCGAAGCCATGCCTGCCTAGGGACAACACCAGGTCGTGCAGAACGGCCAGAAGCGTTGCCGGCTGCAAGCTCATCGTTCCAGCGAAACCAAGGTGGTGTTCCGCCATGCCGAAGGCCTGGGCTGGGGTCACCAAAACGCCGGTGCGACGACCCACCTCCAGGGCGACCGCTTCTGCGGTGAGGGCATCGGTGCCGATGGCCCCTGTGGGGCCGTGCTGCTCGGTGGATCCCAGGGGAATGATCACGCCCTTGCAGCCTTGGAGGTAGGTCTCCACCTCAGGCCAACTGCGCAGGGCGAGGCGAATGGCGTCCGTGCTGTCGACAGGACCGGGAGTTGCAGCGGTCATTCAGACTGAGCCAATGCCCTGATGATCGCTCAATCCCAGCCGATCAGTGGGCAGTGCCGTTGCCGTCGTACTGATCGGTGTTGTAGTAGCCGCCGCGTGTGCCGAAAAACAGGCAGGCCAAAGGGAAAAGCACGATGCTGGCAAGAAGCACAGTGCCGAGGTTGAAGCTGGAGGTGGCTGCGTCCATCACCTGGCCTGAATTGACCTTAGCTTGGCTTGGATGCACCGCTAATGCATCGGTGATGTGGCTTCTGTTGTGAGTTCCCGTCCTTCTCCCGGGATCTCCAGCCACTCCCTCAGCCATCCCGTGAGCCAGATGAACGGCAGCGTGTCAGTCAGCGCCGCCAGCACCTTGAACAGGTAGCCGCTGCCGATGAAGCTGATCAGCTGCGGCAGTACGGATCGTTCCGGCTGCACCGGAAGCACATGGGCGCCGTAATGGCTGATCAGCACCACAGCACTGGTGTCCACCAGCTGACTCACCAATGTGGAGCCGTTGTTGCGCAGCCAGAGCGCTTTGCCTTTGGTGCGTTGTTTCCAGAAATGGAACAGCCGCACGTCCACGAACTGCGCTGTGAGGTAGGCCACCATCGAGGCGCCGACTGAACCGAAGCTGAGCTGCTGAATCGTGCGGAAGGTGCTTTCGTCTGTGCCCGCCATGCCTGGCAATAGCCCTCCGAGCCAGAGGATCAGCAGCACCCAGCCGTTGAGCAGCAGACCGACCCAGACCACTTGATTGGCTTTTTGTTCTCCCCACAGTTCACTGATCAGATCGGTGCAGAGGAACGTGATCGGATAGGGCAGTGCGCCAACGGCTACCACGATCGGCCAGCTTCCAACGCTGCCAAGTTGGAGGAAGCGGGTCAGCCCAAGGATGTTGAGCATGCCCAGGGTCCCCAAGAACAGGCCCGCCAACACCAGAAACACCCCATCACGCCGTGCCTGGAGGTTGCTGTCCAAAGCCTGTTGAGTTCAAGCTGGAACAAGAGTGGCCGCCAGCCGGCAGCCTGTCATCGATTTCGTTTCGCTTCCGCTTGATTTCTTTGCGCGTCCTGCCCAGATCGTGGGCCCTGAGCTGGTGGGCTGCAGGTTGGTGAAACGCTATGACGACGGCAGCCTGCTCTGGGGCGTGATTGTGGAAACGGAGGCGTATTCCCAGGACGATCCCGCTTGTCATGGCTACCGACGCCGCTCAAAGCAGAACGAAACGCTTTTTGGTGAGCCAGGACGCTTTTATGTGTATGTCAGCTATGGCATCCACCACTGCGTGAAGCGAGCCCTGAGATCAAGGACCCCAGTCTTGGCTTGAGGTCTCGGCGATTTCCCTGGCTCTCCCAGCCAGCTTCCAAGCCACTCCCAGAAAAGTCCCCGGTTTTTTTGCCCAGGGACTCCCCCAGCTACGAAGAGCTACGGGTGGACGCGGCTGCCTTGGCTTGGCGTTGGAGGCGGCTCTAGCCCAGGCATCAGACGCGGACTTCCCGTGAAGAAGCCTCCCTCCCTGCGGAACAACAACGGAAGCCTCCAGGTGAGGGTGCGGATTGATGGGCGGGATGCGTTTATCAACCGCTTGGGTCGCTGGAGTGACCCTGTCGCAGTTGCCAGGGCACAGGCGATCAGTGCCCAGATCTGGAGTGACTACCAGCAAGGGACCTTTGATCGCTCCCTGATGGCGTATCAACCGCTTGTGGAGGGCAAGCAGGTGTGTCTGCTTGAGGCACTGAGGGGCAGGGCAGAGCAGAAACGTCAGGCAGCTGCCATCCATGCCTATCGGCTGCTGGAGGGTTACGGGCAACCGATCAGGACCCAGAGCGAGGCAGACGCCTTCTTGCTGTGGTTGAGGCAGGTGCGAGGTCTCAGTGACTGCACGATTGCTGGTCTGATGACTCACTACCGCCAGTGCAGTGGGGGGAATCGCCATCTCTTCTCCCACAAGCTCAAGTGGACGCGGCGATCAGTGCAGAGCGATGTCCTGAGCCGAGCAGAGATCCAGAGGGTTCTTACCGACTTGAAGGAGAACGAGAAGTGGTTCTACCCGCTGTTTTTGCTGTGGTTGAGCACTGGATTGAGGAATGGGGAGATCCGAGGACTGACCTGGGACTGCATCCAGTGGGAATCAGGCGAACTACTGGTGACCAAGAGTCTGCGGCGAGATGGCTACAGCACGGGAGAGCACGCCTGGGCAACGACCAAGACGGGCAAGGAGCGGGTGGTGCCGTTGAGCGAGGACGTCCTGGAGGTGCTCAGAAGGCACCAGAAGGAGATGGAGGCAGAGGGAGTGTTTGATGCCTATGGACTGGTGTTTGTGACCCCTGAAAGTCACGGGAACGTCTATGACCACCTTTTGGGTCGGGTTTGGAAGAGATCGCTGGAGCGTTCTGGACTGAAAGCACGGCGTTTGTATGCCCAACGTCACTCGTTCTTGAGTCATGCGTTGGCGATGGGTAACTCACCCGCTGATTTGGCAGCCGTGGCAGGTCATTCCACAAAGATGTTGTTGGACACGTATGCGAAACCAACTGGACGTATGCAGATGCCGTCTTGGCAGGTTGAGTGAGACTCTATTTCAAAAAAGATGTTAACGAGCAAGCTATAAAAGTGGGTGCGTCAGCGAGTAGTTCTGCTTAAAAGGGTGATTAAAAGCAGGTTGCTTGATGTCTTGAGGTCGTCGCCTTTGCCTGCAATTACTCAGGAGAGCGTTGTTGGTGCTGCGTGTGCCCTGTAAAACCTGCTACTTGTATAAATAAACATGCTTGCAGTTCTCGCTCAGTGGATTGAGGAGTATCAGCTGTGAGTCAAGAAAATAATATTGAGTGGGCTTTTGAAGTTGAAGTCAGTGTCTCAGTGTACCAAGAGATAGGGAGTAGTCCAAATGAACGCTATAGATCAGGAACAGAAGCAGTATGACAAAAGACTTAAAAGGAGTATTAGGTCCTTATTGCGAGATCAACTCAAGGAGATGACTTCCTGGTGGTTTATCAGCTTCCACTACGGGGATCACCACAATGATGAGCAGAAGTTGATCCTTGATGTCCAGGACTTGAAGCAAAAGCTCAGAAGGCAGATCTTCTCCAGCAGAGACAAGAGCATCAAGGGATCAGGACCTTTTCCCTATCCAAGAGTCTTGTTCATCCACGAACAGAGTCATCAGGGAACTGGTCAATTCCACACGCATCTGATCCTGGAGAGACTGCCAGAGAGCCTAAATACACAGGAAGGGGTGGAAACCCTGTTTAGGCAAAACTTGCCCCGAAAGGTCAAGGCACTGTCTAAGTGGAAGTCCATTGATGTCCAACGCATCAACCAGGATCTAGACGACTACCGCTGCATCAGCTGTTATTTGAGTAAGCAGAGTGAGCAGTCGCGAATTGTCCTTGACCCGTTCAACAGTGACCTATCAACGAGAACCAGATGAAGAGAGCACAACTAACGATTACCTACCCAGAGCATGAAGCGGAGAAGTTGTATCGGACCCTGCTGCTGCTCAGAGATCAACGCTGCCTGAATGTCTCTGCATTCTGCCGTCAAGCGATAGAGGAGAAGTTGAAGGCAGAGTCAGGAGTGAAGGTGGTATGAACAAGACCTATCGTGTAGTCCTCAGTGATGACGAGCAGAAGATGCTTGCTGTGGTGTTGAAGAAAGAGAAGTTCAGGGACCTTCAAGCCTTTGTGAGTCGGATGTTAAGAAGAAGTCTTTGACTTCTCGCATCGTAGGAGTATCTCTTTTGATGGATACTTGTAGCTAAACTCTACGCTCAGGCTGGGGCAGCATCTTGCGTCTGTTGCTGAGTATCCCTGAGCAATTCCCGTGATTTCCCCGTTTCCCTCTACGTCTTTAAATGCCAGCCACCAGCCTTTAGGAATTCCTTCCAAGTTTGCAAGAGTGTCGCTGTCAACATTGTACGTGTTCTTGCCCTTGTCAGATAGGACAAGTAGTGCTGCCTGGGAATTCATGAGGGCGTTGCCGCCATCACACTGCTTGGGTCTGAAAAGGACTAGAGCATCTACCTTGCCATCGTTGTTGATGTCAGCAAAGGACAGTGACTTCTCGCCAAAACCAATTCGGGCAATATCTTTTCCCTGTCCATGCTGGATGGATTCTCGTACAGATGATGGATTGCACTTGTTCGTTTCAGCGTAGTTGCCCTTTCTTGTTTGCTGCATCTTCCAGTATGTGAATGCATTGATGATCTTTTCTTCTGATCTGATGTCCGAGTGTTGAGTCGCATTAGATCCGCTAGGCACTCCAAGTGTTATTGCTATCGTGATTGCAAGTATTTGAATCGCTCCCTTCCTTTTGTGAGTCTTGTCATTCATGGCTTCTGCTCATGATGATTTCTCTCCTTAAATCTATGTGCTTGGTTGCTTTTTTTAGTTTGTCCAACGGCATTCTCCAAGCTCCAAATTGAGATCTGGTTCGTCGTTGGCGCGAGTTCTGAACGTCCATGCGGGGCGCAGATTTACCTGCTCGCGTCCTAGAATCTTAGCAGTCGCAACTTTTGCCTCCACTTCATTCAGTTTGCATACTTGCCTTCCCATCGGTGAGATTTTTTGTACAAAGCCGTCTCTGCAGATCATTGATCTGTATGCATAGTCCACGTTGGCTCCATCCTTGCACTTTCCAGTGCTTAAGATTTTTGCTTCTGGGACGCCCCACTCTATTTTTTGCTCCAGAAATGTTGCAAAGCTCTTTTGATTCTTGTCTTTCGTCTTGAAGGGAAATTCAAGGATTTCGCATTTTCCGGCGCCGTATACCTCTCGGCTTGAAAATGCCTCTTTATGTGTAGAGCCGCTGCCTACGTGTCTTGTAAGCGTCAGATCATTTGTATTGAATGTTGCCGAGAAAAAGTCAACGTGGTCATGTTTCTGCCATGATGTTTCTGTTATTAAGGCGATGTTTTTTCCTTCGTAGTCTGCCCGGACTTTTACTTTTGATTCTTTTGGATTGTACTTATCTTTCTCGTCCTGCATATTTTTCTGGAGCTCTGCGAGGCTTATTAGTTTTCCGTCCCACTGTCCCAGTGGTCTTCGTGTCTTTCTATCATAGGAGAATGAGTAAATCTCTGGATTGCGGACTCCCCTGCCGTCGGCAAACTTAACCGCACAAATCGCAACAAGTGCTTCGCTTTTGTTGCGATCTTGTTTGTCTTGTTGTGATGGATTGTTTGAAGCTTTCGTTGCGTCGTGACATGAGGTAACAAGTGCTGCAATGCAGAGCAGGGGTGAAAACTTATTCCATTTATTCATAGCTGTGATCTGTTACACATTTTTGGGTACATCGTATCTGATTTGAATATCGTTTAGCCACGCCCATAGCCACCCAGCGCAT
Organism: Synechococcus sp.; assembly: GCA_047286205.1. Classification (GTDB taxonomy): domain Bacteria; phylum Cyanobacteriota; class Cyanobacteriia; order PCC-6307; family Cyanobiaceae; genus Parasynechococcus. The sequence continues at coordinate 1,057,153 of JBJBBR010000001.1, read as the reverse complement.
CGCCAAGGATTTCCCCGCTCTGCCTCAATCCTTCTTCTGCCGCCCTGCAGAAGTTGTTGGACCTGAGCTGGTGGGCTGCCGGCTGGTGAAACGCCAAGACAACGGCAGCCTGCTTTGGGGCGTAATTGTGGAAACAGAGGCTTATTCCCAAGACGATCCCGCTTGTCATGGTTATCGGCGCCGCTCACCGCAAAACGAAACGCTGTTTGGTGAGCCAGGACGCTTTTATGTGTATGTCAGCTATGGCATCCACCACTGCGTGAACGTGGTCACCGATCGTGGGGATTGGGCCAATGGCGTGTTGCTGCGCGCAGCGGCCCTTCCTGATGAACCTGAGCGGATTGCGGCAGGCCCCGGCCTGCTTGCGCGTCGTTTCGGGCTTGATCGCACGGATGACAGTCGTCCGGTGACGGGCGAACATGAGGTGTGGATGGCCCCAAGGTCAGACACGTTTGCCAGCCAGGATCTTGTGACAACCACGCGGATCGGCATCTCCCAGGGCGCTGCAACCCCATGGCGCTGGTACCTCAGGAGCAGTCGCAGTGTCAGCCGGCGAGCCAGAGGTGATCGCATGCCGCCCAAGGCAAAGTGCTGGTCGCCATCGCCGGAGCAGCGGTCATGAGTGGCTGGGCGCATCGACATGTTCTTGATCTCGCGTCGTTCTCGCGAGAAGACTTTGCGGCGGTGCTTGAGCTGGCCCAACGGTTTCGTTCGCTTCCAATCACCGGTGCTCGAAAACTTCCTGCGCTTCAAGGGCGTTTGGTGGCGACGCTGTTCTTTGAACCCAGCACCCGAACGCGCAGCAGTTTTGAACTGGCGGCCAAGCGTCTTTCGGCAGACGTCATGAGCTTTTCACCCTCCAGCAGCTCTCTCAGCAAAGGGGAAAGCGTCCTCGACACGGCACGCACTTACGTGGCCATGGGCGCAGATGTGCTGGTGGTGCGCCATCGCTCCACCGGTGTGCCTCAGCAACTGGCGCTGGATCTGCAGAAGATGGGTGAGCGCACTGTTGTTCTCAACGGGGGTGATGGTCTCCATAGCCATCCCAGTCAGGGACTGCTGGATCTGCTTACGCTTGCTCGCCATTTCTCTCCTCAGCACCCCATGCCGGAAGCGCTGCAAGGACGCCGCATAGTGATTGTGGGCGACATCCTGCATTCGCGGGTGGCTCGTTCCAACCTCTGGGCCTTGACCGCCTGTGGTGCGGCTGTGGTGTTGTGCGGTCCCCCGAGCCTCGTTCCAGACGATTTTGCGACTTTCGTTGATGCACCGCCCCCAGGTTTGCTGCGGGATCCGGTGCCGCAACGGGGCAAGGTCAGCGTGGTGCGGCGCCTTGAGCAGGCGCTACCGGGTGCCGATGCCGTGATGACCTTGCGGCTTCAGAAGGAACGGATGGGCCAGCAGTTGCTGACCAGCCTGGAGCGTTATCACCGCGACTTCGGACTGAGCCATGAGCGCATGCAGCTCTGCGGTCAGACCGTTCCTGTGCTTCATCCCGGTCCGGTGAACCGCGGTGTTGAATTGAGCGGATTGCTCCTGGATGACCCGCGCGTCAGTCTGGTGGAGGAGCAGGTCAGGAATGGCGTGCCGACCCGGATGGCTCTTCTTTATTTGATGGCGGCCTCCGAATCCGCAACGGAGGCCGCCGTGGTGTCGAGCAGCTCCTGAGTTTGAGGGAGGCCACTGAGTTGGTGGGCGTAGTAGTCCATTGCTGCCTTCAGGGCAGCATCGGGTTCGGCGATTGATGGGCCTGTTCCGCTGGCCATCGGGAAGTGGGCATCCTCAGCATCAAGGGCCAGATGCTGGCTCGGCATCCCTGTGAGCAGAACTGAGGCCCGTTGCCTGGTCGCTAGGGCGTACAGCCATTTGATGCTCAAGGTGATCCGGTTCTCTCGGTTCGGGATCAAGGCCAGGTGAACGATGGCCCACAGCAGCACGCCCATTCGGCCGGAAAATTTGAAGCCATGCAGGTCGGCGACGGCACTGGTGTGCACCACAGCCATGCTGCCGAAATCGAAGTAGCGGAAGGTGGGCCGGGAACGTCCGGCCACGATCGCGGCGATGTCTTTGCCGATGAACGTGCCGGCTTGTTTGGCCGGAGCCGCCATCCCTGGTAGTGGTCTGCCATTCACGGTGTGGCTGTAGCTGCAGAGATCACCGGCGATTCGGATTTCGGGATGGCTTGGAATCGAGAAGTCGGGGTTGACGATGACCCTTCCACCGCGATCGACCTCGCAACCGGTGGCTTCGGCCAGCTTCTGCCCCAGATGCGATGGCTTCACGCCAGCGGTCCAGATCACTGTTGCCGCCTGAACTCGAATGTCTCCGTTTGGGCTACTGATCACAACTTCCCCGGGCCGCATGGTTTGGACGCGGCCCTGGGGCAAGACTTCGATGCCTTCCCGCTCGAGAGCCTTGAGGGCTGCTTCCGAGAGCTCCGCTGGCATGGCTCTCAGCACTCTGTCGCCGGGATCCACCAACACGATCCGTGTTTTCTGAGGATCTAGCTGCTTGAAGGCATTGTTCAAGGCCCATCGCATGAGCTCTGAAACGGCGCCAGCCATTTCGCAGCCACTGGGGCCGGCGCCAACAATCACCACCGTCTGCAGAAACTGGCGAGCCTCGGGAGTCGGCGACTGCTCCGCCTGCTCCATCGCCATCAGCAGACGGCGTCTTATCTCTTCGGCGTGTTCAAGGATTTTCATTGGAGGCGCAAACGTGCGCCACTCCTCATGGCCGAAATAGGTGCTGCCCGATCCCGTCGCCAGGATCAGATGGTCATAGCTGTAGGCCTTGCCGTTGAAAACGATCTGCTTGCCCTCGGGGTTCACCGCGGTGATCTCTCCCAGCAGCACCTGCACGTTGTCTTGCCTGCCCACCAGTTCCCGCAGAGGAGTGGCCACGTCACTCCTTGAGACCAGCCCGGTTGCGACCTGATAGAGCAGCGGCTGGAAGAGGTTGAAGTTGCGCTTGTCAATCAAGGTGATGCGCACATCGGCCTTCGCCAGGGCCTTGCAGGCATGCACTCCTGCAAAGCCGCCGCCGACGATGACCACATGCGGGGCATGACGTAGCCGCTCGGCAGGCGGTTCAAGCTCCAGGAAGTAATGGTTGCTGGCCATCTGCAGCCTGGCGAATTCTTCTCGAAGGGTATGAATCGCAATCTCTTTTGGCTGCTTTAAACGGTTCTGCTTCAGATCAGCTTGAACCCTTCGAGGAACAGTCCGTAAAGAAAGCCAATGCGACCAAGATCAAGCAGTTGCTGGGGGAGTTTCAGCGAGGGTTCGGAGCTGCGTCGTCGCCGAATCGTGAGTTCAGCACCCAAAACAACAACAAGTGCTGCTATGGGGTCCATCTGCCCGAGAACGCCTGCGACGGAGGTGATCGCGCTGCCGAATAAAAAACCCGTCAATCCGGCAAGCGCCTGCAAGGACAATCTCCGCCAAGGATTGCGCGCCCAGAGATCAAGCCTCTGGATCGCTGCACCAACATTGGTTTGCAGACGGGTGGATTGGAGCCGTCGCACGGCATTGGTTTCGGGGGAAGAGGCAGGGTTGAATCCAGTGATCCCCATCACCCGGCCATACCCCTGCCACATCCTGTTTACACCACCCCTGGAGAACCTGCAGGCATCAGGCACTACGGATAGGAGATTTCAATAAAAAACCCGGGACATGCCCGGGCCAGGTGATGGGGACTGGCGCAGCAAAGCCAGAGTTGATGGCTTTGGCAACCGCTTGCGCTGAAGGTTATTTGGACTCAGCTTTCGCTTTTCTGGACGCTTTGCCTTCCAGGAGCTCGAGGAGGGCTTCCATCTGTGCCATGACACCCCGAACTTCTCCGGCCTCTGGTAACAGACCGTCTTCCATCACTCCCTGGTGCATTTCACGCAGTTCCTGGCGGATGTAGCGCAGGTGGCTGACGACCTGCTCGCGCTTCGATTGCGACATCGTTAACAGGAAACGAATTAACCCCCTTTTACCGCATGAAGGGTCAGGTTCGGCGTGTTGGTGCGCGACTTATCGCACCGGCAGCAGCTAGGAGCGCAAAGGTGAGGATGGCTGATGGTCTTGCCACAGTGCTGAACACCACAAGGGCAAACAGGCCGATCAGTGGCAAGCGACGCTGCAAAAGCGCAGTGGAGAATAGGGGATTCGAACCCCTGACCTCTGCGGTGCGATCGCAGCGCTCTACCAACTGAGCTAATTCCCCGGTGGATCAACGCTAGCCGGCACAGCCTGCGTCAAACTGCCATCAATGGCGTCTCAGGACTGCTCGATGCTTACGCAGGAAAGGCTGGAGGCTTTTGACGAGACGTCGACGGCTGAACTCGCCCGTCGGCTCGAGGAAGACGACTATCCCTCACCCTTCGACAGCTTGTCGGATTGGCACCTGCTTCGGGCGTTGGCGATTCATCGTCCCGAACTGATCCTTCCCTACCACCACCTGGTGGACCAGGAACCTTTTGATGAAGACTGACCAGGCGTCTCCGCTCTGCGGGCGGCGTGTTCTGGTGGCCGTCAGCGGCAGTATCGCTGCGGTCAAAACGCCGCTGTTGGTCAGCGCGCTGGTCAAGGCCGGTGCTGAGGTGCGTTGTCTTGCGACCACAAGTGGTGCTGCGTTGGTGAGTCCTGTTGCTCTCGCCAGTCTCAGCCGCCATCGTTGTTACCTAGAGGCGGATCAGTGGGCTCCCACCTCGTCCCGGCCGCTGCATATCGAGCTGGCGGAGTGGGCGGAGCTGACGATCGTTGCGCCCCTCAGTGCCACCAGCCTGGCGCGCTGGAGCCAAGGTTCAGCAGATGGACTGCTCGCCAGCGTCCTGCTGGCAACGGAAGGTCCGGTGATCGCGGCCCCGGCGATGAACACCGCCATGTGGCGTCATCCTGCGGTGCAACGGAACTGGCTGCAGATCCAAGACTTCCCTGGGGTCGTCCCCCTGCTGCCGATGTCAGGTCTGCTGGCCTGCGACCGCATCGGTGATGGACGCATGGCCCATCCAGTTTTGATTGAGTTGGCGGCTGCGTCCGTGTTCAGCCGCGCTCCTGGTGCTCCTGTCGCGAATCGTGATTGGTCAGGGACCTCTGTTCTTGTCTCGGCTGGACCTACCCAGGAATCCATTGATCCCGCCCGTTTCTTGAGCAACCGCAGCAGTGGTCGAATGGGTGTGCTCCTGGCGCAGGCGGCACGGTTCAGGGGAGCCACCGTTCACCTCGTGCATGGTCCGTTGGATCTTCCCGATGCCTGGCTTGAGGGATTGCAGTGCACCCCGGCCGAGAGTGCGGCTGAGCTCAGCTCAGCACTGCAGCTGTCGCTCCCCAAAGCTGATGTGCTCGTGATGGCGGCCGCTGTCGCGGACCTGCGACGGAAGACTGCGCCTGAGGACAAATTTGCAAAGCTGGAGCTTCAGGAGGCTCTGAGCTCAGGTTGGGCCGAAGTACCTGATCTTTTGTCGAATCTGACTCGCTCCTGCCGTCCTGACCAGTTGGTTCTCGGATTCTCAGCGCTTACAGGGGATGACACCCAGCTGCTGGAGCGGGCTGAGACCAAGCGGCTGGCGAAGGGCTGTGACTTGATGATGGTGAATCCCGTGGACCGTGACGGTCAGGGTTTCGGTGACCAACCCAATGGCGGCTGGTTGCTGGGAGATGGTTTGTGCCGGGAGCTGCCTGTAAAAGCCAAGCTCTCTCTTGCCCATCAGTTGTTGGATGCTCTGATCAACGCTCGTGATCAGGCCGCGGCGTCGATGGACTCCTGACCCAGCAGGTCAATGAAGGTGCGCAGCTGAAGCCTGGGGATGTAAGGCCAGCCGCCGTTTTTCTCCATGCCCTGAAGCAATGTGAACAATTTCTGGCGGTTTTCAGGGAGGCTCTGGCGGAAGGGACCGTCCTGAACGTCCCGATGCAGAGCTTCCAGCTCACGAAGCAGGGTGAGCAGTGCTTCCGGATTTCCCCTCAACTCCTCTGCCAGCTCGCCTAAGGCGGCCAGCGCTGGAGCCATCCTCGCCTGGGTTGAATCGGGATCGTTTGATGTCACGCGCTTTCGACAAGTTGTTGAGAGCTGCAAAAGGCTAGCCCTGTCGCCATTTTTCGCCCTGTAAGATCCAGATTCGACGGCTTTCCGTCCCATCTAGCGTTCAGCCGACAGGCTCCTTCCATGCGCATTCGTCCTCTGCTGGCCGTCGTGCTGGCGCTCTGCCTTGCGTTCTTCACCACGGCTTGTAGTGGTGGCAGTGAAGCGGTTCAACGTTCTGGGTCCAACGTGACCTACGACGACATCCGCAACACCGGCAAAGCTAATGATTGCCCCACGATCGGGGATTCGGCTCGCGGCTCCATTCCTTTGACAGTCGGCGGCAGCTATGAGCTGCGCGACATTTGTATGCATCCGGTGCAGGTCTATGCCAAGGAGGAGCCCAAAAACATTCGCCAGCAGGCTGAATTTGTCGAAGGCAAGATCCTGACGCGCTACACCTCCAGCCTTGATGAGGTCTTCGGTGATCTCAAGGTGACTGAGTCTGGACTTCAGTTCACCGAGAAGGGTGGCATCGATTTCCAGCCGATCACCGTTCTGGTTCCCGGTGGCGAAGAGTTCCCCTTCACCTTCTCCAGCAAATCCCTTGATGCCAAGGCTGAAGGTGCTGCGATCACCACCAGCACCGACTTTGAGGGCACCTATCGCACTCCGAGCTATCGCACCAGCAACTTCATCGACCCCAAGGGTCGTGCGCTGACTACCGGTGTTCAGTACGCCCAGGGCCTTGTGGCTCTCGGAGGCGATGACGAGCAGCTCGAGAAGGACAACAACAAGCGCTACATCGATGGCGTGGGAACCATGAGCCTCTCCATCACCCAGGTTGATCCTGAAACAGGTGAATTCGCTGGTGTTTTCAGCGCCATCCAGCCCTCCGACTCCGACATGGGTGGTCGCGAAGTGGTTGATATCAAAATCAGTGGCGACCTTTATGGCCGCCTTGAAGAGGCCTGATCACCCGCACCACAACTGGCTGCAACAGGGGGCTAAGGCCCCCTTTTTCATGACCGATCGAAATCCCCTGGCGATCTGGGAGAATCGCCCGATCTTTCTCTTATGTCATGACTGCCAGTGCTTCCGCTCCCGCCCAGCGATCCGGTGTGATTGCTCCCTACGGCGGAACTCTGGTCGATCTGATGGTGGCCGACGCGGATCGTGCTGCTGTGAAAGGCACCGCAACCAAGACGATTGAGTGCTCCGATCGCAACGCCTGTGATGTGGAGCTGCTCTGCGTCGGTGGTTTTTCCCCCCTGCGTGGATTCATGCACCAGGAGGACTACGACGCTGTAGTCACTGGTCATCGTCTGGCCGCGGGTCAGTTGTTCGGCCTCCCGATCGTGATGGACACCGACCGCGATGACGTGGTCGTCGGCGACAAGCTTCTCCTCACCTACAAGGGCCAGGATCTGGCGGTGCTCGAGGTGGAGGACAAATGGGAGCCCAACAAAGTGGCCGAAGCCAATGGCTGCTATGGCACCACCTCCATCGAGCATCCTGCGGTTCGGATGATCACCATGGAGCGCAAGCGCTTCTATCTCGGTGGAAGCCTCAAGGGTCTCGCTCTCCCCGAGCGGGTGTTCCCCTGCAAGACCCCTGCTGAAGTGCGCGCAGGCCTGCCCGAAGGTGAAGACGTTGTGGCGTTCCAGTGCCGCAACCCCATTCACCGCGCGCACTACGAACTGTTCACCCGTGCCCTGCATGCACAGAACGTGAGTGACAACGCCGTCGTGCTCGTCCATCCCACCTGTGGGCCCACCCAGCAGGACGACATCCCTGGCTCCGTACGCTTCCAGACCTATGAGCGTCTGGCTGCAGAAGTCAACAACGACAGCATTCGCTGGGCTTACCTGCCCTACGCCATGCACATGGCAGGTCCGCGCGAAGCGCTCCAGCACATGATCATCCGCCGTAACTACGGATGCACCCACTTCATCATTGGCCGCGACATGGCCGGCTGCAAATCGTCTTTAACCGGTGACGACTTCTACGGCCCTTACGACGCGCAGAACTTCGCCAAGGAGTGCGCTCCCGAGCTCACGATGGAAACGGTGCCTTCCCTGAACCTCGTCTACACCCAGGAAGAGGGTTACGTGACAGCGGAACACGCCGAAGCCCGCGGCCTGCACGTGAAGAAGCTCAGCGGCACCCAGTTTCGCAAGATGCTGCGCGGCGGCGAGGAAATTCCCGAGTGGTTCGCCTTCAAGAGCGTGGTTGAGGTGCTCCGCGCCGCCTGAAGGTTGAGAACCGGTTTAACATTCCTTCATCTACGAGGCGACCTGTGAACAAGCGTTGGCGAAATATCGGTCTCGGGGCCCTTCTGGTCCTGGCGATCGTAGTGATTGCACCAGCGTTCATTGGTGGCGGTGGTGGCAGCCAGCCCCAGGTGAACACCATCCGCTACAGCGAGTTCGTTGAAGCGGTGAAGGATGACCAGATCAGTCGTGTGCTCATTTCTCCTGATCAGGGCACGGCTCAGGTGGTCGAAAACGACGGTCGTCGTGCCCAGGTCAACCTGGCTCCCGATCGTGAGCTGCTCGGTTTGCTGACCGAGCACAGTGTTGACATCGCTGTTCAGCCCTCCCGTCAGACCCCCGGGTGGCAGCAGGCGGCTGGAAGTCTGATTTTCCCTCTCCTTCTGCTGGGCGGTCTGTTCTTCCTCTTCCGGCGCGCCCAGGGCGGCGGTGGTGGTAACCCCGCTATGCAATTCGGCAAGAGCAAGGCACGGGTTCAGATGGAGCCCTCCACCCAGGTGACATTCACCGATGTAGCTGGCATTGAAGGGGCGAAGCTTGAGCTGACCGAGGTCGTCGATTTCCTCAAAAACCCCGACCGCTTCACGGCGGTCGGCGCCAAGATCCCTAAGGGTGTTCTTCTTGTGGGGCCTCCTGGTACAGGCAAGACTTTGCTCGCCAAAGCGGTCGCTGGTGAAGCTGGGGTTCCCTTCTTCTCGATCTCTGGTTCTGAGTTCGTTGAAATGTTCGTTGGTGTTGGTGCCAGCCGGGTCCGCGACCTGTTCGAGCAAGCCAAGAAGAACGCTCCCTGCATCGTCTTCATCGACGAGATCGACGCGGTGGGTCGTCAGCGGGGTGCCGGTCTCGGCGGCGGCAACGACGAACGCGAGCAGACGTTGAACCAGCTCCTGACGGAGATGGATGGCTTCGAGGGCAACACCGGCATCATCATCGTGGCGGCCACAAACCGCCCAGACGTGCTGGATGCAGCTCTGATGCGCCCCGGGCGTTTCGATCGTCAGGTCACCGTCGATCGCCCTGACTATTCCGGACGCCTACAGATTCTTGGAGTTCACGCTCGCGGCAAGACCCTGGCCAAGGACGTCGATCTCGACAAGGTCGCCCGTCGGACACCCGGCTACACCGGTGCTGACCTGGCCAACCTCCTCAACGAAGCCGCCATCCTCGCGGCCCGTCGTGAACTCACAGAGGTGAGCAACGATGAGATCAGTGATGCCATCGAACGGGTCATGGCGGGTCCGGAGAAGAAGGACCGCGTGATGAGCGAGCGTCGTGCTCGTTTGGTCGCTTATCACGAGGCCGGTCATGCTCTTGTCGGTGCCTTGATGCCCGATTACGACCCGGTCCAGAAGATCTCGATCATTCCCCGCGGTAACGCCGGCGGTCTGACGTTCTTCACGCCCAGTGAGGAGCGGATGGAGTCGGGTCTGTATTCACGGGCTTACCTCCAGAACCAGATGGCAGTTGCCCTCGGCGGCCGTGTGGCTGAAGAGATTGTCTATGGCGAAGACGAGGTCACCACCGGTGCCTCAAACGACCTACAGCAGGTTGCCTCGACTGCTCGCCAGATGATTACCCGCTTCGGGATGAGCGACGAGCTCGGGCCTGTAGCGCTGGGTCGCGCACAGGGTGGCATGTTCCTTGGTCGCGATATTGCTGCGGAGCGCGACTTCTCCGAGGAGACCGCCGCGATGATCGATAAGGAGGTCTCAGATCTTGTGGACGTGGCCTACAAGCGCGCCACCAAAGTTCTTGTCGACAACCGAGCCGTTCTTGATGAATTGGCGGAGATGCTGGTTGAGCAGGAGACTGTTGATGCTGAAGAGCTTCAGGAGCTTCTGATCAAACGTGACGTCCGGGTCGCCGAATACGTCTGATTTCGATTCGTCTTCCAACCCCTGGCTGGTGTGGCAGGAGCTCTTTGTGGCATCCCTGCAACATCAGCCTCTTTTGTTGGTCATCAGGCCTGAGCCTGACGACCTCTGTTTTTCAGCATCGGGTTCCGTGCTGTTGGACCAGGTGCAGCAGCTTCACGTTGCAGGCCTACGCCATCTCGAGGTGGCCTGGCTGGACCAACCAGGTTGGCTGGATTTCATGCGACGGATTCAAGAGCATTGCCCCGCTTTGAATCTGGGAGCGGCCTCGGTGAATTCTTCTCAGGCGCTCACTGATCTGTCCCGGTTGGACCTCAGCTATGCCATGGCCCCCTGCTGGTGTCCGGAGCTTGTGGAACAGGCCAAGGCCCTTGGCCTCTTGCTGGTGCCTGGTGTCTTCAGCCCCACGGAGGTGTATCAGGCCATGCGGTTCGGTTGTCGGGTCGTCAAGCTCTTTCCTGCGGCGAATCTGGGGCCGGGGTATTGGGGGCGCTTGCATGCGCCTCTCGGGCCCTTGCCCTTCGTGATTGCTGCTGGTGGCCTTGACGTAAAAGACATTCCTGTCTGGCTTGAGGCGGGTCATGGAGCGGTGGCCTTGGGCCGAAGGGTGGTGGGCTCGCCACCTGCTTTTCAAGCACTTCTCGACTGGTTGCGCCACTCGACAATCGGCTCTTGACGCCACCGACTGGTTGACATGCGTCCAAGATGCTACAGATGAGATAGCTATCCAACTGCGTCATGTCGCAGCTCACGATCAAGCTCAGCGACAAGGCCGATGCCCTGATCGCTCAGCTTCAGAAGGAGATCTTCAATCGCCGTCGCAAGAAGGTTTCGGCTGCAGGGGTTGTGGAGACCTTGGTTGAAAGTGGTGCCAAATCGCAGTCAGACAAACGCTTTGCCACCTCCTGGACGAATCTGATCAAGGACATTGAGAAGGCGGCCAAGCTCTCCTATGCCCATGGCAGCAAACCCTCCACCCTCAGTGATGAGGAGTGGGCCCTGGTGTTGAGTCATCGCAGCCGCGCAACGACCGGTCGGACACGCCGGACGGTGAAGAAAACGATGGCTGCCAAAAAACCAGCTTCAGCTAAGGCTCAGGCCAGCAAAAAGCCCGCTCGACGCACCCGGACCCGCAGCGCGGCAAAGGCGAAGGCGGTCGCAGCGGCGGCTAGCTCCAACGGCAGCGCAGCTGTGGGGTCCGCTTGACCTGACCTGAGGGACTCACCACAGGCTGCATTGCCCCTGCTGCCTCAGCAGGTGATCAGCGAGAACGAGCGCCACCATCGCCTCCACCATCGGCACGGCCCGGGGCAGAACGCAGGGGTCGTGCCGTCCTTTTCCCGCAAGTGTGGTGGCCTTGCCATCAGAATCGATCGTCTGTTGTTCTTTGCGGATCGTGGCCGTTGGCTTGAAGGCCACCCGGATCACAATCGGCTCACCGTTGCTGATTCCCCCTTGGATGCCACCGGAGTTGTTGGTGGCGGTTTTCAGCCGCCCGTCGTCGCTCGGCAGAAAGGCATCGTTGTGCTCGCTGCCTTTCTGCAGCGTGCCATCGAAACCGGACCCGATTTCGAATCCTTTGGTGGCGGGTAGAGACATCACGGCTTTAGCGAGGTCGGCTTCGAGCTTGTCGAACACCGGCATGCCCAGGCCAATGGAGGGATGGCGCACCACACATTCGATCACTCCGCCGCAGGAATCACCCTCGCGACCAATGGCTTCGATGCGCTCAATCATCCGCTCGGCGATCGCTTGCTCGGGACACCGCACGATGTTGGCTTCCACGTCGCTGAGCTGAACTTCCTGCGGGTCAATGCCGGAGGCTTCGATGGTGTGGATCCGTTTGACCCAGGCCAGGATTTCAGTTCCTGCCGCTTGTTTCAGCAGCTGTTTGGCGATCGCACCCGCAGCGACGCGGCCGATGGTTTCTCGCGCTGAAGCACGCCCTCCACCGCTGCGCGCCTGGATTCCATACTTCGCCTGGTAGGTGGCATCGGCATGGGATGGCCGAAAGGCGACCGCCATGTCTTTGTAATCCCCTGGTCGTTGGTCCTTGTTGCGCACGACCATGGCGATCGGAGTCCCCAGGGTGGTTTCGCCATCCAGCAGGCCACTGAGAATTTCCACCTGATCCGCTTCTTTTCGCGGGGTGGTGATGTGGCTTTGGCCTGGTTTGCGACGATCCAGTTCGGCCTGAATCAACTCGACACAGAGGTTGAGCCGTGGTGGACAGCCCTCAATAATCACCCCCACCCCTCCCCCGTGGGATTCACCGAAGGTGCTGATCCGGAAAAGGTCGCCGAAGCTGCTGCCCATGGCCATTAATCGATGCGTTGAGGCTACGAAGCCATCGGTTCAGATCAACTCCGGATGGGGCAATTGCCGGCGTTCCGTCGCGGGTTGCTCCCGGGCCATCTCGAAATCCAAGAAGTCAAACCCCGGACCGACGCAACAGCTCACCAGGGTGTACTCACCCAGACTGCGCGCCGCCTGCCAGGCGTTGGCAGGAACCACCTGGACGGGGTTGGATCCATGCAAGGCATCTCGTTGCAGCCCGGTGCCATCCGCCTGGCACTGAAAGAGCTCCAGCGTTGCCCCGTCAATGTGGGTCCAGGCTTCGTCACTCCCGACAACTCGATGCCAGCAACTGACAGCACCGGCGGGCAGTAAAAACAGAATTGCCGTCAAGGCAGATCGCTCGGCCCCATCTTGTCGTTGAACCTGGTCAGGGCTGCGATGCAACTCTCGGTACCACCCCCCTTCCGGATGCGGCATCAAGCCGAGTTGCTGAATCAGGGTTTGCACCTGATTCATTGCAGACCTGCACGTTGGCGCATGTTCTGCACGTGCTGCCAGATCTGAGCCACCCATAGGAAGATCCAGCTCATGCCGATCAGCCAAAACGGTTGGTCCTTTCGAAACACGTCGAACAGCAACACCACCCTTGGTTGGCTGGAGCGATTGATGGCTGAGTGCATGAAGGTGTCGTCCCAGAGAAATCCCTCACCTTCCTGCAAGTAGTAGCTCTTGCCGTCAATCGTCAGTTCGCAGGAACTGCGTCCGTCTTCAAAATCCTCCACATACAACGGCAGGTGATATCTCCATACCCCTTTGAAGGGGCCTTGGTGGGGCCGCAGAATCTTCCCGGGGGGGAACAGGCTCACGGCAGCTGAAACGACGTCGGGGTGCTGCTGGAGAAAGCTCCGCAGAGAAGGGATCAGCGCCTGATTGGCGGGGTAGTTATAGCCATAGCCCCGTAGAGGCAGCATCCCCCAGGCCTTGTGGTCGAATTCATACAGCGTGCGTTGTTGCTGCATGATCTCGTGGTTGGCAGGCAAGCGTCCCGAGAGGGCGACCTCCAGAGTTTCTTGACGGATCTGCTGGTAAGCCGTCAACAGCTGCCGATGGGCTGGAAAACCCTCGTCAGCGGGAACCACCGCTGGGTTATGCAGTGATTGCTCATAGCACCAGCGGGCAATTTCGCGCCAGAACCGGTAGTGCCATGGACCCCAGCGGATCACACGCTGGATGGGACTGCGTTGTTTTCTTTTGGTCTTTGGGCTGCTCACGCTGTGCCGCTTCTCTTGACCGGGGAGCTTTGCATGCTGATCCCTACTGGGTTGGTTTCCCCTTCAGTTCGCGATGTGCAGCCCTTGTGGCAGTTGCCGGTCGATCCAGGCAGTACCGATGACCAGAGCAGCTGCAATGGTTGTATCGAGCATCCGATAGATGATCGTGTTGTCGACAGGATCACCCGCCATGGCGAAGGCCGCCATCACGTAGAGCGTGACGCCGACAACGGCGGTGGCGTAGTGAACCCAGATGTAGGCAATCAGCAACGCCGCCCCCAGCACAGACACCGGGAGCCACTCATCGCCGTGCAATGTCATCCCATGGGTGAGGAGCTCGATCCCGCTGAGCCCGACCATCGTTCCAATCAACCTGTGCATCACTCGGCTGCTGGTGCTGCCCAGGTTTACTTTGCTCATCCAGGCCACTGACATCGGCAGCCAGTACTGATGGGCCCACCCACTAGATTCCGAAAGTGCTGTCGCCAGCATCAGCGTGATGGCAAGCCGGATTCCATGGCGCAGATGGAGGCTGTTTTGCCATTGGCCGATGTCGATGAATCTTGGTCGCTGTTCCCTGCGTTGGTGTCGGCGTTTGGTGAGGGATCGCACGACAATGCATACGAGTATTTGAATCCAGCTCCCAAGCAGAATCAAACTCATCTGAGCAAGCACATCTTCGGTTGGGCCGGGGTACCCCACGTAAATCGTGAACACCACAAGGGTCAGCAGGCCTGACAGAGCGGTGCGGGTGCTGTGGGCAGCGATCAAGGCGCAGATCAAGCCCATCGCTCCGCTCATCAGGACTGCGATGGCAGCGTTTTCGGCGACGATCGCTCCAAACCCCGCACCCACTGCCAATCCTGCGGAGGACCAGGCCATGGTTCCCCATGGATGATCTCTCCCTGGTCCCGTCTCAACGATGGCGGTGAAAGTAGCTCCCAGGGTGATTGGGATTAGTGACCTTGGCTCATCGAACGCGAGAACCAACCAGGCCAGTGCTGCTGTGACGAAGGCACCTCGCAGGACATCTCGCCAAGGTGCATGGTCTGGACGGTTGAATCTCAGCAGCGAAGGGTCCCTCCAAACCCCGATCTTGATTGTGGGATTCACCTTGGAGTGATGACTGCTGCGGCCATCGTGGCGCTGCTGGCTTTTTCGACAACAAAAAGCCCCCTCATGAGAGGGGGCTTTCCGGTTCAGCTGAGCTGAGCCGTTGTTTGGACTTCAGCCTCAGCCGATGGCGGGAGCTTGCAGAGCCACAGGAGTGGACTCAGCAGCAGCCAGGTCGAGGGGGAAGTTGTGAGCGTTGCGCTCGTGCATCACTTCCATGCCGAGGTTGGCGCGGTTCAGCACATCAGCCCAGGTGTTCAGGACGCGGCCCTGACCATCAAGGATGGACTGGTTGAAGTTGAAACCGTTCAGGTTGAACGCCATGGTGCTGACGCCCAGGGCAGTGAACCAGATGCCAACGACAGGCCAGGCAGCCAGGAAGAAGTGAAGGCTGCGGCTGTTGTTGAAGGAGGCGTATTGGAAGATCAGGCGACCGAAGTAACCGTGGGCAGCCACGATGTTGTAGGTCTCTTCCTCTTGGCCGAACTTGTAGCCGTAGTTCTGGGACTCGCTCTCGGTGGTTTCACGCACCAGGGAGGAGGTCACCAGGGAGCCGTGCATGGCGGAGAACAGGGATCCACCGAACACACCTGCCACACCAAGCATGTGGAAGGGGTGCATCAGGATGTTGTGCTCAGCCTGGAACACCAACATGAAGTTGAAGGTGCCAGAGATGCCCAGGGGCATGCCGTCAGAGAAGGAACCCTGGCCGAAGGGGTAAACCAGGAACACGGCGGAGGCAGCAGCCACAGGTGCGCTGTAAGCAACGCAGATCCAGGGGCGCATGCCGAGGCGGTAGGAGAGTTCCCACTCGCGACCCATGTAGCAGAAGATGCCGATCAGGAAGTGGAAGACAACCAGCTGGTAAGGACCGCCGTTGTACAGCCACTCATCGAGAGAAGCAGCTTCCCAGATGGGATAGAAGTGCAGGCCGATGGCGTTGGAGGAAGGAACAACAGCACCGGAGATGATGTTGTTGCCGTAGATCAGAGAACCAGCGACAGGCTCACGGATGCCGTCGATGTCCACCGGAGGGGCGGCAACGAAAGCAACGATGAAGCAGATGGTGGCAGCCAGCAGGGTGGGGATCATCAGCACACCGAACCAACCGACATAGAGACGGTTGTTGGTGGAGGTGACCCACTCACAGAAGGCCTGCCAGCTGGAAGCGCCGGAGCGCTGCTGGAGGGTGGTGGTCATGAGAACGGAAAGAAATGTTCCCGAAGGAACGGTTTAAGGAAGGGCAGGAGAGCCCTGCCTGAAGCTGATTGTAAAGGAAGTTTGCGCTGTGTGTAGTCAGCTTTATGAAGCTCTTGTGAAGAGGCCCTCAGCGCCTTTGGCTGCCGCGCTTGTTAGCGTCCCGAGAGCCCGATGGGAGCTGACGTGACACCACAACAAGAACGGGTGTTGCTAGTGCGTCTGCCCTGCAATCCGATCTTTCCGATCGGACCGATTTATCTCGCCGATCATCTGCACAAGTGTTTTCCAGAGATGTCGCAGCGCATCCTGGATCTCGCGGCTCTGCCGGTGCTCGACGTCCATCGTGTTCTGGATGCCACCGTCGATCAGTTTCAGCCGACGCTTCTCGTCTTTTCCTGGCGAGACATTCAGATCTATGCACCGGTCGATGGGAGAGGAGGTAACCCGCTTCAAAATTCGTTTGAGGTGTTTTACGCCCGCAATCCACTGAAGCGACTGCATGGAGCGCTTGGAGGCTTGCAGCTGATGAGCAGTCATTACGGCGAGCTGCGCCGGAACCAGCGCTTGGTGCGTCAGGGCTTGAAACGGGCGCGGCGGCATCAGCCCTCGGCTCGTGCCGTTCTTGGTGGCGGGGCCGTCAGTGTCTTTTATGAACAGCTGGGTCAATCGCTGCCTAAGGGAACGATTGTTTCGGTCGGCGAGGGTGAGCCGCTGCTGGAGAAGTTGATTCAGGGCCAGTCCCTCGAGGGAGAGCGCTGCTTCGTCGTTGGTGAAGCGCCTCGATCAGGTCTGATCCATGAGCAGCCGGAGAGCCGACCCAAAACCGCCTGCAACTACGACTACATCGCTGCGATCTGGCCCCAGCTCGACTGGTATTTAGAAGGCGGTGACTTCTATGTGGGCGTCCAGACCAAACGCGGTTGCCCCCACAACTGTTGCTACTGCGTCTACACCGTGGTGGAAGGCAAGCAGGTGCGCCTCAATCCCATTGATGAGGTGGTGAAAGAGATGCGCCAGCTTTACGACCGTGGGGTGCGGGGTTTCTGGTTCACCGATGCCCAGTTCATCCCTGCTCGGCGCTACATCGAAGATGCCAAGGAACTGCTACGGGCGATCAAGGCCGAAGGGCTGACCGGAATTCGCTGGGCGGCTTACATCCGTGCCGACAATCTCGATCCTGAACTGGCTCAGTTGATGGTGGAGACCGGCATGAGCTACTTCGAAATTGGCATTACGTCCGGTTCCCAGGAACTCGTGCGCAAGATGCGCATGGGCTACAACCTTCGGACGGTCCTGGAGAGTTGTCGGATGCTTGCGAATGCGGGCTTCCGAGATCACGTGTCGGTGAATTACTCCTTCAACGTGATCGACGAGCGACCGGAAACGATCCGTCAGACCGTGGCTTATCACCGTGAGCTGGAGGCCATTTTCGGCGCTGATTTGGTCGAGCCTGCGATCTTCTTCATCGGTTTGCAACCCCATACCCATCTGGAGCAGTACGGCTTTGATCAGGGCTTGATCAAGCCTGGTTATAACCCGATGAGCATGATGCCGTGGACGGCGCGCAAGCTTCTCTGGAATCCAGAGCCGATGGGAAGCACCTTTGGCCGGGTGTGTCTTGAGGCGTTTGATCGCAATCCCGCTGACTTCGGTCGCACCGTGATGTCACTCCTCCAACGGGATTACGGTGTTGCTCCACTCCAGGATGCTTTGCGGGCTCCGGTGTCCGGGCAGGCTGCCTTGGCAAAGGCCGTGCTTTGATTCCTTGATTCCGTTGTTGTGATTTCTCACGATAAAAAATGTATTTTTATTCATATCCCGAAGTGCGGAGGGACGTCTGTTGAGGATGTGATTTGGCCGAAAGAGCAAGGTCGTACTGAGGACGATCTTTGGATGGGGTTTGTGAGTCGGTTTGAAAATAAATATCAGACTGGTGGGCTGCAGCATCTTCTAGCTTGGCAGGTTCGTGAACAGGTGGGTCGTGACATTTTCAGGGCCTACTACAAGTTTGCTTTTGTGAGGAATCCCTGGGATCGGATCGTTTCGCAATTTTCTTATATGCAGCAAAGGCCAGATTTGATGGACTACCTGGGGATGACTTCAGATACGGAATTCAAGACTTATCTCGAATTGATTCGTCTCAAGGAGCATGTGCAATGGATGCCGCAGGTGCGATTTCTACTCGATCATGATGGGTCTGTTCTTGTTGATCGAATTGGGAGATTGGAATCTTTCGATGAGGATTGTGCGCAGATTTTTACCGCTCTCGGGTTGCCGATCGATCAGTTGCCAGGCCATGTGAATCGATCCAAAAGGCAGGCATTTCACACGTATTATTCTGACGATGAAGCGATTGAAGCGGTTGCTGATATTTTCTCTGAAGATATTTCTTTTTTGGGGTATGAATTCGTCGATCCTTCCGTCTAGTTGTTCTGTTCTGATATCTCCCACGGGAAAGACCACGGTATTTGAGTGCCCAGGCCGGTCTTAGCAACATGCTGCTGAAGATGATGCTTCACGATGATTTGATCGCTGCTCTCGAAGTGATCGTGTAGTTTGCGGAGTTTGCTCCGAAGCAATTGTTCTAGGTCGTCCTTGATTCCCTTCGCTGATTTGGTTTGAATTAAGTTATTCATCTGGAAGGGGTCATTGATGTTGTCAAATAACAGCCAGGCCCCGCTTTCGTTGCGAACATAGGTGTGGTGGCTTGTGCGCACGCCGCGATAGGCCTGTACTCCGTAAAGCTGAAGTGGCCCCGCTTGCACTGGTGCACTGAGGAGTCCTGCGTCTGAGTTTTTTTCAGGTTTTTTGTTTCGGATAATCGTGCTCCAGTCCTGGCCTTGTACGTGATCTTCCTGTTTTAAATTTGCCAATCCAAGCAGTGTTGGCATCAGGTCAGGTGCGTCGATCGGTGCATTGCATTGTTGCCCTGCACGATGTTTGCTGCCTGGGTCTCTGATGACGAGCGGGACGCGCACAGATTCTTCAAACGGAAACAGCTTTCTGGTTAAGCCGTGGCTGAAAATCATGTCGCCATGATCTGATGTGAAGACCACAATGGTGTTGTCTTCGAGATTATTTTTTTTGAGGCTGCGAAGGATGGTCTCTAGGCAATCGTCGAGAGCTGAGATATGGGAGTAGTAGCCGTGTAACTGATCTCTCGCTTTGTTCTGATGCTCCCTTGGAACATTATCAGGGATCTTGATGTTTAATCTGTCGTATAGGTCTTGGTATTCCTGGGGGGCTGAATGGTACGGATCATGGGGT
Organism: Synechococcus sp.; assembly: GCA_047286205.1. Lineage (GTDB taxonomy): Bacteria > Cyanobacteriota > Cyanobacteriia > PCC-6307 > Cyanobiaceae > Parasynechococcus. The sequence continues at coordinate 1,037,848 of JBJBBR010000001.1, read as the reverse complement.
GGCCCCCATGAGACCGTGAGGAAAAAAGGTTGCGCATTTTGTGCAAATTTTTTGATGAGTTTTGCGGCGCAACGGCTTTGGGCGATAGCGTCATAGCCTTTCCAAAGTTTTTGTTCTTGATCGTCATTCAGAAAGTATGGCGATTGGTTGTAATTGTGGTTGCATTCATTCCCTTGCCAATGATCAAAGCCTGCTCGATATTGTTTCGGAATTGGTGAGTTTCTTCGGTCGAATCCTCCAGTTGGTGAGCCGTAGACATGCCATTTGCCGATGTATGCCGTTTGGTAGCCATTTCGCTTGAAGGCAGAGGCGATTGAATTGTGTTTAGGGTCCAAGCAAGCGTCGTTCACCAGGACGCCATGCTGTAGTGGGTAGAGGCCGGTCAGTAATGACCCTCTGTATGGCGAGCATTGTGAACAGCCTGAAATCGCGTTTGGGAAGTTAATTCCCTGGCTTTTGAAGCGATCCAGTGTTGGTGTATGGCACTGATCAACATCCGCTGTTCCTCGCCACTGATCGGCAAAAACAACAACGACGTTCTGAGGCTGTCGATTGGTCAGCCTTTGACGAATCAGTTGCAGTTTTTGCCTCAGCATCGTTGTTCGTCGCGGGCTGAGTTTGTCGACTGGCGAAGGTGCATTGGCTTTGTGGTTTGAATCATCAGGGCGCCAATGGCCGTCAGGCTCAGGATCGCGACCATCCCTCCCAAAGGATTGGCGTTCGCGCCCCCTGGCCCCACCAGCCATATCGGTGCATTGGGATCAATCATCAAAAGGTTTTGGTGAGCGAGGAACCAACCGCCCACAAGACCTCCATGTAGTCCGATGCATCCCCACAGGGAGCCTTGATCACGGAGCCGGAGCAGAGCCAGGATCAGTCCCAAGAGGAAGAGTCCCGTTAATAGACCCAGCATCGGCCAAAATCCGAGGTTGAAGCGTGTGTGAACCAGGCTGAAGAGGGCCGCCTGGCCGAGAAGTGCTCCTCTGGGGCCGAGCATCCTTGTGAGTTCCTCCCAAAGCCAGGCGCGAAAGATGAGTTCCTCAGCAAAACCAACGCCGAGGGCCAGGAGGAGGCAATTGAGCATGGCCTGGATCTCGAGATTCCCCCGCCATGAGCCGTCTCCAGTGAACACAAGCAAGCTCACAATCAAGCCGATCAGGGCACTGGACATCAACAGGCCGATGCCCAGTGAGATGACGTGATCAATGCGGGCGCTTGGCTTGCGAGCGATCAGCCCTAGCCGTCTCCAAGGCCGAGGTTCGGACCATCGCAGGGCTGCCCATCGGGGCATCACCAGGAGGAACAGCACAAAACTCAGCACCGTTCCAGTGAGGGAGTGCTGATCTGTTGGCAGGCCAAGCAGCGTCAGCGGAATAGCGGCAAGCCAGCCCAGCGCATAGAGCAGAGGGATGAACAGAACCATCGGCAGCCAGGCTGGCTGAAGCAGGAGGAACCTGTTCAGCAGTCGCTGCATCGCTCTAGTTTTCAGGCTCGATGGAGCTGGTCAGGCCTTTGGATTTAAGCGTCTCGCAATAGAACTCCGCCGGCTCGATGTCGCACACGATTACTAAGCCCACTCCTGTGTTGTGGGCTTCGAGCATCACGGCCATGCAGTCCTGCTCGCTGAGTTGAGGCACAACCTGCTGCAGGGTGGACACCACGTATTCCATGGTGTTGACCGGATCGTTGTGCAGAAGCACCTTGTAGCGGGGCGAGCGCTTTCGAACCCGTTCTGGAGCTTTTTCCAGAACAGCTGCACCACCTGGGTTTTGGCTGGGAGCATCCACGGCCATGGCCATTGATCCGAAGCCCTCCAAATCTAAAGGGAATGCGAAAGGTGAGCTGCTCACAGGGCCTTGATGCGGGCCATGGCCTCGTTCACATTGGCGCGACTGTTGAAAGCAGATAAGCGGAAATACCCTTCTCCGGCTGCGCCGAAACCGCTGCCGGGTGTGCCCACCACGTTGGCTTTGTTGAGGAGATGGTCGAAGAACGCCCAGGAGTCCATGCCCTCAGGGGTCTTGATCCAGACGTACGGGGCATGTTCGCCGCCATAGATGGTGAGGCCTGCGGCAGTGAGCTCGCGGCGGATGATCGAGGCGTTCTCCATGTAAAAGCTCACCAAGGCCTTCACCTCGGCCTGCCCGGCTTCGGAATACACCGCTTCAGCTCCGCGCTGAATGATGTAGCTCACACCGTTGAATTTCGTGCTTTGGCGTCGGTTCCACAGCCCCCAGAGTTCCACCTCTTCGCCATTGGCTGCCTTGCCTTTAAGCCCTTTCGGCACCACGGTGAAGGCACAGCGTGTGCCGGTGAAGCCAGCATTTTTGGAGAAGGAGCGGAACTCGATAGCGCAATCCCTGGCCCCTTCGATCTCAAAGATGGAGTGGGGGAGTTCCGGGTCCTGGATGAAGGCCTCATAGGCCGCGTCGAACAGGATCAGTGCACCATTGGTACGGGCGTAATTGACCCAGGCTTGGAGTTGCTCCCGGGTGGCGACGGCCCCGGTGGGGTTGTTGGGGAAGCAGAGGTAGATCAGGTCGACCGGTTCACTGGGAATCTGTGCTGCAAAACCGTTGTCAGCACTGATTGGGAGGTAGGTCAGGCCCGCATAGCGACCGATCTCTCCGGCCTCACCGGTGCGGCCAGCCATCACGTTGCTGTCCACGTACACCGGATAGACGGGGTCGGTGACAGCCACCTTGTTCCCTTCACCAAGGATGTCGAGGATGTTGCTGCTGTCGCACTTCGAGCCGTCGGAGACAAAAATCTCTTCGGCACTGATGTCACAGCCTCGAGACTGGAAGTCGTTCTTGGCGATCGCCTCCCGCAGCCAGCCATAGCCCTGTTCGGGGCCGTAGCCGTGGAAGCCTTCAGCGGTGCCCATCTGATCGATGGCGCTCTTCATCGCTTCACGGCAGGCCAGCGGCAAGGGTTCGGTGACATCACCGATGCCCAGGCGGATTAGCGCTGCATCGGGATTGGCGCTGCTGAAAGCTTTGACACGCCGACCGATCTCAGGGAACAGGTAGCCCGCCTTGAGCTTGAGGTAATTGCCGTTGACCTGAACCACGGAACCGGAAGCTATTTCTGCGGGGCATCCTGCCGTGTCGGCAGCTCCATACGATGACCACAGGAGTCAGGACATCCGACGTGGTCGTCTCATCCCTGGATCACCCGGTTGATTTCCATGCCCTGGTGGACAGCGGCATCAACAAACCGGCCCGCTACATGGGGCACGAGTTAGGGGTCGAACAACGGGATTGGCAGGCGACATCGGTTCGCTGGGCGCTCACCTACCCCGAGATTTATGAGGTCGGCTCCAGCAATCTCGGCCACATCATTCTTTATTCGATCCTTAACGCCGTCCCGGGGCAGTTGTGCGATCGCGCCTACCTGCCGGCCGCCGATCTTGCCGGCCGCTTGCGGGAGCGATCTCAGGCATTGTTTGCGGTGGAAAGCCGTCGGCCCTTGCCCGCTTTCGACATTCTCGGCTTCAGCCTCAGTTACGAACTCGGCGCCACCAACATTCTCGAGATGCTGGACCTGGCGCAGGTGCCGATTCGCTCTGCCGATCGGGGCGACTTGCCGCTGAGCGATCCTGCCGCCCCTCCGTTGATCTTCGCTGGCGGTCCCACAGCCACCAGCAATCCAGAGCCCTACGCTCCGTTCTTCGATTTCATCGCCCTGGGCGACGGTGAGGAGCTGTTGCCTGAAATCGGTCTGGTTGTGGCGCAGGCCAAAGCCGATGGATTGACCCGGTCGCAACTGCTCCGCGATCTGGCCCAGGTCCCCGGCGTTTATGTGCCTTCGCTCTATGGGATCGGAGCCGATGGGGTCAGTCTTCAGCGGCTTCATCCGGATGTTCCGGCGCGGGTTCTCCGGCGTGTGGCGACACCGATGCCGCACTACGCCATGGGCCTTGTTCCCCATGTGGAGACAGTGCATGACCGTCTCACGGTGGAGATTCGACGTGGATGCACCCGGGGATGTCGCTTCTGTCAGCCCGGGATGCTGACGCGCCCAGCTCGGGATGTGGAGCCCGAGGCAGTGATCGAGGCTGTGGAAACCGGAATGAAACAGACCGGTTACAGCGATTTCTCGTTGCTGTCACTCAGCTGCAGCGACTATCTGGCGCTGCCGGCGGTGGGGGTCGAGTTGCGCAACCGCCTCGCGGATCAGAACGTCACGCTTCAGTTGCCCAGTCAGCGGGTGGATCGCTTTGATGAAGACATCGCGCACATCCTTGGCGGCACGCGGAAAGCGGGCCTGACCTTCGCCCCTGAGGCTGGCACGCAGCGACTCCGCGACATCGTCAACAAGGGCCTGACGGATGACGACCTGCTCCATGGCATCCGCACGGCCATGCAGAACGGCTACCGCAAGGTGAAGCTGTACTTCATGATCGGCCTTCCCGGTGAGACGGATGCCGATGTCCTCGGCATTGCCGAGACCTGCGTGATGCTGCAGCAGCGCTGCCGAGACCTGGGTCGGCTGAACCTCAACATCACGATCAGCAATTTCACGCCAAAGCCCCACACCCCTTTCCAATGGCATAGCGTCTCGACGGCTGAGTTTGAGCGGCGGCAGGCCCTGCTCAAGGAGGCTTTCAGACGTTTGCGTGGTGTGAAGGTGAACTTCACCGATGTGCGGCTGTCCGCCATGGAGGATTTTGTGGGTCGCAGCGATCGACGCCTGGCACCGGTGATCGAGGCTGCCTGGCGGGCCGGTGCCGGCATGGATGCGTGGTTTGAGTCGCTGGATCGCACCTATGCCGCCTGGACCGGAGCCATCGCGGACGCTGGCCTGGAGGGGCGTTACCGGGAGATGGAGGTGGGGGGCTGGAGTGCTGTTGCCGCCCTGGACCGGGAGGACTTGGAAGCTTTCTGTGCCCAGCCGCTTCCCTGGGACCACATCGACACCGGAATCGACAAGGCCTGGCTGGCTGATGATCTGCAACGGGCTTTGGCAGCGGCGGTTTTGCCCGACTGCTCCTTTGACGGTTGCAGCAGTTGTGGTGTGTGCGGCCCGGACTTAGGCCACAACGTGGTTGTTCCTGCTCCCGAGGTGCCGACCCAGGTGCCGACCCAGGCACCGCCCAGTGAACGTGTTTGCCGTATGCGGGTGCAATTCGCCAAGACGGGATCGATGGCGCTTCTCAGCCATCTGGATCTGATGCGCATGCTGGAGAGAGCCCTGCGCCGCAGTTCTCTCCCGATCAGCTTCACCGGTGGTTTTCATCCCCTGCCTCGCGTACAGATCGCACTGGCTCTGCCCCTTGGTGCTGAGGCCCAGAGTGAGTGGATGGATCTGGAATTCACCCAGGCCTTGGATCCCAATCACTTCCGCAGGACGCTCCAGCCGTTGTTGCCGGAGGGGATTCAGCTGCTGTCGGCAGCAGAGGTTCCCGTCAGTGGCAAAAGCCTCTCGCAAGAACTGACTGGTGCCGTCTGGTGTTTTGATCTCGTGCCTGAGGTGCAGACGCAGATGCCTGTGGACTGGAATGCAGCTGTGGATCAACTCCTACAGGCCAAGACCTTGGTTTGGTGTGACACCGATAAGAAGGGACGCCCCAGAGAGCGGGATTGCCGCCCAGCGTTGAGAGTGCTGCAAGTGACCGATCAGAACGCCAGTGGGTCCGTTCGGCTTCGTTTGGAGGCAGCGGTCGATGAGATGGGCCGAAGCTTGCGCCCTTCTCAGATTCAGCACTGGCTTGCCGAGACCGTCGGACAGCCCTTGAAAGTGCAACGCTTGGCCCGTGAAGCCCTGCTTCTCAGTGCACAGTGCTAATTTGAATACAGAACAGGTGTTGAGTCCGCCGGGACCAACCTTGTTTCGGTCTTGTCTGATCCCCTACGGATATCGAGGTCCAATTCACGGCTTGCGTGGCGGTTTTTTTCGGAACCCCCAAGCCTGAGTCATAGGAGTTTTTGCTCCGCATCCTTTTGGTCTCGCAGACCAGCTCAGATCTTTTAATCACCCCGTGAGTGCGGACCGGCAGGTTCCACAACGGATTTGGCCCTGAATCGGGCTCAGTCAGTCCTCCTATGCCCCAGCAAATTGTCATCGCGGAGCAGCTGCGCATCGCAGCGGTGCTGACCGATGAACGTGTTGATGAACTGATCGTCGCGCAGGGCCGTTATCAGATCGGAGATGTCTACTTAGGAACGGTTGAAAATGTTTTGCCAGGCATTGATGCAGCCTTCGTCAATATCGGTGAAAGTGAGAAAAACGGTTTCATTCATGTCACCGATCTTGGGCCGCTGCGTCTGAAGAAAGGGGCCGCCGGGATCACTGAACTTCTTGAGCCTCGTCAAAAGGTTCTGGTCCAGGTGATGAAGGAACCCACCGGTACCAAAGGACCACGGCTGACTGGGAATCTCGCACTGCCTGGGCGCTACCTCGTGCTGCAGCCCCATGGTCAGGGAGTGAACATCTCCCGACGTATCGGTCCCGATTCGGAGAGGAACCGACTCCGTGCTCTGGGCGTTCTGATCAAGCCGCCCGGAGCTGGCCTGCTGATTCGGACGGAAGCCGACGGGATCAGTGAAGATCTCTTGATTGAAGATCTGGAGTCGTTGTTGCGCCAATGGGAGGCGATTCAGCAAGCAGCCGAGTCTGCTTCGCCTCCTGTTCTGCTCAATCGCGACGAAGATTTCATTCATCGGATTCTGCGGGATCACATGGGGCCTGATCTGGCCCGGGTTGTGGTGGACGATCCTGCTGCCGTGGGCCGTGTCAGCAGCTTCCTCGGTGCCGATGCCAGCAATGTGCTCGTGGAATCGCATGGTGAATCCAGCGAGTTACTGGAGCACTACAAGGTCAATGCCGCCATCCGTGATGCGCTGAAGCCGCGGGTTGACCTGCCATCAGGTGGCTACGTGATCATCGAGCCCACCGAAGCGCTCACGGTGATTGACGTGAACTCCGGATCGTTCACGCGGTCGGCCAATGCGCGCGAAACCGTTCTGTGGACCAACTGTGAGGCCGCGATCGAAATCGCTCGTCAGCTCAAGCTGCGCAACATCGGCGGTGTGATCATCATCGATTTCATCGATATGGATTCCCGTCGTGATCAGCTCCAGCTGCTGGAGCATTTCACGACAGCGGTCCGTGACGATTCAGCTCGGCCGCAGATTGCACAGCTCAGTGAACTTGGCCTCGTCGAGCTCACCCGCAAGCGTCAAGGGCAGAACATCTACGAACTCTTCGGCCGGGCTTGTCCCAGCTGCGGGGGCCTTGGCCATGTGGCTGTGCTCCCAGGTAAAGACCTGCTTCAGCCCCTGGCGACCGCCACCGGGTTGGTGCGTTCCGCGGCCTCTGCTCGCGCTGAAGTGGTCTCGCCAGGAGAGAACGGCGGCAATGGCAGGAGGCGGCGCGGTGGTCGAGGGCGCGGCAGTCAGGACGCCGTCCTTCCGGTCGAGACGTCCGATACGACTTCCCCTGAGGTGTCGACCCAAGAAGCTCAGGAGCCCGCGACCGCCCGTCGTGAGGACCCCGAATTGGTTGCCGTCCCGATGACCGACGAGCAACAGCAATTGTTTGGTTGGCTGGGGTTGAACCCTGCCCTGCTCCTGGATGAGCTGCCTGAAGCTGACAATGTCGTCGTGCGGGTTGTTAGACCTGGCGAGGATGAGCAGGAGGTGTTGGAGGCGGCTCGTCAGCAAATGGCGGCCAGTTCTGGAAGGCGACGTCGTCGCGGCGGACGCGGTGGTCGTTCCGGTACACGTAATGGGTCCAGTCAGCCCGCAGCGCCCCCTGCCGCTGAGACGCCAGTTGTTGTCACGTCATCCGCTCCGGATGAGTCGGCACCCCTGATGGTGGAGATCACCCCTTTGGAGGCTGTGACCAACCTGACGATCAGCGAACCAGAGCCGACCATCATCACCGAACCTGCTGAGCAGGAGCCTGAGGCGGTGGCCGAAACCGCTGAGCCTGAGGAGCCACGCCGTCGCCGTCGCCGCTCCTCTGCCGTCGCCACGGTCTGAGTCTGATGACCGCGCGGGAGTCCCTCCCCCTGGGGAGGGACGTGGCTGGTGTGGATGAAGTAGGTCGCGGTTGTTTGTTCGGTCCTGTTTTTGCAGCCGCTGTGGTGCTGGAGAGCTCAGCGGCCGACCGCCTGTTGAAGGCAGGGCTGACCGATAGCAAAAAACTGTCGGCCAAGCGTCGAGCTGCTCTTGTTCCCGTGATTCAGTCGCTGTGTGTGGCGTCCGGCCTGGGGCAGGCGTCAGCGCGAGAAATTGATGCCTACGGGATCCGCGTTGCCACCGAACGCGCCATGCTGCGGGCCCTGCAGCGACTGCCCCAGAGCCCTGGGCTTGTACTTGTGGATGGCAACCTTCCCCTGAGGCTGTGGTTGGGCGCGCAGCGTAGTGTGATCGCAGGAGATAGCCGATCAGCCGCCATTGCTGCTGCAAGTGTTCTGGCCAAGGAGGCCAGGGATGCACTCATCCGCCGTTTGTCCGATCGCTTCCCTGGGTATGGACTCGAGCGCCATGCGGGCTATGGCACTGCACAGCATCGCCAGAGTCTTATGACCTCAGGCCCCACGCCCCTGCATCGGCACACGTTCCTGAAACGGTTGCTCGGTTGAGCGTTGCTCGTCTGTCTCCCGGCACCAGTTCCGGTAGTCCTCGATCAGCTGCTGGCCAACACGGGCTTTGATGCCAATGAGAATGCCACTCAGGATCGATTCCCCCGTTGACTCCAAGACCCTTTTGGGGATCAGCTTGAGCAGAGATGGCTGGCTCACGCTGACCGAAAGATGGGCATGCCCCTGAAGCCCTCCGGGAGTGGAGGTCAGCCGTGCTTCCAGATTGAGGGCGAAGTCGTCAACGATCCCCAGACCCTCCAGTTCGCAGTCCAGGGCCTGCATCACCAACGTGTCGCCTTCCATGTGGATCTGGAGGGAGACCACGGGTTTCACGTGGAGCTGAAAGACCTGCAGGCTGGTCACCACATAGCGGTAACGCCCTGGTTGCAAGCGGGTGAGTTGTTTGGCATCCAGCAAGGCCCCTAGGACGCGTTCCTCCTCCAGCAGGTAAGTGGGCAGCCGCTCTGCTCCAGTTCTGACAGGCAGATCAAGCTTTTGACTGGCTTCGAAGGCCAGGGGCATGGACTTCACCTGACGCGGCATGATCTTATCGAGTCCATGCAGTGCGGCTTTCGATGCCTACACGTCTCGCATTCCTTGGTCCGGCCGGGACCTATGGCGAGCAGGCCGCCCGGGTGTTGATCGAACAGGACGCCCTCGACGATGTCCAGTTGATTCCCTGCGCCGGTCTTCGATCGGTTGTGGAACAGCTGGCTGGGGGGCAGTGTGATGCAGCCGTTGTCCCCATTGAGAACTCAGTTGAGGGGGGGGTGACAGCGACCCTCGATGCGTTGTGGTCGCATCCCGAGCTGTGTATTCGAAGGGCTTTGGTGCTCCCGATTCAGCATTCGTTGCTGGGGAGTGGGCCCATCAGCAGAGTCACGGAAGTGCTGTCCCATCCGCAGGCCCTGGCTCAGTGCAGTGGCTGGTTGGCGCAGCATCTGCCCGGTGCTCTGCAACTTCCTACGTCATCCACCGCTGAGGCGGCTCGAATGGTTGCCGGTAGTTCCTTCCGTGCTGCGATTGCCTCCAAGGCCGCTGCCAGGCAACACGGGTTGGATGAGCTGGCGTTCCCTGTGAATGATGTTGCGGGGAATCGCACCCGGTTTCTCTTGTTGCGCCGTGGGGAGCGCAGTGAACATGGCGATGTAGCCAGCCTTGCGTTCTCGCTCCATCGCAATGCGCCGGGGGCCCTGCTTGAAGCCTTGGCTTGTCTGGCTGAGCGGGGGTTGAATATGAGCCGGATTGAATCGCGACCCTCCAAACGGGAATTGGGTGAGTACGTGTTCTTTGTGGATGTGGAACTTCCGCCGGCTCCGTCAACGGCTCTTGCGGACCTAATCGCCCAATTGCAGCCTCTCTGCGAGCATCTCGCCCATTTCGGTGCCTACCCCAGCAGCGATCTCAGTGCCTGTTGAAGATCAGTCTCTCTTGATCCGGAAGACGCCGAACTGCATCAGGCCGGTGGCGAAGGCCCAGTGCATCAGCAATAACGTCGGCGTCTCTCTGAGGCCTTGAATCAATGCCTTCGGGCCCAGGCTGAGCACAGCCCATGGACGTCGGAAGCCCTCGACGATGGAGTCAATCCATGAGGGAAGCGTGGCACGGGTCCAGTCATCGGTGACGATTTGTCCACGGTGGTGGACGCTGATGTCGAGGTTCTGGCGGAACCCCTTGATGCTGGCGAATTCAGGGTGGGCCCACTGGTTCAGCAGCTGACGCATCACCCAGCGCTCGGATCGCGTCATGCCGCCATCGGTTGGGTCGCGGCGACTCCAGTCAGCTACAGCCAGCAGACCATCCGGGCGTATCACCCGCAGCAGTTCATCGGCATAACGCTGTTTGTCCGGCATGTGCGGGCCGGCTTCCACACTCCAGACCGCATCAAAGCTCTGATCGGCCAGTTGAAGATCCAAGGCATCCATCACTTGGAAGTGGCAAGTCAGGCCTGATGGGGTGAGTTGTGTTGCTCGCTGCACCTGCGCTGGGCTGATGCTGATACCCAGAACGTCCAACCCGTAATCCTGCGCCAAGATTCGGGCGCTGCCGCCGATTCCGCATCCCACATCCAGCACCCGGCTACCGGCGGGGAGTTGATCTAGACCACTCCATCGCACTAGCTCATGGACGAAAGCCTCTTTGGCTTCGCGGAAGTCGCAGGAGGTCGGTGGGCTGCCGTAATGGCCGAGATGGACATGCTCTCCCCAGAGTTGCTCCAACAAACGGTCTTCCGTCCAGGCGTCGTAGGCGGAGGCAACACTCTCCGACGATTCGTAGCGCCGGTCCCGGCGAAGCCACAGCGCAAGCCCTGTGGCTCCAACCGCTGCGGCCACAACAAGCAGAGATCCCAACATCACTTCAGATCCATCAGCACGGTCCGGGCCGCCAATTGGCGTCGGGTGTGGTCCAACATTTCAAACTGCTGACTCAAACGCTCGTGGGTGTCGGTCAGTTCCAGAAGACTCTGTTGCTCCGCTGCGGCCTGGTCGAGATGGGCGCTGATCCAGAACGACAGCTCCCTCGGTAGATCAGGAAGATCCTCAGGGAGTTCCACCTCTCGGTTCTGCAATTTGCTTGTCAGCTGAACGACGTCTCTCAATGCTTCGCTGACCCTGTCCCGCAGGTTGTTGAGCTGCTCGGTGTCAGCTACGGGCTCATCCTCCAGCCAGCTCACCATCGCTGTTCGGTAGGGCGTTTCCCGCGTGATGTTCAACAGGCGGAATCGCTGTTGGCCCAGGGAAACGATGTAGCTGCGACCATCTTCCGTGGTTTGGTGCTGAAGCACCTCAGCGCAGCACCCGATCTCGGCAATCTCGCCGTTCTCAGGGTTGATGCGAACGATGCCGAATCGCTTGTCGGTCTCCAGAACCGTCTGGAGAAGCATCCGATAACGCGATTCAAAAATGTGCAGCGGAAGCAGCTGCTGCGGGAACAACACGACGTCCGGCAGGGGGAACAGGGGAAGCTCCCTCACGGAAAAATCGGACACGAACGCCGTGTTGTAGGCAACTGAATCCTAGGAAAATGAAGTCCTGATCGAACGGATCAGAGCTTCACTTCGATGTCCACACCACTGGGGAGATCAAGCTTCATCAGCGCATCGATGGTTTTGGCCGAAGGGCTGTAGATGTCGATGATCCGACGGTGGGTGCGGGTCTCGAAGTGTTCGCGGGAGTCCTTGTCCACGTGGGGAGAGCGCAGAACGCAGTAGATCTTGCGTTTCGTGGGCAGGGGGATCGGACCGATCGCGGTTGCAGCGGTGTTATCGGCCGTTTCAATGATTTTCTCGCAAGAGAGATCCAGCATGCGGCGGTCAAACGCCTTCAGGCGGATGCGGATCTTCTGCTGAGCGATGGCAGTGGACATAGGAGGGTGGCGAAAAAGCTTCGAGGTCGAAGCAGGACTTCAGTTGTCGAGGTTCTGAGAAATGTAGGAGATGGGGGGTGGGCCCCTCCATCTCCTGCCGTGTGATTCAGCTTGCGCTGATCACTCGATGATCTTGGAGACCACGCCAGCACCGATGGTGCGGCCGCCTTCGCGGATAGCGAAGCGCATGCCTTGCTCGATGGCGACGGGGCAGATCAGCTCACCGGTCATCTGGATGTTGTCACCAGGCATCACCATTTCCACGTTGGAACCGTCTTCCGCGGTGAAGGCGGTGATTTGGCCGGTTACGTCCGTTGTACGGATGTAGAACTGCGGGCGGTAGCCAGCGAAGAACGGAGTGTGGCGGCCGCCTTCTTCCTTCTTCAGCACGTACACCTGACCCTCGAACTTGGTGTGAGGGGTGATCGAACCAGGCTTCACGAGCACCATGCCGCGCTCGATGTCTTCTTTCTGGATGCCGCGCAGCAGCAGACCAACGTTGTCGCCAGCCATGCCCTCATCGAGCAGCTTGCGGAACATTTCCACACCGGTGACGGTGGTCTTGCGGGTGTCCTTGATGCCGACGATTTCGATTTCTTCGCCGACTTTGACGATGCCGCGCTCAATACGGCCGGTGGCCACGGTGCCACGACCGGTGATGGAGAAGACGTCTTCCACAGCCATCAGGAAGGGCTTGTCAACTTCCCGCTCAGGCTCAGGAATGCTGGCGTCAACAGCGGCCATCAGTTCCTCGATCTTGGCTTCCCACTCAGCCTCACCTTCGATGGCCTTCAGTCCGGAGACCTGAACCACGGGGATGTCGTCGCCGGGGAAGTCGTAGCTGGAGAGCAGTTCGCGGATCTCCATTTCAACGAGTTCGATGATCTCTTCGTCATCGACCATGTCGCACTTGTTGAGTGCAACCACCAGAGCGGGAACACCCACCTGCTTGGCCAGCAGGATGTGCTCCTTGGTCTGGGCCATCGGGCCGTCGGTGGCGGCACACACCAGGATGGCGCCGTCCATCTGCGCGGCACCGGTGATCATGTTCTTCACATAGTCCGCGTGGCCAGGGCAGTCCACGTGGGCGTAGTGACGGCTCTCGGTCTCGTACTCAACGTGAGCGGTGTTGATGGTGATGCCGCGCTCACGCTCCTCAGGGGCGCCGTCGATGTCGGCGTAGTTCTGAACTTCAGCCTGACCCTTCTTGGCGAGCACGTTGGTGATCGCAGCGGTGAGGGTGGTCTTGCCGTGGTCAACGTGGCCGATGGTGCCGATGTTGACGTGGGGCTTGTTCCTTTCGAACTTCTCGCGTGCCATGGGTGTTTTAAAGAATCGAGGGTTGGATTTGGAGGAGTTTAGAGATCAGGAATTGCCCTGATTCTTGGAAATGATGGCCTCGGCCACATTGCGAGGAACTTCGGCGTAGTTGTCGAATTCCATCGAGAAAATGCCCCGGCCCTGGGTCATGGAGCGGAGCTCGGTGGCGTAACCGAACATCTCGGCAAGGGGCACCTTGGCCGAGATTTTGGACGTGCCGTCATCGACGGACTGGCCCTCAACCTGACCTCGACGGGAGGACAGGTCGCCGATGATCGAACCGAGGAAATCCTCGGGAACTTCGACCTCGACCTTCATCATCGGCTCAAGCAGCACAGGATTGCACTTCTTGACGCCGTCCTTGAAGGCCATGGATCCGGCGATCTTGAACGCCATCTCCGAAGAGTCGACGTCGTGATAAGAGCCATGCACCAACGTGCATTTCACATCGATGAGTGGGTATCCGGCAATCACACCGGATTCGCAGGTCTCCTTCATGCCCTGCTCGGCGGGCTTGATGTATTCCTTCGGAACGACACCGCCCACGATTTTGTTGACGAATTCGAAGCCGGAGCCGGGCTCACCCGGTTCCATTTCGATCACAACGTGGCCGTACTGACCCTTACCGCCTGTTTGACGAGAGAACTTGCCTTCGCCACCAGCGGAACCGCGGATGGTTTCCCGATAGGACACCTGAGGTGCACCGATGTTGGCTTCCACCTTGAACTCACGCAGCATGCGGTCCACCAGGATTTCCAGGTGGAGTTCGCCCATGCCCGCGATCACGGTCTGGCCGGTTTCAGCATCAGTATTGACGCGGAAGGTGGGGTCCTCTTCAGCAAGAGCCACCAAGGCCTTGGAGAGTTTCTCCATATCGCCCTTGGTCTTGGGCTCAACAGCCACTGAGATCACCGGTTCGGGGATGAACAGGGTCTCGAGAACGATCGGATCATCCTGGGTGCAGAGGGTGTCACCCGTGGTGGTGTTCTTCAGGCCGAGCACTGCACCGAGGTCGCCGGCGCGCAGAGCATCGACTTCCTCGCGGTCATCGGCCTTGAGCACCACCAGACGGGAAATGCGCTCCTTCTCACCCTTGGTTGAGTTGAGAACGTAGCTGCCTTTCTCGAGGATGCCGGAGTACATCCGGACGAAGGTGAGCTTGCCGTAGGGATCGGCCATCACCTTGAAGGCGAGGGCACTGAAGGGAGCGTTGTCGTCGGAAGGACGAACGGCTTCGCTGCCGTCGGGAAGCACACCCTGGATGGGGGGAACATCGACGGGGGCGGGCAGGTAGTCGATCACGGCATCGAGCACCAGCTGAACGCCTTTGTTCTTGAAGGCGGAGCCGCAGAGCATGGGCACAAGACCGTGCTTGAGCACGCCTTCGCGAATGCCTTTCTTGAGCTCGTCGACGCTGAGTTCGCCGGTCTCGAGGAACTTCTCGATCAGCGCCTCGTCGGTTTCGGCGACGGTCTCCATCAAGGTGTTCCGCCATTCGGACACCTCGTCCGCCATGTCGGCCGGCACTTCGGCTTCTTCGATGTCGGTGCCGAGATCGTTCTTATAGATGTATGCCTTGTTGGCAACGAGATCGATGATGCCGCTCAGCTCACCTTCAGCGCCGATCGGAAGTTGGATCGGAACTGCATTGGCTTTGAGGCGATCCTTGATCTGGCCGTGAACCTTGAGGAAGTCCGCACCGGTGCGGTCCATCTTGTTCACGAACACCATCCGGGGAACGGAATAGCGATCGGCCTGACGCCAGACGGTCTCGGACTGGGGCTGAACACCACCAACGGCGCAGAAAACAGCGATCACACCATCCAGCACACGCATGGAGCGCTCCACCTCGATGGTGAAGTCCACGTGACCAGGCGTGTCAATGATGTTGATCCGATGGTCCTGCCAGGACGTCGAAATGGCAGCTGCCGTGATCGTGATGCCACGTTCCCGCTCCTGGGCCATCCAGTCGGTCACGGCGGCGCCGTCATGCACCTCGCCGATTTTGTGCACCACACCGGAATAGAACAGGATCCGTTCGGTGGTAGTGGTTTTGCCGGCATCGATGTGTGCAGCGATACCAATATTTCTGACGCGTTCCAGGGGGAAGTCGCGGGCCACAGGAAATTCTCCGGGGGTGAGGCGTGAAAAGGCGGGGAGACTCTACAGGCCAGCCATGAACATCTGTGTTGATGGCTGGCTCGAGAGGCTCAGTAGCGGTAGTGGGCGAAAGCCTTGTTGGCTTCGGCCATTTTGTGGGTTTCTTCCCGCTTGCGAACGGCGTTGCCAGCCTCATTGGCCGCATCCATCAATTCGCCAGCCAGCTTCTGAGCCATGCTCCGACCATTGCGGGCACGGGAGAAGCTCACCAACCAGCGCAGGGCCATGGCGGTGCCGCGTTCCTGGCGCACTTCCATCGGCACCTGATAGGTGGCGCCACCGACACGGCGAGCGCGCACCTCCACCAGGGGGGTGGCGTTCTTGACTGCGGTTTCAAACAGTTCGAGCGGATCTCCGCCAGTGCGCTCGTTGATCAGGCCGAACGCGTCGGAAAGGATCCGTTGCGCTGTCGACTTCTTGCCGTGTTGCATCAGGCGCACCACCATCATCGTTGCGAGGCGGCTGTTGAACTGCGGGTCGGGAAGAATCGGGCGCTTCTCAGCGGCGTTGCGGCGTGACATTAGGGATCAGAACGTTATGGGGATGGGGATGAAACCGGTGATCACTCCTTCGGAGCTTTGGCGCCGTACTTGGAGCGGGACTGACGCCGGTCTTTCACGCCAGCTGTATCCAGGGTTCCGCGAATGATGTGGTAGCGGACGCCCGGGAGGTCTTTGACACGACCACCACGGATCAACACCACCGAGTGCTCCTGCAAGTTGTGACCGACGCCGCCGATATATGCCGTGACTTCAAAGCCAGAGGTCAGGCGCACACGAGCCACCTTGCGCAGCGCCGAATTGGGTTTTTTTGGCGTTGAGGTGTAAACGCGGGTGCAAACACCGCGACGCTCCGGACACGATTTCAGGGCCGGGGACTTGGTTTTGGCCTTGAGGCGTGAGCGCTCAGTGCGGATCAGCTGTTGGATGGTTGGCATCGATGGTCGGTGAGCGGTCGGACTCCCGACCTGATTCGACAATCGACCACGATACCGGGTGACGGTCCCCCCTCAGATGCGGCTAAAGGCGCTGCCGCAGGCACAGGGTTCCACGCCATCGCTGTTGCGGATCAGAAATCCCCCACCACTGAGATCACCGCGGTAGTCCAGGCAAAGGCCCTCAAGCAATTTGACCTGTTCTGCGGGGGCGTGCAGGGTCACGCCATCGGCCCTTGCAATGGCAACACCGGCCAGATGTCCTGCCCGGATGCGCAGAACATGTTGTGCACATTCGCCGGGAGTGAGATCGAGATGCATCTGCCCGGGTGTACCCGCCACGGCCGCCTGACGCCCTAGCTCGGCAGCAGCGGCAGCGGTCAGCCGCAGATTGGCAGCCATGCTTAGTTCCTCGGGGCCCCCACTGTCGCAGGTCTCATAGGGGGATGAGCCCGAGGCCGTTGTGGACCCTCGGGGTGCTGCCTCGCCCGTTCATCACGGTTTGTCCTGACACCACCAGGGTGGTCGAACTGCCGCCATCCATGTTCAAGGCGTCACGCAGGCCCAGTTGTTGGGCTGCCAGAGCTGTTTCCACAAGGGTGGGATCACTGCCAGAGGCGCCACGCAAGGTCATCAGCCACTGGCCGCTTTGCCCCTGAGCCACCACTGTTCGTGGTGCCGCCAGGGTCATGAAGCCTGAACTAAAGCCTTCCTGGCGTCCATTCAGAACCACCTGGCCGTCCTGCATCAGCAGCGGCCCGCCGCCAAGAACATTGGGATGTTGGGCGAGTGGGGAGCTGGATCGTGATCTCACCTGGATCCGATCGCCAGCTCGTGCCGGCAGAGGGGTGCGCCCCCGGGCGACCACCAACTCGGCGTCCTTGGGGATGGCGATGCCGCGTTGCAGGGTGCTCTGGTCGAACGTTGCCTCGACACGGCCGTCGCGAACTAAGAGTGCTTCCTCCTCGCCGCTCAGGGCTCGGTAGCGGGGTCCCCATGCAGGCGTGTAGAGGCTCAGCCCCTTCTGGACGTAGCCGCTGTTGAGTGCTTTGACGTCCCAGCGTCGACCGTTGTTCACCTGCAACGACTGGTTCAGCCGCAGTCGGCCGAACTGCAGATCTCCTGAGGCTCCCCAAGCGACCACGCCGCGATTCAGAATTGGCCCCGACAGCCAGACCCCCTGGCGGCGTAGGGCTCCCAAGGGGAGTTGATTGATCCGGTTGAAAAAACCTCCGTTCACGGCGACAAGCGCGCCTGCAGGTTGGGAGAGCTGAGGAAGAAAGCGCAGGCCCTGTTGTTGTTCTGTTTTGGCCAGGGGCTCCAGGGCCATCCCGAGTCGGCTGAGGTCGCCGCCAGCACGAAACACCTGGATGGGTTTCACCCCCACCTTGATCGTGCGTTTCTCCAGCACAAAGCCCCGCCTGAGCAACGCGGCAACAGCTGGATTGCTGAGGGGTAAACGTGCACTTGGGGCTTGGTGGCTGGCGCCTGCCTTCACACCGTCCAGTACTACCCGCCAGGGGGACGCCAGGCTCAAGCTCCGCAGTTTCGTGGCTTGTCCCTGCAGCACAAGGCTGCCGTCGCGATGCTGCTGTGGAGCGAGCCCCCAAGCCTTGAGTTGACGTTGCTGGTTCCGCGAGGCCTTTAGCTTCAGCAACAAGTCGCCGTTCAACCGCTGCACCAAGGCGGGGCCGCTCAGGTCCAGCACCAAACGGTCTGCTGTTGAACCCTTGCCGCGGCGCAGGTTGTTCACCCTCGGGGAGGCCAGTCGAAGCTCCAAAGTGTTTCCCTTCACCTCGCTGCTGACGCCAATCTCGGCCAACCAGTTGCCCACCTCGAGGCCGACTTCATCCCCGAGCGAACGGGTCACCATTGCGGCCAAGGGGATCGTTCGACCAAACCATTCCAGTGCCTCCCCATCGAGGCGGGACACCCGCCTAAAACCCAGACGGGTTTCCAGTACCTCCAAGGGCAGCCAGAGTTCCTCTGTCGTTGTGTCGCTGCCCCTCCGGAGCCAGACCGCTTTGCTGCGCTCTCGGTCGATCAGCACCTCATCACCGCTCTGTCTCGGTAGAGGGCGAACCTCAGGCGGTGGCGCGGGAAGTGGGGCAAAGGCCAGCATGGAATGCCTTGGCGGAGAGGCGCCTGCCTAGGATCGTCCCTTGAGATGGTTTCTGCAGAGCTCGAAGCTGCAGACCCATGCGACTGTCCGGTTGAGTTCTTATGTCTGACGCCATCCGTTCCGCTGTCTGGCCTTACTGCGACAGCCCTGCACCCGAGGTTGTTGCGGGTGAGAAGGATGCTTGTGGCGTTGGTTTCCTGGCTCAGCTTCAGGGGCAGGCGAGCCACTGGGTTTTGGAGCAGGCCCTGCGTGGTCTGGGATGCATGGAGCACCGTGGTGGTTGTGGGGGAGATGGAGACTCCGGCGATGGCGCTGGGGTGTTGTGTGAGATCCCCTGGACATACCTGAAAGCAGTCTGGCCCGAGGCGGATGCAGCACGGGGCCTGGGGATGATGTTCATGCCGACCGACGCCGGCCGATGTGCTGAGGTGCGAGGACTCTGTGATGAGGAGGCCAAAGCACTCGGTCTGCAACCCCTGGGTTGGCGAGCTGTTCCTGTTGACCCTGCGGTGCTCGGCCCCCTGGCACGATCCACGGCTCCTGTGATCGAGCAATGGGTCCTCAATGGGGATGCGGACGACGCAACGTTTGATGGGCAGCTGCTCAGGTTGCGGCGGCGGATTGGTGCCCGTGTGCGGGCTGCCCTTGGCGCCGAGGTGGCGCAGGACGTTTATGTCGCCTCCCTGAGCAGCCGGACCGTTGTCTACAAGGGGATGGTCAGATCCGAGGTTCTGGCCCAGTTTTATGCCGATCTGCAGGATCCGCGTTTTGCAGTGAGCTTTGCGGTTTATCACCGTCGCTTCAGCACCAACACCCTGCCTCGCTGGCCACTGGCGCAGCCGATGAGGCTGCTGGGTCATAACGGTGAGATCAACACGCTGCTCGGAAACCTCAACTGGGCCAAGGCTTCAGAAGCCAGCCTGGCGAACGTCTGGGGCGAGGCGGCCGACGACCTGATCCCTGTGGTGAATTCCGCCTTCAGTGATTCCGCCAACCTTGATGCCACCTTGGAGCTGATGGTGCGCAGCGGACGCTCGATCACCGACAGCCTGATCACGTTGGTGCCCGAAGCCTTCCGCAACCAGCCCGACCTCGACAGCCGTCCCGATGTAACGGCGATGTATGAATTCAATGCGGGCATTCAGGAACCCTGGGACGGCCCAGCTCTGTTGGTGTTTGCCGATGGCAAGCGGGTTGGTGCCACGCTCGACCGCAATGGGTTGCGCCCGGCGCGTTGGTGCACCACCGAAGACGGCTTCGTGATCATGGGATCCGAGACCGGCGTGGTGGATCTCAGCGGCAAGACGATTGTTCAGAAAGGACGCCTTGGCCCTGGTCAGATGGTGGCCGTTGATCTGGAACGCGGCGAGTTGCTTGACAACTGGTCTGTCAAGGAAGACGCGGCCCGTCGCTTCCCTTACGCCGATTGGCTTCAGCAGCATCGCCGCGGCGTGGCCCCGCAGCCATGGACCCAAGACCGGAAGGTGGGTGAACTCGATCTGCTGCGGTTGCAGACCGCGATGGGCTTCACCGCTGAAGACTTTGATCTGATCATCGAAGACATGGCGGCCCTCGGTAAGGAGCCGACCTACTGCATGGGGGATGACATCCCTCTGGCGGTGCTGTCTGACAAGCCCCACCTGCTTTACGACTACTTCAAACAACGCTTCGCCCAGGTCACCAACCCTCCGATCGATCCCCTGAGGGAAAAGCTTGTGATGAGCCTGGAGATGCATCTTGGTGAACGCAGGCCAGCCCTGAAGCCCCAGCCGGAAGCTGCTTCCGTGATCCATCTGGAGACTCCCGTTCTGAACGAGGCGGAACTGGCGGCGATCAGTCAGCAGGGCTTGCCCGTCAAGACCGTGTCCACTCAGGTGGCCGTGGAGTCCTGTGCGGGAGGTCTGCAACAGGCCATTGAGACGCTCTGCAGCGTTGCGGAACAGGCGGTGCGCGACGGTGCTCAGGTGCTGGTGCTTTCCGACCGGGTCGACAGCACGGGGGCAGCAGCACAGCTGACGCCCATGACCGTGGCAATGCCGGCTTTGCTAGCTGTCGGGGCGGTTCATCACCACTTACTGCGCCAGAAGCTACGGCTGCAGTGCTCCCTTGTGGTGGACACCGCCCAGTGCTGGAGCACCCATCACATGGCCTGCCTGATCGGCTATGGCGCCAGTGCCGTCTGCCCTTGGCTTACCTGGGAGACCACCCGCCACTGGCTGGCACACCCCAAAACCAAGAAGCGGATCGAACAGGGCAAGTTGCCTGCTCTTGATGCAGATCAAGCGCAGGCAAACGTGCGGGTGTCGCTGGAGAACGGTCTGCGCAAGATCCTCTCCAAGATCGGAATCTCGTTGCTGGCCAGCTATCACGGCGCCCAGATCTTTGAAGCCATCGGTCTGGGTGCGGATGTGGTGGAGAACGCCTTCACCGGGACGACGAGTCGTGTTGCAGGCATGACGCTCTCCGAGCTGGCGAACGAAACGCTCTCGATGCATGCCAAAGCTTTCCCGGAGCTCAACCGCAGCAAGCTTGAGTTCATGGGCTTTGTTCAGTACCGCAGTGGCGCTGAATACCACCGCAACAACCCCGAGCTTTCGAAGGCGCTCCACAAGGCTGTGGCGCAGGGCCCTGGTTACGACCACTTCTCGACTTACCAGGCGCTTTTGGAAAATCGTCCGGTGATGGCTCTGCGGGACCTGCTGGAGTTCAAGCTGGCGCCCAACCCGGTGTCCCTCGATCAGGTGGAGAGTGTGGAGAGCATCTGCACCCGCTTTTGCACAGGTGGAATGAGCCTCGGAGCTTTGTCCCGCGAAGCCCATGAAGTGCTGGCCGTGGCGATGAATCGCATTGGCGGTAAGAGCAACAGCGGTGAAGGCGGGGAAGATCCCGCGCGCTTCCAGATCCTTAAAGATGTGGATGGGGACGGACGTTCCGCTTCATTCCCGAGCATCGGCGGTCTTCGCAATGGCGACACCGCCTGCTCTGCGATCAAGCAGGTGGCTTCAGGACGTTTCGGCGTGACACCGGAGTACCTGCGCAGCGGCAAACAGCTGGAGATCAAAGTGGCCCAAGGGGCCAAGCCCGGTGAAGGCGGGCAGCTGCCAGGGCCCAAGGTGGACAAGTACATCGCCTGGCTGCGCAACAGCAAGCCAGGCGTGGCTTTGATTTCGCCTCCGCCGCACCACGACATCTATTCGATCGAAGACTTGGCGCAGTTGATCCATGACCTGCACCAGGTCCATCCCGCTGCTCCCGTGAGCGTGAAGCTGGTGGCAGAGATCGGCATTGGCACCATCGCTGCGGGCGTGGCGAAGGCCAACGCGGATGTGATCCAGATCTCCGGTCACGACGGTGGCACAGGAGCATCTCCCCTGAGTTCGATCAAGCATGCCGGCAGTCCCTGGGAACTGGGCCTCACCGAGGTGCATCGCTCCTTGGTGGAGAACGGTCTGCGCGATCGGGTTCTGCTGCGCGCGGATGGAGGTCTGAAAACCGGCTGGGACGTGTTGATCGCTGCCCTGCTGGGTGCGGAGGAATACGGGTTCGGCTCGATTGCCATGATCGCCGAGGGCTGCGTGATGGCGCGCGTTTGCCACACCAACAACTGCCCTGTGGGTGTCGCCACGCAGAAGGAGAACCTGCGCAAGCGTTTCACCGGAGTTCCTGAGCACGTCGTCAACTTCTTCTGGTACGTCGCAGAAGAAGTGCGTCAGCTGATGAGTCTGCTCGGCGTCACCCGTCTGGAAGATTTGATTGGCCGTACGGATCTGCTCAAGGCGCGCTCGGTCGATCTGGCCAAGACCAAGGGTGTGGATCTCTCCAGTCTGCTCGCTCCGATCAGCGGCGCTGAGGATCGCTCCTGGCTTCAACACAGTGACCAGGCCCACGGAAATGGAGCGATCCTTGAGGATCAGCTCCTCGCCGATGCTGATTTGATGGCAGCGCTCGAGAACCATGGTTCTGTCAGCCGCAACATTGAGATCATCAACACCGATCGCAGTGTCTGTGCCCGTCTGGCCGGTGAAGTTGCCCAGCGCCATGGCAACCGCGGCTTCAAGGGACAGCTCGATCTGACGTTCCGCGGTGCAGCGGGTCAGAGCTTCGGGGCTTTCCTGGTGCAGGGCATGCAGGTTCGTCTAGAAGGCGAGGCCAACGACTATGTGGGCAAGGGCATGAACAGTGGTCGCATCACCCTGGTGCCGTCTGACGCTTGTGCGTCTCCAGGGAATCAGGTGATTCTTGGCAACACCTGCCTCTACGGGGCTACCGGCGGTGAGCTGTTTGCCCACGGCCGTGCTGGCGAACGTTTCGGTGTTCGCAACAGCGGTGCCCGCACTGTGGTGGAAGGAGCTGGTGACCACTGCTGTGAGTACATGACCGGCGGTGTCGTGGTGGTCCTTGGCAGCACCGGCCGAAATGTCGGCGCTGGCATGACGGGTGGTGTGACTTTCCTTTTGGACGATGAGGGGCGTGTCGCTCCTCGGGTGAACCCGGAGATTGTTGAGGTTTGCGCCATCACCACCCATGAGCAGGAGTCGCTGCTGAAGGGTCTGCTTGAACAGCATGTGGATCTCACCGGAAGCGAGAAGGCTGCTGCTCTCTTGGCCGACTGGTCGGCGGCGAAGAATCGCTTCAAGGTGTTGGTCCCACCGAGCGAGCGGGATGCCATGGGATTGGCCGACAAGCAGGCTGTGGCGGCATAGAGCCGCCGCCAGCCCATGGCTTGGTTCGTCAAGACCGAAACCTTTACATCCGTCGCCTCTGCTCTGCCCTTGGCGGAGCGAAGGTCCACTTTGGAGGCTCACCGCCGTTGGGTTGTGCAGGAGGCAGCTGCAGGGCGTCTTCTGCGTAGCGGTTACCTGGTGGATCGCGACCGGCGGCCAGGCGGCGGGGGATTGTTGATGTTTGAGGCGTCGTCCTACGCCGAAGCGTTGGCATGGGTGCAGCACGACCCGATGATCCGCGCTGGCCTGGTGGACTGGCAGTTGCAGGAATGGATTCCCGTCAGCGGGGATGGCTGGCCATGAGTCGCTGCACCTCACCGGCGTGGTAACTGCTGCGGGTGAGTGGTGTGCTGACCACCTGAAGGAAGCCCAGTTCCTCTTCGCCAACTTTTCTGTAGGTCTCGAACTGAGCAGGGGTCACGAAGCGGTCGACGGCCAGGTGTTTTGGGCCAGGCGAGAGGTACTGGCCGATGGTGACGATGTCGACCTTGTGCCGGCGTAGATCCCGCAGCGTCTCGATCACTTCCGCATCGGTTTCCCCGAGCCCCACCATCAGGCCTGACTTGCTGTAGGCCTTGGGCCACTGGTCCCGCACCCGTTGCAGCAGATCCAGGGAGCGTTCATAGATGCCTTGGGGCCGAGCCAGCCGGTACATCCGTGGAACCGTTTCAATGTTGTGGTTCAGTACGTGTGGTGCAGCCCCCATCACGTGTGCCAGGGCGTCCCAGTTGCCACAGAAGTCAGGTATCAGCAGCTCAATCGTTGTGAGCGGTGAGCGCTGCTTGACCTGTTCGATGCAGGCCACGAACTGGGAGGCGCCGCCATCCGCGAGATCATCACGGTTCACCGAGGTAATGACCACGTGTTTCAAGCCCAGCCGGGCCACCGCTTCTCCAAGACGATGCGGCTCGGTGGGATCAAGCTCGCGCACGCTCTTGTCGAAGTCGATGTCGCAATAGGGGCATGCGCGGGTGCAGCCGGGCCCCATGATCAGAAACGTGGCGGTGCCGCCTGCGAAGCATTCCCCGATGTTGGGGCAGCTCGCCTCCTGGCAGACGGTGTTGAGGTTCAAGTCCAACAGCAGGTCGGCCACGGCGCCGATCCGTTCGCGCTGCGGAGCTTTAACGCGCAACCACTCCGGCTTGAGCACGGCGAAGTCTCTTCAATCCATGACCCTAGTCCGTGCCCTGATGCACCCGCTTGCATCTCGGAAGCATCGATCTTTTAAGATCTTTCGGCCGGGATGTGGCGCAGTTTGGTAGCGCACTTCGTTCGGGACGAAGGGGCCGCAGGTTCGAATCCTGTCATCCCGATTGATGCATTGTTTGGACCAAAAGGGCCTGGCTCCTCTTGAGGTGAGGGGCAGTTTTGGGGGAACTGGCTTAGTTGAAGATCAGGATGGGGCTGTAGGACCTTCCCGCCCAGAGTGACCACCAACGGGCAGCGCGGGCTTCAGCGATTCGACGAGCCTCAACTGCCATTCGATATTGATGTTCCCGTTGTTCCCGCAGTTTGCGTTCCCGTGTCGCGCGTTTTTGGTCGTAGTTGGCTGCACCTTCGCGCTCCATTTGTGCTTTGGCGGCTGCCTTGAAGGCTTTGAGCTGTCTTAGTTGATTCACTCTTGCCGTGTAGACAGCCTCGATCTCATCCACCCCTTCGATCCTCTTGTTTTTGCTGAGGAAGGCATTGATCCTGGCGATCGTCAGGTCGGCCACCCGATCCGCCTCGTCGAACATCAGGTTGTCGTAAAGCTGTTCGGCTCTGTCCAGCTCCCGGCTGAAAAACTCCATCTGGCCGGCGGAATCCTGCGGTGGGAGCTGGGCAATCAGTGCAGAGCTGGGGTGGTCAACCGCCAGAGCGGGGTGACCTGAGCACAAAAGCAAGCCTGCAATCAGAACGGGAAGACGCATGGTCAGTGGCCCTGTTCAGAAATCGAGTACGTCCTTTGTTGCTTCCCGGCGCCGCTGCTCCTTCGCGTCATATTCAGCGATGCAGCTGTTCTTTAGATAGAGAACACAGTTCAAATATTCGCTGATTTCGATCATTGCCGCCCGCACAGCTTTGGAGGCGGGCACTTTCTTGGTTGAGGACTGGCTGTCACTGAAGCCGACCCCATACAAGCCCCCAGAGGTTGATGTTGATTGCGATGTGGAGGTCGCTTTGCCTTCAATGGTGCGGGCATAGGCAATTTCACCGGTGGTGGTGTCCACCACGCGCACATCCACAGCGACATAGGCCGAGCTGGAGGATGACGACTTGCGCTGGCCGAAGCCCATGACGTTGAAGCCACCGCCGCCACTCTTGGTTTCGGTGTTCTCGCGGTAGTCGCTGACGCTGCCGAGGATGTAGTACTTCGCTCCGGTCATGATCCCCTTCTTGGGAGCGGTGGATTGCCTGGTGATTCCCAGTTCAGCCAGTTCCTGTTCGCCGAGCACTTTCTTTAGTCCCTGGCGTTCAACAACGGTGAAGTGCCCGGTGCTTTTGAGCTCATTGGCGAGCATTCCTGTGAGCTTGCTGGAGACCGCAGGGCTCCACCACCAGGTGCCTCTAGCGGTGTTGGTGATCTCCTTCACCGCCACGGTGACAGGGCCGGAGGACATCCCTGAAATCTGAGCCAAGCCGGGTTGCACTGTGGCTCCAGAAACCATCAAGGTTGCGGCGGCGATCCAGGAGAGTTTCATGACCCCAGGGAATGACTTTCTTAAGAGGAAAGTAGTCACTTCCTGGAGAGAAAAACTTTCATGTTCATGCCAGTTAGTGATTGATCTGTGCCGCTCTTATTGAAGACTCGCTCCGGGGTATCCCCGAGGCGTCACCATCCAGCCATGCTCCGCGCGACTGCTGCTGTTCCCAATAAGAACCAACGTGAGCATGTCTACTGTTTCCGGCTTTAAGCGTGCCAGGCAAGTGAGCTGACTCGATTCTTCGGTGCGGCCCAGCTGCCGCGCCAGCATCACTGGGGTTGATGCGGGACGGTGTTTCAGCAGGATCTCTTTGGCTTGTCCCAGCTGCCAATCCCGGTTCTTCGAGCGTGGGTTGTAGAGGGCGACGACAAAGTCTCCCGATGCAGCGGCCTCCAGTCGCTTTTCGATCAGGCTCCAGGGCGTGAGGCGATCGCTGAGGCTTATGCAGCAGAAGTCATGCATGAGTGGCGCTCCCGCCCGCGCGGCGGCCAGCTGGAATGCCGAAATTCCGGGATGCACCGAGAAGCTGGGTCGGTCGTGCTCAGGTTGCTGCAGTAGCAGCTCCAGTGCCAACCCCGCCATGCCATAGATCCCGCTGTCGCCGGAGGAGATGAGAGCAACCTTGGCGCCCTGTTGGGCCAAGCGCAGTGCTTGGGCACAGCGGTCCCATTCCCGGGTGAGCTGACCATCGAACCGGATTTGATCCGGACGTCGCAGGTGCTCCAGTAGATCAAGGTAGAGGCTGTAGCCAACCCAGGCGCAGCAACGGGAGAGGGCTGACTTGGCGTCTCCGCTGAGTAGGGATGGATCTCCCGGACCACTGCCGATCAGGTGCAGTTCGCCCCGCTCCGGTGCGTGGGGGATCGCAGCCTCGGCAACGGCCACCGTCACGGCGCCCTGCTCCCCTGTTGCGGGACGGCTGATTTGCTTCGGCTGGATCAGATCGCCTTGATCGCCTGCAGCCAGCAAGGCCGCTGCTTCAGCCACTGAGGCGGTCCCCATTTCCTTGCGGACCACTTCAGAGGGGTTCGGCACGTCAATGGAAGCCAGCGTCTGCTCTGCAAAGGTTCGGAACTGCCATGCCCTGTTCTGACTCAGTTCCTGCAGGGCCGGTTCATCGGATTTCCGCTCTGCGCTGGCGATGCCGGCCACAGCTTCCTCCGCCAGCCCTGCTGTTTCCAAAGCCTGGGCAATGGCCTTCTCAATCAGGGACAGACTTGTGTTGCGCTCGCAGCCGATGCCGATCCAGAGCGTTGCTGGATGCCATTGGCAATCACCCTGTCGGCGCGCTCCAATCACAAGATCAGCTTTTGCTGGCACAACGTTGGGATCGACGTTGTGAAGCAAGGGATGGTGTTCAGGACCTTGCCAGGCGGCGGACCCACTGCTCTGTTGAACGCTGATGCTGGATCCCTGGGCTTGCCGCACCATCAGATCGCGCCAACCCGCCACCGTCCCCGAGCGTCTCCATCCCCAGCCTTCCCCAAAGGCATCCAGGGGGAGACGTCCTTCATGGGCGCAGGCGCCAGTGATCACCGCCTGCCCTCCCAAATCCATGGCGATGTCCCTGGCGCGTTGTTCAGCGCCTGCGGCATGGCCTCCCAGCAGCGGGATGATGAACTCCCCTTTGGGATCCAGGACCAGAATGGCCGGATCCTGCTCTTTGCCTCGGATCCGAGGAGCAATCAGACGTGTTACCGCTCCCACGGCGCCCACGATCAGCACGACGCTCTGTGCAGTCCAGTGCCCATCAAGCGCAGCGTTGATGTCTTGATCGGCCGCCTTGATTCGGTCGATGTGGCCGCGCAGCAGCAAACGCTCCAAAAGCGGCATGGCGCTTGGGGAGAGTCCTAAGCCCAGAGCGGGCACGTTGCGTGTTGGGTTCAGGGCAGGGTATCCGGATCAGGGCTTGCGCAAGCGCCCATCACTGTTGAGCAACTCACGCGCTGATCCTCCCAGGCTGGTGCTCGGCATCAATTTGGTTTCCGCCTCGGCCTCCTGCTCCAGGGGTTCGGCCGGCTTGGCCTGGGTGGGTGTTGGCTCGCTGGCTTCTGTCGTGGGTGGCTCCTCATCAAGAGGCGACTGTTGTTCCTCGTCATCGCTCGTTGCTGGAGCCATGGGGGCGGAATCGGCCCCGATTTCGACTTTGATTTCGGCTTGGGGCAGTTGTGCTGGCTCCTCTGCCTTCTCTTCTTGTATATCTTTTGCGTCCTGTGGCATCTCTGGTGGGGCGGCGATCACCTCCGGAGCCTCAGGTTCAGGGGAGCCGCTCAAGCGCGCGAGCTGGCTCTCGGTAAGGCGTGACCGCGTCCATCCCGGCTTGGGTCCGGATGGGGCCTTCAGGTGAATCAGCTGATTGTTGAAGACCGGTGTGATCGGCTCGCCCAGTCCATTCAGCAGTTCCATCTGAATGTCGTGGCTGCTGGAGCCATTCGATCCTTTGAGCCAAAGGGCTTCCTGGTGATCGACCAAAAAGCTGTCCCCATCAACACTGATACGCAGCCGCCAGCGTCCATCCCCTTCCCGCAGGTTTTGCAGCGGGGCATTCCAAATCAGCCAGTCCACCAAGAGAGGTTGCAGACCCTGCTCTCCGGCCGGTGGGACAGGAGCCAGCCAGGGGGCATCCCTCTCGGGTTGTGTGCCTCGAAGTTTTTGCCAGAGGTGCACGCGGCCCTGGATCGAGGCTCCCGGTGCTTGAACGGCTTCTCCCCAGGGATAGGCGGCCCAGGCGCTGAACCGGTGACTGCCCGCTTCCAGGTCGTCGATGCGAACCGTCAGGCGGTTTCCGTTGCTTTCGCTCAGCCGTAGGGGAGGGCGGTTGTCGATTTGGAGAGCGACATGGGGCCCTAGGCCCAATTCGGGGTCGCTGCTGAGGGGCCAATCATCGATCTCGAAACGAAGCTCCAGAGCTTCAGAGGCAACGATGCTGTCGTTGCTTGGATCGATCAGTCGCAGGGAGGGACGGTGGCGTTGCAGTTCCTGACGCAGCTGTTGCACCGCCCCTGGTGGGGCCACTTCCTGGAGCTTCCCACTCGGGGCTGAACTCGGCAGGGGTTTGGCGCCGGAGCCGACATCGCGATTGAAGAATCCAGGGCGTGCATGAACCGGTGAGCCTGCACCCAACAGCAGCATCGCTGTGAGTAGAACAGCCCATATCGACTTCAGGCCAGGGCGACGCATCGGGCATAAACAGATCCGATCATTCTGAACAATCCGCTCTTCACTGTCACAGTTTTAGTTATTTAAGAAGAAAAATTTCTCAAAATTGTATTGCTTATTGCTTGAGATCTTCGTTGTTTCGCTAATTCTCAGCCTTCTGCAGACGCCTGTCGCTGACTGGCTCGCCATGGGATTGAACCTTTGTAACTCAGTACCCTTTAACCCCCATCTCCGCCCCTATGCTTCCGCCAGCGGTCCCCTCTTTGGGGCCCCAGCTTCAGTGCAGGCAAGGGATTTCGATCCCTTTCTGGCACTGACGCCCGAACGCTGGTCTCCTGTGGATCCGTGTTCGGGGCCCCGATTGGCTTCGGCCCGTCGGAGGGGTGGCCCACCACCTCGAACCCCGTCCCTCGAGGAACGACTCGATGACCAAAAGCCCACCAGAGCGTGGGAGCACTCGCAAGAGCAAATTTGTCAAGGTCGACAATCCTGCGACCTTCGAGCTGTTCAGCAAGCCTGGACACTTCGACCGTTCTCTTGCGAAAGGTCCCAAAACCACAACTTGGGTTTGGAACCTCCACGCCAACGCTCACGACTTCGACGCTCACACGAGTGACCTCCAAGAGGTTTCTCGGCGGATCTTCTCCGCGCACTTCGGTCACTTGGCCGTTGTGTTTATTTGGCTGAGCGGTGCCTTCTTCCACGGCGCACGCTTCTCCAACTATTCCGGTTGGCTTGCCGATCCCACCCATGTGAAGCCAAGTGCCCAGCAGGTCTGGGCTGTCTTCGGCCAAGACATCCTTAATGGAGACATGGGTGCCGGATTCCAAGGCATCCAAATCACCTCAGGCCTGTTCCACATGTGGCGGTCCTGGGGCATCACCAGTGAAACCCAGCTCATGGCTCTGGCCATCGGTGCACTGGTGATGGCTGGTCTCATGCTCAATGCCGGCGTCTTCCACTACCACAAGGCAGCTCCAAAGCTCGAGTGGTTCCAAGACGCTGAGGCCATGTTGAATCACCATTTGGCGGTTCTTTTTGGCCTGGGCTCCCTGTCATGGGCCGGTCACCTGATTCATGTGTCGGCTCCTGTCACCAAGTTGATGGATGCCATTGATGCCGGCCAGCCGCTGGTGCTCAACGGCAAGACCATCGCTTCGGCCGCAGACATCCCTCTGCCGCACGAATTCTTTAACCAGGATCTTCTGGCTCAGCTCTATCCCGGCTTCAGTGCCGGTGTCGGTGCCTTCTTCTCCGGCAACTGGGCTGCTTACAGCGATTTCCTCACCTTTAAAGGTGGTTTGAATCCTGTGACTGGAAGCCTCTGGATGACGGACATCGCTCACCACCACGTGGCGATTGCCGTGATGTTCATTGTTGCCGGTCACATGTACCGGAACAACTACGGCATCGGTCACTCCATTAAGGAGATCCACGAGGCTCATCAGGGCGATCCCCTGCTGTTCCCTGCCAGCAATGGTCACAAAGGGCTCTATGAGTTCATGACCACTTCTTGGCACGCCCAGCTGGCGGTCAACCTGGCCATCGGCGGCTCTGTGAGCATCATCGTTGCTCAGCACATGTACGCGATGCCTGCATATCCGTACATCGCAATCGACTATCCGACCCAGATCGGGCTCTTCACCCATCACATGTGGATCGGTGGTTTCCTGATTGTTGGTGCTGGCGCTCACGCTGCCATCGCCATGGTTCGTGATTACGACCCTGCTCAGCACGTCGACAACGTGCTTGACCGTGTGCTCAAGTCACGTGACGCCATGATCAGCCACCTCAACTGGGTGTGCATCTGGCTTGGTGCTCATAGCTTCGGCCTTTACGTCCATAACGACACCATGCGTGCCCTGGGCCGTCCCCAGGACATGTTTAGCGATTCGGCTATCTCCATTCAGCCGATCTTTGCTCAGTGGATCCAGAGCATTCACGCCGCAGCTGCCGGTAGCACTGCTCCCAATGCCCTTGCTGGTGTGAGTGAAGTGTTCAACGGCTCCGTGGTTGCCGTTGGCGGCAAGGTCGCCGCTGCTCCCATGCCGCTCGGCACCGCCGACTTCATGGTTCACCACATCCATGCCTTCACGATTCACGTGACGGTGTTGATCCTGCTGAAGGGTGTTCTGTATGCCCGCAGCTCTCGCCTCATCCCTGATAAGGCCAACCTGGGCTTCCGCTTCTCCTGCGATGGTCCTGGTCGTGGTGGCACCTGCCAGGTTTCCGCTTGGGACCATGTGTTCCTGGGCCTGTTCTGGATGTACAACTCCCTGTCTGTTGTGATCTTCCACTTCTCTTGGAAGATGCAGAGCGACATTTGGGGAACGGTGAATGCCGACGGTTCCGTTGCGCACATCACCAATGGCAATTTCGCCAACAGCGCCATCACCATCAATGGCTGGCTGCGTGACTATCTGTGGGCCCAGGCCGTTCAGGTGATCAACAGCTATGGCTCGAACACGGCTGCCTACGGAATCATGTTCCTCGGCGCTCACTTCGTGTTCGCCTTCAGCCTGATGTTCCTCTTCAGTGGCCGCGGCTACTGGCAGGAGTTGATCGAGTCCATCGTCTGGGCTCATAACAAGCTGAAGGTGGCTCCCGCCATCCAGCCCCGTGCTCTTTCCATCATCCAAGGCCGTGCCGTGGGTGTTGCCCATTACCTCTTGGGCGGAATTGCGACCACGTGGGCCTTCTTCCACGCCCACATTCTTGTGGTCGGCTGACCTCACCTGACCTCTCCCTCTAATGGCAACGAAATTCCCTTCGTTCAGCCAGGGTCTGGCCCAGGACCCGACAACCCGCCGTATTTGGTACGGGATCGCCACGGCTCACGACTTCGAGAGCCATGACGGAATGACGGAGGAGCGCCTCTATCAGAAGCTCTTCTCCACCCATTTCGGACACCTCGCGATCATCGGCCTGTGGGTTTCGGGAAACCTGTTCCACATCGCCTGGCAGGGCAACTTCGAGCAGTGGGTCGCCGACCCCCTGCACGTGCGCCCCATCGCTCACGCAATCTGGGATCCCCACTTTGGTCAAGGCGCCATTGACGCCTTCACCCAGGCGGGTGCTTCCTCCCCGGTGAACATCGCCTACTCAGGCCTGTATCACTGGTTCTACACAATCGGCATGAAGACGAATGCCGAGCTGTATCAGGGTTCCATCTTCATGATGATCCTGTCGGCTTGGGCACTCTTCGCCGGCTGGCTGCATCTGCAGCCCAAGTTCCGTCCTTCCCTGGCCTGGTTCAAAAACGCTGAATCGCGTCTGAACCACCACCTGGCTGTTCTGTTCGGCTTCAGTTCCATCGCTTGGACCGGTCACCTGGTTCACGTTGCGATCCCCGAAGCCCGCGGTCAGCACGTTGGTTGGGACAACTTCCTCAACGTTCTGCCTCACCCCGCCGGTCTTGGACCCTTCTTCACCGGCAACTGGGGCGTGTATGCCGAAAATCCCGATTCTCTGAATCAGATCTTTGGCAGTTCCGAAGGTGCAGGCACCGCCATCCTCACCTTCCTTGGTGGCTTCCACCCTCAGACAGAAGCTCTCTGGCTGACGGACATTGCTCACCACCACCTGGCCATCGGTTGCCTCTTCGTGATCGCCGGCCACATGTACCGGACCAACTTTGGTATCGGTCACTCCATCAAGGAGATCCTCGAAACCCACAACCCCCCGCAGGGCACCCCCGGTGACCTCGGCGCTGGCCACAAGGGTCTCTACGACACCATCAACAACAGCCTGCACTTCCAGCTCGGCCTGGCCCTCGCCTGCCTTGGCGTGGTCACCAGCCTCGTTGCGCAGCACATGTACTCGATGCCGTCGTATGCCTTCATCGCGAAGGACTACACAACCCAGGCAGCCCTGTACACCCATCACCAGTACATCGCCATTGCGCTGATGTGTGGTGCCTTTGCCCACGGTGCGATCTTCTTCATCCGTGATTACGACCCCGAAGCCAACAAGGACAACGTCCTGGCTCGGATGCTCGAGCACAAGGAAGCGATCATCAGCCACCTGAGCTGGGTCTCTCTGTTCCTCGGTTTCCACACCCTCGGCCTCTACGTCCACAACGATGTGGTCGTTGCCTTCGGTACCCCCGAGAAGCAAATCCTGGTTGAGCCCGTGTTCGCCCAGTTCGTTCAGGCCGCCTCTGGTAAGGCCATGTACGGAATGGACGTTCTGCTCTCCAATGCCTCCAGTTCCGCCAGCCTTGCGTCACAGAACATTCCTGGTGACCACTACTGGCTGGATGCCATCAATGGCAACACCGATGTGTTCCTGCCCATCGGCCCTGGTGACTTCCTGGTTCACCACGCCATCGCTCTGGGTCTGCACACCACCACCCTCATCCTTGTGAAGGGTGCTCTGGATGCCCGCGGCTCCAAGCTGATGCCTGATAAGAAGGATTTCGGCTACTCCTTCCCTTGCGACGGCCCCGGCCGTGGCGGTACCTGCGATATCTCTGCCTGGGACGCCTTCTACCTGGCTGTCTTCTGGGCCCTGAACACCGTGGGTTGGCTGACCTTCTACTGGCACTGGAAGCACCTGGCCATCTGGTCTGGCAACGTGGCTCAGTTCAACGAGTCCAGCACCTACCTGATGGGCTGGTTCCGCGACTACCTCTGGCTCAACTCTTCCCAGCTGATTAACGGTTACAACCCGTTCGGAAGCAACAACCTGGCCGTCTGGTCTTGGATGTTCCTCTTCGGTCACCTGGTGTGGGCCACTGGCTTCATGTTCCTGATCTCCTGGCGGGGTTACTGGCAGGAACTGATCGAGACCATTGTCTGGGCACATCAGCGCAGCCCCATCGCCAACATGATGGGTTACCGCGACAAGCCTGTGGCACTCTCCATCGTTCAGGCCCGTGTTGTTGGCCTGGCTCACTTCACAGTGGGCTACGTGCTGACTTACGCCGCCTTCCTGATCGCATCGACTTCAGGGAAATTCGGTTGATTCTTTACTGATTCAACCCGCGACGAGTCGTTCCTCGTTTCATTGATCCCCATCCGGTCTCCCGGGTGGGGATTTTTTTGTGGTGTGGATGTCATTCAGTTGGCATCTGGCCATTCACCAAGATCTGCTCAGTTGGTGTTGGCTAGGTTGTGCAAACTTGTTTGTGGTTTGCAGCTGATTCCTCAAAACCTCCCGTCATCTGCGTTACTTCCTTGTTGCGACCGTTTGTTCAACAGTGCTGAAGAGTGTGCGCATTTGTGGAAGCAGCTTGGTTGTGATTACAACGTTGTTCAGGTGTCGGCAGGTCCCCTTCATGGGCGTCTGAGGGTTGACCGTGAGAACGGAATGTTGCTCGTTACGATGCAGGCTGATCAAGCGTTGTTGGTGGAGGGAACACGTCACCCTCGCTGGTTGTCATTCACGCTTGAACATACGGATAACTACAGCGATCACCGTCATTTCGGTGAGTCTTTGGCCCCGAATGCCTTGGCAGGATTCAACACCAAAATGAAGGAGACCTTGATGAAAACATCTCCTGGTGGCAATCGCATTGGAGCTGTTCTTGTCGACCGCAGTCGCATTGATGTCTGGGCAGACCTGATGGGTGCATCGGAGATCTCTGATCGCATGGAGCACAACAACACGGCCATTCTTTCCCCAATGGCTCATCGCAAGTTGCGTCAGTTGATGGTTCTTCCAGCCTGGCGAGGCGCTGATGTGCCACAACCTTTCCAGGCTGATCTACTGGAGGCGCAGCTGATCGATTCCCTTTCTTCGGAGAGTTCAACTCTTCTGCAGCCTGTGGCGAAAACCCATCACAGTGATCTCGTGCAGGAGTTGGTTCGTTATTCCTTTGGATCAAGTACGACCCCCATTTCTCTGGGTTCGGTGTGTCAGGCGCTGTTCACGACCAAGACAACACTCACCGTGAGCTGTCGTGAAATGTTTGGTTATGGACCGATGGCCTTGATGCGTCGTATTCGTTTGCAGCAAGTTCACGAAGTGCTCTCTAATCCTGACCTGCGGCAACGGCTGGGGTGTCATACCGTTCAGCAGGCAGCCGCTCATTTTGGCTTTGTGAGTCGGAATCACTTCGCCAGTGCCTATCGCGATCTGTTTGCGGAGGCACCGCGCACGACCTTGTTGGCGTCCCGTTGAACGTTCACGCGACTTTGCCTTGAAGTGTGTTCGTTCCCTTGGCCATGGTTCTCCCTAGTCTTTGTCGCTGGATGGGGAATGGGCTGTTAGTGGATGAATGGGAGCTTCTGCTGCGCAATGTTGGTGAGTGGCGCGGCTCGTTCGACAGCATGGACCGATCGCTGGAACGCACCAAACGTCAGCCATCTCTGCTGACGCTCGAGCCGGCGGCCTCCGGCATCGCCCTCCACCTGACGTTGCTGCTCTGGCCAGAGGGATCTGGATCTCTCCTCCAGCCCCCCGCCGGCGAGCCTGAAAAGCGGATCGTTCAAAGCTTCATGCGCCTTGATGCCGACATGGGTGTCTTTGGTACTGGCAGTTTTTCAAGGGGAACCTTGCAGCGCTCCAATTGGATCAATCTCTATGCCGAATTCGGGTTCTTGCATCACCAACGGCGTCATCGCTTGGTTCTGCTTTGGGACAGTGCGGGCCAGCTGGATCGAATCGTCCTAATCCGTGAGTTTCTTGTGGGGAGTGCAGCAACGGAGTGTCCGCCCTTGGAGGTGAAGCAACTGGTGGGGGATTGGCGTTGCGACATCAGCTCACCAGGAGATGATCTTTGTCTCGAGGCAGAGGATCTTGCCCGTTGGGTTTGTTTGCCCGATGGAGGTGCATTCCTGGCGCCGGAGCAGATTGATCCCAATCAGCCCTTCAGCATCGAAGCACTGTGGTTGTCGAGCCCGACGCGACTTGAGCGTATTGCGCGTCGTTATTCAGCCAACGGTGGCCTGATTTCGGTGGACCATCAGCTGCTCACACGTTGAGGTTTTTCAGTTATGGGGCGTTGCTCAACGCTCTACGGTCACCTCGGCCTCTGTTGCTGAAGGCAATGTCCAGCGTGCGGAGGTAGGTGTGCAGGCCCGCATCCTGAATCGGCAGCACATAAGCATCGGCGCCGGATTCGTTGTGGTGTGAGTGCCAATACCCCGGAGGAGTCACGAAGGCGGCGCCGGACACCCAGTTTTCACGATGACCATTGCGGATCATCCCGTTTTCGTCGAGTTCGGTGCCAATCATCGTGTAGCAACCGGGTTGGCAGGCCACCGCAAAATCAAGGGCGATCGACTGGTGTCGATGTGGGCGTTGCACCTGCCCCGCCGGGAGAATGCCCAACATGGCCCACAGTGTGTGGGTCACGGTGCGTGTCTGCGGGAACGCGTTGTTCCCCAACAGCACACTCACGCGATTGGCGTTGGCTCCTCGAGGGTTGCTGGCGATGGCATCAAGCTCCGCGCGAGCATCTTGATGGCTGTAGAAGCAGGGTTCGAACACCGGCTTGACTGTGCTGACGCCCAGATACCGAAGCAGGGGGGCATCGTGCACCCAGTAGATACCAGCTCGAGCCTCGCTGCTGTGGATGGCTTCACCGCCAGCCGGAAGGACGAAGGTATCTCCTTCGCGCCAATGAAACACCCGACCACAGGCTTCGGTTTGCCCATGGCCTCTGGCAACAAAGAACAGCTGACTGGTCGCATCCGCATTGGTGCGCAGAGATCCCTGGTCCAGGCGAATGAAATTGCCGCAGAGCGATGGACCGGTGGCCGGCCCCTCACAGTGCAGATCTGCACTTAAATCAAGGGGTCGCAGGGCTGTCCCGGGTTCATCGAAGAAACTGGCCGAAAAGCTTCGGTAGGGGATCGTGCTGATCAGACCTTTCTGCAACGGATTGGCCGCTGAGGCGTAGTCGAAGAACTGTGCCTGGGAACTTGTTGCCGTCGTCGCTCTCGTGGCGATGGTCAGCGTTCCTTCCAAGAGCAAAACCATTGGATCGAGGCCGCACCCTACGCGGCGGGCCATGGTGCAGCCGTTAAGAGCGCGTCGTCAGGACTGCCTCGGTTGTCGAGCGATTCGATCGCACTTCAACATCAGATAGACGGCAGGCACAGCAAACAGGGACAGCAAAGAGGCCACGAGCAGTCCGCTGAAGATCACGGTGCCAATGCTGATTCGGCTGGATGCTCCAGTGCCTTGTGCCAAGAGAAGAGGCAGGAAACCCGCCAAGGATGTGACTGCTGTCAGCAGGATGGGGCGCATCCTGTTCACAGCAGCATCGATCACGGCTTGACGCAGGGCCAGGCCCGCTGCAAGCCGCTGGTTGGCGAATTCCACGATCAGAATTCCGTTCTTGGCTGCCAGGCTCACCAGCACCAGCAGTCCCATCTGGCCGTAGACATCAAGCGGAAGGCCCCGCAATTTCAAGCCCATCAGAGCTCCGAGCAGGGCCATCGGCACCGTGAGCAGAATGATCAATGGGTCGATGAAACTCTCGTAAAGAGCGGCCAAAAGGAGGTACACAACAATCACGCCGAGGGCGAATAGCAGCCAGGTCACCTGTGCAGCCCGTTGTTCTTCCAACGCCAGGCCCGTGAAGGCCAGCGCGATGTTGCTGCCTCCAATTCGATCCCCGGCCTGGTTCAGGGCATCGATGGCTTCACCGCTGCTGACTGTTGGAGCTGGGATGGCGGTGATGCGAATCGCCCGGTTCAGCCCGAAGTGGCGAATGTTGTTGACGCCCTCCTCACGGCTCAAGCTGGCCACGGTTGCGACGGACACCAGCTCACCGTTGCGGTTGCGCACCATCAGATCCGTGAGATCGTCTGGCCTGCGTCGTTCGCGGCCATCCAGTTGCAGAACAATCGAGCGGATCTGACCACCCTCGAAGGTGTCGTCGATGTAGCGGCCGCCGAAGGCTGTGCCGATCTCCCGCAGCGTTGCGCCGTAGTCGAGGTCGAGAGCGGCCAGTTGGTCGCGGTCCAGCTCCAGGCGCCAGCGGGGAAAACTGGCATCAAAGCGGGTGCTGACCCGTTCAAAACGGTTCGTCGCCCTGGCCGTTTGGATGAACTCCTGGGCGACACGGCCGAATTGCTCCAGGCTCAATTGACCGCTGCTGCGGTCAAGCAGTTCAAGCGTGAGTCCTGATTCGCTGCTGAAGCCCCGCACCGCTGGAGGGGTGGTCAGCACGACCCTGGCATCGCCGACTCGTTGCTGAATCTTTCGGCTTAAGCGGCGTTTAATGGCGTTGCTGGTCTGCTCTCTGCCGGGTCGATCTTTCAGCGCCTGCAGGCGCAAGTAAAACGATCCGCGGTCTTCTCCGCTCTGTCCGAAGGAACTGCCTGCATAAAAGTTACCGGTGCGCACCATGGGCTCTTCGCTGACGACGCTACGGATGTCATCCATCACGGCCACGCTGCGCTCGAGACTGGCACCGTCGGGAAGGGTGAAGTAGCCACGGATTTGGCCTTGGTCGTCATCGGGAATGAAAGCTGTCGGCATCACCGCCAATCCAGAGGCCGTGATCACAAGACCGCTCAGCAGGACAAGGGCGATGAGCCGCTTTCGGTGCAGCCAGTGCTCGAGTTGCTTCGCGTATTGGGATTGCAGTGTTTGGATTCCCTCCTGAAGCCAGCGGCTGAGCTTGCCGATTGCCCCAGGAAGACGGCCACCACCCGGACCCAACACATGGGCGCAGGCCATTGGGGTGAAGCTGAGTGCATTCAGGGTTGAAAACAGAATGGCTCCGCTGATGGCCAGGGCGATCGGTTGATAGAGGCGCCCAATCGATCCTGGAATGAGCAGCACGGGTAGGAACACGGCTGCCAAAACCAGTGAGGTGGCAACAACAGCATTCGCCAGCTCAGCCATTGCGTCTTCCGCGGCTTGCTCGGGGGCTGTGCCCCGTTCGATACGTCCGGCGATGTCTTCGCTCACCACGATGGCGTCATCCACAACGATGCCGGTGGCCAGCACCAGCCCGAACAGGATCAGGCTGTTGAGGTTGGAACCGCTCAGCTTCACCAGGCTGATGCTTCCCACCAGCGCCACCGGCACGGCGAGGCCGGGGATCAGGGCGAGGCGCCAGCGGCCCAAAAACAGCACCAGCACAACAAGCACCAGCAGCACGGCATCGCGCAAGGTGACGAAGGTGCGATCCAGGTTGGCCTGAACCGTGTCGGCCACATCAACGATCATCGACAGCTCGATGCCCGGAGGGAAGCTCGGTTCCAACTGCTTCAGGTTGCGTTTGATCGCCCTGCTCACGTCCAGGGCATTGGCTCCGTCGCGCTGGTAGATCCCCATCGCCACGGAGCGCTCCCCTGCCAAATTCATGGCCTCCCGTCCGTAGTTGCGCTGTCCCAGCGCAACCCGCCCCACATCCTTGAGCCGCAGCAGCCCTCCGTTGTCCAGCCGGCGCAACACGAGATTCTCGAAATCCGACCGGCTGCGAAGTCGCCCCTCTGCCTCCACTGGAAGGCTCAGCAGCTGTCCCGATGGAACAGGGGCAGCACCGATACTGCCAACGGCAGCAAGAACATTTTGTTCCGCCAGGGCTCGGCTGACATCGC
The DNA here is from genome assembly GCA_047286205.1 of Synechococcus sp. GTDB lineage: Bacteria > Cyanobacteriota > Cyanobacteriia > PCC-6307 > Cyanobiaceae > Parasynechococcus. The sequence goes on along the minus strand of JBJBBR010000001.1, from coordinate 998,281 downwards.
TAAGGGTGAGGTTGGTCTGTTCGAGACGTTGCGGATCCAGCCAAAGGCGAAAGGAGAGTTCACTGCTGCCGAACACCTGCACATCGCCGATTCCTGCTGTTGTGAGCAGTGCTTCGCGCAGCGTCTGGTCCAGCCAGCCTGTGAGAAAGGTGGAGACGTATTGATCCGGTGGGTGGCTGAAACCCAGGATCATCAACAGGTCTTCCGAGGAGCGACGCACTTGGAGTCCCTGGCGCGTCACCGCCTGAGGTAACCGACGGCTGGCCAGGTTGACCTCGTTCTGCACCTTGATGGCATTCAGCTCGGGATCTCCAGCGTTGAAGCGCAACGTGATGCTGGCGCCGCCCTGCCTGCTGGTTGAACTGATGCTTTCGACCCCTTCAAGGCCATTCAGCTGTTGTTCCAACACCCGTGTCACGCTCTGCTCCACCACCTCCGGAGAAGCCGCTGGGAAGCTGGCGTTGACACTGACGCGGGTGGGCGCGAGGGGCGGAAGATCTTCTAGTCCCAGGCCAAACAGCGCAGTGAAGCCCGCTAGAAGGATCAGCAGGCTGCAGACGATAGTGAGGACCGGCCGTTGAAGAAACGGCTGGGAGATCGACCGCACCGGGACGTCTCAAAAGTGAGTGAATCCTGGCAGGAAAAACCCCCCGATTGCCTGGCATTCAGGCAATCGGGGGGTTGATGGTTTTGCTGAAAGGTTCAGGTGAATGACTTCAGCCGACGCTCCAGACACCAGCAGCGATCTTGAAAAGATCCTGGACGTGAACGGTATTGCAGAGGAACCATGCGAAGACGGCGCCGCCGCAGCCACCGAGCCAGAAACCACTCGTGAAGTCGGCCCAGCCGTTACGGGTGAAGAGGTCGGCGGGAGGATTCTCAACCGTCACATCTGAAGGGGGGATGTTCGGTTGCTTGCCGGGCTGGTTGTAGAGGAGGAACAGCAGGCTGAGGATGTGAACCGCACCGATGGCTGCCAGCAGGCCAGCGGTTTGCTGGTATTCAGTGGCGCGCAGAGGACCACAGATGGTGAAAGGTCCAAAGAGCAGATAACCAAAAGCAGCTCCGGTTTCCAGGCCGCGGAAGTTCGGGGAAATCCCAGGGCGGTACAGAGGCAGATTGTTGATCAGGGCTTTAATGAAATAGCCGCTGTTGACGGGGGTCGCGAGGTTGCCGACGCAGGGATCAGCAGCAGGAGTGACGGTCATGAGGTACGAGTGCTGAGGGGTTGAAACGATCCGCAGGTCGCGGTCACTCGGCAGCGGTGATCACTCGACCAACAAGGACGATGAACACTGCGGGAAAAACGATTCCGGTGATGGGCACAAAAATCGCAGGCAGCCAGGCAGCAGCGAAATCTCCAGTCATGTCGAGGCCAAAAGCTTCGCAGCTACTGTAAGGAGGTCCGATCTGACGGCTTGCTTTAGGCCGCGTCGGCGACATAAAAGTTCAATCCGCATGCAGAACGTTCTCCTCCCTGGTGCCGTCGTCCTGCTCACGGTGGTGCTCTGGTTGCGCAGGAAACCGGTCAAGCCGATGCTCTCCAGCACGGATGCCAGTGGTATCGCCCAGCTCAACCGCGCCCAGCTGGAACTGGTGATTGAGCCAGCCTCTGAAGGGGATTCCGCTGATGAGTCACTGGAGTCCTGGACGGCACCAACTTCCTCACTCGAGCGTCTGGCCTTGGAGCGCCGCATGAAAGAGGCCATGGAGGCCGGCCCCGAGGAACGCTTGCGTGCCGTTCGGTTGGCGGCTCGATGGGGGCATCGTTCAGCGCTTCCTTTGCTGCGTCAAGCGCTGCGGGACAGTGATGCACGCGTGGTGGAAGAGGCGGCCGCCGCGATCGCGCCGTTCCGTGGTGCTCCAGCTGCGGCTCCGACCCTTCAGGCGGCTCGACTGCCCCGCAACGTTTCACGGATGCGATAGATCGGCCGATCCTGGCTTTCGTGATACGTGCGGATCAGCAGTTCACCGAGGAGTCCGAAGCAGAACAGCTGAATCCCCGCTAACCCGAGCACCACGGCCAGGGTGAGCAGAGGGCGATTGGCAATGTCGCCGCCCATCAGCTTGATGACCAAGAGGTAGGTGCTGGTGACCAGGCTGGCGGCAATGGCCAGCAGTCCTCCAAAGCCGAACACATACATCGGTCGGGTCAGAAATCGCTTCATGAACCAGACGGTGAGCAGGTCCATCAGCACGCGGAAGGTGCGGTCGATCCCGTACTTGCTGCTGCCGAACTGGCGGGCGCGGTGATTCACCTTCACTTCGGTGATCCTTGCGCCTTCGATGAAGGCCAAGGCGGGAAGAAAGCGATGCAGCTCTCCATAGAGCCGCATGTCTGCCAGCACCTCACGTCGATAGGCCTTCAGTGAGCAGCCGTAGTCATGGAGACGAACGCCGGTCACCCGTCCGATCAAACGGTTGGCCAGCCGCGAGGGGAGTTTGCGTTGGAGGGCGGCGTCCTGCCGCTGATGGCGCCAGCCACTCACGAGGTCATATCCCTCCCGCAATTTGGCCAACAGCATGGGGATGTCGGCTGGATCATTCTGAAGATCCCCATCCAGGCTGACGATGATCTCTCCGCCCGCAACGTCAAACCCTGCTGCCATGGCTGCGGTCTGGCCGTAGTTCTTGCGCAGCAGCACGGCCACCACTTCAGGCACCTCCTTGCTGACGTGCGCCAGAACCTCGCCGGTGCTGTCGCTGGATCCATCGTCGACCAGCACCAGTTCAAACGTCTCACCGGCTGGACGCAGCGCCGAGAGGAGCTGCTCAACCAGATGGGGCAGGCTTTCCTCTTCGTTGTACAGCGGCACCACCACCGAGAGATTCAGGGGTGCACTCATGCCGGTCGCGCTGGGAGTCGCTCAACTTAAGCGGGGTCCCGGCCGATCCGGCTGTCAGCGTCTGGATCGTCAAGGGAGATGGGATCCGTCATGGCAACGAACCACACGGCCTGCGCTGCGGAATTCAGCCCGGTAATGGCGTGCGACTGGATGTTGGTCGCTGCTGTGGATGCTGTCGATGCCGATCCCATTCCGCCCGTGGGCCTGGCCTGAGCTATGGCGGTAGCGGCCATTGCCGAGATGAAGCCCCACATGGGTGCAGCGCCGGCTCGTGCCGAAAAACAGCAGATCTCCCGGTCGCAGCAGGCTGTGATCGTCGGGGAGTGCAGCAATCCTTTGGCAGAACCGCTCCTGTTGATAGGCGTCTCGCGGAATCCAAATGCCCTGGCTGGCGAAGGCCATTTGCATCAGGCCGGAACAATCCATGTCCGGCTCGGTGGTTCCCCCCCAGAGATAGACATTCGGATGTTGTTCGGCGGTCTCGCTCCAGCCGATCACGCCCGGCAGTCTTCGTTCAATTTCCGACGCGGTCAGCAGCGATGGTCGCAAGGGTGAGCATTGCTCAGCTCGCCCCAGAACAGCCTCGAGCTCCAACCAGCAGCGGTAACCATCCTCCATCAGCTGAACGGCGATCCTCCTGCGCTGCTTCTCCAGGATGCGAAAGCGGCGTCCACGACAGGCCTGGGTGGTCAGGCTTTCGCCTTCAGGTCGCGCGTAACCATTGACGTCTCCGCACAGCTGCCAGCAGGAACCTGCCTGAATCAGGTCTGGGGCCAGCAGGGTGCCTAACGTCGCCATGGCCCAATCGAATCGCTATGGCGTTCTACCGTCCCGATCCCGCAATGGCGGCTCGGCTTGAGACGGCCCTTGATGCGCTCGATGCCGACGGTCGACCGGGGTTGCGCAACAGTCTGGCGATCACCTGGGTGCGGTACGACGAGGCTGCGCCCGAGGCTGGTCAGGGCAGTGGTGCCTCCTGGAATCAAGACCGGATTCTCTATCCGGCCAGCGTGGTCAAACTGTTCTATGCCGTCGCCGTTGAGCAGTGGTTGCAGCGCGACCTGATCCCGGACGGCGACGAACTGCAGCGAGCCGTGCGCGACATGATCGCCGACTCAAGCAACGATGCCACCGGGCTCGTGGTGGATCTGCTCACGGGCACCACCAGTGGCCCTGCACTTCATGGTGAACGCTGGGAGCTCTGGACCCAGCAGCGTCGCTTGATCAATGTCTGGTTGCAGAGCTTGGCCTGGCCGGAACTTGGAGCGGTGAATTGCTGTCAGAAGACCTGGGGCGATGGTCCCTATGGCCGGGAAAAAATGTTCTACGGGGCCGACAACAGCAACCGCAATGGTTTGTCCACCGCTGCGACAGCCCGGATGCTGGAGGCTGTCATGACCGGTGCGGTGGTGTCGCCGCCGGCCTGTCGTCGTCTGCAAGGCCTGCTGCGGCGTTCGCTGGATCAGCAGCAGCGCCGTTCTGATCCTGAGAACCAGGTGGATGGGTTCCTCGGCGAGGGCCTGCCAGAGGGAGCGCATTTGTGGAGCAAGGCCGGCTGGATGAGTCAGGCCCGCCATGATGCGGCCTGGTTCCAAGCGTCCGATCAGCAGCCACCCACCTTGCTGGTGGTGTTCACAACAGGGCCTGATCGCGCCAGAGACGAATTCCTGCTGCCGGAATTGGCAAGGCAGCTCAGCCTGTTCACCAGCACCGAAGAGCCAGTGGGTTAAGGAAATGAGCTTGGAACGGAGAGGGAGGGATTCGAACCCTCGACAGAAGTTGCCTCCTGTAACTCCTTAGCAGGGAGCCGCTTTCAACCACTCAGCCACCTCTCCAGCGGCGCACCCAGAGTACCAAGTGCTGGGCAGTTGGTCAGACTTCAACCCGCGGCAGGCGTCGTTTGAAACCGCACAGGATCTCCCACGGAATCGAACCGCAGTGGTCACTCCAGCTTTGAGGGCTTAACTCGAGATCGCCGTCCCGCCCCAGCAGGGTGACGATGTCACCTTCCTTCAGCTGAGGAGCGTCGGTGGCATCCAGCAGGAGCTGGTCCATGGTGATGGCTCCCACCTGCGGGAGCAGATGATTCCGATGCAGGGCGTGAATCTGCCCGCTGAGGGACCGCAGAACACCATCGGCATAGCCGATTCCCACCACCGCCAGTCGGGAGGGGCGCTTGGTGACGAAGCGGTGGCCGTAGCTGACGCCTGTTGCAGCGGGAACCGCGCGGATGAGGCTGACCCGGGCGCGTACGGCCAGGGCTGGTTGCATGGAGATGACGTGGCTCAGGTGGGCAGCGGGGGCATGGCCATACAGGGCCAGGCCAACGCGCACAAGGTCGTGGTGCAGCGCACGATTGAGCAAGGTTCCAGCAGAGTTGGCCAGATGGCGGGTGATGGTGGTGTCCGTTTGGGGCAGGGCGGACAACATGCTCACGAAGCGATCCTGCTGGAGAGTTGTCAGAGCATCGTCCGGCTCGTCGGCACAGGCCAGATGGCTATAGATGCCCACCAGGTTGAGGTGTTCCAGGTTCTGCAGGCCTGTTGCGGTCTGGTGACTGTCGCTGAGGGAGCAGCCCAGTCGTGCCATTCCGGTGTCGATCTTTAGCTGCACATCGAAATGCCGACCGCTATCGGCCGCGAGGGCGTTGCAGAGCTGAGCATCCCTGAGGCTGCTCAGGGTGGGCATCAACCGCCAGTGCAGGCAGGTGCGCAGGTCCTCCGGTTCATTGAGGTTGCTCAGCAACAGCACCGGCACCTCCAGACCGGCACGGCGCAGTTCAAGACCTTCCTGCAGCGTGGCCACGCCCAGGCTGGTGGCTCCCCCCTGGAGTGCGGCGCGTGCCACGGTCTCGGCACCATGGCCATAGCCATCGGCTTTCACCACTGCCATCAGTTGGGTTTCTCGGCCAAGGTGGTGGCAGAGAGCCCTGGCGTTGGCCCTAATCGCAGCAGGTGAAACTTCCACCCAGGCGCGCTGACGTGGATTCAGCTCCGGAATCACGGCGGTGCTCGGCGCTACCGAGACGGCTTGATGTGGTCGTTAGCATGGCCCTTATTGAGTGAGCTGGCATGGGCCAGGTTCTCGTTCTCAATGCGTCCTATGAGCCGCTCAACATCACCACCTGGAGACGGGCTGTGGTGATGATGTTGAAGGGCAAGGCAGAGAGCCTGGAACACGACCCCTATCGCCTCCTTCGTCAGGGCACTCACCTGCCGACGGTGATCCGCTTACGGCAGTACGTCCGCGTTCCCTTTCGTCAGCTGCCCCTCACGCGTCGGAATGTTTTTCAGCGGGACAACCACACCTGCCAGTACTGCGGCAGTCGTGAGGATCAGTTGTCGATCGATCACGTGATGCCACGCAGTCGGGGAGGTGGTGACACCTGGGAGAACGTGACCACGGCCTGCCTCAGTTGCAATGTACGCAAGGGCAACCGAACGCCCAAGGAGGCCGCCATGCCTCTGAACCATGTCCCGCGGCGACCGGCCAGCAGCCTCAGTTTTGAAGCCCGGCGTCAGATCCATTCCGGCCATCACCAGGAATGGGCGAAATATGTCATCGGTTCTTGACCCTTAGGGGTCGCTCTGATCGCTCAGGGCTTCAAGTTTCTGACGTTGCTCTTCGGCGATGCAGGCACCGATCAGGTCCTCCAATTGGCCCTCCAGCACTGGCTCAAGCGTGAAATTGCGGCCCAGCCGGTGATCGGTGGTTCTGTTGTCCTTGTAGTTGTAGGTGCGGATTTTTTCGGAGCGGTCCCCACTACCAACCTGGGCACGTCGGTTGTTGCTTTCCCGTTCCGCAGCAGCAGCCTGCTCCCGCTCCAGCAATTTGGCGCGCAGGATCTCAAGGGCGCGTTCCCGGTTCTGCAACTGGGAGCGTTCCTGGGTGCAGAACACGCGGATGCCCGTGGGTTTGTGGAGAAGGTCCACGGCAGTTTCCACCTTGTTGACGTTCTGTCCTCCCGCACCGCCTGAGCGTGCGGTGCTGATTTCTAGATCCTTCGGATCGAGCTGTACTTCCACCGCATCGGCTTCCGGCATCACCGCCACAGTGGCTGTGGAGGTGTGAACCCGACCTTGGGATTCGGTGGCCGGCACGCGTTGCACCCGATGGACCCCCGCTTCAAATTTCAGTTGGCTGTAGACGCTGTCGCCCCGCACCGAAAGGATCAGCTCGCGAAACCCTCCCAGGTCGGCCTCGGTGCAGCTCATGGATTGCACGGCCCAGCCGACTTTCTGGCTGTAACGCTCATACATTCGTGCCAGATCACCGGCCCAGAGACAGGCCTCGTCGCCCCCGGCGCCGGCTCGAATCTCGAGCATCACACTCCGCTCATCACGGGGATCGCGTGGCAGTAGAGCCAGGGTGAGTCGCTCTGTCAGCGTTGCATGCTGTTCTTGGAGGCTGGCCAACTCATCCTGCGCGAGTTCCTCCATCGCGGCGTCACCGCGACTTTCTTTAAGTAGTTGACGAGCGGAATCGCGCTCGGATTCAAGCTTTTTCAGTTCCTCGAAATCGAGCACGAGCGGCTCGAGCCTTGATCGCTCCCGAGCGATCGACTCAAGCCGCTTTGGATCAGCGGCCACATCAGGATCAGCCAGCTGCCGCTCGAGGTTGCGGAAGCTGGCTGTGGCTGTTTCCAGCCGTGCAAACAAGGTCGAGGCGTCCATGCCCCGGTCTCACCCTCAGGCCTTGGACTCGGCCTTGGCTTGGTCGGCACCTTTCTTCTTGGTGCCCATGCCGTACTTCTTCATGAAGCGATCCACACGACCCTCGGTGTCGAGGATCTTCTGGGTGCCAGTGAAGAAGGGGTGGTTGCCGCTCCAGACGTCGACGTGAATCTCCGGCTGGGTGGCGCCAGTGGTCATGACCACTTCGCCGTTGCAGATCACCTTGGCGTCGGGATACCAGGTGGGATGAATGTCGGGCTTTGGCATCGGTAAAAAAATCAGCGCTTGGAGAACTGAGGAGCCTTACGGGCTTTCTTGAGACCGTACTTGCGGCGTTCCTTGGCGCGCGGGTCGCGGCTCAAGTGACCTTCGGTCTTCAGAGGCTTGCGGTTGTCGGCGGACAGCTCACAAAGGGCACGGGCTGCACCTTGCTTGATGGCTCCGGACTGACCTGTGAGTCCACCACCGTGAACGTTGACCAGAATGTCGTATTCGCTGCTGAGGCCGAGGGTCTCCAGGGGAGCCTTGACCGCTGCGATGTACGAGGGGTTGTAGTTCAGATAGTTGTCACCGGGACGACCGTTGATGGTGATCGTTCCATTGCCGGGGACGAGGCGAACACGGGCGACGGATGTCTTGCGACGACCGGTGCCCCAGTAAACGACGGAATTGTTGCTCATTTGGCGGATGCGGAGGGGTTCAGCTGAAGAGGCTGGGGCTTCTGAGCGGCATGGGGATGCTCGGTGCCCTTGTAGACCTTGAGCTTGCGGAACATCTGGCGGCCCAGAGCGTTGTGGGGAAGCATGCCTTTGATGGCCTTCTCCACGATCCGCTCGGGAATCCGTTCCTGCAGAGCCTCAAAGGTTTCCACCTTCATGCCTCCGGGACGACCGGAGTGACGGCGGTACAGCTTCTGCTGGGGCTTTCGGCCGGTGACCTTGATTTTCTCGGCGTTCACAACGACGACAAAATCGCCGGTGTCCAGATGGGGGGTGAAGCTGGGGTTGTTCTTGCCGCGAAGCACGGCAGCCACTTCAGTGGCCAGACGGCCGAGGGTCTGATTCTCAGCGTCCACCACGTACCACTGGCGGTCGATCGAATCAATCGGGGGGAGAGAGGTCTTGTTCATCGCGCCGGCATGCCGGTTCGGGTATGTCCCGCCTAATGCAGCGGAACTGGGCAAAGGGGGTCGGTCCAGATCTGGACCTGACGGGGCTAAAGATCGAGCTTACTCTTCAGCCCTCCAGCTCCTTCGAGTTGGGCAGCATTCCAAGTAGAGGCCCGTTTATCCCGGCGTTGAGGGTGGATCCGGAGGCGGATCACTCTCAGCCAGAAAAAACCACGGCTGACAATCGTACCAGCCGGCTTTGGTGAAGATCGGCTCGGCATAGCCAGCTCGAAGCAGGCAGAGACCCGTTGCTGGTGCCGCCTCCTTCACTTCATGGCGTCGTCGTTCGCGCCAGCGATGTTCAAAGGCGGCAACGCCGAGACGGTGCTCGCCGACTGCCACTAACTGGGCCATCAGCAGGCGAACCATGCCGTACAGAAAACCACTGGCCTGAATCTCGACCCGCAGAAGATCGCCCTGGCGCTCCACGAGCACCTCCTGCACGGTGGTTCGGGCATGGGCACGACGGCTGCCTGCCTTCATGAAGGCGCTGAAGTCGTGCAGGCCAAGCATGGTGTTCAAAGCGTCCCGCATGCGGGACGCATCCAGCTTGTATTGGTAGCGGTGCCAGGCCCAGGGGCTGAGAAACAAATTGGGACGCCGGCCGTTGTGAATCGTGTACCGGTACCGCCGGTAGGTGGCCGAGTAACAGGCATGCCAATCGAGAGGACGAGCGACGGATTCGCGCACACGAATGGTGCTCGGGAGGCGTCCGTTCAAGGCCGGAGCCCATTTGCGAGCGGGGATTGGACCACTGCAATCAAAGTGCACGACCTGACCGGCCGCATGAACACCGGCATCGGTGCGACCGGCGGCAAAGGTCTGCACCGGCCGATGCGGATCCAGCTGGGCGATGGCGTCCTCCAGCACGGCCTGAACACTGCGACCGTTGCGTTGACGCTGCCACCCGCAAAACGAAGAACCCTCGTACTGAAGGCTGAGCGCGATCCGCTGGAGGGACGGTGACTCAGGACCTGCAGACGAGGGTTCGATGTTCAAACGTCAGAACTGACGTGGCTCTGATCAGACCAGTTCAATGATGGCCATCTCGGCGTTGTCGCCACGACGGGGAACGGTGCGGGTGATGCGGGTGTAGCCACCTTTGCGATCGCTGTAGCGGTTGGGGGCCTTATCGAACAAGGCATGCACCAGCTGCTTGTCGTAGATGTATCCCATGGCCCGGCGGCGGGAGGCGAGGCTGCCGTCCTTGGCCAGGGTGATCATGCGCTCGGCTTCGTCGCGAAGCGCCTTGGCCCGTGCCTTGGTGGTGGTGACCCGACCTTCGCGAATCAGCTGGGTGGTCAGGGCGCGCAGCATTGCCTTGCGCTGGTCAGCTGGACGTCCCAGCTGAGGAACTCGGCATTGATGACGCATGGTTCTGTCGGTGACGAAGACGAAAAAGGACGTTCAGGCCGTTCTGCAGTTATGCAGAGGTGCGGCTCTGGGGGATGGAGATGCCGATGCGCTCGAGGGCTTCGATCACTTCATCAGCTGATTTGGAACCGAAGTTCTTGATCTCGAGCAGATCTTCATAGCTGAAGCCCATCAGATCAGACACGGAGTTGACCTGAGCACGCTTGAGGCAGTTGTAGGCGCGAACCGAAAGATTCAATTCCTCAAGAGGAATCTGTGCTTCTGCCGAGGGCTCGGGTTCAGCAGGAACTTCCTCCACGAGAGTGACCGTGGCCAGCGGCTGGAACAGTTCGATCAGTTGGTTGGCTGATTGAGCCAGGGCGTCGTCGGGGGTAATGGAGCCATCAGTGACGATCTCCATCCGCAGGCGCTCCCGTGCCGAGCCACCTTCGGCAACGGCGGTTTCGTCAATGGTGAAGTTGACCCGGGTCACGGGCATGAACACTGCATCGATCTGGAGCAGATCGATCGCGCTGGTTTCTTCGTTGTGACGATCCACCGGGCGATAGCCGACGCCACGCTCAACGTGAACTTCCAATTCAAGGCTGTGGCCATCAGCCACAGTCGCGATCGGACGATCGGCGTCGACAACCTGAACCTGAGAGGAGAACTGCAGGTCTCCGGCCTTCACTTCAGCAGGACCGGCAACAACGAGGCGACCAATCTCGAGCTCAGCCGAGCGGCTGTTGACGGTGAGCTCCTTGCAATTCAGAAGGATGTCGAGCACGTCTTCACGGACTCCAGGGACCGTGGCGTACTCGTGATTCACACCGGCAATGCGGATGGCGGTGACAGCACTGCCTTCGAGCCCGCCCATCAGCACGCGACGCAGGGCGTTGCCCAGGGTCGTGGCTTGGCCACGCTCTAGGGGACCAATCACGAACACACCCGACTGGGCGCGATCTTCGGCTACCTGATGCTCAATGCGATCAATCTGGTACTGCAACACGATCTGAATCGGGGTAAGTGGAGAAACCGGACGGAAATCAGCTCGGTTCAGACGCGGCGGCGCTTGGGCCGGCGGCAACCGTTATGGGGCAGGGGGGTGACGTCGCGAATCAGGGTGATTTCGAGACCAGCAACCTGGAGAGCACGAATGGCGGTCTCACGACCTGATCCCGGACCTCTCACCAGCACTTCAATCTGACGCATTCCCTGATCGAGGGCACGACGGGCTGCAGCTTCAGCAGCTGTTTGAGCGGCGAACGGAGTGCCTTTACGAGCACCTTTGAAGCCACTGGCACCTGCAGACGACCAGGAAATCACCTCACCGGCAGTGTCGGTGATGGAAACGATAGTGTTGTTGAAGGTGCTTTGAATGTGAGCAACACCGTTCGGGACGTTGCGCTTGGCCTTCTTGGGCCCAGATTTTTTGACAGTTTTAGCCATGGCCGGATGCAGTCAGGGATAAGGATTTTGAGGACTTACTTCTTCTTGCCAGCCACAGTTTTCCGCGCGCCGCGGCGGGTCCGGGCGTTGGTGCGGGTGCGTTGGCCGCGAACGGGAAGGCTCATCCGGTGGCGACGGCCACGGAGACAGCCGATGTCTTGGAGGCGTTTGAGGGCCATGCCTTCCTGCCGGCGCAGATCACCCTCGAGGGTGTACTCCTCCATGGCATTACGGAGCTTCTGAAGATCTCCGTCCTCGAGATCTTTCACCCGGATGTCGGGGTTCACACCGGTTTTGGCCAGGATGGCCTGAGAGCGGGTGAGACCAACTCCGTAGATGTAGGTGAGGGACACTTCAATCCGCTTGTCGCGGGGAATGTCAACGCCGGCGATCCGTGCCACGTTTGTTCAGTTGAAAAGGACAGATACCTCCGAGGTCCTGGAGGCGAGGATGTTCAGAACAGCGGGGGATCAGCCCTGGCGCTGTTTGTGCTTGGGGTTGGTGCAAATGACCATGACCTTGCCGTGGCGACGGATCACCCGGCACTTGTCACACATTTTCTTGACTGAGCTGCGCACCTTCATGAGGCGTGGCTCTCCAAATTTCCAAACGGCAACATTACCATGCCGGTCAACCGAGAACGGACTCGATCCGCTTGGTGATCTCCTCGACGGAGCCCTGGGCAGGAACGGAAACCAGTAGCTCCTTATCGCTGTAAAAGCGAATCAGAGGTGCCGTTTTCTCGCGATAGACTTCCAGGCGATTGCGGATCACCGCTTCGTTGTCGTCGGCGCGACCGCGGGCCAACAGCCGTTCAATCAAAACGGCGTCATCCAGCTCGAGCAGAACCACGGCCTGGATGGGTTGTTGGAGTTCGGCCAGAAGCGGTTCGAGAGCTTCAGCCTGGGGCACCGTGCGGGGAAACCCATCAAGCAGCCAGCCATCCGTGGTCAGGGCCTTCATCTGGCTTTCCACGATGGCCAGCACCAGGGCGTCGCTCACCAGTTCGCCACGGTTCATCACAGCTTCAGCTTCTTTGCCCAGTTCGCTGCCGGCTGCCACTTCAGAGCGCAGCAGATCGCCCGTGGACAGGTGCTTCATGCTGTTGGCATCGCACAGTCGTGCGGCCTGGGTGCCTTTGCCGGCTCCAGGGGGACCAAGAAAGAGCAAGCGATTTTTCATTGTTGCGTAATCGGGAGGTGGAGTGAACGGAAGGTGCGCTGCTCAGCAGCGCTCACTGGCGAACGAGGCCCTCGTAGCGCTGTGAAATCACATAGGTCTGCACCTGCTTGGCCGTGTCGATGGCCACACCGACCAGGATCAACAGCGAGGTGGCTCCAAGACCTTGGAAGGTCTGCACATTCGTGGCGCGTTCAACGGCCGCAGGAATGATGGCGACAGCGCCGAGGAACAGACCACCCAGCAAAGTGAGGCGGTTTTGGACACCCGAGAGATAGGTAGCCGTGGCGCTGCCAGGACGGACGCCTGGAATGGCGACACCACCCCGTTTCAGGTTGGTGGCGATGTCAGCGGGATTGACCGTGAGTGAGGCGTAGAAATAGGAGAAGCCCAGGATCAACGTAAAAAACGTGAGCGCATACGGCCAGGGGTTCGCTGCCCCGGGATTCAGGGCGCTGGCAGCACGGATCAACAACTCGCTCTTGGTGAGGTTTGCGATGGTGACCGGAAGGAAAATCAGGGCTGAGGCGAAGATGATCGGCATCACACCGCCGGCATTCAGCTTGAGCGGCAGGTAGCTCTGACGGGTGGGAAGAACGCCTCCTCCACCTACCTGGCGCTTGGCACTCACGATGGGGATTCGGCGTGCCCCTTCCTGCACGAAGATGATTCCAACGATCGTGGCCAGGAACACCAGTACCAGAACAATGATGCCCAACACGGTGTCGCGGTCACCGGTCTGAGCGGCTTCGATCGTTGCGCCGAGGGTCCGCGGCAGGGTGGCCACGATGTTCAGAAAAATCACCAGGGAGGCCCCCTGGCCGATGCCCCGCTCAGTGATCACTTCACTCAGCCACATCACCACCATGGAGCCTGTGACCAGGGCAAGCGCCGTCTGCACCACAAAGGCCACTTCGCTCAGGCCTTCTACCGCGTATTGACGCAAGATCATCGCGAAGACCACGCTCTGGACGAGACCCCATCCCAGCGCCACATAGCGCGTGATCTGGGCGATCTTGCGTCGGCCGGCCTCGCCTTCATTCTTCTGGAGGTCTTCCAGCTGCGGCAAAGCTGCGGTCAGCAGCTGGAGGATGATCGAGGCATTGATGAACGGAAGGATCCCCAGGGCAAAGATGCCCAGGGTGGAGATGCCACCCCCGGTAAAGATGTCGAGGAAGCCGATCAGCTGCCCGCCCTGATCGATGAACTGCTTGAACGCTTCTCGATCGATTCCGGGCATCGGGATGTAGATGCCAAGACGCACCAACAACAGCAGCCCGAGCGTGGTGAGCACGCGACTGCGGAGCCCAGGATTGGTGATCAGCTGACCGATCACTTCGGAGGCGTTGGGGTTGCGACCCCGACTGACGAGCATGTCCTGAAGAAAGTGAAGTTGGGCGAAAAGCCAAGAAGCCGCCCGTGGATCGAAATCCAGCGGACGGCTCAGACCCTAGGGCTGACTTGGGGACGAGCCCTTGATTAGTCGAGGATTTCGCAGGTTCCGCCTGCGGCTTCGATCTTGGTGCGGGCGGAGGCGGTGAACGCCGCTGCTTGCACTGTCAGCTTTTTGGCTGTGAGATCACCATTGCCGAGCATCTTGAGCGGATGCTTGGGGCTGGTCACGATGCCGTCCTTGACCAGGGAATCCAAGTTGATGGTGCTGCCGTCCTTCAGGTCGTTCAACGCCGAGACGTTGAGCACGGTGAAGTGCTTGGGATTCACCAGGGGGAAGTGCTTCAGCTTCGGCACCCGGCGGTACAGAGGCATCTGGCCACCCTCGAAACCGGGGCGCGTAGGGCGACCCGAGCGGGATTTCTGGCCGCGCATGCCGAAGCCGCAGCTTGCACCCTGACCGGCAGCGATGCCGCGGCCCTTGCGCAGTTTGCGGCGACGAGCGCCCTTGTTGGATTTGAGGGAATCGAGTCGGAGAGTCATCGCGAATCAGGAGTAGATCTGCTCGAGGGAGATTCCCCGTTCCTTAGCCGTCTCCTTGTGGGTGCGGAGAAGCGACAGAGCCACCATGGCAGCCCGTGCATTGTTCAGGGGGGTCTTGCTGCCCAGGCGCTTGGCCAGGACATTCTTGATGCCGGCGAGTTCGAGCACTGTGCGGATGGAACCGCCAGCGATCACACCGGTACCAGGTGCTGCAGGGCGGATGAGCACACTGGCAGCACCATCACGGCCATTGGAGAGGGTCGGGATGGAGTTGTGACGGGTGAGCGGCACTTTGACGAGGTGCTTCTTGCCATCGGCAACACCCTTGCGGACGGCACCAATCACATCACCGGCTTTGCCGACACCAACGCCGACCTGGCCTTTCTCGTTTCCGACGACAACGATGGCCCGGAAGCTCATCTTCTTACCGCCTTTCACGGTCTTGGAGACGCGGCGAATCTGAACCACGCGCTCCTGCCATTCGGAGTCGCGCTCCTGGCCGCGACGACCACCGCGCCGGTCTCCACGACGACCGTCACGGTCGCCACGGCCGCGGCGCTGCTCCTGTTGCTGCTGCCCTTCGGCTGCAGCTGGAACGTCGGCCGCACCCGGCACGGCGTTGGGGTTGGATTGGGGGGAGGAATCTGTCATGGGTTAAGCAGGAATCAGAACTGAAGGCCCGCTTCCCGGGCGGCATCGGCAAGGGCTTTAATCCGGCCGTGGTACAGATTTCCGCCACGGTCGAACACCACCTGCTGGATGCCTTTGGCGATGGCGCGCTTGGCGACCAGTTCGCCGACGGCGACAGAGGCGTCGCAGCTGCCACCTGGAGCCTTGAGGCCGGTACGCAGCTCCTTGTCAACGGTGGAGGCGGAACAGAGTGTGCTCTGGGCCGCGTCGTCGATGACCTGGGCGTAGATGTGGTTGTTGGAGCGGAACACGGCCAGCCGCGGACGGTCTGAGGTTCCGGTGATGTGACGACGCAGACGCCGGTGGCGTTTTTGCGTCTGCTGTTTGCGGGACAGTTGGGACATGGTGGGTGAAGGGAAGGAACGTCAGGACAAGGCTTATTTCTTGCCGGACTTGCCTGCCTTGCGCAGGATGCGCTCGCCCTCGTACTTGATGCCCTTGCCCTTGTAAGGCTCGGGCGGACGGATGGCGCGGACCTTGGCGGCTTCGTTGCCCACCAGCTCCTTGTCGATGCCGGAGACGATCACCCTGGTGTTGTTTTCCACCTTGAAGGTGATGCCCTCAGGGGCTTCCACCTCAACGGGGTGGCTGTAGCCAGCACTCACCACGAGGGTTTTGCCTTTGACCTGGGCACGGGAGCCCACGCCGACGATCTCTAGGGCCTTGCTGTAGCCATTGTTGACACCCTCGATCATGTTGGCGACGAGGGTGCGGCTCAGGCCGTGGCGCTCACGGGAGATGCGCTTGGTGCTCGTGGGGGAGACCACGATGGTGTTGTTGTCCTGGCTGACGCTGACACCTTCAGGAAGGGTGCGCTCCAGTTCGCCTTTGGGTCCTTTCACCTTGACGGTGAGACCGTCGAGGGAAACCGTGACCTTTTCAGGGACGGGGACAGGGTTTTTGCCGATTCGTGACATGGTTCAGCTCCGGATCAGTAGACGTAACAGAGCACTTCGCCACCGACGCCCTCACGACGGGCGTCGCGGTCGCTCATCACACCCTTGGAGGTGGAGATGATCGCCACGCCCAGTCCTCCGAGGACTTTGGGCAGGCCGCGAGTGTTTTTGTAGATGCGGAGACCGGGCTTGCTGACCCGCTGCATGGAGCGGATGGTGGGCAGCCTGTGCTTGCCGCTGTACTTGAGGGCGAGCACCAGTTCGGTGCGAACGCCTTCACCCTGCTCGCTGATCTCGGAGATGAAGCCCTCCTGTTGCAGCACCTTGGCGATGCTGCGGGTCATCCGCGAAGCGGGGATCTTGGTGGTTTCGTGACGTTTCTCACTCGCATTGCGAATGCGGGTGAGCATGTCGGAAATGGGGTCGTGGTTGGCCATAGGTGTCGACGGGGAGGGCTCAGTTGCTCTGGAACGGCATTCCCATCTCGCGGAGGAGGGCCCGGCCCTCTTCGTCCGAACGGGCAGTGGTCACGATGGTGATGTCCATGCCCCGGATCGCATCGATCTTGTCGAAGGAGATCTCAGGGAAAATGATCTGTTCGCGCACCCCAAGGGTGTAGTTGCCGCGGCCATCGAAACTCTTGGGGCTGACCCCGCGGAAGTCGCGGATGCGGGGCAGCGCCAGGTTGATCAGGCGCTCGAGGAAGGCGTACATCCGATCACCACGGAGGGTGACGGCACAGCCGATCGGCATGCCCTGCCGAATCTTGAAGCCGGCGATGGCTTTTTTGGCGCGGGTGACAACGACCTTCTGGCCGGTGATCTGCGCCAGCTCATTCACCGAAGCCTCAAGGGACTTGGCGTTGGCGGCGGCTTCGCCGAGACCCCGGTTGACGGTGACTTTCACCACCTTGGGGACTTCATGGATGTTGTTGAGGGAGAGATCCTTCTTCAGCTTGGGCTGGATGGTCTCCCGATAGCGCTTCTTGAGTGACATAACGGGTTGGGGTGCTTCTGGGCGTGGTCAGAAGTCGGGATCAGTCGAGGACTTCACCGGTTTTCTTGAGCCGGCGTTTCTTGGTGCCGTCCTTCTCGACGACGATTTCAACGCGGCTTGCCACCTTTTTGGCGGTGGAATAGAGCATCACGTTGGAGGCATGCAGGGATGCTTCCTCCGTGACGATGCGGCCGGTCTCGCCCTCTTGGGTGGGCTTCTCGTGGCGGGTGCGCATGTTCACGCCCTCCACTACGACACGGTTCTCGTTGGGCAGGGTGCGCAGAACGGCACCGGTCTTGCCCTTGTCCTTGCCGGCGATCACCTGAACGGTGTCGCCCTTGCGGATGCGCATCTTGATGCGCTCGGTGGGCTTGGCCTTGGTGGTTGCAGTCGCCATGGTCAGATCACCTCCGGAGCGAGGGACACGATTTTGGTGAAGCTGCGATCGCGCAGCTCACGGGCTACCGGTCCGAAGACTCGGGTGCCTTTCGGGTTTTTGTCGTCGTTGATGATGACGGCGGCGTTGTCGTCGAACCGGATCGAGTTTCCGGTTTCACGACGCATGGTGGCTTTGGTGCGCACCACAACGGCCTTCACCACGTCGGACTTTTTGACGCCCATGTTGGGGGCGGCATCCTTCACGGCGGCAACGATCACGTCGCCCACGTGGGCGTAGCGACGGTTGGTGCCGAGGACGCGAATGCACTGGATGCGCTTGGCGCCGCTGTTGTCGGCAACGGTGAGATAAGACTCCTGCTGGATCACTGCTTCACCTCCTGAGCTTCAGCCTTGCTGGCTTCCTCAGCTGCAGCCTTGGGGCTGTGGCTGAGAACCTCGGCGATGGCCCACCGCTTCTGGCGGCTCATCGGACGGGTTTCAGTGATGCGAACGCGGTCACCGACGCGACAGGTGTTGTCTTCGTCGTGAGCCTTGTAACGGGTGGTACGGCTGACCGTCTTTTGATAGATGGGGTGAGGGAAGCGGCTTTCCACCGCGACCACCACCGTTTTCTCCATCTTGTCGCTGACGACGGTGCCGACCCTTTCCTTGACTGCCATGGTTACGGAGGGGGGGATCAGGAGGCGGTGGAGCGCTGGCGCTCCGACTGCACCGTCAGCAGCTGGGCCAGCTTGATGCGGACCTCTTTGAAACGGTGCGTGTTGGCGAGCTGGCGCGTGGCCTGCTGGAAACGGAGTTCGAACAGTTCGCGGCGCAGGCCATCGATCTGTTCGTTGATGTCCGAATCGGACAGGCTGCGCACATCGGCGGCATTGGGACGGGCCATGGTCAGGACTCCACGGTGACGGCTTCAGAAGCTGCCGGGGCCTTGGCACCAGCTGACTTCTCCTGCTCATCCAGCTGGATGAACTTGGTCTTCACGGGAAGCTTGTATTGCGCCAGGCGCATGGCTTCCTTGGCGATTTCGGGGGTGATTTCATCACCGCCCATCTCAAACAGGATCCGGCCGGGCTTGATCACCGCCACCCAGAATTCTGGGTTGCCCTTACCGGAACCCATCCGGGTTTCGGCAGCGCGCATGGTGACCGGCTTGTCGGGGAAGATCCGGATCCAGATTTTTCCGCCACGCTTGACGTAGCGGGTCATGGCACGACGGCTGGCCTCGATCTGGCGCGAGGTGATCCAGCCACATTCCTGTGCCTGCAGCGCGAACTGTCCGAAGGCAATGGTGTTGCCCCGGGTGGCGACGCCGCGCATGCGGCCTCGCTGCTGCTTACGGAATTTGACGCGTTTTGGACTCAGCATGGTTCAGGCCTCCTGTTCAACCCTCGTTGGAGCGGTCTTCGAACTGTTGGGGCCGACGGCTGGCCCGGCGCCGGGGGGCGGCACCCACCGGCATGGGCTGAGCCTGTTCGCTCAGCACCTCACCCTTGAACACCCACACCTTGATGCCCAGCACGCCGTAGGTCGTGCTGGCCACCTTGGTGGCGTAGTCGATGTCGGCACGCAGGGTGTGCAGGGGCACCCGACCCTCTCGGGTCCACTCCGTCCGAGCAATTTCTGCACCGTTCAGGCGACCGGACACCTGGATCTTCAGACCCAGAACGCCGGCACGCTGAGCGCGCTGCACAGCCATGCGGATGGTGCGGCGGAAGGCCACACGCTTCTCCAGTTGCTGGGCGATGTACTCGGCAAGGAGGAAAGCATCACCGTCGACGCGTTCGACCTCAACAACATTGATCCGCACCTGACGACTGGAGTCGCCGACGGTCTTCTGAATGCCGGAGCGAAGTTCTTCGATGCCGCTGCCTTGACGGCCGACCAGCACACCAGGGCGTGCGGTCTTGAGTTCAACTTCCAGTTGATCGGCCTTGCGGGCGATCAGCACATCGCTGATGCCAGCTGAGCCGTATTTCTTGTGGATGAACTTGCGAATCCGGTCGTCCTCCTGAAGGAGGGCCGGATAGTTCTTGCTGGAGGCGTACCAGCGTGACCGGTGTTCCTGGGTGATCCCCAGGCGCAGACCGGTTGGGTTGATTTTGTGTCCCATTGGGTCAGAGTCCTCGGGGGTCAGGAATCGGTCTGAGCCGCCACAGCAATGCTGATGTGGCAGGTCTGTTTCTTGATCTGGTACGCCCGGCCTTGGGCGCGGGGGCGATAGCGCTTCATGGAGGGGCCCATGTCAGCGCTGGCGCTCGAGATCACCAGAGAGGAGGGGTCGAGACCGAGATTGTGCTCAGCATTGGCCACCGCAGACCGGAGCACCTTGGTGATGGGGCCGGTGGAGCGGTAAGGCATGAACTCGAGCATGATCAGCGCGTCGCGGTAGGTGCGGCCACGGATTTGGTCGAGCACACGGCGCACCTTGGACACGGAGCCTCGGATGAAGCGTCCGTGTGCTTGGGCAGTGGGTGCCGTTGGGGTTGACGATGTCATGGATTAGCGGCCTCCTTTCTTGTCTCTGATGTGGCCCTTGAAGGTGCGGGTGGGAGCGAACTCTCCCAGCTTGTGGCCCACCATTTGCTCGGTGATGAACACCGGCACATGGGTGCGGCCGTTGTGAACCGCGATCGTGTGGCCGATCATCATCGGCAGGATCGTGGAGGCCCGTGACCAGGTCTTAATCACGGACTTGTCGTCGTTGTCGTTCTGCTTTTCAACCTTGCGAAGCAGGCTGTCGGCAATAAACGGACCTTTTTTGAGTGAACGTCCCATAACGGTTTAAGCAAGCGGCAAAGTGATGGTTTGCATCAGGAATCGCGTCCGCCACGGCTCCGCTTGGAGGTCTTGCGACGCTTCCGGAGCACGTATTGGTTGCTGGGTTTGTTCCGCTTGCGGGTCTTGAGACCGAGGGCGGGTTTGCCCCAGGGGGTCACCGGGCCGGAACGGCCGATCGGTGCACGACCCTCACCACCACCGTGGGGGTGATCGCACGGGTTCATGACACTGCCTCGAACCTGAGGACGACGTCCGAGCCAGCGGCGACGACCGGCCTTACCAAGGCTGGTGTTGCGCATCTCGGAGTTGCCGACCTCGCCGAGGGTGG
Organism: Synechococcus sp.; assembly: GCA_047286205.1. GTDB lineage: Bacteria > Cyanobacteriota > Cyanobacteriia > PCC-6307 > Cyanobiaceae > Parasynechococcus. The sequence goes on along the minus strand of JBJBBR010000001.1, from coordinate 977,591 downwards.
CGTAGCACTCGCGGCGCACCAGGCGGACCTCGGTGGAGGGCAGCTTCAGGGCGACGTAGTCGCCTTCTTTTGCCATCACCTGGGCACTGGCACCGGCGGTACGGACCATCTGGCCACCACGACCGGCGTAGAGCTCAACGCAGTGAACAGCCGAACCGAGAGGCACCGAAGACAACGGCATGGCGTTGCCGTTCTCGACCGGGGCATCAGGGCCGGAGACCACGGTCTGACCCACCTGAACCCCTGCGGGAGCAAGGATGTAGCGCTTCTCGCCATCGGCGTAGAAGAGCAGTGCCAGACGCGCGTTGCGGTGCGGGTCGTAGTGAATCGCGGCCACCTTGGCGGGGACTCCGTGCTTGTTGCGACGGAAATCCACCACGCGGTAGAGGCGCTTGTGACCACCACCGCGGTGGCGGCAGGTGATCACACCGCGGTTGTTGCGGCCCTTGCGGCGGTGTTTAGCCACCACCAAGGTCCGCTCCGGCTTGCGGCTGGTGATCTCACTGAAATCAGTGACCACCCGGGTGCGGGTACCGGGGGTGTAAGGGCGGAAATTACGGATTGCCATGACGATTCAGACCCCTCAGGACTCAGGGAAGAGTTGGATCGAGTTGCCCTCCGCAAGGCGCACCACGGCTTTCTTCACCTGGGCACGTTTGCCGGCGAAGCGACCCATGCGACGGGAGCGTCGCGGGGGATTCATGGTGCTGATGCCGGTGACCTTCACATCGAAGAGCTGCTCAACGGCGGCCTTGATGTCGGGCTTTGCGGCGCGGTGGTCCACCTCGAAGGTGTACTGGTTGATTTCGAGGGCGCGGGTGGCCTTCTCGGTGATCAGGGGACGGCGGATCACATCCGCCAGGCGTCCTTGGAAACGTTCAGTCATCGCCGTAGACCTCCTGGATGGTTGCGAGAGCTTCCTCGCCCAGCACCAGAGCATTGGCGTGGAGCAGGTCGAAGACGTTCAGCTGATCTGCGGAGATCAACTTGACTTTCTCCAGGTTGCGCACGGAACGGCGGACAACATCGGAGGGGTTCGTCAGAACGATGAGCACCTTGGAGCCGGCGGCAACACCGAGGCGTCCCAGAGCATCCGTGATCTCACGGGTCTTGGGGGCCTCAAGCGATGCACCGAAGTCCTTCACGACGGTCACATCGTCAATGCGGGCCATCAGCGCAGTGCGCAGGGCCAGACGACGCTCCTTGCGGTTCATCGCAAGGTTGTACGTGCGGGGCTTGGGGCCAAAGATGATGCCGCCGCCGGGTTTCAGGGGAGTCCGGATGGATCCCTGACGGGCCCGACCGGTTCCTTTCTGCTTGTAAGGCTTGCGACCACCACCGCGCACTTCGGAGCGGGTGAGGGTGCTGGCGGTTCCTTGACGCGCATGGGCCTGCTGACGCAGAACAGCCCGATGCATGAGATCAACGGCGGTGGTCTCTTTGGCCACCTTCAGGTCCAGGGTTGCCTTGCCGGCTTCCTTGCCCTGCCAATCACGAACGACACAACTGGCCATCACTTACCTCCTTTGGCGGGCTTGGCGCCCACGCGTACGGCCGGGCGGATGTTGAGCAGCGCACCAGGCTTGCCGGGCACGGATCCCTTCACCACCAGCAGGTTGTGCTCGCTGTCCACCTTGAGAATGGTCAGACCGCGGGTGGTGATTTTTTTGCCGCCATAGCGACCGGCCATCCGCTTGCCGGGATAGATGCGGCCCGGGGTCGTACCGGCACCGGTCGAACCCGGTTCGCGGTGGTTCTTGGAACCGTGGGTCATCGGACCCCGGCTGAAACCGTGGCGCTTCTGGTAACCAGCGAAGCCGCGGCCGACGGTGTCACCGCTGACATCCACCTTCTGGCCGGCTTCGAAATCGCCGACGGTGATGGCTCCACCGAGTTCGAGCCCTTCAACGCTGTCGACGCGGTATTCGCGCAGATGACGCAGAAGGCCCTCACCGGATTTGTTCAGGTGACCTTGGGCGGGCTTGTTGATCAGCTTCTCGCGGGTTTCGCTAAAGCCGATCTGCACTGCGGAATAACCGTCAGTGTCGTCGTTTTTGAGTTGGGTGATGCGGCAGGGGCCGGCTTCGATCAAGGTGACCGGAACAGCTCTGCCCTGCTCGTCGAAGAACTGGGACATACCCAGCTTCTTCCCGAGGATGCCGATGGACATGGGTGGGGAGGAAGCGCCAGCGTGGACAACCACCAGGCGGAGAACCGCATGGGGTCAGGTGCTGATCGATTGGACGCAGACGTGGTTCGAAGCTGAGCTCCCGAGGGAGTGGATTCGAATGGGCTAGCGAACGATGCAGCGAGGCTGGGACTTGCATCTGCACGGGGTGCTGTTGCAGTTTCCCGACGGAGATTTCCGAAGAAGGTTTCCGTACTGGCCTGGGGATTCGACGCAATCGCCGAATCTGTTCTGCCGACTGGAGGCCCGGCTAGCGGACGGGCACAGAAACACAGAACAAACAACGAACCTACAACACTGACCTTCCTGCTCCCCTGATCCTTCTGCCTGCTGCCAGAATCTCGCCACCCCCTGTAGCTGCCATGCCTCTGCTTCTCACCGGTCAGGCATTTCGCCGTGATCTCGAAGCCAGTGGCTGCCTGGCTATTCAGGCTCCGCTCGAAGGCGGTGCAGAAACCCGCCTATTAAGACGTCTGCGCGGTGCTGGGTATCGCACCCGCATCACATCAGCCCGGGGGCTTGGTGATCCGGAGGTGTTTCTCACTCAGAAGCACGGCATCCGTCCCCCTCATCTCGGCCATCAAAGTGTTGGCCGTGGTGCTGCTGTGGGCGAAGTGCAGGAGGTGGCTCCCCAGCTCGGTGACCTGTTTGAGGGTGATGCTCCTGTGGCGCTCTGGTTGATAGAGGGTCAGGTGCTGTCCCGTTCCGAACTTCTCTCGCTCTGCGACCTTTGCAAGCGCGAACCCCGTTTACGCATCATCGTGGAGATGGGTGGTGCTCGCAGCTTGAAGTGGGAACCGATGACCACATATCTGAAGGCCTGACGCCTGACGAGGCTCTCGTTCAGGGGCGCTGGGTCAAGCTCATCTGTGGGGCAAGCAATCAGGATTTGCCTGCGATTGCTGATCTGACTGCTGTTTTTGCTGCTGTCGGCGTCCATTGCGTTGATGTGGCTGCCGATCCAGCGGTCGTCCTCGCAGCGCGGCGAGGCTTGGACTGGGCTGAGGCTCAAACGGGGCACCGTCCCTGGCTGATGGTCAGCCTCAGCGACGGCGTGGATGCTCACTTCCGCAAGGCCTGGTTCGATCCCGACCGCTGTCCTCAGGACTGTCCGCGTCCCTGCGAAAGGATTTGCCCGGCTGCAGCGATTCCGCCCGGCGCTGGGATCGATCAGCAGCGTTGCTATGGCTGCGGCCGCTGCTTGCCGGCCTGCCCCCATGGGTTGATCGAGGAACGCGACCACCGTCTGGCATCAGAGCAGGCGATCACCCTTCTGAAATCCATTCAGCCCGATGCGGTGGAGATTCACACGGCGTCTGGGCATGACGAGGGTTTCTCAACGCTGATCCAAAGCCTCCAGCTGCACAATGTCCCCTTGCGGCGCTTGGCGGTGAGCTCCGGATTGGAGGGCCACGGCGTGAAGGCCGATCAGTTGGCTCGGTTGCTTTGGCATCGCCATTTCTGTCTGCGTCAAGCCGGTTACAGACCCCTCTGGCAGTTGGATGGGCGACCGATGAGCGGTGATGTGGGCGCTGGCACCGCGCGGGCCGCGGTTCAGCTCTGGCGTGCCTTGCGTGTTCTGGCACCGCCGGGTCCGCTGCAGCTTGCCGGTGGAACCAATGCTGCAACGGTGGATCTCTTGCATCCCACGGAGCGGCCGGCCGGCATCGCTTTTGGTGGTGTGGCTCGTCGCTTGCTGTTGCCCGTGCTGAATGAGGCGCAAACCCGTGGATCTGATCTGTGGCAATGGCCCGAGGGTTGGGAGCGTGCCCTCTCCCTAGTGCGTCCATTGGTCACGCCATGGCTGCATCGCTCTTGCTAGAAGGCTGAAACGCGCAGATCCCATGGGCACGCAACGGGTCACCGACGATCTGGATCGCCTTCTTGAACTTCTGCCGGATGCCGTGCAGGAGCAATTGCAGCCGGAGGAGGCTCGACAGCAGTTGCTTGAGGTGGTGCTCGATCTCGGTCGACTCCCGGAAGCGCGTTATCCAGGACGTGCATTGGCACTGGGTTCCACGCCCTTGTCTCGGGAGGACCTGGCGGCCGTGGTGGCCAGGATTGGTCAGTTCGGCGGCGATAACCGTGCAGGGATCGAACGGACGCTTCACCGGATCAGTGCGATCCGCAACCGTTCGGGTGATGTGGTTGGTCTGACTTGCAGGGTGGGGCGTGCCGTGTTCGGCACCGTTGCCATGGTGCGGGATCTCCTGGATGGAGGGCAGTCCTTGCTGTTGATGGGTCGCCCGGGTGTCGGCAAGACAACGGCGTTGCGCGAGATCGCCCGAGTGCTCTCTGATGAGCTGGAGCGGCGCGTCGTTGTGATCGATACAAGCAATGAGATCGCTGGTGATGGCGACATCCCGCACCCTGCAATTGGTCGGGCTCGCCGCATGCAGGTGGCCAGGCCTGAACTGCAGCACCAAACCATGATCGAAGCGGTGGAAAACCACATGCCCGAAGTCATCGTGATCGATGAGATCGGTACGGAGCTAGAGGCTCAGGCGGCGCGCACCATCGCTGAGCGCGGCGTGGTGCTTGTCGCCACAGCCCACGGCAATGCTCTGGCGAATCTGATCAAGAACCCCACCCTCAGCGATTTGGTGGGGGGGATACAGGCGGTCACCCTCGGCGATGAGGAGGCCCGGCGGCGCCGTACTCAGAAAACGGTGCTGGAGCGCGCTGCTGACCCGACCTTTCCGGTTGCGGTTGAAATGCACACTCGGCAGCGCTGGGCCGTGCATACCGACGTTGCCGCCACCGTGGACCAATTGCTCCGGGGCCTAAAGCCCAGGGTTCAGGAGCGCGAGCTGACGCCTGAGGGGGGCGTTCAGCTGGTCGATCCCCCGCAGCCGTCGGGTTTGCTGCGCCCACCTTCCCAACGGCCGGTCATTGAATCGCCGGTCTCTGTTCCCATGCCGGTGCCTGCGGCGAGTGAAAAAGAAGCCAGTGCAGCAGAGCTGCCTGGTTCACCGGAGACCACCGCCGACCATCTCCAGGTTCTCTGTTGTGGTGTCCACCCCCGTGTCGTGGAGGAAGCCATCCGTTCCCACGGTTGGAAGGCCCAGGTGGTGGACGATTTGAGTGAGGCCGATGTGGTGTTGAGCGTTCGGTTGGGGCTCAGTCGTCAACCGTCACTGCGCCGGCAGGCCAGGGATCTCGGTATCCCGATTTTGGTCATTAAATCCGACACCCTGCCCCAGGTGACCCGTGCCATGGCCCGTCTTCTGCGCCGGCAGGCCACCGAAACGGCCTTGGAGGTCACTCCCCCTGACATGGTGTCTCAAGACGATGAATTGGCTGCTCTCGAGGAATGCCGGCTTGCCGTGGAACAGGTGGTGATGCCTCAAGGCAGGCCTGTGGAGTTGCTGCCTCGAACCGAGCGAGTTCTCCGGATGCAAGCCGATCTCGTGCGCCGTTACCGGCTGCGCAGTGATGTCTTCGGTGAGGCTGAAATGTCCCGTTTGAGGGTTTTCCCCCGCTGATCGTCAATCGTTGATTCGCCCGGTGGATTGACGAAGGGTTGGCTGCTGTGGGTAACTATGAGTACTCCGGTGATCCGCAGGTTGCGGTTCAAACGGATCAATGGGCCGTCGCCAAGTGGTAAGGCAGCGGGTTTTGGTCCCGCCATTCCTAGGTTCGAATCCTAGCGGCCCAGTTTTTGTCTATGAATCAACGACCCCTGGTGGTGTTCGATTTCGACGGGGTCATCGTCGATGGAATGGCCGAGTACTGGTGGAGTGCTTGGCACGCTTGTCGTCGTCTTGAAGCCGCTCCAAAGGGCTTCACGCCGGATCAGGTGCCTGACGCCTTCCGTCAGCTGCGGCCTTGGGTGCATCACGGTTGGGAGATGGTGCTGCTGGCCGCTGAGCTGCCGGTGTTGAACCTTCAGGTTTGGCTGCAGTCCTACGGCGAAGCACAGGCGTTGGCACTGCAGCGGCGTGGATGGCAGCCGGAGCAGCTTCAGGCTGCACTCGATGCCTCCAGAGACGAAGCGGTTCGGCAGAACCGTTCCGAGTGGTTGGCGCTGCATCGGCCTTTCCCCGGCCTGGTGGAGCGGCTGCAGCAGTTTGAGGCTGAGGGGGTGGACTGGGCTGTTCTGACCACCAAAACCCAGGTCTTCACCGCTGAGCTGCTGAACAGCCTTGGCCTGCATCCCTGGCGTCTGGATGGTCGTGAAGCTGGAGCAAAGCCCCAGGTGCTGCTCCAGCTTCAGCAGCAACGAAGCTTGTGTGGCTTCGTGGAAGACCGCCGGGCGACGCTTGAGGCGGTGCGGTCAACACCAGGGTTGGAACAACTGCCCTGTTTTCTGGTGAGTTGGGGCTATCTTCGCCCCCAGGATCAGAGCGGTCTTCCGCCTGGGATTGCGTTGCTCCATCCGGATCTCTTTCGGGCCCCCCTGGCGCAATGGCCCTGATTCGTTACGGTACGCTTGTACTACTTGAGACGATTCGGCGCTTCTGTGGCATTGGATCTCTCGTTCCTTAGTTTCAGGTCTTTTTCATGCCTGCAGATATGAAATCCGGCGCTTCCGATCCCCGCTCCTCTGGCGAGAGGGACAAAGCGCTGAATCTGGTTCTAGGTCAGATCGAGCGCAACTTCGGTAAGGGGTCAATCATGCGGCTGGGCGATGCCTCCCGCATGCGGGTGGAGACGATCTCCACCGGTGCCTTGACCCTGGATCTTGCTCTGGGTGGTGGTTACCCGAAGGGTCGCGTGGTGGAGATCTACGGCCCCGAAAGTTCCGGTAAAACCACGCTCACCCTGCACGCGATTGCTGAAGTGCAGAAGCGTGGTGGTGTGGCGGCCTTCGTTGATGCGGAGCATGCCCTGGATCCCGTCTATGCCGCTTCGTTGGGTGTTGATGTCGAGAACCTGCTGGTCTCCCAGCCCGACACCGGTGAGATGGCTCTGGAGATCGTCGACCAACTGGTGCGATCAGCGGCAGTGGATCTCGTCGTTGTCGACTCGGTGGCGGCCCTCACCCCCCGCGCCGAGATCGAAGGTGAGATGGGAGACCTGGCGGTTGGCAGCCAGGCGCGTCTGATGAGTCAGGCGATGCGGAAGATCACCGGCAACATCGGCAAATCAGGTTGCACCGTCATCTTCTTGAACCAGCTGCGTCTCAAGATTGGTGTGACCTACGGCAATCCAGAGACCACCACTGGAGGCAACGCGCTCAAGTTCTATGCCTCGGTTCGCCTCGATATCCGTCGGATTCAGACGCTCAAGAAGGGAACGGAGGAATTCGGCATCAGGGCCAAAGTGAAAGTGGCGAAAAACAAGGTGGCGCCACCCTTCCGCATTGCTGAATTCGACATCCTCTTTGGCCGCGGCATCAGCACTCTCGGCTGTCTGCTTGATCTCGCCGAAGAGACAGGTGTTGTTGTCCGTAAGGGTGCTTGGTACAGCTACGAGGGAGACAACATCGGCCAGGGTCGCGACAACACCATCACCTGGATGGAGGAAAACCCGGAGGCAACGGCCACTATCGAAACGCTGGTGCGTCAAAAGCTGACGGAGGGCTCTGAGGTGAAGTCGAATTCCATGCGACCGTTGGCCGCTGCTGCGAAAACGGCTGCCGACAAGGCGGCGTCGGCGAAGGCTCCAGAAGCGGCGGCCTGATCTCAGGCGGCTTGGGTCAGGGGCTGGGTGCTGAAGACTTGGCCCTCCTGGGCCAGATCTGCCATCCGTTGCAATTCCTGGATGGCTTCGGCCCCTTCCAGCTTCACCAGTTCTAGGCCGTTGCGGGATTCCACCCAGCTGATCCCGAAATCAGAAACGAGAAAGCGCACCATGTGGCCATCGCCGATGTCAGCCACAAATGAGGCGCCATGGCCATCGCGGCCGTCGCCGCAGGAGTAACAGGTGGCTGTGATGCCGGAACTCTGAAGGCTGCTAGCAAGGGCCTGCAGGCTCATGACCAGGTCTTCGACCACGGATTTGTAGTGCTCGGCTAGCCGCGGAAACATGACTGAGTCTCCATTGAGACAAAGCCTAAAGGTTTTCTTTTGTTTTCGCGTGTTGGGCTGAGCCGGTTGCTCAGGGAGTATCCGCGAGCGTCCACCAACCGGCAGCGGGTCCGATGAACCGCACCGTGATCCAGAACACCACCATTGCTCCAATACCGATCCAGGCGCCGCGTGTGGTTACCGCCATGAATTGCTGCGTCTGGTTGCGGGTCAGCGGAAGCCAAGACACCACCCGCGGGGAGGTATCCGTTGCTTTGGTGCTGGCCTTGGACTGACGGGGTGGCAGACCCTGGGCGGACCGGCGGCGTGCTTCTCCCATGCACCTCTAATCGTTGAAGGGAGGTTAGGCGTTGTTCACTCCGGCAGCAGTCGCTGCAGTGGGATCCAGGGCTCCAGGCGGTTCAGCACCTGATCACCCCAGCTTCGCCCTCGGAGGCGACCGTCGAGGATGGCCAGGCGACCACCGCTGCGTCGAAGCGGCGCAATGGCGGCAGGGATCAGGCTCAAGGCCTCCGGCAGAAGCAGGGTGCGGAACCAGTCCTCCCCCTGTTGTTTCAAGCGTTCCACCCGCGCCGAGGTGAGTGGATTGTCCAGGCTGGCGATGGGGAGCATGCCGACAATCAGCTGTGCGGGGGCGGGCAGATGCTCCTGATGCTCAAGCCACCAGTCCCAGCTGCAGGTCACCACACCATTGCTTTCAGGTGCTGTCGACTCCTGCATCACGCGGCGTCCGAATTCAGCGGCCAGGGAGCTGGTCAGTTGGCGACGCAGTTGATCGTCATTGATCAGAACGATGGTCAGCCCCGCCTGGCCAAGGATGAGCCGTCTGCTTTCCTCCAGGAGATGTTGGGCGTAAATCCGGGTGTTCGGCAGCGGCTGGCGGCGGGGGGCATAGAGGGGGAGGGGTTCATTCAGCTCCCGTTCCCGCAGCGTTGCTCGGACGTCGGGGACCACGCCGGCCAGTTCAAATTCCAGATCCACCCTGGCGTTGTCTCCATTGCTGCTGAACATCAGACAGGGATGATCCATCAGCACCCCCCGGAGCAGTTGGAGCGGTTCCAGGGGGGCCAGCTGCCAGCGCCACTGGAGTAGACGGTGATCGAGTTCAGCCCATTCGCTCCAGTCCGCCGGGTTGATTGTGCGGAGCGTGTTCCAGGGCTCAGGGCTGGCTGGCATCAGCTGGAGGAGATCGCGTAGGGCCTGCCCTGCTGAGCCTTCGAGTCGTACTGCGCCCCCTGGTCGTGTGGCACCAGCGAACAGCTGTCGACTCATGCGGTCATGCAGGTCCAGCAAGCCGGATTCCGCCTGGGGGCAGGCCTGGCGTAGCTCGTCCCAGTGCTGATGATTGACCTCAATCGTCAGGGCGTTGCGCATCCGTCGGCTCAACTGATCCATCTCCGGGATCAGCAGTTGCCGTTTGCCCAAGTGTCCGTCGCGATGGGCCTGAATCAGCTCGGCAACATCCAGCAGCCAGAGCTGTGGACCCTCCGGAGGAATCGGCCCCTGCCAGCACGGAAGCCTCAGCCCCTGGTTGCGTAAACGGGGCAATTCCAACTGCAGCAGGCGCCGACGCTGGGGGGACGTCAGCACCAGTGCCCCCGCTTCCGGAGCCAGACAAAGCGGCACAAGCAGACCGAGCCACCAGCGTTCGCTGCTGCTGGGGGGAAGCTGGACGAGTGTCGTGTCGCGACGCCTCAGGCTTCTTGCCACTAGCCGGCTCAGGGTCAGGTGGTGGGGCCAGTCCGATTCCTCCTGGCGGAGCAGGGTTTTGATCTGATGGTGGGCCTGGGCTTCCAACATCGCCAAACCCTAAGCAGGGTTCTGCCGGCGATTGGTTCATGGCAATCCATCCATCAACATGGCTTCACGACCCTGCGGGAGGGATGGCGGTGCAACCGGGACGTGTGGGGATCGTTGGGCTTGGATTGATTGGGGGATCCCTCGGTCTGGATCTCCAGGCGCGGGGATGGACGGTGCAGGGCCTCGTGCATCGCCAGGCCACGGCGGATCGCGCCATGGCCCGGGGGCTGGTGGGAGCGGTGTCGACCGATCCGCGCTGCCTCACGGATTGCGATCTGGTGATCCTGGCGTTGCCGATCCCCTTGCTGCTGAGCCCTCCTGACGAGCTCGTCGCGGCCTTGCCGGACGCAGCGGTGGTGACCGATGTCGGTTCGGTCAAACAGCCCGTGTTGGAGGTTTGGCGCCAGCGGCATCCCCGCTTTGTGGCCAGTCACCCCATGGCAGGGACAGCTCAGGTGGGTGTCGACGCCGGGGTGTCGGATCTGTTTCGAAGTCGCCCCTGGATCGCGACTCCGGATGCGGAAACAGACCCCGACGCCATGGACCAGATTCGCGATCTTGCGGTCAGCGTGGGTGCACATTGGCTGACGTCCACCGCTTCCCAGCACGACCAGGCGGTTGCTCTGATTTCCCACATGCCGGTGCTGGTCAGTGCCGCGTTGCTGCGGGCGGTGGGGGATGAACGGGATCCAGAGATCCGGCAGCTGGCCATGGTGCTGGCGTCCAGCGGTTTTGCTGACACCAGTCGCGTGGGTGGAGGGAATCCGCAGTTGGGGGTGGCGATGGCCTCCACCAACCGGGATGCGGTGTTGCGCGGATTGGCGGCTTACCGCTGGAGCCTTGAGCAGCTCGAGGATGCTGTTCTCCAGCAAAACTGGTCTCAGCTGGACTTGGAACTGCGCCGAACGCAGACCCTGCGCCCGGATTTTTTGAGGGCACCTGGGGAGGTCAGCTCTTAAAGCTGAGCGGTTGTCCTCGTTCGGCCCTGAGCTGACGGCAGGCATTGAGGGCCGACAAGCTGACCCCTGCCGTGCCCTCGCCCGGGTGGAGGCTGTCGCCGCAGAGCCAAAGACCGGGCATGGGCGTTCGTCCTGCCAAGCCGAAGGGGCCGAACCGACTTGGATGCTGTCCAAGACCTCCAACCATTCCATTGGGACGCCCCGTCCAGCCGGCGAAGCCCCGTGGCGTCGCCAGTTCAGCGTGATACCAATCCTCGGCTTGAAGCGAGAGCCAGCGGTTCAGTTCTGCCTGGACCAGGCTGAGCATCTCCTTCTTGCGCTGCTGGTACTCCGGCTCCGGTACGCGGCACCAGTCGCTTGTTGGGGTGAACACGCTGGCGATCAAAGTGGCCTGCCCCCGTGGCGCACGCCCATCGCCGTCGCGGCTGATGGAGACGAACAAGGAGCCCGGGGATACGCAGCCCCGCTGGAGATGGGCTGGGCAGGGATCGGGTAGTGCATCACGACGCACCACTCCGTAGAGCACCAGCGCACCACTCGGTTCATGCAGGGTCTCCAGTCGCTTTCGGTATCCCTTGGGCAACTGATCCGGATCGATCAGTTCCAGCAGGCACTGGGGGGGCAGGCTGCAGACCACATCGCGGCTGCTGAGTTGTTGTTCCGCGCCTGAGCCATTGCGGACATTCACCTTCCAACCGGATGAGCCGGGCTGCAGCTTGGTGACCCGATGCTTCACAAGCACCGTTCCGCCGTCGCGCTCAATGGCGGCCAGCAGCTGATTGCTCAGCACCTGCATCGATCCCTCCAGATGCCAGAGCCCGAGTGGTGCCTGAGCCATTTGCAAGACAGTGGCGCCGTACAGCGCGGCCGTTCGATCGGCCGGTTCCTGGGAGTACAGCTTCAGCTGGAGGTCGAGAAAATGCCGCAGTCGTTGATCGTCACCGCACCCACACAGCTGCAACAGATCGGCGATGGTGAGACCTGTGAACAGTCCCGTTGCCAGCGTTGAGGGACGCAGAGCCTGCAGCAAGGTGCCGAGATCCCAGAGGGAACGCGGTGTCACCACGGGGTCCTGGTTGGCGAACTGCCAGTTACTGGAATGCAACTGATGGCAAAGGCTCCAGAAGCGTTGGCTACCGGGGAACTGGCGCTCACGCTCTGCGGCCCAGGCTTCCGGGTCATGCCAGAGCGAAATGGGAGGGGAGCCATCGCCCAGGTCGACCACACAGCCTGGGTCCAGAATCTCCGCGGTGGGTAGAGGCATGTCCAGATGCTTCAGCAGTCGCGCATGACTGCCCCCGGGTTCCAGGCCGGCCACCTGGGTCGCTCCAACATCAAAGACCCATCGACCACGCCGAAACGTTCCGGCACATCCCCCCGGTTGGTGGTGCGCTTCCAGCAGCGTGACATTGACGCCATCGCGGGCAAGCAGTGCCGCTGCGGTTAAGCCAGCGATCCCACCGCCCACCACGATCACGCTGGAATCGTTCACGGCGCCCTGAAGAATCGGGCCATGCTGGCAAGACAGGGGGCCTGCTGAGGATGAACAGCGAACTGCGCCGGGATCTCACAGCGGATGACGGTCCGTTGGCGGGCGCTGTCATCAACGATGTCTCCCCCGTTGGTGGTGGCTGCATCCATCAGGCCTGGAAACTGCACCTCCGAGATGGCCAGGTGTTGTTTGCCAAAAGCGGTGGCTCAAGCGCGCTGCCCCTGTTCGAGGTGGAGGCGGATGCCCTTGAGGCCTTGCATGCCCATGCAGACAGCAACCTGTTGGTTGTGCCGCAGCCCATCGCTCTAACAGCACTACCCCACGGTGCGGCGCTGATCTTGCCTTGGCTGGATTGTGGTGGCAGCGATCAAACAGCCCTCGGCCGGGGCTTGGCGTTGCTGCACGATTCGTCGATGGCTTCCAGCCCAGCTCGTTTCGGCTGGCACCGTGACGGCTTCATCGGCGCTGGGCCTCAACCGGGGGGGTGGCGCGATGATTGGGGATCAGCATTTGTACAGCTGAGGCTGCGCCCTCAACTGCAAGCCCTTGAAGGGTTCCATCACGATTCAACGGACCTGGAACAGCTGCTGCATCGCATCACAGAGCACCTGAACGAGCATCAACCGCGTCCGGCGTTGGTGCACGGCGACTTATGGGGAGGGAATGCAGCCAGCCTCACCGATGGTCGGGGAAGTATTTTCGATCCAGCCAGCTGGTGGGCTGATCGTGAAGTTGATCTGGCCATGACTCATCTATTCGGCGGCTTCGGAGAAGCCTTCCGATCTGGCTATCGGGAGGTGCTACCGGAGGCTCCAGGTGCTGACGATCGTGTGGAGATCTACAACCTGTACCACCTGCTCAACCACGCCAATTTGTTTGGGGGCAGTTATGTGAGCCAGTGCCGAGCCAGCCTCAGGGATCTGGCTCGGCGGCTTTGAAGATCAGCCCAGGTACTCTTGACGGAGTGTTTGAACCCGCTGAACCAGGGCATTGCGCTTGTCGCTGGTGGTCAGGTTTTTCCAGCTCCATTGGCCGACCACGACCACCCCGAGCAGTTCAAGCAAACCAGGAACGATCGGCAGCAGGTTGATCGTGTCGAGGATTCCCTTGATCAGAATCTGGGCAATGATCACGGCGGCAAAGATGCCGACGATCTTGCCGATGCGTCCCATCTGACTCCAGTCGACCTGGTCGAGGGTCTCGTTCACCTTGCCCAGAACGTCGCTGTACCGCTCAGCAAAGGAGGTGGTGTCCTCCTGCTCTGATGCATCGACAGATGTCGCCACAGTGGTGGCGGCATCCTTGACTTCAGTGGGGGCGTCACTCATGGAAACGACCATGTCATTAGCAATTTCAGCCGAGCGTATCGGTGCGAAGCGCTCTACGCCATCCGTGCTGTGGATTGATTACCGTTGCCACACGGATTTGAGACGCACGCTGCTGGCGCCTCATCCTGAAGAAGGCTGTGCCTTGCTGCTGGGACGACGGATCTCTGCAGGACGCTTGAGGCTGACCACGGCCTGGCCCTGTTGCAATGTCTGGGGGCGGGACAGATCAGGGCATCGGCCCGTCCACGACCGCCGCAGAAGGTTTCTGGTGGATCCGAGGGAGCAGTTGGCAGCCCAGCGTTGGGCCCGGAACCGCCATCAACGTTGTCTTGGGGTGGCCCATTCCCACCCGGCGTCCCAACCCGTGCCCTCGCATCACGATCGGCGCTGGGGAGAAGTTGAAAGCCTGATGCTGATTCTCTCGGCCTCTGATGGCCTGCGGGCCTGGTGGCTGCATGGTGATCGCAGCGTGGATGAAATTCCCATTCAGCTTTGGGACACTCACAAACATGCATGACCGATCGATGCTGAGTGCTGATGAGCGGGGTCGCTATGCCCGCCATCTGATCCTTCCCGAGGTTGGCCCTGCTGGTCAGCTCCGGTTGAAATCCGCGTCTGTGCTGTGTGTTGGCAGCGGGGGGCTGGGATCTCCTCTGCTCCTGTACCTGGCGGCTGCAGGCGTGGGACGCATCGGAATCGTGGATGGAGATGTCGTGGAACTCTCCAATCTCCAGCGGCAGGTGATCCACAGCTCCAGTGGGGTTGGCGGCTCCAAGGCCCGCTCGGCTGCAGCTCGGATCGATGACCTCAACCCCCACTGCCAGGTGGAGGTGCATGAACACATGCTGGATGTGGGCAATGCCCTGGATCTCATCGGTGCCTACGACCTGGTGTGTGACGGCACCGATAACTTCCCCAGCCGCTATCTGATCAACGACGCCTGTGTGTTGCTCGGCAAGCCGCTCGTGTATGGCTCCGTGCAGCGCTTTGATGGCCAGGTCAGTGTGTTCAACCGCACGCCCACGAGCCCCAATTACCGCGATTTGCTTCCGGAACCGCCGCCTCCGGACACTGTTCCGTCGTGTTCTGAGGCTGGGGTGATGGGCGTGATGCCCGGGCTGATCGGTCTGCTTCAGGCCACGGAAGTGATCAAGCTGATCACCGGGATCGGTGAATGCCTGGATGGTCGGCTGTTAGTCGTTGATGCCCTGGCAATGCGCTTTCGGGAACTCACCCTTCGCGTTGATTCAGACCGACCAAAGGTCGAGAGCCTGATTGACTATCGCGAGTTCTGCCGTCCGGCGTCATCGGAGATGGAATCCATCACTGTCACGGAGCTGAAGGCCTTGCTCGACTCCGCCCCAGCCGAGATTTCGCTTGTCGATGTGCGCAATCCTGCTGAGGCAGAGGTGGCTTCGATTGAAGGAAGCCACTTGGTTCCATTGGCCTCGCTGGAGAGTGGAGAGGCGATCGATCGCGTCCGTTCCCTGGCGGAGGGACGGCGCCTTTTGGTGCACTGCAAATTGGGGGGGCGCTCTGCACGTGCTGTTGAGCTGTTGGGCCAGCAGGGCATCGCTGCCACGAATGTGACTGGTGGGATCGATGCCTGGTCGCAGCAGGTGGATCCTGAGGTTCCGCGCTATTGAACCGCTGGGTTAGTAGTCCACCCCTCGCTTCAGATCGACACCCTGTTCGGCGTAGTGCTTGTGGCACACCATTTCCGAATGAATGCTCGCCAGATCGAAGTAGGCGGGAGGGTTTTTGCAGCGCCCCGTGATGATCACTTCTGTTTCGGCCGGTTTGCGTAGAAGTGTCTGCAGGATCGGTTCGACGGGCAGCAGCTCCAGGTCCACCGTGGGGTTCAACTCATCAAGGATCACGGTCTTGTAGAGGCCGCTGGAGATGGCGGCCCGTGCGATCTCCCAGGCGCGCTCAGCTTCCACGTAATCAATCGGTTCCTGCTGGCCTCGCCAGACGATGGCATCACGGCCGGAGCGGAGGTGGTCCACAAGGTGGGGATAGCTCTCGCGTAGGGCGGCGATTGCAGCATCCTCGGTGTAGCCACTTCCGCCTTTCAGCCACTGAAGGATCAGGACCCGATGGCTCTTGTCCTGGCTGATGCCCCGACCGATGGCCTGAAGCGCCTTGCCAAGGGCACTGGTCGATTTGCCTTTGCCTTCGCCGGTATAAATCTCGATGCCGCTGCTCACGTTGAGAGGCACCACCCTGTTGTCGTTCATGCCCGGCCGACGATGGGCCCTCATCTCGGAGTGGAGGTCGGCCTCGCGAACCAACGGAGCCGGTGCGGCCCGACCGGTGACAATGATCTCCATCCCCTCCGGCCGGTTGCTGAGGGTGCGGACCACGTCCTCCAGATCAAGCAGGCCGAGATCGAGCACAGGATTCAGTTCGTCCAGCACCACCACGGAGTAGAGGGCGCTGGCGATTGCCCCTTTGGCGATCACCCACCCCCGCTGGGCTTCCTCCCGGTCGAATCGGGTCGCTTCGTCCGCCGTGAAGTGATCGGCCCTCCCGGTTCGCAGGTGGTCGATCAGATGCGGGAAGCCCTGTTGCAAGGCCTCGATGGCAGCATCCTCGTCGTAGGCCCGACCGGGGCCTTTGAGGAAGCGCAGCAGCAGCACTCGGGTCTGGCGCTGCTCGCAGATGCCGAGACCGATGGTGCGAAGCACAACCCCAAGGGCTGCCTGGCTTTTGCCCTTGCCCTCTCCGTCATAGATGTGCAGCTGTCCATGGCTGCGCTCACGGCTGTCTGCTGCGGTGACAATGCCGATGCTTCGAGGCATGAGGACGGCTCTTACCGTTGGAGCCTACCTAGCTCAACTGTTTTTCCCCGCTGATGTTTCGGTTGCAGGAGCCTTTGGCGGATCGAGAGCAGCAGCTGCTAGCAGCATTGCGGCAATGGATGGCTGCGCAGTCCGCACTGTGTGTGGCCTATTCCGGTGGTGTCGACAGCACCCTGGTGGCGGCGATGGCTTACGAAGCCAAGGGCGATGCAGCCCTGGCGGTGACGGGTGTTTCTCCGGCTCTGGCGCCGCATCTGTTGCGGGAAGCACGTGATCAGGCCGCGTGGATCGGCATTCAGCATCGGGAGTGTTCAACGGCCGAATTGAACGACCCCGACTACAGCAGCAACCCTGTTGATCGCTGCTTTGCCTGCAAGCGTGAATTGCACCACCACCTCCAGCCGATTGCTGCGGCGGCGGGTGATGCATTGGTGATTGATGGGGTCAATCTCGATGACCTCGGCGATCACCGACCCGGCATCGAAGCAGCTCGCCAGGCAGGGGTTCGCTCCCCCCTGGCTGAACTGTCGATCGACAAAGCAGCGATCCGTCTCCTGTCCCGGGGCCTTGGTTTTCCCTGGTGGGATAAGCCCGCGCAGCCCTGCTTGGCCTCTCGCTTCCCTTATGGCGAAAGCATCAGCGCCAAGCGGTTGAAGCGGGTTGGCCAAGCGGAAGCATGGTTGATCGCCAGGGGCTTCAGCACCGTCCGCGTGCGATCCCATGGACTCGCTGCGCGGATTGAAGTGCCTTCTGAGCAGATCCGCGATGTGCTCGCGCTTGCGGAAACCGATGCTCTGGTGCAGGCCTTTCGCTCACTTGGCTTCACCTCTGTCAATCTGGATCTCGAAGGGCTGGTCAGCGGCAAGTTGAACCGCCGCTGATCTCTTCCCGCCTGTTCAGTTCGGGAGCTGGGTCGGCGTTTCCATAGGTTCTCTCACACCAGCGGCGATGGCCACAGGCGTTTCTCGCAGAAAGCTTTTCAGCGCGTGGCGTTTCGCTTGAAGTTCATTGCAGAGAATCGCGCAGGCCTGTTCCGGCATGGTGTGGTCACCACAGGTGAACACATCCACGGCTGCGTAGCCGGATTCCGGCCAGGTGTGGATGGAAATGTGGGATTCCGCCAGCAGGGCCAGGCCCGTGACGCCCTGGGGTTGAAATTGATGGGTGATCAGGTTCAGCAGCGTCGCACCAGCGCCTTTGGCTGCTGAGGTGATCGTTGTGCGGATGAATGCTTCGTCGTCGAGCCGGTTCGGATCGCAGTCGTAGAGCTCGAGAATGCAGTGTTTGCCGACCATGTCGGTGGCATGAATCTCAGGTGCCCCCCATCCCGGGTTGGGATGCAGTTCAGAGAGGGTCTGCTCCATCAGGCGATGAGACAAAAACAGGTCCGCCACACTATCTGATCTCTAGGTCGGGTCTCAGTTCTCTTGCTCCGAGAATTTGAGCCTGCTGCTGCCAGCCGCCGCCGAAGCCTTCGAGGTGAGTGGCGCTCACCAGGCATTGGTGTGATTCACCCACCGCTTCGAGCAGGAGCTGTTGCCGGGTTGGGTCAAGTTCGGCGAGCACATCATCCAGCAG
This sequence comes from Synechococcus sp., assembly GCA_047286205.1. Classification (GTDB taxonomy): domain Bacteria; phylum Cyanobacteriota; class Cyanobacteriia; order PCC-6307; family Cyanobiaceae; genus Parasynechococcus. Next base: position 959,470 of record JBJBBR010000001.1, on the reverse strand, counting down.
CAGCAGTGGTGGCTCCCCGCACAGCTGGGTCACCAGCTCCAGTTCCGCCAGCTTCAGACCCAGCACGAGGGACCGCTGCTGTCCGGCGGATCCAAACCGTCGTGCTGGGCTTCCCCCCAGGAGCAGGGCAATCTCATCCCGGTGCGGGCCCACGCGACAGCTACCGAGCCGTTCCTCCTCCTCCCGCTGTTCGCGCAGTTGCTCCTCGATAGAGAGTCGCCATGGTTCTTCGGCATCGTCTCCTTCGAGTCGGCTGCCTGGTTTGTACTGCAGTTCCAAGGCTTCTTTGCCCCCGCTGAGGTGGGCCTGCCATCGCTGGGCGATCGGTTCCAGCCGATGCAGGGCCCGTTGCCGCCGCCGGTGAATTCGGGTGCTCACCAGCGCCATCTGGATGTCAAAAGCATCGAGCAGCGCATGGCGTTCTGCACTGGGGATCTGTCTCTGTCGCCAGAGCTGACTGCGCTGTCGCAACAACCGGTTTAGCCGTGCCATCAGATCGGCGTACACCGGTTCGAGCTGCAGCACGACACGGTCAAGCCACTGGCGGCGTAGGGCGGGTTCCCCCCGCACCAAATCAAGATCCAGGGCGCTGAAACCGATGCAGCGCAGTGGACCAATCAAGTCCAGCTGCCGATCGAGCAGCTTTCCATTTCGTCTGGCCTGACGTCCTCCCTGGCGGCGCAATTCCAGTTCCAGGCGATCACTATCTCCCACGTCTGCCCGGATTAGAGCCTGGGGCGTGTCCCACTGGATGAGATCCCGATCATTGCTGCAGCGATGGGAGCGCAGGCTGCCCAGCAACTCAACTGCCTCGAGCAGGTTGGACTTGCCAATTCCATTCGGGCCGATCACCAGTAAGCGGGGCTGCGTCAGTTCCAGCTGCAGAACGGTGTGGTTCCGGAAGCCCTGCAGTTGGAGCCTGTGGAGCCGGATGGGTGCTGGGGCGACCAGTGAGTAAGGTACTTGTATCGGGACGGTTGCCGCTCGATATCACTGCGGCTTAACGCCGATCAGTGGGCATGTAGCTCAGTTGGATAGAGCATCAGATTCCGGTTCTGAGGGTCGGGGGTTCGAGTCCCTCCATGCTCGTGTTTGACCTCAATGGTTCAGCTCAGACTGAGGCCCATGGCCCGGATTCCATTGGGATCAATCAGAAAACCTTGCTCTTTGAGGGCCTGCAAGGCATCCACTGGAGCCGAAATCGACAGGCTGCATCCGGGCAGATCCCGGCGCAGGATCTGCAGTGCACGGTGCACCAGAACCGCGAAGAGGGCTGCTTGGTTCGGCCCAGGTTTGGCGGCCAGATTCCAAAGATTGGCGTTGAGTGCCAGATCACTGGTGGCCCGCACAAATCCGATCAGTTCCCCATTCGACTCATCGAAGATGCTGATCTGCCAAAGGCTGCGCTGAAGGGCGAGCTCCCAGCGTTCCTCCGGGTGGGTTGATTCCCCGCAGGACATCAGCAGGGTGTTGAGCTGCTGGGACGTTGGAGGAGTTGATGTCTCGAGTCGCGTGCCCTGGGGCAAGGGTGGAATCGAGGGTTGTTGAAGGAACGACAACACAGTGGATTAACCGGTGTTTCGCATGCCGGCCGCAATGCCATTGAGGGTGAGCAATGCACCCCGCAGCAACTCACTTCGGCTGTAGGTGCGAGTGTCTTCAGGGGCACCCGGTGTTTCGCTCATGGGGGGTTGCCGGTTTTGATCACGCAGCCGCTTCAGCAGCGCAACCTGGAGAAAGCCCAGGGGAACGATGGTTCGGTTGCGCAGGTCAACAGATAACTGCAGTCCTTGGTCAGCGCCCAGCAGTCGGCTCTGTCCCGTGATTTCTAGAACCAGTTTGCGGGTGAGTTCGTATTCCCTGGCGATCACCTGGAAGATCGCTTCAAAGGCTTCCCGCTGTTCGGGGTGCCCCAGGCTGTTCATGTAGTGATGAGCCAGGTCGAGATCGACCTTCGAGAGGGTCATTTCCACTTTGGAGATGAGCATCCGGAAGAACGGCCAGCGTTGATGGAGGCGGCGCAGCAGATCGAGTTGTTCAGAATCGCCGCCCACTTCCTCAGACAGCGCCGTGCCGAAGCCAAACCAGCTCGGCAGAAGGAAGCGGCTCTGGGTCCAACCGAAGACCCAGGGAATCGCCCGCAGGCTGGAGAGATCCTTGGCGCCGGTTTTGCGTCGGGCCGGTCGACTGGAGATCTGCAGTTTGCTGATTTCCTCAATCGGTGTGACCTGCTGGAAAAACGCCACCAGATCTGGATTGTCGTGAACCAAAGCCCGGTAATGCTCCCGTGAGCGGGTGGCGAGACGACTCATCAGCTGATTCCAGCTGGGTGTCGCATCAAGTTGGTTGGTCACCAGGCTGTTCTGAACCACGGCCGTGGTCACGGTCTCAAGGTTGTAGAGCGCCAACTCCGGAAGGCTGTACTTCGAGGCCAGCACTTCACCTTGTTCGGTGATTTTGATCCGACCCTGCAGGGTGCCGCTGGGTTGAGCCAGGATCGCCTGATAGGCCGGTCCACCGCCACGACTGACGGACCCTCCCCGGCCGTGGAAGAGGCGAAGCGCCACATCCTGGCGGCTGGCGAGTTCCTGAAGGGCGATCTGAGCCTGGTGAATCTCCCAGTTGCTGGAGAGGAAGCCGGAATCCTTGTTGCTGTCGGAGTAGCCCAGCATCAGCTCCTGCAGCGGTTGCTTCTGCTGCCCTGCGACCGGGAGGAGTTCTCGGTAGAGCGGTGTTTTGAACAACCCCTCCATCACCTCAGGGGCCCGCTGGAGGTCCTCCACGGTTTCAAACAGCGGCACCACCAGCAGGGAGGCCCGCTTGTTCGGTGGGTCCACCAGACCCGCCTCCTTGGCCAGCAGCAGAACCTCCAAGAGATCTGACGCCGTGTGGCTCATCGAGATCACATAGGAGTTGCAGATCCGTGGGCCGAATTCCTCTTGGAGCCGTTGCAGCATCCGGAACACCGCCAGGGTCTCGGCCGTCGGCGCCGACCAGCTGGCGGATGGTGGGATCAGGGGCCTGCGGGTCTGCAGTTCCTGCAGCAGCCATGCCATCCGCTCGGTTTCATCCATGTCCCCGTAGGCCTGGGGAAGTTCCAGGCTGCGCGTGAGTTCATCGATCGCATCGCTGTGGCGGGTGCTCTCCTGACGGATATCAAGGCTGGCCAGCGAGAACCCGAAGATGTGCACCTGGTGCAGCAGCGTGTCGAGTTGTTCGCAGCTCAAATCGGTGCTGACGAGGCTGTTGCGAACTAACTCCAGATCACTGCGGAACTGGTCCACCGAGGTGTAGTGGAGAACCTCAGCGCCGCTGAGTCTGTCCTGGGGATCGGCCAGGGCTTCACAGGGCATCTGCCAGCCCGCCTCTGAAAGCTGGTTGTTGCGGGCGAGGGTGCGCTCAAGTTTTTCGAGCACGTAGCAGAGCTTCAGCCTGTAGGGCTCCAGCCGGTATCGCGCTGCTCTGCGTTCGTAGATCTCCGGGAACCGAAGCCGATCCATCTCCAGGGATTCCAGCAGCGATGGGGCCACCTGGCTCCATTGCATGGAGATGCTCAGCTGCTGGCGGAGCGACTGCACGGAGCTGATATACAGCTCCAGCATCAATTGACGCTGGTAACAGGCTGTTCGCCAGGTGATGTCAGGAGTCACCGAGGGATTGCCGTCCCGATCGGAACCCACCCAGGAGCCAAAGGTGCAGAACGAAGCCTGGGGGACCTGAACGTCGGGGTAGTGGCGATGTAAGGCGGAAATCAGCCTCCTGCGCAGTTGTGGCATCGCGTCAAACAACACCTGTTGGAAGTAGTGCAGGGTCGAATCCACCTCGTCGATCACGGTGGGCTTGAACTGGTGGAGTTCATCGGTCCGCCACCACAGGCGGATTTCCTCCTCCAGTTGGTCGCGACATTCTTCACGCAGCTGATGTGCGAGAGGGGCATCGGATTGAAGTTGCTGGAGCAGGTTGGCCACACGCCGCTGCTTGTGCCGCACCGTGTGACGCACGATCTCCGTGGGATGTGCGGTGAACACCAGACGGATGTCCAGCTCCCGCAGCAGTTGCTCCACCTGCGCGGGGGGGACGTTCATCCGCCGCAGCCGCTCGAAAACCTCCCCAAAGGTGGCTGGATCGGTCTGGTTGGCGAGGGGGGGGGCAAAGGGATCAAAGGCGTCCCGTTGGGCCGTGTCAGTACTCAGATTGGGCCGCAGGCTGTCGAGATAGCTGTCTTCCTCGATCCGCTGCTCAAGGATGTTGATGAGCTGGAAGTAGAGCGAAAAGGCGCGGGCTGCCGAGATGGCCTCCGAAAGATCCATGGCCTTGATCAGCTCGACGATCGCTTCGCTCGTGCTGTCGCCGTCCCGTCCCTCCAGAGAGACCGGGTCACTCAGTTGTTTGAGTCGGAGCAGACGCTCGCTCTGCTCGGGTGGGCACTCATTGCGCAGAACCGTCTTCCAGAGGTCCTCAATCAGATCAAGACGGTGCTGAAGAAGCTGTCCGGCCCCAGATGCACCACCGTTCAAGCGTGCGTTCTCGTTGTCGGAGACATGGGTGGTGGACTCGGGCATGAAGTCTCCACGCTGCGACGGACTCGACATGATCATCCCAAACAGGCTTCCCCGGCAGTGATTTTTTCCTCCTCCTGCATCTGCTGAATTCCTTGCTGAAGCAGGTGAGCGATCGACTGGCCCTGGGTATGCGCCTCTTCCCAGCGCATGGCCTGATTGCCATGGGCAAGCAGTGCATCCAATGGTTTCAAGCAAGGGCTGAGCTGGAGGGATTCCGCTAGGGGAGCCAGTTGATCAAGCAGCTCCTGAAGCCAGTCCCGGCAGCTGATCGCACGGCCATCACTCCAATGCCTGAGTTCAGCATTCAGGCTGGATTTGGCCACGGCGGCGTCGTTGCTGTCGGCCAGCTCGGCCAGTGAATCGGCGGATAGGGAGCTGCTGCAGAGGGGATCGAGGGCCTCCATGTTGTCTTTCAGGGTCAGCAGCCGCAGTTCCAGCAGGCAGGTGATCGCCAGCAACTCATGTGGGTTGGTGATCAGATCACAGATCCGCAATTCGAGCCGGTTGAGGTCGTAGGGGCGTCGCGGACCATTGGGACGAACGGATGTCCAGAGGTGACGCTCATTGCGCATGGCACCCGTGGCTAGTTGTTCTTCCACCCACTGGATGTAGTGGTCGTGATCCGTGAATAAGGGAACCGACCGCGGCGTCAGAGGGAATTGATGCCATCGCTGGGAATGGTGGCTGGTGCTGCGCCCATCCAAAAAGGGAGAACTGGCGCTCAGGGCGAGCAGGAGAGCAGCTTCGCAGCGCACGAGCCGGACTGCTGCAAACAACCAGTCCAGATCTGTGATCCCGAGGTTGATGTGAATGCTGGCCGTGACGACCTTGGTGCCGTACAGCCGTTCAATCAGAGCGTGATAAGCGTTCTCGGGGTCGGAGCGTTCGAACCGGCTGCTGTCTCCCAGACTCATGGTGCTGCCGGGAAGAAGCGTCAGCTCCCTGTCCTGTAACCACCGTCGCAGCGTCCGCCGGGGAGCGAGCAGCGCTTCGGGGAGTTCGGCGTAATCCCGGATCGGGTCGGTCACGTATTCGAGGTTGCGACAGTCCGGCTCTGTCACAAAGCCAGGCAGATCCCTGGCCACGTCGGAGGCGACGCCCACGTTGACTCCGTTGGTTCGACCGGTGAACAGTTCAACCTCGAAGCCTTTCAGCAGAAGGGGGTCGGCTGTCATTCCGGCGGATTCAGGCACGCCAGTGCTGTCAGCATTCCCCGGGCTTTGTTGAGGGTCTCCTCAAACTCCGCCGTCGGCTGTGAATCGGCAACGATGCCAGCCCCGGCCTGCACTTTGACCCGGCATCCCCCGCCATCACGAGGTTGCACCACCATGGTGCGAATGGTGATCGCCGTGTTGAGGGCCCCGGCTAGATCAACGGATCCATAGACCCCGGAATAGGGGCCACGCGCATCGGGTTCAAGCTCGTGGATGAGCTGCATCGCACGAATTTTTGGTGCACCGCTGACGGTGCCGGCGGGGAACGCCGCCATCAGCAGATCCCACACATCGTGCGTCGGGCCCAGGCGCCCTTCGACTTGGCTGACGATGTGCATGACGTGGGAGTAGCGCTCGATCACCATCAGGTCTTGCACCGCCACGCTTCCGGGCTGACAGACCCTGCCGAGGTCATTGCGTCCCAGATCAACCAGCATCACGTGTTCAGCGCGTTCTTTGGGATCCGCCAGTAGATCGGCTTCCAGTTCGCGGTCCTCCAGGGGGGTGGATCCGCGGGGGCGTGTTCCAGCGATGGGCCGCAGGCTGGCGTGGATGCCATCGGCGGCTGGCTCGGCTTGAACCATCACCTCTGGACTGGAGCCGATCAGTTGCCAGTCCCCAAAGTCGAAGAACGCCATGTAGGGGGATGGATTCACCATCCGCAGACTGCGGTACAGCTCCAGGGGTGATTGAGGAACCTCGGTTTCAAGCCGCTGACTGATCACCAGTTGAAACACATCGCCGGCTGCGATGTGTTCTTTGGCGGTGTCGACGGCGGCTTCGAACTCATCGCGGCTGCGGTTGGAGCGCACCGAGGGAATTTCTTTGCTTCTGGCATCCCACGTCAGTGGTTTGACGGCGGGGAGAGGTGCATCCATCCGCTGGCGAAGGGCATTGATTCGTCCGATGGCGGTCTGCCAGGCCTGCTCCTCATCCGCCCCGTTGGAGAGATCGCCGAAGGCGACGGCAGTGATCTGTCGTTTCACCTGATCAAAGATCAGGATGGCGTCCATCAACATCCAGATCCCATCTGGGGGATCAGAAGCGGCTCGGGGGTGCACCGCAACGGTGGGTTCGATCCACTGGATCAGTTCGTAGCCCCAAACGCCATAGAGCTGTCCAAGTGGAGGGAGGCCCGGCAGGTTGACGCAGGCATAAGGCGCTAAGCAGTCACGTAGTGATTCAAACGGGTTGCCCGAGAACTGCTCTTCACGACCGTCGCGCCAGGTGCGCGACAGACGATCACTTCGGGCTGAAGCCGTCCAGAGGGGATCGCAGGCGATCACACTCCATCGCCCGAGGGTTTCACCTCCTTCGACTGACTCCAGTAAGACACCTGGAGGCCTTCCGTCTCCCACCTTGATCCAGGTGGTGAGGGGTGTTTCAAGATCTGCGGGCCAACTCTGTGCCAGAGGAATCAGGTTGGCGCCACTGCAAGCCGCCTGATGAAAGGCGTCGCGATCGGGACTGAACATGGCCTGATCATCGCAGCCGAGACCCGGAGGCCGCGGCCTCCGGGTTCAGTCGTTGATGGATCAGGCGTCGAAGGTGTTTCGGCCGCTGAACTTGATGTTGGCGGGGTTGACGTTTTGACCGATGCGACGGGGGTTGTGTCCAACCATCTGACGACCTTCGTTCACCTTTTCGGGGAAAACGCCATCCTTGGGATGGAGGAACTCGGTGTCTCCACCTGGGAAGATCCGATAGATCTTGTAGTCCTCAATCCGGGGCTTGAACTTCGTGCGCAGTTGGGTGCCGAGGGCGAGGCACTGCTCCTTGCGGGCGAAATACATCAGGTTCTCACCTGAATTCATCAATGCAGCACCACCGGTGGGGAGCTCAAAAGCTTGCTCTGAGTTGCTCGTCCAGGTGATCGCGTATTTCTCTTCAGTCTCAGCTGAATTCAGAAGTCCGCCAGTGCTGGCGATGTGCTGGGGAAGTTGACCGTTCAAAGCCGTTTCTGCCATGGCTGAAGGAATCCACGCGAACCGTTACGGCTGGAAAGTAGCACCGTCATCAGGGCCAGTTTTGACCTCCGAAAGCAAGCTTCACACCCGTCAACACTCGCATCAGTCTCCTGGGGTGTGCACGGGGAAGAAAACGGTGATGTCGCGGTCGCGTCTGGGCTGATAGCGCCCCCCCAGGCTGGCCATCATCTGGCGGGTTGCGTCCTGACTCAATTGCAGACTTCCAGTGCTGGGATCCCAGCTCAGTACGGTCCCGACTTCCTCGCGATGTTCAGCAGGGCCGGTTGCCGTGGCTGTGGTTTTGTCGGGGTGCTCCACATGGAGTTGAAGCTTGACCCGCGGCCCAGCCGCCTGGAGGTGAAGGCTGAGCTGGCTGCCGGGGGGTAGCCCCCTGGTGCTGCGGTCAATCAGACCTCCCAGCATCGGTTCCAGCCGTCGGGAGTCACTGAGGATGGCCGGCAGGTCAGCGGTGAGATCAAGTTCCAGCGCGATTCCACGCCGATCCAGCTGCTCCGTCCAGCTGGGGGCAAGAGCGCTGAGCATGGCCTGCAAATCCGTTCTCGCCAGATTGGCTTCGTTGGGCTCCCGTTGAAGTTCAGCGGCATGGAAGATCAGGCCGAATCGGTCGATCTGTTCGCTGCATTCGACATCGATCTGCCGCAAGCGATTCACAACGACGTCTGCAAGATCCTTTCGCCGCAGCAGAGAGCGGATCAGTGTTCTGATTGTGGCTAAAGGGGTTCGTACCTCATGGGTGATCGCTTCCAGCAAATTCAGATCTCCATGGCTGGGGGATTCCGGTGGGCGCTCTGCCTGGATGGGTTGCAGCATCAGCCCGGGGGCGGTCCCGGTGAGCCGCTCCGTAAGTCGGGGCCAGAACTGTTCTGACCAGGTTCCATTGCTCTGCAGGGAGCCGATGGATTCGAGAACTTTGCGTAGTTCATCGGCCTGCGCCGGTGACTGGTGCTCCAGCCGACGTCCCAGTTGCACCAGAACATCGCTGAGTGTTGCCGGGTCACAACGCATCAGCAACTGGCGCTTCTGGGCTGGGCCATGCAAGGCCAGGGCTACCTGGACCTCGGGCGTGATCACCAGCAGCAGGGGATCGTCCCCGTCGTCGGGGCGCAGGGACAAACGTTGGAATTCCCGCAGCGTGCCTGGCTCATCGCTGCTGGACCGTCCAGGCAGAGCCGTTGGGTGCGGACTCAGTTGATCCAGTTGATCTGGAGCCCAGACCCATCCCTGTAAGTGTTTCAGCAACTCCGGCTCGTAGAGAGCCGGCAGCGGGGCAGCCAGCCAGATTCCGCGCTCAACGCCACGCTCGAGCAGGTCCTTTTGCAGGGTCTCCAGAGCAGCCCACCAAAGCCGTCGGACGCCAATCTCGTCGCAGCGGCCCTCAGGAACGTCCTGGGCCAGGCGTAGCCGCAGGTCGATGAAGGATGGCCCGGTCAACGGAGTTGCGCCAAGGAGCGACGGCTTTGTCGAACCACAGACAGGCAGAGGCCGAGAGCGATGAAATTAACCACCATTGCTGAGCGCCCATAGCTGAGGAAGGGCAAGGGGATTCCCGTGACGGGGCCCAGGCCGATGGTCATGAAAATGTTCACCACCACCTGGAACATCAGCATCGTGCCGATCCCGATCACCACGAGTGATTCGAAGTCGGAACGGGCATTGCGAGCGATTTGAAGCAATCGCGCCATCAAGGCCGTAAAGCCAAGAACCACCAAAAGACAGCCCACAAAACCGGTTTCCTCGCCTAGGGCGCTGAAGATGAAATCGGTGTGCTGTTCAGGAATGAAACGCAGTTTGGTCAGTTGTCCTTGAAGAAGACCCGTCCCCAAGACGCCGCCTGAACCGATGCCCACGGTGCTCTGGAGCAGGTGATATCCCCCGCCCAATGGATCCTGACTGGGGTCGAGGAACAGCACCAAACGGTCCCTTTGATAGTCCTTCAGGCCATGCATCCAAAGCCATGGCGTCACGGCAGCCATGGCGCCGTGGATGGCCAGGGTTGCAGTCGCCGCAAGGCGTTTCCACGGCAGGGAGCGATAGGCGAGAACCGCCATCAGCGGGATCCAGATGCCCATGGCCCATGGGAGAAGTCCTGATAGCAGGGCCGTCACCAGCGGTGACAGCAACAAAATTACCCACTCGATCGGCATTCCAGACCAATAGAGCATCGTGAGCATCAGGGCACCGAACACAAGGGATGTGCCGAGATCAGGCTGGATGAATACCAGGAGCCAAGGCACGGCTATCACCCCAAGTGGGCGCATCAGATCAATCGGTCGTTCCACCGGATGCCGCGACAACACCGCTGCCACGATCAAGATCGCCGCGATCTTGGCGAATTCCGATGGCTGCACATGAACCCCGCCGATGCTGATCCAGCGTTGGGCTCCCAGCGCAGTGGTTCCAATAACGCGCACCGCCACCAGGCTGATCACCGTGAGGGCGTAGACGGGAACTAAGAGAGGTCGTAGTCGCTGCAGAGGCAGCCGCTCCAGACCCAGGGCCAGCAGCACCCCGAAGGCCGCGGTGATCCAGTGGTGATACCAGTCGGCATAGTCCGCTTGGCGTTGGGTGCTGGCGATCAGCACCCCGGCGATGGCGATCATCCCGAGCGGGACACCCCAGAGCACCCACTCCCGGTGCGATCTGCGGCGCTCACGTCGGCTGAACATCGTCAGACGGGCTGGGTGAAAGCCTTCAGCACGGCCTCTGCGAGCCCTTTGAACTCAGCGGCGCTGGCTGAATCGCTGCGGTTGATCACAATTGGTCGTCCCGTGTCTCCACCTTCCTGCACAGGCATTTCCATCGGAATCTGAGCCAGCAGAGGAACGTCGTAGTCCGCGGCAAGTTGGGCTCCACCGCCACTGCCGAACAGGGCATAGCGGCAGTCGGGACGATCCGGAGGGATGAAGGCGCTCATGTTCTCCACCACGCCGAGGACGGGAATGCCCATCTGCCGGAACATGGCGAGACCCCTCCGTGCGTCTTGAAGCGATACCTGCTGGGGGGTGGTCACGATCACAACCCCGGCCATCGGCACCGCCTGGGCCAGGGATAGCTGCGCATCACCGGTGCCCGGCGGCAGGTCAACGATGAGAACGTCCCGCTCACCCCATTCGGCCTGATAGAGAAACTGCCGAATGATGCCGTTGAGCATCGGGCCACGCCAGATCACAGGCTGGTGATCGTCGATCAGCAGACCCATCGACACCATGGCGATTCCGCAGGTCTCGATCGGAACGATTCGCTGCTGATCCCCGCTGCCCTGAACCTCCGGCGTCTGATCAGCGACGCCGAGCATGGTGGGAGCGTTTGGCCCATAGATATCGGCATCCAGAAGCCCAACCCGCAGGCCGTTCTGGGCGAGGGCGCAGGCGAGATTGACGGCCACGGTGCTCTTGCCGACGCCGCCCTTGCCGCTGCTCACAGCAATCACCTGGCGGACGCCTGGGATTGACTGACGTTCGGCTGGCTGCCCATGGCCGGCTTGTCCAATGCCTCCTTGGCTTGGCGGTTGGCCGATCTCGATTTGCACGTCGTCGATGCCGTCCAGGGCCATCAGAGCGCCCCGTGCCTCGGCCACGATGCGGTCTCGCTGACTTTGTGCGAAGCCAGGAAGGCTGAGGCGAAACAAAGCCCGCGGCGGGTTGATGCGGATCTGATCGATCCAGCCGAGTTCCAGGGCCGTTTTGCCACTGCCGGCATCTTTGACTTGCTGGAGGGCTTGGTTGGCCTGCTCGACCGGGTTCATCCGTTTCATCAAGGCAAGCCGGATACTAGGGGCGCCGCCCGTGACAGTCCCTGACGGATGCTTGTCCAGGCCTGGGGTGGCCTGGTTAGGTTTCGATGTCTTCAGTCTCTGACACATGGTCCGCTCCCTGATTCGCCGCGTCCTCGGACGCCAGGACGTGGGTGTCAGCAACGCTCCCCTTGAGCTGCCCCCCAGTGATTCCCGAGATCGGGCCCGGGCGATGGTGATGGGGCTGCAGGACGAAATCTGTGCTGGTCTCGAAGCGCTCGATGGTGAAGGCCGCTTTGCCGAAGAAAGTTGGGTGAGGCCTGAAGGGGGTGGGGGGCGCTCCCGTGTGATGCGAGAGGGCCGGGTCTTTGAACAGGGCGGAGTGAACTTCTCCGAGGTCCAAGGAGAGGAACTGCCCCCGTCGATCCTCAAGCAGCGTCCGGAGGCGAAGGGACACCCCTGGTTCGCCACAGGAACCTCGATGGTGCTGCATCCGCGCAACCCTTACATCCCAACGGTTCACCTCAATTACCGCTACTTCGAGGCTGGTCCGGTTTGGTGGTTCGGAGGGGGCGCCGACCTGACGCCTTATTACCCCTTCCTCGATGACGCACGCCACTTTCATCGCACCCATCAGGCGGCATGTGATTCGGTTCATCCGGATCTCCACAAGGTTTTCAAGCCCTGGTGCGATGAGTACTTCTTCTTGAAGCACCGTGATGAGACCCGCGGCGTCGGCGGCATCTTCTACGACTACCAAGATGCCAACGGCACGCTCTACAAAGGCCAGGATCCCTCCGGTCCTGCGGCACAGGTGTCAGCCCGTTTGGGGGCTCGGCCGTTGAGCTGGGAGCAGCTGTTCTCCCTCGGGAAGGCCAACGGCAGAGCCTTCCTGCCCGCCTATGCCCCCATCGTGGAGAAGCGTCATCCAATGGCATATGGCGATCGCGAAAGAGAGTTCCAGCTCTATCGCCGGGGCCGCTATGTGGAATTCAACCTGGTCTGGGACCGCGGCACGATTTTCGGATTGCAGACCAATGGAAGGACGGAGTCGATTTTGATGTCTCTGCCCCCACTGGTGCGCTGGGAGTATGGCTACACCGCAGAGGCTGGATCACGAGAAGCCCTGCTGACCGAAGTTTTCACGAAGCCTCAGGACTGGCTTGGGGATGCCACACTCGATGACCGCTGCCGCCCCCATGGAGCGATCAACTAGCTGACGCCTTGAAAGAGCGCGTTGACCACGCGCTCGGCCAGGCAGTTCACCGTTTGCTCCCTTGTGCTCGGATCCCGCAGCTTCGTTTCGAGGGGAGGTTCGAGCATGGCGATTTCAAGAATTCCGATGCCGCGCCTTGGGCCACCAAGGCCTCCTCGGAAATTGCGTGGGAATCGCCCAAACGCCTGGGCCAGGCTTTCATCGACAACGTTGAGTGCACGCACGTTCGCCAGCACGGGAATCAGGCCGGAGCCGAACCCATAGGGCCGGTAGGCATCGAAATGGATCTCTAAGACGTATTCACCGCGCTCCGAAAACACTTTGGCCTTCGACCAGTTGGTGGCGGGGTCGTCGTCGTTCGGGATGGTGATTGAAGGAGGGGTGTAGGAACGAATGTTCAAGCCACGGGCTTTGCCTTGGCTGACAACAGCGGCCTGAACCTCGCGGTTCCAGAACAGCTCGTCCCGAATGCCCGGTTGCATCGGCGAACGGTTCTGCTGATCCACGGCATATCCCGGAGTTCCTGAACTTGCGGTCCCCTGGGAGTCGGCGTGTCCTGCCATCACGACGATCGGCAGGTTGGTTTGAACAGGGCTTCGGCCAACCCAGCTCCCGGGTTCCTTCGTGCGTGGGCCCAGCAGGGGGTCCGGGGTGGCAGCTGCAGGACATGGTTCTGGCGGTGCCGGGGTTGGTTGCTTTTCAGCTTCCTCGTTGGCTCCGGGTGCACTGAGCCAGTTGTGCTGTTCAGCAGCCTTGGTCATCGCGAGGGTCGCCAGGGAAAGCCCTGTGATGGCAAGCCCTGTGGCAAACCGACGCCGTTGAATCCAGGCCGGCAGACGCATGGTTCAGATGGGGGAGGAGAGCAGGGATCCATCACTGGCGAGTTGCAGGGTCTCTGCCAGTTCCAGTTCGATTGCGATCAATTCGTCCCGATGGGCCCGCAGGCGAATGGCGCTGCCCTCTCCCTCTGGAGGCGGTAGCAGTTGCAGTTCCAGGGCTTCTGTGCGAGCTGCCCGCTGCGTGTAAAGAGCTCCTGCTACGGGTCCGAAGCCGATCAGCAGCAGAGGCCACCAGTGAAGTTGCGGTGCCAGTTGACGCAGGACCAGGCCGAAGCAGGCGGAGCCAATGGCCGCCAGCGCTGACAGCAGCACGGCCAGGGGTTGGCTGGAGGCCACATTCCCCTTGAAGCGGAGCACCTGCCGCTCTGCGTCGCCGCCATCTCGGCTCCAGCCGCGATCCTCCAGCCAGGTGCTGAGCCCGTCGAGAACGGTGATGGGAGGTTGGGGAGACATCACATCCACCACCGTGGTTCGGTCTTTGCTCGCTGCACGCAGAAAAAAGACGAGACCAATCGCCAGCAGAACAGTCAGCAGGAGGGTGGATTGGAATCCTGCAGGCATGGCGTCCCGGTGGCGATGAACCTTTTTAAGCCTTGCTCAGGCTGAACCGCTCAGTTCAAGGCGAAACGGTGGGAGTTCAGCCAGCTGCGCCAAGGCTCCATGAGCCGCTCGGCTTCATTACGTGCATCAGCTTGAAGGTGCAGCATGCGCCGCGGCCGTCCTCGACTGGGGCAGCGTTGGGTGTAGCTGCTGATTGAGCCCTGTTGCTCAAGAAAATCCAGGGCCTGTTGCAGCACGGTTTCCGAGAGCCGCAGTTGCGGCTCCTCCCGGATCAGTTTCTGCAGGAGTCCGGAGGGATAGTTGTCGTCTTTGAGAAGGCACTCGAGGATCCAGCAGACAGCCAATTCCAGGTCGAGGAATTGCGGTGGTGGCTGGCGGAAGTACTGCTCGATGTCGGCCAGGCAGGTGCGCGATGGCTTTCTGCGGGAGAACACAGGCGCGGAATGACTCCCTCAATCAAAAGCGATCTCATTTCGAGATTCAAGAGGAGAGTCTTGAGACTTGCTGTGGAGGCGGTTGGCCACACTGGCCCCATTCACTCCTGAAGTCATGGCTGAGCAGTCATCGTCCCCAGCTGAATTCGCTGTCTTTGATCGCGATCTCGATGCAGCTTGGGCGGAGCGCTACTTGCAGTCCCCGCGGCTTGCGGTTGACACCGAAGCGATGGGGCTGATCCATGGTCGTGATCGGCTTTGTCTGGTTCAGATCGCCGACGCAGAGGACCGTGTCGCTTGCGTGCGCATTGCCTTAGGCCAGGCCGAGGCGCCCAACCTCAAGCATCTGTTTGAGGCTTCCACGGTGGAGAAGGTATTTCACTTCGCCCGCTTCGATGTGGCAGCTCTTGCCGCCGGTCTGGGGATTGCAGTGAATCCCGTGTTTTGCACCAAGGTCGGCAGTCGGCTAGGCCGGACGTACACCCCCCGCCATGGCCTCAAGGATTTGGTGATGGAATTGGTCGGCGTTGAGCTGGACAAGGGCGCTCAGAGCAGTGACTGGGGACGGGTGGACGAACTCACGGATGCTCAGCTGGCCTATGCCGCGAATGACGTCCGTTATCTCTTGCCCGCTCGGGAGCGTTTGGAGCAGATGCTGCGGCGGGAAGGGCGCTGGGATCTGGCGCAGCGCTGCTTTCAATGTGTTCCGGTGGTTGCCGAGCTGGATCGGCTGCGTTTTCACCAGATCTTTGAGCACTGAGGCTCAGTCTTCAAGCATGAAGTTGCCATCTCCTTCGCTGTTCTCAAGCAACGAGTCCAGCTGACGGGCGTGGGCACCGTTGTCGTTGTCGAGGGCGGCGAGCATGGATTCAGCCATCGCTCGCCGTCCTTCCACATCGCGATGACCTTCGCGGGCCGCGGCTTGTTCGACCTGGCGCCGGGCACTGGCGAGGCTGATGCTCAGTCGACTGGCCAACTGCGCACAGAGTTTGACGAGGGTGGGGTCCTGAATCGCGGCCATCGCAACCAACCGGGGATCTTCAGTATCGGTTGAAGCGATCCAGGATCAGGCGGGCCAGCTGATCGCTTCCCCCTTCAGGCCCCATCCGCTGAGCACCGATCCGTCCCAGGTGGGTGCGTAATGCCGGGTCATCCAGGAGGTATTCGAGCCGCGCGGTGAGCTCGGCTTCGTCACCGCACGGACGCACCGCTCCCCCCAGGAGACGGCTCTGGCGGCAGGCGAAGCCCGTCTTGAACTGAGGCCCTGGCCCCGGCAGGGAAAGGGCTGGAATGCCAAGCCCTACCAGTTGTTCCGTGGCCGTGCCGGCGGTGGCGATGCCGGCTTCCGCCCAGCCAGCCCATTGGTCAAAGCAGCCTCGTCCGACCAGCACCAGGCAGGCTCCTTTCACCCAGCACGCTTCTGCGCCCAGTTGGTCCGAAGGAGAAAGGCTCCGTCGAAAACCCAGTTGTTCAAGAGTGTGACTCAGCGCTGCTGCATCGGGTTGGGCGCCCACGGCCACGAGCAGTGCCATCGGGACGCGGCCGGGCAAGGCCATGGCGCTGCGCACCAACCGCCGCAGGTTGCGCTGGGCCTCCGGCATGCGACTTCCGCAGAGCAGAAGCACCCGGCGGCAGCGTTCCAGGGCCGATGGCAGCGGTTGGATCCGAAGGCCATCCATCATCGGATTGCCAGGAGCCAGGGCCTCCACCCCTTTGCGGCGCAGGCCACGGGCCGTGAGGCGATCACGCATGGCCACCAGTCGACAGCGGCGCGAGCGCATCAAGCGCCATTCCCAAGGATCCCACTCACTGCCTTTGAGCCGGTGGTAGCAATCGCTTCTGGCCTGTCCGGGGCCGCTGAGCCAGGTGTAGTCGCTTTTGGGAGTGCCGATGAAGCCGAAGGGGGCGCCACTGCCCCAGGCCATCAGCAGTGGCAGCAGATCGCCGACGGCAACGATGGGTTGGTTCTCATGCCTCAGGCGCCGCACCAGCCGCCATTGGGTCCAGCTCAGGCTGGGGAGGCCAGCACGGACGTCTGCCAGCAGACCTCTCAGGCTTTGGTTGCTGAAGCCACCGCTGGGCAGGGCCGCTTTCGGCCCCATGCGTGTCAACCATCCCTGTTGAACAGCAGCATCAAACACCCGGCCTGTGCCCACAAGAGGAAGCACGTTCAGGGAGAGTCGGGGTGCGCGCCGATGGACGGCTTGAAGGATCCGCAGGGTGATGAGGTCTTCGCCGTGGCCGTTGCAGAGGAACAGCAGAGAGCCAGGGGCATGGCTGATACGATCGCCTGATGGGAGCGGCTGTTCCCCGGCGGCGGCATGGCCAAGTGGTAAGGCAGAGGATTGCAAATCCTTTATCCCCAGTTCGAATCTGGGTGCCGCCTTTGAATCCTCTTCACAGTTGAGCCTCCGCGCTCATGTCGGCACCGTTTTGTGAGTGACTCTCGCAGCTGACGGTTTTCGCATCAATCCAGCAGCGTCCTTGGGCGATGCTTGTCGCTGGGAGGCCCGTGGGAAGTCCTCTGGCGTCAAAGCGGACCCATGACGTGCTGAGCAGGGTTGCACTCCAGCTGCGCTGATTTAAGCGACAGCTGGCGCTTTCGCAGCGAAGTGGACTCCCCTGGTCTCCATTGAGGCTGACGAAGCTCAACTGATAACTGCCTCCGGTTTCCTCATCGTCTCCGATGAAGCGAAGCCTCAGTCCATGGCTTCCGTTCGTACTGATCTGGAGGCGTTCGCAATCCAAGGGGCGCCCACCGACAACGATGCGGCAGTGCGCAGGCCTGTGCTCCAGACGGCCAAAGGTCAGCGTTGGATCCCCCGTTGCCGGAACGGCGAGCAGCAGTGGAGCCATCCACAGGTGGATCATCAGTAATCGCTGTCGGCGACGCACATGCCCAGGCAGCGAATGCCGTTGCTGGCTGTTCTGCGGCAGTGGTTGCAGAGGATCCGTTCCTCGTCTGCAGTCGATCCCTCCACAGCCTGATCGGTCGAGGTCGCAGGTTCCTGTGCGGGGGATGCGGTCATGACGCAGCGGGACGGGAAGAAGGCGATCATGGCTGGCAGCAGCATCGCCCTGTTGAACGGCATCGGTTTCGGCACCTGGGCCTGGGGCAACAAGGCGGTCTGGGGATACGACGCCCAGCGGGACGATGGTCGACTTCGCGCCACGTTTCAACAGGCCCTTAGCTCTGGCCTCAACCTGGTGGATACAGCAGACTCCTATGGAACGGGGAGCCTGAATGGTCGCAGTGAGGAGCTTCTTGGTGAATTCATTGCCGAGTTGCCAGCCCTGCGCCGATCCCAGTTAACGGTCGCCACGAAGTTGGCACCGTTCCCCTGGCGATGGGGGCCTCGGGGTTTTGATGCCGCCTTTGAGGCCAGTCGAACGCGTCTTAAGGGGCAGCTGCGGCGGGTGCAGTTGCACTGGAGCACGGCGCGCTACGCGCCGTGGCAGGAGACAGGCCTTCTTGATGGTTTGGCTGAGCTCGTGCTGTGTGGCCGGGTTGACGAATTGGGGCTGTCCAACCTGGGCCCCCAACGCTTGGCGTTGATCCACCGCCGGTTGCTTCAGCGGGGCATTCCCCTGCGCAGTGTTCAGGTGCAGTGTTCGCTTCTGGCGCCTGCGGATGATCACTTGCTCGAGTTGATCGCCGTCAGCAGGGACCTTGATGTGGAGGTGTTGGCTTACAGCCCTCTGGCCTTTGGCGTTCTGGGTTGTGCGCCCGGGGCTGAGGAGACGCTTCCCACCACCTGGTTGAGACGCCGCTTTTTCCGGCGCCTGCTGCCGGCCAGCCTTGAGTTGCGCAGTGAGATGCAGGACATCGCGATCGAGCGCGGGGCGTCGATGGTGCAAGTCGCTTTGAACTGGTGCAGAGCCCTCGGAACAACGCCGATTCCGGGGCTGCGAACTCCGGCTCAGGCAAGGGATGTCGCCGCTGCACTGCAGTGGTCGATGTCACCGCAGGAGCGTCAGCGGTTGGATATAGCCCGGCTACGTTGCAGCGAGCGGATGCCCGCCAATCCCTTCCAGAGTCGCTGAACGTTGTGCTCAGGCTTCTGAGGCGGATTCAGGGGCTGGGCTCACCACCACCGGGAGGCTATCGCCGTCATTTCGAATCGGAATGACCTTGTCTTGGGAGGGTTCCAGTGAAGTGGGGGCAGGGGGTGTGTCTTGTTGTTGGGCACAGGCGGCTAGGGCTTCTTGCAGCAATGAATCAAAGGTTGCCCCAGGCAGTCGATGCCGGGCGACTTCCAGAAACGTGCGTGGCAGCGATTCGCCTGCAGCGCTCCTCAGAGCAGGGTTGTTCTGGCGATGCTCCTGCTCGTCCTGAATGGCGCGGATGAACCGGCGAGTGACGTCACGCTTGGTGGACGCCTTGATCAGGGTGTCGCGCTCCTGAGGCCCATGACTGAGCTCCTGCTCCATGTCTTGAATCCGCCGTTCGAGGCTTTCCAAAACCTCCTGGGCTTCCTTGCCGATGTGAGCCAGTTGTCCATCCGAAAGGTGGGGCATATCGGCCACAAAGACCTTGCCGTGATCACGGAGTGTGAGAAAGGTTGGCCTTGCGCCCTGTCTGTAGCCCTGTTGTCTGTCTTGGCCTGAAGGCAAAGGCCGTCTGGGTGGAACCGGACCTGCAGAGGATCGACGACGCGTAATGCGCTGAGGCTTATCAAAAGGCATTGAAAAAAGATGTATTGACGCCGCTATCGGAAAGAGTTCCGATGTGCTTGACAGCAGCTTATTCGATTCGTCCTGGGCCAGTGGTCTTCGGCATTGAACCCGTCTGAAACTGACGCAATCAGGCGGGCACCCCTTCCAGAACAGCGGCGCTGCCTGGGGTTTTGGGTGTCACGTTGCCGATCACCCAGGCTTGATGTTGCTTGCACTGGCAGTGCTCGATCACAGCGGCTTCACTCCCCGCCGGCACAACCAGGCAGAAGCCGATGCCGAGGTTGAACGTGTGCCAAAGGTCCCGTTCGGGAATGTCTCCGGCCTTTTGCAGCCAATGAAACAGGGGCGGCCTCGTCCAGCTGGTGGCGTCGATGCGAGCAGAACAGCCGTCCGGCAGGCAGCGCGGCAGGTTTTCCGGTAGTCCCCCACCGGTGATGTGGGCCATGCCGTGGAGTTCGCATCCGCTCTGCAGGAGGTGCCGCACCAGATCGGCATACAGGGTTGTTGGTGCTAGCAGGTCGCCGATCAGGGGGCGCTGGTCGATGCCGTACAGGGTGCTCGCATCTGCGTTGGCCTGCTCCAGCACCTTGCGCACCAGGCTGAAGCCATTGCTGTGCACGCCGCTGCTGGCCACACCGATCACGCTGTCGCCGGGCTGGATGCGCTGGCCGTCGATGAGCTCGTCTTCTTCGACGACGGCCACACAGAAGCCGGCGAGGTCGTAGCGCCCCTGGGGGTAGAACCCCGGCATCTCGGCCGTTTCGCCGCCGAGCAGGGCGCAGCCGCTCTGCCTGCATCCATCAGCGATTCCTTCCACGACCTCGGCCATCGCTGATGGTGCTAGCGCGCCAGTGGCCATGTAATCCAGAAAAAAGAGCGGCGCAGCTCCTGAGGTGATCACGTCGTTGACGCACATCGCCACCAGGTCGATGCCCACACCGTGATGGTTGCCATTTTCTTGGGCTAGTTCGAGTTTGGTTCCGACGCCATCGGTGCCCGACACCAGCAGGGGCTTGCGCAGGCCGGTTGGAAGACGCATCAGCCCGCCAAAACCGCCAAGGCCACCGATCACCTCCGGTCGGTGGGTGGCTTCCACAGACGCCTTGATGCGCTGCACGAACGCGCGTCCGGCCTCGACATCAACTCCAGCGCTCTTGTAATCCATGGAATGAATCCGATGCATTGATCCTGCAATGCCGCGGAGCCTGTGTGGCTTTCACTACCGGCACAACCTTTTATTGGCTGCGCTTATTCGTCTTCTGTCCATGACTTATGGCAAAGGGCTTGCCTTCTGGCGTTGATCTGCCAGTCGGCATGGGGATTGGTCTTCCAAATGGGCTTGGGTTGTTGTGCCGGTTATCGCGATGGGGCCCCATTTCCTTTCGGAAGCGGTTTTTTTAGGTTCTGGAAGAATTTCTTAGGTAGGCCCGCCATCGCTGAGGAGCTGTGAGCTCAGCTCCATGCCGTGGTCAGGTCGCTCTGCATGCGAGTCCTTCTGACGGTTGCCACGCTCTCCGGAGCGATTTCAGGGAGTGCGGCACTCCTGCCGGTTGTGGCCAGCGATTTCATCTCGGTCAACGGAGCAGAGTCCATTGACCCTCTTGATCTGGTCGTCGAGCCCCAGGCTCGCGAGCTCCAGGCAACCCTCTCCGCTGCAGAGGTCAAGCCCGTCGTTGCCCCTCCAGCGGCTGAACTCCCCCAGCCCAAACTGAAGGTTGTTCCTGAGGTGGTGAAGGTCATCACCGGTGAGGCCAGTTGGTATGGCCCCGGTTTTTATGGCAACCGCACTGCCAATGGTGAGGTCTACAGGCGCGGCACGATGACGGCAGCCCATCGCACGCTTCCCTTCGGAACGAAAGTGCGCGTCACAAACCTCTGGAACGGCCGCACGGCCGTGATTCGCATCAATGATCGCGGGCCGTTCATTGACCACCGGGTGATTGATCTTGGCCATGGCGCCGCCTCTGATCTTGGATTGACCGCCTCTGGAATCGCCCAGGTCAAGCTTGAGGTGCTGCGCTGAGTTTCGTTGTTCTCTCCACCCAGGCCGAGCTGGAGAGCTTCCGGTCCAATCTCCGTGGACCGCTTCAATTCGTGCCCACCATGGGCGGCCTGCATGAGGGCCATGGGGCGCTGATACGGCGTGCCTCAGCACAGGGCCCAGTTTTGGTGAGTGTGTTCGTCAACCCACTCCAGTTCGGGCCAGCTGAAGATTTTGATCGCTACCCCCGATCGCTCGAGGCGGATCGGGCTTTGGCTCAACGCTGTGGCGCCCATGCCCTCTGGACTCCGAGTGTCGACGCGGTCTACCCCGGTGGACTCCAGTCAGCGGTGTCGCGCTCAGCACCGGCAGACCTGCAAGCCCATCTGTGTGGAGCATCCCGTCCAGGTCACTTTGATGGCGTGGTCACGGTGGTGGCCCGGCTCCTGCAACTGGTGGAGCCGTCCTGTTTATGGCTGGGCGAAAAGGATTGGCAACAGTTGGTGATCCTGCGCCGGCTGGTGGCCGATCTCGATTTGAACGTGGCGGTGCAGGGGCTTCCCACTGTTCGTGAACCCGATGGCCTGGCCTTGAGTTCACGCAATCAGTACCTCTCCTCGAACGACCGTGAGCGTGCCTCTGCTTTGCCAGTGGCTTTGAGCCGTGCCGATCCAAACAATTCCAAGGCCTCAGTGCGCAGCAGCCTGGGTGATGCAGGGCTTGAGGTGGAGTATGTAGAGAGGGTCGACCCCTTCACGCTTCAGCCCTGTGGGTCTGAAACTGCCATCTCGCTGCTGGCCGCGGCGGTGCGCTGCGGGACGACCCGTTTGATCGATCACGTCTTCCTAATGACCCGCCAGCCTCTCGTTGCCATTGATGGCCCTGCCGGCGCTGGCAAAAGCACCGTCACTCGGGCCTTTGCTGAGCGGATGGGGTTGGTCTACCTCGACACGGGCGCGATGTACCGGTCGGTGACCTGGTTGGTGCAACAGAATGGTGTGGACCCCCAGGATGCGGCGTCTATTGCGCCTCTGTTGAACGACCTCGACCTGCAGCTGCGTTCGCTGCCCGGTGGTGGCCAGCAGGTGTTGGTGAACGGGCAGGACGTCAGTGAAGAGATTCGCTCGCCCGACGTCACAGCATCGGTCTCGGCTGTGGCGGCGCACCGCTGCGTCAGGCAGGCGCTGACCGCTCAGCAGAAGGCGATGGGTGCGAAGGGTGGCTTGGTGGCGGAAGGTCGCGACATCGGCACCGCTGTTTTCCCTGATGCTGATCTGAAGGTGTTCCTTACGGCCACGGTGGGTGAACGCGCCCGTCGTCGGGCCCTGGACCTGGAGCAGCGGGGGTTCCCGGTGCCTGAGCGATCTGAGCTCGAGGCGCAGATCGCCGAAAGGGATCATCTCGACAGCACGCGCGAGGAAGCCCCCTTGGTTCAGGCTGAGGATGCTGTTGAGCTCGTGACCGATGGCATGGGCATTGAGGCTGTGATCGACGCCCTTGTGTCGCAGTTCCGGTCTCGGGTGGCGGAGGAGGCCTGGCCTACGCCGGCGGGCTGAGCTCGTCCAGAAGGTTGGCGCAAGCGTCCTCGAGCAGGTCGAGCACATGCTCGAATCCTGCGTCGCCCCCGTAATAGGGATCAGGGACCTCCGTTTCAGAGAACCGGCGGGCATAGCTGAGCATCGGTTTGATGCTGGCTGAGGCTCGGGACCCCGCTGCCCGAGCCAATCCCTGCACAGCAGTGAGATTGTCGTCGTCCATGGTCAGCACCAGATCGAAACTCGAGAAATCGTCGAGGTTGATCTGTCGTGCGCGGCTGGGCAGCTGAATGCCGCGGTGGTTGGCCGCGGCCTGCATGCGTCGGTCCGCAGGATTGCCCACATGCCATCCCCCTGTTCCCGCGGAATCCACCACGAACTGGTCACTGAGACCACGTTCTTCAAGCAGATGCAGGAAGACTCCTTCGGCCGCTGGAGAGCGGCAGATGTTGCCAAGGCAGACGAACAATACTTTCATAATTACGTTCAAAGAAGCTTTTTGGTTTCGAAGTGATGAATAGGGGTCTTATTTTTTGATTTTAGTATTGCCATGTCAAGGCGTGCAGAGAGGACTGGGTCTATTTCTTTTGCTTTGGCTTCATTTAAAAGTTCAATAGAATTGGCACCACCAATTCCCTCTAGGGCCAAGCATGCGCTGTAGCGCAAGCCCCAGTCTTCAGGTGAATGAAGTGTCCATTCGAGTTTGTTGAAGACGGCATGCAGTGATCGAGAGGAAAGCCTTGCGTCCCAATTGATATCACCAAGGGCGCATGCTGCGACGCGTCGTATGTTGCCTTGGCAATGATTGCCAATTTCGACTCCAATGGCATCAATAAGAGCGTTTGCGTAATGGGGATTTTTTAGTTCAGCCATGGCCTTTATTAGCCCCATTGTGATGTCTTGATCCGATTCTGAGAAGTACAGTTCAAGAAGATCGATTTTGAAATAATCAGCGCCGCGGATGAGTTGTTTGATGCCTGCTTTTCGGTTCGTTAAGGATGGTGACCTGAGATTCTCGAATGCATCTGAAAGCAAATCGCTTTCTGTTGTGTCGTCTCCTGAATAGGTTTCTGGAATTTGATTGTCTTGCTCAATCAATAGGTTTCCCGAAAAGTTATCTCTAGCGAGACTGTCAAGTGCTTTGAAGAGAGAGGAGTGAATTGATTCGAGGTCAGTTTCTGGAATAGAATCTGCCTGATTGCTCCGGCTTAGTGATTGATTCAGTATGGCTTTAATGGCGAACATCTTGACGTTGTTGGGGATCTTGGCAATCAGGATTGGATCTGTTGCCTTGATTGTTCCGATACGGGCTAGGTCGAAAGCAGCGGATTGCCTGATGAAACGATTCTGGTGATCAAGAAGTGAGATGACTTTGTTCAAATAGGTCATCTCACCTGTGTAGCTGTAGAAAAAAGCTGCTGCCGAGCCAACGATCCTCTCTGATTTATCGTTAAGAAAAGGTTGGATCTTTTCTGAAATATCCCACAGTTTTTGCTCTGTTAAAGCTTCTATAAGTGCTTCTATTGGTTTGTTGGGAATGTCTCGGTCAAGGTAGCTTATGAGTGAGCTTGAGCATTGATCACTCTTGATTTCAATTAGGGCTCTAAGTGTTGCTTCATGCAATTGCACGTCATCTGTTTCTAGTGTTTTAAGAAGCTCTGGTAAGCAACGTGAGTCTTTGATCATTCCCAGTGATCTTGCTGCTTGCCTTCTTAGGGGGTATCCACCTGTACATGTTTTGTCCCTTTCGTCTAGAAGGCATTCCACCAATCGTGGTACGCCCTCAACCGACCTGTTTTTTCCGAGCCACCAAGCACCGTGATACCGAACACCCGCATCTTGGTGGTCGAGGGCTTCAAGAGCGGCTGTGACTGAGTCAATTGGAATCAAGGTAGTTTTGTTAAACAAAACTTGTGTTGCATTCTATAGGCTTGCCCCACTGTCTCAGGCACTTAAAAAATGGTCTTTGTATCCATGCTCATGAATGAATGTCTTGCTCCCACTTTGCTTCCCATGATTTTGTTCGTCTGAATTGAAATTCTCCTGCAATGGCGCCCCAAAGTCTTTCATTCGTTTTTGGGTCATGACCACGGTCAAGAGTTTTTAATCTGTCCTCCTGGAGGTGAAAAGTGCTTACCAGGACTGTTTCTTGCCCATTTCGGGTGACCATACACCTGCAGCCTGGTTCGATTGAGCCATAATATCCGTCGTTCTTGTGTTCGACTTGGTAGTGACATTGGTCAAGGCATATGAAGTCGCTTTCTAGAATGCTCTGCCGACAGTCTTTATCAAAGGTTGCTCTGGAAAATCTTGATGGCTCGCGGAAAGTATGATTCCATAATTTAATAATTCCAGGTGATTGTTCCTCGGCTCTTATCATGCGTAGTCGGTAAGGATGCTTTGGGTCTACTGCATAGCTTTGTTCTAGCAAAATAGATCCTTCTCGGAGGTGTTCTAAAGGTCGATATCTCAGGAAAATATGTGCAAAGAAAGGCGGGTTATCCAATGCTTGCTGCTGATTACTGTATTCGCCGCAAAGCAAGCTGAGAAAGTTCTGCTCCGTTGGGGTCATTTTGTGAATCCTGGCCCAAGCTGTTTGAACAATAAAAAAGCCCTCCATCAGGAGGGCTGTCAGATTGTGATCTAACCGATCAGGTCAGAGCATTGATGGCGTAGTCGATGTAGCTGTTGGCTTCAGTGGCAGCGTCGCCAGAAAGGCCATGGTTCGCCTTGATGTGCTTCAGAGCTTCCACATACCATGAGGGGGAGAGCTCAAAAGTACGGTTGATTTCAGCCAGACCAGCAATCAGATAGTCATCCATGGGGCCGGTACCACCAGCCACCAGGCAGTAGGTGATCATGCGCAGGTAGTAGCCCACGTCACGGGAGCACTTGGCCTTGCCTTCGGGGGTTGCTGAGTAGTTGGGCCCCGCCATCTGGGTGGTGTAGGGGAACTTGGTGTACACAGCTTGAGCTGCGCCGTTCACCAGGGAATCGGCCTTGCTGGTGAGAGCCTTGGCCGCCTCGAGGCTGGCCTTGGCGCGATTGAAACGACCGGAAGCTGCCTGAACTTCGGTGTTGCTCAGGAAACGACCCTGGGAGTCGGCTGCTGCAACAGCTTCGGTGAGTGGAGTTTTCATTGGTTAGTACAAAGAAGTGAAAAACGTCGAATCCACGCGTCGATCAGGCGACGGATGCTGCGGCCTTGTCGAAGTAGGTGCCGATCTCGCTGCTCAGGGAAGCGCAGTCGCCATTGGAGATACCTGCTTTGTCGTTGATGATGGAGAGTGCAGCCTCCTTCATCAGATTGACGCCGGCTGCAACCGAAGCACCGGGGGTGCCGAGGGCCAGATAGGTCTCGCGCAGACCATTCAGGCAGCGATCTTCCATCACGGAAGCGTCACCGGTGAAAGCGGAGTAGGTGACGTAACGCAGGATGATCTCCATGTCGCGCAGGCAAGCAGCCATGCGGCGGGAGGTGTAGGCGTTACCACCAGGAGAAATCAGTGAGGGCTGTTGGGCGAACAGCTGGCGGGCAGCCGAAGCAACGATGGTAGATGCGTTGCTGGAAATGCGGTTAACGGCGTCCAGACGCTTGTTGCTGTCGGAAACCATGGCTGCGAGTGCATCGATCTCGCTGGTGCTGATGAATTGTCCCCGGGCATCGGCCTGGG
Source organism: Synechococcus sp. (assembly GCA_047286205.1). Classification (GTDB taxonomy): domain Bacteria; phylum Cyanobacteriota; class Cyanobacteriia; order PCC-6307; family Cyanobiaceae; genus Parasynechococcus. Next base: position 933,056 of record JBJBBR010000001.1, on the reverse strand, counting down.
CGACAACCTTGGTGAAGGCGTCGAACATGGTTGTTGTTCCTGTGAACTACGTCTGGAGCGGGAATCTCAGACTTGAAAGGGATGATCGAAGGCTATCGCCTCCATCCCGTCGCCCGTGATTCTGACCCAACAGTTCGGGAGCCTCCCGACAGCTGTTCATAATGCTTAACTCCCTTGCTACCACAAGGAATTCACGAGGCTTGCTTCAGAGATCAAAAAGCACCTTGTGGATGTATGCCTCGGTCCACTCACTGCCGTGGAAGCGGGTCAACATGCCTCGGGCCGGGTCTTTTTCGGCTCGATAGTCGGTGTAGCGACGTTGACCAGCGAAGAGAACCTCAGAGCGTTGATCAGAGACAGGTTCAGCTGTGGCGGCGAGTTTCAGGTAAAGGGACAAGTACTCATTGAATGCGGGTCGCACCACCGTTTCGATCAGGTGAGCCCCTTCGTCCCCAAGCGGAAGACGGGTCCAGAGAAAGCCAGGAGAGAAGAAGGGCTGGGCCTCCTCGGGGATCGGTCCGCCGTCAGGTAATTGTTCGCGCCACCGCTCAAAAATTGGCATCAACTGATCCCAAACCGGCCGCGTGTGCTGTTCATCGCTTTTATCGGCGGGCTGAAGGTCTAGTGCGAGTAGATGACCGCCCGGCAGCGTGACGAGATCACCTCCAAAAAAGGGCAAGTCGAACTTGGAGGATGGATTAATGACGAAATTCAGCACTGATGCTGCGTCGCCAGCATTCACACACGCAGCACGTACTTGCCGGAATTTTTCAGTGCGGCAAGCCCATGTTGCTGTGGTGACGGTGACTGGCTTGGCCTTAGAGCCGATTTGTCCCTGCTTCAATAAAAAATCTTGCTCAATTGGGTAGGGCTCTGGCTCAAATGACTCGAGTGCAGCAACAGCATCGTCAAGGAATGGTTGCCAAGACCAGTCAGTTATCACGAGAGCATCGGAACTATTCGTGCGCTGCAGAGTCATTTTTGAGAGGATTCAGGGAAGAGAAATTCGTGCAGGAAGCGATCAGACCACTCACTCCCGAAATGACTGGTGAAAAGACCGTGTGCGGGATCTCTCTCTGCACTGTAGATATCATAATTCTTCTGAAGTTGTTCAACTTCTTTGGGATTGATGGACGAAGTGGTTTTAATGGCTTCGTCGTGCAAGTTCCAATAGGCGTTTAGGAAAGCACTAAAAGCTGGGGGCAGCGATGTTGTGGCCTGCTCTGCTCCGCCCCGGCAGAACAGCAACCATGAGGAAAAGTATTGATTTGGATCAAAAGAACGCATGGTCTCCTCCCCATTGAGATCCGGAAATTGAGCGTTCAGTGCCTTCAGTCCATCGAAGTAGCGCTCCAGATAGTCCTTATCTTGAACAAGGGGCTGGAAATCCAGAACAGCCACCAACTTCTGTTTGGCGCCGAACCAGAGCAGATCAACCCCCATCAGTGGATGGTCGTAGGTGTAATCGGGATAGGCAACGGAATTCAGAACTTGCAAGCTTTCGCCAGCATCCAAACGTGTAACACGCCATCGACGAAAGCCCGGCACGTCCCAAAGCCAGCTTTGGATGGTGCTGGAACGCTTGGATGATTGATTGTGCTCTAGCCCTTGAGGAACCTCAATTGGTACTGCGCCTCGGGCTTTGATCCCTGAATGCAATTCATCAAGAAATGGATCAAACATGATGTTCAGTCGTTGCTTGTTGAAGACGCCATGGCCAGGTGTTGCGCACGCTGATTGATGTCTGTAATTTCAGCATCAGTAGGGCATCGAAACTCGGTGCAATATGTGGTCATCGCAACACCGTCTAAGCACTGAACAGAACTGACTCTCATTCTGATTTGATCAGTCACAAACCAACAGCGTTCAATCCCGATGTTCGTGTCGTATCGTGTCGTGATTGTCACGACGCCGTCGTCGGCAAAGCTGTAGGTGCTTAAAACGGCTTGTTTTTCAACATATCCAACATCGCGAAGTAGAAATCCTTTGCGGGGATCATCATGGGCAGGAACATCGATGACGACAGCCGCATAATCATCATTTCGCACACCCTTTTTGATATTGCTTTCCCACCAAAAACGGGCTCCACCAGAACTTTCTTCGGTTCTAATATTTAGCGATTCACAGATTTTGGTGACCACTGGGTCGTCTGCATTAAATGGTTCAATCACCAGATTGGAGTCTGCTGCTTCGTCGTCTTGATGATCGAGGTGATGCACAGCGCGCCTGTTCAACCAAGTCCCGCGGCTGGCTTGAAAAAAATCCGCCATCGTCATCGGTGGGGAAAGTGTCTGAACCATTAGCTTGAGCTTGTGAAATAAATTAATTAATACAGTTGAGCGGACGCATTGTTAGTTTTGGAGCCTCAAGCTTGCGCTTGCTGTGCATTCCTTTGAGCAACGAGTTGTGACATGACCTCGTCAAGCCGTTGTAGCTCTGGATGCGCCGCAACGGTGGCGTCAATTTTCTTTTGCGATAGGCGTAGTTTTTTGCCAAGGCCAACTACATCTTGAAAAAGTCTTTCCCGGTAGGCAGCCAATTCATCGATGGACTCTTGCAACTCTTCGAGACTCGGCAAATCGGACGCTGCGTTGTCCATGAATTTCTGGTTGACCCCAGAGATCCTAAGCCTCCTACTCATCTGGCCAAGGTTTTTGTGAACCTTTGCTCAGGCCCACGTCAATCAAGGGGGAGATTGCCGTCGAAACAGCCCTGGACCAATGGAGGTGGCCGGTCGTTTTTGCCCCAAGGTGACAAACTTTTGCGTAAAGGGGGCGGTTTGGCGGAGCCTGCCGACAACTGAGTTTAGCCTTGGTCGGCGCTTCCACCACCCTTGGGCTCCCAGGTCTTCATGGCCTGCTCACCCGTTGGTTCCCGAAGCACTGCATCCCCAAAACTGTCTGGCCCCCAATGCTCGACGCATTCTCCCGCACAGTCGTCAGCGCTGACGCCAAAACTGCACCCGTGGGTGGTAGCGACCTCGCTAGCCTCCGCTCCTACGTGCAAGATGGCAACAAGCGCCTGGACGCTGTTAACGCCATTACTTCCAACGCTTACTGCATCGTCTCCGATGCCGTAACCGGCATGATCTGTGAAAACACAGGTTTGATCCAGGCTGGTGGCAACTGCTACCCCACTCGTCGCATGGCTGCTTGCCTTCGCGATGGCGAGATCGTGCTCCGCTACATCAGCTACGCCCTGCTCGCTGGTGATGCTTCCGTGCTGGACGACCGTTGCCTCAACGGCCTCAAGGAGACCTACATCGCGCTAGGTGTTCCTACCCAGTCTGCTGCTCGTGCGGTTGCGATCATGAAATCCGCAGCGACGGCTTTGATTGGTCAGACCAATACTCCTGCAAGCGGTGGTGCTAAGTACCGCAAGATGGAAACCACTCAGGGCGACTGCTCTGCACTGGTGTCTGAAGCAGGTTCCTACTTCGATCGCGTTATCGGCGCTATCAGCTGATCTGCGGACGAACAAGTCTTCTCCTTATTACCTTCTCAGCACCTTTTACCTAAGGATCTCAAATGAAATCCGTCGTCACCACTGTTGTGACCGCTGCTGATGCAGCCGGTCGCTTCCCTTCCCAGAACGACCTTGAGGCTGTTCAGGGCAATATTCAGCGAGCTGCTGCTCGTCTGGAGGCTGCTGAAAAGCTGGCCGCCGGTCTGGACAATGTCACCCGCGAAGCTGGTGATGCTTGCTTCAACAAGTACGCCTACCTTCGCCAACCCGGTGAAGCCGGTGATAGCCAGGTGAAGGTCGACAAGTGCTACCGCGATCTCGGCCACTATCTGCGCTTGATCAACTACTGCCTCATCGTTGGTGGTACCGGTCCTCTCGATGAGTGGGGTATCGCTGGAGCACGCGAGGTGTATCGCACCTTGGGTCTTCCCACCAATGCCTACATTGAAGCTCTCACCTACACCCGCAACCGCGGTTGTGCACCCCGTGATATGAGCCCCCAAGCTCTGAATGAGTTCAAGAGCTATCTCGACTACGCGATCAACGCTCTGTCCTGATTTCTTCAAGGCATCTTGAGGGGGGAGGCAAAGCCTCCCCTTTTTTATGTCAGAAATCTGGAGACCTCTGGATTACCCATCACAGCCAAGCTGAAATTCCACTAGATTTTCTTATAGAGAAAGTTTTTTAATGACGACGTTTGTTCTATCTCATAACCTACAAGTTCAATCAGACCTAGTACCTGCATTGAATTCTGAGCAGCTTGCACAAGCACTTAAATCTCTTTCGAAACACATTACATCTACATCAGTTGTTGATCATCCTCATTGGATACTTTCAATCAGCTCTGATTTGTCGCCCCAAGAAATGGCTGCAGATCTAGTGCGGTCTTGGTCTCAATATCGTCGACAACTTGGGCATGAGATGAACCACGTTGTTCTTGCACTTGGTGGAAGGAAGGATTCCCAAGCTTCTCCTGGAGCTCCACTCCAGGAGGGATATTGGGGTGTTGATTTGGTTGAAACGCCTGATCAAATCGCCTTTCTTCAAGCAATCAACTGGGAGGGTCTCAAATCGGGACGTTCCGAAGATGCGATATTTGAGGTGTCTTCAAAAGCCCTATAAATATCTATCAGGCCTGTTTTCGACGATTTCTGCGACGGCTAGAGCTTTTCTTGCTTCCTTTGCTGCTCTCAGTTTTATCTGAGGTTGTTTGTTCTTTTTTCTTGGAAATTGATTCCTTTTGCGGTGTCAACTTCTCAACTAGTTTCCGTACTTTCGACGTTGAAGTTTTCTTTTTAGTTGCTGGTATTGTGGGGTGATCAGCTGCCTTCCACCCAACAAATGTGATCGGTGTATTGCAACTTCTAAAAGATTTCATCCATTGCGCCATGAACCGCGTATCAACGCGAATTGTTTGTTGAGTTGAAGGCCTACAGCCGTCCATCACGCCGGTGGAAACGTAGATTAATCGTCCTGGAAATGGCCCCATCATTGTCATTGTGACTAAAAGGGATTTTGCCCCCTGTGTCAGCGGTTGGCAAGCTTGCTAATCCTTTCTTATCTCATTGTCAATATTAAATGACCCGCAGCATGTAGAATCATGTAGAAGCGGGTCGTTTAAGATGTCTGGTCTCTTTGATAATATCCATTCTGGGCTTGACCAAGATGGCGCCATTAAGATCTTGTCTCAAGCATTTGATGATCTTGAAAGCGAGAGTGATTATTATATGGCTGTTTCTCATCTAATTAATTTTCCAGGAAAGAGAACAAATGAAGCGCTATTGAGTTTTCTTGATAAGCCCTCCACGGATACACCCGTAGGCCTTGCACAACGAAAAGCTGTCGAAGTTCTTGCACGATTAGGGGTCACAGAGGCTAAGTCTAAAATTGCGAGATTTTTAGATAGCTCTGATATTTATATGGTTGAGAATACTGCTTGGGCTTTGGCTCGTCTTAATTGTCAGGATCCTGAGGTTCATCAACGTATGATTCATTTGGTTGATGATCCTTGTCAGAATCAAAGAGTCTTAATTCAAAGTCTGTCAAAGCTTTCTGTTAAATCAGCAATTTCGACTATTTCAGCTCATACAGCCCATGAAAAGTCTTCGGTACGTGGTGCTGCCATCGCTGCCATGATTCATCTATCTGGAGATCATTCAAATCTGGCTGATCTTTCAGATCATTTGTTCGATGCCAATCAAATGGATCGTCAGTCTGCTGTACAGGATGTGATCGATGCGAATGCTGTTCAGCTTTTATCTGATTTGCTCCAGGCACCAATTTCCCCTGCATTTCGGATGCGTGCTGTTCGAGCTCTGTTTGATAACCCATCAAAGAAACTCTCAGATCGTGAAGCAATATCAGCAGTTGATCTACTTTTGTTTGATGATCCTCGTTTGATAACGGTCCTTCATCATTACGGTGAATCTATGCCCACACAGCTTTTGGTAGAGGGCCTTTTTCATCCAGATTTCAGTCGTTGCTATCTTGCGATGCAGGAGCTTTTAAAGTGTGATGCTCGTGAGATTTGGAGTTCTGTTCAGAGCTGCTGGCAGGAAAAAGCCCACAATGATTACGGTGCACACTATTTCTTGATGCGATTGTTTGGACTTGTGGAAGGGTGGACGGACGAGGCTCTGCTTCAAATCCATAAAATACTCTCTGATGCAATTACAGATAAGCGACCACAATTTAGAAAATCACCTCCAGCCGCCCTGCTATCATTTGCCAAGCTATTTCCTGGCCAATACGATTGTTTTCTGGATAATTGTTTTTCTTTAGAGAATAACCTAGGTTGGGATATCAGTTATGCAGGCCTCCTATCGATCCAATCTGATCAGACCGAGGATCTTCAACTTCGATATCAACGTCAACTACAACAGCTTGTCGAATCTGATGGCGATAGTTTGTTGCAACTAAAAGCACAGAGCATTCTGGATCATAGTTGAGAACCAAGTGGCAATTCTTCATGCTCCCTGACTTGAAATGCTAATATTGAAGAATGATGATTTAGGCTTTTAAATGAGCGGCGATTCGAACATTCCTTCAGTTGATGCATTGTTTGAAGATCTAATGCATCCCAACCCTAGGATTCAAGAAGAAGCTTGTTTGATTCTTTCTGAGAACTATCGGGAAGAGGCGTTGCCAAGATTATTGGATCTCTTCCTTCATCATGATCCTAAAGTCTACAGAGCGGCTGTTAAAGGTGTTGGTTTTTTTGGGAGCTCTGCGTTTGATCCCTTGATCGAACTTTATGCAACAACAGAGAATCAAACTGCAAGGCGTTGCTGCCCTAAGGCCTTTGTGCAGGTGTTCAAAAACTTCCCAGATCAGCCGTTTCCTGATTCAGTCATGGAAATGTTGGAACAAGGGATCGATGATTCCGATATGGTTGTCGTGCAGGGTGCACTGATGTGTCTTGGTCAGATCGGTAAGCAACAATTTAAGTCTGAAGAGGCAATAAAGATTCTGGCAAGTTCTCTCAGCAGTCAAAATGTTGCTTTAATTTTTAGTGCATCTCAGGCTCTTGCAGACATTCCAAATCCTTTAGCAGAAGATGCTTTACGGTCACTGCAGAACAATAATACGGATCCTTTGATTCAGGAAGCAGCTCAATCTGCGTTGGCACGACTTCAGAATCTACTAAACACAAAGAGTTAACTTATTTTCTCTATCGATTTACTGTTTTTACCCCTTCGTAATAGCCTCCAGCACGGAAGTCAAAACGTTCTACCTTGTCCTCTTTAGTACAAGTCGTCTGTGAATAATGAAGCAGTGTGCTGAATCCTTCTGGCACCATCTTGGGGCACAGTCTGCCTACATCATTAGCAAATGGGCAGAAGTAAACTCCTGCCCAGCGATTCAGGAAACGACCCTTTATTTCATCCGAAAAGATAAATCCATGTTCATCTGCAAGCCTGAGGATCTCCTCGGGCTCCGCTTCTTGGAAAAGAGATCTAAATGTCTGGTCTTCTTCTAGAACCTGAAGAAAGCGTATGAATTCAGCACGTGACATGAAGAATCAGCATCATATCCATATTTTATCAGCAACTATCCGCTTCTTATCAGAGTTGTTTTACTTATTGAGGGCTCAGCAGGCCATCAAAAACTTTGTATGGCACCGTACTTTTCTTGTGCTGATCCTGTGCGGACAAAGAATTGAACCGGGCGCAATTCAATGATTGGATAAATCATCATTAGTTTGAATTCAATTAACGAATACCTGCCTATTTTTGATTGCTTGGCTAGGTTTATTTTTCTTAAAATAGATGTCCACTAATTATCAACTTTGGGGGTGGATAGGCCACTTCTTACCAAACTAGGCAGGTCAATCAATTCATCTGTTAAAAATGAATATACGCACGATGCATGGTGCCCAGTTCGCAGAGATTTGACAATCTATTCTCCTGGATGGGTGAACAACAGGCAATTGAATTGCTTTCCAAAAATATTAGGACCCTTGATAATCCTGGAATTAAGTATATAGCGGCGACAAGGTTGGGAGCCTGTTCTTCGCGGGATTCTCTTGATGCGTTAGTTGTCGCGGCTACTGGGGATAGAGATAATATCTTTGATGCTATTACACGCCGTAAATCTATTGAAGCACTAGGGCGTCGCCGTGATCTTAGTACTCTGCCAACTATTTATGATGCCATGCATAGTCGCGATGAGCAGACTATTGTCAATGCTGTTGATACGCTAATTAATTTTGGTATTCCACTTGATACTCAGTTTAAATCTTCTCTTTTGAAGATCATTCAAGATGGCTCAGATGTACTTAAGCGTGTTGCAATTCAATGCTTTACACGCTTGGAGATGCACGACTGTGATGGCATGATTCAGCAGCAAAAGAACAATCAAAACCTATTGGTTCAAGGAGCATCAGTAGCTTATTCAATAAGAGTTGAAGGTGACAAGAGTAAATTGCATCTCCTTGCAAATCAGCTCAAAGATCCCAACGTCATTTACCGTCGTTCGTCGGTTATTGATATTGGTGATGCTGGTGATCCGTCTCTTTTGTCGAACATTTCAAAAGTAGCAGTTTCAATGCCATTAAGAGCTAAAAGTGCGTTCAAGATTACACCCAAAATTAAAACAGAATCGCAGAGAATTCTGATTAACCAAATGTTGCAGGATGATTCTCGTAATTTATATCTTAACCAGGATTTTAATACACCAAGTGATCTGCAAGCAGTTTGCGACTTGCTCAGACATAGAGACGAAGAGCATCAGTATTTTGCTGCAAAATCTTTATTTAGTTGGCCAGAATCTAGGCTTGCGGAGTCAGTTAAATCCATCTGGGAGAATCATGGCTCAGATTATGGTGTTCACTATCAAGTAAATTGTTTGGTATCTCAGCTTGATTTAAAAGAATTATCATTCATAACGAAGGAATCATTATTGGAGCCAGCTCCGCAGTATGCAAAATCAAAAATTGCAGCGACTTGGGGATGTTTAAACTTAGGCTTATTGGAATGTCGTCGTGACATTGAGAATTTATTGATGACATCTACTTGGGAGCCCCTTCGATGGACATGTGCAGAGGTTTTACGTCAGTTGTAGATACTATTCCTCTTTGCTACTCATTTGTTTATATAGGTAATTTATATCTTCTCGACTTTTCTATGGTCTGACTTGGAAGTTCTCCAAATGCAGTGTAATAGCGCCGTGCATATCTCCCTTGATGTTTAAACCCATATTTAATTGCAATATCTCGAATTGAATATAGATTTAATTTTCGACGAGCGTCTTGGTTAAGCATAATTCTTCTGGATTCCTCAAGTCTAATTTGTGTCATCAATTCAATGATTCCCACTCCAAAATACTCCTGACATATACGATATAATGATGCTTGGCTTGTATTTATATATTTGCATACTTCAAGCAATGACAGAGGGGATTCCATGGTCTTCTCACTATGTGCAAGATTAATGATTTCTCTTAATTGATCGATATGTTTTGGATCTTGACTACTTTTCTCCGTCATTGGCTCTTCTAGGCATGCGATTACAAGATCGAAATATTTTTCTGGGTTCTGAATTCCAGCAGATACTTCTCTGGCAGCTAATCTCTTAAGTTGGCTTAGAGCTTTATTATTGCAATAAATCCCCTGATCACCTGTGAGTCGTTCAAGTCCATCATATGCTTTGCAATTTTCGAGTAATTCAAATAGCAGCTGCTTTTCAAGCATGCAACCCGTACTAGAGCATTCGTTGCTATATTTTCCCCATGCATTTCCTGGTACTGAATTAATCGTGCCAAATCCAGCCAAGCTATTTTTTTTCATCTTAAATCCATCACAATAGCCAAAGGCTCCTTGAGTATTTGCTTTTGGCGTAATCCAATTAAAATCAATAGTTATACCATTGCCCCACCCCTCGTACAATAATGTTTTGTTGGCAGATATTTCTGCAAGTGCGACTTTATTAGTATTTGCTGCTTGCATAGTATAGAAACCACTGCCACCTTCCAGTTGCGTTATTTTTGTAAGCTGACCAAGTTTTGCAAGCTCTTCAGAGAGCTCCAGTGGATCACGATATTCAATAGATGTTTTCATGTATTATTCTCCCTGCCATGCACTAAATGAATATAAATTCTTATTAGATCGATCTATTGTTTGGCTGGGTGATTCTCCAAAATATGTGGAGTAGGAGGCTTCAAATTTTTTCCAGTTCTTAAAACCGTAGTAAAGTGCTATTCTCTTTTTTGTAAACTCTTTGAGACCTGTTGAGGAATGTGGAGTTAAAAAGGCCTTGCGGGTCTGTTCTAGGCGTACTCTTCTTACAAGCTCAATTACATCCATGTTAAAGATTTTTCGGCATATAGTATTGAGAGGCTCTGTTTTTGAATTCAAGTATTCGGTAATTTCGTCAAGTGTTATTGGTGGCATGCCAGCCCTATCTTCGTGAATTAGTTTAACCATGTCTTCTATTAGATCCGTTGACTCGCATCGATGTGCATCATAGGTTGATTCATTATTTTCGTTGTCTAGGAATATGATTGCTAGATCGTAAAATGAATTTGGTTTCGTTGATGGCTGGCCATTAAAATGTCGGTTAAATAATCTTTTGAGCTGAGTACTTGCATGATCAATCGAGTCAATTCCAATGCATTCCTCAAGCCTCGCATAGGCATTAAATGCATTCAATTTGTTGATTCTTTCTTTTAATTTATTCCATTTTAGGCTCATGCAGCAAAGCTCTTCGTTTGCTCCCACAATGTCCCAGATATTTCCTCCTGTTTTGTTTATCCGATTGAAGCCAGCAATGCTATTTCTTGTCATTTGGTGGCCGCTAATGATTGTCTCTGCCTCCGTATCGTTTGTCTGTAATGTGTCTAGCCAGCAGAATGATACTGATTTTGTGTTGGCTTCTTCCTCGTAGAGCAGAGTTTGGTTCGATTTAAAAATTTCAAGATGCACATCTTGAATTGGTGAGCAAGTGGTCTTCGTTTCGAGAAGGCCGGTGCTTAACTGAGTTACATTGCATCCGAAGCTGGATGTTGAGTGATATTCTTCAAAATGTGCCTTGCAAAACTCTTCCATCTCGAGCGTGTCGGAAAAAATATAATTGCGGGATCGTTTTTTTCGCAAACTTCTTATGCGTATTTGCATACTCTATTGTTTTTCCTTGATTGCGTGTAAGAAGCTTAATGTTTTTCTGAATGATTGCTTTTTATCTTTTTGGTATCCACTTCCTATCAGACCGGCTGCCCTTTCTTGTCTTTGTGTTAACGCGGAAGCATGATTTGCTCGTCTGGGCATTCTTCTAAAGCTGTTTTCCTAAATGCTCTATTCGCTTTCTTGTTTCTCCTGCAAATCTCTACTTAGTATGTTAATGGCAACATTAAATACTGCTTGAACTGACTCATCTTTTTCTGTTGACTTTGCTGCTTCTATGCTTTCTATAGCATTAAATGCTTCGAGTTTCATTAGTGCCATTGCTGTATTTTTGCGTACCTGAGTGTCTTGATCGACCAGCTTTCTGCTTAGCATATTTTCAACATCTTCGGCATCACATGATTTTCCGATAAGGGTTACTGCTTCTGCTCTCACGTCTGCTGAGCTGTCATCGAGCGCTTGAAATACTCTGTTTTGTGCCCGCAGATCATCACTCTTCTGTATTTGATCTCCCAATGCTGAAATTGCAGCAACACGAACTTCAGCCACGTCTGAATCCGCAGCCTCGAGCAATGCCTCCGGTGCTTTGGCACCGATGAAACTCAGAGCAAGGTTGATCAAGCCAACCTGAAATGGTGTGCAGTCTGGATTTTTCAGGATTCCAAGCAATGAATCCATGGCGTCTGGTCCAATGGTTGCCATCGCTCCAGCAGACGAGCCGAGTACAACTGGATCACTATCTTCTAAAAAGGCTTCAAGCAGATAAGGTAAGGCTTCCTTGTTGCCAATTAAATTCAGCGTTTTTGCTGATGCTCTCCTGACGATGACATTTTGGTGCTGGCGAAGTGCTTTACAGAGAATGGGTAGAGCTTCGTCACCTACTGCGCCAAGACTTTTTGCAAAGGTGAGTCTTAAAGCTCCCCTCGCATCTCCGAGTCCGGCGACCATACGCTCGAGTGATTCTGCATCTGATTTTGGGAGCTCACCTTCGCTCAATTTTGCACTGAGCTCATCAGCGAGTTGGAGAGCTTCTTCTTCCGTGAGTTGGCTTTCGCTGATTGATGAGATATCGGTGAAATCCTGGAGCACGGTGGACGTCCAACTTCGTTGAGTCGCAATCTAAGCGACTCTGATCAGGCACCTACCGGCTTGTGGGGCTTTGCAGTGTCGCCGCCGGACACAAAAATGCCCCCTTCCTGGAAAGGGGGCAGAAGTGATGGCATTTCTGTGCCTAACTCATCTGCATCAAAATGGCAATGGCTTAACGCCGAAGGGACGGAAGGGAGCAGCACCGGTTCTCCTGGGAGGCTGATGTCCGCCGTACTTTTGTTGGGGCAGCGTTGGTGCGCCCTTAAAGATCGGCTTCATCATGCTGATCGCTGCCGCAGCCAGTTGCGTCGTGGTGCGACTCCGACGTCCTTGTGCGTTGTCACTAACGGCAACCTTTGTGCCGGCAAGCTCGCGCATCATGTTGAAGGAGCTGGTCATCATTCCCGCGTAGGAATCGCCCGCTCGCATGTAAGGAACGATGTCTGATCCAAACACCTCGGCATATTCTGCGCAATCTGTGAGGCTGTCGATCAGAGCATCAAATCCCTCTTCTGCTTGAAGTTTGATGCTGTTTTGAACTTCCTCTTGAGTGAGGGGTGCCCGTCCTAGCAGGTGTTTGAAGTTCAGTTCAATCCCACGTTGGGGGGCGACACTATGGAAATAATTTTCCTTGTAGAAAGGAGATTTTGCCAGGCCGTTAACAAAGTCCCGGACTGTAATTTCTCCGTTCATCAAGCGCACCTCAAGGGAGGTGCAACGCTCGTTTTCAGTGGGAGGCAGGTTTCCGTATACCTGCCTGTAGGCGGCAATGATCGTGCGCTCGAGTGCTTCACTGCTGCCTGGGTGATATTCGTCGAAAGTCACCGCAAAGGGACATTCGCTGTGAAGCCTTGGGCCAATACCAAGTCCCATCTGGGAACAGGTGTTGCGCTTGAATTCAGCGATAGCACCAGCAACAGTCCGATGGACTGTGTTTTTGCCAGCTTTGCTTGGCATGGCGTATGAGGCTGGTTTGGTGCGGCTAGCAGCAGCCATGCCAGCTGGACTGGTTTGTGTACTTAGCATGGGGTAAATGAGGGGAAATGAATGACGGTGACAGATACCAGCTTGCTTAAAGGCAACTAATTGTTGTCGCTGTCTTTAAGCCTTGGAAAAATTATGTTCAGTAAAATGTGAGCATTGATTAGATACTCTCATTTCGCTGAATGTCACCTTGGGCAAATAATGCGTCTATAAATGTGGCCCCAACTTTGGTTGATCGACCACAAGTCTCTTGGATAATCCATCCCTTTTGCGGAATGGTTCAAGATTACTTGCCTCTAATTGTCAAGAACTTGTGTTTTTTGAACTTGAAAACAAAAAGGGGTGGGCTTTTGGCCCACCCCTTGGTTAGATCAAAAAATCACTCAGCTTGACTGATGATCAGCCCAGGGAGTTGATCACGTAGTCGAGCAGCTGGTTGTAAGCGGTCAGAGCCTGAGCGCTCATGTCGCGAGGGGCGCAACCACGGGAACGGATGTGGGAGAAACCAGCCACATAGGTGCCAGCATCGATGCTGAGGGCTTTGTAGACCTCTTTCTGACCATTGATGGCCAGCTCATCCAGAGGGCCGGTGCCGCCGGTGACCAGGCAGTAGTTGATCAGACGCAGGTAGTGAACGAAGTCACGCTTGCACTTCTCTTTGCCTTCGGTGGCGCACTTACGGGGCTGACGGCCGGTGGCACCGTTGGGGTACTGGGCGTACACAGCATCAACAGCTTCCTGAGCAACTTGGTCGTAGTTGCTGGCCAGCTTCTCAGCAGCTTCCAGACGGGCAGAAGCGCGCTGGATGGAGCCCTGGACGGACTCCATGTCGGAGGCGGTGGGGAAGCGGGATGCGCTGTCGGCTGCGCCGACGACGGTGGTGATAACGGACTTCATGATTTAGAAGAAGGGTGTTCAGGTGTGCAGAAAATCGATCTCTGGCTCAGCTGATGGCGCTGATCACCATGTCGAAGTAGCTAGCAGCTTCACCAGACAGGCTGGCGCAGTCACCAGAGGTAAGAGCCATCTTCTTGGGCTGGCTGTTGGTGTTGGTGATGAGGGCGCTAGCAGCGGCCTTCATGATGGCAACAGCGCGGGAGGCGGAACCGGTAGGAACGCCCAGAGCGGCATAGGTCTCGCGGAGGCCGTTCAGGCAGCGGTCCTGCAGCACGGAAGCGTCGCCTGCGAGCAGTGCGTAGGAGACGTAACGCAGAACGATCTCGCCATCACGCAGGCAAGCAGCCATCTTGCGGTTGGTGTACACACCACCGTTGGGGGCGGTCAGGCCGGTGTTCTCGCAGCAGATGCCGGCGACGGCGTCAGACACGATGCAGCTGGCGTTGGAGGTGATGGCGTTCACAGCGTCGAGACGCTTGTTGCCATCAGCAATGAAGGACTTCAGAGAGGCAAGTTCGCCGCCACCAATGAAAGAGCCGCTGGAATCGGCCGAGACAGCAGCCCGGGAGAATGCGTCGAGCATGGGGTTGTGGAATACGTTGTTTGGGGAGATGCATTCCGCATCACGAATGAACATACCCCTGCTTTCCAGATCGACTTCCTGAACGCGCACGTCAGGACACACAAGTTGACAAAGACCAATTCAGTGAGGTTCTGGCGTGAACCATCCCTCCAAGATTCACCTTATTTATTGCCTGCCATTTCATGACAACTGTTTAAGGACGCGTTGGCATGTCCATTTCAGTGGTAGCCAGAAGGCATTGGCTGAAAGCTCTTGCAGGAGGGGCTTTTGGTCCACAAGGCTCAAGCGGAGGCACCCCCAGGCAGCAGCAATTCTGGACTTTGTGTATTGAGGGATGGTTTCAGCCAAGGCAAGCCTGATCAGATCGCTTCTCTCTTCCAAGCCCTGAAGGCTGACAACGGCTGTTAAGTAATAGTGTGTAACGTAATCGCTCCATAATTTTTCTTTAATTTCGTCAATCAAAATTAGTTTGTCTGGCATTTGCATGGCCATCAGGCTTGACGCACCCCCGTATTGACGCGCCTCATCGCGATGTTGAAGGTTGTTTTCGATCTCCGTGGGTTCAATATCACAGATCCATTCTTGCCTAAGTTTTAGTTGTTGAGGGTTATCTTGCAGGAGTTGTGTTATAAGCCCAGCATATTTTTCCGGTATTTCACATTTTTTCTCTGGATCCACCAACTGAAATGCGCTTCTAGCTCGCAACGACATCGAGACAGGAGCGGTAACAAGAGCCTCTAGCCTTGTAACGTCCCCTGCATCACCCAGATCGATTACGGCAGATCGTCTTCGTCCTGCGATTGGATCGACTAGTTGAGGGATCAGGACATCAAGCCCTTCTGATTCCTGAGCAACTTTCGACATGTATGCCCTAGCTGCACCAGCAACCAATGGATTGGAATCCTCTTGGAGCGGCCTGATGCTGTTGATGACTCCGGGGACTCCTAAACGACAAAATGCCTGTATGACAGCCCTCTTTTGAATATCCTCTCCTTCAAGAGCCTCCAGCAATTTGGTATGGTCTGCCTCCGTTAACGGTGCTCCGATCTTTGTAATTGCCTCTACTGAATTAATCACTGCTGCTTCATCACTACATTTTAATGCCCTAAAAAGAGAGGGCAGAGCTTTTGGACTTTTTCGTCTGCCAAGGGCATCAATAGCTTTGCGTCGCGTTATTCGATTAAAAAGATGTTCTGGATCAAGCTCTGAAGCCTTGATTAGCACATCGAGTGATTCTTCACTATCACTTGCTCCAAGCCTTGTGGCTGCCATGTATTTATCAACGGGTCGCTCGAGTGAGTCTGGATCAGCCAAAATCACAGCCATAGCCCGCTCTTCTGTCAAGCCTTCAACTAGGTTGTCGAACCGCTCGGCCATGTTTAAAAAGTCATCAATGAATAATCTGGATTTCTCTGTCGGCTGCTGTTGAGCTGCATTCTTAGAGCAGCCGCTTTGATTCTGATGAACCTGCAGTGACGTTGAATTCCATTATCTCTTTGACCATAGCATCAATGTCTCTCATTCAGTGATGATTTATTAACGGTTGATTGCTTTTTCAGTGGGCTCTGTTTCTCACAAGAGGCATCCATGTCTTCTGATATTGTGGTACCAAGATTTTTTCTAGTCATGCCCGTTTCTCCTGAGCTTGAGCAAGCACTTCCTAGGTTTGTTGAATCTGTTCAGAGTTCTGCAGATGTCCAAGACCAATTGAACTTGGTTGCTGATTTGGACCAATTAAAAGCAATCGTCAACCAAGTTGAGCCTGCATTGACTGGTTCTGCATTGATTCCTTATGAACAGGCGACGAGTCCTCCAAAAATCACCATTGACTCGGGGATTTTAGAAAAAAATATTCCATGGCGGTTATTGCGGTGTCCAGGAGGCCCTTTGGTATTGCAGATGATTTGTGAGAAGGTCAATTTTGCACTTTGGATTGAAAGCTGCTGACGATGTCGAATTCTGTTATTGACCAGTTTGTACAGATGGTTGTCTATGACCATTCTGTTGCAACGGGATTGAAGTCTTGCCAGACAGATCAAGATATCGTGGATTATGCAGCCTCTCGTGATTATGTCTTCTCAATTATGGACTGGAATCGGTATGTTCAGTCAGATTCGGTTGGTCTTTCTGAATCCGAAGCCTCAGCGATTCAAGCCATCTCGAATGATCACTGGTCATGGGCGTTCCGTAAGGTCGCACCTTGGCGAGCCATGTTGATGGATGGTGCCTAGCTTTACGCTCTGCTTACACAAATTCCGTCTAGAATCATTTTTATGATTTTCAGAGGCTCTAGATGACCAGCAGCTCTGCCCATAGCGCAAATCAAGACAGCGCTTTAGAAGCTTTTATTGCTTTGGTTCGCAAAAATCCAGACTTAAAAGGTCAAATTAAAGCTGCGCTGAATCAGGATCAAGTGATTGATATCGCTGCTGCTAATGGCTTTGATATTGATTCCGCTACTATTTTAAGAAAATGGAGTCAACATACTGATTTTAGCCAAGATACATGGATGGGATGGTTTGAAGAGTAGGCATTTTTTCAGGAATTGATTTCCGAATATCTTGTTGATTTGCTTCCTTTTTTGGCCCAATAGGTAACTAGATCTTCTCCGCCAGGTCTGGGTACGCTAGCTGTGGCTTGGAGTATTTTGAATGAACGCCTAGGTCCCATCGGCCAATTTCCAATAGCTTTGACCGTTCTAATTCTTCCTCCAATAGCTTGCACGCAATCCTCAAACTTTTCGAGTTGAGTTTGGTCTACTGTTTCGAAAATAAAGTCCGTTCCAACGCATATAAGATGCTGTGAACGTATCCAGGCTTTCATTTGTTTTTTAATATTTTCCATTTTAGGCTTTCGAATCTAGCCACTCATCATTGATTTCTTCGGAGAAGCTTTTGATTCTTTTGAATTTTAGGAGGCCATGCTCAGAGCCCCAAACCTGTTTGTCTGTCTTGGGATCATACCCACGATCCCGACTAATCCAATTGTCTTTATCGACTTCAACTTCGCTGACAAGATATGTGAGTTTTCCATCCCGTGGTACCAGGCATTTTTTTCCAGGTTCCACTTTGCCAATGTACTTTCCTTCTCCTTTGCTCTGAAAGTGCATCGCGCATCCACATCGTTCTTTTAGGGTTGCTGCATCGATTGCATTCATGATTTCGGGATCCCGACCAGCTCCCGCTAATCTTCTGGGGTTTGTGAACCCATAGTTCTCTACTATAAATGTATCTCCATTTGCAGTTAAACGATGAATTCCCTGTCGATATGGATCCCAGGGGGCATAGTCATAGCATTGTTCAGAATAAAATCCAGGTCCTTTGAAAATATGCCAAGGTAATGGTCGGAAGAAGATATTGATGCGTGCAAAATCTTTGGGATTTTCTTGCGACTGTTCGATGTTGTCGTAGACGCCAGCGAGAGTTTTGGCGAACTCGGCAAAGGCTGGATTCTTGCTCATCTTTTGGATCTATGCATTAATGCGCCGGACTTCTGAGGCAAATGAAGTTTGGAGTATGCCTGATCCTGCCGACGTTCTCAAGACTGATGATCTACAGCGAACATTTTCCGACACAAACCAAATTCTTTCTTCCGCAATTGATTGCTCATACTGCGTTGTGAGGGTAAACGTGCCATCTTCTAGAAAATGGTATTCAGAGATTGCTGCCTCAGATTCTGCATAACCAACACTTCTGATCAATGTTCCCGAAGATTTATCTTTGGCTAGTGGAACAATAATGCAAGATCCTGATGATACTTCTGAAGGGTCGTCGGGTTCCCAGTCACTTTCAGCGCACCATTCCATTTTGAAGGGTGATGAAATTGAGCATTTATCATGTTCCTTCGCTAAAGATGATTCAAGCAGTTGTTTAACTCCTGGATCCTCTTCGCTGAGTTCTTCAATGATAACTTCGCTAAGAACTTCTTCAAACTGCTGGAAGGCTAGAGAATGCCCCGATCTCATTGAGCGCCACTTGCCTGAACTTTGAGCAACAAATTGCTCAATCGTCATGCGTACTTGTGCTGTTTCCTGCGTTGAGCTCATCCAGTGAAGGACGGTTGATCTGCATCATGTTAACCATCGAGTCGACCATCATGGACATTGCCATGGGTGTTGACGCAACTGACTGGAGGAATGTGGTATTCCTGTTTGGGTGCTCGCTGGAGGGTGGGCGCAGGATAGGCATGTTTAGAGAGTTTGTTTGTCTTGCCTTTGGCGGCCGAATGGCCACCATGACTGGGATTTCGACTATCTACCCATCATCACTGATGAGCCATCGATAATTTCGGAATGATCAAAAGGAGTTAGCCTTCGCAATAGAGAGGATCTGACCTCCCTGCGCCAGGATTGATTTGATCGTGGCTGACATGGATGTTTGGGTCACCACCGATTTCTGCACAGCGCGGCGATTGGCGCCCACTTGGCGGCGGGATGTCCAGTTGATGGTCAAGGAGCTGGCATTACCAACACCTCTACGATCTTGTGCCTCTGGTGAACTATCAGTGCAGAGACTATTCAAGAGTTTTGAATCAGTTTCTGCATTGTCGTATCCGGCATAACCAGCATCCAAAGCTTTTGCACGTGTGAAGAAGAGCGTGCTTCCTCCAACTACGGTCTGAGTGGAACGATTGTATGGCACTTGGTCGATGCCAAAAGCAGATAGGTATTCATCGCTGTAGGTGTAACTCGCGATTTCTGTTTCATACCCTTCTTCCTGCAATAGCCGAACATGTCTCATCAATTCAGCTTGGTCACGGGGAGGACGGCCTAAAAGATGTTTGAAGTTAAGTTCAACAAACCGGTAGGGGCTATTGCTTTCCAGGAAAAGCTTTTTATAGGTTTCCGATTGTGCGAGAGCCGTTACCAAACCTTGAACTGTAAGATCCCCATTGATGAACAACGCCTCAATGGAGGGGTTCACATCGAGTTCCATCAGGTGTCGATTTCCAAAAACCTGGCGGTAGGCTTGGCGAATCACATCTGCCGCATGTGCTGTGTCGACATTGGCAGCTGAGGAAAGAGTTGTTGGCTCAGTCATGGGGATCTGATTAAAAGGTGATGTGAGAGAGCTGGTTCTTTACTAAGCAGCTCTCAGTTGCAGCAATGGAATGCTTTTACATCACCTCAGTGATGGAAACGATCTTCCCTCCGCGTGCATGGATGTACTTCATCTGGCTGCTCATGTCCTTGCCGGACACGACGTAGCTGTTTCCTGCTGTGCGTTGACGTGAACGCGCTGCCTGAGAGGCAACAACAATGCGGAAACGTTTCTTGGTGGGATCAGGTGCACCAGACTGTGTACCGGTGCGGTTCGCCCGGCTTGTGGTGTTGCTCCAACCACTGGGCACCATTCCCGTGGCTACAGAACCCACCAATGCAGAGCTGCTGACAACGGTGTCGCTCGCTGCAAAGCCTTCTGCCAGGCTCAGATGACGGTTGAAGCCAACCTGTGAACGGCCGCTTTCGGTGAGAATTCGAGCGAACGGAACAGTGTCTTCACCAAAGGTGTTTTGGTATTCCGCGCTATCGACATAGCTGCAGATTTCAGCTTCGTAGCCACCTTCGGCGAGGATCTTGGTGTGCTCGCTGATTTCGGCCTGGGACTGGGGAGCTCTCCCAAGGAAATGCTTGAAGTTCAGCTCGATGAAGCGATACGGCGCACTGGTTTCGAAAAAGCGGCGCTTGTATTCGGCTGAAAGGCCAACGGCGCGCACGAATTCACGTGTGCTCAGGTAACCGTCGATGAATTTGCTCTCAGCGGAACCTACCCGCTCGAACTCCATTAGATGGGGATTGCCCATCACCTGTTTGTAGGTGGAACGAATCAGTGCAGCAAGTTGATCGGGGCCGTCACCTGGGCAACGTTGGTAAGTCTCTTGCTCCCGCTGTCCAAGACCGAAGGTGACATACACGTCGCCGCGCATCGGTCCTGAATCTTTGCCTGAGGTGATTCCAGGTGATTTGCTGCTGAATTGCGTTGACGTGAAACTTCCAGAGGAGGGACGCAGACCAATGGGTTGACTTGGCAGGCTGATCCTTGGAGCCACGCCATTGGCGAGGCTGCGGGTCAGCGCAGGACTTCCGCCACGGGCACTATCACTGCCGGCAAAACTCTTTTGAAGAGCTGCCAGCATTGGGAAGGCTGCTGTCGACAGGTCAGCGGGTGAGCTCCATGAACGGGCATAGGGCACAACGTCGCTACCGAAGACTTCGAGGTACTCCGCGGAGTCAACGATGCTGTCGACCAAGCCGTCGTGACCGTGTTCTGCCTGCAGGGCGATTTTCGCTGAGATCTCGGCCTGTGTTTCAGGTGCTCGGCCCAACAGGTGCTTGAACGTCAGCTCGACACCCCGCTGTGGGGCAACGCTTCTGAAGAAACGGTCCTTGTAGAAGCTGGACTTGGCCAGACCACGAACGAATTCACGCACGGTCAAACGACCGTCCCGAAGCTGAGCTTCCAATTCCGAGCAACGCTCGAAATCCATCACATGGGCGTTGCCAAAAACCTGTCGATATGAAGCACTGATCACTGTTTCCAGTGACGCCACATCTTCTGGGCTGTAGCACTCGCTCGTGACGCGATGGGGGCAGTCCTCGTGAGTGCGTGGACCAACCCCAATCGCCATCTGATCACACGACTGTTTCAGGAACTCACCAATGGTGAGGGCAGCGGTTTGGGCTACTCCTTTGCGCTGGAAGCGAACGGGATCACTCCACTTGGTGGTTGTGCCGAAGCCAAGAGAAGATTGTGTGCTGGCCATTGTTTTGTGAGGGGAGATTGGGTCGTGTGCGTCGAGATGAGAGCGGATGAAGCGTTTAGGTCACCGGCGTAATGCTGGCAATTTTGCCGCCTTCGTTATGGATGCGTTTGAACTGCTCTGAGAGCTTGTCGAACGGCACGTAGAAGATGCGGTTGCTTCGGGTGTAGCGGGAAATTCGCCTGACGTTGTTGGCTTTGTAGGCCGTGACCTCGACCCGATACGTAAGGCCTTGATCGCCTGCGCCAACCCCCAGACGCGTGGGTGCGTCCTGAAGGTTGGGGGAGGGGCGGAAACTCCAGCCAGCGGTCTCTTGCGAGGAAGGGGGAACCACTGCGATGGCTCGGTTCAGATAAGCCGAACCTCCCAGCTTGCTGCTGTTGCCTGCAAGATCACCTTTAAGGCTGCTGCTGCTGTTGCCGCGCAGCAACTGGAAGCTCCAGGTGAATTCCTGCAAGGTGGCGCAGCTTTCGGTCTTCCAGCCCCGCTGATAAGGGACCGTCCATTCGCCGAATTTGTTTTGGTATTCCTCGCTGTTGAGGAAGCTGTCGATATCAGCTTCATATCCCTTGCTATCCAGGCGATCGGCGTGCTCACGCATTTCCGCGTAGTCAGCAGGTGCGCGGCCTAGAAGATGGCGGAAGGCCAACTCGATGTAGCGGTAACGCGCGCAGTTATCAAAGAAGCGGCTGCGATAAAGGTCGCTTTTGGCAATGCGGCCCACCAGCTCTCTGACGCTGATTTCACCAAGCTTGAACTGGGATTCTTCGACGATCTGCCGCTCGCTGTCCATCACGTAAGCGTTGCCAAGCACTTGCTTGTAAACGGCTCGGATGATCTGTTCTTTCTTGGCGTCCTCATCGCCTGGGATCAGCTCGAGGGGGGCTTCACTCTCCTCAGAGAAGCGTTCGACCCCTAGAAGCGAGGCTGGACCGAAAGGCATGAATTCACACGCAGTGGTTCGACCAATAGTCCTTCAGAAGCTTCCGCTCGAAGAGCATTCTTTATAAACCTCAATCAATTGTGTCCGACTGTTGCGTCACGCAGTGAATCCCCCGCCGTGAGGGCGATCTCGGCGGGTTCTGTAGGAAAAGTTTTGATAATCCGCTCGTTTTAGGCGTCTTTCCCCTTGATCAGGGATTCGAGGCTCGCCCTTGTCGTGGAGCGGGTCATCGGATTCCAGCAGTCGAGCTCTTCGACGGATCGGCTCAAAAGAGCGCCAATTTGATCCTCCAGCCCGGTGCACAGGGAAAAGTCGGCCCCACGAATCGACGTCACCGTTTCGAGGGCTGCCCCCTCAAGGTTGGCGCCGCGCAGATCGACCATGTCCATCTCGCAGGTTCCGAATCGGGTCCCCCGGCACATGGCTCCGCGAAATGTGGCTGATCGCAGGTCAGCCCCCGCTAGAGAAACGCCATCGAGCAAAGCTCCACTCAGGTCTGAGCCACTCAGATAGGCACCCATCAACACGCTGCCCCTGAGGTCCATTCCGCGCAAATCTGTGCTGTTGAGAAAAGCCCCATTCAGCTTTGCTCCTGGGCCAACGGCACCGCTTGTGTTGAGTGCGAAGCCTTCAGGCACCAGCGTTGTCTGGTCGTAACGGGCCAGGCGTAGGTCGGCTCCTTCGAGCTGGCATTGGCTGAGATTCGTGCCGCGTAGATCACAGCGACAGAGCTTGGCGTCTCTCAGGTCGAGCTCTCCCAAGTCTTGACCGTTCCAGTCGGCTCCCCGAGCGTCGACAGGACTTGTTTCGGAGCTCGTTGCTCTGCACGTTTCGGGTGCTGCCCACTCACGCAGATTCAGAGCCCCAGAGTTGGGAATCGGCATCTCAGTTGCGCAACATCGCAACGACGATCGTAAGGAGCACTCGAACGAGTTCGAATCCACCGACAGCAAACAGGCCCAGCCAAAGCTTGAGAGCGAAGGCCGGAGGTTCCTCGTTCACCCAGGTGGCAGCGACCTTCAGCCGCTGTGCCTGTGCGCCTAGATGGATGGGAGCCCTGTCCTGAAGCGCGTCGCGCCAGTCGGTTCCGTAGCGCGGGAATTGTTGGTAGATGGGGATTTCTCCAAGGGCCCGCCCGGGCAGCACGCGCGACCGCTGCTGAGGCACCAAGTCGTACCCGAAACAGTTCATGTATTCGGGGCTGTCGAGCAGGGCATCCACAAAGGCGGTGAAACCCTTCTCGCCGATCACGATCGACCAGGCTCGGCGTTCGGCGTCGCCATGGGCCGGGCGGCCGAGCACTCGTCCCACCACCTGATCCACCATCCGGTAGTTCGAGCTGCATTGGTAGTAGCCCTGCTGGAAGCGTTCCGACAGGAGTAGGCCACGGATGAAATCCCGCACCGTGATGTTGCCGCTGCGAAGCTGCGATTCCAGGAACGGTTCGCGATCACTGCGCATCGCATGGAAGAACACCTGGCGATAGGCCTGCTCAATCAAGCTGTCCATCTCTGTTCTGGCGCTGTCATCGCCTGCTGCAGAGGAGGCATACATCTGGGGCTGGATGGTGCTGATGTCACCGGCGAGATTGCTGACGCGACCGTTCTGTGTGTTGAGCGGATACCCAAGAAGCGGGATGGCCATGGGGTGCCCCGTGAGTAGAAATACTTGGGTGTGATCCTCCCTTGATAAGCGGGTTTGCGGTGTTGCCGCTTATCAGCTCTTAACTGCAGATTTGTTGAGTTCAACGCAGAGGTGCTCGAAGCAGTCGCTGATCAGCTGCCGGTCGCTTGCCGGCAAGATCCCCTCCAAGGCCTGTTGTTTGAGCTGCTCGAGGGCGATGTTCATTCCCGCGATGGGCACATTCATCCTCCTGTAAAGCTCCCTCAGGGCTTCCATTCCGCTGGGGTTTGTGAAGGTGCTGTGGTTGCAGGCCACTGCGTAGATGATCACGCGTAGAAAATTCCAGCAGTCGCGCCAGCAGGCATCTGCTCTGTCTTGCGGGTGAAGAGCCCCGCCCGGTTGCACCAGATGTGGCTGGGTTTTAAGCAGATGACCTCTCGCCAGATTCACCAGGTGATCCGATCTCTGGATCAGGCTGCCGGGGAGCGAGCCATCAATGCCGGACGCCTGGCAGATGTTGGCTAGCTCATCCGCCGTCAGCAGGCGTTGGTCCATGTCAGCACGCTCGATGACGGTGCGCGTTGCCTGTGGCAACGCTCTGTTGGTGCTTAGGCCCTGAACCTGTGCGGTTTGCACCAGGGTCTTGAAGTCGATGTTTTGGAGGCTCAATTGTTGACACTGGCCACGGGTGTGGCGATCAGCCAGCCGTGCCGTTCCAGGTAAAAGGCCCACACCAGGTCTGCGCCAAGCCCGGGGCAACGGGTGATCGCAGCTTCCGTTAGTTCTGTCGGTATGCCCAGTTGCGACAACAGCAGCGCAACGGCGTCTGGGCTAGAGGCCGTCGCCGTGCGGATCGCTGAGCCCACCACCCAGGTCAGCCGCGTGTCTTTGAGATCGCCGTTGCTTTCTTCACACGCCAGAAGGAGGTTGGCCGGGGTGGTGTGTTGATCAAATGTCTCCTGCCAGAGCGCGATGTTTTCATCGCGGAGATTGATCCGAAAGCAGCCATCTCCCACCGGTAGATCCAGCTCACCGCTGCTGCCGGCCTGGTCCTGCAGGACGGCAATTCTCGGATCTGCCAGTGCGCTCATCAAGAAACGCCGCTCAACTTGAATGTAACCAGTGTCCAGGAATTTCCCCGCCCCAGGTATCGGTTCGTGGGAATCGACATGCATCGGCCGTCACCCCTGAACGGGACTGTCAGGAGTTGTTGTCGGATTGCACCTCAGAGGATTTCTTTTTCAACAAGCCCGTGATGGTGGCCAGTGCAAACATCGCGAGCAGTGCCAAGCCGAGGGTGAGGCTTGCGCCCTGTGCGGCGCCTGCACCGACGGCCACGAGGATCGAGTCGCTGATCAGCACGCTGATCAGCAGAGCCGGCGCGAAGAGGCGCCAGTGGGTGCGGCTGATCCCGATGGCATAGCTGAGAAAATCAAACAGCCCGGTCATCAGCAGGCCTGTCATCAAAAAGAAGTTGCCTTCGAGCTGGTTTTTGCTGAATCCATCGATCCGTTTCATCGCACTGGCCCCCACCAGGCGGCTCACTGGCCCACGTCCCCAGCGTCGGGCGATGAAGAAGGCCGCGCTGCAGAACAAAAGGTCCGACAGGATGATCGTGAGGTAGCCCACCTTGAAGCCCAGCAGCGAGCCGGCCAGTAAGGAATAAACCGAACTCGGCAGTGCCGGCAGGATGATGCTCACCCCCCGCAGCAGAAACAGACCGAGTGGGGCCCAGATGCCCATGTCACTCACGGCGCTCTGCAGCGGTGCGATGCCGTACCTCTGCAGATAAACGACGGCAACAATGAAGACGGCGACCCAGGCGCTGACCTTCAGCCCTGTCTTCAGCCTGGACATTTCTTCAATCGCTCGAAAGCCCTGGGGAATGTAGGCCAGTCGTGGCTTTTCCCCGGGCCGTGGACACGAAGCTCAGCATCGATACCATCAGCGAAATTTGAATACACGAGGCCAGCCCGGTGACCACCACCTCCCCGCGCATTGCGTTCGAGCAAGAGCTGTGCACCCACCTGCTCAGTCTTAGTGAAGTGGTCGAAACACTGGCGGATCGTTTGATGGAGCTGGAGATGCGGTTGGCCGACGTTGAGGGCCAGCAGGTGGCTGATACGGAGATCGCCGCGATCAGCGACGACGCCGGCGAACTGCTCCTGGCCAGCGAAGAGAAAGTGCGGATGCTTCGGGATCGTCTGACCCCTGGAGAAGTCGTGGCTCTTCATTCCGAGGATGCTCCAGCAGCTGACGATCAAGAGGTTTCAGAGACCCCTGAGGTGGAGATGGAGGACGTCGACCGTGTCGAGGATGAGGCGCTCAGTGACGACGGCATCAGCGCTGACACGGAATATGTGGATGATCCTCAGATCGATCTGCTTTCCGCCTGATTAGTCCAGTTCAAGCAGACGAATCCGGAAGGCGGCCACCTGGCGTGCCATCTCGGGGGAACTGATCAGGAAGGGGTGATCTGCCATCGCCTCGAGTACGGCTTCGAGATGCTCTTCCTGGCTGAGCTCAACCTTGTTGCTGCTTCGCAGTTGTTTCCAGGTGCGGTCGAACACCATTGCGAAACTGTCTGCATTGTCAAAAACACGATCTGTGCCTGCATCCGGAGAGATGAATGACACGGCAGTTTTGGCATCGATGTGATGCCAGGACCCAGATTTGAACTGGGGACACGGCGATTTTCAGTCGCCTGCTCTACCAACTGAGCTATCCCGGCGCGTCGCCTTGGCGACGTCCGAATCTTAAATCACCGCCTGCGCTCTTTTGTGGGGGTTCGTTCCAGGCAGATCAATCCAGCCACGTGATGGCCAGCATCTTCAAGGGCCTGACGGGCCGCCAAAGCGGTGGACCCGGTAGTGAGGATGTCATCCACGAGCCAGACCGAGCTGAGGGCTCTTTGTTGGGGGAAGGAGCTGGCCCGGAACGCACCAATCAGGTTGGTCTGGCGTTGGCTTTTGTTCAGATGGTGTTGGCTCAGCCCGGCACAGGTTCGTCGCATCAGGTCTGCCGTCGGTCGGCCCAATCCCAAGGTGATGCGCTGAGGCAGGGGGTTTGAACGTTGTCGCTTCCAGCTTGGAATCGGCACCAGCACTGCTGTAGCAGGCAAGTTCAAGCTGTCAGACAGCAGCTGAAACAAGGCAGAAAGCGCTTTGCTTTTGCTCGGTTGACGCGCCTGCAGCAGCAGCTGGCGCAGGGGGCCCGCGTATGGCCCTAGGGCGCACCATGGCAAAGGCAGCACGCCCTTGATGCCCTCAGAGGGAAGCTCCAGTGCATCGAGGCAACTCAAGCAGGGAGAGGTCGGCGGCTGTGGGCCTTGCCAAGGTCCATCACAGATCGGGCAATGGGGCTCGATCAGCAGGGTTTGGGCGAAGGCCAGGAACGCGCGATGCACTTCAGGCAGGTCGGTGCAACGAGCGTTCCACTGCTGGAGCCGATCGGCTCTGGCTCAGGCGTTGTCTTTGGGCATCGCCCGCAGCATGGCCACCAATGTGCGATGGGCGTCTTCGCTGTCGGTGAGGGTGTGATCAAAAGCGATGCTGACGCTCGTGCCATCCACCTCCAGTTCCATGGTTTCTGCTTTCACAGACACCATGCGTGCTGTGGCGGGATTGCTGACGCCGCCGTAGTGCTTGGCGTAGGCGAGCACTGCTTCGGCATGGTCGTCGTTCATGTGTTTGCAGATCCGTGTGCTGACGGCATCAGTGAGGGGGTCTGCAGACATCGGGATGAAACGAGGGGAATGCAATCTTTGCAGTGATTCGGTTCAAGCGAAGCGTTCGATCAGCAGAAGGCCGAGGCGGATGCCACTGAAGCCCACGTAACCGGCCAACACGACGAAGAGGCCGATGGCCAGAACATCGCGGAGATTGGAGGGCATGGGTGGTGGACTTGTTGACGGAATTCTCACCCGACCAGGGCCTGTTGGGCCAGTCGCGCCACCCCTACAGCGGGGGGTGTTTGGCAACTCGTCACAGCACAGGCGAGACGGCGTTCCCGAAGCCGTCTCCATTGTGGATTGCGCGCTCCTCCGCCGATGCTGATGATCCGTTGAGGTGTTTCAGCCCCGAGTGCCTTCAGGCGTTGCCAACCCTGCGCTTCGATCTCGGCGAGGCCTTCAAGCAGTCCATGCAGGTAGAGGGCATCACTCACCGGACGGGGCTCAAGCACCGGCTGTAGCTCTGGATCATCCACAGGGAACCGTTCCCCCTGGGCGGGCAGCGGCCGCAGGCTGAGGCCGCTATCGCTTTCAGGGTCGATCTGGCGGCTGAGTTCTGCGAGCTGATCCTCGCTGTAGAAACGGCGCAGGACCCCCGCCCCTGCATTGGAGGCACCTCCACAGAGCCAGCGTCCACCGACGCGGTGGCTGGTGACGCCAGGGGCTTGCAGGGGCTTGTCTGTAAAGCACTTCATCACCAGTGTGGTGCCCAGTACGGTGATCCCATCTCCGGGATTGGGATCGGCGGCCAGCACGGCGGCATTGGAATCCGTCGTCCCGGCCACGATGATCAGATCTTTGGCCAGGCCCAAAGCCTTGGCCTGCTCTGGTGCGATTGTGCCCAAGATGCTTCCGCTGGGTCGGATCTCTGGCAACGCCTGCCGCCAGGGCAGTTCGGCAAAGCGGGCTGGCCAGCAGTTGGTGATCAGATCCCAGCCAAGCCGGAGATTGTTGCCTTCTTCCCCCCAGCGCCAGTTGTTCAGCAACCATCCGTTGATCCAGTCCGCTTGATGACGCAACAGAACCCCCGCGCCATGCCAGCTCACGAGCTTGAGGGCCCGTGCCAGGCTTCCGCTAGAGCTGGCGGCCGGGCTGCTTTGATCCACAAGCGGCTGCAGGGCTGACTGCATGTCAGGGCAGCTCTGGGAATAGGGGAGTGCCTCTCCCAGTGGTCGACCAGCCTGATCACAGGCCAGAAGCGTGCCGGAGGTGCCATCCACGGCGACCGCTTTTAGATGGGATCGCAGCTGGGTTGGTATTTGTCGGATCAGATCCGCGCAGCCATCGCGCCAGCTCTTGGGGGCAGAGAACGATCCGCCGTAGGCCTGGGATCTGCTGTCAAGCAGCTCGCCATTGCAGGCCAGCACAGCTGTGCGTATTCCGCTGGTGCCCAGGTCGATGCCGAGCACCAGCGGTGAATCCACCACGGGTTCAGGCTGTTGCTAACTGCCCGACCCGCTTGGCTTCCGCCTGGCGCAGCTCCTGGCTTTTCGCCGTCACATCTTCCCAGGGGGCGTTGAGGTCATTGCGTCCGAAATGACCGTAGGCCGCTGTGTCCTGATAGAAGCGTCCGCCGCGTTGCTGGGGGAGGTTGCGTAGACCAAAGGTTTCGATGATGGCGCCGGGGCGCAGATCGAAATGTTCCTGCACCAAAGCGGTGAGGGCATCGTTGGCCAGTTGGCTGGTGCCGAAGGATTCCACCAGGATCGATACGGGCTTGGCCACGCCGATGGCATAGCTCAGCTGCACTTCGGCCCGTTCGGCGAGCCCTGCGGCCACAAGGCACTTGGCCACATAGCGCGCGGCATAGGCGGCAGAGCGGTCCACCTTGGTGGGGTCCTTGCCGGAGAAAGCACCACCGCCGTGGCGCGCATAGCCGCCATAGGTGTCCACGATGATCTTGCGGCCGGTCAGGCCGGCATCGCCCTGCGGTCCGCCCACCACGAACTTGCCGGTTGGGTTCACCAGATACTTGGTGGCCTCGCGGGAGGGCTTGAGTGCTAGGTCGGATGTCGCTGGCTCCACGACATGGGTCCAGAGGTCTGCGGTGATGCGCTCCCGGATGCCCTGCTCATCGCTGATCCCATCGACTTCAGCCGTGTGCTGGGTGGAGATCAGGATCGTGTCGATGGAGACCGGCTTGTCGTTTTCGTAGACAACGCTCACCTGGGTCTTGCCATCGGGAAGCAGATACCCCAGGGTTCCGTTGTGGCGCACTTCGGCCAGGCGGCGCGACAGCCGGTGGGCCAGGCTGATCGGCAACGGCATGAGTTCGGGTGTCTCGTTGCAGGCGTAGCCGAACATGATCCCTTGGTCGCCGGCACCCACCAGATCCAGGGGATCACCTGCGTGGTCGTCGGCCTCGTTAACGCCCTGGGCGATGTCGGGGGACTGCTGGTCGAGAGCCACCAGCACGGCACAGCTGTTGGCATCGAAGCCACCGGCCCGGGCACCGCTGTAGCCGATCTCCTTGATCACATTGCGCACCAGGTGGATGAAATCCACCTGCGCCTTGGAGGTCACCTCACCGGTGATCATGCAAAGGCCGGTGTTCACCACGGTCTCGCAAGCCACGCGGCTGGCTGGATCCTGGGCCAGCAGCGCATCGAGAACGGCGTCGCTGACCTGGTCGCAGATCTTGTCGGGGTGCCCTTCGGTAACAGACTCCGAGGTAAAGACGTAACGGCTCATTCGACGCTCCAGATCGCGCGAGTTTACGCGGCTGTGCTGAGGGCGAGGTCGTCCCAGTGCTGGAGCAGATGCTGCGCTGAGGGCAGCTCCGGCGGACGGCTCCATCCACCGGTGAATCCAATCACGCAGCCGATGCCGGCCTCAAGAGCCATCTGAAGGTCGGTTTCAGCATCCCCGACCAAGGCACAACGTCGGGGTGGCAGACCAAGCCTGTCGCAGAGCTGCAGGGCGGCTTGCGGATCGGGTTTTCGCGGATGGTCGTCAGCACTCCAGAATCCAGCAACGCCTGCACTGAGCTGATGGTGAGCCAGGAAGTCCTCAATGCCTGATCGGGTGTCGTTGCTGATGACAGCAGCGTTCACGCCCTGCTGATGCAGGTTCCGCAGCACTCGTTCTGCACCGTTGAGCAAGGGGCATGGGGTTGTGTCGATCAAGCCATCCCGGTCAACCGCGTCGAAGCAGGCATGGGCCAAGGCCAGAGCCTGGGGCCATGAGCAGCCCAGCAGACACAACACCGTTGCGGTCGATGCGATGTTGTCTTGTCTGGAGGCAACCGCCAGGGTTCCGCCGGGATCGAGCATGCCGTTGTGGACACCGAACGCTCTGCGGAGGGTGTCTCTGAGCTCATCGGCCTGCAGCGCTAGGGCTTGCTTTTGCGCAATCTTGATGGCTGTTCTGATGCGTGCGTCTGCCAACGCCAGCAGGTGTGGCTCGCTATGGGAAAGGGTGCCGTCTTTATCGAACAGCACCCCGTCGTAATTGCCGATGGGATGTCCCTTCAGCAGCAGTTGGGCCATCAGGCTCAGATCATCATCGAGCTGATCGGATCCTCGCCCTCTTCTGCCTGCTCCATAAGCATCTGCTTGTAGCGAGCGGCCATTTCCTCGGCCTTCTCGAACACCTTCTGGGGGTCGGTGAGCATGTCGCCGGGTTCGGGCTCAAGAGCCTTGGTTGAGAGCGAAATCCGGCCGCGCTCGGCATCCAGATCAATAATCATCACTTTCATCTGATCATTCACGTTCAGCACCGAGTGAGGGGTCTCGATGTGCTCGTGGCTGATCTCGGAAATGTGCAGCAGACCGCTGACACCACCGATGTCGATGAAGGCGCCGTAGGGCTTGATGCCGCGGACGGTACCGACCACAACTTCGCCCACTTCCAGGCGATTCATCTTGCGCTCCACCAGAGCGCGGCGATGGCTGAGCACCAGACGGTTGCGCTCTTCATCCACCTCAAGGAATTTCAGAGGCAGGAAGTCGGCGACCAGTTCTTCCTTCGGCTTGCGGGTGCTGATGTGGGAGCCGGGGATGAAGCCCCGCAGGCCTTCCACGCGCACCAGGGCACCACCACGGTTGGTGGCAAATACCTCGGAGTAGATGGTGGCATCTTCCTTCTGGAGCTGGCGCACCCGCTCCCATGCCCGCTGGTATTCGATCCGACGGATCGACAGCGCCAGCTGACCATCCTCGTTCTCCTCACTCATGATGAAGAACTCACGGATCTCGCCGGGCTGAAGCACGTCGCTCAGACCCTCGACCCGGTTGATCGACACCTCTTGCAGAGGCATGAAGGCAGCCGTCTTGGCGCCGATATCGATCATCGCGCCCTTCGACTCCAACGCGAACACAGTGCCGTTGACGATGTCGCCAGGCTTGAAGTTGTAGTCGTACTTGCTGAGGAGAGCCGCGAACTCATCCAGGGTGAAGCCGGCATCATCAAGGCTGCGGCTGGTGGCGCGGCTGCTCGGATCATCCGCGGTGGGGACGTCCTCAGGAATGCTTAGGTCCTCGCCCTCAAACGCCTGTTCGGCGGCGGCGGTTTCTGCAGTGCTTTCTGTGGCGTTCGCGTCCTGAACCTGATCCTGGATCTGTTCTTCTGTCGGAGTCGCAGACATGTGGGGCTGGCGGTCTACCTCATGTGGGTAGTTCGAAAAAGTCGCGTCAAACGCCCGCCGACGTTTCACGGAGAATCATCGACTTTACAGACCTGGCCGACGGGCTCAGCGCACCGATTCAATAAATGGATTCACCGCACGGTGGCCAGATGGTTCTGTTCCTGATCGGCGTTGAGCGTCTCCAGGGTCGAGACAAAGTCGTCAATGCCGCGGAACTGGCGGTAGACCGATGCAAATCGGATGTAGGCCACTTCGCTGATCTGTTTGAGATCCCGCAGCACGAACTCACCGATCTCAGTGCTGCTGACTTCCTTGCCGGAGCGTTGCTGAAGTTTTAGCTCGAGTTCTTCCACGAGTGATTCCAGACGAGTGGTGTCGAGGCCCGTCTTCTCGCAAGCTCGATTTAAGCCATGCAGCAACTTGCTGCGACTGAAGATTTCCCGGTTGCCGTTGCGTTTGATCACCGTGATCGGAACGGTCTCCACCCGCTCATAGGTGGTGAAGCGGAACTCACAGTTGAGGCATTCACGCCGACGTCTCACGCTACGTCCACCATCCGCTGCCCTGGATTCGAGAACGCGACTATCTGTGTTTTGGCAGGAGGGGCACTGCATCCCCGAAGGAATCAATTAGCTGCACCAACTGTAGACAGTGATTTGAGACTTGAGAAGGGTCTGTAGGACATCAGTCTCATTTGAGGATTCCGCCGAGGGCTGTCAGTGACTTGAGACTGCTCTGATCTGCTCTGTCGGACGAGACCATCTTGCGACGACTGGCATGAGAAAGCATGAAAAAACCCCGCCATAGCGGGGTTTTGAAGGGTCGAATCACTTACCGATTTTCGGCGGATCGCGGAATGCGATTGCGAAAAAGAGGGTGGCAATCGCGAGGGTAAGGATGAGGACGTAAGCGAAGCTTTCCATCGGGTTGTTCCTAAAGGGCGATCAGTTGAGGGGGGTTCCCGCGGGGGGAACGTATCCCTCGGGCAGGCGACGGGTGGATTTGTCGCCGAGCTTGGCGAAGAGGCCAAACTCCACTTGATCTCCAAGGTCGGGATCGATACCAGCGAAAACATCGCGGTACAGGGTGCGTGCACCGTGCCAGATGTGACCAAAGAAGAACAGCAGCGCAAAGGTGGCATGACCGAAGGTGAACCAGCCACGGGGTGAGCTGCGGAACACACCGTCGGAATTGTATTTCTGGCGATCGAAGTCGAACGCCTCTCCAAGTTGGGCCTTACGGGCAAGACGCTTGACGTCGGCAGGGTCGGTGAAGGTCTGGCCGTCGAGACCACCACCGAAGACCTGGGCGGTCACGCCTTGTTGCTCGAAGGAGTACTTGGCTTCAGCCCGTCGGAACGGAATGTCAGCTCGGACGATGCCTTGGTCATCTTCGAGAACAACAGGGAAGTTCTCAAAGAAGTTGGGAAGACGACGAACTTGAAGTTCATCACCGTTTTTGTCTGTGAAGACCACATGACCAAGCCATGAGGTGGGCAGGCCATCACCGTTCACCATCGGACCCACACGGAACAGACCGCCCTTGGCAGGGCTGTTGCCGACGTAGTCGTAGAAGGCAAGTTTCTCAGGGATGGCCTCAAAGGCTTGTTCCCGGGTTGCACCGTCGTCCATTGCGGTCTGGACGCGACGGTTGATTTCAGTCTTGAAGTAGCTCTGATCCCACTGATATCGAGTAGGGCCAAACAGCTCGACAGGGGTTGCCGCTGAGCCGTACCACATGGTTCCGGCAACAATGAAGGCGGCGAAGAACACGGCTGCGATAGCGCTTGACAGCACTGTCTCGATGTTGCCCATGCGGAGCGCTTTGTAGAGGCGCTCTGGCGGTCTACTCGTGATGTGGAAGATGCCCGCGATGATGCCGACGATTCCAGCAGCGATGTGGTGGGCAACAATTCCACCCGGGTTAAAGGGATTGAATCCTTCAGGCCCCCAAGCCGGTTGAACCGCCTCGAGGTGGCCCGTCAATCCATAGGGATCAGAGATCCACATTCCGGGGCCAAAAACACCAGTGAGGTGGAAGGCGCCGAAACCGAAGCAACCAAGACCAGCCAGAAGCAGATGGATGCCGAAGATCTTAGGAAGGTCAAGAGCCGGTTCGCCCGTGCGGGGGTCCTGCCAGATCTCAAGATCCCAGTAGGTCCAGTGCCAGATGGCGGCCAGCATCATCAGGCCGGAAAAAATGATGTGAGCGGCAGCGACGCCCTCGAAACTCCAGAAACCGGGGTCAACACCCGTTTCGCCAGTGATGCTCCATCCACCCCAGCTGCCTGTCACGCCCAGGCGGGACATGAAGGGCATCACGAACATGCCCTGACGCCACATCGGGTTCAGGACAGGATCAGAAGGATCGAAGATGGCCAGCTCATAGAGAGCCATGGAGCCGGCCCAGCCGGCTACGAGGGCTGTATGCATGAGGTGCACAGCCAGAAGGCGGCCCGGGTCATTGATGACGACGGTGTGCACCCGATACCAGGGCAATCCCATGGGTCAGGTTCGGGGGACAAGACTGCCTATGCAGTCAGACATGGGCGATCGTAAGGGCTTCAGTCCGTTGGTCGGGAGAAAAGGGACGTCCTCGCAACGGTCAGTGACATGAAAGTTGGGCGGCGCTGTTCACAAAACGCAATGCTTCAGCTCATGATGGGTGTTGGTTGCTTTGGGGTTCATGCCCGTTATTCGGTTCGTTCGAGAAGGGCGTGATGTGGAGTGTTATCCAGGTGAAAACCTGAGAGAGGTGGCCCGTCGGGAGGGTATCGAGCTCTATGGATTGAAGGGCCAGCTGGGTAACTGCGGAGGTTGTGGCCAGTGCATCACTTGCTTTGTTTCGGTTGTCGACGAAGACGGCGCCGATGCGCTGACAGCGCGAACAGCCGTTGAAGACAGCAAGTTGCGTCGCCGCCCCCAGGAGTGGCGCCTGGCTTGTCAGGCCCTGGTGGAGAAATCCTTGATGGTGCTCACCCGTCCTCAGGTACGGCTTGCCAATGCGGATTCAAGGTTGGCCGCGGCCCGGCAGGCACCTCTTCCGGCCGGGCCGACTGCATGGCCTGCGCCATCGGTCAGTGAGTTCGATGAAGACGATCAGGATGTGATCGAGGGCAAGCGCGTCGATGCCGGGGCTGCTACCGCCGGTGAAGAGGCCTAGGGGAGGCGCTCCCCAGGCCTCGTGTCGGTGATACCTTCGCCTTGATCCCTCCCTCGGCCATGGAAACCAACGATCTCGGATTCGTCGCCAGCCTCCTGTTCATTCTGGTTCCGGCGATCTTCCTGATCGTGCTCTACATCGGCACGCAGAACAACGAGGCCTGAGTTCAGCTCTGTTCCGGCTCACGCACCAGCAACACTGGCGCTGGGGCGTGAACACGGATGTAGTCGCTAACCGATCCGCCCAGAAGCTTGTCCAGGTCTACAAGCCCTCTGGCAACCAGAGGTCGCCGGTCTTGAGATGCAATGACCACCAGGTCGGCATTGCACTCTGATGCAGCGAGGCAGACACTGCGACCGATGTCTTTCCCTTCGGTGTGGATGGCTTTCATGTCAACGCCTAATGCCCTCGCACGCTGAACGGCCGCGTCAAGAACATCGTCCGCTTTAGTGCGGCCTCCCCGAGAGGGTGCGGATTCCTGGCGAACGACATGAACGCCGGTCAGGGTCCCGCCGGGGATTTCACGCACCAGCTCGCAGGCTGTGCGCAGGGCATCGTCCCCGACGCCCGTTCCGTCGATCGTCACCATCACGCGGTTGACATGCTTCACGTAGAGGTCGTCCCGCACCAGCAGCATCGGCCGAGTGGAGAGTTGGAAGACGTACTGGCTGGTGCTGTTGGCCAGAATCGACTGCAAGCGTCCGAGGCCGCGGGATCCCATCACGATCAGGTCGGCTTGGACTTCGTCGGCGACCTTGAGCACGGTCTGCTTGGTGTCGCCTTCGCGAATCAAGCTGCTCACGCTTGAGGGGTTGAGTCCCATGCGTGTGATCGCGCTGTTCAGGAGGCTTTGTGCTTCTTCGCGATGGCCATCGGATTGCGACTTGCTCTGTTCCGAGACCACATGCAGCAGATTGATTTTTGCGGACTTCAGGCTGGGAATGTCCTGGAGCATGCGGATCATTTCCTCGACGTGACCTTTGCCCGAGTCGGCAATCAGAAGGTTCCTGAACACAGGGAGATGAATCAGCCTCTTCGGAAGCCTATGGGGAGGATTCCTGCGTAGCGACAAGCTGATGGCACAGCGTTACGCGGATCATGTGGACCTTGACCAAGCGTGTGCTTCCTCAGCACACCGATTACGCCGGTGTGATGTGGCATGGGGCCTATGTGCAGTGGCTGGAGGAAGCCAGGGTTGAGGCGCTGCAGGCTGCTGGTTTGGGCTATGCCGCGATGACCGCAATGGGTGTTGACATGCCCGTGGTGTCTCTTCAGTTGGATTACCGCCATCCCCTCCGGCACGGCGATGAGGTGTGCGTTGAAAGCCGTTGCTCTGGCCGGCAGGGTGTGCGCTGGCCATGGGCCTCTCGCTTTGTTTGCAGAGACACCGTGGTGGCGGAGGCGACTGTGAATCTGGTGATGCTGCGAGAGGGTCGCGTGCTCAGGCGCGTGCCTTCGGGGCTGAAGGAGGTGATGGATCGGCTGGTGAGCCAAGGCTTCTGAATCAGGTCCGGGCATCCGAGGAAATGATAGTACAAGTGTACTTGCGTGGGACTGGTGAGGGAGTGGTGGTGGCGTTGGACCTGTTGCCCCGGCTTGGGGAACGCCCGTATGGCGGGTCTACGCAGGCTCTGCCTTGATCAAGCCATTGGGCCTGATCAGCTCTGGGACTGGCCGATGGGACGCCTTCGCCAGGCTCTGGGCTGGCCGTCGCACTGTTTGCGTGCCGTCGATCGTTACAGGCGTGAGCAGGGGATTCAGCCGGATCTTGATGTTCCTCCCTGTGCTCTCCTGCGAGTTGGCCCCCCCCAGCTGCTGGCTCTCGAGTGCCAGGGCGAACTGCTGTGTGAGTCTGGATTGCACTGGCGCAAGCGTCGGCCTTGAAAGATTCCACAACCCTGGCCGGCACTGAACTCTTGACGTGGCGGCGCAGACAACTCGCCCGCGGTGGGGCCGCGGCGGATCTCGATTGGTTGATTGATCTGGCGGGTGGCGTTCCGTGGGCAAGTCTTCAGCGGCTGCAGCTTGATCCGTCTCGCACCATCGCCATGGATCAGTCCCTCGAGGGGCTCTCTCAACTCTGGGGCCGCCATCTCCAGGAGAACGTCCCCCTGCAGCATTTGGTGGGGCTGTGTCCATGGCGGGACCTGCTGCTCGAGTCGTCCCCTGCTGCGTTGATTCCCCGTCAGGAAACGGAACTGTTGGTGGATCTTGCCCTGAGCCATTTCAAGGCTTCTCCCCCGAGCCGTTGGGCTGATCTCGGCACCGGTTCAGGGGCCATCGCCGTTAGTTTGGCTCGCTCCTGGCCGACGGCGCCGGGGCATGGCGTCGACATCAGTCCCGATGCATTGCGTTTGGCGGAACGCAATTTCCAGCGTTGCGCCCAGCACCACAACTGTTCGTTTCACCTTGGCTCGTGGTGGACACCCCTCAAGAGTTGGTGGGGGAGCCTGGATCTGGTGATCAGCAATCCTCCGTATATCCCAAGTGCTGTGGTTCATGGTCTTGAGGCTGTGGTTCGTGACCATGAACCTCATTTGGCGTTGAGTGGAGGAGAGGACGGGTTGGATGCGATCCGCGCCGTTGTGGATGGAGCGCCAATGGGGCTGTCGCCTGGGGGCTGGCTTCTGCTCGAGCACCACCACGACCAGAGCGGCTTGGTCACCGAGTTGATGCGGGATACGGGCCTGGTGGAGGTCAGCGCGGCCGCTGATCTTGAGGGGACGCTTCGCTTCGCGCTTGCTCGCAAACCTTCTGCAACAACCTGATGCGACACCTGTGATGAAGGAAGGATTCATGCCCGCTCCGGTTCTTGTAGCCCCCGATCTGGTGCTGCGTCTTCGTGCCGGTGAAGCCGCCATCATTCCCACCGATACCTTGCCGGGTCTCGCTGTGATTCCCGATCAAGCACAGACCCTCTGGCGCTTGAAACGTCGACCTGCGGATAAACCTCTCATTCTGATGGGAGCAACAGTTGATGACTTGCTACATGAGGTTGCGGTGGCGTGTCATCGCGAGGTGGAGGCTTTGGCTGAGCGCTATTGGCCTGGAGCACTCACCCTGGTGCTGCCTGCCCGTGATGGCGGGGCGGCGTGTCATCTCAATCCAGGCGGCAGAACCCTGGGTTGCCGTATTCCTGCCTGTGAGCAGACTCGTGCGTTGCTTCAGATCAGTGGCCCGTTGGCCACCACCAGTGCCAATCGCTCGGGAGAACCGGCCTGCATGACAGCGGCAGAGGCGGCGTTGGTTTTCCCTGCTGTCGCTCAACTGGGACCCCAGCCGTGGCCTGAACCATCCGGCCAGGCCAGCACTGTGTTGGTCTGGGTCGAGGACGGACGCTGGCGCATGGCACGACGGGGTGCTGTGATTCCTGCAGGGGTGGAGGTGTTGAAGTGATCCCACTTGTTGGACTCTGCCTGCTGTTAATGGCAGTTCTTCATTGGGTCTTGGAGCCCCTTGTCGGCCTCTTCACCTGGATGCTTCAACTGAAGCTTCTCCCATGGGTGCTGGGATTGATCCTCCTCTGGCTCTTCGCAGGCGCGACAGAACGCAGCACATCTCGCTGATCCAGATCAAGCCGGCTAACGGATTTGAACCGATGACCTTCGCTTTACAAAAGCGCTGCTCTACCGCTGAGCTAAGCCGGCATGGGCTGCATCGTACTGGCGCATGCCTGGCGATTCAGAACAGGCTCTCCGTCCCTAATCAGCCAAAGAACCAGCTCGAGTCGGTTGCGACAACCGCTCTTGCGGAGCGCTCTGCTGATGTGGCACTCAACGGTGCGGTGACTGATCACCAATCGCTGGGCGATGGATCGGTTATCGAGGCCTTCAAGCAACACCTTCACAACCTGCTGTTCGGCAGGAGTGAAGGGACTGAGGGGGCAAGGTTTCAAGCCTGAACAGGTCGCTGCTCAGAGGGTTCCACCCTTTGATGGTTGGGCGATCGGGCGACGGATTGGCAGGTTGGCCACTAGTGCAGTGACGCGGTCTTCCGTCTCCAGGCTCACGTCGCCCTCTTCGAGATCGATTTCCACGTAGCGGGCCACCACTTCGAGGATCTCGCGACGCATTTGTTCGAGCAGCTCCGGATTGAGGTCACTGCGGTCGTGGGCCAGCACCAGCTGGAGCCGCTCTCTGGCTGTTTCCGCACTGGCGGGCTGACGGCCCAGGAGTTTGTCGATGAATTCTTTGAGTGTCATCGCCTCAGAAAATCCGGGTTTGCATCAGCTTGCGCATCCTGGCGCGAAGGCCGCGGCGGGCCTGGGATGGATCCATCAGAGGAATGTCTTCGCCCTGCAACCGTTGAGCGATGTTGCCGTAGGCCTGAGCTGCGGGGGATGACGAGTCGCTCAGCGTCAAGGGTTCACCGCGGTTGGTGCTCACGATCACCTGTTCATCTTCAAAAACAAGCCCCAGAAGAGGCAGAGCCAGGATGTCGGTGACGTCGTCAACCGAGAGCATTTCCTGGTTCGACATCATCTTCGGGCGCACCCTGTTGAGCACAAGCTGCACAGGCTGTACCCCCTGGGTATTCAGCAGTCCGATCACTCGATCAGCGTCCCGCACAGCTGCCACCTCCGGGGTTGTGATCACGACGGCTTCGCGGGCGGCGGCGGCGGCATTTTTGAACCCGTCTTCAATGCCGGCCGGACAGTCGATCAGCACGTAATCGAACTGGCGTTCCAGCAGCGCAACGATGGCCTGCATGTCCTTGGGTGTCAGCCACTCGAGCATCCGAGGGTTGCCTGCGGGCAGCAGGGCCAAGTTGGGTTCTTGCTTGTGTTTCACCAGGGCCTGCTCGAGCCGGCAGGTCTCCGCCAGCACCTCTTGAGCGGTGTACACGATGCGGTTTTCCAAGCCCAGCAGCAGATCGAGGTTCCTCAGGCCGAAGTCCGCGTCAAGAACCACGGTTTTGGCGCCTTGACGGGCAAGCGCGATACCGAGGTTCGCCGTGGTCGTTGTTTTTCCGACACCGCCCTTGCCAGAACAGATGAGGATGGTTCGGGTCGTCGACACCAGGGTTCTGCTTTGGTGCGGCCAGAATAATCTGGCTTTTGGCTCTGACAACGTCGTCAGCGTTTTTGAAAGCTCTGGATGACGGCGGGTTCAATGGCGATGACGCCATCTTTGAGTTCGGCTTGTTCGGCCAGACCGGCCTGCGGCAGATCCTCAGGTCCTCGTGCCACCACGTCAGCAATTCTCAGTTGCAGTGGCCGCAGCTGAAGGGCGATGATTTTCGCTGCCCTGGATCCATCGCATCCGGCGTGGGCCACACCCCGTAGGCGCCCCCAGACCAGGACATCAGCGGCTGAACTAACCCGAGCCCCTGGATTCACATCGCCGTAAAGAAGGATGCTCCGGTCGCTTTGGAGATGGTCGCCGGAGCGGAGAGTGCCGTGGTGGAACAAAAGATCGGTGCCCCCTCCCACCCCCACAACTGAATCAGGCTGCTCATCTCTTCTGGGAGGAGTGTGCGATGGGCTTGCGTCCAGACCTAGTGCTGAGGCACTCACGACGGTCTCGGGAGCTCGACTCGTAATCCGTCCCAGTTGATGGCCTGCATGGTCGACAACGGCAGACAAGTCCGTGAGGTCGCTGCAGCTCAGGATCCAGTCTCCGCAATCGAGATCAACGATCGTTTCGGAGCAATGGCTCAGGAGATCAGGCAAACGATCCCTCCAGTGATCAAGACGCTGATCGGGAAGCCTCACGGTCATGGCTGCTTCACCCTGCTGCTAGTCGGGGCCATTCAACGTCCATTTCCTCCCTGAGTTGGGCACTGATGTCACGGGGGTGAATCAACCAGGACGTCGCCGCAGGGGTAGCGAGACTGGCGACAAGGGGCGATGCCTTCTCCAGAGCCTGGAGCTGTCGTCCATCCCAGAGCCGCAAGCCGCCCCGGTAGGGGTGGTATCCCCGGAGCTGTTGATGACGTAATCCGCAGCAGAGTTCCGGATCATGGCCATAACGATCCGCCAAACGCCTGGTTGTCGCCAGCAGTTGCAGTTGATCAGCCCGCGAGAGATGCTCAACGGCCGTGGCCTTGAGCAGGCGTCGATCCAGAAAACGCCCGCTCAGTTCAGCTAGGGCTGCTGGGGCTTCGGCTTGCCAGCGCTGCAGGTGGTAGCCGGTGCGTTGGTCGTCGTTGGCGAGGAAGTCCTCCAGGCTGACTGTGTTCGATTGCCAGAGCCAGCTCGCCATCACGTCATCAGCCCACACCTGCTCCGGGCCAAGGCGTCGCGCGGTGAGGATCAGTTTTTCCAGCAGCCAGTTGCAGACCACATTCAGCCGGTGGTTGTAGACGCTCCTGTACATGAGATTCCGCACCACCAAGTAGTGCTCAACCGCCATCAGACCCTTGGGGTGAATGGCCATGTCCCCGTCAGGGGCCATGGTTAGCGCTCCCAGGATGCGGTCGAGATCCAGCTGTCCGTAGAGCGTCCCGGTGCTGTAACTGTCGCGCAGTAGATAGTCGAGGCGGTCACAATCCAGCTGGCTGCTGACCAGGTGTTTGATCAAAGGATGAGGGCTCAGGCCATGCTCAAGAAGATCTGCCACCGCCTCTGCAGTGCCGGATTCATGGCACTCCAAACAGTCACGGATCTGTGGGTGATGACGGATCACACGAGCTGACCATTCTTCGTGTCGCAGGCCGAACATTTCCTCGCCGGTGTGGCTCAGCGGGCCGTGGCCGATGTCATGGAGCAAGGCTGCGCCGTACAGCAGCCCCCGGTGCTGTTCCAGATCCTGTGCCAACGGAAGCATCTGTTCAAACGCACGACGCGCTAAGTGAAAGACGCCCAGCGAGTGGGTGAACCGACTGGACTCAGCGCTGTGGAAGGTGAGGTAGGCCGGCCCTAGCTGCCGAATGCGACGCAGGCGTTGAAAGGGAGCCGTGTCCACAAGGTCCATCACCATCCCCTCTGCTGGGGCGTGTCGGTCCAAACCGATGCCCCGATGCAGAGGGTCGTGATAAGTGCGCTGGCTCATCCCTCAGTGATGTCTACGGGTTGTTCGAGCAGCGCCGCCATCCATTGCTCCGCTTCGGAGAGCCAGCGGTCGCCATCACCGCCGGGATTCAGTGGCTCTGGATCCGACAGCACGCGATCGGGTGCGATCCCCTCGCCCTGGATGTCGTGTCCGCTCGGTGTCACATATCCGGCGACCGTGACCGCAAGTCCGCTGCCATCACTCAGGTTGGTTAGCGTTTGAATCAGCCCTTTCCCAAAGGTTTGGCCTCCGAGCAGGGTGGCTCGTGCGTTGTCCTGGAGTGCTCCCGCGAGAATCTCACTGGCGCTGGCCGTTCCACTATTCACGAGGGTGAGCATCGGTCCGTCGTAGACCGTTTGGAGGCTCGCCTGGATGGTGTCATTGATTCCCTCGCGGTTGCGGGTTTCGACGATGGCGCCACCGGCAAGGAAGTCGTCAGCGACGGCTAACCCCGCACTGACCAAGCCACCTGAGTTGTTGCGTAGATCCAGCACCAACCCTTCGATCTCCTTGTTTTGGAGTTCTGTGAGTGCTTCCTTCACTTGTTCCGGTACGCCTTCGCTGAACTGGGTGATCCGTAGGTAGCCAAGGGTGTGGCTGCCGCTGCGCAAGCGCCGTGTGCGAACCGGTCTGAGATCCACGTTGCGGCGCTCAAGGGTCAGTTCGTTCGTCTCGCCGTTGCTGTTCTCCAATGTCAAGACCACCTGCGATCCCACGTCTCCCCTCAGCGCTGCCACTGTCCCCTCGAGGCCTAGATCCATTACGGCTCGGCCATCAACAGACAGCAGCTGGGTTCCGCTGGTGATCTCTGCATCTCCGGCGGGTGAACCTTCCAGGGCTGAAATCACAACAACGCCATTGCCGCCTTCATGGGGTCCCAGTTGCAGGCCAACACCACTGAGATTTCCGCTGGTGCTGTTCTTCAGAGCTTTGTAGTCCTGTGGACGGAGCAGCCGCGTGTAGGGGTCTCCCAGCTGAGCGAGCATCGACTCGATGGCCCGGTAAGCATCGTCACTGTTCTCGATGCTGCGTTCCATGGCCTTCTGGCGTTGACGTCGCCAACGCACCTCATCAAGTTGCTCTGGGTTCCAAAAACCCTGGTTGACCAGACGCCAGCTGTCCACCACGAGCTGCTGTGTATCGCTGAGTGCAACGACCGTGCACGCGCTGCCCAGGACCAAAAAGCAGCAAAGAATGGCTGTGATCAGCCAGCGCAGTGGTCGAAACCCCCTGCACTGCAGCCATTCTGGAAGATCGTTAACAGTTGGATACATCGCGGAAGGTTCGCCCCGTTGGCTGAAGCGTGCTCAGTAGACTTTCGCAACTCGAGCCCGCTTGTGCATGGCGAACTCATCACCGGTTTACGACTGGTTCCAGGAACGTCTGGAGATCCAGGACATTGCTGATGACATCAGCTCCAAGTACGTGCCGCCCCACGTCAATATTTTTTATTGCTTGGGCGGCATCACCTTGGTGTGCTTCCTGATCCAGTTCGCGACTGGGTTCGCGATGACCTTCTATTACAAGCCCACTGTCGCTGAGGCTTACAAGTCGGTCGAATACCTGATGACTGACGTCAGCTTCGGTTGGTTGATCCGCTCCGTTCACCGCTGGAGCGCTTCGATGATGGTGCTGATGCTCATCCTCCACGTGTTCCGCGTGTATCTCACCGGAGGTTTCAAGCGCCCCCGTGAGCTCACCTGGGTCACTGGCGTCACCATGGCCGTAATCACGGTTTCCTTTGGTGTGACCGGTTATTCCCTTCCCTGGGATCAGGTTGGTTACTGGGCTGTGAAGATCGTTTCAGGAGTTCCTGCTGCCATCCCCGTTGTTGGTGACTTCATGGTCGAACTGCTCCGCGGTGGCGAGAGCGTTGGCCAGGCAACCCTCACTCGTTTCTACAGCCTGCACACCTTCGTCATGCCTTGGCTGTTGGCTGTGTTCATGCTCATGCACTTCCTGATGATTCGGAAGCAGGGCATCTCTGGTCCCTTGTGATCTGCGTTCCTACTGTTCCCTCAACACCTGGACTAACCGATGCACATTCTCAAGAAGCCCGATCTTTCCGATCCCAAGATGCGAGCCAAGCTCGCCAAGGGCATGGGCCACAACTATTACGGAGAACCTGCTTGGCCCA
This sequence comes from Synechococcus sp., assembly GCA_047286205.1. Classification (GTDB taxonomy): domain Bacteria; phylum Cyanobacteriota; class Cyanobacteriia; order PCC-6307; family Cyanobiaceae; genus Parasynechococcus. The sequence goes on along the minus strand of JBJBBR010000001.1, from coordinate 888,489 downwards.
ATGATCTCCTCTACATCTTTCCGGTGGTGATCCTCGGCACCATCGCTTGTGTGGTTGGTCTGGCTGTTCTCGACCCCGCGATGCTTGCCGACAAGGCTGATCCCTTCGCGACGCCTCTGGAAATCCTGCCTGAGTGGTACCTCTATCCGGTCTTCCAGATTTTGAGGGTTGTTCCCAACAAGCTTCTTGGTATTGCTCTGCAAACCCTTGTTCCTCTGGGTCTGATGCTCGTTCCTTTCATTGAGAGCTTCAACAAGTTCCAGAACCCCTTCCGTCGTCCTGTGGCCATGACCGTTTTCCTCACGGGAACCCTGGTCACCATCTATCTCGGAATTGGTGCAGCTCTGCCGATCGACAAGTCCCTCACCCTTGGACTCTTCTGATCGCTGACTGAAGTCCAGATTTCCTATCCCGACTCAATGAGTCGGGGTTTTTTTATGCCGAGGCGTTGGCTGATGGGTTCAGTGACCCATTGATTCGTCCAGATTCAGCATCAGAACGTCGTCTGGGTTGACGTGGAGAAAATGATTCATCAGTAGAAAACCAACGATGGTCCAGGTCTGATAGGTGCGTGACTGCTGTCCAACCCAGGTCCCTGTGGGTCCGTCAAAGTATTCGGCCCACTGCTGACGGGGCAGTTGGTTGAGATGGCTCCAATAGCACTCGTCCAAAAGGGTTTTCATTTGTCCCATCAGCAATGCGTCGGCTTGGGGGTTCAGGCGTTCATGGAGAAGGATGGATGCTCCGAAAAACCAGAGCAGGCTTGGCCAGTGACCGCCGTTGTGATAGCTCCAAGGCCAGTTCTTGGGGTCTGACCCTGTCTTGTTCTCCCACTCGACTCCTTCCATGGGTGGATGACAGATGCGCATCGGCATCTGGGCCATGAGGTGATCCCGGTTGTGTAGAACCAGGCGGAACAGGGCCCGTTGCTGCGGCGCGGTCAGCAACCCGAACAGCGACGCCAAGGAATTTCCTAGCGAATAGAAGCGAAAATCCGGTCGTCCGGTTCGCATGTTCCCGATCATGTAACCGCCTCGGTTTTCAAGCCAGTCCTGCAACCAGTCCGGGATGACCTGTGGTTGAACGTTGAACTCGTTGTGATGCTGGTTCTCGCCGTACTGCTCTGTCGGACGTCGCCGCAGCACCTGCATGGTTTTGCTGGTGACCCAGTAGTGCTTCAGAAGGAACTGACGCAAATCATGGGTCCATTGCCGGCTCAGGCGTAGCCGTTCCCCGAGAAGAGCACTGTTCTCGTGGCGTTGGCAGAGTTCCATCAGCCCGACGCAACTTCGGAGTGCGGCAAAGAGCAGTACTTCCACTTCCAATGGCGCTCCCCATACGTCCATGGGGCGGTCAATCATGAAGGCGCAGTCGGGAACGAACAGCACCGGCGTGCCTTCGAAACTGGGGTGAAGAACGAGATCGAGCAGCAGTTGTAAACCTCGCTGCACCTCAGGGCTTCGACCGAAGTCGGTGTCCCCACTTCGTTTGACGTAGATCCAACAAAGAATCGGCCACCAGAGACTGGCGTCCACTGAAGTGATGCGACCGATCGAGCGTTGGCCGTAATCCGCAACGAGTTCACCTTCTTCTTCGACGAAACTCGTAGGGAAGACGCCGCGCGTTTGAACGTTGGTGCTCTGGAGGTGAAGGCTGACGCTCAGAAACTGCTTCACGATGGCGAAGCGGCCCTCCAGCATCAGGTAGATCATCACGGGAACGTTGTCCCGCAGAAAGATCTCTCCGTAGTTGAGGGCGTCGTCAGTGCGGCGATGCTCCATCGCCGCAACGCTGCCGGCGAGTTCTCCTTGTACACCAATCAGCGTGGCTTCGAAGTGTTCACGTGCTTTTTGCAGCACCTGTTCTTCGTTTGAGTTGGGGCGGAAACGCTGGCTTTGTTCGGTGAAACGCGTCGGCATCGCTGTGACCTCCATCTGAAACGTAGTTCTGGCAATGGGTTTCGCCAGTGGAAGCAACCCTTCAGATCTCCAGGGACGTGCCTATTGCGAGAGCGTGAGCTGTGGTGTTATGGTTTTGTCTTGCGCGGGAGCCGAGAGGCGAGCGTGCAAGACCGAAGCCTGAGGGGCGAGAGCCTTGAAGTGTCTTGGGTCACTTACGAGACCAAGAGGGAGCGATCCCACGGTGTTGTAAGTTCTTCAAGCGGTCGCGAGAGGCCGCGATGACCAACCAACCGATCTCCCGAGAGGGAGTGAAGAGAAGTTTGGTCGCACCTGGACAATCGAAAAGTTTAGGAACTGACGCTTTCATCGCGTTTGGTTCTGAGCCGAACCGAGAGGTGAGGTGATGAGCCGAATGAAAGAGCGATGAAGGTGTGAGGTCCCGTCAAAAAATTTCGTTGCGCTGAAGCAATTCGCTGCAACGGGAGGGTTTTCACGAGCTCTCTTGTTGCCGGTGTGCGAATTGTGGAGCAACAACCGGATCTGAGATCCCGGAAAGTCATTGACAGAGAAATCTAGAGATGCACTCTTAAGAACCCTTTTGTGTCAGCGAAAGGAGGCCTCAACTGTTTCCAGTTTTTACTGAGTAATGGGTGACGCAAATCATTTTGAGGGCGTGAAAACGTCTAAGAGGAAATGATCTACAACGGAGAGTTTGATCCTGGCTCAGGATGAACGCTGGCGGCGTGCTTAACACATGCAAGTCGAACGAACCTTCGGGTTAGTGGCGGACGGGTGAGTAACGCGTGAGAATCTGCCCTCAGGAGGGGGATAACGGTTGGAAACGGCCGCTAATACCCCATATGCCGCGAGGTGAAATGAATTTCGCCTGAGGATGAGCTCGCGTCTGATTAGCTAGTTGGTGTAGGTAATGGCTCACCAAGGCATCGATCAGTAGCTGGTCTGAGAGGATGATCAGCCACACTGGGACTGAGACACGGCCCAGACTCCTACGGGAGGCAGCAGTGGGGAATTTTCCGCAATGGGCGAAAGCCTGACGGAGCAACGCCGCGTGAGGGATGAAGGCCTCTGGGCTGTAAACCTCTTTTATCAAGGAAGAAGATCTGACGGTACTTGATGAATAAGCCACGGCTAATTCCGTGCCAGCAGCCGCGGTAATACGGGAGTGGCAAGCGTTATCCGGAATTATTGGGCGTAAAGCGTCCGCAGGCGGCCCTTCAAGTCTGCTGTTAAAAAGTGGAGCTTAACTCCATCATGGCAGTGGAAACTGTTGGGCTTGAGTGTGGTAGGGGCAGAGGGAATTCCCGGTGTAGCGGTGAAATGCGTAGATATCGGGAAGAACACCAGTGGCGAAGGCGCTCTGCTGGGCCATCACTGACGCTCATGGACGAAAGCCAGGGGAGCGAAAGGGATTAGATACCCCTGTAGTCCTGGCCGTAAACGATGAACACTAGGTGTCGGGGGAATCGACCCCCTCGGTGTCGTAGCCAACGCGTTAAGTGTTCCGCCTGGGGAGTACGCACGCAAGTGTGAAACTCAAAGGAATTGACGGGGGCCCGCACAAGCGGTGGAGTATGTGGTTTAATTCGATGCAACGCGAAGAACCTTACCAGGGTTTGACATCCTGCGAATCTCTTGGAAACGAGAGAGTGCCTTCGGGAACGCAGTGACAGGTGGTGCATGGCTGTCGTCAGCTCGTGTCGTGAGATGTTGGGTTAAGTCCCGCAACGAGCGCAACCCACGTCTTTAGTTGCCAGCATTTAGTTGGGCACTCTAGAGAGACCGCCGGTGATAAACCGGAGGAAGGTGTGGATGACGTCAAGTCATCATGCCCCTTACATCCTGGGCTACACACGTACTACAATGCTACGGACAAAGGGCAGCAAGTTCGCGAGGACAAGCAAATCCCATAAACCGTGGCTCAGTTCAGATCGTAGGCTGCAACTCGCCTACGTGAAGGAGGAATCGCTAGTAATCGCAGGTCAGCATACTGCGGTGAATACGTTCCCGGGCCTTGTACACACCGCCCGTCACACCATGGAAGTTGGCCACGCCCGAAGCCGTTACTCCAACCCTTGTGGAGGAGGACGTCGAAGGTGGGGCTGATGACTGGGGTGAAGTCGTAACAAGGTATCCGTACCGGAAGGTGCGGATGGATCACCTCCTAACAGGGAGACAACACAATGATTTTGATGCCTGAGTACTTTTATTCTTAGGCCGAAATCCTGTCACCTTAGGTCGATCGGTACCTCAGATTTGAAATCAAGAATGAGCAGCAATGTTGATTGCTTGATGGAGATTTTCAGTTCCTAAACTTTGTCTAGGTCACACCCCAAAAGGGATGAGACTCCTGGGCCATTAGCTCAGGTGGTTAGAGCGCACCCCTGATAAGGGTGAGGTCCCTGGTTCAAGTCCAGGATGGCCCATTCGGTGTTGGGGGTTTAGCTCAGTTGGTAGAGCGCCTGCTTTGCAAGCAGGATGTCAGGAGTTCGAGTCTCCTAACCTCCACTGACCGAACTTTTTCCCCATCTCCAAATCGTTGGAGTTGAGCTCGATTGGCGTGTGATTTAGATGTGTCCGCTGGATGACCCCAGCTTCCTGTCATTCCAAGTTTTAAGTTTCAAGCTTTGAATTTGGTTGATAAGATGCTGGGCTCGAACTGAGAAATCAGTTTGAAGTTCTAGCAGAACCTTGACAACTGCATAGGTGAAGTCTGGAAAAAACAAAGCATCTTACAGATGCATTGTTTTGAATCTGATCTTTCGAAAGGAAGATTGGATCTAGAACAATGAAAATTCTTTTGAGCAAGAGCCGAGACTCTTGAACGTTCTTTGATTCGTGTCGAGCGAATCAGAGTTTGATCTTGTTTTTAGCAATAAAAACTTGAGAATCTGCTTTCAACGGCGGTAAGCGTTCAGGAGGTTAATTGGTCAAGCTACAAAGGGCTCACGGCGGATACCTTGGCACACAGAGGCGATGAAGGACGTGGTTACCTGCGATAAGTCTCGGGGAGCTGGAAGCACGCTTTGATCCGGGAATTTCCGAATGGGGCAACCCTTAATACGGCCAGCTGAATCCATAGGCTGGCACGAGCCAACCCAGCGAACTGAAACATCTTAGTAGCTGGAGGAAAGGAAAGTAAAAACGACTCCCTAAGTAGCGGCGAGCGAACGGGGAAGAGCCTAAACCGATGCTTTCGAGTATCGGGGTTGTGGGACAGCAACGTGTATCAGGAATGTTAGGAGAAGTGCTTGAATGGCACGCCACAGAGGGTGAAAGCCCCGTAACCGAAAACTGAACTGAGCTAGCTGTATCCCGAGTAGCACGGAGCACGTGAAATTCCGTGTGAATCCGCGAGGACCACCTCGTAAGGCTAAGTACTACTGTGTGACCGATAGCGAAACAGTACCGCGAGGGAAAGGTGAAAAGAACCCCGGGAGGGGAGTGAAATAGAACATGAAACCGTGAGCCTACAAGCAATGGGAGCCCTACTTATAGGGTGACCGTGTGCCTGTTGAAGAATGAGCCGGCGACTTATAGGCACTGGCGGGTTAAACCGGAAATGGTGGAGCCATAGCGAAAGCGAGTCTGAATAGGGCGTTTGTCAGTGTTTATAGACCCGAACCCGGGTGATCTAACCATGGCCAGGATGAAGCTTGGGTGATACCAAGTGGAGGTCCGAACCGACTGACGTTGAAAAGTCAGCGGATGAGCTGTGGTTAGGGGTGAAATGCCAATCGAACCCGGAGCTAGCTGGTTCTCCCCGAAATACGTTGAGGCGTAGCGTCTCGTGCTCCAGCAGGGGGGTAAAGCCACCATTTCGGTGCGGGCTGCGAGAGCGGTACCAAATCGAGATGAACTCTGAATACCCTGTGTGTAGCGAGGCAGTCAGACTGTGGGGGATAAGCTCCATGGTCGAGAGGGAAACAGCCCAGACCGCCAGCTAAGGTCCCCAAATCAACACTAAGTGATAAAGGAGGTGGGATTGCATAGACAACCAGGAGGTTTGCCTAGAAGCAGCCATCCTCAAAGGAGTGCGTAATAGCTCACTGGTCGAGCGATCCTGCGCCGAAAATGAACGGGGCTAAGTGTTGTACCGAAGCTGCGGATTTATGGTAGGGGAGCGTTCTATGTGGGGCGAAGCGTTAGCGTGAGCGGGCGTGGACTGCATAGAAGTGAGAATGTCGGCTTGAGTAGCGAAAACATGGGTGAGAATCCCATGCACCGAAACCCTAAGGGTTCCTCCGGCAGGCTCGTCCGCGGAGGGTTAGTCTGGACCTAAGGCGAGGCCGAAAGGCGTAGTCGATGGATAACAGGTCAACATTCCTGTACCGGTCATGTTTTGGGAAGAGGGACGGAGAAGGCTAGCCAAGCCAGATGTTGGTTACTGGTTCAAGCGTTCGAGGCGTTGAGGAGCGGTGAAAACGTTCCGAGCTGAGGCGTGAGTACGAGCTGCTACGGCAGCGAAGTTGGTGACGTCAAGCTTCCAAGAAAAGCTCTATACCCGTTAAGGCATGACTGCCAGTACCCGAAACCGACACAGGTGGGGTGGTAGAGAATACCGAGGTGCGCGAGGTAACTCTCTCTAAGGAACTCGGCAAAATGGCCCCGTAACTTCGGGAGAAGGGGTGCCACCGCAAGGTGGTCGCAGTGAAGAGGCCCTGGCGACTGTTTACCAAAAACACAGGTCTCCGCTAAGTCGCAAGACGATGTATGGGGGCTGACGCCTGCCCAGTGCCGGAAGGTTAAGGAAGCCGGTCAGCGTAAGCGAAGCTGGCGACTGAAGCCCCGGTGAACGGCGGCCGTAACTATAACGGTCCTAAGGTAGCGAAATTCCTTGTCGGGTAAGTTCCGACCCGCACGAAAGGCGTAACGATCAGGGCGCTGTCTCGGAGAGAGGCTCGGCGAAATAGAATTGTCTGTGAAGATGCGGACTACGTACACCTGGACAGAAAGACCCTATGAAGCTTTACTGTAGCTTGGTATTGTGCCCGGGCTCTGAATGCGCAGGATAGGTGGGAGACGTTGATCTCATGCTTGTGGGTATGAGTTAGTCACTGGTGAGATACCACTCTTTCAGAGCTAGGGTTCTAACGTTCACCCGTTATCCGGGGAGCGGACAGTATCAGGTGGGCAGTTTGACTGGGGCGGTCGCCTCCTAAAAGGTAACGGAGGCGCGCAAAGGTTTCCTCAGGCTGGTTGGAAATCAGCTGACGAGTGCAAAAGCAGAAGGAAGCTTGACTGTGAGACCTACAAGTCGAACAGGGACGAAAGTCGGCTTTAGTGATCCGACGGTTCTGAGTGGAAGGGCCGTCGCTCAACGGATAAAAGTTACTCTAGGGATAACAGGCTGATCTCCCCCAAGAGTTCACATCGACGGGGAGGTTTGGCACCTCGATGTCGGCTCATCGCAACCTGGGGCTGAAGTCGGTCCCAAGGGTTGGGCTGTTCGCCCATTAAAGCGGTACGCGAGCTGGGTTCAGAACGTCGTGAGACAGTTCGGTCCATATCCGGTGTACGCGCAGGAACATTGAGAGGATTTCTCCCTAGTACGAGAGGACCGGGAGGAACGCACCTCTGGTGTACCAGTTATCGTGCCAACGGTAAACGCTGGGTAGCCATGTGCGGAGTGGATAACCGCTGAAAGCATCTAAGTGGGAAGCCCACCTCAAGATGAGTGTTCCCATGGGGTAACCCAGTAAGGTCACGGGAAGAACACCCGTTGATAGGCTCTATGTGGAAGTCCAGTAATGGATGCAGCAGAGGAGTACTAATAGACCGAGGGCTTGACCAACATTTTGGTTCTTGCCTGAAGACTCATTTCTTTGTTTGATTCAGACGTGCAGCATTCGCTGCAGATCCTATGCAGTTCTCAGGGTTCATCCCTTGAGAATGTTTATCTATCCTGGTGTCCATGGCGGTGTGGTCCCACTCCGATCCATCCCGAACTCGGTTGTGAAACGCATCAGCGGCGACGATATTTGGGGGGTAGCCCCCTGAGAAAATAGCTCGATGCCAGGTAAAACATTCTCTCAATAGGTTGATGATTGTCTGATTGTTGTAGCAATCAACATCACAACCACGAAAAAGCCACCTCGTTTGAGGTGGCTTTTTTGTTGTCTATCGTTCTGCAGGGAGGTGTGCGCTGACCTCGTGCAGCGATTGAATTACCTTGTGATCCTTGGGATCGCGATCAGGGTTGCCGTCTCGGAGGCTGAATAGAGTATGAATTCCTGCCGTTCGTGCGGCATCGCATTCGGCTCCATTGTCACTCACAAACCATATTTCTTCCGGGGCGCCGTTCAGTTGGCTGACGATTTTTATGTAGCTTTCAGTGGTCTTTTTGGGGCCGGTACGGGTGTCAAACCAATAACTAAATAGTGGCTCTAAATTTCCTTGTGAAGTGTGTCTGTATAGCAGCTTTTGTGCCTGAATGCTGCCCGATGAATACACGGATAAGATGATTCCTTGTTGATGCCATTGTTGAAGGCATCCGGCTGCTTCCGGGAAAAGTTCGGCTTTTAGTTCTCCTTGGTTGTAGCCATGCTCCCAGATTTGGCCTTGGATGTCTTTGAGCGCAGTCGACTTTCTGTCAACAGAGATTAGATGCTCGAGGTATTGGATTAATCCGTCAATTTCGCTGATTTGCTGAAGAGCAGCCTGCCTTTTCAGTTGTTTGCTTTCGGTGGATTCATCCTGTGACCATTCTCTTCTGGCCTCTTGGAGTGCCCTGTTTTGAGCGCTTTTATTCCCATGTTGTTTGACATAACTATTCAGTTCTTGCTTGGCAAATGGGAACAAAATGTCGGAGACAAAGCTCACTGGGCATGTCGTTCCCTCGATGTCGAGCAGGAGATGTTGGGTCATGATCGAACCCCGATCTGCATTTGGTTCAATTTCACGTTGAGCAGAAACTCAAGAATCTCGAGGTGTCGTTTGCTCGCTTCCAGATCCGCCCCCCATGCGTAGAGACCATGGCCCGCCACCAGAAACCCGCATGGTGCCGATGCCAGGGAGGGGGCGATGGCATCGCCAAGCTCCTGCATGGACTGACTGTTGCTGATCACAGGGATGTTGACCCTGGTGGTGTGGGCGCTAATGCCGTCCAGGCCTTTCAACATTTCCCAGCCCTCCAGCGTGATCACTCCGTTGTCTTCATAGTGACGCGACAGCACCGTTCCCGGCACGGAATGGGTGTGCAGTACAGCTCCCGCTTGCGTCGCTTCAACAATGCGGTGATGCAAAGCCGTTTCAGCGCTGGCCTTGCCTTCACCCGTTAAAACGTTGCAGGCCTCATCCACGACAATCAGTTGATCTGCATTCACTTGGCCCTTGTCCACACCACTGGGCGCCATCAGCAATTGCAGGGGTTGATGCTGCAGCACAACGCTGAAATTTCCTCCCGTGCCATCGCACCAGCCGCGTTGGTGGATGCCTTGCATCACTTCGGCCAACCGGTCGCGCTGGGTTCGGCTGGCGCTCGCAGTCCGGTAATCCATGGGTCTTCTATACAGGAAACAGAGGCCGTTCTGCATTGACCCTTCCCCCCAGCTGCCGCTGGACCGGAGACCACCTGGAGTTGCTGGACCAGCGCCAACTTCCCAGTGCTGTTGTGTTCATCCAGCTCAAGACATGGGATCAGGTCGTTGAGGCGATCAAAAGCATGGCCGTGCGTGGGGCTCCGGCGATTGGTATCGCAGCGGCCTGGGCTGTTGTGCTTGCTGCGCGGGCCGGAGATGACCTCTCGACTGCCATAGCAGCTCTCCGTTCCTCACGACCGACTGCCGTCAATTTGGTCTGGGCTCTCAACAGGATGCAGGCGGCCGTTGCATCCTCCGGTTCGGTGGATGCTGATGCACTTGCCGGTGTGGCCGCTGAGCTTCAGAACGAGGATCGTCTTTTAACCCAGCGGCTGGTCGATCACGGCGTCTCCCTTCTGAATCAGGGCTGTCGGGTCTTGCACCACTGCCACACCGGTGCGATCGCTACCGCAGGGATTGGCACCGCTTTGGGTGTGATTGCAGCAGCCCACGCTCGTGGCGTTCTTCGTCATGCCTGGTTGGATGAAACGCGTCCTCGCCTGCAAGGTGCAGCTCTTTCTTCCTGGGAGTTGGGTTGTCTCGGGGTTCCCTGCACCGTGATCGTTGACGGTGCTAGCGGTTTGCTGATGCGTCGGGGTGAGGTGGATGCCGTGATGGTGGGTTGCGATCGTGTCGCTGCTAATGGGGATGTCGCCAACAAAATCGGCACCTACAACCTGGCGCTCGTGGCCCAAGCCCATGGCATCCCCTTTTATGTCTGCGCCCCTAGCAGCAGCATTGATCGGGCGACGCTCGATGGCGATGCCATCACCATCGAGGAACGCGATGCACAGGAGATCACCCATGTTCTAGGTGTGTCAGTAGCGGCTCCCGGGGCCCAGGTCTGGAATCCTGCCTTCGACATCACCCCAGCTCACTTGATCACGGGGCTGATCACAGAGTTCGGCGTGCTTTGCCCGCCCTATCGAGAGGCTCTCTCTGCTCTTCCGCTTCCCAATCAGTTTTGACACGTCGGGCACCAGTGGGTGCTCCGACCAGACAGTTTTTCCCTCCTAATTGGCGTCCCACAGCTCCGGCAGGGTTCTCCACCACGCCGATAGACCCAGGCTTGGCCGCCGTAGTTGCCATTCACCCCTTCAAGATCACGGAAATCGCTGAAGGTTGTGCCGCCGGCTCCAATGCTGATGGTCAGAACATTGATCAAGGCTTCGTGCAGCCTCTCCAGTTGTTTGAGCTTCAGCTGACCCGCCGGCGTGAAGGGGGCGATGCCTGAGGCGAAAAGGCATTCATCCGCGTAGATGTTGCCAGGCCCGGCCACAAGGGCCTGGTCCAACAGTGCAGTTTTGATCGGTCGGCTGCTTCCCTGGAGCTTGCGCTTCAGATAACTGGGGGAGAAGTCGGTGCTGAATGGTTCAGGGCCGAGTCGTGTCAAGCCAGTGATCACGTCTTCAACCGCCTGGCCCGGAGGAACCCACCACATTTCTCCGAAGCTGCGCACATCAACGAAGCGCAACTCCTGATCTTTTGTATCCCAAAGGCGAACACGGGTGTGCCTGCAAGGCTCGCTGGGCTGCTCATGCCATTGAAATTGGCCAGTCATGCGCAGATGAACGCCCCAAATACCGGAATCCGGCTCCAGGGCTGCCATGAGGTATTTCCCCCTGCGCTGCCAGCTTCCAATCGTGGTGCCACAAAGGCCTTGAACAAAGGCTTCTGGACCGCCCGGGCTGGCAATGGCCCTCGGCCTGCAGACCTCGACCTGGCTAATTTTGAAGTCGATGAGACGATCCACCAGTCCCCTGCGGACCGTCTCGACTTCAGGGAGTTCAGGCAACGGCCTCAGGCCGGCTCGAGCTCAGCCTCAGCGAAATTGTTGGTGTTGACGCCACCGTCAACGCCCTGCAGGGCGCTGTAGTTGACCTTCTCGAAGCGGACGACAACGGGATAACGAATTCCTGAGGTGTCGACAGAAGCGACAGTACCAACTTCGTTGAACCAGTAGGACTCTGGACGCTTGATGCGCACCTTGGCGCCGCGGGTGATCGCCATTGCTGGGCATAAGGAGATGCAACTGGAGCGTATCTCGAGGAATGGATGGAGTTGACCGCTGCGTCACAGAATGTCGTCCCTTCGTTGTCGGCATCCCTTTGACCAGTTCCATCGCGCCTGATCCCGATCCGTCCCTGCTTCAACTGGATTTGCCGGACCCGGAGCGCGACGACATCAGCACAATGGAATTTCTGGCTCGCCTGGAACAGGCCTGGGCCGTCTGCGACCGTTTTGATCTGCAGACCGAGATCTGGCGTGGTCGCATCCTCCGTGCAGTGCGCGACAAGGAAAAGCGAGGCGGCGAAGGACGAGGCGCTGGATTTTTGCAGTGGCTGCGGGAGCGGGAAATCAGCAAGACCCGTGCCTACGGCTTGATTCAACTGGCGGAATCCGCCGACAGCATGCTGAGCGACGGCACCCTTGAGGAGAGCAGTGTGAATCAGTTCTCCAAGCGGGCCTTCATGGAAACCGCCCAGGCGGTTCCAGAGGTTCAGCTGATGATTTCCGAGGCCGCCAACGAAGGTCAGGAGATCACCCGCAAGCAGGTACGACGTCTCACCGATGAATTCACCGCGGCCACGAGTCCGTTGTTGCCGGAAGAGATTCGTCAGCGCACGCAGGAGAATCTTTTGCCACCCCGTGCGGTGGCTCCCTTGGTGCGCGAATTGGCCAAGTTGCCTGAGCCGCAGCAGGAGGATCTGCGCAAGGTCCTCCGCGATGAGCCCGAACTTGATCGCATCAAGGACGTCACCAGCACGGCGCGGTGGATCACCAAGGCAACGGAGTCAGGCATTGCTGTGCGGGCGTTTCAACAGGGTGAACTGGACCTCGACCGTGCCATGCAGGAGGCCCAGCGCCTCGATGCCCTCGGCTTGCTGGCTGATGCGGTGGGTCAGGCCCAAGCCCTTGAGTCGGCCGTGCTCAAGCTGCACACCTCCTGGCGGCGCTTGGGTGGTCTTCAGGAGCGCTTATGGGTCGAAAGTGGGAGTAGCACGCCCTACCTCCGCGATGTGCTGAACGCCCTTCAGACCCTTAGTGGCGCCACATTGCGGGTGTCGTTGGGAGAGCTTGCTGGCGGCAAACGGGTGCGGTTGCAGCTGGTGGAGGAGTCTCCAGATCAATTGGATCCCCCGCCATTGGCCTGACTCCAGATGTTGTGCTCGATAATCTGAAGCCTCCATATCTGGTGTGTTCTGGCTTCGCTCGAGCGTGCACTGCAGACCCACTTCGGTTGGAAAGGCTTTCGCCCAGGGCAACGGCCCGTGGTGGATGCCGTGCTGGCCGGTCGGGATGCGCTTGCCGTGCTGCCCACCGGCGGCGGGAAATCGCTCTGTTATCAGCTGCCAGCTCTGGTGCGAGAGGGCCTGGTGGTGGTGATCTCACCGTTGGTGGCTTTGATGGAGGACCAGGTGATGGCGCTGCAGCGACGGGGAATCGCTGCCGCATGCCTGCATGCCGGTCTGGATCCAGCCCGACGTCAGCACGCCTTGGAACAGCTGAGGGATGCCACGCTGCGCCTCCTATACATCGCACCGGAACGACTTCAGGGTGAGCAGACCCGGCTGATGCTGGAACGTCATGCCGTCGAGGGCCGTCTTGTGGCCCTGGCCGTGGACGAAGCCCACTGCATCAGTGCATGGGGGCATGATTTCCGCCCCGATTACCGACGCCTTGGACAGATCCGCCGCCTTTGCCCGGGGGTGCCGATCCTGGCCCTAAGCGCGACGGCAGCCCCACGGGTGCGGGCCGACATCATTCGCCTGCTTGATCTGCGTCGGCCGCTCGTGCAGGTGAGCTCGGCCCGTCGGGACAACCTCCACTACACGATGCAGCGGCGCCCGAGGGATCCCATGCCTCAGGTGCTGGAGGCGCTTGAGGAGTCCCGTGGTGCAGCGCTGATTTATGCCCGCACTCGTCGTTCCGTGGAGCAGTGGGCCGAACGTCTCAGTGACCAAGGGGTTGCCGCAACGCCGTATCACGCCGGCCTGGATCCAGAGACCCGTCAGCAGGCCCTGCGGCTGTTCCTCGAGCATGAGCGGCCCGTCCTCGTGGCAACAGTGGCCTTTGGGATGGGCGTCGACCGTGGAGATGTCGGTCTTGTTCTTCACCTCGATCTGCCGGCCACACCGGAGGGCTATCTCCAGGAATCAGGCCGTGCCGGTCGAGACGGCGAGCCGGCCCATTGCCATGTCCTGTTCTCACCGGGTGATCGCACCAGCCTGGGGTGGGCCATGCAGGCTTCGGCCCGGGGCAGTGACGCCTTGGAGGACCGTTGCCGTTTGGACCTGGCGCAGCAACAGCTCCGTCGCATGGAAGCTGTCGCGGAGGGTGAGATGTGTCGTGAACAGGCGCTGCTGCTGGCCGTCGGCGAGTTGGTGGGTCCCTGTGGCCGCTGTGATCGCTGCATGGACACACCGAAACGACGCGACTGGTCAGCCCAGGTGGAAACCCTCCTGGCCCATCTAGCGGAGAAGGACGGCACGGAGATGCGCCGCCTCGGTGAGCACCTGGCCCTGCATGAACCCGGACGCCATGACCGCTGGACCTGGTTGGCCCGTCGGCTCGTGCAGGAGGAGTTGATTCAGGAAAGCAACGACGGCGCGCAGCGCCTTTACTTGCGCGAGAGCGGCCGGAGATTCCTGGATTCCCCCTGGCCGCTCGATTACGCCGCCTGAATCAGATCAGGCCTTGGACTGACAACGATCCTTCACCAGGTCCTTTTCGAAGCGGTTTTTCGGAGCTTCCCAGGCTTTCCAGCTGCCATTGGCACCAGTGGCATTGATCTTTTTGGCGGAACAATTCACAGCCAAGTACAGGGCCTGGCCCTGGGCATTAAGGGTCGGCACCACCTGACTTCCGCCCATCGGCTGCCAGTTGGCCCAGTCCACCTGGAGGGGGCCATAGGTGCGCCAGTCAGCCGATTTGGCCAGGGTCTGCTGGGGCTTGGCGGTCTTGACCGGCTTGGCCTTAACCACAGGTTTTTTGACCTGAACGGGTTTTGTTTGGACCGGCTTGGTTTGCACGGGCTTTGTCACGACTCGCGTGCTGGCGGTGGCAATCGGTTCCGTTTTGGTTGGCTGTGGTTGCGCGGTGATGGGTGTCTGGAAGGAGGGATCCGTCAGATAAAGGCGTGTTCCCACCTCCACCTTGTTTGGGTCGCTCAGCTCGTTGATGCTGATCAGGCTGGCCACCGGAAGCTTGTAGGCCTTGGCGATCTGCGTGAGGGTCTGCCCTTTGGCAACGGTGTGTTCCGTGGCTCCCGGGATCGGGGTCACGACCACTGGCTTGAAGGTCGGTCGCGGCATGACTGCGTTGCTGGGCAGACGGAGGGTTTGTCCCAGCTCCACGTGGTTGGCATTGCGCAGGTTGTTGAGGGCCATCAGGTCGCGACCACTGACCTTGTACTGGCTGGCAATGCTGCTGAGGGTCTCACCGCTTTTGACGCGATGGCGGCCTGAGCCCGCTGTCACGGTGGGTCCTGGTACTTGCAAGCGGCTCCCGGCTTCAACCATGTCTGGGTTGCGGATCCCATTCATCCGCATCAGGGTGCCGACGCTCACGCCGTAGCGATCGGCAATATCCGAGAGCGTCTCGCCGGAGCGAACCGTCACCGAAGCCGCTGTGGCTGAGAGGGGGAACCAAGCCGTCAGTAGTAGGGCGGCAAGAGCGGTACGGCGCATTCGTCTCCGGCAGATCCCCGCAACATACGGTGCCTGACGTAAAGCGCCAGCCCCCCAGAGCAGTTGCTGCAGCAGGGATGTGGTGTCTGACACTGCGCGTTATCCCGCCAGCCGTCTCAGCAGATTGAGATCCACCTTGTAGGGCGGGTAACGCAGCTTGAAATCAAACCGAAAGGGGCGCTTGAGCACCGCCTTGTGATGGCTGAATGTGTTGAAGCCGCTTTGGCCGTGGTAATTGCCCATCCCGCTGGCGCCGACGCCCCCGAAGGGCAGTTGGGGAACGCCGGCTTGCATCACCACATCGTTGAGGCAGACCCCGCCTGAGCTTGTGGTGGTGAGCACCTGCTGCTGCTGGGCCTCATCACCGCCGAAGAGATAGAGCGCCAGCGGCTTGGGACCTCTGCGGATCTCCTGAAGGGTTGTTGTGAGGTTCTCGAGCACCAGCACCGGCAGGAGAGGGCCGAAAAGTTCCTCCGCCATCAGCGGGTCATTGCGGTCATCCACACGGATCACGGTGGGGGCGATGCGCCGTTGCTCCCGGTTGATTTCGCCGCCGATCAGGATGCGGCCGTCCGCTCTGGCGGTCTCCAGCAGCTGCTCCAGACGATTGAACTGGCGTTCATTGATGATCTGCCCTAGCTGTTTCGAGGTGAGGGGGTCGGTTCCATACATCTCGGTTCGGGCGTGCTCCATCGCCGTCAGCAGCGACGCACGCAGTTCGGGTTGCACCAGCAGATGGTCTGGAGCGATGCAGGTCTGCCCTGCATTGATCCCCTTGCCCCAGATCAAGCGCCGGGCCCCTACTCTGAGGTCGGCACCTTCAAGAACAATGGCCGGGCTCTTGCCCCCCAGTTCCAGGGTCACCGGCGTGAGGTGTGCAGCGGCTCCCTCCAGCACCTTTCGTCCGATGCTGCCGCCACCGGTGAAAAAGATGTGGTCGAAGGGCATCGCCACCAGGTCTGCTGCCACAGCCCCATCCCCCTGGACAACCTGCACCACGTCAGGGTCGAAGTGCTCAGGGATCAGTCGCGCGATGAGATCCGCGATGGCACCGGCGTGTTCTGAGGGCTTGAGCACGGCGGTGTTGCCAGCGGCCAGGGCACTGATCAAGGGCCGCAGCGTCAGTTGAAACGGGTAGTTCCATGGGCCGATCACCAGAACGCAACCGAGTGGCTCTGGAACAACCCTGGCCTCGCCGGGGCGGAGTGAGAGGGGCACAGCGACGCGGCGCGGACGCATCCATCGCTGCAGCTGCCGGCCAGTGAGTTTGAGCTCCTGCCGCAAGGCGACCAGCTCGAAAAAGGCTTCGGTTGGTGGTTTTCCGAGGTCGGCGGCAAGCGCGTCGAGCACTTCCGATTCATGCTCCGCCACCAGGGCTGAAAGGCGTTGCAATTGCTCTCGGCGCCAGGCCAGGGGACGGGTCAGCCCAGCTCCCACGAGCTCCTGCATCCGGCTCAGTTGCGTTTGGGTGAGAGGCACGGGGCTGACGATCAGGCCAGTCGGGTCTAGCAGTGGTGAATCTGCAACCGGGGGATGACCCCAGCGCTTCCATGGTGGTCAGGCACGGTCATCTACCAGTTGATCGTTCGCAGTTATTCCGATGGGAATGGCGATGGCACCGGTGATTTCAAGGGGCTTGCGGCGCGGTTGCCTTATCTGCGCTGGCTGGGGGTCAACACCCTCTGGCTAACGCCCATCTATCCGTCTCCGCTGCGGGATGGGGGGTACGACATCACCGATTTCACCGGAATTCATCCGGATCTGGGCGATCTCGCCTCCTTCCATCGGTTCCTCACGGCGGCCCACACCCAGGGAATGCGCGTGATTTTGGACCTAGTCCTTAATCACACCAGCGACCTGCATCCCTGGTTCCAGCGGGCCCGCTGGGCTCCCAAGGGAAGTCCGGAACGGGATGTTTACGTCTGGAGTGACGACCCCAAGCGCTATGCGGAGGCACCGGTTCTGTTCCGGCACTTCGAGGCCTCCAACTGGGAGTGGGATCCAGTCGCCGAGCAGTACTACCTGCACCGATTCCTTCGCCATCAGCCCGATCTCAATTATGAGAACCCCTGGGTGCAGGACACGATGCTGGAGGTGGTCGACTTCTGGCTGGAACGCGGTGTGGATGGGTTCCGCCTGGATGCGGTTCCGTTCCTGTTCGAGTCTGAGGGCACCCGCTGTGAGGGGTTGCCGGAGACCCACGCCTTCCTCAAGCGTTTGCGGGAACGGGTGGATGGCCATGGCCGTGACGTGCTGTTGCTGGGAGAGGCGATTCAGCCGGTGGAGGAGGCCGCTCCTTACCTGGCGGATGACGAACTGCATGGAGCGTTCAACTTTGTTCTCACCGCCCATCTGTTCGCCGCCATCGCCAGTGGCCGCACCCAGCAGCTCGGGGAGTGCCTGATGCAGGCCGAGCAGGCGGTGCGTGGTCCCCGCTGGGCGCTGCCTCTTCGCAACCACGACGAACTCTGGCTGGGGGATGGTCATCTCATCAGCGATGAGGTGATTCAGACCATTCGGGTTGGGCTGCCCCAGGGGCAGGGGCATTGGTTGAACTGGGGCATCAACCGACGTCTGGCCCCGCTTCTCAATGGCGATCCACGCTCCAATCGGTTGCTACATGGCCTCCTCTACAGCCTTCCGGGGATGCCATGCCTCTACTACGGAGATGAACTGGGCATGGGCGACTGGCCCGGTTTGCGGGACAGGGATCCCAATCGCACGCCGATGGCTTGGACGCCGGCCCGCAACGGTGGCTTCTCGACCGCCCCCGATCCGCTGTTGGTGCTGCCCCCGATCACCGCTCCTGGATATGACTACCGCGTGGTGAACGTGGAGGTGCAGAAGCAGCTGCCGGGGTCGCTGCTGAACTGGCACCGGCGGATGCTCACCTGTCGCCGGCTCCTTCCAGCACTTCGGCATGGAAGCTTCCGGTTGTTGCACAGCCCCCACCCTGGGGTGCTTGTTTATATCCGTTGCACCGAGGCGATGACGGTGCTCGTGGCCGCCAATGTCACTGCAGCGGGAGCGTCCCTCAGCCTGGACCTGTCGGAGTGGTCTGGCGAGCGCACCCGTGAGGTGATGTGGGGCTGTGAGTTCCCGCCCGCTGCGGCGGAGTGGTTCGTGAACCTTCCGCCCTATGGATTCAATTGGTGGTTGATCGGAGAGGTTGAGCCCGCTGCCACGCCCGCCTGATCCAGCAGCTCCTCCACCTGGGGCCGGAGTCGTTCGGCCTCGTTCAAATCCACCATGGCCAGACGGAAGCGGCGGGCCAGCACATCGCTGCTGCTTCGGGCATGTTCCTGCTGAATTGAGTGGTCCAGTTCTGCGGCACAGAGGGGAATCACCGGGCTGAGGGGCTCGCGTCGGCTGGGCTCCGTGGGTTCGATCAAGCCCACTGCCTCTAAGCCATAGGTGCTTTGGAGGTGGGCGACTTGCGCCGCTTTGAGGGCGGTGT
The DNA here is from genome assembly GCA_047286205.1 of Synechococcus sp. Classification (GTDB taxonomy): domain Bacteria; phylum Cyanobacteriota; class Cyanobacteriia; order PCC-6307; family Cyanobiaceae; genus Parasynechococcus. The sequence continues at coordinate 869,843 of JBJBBR010000001.1, read as the reverse complement.
CGGGAAGCAGGACTTCGAGTTGGTGTTTCTGGCGTTGGAGCCCGTCCTGGGTGGCCTCCAACGACTCCGCTGCGCCTCGCAATGGCATCACTTCAGGGGTGGGCAGCCTCTTTCCAAGATGGCGTTCCACCGCGGCCAGGGTGTCCTCGGCCATCGGCCGGCAGGTGGTCCATTTGCCCCCCATCACGCTCACTAGACCGCAGGCCAGGGTTTCCACTTCGTGTTCCCGCACCACCCGGCTGCTGTCCATGCCCTGATCCGTTGGCCTTAGCAGCGGTCGTCCCCCCGCCCAGCGGCTGCTCACTTTCGGACGCTGGAGATGGGGAAACCAGTCCCGCACATAGTCGAGCAGGTAGGCCTCCTCCTCCTGAGAGGGGGATGTGGCGCTCTCCTTGGTGCAGGCTTCATCCGTCGTCCCCACCAGGGTGCGGCCGTGAAAGGGGAGCATGAACAGCACGCGTCCATCCGCGGTGGATGGCACAAGAAGCCCAAGACCTTCCGGGCAGAGGTTCTGCTCCAGCACGATGTGTGCGCCACGGCTGGTGAGCATCCTTGGGGGGGCATCAGCCTCCGCCATCTGGCGGATCTCATCCGCCCGGATGCCCGTGGCATTCACAAACGCTGAGGCGCACCAACGTTCCCGTTGGCCCGTGGCGGATTCACTGATGGCTGCCTTCAGCTGGCCCGCTCCGTCGGTTTCCAGCTCCACCACCCGACAGCGGGTGCGCAGGGTTGCTCCCCGCTGCTCCGCTGTGAGGGCCAACAGCAGGTTGAGGCGTGCGTCGTCGAACTGTCCATCGCTGTAGGCCACACCGCCTTGACAGTCCTTCAACAGAGGCAGAGCCTGACGCATCTGCTGCTGGGACAGCAGTCGGCTACGGCCGATGCTCCGCTGACCAGCTAGCGCGTCATACATCCCCAGCCCAAGGCGGTAGTAGGCCTGTCCCCAAAACTGTTGTGTGGGCAGGGCTAGCTCGACTCTCCGGGCCAGGAACGGAGCCTGTGCCAACCAGTGACTCCGCTCGAGCAGGGCTTCCCGCACCAGCCTCAGCTGGGCCAGGTCCAGGGTTTTGAAGGCCAGCTCTAGATAGCGGACTCCGCCATGGAGCAGTTTCGTGCTTCGGCAACTGGTGCCACCGCCCACATCTCCGGCCTCGAGCACGGCCACGCAGAGGCCCCGTCGGGTGGCCTCATAGGCCACGCTGGCACCGCTGGCGCCTGCGCCGATGACCAGCAGGTCCACTTGGTGATCAGCCATGCCACCCCAGGCTTCTGGAGACGGCGTCCTGCCAGCGTGCGCGCCAGCGGTTGCGCTCGGATGCATCTATTTGCGGGTGGAACAGTTCCGCTCCGTCCCTCCGTGCGGTCGCGAGCTGCTCAAGGTCGCTGATTACCCCGGCTTGAAGCCCTGCGAAAAGGGCCACCCCCCGGGCGGTGCTCTCGAGGCTGGCGGGCCGCCGCACCGTCAGACCGGTGCAATCTGCCTGGGCCTGCAGCAAAGGATCGGAGGCCGCGGCGCCACCATCCACCGCCAGTTCACCCAGGCCGGTCCCGAGGGCCTCTTCGGCAAGTTCCACCAACGTCGCTACCGACAGGGCGATCCCCTCCAGTGCAGCGCGGGCGATGTGACCGCGTCCGCTGTCACGGGTGAGGCCCACCAGAACACCGCGTGCTTGGGGATCCCAGTGCGGTGTCCCCCAGCCGGTGAAGGCGGGCACGAGCATCACCCCTCCTGAATTCGGCACCGAACGAGCCAGTTCGTTCACCTGGGGGGCTTGATCAATGATCTGCAGCCCATCCCGTAGCCACTGGATGACGGTGCCGGCGTTGAACAGACTTCCTTCCAGGCAGAAGCTGGGAGTTCCAGCGGCATCCGTCCAGCCGAGGGTGCTCAGCAGCCCCGCGTCAGAGCGGCGGACGACATCGCCGGTGTTGATCACCAGAAAAGCCCCCGTGCCGTAGGTGCATTTCCCTTCTCCAGGCTGCAGACAGAGTTGGCCCAGGGTGGCCGCCTGTTGGTCGCCGAGCATTGCCTGGATCGGCAAGCCTGCAAACGGGAGATCCGAAGCCATGCGCCCGAACTCTCCGCGGCAGGGCAGCAGTTCTGGCAGAGCGCTGGCGGGGAGCCCTGTGGGCTCTCGGAAGTCATCCACCCAGTGCTGCTGCTCCAGGTCCATCAGCAGCGTTCGGCTGGCATTGCTCATGTCACTGCCGTGGCGCTGGCCGCCGGTGAGTTGCCAGAGCAGCCAGCTTTCCACCGTGCCGAAACAGAGGTCATCGCTGGCCGCGGCAGCCTGGGCGTCTTCGTAGTGATCGAGCATCCAGCGGATCTTGCTGGCACTGAAGTAGGGGTCGAGCAGCAAGCCCGTGCGCCGGCACCACTCCTGCTCCAGTCCCTGCTGTTTCCAGACATCGCAAATGGCGGCGGTGCGGCCGTCCTGCCAGACGAGGGCTGGTCCGCAGGGGAGGCCACTGCTGCGGCGCCAGAGCACGGTGGTTTCCCGTTGGTTGGTGATGCCGCAGCTCACCACCGCTTTGCGCTGCCCCTCGCTGAGCTTCGAATCGAGCTGCATCAAGGCCTGACGCTGGCTGGTCCAGATCGCCATCGGGTCCTGTTCCACCCAGCCATCAGCGGGGTAGGAAATCGGCAGCGGTGCACTGGCGCTGATCACCAGATCCCCCGAGCCGCTGAAGAGTGCCGCTCTGGAGCTGCTGGTGCCCTGATCGAGGGCCAGAAGAAGGGGCTGTTCCGCCATGGCCAATGCCTTTCTCTCCTGCTAGCGAGGAGAAGGCTGACTGCAAAGGTTTTGGCAGCGACCACTCCGTTTCGCGATCCACCCGCCTGGGTGGCGGACGCGGTGATTTACCAGATTTTTCCCGACCGTTTCCGGCGCAGTGGCCGGGTCGATGCGCAGCGCCAACTTGTTTTGAAGCCGTGGGGAACGGACCCTCGAGAGGAAGGATTCCAGGGCGGGGATCTCTATGGCGTCATCGATGCCTTGGATGCGCTTCAAGGCATGGGCATCACCTGCCTTTACCTCACGCCGATCTTCAGTTCAGCCGCCAATCATCGATACCACACCTCCGACTACTTCGAGGTGGATCCCCTGCTGGGGGGCAACGCAGCACTCAGGGAACTGATCGACGCCATGCATCAGCGCGGCATGAAGTTAGTTCTGGATGGCGTGTTCAACCACTGCGGCCGCGGCTTTTGGGCCTTTCATCACGTGGTGGAGAACGGAGCGGATTCGCCGTACCGGGAATGGTTCCATGTGCACCGTTGGCCCTTGCAGCCCTATCCAGCAGAAGGCGAGGACTGCGGCTACGACGGCTGGTGGGCCCTGCCGGATCTGCCCAAGTTCAATCATTGGAACCCAGGGGTTCGGGAGCACCTGCTGGCGGTCGGCCGTCACTGGCTCGAACAGGGGATCGATGGCTGGCGACTCGACGTTCCAGCTGAGGTGCCTGCTGATTTCTGGGTGGAGTTTCGGCAGATGGTGCGCTCCACCAACCCGGATGCCTGGATCGTTGGAGAGGTGTGGGGTGATGCAACGACATGGCTGCAGGGCGACCACTTCGATGGCGTGATGAATTACCGGCTTGGTTGGAGCAGCATTTGCTGGGCCGCCGGTGAGGCGCTGCGGCGGGACTACCGCAATCCCGAGTACCCCCTCGATCCCTTGGATGGTCAGGCCCTGTTGACCATCTGGAGGACGACCGCGGACTCCTGTCGGGATGTGGTGAACAGGGCTCAGATGAATCTGCTCGACAGCCATGACGTGCCCCGTGCGCTTCACAGCCTCAGCAACGACTTGGCGGCCCTGAAGTTGGCTCTGCTGCTGCTCTTTCTTCAGCCGGGCGCGCCCTGCATCTATTACGGGACGGAGGCTGCTCTGGCGGGTGGGCCTGAACCGGGTCCATCCGGCGGACCTGGACCGGCCTGCCGTGAGGCCTATCCCTGGGATGCCCCCTGGACCGCTGATCTGCGTCCCTTCATTGCGTCCCTGGCAGGACTACGCCGCGCCCATGGGGTCTTGCGGAGGAATGGCCTGCAGTGGTCCGTCCAAGGCAAGAACGGCCTAGTGGGCATCGCGGATGGCCTGTCGGTCGTGGTCAATCGCAGTCGCTCAGATCACGTCCCCGTAATGATCGAGCCGGAGAGTTCTGTCCTGTGGACGCTCGGAACAGCCGACAGCCGCAGGGTTGGACCCCAATCGGCTGTTGTTCTTGGATCAAAGTCAAGTTCCCCGGGTGCCTCGGGGAAGAAGAAAGCCCTTGTCGAGACTTGAACTCGAGACCTCTCCCTTACCAAGGGAGTGCTCTACCGCTGAGCTACAAGGGCATGTGGAGGATGGGCCGGGTTGGATTTGAACCAACGTAGGCAGAGCCAGCGGATTTACAGTCCGCCCCCATTAACCACTCGGGCACCGACCCGAACCACACCGCAAGAACTTACCAGTCGGTGTGTCCTTCCCCACGATCTCGATACGATCTGCCGAGCTGAACCGATCTCCAGCCATGCACGTTTTGCTGCTGAACGGTCCGAATTTGAATCTGTTGGGCCAGCGTGAGCCTGGGATCTATGGCCATTCCTCCCTGGCCGTCATCGAAGCGGAACTCACCCGGGAGGCAGAGCAGGAATCGGTGCAACTCGCCTGCTTTCAGAGCAATTTCGAGGGTGCCCTGGTGGATCGGATTCACCAGGCGATGGGGCAATGCCAAGGGATTTTGATCAACGCCGGGGCTTACACCCACACTTCAATCGCCATTCGCGATGCCCTTGCAGGTGTTGCGATCCCCTACGTGGAATTGCATCTCAGCAATACCCATGCCCGGGAAGATTTCCGTCATCACTCGTTTCTGGCTGAGCGCGCTGTTGGTGTCGTCTGCGGCTTCGGACCCGCCAGTTACAGCCTTGCTTTAAAAGGATTGCTCAGCCACCTCCGCCGGAACGCATGACCATCACCGTTTCGTCGAAAGCAGTTCCTCAGAAAACTGTCGCGTCGATCCGCTGGTTGGCTGCGCCCACCAGTTGGCGCTGGGTGGAGCAGGCCAATGCCCGGCCGATGGAGGTGCTGATCGATCACGCCCACTGTGAACGCAAGGCTGCCGGGGCTGCTGTCCAAATGATGTTTCGCTACCTCTGTGAGCCTGGCCTAGGGGAGGCCCTCAGCCCCCTGGCGCGGGAAGAGCTGGAGCACTTCGAGCAGGTTCTGGCTCTGATCAAGGCACGAGGGCGCTATCTGGAACCGCTTCCTTCTCCTGGCTATGGCGCTGAGCTCGCCCGGCAGATCCGCAAGGGTGAGCCGCAGAGAATGCTCGACTCCTTTCTTGTGGCTGGCCTGATCGAAGCCCGCAGCCATGAGCGCATGGCCCTGCTGGCAGAGCACAGCCCGGATCAGCAGTTGCGATCGCTTTACAACGATCTGCTGGCGAGTGAAGCCCGCCATTTTGGCCTGTACTGGGTTCTCTGTGAGCAGCGTTACCCGCGGGAGCTGATTGTGGAGCGCCTTGAAGTGCTGGCGCAGGCCGAAGTGAAGGCGCTGGAGGGAGAGCTGGAACGCCCTGAGGATGTGCGGATGCATTCCTGCGGGGTTGACGTTAATCAGATCAGCTGAGCGGCCTCCTGTAGGGCATCCATTCTGGAGGGCCGGAGCACACCCTCCACACCGAACTGCCGCAGCCGTTGCTCGAGTGCCTGATTGGCCCCGGCGATGAACAGTGTGCGCCCCGCTGATCGCGCTTCCTCAACCATGCGTTCAATAGCCAGGGTTGCGGTGACCCCGATGCGAGGCACGTCGGTGAGGTCAAGGATCAGCACCCTGTAGCTCTGGATCAACCCCATCCGTGCACTGATTCCTTTGGCAGCGCCAAAACTCAGGGGGCCGCGCAGACGGAACAGCATCAGTGCTTTGCCGCAGCGCAGGATCAGGGCTTCTTCCTCGGGGGAGAGATTGGCGTGCAGGGCGTTCTTGACGTCGGTGGGGTTGTCCTCGTCCATCCCTTCCAATTGAGACCGCGTGATCGAATCCACGGTCAACAGATTGGCCACGAACATCCCCACAAGGACCCCCCAGATCAGGTCCCAGAACACCGTCATCAACAGCACGGCGTACATCAGCGCGGCCGTTTTCGCCGACAGGCGATGGGCCCGAAGCAGGAATCCCCAGTCGATGATGTCGAGGCCGACTTTGATCAGGATTCCCGCCAAAAGCGCAGTGGGGATCTGCGCTGCCAGAGGCCCTGCCCCTAGCAGTACGAGCAGCAGCACCAGGGAATGGGTCATGCCGGACCAGGGCGTCTGACCACCGGATTTGATGTTGATCACCGTTCGCATGGTGGCTCCGGCACCGGGGAGTCCCGATAGGAACCCTGCCGCGGTGTTGGCGATGCCCTGGCCGATCAGTTCACGGTTGGAGTCGTGGTTGGTCTGGGTGATGTTGTCGGCCACCAGGGAGGTGAGCAACGAGTCGATGGCTCCGAGCAGGGCGAGAACCATGCCGGCTTTCACCAGCTCTGGCAGGTGCCGGCTGAAATCTGGAAACACCAGTTGCAATCCGCCTTCTGGGATCGTTCCGATCCTTGCGATGGGCTCAAGGCCCATCTCCAGCAGCCGGTTGTCGTTGAACAGCACCAGCGACAACGGCGTCACGATCAGCAGTGCCAGCAGAGGCGTGGGGACCCACTGACGGATGCGTAGGGGAGTCAGGAACACCACCGCCAGCGTCATCAATCCAACGGCGAGAGCCGCTGGGTTCCAGCTGGGTGCGCTGAGTAGTGACTGCAGTGATGCAACGACGCCACCTCGGGTGCTCACTCCGAGAAAGGGCCCGAGTTGCAGCACCAGGATGATGAAACCGATCCCCGACATGAAGCCGGAGACCACCGAGTAGGGCACCAGGGTGATGAAGCGCCCAAGCCGCAGCACCCCGAGTAGGGCTTCAAACACACCGCCCATCACCACAGCGGCCATCACCAAGGGCAGCATCTCGCCTGCCGTGAGGTCACGACTGATACCGATGGCAGCCAGGCTGGAGACAATCCCTGCCACGGTGACGCTCATGGGTCCGGTGGGTCCGCTGACCTGGGCGGGGGTTCCCCCAAGCAAGGCCGCAAGAAAACCGGTGACGATCGCGCCATACAGACCGTAGATGGCACCGCCTGGCCCAAGGGCCGCATTGCCGAAGGCCAGTGCGAGGGGCAGGGCTACCACGGCTGCTGTCAGGCCTCCGAGCAGGTCGCCTCGGATGTTGCGCTGATGCAGTCCGTGAATCAGTGCCATTTCAGTTCAGGCCACTCCAGCGGCTCAGGGCCTCCAGGGACTGCACACCAATTTTCCGGCGTCCATTGGGAAGAACCCAGGTGGGATAGGCCCGAATCTCTGCAGCGTTGCAGGCTTCGGCTTGCTCCGGCAGCTGCTGCGGCTTCCGGCACTCCACGTAGGGAATCTGTGCTCCGGCCTGTTTGCCGAAGAGGTTCATTTGTTTGAAGCAGGCCGGGCAGGTCCAAGCGCCGTAAAACCGGGCTCCAATCTCGTTCAGATGCTGCGTCAGTTCAAGGGCTTGGGGGCTGGAGTTGCGCAGGGGCTCTCCAATCGTGCTGGCCCATGGACCTGCCAATACCGGGGCGCCAACGACACCTCCGCCAGCTGCCACCAATACGGTTGCCAGCAGGGATGAAGCCATGCTTCTCATGCCGATGCAGCGGTTGGCCTGAAGCTAGGTCGCATTGGTGCGTTCGGGCTTCCCTCCATGCGGAAGCAACAACGCAGGCTCTGTTCCGGTGAAACTGGAGCCACCACTGAATGGGTATGGCAGGCAGCGGATACAAGGACTATTTCCAGGTGCTCGGTGTCGATCGCAGCTCCGATGCCAATGCCATCAAGAAAGCCTTCCGCAGCCTGGCGCGCAAATATCATCCTGACGTCAACCCCGGTGACGCCCAGGCTGAAGCCCGGTTCAAGGAGATCAGTGAGGCCTATGAGGTGCTCTCCGATCCGGAGAAACGGCGTCGTTACGAGCAATTCGGCCAGTACTGGAATCAGGCCGGTGGCATGGGCGGGGGAGCAGCCCCCGGCATGGATGTCGATTTCGGTCGCTACGGCAATTTCGACGATTTCATTAACGATCTCCTGGGCCGTTTCGGAGGACCCGCCGGCGGCGGTTTCCCTGGCGGTGGTTTCGCGGGGGGTGGTTTCCCCCGAGGCGCCCAGGCCTCACGAGCTCCGGTGAATCTGGATGCTGAGGCCACGGTGAATGTGACTTTCGCGGAAGCCTTTCGAGGCGGAGAGCGCAGCCTCTCGGTGAACAACGAGCGCGTTCAAGTTCGCATTCCCGCTGGAGTTAAGAACGGCTCTCGCCTGCGGCTGAAGGGTAAGGGCAACCTGCAACCGGGAACCGGAAGGCGGGGCGACCTCTATCTCAACCTGAAGGTTCAGGAGCACCCGATCTGGCGCCTGGAGTCAGATCAGCTGCGAGCCGATCTGCCCGTCAGCCTCGATGAACTGGCCCTTGGAGGGATGGTCTCCGTGATGACACCTGATGGGGAGGCGCAGGTAAGCATTCCGGCAGGCACCGCCCCGGGCCGCAGCCTTCGGCTGAAGGGCAAAGGCTGGCCCTCGAAGTCCGGTCGCGGTGATCTCCTGCTTACGCTGACGCTGGCCATGCCGCCCTCCTGGAGCGACGAGGAGCGTCGGTTGCTGGAGCAGTTGCGCGCGAAGCGTACGGGCCATCCACGTCAAGAGTGGCTTCGTTCGGCGGCCCTCTGAACGGGCGACCCTTACGATCACACCTTGTGTTTGGGACTGATGGAGCTCACCTACCGCCCCCGTCGTCTTCGGCGTACGCCCGCGTTACGCGCCATGGTGCGTGAGCACAGCCTTTCGGCTGCAGATTTCATTTATCCCCTCTTTGTGCATGAAGGCACTGAGGTGGAGCCGATCGGTGCCATGCCCGGTGCTAGCCGTTGGAGTCTGGCGGCACTCACTGGAGAAGTGCAGCGCGCTTACGACTTGGGGGTGCGTTGCATCGTTCTCTTCCCAAAGGTCTCCGAGGGCCTCAAGACCGAAGACGGGGCTGAGTGTTTTAACCCCAATGGCCTGATCCCGCGCGCGATTCGCCAGATCAAACAGGCCATTCCTGAGATGGCGATCATGACTGATGTCGCCCTGGACCCTTACTCCTGCGATGGCCATGACGGGATCGTCAGCCAGGACGGAGTTGTCCTTAACGACGAGACGATTGAACTGCTTTGCAAGCAGGCCGTTGTGCAGGCGGAAGCCGGCGCTGATCTGATCGGTCCCAGCGACATGATGGACGGCCGTGTTGGGGCGATTCGTGAAGCCCTCGACGACGAAGGCTTCGAACACGTGGGCATCATCAGCTACACGGCGAAGTATTCCTCCGCTTACTACGGACCCTTCCGCGAGGCCCTCGACTCAGCGCCCCGCGCTGCCGGCAGCAAGCCGATCCCTACAAACAAGGACACCTATCAGATGGATCCCGCCAATGCTCGGGAAGCCATCACCGAAGCCCAGCTCGATGAGCAGGAGGGCGCCGACATCATGATGGTCAAGCCCGGTCTGGCCTACCTCGACATCATCCACCGCCTGCGACAGGAATCAGAACTCCCCATCGCCGCTTACAACGTGAGCGGTGAGTATTCGATGGTCAAGGCTGCGGCGGAACGGGGCTGGATCGATGAAAAAGCCGTTGTGCTGGAGACGTTGCTGAGTTTCAAGCGCGCCGGTGCTGATCTGATCCTCACGTACCACGCTTGCGATGCAGCGGCCTGGTTGAAGGAGGCCTGATCGATGGCAACAGCGGATCAACCGACGGGCGTCGATCGTCTCGGTCACGTGGCGATCCGCGTTGAGAATGTCGATCGGGCTGTTGCCTTCTACACCGATCTGGGCATGCGGCTGGTCTGGCGCGCCGACGACTGGTGCTATCTGGAAGCTGGGGAAGGTCGCGACGGGCTTGCCTTGTTAGGCCCGGATTACAAGGCCGCTGGCCCACATTTCGCCTTCCACTTTCGCGATCGTGCCGAAGTTGATGTGATTCACGACCGTCTCAAAGCGCAGGGTGTGCACGTTGGTGCAGTCCATGACCACCGCGACGGCACGGCGTCTTTCTATTTGAAGGATCCGGAAGGCAACTGGCTCGAAATGCTTTATGAACCCCCCGGTGGCATCCCCTCCAACTGCAGTTGACTTGAGTCTGGAGGCGGATCGGGCCCAGCAGGAAACCCTCGAACTGCTGGAGTGGCATCGGGTCTGTGACCATCTCAGCGGTTTTGCCAGTACCGGCATGGGTCGCGATGCAGCGCGGCTGCAACTGCTGCCGGCAAGTCTGGCCGAGTCGAGAACACGCCTGGCCGAGACCGTTGAAATGGCGGTGCTCGATGACCTCACCGAGGGGGGGCTCAGCTTTCGCGGCGTGCAGAACCTCGAGCCGGTGGTGTTGCGCTGCAGCAAGGGAGGGGTGGCCTCCGGTAAGGAGCTGCTGGCTGTGGCGGAAACGTTGGCAGCGGCCCGTCGCCTGCGCCGTCAGATCGACGACCCCGAGCTACGCCCGGTGTGCACCACGTTGATTGAAACGATGGTGACGCTGCCGGAGTTGGAGCAGCGGCTCAAATTTGCCCTCGAAGAGGGAGGCCGCGTTGCTGATCGAGCCAGCTCGGCATTGTCGGCACTTCGGCATCAATGGCATGGTCTTCGCCAGGAACGTCGCGACAAGCTGCAGGAGTTGCTGCGGCGCCTGGCCTCATCCCTGCAGGACAGTGTGATCGCCGAGCGTCATGGTCGTCCTGTCCTAGCGGTGAAGGCCGGTGCGGTGAGCCAGGTGCCGGGGCAGGTGCACGACAGTTCTGCCTCAGGCAGCACCCTCTTCGTGGAACCTCGCTCGGTGCTCACGATGGGAAACAAACTGGTGGAGCTGGAGTCCCGCATTCGGGATGAGGAGCGCAAAGTATTGGCGGAGCTGAGTGCTCTGGTGGCTGAAGAGGAATCCGCCCTCAATCAAGTGGTGGCCGTGCTGCGCACGCTTGATCTTGCACTGGCCCGTGGGCGTTACGGCCGCTGGCTTGGCGGCGTTGCGCCGCAGCTTGAGCAGTCGGAGGAGTCTCCGTTTCGCCTTACAGATCTGCGGCACCCTCTCTTGGTGTGGCAGCACAAACGGTCGGATGGGCCGCCGGTGGTTCCCATTTCGGTGGAGGTGTCGCCGGAGCTCCGGGTGGTGGCGATCACAGGACCGAACACCGGTGGCAAAACGGTCACCCTGAAAAGCATTGGCCTTGCTGCACTGATGGCGCGCGCTGGGATGCTTTTGCCCTGTTCGGGGCAACCTTCATTGCCCTGGTGTGCCCAGGTGCTGGCGGACATTGGAGATGAGCAATCCCTCCAGCAGAGCCTGTCCACTTTCAGCGGCCATGTGAAGCGCATCGGGCGCATTCTTGAGGCCCTGCAGAGCGGCAGTGCCCCTGCCCTTGTGCTTCTGGATGAGGTGGGTGCTGGAACGGATCCGAGCGAGGGAACGGCCCTGGCCACGGCTTTGCTCAAGGCGCTTGCTGATCGGGCCCGGCTCACGATTGCCACTACCCACTTCGGTGAACTGAAGGCCCTCAAATACGACGACGCTCGTTTTGAGAATGCCTCTGTTGCCTTCAATCCTGAAACGTTGTCCCCCACCTATGAATTGCTGTGGGGAATTCCGGGACGCAGCAATGCGCTGGCGATCGCGACGCGCTTGGGGCTCGATTCCAACGTGCTTAACCAGGCCCAGCAGCTTCTGGCTCCAGGGGGCGACGGTGAGGTGAACAGTGTGATTCGCGGCCTGGAAGAGCAACGTCAGCGGCAGCAAGCCGCGGCGGAGGATGCTGCAGCACTGCTGGCGCGTACCGAGCTGCTGCACGAGGAGTTGCTGGAGCGTTGGCAAAAGCAAAAGCAGCAGACCGCGCAACGCCAGGAGCAGGGCCGTCAGCGGCTGGAGCAGTCGATCCGCCAAGGTCAGAAGGAAGTTCGCACGCTGATTCGCCGGCTGCGTGATGAGCGTGCGGATGGGGAAACTGCGCGGCGTGCTGGGCAACGGCTACGAACCCTGGAGGACCATCACCGTCCGAGCCCTGAACGGCGTTCACCCAAGCCAGGCTGGCGTCCGGCGGTGGGGGATCGGGTGCGGTTGCTCGCTCTTGGCAAGGCGGCAGATGTGTTGGCCATCACCGATGACGGCCTTCAGTTGACGGTCCGTTGCGGGGTGATGCGCACCACGGTGGATCTGGCTGCGGTGGAAAGCCTTGATGGTCGTAAGCCAGAGCCGCCACCCAAGCCGGTGGTGAAGGTGCAAGCCCGTTCTGCCGCTGGAGGTGGTGCGCAGGTGCGCACCAGTCGCAACACCCTCGATGTGCGTGGCATGCGGGTGCATGAGGCCGAAGCGGCGGTTGAGGAATGCTTGCGCAGTGCCAATGGCCCGGTTTGGGTGATCCATGGCATTGGTACGGGCAAGCTCAAGCGCGGCCTGCGCGCCTGGCTGGATACCGTGCCCTACGTGGAACGGGTGACGGATGCCGAGCAGGGAGACGGCGGACCGGGGTGCAGCGTTGTTTGGGTGCGCTGAGCTGGTTAAGCACCTTCAGTGGCTAACGGATCGCTTCCCCATCCGCGTCGAACAACCGCCAGCCTGTGGGGTCAGGGTCGAGGTTGATGGCATCGCCTGCGTTGATGCTGATCTCCGCTGAACTTCTGACTTGGATGAGTTGATCACAGTCCAGTAGGCGACACGTCAAGATCTGCTCGTTTCCCAATCGCTCACAGTGGCTCACCTCGGCTTGGAGGTTCCGGTTCGTTGCGGGTGCCAGATGCCAATGTTCGGGTCTCAGTCCTGCGGTGAGATGTTGACCTTCTCGTTGAATTAAATGCTCGACCATTTCGCCTTCAACCTGAATGCGTTTACTGCCCAAAATGAGGGTTGCATTGGGTCCCACCGTGATGGGCAATAAGCACATTGCTGGGCTGCCAATGAATTGCGCTACAAAAATGTTGGAGGGCCACTTGTACAACTCCATCGGTGTCCCGAGTTGTTGCAACCTTCCTTGGTTCAAGACCGCGATGCGGTCGCCCATGGTCATTGCTTCAACCTGATCATGGGTGACATAAACCGTTGTTGTCCCCAGCTCTCTCTGTAGTTCGACAATTCTTTGCCGTGTGCTCGTTCTGAGTTTGGCGTCGAGGTTGCTGAGTGGTTCATCCATCAAGAACACCTCAGGACTGCGCGCCATGGCGCGTCCGAGCGCAACCCGTTGTTTCTGTCCACCGGATAGTTCCTTCGGCCTTCTGTCGAGCAACTCCGTTAATTCCAGAGATTTGGCGACGGTGTCAATCCTTGCCTCGATTCGTTCTTCTCTCACCGATCGCACCCGTAGTGGATTGGGTAACGATCGAGTCGCCCGAAAGGCTTGATCTTGGATCCGTTGAAGTGTGGATCTCGTCTGACTTCTGCGCAGTCCGAAGCTGAGGTTGTCGCGCACACTCAGATGCGGGTAGAGCGCATAGCTCTGGAACACCATGGCGACGTTGCGCCGTGCTGGCGGCACATCGCTGATGGGTCGGGTTCCGATTCTGATTTCACCGCTGGTGGGATTGTCGAGACCGGCGAGCAGTCGCAGCAAGGTGCTTTTGCCGCAACCCGAGGGGCCGACCAGCACCAGGAACTCGCCGTTTTCAATCGTCAGATTCAACTGACGAATCACCTCGACGGGATCTCCGTTACCGCGGCCTGGGTAGGTCTTGCTGAGGTCTTCGAAACGGACGCCGGCCAACGGCTGAGCTGCAGCGGCTGAATCTTAGGGTTAAGGATTGGATTGAGCCGGAAGCACCGTGCAGTTCATCGATCAGGCACGGATCACGGTCCGAGGCGGGCGCGGCGGCGATGGCATCGCTGCTTTTCGCCGCGAAAAGTATGTGCCTGCTGGAGGACCCTCCGGCGGCGACGGTGGTAGTGGTGCTCCCGTGGTTCTTGAGGCCGATAGCAACCTGCAAACCCTGCTCGACTTCAAATACAAACGCCTGTTCGCTGCCGATGACGGGCGACGTGGTGGCCCGAACAAATGCACCGGTGCATCAGGAAAAGACCTGGTGATCAAGGTGCCTTGTGGCACCGAGGTTCGGCACCTCCGCACCGGCATTCTTCTGGGCGATCTCACAGCGCCGGGTGAGCGTCTCACCGTTGCCTTCGGTGGGCGAGGTGGTCTTGGCAATGCCCATTACCTCAGCAATCGCAACCGCGCGCCGGAGAAATTCACCGAGGGCCGTGAGGGTGAGGAATGGCCCCTGCAACTTGAACTCAAGCTGCTGGCTGAGGTAGGCATCATTGGTCTTCCCAATGCCGGCAAGAGCACCTTGATCGCCGTGCTGTCGGCAGCGCGACCCAAGATTGCCGATTACCCATTCACCACCCTGGTTCCGAACCTTGGTGTCGTGCGCCGTCCCAGTGGAGATGGAACCGTTTTCGCCGACATTCCAGGATTGATTGAAGGGGCCGCCCAGGGCGCTGGTCTCGGCCATGATTTTCTACGTCACATCGAACGCACACGTCTGCTGATTCACCTCGTGGACGCCGGTGCTGAAGACCCGGTGGCTGACCTGCACGTTGTTCAGCAGGAGCTGGAGGCCTATGGCCACGGTCTTGTCGATCGACCACGACTGTTGGTGATCAACAAGCAGGAGTTGGTGTCAGAGCAAGACTTGCCAAAGCTGCGCCAAGAGCTTGAAGCGGCGAGCAGTCGTCCTGTGCTGTGCATTTCAGCAGCGATGGGAACCAATCTCGATCAGTTGCTGGCAGAAACCTGGACTGAACTCGGGGTGTGAGTCGATGCTCCAGACAATCTTCATGTGATCAGCCCCACCGATGCTTGTGGGCTGATCGCGGGAGAGCCATAACGGGAGTGGTCTCTCGAATGACATGACCTTTTACACCTGTCTCGATAGCCAAGGCGACGTGATCGCCCGGTGCCAAACGAAAGAGGACGTTGCTGTGCTTCAACGCATGGGACGCCCCATCGCTGAAGTCAAGGCAATGCGCAAGGAAGAGGCTGTCGTCTGCAGCTTGACCGGCAGCCCCTCTGATTACAACGAGGACTACTGAGTCCCCGTTGGATGAAGTCAGCTCTTTGCCTCAGTCGTCGTAGACGCGGCACTCCTCTGCATCGGGATTGGCTTCGCAATGCAGCTCCAGTGAAGTGGGGTCGTGGCTGTCGCCGGGATGGTGCTCCTTGTATTCCTCCAGCGACTTCAGTTCATCGGTGAGGTGACGAACTTTGGCCTCGTCGCCTGCTGCTTTGGCAGCTTGGATTTCCGATTGATCCTTCTGGATGTGCTCGTCGATGGACTTCATGAATTCAGACCGTGGCCTCGATTCACCTTACGGCGATTCAACGCTTTTGGAGTGGTGGAATCCCGCCCCATGATCATCCGACAATGATGTTTTGAAGGGGTGGTAGCCGTGGCTACAACCGCATGGCCAGACCGTTGATTAGGGCGACAATTCGCTGAGTTCCAACCAGCGTTCTTCGGCCTGTTCAATGCGGGAGATCAGATCAGCAAGATCAAGGCTGAGCTTGGCCATGTCAGCGCCCTCTCGGGTCATCTGCTGTTCAAGATCCTCTTTCTGTAGTTCCAGTTCTGGCAGCTGTTGGTCGAGAGCAGCAAGCTCCTTTTTTTCCTTGAAGTTCCGGCGCCGCGGGCCCTCGCGTTTGTTCACGCGACTGCGTTCCTGTTTTGGGGTGGAGGGTTTAGCCGCCGCGATCTGGCTGCGTTCCTCATGACGCTGCTGCTCCAGAAACGCGCTGTAGTTCCCCTCAAAACGGTTGAGCTGTCCTTGCTCGAAGCAGAACAGACGATCAACTGTGCGATCGAGGAAGTAACGGTCGTGGGAGACAACGATCACGCAGCCCCGGAAGTCTTCGAGAAAGTCTTCGAGAACGCTGAGGGTCTGGACATCCAGATCGTTGGTGGGCTCGTCCAGCAGCAACACGTTGGGCGCCTGGATCAGCATCCGGCAGAGGGTGAGTCGTCGGCGCTCGCCTCCCGAAAGCTTGGCCAGGGGGCTGTGCTGCTGGGCAGGGGGAAACAGAAAGCGTTCCAGCAGTTGGGATGCGGTGACCTGCTCACCGCCCAGATCGATTCGGCTCGCGGCTTCCTCGACAAATTCGATCACCTTGCGTTCGAGACCCTTGCCTTGGTTGAAGGCTTCGGTGTGCTGATCCAGGTAGCCGATGTGAACGGTTTCCCCTAAGCGCAGGCTGCCATGGGTGGGCTCGCGCCGACCTGCAATGAGATCGAGCAGGGTGGATTTGCCGCTGCCGTTGGGGCCGATGATGCCGATGCGGTCTTCGGGGCTAAAGCTGTAGCTGAAGCCATTGAGCAGAGGGCGGCCGCCATGGCTCCCATCGGCGGTCACGCCAACTGCTTCGGCTTCTATGACCTGTTTGCCGATGCGCCGGCTGATGCCGGTCATCTCCAGCTTCGCCTTGGCTTGGTTCGGTTTCTGCTCCCGCATCGTTTCGATGCGTTGCAGGCGCGCTTTCTGTTTGGTGCTTCGGGCCTTGGGACCCTGTCGCAGCCATGCCAGTTCGCGGCGAAGAACGCTTTTGAACTTGGCTGCTGAGGCTGCTTCCGAAGCATCTTCTTCCGCCTTGTGCTGCAGAAAGGTGCTGTAGTTGCCCTGATAGGTGCGGGCCTGGCCTCGGTCCACCTCCACCATCCGCCGCGTCACCCGATCGAGCACGTAGCGGTCATGGGTGACCAGAACGAGGGCGCCGGGATAGCGATCCAGCCAGCTCTGCAACCACTCGACGGCAGCGGCATCGAGATGGTTGGTGGGTTCATCCAGCAGGAGCACATCGGGGCAGGCCACCAAGGCTGAGGCCAGTCCCACCCGTTTGCGGTATCCGCCTGAGAGATCGTCGACCGGGCGTTGGAGATCGCTGATGCCGAGTTTTTGCAACACTTCTCGGCATTGCTGCTCCAGGCTCCAGGCTTCTTCCTCGTCCATCCGTTGGCTGAGCTGACCCAGCTCCGCCATCAGTGCTTCATTGCTGGGGTCTGCGGCAATGGCGTCGCTGAGGGCGCTGAAGCGCAGCAGCAGATCCCGTTTGGCACCGCAGCCTTCCAGCACCTGCTCAAGAACCGAGAGCCCTGGTGTGATGCGGCTCTCCTGACCCACCAGCTCCACCCGAAGCCGGGGTGAACAGCGGCGTTCCCCCTGGCCAAGGGGTTCCTTCCCCGCCAGAACCTTCAACAGGGTGGATTTGCCGGCACCATTGGGGCCGATCAGACCCAGTCTTTCGCCTTCCGCGATGTGGAGATCAAGATCGGAGAAGAGGGTGCGGATGCCGAAATCCTTGGCCGCACCCACCAGGCTGATCAGACTCACGGCGTGCCTGCGGGCAGTTGACCGTCCAGATAAGCAAACACGCTCTTATCGCCCACATCCGCTGCCGCATCCATGCCGAATTTGCGCACGGCCAGCAGCACAAGCAGCAGTGCTGCGCTCTCCATTAACCCCAGGCAGAGGGGCCCATTGATCAGTCCCACCAGATGTCCCAGCAGGGCTGCTGGTAGCAGCAACGTTAGGCCGATGGCTTCTGGTCGTTGGAAGCAGAAAAACTCTTTGAAGCCGATTCCTGCCAACGCGGCGAACAGCGGCCCGATGGCCAGGATCCACAGCGGCTGATCCCGCAGGGTGGTGAGGGCAGCAGTGGGTCCGGCATGCAGCAGCAGAACGCCCCAGCCGATGCAACCGGTGAGCCAGAACAGTTGAAGGGCGCGGTGCAGGGGTCGAAGGTAAATGTGAATCCAGCGCAGGGAGAGGCCAAGGGCCGTGGCCATCGGCAGCACCCAGAGCCAAGCCCAGGTGCTGTCGGACTGCCACCACTGGAGCAGTCCTGCGGCGAGGCTGAGGCCGGTGCTCAGAAGAGCGATCCGATAGAGACGCACTTCCTGGCGGTCGGCATCCGTAATGGAGTAGGTGCCGTAAACGCCTTCAAAGGTTGGATCTGCGCTTGTCATCCCGACGCTGCCTTGCTGTTCACCAGTGTGCTCAGGTCTGGACCGGCTGGAACGATGCCACCGGGATTGAGGGGGAACAAGGCGCCGAAGTAGTCGCGTCGCCAGGCATCGCCGTCGCAGGAGTCCGCCACGCTGGGCAAGGCGTAGAAGCGTTCTCGCCAGTTCCAGAGGTTTGGGTAGTGCCAGAGCGGGCGCCGACTGCAGCCAAACAGTGGGGCGTAGATCAGCTCCCAGCGGATCAGGGTGGGAAACAGCCTCACGTCTGCCAGGCTCAGCGATGCGCCACACAGCCATGGACCGTCGGTTTTCAGGCTCTGCTCCACGGCATCCAGGGCGGAGAAGAGATCGGCTTCGGCTCGGTCGTAGGCCGCTTGGTTGCGGGCGAAACCACAGCGATACACCCCATCGTTGACGGCTGGTTGCAGCAGCTGCTGCCAGGCCTTGATCCTCTCGGTTGATTCCGGCGGTGCCAGGTCAACTACCGCGTCGCTATGGGGCCAGCGGTTCAACAGCTCCACCAGTGGAGCACTGTCATTGCCCAGCAGGGTGCGGGTTTTGGGATCCACCAGCACAGGCACGGTGGCCCGGTAGCTGGGGGGAGCCCCGCAGTGCCGATAGAGCCCCAGCAGCGTTTCGCACCCCTCCCAGGCTGGATTGAGGGCCCAGCGTCCGGCGTTGTGATCCGCTTGTGCCATCAGGAGGGTGACGCTGTCTTGCAGATGGCGCAGCTGATGCACCAGCCAGGTGCGGTGCGCCCAAGGGCAACTGCGCCCGATCACCAGTAGGGGCCGTTGGCCTGCGTTGCGCTGGAGCAGGTCCACGGGGTTTAAAGCCACAGGGGTGAGCGGATCGCTGCTTGGGCGGGTGTAATTGCCGGCTGCATCGGCTGGGCCCAGCCCACCCATGAGCCTTTGCCATTGCCATCGCCAGCTGCGACGGGCGGCCGTGACCACGACAGGGGGGATCGACATGACGCGGTTTGGATCCCTTTCATCCTCGCCGTGAGTCGTGCTTCAGTCAGGACTCCGTTCGCTCTTGTCCATGAGCAGCTGTGGCGTTCTGGTGGTGGCCGGCACCCATGGAAATGAGGTCAATGCACCTTGGCTGCTGCAGCAGTGGCAGGTCAGCCCTGATCTGATTGATGCGGCTGGGCTGGCGGTGCAGAGAGTGATCGGCAACCCCGAAGCGTTGCGCCGCCGCTGCCGTTACGTCGATCGTGACCTCAACCGCTGCTTCCTCCCTGAACAATTGGAGCAGGAGCCTTCGGGCTTGGAGTTTCAGCGTGCTGGGGAACTCCTGCGGCTGCATGGCGCCAACGGGGAGCAGCCCTGTGTTGTGGCCATCGATCTGCACAGCACCACTGCGGCCATGGGGAATTCATTGGTGGTGTACGGGCGTCGCCCCGCTGATCTGGCGCTCGCCGCTCTGGTGCAGGGGGCTCTCGGACTGCCGATCTATTTGCATGAAGCGGACGCTCAGCAGACCGGTTTCCTTGTGGAATCTTGGCCCTGCGGACTGGTGATCGAGGTTGGCCCTGTGCCGCAAGGTGTTCTCAACGCCCGTGTTGTTGAGCAGACCCGTCTTGGCTTGGAAACGTGCCTTATGGCCCTGGATCAGGCACGTCAGGGATCAGTCCGGCTGCCGGATGTTCTGGTGGTGCATCGACATCTGGGAAGTCGCGATCTGCCAAGGTCAGAGAACGGAGAACCGCAGGCTCTCCTTCATCCCGAGTTGCAGGGGCGCGATTGGCAGGACATCGCTCCAGCGCAGGCCATGTTCCGCGCTGCGGACGGGACCGATCGCTGTGATTCTTGGGTTGAGGCGGAGATCCCGGTGTTTGTGAACGAAGCGGCTTACGCGGAAAAAAGCATCGCCTTCTCCCTCACGCGCCGGGAGGTCTGGCCTGTTGAGGCCACTTGGCTGTTGGCCTTGCAGCAGTTGCTGCAAGGCTCTGCTCAACCGCAGGCCCACACACCCGTTCCCTCCTGAGAGCAGATCAGATTGCTCGTCTGGCCATCGGCCCAGTACATCCTCAGCCGGTCGTCTTCGGTGCCGATCCGCAGGGTGAGGGAGCGGAGGGGGCCGGCTGGTGTCTTGCTGTCGGTGTCCCTCGAGGGAGACCGCAGGCCCTCAAGCTCCTGTTCCAGTTGGTTGAGCCGTTGCTCCAATTGTTTGAGCGAAGCGCTCGTGTTGGTGTCTGGCGTGTCGCTACCGGAAGGCACCAGACCACAGCTGGTAAGACCAACGGAAGCAATCCCCAGACAAAGCAGTTGGATCAAACGCTGCATGGGCCCTTTTTGATTGGACCCAGCCTCTCAGCAGGACTGGCCGTGAGCCAGCCGTTCACTCCAATACACCGTGGCACCTTGAGCCTCCAGCTCCAGTCGCCTGTGACGGGCCTGGGTCAGGGGAACGGTCTCCTCCAGCCGATGGCCGGCTTGCATCCAGCGGATCAGAACCAAAAAGCGCACTGGTGAGTCTCGTGAATCTTAAGTCTTTCGGAAGCCTTGCTCCCCTGATGCGGCTCGCCTTAGCCCTGGTTTTGCAATCTGCCGATACACAGCGCAATCTGTGGACACACAGCGCAAACTTCCTTTACAATCAGCTTTAGGCAGGGCTCTCCTGCCCTTCCTTAAACCGTTCCTTCGGGAACATTTCTTTCCGTTCTCATGACCACCACCCTCCAGCAGCGCTCCGGCGCTTCCAGCTGGCAGGCCTTCTGTGAGTGGGTCACCTCCACCAACAACCGTCTCTATGTCGGTTGGTTCGGTGTGCTGATGATCCCCACCCTGCTGGCTGCCACCATCTGCTTCATCGTTGCTTTCGTTGCCGCCCCTCCGGTGGACATCGACGGCATCCGTGAGCCTGTCGCTGGTTCTCTGATCTACGGCAACAACATCATCTCCGGTGCTGTTGTTCCTTCCTCCAACGCCATCGGCCTGCACTTCTATCCCATCTGGGAAGCTGCTTCTCTCGATGAGTGGCTGTACAACGGCGGTCCTTACCAGCTGGTTGTCTTCCACTTCCTGATCGGCATCTTCTGCTACATGGGTCGCGAGTGGGAACTCTCCTACCGCCTCGGCATGCGCCCCTGGATCTGCGTTGCTTACAGCGCACCTGTGGCTGCTGCCTCCGCCGTGTTCCTGGTTTACCCCTTCGGCCAGGGTTCCTTCTCTGACGGCATGCCCCTGGGCATCTCTGGCACCTTCAACTTCATGTTGGTGTTCCAGGCTGAGCACAACATCCTGATGCACCCCTTCCACATGCTTGGTGTGGCAGGTGTGTTCGGTGGATCCCTGTTCTCCGCCATGCACGGCTCCCTGGTGACCTCCTCCCTGGTGCGTGAAACCACCGAGAGCGAGTCCCAGAACTACGGCTACAAGTTCGGCCAAGAGGAAGAGACCTACAACATCGTGGCTGCCCACGGTTACTTCGGTCGCCTGATCTTCCAATACGCCTCCTTCAACAACAGCCGCAGCCTTCACTTCTTCCTGGCTGCCTGGCCTGTCGTTGGCATCTGGTTCACTGCCCTGGGCGTCAGCACCATGGCGTTCAACCTGAACGGTTTCAACTTCAACCAGTCCATCCTTGATGGTCAGGGCCGCGTCCTGAACACCTGGGCTGATGTGCTGAACCGCGCCAACCTCGGCATGGAAGTGATGCACGAGCGCAACGCTCACAACTTCCCCCTCGACCTGGCTGCTGCTGAGTCCACTCCTGTGGCTCTGCAAGCTCCTGCCATCGGCTGAGGCTGAAGTCCAAACAACGGCTCAGCTCAGCTGAACCGGAAAGCCCCCTCTCATGAGGGGGCTTTTTGTTGGGTATGGGGACATGAAAACCTCAAGTTGTGCCAGGCGTGAGCGGGTGGGGGTGTGAGCTGCTCCATTTGAGGCGGTGATTGCTAAGACAAGAGCACTCCCGCGATTCTTTCGATGACCTTTGGCGATATCTTTCGCATCATCATTGCTCTGTTCATTCCACCCCTTGGCGTTTTCACACAGGTGGGATTGTCACAGGCCTTTTGGATCAACCTGGTGATTTATCTCTTTGCCGTGGGTGGTCTTGGTTTTCCAGTGTTGTTCGGGATGTGGCCAGCCGCTGTGATCCACGCGCTGTTTGTGATTCTGAGTCGCAAATAAAAACGCGCTTTAGCAGTCTGGCTCTAAACAGATATCCGGATCGATGAGATTGTCAGATTCATTTTCCGGTTCATCTTCAGCGACTTCCACCGGTGGCAAGGCCGTATCGGCTTCGGTGAGAATTTGCTCGAGGTCAATTCCTTCGTCCACCTCATTGCCTTCCACCACACTCACATTGATGCGTTGCACCTGCATCTGTAGTTCGAGGCCTGGATATTGCCCTGAAACTCTGCTGTTGATTGTGTCTTGAATTTTTTGTACCTGTTTGTAGCTCGGTAGGTGTGGATCGAACGATCGCACCACCACCTGAAAGGTCGGAGCCCGATTTTGTTCCCAGAAATTGGGCCAATCGAAGACGATTTTTTCAAGTTCGACGAGGTCGTTGGCACCAAAGGTCAAGGTCTCATTCTTGAGGAAGTAGCGGATCTCCGATTCGATCTGTCCTTTAGCGGCCTCCTGTCTCAGCTTGAAAAGGTCTTGTTTATACCTCTCATAGAGACTTTGACCCACCGGTACGGCCAAGCCCAGGGCCAACAGCACCGGCAGGCGGGAGCGTCGCCTTCGTCTGAGTTTGTCGCGGAAGTACGGCTCACGAATCCCCAGCACACTGATCCCACCAATCAGAATTCCCAGCAGGTTGGCCGCGTAGAGCAGTGCAGCCCCTTGGGCTCCATCCATGTCTGAGGCGGCGAGCATCAATCCCATCGCGCACACCGGTGGAACCAGAGCAACGGCAATTGCTGTGCCCGCCATGGAACTCACAGCCCCTGGATTGACCTTGGCGTAAGTGGCGACGGCACCCGCTGCCAGGGCGATCCCCAAATCGAGAATATTGGATTCCAGTCGAGCTGTGACCTGTTCAGGTAAGGCGTCCACCAAAAGCAAGCCCTGGCTGCGTGCGATCAAGCCCAATCCCAGCGACAGGGCCAAGGTGATTCCGGCACCGGCTGCAAGGGTGATTAGGGATCGGGACAGCAGCCTGGCCTGCCCAATCAGAACAGCGAATACCGCCACCCGCAGAGGCAGGATCCAGGGGGCAACAACCATGGCACCAATCACGACGGCGCCGTTGTCGGCCAGTAATCCCAGGGTGGCGATCAGGCTGGCGCCAATCGTCAGAACAATGAAGGATTCGTTCAGCCGTGCTTCGCCGTCGTAACTGCGGCGCAGTTCCTCGACACGCTCTTGGTCTTCGAGAAGCGATTGTTGATCAACAATCACGGCCGGTGTTCCTTCAGCTGCGTCGCCCCACAATTACTGGAGGCGTGCTGCCATTGCTACCCGGAAGTGCCGGTACCACCTCCGTTTGCCCATCCCATTTGTCGAGGAACAGTTTGTAGAGCACCTGGTCATCAAGGCTGCGGTTGAGGGTGTCGTAACGAAGGGCTTCCTGTTCAGCGATCTTGACTTCGGTCTGGGCGCGGAGCAGTTGCTGCTCTGCAATCTGTTTCTGCTCAATGGCGGCGCGATATTCCTCGGCGATTTGCAGGCCTGTGAGGTCGAGACCGCGCACTTCCACGTAATCAAATTTGTCGAGCTCTTCGGCGACCGTGCGCTCCACCAGTGCGGAGATGTCGTTCCATTCCGTGGCAATGGTGACGAGCTCGTACTGGGAGAACACCGACTTCAGTGCTTTCAGCAGGGACGGCTGAATGATGCGGGGGTAGATCTCGCGGTCGTTGCCGGCGATCGTTCGGTAGATGCGTCCGGCCTCATTGGGACGAACGGCGTATTTCACGGTTGCGGTGGCCTCGATCACCTGAAGGTCTTTGGTGAGGGTGGCAAATTCCTCCGGTTTGACCTGGGTTCGCACATCAAATGGATACACCGATTGAATGAATGGCACTTTGAGATTCAGGCCGGGCAGTCGCGATCCCCCGCTGACTTTGCCCAAGGTGGTGACCACGGCAACCTTGCCGGCTGGAACGATGAACAGGGCCTGCCCCAACAACAGCAACGCGCTAAGAACGACGGCAACCAGAACGGCGAGGCTGTTGGCGGGATCGTTGATCCGTCGTGGGGTTTGCATGTTTGCCCGTGAGCTTGAACTGATGATGTCGGGTTTGCTCCTGAGCCGTTGCCTCAGCACCAGGTTGTCCGCCAAACCGACACCATCTGGATGTGGTTGAAGCGTTTGGAGAGACTTTCATTAGCTCAGATCAGTGGTCTGGAGCTGTTCGAGGAGGTTTTTGCTGTCATCCGCTGAACTGGTCTTGGCACGTTGCAGCATTCCCCAGCAAGACACGCGATGACCAGTTGAGCTCGCCCTCTCCACTCTTGATCGCAACAATTTCGGTAAACGTTTTGGATCTTCTACTTCTCTCGACTCGATCGAATGACGGTGGGCCTTGGGTCTGACTGCCTGCTAGTTCATCCAGAGCGATTTGAAGGCTCTTGGGTAGGGATCGCGCATGCTCATGGAAGTCTCTCGGATCAATGTGATGCATGCTTTTGATCCGTCAAACACTTTTGCTTTGATCATCATCTCCATGGCTTGCTGCAGTGTTTTTCCTTCTCCAAGAGCACCATTGATGATCTTCACGGCTTGAGTGGGTTCACAGCGACCCAGCTTCATCTCCTGGGCGCGCGAGGCCGACGAGATCACGCTGAGGGCTATCGACAGCAGCAGCAATCCGATGAGGGCACGCATCTTGGCTGGATGTTGTTTGGATTGAACGGAGCTTATGGGGGTATTCCTGGACTCATCTGACTCCTTTCTGACGGAGTTGTCTCAGGATGTCACTGGTATGCGTCAGTGCTGTAGGGGTCGTCAGTCAACCGAGTAGTGACAGATCCGTGTGCACCGTTGTCTCCTCAATGCTCTGCACGGCCGCAGAGACAGGCTTCTTTGGCATGAGGCCTTTGAAGCCTGGGAGGCTTGTCGTTGAACAAGCCATAAAAAAACCTCCGAAGATCGGAGGAATAAGCCAAGTAATCCCCATCACCTGGCGCTTCAATAAGTGTAGTGCTTGTCGTCAAGTTTGTGCAGCTGATCCACCACATCTAGTGCGGCGAATTTCACGATGCGATGTATCGCGGCTGTTTATCCACAGGATGGTGGAAAAGGTTGTCTCCCTTTTGTTGTCCCCGTTTCTTCAAAAGGCCTGCAATCACTGGATCGTTCAGGTAAGCTGTGGATATCCCCATCACCTGGCCGCCCATTTGAGGCGGCTTTTTTGTGTGTGTCCTGCCAGTGTGGGCCTGTATTCCACAAGCCCTATGACGGTGAACCGGGAGCAGGCCAGGGACGCACTGGCGACACTTCTCGAGGTTTTCGCAGGGCCGAACTACGCGGGCGCTTTGCGCGATGGCGATTTCACGACCCGACTTGAGCGATGCACCGGTTGGGTTAAGGCTGAAGCTTCAGAGGCAGCATCCCTGATCGAATCCTGCGTTCCCCATGGCAAGCCGATGCTTGCACAGGCCCAGCAGCGTCTGGCCGCTCTTCAGTCTTTGAGAACGCTGCAGGATGTTGCCATCAACCATTTCGGCCCGCTTGAGGATCCCGGTTGATGCCCCTCAGTCGCGACGCAACCAAGGGGAAGCATTGCTGAACCAGTCGCCTAGATCATCTTCGGGGTGCTCAGGGTCATCTGGATGACGTCGCCCCAGGTCGAGATCGGCCATCAAACCATCAAGCCCTTGTTGCGTGCCTTCTCTTTGAAATCGCTGTGCTCTGCTCACCCATGTGCTGACGCTGCGATCGCGATCGGCGAATTTTTGAAGGTAAACGCGTTCCTGGAGCGAAACGAACTCACCTTGGGCCAATCGGCTGCAGATGTTCTGCAGTTTCAATCGTGTTGATGTGGTCAGCATGATCGGTTCCCCTTTTTCAAGTGATAGGGAGTTCCTCCCTTGGCGTCAGTGGTCCAAGGCACCATTTGTTGCAATGGTGCAAGGCCTGGTTTTCCTATCGTGGCGGGATGGACCATGAGGCACCCCAGAGCCTGACGCCGATCTCATCGCACGCTTCCTTTTGGGAGGGCTGTGGCACGTTGTTGCGTCCGCAGGATGATCCGGCATTGTTCGGCCCAAGCGATGCAGATCTGTACTTCGAGGCAGGAGGTCGGCCACGTTTTTATGTGATGCGCATCCGCCGTCGACCGCCCCTTCTTAAGGCAATGACGCGACATCATCGTGTGAGTCAGTGTTTGGGGTCTGCAGACGCACAGCCTTGGTGGCTTGCCATGGCTCCCTCAACGGATTCCGGTTGTCCGCCACCCACATCTTCTATCGTTTTGATCAAGCTTCAACCCGGTGAAGCTTTCAAGATTCACCCGGGAACTTGGCATGCTGGGCCATTTATTCGGGATCAATCAGCACTGTTTTTCAACCTTGAATTAAGAACAACCAACGAAGACGATCACAATTCACTTTCGTTGGAGCAGCTGCTGGTTTTGAACTTGATTTGATTGTCCTGACTTGTAACGGCACGAACAGCGCGACGGGACATGCATGGCCTATATTGTTTAAGTAGCAGCTGCTACAGACGTTCACTTCGCTGCATGGCGAAGCGCAGTTCGACTCAGGGCATGGAACGGGGCCTGAGCTTTCTACGAGGAACACTATGAATGCTCTTCAGCTCCTGAAAGAGCGCGAGTTGCGCATGCAGCTCCGCAACAACTCCAAAAAAGCCGTTGCCCGCGGATCCGAATCAAGCGACTACACCTCCGCGCATCTTTCTCCCGTCAGACTGGCGAAAGAGAAGGTTGTCCCAACTCAGCTGAAATACAGAGGTGTGTCCTACGAGGCGATGCGTGCCAATTGGCTTTGATCCCTGTTTCATTCAAGGGATGATGCCCCGCTTCGGCGGGGCTTTTTGTTTGGATGGTCAGACTTCGCCTGAAAGTCGAGAGTGTCCTTTGATGTTGCGACCACCGGATCGCTGTCCTACCTGGACGTTAGAGATCAACTGCCATCGATCGATCCCGAAGATCTTTCACCACAAGACGTTCTGACCATTCTTTTGCATCTTTTTCATCAGCAGCCTGGTTTTGTTGACCGTGGCCATGAGGTCAACAATAAAGAGACGGCTTGGGTGAATGGCTTCCTTTTCCGTATTCACAATGATGCTGCCGCTGAGCGACTCTCTATCGAGGAGATTGGCTCAAGCGTCGACAAAATCTCAGCTTTGCGCTGATTACAACAGCTGATCAAGCGATCCCAACATGTTTCTGTTGATCTTGCTCAGGATCTGCATGCCCCTCGAACCTGTGTTCAGTTTGAGCCAATCTCATGTTCGCGGTTCAAGAGTTGACAGTTGATGGTTGGTCAAATCGTGCCGAGCATGCCTCCAGAGATCATGCGTTCTGGCATGCACGTGCCCGGAGTGATGCTGATGGGCACACGTATCGGCTGATCAGCGAGGAAAAGCATGTTGTATGCCTGCTCACCAGTCGTGGGTCCGAGTGCTGGGAGCTCGACTAATCTTCTGCTCTGGCCGCCCTATTCAGGCATTATCGCTTGATGACCGACGACACTCAACAAACCCATCCGCTTTACGCCATCGATCGCGACTTGATCGATGCTGTGCTGGGCCATGAGGGCGAGCCAGGCCCACAGCAGCTAACAACAATTGCCGCGTTGTTTTCGCGATATGCGGATTTTCCGGGCGCTGACGATATTCGGGACGATCTGCAGAAATGTCTCACGCTGTGGGGACTATCGCGCGACGAGCTGAACCTCAAGACGCGGGAGATCTGGGTACGTGGTTGGCGTCCTGGACAGGATCCTGTGGTTGAGGGTGTTGGATCTGGTGCGGATGTTGAGGATGCAGAAGCTTGATTCTGAGTTGCGGATGCAGGGTGGATGTTTCAAGCTCATTACTTGAGATCTCTTTACCGGCGATATTGTTTTTGCTGTGATCAGTTCCAAATCATTCGCTGACTCTCACTTTTTTGTTTTAAAAGTGACGATCAGTTCGGATTGATGTTCCGTGTTGTTTCATGGGCGAGCACCTAAAGAGGAAGGCCGCCCTTCCCGATGGAAAGACGGCCTAACTCGCTCGTTTGTGCATCGTTCAACCCATCACTGATGAAGAGAGAAAGGGTCGAAGCATCTGGCTCGAGGCGCCCTGGGGCCATGTGCTCGAGGGTGTGGGTCGTTTTCTCCTGGGGCACCTGAGACGGTGCAAACGGAGCGTCGATTGGTGTGGCGGACCTTTGCGTGCCCACCAAAGGACCAACCCAGGTCATGGTTGAGACTGTTGGAGCAGGGGCCAGAAAGTCAGTCTGCTTCTTTGGTTTGCTGGGGTGGAGTGTCGTCCGTCATGGGCTCCTCCGATCTCGATGCACTCAGTTTTGTGCCTTTACAGCACAAAGTCATCGGCATTAAGGCGCATTGCCTTAATGGCCTGAACGATCGATTGTTTGAGTGGCGTGCCTGAGGCGAGTCATGCGTTGCTCCTTTCTTCTGGGCAACGTCCCTGCCAGCTCAGCCATTCGAGGCAGGTTGCTTGTCTTGGTTCGTTCCGTGTGAGCTCGTCGTCGCGTTTGGGGTTGCTGGCTTCGCTGACTTTGCTGCGAGCGATGACTCGAGGTGCTGCAGGTGTGCCTCGCGCAATGCTGCTGAGATGTCCAGAGTGCGGTCAGTCATTGATTGGCGTTCCAGGCAACATGCAACGAGCGTGTTGCTGCCTAGAGTGGGCCTTCGGATCTGGGTTCAAGAAAAGGCTAGGAAAGCATCAATGGGGCACAAGATCTCCGAAGACCTCGGTCTTGACTTCGACACATCACTGGTAACGAGCTTGTGAGCTCTAGGGCCTCTCAGTGCTGTGTTGAGGCCCGTTCTTCCTCAGTGAGGTACTCCTCAATCAGGGGAGAGGAGTGGCCACGTTCTAGGGCTGTGATCTCCCGTTCGATGTTCTGGATGAAGAGCTGATTCCCGTTTTTCTTGGCGACTGCAAGCACACGTCGCAGGCGTTTCAGTTCCGTCTGCTGCTCATCATTCATGTCTTTGCAAATCAGCCCAATCCTCAACTTGACAGAGATGGTTGAAAAGATCTGCACGCTCAGGCTGGATGTGTTGCGGATCTCTACAGAGCTTGAGGTTGCAGGCTCACGTCCAGGGCCGCTCAAGCAGCCTCGGAATTCGCGTCGTCGTACAACGCTTTGAGCTGGTCTAGCTCAACCATCAGGTATTGAATTTCAAGCCAATCTGTCGAAAGGTCGATGGCAGTTTCCAGGCGGTCAATTTGACGCTTGAGAAGCTCCGGCATCCCGCCAAGTTGCTGTTTGGCTCCCATGTAACCGTGCTTTACGCTTGAAGCAAGGTGACTCGAGCACGAAGGCCTACGGGCCAAGGGTCTGTCTTCGTTCGGAGTCGAAATGCTGTTGTCTCGATTCAGAATCGAGGTGTTCCCCTGCTGCCTTGCTCTTACGGAAATTCGTTGCGTAGGGGAAGACATATCCACGTTCCATCCCCTCGAGTTCCTCCTCTGCCAGGTAAAGGCTTCGCGTGAAATAGCACTGGTTTTCTGCATTGCACACGAGGAATTTGCCGTCTTCGGTTTTTTGGATGGATGAGCCTCGTGGTGTCTGCACAATCAGCTCTGCAGAAGGCATCGAATTGGCCTATGACGCCCCTGTGTCATGGCCTTGGTCGCTCTTGGCTTGGGGTAGCGAAAGAAACATTTTCAGGCCTTCGCAACTTCTCGTCTTGAACTGTCTGGTTGATGCGATCTCATCCGTGCCCTCTGCATCAAATTCGCTTTGGGAAGGGAATGGAAAGACTTGATGTTGATCAATCAGATCAACTCGAGTGCTCTTGTGCTCGGCTGCATCATGTCTCAATCGGACGGAATGGCCCATCCGGTTGTTGACCACCTGCTATTTGGTGAAGGCCCCCCGATGGATTCGAAACATCGACAGACGGCTTAGAAGGCAGTTCCCAGGGCACTCAGAGCGACTAACTCCAGTCAGCTGGATAGAGCCTGGTCTTCGTAGCGCTCAAGCTTGGCGTGTCCTCGACAAGGTGCTTGGCTGCCCACATTCCTCTGACGACGCGGCAGACACCTTCTTGGTCGCAGACCCTGTAGTACTCAAAGCCTTCTGGAGCGGTGGTGATTTTGGTCGGTCTCATGTCCTTAACTCCTGCTGATCCAATCAATAGACAGCAAAGGGAGTCTTGACCGAGTCAGAGGAGATAATGTGTTCAGGTCGTTACGAATCCTTGGCTGGCTTAACAGCAGGACCTCGTGGAAGCCAGGAGCTCTTAGGCCGTCGCTTTGACCACGAAAGCCATCACAAGGACTGCAATTGCAACGGTTCCACTGAAGTAAGCAACGTTGGCGTGAAGTCCTTTCATGAAGCCTCTGTAAGCCATTTGAGTTTGCTGTTTTTTCTCTCGCTGATGGCTAAGGCTTAATGCCTATTTTCTTGTCAATACAGAAAGGCGGCCCTCCCGGTGGCAAAGCGCAGGAGGCATGGGAGTCAAAGCTTGCGGCTGCTCCCGGGGGGGCGTCGAAATACGGCTATCAGCTTCCCGTTGCGAAGCCGGCCACAATTGTTGCGATTGAGATCACGACACCTCCCCACTTCACCCATTCAGTGTCGTGATCATGAGTGTTGGCAAATAGAAGAGCGCCAAGCTGAATAACGACAAGCTTTTCGAACATGACCAAAGGGCTAATGGCTCAAGCTTTGTATCCCAAAGAACTTGTTTGCGCGATTACAGATCTTTGTTATTTGTGTAGCACTTGTTACCTTTTGAGCCCGTGTTGGGTTTCGGCTCTCCCTTGCAGGCAGACCCGGTAGTTAGGTAGAGGCATCAATGACTGCTCTGGAATCGCGGGTGGTGGGATTCATGAAGGTCGCAATAGGGCCTGCGGTGAACGTTTGGGGCGAACTAGAGAGGGTTTAGGCGTCAATCCAGCAACGCATCGAGCAGGACGTCCTGTGACGCAAAAAAAAGACCTCTAGGTTTTCCACTCCCAGAGGTCCATACCCTCTATGACTCGACTCATTCATCTTCTTCCTGTTGTTGAGGGGTGAGGAGTAGGAGAACCGGAAGAAAAGGTCGTAAGGACCGTCCCTGGTTCGCTTCTCGACTGGTTTGCCCGACGGTAAAAATCGCTGCCGCGACCCAGTGGGTTGGTCATTACAACCTCGAAAAGTGATGCGCTGTCATGTCGTACCGAGAGACGAAGCACCTTCAGGAGACGTTTAAACAAGAAGTCTGGAAGGAAGCACGGGTATGGATGCAGGAGAGAGCGCGAACCCTTTGGGATGGTGGACTCCCAGATGAAGCATCGGCGCTCTATTCCGAGTTCTTTCGAGGCCCTGCGGCTGGAAAATAAAAGGGCGCAAACAAGGGCGGCAGGGAATGCCACCCATAAAAAAGG
Organism: Synechococcus sp.; assembly: GCA_047286205.1. Classification (GTDB taxonomy): domain Bacteria; phylum Cyanobacteriota; class Cyanobacteriia; order PCC-6307; family Cyanobiaceae; genus Parasynechococcus. The sequence goes on along the minus strand of JBJBBR010000001.1, from coordinate 838,303 downwards.
GGACTGATGCGTCAAAGCTGGGGCGCTGCCAGAGCATCCACCCTCTTTCGAGAGGGATGAAGTGATGGTCGCGAGCCACCTTTGCGTCTTGCTACTTAAAGATCCTTGGGCCTGATTTGGCCATGAAGTAGGCCTCTGACTCGGCAGATGCAAGTGGGCTGGGCTTCTGAGACTGGTTAACCCGTGTGTTGCAAGACAGTGACGTAAGTACTTTTGCTCCCTGTACGTGGGCCACTGAGCGCCTAGCTTTCGTCGGTATTCAGATCTGTAGGCCCCCTCTCGATCGCATAAGGCCCTGTGTCTACCGCCGTCGGGAACGCCAATCGATGACTGACCGCACCCTCACTATTTCCCACGCACTGCGCGAAGCGCAGTTGCAGCGTCTGGAAGCCTCCTTGGCCTCCAAGGCAGCCGCCAAGCCTCAAGCCAGGAAAGAGGCACTCAAGGGCAAGGACACGAACGCACGCGACTGATAGCAACAGTCCCCACGCATTCCTTGATCAGAACGCCATATTGAGGTGTATCCGGCGCCTGCCGGTGTCCTCAATAGTTCTGCTGTGGAGCCACTGCTCTCGATCGTGTTGGGTGTCGCGCTGGCGTGGGCGATCACGCGGGTGATCATCTTCCTCAGCGACCGTGCTCGCCGTCGGAGCCGCTCTTCGGAGGATTAGCCGCCACTGCAGGCAGCGCCAGCTGAGGGCATCGACAGCAAGGTTGTGACTGGGCTTTTATTCATGCCCCCTGATGGATTCGAACCATCGACCGACGGCTTTGAAGGCAGTGATCGGGGCTAGTTGTGGCCTGCATAGTTCAATGCCGACTACAAATGAGTTCAAAGCATTTCGTCGTTGATGTCTTTGTTGCATACCGCTGTTGGTGTCTTCACCATTTCCAATCCCATAGGCAACCTGCCGATCTACCTCTCCTTTACCAACGGCAATCCTCGACAGGATCGTGCGATTGCCCGCAGCGCAGCCTTCACGTTCACTATCGCTCTCCTGCTGTCTACATGGATCGGAAACGGTCTTCTTGGGTTTTTTGGTATCAGTCGAGGTGCCTTTCAGATTGCCGGAGGCGTAATCGTGGTCTTGATTGGACTTTCGATGCTTCGTTCACAGCCGCCTCCAGAACATCATGACCCTGAATCAGTTGCTCGTGATCAGTCTTCTCCTGTCAAAGGTGTCGTCCCTCTTGGGATTCCTCTCCTTGCTGGCCCAGGAACATTGACGGTTGTCATTGCCGATCCATTGGCTGCCAGCCTTAGTGGTCGACTGGGAATCAGCTTGGTCGTTCTGTTGCTGGGTTTATTGGTGTATTTGATCTTTGCAGCTGGGGATCGCATAGCCAGTCGAATTAGTTCATCTGCGTTGCAGGTGCTCACGAAGGTGATGGGGCTTCTCCTAACCGCAATTGCCATTCAGATGCTGATCAATGGTCTTGTTTCAGTGTTCCCATCACTGAGTCAAGCTGCGTCTTAAGCCCACTCAGCTTCCCGAAAGAACCTCCTGCACGCCTCACCCCGTATTCATTCCGCCATCGCTACGCCAAGGGGATGCACCCTGCAAATGCCCAATCTCTAATGCCGGCGATGTAATGGGGGAGCCCATTGAGGTGCATCTGAAGAGCTATGCGTGGTTGAAGTTCAATGCCGCTGGATCCATCACTGCGATGGCTAATTCCTGATTAATTAAGTCAGACTGCGCTGACTAGCTCAATAAGCCACCCAGTAAAAAGTGAAAACTGATATACAAAATAACCCCGATTGAGAGCGTTGGAATGGTCAATCCCATAGTCATCTCGTGAACTGTCTAAATCTTAATAGGCCGATTTCGGAAGGTCTGCATCATTCGGCACACAAAACTTTCAGGAGTATTAATGCTTAGTCTGGTTATTGAAGTTTGTGGAACTTGCCTTTCATTCTGTGGCACTTGGCACACTCGCCCCGCGCTGCCCGAGCCATGGTTTCTGTACCAAGCGTTTACTCATGGACTCCCAGCAGAAGCAATGCCATGAATTGAGCAAACAGCTCTCTGTCTATCGCGAATTCAGCAATCACACTGCAATAGCAGCAATTATGCGACAGATGGCTGTTTCTCATTGCCCTGTAGGAGCATTCAAGCCTCAGTAAGAAAATTCGGTAGGCACAACGCCTCGAGGTGTGGCGCAAGATGCTGAAAACAGCTGGCGGCCAAGCATTCACGGTCGAGAACCTAGAGACGCGAACAGGTTCATTCGTGTACTTGGTTGAACTTCTGACATTTGAGGAGATAGCGAGTGGTGTCAATTGTTTCAAGATCGGCAAGGCGACATCCATCCCAAGTCGGAGAAAGCAATTCGCTCGATGCCAGCTAATGGCTCATGAAGCCCACGCAGATACTCAAACGGTGCTACAGACGACCACAGACCAAGATATTTGCTGAACCCGGTGGAGCTTCAACATGTGCTGGCCTCAATGAGGTGAGCATCCCATTATTTAGCTTGGGGTCTTCACATCTTCCAGGGGTTCATCCAGAGGGATTCCCACCAGAACTTCAGGCCACGTTTGTCGCTATTAGGGCAAGACCCATGCCGTGCATTCCAGGGGTTGCAAAAGTTCCCATCGCCTTGAACACCACGGCGCAAGACGCGCGCCCACTTCTCGTCCCACCAGTAATCAGAGCGATTGCACTTGCTGACGTACTGCGGATAAACAACGGCCTTCCCTTCAGCAACCAGCTTGCGGTTGGCGTTTGTGTAGAAGGGCCAGCGTCCGGCATAAAGTTCACCAGCACGGCGACCAAAGCCACCTGAGCCGAGTTCTACAAATCGAATGGTTGCGCCAACAGGAGTCAATTCTTCTAGGCGTCTTGCCGCTGCACCCCCATGGCCTTCGACATTGCCCTCAGGAGCATCGATACAGGCCAACCTGACTCTGAGCTTTCTTCCGTCATCCGTCTCCAGACGGACTGTGTCGCCGTCAGTAACCGATGTGATGACAGCCGATACCCCTTGCGTTGTTGATGACTTGACCCACACTCCGCCGCCGATGACAGACAGCGTCACGATGGTGAGAAGGGTTCGCTTCATCAGGCGTCAGCAATCCACTTGCATGCGGCCACGGTTATAAGGGTCCAGAAGGCGGCGACAAGAGCTAATTCAATGAGTCGTCTTGTCTCTAAACCAACCCTTGCTGTTTCACGCGGGAACCACCTCCCTCAAAGGAGGGATCTTTTGCTCTCCCCTATCCCCCAACTGGTTAGGCAATAAAAAACCGCTCATGGCGAGGCTGTTTATTGAAGATGGAAAATGAATGGATAGTTAATTAATTAGCCTTCTTTCATATGATCATTGCTGGTGTTATTTTTGACATAATTATTGAGTCCATCAAGAGCATCTACGACATCATCGGATTCATCATTGATCCACCTTTTTCAAGCTCGCAATACCCAGTCTGACCAGCCGCCATTGATTGTTTGAAGGTCATCCAATGTTAACTCTTGATCAAGGAACTCAGTGTTAGTCATTGTTCTGTGTTGTATGAGAAGTGAATGCGGAGGTCATCCCTCCCACACACTCACCATCTCCGCAATCAACGACCCAAGGGATGCCCCCAGTCATCGGCAGCTGTGATGTTGGTCACAGACCGCCAGAGCCTTTGCTGTATCAGACGCCCCCTGATGGATTCGAACCATCGACCGACTGCTTAGAAGGCAGTTGCTCTATCCAGCTGAGCTAAGGGAGCAAGCGACCACATCTTGGCAGCATGCTTCAGGGAAGGCTGGATCTTGATGCCTTGTGCCTTCTAAGGTGATGGGCTGTTGATCGGCATCCATGGCGCCGCGTCGTCTCAGCGACAGCGAGAAGCAGGATCTGGTCGGTCGCTACAAGGCCGGCGAGTCCACAGCTGTTTTGGCTGAGGCCTTTGGCTGCAGCCCAAATACGGTCAGCCGCACAGTGAAGGCGTTGCTGCCCGCTGATGCCTATGCCGCGCTCAAGGCCAGTCGCCTTAAAGGATCTGCCGCCCCTCCTCCGGACGATCCCGTCATTCAGGCTGAACCCGAGGATGACTCCCTGAAGGACGATGACAGCAGCCTGGCCCTTGATGACGCTGATGATTTCGGTGAGGACCCTGATGTAGAGCTCGCCGAAGGCGACGACGGCAGCGCTGAAACGTTCACGGAGCTTGTCCCCCTCGTCGGCGTGGGAGACCTCAGTGATCGCCCTCTGAATCAGGCACAACCGTTCAGTGTTGACCTGCTTCCTGACAGCGCCTACATGCTGGTCGACAAGGTGGTCGAGCTGGATGCGCGTCCCCTCAAGGAGTTTCCAGAGTTGGGCCTCCTTGACGAAGCTGAACAGGAACGCCAAGGGCTGTGCCTTTTTGCAAGCCCCCGTGCCGCTAAGCGCCAGTGCGGGCGGAGTCAACGGGTGATCAAGGTCCCAGACACGGCTGTCTTTCAGCGCACCAGCAGCTATCTGCTGGCCCGAGGCATCACAAGGCTGGTGTTGGATGGAACGCTAATCGCGCTGGACTCCTGAGGGCTCAAGCTGAATGCCCCTAATCGAAACGATTGTGTTGATCGGGGAGCAAGACGGCGGTAGTCGTTCCGCCACTGATGACTCCGATCACCATTGCAATCCCCACCAGAAAACCTGTGGGGAGAGGGACTGAGCGGTGCCCCCCGAGCTGAATCGCGTGGCGATCCTGAAGGTTCTGCGCACCAAGGCAGAGCAGCAGTAGTAGCAGCAGCCCCCCCCCAAAGCTGACCAGGAGAAGACGAAGGCGAATCAACACAGCACAACCGTCGACGGGCTCAGTTTGACGTGCCCTGGTGCAGCAGGGCATACAACCGTCGTCTTGAAAGACCTGTGGTCTGGGCCAGTTGCCGTGCAGCGTCACTGGCGCTTGCACCCGCGTCTTGCAACGCCTGCAGTTGTCCTAGCAGCGCATCGTCGTCAGGCACCTCCGCCTCTTTGGGCTGTGCTCCCCCCAGAACAACGGTGCATTCCCCCTGGGGGGGGTGATGCTGAAAATGAAGCAGGGCATCATCTACCGATGGCCCAACCTGTTCTTCGTGGCGTTTGGTGAGTTCCCGTGCCACCTGAAGGGGACGGCTGCCTCCGCAGTGTTGCTGTAGTTCTTCGAGAAGCGTGATCAGTCGGTGCGGCGCTTCGTACAGCACCGTGGTTCGGGTTTCGGCACTGATGGCTTCGAGGCGGGCCCGTCGCTCTTTGCCTTTGGCAGGTAGAAATCCTTCGAAGCAGAAGCGTCCGCTCGGCAATCCGCTGCTCACAAGAGCGGTGGTGGCTGCACAAGGGCCTGGAATGCAAATCACCGGATGCCCGGCTTGATGTGCAGCGGCCACCAGTTCTTCGCCTGGGTCGCTGATGCCAGGCAGCCCGGCATCACTAATCACCGCCAGGCTTTGCCCCTCCGCCAGCACATCCAGCAGTTGGGGCAAGCGTGTGCGGGTGTTGTGCTGATGAAAGGACACCTTGCGGCCGCCCGCTCCAAGACTGCTCAGCAGCTGTCCGCTGTGGCGGGTGTCTTCACAGGCGATCACATCGACGGTCCTGAGCAAATCGCGGGCTCGTGGCGATAGATCCCCTAGATGACCAATGGGGGTGCCCACCAGATAGAGGCTGCCGCCGCTTGGTTCATCCCGCTGCATCACAATGGCGAGCGCCTCTGTTGATAATGATGCCCAGCTCTGCCGTCCTCCCCGCTGGCGTGAACCAGGAGGCTCTGCTGACGGAACTGCGTCGTCTTAGTTGGGGCGCCGCCGACATCTTGCGGGCTTATGCCCGCGGTGAGCAGCCCCCGCACGGTTTTCCTAAGGCTTTGAGTGTTGATGATGGAGGAGAGGGCCCGGTGTCTGCGGCTGATCTGGCCGTGAACAAGTGGTTGCTGGACGGTCTGTCCAGCTCCTTTGCCGATGCCGAATGGACTCTGCTGAGTGAGGAGACCGCCAAGGAGCAGCTCACTGATGGCCAACCGCTGCCGGCGGAGTGGCTCTGGATTCTTGACCCATTGGATGGCACCAAGGATTTCCTGCAGGGCACAGGCGAATACGCCGTTCATCTGGCTCTGGTGCGGGGGCGGCGTCCCGTGCTGGGGGTGGTGCTCCTGCCGGAAGCCGACGAACTCTGGATCGGCATCGTCGGCGAAGGGGCCTGGTGTGAAAACCGTCAGGGTGAGCGGTCGCCGGTTCGCTTCAGCGACAGAACCGCAGTGTCGGATCTGATCCTGGTGGCCAGCCGCAGCCACCGCGACGACCGTTTGGTGAAGCTGATTGATGCCCTCGAACTTGGCGGTTCCAAAGCGGTTGGCAGCGTTGGCTACAAGGTCGCCACAATCCTTCGGGGCGAAACCGATCTCTACGTCTCCCTGTCCGGTCGTAGTGCTCCCAAGGATTGGGACATGGCGGCTCCGGAAGCGGTGCTACTGGCGGCAGGTGGTCGTTTCACCCATGCCGATCAGGCCGACCTCACGTACAACACTGGCGATGTTCGTCAGGCCGGCTGTCTGATCGCTAGCCATGGAAAAGCCCACGCCGAGCTCGGAGAGCGTGCGACGCGGGCCATGGCCGAGATCGATCCCGGCTTTCAGGTTTGAGGCCTGATCAGCTGAGGGGTGCAACCGGGGTGGGCTGAGGCTCCACCTCGGCAGCATCGCCGGCCTGGGGAACGCCCCGAAGGGTGAGGTTGATGCGGCCGCGGTTGTCGATTTCGCGCACTCGCACGGTGACCTCGTCTCCCACTTTCACCACGTCTTCGACCTTCTCAACGCGAGCTTCGGAGAGCTGCGAGATGTGGATCATGCCTTCCTTGCCAGGAAGGATCTCCACAAAGGCGCCGATGGGAATGATCCGGGTGATTGAACCTGAGAACACCTCGCCCTCGTTGACCTTGCGGGTCAAGCCCTCAATGATCTTTTGGGCTTCTTCAGCCGCAGCACCATCGTGGGAGGCGATGGTCACAATGCCGCCGTCTTCAATGTCGATCTTGGTGTTGGTGCGCTCGGTGATGCCCTTGATCGTGCGCCCACCTGGGCCGATTACGGTGCCGATCAGCTCAGGATCAATCCGGAAGCTCAGCAGGCGTGGTGCATGGGGAGACAGGTTGTCCCGAGGGGTGTCGATCGCCTCGAGCATCTTCTCGAGGATGTGGAGTCGAGCCGGGCGCGCCTGGTTGACGGCCTCGGCCACCGTCTTCACCGATAGGCCGGTGATCTTCATGTCCATCTGCAGGGCTGTGATGCCCTTTTCGCTTCCTGCGACCTTGAAGTCCATGTCACCAAGGAAGTCCTCGATGCCCTGGATGTCGGTGAGGATCCGCACCTCATCGCCTTCTTTGATCAAGCCCATGGCAGCTCCACTCACAGGGGCCTTCAACGGCACTCCCGCGTCCATCAGCGACAGAGTGCTGCCGCAAACGGAACCCATTGAGGTTGAGCCATTGGAGCTGAGCACTTCGCTCACCACACGCACCACGTAGGGGAAGGTGTCCTTCTCGGGAAGCACCGGAAGGATGGCTCGCTCGGCCAGAGCCCCGTGGCCGATTTCACGACGACCGGGTGAGCGCATTGGTCGGGTCTCACCGACGGAGTAGGGGGGGAAGTTGTAGTGGTGCAGGTACAACTTCTCGGTGTTTGGATGGAGATCGTCCATCTCCTGGGCATCGCTGGGAGTGCCGAGCGTTGCGGTGGAAAGCACCTGGGTCAATCCCCGTTGGAACAGACCGGATCCATGCACACGGCGCGGTAGGACGCCGGCCATGGCGCTGATCTGACGCACCTCGTCGAGGCCGCGTCCATCGACGCGCTTGCCATCCTTGAGGATCTGTTGACGCATCAGCTTTTTGGTCAGCGCCTTGAAGCTGTTGCCGAGCAACTTCGGGCTGCTGGCCAGAGCCTGGCGGACGGCATGGTCCTCCTTGAGGCCTGCAATGGTTTCGGACACCTCACCCTTCACGGTCTCAAGGGCTGTATCCCGCTCTTCCTTGCTCTGATCAAACTTGCTGAGCACAGCGCTGATCGCTTTAGTGCACTGCTTTTCCAGATAGGCGGGAACCGTGCTGTCTTCTTCAGGCTTCTCCGGCTTCACCTGGGTGATGCCCAGGTCCTTGAGCAGTTGTTCCTGAGCCTTGATCAGTTCACAGATCGCTTCGTAGCCGAAATCAATCGCCTCGATCACGTCCCCTTCCGGCAGCTGGTTGGCGCCGGCTTCAACCATCACCACGCCGTCAGGGGTACCGGCGACCACAAGGTCCAGATCACCCCGTTCAATCTCCCGATAACTCGGGTTGAGGACGAAGTCGTCACCCAGTAGACCCACGCGCACCGCCGCCATCGGGCCGTTGAAGGGGATGCCCGCCAGAAGTGTGGCAATCGATGCGCCGGTTACCGCCAGAACATCGGCGGGGACACGCTCGTCGAGGGACAGGCATGTGGCCACCACCTGCAGGTCATCGCGCAGCCAGCTGGGGAACAGCGGCCGCATGGGGCGGTCAATCAGTCGAGCCGTGAGGGTGGCGCGTTCTGGTGGGCGGCTTTCACGACGCATGTAGCTGCCGGGAATGCGCCCAGCCGCGTAGAGGCGCTCCTCGTAGTCGCAGATCAGCGGCAGGAAATCAATGCCTTCACGGCCGCCGGATCGGGTTGCGGTAACAAGCACGGCGGTGTCGCCACACTCAACCAAGACGGAACCTCCCGCCTGAGGGGCAAAGCGCCCGGTGGTCAGTCGTATCTCACGTCCGTCAAAGGAGATCGACTGGGTTTGTCCTTGCACGACGTCTTATGTCCTTTTGTCAATGCCAAGTCTGACATTTCATGGCTGCTCTTCACAAGAAAGGGGAGGTCAAGCCTCCCCATCACATCGGCATGGCGACGCGCTGATCACCAGCTGGACTTGACCACGCCGGGCAGTTCTCCTTTGTGGGCACGCTCACGGAGTTGGTTGCGGCAGAGACCGAAATCGCGGTAGACGCCACGGGGCTTGCCGGTGGCCCAGCAGCGATTGCGAACACGAATGCGTGCGCTGTTGCGGGGCAGAGCCTGAATCTTGCGGTGGATCTCCAGGCGATCCATCGGGTCTTCGGCTGCGTTGAAAGCTGCCATCAGTGCTGCGCGCTTGGCTGCATAGCGCTCAACCGTTTTTTTGCGCTTCACATCGCGAGCGATCATCGACTTCTTGGCCATGCAGCTGAGGACAGCGAGTGAACGAATCGTCAACGATACACGGGTGCCCTTACCGTCTCAGCGACCCATCAATTGCTGAACCACGGGCAGCTGACTGGTGTCACGCACGATCAGCACAAGCGTGAGTCCCACCAGAAGCAGAAAACCGGATTGCACGAAGGCCATTTGGATCCGTTCTGATACCGGACGACCACGAACGGATTGGATCGCGAGCATCATCATCTGCCAGCCATCGAGCAGCGGCAGCGGTAGCGAATTGAGCACCGCCAGATTGATTGAGATGAGTGCTGAGAAGAGCACCAACCCGGATCCCCCTTGCTGGCTGAGCTGAGCGCCCATCTCCACAATCTTCACGGGCCCACTCACCTGCCCTGCTGTGGCTCGGAAGTTGGTCAGCAGACCGGCGTAGCCACGCACGGTTTGCTGCAGCATTTGGCTGAATTGCGAGCCGGTGGTGAGAAGCAGCTCCCCGGGATTACGCACGGGGCGCATCTCCCCACTGATGTTGGCCTGCAGCTGGGCACCGATTTTGCCCATGCCCTGTTGATCGTCTGGGATCAGTTCAACCGTGGACGTCTCGTCTCCCCGTTTTCGCTCAACACGGATGGATTGTTCTGGTGCTGCTTTCACATCCCGCACCATCGCTTCGACGCCCCGTTGCCCTGTCGCAAGAGGTTTGGCGTCCAGACTGAGGATCTGGTCGCCGGCACGAAGTCCGGATCGTGCTGCGGCACCACCGGGTTGCACCTGAACCACCAGGACCCCTGGATCCGGCGCGGCGGGGACGCCGACAAACGCCGCCTGTCCCAACAACACCACCAGAGCCAAGGCCAGGTTGGCCAACACCCCTGCAGCAACCACCAAGGCTTGCTGGGGGATCGGCCGGTTGCGCAGCAGATCAGGATCATCAGCAGGGATCGTGCTCTCCTCGTCGTCGTCGGGAAAGGCGACGAAACCACCCAGGGGCAGCAGCCGCAGGGCATAGGTCACCCCACGACGTTGCCTCTTGATCAGGGCCGGACCAAAGCCAATGGAAAAGCCGCTGACGCGGATCCCTTGCAGTGTTGCGGCCAGGAAATGCCCTGCCTCATGCACCACGATCAGTAGGGCGAGGACCAGCAGGGCTGCCAACACGTTCATATCCCCGTCAGGATTCCACTCGGATCATTCTGGCTGGAGTCGCTCGCGGCCGACGTAGGGCACCAGCGCTTTGGGCAGAAGAACGCTGCCGTCGGCCTGCTGGCCGTTCTCCAACAGGGCCGCCATGGTTCTGCCGATGGCCAGTCCGCTGCCATTCAGGGTGTGAACCAGTTTTGTGGCCTTGCCTTCTTTGGTGCGGATGGAGGACCGTCGTGCCTGGAAATCGCCACAGACGCTGCAACTCGAGATTTCCCGGTAGGCCCCCGCCCCTGGCAACCACACCTCGAGGTCGTAGGTCCGGCGTGCTGAGAACCCAAGGTCGGCTGTGCAGAGGTCCAAAACCCGATAGGGGAGCTCCAGCGCCTGCAGGACGGCTTCTGCATCGGCGGTGATCTGCTGATGGGCCTCTTCGGAGTGATCCGGATGCACGAACCAGTACAACTCCACTTTGTTGAACTGGTGCAGCCGAATCAGCCCACGGGTGTCGCGGCCGTAGCTGCCAGCCTCACGGCGGAAACATGGGCTGTAAGCGGCGTAGCGCAGGGGCAGTTGATCCGCTGGGATGATTTCGTCCCGGTGCAGGGAGGTCACCGGAACCTCTGCGGTCGGGGTGAGCCAGAGGTCATCATCTGCACAACGGAAGCTTTCCTCGGCGAACTTGGGCAGCTGTCCTGATCCGGTGAGGCTGGCACTGTTCACCAGCACCGGAGGCAGAACTTCCCGATACCCCTTGCTCGCGTGGAGGTCGAGCATGAAGTTGATCAGACCACGCTCCAGGCGAGCTCCCTGTCCCAGCAGAGTGACGAAGCGACTCTGAGCAATGCGAACGGAGCGTTCGGTGTCCAAAAGCTGTAGGCGTTCAGCGATCTGCCAGTGCTCCTCCAGGTTGTCTTCAACCCGGGGGCTCCCCCAGCGGCGCACTTCAACGTTGTCGGCTTCACTCTTCCCATCAGGGCAGGCTTCGGCCGGCAGGTTGGGAAAACCAAGCAGCTGTTGCTTGAGTTCACTCGATAGCTGCTTTTCCTTCTCCTCAAGCAACGCCACCTTCTGCTTGACGGCATTGCCCTGTTGGCGCAGTTCGGCGACTTCCTCGCCTTTGGGATCAGCGCCCGATTTGATTCGCTGGCCGACTTCCTTGCCGATCCGGTTGCCTTCTGCCTGAAGACTGCTTCGTTGTTGCTCCAGATCGCGCTGCTGCTGGGCAATCAGCTGCAGTTTGGTGAGATCAACAGCCTTCCCACGACGCCCCAGTTGCAGGGCGATGGTTTCGGGGTTGTCACGCACAAGGCGCTGATCGAGCACGGTTTCAAGGGCGTCAGCGCCGGCAGCCTATGGCAGTCCGTTTCAGAGCACCTGGCCGACCATCACGGCTGCGATGCCTGAAAACAGGGTGATGCCAAGGGCGGTGAGTGGGCTCTGACCTTGGGCAACAGCCACAGTCGTGATCACACCAGCCCCAAGGCAGGCCACGCAGAGCTGAGTGGCGATGTCGTTGCGGCTCTCCACATGGGTCCTGCTGTTGATCGGACCGTAGGGAGCGCGCTGGCTGTCGCCTCACTCAAGGGCGGCGTTCGTTACGCCGCGTCAGGCTTCGTTACTTGCAGCAACAGAGGCGGGGCGGGCGCGGCCTCCGGCCGCCCATTGCTTCAGCCGCTCCAACTGTTCGCTGGCGGTTCTTGATAAGGGGATGAGCTGGGAGGCGGCGCCAATTAGATCAGGCTCCGTCAATTCACGGCTGTCGGCAAAGGCCAGGTGCATCGCCTCGATCACGGTCTGTTCCAGTTCGGCTCCGGAGAAACCTTCACTGCGGCTTACCACGGTCTCCAGGGGGAGTTTCAGCCCGGGGCGTCTCCGTTCCAAGTGCAGCTGAAGGATGCTGTTCCGTTCAGCGCTGCTGGGCAGATCGAGCATGAAAATCTCATCGAAACGCCCCTTGCGCAGCAGTTCCGGTGGGAGTTTCTCGACACCGTTGGCAGTGGCGACAACGAACACCGGTGACTGTTTTTCCGCCATCCAGGTGAGCACGTTGGCCAGAACCCGCTGGGTGGTGCCTCCATCGCTGCGGCCATCCCCCCCGAAGCCCTTGTCGATCTCATCGATCCAGAGCACGCAGGGTGCCATCGCTTCAGCCCGTTGGATCATTTCGCGGGTGCGCGCCTCGCTGGCCCCCACAAGACCCGCGAACAGGCGCCCCACATCCAGACGCAGCAGGGGCATGGACCAGCTGCAGGCGATGGCCTTGGCCGTGAGTGACTTTCCTGTTCCCTGGGGACCCACGAGCAGGACGCCACGGGGGAGAGGAAGCCCGAAGCGCCGTGCATCTTCCGAGAAGGCCCGATGCCGTTGGTTCAGCCAGGTTTTGAGTCCATCAAGTCCTCCGATGGCTTCCGTGCCTGCATCGCTGCGGCAGAACTCCAGCACCTCACTGCGGGCAATGGTCTGGCGCTTTTCTTCCAGCACGTCTTGCAGATCGTCTGGCCCCAACTGGCCGCGGCGGGCCAGGGCGCGGGCTGAGACCTGGCGAACCCGCATCTCGCTGAGTCCGCTGCAGGCCTGGGCCAGCTCATCCAAGACGGGAGCTTCCAGCGGACTGCCGCTGCTGGTGCTGATGCTGCTGATCAGTCGGCGCAGATCGTCGTTATCGGGAAGGGGGAGATCCAGCAGCGTAAGGCTTTCTTCCAGATCATCCGGGGGTGTCCATTGCCCGCAGCACAGCACCAGCGTGTGAGGGCTGCTGCGCAGTGATCCCTCGAGATTGCGCAGCATCCGAGCGACGCCGGGGTCATCGCAGAAACGATGAAAATCCTTGGCGAGCAGCAGGGTTGGGCTGCCAGCATCCCGTTGCTGGAGCCACTGCAGCATGGCCATCGGTTGACGGCTTCCCTGGCCGTCTGCATTCACCGGCCCGCTGATGCCGTCGATGAAATTCCAGCAAACCAGCTGGCGGGCAAGCCGCTGAGCCGCCTCTCCGAGCAGGCTTTCAACCCGGGCTTCCTCATTGCTGCGCACCCAGATCAGGGGTGTGCGAGCACGCACCAGAAGGTCGATCTGGTGTCCCCAGGTTGCACTGCTCATTGCTGGTCGATCTGCTGTTGGAGCTGTTGAAGAACCTGCCAGCGGGGATCTACCTCCTTCGATTTGGAGTCTGAGAGCACAGGTTGCTGATTGAGGCCCGGTGGGCCTGGACAGTGGTCACCGCAGTGATTTACGACGGGCAGCATCAGATTGAGCTGTTCAAACGCCCATTGCTGGGGATCGAATTCACCGCGTGGATCGAGGACGTCCACCAGGCCTTCCATTTCGGCCACCTCTCCGGAATGTTCCAGCTCGTCGGCCGTCGGTGGGGCGTCCCCGAGCCAGATCAATTCAGAGGAGGTGCAGCTGAGGTTTTGATTGAACTGGTTCAGGCAGCGATCGCAACAGAGGGTCACGATGGTGCTGAGTTGACCCTGCACCGCCAAAACATTGCCGCGGTGTTCTGCCGTGACGTGGCCTCGCACTGGGGTCAGTGAGGGGAGCTCATCCAGCTCTCCCTCAACTTCCCAGACCTTCGATGTGCCCAAGGCCCGGAGCTCCTGGAGGGGAACAGGCTCCAGCGCTTCGATCACTTGCCCTTTGGTTCAAACGGCAGCCGTGAACCGCCAGAGGTGGCCGAAACCGTCACCGTTTTTTGAGCCATTTGCTGGTCCAGGATTTTTTGGAGATTTTCGGGCAGTGCCTCCTTGGTGAGGATGAAGGTCTGCAGAGCCTGGAAAATGTTGGCGATCAGCATGTAGAGAAGAACGCCAGCCGGGAGCGGGAAGAACAAAAACATTCCCGTGATCATCACCGGGGTGATTTTGTTGGCCGTGGCCTGCTGGGGATTCGCAGGCATGCCCATGCCCGACAGCAGTTGGGACAGGAACAAGGTGATGCCGAAGCCTGCAACGAGGATGGCGATATCCCAGTTGATCGCACCATCGGCGTAGAAGCCGACCTGGCCCAGGGCTTTGATGAACAGGAAGCCGCTGCGGGCTGCCAGGCCAGGAATCTTCGCTTCAACGGTGGCATCACCGGCGGCGAGGGCCGTGATGGTGCCGTCATTGCTGACACTCACGATGTCATCGCCCTTGGTCACCTCCCACTTCGGGGTAAAGCGTCCCGGATTCTCCAGACCGGTGAGCACGTCATTGAAGGGACGACCATCCTTCGTATGAAGGTTCACCTTGGCGTTGTCGCCGACGCCGATCTTCGTGCCACGCGGCAAGCTTGCAATCACCGGCACGTGGTCGGTTTCACCAATGAAGATGGAATGGCTGGCGCTGTTGAACGGTTTGGGTTCAACGGCGGCGATCTGGTCGGCCGGCATCACCTTCATGTTCAAGGTGTAAGGGACGTCGGCGAATGGTGACCCCCGCAACGTTGCAAACAGAGCAAACAGGATTGGCATCTGCACCAGCAGAGGCAGGCATCCCGCCAAGGGGCTGCCGAATTCCTTCATGACCTTGCCCAGCTCCTCTTGCTGCTTCTGAGGATTGTTGGCGAACCGGCTCTTGATCTCAGCCTGGCGTTTCTGAATGACGGGTTGGGCGATGCGCATGCGCCGGGCACTGCGAATCGATCCTGCACTCAGGGGGTAGAGCGCGATTCGAATGACGAGGGTGAGGGCGACGATGGCAAGGCCATAGCTGGGAACCAATCCATAGAAGAAGTCCAGGATTGGAATCAGCAGGTTGTCGGAGATGTATCCGATCACGTTGAAGAAACGGGGGGGCGGGACGTTGTGAGGCCAGTGTGCATGAACAGCTGCACTCAGGCGGCGAAACCTTCAGTCGATTTCTCTTGGGCTTTCGCAGCACGGGTGTTGATCCGCTCGAGGATGTAGGCCTCTATCTCCCGGAATCGAGGCAGCGAGCGCAATTCGAGCCTGGCGCCATCCTTGAGCACCAAAACCATGTCTCCCCAGGCCCCGAAGCCGCGGGGGACGGTACGAACTTCACTGATTTGCGAATAAACCACCTGGGTTTTGTCTTTCCCCATCCAGCCACCAGTCACCGAAATCCGGCGACTGGTGATGCGGAAGCGCAGCCAAAGGGCCCGAACAACGGCTCCAATGGTGAAGGGAAGGCCGATCAGCGTGATGCCGAACAGAAGGTTGAAGATCAGATCTCCGCGGGCTGGGCCACCGTCGTAGTGGACATCTTCCTGAATGCTGGTCATGGATCCAGTCCGGCGCTTCTCAGAAGACTGTCGCATTCTTCGAGCAACTGTGTTGGTTCGGCTTCCGCGGCCTCCGGACGAAGGCTGATCAAGAGCCAGCTTCCTGCAAGGTCGTTTCGCCATTCGAAACGTTGCCGCAGGTGAGCGTGCAGCAGCCGTCTCAGGCGGTTCCGCTTGACGGCGCGTTTGCTGACCTTGCTGCTGATCACCAAAGCACAGCGGCAGGACTGATCCTGAACGTGGCGCAACTCCCGCCGTAGCAAGTTGGAATCACCTGCAGCAACACGCAGAACCATCAAGGTTCCGTGCTGGCGCTTAGAGGATCGGTGCAAACGGTTGAAGCATCGATGCCCGCGCAATCGCATGGAGGCGGGAAGGACCATCAACCAATTCTGTTCTGATGAGCTAAGGACGGGATGAATCCTCTGGATTCATCCCCAACCATTCAGGCGGCGAGGCGGGCGCGGCCGCGCTTGCGTCGCGTGCGGATCACGCGACGGCCGGTGTGGGAGCGCATCCGTACACGGAAACCCGAAACGCGCTTCCTCTTGCGGTTTGTTCCCCCGAGAGTGCGCTTAGTCATGGACGTCTCCTGGCTACCGGCCGATCTGAATCTGGGATTTTATCAGTCAGTCCACATCGATTAGCCAGCTGCCGCGGTAGCCGGACATCGGCACATCGCCGGGAGCCTGCACCAGGGCATTGAACTGATACATGCGCTTCCCTTGTGGATTGAAGAGCTTGATCCAGAGCGAATAGTCGCCGTCTGCCGGCACCGGTGTGTCGGGGAAGACTTCAATCGCTGTCTGGTCTTCGTTGACCTGGATGACAGCCGGGATCTCTTCGAGGCACTTGCTACGGCTCATCATTCCGCCCACCGTTGTGCGGCACAGGCGCATGCGGTGGGGTTTCAGCTTGGCGTCGAAGTAGTCAGGCACCGTGACGGTGAGTTTGAGGATCGCGGTTTTGCGGTCCTTTTCGCGGAGGGTCAGGAACCATTCAGACCGGTCGTTCTCGATGTTGGAGGTCAGGTAGTAGTACAGCTTGCGGTAGTCGCGGTCGGTGTCCCAGCGGAATTCCAGCAACCCCGGTGTGCCCTGGGCGTGGGCGATCTGTTCGGGGGCTCCGGTCAGTGATGAGCCAATCAGCAGTGCCGCTGCAGTGCCGGCTCCAGCGAGAAAGCGTCTGGTGTTGGAACGGGCCATAGGAAACGTCTTGCTAAAGGGGATTCTCCTGAGTCCAATCCATGGGCGGTGATCTCAGGGGTCGGAGGCTCATCTGTCAGTTGTGACCAGATCTGTCTGGCCGCAGCCGCTGCGCCTCCCCTTGATAGGGATGCATGGGTGTCTGATCCTGCGGGATCCAGGCGTGGGCAAGGACACGAATGCAGCGGGGGAGATCTCCCTGAACGGCCATTTGCTGGCAGTCGAGCAAGGCCACCGTGTCCCATCCCGGCCGCCGCCGGGCGATCGCGGCTGGAAAACAGGCGTCCAGGTCGGCCGTGACCGAGAAGGTCACAGACACCAGCTGGTCGGGGGTCAGACCATTGCGATCCACAAGGGCATCCATTAGCGCGCTGACAGCCGCTTGGATGGCCTCCGTGCTGTTCTCCGTGCAGGTAGTGGCCCCACGCAGGCCTCTCAGAACAAGGGTTGAGCTGGTCATGGGCGGTAGAGCCAGAGCACCTGACCGCTCCCCATCAACTCAATCGACAGGCGCTTCTGAAGTTGATGCAAGAGCTGGGAACCCGGCAATAGACCGCTGAGTTTTCGGCGTTGCTTGCCCAGGGTGACGGGACGAATGTCGTCCTCGTCGAGATCGGCCAGCTGCGCCGCAAGGCGCCGGGCATGGTCCTCGTCTCCGAGTTCATCGACCAAGCCCAAGGCCTGCGCTTGTTCACCACTGAACACCCGTCCATCAGCGAAGCGCTTCACCGTCTCCACCTCAAGGTTTCGCCCCTTCGCCACAACACCCACGAACTGGCTGTAACTGCTGTCGATGAGCTCCTGAAGCAGCGCCCGCTCCGCATCGCTGAGCGGGCGATCAGGGGAAAGGATGTCCTTGAACGGACCACTCTTCACCGTGTCAAAGCGAATCCCAATCCGTTCGAAAACCTTGGAGAGGTCGTTTCCCCGCAGAATTACCCCGATGGAACCGGTGATCGTGCCTGGATTGGCAACAATCTTTTCCGCTGCGACCCCGATGTAGACGCCACCGGAGGCGGAGATGTTGCCGAAGCTGGCCACCACGCGGCAGCCCTGTTCCCTGAGCCGCAGCAGGGCTGCGTGAATTTCCTGGCTGTCTCCAACCGTGCCGCCCGGGCTGTCAATGCGCAGCAGCAAGGCTGGAAATTCCCTTTGCTTCACCTCCCGGAGAGCCTTCAACACCCGCTGCCGTGTGGCGCCCGTAATGGGGCCGTCAACAACGATGCGCGCCATCCGTCGTCGGGATTTGCGCCGCCAGGGCCAGATCATGTTGCGCATCTGCATCGCTCCAGATCTTAAAAAGAGCACCCAAGCGCCACTCCATGCCGTCCTTGCGACTCTGGTTTCTGATGGTGCTCCCCTTCGCGCTGTGGGGAACCGCCATGACAGCCATGGCGCCGTTGCTCGACAGCGCCGGCCCATGGCTGGTCGCCGGCTTGCGCCTGGTGCCAGCTGGTTTTGCTCTTTTGCTCTGGGGCCACTGGACCGGTCGAGTTCTGGCGATCGATGCGCGGGACCTGGGTTGGTTTCTGCTGTTCACCCTGGTGGATGCCACCTTGTTTCAAGGTCTTTTGGCGCGGGGGTTGGAGGGCACAGGGGCGGGTCTCGGGTCTGTCCTGATCGATTGCCAGCCCCTGCTGGTGGCGCTGATGGCCAGAGCTCTGTTCATGGAGTCGATCAATCCCATCGGATGGATGGGCCTGGCCATAGGTCTGGCGGGAATCGTCTGCATCGGCCTTCCCGCTGAGCTGCTGGGTCACTGGTGGTTGCTGGCGGATCCGCCGATGCTGCAGCAGTTGTTTCAGCCTGGCGAGGGCTGGATGTTGCTGGCGGCCGTTGCCATGGCTGCTGGGACAGTTTTGATTCGCTTCGCGTCACGCCACAGCGATCCGGTCACCGTGACGGCCTGGCACATGGTTCTGGGGGGTCTTCCCCTGCTCTTGGCCCATGCCCTGCAGCGGTCTGAGGTTGGTGTGGCTTGGACTGCTGCAGACTGGGCTCGCATGGGCTACTCCAGCCTTCTCGGCAGCGCGCTGGCCTACGGGTTGTTCTTCTGGTTCGCAAATCAGCGCGATCTCACCAGTTTCAGCAGCCTCGGATTCCTCACACCGGTGTTTGCGTTGGCCACCGGTGGGTGGTTGCTGGGAGAACGGCTTGATCTGCTCCAGTGGATTGGTGTTGTGATGGTGCTCGTGTCGGTGATCTTTGTCAGTCAACGGCGCCGGTTCTGGGAGCCGCTGCCGCTCACGGATCCCTCTTCATGACGCCCACGCCGCTTCACCTCGTCATTGTCAACACGCCAATCGGGGCTCTCGGCAGTGGTGAGGGTGGTGGTGTTGAGCTCACCCTGCGTTCGCTGGTTCAGGGGTTGGTTCGGCATGGCCACAGGCTCACGGTTGTTGCCGCCAGAGGCTCCACGCTCCCCGCCGACTGCAGTGGTGTCGAGCTTCTGGAGGTGGAGGGTGTGAATCAGCCGAGTTGGCAGCATGCCGCCGAGCATGCACCGGTCGAGATTCCCCGCAACGGGCTTCTGCCGGCTCTCTGGGAGACCGCTCTCGACGCAGGCCAAACGGCCGATGCCGTGATCAACGGTGGCTATGACTGGTTGCCGCTCTGGCTTACGCAACGGGTCAGCGCCAAGCTTTTTCATCTCGTCAGCATGGGGGATGTGGCTGCAGTAATGCGCGATGTGATCGAAGCCGTCGGCGCCTGGGACTCACGACGCCTCGCCTTTCACACGCACCGCCAGGCTTCTGATTTCCGTTTGCAGGGTCCTGCCAATGTTGTGGGCAACGGTTTTGACCTCAACAACTACACCTTTCAAAGCCAGAGAAAGGGACCCCTTGGCTGGGCCGGCCGTATCGCTCCGGAAAAAGGTCTGGAGGATGCCGCTGCTGCGGCCGCTGCCCTGGAAGAACAACTTCTTGTGTGGGGGTTGCGTGAGGATGAGGCCTACGCCCGGCAGGTGGAGTCGAGTGTCCCTTCAGGCACGATCGACTGGCGTGGATTTCGATCGACCATGGAGCTTCAGCAGGAGCTGGGGTGCTGCCGGGCTCTGATCAACACACCGAAGTGGAACGAGGCCTACGGCAATGTTGTGGTGGAGGCTTTGGCCTGTGGTGTTCCAGTTGTTGCCTATGACCGCGGTGGACCAGGAGAGCTGATCAGCTCAGGCCGCACGGGTTGGCTAGTGCCTCCCGATGATGTCGCCGCTCTCACGGAGGCTCTGCAGCGTGTCGACAGCATTGATCGCAGCGTCTGCCGCGGCTGGGCTGAGGAGCATGCCTCCTGCGAGGTCTTCAGTCAGCGTGTTGAATCCTGGATTCGAACAGGACTATGAGCGGATGTCAGCATCAACCCCAGGCGCTCAGAGTCCCTTGTCGGTCAATGTTTCAGGACGACAGCGATACCAGGTTCTGGCGCTTGTTCTGACCCTGGGACTTGTCATCACATCCTGGCGCCTGGGATCCACCGGCGTTGTGGATGAAACACCGCCGTTGTTTGCCGCCGCCGGGCGGGCCATGGCTGACACCGGCGACTGGCTGACGCCTCGGGTGAACGGATTGCCCCGCTACGACAAACCGCCTTTGGTGTATTGGCTCATGGGCCTCGGCTACGCCCTGCCCGGTCGCGAGTTTTGGGATCCTCTGGGCAGTTGGGCGTCACGTCTCCCTTCCGCCCTAGCCACGGTGGGACTGATGCTTGGCCTGGCCGATACATTGCTGCGCTGGCCGTTCCCCAGTGATGCGCGCCCCCGTGTCACGGCCCTGATTGCATCGCTGGCTTTTGCCTTTTCGCCCCTGGTGCTCGTCTGGAGCCGCACCGCGGTGAGTGATGCCTTGCTGTGTGGCCTGCTAGGTCTCAGTCTGTTGCTGCAGTGGCGGCGTTTTGCCGCCCCTCAAGAGGTGGCGTGGTGGCCGGCCTGGGTGATCCTCGGTTTCGCGGTTCTGGCCAAGGGGCCTGTCGCTTTGGTGCTTTCAGGAATCGCTCTGCTGATGTTCGGAGCGTTGCGACGGGATCTCGTCCAAGCCTGGAGGAGGCTGCGCCCGCTGCCAGGGTTGCTGCTGACCGCCCTGATCAGTCTTCCCTGGTACGTCCTGGAGTTGCTGGTGGAAGGTCAGCCCTTCTGGGACAGCTTTTTCGGCTATCACAACCTTCAACGGTTCACCTCCGTGGTGAACGATCACCTCCAGCCCTGGTGGTTTTTCGGTCCGGTGATGCTCGTGGCTGCACTGCCCTTCACGCCGTATCTGATTTTGGGCCTGGCGCGGGTGCCTCGATCGCGGATCGCGCCGGAGCATTCGTTGCATCAATTCGCGGCTTGCTGGTTGTTGGCGGTACTGGTGCTGTTCACCACCGCAGCCACCAAACTGCCGAGTTACTGGTTGCCCGCCACCCCTGCGGCCGCCCTGTTAGTAGCCCAGGCCACGGTGGGCTCATCCCGTTGGCAGCGGCTGGCCTGGGGAACCAGCCTGGTTCTGATTGCCGTGCTGGCTGCTGCGTTCTGGCTGGGATCGCTCTGGGTTCCCTTGATCGACGATCCAGAGATGCCGACGCTGTCGCTGGATCTGCTGACCAGTGGTCTGTTGGGATGGGCCGCTGTCTGGTTCAGTGCAGCAGCTACGGTTGGTGCATGGCTGCTGCTGAAGAGTCGCTCCGGTGCTCAGGCATTGCTGGCCATGCAGGCCTGTCTGCTCGGATTTCACCTCACGGCTCTGATCCCCATCGCTGAACTGGCTGATCGTCTGCGTCAGCGACCGGTTCGCGACGCTGCTGCACTGATGCTGTCGCAACAGCGCAGCGGAGAACCCATGGTCATGGTTGGCGCCATGAAGCCTTCTCTGCACTTCTATACAGGCCAGGTGATCCTGTACGAGGGCCAATCCGATGGAGCCTTGGTCAACATTGCGGATCGCCTGGCCCATGAACAGCGTCGGGGCTGGCAGGGACACCCCCTCGGCAGCCCCGACGCGTCCGACACCGTGCTGGTGCTGATCGATCGCGGCACGGCACAACGTGATTACTGGACTGCCCTTCAGCCTGAACAGCTGGGACGCATTGGGATTTACGAGGTGTGGCGCCTGGATCGCAGCCGCCTTGAGCAACGGGCACGACGCCTGCAGGACGATGGTGTTGATACCGACTGGCGTGAGCCGCGTCCTGAGAGGTTCTGAACTGTCGAGCTCTAGGACGCAGACAACGTCTGGCGGTGGCAAAAGCCGCAGTGCCCCCAGAGCTTGATTTCACCGTTGGGTGCTGGTCTACCGCAGTCAGGACAGGTGCCCATACCGTGGACATCGGTGCGGCTTGGATGCTGGGCCCAGATGCTGGCTTCGCTTTCCAGCACAGGGGATTGAAGGGAGTGGTGTTGTTGGATCCGCAGATCACGCACCGCATGGCCGGCCTGATGCAGGGCGCTGATGAGTTGGGGCCGGTTGTACAGGAGAGCCTGGCGCCATTGGGGATGGCTCGCTCCCACGGTCAGCACCCCCCGTTGGAGTGTTAAGGGACGACAGTGTGGTGCGAGTTGGGCTCCCGCAATCCTGGACCAGTCCTGCCAAAGCGCGGCCAGGTGATCGTCTTTGCGCCACTCCCTCTGCAGAGCGCCCAGGCAGGTTTTCAGCTGTGCTGCCGGCGGAGGCGCAGCCGGTTGGAGCAGCTCTAGGCCAGGCAGACGCCGCCGTTGAGAATCAGGAGCAATCGCCATGGGCTGATCCTAGGCAGGTTTGTTTTGGGAACCTCGCTAATCTCTGCTCGTCTGAGGCCAAGCCATGGGTTTCTTTGATCGGCTGAGCAGGCTGGTTCGCGCCAATGCCAATGCTGCCGTCAGCAGCATGGAGGACCCCGCCAAGATCCTCGATCAGTCTGTCGCGGACATGCAGGCGGATCTGGTCAAGTTGCGTCAGGCCGTCGCCCTGGCGATTGCCAGTCAGAAGCGTCTGACCAATCAGGCTGAACAGGCCTCTGCTCAATCGAAGACTTGGTATGAGCGTGCTGAGCTTGCGCTGAAAAAGGGTGAGGAATCCCTCGCTCGGGAAGCCCTGACCCGTCGAAAGACCTTCCAGGAAACAGCGACGTCCCTTACAGCGCAGGTGCAGGCCCAAGACGGGCAGGTGGAAACGCTCAAGAAAAGCTTGGTCGCCCTCGAAGGAAAAATCGCTGAGGCCAAGACCAAAAAAGACATGCTCAAGGCCCGGGCACAAGCCGCCAAGGCCCAGCAGCAGTTGCAGAGCGCCGTCGGCAATATCGGCACCGATTCAGCGATGTCTGCCTTTGAGCGGATGGAGGAAAAAGTGGAGGCCTTGGAGGCCACCGGCCAGGCCGCGGCTGAGCTGGCCGGGTCGGATCTGGAAAGCCAGTTCGCCGCTTTGGAAAGCGGTGGCGGCGTTGATGACGATCTCGAGGCGTTGCGCGCTCAGCTGAAGGGAGGCCCTGAAGCCGTCGCGCTTCCCGCGTCTGATGCCGCCGAGGCGGTGAAGCCCGTGCAGGTGGAAGAGGTGGATGCCGAGCTCGAAGATTTGAAGCGATCCATCGACAAGCTCTGATTAATCCGGGAAAGTCATCCGGCTTTCCATAGGATCGGTTCAGTCATTTGAGTGCCTTGGCTGGAGCTGTTGCCGATTTCACCGATGCAGGTTTTGAACGTGAAGTTCTGAAGGCCTCCGGCACGGTCCTCGTCGATTTCTGGGCTGCCTGGTGTGGTCCCTGTCGATTGATCGCCCCATTAATGGATTGGGTCGCGAGCGACTACGGCGATCGTGTGAGCGTTGGGAAGCTCGAGGTGGATGC
Organism: Synechococcus sp.; assembly: GCA_047286205.1. Classification (GTDB taxonomy): domain Bacteria; phylum Cyanobacteriota; class Cyanobacteriia; order PCC-6307; family Cyanobiaceae; genus Parasynechococcus. Next base: position 814,792 of record JBJBBR010000001.1, on the reverse strand, counting down.
CAATCCTCAGACCCGTGACGCTTATCAGGTGCAGGGCATCCCCACACTGATCCTCTTCCGCAATGGTGAAGAGGTGGCGCGGCATGAAGGTGCCATCGCCAAACCGCAGCTGCAGTCCTTCTTGGATGCCAACCTCTAAGCGGCTGGCATCGCTGGGCAATGCTGTTTTTGCCCGTGTTGATGCTGCCAAGCACGCTTACCGAGTTCAGGCGTCTTCTTCGGCACGTCCAGATCTGGTGGATCTCTCCATTGGATCGTCTGATCTTCGGCCGCCCATGGCTTTGTTGGACACCATGGCCTCAGCGGTCATGGATTCCAGCAGCTGTTCCTATTGCCTTCAGGCCGGTCTGAGGCCCTTCCATGTCGCCGTCGCCGACTGGTGTCGCCATCGCTTCGACGTTGCTGTGGATCCCGATCACGAGGTTCAGTTCCTGGTGGGATCCCAGGAAGGAACCGCCCATCTGCCCCTGGCGGTGCTGGATGCAGGTGACGCTGCCCTGCATTTGGACCCCTGTTATCCGTCCCATACCGGTGGATTGCATCTTGCGGGCGCCAGAACCAAGGCCTTGCCGCTCTCCCCTGAGCAGGACTGGCGACCCGATCTGACGGGACTCAGCTCCCAGCTCTGGGATCAACTCAAGCTGTTCGTTCTGGGGTATCCCCACAATCCCTCGGCCCGGGTGGGTGATCAGGACGACCTCAATCGCATCATGGCCAGCGGGGCGCGGCACGACGTCGTGATCGCACATGACAATCCCTATGTCGATCTCGCGCTGGATGGAGAGCCCCCTTCCCTGTTGCGTGCTCCGAATTGGCGCTCTTCTGGCATTGAATTCTTCTCCCTGTCGAAGGGCTGGTGCCTCGGCGGTTTCAGGCTGGGTTTCGCCGTTGGCGCTGCACCGCTGATTGCCGCACTGCGTCGCACCAAAGCTGTTATTGATTTCAATCAGACCCTGGCCCTTCAGCAGGGGGCGATCCAGGCGTTGCAAAGTTTTCCCGATTGGCCGCGGCAGCTGCATCCGATTTATCGCGAGCGACGGGATCGTGTGGTGGAGACCCTTGCAGCACGAGGCTGGTCGGTTCCTTCACCAGAAATGGCGATGTATCTCTGGTTCCCCTTGCCTGCTGAGGCCTGTCGTCGGGGTTGGAGTGATGAAGACGTTGCCAGGGAACTGCTCCAGCGCAGCGGTGTCGCGCTGACTCCGGGGTCGGGTTTCGGTGCCGGCGGCCGCCAGTGGTTGCGTATGGCGCTGGTGCGGCCGGTCAATGAGCTAGTGGACGCTGCGTCGCGTCTTGTGGATGCGCTGGATGACTGATCAATGGATTAGCCAGCATCAACGTCCTCATCGTGGTGGTGGTCGGTTGATGGCGATCTACCGCCGTCTCGCCGGTGCATCGGCACGCCCCTGGACCATCCATCGCGTCCCTGTGTGCAGCAGTACGGAGGACCTGCTGGGCACCTGGTTGCGGGATCAGCCTTCGCTGACGGGGCCTCGCGCCGTCATCGCCACCCATCAGCGCAGGGGAATCGGCCAGTGGGGTCGCGCCTGGCTTTCCCCTCCAGGTGGTGTCTGGATCAGTGCCGCGTTGCCGTGGCGTGGGGGGGCTGGCCATCCCGGTCTGCTCGGCTTGGCGCTGGCACTGTCGGTGGTGCAACGGCTTGAGCAGCGGGGCCTTTCGGTTCAGATCAAATGGCCTAATGACCTGCTCGTGAATGGCCGCAAATTGGCCGGCCTTCTCCCGGGGGTGGTGCAGCGAGGTGCCCAGCTGCGCTTGCTGCGCATCGGCCTGGGGCTGAATGTGCGGAATCCTGTTCCTGCAGAGGGCATTGCCCTGCGGACGCTTGAAGGGCAGCAGGCTGCCGATCCGATCCGCTGGACGGCGGAGGTGTTACTTGCCCTGGATCTCTGTCACGGCGTCGGAGGCGATGGTGCCTGGTGCCTTGATGGCGTTCAATCCCGGCTGTGGTCCGATCAGCTCATCCATCCCGAGGATGGTCAGATCTGGCGGATCACTGGCCTTGAAAGCGATGGTGCTCTTCAGTTGCGTCAGGGTTCAAGAACCGAAAGCTGGCGCCGTTGGCCCTGAGTTGGGCTGCCGTCCATAGGATTCATCGGTGAAGGCGTCATCTCCGTTGCTGGGCTGGTTCGCGTTGATATGGATGCTGGTTCCACCAGCGGCAGCTCAGGGTTTTGATCAGTCTCTTGATGCTCTGGAGCGTCAACGGGTGATCACGTCTCAGGAGCGCAAGCTGCTCCAGGGCGGGGGTTCACCGGTTCCCATGGGCCGGAGCCGTTTTGAAGAGGCCTGCCGCAATGGGGCGCTGTCCCGACGGGAGTGCTCCTCTGGTGTGGCCAGGCGTTCACCAGGAGCACCCGCTCAGGCTCGCGTTCGTCTGATCCCCTCCAGTCAACCGCTCCGTGTTCCGGTGTCAGCGCTTCTCGCCCGTGATGGCGGCTCATTCCGGTTGGAATCAGTCTTTGCGGTCACGCCGCGTCCCCTGCCGAGCCCTGGAAACGGAGACAGCCGACTGCTCTTTCCGGTGGCTGGTGAGGCCTTCAAAAGCAGTGGATTTGGCTGGCGTCTCCATCCAATCCTGGGGAGCTGGCTGATGCATGCTGGCCGCGATTTTGCAGCGCCTGAGGGGACTCCGGTGGTGGCTGCGCTCTCGGGACAGGTCTTGAGCAGTGGTCTTGCCGGTGGTTATGGCGTCGCCATCGAACTGGAACATGCTGATCCATTGCGCCGCACGCTTTATGGCCACCTCTCGGAGATTTATGTGCGACCGGGGCAGCGGGTGCGCCAGGGGGAGGTGATTGGACGGGTCGGCAGCACAGGTCTCAGCACGGGGCCTCATCTGCATTTCGAGTTGCGCACACCAACGCGGGCTGGTTGGCAGGCCATTGATCCTGGCGATCTGGATCTGTCTTCCGTGATAAGCCTCGAAAATGATCCCGTTTCACTGCTGCTTGGCCAGGTGTTGCGCAGCCTTGAACGCAAGCAGCCCTCAGGTCGCTGAACACAAGAGCGTTCTCAGCTCTGCTGCTCCCTCAGGATGAAGCCAACGCCGCGGACGGTGTGGATTAGGGCTGGAGCATCGTCCAGTTCGACTTTCTGACGCAGGTAGCGGATGTAGACATCCAGGAGGTTGTCGTCGCCATAAAAGTTCTCTCCCCAGACCCCATGCATGATCTCCTGACGTTCCAGCACCCTGCCTGCACCCCGCATCAGAAAATTGAGCAGGTCGTATTCCTTGACGGACAGTCGGATGGCTCTATCTCCACGACTCACATCCCGGGTCCTGGTGTTCATGCTGAGATCGGCGACCTGGAGAACTTCGTTGACGTCCGATCCATTGACAGGTCCTGAGAACGTTTCGGCGCGGCGATGCATCGCACGCAGTCGCGCCATCAGTTCGTCGATGGAAAAGGGTTTGATCAAGTAATCATCAACACCGGCATCGAGAGCTTTGACCCGATCGGTGATCTCGTCGTGCCCTGTGAGCATCAGGATTGGGATGGTGATTCCCCCGGCTCTGATGCGCTGACAGATGTCGATGCCGCTGAAATCCGGCAGGTTCCAATCCAAGATGATCAGGTCTGGAGCGGGTTCGGTCCGGCTGCGAATCAGGCCGCTGGCCCCATCAGAAGCGACATCGACGTCGTACCCCTCAACATCAAGCTCCAGACGAAGCAGATCGGTCAATTTGTGTTCGTCGTCAACAAGAAGGACACGGAGACGGGGCTGGGATTCCAGTGACATCCGGCCTACAAACCTCACTCCACTCTAGGCACCGAAAGTAATTTCACGGATTTTGTCTCTACATTGAAATCGGCTGCTCTCCTCTATGTCGTCACCAGGAGCCTGGACGGAAGCTCGAATCCGAGCACTCCGAGAGCAGGAAGATCTCCCATTTGTTCGTGCTGATGCCTCGGGGATCGTGCAGGAAATTAACGACCGTTTTCAGGCTGTTTACGGTTGGACAGAATCAGCCTTAATCGGTCAATCCCTCGGTCTGATTCTGCCTCCCAGCTTTCGCGATTCCCACCATGCCGGGTTCGCCCGTTTCAAACTGACGGAGGTGTCCAAGGTGCTGAATCATCCGTTGAAACTGGCAACCTTTTGCTCGGATGGGCATGCCATCGAGAGTGAACATTTCATCGTGGCTGAGAAACACAACGACGGCAGCTGGTCGTTTGCAGCCACGCTGCGACCCTTGAAGGAATCGAGCTGAGATGGCCTGTCCGGCATGAACAGCTCATCCTCGTCGTCGTCATCCTCCAGAGACAGTGAACTGATCGCGCAATTGCGGCAGTCCCTGGGAATGCTTCAAGTCGCCTTCGACGCGGCCAGCGAAGCCATGGTGATCGTCGATGTGGATCGCAGGATTCACTGGGCCAATCAAGCCTCCGCCGAACTCTTCGTTGGTGGAGTGCCGATTCAGGTGGTGAATCAAACCTTGGCTGATGTTCTGAAGCTCAGGCCCTTGGATGCCCATGCAAAGTCGGCTCTCCAGCTTTTGGATCCTCAAATACCTTTGCCACGAACATCTGGACAGAGTCGCTGTCAGGTGCTGTCTCCGACTGGCGATGGGTCACAGGTGCAGTTGCTGAGTTGGCGGCCGGTCGAGTTGATTCAGTCGTCGTTTCTGTTGGTGTCGTTTCGCGACCTCAGCCCCGAAGAACGGGCTTTGGTTCAGCAACAGCGCTTCATGACCGATCTGACCCATGAGCTGCGCACGCCTCTGGCGATCGTCAGCGGGAATCTTCAACGCATGGCTCGGCTGAACAACCTCCCCAATGCCGTCAGCTCTCGGCTCACGATGGCCCGCGAGGAGATGGCCAGGATTCAGAAGTTGCTCGGTCATCTTTCGCTGCTCACGCGCCTGGAGGTGGATCCCGAGGTGGTCAGCTGTGGCGACCACCTCTTGGTGCCGCTGCTTCAGCACTGGTATGACGCCTCTGGCGCGTTGGCTCCGACTCTCAAGCTCCTGGGCCTGGAACGGGGCAACGATCTGGTGGTCAAAACTGATCCACGCGCCTTGATGCTGGCGTTGGACCAGTTGCTCGATAACGCTTGCCAGCACGCCGATCAATCCATGCCGATCGAGCTCAGTGTTGCTGGGGATGATGGGCTCGAGCATTGCATCCTGGAGTTTGCCAGTCAGAGCCTTGATGACCCTGTGTCTTCAGAGGCTCTGGAACAGTGGTCTTCACCGTTTTTTCGGGGACAGCCCGAGCGAGATGGCGAAAAGGTGGAGGGCCCTGGTTTGGGGCTTGCCTTGGCGCGCGAACTGGTCCGGGGCTGTGGAGGCACACTCAGCATCCATCAGAAGCCTTCATCGCAAGGAACCGCAACGATCGTGCGTTTGCTTCTGAAGCTCAGGACATCGAACGCGTCTGGAGCAGTTGAGGCAGCTGTTCGAACAGATCCGGCTTGAGCACATAGGCCTCTGCTCCGTGGGAGAGAGCTTCGCGTTGCTTGTCGGCATCGTTGAGAGCCGTCACGATCACCACCCTTAGAGCTGGATCGGGGGCGGCCTTCAGCTGCAGCTCTTTTAGACAGGCCAAGCCGTCCATGCCCGGCAGCATCAAATCCAGCAGCACCAGATCAAAGCGATCGGAGCCGGCTGCGACGAGAAAATCTTCCGCCGAACCGAAGCTGTCGCACTTGTGCCCTTCATCGGTGATTTCAGCGCAGATCAGCTGCTGAATCCGCGGGTCATCCTCCACGAGTGCAACACGAAGAGCCTTGGTGGTCTCCTCCATTACCGCAGGGGGACTGCATTCATTGTGGGCATCCCGTCAGTACCCGACCATCCTGGAAACGCGCAATCCGCTGCGCTCGGGCCGCAACATCGTCTTCATGGGTGACCATCACCAGGGTGATGCCCTGCTGGTGAAGTTCATCAAACAGCTCCAGCACCTCAGCGGTGGTGCTGGAATCCAGGGCTCCCGTGGGTTCATCCGCCAGCAAAAGGCTGGGGCGATTGATGATGGCCCTGGCGATGGCCACCCGTTGTTGTTGCCCTCCGGACAGCTGGTTGGGTTTGTTCTCCAGGCGCTGCGCCAGGCCAACTCGGCTCAGGGCCGCTTGGGCGCGCTCGATCCGTTCGTCCTTCGGCACCCCGGCATAGATCATCGGGAGCATCACGTTCTCCATGGCACTGGCATGGCCGAGGAGATGGAATTGCTGAAAGACAAACCCGAGCGAACGGTTGCGCACGTCTGCCAAGGCATCGTCGTCCAACTGTTCAACAGCCATGCCATTGAGCCTGTAGGTGCCGCTCGTAGGGCGATCGAGACAACCAAGGATGTTCATTGCCGTGCTTTTGCCGGATCCACTGGCTCCCATCACAGCGAGGTAGTCCCCCTCCCGAACGGTGAGATTCAGCTGATCCAGTGCTTTGACTTCAAGATCACCCGATCCATAGATCTTGCTGATCCCAATCAGTTCAGCAACCGTCGCTTGCGACCCCTCAGCCAAGGCCCTTCAAGTTGGACAGTGCGATGGCCTGCTGGAGCAGCGGTGTGCCAGCAACGGCTGTGTTGGCCCACTGGAACAGCGGGTTGGAGAGGATTCCTCCGACGGCGGTGATGGCCACACACCCGATCAGAGCCACGCGCAGAGGCTGCATGCCCATCAACGACCAGTTCACCTCTGGATAGGCTTTGACCACATCGGATGCCTCTTGGGGCTCTTTTACCACCATCATCTTGATGACTGAGATGTAGTAGTAGATGGACACCACCGATGTGATGAGGCCAACCACCACCAGCAGGTACTCGTGGTTCGCCCAGCCGGCAAAGAACAGATAGATCTTCCCGAAGAAACCGAGCATCGGTGGAATCCCACCGAGGGAGAGCAGGCAAAGACTGAGGCCGAGGGTGATCAGGGGATCTTTCTGGTAGAGCCCGGCGTAATCGGAGATCCGATCACTACCTGTGCGGATCGAGAAGAGAATGATGCAGGCGAAGGCCCCCAGGTTCATGAACAGGTAGGCCGCCATGTACAGAACCATGGCTGCGAAGCCATCCTCGGTGCCGCAGACCATGCCGATCATCACGAAACCGGCCTGGCCAATCGAGCTATAAGCCAGCATTCGCTTCATTGAGGTCTGAGCGAGGGCGACAACATTGCCCAGGGTCATGCTCAACACCGCCAGGACAGTGAACAGCAGCTTCCATTGATCGTCGAAGGCACTGAAGCAGCCCACCAAGATTCTCAGGGCCAATGCAAATCCAGCTGCTTTCGAACCCACGGAGAGGAAGGCCACTACTGGGGTTGGTGAGCCTTCGTAGACGTCAGGCGTCCACTGGTGAAAGGGAACAGCTGCGATCTTGAATGCCACCGTGGCGAGCACAAACACCAAGGCCAATGCGGCGAGAGGTGTTGTGCTGGTCTGAAGAGCAAGCCCGATGGTGTCGAGGCTGGTGCTGCCGCTCAGGCCATAGAGCAACGAAGCGCCGTAGAGGAAAACGGCAGCCGCTGCCGATCCCACAAGGAGGTATTTGAGTGCGGCTTCGGAACTGCGGGCGTCCCGCTTCATGTAGCCCGAGAGCAGGTAGCTGGCGACTGAAAGGGTCTCCAGTGAGATGAACACACTCACCAGATCCGTTGCCCCGCAGAGGAGCATGGCGCCCAGGGTGGCGGCGAGAAGGATGGCGGCGTACTCACCAACAGGCGTGCCGCTCTTCTCGGCGTAACGCCAACTGATCAGCAGGGATAAAAGGGTAGATAGGGCAATCACAGCCCGGAAGGCCACCGCCAGGTTGTCGGCGAGAAAGGCCCCTAGGAAGGAGGGTTCGAGTGGTGCATTCCACTGCAGGGCAAGTAGCACAAGCGAGCTGCCCAGGCCTAGGTAGCAAATCGGTGGCACCCAGCGTGTGGCGACTTTTTCGCCAGCAAGGTCCACCAGCAGGGTGGCGATCATCGCCAGCAGCACTGCAGCTTCAGGCAGCACAGCGGACGCATTGAGAGAGAGATTCAGAAGCTCACCAGGGGCGGCCATGGCCTGGGTGGCGAGAAGGAATGCACCCATGTCGGGCATGGCAGCCTGGAACCGTTGCGCTGCGGCGACTGTAGCGGCGCTTGAAGCCCAGACGGTCATGCACAGCGATGCTCGGTGCGATAAAGAAGGGGAACGGTTCACTTGCCGCTAGTGGCGCACACCCTCGTCATCGTTGAAAGCCCCACGAAGGCCAAGACCATCCGTGGCTTCCTCCCCAAGGGATTCAAAGTTGAAGCCTCCATGGGGCATGTCCGCGATCTCCCCAACAACGCCAGTGAGATTCCGGCGTCGGCCAAAGGCCAGAAGTGGGCCAACCTCGGTGTGAACACGGAAGCGGATTTTGAGCCGCTTTACGTGGTCCCGAAGGACAAGAAGAAAGTGGTTCGGGAGTTGAAGGACGCCCTGAAGGGTGCTGATCAGCTGTTGCTGGCAACGGACGAAGACCGGGAAGGCGAGAGCATCAGCTGGCATCTGCTTCAGCTGTTGGCGCCAAAGGTGCCGGTGAAGCGGATGGTCTTCCACGAAATTACTAAGGAGGCCATCGGCAAAGCTCTGGATCAGACCCGCGACCTGGACATGGAGCTGGTCCATGCCCAGGAAACCCGACGCATCCTCGATCGCCTCGTGGGCTACACCCTGTCTCCCCTTCTCTGGAAGAAGGTGGCCTGGGGACTCTCCGCGGGACGGGTGCAGTCCGTTGCGGTTCGGCTTCTGGTGCAGCGGGAGCGGGCCCGCCGGGCTTTCCGCAGCGGGAGTTATTGGGACCTCAAGGCCCAGCTTGAACAATCGGGCAGTGCCTTTGAGGCCAAGCTCACCCACGTGGGTGGCCAGCGCGTCGCCACCGGTAACGATTTCGATGAAACCACCGGTGGGTTGAAGGCAGGCAGTGCCGTGCGGCTGCTCAGTGAGAGCGAGGCCAAGGCGTTGGCGGAAGCCGTGCGATCGAGCGCCTGGACTGTGGATGCGGTGGAGGAGAAGCCCACCGTGCGAAAGCCCGTGCCCCCATTCACCACCAGCACGCTTCAGCAGGAGGCGAATCGCAAGCTGCGGCTTTCAGCCCGGGAAACCATGCGCTGTGCCCAAGGGCTCTATGAACGCGGTTTCATCACCTACATGCGAACCGACTCGGTTCATTTGTCTGATCAGGCGATCAACGCTTCGCGCAGCTGTGTTGAGAGCCTTTATGGCAAGGAGTACCTGAGCAAAGGGCCGCGGCAATTCAGCACCAAAGCCCGCAATGCCCAGGAGGCTCATGAAGCGATTCGTCCGTCGGGTGAAAGCTTCAGAACCCCAGGCGAAACTGGTCTTGATGGGCGAGATCTGGCGGTCTATGAACTGATCTGGAAGCGCACCGTGGCCAGTCAGATGGCTGAAGCCAGACTCACGATGCTGTCGGTGGATCTCAGCTCAGGGGAGGCCAGTTTCCGGGCCAGCGGCAAGCGCATCGACTTTCCCGGTTTCTTTCGCGCCTACGTGGAGGGAAGTGATGATCCAGATGCGGCTCTTGAGGGTCAGGAAGTGTTGTTGCCGGCGCTGAACGTTGGCGATGCTCCTGAGCCGAAGACCGTTGAGCCCCTCGGCCATCAGACCCAGCCGCCGGCTCGCTTCAGCGAGGCTTCCCTGGTGAAGATGCTGGAGAAGGAGGGCATTGGTCGGCCATCGACCTACGCCTCGATCATCGGAACGATCGTGGATCGCGGTTATGCCACCCTTCTTGGCAACTCACTCACTCCCAGTTTCACCGCTTTTGCCGTAACGGCACTGCTTGAGGAACATTTCCCCGAGCTGGTGGACACCAGCTTCACAGCTCGGATGGAGAACACGCTGGATGAGATCTCCCACGGCAAGGTGCAGTGGCTTCCCTATTTAGAGGGGTTCTACAAGGGTGATGAGGGCCTGGAAATCCAGGTGCAGCAACGGGAAGGGGACATCGACCCCGGTGCATCTCGCACCATCGATCTTGAGGGCTTGTCCTCCGTGGTCCGCATCGGCCGTTTTGGCGCCTACCTGGAGGCCAAACGCGTCAGTGACGACGGTGAGGAGGAGCTGATCAAGGCCACCTTGCCCCGGGAGATCACCCCGGCTGATCTTGATGAAGACCAGGCCGAACTGATCCTCAAACAAAAGGCAGACGGCCCCGAAGCTATTGGTGAAGATCCGGAAACGGGGGACTTGGTTTACCTGCTCTTCGGCCAGTACGGCCCGTATGTGCAGCGGGGTCAGGTCAGTGATGAGAATCCCAAGCCAAAACGCGCGTCTCTGCCCAAGGGGCAGAAGCCGGAGGACCTCACCCTGGAGGATGCGCTCGGACTGCTTCGCCTGCCGCGTCTTCTGGGTGAACATCCTGATGGTGGCCGCATTCAGGCGGGTCTTGGCCGCTTTGGTCCTTACGTCGTTTGGGACAAGGGCAAGGGCGAGAAGGACTACCGATCCCTGAAGGGCGATGACGATGTTTTGGTGGTGGGACTGAGCCGTGCCCTCGAGCTGCTGGCCATGCCCAAACGGGGTCGTGGTGGACGCACCGCCCTCAAAGATCTCGGCAAGCCGGAGGGCAGTGATGAAACGATTCAGGTCTATGACGGTCCCTACGGCTTGTACGTCAAGCAAGGGAAGTTGAATGCTTCGCTGCCGGAGGGCAAGGGCGCTGATGATGTGACCCTCGAGGAGGCGGTCGAACTGCTTGCCGCCAAGGCAGCCTCGAAGAAGGGCGGTCGCAAAACCGCTGCTAAAAAATCGGCGGCCAAGAAGCCAGCGGCCAAAAAGCCTGCGGCAAAGAAACCCCCCGCCACCACCAAGACCGGTCGGCTCAGGGCCAGTGCCGTGCGGGTGATCAAGCCAGCAGACAACTGATGGCCCGTTTGCTTTGGCTGCTGCCTGTGGGGCTCCTGCAGGCCTGTGCAGGCACACCGGTTGCTGAGCAGTTGGAACGCTCCTTCGCGGTGCCTGAAGACAAGCCTGTGCAGGTTGCGCCCGTTCCGGCTGCGAAAACCGGCCAAACGGTTGCCAGCCAAACGGTTGCCAGCTCAACGGCTGACCGACCCGCTGAATCGGCGTCTGAGGTTGTGTCCCCCCCTGAGCCAAAGGATCCTCCTGAGCCCGTGCCGGAGGAAAAATCACGGCCAATGCCTTCCCAACGTCTGCCCCAAGCCCCCTACCGGATCACCATTCGTTTGGCCGGCGCCGATCCCGCAGCTCCTGCGGAGGCGGTCACCCGCGCCCTGCGTGAGGCGGATGTCGGCTTCGCGGTGGAACGCATTGAGCGGGTTGAGCCGTGACCGACACGACCCCGCGGTTGAGCCGCCAGCAGGCTCTAAGGCTTGTTGAGGGGGCGTATCTCGCGGCCGCCACGGGTTTGATCTGGCTGGCTCTCTACTACCTCCCGGTGGGTGGTGCGCTCTTCCGTTTGGCCCTGCCCCTTCCTCTGATCCTGCTGCAGTTGCGGCGCGGCAGTCGTTCCGGTGCCGAGGGGCTGCTGCTTTCTGTGCTTCTGCTCACGGCGTTGATGGGTCCATTACGTGGACCCCTGCTGCTGTTCCCTTACGGGCTTTTATCGCTGTGGCTGGGCTGGAGCTGGTGCCGAGGGTTCAGCTGGTGGCTGAGCTGGTCGGGGGGCATCGTTCTCGGAACAGCAGGGTTCCTGGTCAGAGTGTTGGTTCTCTCTTTACTGGTGGGAGAAAACCTCTGGGTCGTGATCACTCGGGCTGGCTCTGCTCTGCTCGATCGATTGATCGTTTCGCTTCATCTTCCGATCACTCCCGATCTCACCCAGGTTCAGTTGATGGCGCTTCTGCTGGTGGTGGTTCAGGAGGTCATCTACGTCCTGTCCCTGCACGCTCTGGCGTACTGGATCTTTCCACGCCTGCGATCACCGATCCCGGAGCCTCCGAGGCTGCTGCATGGACTTGTTGCCCTCGACCCCCTCTGATCCGCCGGTGCTGCCCCAGGGCTGTAAGCAGCTGGGACGACTCGGGGCAAGCTCTCTGGATGCAGCGGTCCTCCGCCCTTGGACCTCCAGGGATCAACCGGTGGACTTGTTGCTGGTGCTGGCGGCCACGCAGACGGCAGAGCATGAGGGGATTTCCGCCGCTGGCGCCACCGCGGCCTCTCGTCGCTACACGGCTCTGGCTGATGCGGAACTTCTGATCCACGGACCGGCGGGGCAGCGCCGTTGGCCCTTGCCTCCCCTCCCCGCTGGTGTTTCCCCTGCCTTGCTCAGCCATGTTGCGGCGCGCCGATTGAAATTGAACCCACAGGTGGCGGCCCTCGGCTTGGTTCAGAGACCTGATTTTTCCCACCTTGAGATTGAAGCCTTGGATCTGGGGCCGTCCGCCTGTCTGTCCAGCGGGGCGGCGATGCCGTTGCCGCGGGTGCAGCACCTGTGGCGAGAGGGAGCGCTTCTGGGGCGGCGGTTGCAACGCCCTCTGGTGCTCGCGGAATGTGTTCCAGGTGGAACCACAACCGCTCAAGCAGTCCTGACGGCCCTCGGTGTGGACGTTGCTCATCTGATCAGTGGCAGTGCACGCCAACCTCCCCAGCAGCTCAAGCAAGAGCTGGTCACGCGAGGCCTGCAGCGGGCGTCCCTCGGAGCGGATCCTTCAGCGGAGCAGATTCTTGCCGCTGTCGGTGATCCCTTCCAAGCCTTCACCGCTGGGGTGTTGGTTGGAGCGGTGTCGGCGGGGCAACCGCTTTTACTGGGTGGGGGGTGCCAGATGCTGGCTGTGCTGGCGCTGGCGATGCAGGCTCTGCCAGCCAGCCAGCGGAAGAGCCTTGCGGCCCAGGTGCTGATCGGCACCACTGCTTGGCTCGCTGATGAGGGTGCGGCTGCTGCGAGCCAGTCTCCCTTTGGGGGGCTTGTGGATGCCACCGCGGGCCACGTGGATTCCTTGTTGTCCGTCCTGGCTTGTGGCGTGCGCTTTCACAGCAGCGCCCATCAGCCGTTGCGGGACTACGAACGGGGCTATGTGAAAGAAGGGGTGGGGGCCGGTGCCCTGCTGCTGCTCGCCCAGCTGCGCGGATGCTCCTGTGCCGACCTGGTGCTGGATTGTGATCGTGCCTTGGACCAGCTGCTCAGCCGCCCCGTAACGTCAACCGCATGAACGTCTGGAGTGAGCGGTTGGGTTCCCTGAGCCGGCGCCATGTGCTTCAGATGGTCGGGGCGACGGGTGCAGTGGTGTTGGCCGGCTGCCGTCAGGCGACAGCGTCCCCAACGCTGATGGCTCCGGCTGGAGTGCTGCCGAAACCCTGGGCTGATGCTTTGCCCAAGCCCTGGAGGCTCAAGCTGGCTCCAACCCAGCAGGACTGGACGTCGGAGGATCGGGCGCGCGCCGATTTGCTGGTGATGGGGGATGGCTGGCTTGATGCCCATCCAGCAGACGCTTTGCAGCCCATTGCCTCTGAACCGCTCTCTAGGCAGTTGGACAGTCAGGCCAGGGCCCTGCTGGGAGAGCTCGGTGCCCTGCAGGATCGGGTGTTGCCGCTGGCGGTCAGTCCCTGGGTGATGCTGCTGCGGGATGACCCGGCCATGGCGCAGGAAGGGTGGTCCCTGTTGCTGGATTCCGCCTTGGCAGGACGTTTGGTGCTGCCCGCTAGCCCCCGACTGGTGATGAGCCTCGCGGAGCATTTGGGTGGTGGCCAGACCTTGAGCACGCTACGTCGCCAGGCCCTCACGTTTGACGATCGTCAAGCCACCAACTGGCTGCTCAAGGGGGATGCCCGGGTGGTTGTTCTTCCGCTCAACCGCTGCATCGCTCTGCTGCGGCGGGATCCGCGTCTTCGGGCTGTTCTGCCCGCATCCGGTGCACCCTTGCACTGGACCGTCCTGCTCCGACCGGAAGCTAGTCGCGAGCCGGTGCCCCAGAACTGGGTCGAGCAGGGGTGGCGGGATCCACTGCGCCGCCGCTTGGCGCAGCTGGGTTGGCGGTCTCCCATCTCTTCACCAAGGTCTATGGCGGATCAGAACGCCCTTTCGGTTCGTCTGCGGCCACTGCTCTTTCCTTCTGCTGACACCTGGTCACGCTGCTGGTCTCTGCCACCGCTGTTGCCCCAAGAGAAAGGTTCCTTGGAACGCCTTTGGCGCGATTCAGCTCCAGAGACGCCGTCGCGGTGAGGCTTGCAAACGTTGGTGAGTCTCTGCCAGCAGATCAGGGATGGGCAGTTGATGCGGGCAACGGGGAAGGCAATCCCCACAGCGTTCACAGGCCGAGGCATCCTGCTCTTCCCACCAGTGGCCGGCACGGCCGATCAGGTTGTATCGCTCCTGCGTAAAGGCGGTGAGCCCATGGCCGATAGCCAGATTGCGCAGCCGTAACAGTTCGGGAATCGGAACGCCTTTCGGACAGGGGATGCACGCTTGACATTGCTTGCAATGCTCTTGGCCGAGCCGTTGTTTTTGGCGCGTCTCTGCCGTGACCAGGGCCTGTTGTTCTGCATCGGTGAGGGGGCCATCGTCCTCCGCCAGCCTTGCTGCGAGTTGGAGGTCGCCTGGAACGGCAGCACCGATGGTCAGGGTGCTGATGCCCTGTGCCAACAGGAATCTGTAGGCCAGCTGTAGGGGTGAGAAGGGGGTGCAGTCCTCCATCAACATTGGGCTGGGGGCCTGCAGGCGCCCGCCTTTATCTGCAGGGGAGATCGCCATCACACCAAGGCCATGATCCAGCGCCCAACGGGCCAGGGGCAGCCGTTGGGGGTCCAGCCAATGCAGGTGCAGGCTGCAGAACGTGAATCGCTGGCTGCGTAGCGCCCGATCAATCAGCGGGTTGCTGCCATGGCTGCTGAAGCCCACCTGGTTGACGCGGCCGCTGCTGAGGGCCCAGTCGAGAAGCCTGGAGCCATCGCCCACCAGGGCCCAGGCAAGGTGCTCCTCTCGGTTGATGCCATGGACGGCCAGGTTGTCGAGTTGAGGGCAGCCCAGGCGTTCCAGAATTTGGTCAAGGCGACGTTGACCCTCCTCGAAGGCCAGCCCCGGCAGCAGTTTGCTTGTGATGACCCAGTGGTCTGAGGCTCTCGGGCTGTTTTGGCGAAGGGCTTCTCCCAGAAAACGTTCCGCAGGTCCGTAGGCCGGGGCGGTTTCTAGGTGATTTATCCCTGCTGCTGCTGCTGCGTCCAGTACCGCGGCCATCTGGCACGCGGAGTCGAGGGCTCTCATCGTGCCCAGGCTGAACAGGCTGACCGGGCGGCCGCTGCCAAAGGCTCGGGTTTTCACTCCTCCGAGGACGTTTCGTTGTCTTGGTTGCGCAGATGGCGCACCAGGGCCGCAGGGCTGAGGTCGTCGACGAAACGGCTGAAGGCACTTTGATCTTCAGCATCGGCTTCCGCATCGACCGGAATCGATGCTTCAGCCACCACTTCCTCCAGCATCCAGATTCCGCTCCCTGTTCGGATCGCTAGTGCGATGGCGTCGCTGGGTCGCGCATCCACTTCAATCAGTTCCAGGATTTCGTGCTCGGCTAAGTCCCCTTCTTCCAGATCAGGTCGCAGCTTCAAGACCGCATGAAAGGTGCTGTCTTCGATCGCATGGACAATGACGCGCTCCAGCTCGAGCCCCCCAGCCACCAGCAGCGCTGCCATCAGGTCATGGCTCAGGGGGCGTGGTGGAGCTCCGCCCTGGAGGCCGGCCATGATGTTGTGAGCTTGCGCCTGGTCGATCCAGATCGGGACCTGACGACGACCGCTTGGATCCCGCAGCAGCACCATTGGGGTGCGACTGGCGGCATCGAGGGCGATTCCGGCGACGCTCATTTCGACCATGTCGGCGGCGCGGCTCTATCCGATTATGGCCAGAGAGCCGCTGCGGGCGATGTTCACGGGGCTGGTGCAGTCAGTGGGAAGGATCGAGCGTCGTGCCGGGGCGGTCGTGGTCTGGGGCTGTGCTCCCTTCGCTCCTCTGTCCCTCGGTGACAGCGTGGCTGTGGATGGCGTTTGCCTCACGGCGGCAGAGTTGGTTGCGGATGGTTTTCGCGCCGATGTGAGTGAAGAAACCCTGCGCCGCACAACGCTGGGACGGAAAGCGGACCGTGGTGGAGCGGTGAACCTCGAGCCGGCCCTACGGCTGAGCGACCGCCTTGGTGGTCATCTGGTGAGCGGTCATGTGGATGCCACCGGTGAAGTCACCCGCGTGGAGACCCTCCCCCATTCCTGGGCTCTGTCGATCCGCTGGTCGGAAGCCCGGTTTGGCCGCTACGTCTGTGAAAAGGCCAGCATCGCGGTGGACGGGATCAGCCTCACCGTGGCGGAGTGTTCAGCCGATGGAACGACGTTCACCCTTGCTGTCATCCCCCACACCTGGGAGGCAACGACCCTGAGGCATCTGGCTGTTGGTGACATCGTGAACCTGGAGGCCGATCAATTGGCCCGTTATGCCGAACGGCTGCTGCACGCTGACGCTGCCGATGGCCCAAGCCAGGACGAAGGGCTGTCAGCCAGCTGGTTGGCCGCTCACGGTTGGTCTTGATCCATCTGCTGAAGAACGATCATTCCGGAATCCCGCTGGAGCTCGATCTTGAACTCCTGGCCGGGCTCAAGGCCGAGCCGACGGGTGTAGGCGTGGCCGATCAGCAGGTTGCCGTTGCCATGCACACGGGTTCGGAATTCGGCCTGGCGACCACGGCTTCCACCTGAGGAACTGCTGCTGCTTTTTGGTAATTGCCATCCCTGAGCTGCCGCTTTGGCCTCCACCAGGGCGCGATAAAAACTCTTTTTGAGCAGACGACCACTCGGGCCGACGTAGCCACAGCCGCGGGCGATGTCATCTTCCGGCCGATTGCTGAGCGATCTGGCCTTGTCGAGCAGTTCCTTGCCGACCAGCATTTCAGGATTTAATTCAACTGAATTCTGGCCACTCGCGCCAATCAAGGCAAGGGATCAGAGCAGATAAAGGATCACGAAAAGAATCACCCAGATCCCATCCACAAAGTGCCAGTACAACTCAGCTGCTTCCAGGGGAAAGTGGTTGGCTGAGGTTACGCGGCCCTGCGGTTGTCTCGCCTGCCACCAGACAATCAGAATCATCAATGCTCCGAGGGTCACATGGAGACCATGAAATCCCGTGGCGGCGAAAAAGGTGCTGGCATAGAGATTGTCGGTGAGGCCGAAGGGGAGTGTGAAGTACTCGACCATCTGACTCACCAGAAAGGCCAGGCCGAGCCCCGCAGTGATCAGGAGCCAGCGTCGACAGCGGCCGTGGTCGTCCTTGCGGATGGCCTGGCCTGCACGGTGGAAGGTGGCACTGCTCACCAGAAGCAGAACAGTGTTCAGGATCGGCAGGGGCAGCTCAAGTTCGTAAATGGCCCCGTCCGGTAAGGGGTTCACGGCTTTGAAGGTGAGGTAGGCCGCAAAAAAGCCGGCGAAGGTCATGGCATCCGCCACAAGGAAGGTGGCGAGGCCGAACATGCGGTGATCGGGATGCTCGGCATGTTCCACATGGCCGTGGTCCTGATCGTTGATGGGAGCTGTTGTGGTCATTTGCCGCTGCTCCAGAGATCACGACCGCTTGCGGCGTTGAGGTCGAGCTCGTCCGCAGGGACGCCATAGCCGTAGGGCTCTTCCACCAGGGGGGCTTCGCCGATCCAGTTTTCTACCGGTGGCGGAGAACTGGTCAGCCATTCGGGTGTCAGCGCTCTCCAGGGGTTGTCTCCTGCGACCGGGCCGCTAAGGGCGCTGTGAATCACATTCCATAGAAAGGGAAGAGTGCTAATGGCCATCAGCAGGGCTCCGACGGAACTGATCTGATTGATCAGGGTGAATTGGGGGTCGTATTCAGCAACCCGTCGTGGCATCCCATTGAGGCCCAACCAGTGCTGAGGCCCGAAGCAGAGATTGAACCCGATGAAGGTGAGAGCACAGTGCAGCCGACCGAGATCCTCGTTCAGCATCCGGCCGGTGAACTTGGGATACCAGTGGTAGATCGACGCGAAGATCACAAACACCGAACCGCCGAAGACGATGTAGTGGAAATGAGCGACGACAAAGTAGGTGTCGTGGACGTGAATGTCGAAAGGCACCTGTGCCAAGGCAACCCCTGTGATTCCTCCAAGCACGAAGTTCACAATGAAGCCACATGAAAACAGCATGGCGCTGTTGAGGCTGATGCGTCCGCCCCAGAGTGTCGCCAACCAGTTGAAGAATTTGATGCCGGTTGGAACGGCTATGAATGCGGTGGCAATGGTGAAGAACAGTCGCATCCAGGGAGGTGTCCCACTGGTGAACATGTGGTGGGCCCACACGATCAGGCCCAACACAACGATGGCCATGATCGAGTACACCATCGTCACGTAGCCGAACAGTGGCTTACGGGCATGAACTGGAAGGATTTCGCTCACCAGGCCAAAGGCCGGCAAGACCATGATGTAAACGGCTGGGTGTGAATAGAACCAGAACAGATGCTGGTAGACCACCACATTGCCCCCCAGGGTGGGATTGAAGAATCCTGTATGGGCAACGATGTCGAAACTCAGCAACACCAATGTTCCAGCCAGAACCGGTGTTGAGAGAACCACAAGAATGCTGGTGCCAAGCATCGCCCAGCAATACATCGGGAGCTGCATCAACTTCAGCCCGGGGCGTCGCAGCTTGAGAATGGTGGCGATGAAATTGATTCCTCCGAAGATTGAGCTTCCGCCAAGGAGAAGCACACTCAGGATCCAGATGATCTGACCGGTTGCTGGTGTGGTGATGCTGAGGGGGGGATAGGCGGTCCAACCCGATTGAGCAGCACCCGTGAGGAAATAGCTGGTGATTAGCATCAATCCGGCTGGAGGAATCAACCAGAAAGCAACTGCATTGAGGCGTGGGAATGCCATGTCCCGCGCTCCAACATAAAAGGGAATCAGATAGTTCCCAAAAGCACCATTCACCACCGGGACGATCCAGAGGAAGATCATGACCGTTCCGTGGAGTGTCAGCACCTGGTTGTAGACATCTCGTGCCATGAAGTCGGCAACGGGGCTGGTGAGTTCTGTGCGAATGGCACCGGCCAGCGCGCCGCCGATGAGATAAAAGAAAAAGCCGCAGACGAGGTACTGAAGCCCGATCACCTTGTGATCAACGCTGAAGCTGAAATACCGCAACCAGCCAGTCGGTTGAAGCCGTGGAGGACTGGATGTTTCCGGGGGCAAGGTGATGGTCATGTCAGGCGTTCGCGATGGTGAGAGGCTCCTCTTCCGGTGCCGCTTTGGCGTTGTCCCTGTACCAGGTGTCCCAGTCGTCCGGGCTTTCCACCACAACGGTGGAGCGCATTCCCCCGTGATACGGACCACAGAGTTCGGCGCAAACGATCGGATAGCGACCGGTGCGCGTTGGCGTGAAACTCAGCTGTGTCGGTTGGCCAGGAATCACATCCTGTTTCAGGCGGAATTCAGGAACCCAAAAGGCATGAATCACATCTTTTGCTTCCATGCGAAGGGTGATTGGTCGGTCTGCTGGAACATGAAGTTCACCCGATGTGATGTCCCCCTCTGGGTAATGAAAGAGAAAGGCAAACTGCATTGCCGTCACTTCAACGGGCAGCACATTTGTCGCCGCTGCTGATTCGATTGATCCAGAACTGATGCCACCCCAAATCTGCTCTTCGTGAGCTCCTCCCATGTGGTCATGGGCCAGAGGCACCATTCCACCCATCCGGTCGTAGATGTCGTAGCTGTACAGGCCAACGAACAGCACGACCACCGCTGGAACCGCTGTCCAGAAGATTTCAAGTGGGAGATTCCCTTCAATGGCCAAACCATCACCGAGTTGGCCGCTTCGCCGTCGAAATCGAATCAAGCTGAACAGAAGAAGGCCAACAATTCCGACGAACAGAATCGTTCCAATCGTGAACAAAACCTTAAAAAGTTCGTCGTAAATCGGCGCGTTGGCACTCGCGTCGATGGGAAGGAGGTTGACGTTCTGGCCGATCCAAAGGCCGCCAAGAACAAGGACCATCCCAATCACTAACGTGAGAATGGAGGATGGGATTTGCACCCGATGAATCCCAGGTTTTCAATAGCGTATGGGCCTGGCTGCGTATCTCCATGAAGTGATTGTTAAGGCCTTATTTGTGTCAGGGAAAGGGGATGATCTTTATCTCTTTTGTGTTGTAGACGTCCACACACCGTGACGCGATCTTCTGCATCGCTACGGTCCGGGCAATCCCTTCTGGGTTGCATCGGATGGAGCTTGTTCGATGATCCTTTCTTCAATGTCGACATTGCGTCGACGTCTTGCGTTGTTGTCGGCGCACTTGGTGGTTGCCGTCATCGCTTTGGTGGTGATCGGTGGGGCGACCCGTGTGATGGAGGCAGGCTTGGCCTGCCCCGACTGGCCCCTGTGCTTCGGCTCGTTTCTGCCGGGTCGCCAGATGAATGTTCAGGTGTTCCTTGAGTGGTTTCACCGCCTTGACGCTTTCGTCATTGGCATCGCCCTGGTGGTGATGGCTGTGGCGACGACGCTCCAGCGGCGCCAACTGCCGCGATGGCTGCCCTGGATGGCTGCCGGCCTGATGGTTCTGGTGGCGATGCAGGGAGGTTTGGGCGCTTTGACGGTCACCCAGCTGCTCCCCTCCGGTGTGGTGACGGCCCACCTGGCGCTTGCGCTCACTCTTGTGGCGCTCCTGAGTGGGCTGACGCAACGCCTGCTTCATCCCGCTGCTGTCGCCGCACCTCTCTGGTGGCGTCTCTCTGCCCTGTTTGGTTTGTTGTCGGTCTTTGTGCAGTGTCTGCTCGGTGGTCGCATGGCCACCGCATGGGCAGGACAGCGTTGCCTTGCTGGGGGAGAGGCCTGTGATCTGGTTCTTTCCCATCGCGTTACGGCGATGCCGGTGGCCGTTGTTGTGGTGGCCTTCGCCGGGCTGGCGCTCCTGGCTGGTGGTTGGGCTCGCCAGCAGTGGCCCTGGCTGGGTGGTGCGGTGCTCCTGGTGCTGGTTCAGGTGGCCCTTGGCGTTCTCACCCTTCGCCTTGGTCTGTCGCAGCCCGCGGTGACCGTGGCGCATCAGCTCGTGGCTGCCCTGTTGATCGCTCTGCTGGCGGCGCTTTTGGTTCGTTCTCCGAACCGCTCCTCACCGTCTCGTTCCGTCGTCCTCGACGACACCTCGTTGGAGGCCTGTCATGGCTGAACTCGCTGCAACCGTTCGTCCGACCCGTGAGGAGGTTGTTCCCTCCCGCAAGCGGGTGAAACTTCCGGCCTGGCTGGAAGTGGCCAAACCTCGCCTTATCCCTTTGCTGCTGGCCACCACCCTGGGGGGAATGGCTCTCAGTGAAGGCTGGCCTCTGTCGTCGCCGCGGCTCGTCTGCACCCTGGGGGGAGGCGCGCTTGCCTCGGCTGCAGCAGGGGTTCTGAACTGCCTGTGGGAGCAGGATCTCGATGGTCGGATGGCCCGCACCAGCGGTCGGGCGCTCCCCTCCGGTCGGCTGTCGCCCACCAGTGCGTTCATCGGCGCCATCGCCTGCACCTTGGCTGCGGCGATGCTTTTGGTGAGCGGTGTGAACTGTCTCGCTGCCGGCCTGTCCCTGCTTGGCCTTTGCAGTTACGTCCTTCTGTACACAGCTTTGCTCAAGCCTCGGACGTCCCAGAACATCGTCATCGGTGGCGTTGCCGGGGCCATTCCGCCCCTCGTGGGGGCTGCCGCCGCCACGGGCCATGTCGGCCTCGGGGGCTGGTGGCTTTTCGCTCTGGTGATGGTCTGGACCCCAGCCCACTTCTGGGCTTTGGCCCTGTTGTTGCGCGAGGACTATCGCGCTGTTGGGATTCCAATGCTGCCCGTGGTGAAGGGGCCTGTGGTGACGGCACGGGCGATCAAGACCTATGGCTGGATCACTATTCTTCTCAGCGGTTTGGGCGTGTTTGCCCTGCCTTCCGGTGGTGCCTTCTATGGCGTGATGCTGCTTCCCTACAACGGTCGCCTGCTTCAGCTCGTCGATCGGCTCTCCTTGGATCCCGACAGCCTTGTCAATGCCAAGGCTCTGTTCCGTTGGTCGATCCTGTACCTGTTTGGTCTGTGCCTGCTGCTCATTCTCAGTCGGACGGAACTTGCCTCAGGCTTTGCCCACCAGTCGTTGCAGCTTCTCTCCCTGCTTACGGGAGTGCAATGAGCAGTCTTTAGATTCCCTGAATTGGCCGAGCATGTCCCTGACGGTGCCTGATGGCGTTGATTGAACTTCGGAAGATCACCAAGGCCTACGGCACGGTTACGGCTCTGCGTGAGCTCGATCTCACCGTTCCAGAAGGATGCCTTTACGGGCTCCTTGGCCCGAACGGTGCCGGAAAAACAACGGCCATGCGCATCCTGGCCACCCTGCTCGCCCCCGACAGCGGATCTGTTCTCGTCGGTGGTGTGGATGGTCTGGCGCAGCCCAGAGCTGTGCGTCAGCTGATGGGTTACGTGGCCCAGGAGGTGGCCATCGACAAAATCCTGAGCGGCAGGGAACTGCTGCAATTGCAAGGCGATCTCTACCACTTGCCGCGGAACGATCGCGAAGGCCGCATCGCCGATCTGATTGAACGACTCGCGATGGGCGATTGGATTGACCGCCGCTGCGGCACCTATTCCGGTGGCATGCGCCGGCGTCTGGATCTGGCGGCTGGTCTGCTGCACCGTCCCGGGCTGCTCGTGCTGGACGAACCCACTGTGGGACTCGATATCGAGAGCCGTAGTGCCATCTGGCAACTGCTGCGTCAGCTGGTTGAGGAGGGCACCACTGTTCTTCTGAGCAGTCACTACCTCGAAGAGGTGGAGGCTCTGGCGGATCAGATGGCGATCATCGATGCAGGTCGCGTGATTGCCGAAGGCAGCCCTGATCAGCTCAAGCAACGGCTTGGGGGTGATCGCGTCACCCTGCGGGTCCGAGAGTTCAGCAATGCCGATGAGGCGTCTCAGGTGCGTGCCCTTCTGGAACCCCTGGATGGGGTGCGTCAGGTGGTGGTGAACCGATCCCAGGGGTTTTCTCTGAACCTTGTGATTGAGGGTGGGGCCGTGATCGATCAGCTGCGTCAGACCCTCGAGGCTGCAGGCCTTCCTGTCTTTGCCCTGGCCCAGAGTCGTCCCAGCCTTGATGATGTCTACCTTCAGGCCACAGGACGCACCCTGATGGACGCTGAACTGGCCATCGCAGGCCAGCGCGACGTCAAACAGGAAAAGCGACAATCCATGCGTTGAGTGCCAACGATGACTTCCCCAACAGCATCTGTTGCTCTCCAGCAGCAGCAATCCGGAGCCCTCGCAGAGCTCAGCCAGGAGACGTGGGCCCTCACTCGGCGTTTGTTTCTTCAGTTGATGCGTCGCCCTTCGACCTTGATCGCCGGGGTTCTGCAACCACTGATCTGGTTGATTCTGTTTGGTGCACTCTTCGCTAATGCCCCTGAGGGCTTGCTGCCAGGTGGGATGAGCTACGGCCGTTTTCTGGGCGCCGGAGTCATCGTCTTCACGGCCTTCAGCGGGGCTCTTAATGCCGGGCTGCCGGTCATGTTTGACCGCGAATTCGGCTTCCTCAATCGGTTGCTGGTGGCACCGCTTCGAAGCCGTAGTTCCATCGTGCTGGCATCGGTGATCTACATCACTGCGCTGAGCCTGCTGCAGAGTCTGGCGATCATGGGCACGGCAGCTCTGCTCGGGTATGGATGGCCAGGCCTCAGCGGTCTGGTGTTGGTGCTCGTCACGCTGCTGTTGCTGGTCTTTGCCGTCACGGCCCTCAGCCTTGGTCTGGCGTTCGCTTTGCCGGGGCACATCGAGTTGATCGCCGTGATTTTTGTGGCCAACTTGCCCTTGCTCTTTGCCAGCACGGCTCTGGCGCCTCTGTCCTTCATGCCGACCTGGCTGGGCTGGCTTGCGGCCTTGAATCCCCTTACCTTCGCGATAGAACCAATTCGAGCGGCCTACCAAGGCCCTCTGGATCTCTCGGCAGTTCTGCTGGAGGCCCCCTATGGGGATGTCACCGGCACCAGCTGCCTGCTGATCCTTCTGCTCCTCACCATCGGGCTGTTTCTTGCGATTCGCCCTCTGCTCAACCGCAAACTCTCCTGAATCCGTGCTTTCTTCACCGTTCCAGCAGCCTTCGCCTCGACAGAACGCTCTGGCCCTTCAGATCCAGGAGGCCAGGACATCAGGTGATGAGGCCTTGCTGGCTGGTCTGATCAGTCAGTGGGTTCACCGCTACGGCTTTAACGGAGCAGCTGAGCTTGATCTGAGCTTGCCGGAGCCTTCAGCTTCGAATCGTGAGTTCAGCCCCACGCCGATGCCGGTTGCTGATGAGGAGATTGCTCCTGAAGACGACGTGTTGGTTAAGAACGAAGCCGTCGCTGAGGACGAGATGGTCCTTGAAGAAGAGGAGCAGATAGCTGCTGAAGGCGACGTGCTTGTGGAGAACGAGGTCGTCACTGAAGAAGAAACGATCGTTGAAGAGGAGGAGATTGCGGCTGAAGAAACGCTGCTTCAACGCAGCTTCCCTGCTGCTCCTGTTCCGGCCCCTCCGATCAGCACGCCCCGTTCACTGCGGCGTTGGCTTCCCCGCCGGGAGGATGACGCTTTCCCCAAGGCCTCCTGAACTCCATGATTGCGAACCCTGAATCCCTGGATCAGGGGCTGATCGTTTCGGTGCAGGCGCCCCAGGGCTCGCCGATGCGCCATCCCGATGTGATCGCGGCTATGGCGGATGCCTCCCTGCGCAATGGAGCGGTGGGCGTGCGCTTGGAAAGCCCTGAACACATTGGGGCGGTGCGTCGTCGCTGCCCGGAAGCTTTGATCATCGGCCTTTGGAAGTGCACCTTCCCCGACAGCTCGGTGTACATCACCCCGGGCTGGAAAGAGATTCAGGCGGTGTGGTCAGCCGGGGCTGATGTGATTGCGATCGATGCCACAGCCCGTCAGCGTCCTACTGGGCAGAACCTGGCGGCCTTGATTCAGCGCACCCGTGATGAGCTGCGGGCTCCCCTCATGGCAGATGTGGATTCGCTGGAGAACGGGCTGCGTGCTGCCGAACTGGGCTGTGACTGGGTTGGAACCACGCTCTACGGCTACACGGAGGAGACAGCGCAGCTGCGTCCCCCGGCCTTGGATCTCCTTCCCCAACTTCGCGCTGAACTTCCTCACTCGGTTCGCCTGATCTGTGAGGGGGGAATTGCGTCTCCGGCGGATGCCCGATTGGCATTGCAGGCCGGTGCAGACACCGTGGTTGTCGGGACGGCGATCACGGGAGTGGATCTCCAGGTGATCGCCTATCGCAAGGGAATGATCAGCTGATCACATCATCCCGGGCATGCCCATGCCGCCCATGCCACCCATCCCGGGCATACCCATACCGCCCATTCCGCCCATGCCACCCATGGGGTCTCCGTCTCCGGCAGGAGCAGGCGCTGGGGGCTCTGGCTTATCGGCGATCACAACCTCGGTCGTGATCAGCAAAGAGGCGATCGAGATCGAATCCTGCACGGCCAGGCGCACCACCTTGGCGGCATCAACGATGCCTGCAGCCATCAGGTCTTCGTAGGCACCACTGAGGGCATTGAATCCCTGGCCGCTACTGCGCATGCCAGCAATCACTACGTCACCGTTCTGACCGGCATTGGTGGCGATCTGATGAATCGGTGCCGTCAGTGCCCGCTGCACGATCTCCACACCGGTGCGTTGGTCGCCGTTTAGAGATGCGGCGAGTGCATCCAGGCTGTCGGAGAGTTGCAGCAAGGTGCTGCCACCGCCGGCAACAATGCCCTCTTCGACAGCGGCACGGGTGGCATTCAGGGCATCCTCGATCCGCAGTTTGCGGTTCTTCAGTTCCGTCTCCGTCGGTGCACCGACCTTGATCACGGCCACACCGCCGGCAAGCTTGGCGATTCGCTCCTGGAGCTTTTCGCGGTCGTAGTCGGATTCGGTGGCGTCCAGCTCACGTCGGATCGCTCCGACGCGTTCGCTCACCGCCTGGCGATGGTCGTCCGTGGCGACGATCGTGGTGCTCTCTTTGCTGATGGTGACGCGGCGCGCTTTGCCGAGATCCTCGAGGCTCACTTTGTCGAGGGTCATCGCCTTGTCTTCGCTGATCAGTGTTCCGCCCGTGAGGATGGCGATATCGGCGAGGGCTGCCTTACGGCGTTCCCCGAAGGAAGGCGCCCGAACAGCGGCCACCTGGAGAACCCCACGGCTCTTGTTCATCACCAGGGTGGCTAGAGCCTCCCCTTCCACTTCCTCGGAGAGGATCAACAGAGGCGATCCGCTTTTCTGAACGGTCTCCAGCACAGGGACAAGATCTGTGATCGTGCTGATCTTGCGATCTGTCAGCAGAATCAGCGGGTTTTCAAATTCACAAACCTGACGATCGGCATCGGTGACGAAGTAAGGGGAGCTGTAGCCCCGGTCGAAGGCCATGCCTTCGGTGATTTCGAGCTCCGTGGCCAGCGATTTGGATTCCTCAACTGTGATCACCCCATCGGTGCTCACCTTGTCCATCGCCTCAGCGATCATCCGCCCGACTTCGTCGTCACCCCCTGAGCTCACCGTGGCGACCTGACGAATGGCATCACCGGCGACGGCCTGGCTCCGTTCGCCCAGTCCGGCAACGATCTGTGCTGCCGCTTTTTCCATGCCTCGGCGAAGCTCCACCGGGCTCGCGCCAGCAGCGGTGTTGCGCAGGCCTTCCCTCACCAGGGCCTGAGCCAGAACGGTTGCCGTCGTGGTGCCGTCTCCCGCCTTGTCCTTGGTCTTCGAGGACACCTGCTGCATCAGCTTGGCGCCGAGGTTTTCAAACGGGTCATCCAGCTCGATCTCGCGTGCAATCGAGTCGCCGTCATTGACGATGTCGGGTGCGCCGAATTTCTTTTCAAGCACGACGTTGCGACCGCGGGGGCCGATCGTGACGCGCACCGCATCGGCGAGTGCATCAACACCCCGCTCAAGGGCGCTGCGGGATTCGTCAGAGAAAGAAAGGAGTTTGGCCATAGTCGCGGGGACGCCGTTGGTCACTGTCCCATAGCGATGTGGTGCTCGTGGAGAGGCGTTGTGGTGGGGAAAGCCGAATGGTTGGACCGGCCTGTATGCCGCTCCTAAATGAACTGATTAGGGTCCGGTCATGGGTGAATCCGGAGCGCTGTTCTTTGTTCTGATGGCGGGGCTGGCCGGATCGATGGCCCTGGTTTATGTGCCCCTGCGCATCTTTCTGACAGCCACTGCCCGCAGCCGTCGACTTCGGCTGCTCCAACGCATCCGCCGCTTGCGGGATGAGTTGGCCCAACCGCTTGACCCCTGATGTTCTGGGTCAGGCCATCACCATGCCGCCGTCCACTTGCAGCACCTGACCTGTGATGTAAGCCGCGGCTGGGTCGGCTGCAAGGAAGCGCACGGCACCGGCCACCTGCTCCTGGGTGCCAAAGGTCCCCAGGGGGATGTCCTTGAGGATGGCCTCCGCATCGAGGTCTTTGGTCATGTCGGTGGCGATGAAACCTGGTGCCACTGCATTCACGGTGATGCCCCGGCTGGCGAGCTCTTTGGCGGTGCTGCGGGTGAGGCCAATGACGCCGGCTTTGGCGGCGGCGTAGTTGGCCTGGCCGGCATTGCCCATCAGCCCCACAACCGAGGTGATGTTGATGATTCGGCCACTTTTCTGCTTCAGCATTGGGCGTGCCACCGCTCGCGTGCAGAGGAACACACCACTGAGGTTGAGGTCGAGTACCGCTTGCCAATCGTCGGTTTTCATCCGCATCAGCAGGCCGTCCCTTGTGATGCCGGCGTTGTTCACTAACACATCCAGCCGGCCGCTGCGTTCCAGCACCGTTTTGATCAGGCCATCCACCTCCGCCTCAACAGACACATTGGCTTGCAGGGCGTAGGCCTGACCTCCTGCTGCGCTGATTGCGGCGACCACCTCTTCCGCAGCGGCGGCGGAATTGGAGTAATTAACAACAACTTCTGCACCCGCTTCGCCAAGGGCGAGGGCGATGGCCCGGCCGATGCCGCGACCTCCTCCTGTCACCAGGGCGGTCTGACCGGCAAGAGAAGCGCTGGGAGACATGAAGGCACCGTTGATCGGAGGATCGTACGGAGCCGTCGTCGTCCACCTCAACCCGGCATGGTTTCAATCGTGTCGACGGCCTCTCCAAGCAACGCTTGAAAGGTGGAGAGTTGGGTCTTGCTCCCCAGCACGATCAGAAGCTGTCCCGGTGCCATCTGGGTGTCGCCACCTGGGTTGGCAATCAACCTTCCCTCCTCCCGGATCGCTAGCACCATGGCTCCACTGCGGCGTCCCAGCTCCAGTTCAGACAGGCTTTGCCCCTGGATCTTCTTGAGATTCAGGGGGTTGTGACTCAGCTGGAATTCCTCGATTTCATAGTCGGAGCCCGCTAGCAGCTCCATGAAGTTGATGGCCAGGGGGCGTAGAGCCGAAGCCGCCATCACGCGACCACCTGCCACATAGGGGCTGACCACCACAGTGGCGCCGGCCAAACGCAATTTCGATGCAGCTTCATCACTGTTGGCGCGGGCAATCAAGCGGCAGTCCGGCCGTAGCCCCTTGGTGCTGAGGATCACGTAAAGATTGGAGGCATCGCTGGGCAGGGCTGCCACGAGGCTGCAGCAGCGTTCGAGGCCTGCATCCAGCAACGTTTCATCTAGAGTTGCATCGGCCTGAAGCACCCAAAGACCATTCTCTTCAGCCACAGCACGTCGCTCGGGATCGGTTTCGATCACGACGAGAGGC
The DNA here is from genome assembly GCA_047286205.1 of Synechococcus sp. GTDB lineage: Bacteria > Cyanobacteriota > Cyanobacteriia > PCC-6307 > Cyanobiaceae > Parasynechococcus. The sequence continues at coordinate 786,136 of JBJBBR010000001.1, read as the reverse complement.
ACCGCGTCCCGTTGCAGTTGAGCTGCAATCTCCTGCCCGATTCGGCCGTAGCCGCAAAGAATCACGTGGTCTTGCAGCCCTTCCAGCATGCGGAGAAAGCGGAATTCCCGCAGTCTGCGGAAATATCCGGACTCCTTCAGCCCAAGAATGCGTTGGATGGCCAGTTGAACAACCACCAACCCACCCACCACGATCAAAACGGTGACCAGGCGGCCTTCGGGAGACAGGGGGGCGACTTCTCCAAAGCCAATCGTGCTGATGGTGATCAGCACCATCCAGAGGCAATCGCCCCAGTCCCATCCCTCCGTGATCCGGTATCCCAGGGAACCGGCGAAGATCACGGCACTGAGGGCACTGACGGGGCCTCGCCATGGCGCTGTGATCAGCTTGAGCTGTCCTCTGGCTCGGCGGCGCCTCATGGGACGGTCGTCAGAAACCGAGGGCCGTCAGAACGTCACTGCTCTGAAGCGTGGCGAGCTCGTGCGGGCTGCTGAGGCAGCGGACCTCCGAGCGCTCGGGGAGGTCCATGGACGCTGCTCCGAGGGCAACCAGGGGGGTACCGCAATAGGCCGCCAGGCGTTGCGAAACCGGGCAGCTGCTGAGCACGACATCGGCACAGGCAACCAGTGCCGCACGCTTTGCCAGGCTCAGCTTCGTCGGCAGCACCATGCTGCGCAGTGCTGGCAGGCGGCTTTTGATCGTGTCAGGAAGCTTCTGCCATTCCGATGCAGGCCAGTCATCACCTCGCCCTGACGGGGAGAGCAGCAGCAGGGGGCCATCACCGCTGGGCAAAGTTTCTCGGACTTCATCGAGAACTCCTGCCGCCAGGGGCAGGCGGAACTGATCGGCCTGGAGTTCAAGACCCAGGGCCTCAAGAAAGGGGTTCAGACGCTGCGCCCTCCAGCCCTGGCCGATGCTGACCTGGTCGGTGCAGGCAAATCCCTCAGCTGCCAGTCGTTTGGGGATATGGCTCATCGACAGCATCAGGTTGACCTGCTGCCCTTCAGCAAAGTTGATGCACACCTGAAAGTCGGGTTCGCGCACACAACCCAGCAGGTTGGCCCAGTCCGCAAGCGTGGGGTTGGCTTCGAAGCTGAACGGCAGCAGCTTCTCCAGACATGGCAAGAGCTTCCAGGGGTCTGCTTGCTGGGGATCACAGGCCACCTGCAAGTCGGCGTTGAGCTTTTGGCAGATCTCGGCCAGAGCCGGTAGACGGTCCAGCTGGTCTTCGAGTGAACCCGGGCTCAGGGCAAGAACTCGCATGCAGCGCCGCCATCCATGGTGCGAACTGATTTTATGGAGGTCGTTTACGCCTGTCCGGGGCAGGAGTCGCTTGTGCATCTGTTGATTGCTGCGGCAGGAAGCGGTCGGCGCATGGGTGCGGATCGCAACAAGCTGCTTCTGCCGTTGGCAGGACGCCCTGTCATTGCCTGGACACTGGAGTCAGCCTTACGGGCTGAGCGTATCGATTGGATTGGAATTGTCGGCCAGGAGGTTGATCGAGAGGCCATCCTTGCCGTGTTGGATGAACCCAGCAAGCCGGTGCAGTGGATCCAGGGCGGCAGCACACGGCAGGAGTCGGTTTTGTGTGGTCTGGCGGGGCTGCCGGAGCAGGCCCGCCACGTCTTGATTCATGACGGCGCCCGATGTCTGGCTGAACCGGAGCTGTTTGACCGTTGTGCAGCTGCTGTTGAGGCCGGCACGGCGCTGATTGCCGCAACACCCGTCAGCGACACGATCAAACGTGTGGGATCCGACGGTTTGATTCTCGACACGCCTGAGCGATCGGAGCTCTGGGCCGCGCAGACACCACAGGGCTTTGCCGTTGATCAGCTTCGACGCGGCCACGCTGAGGCGGTTGCCCAGGGCTGGACGGTCACCGACGACGCCTCCTTGTACGAGCGTCTGGGGTGGCCTGTGCAGGTCTTGGATGCTGGACCCGCCAACATCAAGGTCACGACGCCCTTTGACCTCACCGTGGCAGAGGCGGTGCTCGCCCTCAGGTCAGCAGGCTGAGCCGGCCGCTTTGTCCGTCGAGGCGTGCCATCGCCCCCATGGGTAGGGCTGCGTTTCCGGATCGGTGACCAATGGGCAGGTCCATCACTCTGGGAATGCCGAGATCGGCCGTGCGGTCCTCCAGAACCTGCTCAAGGTTGAAGCTTTCGGAGGCATCTCTCGTTTCGTTAGCGCAGCCCTCGAAACTGCCAAATGCCAGACCCGCCAGGCCCTGCAAGCTGCCATTCAGCCTCCATTGGGTCAGCATCCGATCAATGCGGTAAGGGGCTTCGCCCACGTCTTCCAGCACCAGAACGGCTCCTTTGAGGGGGGGCACGAAACGGCTTCCCAACAGGTGGGTGGCCACGGTCAGATTGGCCACGAGCAGGGGACCGCTCCCCACACCGCCGCCGCCACCACGACCTTGCAGCTCGGGGACGGCGTTCCCGAAGAGCAGGTTGCGCAAACGGTCATGGCTCCATTGCGGCTCCTCCGCAAGCGTTGTGAGCAAGGGGCCATGGATGCCCCCTGCAAACCCTGCTGCCTGGCGGGCCCAGAGCAGAGCTGTCACGTCGGAAAAGCCCAGCAGCCAGCCGCTCTGCCAGCGGATGGGCTGCTCCAGTAGCCGCGCAGCCCCCCATCCACCGCGTGCACAGGCGAGCAGTGCTGCGGGTTCGGCCGGATGCAGATCAGCATGGCGCGCGTCATCGCGCCCTGCGAAGTAGCCCCAACGCCTCGTGGCCACGGCCTGGGGTTGAACGTTGAGGCCCCAGCTCTGCAGAACAGCAATGCCCTGCTGCAGCTTGATGTCGTCCTGCAGTGCTGAACTGGCGGCCACGCAGGCCACACGGTCTCCAGTTCGGAGTGGTGGAGCCGGGGTGATGCGCATCAGGCTCCCCATCCCCTAGCGAGAACAAGGCCGAGCCAAACCAGGGTTCCTGCCTGAACCTGGCGTGAAAAGTGCCGCCCGAAGGTGCCCATGGAGGCGTCTTGCCTGTTTAAGGGGTTGCAGCTGAGCTGCATGAAAACGGCGGCAAGCAACCAGAGAGGCCAGAACGGCGCTGGGATCTGAGCCGACCAGGCGGCAACGGCGAGAGCGATCGCCGTGAGTAGGTAGCAGCCCCGCACCACTGCGACGACATGGGCTCCGAGGCTCAGCGCGCTGCTGCGCAGGCCGAGGGTTGCATCGTCGCGCCTGTCAGCCATGGCATACACCGTGTCGAAGCCGAAGGTCCAGACCACGGTCGCCAGCCAACTGAACAGCAGGGCAGAACTCCAGTTCAACGTTGCAGTTGCAGCGGCCCAGGGGATCAGCACCGCGAAGCCCCAGCACAGCGCCAAGATGGCTTGGGGGAAGGCGAACCAGCGCTTCGCCGACGGATAACCGAGGATCGGCAGGACGGCCGCGCATGCCAAGGCGAGACAGATCCTGACGCTGGCTGCAGGAAGACTGAGAACGACAGCCAGGCTGAGGATTAGCAAGGCCACCAGCAGCGCGATGGCTGGGCCTCTTTGAAGCGCACCTCTGGCCAGAGGTCGGCGTTTCGTGCGTTCGACCTTGCCGTCGAACCGCTGATCCCACAGGTCATTGGCGATGCAGCCCGCACCGCTCACCGCCAGGCCCCCCAGCAGGATCTGCAGGATCAGCTCAAGAGTGGGGGGAGCGGTTGGATTCAGCCAGAGGGCCCAGCCTGCTGGGATCACCAGGATCAGCCGACCGGTGGGTTTGTTCCAGCGGAGCAGTTCGATCCAGGGCTGAAGACGTGCAGAGCTGCTGATCACAATCAACGGGATTTGAAGAACCCTAGTCAGGGCCTGATGGCCCCGGCCGTCAGTGGCAGAGTGGATTTCATTGCCGCTCTGACGTTGATGCTGGATGCCAAGGCCCCAGCCCAGCCAACGGAACAGAGCAACGGCGTGCCTCTGGTAGCGAATCCTGATCTGCGTCGGATCGCCGCCATCGATCTTGGGACCAATTCCTTTCATCTTCTGGTGGCGGCCGTTGATCCGAAGCTGCGCACGTTTCGGATCATTCAGGCCGAAAAGACCACCACGCGTTTGGGGGAGCGTGATCCCGAGACCGGTGAACTGACCGCAGCTGCGATGGAGCGGGGGCTGGAAACCCTCCGCCAGTTCAAGGATCTCGCCGTAAGTCATCGGGTTGAGCAGATCGTCACGGCGGCGACGAGTGCCGTTCGTGAAGCTCCCAATGGTCGCGTTTTCCTCCAGACCATCCTCGATGAGCTCGGGATGGAGGTGGATTTGGTCAGCGGCCCCGAAGAGGCCCGGCTTATCTATCTGGGTGTCCTCTCAGGGATGCCTTTTGGAGATCGTCCGCATCTTCTGCTCGACATCGGCGGTGGCTCCACGGAACTGATCCTTGCTGATGGTCGCGATGCCCGCGCCCTCACCAGCACACGTGTGGGGGCTGTGCGACTCCAGCGGGATTTTGTTCAGGACGATCCGATGCCTCCCCGACGGCGCTCGTTTCTACAGGCCTTCATTCAGGGATCGCTTGAACCTGCGGTCGACAAAGTGCGTCGCAGAATCAAACCTGGTGAAACCCCTGTGCTGGTGGCCACCAGCGGCACGGCGATGGCGATTGGCTCCCTTGCCGCGAATGAAGAGGAGCGTCCGCCGCGCAAATTGCATGGTTACCGCGTCACCCGGAAGTGCCTGGACCGGGTAGTCGATCGCCTGATCAAGATGACCCCTCAGCAGCGGCGGGAGTTGGCTCCCATCAATGATCGCCGGGCCGAAATCATTGTCCCCGGTGCGCTGATCCTGCAAACCACCATGAAGATGCTGGGTGTGGAGGATTTCGTGCTCAGTGAGCGGGCTCTCAGGGAAGGTCTCATCGTCGATTGGATGCTTCGTCAGGGTCTTCTGGAAGATCGCTTCAGCTTTCAGAGCAGCATCAGGCAACGCACCGTGATTCATCAGGTGCAGCGCTTTGCGGTGAATCAGAGCAGGGCTGAACGGGTTGCCAGCCATGCCCTAAGCCTTTACGACGCCACGCGAGGGGTGATGCATGACGACAGTGGCGAAGGTCGCGAACTGCTTTGGGCTGCCGCCATGCTTCATTCCTGTGGCCAGCACATCAACATCAGCGCGTACCACAAGCACACTTGGTACTTGATTCGTCATGGCGAGCTACTGGGCTATTCCGAAGCAGAACATCTGATGGTGGCGGCGATTGCCCGCTATCACCGCCGCAGCTTGCCGAAGAAACGCCATGAGTCCTGGCAGCTTGTGGCCACCCGAGAAAACCGTCGTTGCGTCCATCAGATGGCCCTTTTGTTGCGCCTGGCCGCTGCGCTTGATCGCAGGCCTGAACCGGTGATCTCATCACTCCGCATTCATGCGGTGAAGGGAACGCTGGATCTGGAGATCGTCCCCGAGCGGGTGAACCAGAACATCAGCCTTGAGAAGTGGAGCTTGGAGAGTTGCGCTGAGTTGGTGAAGGAGGCCGTCGGAGTGAATCTGCGCGTCAGCGTTCAGGGTTGAGTTGGATCCAGCGGATGTCGTCCACGGCTCCAAGTGTTTTTGTCGTGGCATCTGGAGATGTCAGCTGCACCAGATCAGGCCTGCCGGCGTAGATCTCAACCAACTCTGGATTTTCAATCCGGCGTTCACCGTTCAGGAGCCCCTCGAATTCCACAACCCCGTCACGGCGTAGGGCGATCCAACTGGGTTGGCTGCTGCTGATCGTGAGAGCAGCATCTTCAGTCGGCGGCGCTGAAACGATGCGTGACTCGGCATCGTCGGCAACCTTGATGGCTGTTTCGCCTCCAGCTGGAGAAGCTGGCTCGCTTGGCTCCACGGTTTGCCGCGTCGGTTTGAACCCTTCGGCGAAGCGCGACAACTCAGCTGCGTTGCTCCAGACAACCACCCCGAGCCCTGCAACTCCAGCCAGGGCAAGCAGGGGGAGTGGGTTGAGTGTTGCCTGTTTCCGAAGGGCGATGCCCCGTGTTGTCGGCCCGGGAGCCAGCCGAGATGGCTTTGCGATGGTGAGGCAGCCGAGGCCCTGCACCATGGCGTCTGCATCCAAGCCCAGATGGGAGCTGAGCCGACGCACCATGGCCTTGATGAAAACGGGTTCAGGCAGTTCGTCTTGATCGCCGCGTTCCAGTGCGGAGAGTTGTTCGACTCCCATGTGCATCTGGGCGGCGAGCTGTTCTTGAGTTAGGCCGGTTGCAGCCCGTGCTTCAGCCAACAGTCGTCCCGCTTGGACTAAGCCCTTGTTGTTGCCCTGGTCGTCCGCAAGCACCCGCTCGTCCATGAATGAGTACGTCGACCTATCTGAGCTGGAACTTAAGCCCATTCCATAGTTCAGTCAGCCCTCGGTGAACCTTGAGGGTTAAATGCCACCAAAAAACATGGGCGATACTGGATTCGAACCAGTGACCCCTTCCGTGTGAAGGAAGTGCGCTACCACTGTGCTAATCGCCCGCACAAATCGATCCTAAACCACCGCCTAGTGGGCTTTCGGACGGAACAGGTGGTCGTGATCAGGGGAGTAGAGACGTGAGCGCTGCGGGCCACCAGCAAGAGCCGGACTCACCACATAAAGCGTGGTTCGAATCAGATTGCGTTCACGACTGACGGCGGCCATTTCTCTCAGAGGAATCACAGTGAGCATCTGGTCGGGCCAGCTCACCCTGTAACCAATTGCCACGGGGGTGTCGGCTGGGTAGTGCTCAAGAAGTGTGGTTTGCACCTCCTCGACATGTCTTGCACTTAGGTAGATGCAAAGGCTGGCGCGCAGGGCTGCCAACTGGCTGAGCTGTTCACGTTCCGGCACGCCGGTGCGACCACCGGCACGACTGAGAACAATGGTCTGCACCACGCCCGGAAGAGTGAGTTCGCTGGAGAGTCCAGCGGCTGCAGCCTGGTAGGCACTGATCCCAGGCACCACCTCCACCGGGATGCCAGCGTCACTCAAAGCACAGATCTGTTCATTGATGGCGCTGTAAAGGGCTGTGTCTCCGTCGTGAAGCCGCACCACGCGTTTGCCCTGGCGGTGCCGATCGATCAGCAGAGGGATCAGGTCTTCGAGCGTGGTCGTGCTGGTGCGGATGCGTTCGCACTCGGCTGGAGCCTGATTGGTGATGGCTGGACAAACCAAGGAATCTGTCCAGACCAGCACGTCGGCCTTGTTGAGACGATCAGCCGCGCGAAGGGTAAGCAGATCTGGAGCCCCTGGGCCTGCGCCGACGAAACTGACAACGTGACTCAACTGCGTTGGCCTGATGGATCAGGCAAGGGTCGCTTTCGTCGATATAGCCACCAAAGTCCGATCATGCCGAGAGCGACCAATGCGCAACTCATCAGTTGGGCGATGCGGATGCCTCCTTCGCATGCCGGGGGAAGTGAGCCGATGCAGAGGGGATCGATGCGAAGACCTTCAATCCAGACACGGCCAAGGCTGTAACCGATCAGGTACACGCAGCTCATGGTGCCGGTCGGGAGCGTTCCAGGGGCTTTCAGTCCGCGACGAAAGAGCAGCAGCAGCAGTCCGAAGAGCAGCAGGTTCCACACCGATTCATACAGAAATGTCGGGTGGAAAAATTCCGAAGAGCTGTAAAGAACGGGGCGGCTCTGAGCCGGTATAAAAAGCTTCCAAGGCAGATCTGTCGGGACGCCAAAGGCTTCCGAGTTGAAGAAGTTTCCCCAGCGACCGATGGCTTGACCCAAGGCCACGGAAGGAACAAGAACGTCGAGCACATCCCAGAAGGGTTGCCGGCGCCAGCGGCAGAACAGGATCAAGGTGAGTGTTCCTGCCAGCAGGGCTCCGTGGATGGCGATCCCCCCCTCCCAGATGGCAAGGGCCTTGAGCGGGTTGGCTGCGTAGTTATGCCACTCGAACGCCACGTAGTAGATGCGTGCCCCGATCACGGAGAAGAGCACGAGCAGGGGCAGTAGATCGCTGATCAGGCCATTTTCAAGGTGTCGCAGTTTGGCCAGGCGACTGGACAGGTTAAGGCCGATCAGCACGGCCGATGCGATGAGCAGGCCGTACCAACGAAGCGGCAGAAACCATGTTTCGGTTTGAGGCAAAAATTCCCCTGGCGACTGGAAGGTCGCCAGGGGAAACAGGGCTTCAAGAGCCATAGCGATCAGAAGTTGCCTTCAGCAGCCTGAACTTTTTCGACCTGCTTCTTCTTCAGCACCAGCATGATCTGAGCCAGAGCAACAGCCGCGAAGAAGGCGAGGAGTCCGTAGATCCGAACAGGGTCCTGGAGAACAATCTCCGCATCCACCTGGCCGAAGCCGCCCACGTTGGGGTCATTGGTGAGGGCATCGCCGGCTTCGATGCTGTCACCGGTTTTCACCAGAACTTCAGGGCCGACCGGAATGGTTTCGCTGACGCTGCTGCCATCAGCAGTCTTGATGCTGACCACGCTGGCACCGTTTTCACCCGGCTCGATGGAGGCGATGGTGCCGGTTGCCGGAGCGGTGAAGACGGTGTTGTTGCTTTTTTCACCGGTGGGATACACCTGGCCTCGGCCGCGGTTTCCACCCACGTGGATCTGGTACTTGCCGAAGTGAATGTTGCTGTCGGTGGCTGGATCGGGAGAGAGAACAGGGAAGACAACTTCCTGGTGCTGGTCACCGGGGATGGGTCCGACCAGAAGGATGTTCGGTTGGTCGTCGCTGTACTGGGTGAAGTAGACGCCTTCCGTTTCCTCTTTGATCTCATCGGTCCAGCGGTCCTGAGGGGCCAAGGTGAAGCCATCGGGAAGCATCACGACAGCGCCAACTTGGAGGCCCACGTCGCTGCCGTCGGCTCCGATCTCCTGAAGATCTTTTTGATAGGGAATCTTGACGCTGGCGGTGAAGACGCTGTCAGGCAGAACCGATTGGGGAACTTCGGCCTGGGTCAGCTTTTGGGCCAGGTGGCAGTTGGCGCAAACAATCTTGCCGGTGGCCTCCCTGGGGCTGTCGTAGTTCTGTTGGGCCCAGAAGGGATAAGCCCAGCTGGCAGCAGGGGCAATCAGCAGAGCCAGTCCGATGACCAGCGATCCAAGGAAAAGCGAGAGGTGACGACGCATGGGACGGTGAGGGGATGCAGGCGTAGGGGAGGGATAGATCAGGCCCACCAGGGCTTATCACCAGTTCGGAAGTCGGTCTCAGTCCACTGGCTCACGAACACGTTGTCGTTCTCAACGTTGACGTTGGCCAGGGCCAGGGAGAGAGGGGCGGGGCCGCGGACCACCTTGCCGGTGGCGTCGTACTGACTGCCATGGCAAGGACACATGAATTTGTTCGCACCGCTGTTCCAGGGAACGACACAGCCCAGGTGGGTGCAAATGGCATTGATGCCATAGCTGCCGATGGCGTCTTCACCTTCGACGATCAGATAGGTGGGGTCGCCTTTGAGGCCCTGCACCAGGCTGCGATCACCTTCGGGGTGGCTGGAAAGCCAGCCACTGGCTGTGATTGGGTTGCCCAGCTCATCCTTGGCACTGGTGCCACCACCGCTTCCGGCGGCCTTGGGGGGGATGAAGTAATTCGCCACCGGGTAGAGGGCTCCCAGGGCAACACCGGTCACGGAGCCGAAGGTCAGCAGGTTCATGAACTGCCGACGACCCATTCCGGGCACATCGCTCGAGGAGAGTTGGGTCATGGCGGACGTTCATCCAGCTCGGATTGGCGACCATTATGGATGCTTAAGCGCCTGTCAAGCTTTGCAACGACTGGTGTCTTCCTGTCCCTGCCGCTTCAGCTTCTGTGCTTGAGATCGCCAATGCCGTGCCCGAGTCACCGCTCAGCGTTGAGGAGGTGATTGGCTGTCTACGCCAGCGCTGGCGGGCAACTTACGACCTTCAGTTGGTGGTTCGACGCCGTCGTTTGTACCTACAGGTGATGTGGGCCTACCTCGAGCAGCAGTCGTTTCCGATGGACCTTGAGACCTATCGGCAGCATCTCGGTGAGGTATTGGATGTTGTGAATCGTCTTGGTTTGGCGGGTGAGGTGCGCCATTGGCTCGGTTCCACCCGTGACAAACCCCGTCTGGGCAAGGCGTTGAGTCTTCAGTTGCAGGCGACAGGGCCGGAGGCGGAAACGCTGATCAAGGAGTTTCTGGTCTGAGGGATTCGGTCAGGGCCACCAGGCCGACGCCAATCAGAAACAGCGCTGTGATGGCTCCAGCCAGCAGCAACATCGTGATGGGATCCGTGGATGGTGTCAGTACGGCGCCAGCAAGGGCTGACCCCAGCACAACCCATCGCCAGGCCCCGAGCATCGGCCGCCAGCGCACCAGACCCAGGGCCCCCAGGAGCAGCTGCAGAACCGGGAGCTGAAACGCCAGCCCTGTGGCCAGCATGAGCAAGAGAACAAAATCCAGGTAGCGCTCGATCGACCAGAGCGGCTCAACCACATCGGCCCCGTAGCTCACGAGAAAACGCAGTGCCGCCGGTACAAGGGCCCACCAGGCGAAGGCCAAGCCCGCCATGAACAGAACGGCTGATCCGGCGACGGCAGGGGCGATTAAGCGCCGTTCGCGCACGGTCAGGCCCGGCAGAACGAAGGCCAGGATCTGAAACAGCACGTAGGGCAAGGCCAAGGTGAGGCCGGCATAGCCGGCCACCTTGAGCGAGACGAACAGAAACTCCCCGGGCGCGAGCTGGAGGAAATGAATGCCGCTGGCTGGCGCTTCGAGCAGCCGCACCAGTGGCTTAACACCCAGCAGGCAGGCCAGCGCTGCAACCACCACAGCCAACAGGCTGCGCAGGACCCGCTGACGCAGTTCCTCCAGGTGATCCACCAGGGGCATTTCCACCTCATTCGGCAGATCGGCATCGCCAGGAGCCCTTCCAATGCGGATGGGTGGTGGTGGCTGCAGGGCTGGGGGACCGTCGGGGCGCTCAGACACGGACGCGGGTCGGGCGGCGCAACAGGTCAGCCCGTTTGTGGGCTCAGGCTAGGGGCAAGCAGCCGTTCTTCTGCGCGCTGGGGATTCCCCCAGCGGATTTCCGCTTGGCCATGGCGCACGGTGCCCGGGCCTGCACCGGGAATCCGCTGGAGTTGATCGGTTGGAACCATCACCACCGCCACCCGCGTGTTGCCGCGAGCGCGACTGAAATAGGCCGCCAGATCCGTCGCCATGGCCAGATCTGCGTCGTCGGCAAGCCCGTTGGAGCTTTTCAGCACCACATGACTCCCCGGACATTCCTGGGCGTGGAACCAAAGGTCACCGCTGCGGGCTTGGCGCAGCGAGATCCAATCATTCTGGCGGTGGTTTCGGCCCACCTGCACGGTGAGTTGCCCCGGGGTAATCAGTTCCAGAGGGCAGGGCTGATCCCGTCGGCGCTGCTGTCGGGCATCGCGACGGCGCTCCTTCGGTTGCAACAGCTCCTCGAGTTCCTCCCGTAAATCATTCAGGGCGGAGAGCCGTGCATTGCAGTCCTGCCATGTCGCGCTCAGTTGATCCTCGATGAACGTTTCGCTTTCTGTGATCAGCTGAAGACGTTGCTGATGGTGCTGTAGCCGTTGCTCGAGGATCGGGCGTGATCGACGGAGTTTCTTGGCGCGGCGGTAGAGCGATTGGGCTTCATCCACCTCGTCGCGGCTTGGATTGCCAACGCAGAGGAGAGCATCCGCCTGGCGTTGAAGGGCACCGTGGCCTTCGGTGGCCTCGAGACGATGGCGTTGGTCATCGTGGGCCGTCTGTTCTTTGCTGCGCCATCGGTCCAATCGTTGACGCAGGTCATGGCTGACCCGTGCCAAGGCTCGTTGTTCCAGGCACGTCTGGTGAAGGGCTCCGAGCTGGAGAGCCAGGGAGGGTTGTGGATGGACCCCAGCACGGGGAGAGCCCCAGACCCTATAGCGCCCGTCGCTCTCAACCACGAGGCAGAACCGTTCACGATGAAGCTGGTCCAACCAGAGTGACCAGCGTTCATAAAGGTCTTTCCACTGGTTGGCATCCAGCCTGTCAACTGGGGTGTTCAGGTTGTCGCCGGCGATCTGTGCCGCCAGAGCCGGACTGATGCCCTGGTAGGTCTGCTGAAAGGCCTTTCGCAGGGGGATCGGGACGAGCGAGAGGCGCTCCTGCCAGCGTTGAAAGCCTTCTGTTTGATCCGGTGCCAACCCTTGAAGTGTTGGGGGTGGGCTGTAGGCATCTCCCGTGGAGAGAGGGCGCACGCGGGATTGATGGTCCCTGACCTGGCGGCCCAGCGCGATGATGCGGCGTTGCTCATCGAGGAGCAGCAGGTTGCTGTGCCGGCCCATCAGCTCCAGAACGAGGACCCGCTGGATCGGTTCGCCGGGGCGCTGGGCGAAACGGAATTCCACGACCCGTTCAAAGCCGCTCTGGTGGAGCTCCACCAGAGCCAGCTGGCGGAGGCTGTGTTGCAACTGTTGCGCGAAGGTGCTGCCGCTGCCGCTGCGAGGGGGAGCGTTGACTTCCACAAGCCGAGGGGCCTCGGCTTGCCAGCTGAGTTCAAGCCACACCATCCCTTTGAGGCTGCGGCATCCCACTTGAATCGTGCCTGGGTCCGGTTGTTGGGCCTTTTCGAAGCGGCTGGGCACGAGCTTTGGACGCAGATCCCAGAGCACCGCGCGAAGCGTGGTGAGATCCATGGGCTGCAGGCTTGTGCTGGTGATCACCTGGAGCACCGTGTGGGGCAGTGGGGCTTCCTACTCTGCTGACCCACGCAGACGCCGCGATGTCCACCAGTGGAAAGCTAACCCTGATCACCGGTCCAAGCGGTGTCGGTAAGGGCACGCTGGTGAGCCAACTGCTGGAACGCCATCCCAAGATCTGGCTGTCGGTGTCGGCTACCACGCGCTCGCCGCGTCAGGGAGAGCAGGACGGCATCAATTATTTCTTCCACAGCCGTGCTGGTTTTGAAGCCCTGGTGGATGAAGGAGGTTTTTTGGAGTGGGCGGAATTCGCGGGCAATTGCTACGGAACACCCCGCCGTCCTGTTGAGGACCAGATAGCTGGGGGGCGCCCTGTGCTCTTGGAAATTGAGTTGGAGGGCGCGCGCCAAGTGCGTCGCAGTTTCCCGGACGGGTTCCAGATTTTTTTGGCCCCCCCCAGCTTTGAGGAATTGGAGCGACGGATTCGTGGGCGTGGAACCGATTCGGAGGAGGCGATTAAGCGCCGCTTGATTCGGGCGCAAGAGGAGCTCGAGGCTCAACAGGAATTCGATGCTGTCGTGATCAACGACGATCTCGAATCGGCTTTGCAGAAGGTTGAGCAGTTAATGGAGCTGAGCTGAAACCAACGGACGCAGTCGCCCCCATGCGCTTATGAACCAGGGGATTTGTATGGATGATTTTTTGCAAAAAAAAAGACCCCGAAGGGTCTTTGTCGTTGGAGCTAGGAATTTTTGAAAATTCAGGGGTGGAACAGAAGATCAGGGAAGAATCGGTTCCACTCGATCAGGATTCCTGCAGTGGCTGTGAACCAGATGGCTGCAACGACTGGAGCGGCAGTAAGAAACTTGTTCATTGGTTTGAGAAGCAATCTTTGAAGTCGTTTTTTATCAGCGCGGTGAAACCGTCACCTTGCTGTCGTCTTCGAGCAGCTTGCCACTGGTGAATTCAGCGAAAGCAGCCAGCGGCCAAGTGGCGGCAGCCAAAAGGCTCTTGATGGCGATGCTGCGATCGATGAAAATTTCGTAGTTAGCGGCATTCTTGCCGCGGGTGGCTTTCAGGTACTCCCGGCCAGACCATCCAATGCAGCCTGCGATGTACAGGAACATGATCCCGGGGAACACGAAATCACCCGCATGGCTCCAGCGGCCATCAACGATCAAGCGCGGAAGGCCATCCTCACCACAGGAAGCCTGGCTGTACATCTCGAAGCGGGCTTTGGCCTGAGGCGTGGTGGCAGCAGCGGCACGCTGCTGGAAGCGGGCACTTTCTGAGCAGGGTGTTAGGCCAGCCACATCCGCCTTAGCGACGGGGGCGAAGCCGAACACCAGGAGTGCTGAAAGCACGACGGCGAAGAGACGGCGCATCGGAACGATTCCTCTGAACGGTGCCCCGAAAGGGCAAGATGTCACAAGTCGGAGAGTAGGGGAGGCGCATCGCTCCGATGCATGCAGTGCTTGCCCTCGAAACAAGTTGTGACGAGTCCGCCGCTGCGGTTCTTCGCCATCACGCTGATGGGCGGATCGAGGTTCTGGCATCGCGGATTGCATCCCAGGTGGAAGAGCACGCGCGCTGGGGTGGGGTTGTTCCGGAAATCGCCTCCCGGCGCCATGTGGAGGCCTTGCCTGGGTTGATTTCGGCGGTTGTTGATGAGGCTGGTCTTCCCCTCGGGCGGATGGATGCCATTGCAGCCACGATCACCCCAGGGTTGGCCGGTGCGCTGATGGTGGCGTCGGTGACCGGCCGCACCCTGGCGGCACTGCACCGCCGTCCGTTTCTCGGCATCCACCATTTGGAGGGCCATCTGGCCTCGGTGATGCTTGGAGAGGCCCCCCCTCAGGCTCCCTATCTGGTGTTGCTGGTCAGCGGCGGACACACCGAGCTGATCCTCGTGGCTGTGGATGGGGGGATGAAGCGTCTTGGCCGAAGCCATGACGATGCCGCTGGCGAAGCCTTTGACAAGGTGGCTCGCCTCTTGGGGCTGGGATATCCCGGAGGTCCTGCCATTCAGGCCATTGCAGAAAGGGGTGATCCAACGCGCTTCCGCTTGCCGAAGGGGCGGATTTCGTTGCGGGGCGGTGGGTTTCACCCCTATGACTTTTCCTTCAGTGGGCTGAAGACGGCCATGCTCCGGACGGTCGAGACGCTTCGGAAGAACGAGGATCCGCTACCCCTGGCGGATCTCGCCGCCAGTTTTGAGCAGGTGGTGGCCGATGTTCTCGTGCAGCGCAGCCTCCGCTGTGCCGAGGATCACGGTGTTCGTCAGTTGGTGATGGTGGGCGGTGTTGCTGCGAACCGTCGCCTGCGCCAATGCATGCTCGAACGGGGAAAAGAGCGGGGAATTGATGTTTCCATCGCTCCCCTTGCTTTCTGCACGGACAACGCCGCGATGATCGGTGCAGCGGCCCTGTTGCGACTGGGCTTAAACACGGGTTCAACGTCGCTTGAAGCAGGAGTCGCAGCCCGCTGGCCCTTGGACCAAGCCGGTGTTCTCTACAACACGAATCCACCCTTCTAAGAACTCTTTTAATCTTGTTCTTAATGTTCGGCCTGGAATCGTGGACCAACCCGCATCCAAATCTGATTCCCCAACGCCGGTGGAGGCAGAAGAACTGAATTCCTGGAAGCGAGGCTTTACCCCTCAGGCCGAGATTTGGAACGGCCGTTTGGCCATGATTGGTCTGTCTGCAGGGATTGCTGTGATCCTGCTGGTGCGTGTTTTTACTGGAGGCTGATCAGCTCCGGCCCCTCAGGGCTTGAGCCAGCTCATTGGGCTTGAGGCTGACGGCCACGGCTTGATCACCATCGATGCGATTCGCCTCCACCAGGGCCAGCAGCGACTGGTTGGTGGTGACCATCCCATCGAACCCGCTGCGTTCCATGATCTCCTCCACCTCATCGAGGGCACCCCGTTGGATGTAGTCCTTGCAGGCATCAGTGTTGATCAAGATGTCGTGATAAGCCGCCCGTTTGCCATCGGTCGTTTTGATCAGTCCCTGAGCGATGACTCCTAGAAGCGACTCGGACAAGGACCGTCGCACGCTCGCCTGCTCATCAGGGGGATACATGCCGAGGACCCGTTCAACCGTCTTCACCGCTGAATTGGTGTGCAGCGTTCCGAACACCAGATGGCCGGTCTGAGCAGCCTCGAGTGCCGTTGAAAGCGTTTCTTGATCCCGGATTTCGCCCACCAAGATCACGTCGGGGTCTTCCCTTAAGGCAGCGCGCAACGCGTTGTGGAATTTCAGGGTGTGCAACCCCACTTCGCGGTGACGGATCAGGGACTTGCGGCTTTCATGCACAAATTCCACGGGATCCTCGATCGTGAGGATGTGTCGTGCTTCGTTGCGGTTGATCCAATCGATCATGGCCGCCAGGGTTGTGCTTTTGCCGGACCCAGTCGGTCCCGTCACCAGGATTAGTCCCTTCGGACGTGCCGCGAGACTTTGCAGCACGCTCGGGAGATTCAGTTGCTCCATGGTGAGGATCGTCTGTGGAATCAGGCGCAGCACCATTGCCGGCCCCCGCAGGGAATCCATCAGGTTGATGCGCACCCGCACGAAGGGAAAGGCATGGGAGCCGTCGAATTCCTTATCGCGGAAGAAGGCATCCATCTGCTGAGGAGAAAGGATTTCGTGCAGCCATCCTTGAAAGACCTCGGCTTGGGTGATCGGCCATTCAGTGCCCTGCATGTCTCCGCGGGCGCGGTAGCGCGGAACTTCGCCAACCCCAAGGTGCACATCGGAATGGCCGGCATCATGCGCGATGCGAACGATCTCCTCGAGGCTTGGAGAACCATCCTTCGCAGCAGCCCTCGGGGTCGGGCTTGGGCTTTCCACCGTCCGTCCAGGCCGGAGGGCTGGCTCAGATGTCCGAACAGATGTCGGGCGCGGCGGGAAGCTGGGGGGGAAAACCGGCTGAGCCACGTTGATAGCGGGAGTTCTGCCTTCAGGATCGTCCCGCTGCGGAGGCTGGCAAGGTTTTCTCACTGTTCTCTCCGGGTTAACGCCCGTAAACTCCAGCGGTCCGTCTGGATGGAATGGCTGCACAGCCCCGCGTCACGATCGTTTTGGGCACGCGTCCGGAGGCGATCAAGCTGGCTCCGGTGATCCGGACATTCCAGGCCTGTGATGCGCTGCAGACCCGGGTGGTGCTGACGGGTCAGCACCGTGAAATGGTGGCTCAGGTGATGGATCTGTTCCATCTCCAAGCTGATCAGGATCTCAACCTGATGGCGCCCCGCCAGACCCTGACGCATGTCACCTGTGCAGCGTTGCAAGGGCTGCGTGAAGACTTTCAGGCCTATCCCCCGCAGCTGGTTCTGGTTCAAGGTGACACCACCACGGCGTTCGCCGCTGGCCTGGCCGCCTTCTACGAGCAGATACCGGTAGGGCATGTGGAGGCAGGTCTGCGCACCGACAATCTTCTGGATCCCTTCCCTGAGGAAGCCAACCGGCGGCTCCTCTCCCAGATCGCCACACTTCATTTCGCGCCGACGGCCAAAGCTGAAGCCAACTTGAAGGCATCCGGCGTGGTCGGGAACATTTCCGTGACCGGAAACACCGTGATCGATGCGTTGTTGCTGATGGCGGAATCAGCGCCTGATATCCAGTTCGATCGCCTCGACTGGGCCAGGCAGAGGGTGATCCTGGCCACCGTGCATCGGCGGGAGAATTGGGGCGAACGTTTGCATGACATCGCTGCAGGAATGCTGCAGGTGCTCGAGCGCTACCCCGACACGGCCCTCCTACTGCCCATGCATCGCAACCCGACGGTGCGTGAACCGCTGCAGGCTCTTCTTGGCCGTCATCCCCGTGTCGTTCTGACCGAACCTCTGGATTACGACAGGCTTGTGGCAGCGATGAAGGGTTGCTGCCTGTTGCTCACCGATTCCGGCGGTCTCCAGGAGGAGGCCCCTGCGCTTGGCAAACCTGTGCTGGTTCTGCGGCGCACCACGGAGCGGCCGGAGGCTGTGGATGCGGGAACAGCTCGGCTGGTGGGTACCGATACCAATGTGATTCTGGAAGAGACCTCTCGGCTGCTTGGTGATGCCACGGCCTATGAAGAGATGTCCCGTGCCGTCAATCCCTTCGGCGATGGGCACGCCAGCGAACGCATCCTTGAGCGCTGCCGCCATCACCTCGGCGTCTGAAGCGTCGTTCAGCAGCGATGGCTGTTATCGGTGGTGGTTGCGGCGATCCCTTGGCACGGGGGAGGGCTGCCTGCTCTTCATCGGTCTGAATCCATCCAGGGCTGATGGACAACGCGATGACCCGACCCTGCGCCGTATGATCGGCTTCACAAGGCAATGGGGATATCGGGAGTTACTGGTTCTCAATCTGTTTGCCCGGATGTCGCCTTCTCCGGCGGCGTTGCTGCGGGTGAAGGACCCGATCGGTGGACAGAACGACGCGATCCTGAACCGCTGGTTGAACCACTGGTCCCACACGCCTGGGATCGATCTTTGGTGCGGCTGGGGGGTGAATGGGTCTCGATGGGACCGGGCTCAGGGTTTGCTTGGAGAGATTCAGCGGATGCTGCCTGAACGCCGACGATCCGCTCCCGACTCGCCGCACCCTCTGATGCTGGGACGGACGGCCTCGGGACAGCCTCGCCATCCGCTTTACGCTCCTCGGCACTCCTGTCTTCGGCCCTACGTGTGGGCAGACCCTGAACTGATCCGTCATCCTGAGAGGACCTTGAAGGATGTCCTTCCGAACTGA
Organism: Synechococcus sp.; assembly: GCA_047286205.1. GTDB lineage: Bacteria > Cyanobacteriota > Cyanobacteriia > PCC-6307 > Cyanobiaceae > Parasynechococcus. The sequence continues at coordinate 767,813 of JBJBBR010000001.1, read as the reverse complement.
TGTCCCGTACGCCTCGCCGTTATGCCGTCCATCTCCACCTTGTGGGAGGGCAGACCGAACGGGTGTTCTTCCCGAAACTCGAGACCTTTCAGGAGTGGTACCAAGGTCTGGTGAATGCCGAGAATCAGGGTGGCTTTGTCAATGTCCCGATCAGTGATCTCGAGGGTGAATATTTGGTCGTTCGCCCCCAGGCCGTGATCGGCGTGCGCGTGGAACCTCAGTTCTCCTCCGTCGATGACGCCTGAGCGTCTGGGCCTCCTCTGGGGCGTCACGGTCTTCTCGGGTGCTGCGGCGCGTCTTCTGGCGGCAAAGACCGGAATTTCTGGCGTGGTGTTGCTGCTCCTATCGGGGCTGTTGATCGGTCGCTCTGGTCTGGGTTGGGTGGAACCACTCGACCTCGGTTCCGGGCTTGGCACCGTGGTGGGTCTCCTGGTCAGCCTGGTGCTGTTCGACGGCGGACTCAATCTCCGTCTGCCCGGTGACACGATCAAGGCCACCGTGCAGCGCATCGCAGCCCTGCGTCTGTTGATCTCCCTGGGATGCGGTCTGTTGGCCGCCCATTGGCTTGCCGGCCTCAGCTGGTCGCTTGCCGCTGTCTTCAGTGCCATCGTTTTGGCCACGGGGCCAACAGTGGTCACCCCTTTGGTGCGTCAGATTCGGCTCGCGCCGCCGCTGGGTGAAGTCCTGGAGGCTGAAGGGCTGGTGCTTGAACCCATCGGCGCCGTTTTAGCCCTGCTGCTGTTGGAACTTGCCCTTGGCAATCTGCATGGCTGGCGTGAGGTGATGCTCGGCCTGTTGTATCGCTTGGGTGGCGGTGTGCTGATCGGCGCGAGTGTGGGCTGGTTGCTGTCTGAAGTGCTGCGACGGCTCAACCCCGATCAGTTGAAAGGGCTGCCGCTGCAGCTGAGCCTGGGTCTGTTGTTTCTGATGTATGGCGTCAGTGAGTGGCTGCTGCCGGAATCCGCCCTTCCCGCGTCGGTGGCCGCAGGCATCGTCGTCGGTCGCCGCCCAGGACCGCACACCGCTGAACTGGATGGCCTAATTCAGGAACTGGCGCAGTTGGCGATCACGATGCTGTTCCCGCTTCTGGCCGCTGACGTCTCCTGGGCTGAACTCAGCCCGCTCGGTTGGGGCGGCATTCTCTGCGTGCTGTCGTTGATGCTCGTGGTGCGTCCGATCGGTGTGGGTTTGGCCACCATCGGGCTTCCCTTCAAGCTTGAGCAACGGCTGTTTCTGGGTTGGCTTGCTCCGCGAGGCATCGTCACCGCAGCAGTGGCCTCTCTCTTTGCCATTCGTCTGGAGCAGGCCGGGATCCTTGGGGCAGGACGCCTTCAGGGGTTGGTGTTTCTGACTATCCTGATGACCGTTGGCCTGCAGGGTCTCACTGCCCAGCCGTTGGCTCGGGCTCTCGGTCTGGTGAAAGCTGATGAGGATGAGCAGGTCTCAGCCGAGGCAGCGGCGCAGACGGGGCAGGTCTTGACCGATACGGGCCAGTAGTGACCAGGTGGTGATCAGATCAGGCCCCTGCAGACGTCCCAGCAGAGCGGCGCGCAGGGATTTCATGACCACCCCCTTCTTCACCCCCGCGGCCTTGGCGGCGTCCCCCAACCAGGCTTTGGCCCGATCGCTGTCGGTTCCATCCCAGGGTTCGTTCTCGAGCCGCTGAATGAGGTCGGCAATGGCCGCTTTGGCGCCGTCGACGGCGAGCTGTTCGACAGCGTCATCCTGGAGCTCCGGACATTCAAAGAACGGTGTCGCCTGATCGACTCCATCCTTCAGCAGGGTCAGGGAGGGCCCCAACAAGCCACAGAGGTCGAGGCACCAGCTGGCGTCGTTGGGTGGTGTCCAACCACGTTCGGCCCAAAGGGGCGTCAGTTCTTCCAAAAGCTGTTCAGCCGTCCAGCCATGCAGAACCTGGGCGTTGAGCCAGTTGAGCTTGTCCCAGTCGAAGCGGGCCCCTGCTTTGTTGACACGATCGAAGCCAAAGACGGCAGCAGCCTCACTCAAGCTGAACCGTTCCTCCATACCCTCCGGCACGGACCACCCCAACAGAGTCATGTAGTTGGCAATGGCGTCAGGGGTGTATCCCATGGCGCGGAAGTCATTGATGGAGGTCACCCCATCCCGTTTGGACAGCTTGCGACCTTCGGCGTTGAGGATGAGAGGGGCGTGGGCAAACGTGGGCAACGGCAGCCCAAGCGCCTCGTAGAGGAGCAGTTGCTTGGCCGTGTTCGCGATGTGGTCTTCGCCACGGATCACATGGGTGATCTCCATCGCGGCGTCATCAACGACCACCACAAGGTTGTAGAGAGGGTCCCCGATCTGATCCGCCGGCGCGCGACGGGCAATGACCATGTCACCACCGAGGTCAGAGCCACTCCAGCTCATGGCTCCACGCACCAGATCGTTCCAGCGGATCTCGGCCGCGTCATCAATCCGAAAGCGGATCACTGCTTCACGGCCTTCCGCCTGAAAGGCCTGCTCCTGTTCCGGTGTCAGATGCCTGTGGCGGTTGTCGTAGCGCGGAGCCTGATTGGCAGCTTTCTGCGCATCGCGCATGGCCGTGAGTTCCGTTTCGCTGGCGTAGCAGCGGTAGGCCAAACCCCGATCTAGAAGGGTCTGAATGGCCTCACGATGCTGTGCCACCCGTTCGCTTTGGATGACGGGCTCTTCATCCCAGTTGAGCCCAAGCCACTGCAAGCCTTCGAGGATGTTCTGGGTGTACTCCGGTTTGGACCGCTCCTTATCGGTATCTTCAATACGCAACACGAATGTTCCCTGTTCGTGCTTGGCGTACAACCAATTGAAGACTGCGGTGCGAGCCGTTCCAATATGAAGCGTGCCCGTTGGGCTGGGGGCCAATCGAACGCGCACCATCGAGGATTCTGGTGGTGAAAACGGGACCGACGGGATTCGAACCCGCAACTTCCGCCGTGACAGGGCGGTGCTCTAACCGGTTGAACTACGGTCCCAGATCTGATCCAGAACTCGCGAGACGCGCTCGGAGGAATCTGATCTGCGTCGCTTGCGCGACCTGATCAGTATCAACTGTTGCCCTGCCCTCCGTCAACAACTGAACGGTGGATCACCCTCGCTTTGTCATTAACGCACTGCCATAAAAAAATCCCGACGACGTTGTCGTCGGGACCAAGGATCAGATCGGTTCATGACCGATAGAAAGACGGTTCAGGGACGGAATCCTGCAGGTTCGATGAGACGAACCTGATTGCCGCGGGCGGTGAACTCACGTCCTTGATCACTTTGAACGACCACACGGCCGCCGGATTTGACGCGTATCACTCGGGCACGGACCCAGCCAAGAGCGGCTGATTCCAACACCTTCACAACATCACCAGGTTGAAGATCCAACTCCATGCTCAGAACCGGGAAACTGCACGAGGGGAACATCGGACGCGCCGTGGAGGACTCGAACCCCCGACATCAGGTTTTGGAGACCTGCGTTCTACCAACTGAACTAACGGCGCAAGGCGATGAACCCCTCAGCCAACGTTGTTGTTGGCAACTGATTGAACGAGGTCGAAACCTCAGCGATCGAAGCGCTGCTTCACGCGGGTGGCCTTACCCACCCGTTCCCGCAGATAGAAAAGCTTCGCCCTTCTAACTTTACCGCGCCGCTCCACCTTGATGGAAGCCACTTGCGGGCTGTGAAGCATGAAGACCCGCTCCACGCCGATGCCTTGGAAAATGCGCCGCACCGTGATGGTTTGGTTCAGGCCTCCATGGCGTTTTGAGATCACCACACCCTCGTAAGGCTGCACACGTTCTTTGTTGCCCTCGCTGATGCGTACGCCAACGCGAACGGTGTCACCCACGTAGATCTCAGGAAGGTCATCCTTCTGCTGAGCCGTTTCAAAGGCGCTGATCAGGGCTTCGGCACTCAGCTTTTTGCCAGGAGTGCTGGATTTTGCCGCTGGGGCCTCAGGTGCTGCATCCACAGCCGTTTCGGTGTTCTCGTCGGTCACCGCTGTGTCCTTCGAATCGGCTGCCATCCCAGCTCCGCGTTGAATCGCCAAACTATGAGTGTACCTTTCGACGCCATCGCTCTATCAGGAGCATCGCCCCTGTGATCAGCATCCACACAAGGCCGACGGCGTTGAGCAGCACGACCAGCGGCTCAAGCGTGGATCCAAGCCACTCACCTTCGTGAACCACCATGAGCCAGTGCACCTGCTCGCGGCTCGCTCCGAACCAGTCCCTGGCCAAGCGGTAACTGACGCCGGAGAACACCGTCACCAGCAATGGCGCCAGAACGAGAGGTGCAACGCTTCGGTGCAGTTCTCGCAAGCGCACAAGCAGCGGCATGACCGGCATCAATTCGGTTGCTGTTGATAGCGTGACGGATATTGGGTTGAGCCATGAATCTCTTTGCTGATCTTCTGGCATCCACCCAGGCGGCCCAAGGGCAGGTGACAGCAACAGGCCCACGGATTCAGAAGCGTCGTGGGGTTGAGATCAAATCGGCGCGCGAGGTGAAAATCATGCGCCAGGCCAGTCACATCGTTGCCACCGTCTTGCGGGAAGTGATGGGGATGGTGGAGCCCGGCCAAACAACGGGAGATATCGATGCCTATGCCGAAAAACGCATTCGGGAAATGGGCGCGACCCCGAGTTTCAAGGGTTACCACGGGTTTCCGGCCAGTATTTGCGCCAGCATTAACAACGAGGTGGTGCATGGCATCCCCAGCCCGAAGCGGGTGATTCGGGAGGGTGATCTGCTGAAAGTTGACACCGGCGCCTACTTCGAGGGCTACCACGGAGATAGCTGCATCACCATCTGTGTTGGTGATGCCCCCCAGGAAGCTCAGACGTTGAGCCGTGTTGCCAAGGAGGCCTTGATGGCCGGTCTCAGCCAGGTCAAAGCCGGCAACACCCTGCTGGATATTGCAGGAGCCGTTGAGGACCACGTCAAGGCCAACGGTTTCAGTGTTGTTGAGGACTACACCGGTCATGGTGTGGGCCGGAACCTTCACGAAGAACCCTCCGTGTTCAATTTCCGCACCGATGAGCTCCCCAATGTCACCTTGCGTCCTGGGATGACTCTGGCGATTGAGCCAATCCTCAATGCCGGCAGCAAGGCTTGCCGCACCCTGCGGGATCAGTGGACTGTGGTCACCCGCGACGGTTCCCTTTCTGCGCAATGGGAGCACACCGTTTTGGTCACCAGCGATGGTTGCGAGATCCTCACGGATCGGGGCGATTGAGGGCCCGGCTGTAGATCCGTCGAGCCATCTCGTTCAGGGGCATCAGGACATATGTCAGTGGATTGGGGGTGACGATCACGAGGCGAAACCCCCAGCCCGCCTGGCGCAACACCTGTTCGGCGACGAAATCAGCTCCCATCACCCCAATCGGATTGAGCGACGAGCGAAAGGGGCCGAGCACAAGCTTGCGCAGGATCAGGGCTTCGCGGCCTGAGGCATCCAGTACGGCACCGCGGATGCTCACCAGCTGGCCCAACATTCGCTTGGTGAGTTCATACACCGGACTAACAGCAGGCTGAATTTCCGCTTCTGAGGTGTTGATCCACACTTCCCTTGGGCATCCCTCAGACGAGGCTCTGCTGATGGCCTCAAAACGCTGCATTAGTCGCCAGCTGCTGAGGGCGTTGATCTCCAGGGCTTGATTGATCACCTCAGGACTCTGCTGGCCCTGAGGATTGATCCCATGGTTCAGGATCAGAACATCGATGTCTGCCAGATCGGTATCCAGGCTGGCTTCGTTGCCGCAGCTCCAGTTCACCCAACGGTGCGGGCCATCAGGTTGAGCTTGGGGCGCTGGGCCATGGGTGAATCCGATCACGTGGGCGCCTGCGGCACGGAAGCACCGGGTCAGGGCTGCGCCGAGGGCACCTCGCGCGCCTGTGATGCCGATGCGTCGACCGTGGAAGGGGGGCTGGGCCATGGGACCAGCTTGGGGCATCCTTGAAGCGATCGGAGCAAGGACCAAGCCCTCGCTGTGTCAGATGCTGCCCAACTGGTTCTGTTTGCTCCTTATTGCGGTGGTGTCGGTCGTGAACCAGATCTCGGCGCTGCGCTGCAAATCCTGCGTCGCGGTGCATTGCAGGGGCGGCGTCCAGTGACTGGACGCGACGGTTATCCCTATGAGCTCCGCTGGAACGGGGTGACTGCACCCTTGGAGAGGCTCGACTGCGAGCTCCGTTTTCCTGGACATCCGGAAGGGGACGTTGATTTTTCTGTGCTCACCCATCAACTGGTGGCCTGGCTGATGGATCGTTCCCATCAGCAGCGATCCGAGCCGGACCTTCCCGATGGGTTCTGGCAGTGGTTGTTGATCGAGCGTGGAGATGCTCTTGAACAGGCCTAGATTCAGCAATGACAGGCATCACTTCCATGGGAACGACACTGTTGATCGGATCGTGTGAGCCGTTCAGTGGGAAGTCAGCCCTTGTTCTTGGAATTGCTCAGCAGCTTGCCCGTGCCGGACAGAAAATTCGCTTCGGCAAGCCCTTGGCCACGAGTCTGGATTGGGATCCGAACCAGGGTCCGTTACCGCAACCCCTCATCGACGACGACGTTCGCTTTGTTGGTGAAACGCTGAATCTGCCGCCGGAGCGTCTGATTCCGTCGATGCATTTGCTGTCTCCGACCACAGCAGCCCAGCGTCTTGGCCTGGGCGAATTGGATGCAGGCCAAGGTTTCGTTGAGCTGCAGGAACAAATTCAGGAGGGCGAAGGACTCACGCTTTTAGAGTGTGCTGGAAGCCTGCAGGAGGGGCTGCTGTACGGCCTCAGCCTGCCGCAATTGGCGACCGGCCTTGATGCCAAGGTCGTGCTGGTGCACCTGTGGCAGGACAGTCGCAGTGTGGATGCGCTTTTGGCGGCCAAGCAGACCCTTGGAGAGCGCCTGGTCGGAGTCGTTCTGAATGCTGTCACCCCCGAGGATGTCGAGAGCTTGGAGCGTCAGGTGGTTCCCTCCCTGCAGCGCCTTGGATTGCAGGTGTTTGGGGTCATGCCGCGTTCACCATTGCTTCGCAGTGTCACCGTCGGTGAGTTGGTGCGCCGGCTGAACGCACGGGTGATTTGCTGCCAAGAACGGCAGGAATTACTGGTTGAAACCCTGAGCATTGGCGCAATGAACGTGAATTCAGCCATGGAGTTCTTCCGAAAACGACGCAACATGGCTGTTGTCACGGGTGCGGATCGCACCGATATTCAGCTGGCTGCTCTGGAGGCTTCAACCCAGTGTTTGATCCTCACCGGAGCTGGGGAACCTCTTCCTCAACTCATTAATCGTGCTGAAGAATTGGATGTGCCTTTGCTCAAGGTGGAGCACGACACCCTCGCCACGGTGGGGGTGATTGAGCAGGCCTTCGGTCATGTGCGGCTGCATGAAGCCGTCAAGGCCACCTATGCCTTCCGTCTTGTTGAGGAGCACTGCAAGCTCGATCAGCTCTTCAATGCATTGAATCTGACGGTTCAGCACGCTTGATGGTTGCTAACTTCCGATGAAATCAGGCGGCGGGTTTTCCTTGGGTCAGTCACTGGATCTGCCGGCTCTTGATCGGGTTGACACGCTTGCGCAGGAACTCGCACTGTTGCAGGACAAAAGCCAGCGAAGGATCGCCATCCTCGGCAGCCGCCATGTTCCCGTTGTGGCGGTTCATCTGATCGAATTGGTGGCACGCTCTCTCGTTCAGGAAGGGCATTCCTTGGTGACATCAGGATCCCAGGGCGTGAATGCTGCAGTGATTCGAGGGTGTCTTGAAGTGGATCCCTCAAAGCTCACCGTTCTGTTGCCCCAGAGCCTCGATCGACAGGTCCCTGAAATCAGAGATCTCTTGGATCGTGTGTTGCACCTTGTGGATAAGCCTGAGCAGGACGATCTGCCCTTGCCGATGGCCAGCAGTTTGTGCAATCAGGAGATCATCAACCGCTGCGACCAATTGATCTGCCTTGCCTTTCACGACAGTGAAACGCTGCTGGCCAGTGCCCGTACAGCAGAGGATATGGGCAAAGTGGTGAGTCTTTTGTATTTCGACTGATCAGCCTGCGGTGCTGATCACGGCTCGCAGGCCCTCGACGTAGCAGATGCCGACGGCCGTGACCCCTGTCGCCCAGCACAATCCTCTGAGGGGGGGGACGTTGCCGACATAGGCAAACAAGTAGACAAAACGGACGACCGGCCAGACCCAGGCTGCAGCAACTGCAGTGGGGCTGCTGACACCGCTGATCAGACACAACAGCATCGCTGGGGCTCCAAGGGTGAGCGCTTCCCAGCTGTTCTCCTGTGCCCACACAGCGCGCTGACCGAAGGCGGGCAGCCGTTCAAACATCGCTCGTGGTGCCTGCAGATCAGCCATGGTGAAGTCTGCTTTGGCCCTCCCGGCGCCGGTGAGCACGATGCTCATCATGACGACGGCTCCCATCAGACAGAGAGCCCAAGCAAACGCGGGTGTCATGGCATCAGATCAGTTCGGGCGACCCTAACGGGCTTTGGCCGGCTTCAACTTTGTGGGGGTCGGTGGCTTTCTAAGCTGGAGGATCGACACGTTCGTGACATGGCCAGTACGTATTCCTTCGACGTTGTGTCTGACTTTGATCGTCAGGAACTGGTAAACACTCTGGATCAGGTGCGTCGCGATGTGGGCAATCGTTATGACCTCAAGGATTCCAACACGGAGATTGATCTAGAAGAGACAGAGCTTGTGATCACCACGGCCAGTGATATGACGCTTCAGGCTGTGGAAGATGTGCTTCGAACCAAAGCGACCAAACGCAACCTTTCACTCAAGATTTTTGATTTTCAAACGCCTGAAACGGCAGGAGGGAATCGGGTGAAGCAGGTTGTCAAGCTGCGTAAGGGCCTCAGCCAGGAAATTGCCAAAAAATTGAGCAAGATGGTGCGTGACGAGCTCAAAAAAGTGACGGTAGCGATTCAGGGTGAGAGTGTGAGGATCACGGGCAAGAGCAAGGATGATCTTCAGGCTGCGATTCAGCTCGTCAAGAGTAAGGAAGATGAGCTTGATGTTCCCTTGCAGTTTGAGAACTACCGCTGATCAGAAGAAATTTATCTCTGCCATCCCGGTGATTCATGGCTTCTGAATGACTTTGGGTTGCAGGCGATATCGGGTCAGTGAAGACCAGGTCTTGGGGATGGGTGCCTCCAAAAGCACAGAGGCTTGGCTGCGTCCCCCGTGGGGATCCTTTCCCGCAAGTTCTTGGGGCAATATGTTTTCGATGAAATTTTGTGGTAATTTAAGTAAAAATCTTTTGTTTTAGTGAGCAGCTTCGCTATCGCGGTCCGTGTATTTGATGGTGAAGCTCCTTATCTTCAGTCTTTTATTGATCACCATCGTCGCCTCGGTGTTGACACTTTTTATCCGGTTGTTGCCCCAGGTGCAGCGCCCTTGTGTCGCGAGATTTTTACAAGAAATCGAATTTCCTATTTTGAGTCTGAAGGTCAGCAGATCAGCTCTGTTCAGGAGTTGATTCGAGAGGATTACGTCGCGGTTATCGATGCTGATGAATATCTACATCCTGATTTGTTTGGTTTTCTTGCTGAGGAGAAGAAGGTTGAATCTCTCATGATGCCCTGGAGGTTAACGGCATCGATTAATGATGATTTCTTTGAATCACCTGAAAAGAAATTTTTTGTTTTCCCCCAGGTGAAATCGATTGTTAAAACATCCGCGCTTAAGCGGCTTCGTCTTCATGCATCTAACACCCATGGGTCGGGTCGATGTTTGGGGCTTGCTCAGGGGCAATATTTTCCTGTTCAGCACTACTACCTTCGCGGGTTGGATGATTTGCTGTTGAAGGAGGGTGGTGTGGTGAAGCGAACACTGGCGCAGAGTTCGGGGCGAAGGCCGGTGAATCTGAATGGAGATGCTGATTCCATGGATTTTCCCAGCCGTCATGCCCGTGTGGCTTTCTTGCTGAAGGTTCTTGATTCGATGCCGGAGCAGCGTGATCCCTACCGCATGTCGTTGGATCGCTCCATGTTGAAGTATCTTCGAGATAACGTAGATGGTGATCCTGAAGCTGCCAAGCAATCGCTATGTGACAGTGTTTTGAGGATCAAGAGGGTTTACCGAAATCGTACGATTGTTCGAGAAATTAGAGCGACTAAGGAATTGTTTGCTTCAGAGCCAAACAAGGTTAGTTATCAGAAAAGGGTCCTTAAGTTGCTTCGTCATGACTTTAAGTTTCGTCGGTCTTGGTTGGGGGTTTTTGAAAATACTTGGGATTCATTGTTGAGGTATCGGGATTGAATCTTGTGGAGCGCTGTCTCCTTTGCCGCATGATCCACTGCTCTATCTGAAATCGACCTGGTCTCGGGCGCGTCGAGTGTCGATGATCCGAGCCAGTTCCAGGACGTAGCCAGCGGTGCACCAGCGCCCGTGACTACGGGATCGGTTTTCTTGATCAGAGCGGATCTCGGCGGTTTCGGCCATCAACAGATCCAGCTCGCCCTGTGGAAGGTCATAGAGCTCCTGCAATTCCAGCTCTCGGTTGAGCAGGTGGCTGCGAAACCACTTGCGAGTTTGTTCTTGGGGTGGGATGTCTCGGTTCAAGCTGCATCACAGCGTGGATGTAATGCAGTTTGACGCCGCGAGTCAGGCGGGGAGTACTAATGCCTTTTGTTTGCAGTGGTTTTGAAGGTGACGCTCAAGGATGTTCAGGACTCTCCTGAGTCCTTAAGCCAGGACCCAAGCCAGGAGGGCACTTGATCTTGCATTGATACGCCCTATGGCTACGAATGGCTACTGGATCAATGGATCTGGCTTGGTTTTTGAGGGGCGTCAGCCCTAAGCCCGAATCCCATGCAAGGGAGAGGGATGCTGAAGAAGCCACCCAGGGTGAGGGACAACAACGGTGCTCTCCAAGTCAGGTTGAGGCTGGATGGTCGAGATCATTTCATCAATCGCCTTGGTCGCTTTGACGACCCAGTCGCCCAAGCCAGGGGGCAAGCCATTTGTGCCGAGATCTGGCGAGATGCCCAGCAAGGGGATTTGGACTTATCCCTGAATCGATACCGCCCCTTGGTGGAGGGCCGGGACAAGGACTTACTTGATGCCCTCAGGTCACTGGCAGAGGAGAAGAGGCAGGCAAGGGTTACGCATGCCTATCGATTGGTGAAGAGGTTTGGGTTGCCAATCAGGACAAGAGCTGAGGTTGATCGCTTTCTTGCGTGGATGAAGGCAGAGGGGTTGGCAGCATCTACCAAGTCCACGATCCTCAGCACGATTCGATCTGTGCAACCAGGCAATGAGCCATTGCGGTTGGTTCAGTTGCAACGCATGAGATTTTAAATTAAGAAGAGTGAGGTTCTGCTAAAGGAGATGCTGAGAAAGAACTTTCGTTATGGATCTGTAGATCTTATTCTCAATGAGGCAGTAGGAGGTCACGCGGTTTCTACTGAAGATGATTGCTCAGGAGTACAAAAAATCAATCCTCGTTCAAATGACTAATTTTTAATTGATCTAGAGTGGAGCTGGTACAGGGATTTTGATGGCAATAAAACTTGGATTGCTGAATCCAGTGGCTATGTTTCTTGTGGGTGGTCTATGCGGCGCCGCGTTAGGGATCAACTGGGCTGTTGCCTCCTTGTCTCCACTTCGATTGGTACCCGTCACCCGAAATGAAGCAGCCAGGTCTTATGGAGTTGGTCAGGGTACAGCTCTGATGAACTGTATGTTGTTGAAGCAGGGTCTCATAGAAGAGGCTGGTGAGGATGTCGATAAGGGAAGACGTTCACCCTCTCAATATTTGGCATTTGATGTGCGATGGCGAAGTCTTCACTGGTCGAAGTATCCAGTGGAGTGGAATTATTTCTGGCAGGGGTTTAATGATACTGTTCACTATTATCGAGAGGTCGACATTCATCCGTTATCGAATTACAATCCTGGGATTTGTAGGCAGCTTACGCCGCTTTATTTTTAAGTTTGGATTGAGATAATGGCTCGTATTCTTTCTGCGCCTTTCGTATTGCTTATGACCGGATTAGCTGCCTTATCGCAAGTTAATGATGTGGTCGCTTCTCACACAATGTCCGACAATCCGCGTGTCGAGTGGGAACGACAAATTAAGGATGAATCGCAAGAGACGCCGACTACTTATCTGTGTGAAAATGGAGACCGTGTTAAGTTGTTGGTGACAAATCAGAAGCACGTTCATAAGTTTATGGTCGCTTTCCTGAAGATAGATCAGGCAGTATGGGAGGGAATTTATTATTCTCAGGGTCTTTACGACTATTTTTCTCGTGGATATGAGCTGTCAGTTCAATTCTCGGATCCTGAACTTTTAGCATTTAATTCTTTCTACATCTATACAAGCTCTAAAACTCGCGAGTGGAAGCATTATCTAAGAGTTGATCAGGTAACCTATGAATGTAAGTATTTGGGTTGAACGGTGGAGATAAGACTGACCTTTTGGAAGACCCTTCTGTTCCATTCCGCTGCGGTAATCTGTGGCACTCAGTTTCTGCTGTTGAGTCCGCCTTCGAAGGCTAGACATGTACCTGCCCATGATCCACATGCTGAGTGGGATCGCTTAATTCAAGAAAAAGCACAAGATTTGTCAAACTCATATCGCTGCGAGAATGGAGATGTTGTTAACATTATGGTCACCAATATGAATCATGGTCAGGGTAATTTGCTTGTCTCTTATATGAATCTAAATGGGCAAATCTATGAAGGTCTTTATTACACGCGTGGTACGTATAGCAGCTTCAGGAAAGGGATTCATGCTGGTGACTTTTATGACCGCGATTCTCCTGGTCTCCTGGGTTTTGACTCATGGTCTGATGTTGGTGAGGTCAGTCGACGATATTCTTTGATAATTGCGAATAGTCGATATTCGTGTTATTTAAGTTGAAAACATATTTTGTATCCTCCTTTTGAGCTAAATATCTGGGTCAGTAAATTCTGCTGTTGTTGACGGCAGTAACACACCTATTGTATCGAGATACTTTATTGTAAGAGTTGTATTTGTCGGCTCTCCTGAATCGCTATCTATGACTTGATATTCGTGGGAGCAGGTATGCCAGATAATAATTTTGCCATCGAAGAGGTCATGTTTTGTGCCACATCTTCTGTGTTCACTATGGAATTTATACATATTTGATTCTGAATATGGATTTTCGGTTCGCTTTATTGAGTATCGCTCCTTCTTCCTGTCTATTATTGAATCGAGTTCGATCAATTGGTCATAAGGATTGTTACCTCCCCTTTTAGTGGGGGGTTTGAGATTTAATTGAATATCACTTTTCCCACAATGAGTGCTAAATCGGGATCTCCTGGTTGTCCACGCTGGCTCGTTAATCAGCGGCATAGTATTCAGTATGCTCTCTGTTGATTCGTTGTGACATATGTATAGCTTTTGCTCTCCAGTTCTTTTGTTATAAGATTCCATGGTTAGTGGAACTTGAGGGTAGAATACTCTACGGGCTCCAAGTAAAGATCCACGAAATCTGTCGTCAAGTTCGTAGCAATTAATATAAATTGATTGATCGCTATAGCGAGAGTTTTCTCCAAGTTTTCCTAGGCAATGTCTTGTCCTAAGAGGTGGTCCTGTTCGTATGTAGTGACTTCTTAGAAGCCCTTCGTTGTTTATATGAGTAAAATTTTCTAGCCATGCTTTGCTTGTGCTAGCATTTCGATATAAATCAAATTGGTTTTTAGAAGATTCTTTCCGGGCTATTACTTGAGGTTTTAAGTCGCTTATGTTCGTTATTTTTTTATTTCTAAGTCCGCTATTGTGTGAAAAAAGATATGAATTGTCCCTGGATGATTTATTGTAGCCTCTACTACTGCTTATATCATATCCATAGATGGATGCGTATTTTATATTTTCTTGTCCTGGTGAATATGTTAGATCGTCGTGTTGGTTAAACCACTCAAGATTACTCTTGTCGAGTCGAACGGTATTACTGCCGGCTGCTGTTAGCAATGATTTTGCTTCTGTGTTGATCTCGCAGAGCGGAAGAGGAAAGATATATCCCACGGAAATTGATAGCGGCGCTAGCTGCCTTAGTGCAGCGCAATCTAAGCTGCCCGAAAGGTCTTTGCTTAGAATATTGTACAAACTTTCTATGTTGTCGACTGCTGTCTCGGTTACAAGAACATGGAAATCTCCTGGTCTCAGTTGTGTGCCGTTATGTATCCCTGCGAAACGTTCGTGTTGATTTTCGGTATTAAACTGTTTTTTTGTTGATTCGCTTTTATTTTGCTCCAGGAGTGACGGTGTAGTCTTTTTTGCTCGTTGTTCTGTTAATAATAGAGCAATGCCTGCTGTCGGCATTCCAGCTAATAGAAGTATTGCTGTTAATCTCTGTAATGCTTCGGAGAAGCCCAGGCTTTGTATTTCTTCTAACCTTTTTCTAAGGGGTTTCATATGTTTTTGAATCCATCTACTCTTGCTATGAGGAGCGGTCTTCTTGGCTGATTCTAGTCTCAGGTCTTGAAAGTCGAAAGTGATATTTGAGCTTGCCTGTGAGTCAAATTCCTTTTGGATGCTTTCCTGGTTTCTGGCTTCTCGAAGCTTGTCTTTTTTCGCCGTGATTATTTTTTCAAAAACTCTTCTGCCAGAGTTGTAGAGATAGTCTCGTTCCGTTTTTAGGATAGATAGATCGAGGCACTCTCTGAGATTTATCTCTGCTTCTCTCTCGTTGTTGGTTTTTAGCCCTCGAGTGAATTGATCGGTTTCTCTTGCGAGTAAAAGTATTTCTCTAAGGCATGGCTCGCTTGTTATTTGATCGCTAAGTTCGAGGATATTGTCCTCGACACTTTGCTGTTCTAAAAGCTCAGTTATGAATGAGTTGAGGTCAGGCATTGTTCGTTTATTGCGAACCCCTCAATATGTCCAGAATTGAATATAGACCATTCCGTCTGTTTTCTCCGTAAGGTCAAACTCAATGGTGTAGTTCGCTCTCTTTGCGGCTTGGCTGAAAATTTCTCCTGGAATACACCTAATAGTTGTTTTGAATGGATTGACATCGATCTTGTAATCTTGAAAAAAGTGAGTTTCTGGGTCACACCAAGAATTGTATTTGGTGACTAAATTGCTAAATTCTTGTTTGTTTGGTAAGTACTTGATCGTTCCTAGATCTTCGCTTTCTTGGGTAAACGTTATGTTGCCTTCAACATTCCAGCCCGATTGCTTGACGTACCTAAGTAAGTCGTAATTATTTTTTATGTCGTTTGGATAGTAAATCGTTGTGGATTTGATTGTTGTGTCGGGAATTTTTCGGGTTGCTTCTGAAATGTAGAGAGCCGCCAAATAAATTATAGGTGAAAAAAGGCATAAAAGTATCCCTCGTGATATCCATTTTGTATATTTTCGACTTGATTGGCTTAATGCTGGAGCAATCCCGAAGGGGGTGTAAGTTGGTTGTGGATTATAGCCAGGGGTGTCGGAAGATGGATTCAGGGTGACGTTTGTGATTCTCGGATCTAAATTAATGTTTCCCTGGGACTCTTCTGGTCTGTGATAGCCACATGAAGGACATTTTGTACCTGGAAGAATGCTGCTTAGTTCTACGACTCCACATGATGGGCAGGCGGATATTTGTGTTGGAGTAGCGGAATCAAACGTCCAGCTTGATTTGTTGTTTTCTGTTGTTGGTGCTTGTTTTATCTCTGGTGCCTGAGCCTGTTCGATCTTGATGCTCAATTCATTTTTAGCCTTTCTCAGATTGTCGATTTTTTTTGTGATGAGTGTTTTGAAGACTCTGCGACCAGAATTATGGAGATAGTCTTTTTTGGATTTTAAGATCGATAGCTCGAGGCATTCTCTAAGGTTGATTTCAGCCTCCTTTTCGTTATTGGTTTTTAGTCCTCTGTTGAATTGATCAGTCTCTCTGGCAAGTAAAAGTATTTCTCTAAGGCATGGTTCACTTTTTACTTGATCACTTAGCTCGAGGATGCCGTCGTCGACGCTTTGTCGTTCTAAAAGCTCAGTTATGAATGAGTTCAGGTCAGGCATCGAAGACTTCTTTCCTTGTCCTATTAAATCATTACTGCGGCTTATCATTTGTGTGAGTTGAGTCCGGTGTCAGGGTTCATGGAGAGCTCTTTAGGCAGCGTTGTGCTAGGCATGTTGCCCTTTCCTAGTGAAGTGACCTGTGTCCGCTCTAATTACTCTTGTGTGTCTTTTTGTTCTCTGTAGCCACCTCTAAAGCCACACTCCCCATCTCTCAGCCCCTCTCCACCTCATCCCAGCATCGAATCTTTTGATGCTCAAGTTTGCGGTGGAGGTGTCGTGTGATTCCCAGTTCAGCGCTCTCCCAGAGGCGATCCATCTCACGGGTGAAATGTTTGGCGAGTTAGGGAGAGCCGATCTCGGCGGTCTCTACCATCAACAGATCCAGCTCGCCCTGTGGAAGGTCATAGAGCTCCTGCAATTCCAGCTCTCGGTTGAGCAGGTGGCTGCGAAACCACTTGCGAGTTTGTTCTTGGGGTGGGATGTCTCGGTTCAAGCTGCATCACAGCGTGGATGTGCCATTCTCCGGCTATGCAGGTTCTCAGCTGGGCTCAATTCGATCAGGCTGTACAGGTGTTGGCTTCACGGTTTGCGGATTCAGCTGTGACCGGGGTTTACGGGGTTCCCAGGGGTGGCCTATGCCTCGCGGTTGCGCTCAGCCATGCCATCGATCGCCCCTTGTTGTCATTGCCAGAACAATCAGCCTTGATTGTGGACGACGTCTATGAAACTGGACGCACGTTGCAGGCGTTGAAGGCTCAAGTGCCGCAGGCCACTTTTGCCGTGTGGGTGAGCAAGGGTTGTCCTGACTGGTGGACGGCAGTCGCAGTTGCCGAGTCTTCGGAATGGGTGGTTTTTCCATGGGAAAGCCTTGAACAGGCCCGTGCGGATGAGCAGGCCTATCGCGCCTCGCGTGGCTTGTGATGAGCATGGCCCCACGCACGATTTATCTGGCGTCTCCCTATGGCTTTTCAGCCCAGTGGAAGCGTCTGTTGTTGCCTGAGTTCGTCGGTGCGTTGGAAGCACTGGGGTTGGAGGTGTGGGAGCCGTTTGCGCGTAATGGCCAGGTGAATTTGGCTGAACCGGGCTGGGCCTATCGCGTTGCGCAGCGGGACCTGCAGGATGTGCGTGATGCCGATGCTCTGTTTGCGATCGTGAATGGAACGCCACCCGATGAAGGGGTGATGGTCGAGCTTGGTGCTGCGATTGCCCTCGGTAAACCCACCTTCTTGTTTCGGGATGATTTCCGCAGGTGCACTGATTCTGAGCAGTATCCGCTGAATTTGATGTTGTTTGCCGGTCTCCCAGAAGTGGAATGGAAACAGTACGTTTATAGCGATCTGTCTGAAATCAATGATCCTAATAAAGCTTTAATTCAATGGCTGCAATCCTGATTGGATTCAGCATGTCAATGGAGAATTGTTTTGCTCTGATGGTTCTTTCTTGTCGTGAAGTCTAATTGCTTTTGGTGAGAAATTGCTGCTTGTCTGGATGAATGTTCCGTGGGGGCTTGCTTGAGAGGAGTTTGGCACTGTATACGTCGAATGGCGTTGTTACTTTGTGATGGTGATGATCAATTGATGTTGGTGTTTTCCAGCTCAAATGCTGCGGGAAGAAGTTGGTCGAGTTGTCTTGTGCCCACGCCATCGATGTTCACCATGGCCTTACTTGGCAGTAGTTCCTGCATCACCTGACGGCAAGCGCCGCATGGCATGCGGGATCCAGGAGCTGCATCGGCCTGAGCATCAATGCAGCTCACGGCCAGTTCAATCGGTCGTTTGCCCTGGCTGATCGCGGCGAAAAGAGCAGCACGCTCTGCGCAAATGCTCAGCCCATAACTGGCATTTTCCACGTTGCAGCCGTCGATCACGCTGCCGTCATCACAACGAACTGCGGCACCCACATGAAAGTTCGAATAGGGGCAATAGGCACGGTTGGCCGCCTGCCGAGCCCGCACCAGCAGGGAATCAGTCTTGTTCAAGGCAGATGCCATGGGCCGTTTCAAGCAGGCTGCTCAGGGTTTGTGTTCCGCCGGCCTGGGTGAGGCGTGATTGCTGGCTGAGTTCGAAGTCGTTATGCGCGTTAATGGCGAGATCGCCGCTTACCGCGACACGACTGTCCCTTGTTGGTGTGGTGTAGCCGTCGGCCCTGCCGAACTTAAGAGGGCCTAAAGGAGCCTCGTAGGACCAGTGATAGGTCGTGCGTGAAGGCTCATCAATCTGCTCGAGACCGGAACTGCTGAAGCGTTCCACCAAAGATGTGAGCCTGCTTTCAATCACCGTCGCCGGTTCAACGCTGGGTTGGCCCCCCCGATTGATCAGGAATTGCTGCTGCTCAAGCTGCCGAATGCCCGGAATGGGTTGACCGGACCACCGGCTCTCCACGGTCTGGATGGTGCAGACCAGTGGAGGAGGAGCAGGTGCTGAGGCCAGCACGGCGGGATCAGGCCACGGCCGCGAAGCTTTCGCGGAAAGCATTGATCGTTGCCTCGATGTCGGCGTCGGAGTGCGCCAAGGAGATGAAACCTGCCTCGAAGGCCGAAGGCGCGAGGTACACGCCTCGCTCGAGCATGGCGCGGTGCAGCTTGCCGAAACGCTCGGAATCCGTGCTCTTGGCTTCCTCGAAGTTGCGAACGGGGCCTTCGCAGAGGAAGAAGCCGAACATCGCGCTCACACTGGCGGCTGTGATCGGCAGGCCGGCGGCTTGGGCTGCTTCCTTGATGCCAGCCACCAACTTCTGGGTTGTGGCGGTCATCTTGTCGTAGGTGCCGGGCTGCTTGAGCAGTTCAAGGGTCTTGATGCCGGCGGTCATCGCCAGGGGATTACCGCTGAGGGTTCCGGCCTGATACATGGGGCCTGCGGGAGCCACCATTCCCATGATGTCGGCGCGGCCGCCGTAGGCGCCCACTGGCAGGCCACCACCAATCACCTTGCCCATGGTTGTGAGGTCTGGGGTGACGCCGAAATGGGCTTGGGCACCGCCGTAGCTGATCCGGAATCCAGTCATCACTTCGTCGAACACGAGCAGAGCTCCGTTCTCCTTGGTCAGTTCCCGCAGACCTTCAAGGAAACCCGGTTCCGGCTGAATGAAGCCTGCGTTGCCCACGATCGGCTCGAGAATGACACCTGCTATGGCGTCAGGGTTTTCGGCAAACAGGGCCTTAACAGCTTCCAGGTCGTTGTAAGGGGCCGTCAGGGTGTTGGCAGTGGTGCTGCGGGGAACACCCGGGGAATCGGGAAGTCCAAGGGTGGCCACGCCAGAACCCGCCTTCACGAGGAACATGTCCGCATGGCCGTGGTAGCAGCCTTCGAACTTGATCACCTTGTCGCGGCCGGTGTAAGCGCGGATCAGGCGCAGCACAGCCATGCAGGCCTCGGTGCCGCTGTTGACGAAACGCACCATCTCAACGCTGGGAACAGCGTCAATCACCATTTCGGCCAGGGTGTTCTCCAGGGCACAGGGTGCGCCGAAGCTGGTGCCCTTCTCAATGGCTTCCTGAAGCGCTGCGATCACCTCGGGGTGGGCATGGCCGCAGATGGCAGGCCCCCAGCTGCCGATGTAGTCGATGTACTTATTGCCATCCACGTCCCAGGCGTAGGGACCTTTGACCCGATCGAACACGATCGGCTGACCGCCAACCGACTTAAACGCCCGCACAGGGGAACTGACACCACCCGGCATCAGGGCCTGTGCTGCGCCGAAAATGGCCTGGGATTGGCTGGTGTTCAACGCTGGTGCTGTCACTGGAACCGACGCCAAAGGGCTGATGCAAACCGTGCAACATCCTGACTCAGGAACGTCCGGTTCCGTTTGCTGTGTTTCCTAATTGCCCACTTCGCACGCTTTTTGATGCTTAATCTTGAGGCAGATCGAGATCGCTGTGGCCCACGACTGGTCAGTACTGGAGAGGGATCTGCGCCGCTGCCTCCCCCCTCGGGCCATCGTGGCCAAACGTCAGGAACTGCTTAGTTACGACTGTGACGGACTGACCCTCGAGCGCCATTGCCCGCCCCTCGCGGTGCTGCCTGAAACCACCGAACAGGTCGCCGCTGTACTGCGGTGCTGCCATGAACACGGTGTGCCTTTCGTGGCTCGAGGCAGCGGCACCGGCCTCTCGGGGGGAGCGCTGGTGGATCAGCAGGCGCTCCTGGTGGTCACCAGTCGGATGCGTCGGGTGCTTGAGCTTGATCTGGCCAACCAGCGGGTCACGGTTCAGCCTGGGGTCATCAACAGCTGGGTGACGCGGGCCGTTGCGGGAGAAGGGTTCTATTACGCCCCGGATCCGTCCAGTCAGGTGGTCTGCAGCATCGGCGGCAATGTGGCTGAAAATTCAGGTGGGGTGCACTGTCTCAAGTACGGCGTGACCAGCAATCACGTTTTGGGGCTTGAGGTGGTCCTCCCCGACGGAACCACCACGCAGTTGGGCAATGGGCTGGCGGAATCCTGCGAACTGGATCTACGGGGTGCGTTCATCGGCAGTGAAGGCACGCTGGGCATTGCGACGGCCATCACCCTTCGGCTGCTCCGGGCGCCGGAGTGCGTGAACGTGCTTTTGGCTGATTTTGCGACGATGGAAGCAGCAGGGGAGGCGGTGAGATCGGTTACCGCAAGCGGCTTGCTGCCGGCGGGCATGGAAATCATGGACAACGTCACCATCAACGCCGTGAATGATTTCTTCGGTTACGACGAGTACCCCCGCGACGCAGCAGCGGTTTTGTTGATCGAGCTCGATGGACAGGACGCTGAGGTTCAGGCATCCGCAGAAAGGGCCGATGCGCTGTGTCGTGCAGCGGGGGCCCGTGGCTTGCGTCGGGCCCAAGACCCCAAAGAGTGCGCTGTGCTCTGGAAAGGGCGTAAATCTGCGTTTTCAGCGGTCGGCAAAATCACGCCCACTTATTACGTGCAAGACGGTGTGGTGCCCCGCAGCAGCCTTCCGTCTGTGCTTGCGGCGATTGAACGGCTTAGCCAGGAGCACGGCCTGCCGGTGGCCAATGTTTTCCATGCCGGCGATGGCAACCTTCACCCGCTGATCCTCTACTCCCTGGATCAACCCGATGTGGAGCGGAGTGTCAAGGAGCTCGGTGCCGCGATCCTGCGAGTGTGTCTCGATGCTGGTGGCAGCATCAGTGGCGAGCATGGCGTCGGGGCCGACAAGCGTTGTTACCTCGATTGGATGTTCGGCCCTGATGACCTGGAAACGATGGGTCTGCTGCGTTCTGCCTTCGACCCCGAGAACCGTGCCAACCCGGGCAAGGTGCTGCCCACGCCGCGCACCTGCGGAGAATCAGCCAAACGTGTGGTGACGCTGCCTGCCGGAGTGGAGGTTTACTGACGTCGATCAGAACAGCAGGTCATCGCTGTCTTCGTCGTCGGATGGAGGCCAATCAAGGTCAACGCTCACTGGTGCGTGATCGCTGGGTTGCTGGTTGCCGCGCATGGCTTTGTGGATCACGCAGCTCCGGGCGAGTCCCAACAGTTCCTCACAGATATAAATGTGATCGATGCGCCAGCCACGGTCCCGGTCCCAGGCGCCGCTGCGGTAATCCCACCAGCTCCAGTGGCCGGAATCCGGCTCGAACACCCGGAACACGTCTTGAAGCCTCTCCCCTAGGGCCTCACGGAGGGCATTGCGTTCAGCATCGCTGGCCATGATTCCGCCGGTCTGCCTGTCCGGGTCGGGAAGATCGCGTGCTTCGAGGCCGATGTTGAAGTCGCCAACCATGCACAGCGGTTCACCCCGTTCCTGTTGGGCCTCCAGGTAACGCTTCAGGCAGCCGAGCCAGGCCAGTTTGTAGGGGTATTTCTCCGACTTCAGGCTCGATCCATTAGGCACATAGAGGTTGAGCACACGAACGCCATCCAGCAGTGCGCTGATCACGCGCTTCTGTTCGCCGAGATCCTTCGCCTCAGCATCATCCTCGAGCTCCCCAACGAAGCCGCAGCGCACATCCTCCAAGGGCTCGCGGCTGATCAGGGCGACGCCGTTGTAGGCCTTCTGGCCATGGATGTGCACATGCCATCCAGCAGATTTGAAGTCTTCAATAGGGAACAAGGGGTCATCCACCTTGGTCTCCTGCAGACAGAGCAGATCCGGTTGCTCGTTCTCCAGCCAGCTGAGCACCTGATCCAATCGCGTGCGAACCGAGTTCACGTTCCAGGTGGCGATCTGCACGGTTGATCCAGTGGTCTCAAAGACCCTTAGCATCAGCCAACTCTTGAATCCGCTGATGTCCCGCCGTCTTGCGGTTGTCGCTCAACTCGTTGTGACTACCTTGATTGCGACAGCCATCCCGGGTGGCGCACCTGCCCAAGTGGATGCGCCTTATCAGAACCGCGAAGAACGCGAGATCTACGGAGACACCAACAACAACGGCTCGGTTCTCGATGCCGCTAATCCCATGGATCTGATGAACAGGATCCGGCGTTCGACGGCCATGGATGACGCCACCCCACCCTCGGATGCCATTGATGCAGCGCTTAAGGCCTATCAGAACCAGCCGTAATTGCCCTGGGACTGATTTGTTCAGAACTGGTGTTGCGTGCAGCGCTTAATCCGAGCTGTCCCGCCAGAACATCGATCAAGGGATTGATTTGACCGTTTGAATCCCGCCGTTGCCGGGCTTGTTTCAGCAGAGTTTGAACATCTTCCGTATGGCCTTTTTCCTGCTGCAAGAGCGCTAGGGCCAACAAGGGCCTCGCGTTGCTCGGTTCCTCCTCAGCCAGCTGGCGATACAGGTTGATCGCGGCCGGATGGGATCCGCCTTGACGAAGAAGATCGGCTAAAAGCAGACCGATCTCCAGACGCTGGCCAGGCTCCAGTTCGTTGAAACGGGCTTTGAGTTCAGCCGTGGCCTGACGATGGCGTCCCTGCTGTTGATCCAGCAGCACCAGCAATTGCAGAGCCTGTGGATCATCCGGATGCAGACGCATCAGCTGTTGGAGACTTCGCCGGGCCCCCTCCGGCTGGCCATTGCGGCGTTGCAGCTCCGCTTTGAACAGGGTGAGTTCGCGCGGGGTGGAACGGGCAGAGAGCCAAGGTTGCAGCGCCAGTTCGGCCTCCTCCAGGCGTTCCAGCGCAATCAGTCGTTCCAGGAGCAGAAGCCGTTCTGCTTGGTTGAGCTCCTCCTTCCCCTGGAGTTGCTGCATCAGGGTTTCGACCTGTTGATCCTCAACTACATGACTCCCCCGAGCACGGGTCTGTGGGGCCATGGAAGCAGCGGCGATCCAACCGATCAGCACAGCCCCAACCAAGGATGCCAGCAGCAACAGAATCCGGCGCGGGCTCTGCATCCGATTTCGAATCAGCCATTTCAGTCTGAGGGGATTGCGCGGGGCTGGCTACAGTCTTCATAAGGGCTTTTGACTCCGCCTGGATCTGCATCAATCAATGCGCGCCCATCCGATTCCCCCGGTCACAGAGCCGTTGCAGTACCGGGCCATCGGTCTCGTTCGGGGCATTTATGCCCCAACCGACCCCGAGCAACTCACCCGCGGCATGTTGACTGACGCCCAGGGGGTCCCCCTGGAAACCGTTGTTCTTGGACGTGTGCTCACCCTGATCCGGCGGCATCTGCCCTTGGATCAACCCCACCTTTGGGTGGTGTATCCCAGAAGCCGTGAAAGTGATCATCTGCATCTGCAGATCGCCGGGGTCTGGGAACCCAGCACGCTTGCACCGGACCAATCCGATGCCTCCGACACCTTGCCGGAGGGCGACGACTACTTCTCCATCAGGGGAGAGTTGATCTTCACCAAGCCTGAGACCGGTGAAATGGTGGTGAAGGTGCGGCAGCAGACTCGAGCCGATGGCCACCGGCCGCTCCCCTTCAAGCTGCAGATCAAGGGCGAGCTACCCCTCGAACACCTGCGTCACTTCGTCAGCCTCGACCTGCGTCGACAGGGCCAGGAACTTCACCTTGAACAGCATGAGGTGATCGCTCCCATGCCGACGCGTGGCGGCAAATCCAAGGGAGGCCGTGGCCGTTCCACCTCCCGCGTTCGCAGCTGATGGCGCAGGAGGGGCAGGGCTCCACGGGGGCACTACGCGCTGGTGTCGCTGTTGCCGGCATCACAGTTCTTGGTGCCTTTGGCCCTGCCCTGGGGCTGTCCGCTGCCTGGATTGTGGTGGCGGTTGGGGGTGCTCTGGTCACCCTCAGTGTTGATGCCGCCACCTGGCAGGGCATGGGGGGGCACATCCTTGCTGAAGCCTTGCCCGGTGGACAGGAGCGTCTGCGCCGGATTGCGGTGCATGAGGCGGGTCATGTTCTGATCGCGGAAGAGGAGAAACTGCCCGTTCAGCAGGTGCTCGTAGGAACCCTGGCCTGTGTGCGCGCAGGGCTACGCAGCAGCGGTGCGACCGAGTTCTCCGTGCCGGACAGTGTCCGTATGACCCTTGAGGATCTACGGCGTTGGAGTCGGGTGCTCCAGGCAGGTATCGCTGCGGAGACTGTGGTCTTCGGCCAGGCCCGCGGTGGGGCTGATGACCGCGCCTTGCTGGGCCGACTCTGGGGACTATCGGGCCATGACGTAGCTACCGCCCAACGGGAGCAGCGTCGGGCCCGTCGGGAGATTGAGCAGCAACTGCGTCAGCAGCGGCAGGCCCTCGACCACCAGGCAGGTGCTCTGTTGGAGGCGGCCCCGCGTCTGGGGCGATGAGCTCTCTCTGGATTGATGCGCCAACGGGTTTGGCTGGAGACATGCTCCTGGCCGCCCTGCTTGATCTGGGCGTGGACCAGGCCATGGTGGAGTCGCCGCTGGCGGCCCTCGGTTTGGCAGGGCGCTACCGCATCACCCAGCAAGAGGCGCGTAGCGGCGGTCTCCGGGGGGTCCGCGTTGATGTACAGGGTCTCGAGGATCAGCCCCCCCACCGCCACTGGTCGGAGATCCGCGATCAGATCAACGCAGCCGCGTTGGCTCCATCCCTGAAGCAAAGGGTTCTTGCCGTGTTCACCCGTCTGGCGGAAGCCGAATCCACGGTGCATGGAACCTCAGTGGAGGCTGTTCATTTCCATGAGGTCGGAGCCATCGATGCCCTCGTGGATGTGGTGGGGGTCTGCGCCGCGATTGAAGCTCTCAACCCTGCCGGCATTGCTTGTTCCCCTTTGCCCGCCGGGAGCGGGACGGTGGCCACGGCCCATGGTCTGTTGCCCGTGCCTGCTCCGGCCGTGCTTGAACTGGCCCGTCGTCACCGCGTTCCGCTGCTTCAGGGAGGAGGGCTGCCTACGGGAGAACTGGTGACGCCCACCGGCCTGGCCCTTGTGTCGGTGCTGGCGGATGAGTTCGTCGCTCCTGATCTTTTGGTGGCCGAAAAGATCGGCGTCGGCCTCGGTCATCGCCAGCTGGACCGCCCCAACCTGGTGCGCCTGGTACTGCATAACCCGTCGACGAATGCGGTGGAAGGTCCCCACTGGGAGCCGCTGGTCGTTCAGGAAGCCTGGATCGATGACGCCACACCTGAAGAGATCGCAGCTTTGGCCAACCGCTTGCGTGATGCGGGGGCGATTGATGTGGCGGTGCAGCCGTTGTTGATGAAAAAGGGCCGTAGTGGGCAGTCCGTGACCGCGCTGGTGCGGGATGGGGATGCGAATGAGATGCGCGGTCTCTGGCTGACTGCTGGCAGCAGCATCGGCTTGCGGGAACGGCGCCAGGGTCGTTGGGTCTTGCCGCGGCGCCATGGCGTGCTCGAGACGCCTTGGGGTCCCATCGCTGCCAAACAGGTGCGTCGCCCTGATGGCCGTTGCACCGTCAAAGCCGAAGCAGATGCCCTTGAGGCCCTTCAGATCAGCAGCGGGTGTGCCCTTGATGAGCTGCGGGCCGCTGCCGCCGCTGCACCGTTTGTCAGCACGGACGATTGGGCCTGATGGGCAAGATCCTTCGCCAACCCAAGCTTTGGATCACGCTTGCAAGCCTGGCGTTCATTGCTGTGGCCTTGGCCCAGCAGGCGGGTCAGCTTCGCCAGCAGAGCCTGGTGGCCAACGGTTGGTGGTGGCTGACGCTGGGCCTGGGCCTCACCTGGCTCAGCATCCTGACGAATGGTCTGGCCTGGCGCGAGCTGCTGGTTTGGTTGAGACACCCTCCCGATGGGCTCGCCGTGGTGCCGCTGTTTGTGCGCAGCAACCTGCTCAAGTACCTGCCGGGGGGGGTCTGGCATCTGGTGGAGCGGGTCCGGGTGCTCCGACCGGTCATTGGCGGTGGCCCGGCTCTGGCTGGTGTGATTCTTGATCCGCTGCTGATCGTGACGGCGTCCGTTCTGGTGGTGGTTGCGGGTGGATGGCAGCAGGGCCTCGCACTGCTCGCTCCCTTGCCAGCGCTTCTGATGATCCCCCGCTGGCGGGAGCCGCTTCTGCGGCGAATGGAGCGTTCGAAGGCGGCGCACTTGCAGTCGGTTGGAACTGGCCCCCTTGAGAGTGAGGGGAGTGGCCGCGGCGGCTATCCCTGGTGGCCCCTCACCCTTGTGCTGCTGTTTGTGCTTTGCCGTTTTGCCGGGTTCTGGTGCAGCGTGCAGGCTTTTGGCATCGACCGTCCTGAGCCATTCACTTGGCTTGCGGCCTTCGGGCTGGCCTACGCCGTTGGCCTGGTGGTCCCCGGTGCACCTGGCGGGCTGGGGGTCTTCGAGGCCACCTTGTTGCTGCGTTTGGGTGCTGCCGTGCCCGAGGCGCAGCTGCTGGCGGTCGTGCTCAGTTACCGGCTTCTGTCCACCTTGGCGGATGTGGCTGCCAGCGGTGCACTGGTGGCTGATCGGCTGGTGGAGCAACGTGTGAAGCGTTCATGCTGACTCCCGTGCTGTTGTGCTGCTGAGTCGTCGCCGGATGTTGCAGCTGGTGCTTGGCACCGGCCTGAGTGCCGCAGCCCTGCCTTTGAGCGCCACCAGGCGGGCTGCACTGCGGGTTGGGCTGATCAGTGATCTCAACAGCAGCTACGGCTCCACCACTTACATCCCTGCCGTTCATCAGGGGCTTGATCAGCTGATCACCCTTCAACCGGATCTTGTGGTGTGCGCTGGCGACATGGTCGCGGGCCAGATGCGAGGGGTCAGTGGCCAGCAGCTTGATGCGATGTGGCGGGGGTTCGAAACGGCCGTTTTGCAACCGCTTCAGACGGCCGGTATCCCCCTGCTGCCAGCGATCGGGAACCATGACGGTTCACCGGGTTTTCCGGCTGATCGCGCCGCTGTTGATCGGTTCTGGATCCCGATCCGTTCACGAATGGGATTGGCGTTTGCCGATGCTTCTCAGTTCCCCTTTCGCTACTCGGTGCTTCAGGACGGGATCTTCTGGCTTGTCTGGGATGCCAGCTCCGCCCGTGTTCCTGAAGACCAGCTGATCTGGGCGCGACGGCAGTTGGCCAGTGCCAAGGCACAAACGGCTCGCGCACGGTTCGTGGTGGGCCATCTCCCGCTGGTTGGTGTGGGGCATGGCAAGGATCGCCCTGGTGAGGTGCTGGATCGGGGGAGTGCGCTTCAGGCCCTGATGGAGAGCACTGGCGTGCAGGCTTACATCAGTGGTCACCATCACGCCTGGTTTTCCGGTCGTCGTGGCCAGCTTGATCTCATCCAGCTCGGCGCGCTGGGCAGTGGTCCCCGGCGCCTTCTGGCCGGTGGAATGCCAGCTCAGCAGACCTTTACGTTGCTGGAGATGGATGGGACGAGGGGCGACATCAGGGAGACCACCTATGCCGTTTCAACGGGAGAGCCGCTGTCCTTTTCCACGCTCCCTCCCCGGCTCAACACCAGGGCTGGCCTGCTTCAGCGCAATTCCTCAGAGAGGCTGCTTCGGGGATGACGACCCGTCCCTGCTGGAGGCGTGATCCAGCGTTGGCACCAGTGCCATGGCGGCAATCAGTCCCAACACGAGGATCATCAGGGCGGGCAACAGCGCTTCAGCTAATCGTTCATCGCCGGCGTACTGAAACACCCGCACCGAAAGGGTGTCGAAGTCGAAGGGCCGAAGGGCAAAGGTGAGGGGAAGCTCCTTCACGGTGTCGACAAACACCAGCAGCAAGCCAACGGTGATGGGCCCACGCAAGAGGGGCAAGTGCACACGTTGGAGCACGCTTTGCCAAGGGGCTCCCATCCCTGTTGCGGCTTCATCGAGGCTGGGGCTGATCCGCTCGAGTGCAGCGTCCAAGCCGCCTTTTGCTACGGCCAGGAAACGGTCGCTGTACCCCCATAGCAGCAGGAGCAACGGGGCGACCTGCCAGGGGGCTCCAGTGAGCAGCAGGGCCAGAGCCAGGACTGTGCCGGGGATCGCGTAGCCCGTTCCCGCGAGGAAGGTGAGGCTTTTCAGCCATGGGGCGCTGGACCAGCGTTTGGCGATGGCCAGCACCAGCGCTGCCGCAACCGCCAAAACGGCAGCGACAAGTGCCAGCAAAAGACTGCGGCCGCTCAGGCTGATCAGATCGTCGTTCCAGCTGTTTTGGAGCTGATCGAGGTTGCTGCCGGCCCACACCAGTGGGGTGCCCAGGCTCACGAGCGGAGGGACTGCGGCCAGCAGTTGCGCCACCCCAGCCCGGAATCCATGCAGGTGCCAGGCGGTTTTGTCCCCACCGGCCACACCATCGCTCCAGCGTCGACTGCGCCTGCGCAGGCTGCGTTCACACACCACCAAAGTCAGCACGATCACCAGCGTGATCAAGGCCAAACTGATGGCACCCGCGGGATCGCCGTCGGACTGCCAGGTTTCCAGGATGCCTGCGGAGAGACTCGGAATGCCCAGGAGCTGGACGGCACCCAGCTCATTGACGATTTCCATTCCCATGAGAGCGACGCCGGCCCCGATCGCGGGCAGTGCGATGGGCAAGGCGACACGCCGAAAGGCTGACCAGGGACCGACCCCCAGGCTCCGGCATGCCTCCAGCTGACGCTGGCCGCTGACGGAGAAACTTTCGGTGCTCAGCAGGAACACATAGGGGTATGTCGTCAGGGCCATGACCGTGATGCCCCAACCCATGCCGTGAATGGTCCAGCTGTGGCGACTCCCCAGATCGACGAGGGTGGCGGAGAGTAGATAGGCCGGCGTTGCCAGGGGAATCAGCTGGGCAATGCGCAGCCATTGCCGACCGGGAAAACGGCAGTTGCACAGCAGCCAGCCATTGGCTGTGCCCAGCACGGTGCCCAGGGTTGCTGTTCCAAGCAGCAACTGGACTGTGCCGATGATCTGGCGCAGTCCATCGGGGCCAAGATCAGTGAAGCCGCTTTGCAGGGACGTCAGGGCTTCCTTCACCAGCGTCAGCACCGGCCAGATGGCGACCAGGCCAGTGATGGAGGCGATCAGAATGAGGGCTAGCCGGCTCGGGCTTGGAACAATCCGGTTGGGCAGCAACTTCAATTCAGCGATGGGCCGGACACCGTTGTCGAGACATTGCGTTGCGACATTGCCATGGAACGAGTCTGGCGATAAGGGTTGTGGGTTGGACTCAGGGCGTGCAAACCGCACACCGGCTTCGATCATTTGTCACACTCATAAGCTCGGTCGCTTCCCAAGCTTCATCTGATCTGTGGAACAGCTGCTCCCGATGGAGCCAACGGTTGCTTTGAACGGGGTCTGGCATTGCTACGGCGATGAGTCTGACGGCTGGACCCTGAAGGGGGTGGATCTTCATGTGGCGCCAGGGGAGCTGCTGGGCCTACTTGGTCCCTCCGGTTGTGGCAAAACCACCCTGCTGCGGTTGATTGCTGGCTTTGAACGGCCCCAGCGGGGCACGGTGCAGCTGGATCAGCGCACCGTGGCTGGAGATGGGGTCTGGATGGAACCAGAACGCAGGGGTGTGGGCATGGTCTTCCAGGACTACGCGCTGTTTCCTCACCTGAATGCTTGGCAGAACGCCAGTTTTGGTTTGCCCCAGCGCCATCCCAACCGTGAGCGCGTGGCCTGGTTGTTTGAGTTGCTTGGGCTGCATGGACTCGAGCAGCGCTACCCGCACCAGCTGTCCGGTGGACAGCGCCAACGGCTTGCGTTGGCGCGGGCTCTCGCCCCGTCTCCGAGGGTTGTGCTCCTCGATGAGCCCTTTTCCAGTCTTGATGTGGAGGTGAGGCTGCGCTTGCGCAGCGAGCTCGCTTCGGTGCTGGACGCCTGCGGCGCCAGCGGAGTGATCGTCACCCATGACCCTGGAGAAGCCCTGGCGATCTGCGATCGCGTCGCCGTGATGCGGGATGGTGTGTTGCATCAATGTGCGTCGCCCCCCGAGATCGTGCGATCACCGGCGACGCCTTTTGTTGGCTCTTTCGTGCTCCAGCGCAATCTGATCCCGGTGCATGCCGGTGACCAAGGGCAGTTGTGCTGTCTGCTGGGAAATCTGGACGCCGCCACGCCATCGGTACAAGCCGACCACAGCGCATCCACTGGTTGTTGTGTACTGGTGGACCCTCACGACATCAATGTCGTCGCCGATGCCGAAGGTGAGGCAAGCGTTCTGGGGCGTGAATTTCTGGGGGACGCGTGGGAATACCGACTCCGGATCGCTGATGTGCTGATGCGTGCCCACTGTCCGATTGATCAGGAGCTTCCTCCACAAACCCGGTGTCGTCTCACCTTCAGGGATGGGGCCCGGGTCACGGTGCTCCCTCATGCGGAGCGTTGGCATTAAAAATCCCCCGCCTCTGCAGGGGATCAAGGAGAAGGATGTTGATGTCCTCAGCGCTGATGATGACGAACGGGAATGGGCACGAGCGCAGGCTGGCGTAAGCCTCCTCCACCGTTGTCATCATCGGAATCGGCCAGAAGCCACAGCAGCAAACTGGCGACAACAAAAACTGTCCCGAGCAGCAGTGGTTCAACCATTGAGGTGTCTTCCATGGCTCGCAGAATAAGCAGCTTTTGCCGGTCCTGCTGAATCAGCTGAAACCTTTTCCTGCATCGGGTGCCACACAGGCCTGGAGTTGCTCCCGCAGGGTGCTGTGGTCGATGTCTCGGCCGATCAGCACCAATTGATTTTTGCGATCACCTGTCCAGTCGGTGTCGTCGATGGAAAAGCGCTTGCCTGCCAGATGGAACACGTGGCGGCGTTCGCTTTCGTTGAACCAAAGGACTCCCTTGGCGCGAAACACTTCCTGGGGCATTTGGTTGTCCAGGAAGTTTTGGAACTTGCGCAAGGAAAAGGGTCCATCACTCTGGAAGGACACGGACGTGAATCCCTCGATCGCCTGATGGTCGGCATGGCCACCGTGGTCATGGCTGTGGTCGTGGTGATGGCTGTGCCCGTGCCCATGACCATGATCGTGCCCGTGGTGATGGCTGTGATTGTGGTCGCTGTGATCCAGGCTCGGATCGTCGGCTGGGGCAATCACCTTGTCGGATTCGAACAGGCCGACGCTGAGCAGCAAGGCCAGGGGCACATCTCCTTTCACCGAGCGAAGGATCCGGGCGTCGTTCTTGACGTCTCTGAGTTGCTGCTCAACGGCCGCAAGCCGCTCCTCGGAGACGAGGTCGCATTTGTTCAGCAGCAGGATGTCGCCGTAAATCACCTGCGCCCGGCCAACTTCCGTGTCCAGCACGACTTCATCGAAGTTTTCTGCGTCGATCAACGTGATGATCGAATCAAGCCGGGTCTGATCCCGCAGCTCACTGCCAAGGAAGGTCATGGCAACGGGCAGGGGATCAGCCAGACCGGTTGTTTCGACGACGATGTAATCCAGGGGCTCAGGGCGTTCCATGACCCGTTCCACCGCCTCCATCAGCTCGTCGTTGATCGAGCAGCAGATGCACCCGTTGCTCAGCTCCACCATGTCTTCATCGGTGGTGACAATGAGATCGTTGTCGATGCCGATTTCGCCGAACTCGTTCACCAGCACCGCGGTCTTCACCCCCTGCTGATTGGTGAGGATGTGGTTCAGCAAGGTGGTCTTCCCGGCGCCGAGGAAGCCGCTGAGAATGGTGACGGGGACGTTGGAGGTGGCTGGTGCAGTGGTCATGCGCAAGGACCCTCAGTGCTCATGCTGGCAACAGGGCATCGATTGCGGTAGCAAGTTCCACATCGAGGCTGCTGAGGCCACCGAGATCATGGGTGGTTAAGTCGATCGAAATGCGGTTGTAGACATTGCTCCAGTTCGGATGGTGATTTTTCGATTCGGCCAGCAGGGCTACCTGCGCCATGAATCCAAATGCCTCCACGAAGCTGTTGAACTGCAGATCGCGGTGCAGCTTGTCTCCTTCCACAGACCAGTTGGGCAGTGCTGTGGTGAGTGCCGACTTCTGGGCGGCGTCGAGACGTTCAACCGGCATGCGATCTCTGATTCACCCCTCCATCGTGGCTGGATCGGGGGCTTTAGGGGAGCTCCCTGTCGTGCTGCCCCAGATCAATGCAATAGGCCCAGAATTTTTGGACCCAACGTGGTTTTGGACGGAGGTTGGCAACGCTCAGAACGGCGATCGAAATGATTCCCAGCACGACTGCAAATGCTGGATCGATCCAAACCCAGAACAGGACGATCAAGCCACTGACGACAACAATCCTCCGTACTTGTCCGAATGTCATCGAGCCGATCCTCAGTCGCTCAAATCATGCAATCGGTCAATCATCAGATCGGTGTCTGTATCGATGCCGTTGTCTGTTTCCCAGGCATTGGGGTCATGTCGCGCCTGGATGGCTTGATTGATCCGTTCCGCATTGCGAAGGCTCAATAGGGTTTGAGGCTTGGCTGAGGCGTTCTGCGTCGTGGAACGAGGTGCGGCATCGCTGAATGGCTCACCGAAAAGGTGGCAGGCGATCGTTCTGTTGTGAGCAGCGCTTCGGTGTTCCCAGAGGT
Organism: Synechococcus sp.; assembly: GCA_047286205.1. GTDB lineage: Bacteria > Cyanobacteriota > Cyanobacteriia > PCC-6307 > Cyanobiaceae > Parasynechococcus. Next base: position 735,111 of record JBJBBR010000001.1, on the reverse strand, counting down.
ACACCGCTTGCCAGGTGCCCAGCAGCAGCTGTCCTCCACTGACGCTCAGGCTTACGGTCTGGCTGGTCAGAGCCGTTCGGATGTGGGCCGGCATGTCATCGGCTCCTTCGTCGTCATGGAGATAACGGCGGTGTTCCGGAACGGCATCCGCCATCCATGCCTCAAGGTCATGGAGCACCCGTGGATCAGCGTTCTCGTTGATCGTGAGGCTTGCGCTCGTGTGTAGACACGTGAGGTGCAGCACACCTTGGTCGAGCCCCGTGCTGCGGATCCAGGCATTCAACCGACCGTCTAGACGGGTGAACCCCCTGCCAGGGGTTTGAACTGAAATCTGATGCAGGATCTGCTGCACACCCACCGCTCTCCAGCGTTCTCTTCTTACTTTGCGTGCTGCAGCACCGTCTGAGTCCATGGCCAGTCCCACTGCCCCCGAACTGACCCTTCTCTTCGACGGAGGCTGTCCGTTGTGTGTGCGCGAAGTTCGGTTTCTGCAGCGGCGTGACCGTCAGGGGCGGCTGGCCTTCGTCGATATCGATGCCGCTGACTATGACGCTGGAGCCCATGCCGACATCAGCTACCGGGTCGCCATGGGCCGCATCCATGCCATTGCAGGTTCCGGGGAGGTGCTTCGGGATGTGGCCGTCTTCCGCGAGGCGTACCGCTTGATTGGGCTAAGTTGGTTGTACGCACCCACCCGCTGGCCTGTGATCGGCGGCTTGGTTGATTGGGTCTATGTGATTTGGGCGGCCCGACGGCTTCAGATCACAGGGCGTGCAGATCTCGAGACCTTGTGCCGAGGACGATGTGAATTGAACTGACCGATCGCTAGTGAACGGCTGTCGGTTGTCGGTAAATCAGCTTGAGTGGCCAGAGAGCCATGGGCAGGGCGAGCCCTAGGGCTACCTGCAGCATCAGTCGGCGCATCGGTGCAGGACGTCTGAACCGCTTCACCATGGCCTTCATCGGTGTCTCGATGCCACTCCAAGTGTCGTTAAGGTGGCGAAAAAGAGAGCGAGATGGCTTCTGCCGCAACGGCTTGGGGGCAGTTAGGAGCCCATCTGAGAGAGACGCAGCTGCTCGGCTCAATCCAAAGCACGCTGTATTGGGACCAGAACACCCGCATGCCCTCCGCCGGGGCATCCTGGCGGGGTGAGCAGCTCACGCTTCTGGCGACCCAGCTGCATGCCCGCCAAAGCTCCGCGGCCTATGCGGATGTGCTCGCGGAAGCGCGTGAGCATTGGAACTCCGGCGAGCGATGCCCCGAGCAGGGCCGCAATCTGGATCTGTTGGAGCAAGACCTGCAACGGCAACAGTCCCTCGATCCAGCCCTGGTCGCCGCCTTGGCGAAGGCCAAGGCCGAGGGCTACGACCTTTGGCAGCAGGCTCGAGCTGCCTCGGATTTCAGCCTTTTTGCACCGGCACTGCAGACGTTGATTGACCTGCGCCAGGAGCAGGCCAAGCAGCTGGCCGAGCCCCGTTCGTGCTGGGAGACCCTGGCCCAACCCTTCGAACCCGATCTTCGGCTCGAGCGTCTTGAAGCTCTGTTTGCTCCGTTACGGCAACGGTTGCCGGAACTGGTCGCTCAGGCATCCACTCGTCCGCGCCCCCGATCAGCGGACTGGGATCTCAAGGACACCAGCCAGCAACATCTCTGTGATGAGCTCCTCGGTGCCTGGGGCCGTAACCCTGCCATCACCTGCATGGCTCGCTCTCCCCACCCCTTCTCGATCACGCTGGGGCCGGCCGACTACCGCATCACCACGCGTGTGGTGCCCGGAAAGCCGTTGTCGTGCTTCCTGGCCACCGCCCATGAATGGGGACATTCCCTCTACGAACAGGGGTTGCCGGACCAGAGCCACCAGTGGTTTGCCTGGCCTTTGGGCCAGGCCACCTCAATGGCTGTGCATGAAAGTCAGTCGTTGTTCTGGGAAAACCGTGTTGCCCGGAGTCATCCGTTCGCGGAGCAGTGGTGGTCCCGTTTTGCAGAGGCAGGTGCTCCCTTCAGCGGCGCCCAGGACATGTGGCAGGCGATGAACCCCATTGCGCCCGGTTTGAACCGCGTTGAGGCCGATGAACTGAGCTACGGCTTACACATTCTGATTCGTACTGATCTTGAGATCGCGTTGTTGGAGAAGGACTTGGCAGTGAAGGATCTTCCCGGCGAGTGGAACCGGCGGTATCAGGAGCTCCTGGGGGTCCGCCCCATGAATGATGCGGAGGGATGTCTTCAGGATGTGCATTGGAGTGAAGGTCTGTTTGGCTATTTCCCGTCGTACCTTTTGGGGCACCTAATCAGTGCACAGTTGAGCGAAGCGATGGCGGAGGCCATCGGTGCTCCGGAAGCGCATGTGGAGCGTGGCGATGTCACGCCCTTGCTGGATTGGCTGCGTGAGCATGTTCATCCGCTCGGTCGCAGTGTGAATGCCGAGCAATTGGTGGAAAGGGTCAGCGGTCGGCCCCTGAGCACTGAAGCTTTTCTTGGCTATTTGGAGAACAAGCTTGATCGGTTGTCCCAGGCGTCACAGCCGCTGCAGGCGTGACGGGCTGAGGGGGCCCGTAGGATGCGCCGCGCTGTCCATCGCCGTTTATGGCCAACCTCGATCAGGCACCCAGCCGCAGCATGCCCAATCTGCTGCACGTGCTGCCGGCCTTCGCTGATGAAGCCGAACTTCGTCTCAACACGATCGTGGAGCTCAACTCCAACACGATCAACAAGTATGAGCTGATCACCGAGACCGGCCATCTCAAGCTGGACCGCGTTGGTTACTCCTCCCTGGCGTACCCCTTCGCCTACGGATGCATTCCTCGCACCTGGGATGAAGACGGTGATCCCCTCGATATTGAAATCGTTGGTGTCACCGAGCCTCTGATTCCGGGTTCGATTGTGGAAGCCCGCATCATCGGGATCATGACCTTCGACGACGGCGGTGAAGTCGACGACAAGGTGATCGCTGTTCTTGCCGATGACAAGCGCATGGATCACATCAAGAGCTGGGAAGATCTCGGTGAGCACTGGAAGAAGGAGACCACCTACTACTGGGAGCACTACAAGGATCTGAAGAAGCCTGGCACCTGCTCGGTGAACGGTTTCTTCGGCACCGAAAAAGCTATTGAGATCATCAAGAGCTGTGAGGCCCGCTACATGGCTGAAATCGATCCCAAGCTGGTGGACTGAACGCTCTGGTTGCCAACAGCAGAAAAGGCGGGGGAGTTCCCCGCCTTTTTCATGGCTCAGCGCTGGAACATGTTCACCAGCACGGCGCGGCGCGCCTGGGGCTGTTGCGGGTGACCGCAGTGGGCGCCGCGCTGAGACGAGAGAACCATGTCACCTGCCTTGGCAAACAGGGCGATGGCTTCAGTCCCTTGCAGCTGACTGAATTCAAACGGTCCCAGACCGTGGCGCTTGTTGTGGCGGGCGTTGCGCCACCAGAGCCGTCGTCGGCGTTGAGACTTGGGCACGAAGCAATAGGGTCCATCGGCCAGTGATTGCACATCACTGAGATAAACGAAGGATTTGAACTTCAGTGATCGTCCATCGCAGTGGTAGCTGCGCGTGTCCTGAACTCCTCGGTTGAGGTAGAGATTGCGGCACTTCACCCTCAGACGATTGAAGCTGCTCACCAGAAGCAACCGCTGAATCACGGATTCCTGAAGGCACTCTTGGACGTTGGCGTTCAGGCTGTCGGAGAGGCGCTCGGGATGAAAAATGTCGATCATTCCCGCATCGCTGCCACTGCGTCCATCGGGGCGTTTGACCCTGTAATTGATGACGGACTGGTCCGCATCGCGGAATTGGTTGTAGCCCTTCAGCACGCGGTGATCGGGGAGATTCAGATAGGCCAGTGACGCCAGGCGACCGTGATCACCTGATTCGATTTCCTCGAGCAGCTGGCCAACATCGCTGTTGATCGATGCGATCAGGTCAGCAGGTGCCGCTTCACGCAGGCAGATGATCCCTTCTCGACGCAGTGTCCAGGCAGCGGCAAGGAACTTTCTGCGGTTGGTGAGGAGATCAGAGAAGCGAAAACTGATGGCCTGAACCTCCTGGCTGAGGGCCTTGCCATCGAGCAGGGTTGGCCGCGCCGTTGCGATCGCCGTAGATGTCAACAGGCCGGAAAGAGGGTTGGAGAAGGGTACCGCCGGATTGCCGGTCTCATGATTGAGACCAAAGAGATCCTGAAGAGTTCAGTGATGTCGATGACAGCAGCGGCTTTTTCTCGCGTTGATGAATACGTTGAGACTAATGGGTCTTGCATGTCTCATGAAGTGGTCGCTTGCGCCGGTCCTGGTGGGTGGAGTGTTGATGGGTTGCGGGCTGCCGTCGCCCTCCGCTGAGGCTGCTGAAGTGGCGTTGCAGCGTGCTCCTCAGGAGTCGCGAATCGTGCTCGATCTCAGCAAGCGAAAGATCTTTCTTGTGCGGGGTGGGCAGAGTCTTGGCTCATGGCCCGTGGCGATCGGAGATCCCAAGACACCCACCCCCAGAGGGGAGTTCGCGATCCTCACCAAAAAAGTCAATCCGATCTATGTGACCCACAAGTCGGGCCAGCGGCGGGAATTGCGCGGACCCAGCAGTCCCATCGGTGATCGCTACATGGCCTTTCACCGCAATGGCCGCGGCGAGTTTGGAATCCACGGAACGGCTTGGCCGCACTGGGTTCAGATCCGTGCGGCCGTCAGTCTTGGCTGCGTGCGCATGCTCAACAGCCACGTCCGGCAGCTGTTTGATGCTGTGGATGTGGGAACACGCCTGGAGATTCGCAGCTGATCAGGCTTCGGGGCGAACGGTATCGAAGATCTCCTTAAGGATCTCGCCTGCGCCCTGACCTTTGAGGGTGTTCGCGAGCGCGACGCCGATGGCTTCAGCGTCGTTCGCGGGGCCGCTGGCTTGGTCGCGGATCAAGCGCTTGCCATCGAGGCTGGCCACCATGCCGGTGAGGATCAGTTGATCACCATCGAAACGGGTGTTCACTCCGATCGGAACCTGGCAGCCGCCCTCCAGTTCCCTCAGAAAAGCGCGTTCGGCCAGACAGCGCTGGGAGGTGGGGGTGTGCTCGAGCACTTTGATCGCTTCAAGAACTTCCGGTTTGCCCTCCACGCATTCAATCCCCAGGGCTCCCTGGCCAACGGCGTGCAGGGAGATATCTCCGGGGATCAGCTGGTGGATCCGATCGGCAAAGCCCAGGCGGCCAAGGCCTGCCGCAGCCAGGATCAGGCAGTCGTAATCCCCGCTGTCTAATTTCTCCAGTCGGGTGATCACATTGCCCCTTACGTCTTTGAAAATCAGGTGAGGGTAGTGGTGGCGGAGCTGGGCCAGGCGGCGCAGGGAGCTTGTTCCCACAACCGATCCTTCGGGAAGGGTGTCGAGCTTGTAGGCCTGGTTCTTGGCATTCACCACCAGCGCGTCAGCCGGGTCTTCCCGTTCGGTGATGCAACCGAGCATCAGCCCTTCAGGAAGGTTGGTGGGTAGGTCTTTCAGGGAGTGGACGGCGATGTCTGCACGATCCACCAGCATCTGGGCTTCCAGTTCCTTGGTGAACAGGCCTTTGTCTCCGATCTTGGCCAGGGCAACGTCCAGGATCTTGTCGCCCTGGGTGGCCATGGCTTCGACGGTGATTTTCAGGCCGGGATGGGCCTTCTCCAGTTCAGCTTTGACCCAGTTGGTCTGCACCATGGCCAGCTGGCTGCGTCGTGAAGCGATGCGCAGTTCGTTGAGGGCCATGGACAATGCGAATCAGCCGCCCAGCCTACGCTTTTGGGTCTGGCCTGCTTGGTTGGACTCCAAGAGGTTGTGAAGCTTCGAAAGGGAAGATCCCTTTATGAAGAACGCTTAACATTCGCTAATAACGCAGGACAGTCATGCCGGGACCCGTCGTCAATGGCGTACGTCAGGCGGGAGCCATTGGCTCGGTGGCCCCGGAAACCCAGGAGCAGGAGGCCATGCTGCCCTTGGTGGCTGAGGGTTGCATCCGTCTGATCCTGTTGTGCAGTGGCGATGTCTTGATGGCACGTCTGCGGCACACCACAGATCTTGATGGGGACCATGCCTATCAATTGCTGCGGCCGCGTCTGGTTCGATCTGTTGTGGATCCGTTGCAGGAAGGGCAGTCCAGTTGGGTGCTTCAGCCTTACTTGGAGGGGCTGACCTCGCAGCACAATCTGGTGTTGTTCAAAGCGGCAGTGGCCTCAGTGCTTGAGCCAGATGCTCGCCTCCTGCAGGCCTATGCCCTGGAAACACGCCAGGAATGCCCGCTTGAGGAAACTCCAGTAGAGCGTCTCAAGCGGGCCTTTCAGGAATTTACGGAGACGTTCGAAAACGCTTAATCAAGCGTGCGCACTGATCTTCCTGTCTTAAAGGAAAACCCCAGTCTCAGACTGGGGTTAGATCTCTTCCGTGTGAGGAGGGCGTCTCAATTCCCTCCCGAACGTTATAGGAGCCCATCGGGGCTTTCAGCTAGGGCGAATGTACTTATGTATTACTCCCAAGACTGTTTGGATGCAGCCATGGGAGGGACGGCCTACTTGATGTATTCCTTGAGGACGCCATTGCGATTGGGGTGGCGCAACTTACGCAGGGCCTTGGCTTCGATCTGACGAATCCGTTCGCGGGTGACATCAAAAATCTGGCCGATTTCCTCAAGGGTCTTCATGCGTCCGTCGTCCAAGCCGTAGCGGAGGCGAAGCACATCACGTTCGCGGGGGCTGAGGGTGGCCAAAACGCCCTCCAGGTCTTCTCGAAGCAGGTTCTTGGCGACGTCCTGTTCGGGATTCTCAATGTCGGCTTCGATGAAATCGCCCAGACGGGAATCCTCTTCTTTGCCGATGGGGGTCTCCAGGGAGATCGGCAGCTGAGCACTCTTGGCAATGAACCGCAGTTTTTCGATGGTCATTTCCATCGATTCAGCAATTTCCTCTTCCGTGGGCTTCCGGCCGAATTCCTGGGAAAGCACCTTGGTGGTCTTCTTGATCCTGGAGATCGTTTCGTAGAGGTGCACCGGCAGACGGATGGTGCGGCTCTGGTCGGCGATGGCGCGAGTGATCGCCTGGCGAATCCACCAGGTGGCGTAGGTGGAGAACTTGTAGCCCTTTTCGTGGTCGAACTTCTCGGCTGCACGAATCAGGCCGAGGCTGCCCTCCTGAATCAGATCCTGGAAACTCAGGCCCCGATTCATGTACTTCTTGGCAATCGAGACGACGAGGCGCAAGTTGGATTGCACCATTTTTTCCTTGGCCCGTCGGCCCAGCATCAAGCGACGGCGGAAGCGAATGAGCGGCATCTCCACCAATGCAGCCCACTCTTTGTTGTCCGGTTCCCGGCCGTTGTCGCTTTCAAACTGAGACGCCAGTTCCTCGAGATACAGAAGGTCGGCGATTTTGCGGGCCAGTTCGATTTCTTCGTCGGGTCGCAGCAGGCGGATCCGTCCGATTTCCTGCAGATAGACCCGAATGGAGTCTTCCGTGTAGACGCCTTTGGGGCCGATCTTGATGCTGGCCAGGGCCTTGGCCTTGGCTTCCTTCTCGGCAGCAGCGGTTTTGGCTTTCTCTTCAGCAGTGGGTTTCGCTGCAGCTGCCTTGGCTGTTGCAGCTTTGGCTGTTGATGCCTTCGCTGTTGCAGCTTTGGCTGTTGCAGCCTTCGCTGTTGATGCCTTGGCGGTGGTTTTCTTGGCGGTGGCTGTCTTCTTCGTGGTGGCCGCTTTCTTCGTGGTGGATTTTGCCTTGGTGGTTTTCGCTGCTGCTTTTTTGGTTGTTCCCGAAGCCTTGGCTTGATCTGCAGCGGCGAGAAGTTCGTCGGCCGCAGCGCTTAGGTCTTTCGCGCTTGCCTTGCTCGTGCGTCGGCGAGCGGGGGCTTTTTTGGTTTCTTTTCCGGAACTCGATGAGACTTCCTTCACCTTGCCGTCCGCATTAGCCAGAAGAACGATGTCCGGCTTGGCAGCTTTGGTGGCAGCAGGGGTCATGGTGAATGTCGAAGTCGGATGAAGGGGGGACGTAAAAGCGGCAACAACGCATCGAGGGCTGAAGCCCAAAAAGCCTGGAGCTCACGTCGAAACGCAAGAGAACGACGCAGCTGGCGCTGAGACGGAGATCATGGGCTGATGGTGTTGTCCGCGAGTCAACGAAACGCTTGGACTAATTGTCTGTGCTGTCCGGGGTGGTCTCAGACCGGTCAAAGTGGCAAGGACAAGACCTTGACTTCAGACTCTGTGTCTTCCCTCTGGATCGAGCGCAGGGTTGGCAAAAACTGTCCAACCTGTCCACGTTAATGAAGTCTTCCGAAGTTTGCAAGGTCCCGTCGCATCCGCGGCGATGCGTTGATGTCTGGCTTGAAGCCGGGCGGGAGGGACGCTCCTTCAGCTATTCCTGTGATTCCTCCATGGGATTGATGCCAGGAGACCTGGTACGGGTGCGCCTTCGGGGTCGTGCCATGCATGGGCTGGTGGTTGCGGAGCGGGAGTCGGGAGCGGAGGAGCCTCAGGCTCTTCAACCAGTGGAAGCTGTCCTGCAGCGTGCTGCTGTTGATCCGGATTGGTACCGCTGGTTGGAACGGGTGGCTGACCGTTGCCACCTCAGTGCATTTCGCACATTGAAGGCGGCTCTGCCGGCGGGCTGGATTGGTCAGGCAGGCCAGCGTTCGCTGGCGGGGGGACGTCAGATGTGGTGGGTTCAGGGCAGTGATCCCCCCGATGACGCGGACGAGCCCACCCCTCGCCAGCGCGAGCTGCTGGCTTGGTTGGAGGCCCACGGCGGTGGCGGCTGGCAACGAGACCTGGTGGCCAGTGGGTTCGGTGCCCAGTTGCTGGCACCCCTTGTCCGGCAGGGCTATCTGCTCCGGGAGCGGAGGCGGGCTGACGACAAGGGCGCCGCGGTTGCTCGACATCAGGAGGATCCCCAGGCCTTGACCGCTGAGCAGCAGGACGTCGTCGATGCCTACCAACAGCTTTGCCCGGGGCGTGGTCTGTTGCTTTGGGGAATCACCGGTTCTGGCAAGACAGAGGTCTATCTCCAGCTCGCTGCCCAGGAGCTGGAGCGGGGCCGCCATGTCTTGCTGCTGACGCCTGAGATTGGCTTGATCCCCCAACTTGTCGACCGCTGCCGCAGACGCTTTGGCTCGCGCGTCGTGGAGTATCACAGCGGTTGTGGTGACGCCGAAAGGGTTCGGACCTGGCGCCGCTGTCTTGCTGCCGAACAGCCGTTGGTGGTGGTTGGAACCCGCTCCGCCGTGTTCGTCCCTTTGAAACCGCTGGGGTTGATCGTTCTCGATGAGGAGCACGACAGCTCCTACAAACAAGACGCCCCAATGCCCTGCTATCACGCCCGCGACCTGGCCTTGGATCGGGTCGTGATGGAACAGGCTCGGCTTGTGCTGGGTAGTGCAACCCCGTCGCTCGAGAGCTGGATTCAGTCGGGCTCTGATGGCGCCTTGACTTTGGTGCGCTTGACCGAACGGATTTCCCGGCAGGACCTACCTCCAGTGCATGTGATCGACATGCGCCATGAGTTGGCTGAAGGGCACAAGCGCCTGGTGAGCCGCGCCTTGATGGATCGTCTTGCGGCATTGCCGGAGCAGGGTGAACAGGCGGTGGTTTTGGTGCCTCGCCGGGGATACAGCCCTTTTTTGAGCTGTCGCAGTTGCGGCGAGGTGGTGATGTGTCCCCATTGCGATGTGGCGCTCACCGTCCACCGTGGCCAGGGGGGACGCCAGTGGTTGCGATGCCATTGGTGTGACCATCGTGAGGACCTGGAGAACCGCTGCAGTCACTGTGGTTCTACGGCATTCAAGCCCTTTGGTGCCGGGACTCAGAAGGTGTTGGAACTGCTCTCCCAGGAGCTCGAAGGCCTTCGCTTGCTCCGCTTTGACCGCGATTCCACCGGGGGGCGTGATGGCCATCGACGCCTGTTGGATCGCTTTGCCTCCGGGGAGGCAGACGTCTTGATCGGCACGCAGATGCTGGCCAAGGGAATGGATCTGCCAAGGGTCACCCTGGCGGCGGTGCTCGCGGCGGATGGCCTTCTGCATCGCCCCGATCTACGCGCAGGAGAGCAGGCGCTGCAGTTGTTGTTGCAGTTGGCGGGTCGTGCCGGGCGGGGCGAGCGACCAGGACAGGTGTTGGTGCAGACCTACACCCCGGAGCATCCGGTGATCCAACACCTGGTGGATGGTCGTTATGAAGCGTTTCTGGCCCAAGAGGTGGCCCTTCGAAAGGAGGCCGGCTTGGTGCCCTTCAGTCGCGCTTGTCTGTTGCGGCTGTCTGGAGACTCCCCCAGTCAAACGGCGACAGCGGCAGCAGTGCTGGCGGAGCGGATTCGGCCGATCTGTCAGAGCCAGAGCTGGTGGTTGCTTGGGCCTGCCCCTGCCCCGGTGGCCCGGGTGGCAGGCCGGAGCCGATGGCAGCTCCTGTTGCATGGCCCAGCGGGCTCCGCTCTCCCGTTGCCTCCGGGGCAGGATCTCTGGGATGGCTTGCCCCGGGGTGTTGCGCTCACCGTGGATCCAGATCCACAACAGCTGTGATCAGGAGGGCAGTTCCGGGAAGCCAAAGCCCAGTTTCCGGCGCACGACCTGCAGCAGCAGGCTGCTCGTCAGCAGCATCAGGATCACCACACCCCCGAGGCCGAGCGGATTCCAGCGCCAGCCCTGCCAGCTCATTTCGGTGGTGGTGCCCGCAGGTGCCGTGCTCTTAATCCGCCCATGGTTGAGGCTCAGATGCACATCGAGCCCAGGAATCTCGGGAAGATTGCTGAGGTCGACCATCAGCTCCACATGCTGCTGCACCCCCAGCAGCCAGTTGCGTTCCTCGAGCTTGAGCACCGGTGCGGGAAGTGAGACTCCCGCCGCGCGGCCAGCCACGGCAACCGCGGCGGCCATTTGTTGTGCCAGGTCGTGGGATGAGGCAACGCGACTGCTGATGTGTTGGCGGCCAGGACCCGTCTGTTCGATCTTCAGTCCGTGGACCTCCCGTTGCAGGTCCCGCTCGAATTGCTCCTGCCAGGGCAGCGGGCGTTCCTGGTCGCTCTGCACGTCCCAAGTAAGCGCCAGTCGATCCGGACCGCGAAGGTCGAGATCGGCCTCGATCCGGACGCAACCACTGAGTAGCAGGGTGATTCCAAGCAGAACCGCGATCACCAGCACGGCGAACCCAGCTGCCGGTGATCGCGTCGGCCCCGTTGGTGGCGGTGGCGGGGGTTCGGGGCGCCGCGACCGGCGCCGACGCATGGTTGAGGTTTGCCCGCTGCCGGAGGCATTTAGCTCCAGTTGCGGCATCGTCATTGACCAGCGTTCCGGACGATCCAGGCTCGGGGCTTCGAGAACCCCGAGCAATTGTTGGGCTTGCTGGCGCAATTTGGGATCCCGGCAACGACTCAGCAGTCGGCAGGTGGCGATGGCCTTTTCGTCCTGCCCCTGGCCCATCCAGGCGGTGATCATTAGGAGCCGAAGACCGGGCCCTTCAGGACTGTTGGGCGGGTGTTGTTCCGCCAGGGGGAGCAGCAGCTCCAGGCATTGGCCGTAGTCCCCGCGCTCAAGGGCTGCCTCCGCTTCAGACAGGTCCAGTGCTGCGTCCTGCTCGCTCACCCTTCAACCGCGTCCCACCACCATGGTGCCGATGCCGGCATCGGTGAAGACTTCGAGCAACAGGGCATGGGGAACCCGGCCATCAATGATGTGGGCGGCTGCCACTCCCTGCGCCAAGGCGCGGATGCAGCATTCCGTTTTAGGGGTCATGCCCCCTGCAACCACGCCGTCCTCGATCAACTGTCTCGCCTCTGAGAGGCGCAGTTTTCTAATCAAGGAGTCTGCATCGTCCCGGTCTTTGAGGATGCCGGGGGTGTCGGTCAGCAGGATCAGTTTTTCGGCCTCCAGGGCCGCCGCAAGTTCACCCGCCACTGTGTCGGCATTGATGTTGTGGGCGCGGCCGTCATCAGGGGTCGCGGCAACGCTGGAGATGACGGGCACATAGCCCTTGTCCAGCAGCGGTTCAAGTACATCGGGATTCACGCGGGCGACATCCCCCACCAGCCCATGGCTGCCGTCTCCCCAGGGGCGTGCCTCCACAAGGCTTCCATCACTTCCGCTCAAGCCAACGGCACGGGTGCCGAGTTGATTGAGTCCGTTCACGATCTGCTTGTTGACGCGACCCACCAGCACCATCTCCACCACGTCCATGGTGTCGGCGTCGGTGACGCGCAGTCCGTCGCGGAATTCAGCCGGAATCTCCAGACGCTGCAGCCACTGGTTGATTTCGGGCCCACCGCCATGAACCACAACGGGTTGGACCCCAACACAGGCCAGCAGAGCCAGGTCGCGAAAGACGGCAGAGCGCAGCTCGGCATGGGCCATAGCTGCCCCGCCGTACTTGATCACGATGCGCCGTCCGGAGAAGCGCTGGATGTAAGGGAGAGCTTCGCTGAGCACCGACACCCTGAGGGCGTCATCGTTGTTCTGGGTGGGTTGGGCCATGGCTTATTCCTCACCCGCTGGAAGCAGAACAAGATCCATCCGCTGCTCATCCAGTTCCCTCAGTTCCGCACGCATCCCTTTGGCGAAGAATCGCCCGAGCCGCTCCTGCCGCTCCTGCCAGCGTTCGAGGGGGACGGCTCCCAGCAGAAAACGAAGCCGCAGGCCGTAGCCGGCGTTGGAATGCAGTTCTTCGATCTCCTCCAGCTGTGGCGGAGTGTCTTCATCCCAGAGCTTCAATGCTTCGAGGGATGACTCCAGATGAGCCTTCTGCCCGTAGCGCCAGCGGGTGACGTCGCCGAGCAACTTGCCGAGTTCAGGGGCTGCTGCTTCGCGCTCTTTTTGGAAGGTCTTGATGGGGGTCACCCGGATGGCGGGTGGCAGCTCCGAAGATTTCAGGGCCAGTCCCCCCAGCAGGATGGGGATGCCATAGAAAATCGTGGGCAGGCTGAGGTTGGCGCTTCCCGTGGCATAGGCGGTGGCACCAACCACCGTCAGAACGCCTCCGGCGATGGTGATGAGGCTGCCGGGGGAGAGGAAATCCTTCATGAAGGCCTTGGCTTGATCGCCATTTTGACCTCTGGACCATCAGGATGGAGACCCGCAGCTGCGAGCTTGATGCCTGATCCATCGTCGACCGGCATGGACGATCTTCTCGAGCAGCTCGATCGCGATCGCAGTTGGTTGCTCCAACAGATTGACGGCGGCCGGTGGCCCGAGCTTCGGCTGGACCTGGCGGCCCTCGAGCGAGAGCTCGGGCAATTGATCACCCGAGCCTCAGAACTGAAGGATGAACGTGATCGCTGAAATGCTCCGAACATGGAGCTTGCCCTGAGTCAGAAGGGAATGTCGTCGGTGTCGGGGACAAGGGGTGCAGCATTCCAGCTGGCCGGTTCGGGCTCTTTCGCCACAGGCGTTGGTGCGGCAGCGGGGGCCTTGCCTCTTGCAGTCGGTGCTGAGGGGCTGCCAGTTGTGGATGCACCTTTGGTTGCAGCACCGACAAGATGCAGCCGAGCCAGGGTGAATTCAGCTCGTTTCTCCTTCATTCCATCCCCTCGGGGCATGGTGTTCATCCGCAGCCGACCTTCAATCAGCAGTCGCTGTCCGGTCTGCACCCGGTTCTGCAGCTCCTGGGCAAGGTTGCCCCAGCCAACCACCTTCAATTCACCTGGTGGATCACCCTCCCTCAGGGCATCGAAGCGCACGGCCATCTCTGCAATGGGAGTCTGGTTGTCCTGGGTGTATCGAACCGTCGGTGCGTCGATCACCTCCACTTCGAGCACGCAATGGTTCATGGCTTGATCTGGTGTCGGGGCATATCCTGATGCAAGGGCCCGCGAATGACCAGCGTCGTGTTCTGCTGCTGGCTGGAACCGGTGAAGGGCCGCGGTTGGTGCAGGAGCTGTCCCGCCGCAACTGGCTGGTGAGCGTGAGCGTGGTGAACCCAAGTGCGGCCAATGCTTACGCGGGGCTGGAGGTCGAGGGGATCTCAATCGGTGCCTTGCAAGGCATTGGCGGGATCACCGACGCCTTGCGCCGGGCGGGGCCTTTTCGCTGGGTGGTGGATGCCACGCATCCGTTTGCATCGCAGATCAGCCATGACCTGGTCAGGGCCTGTGCAGAGGTGGGGCAACCGCTGCTGCGTTACGAGCGTCGTTTCGAACGGGTCGGGGGTGCCTCCCTGGTGACCGATGCCGAGGCCTTGGCCGCGCTGCCGCTGCAGCATCAGCGGTTGCTGCTGGCCATCGGCGGCCGGTACCTGCCGACGATGGCTGCTGCTGTCCGCCGCGCCGGAGCCATCCCCTATGGCCGTGCGCTTCCGTCTGTCGATGGATTGCGTGCAGCCTTGCGGTCGGGTCTGCCCCCGGATCATCTCGCCGTGGTGCGTCCTCTCCAGGGGGAAGTGCCAGGGGAGATCGAGCGTGCCCTCTGTCGTCGATGGGGCATCCATGCGGTGCTGTGCCGTCAGTCCGGTGGAGTGACGGAACAGTGCTGGCATCGATTGACCACAGAGCTGGGGCTGAGGTTGTTGCTCTTGCGACGGCCGGCCCCCCCCGACGGCATGGCTTGTGTCGAGGATGTGAGCAGCCTGATGGAGCGGCTTGAACGTGACTGATGCGAAGGGGCTTGTGTTGGCCCTCACCACGGAAGCGAATGCTGAGCTCGCCCAACACCTTGCCGATGCCTTGCTTGAGCGCCATCTCGTGGCCTGCGTTTCCATCACCCCCGTTCAGTCCTTCTACCGCTGGGAGGGGGCGCTGCAACGGTCCCATGAGGTTCAACTGCTGATGAAAACCTCCCCTCAGCATCTGGAGGCACTTCGAGCAGCTGTGTCAGAGCTTCACAGCTATGACACCCCCGAGTGGTTGAGCTGGCCGGTGATGGCATCACCGGCCTATGGAACCTGGGCCCTGGCTGAACTCAATTCAGATGCGTCGCCGCCAGCTGCTTGAGGGAGACCTGGGACCGTGCCCCCAGTTGAGTCACGATCTGGCCGGCGCAGAGCGCACCGAGCTGACCACAGCGCTCGAGAGACTCGCCCTGGGTGTAGGCATGCAGGAATCCCCCGGCATAGAGGTCGCCTGCACCTGTGGTGTCCACCAGGTCGCCCAGCCCGAAGATGCCGACATCCCAGCGTTCGTCCACACTCAGCACAACGGATCCCTGCGCTCCCCGGGTGATCGCGATAACTGAGCAGCAGCCGCGTACCCGCTCCAGGGCCTGGTCAAAGTTATCGGTTTCGTAGAGCGACTGAATCTCGACATCATTGGCGAAAAGCACATCGACGTGGCCATTCACCAACTCGAGGAAACTTTCCCGGTGCCGATCCACACAGAAGCCATCCGAGAGGGACAGGGCGACCTGGCCGCCCGCTTCACGGCAGGCTTCTGCGGCGGCGATGAAGGCCCGCTTTGCTGCTGGGCTGTCCCAGAGGTAGCCCTCTAGATAGAGCACCTTGGCCTCTTTGACCATGGAGAGATCGAGATCCTCGGGCTCCAGCTGGGTGGAAGCCCCCAGGAAGGTGCACATGGTGCGCTCGGCGTCGGGCGTGACGTAGATCAGGCAGCGCGCTGTCGTGGCTCCGCTGGTAGCGGCCGGGGTGTCGAAGCGTGCACCAACGGCCCGGATGTCGTGGCTGAAAATGGTGCCGAGTTGGTCGTCACGAACACGACCGATGAAACCAGCGCGACCGCCGAGCTGAGCGATGCCCACCATGGTGTTGGCGACCGATCCCCCGGAGGTTTCAAGGCCTGGGCCGCTCGCCTTGTAGAGGGTCTCGGCCTGTTGCTGATCGATCAGCGCCATGCCTCCTTTTTGGAGGCCGTGCTCTGAGATGAAGCTGTCGTCGGTCTGAACCAGCACATCCACGATGGCGTTGCCGATTCCAACGACATCGAGTCTGCAGGAGCTCGGGAAACGTGTCTCAGAGGGCATCGGTGCTGGGAAGGAAGCACCGAAGTATGAAGCTCAGTGGTTCAAGCGCTCAACAACGCGCGCTTGGGACCATGGATCGGATCTTCGACGACGATGGTCTGATCACGGCTGGCACCAAGAGAGACAATGGCGATCGGCACTTCCATCAAATCGGCGAGGAAACGCAGGTAATCCATGGCCGGTTTGGGCAGATCCTCAAGACTGCGGCATTCCTCGGTGGAGCACTGCCAGCCAGGCAGTGTTTCGAAGATGGGTTTGCACTGGGCGAAGTCATCGGCACTGCTCGGGAAGTGCTCGATCCGCTCGCCGTTGAGTTCATAGGCCACGCAGACCTGGATCTCGTCGAGTTCATCCAGAACATCCAGCTTCGTCACGGCCAGACAGTCCAAGCCGTTGACCTGCACTGCATAGCGACCGATCACCCCGTCAAACCAGCCGCAGCGCCGCTGACGGCCGGTGGTGGTTCCGAATTCTCCGCCCCGTTCGGTTAGCTGTTCATTCAGGCTTCCGCTCAGTTCCGTAGGGAAAGGGCCTTCACCCACGCGGGTGGTGTAGGCCTTGGCAACGCCGATGACGCGGTCAATCAGGGTCGGACCGACGCCTGCACCGATGCAGGCTCCCCCGGAGACGGGGTTGGAGGAGGTGACGTAGGGGTAGGTGCCGTGGTCCAGGTCCAACAGCGTGCCCTGGGCCCCTTCGAACAGGATGTTCTTGCGATCCCTGGCGGCCTGGTGAATCGTCTGGGTGCACTCCACCACATGGGGTGCAAGGCGCTTCCCGTATCCCAGATATTCCTGGATCACGTCCTCGGCGTTCAGAGGAGCAACGCCGTAGATGGTTTCAAGAAGTTCGTTCTTCTCCTGGAGCGGACCCTCGAGTCGATCCCTCAGCCGCTGTTCGTCCAGCAGGTCGATGACGCGGATGCCACTGCGCTGAGACTTGTCGGCGTAGGTGGGACCAATTCCGCGGCCTGTCGTCCCGATGCGGCGCGCTCCCCGCTGCTTCTCCATCGCCTGATCCAGCAGGCGGTGGTAAGGCATCGTCACGTGGGCCGTGGATGCCAAGCGCAGGCCTGAAATATCGATGTCGTTGGCGATGAGCATGTCCAGCTCACCGAGCATCACCTTGGGATCCACGACCGTGCCAGATCCGATCAGGCAGATCGTGTCGGGGTAGAGGATTCCAGAGGGAATGAGGTGAAGTTTCAGAACACGATCGTCAACGACGATCGTGTGACCTGCATTCACACCACCCTGATAGCGCACCACCACATCGGCGGAGCGGCTGAGGAGATCGGTGATCTTTCCTTTTCCCTCGTCACCCCACTGCGCTCCGATGACGACAACGTTGGCCAAGAACACGGCGGCCCGAAGCCGCAGATCTGCACAATCCGCGAGTATCTCAGATCTCGGGTGGCCTCGTCAAAGCTTGTCTGAAGAGGGGCTCAGCTGCCCCGGACCACAGACTTCTCGGCTTTGGTGAGTTCCTTGGCCAGTCGGTCATGCAGTGCTTCCGGTAGAGGGCGGTTGGCGTAGGAGGCGTAGTGACCTGCCAGAGAATTCATGGCGGTTTGCATGGTGGTGAAGGAGCTGAGTCCGTTCACCCTTGGCTGGGGCCGATAGCGGGATATGTAGTCATTGATGAGGGCCCGAGCGTCGGCTTCGGCTTCAGCGTGGGTCGGATCGTCTTGGGGCAGGTCGATCACGGTCCTCAATGTGCGGGAGACGGCCACGGTGTCTTCCACGTAGTCGCCGCTCAGACGGGCATCAGCATCGCCACTGCAGGCCGTGAGGAGGAGGCATAACCCAAGGCCAAGGGCCAAGGCAGCCCGGCTCAGGGGGCGGAGCAGGCGTGTCAGTGCAGAGAGCATGAAACCCTTCAGTGTCGGCTGATTTTAGGGGTGGAGTGCCTTGATCAGGTAGGACACGGCTTCGCTGTGGGGAAGTTTCTGCACCTCGCGGCTGCTGCGGCGCACCAGCTCAACGATGCCATCGGTGGCATCGCGTCCCACCACGATCCGCCAGGGGATGCCGATCAAATCCGCGTCTTTGAACTTGACGCCCGCGCGTTCCTTGCGGTCGTCGATGAGCACATCCACCCCGGCGTTTTGAAGCTCTTTGTAAAGAGCTTCTCCCAACTGGGCCTGGGTCTCGTCTTGGATGTTGGCCACGACCACGATCGCCTCGAAGGGGGCGATCGCCGTCGGCCAGCAGATGCCACTGTCATCGTGATGCTGCTCGACGGCAGCCTGCGCCAGTCTCGAAACGCCGATCCCATAGCAACCCATCCAGAACGGTTCGGTCTTTCCGCTCTCGTTGGTGAAGCGACTCTCCATGGCTTCGGAATATTTCCGGCCCAACTGAAAAATGTGGCCGACTTCGATGCCGCGTTTTTCGGTGAGCCGTGATTGCGCGTTGTGATGGCAGACGTCGCCCGCGCGTGCATTGCGCAGATCGAGGTCTCTCGGCTGCTGACCGAGGGCTTCCCAGCTGGTGTTCAAACGATGCAGATCCGGCGTATTGGCACCACAGATGAAGTTGCTCAGTGCGCTGGCTGTGTCGTCCGCCAGGCGCAGGAAGGTCGGCTCCCACGTCTTGGCTCCTTGCAGGACGGCATCGGAAAGGTCCGGCCCGATGGATCCGAAAGGGATCGGATCGATGTTCTGACGGTTTGGGTCGTCTGGTGTGATCGGGCGGCAATCGAGGACGGCCTTGTCCAGGATTCGGCTGACGGCATTCACGACTTTGGTCGGGTTCAGCTCCTGGTCACCACGAAGACTGATCAGAAGGGGTTGCAGGGTTTCGTCGTCGAGGGTTGCCACGAACAACAGCACCTTCACCACCTGGCTTGGATCCCAGCCTTTGGCTTCGCAGAGGCTTTCAGTGCTGCCCAACCCAGGGGTTGGGATGGACTCCTCCGGGCCATCGGGGAGAGGTGATGCCGCTGGGGGGATCGAAACAGCTTTTTCTTGGTTGGCGGCGTACTGCCCGTCATCGCTGATCAGGATCAGGTCTTCCCCGGCATCCGCGGTGACCATGAACTCCTGGGAGGCGGCGCCACCGATCGCTCCGCTGTCGGCATCGACGGGAACAGCATCGAGGCCACATCGTTCAAAGATGCGTCGATAGGCCTGATCCATGAGCCCATAGGTCTCGCGAAGGTCCGCTTCGCTGGCGTGGAAGGAGTAGGCGTCCTTCATTATGAATTCGCGACCTCGCATCAGGCCGAAGCGGGGGCGAATCTCGTCTCGGAATTTGGTCTGGATCTGATAGAGGTTCACCGGAAGCTGCCGGTATGACCTCAGCAGCTCACCAGCCAGGCTGGTGATCACTTCCTCGTGGGTTGGCCCAAGTCCCAGCTCTCTGCCTTGGCGGTCTTCGAGGTGAAACATGATTCCTTCACCAGCGGTGTAGCCCTGCCAGCGTCCGCTTTTCTGCCAGAGCTCTGCTGGATGCAGCTGTGGCAGCAGGGTTTCCTGGGCCCCGGCGCGGTTCATCTCCTCACGCACCACGGCCGTGATCTTCTGAAGCACCTTCCACATCAAGGGCAGATAGGCATAGATCCCTGAGCCAACGCGACGTATGTATCCAGCCCGGAGAAGCAACTGATGCGAGGTGATCTCCGCTTCGGCGGGAACATCCCGAAGCGTCACCAGCAGCAGGCGGGAGACGCGCATCGATCGGAACAAAAAGTGGTTCGGAAGCTATCACTGCTTGTGAAGCATGCCGATCGTGGAAGTGTCTGTTTTGCTGGAATTCCCCTGTGCGCCCTGAGTCTCGGCTGCTACCGTCCAGCTCAATCCAGCCTGTCCTAGGCACGTCTCATGTTTCCTCGGTCCGTTGAATCTGTGGCGTCAAGCGTTCAACAACCGGCAGAACTTTCCATGGATTCAGCCCATGCATCCGCGCAGGCTGAGGCCTTGGTGGGAATTGACGACGTTCAGAAATCTCTCAATCGTTCCCGCGCATCGGTCTATCGATACACCAACACAGACCCTCGCAACCTCAACCCTCCTTTCAATCCCCGCAAGCTGAATCCGGAATATCGCAGCGATCAGAAAGATCCGCTGATGTTCCATCCCAATGAGGTGGCACGCTTCGCCAAGGATGTTCTTCGGATTAAAGAAGTCACTGTTGAGGTGTTGAACTCTCCTTCAACAGCGACGCAGCAAATGTTGGGATCGATCCTTGAGGAGCTCCGACTGATTCGAACCCATCTCGAGGGCAGTGGACAAACACCTTCTGACTTCAGCGCACGCCTCGACCAGCAGGATCGTCCCGCCGCTTAATGAACGCTGCGTCCGGCTTTCGGCAGTGACACAATGGGGAGATCAACGTTGTATTGAGAAGAGGGGGCTTCCGTAGCTCCCCGTTCTATGGCCCCAGATGCTTTCCTCCCGTCAAACGATGACGCCATGGCGTCTTCCGAGACGGATGAGCCATTTAGTCGTCGCGCCTCGTTGACGGCCATCACAGGCCTGCTGATCGCTGTCGTCAGCTTCAGCGCTCCCCTGGTGGCTGTGATTACGGATCGAACTTTCCCTTCTCCTCGACTGATCCCAACCGCTTCGGATCGGAATGGATCTCCATCTGCTCCCCCCGTCTCCTTCGCCAGGATTGGTGAATCTCATCGTGGAGATTCCGGCCGGAAGCCGAAATAAATACGAGTACCTGGCCGAGGCTGGAGTCATGGTTCTCGACAGGGTGATGCACTCCTCAGTGCGTTACCCCTTTGACTACGGCTTCATCCCCAACACGCAAGCGGAGGATGGATCTCCCCTCGATGCCATGGTGATCATGGCGGAGCCCACCTTCGCCGGCTGTCTGATCAGGGCTCGCCCCATCGGTGTGTTGGATCTGCACGACCGGGGTGCCTACGACGGGAAAATCCTTTGTGTGCCTGCTGCAGATCCCCGTCAGGACGAGATCCGCAGCATTCGTCAGATCGCGGCCTCTCAGCTGGAGGAGGTCGCTGAATTCTTTCGGACTTACCGCACGCTTCAGGGTGGAGTTGTGTCTATTGATGGTTGGCGCGACCTCGATGCGGTTCAGCCTTTGCTTGAGTCCTGTATTAATGCAGCCAACTGATCTGAGGGTTGGTCGCCTTGATCAGACCGGATGCTTGTAAGTTGGTGCGCACTGAGATTCGCGGAAACCGTGCCCACCATCCGATTCGAGCAGGAAGGCCAGCAGGTTGGCTGCATCGAGGGCGCGAATCTGCGTAAGGCTGCACTCGATGCAGGCGTCAACCCCTACAAAAGTCTCAACAACCTCAACAACTGCAGTGGCGTTGGTCAGTGCGGCACCTGTGTCATGGAGGTGCTTGAGGGTCAGGGCAATCTTTCTCCTCGCAGCGATGTCGAGGAGGTGTATCTGGCTGATCGCCCTGCCAACTTCCGCTTGAGCTGCCGCACCACTGTCAACGGTGATGTGACCGTTCGCACCCGTCCAGCCGAAGGCGTGGGTCGCGGCTCCAACAGCCTGGTCGGTGCGATCAAATCCCTGTTCGGCCGCTGAGTCTTGGCCGGAACTCTCCAGGTCTACAGCTACAACCGTTGCAGCACCTGCCGAAAGGCACTGGCCTGGCTGTCTGAGCGAGGAATCGCCCATGAGGTTCACGACATCACGCTGAATCCTCCGTCCAGGGAGTTGCTGTCGGCCGCTCACCAATCTCTTGGTGATCGGAAGCTGTTGTTCAACACCAGTGGTCAGAGCTATCGCGCCATGGGTGCTGCAGCGGTTAAGGCCCTCACCGATGACGAGGCGCTTGATGCCTTGGCGGCCGACGGAAAACTGATCAAGCGTCCCTTCGTTGCTGTGGATTCGTCCACCTTTCTGAGCGGCTTCAAGCCTGATGTTTGGGAGTCGGTGCTCCAGGGCTGAAATTCAAGCCATCCAATTCGCTGATCAGGGCATCGACATCTCCCTGGTCGCGGATCTGACGGAAGCTGGATCGTTTGATCTCTTCTAGCAGGGCCACCAGCAAGTCCTGGCTTTGGGTCAGCACAGGACCTTGCTCAAGCGTGTGGGCCAGTTCCTCCCACAGTCGATCCAGGGCCTCGGAGCCAAGTGATTCGAGAACCGGGTCCCGTTGACCGATGCGGTTACCGGCTCCCTTCGAGAGGTCGAGCACCGACGACACCATGCTTTCAGCCAGCTGGCGGCTGAATTCCGATTCGGCGTTTTGCAGTCCGGGTAGTCGCCGCAGGGCTTCCGGCACCACGCTCCGGTCCAAACTCTGCTGCACCAGATGGCTTATCACGGCTTGAAGTTGCGGTCGCATGGCCGGGCCGACCCGTGTCAGCAGCAGGGGAATCCACAGCCGAAGCAGCTCGATCACCTCCCGCTCTTCATTCAGATCACTGCTTTGGTAGCTGCAGAGTCCGCGAATCCTTTCCGGTAGCTGCGGAGATCGGATCAATTGCTGGAGGGCGTCGACCACGCGGATGGCGATCACTTCAAACAGCTCCACAGCCAACAAGGCCACCACGCCGCGGCTGATGACGGCCCTGAGAGGTTCCAGTTGCAGCAGTCCTGCTCCGCAAAGGCGCTCGGTGACCGGGATCACCCTGAGCCAGCGCGCAAAGGGCAGCAGGAGGGGCAGGTCGATCCAGCGGCGTAACAGGGCATCGCGCCAGCGGATCGCCGGGTAGCGCTGTTTCAGGCGAAAGGCCCGCAGAAGAATGTCGAGCAGGAACAGCAGTTGAAACGGCGTGTCGATGCGCCAGCTCAGATCGCTCGGGCGTCCGTTTTCGTCGATGCTTCGCCAGTAATTGCTTTCCACCAGCGGCAGGATCTGCTGGCTCCAGAACTGACGCTCCTGGTTCCAGGGAGAGCGCTGCAGATGCTTGTGGCTCAACAGAAGGTTGGCCGAATCTCGGGCTGATTCCAGTCCGGTGCGGGCGCGGAGTCGGTTCTTGAATTTCTCCAGCGTGCCGGCATGGCCGGAACTGATGAACGGGTTGCTGTCCATCAGTGCCGTGGTGAGTGCCGCTTGCCGCTCCAGCAGATCGGTGCTTTCAGGCGTGCTGGAGCCGTTCTCTTGCAGTGCTCGATCAAGGGCCGTGTAGGACTTGAGGTAATCCTCCGTGTCCCGATGGGGTTCGATCCCCTTTAACGGGTCCAGCACTGGGGTGATGTCCGGCAGCCAGGGCAGGGGGATCACCAGGGGTAGTGATGGAACCGGATACAGATTGCGTTGCAGCCAGAAGTTGCGCAGGGGGATGTAGGTGAGGTCAATGGCCACCCAGGTGAGATTGAATGCGGCGATGACGGCAATGGCCTGATCCCACCGGCGCCAGCTGAGCAGGTCGCGTCGGGGCTTGAGTGCTTGCCAGCGTGGACGAATCATGGGGCCTGCAGGCTCCCCCTATCGTGGGTCGAAAGATTGAGCCTGCCCACATTGAACGCGGAGAGAGGGCCTTCCGATGTGAAGGGCAGAGTCAGCGCGATTTGGGAGTTTTGGGCCCCCTTCCTGTTCACGGTCTCGCTGTATCTCCTGCTTCGGCAGTTCGCCTTTGAAGCCCGCTACATCCCTTCGGGATCGATGCTGCCTGGCCTGCAGGTGGGCGACAAGCTGATCGTTGAAAAGCTGTCGTATCGCTCCCGCCCGCCTCAGCGTGGCGAGATCGTTGTGTTCAATTCCCCCAGCGCCTTCGATCCGGTCTGGAAATTGGAGTCGGGACAACCGAATCCACTGAAGTGTGGTTTCGTCACCTTCCCGGGGATCAGCTGGGTGGTGGATCGTGTTCTTGTGCAGCGCTACCCCGAATGTGAGGCCTGGATCAAAAGGGTGGTCGGGGTCCCTGGCGATGTTGTGGAGGTCAACAGCCGTGGCGCCGTGAGCATCAACGGCACAGCTTTTAAGGAGCCTTATGTCACCAATTTCTGCTCAGATCGCGACGGAATGATCGGCTGCAAAGGCCTGTATGCCGTCGTCCCCGAAGGCAACGTTGTCGTTTTGGGTGACAACCGTCGCAACAGCCAGGATGCACGTCGTTGGCCAGGGGGGCCGTTTTTACCTGACGATCAGATCATTGGACGTGCCGTCTTCCGCTTCTGGCCTCCCTCCAGGATCGGTCCGCTCAGCAACTGAGTCCACAGGCCACAACGCGGCCCTGAAGTTCACGTCCCATCCAGGGAACGTTGGCAGCGCGTGGTGCTCCTGGGGTGTCGCTCTGCACGGTCCAGCATTGATCGGGATTGAAAAGCATCCAGCGCCGGCTGCCTGGCTCGAGCTGTTCGGGTGGCTGATCGATCAGTGCCGAAGGCCCAAAGCTGAGAGCTTGCCAAAGATCTTCAATGGTCCAGCGGCCCGACTGCACCAGAGCATTCCAAAGGGCCGGAAGCACCAGATGGTGGCCGCTGAGGCCTGCAGGGCGTTGGTCACCTGGCAGCAGCATGTCCTCGGCATCCAGAGGCACAGCGTGGACAGCGACGGCGGTAATGGTTCGCTCTTGGACAGCCTGGATCAACCGGTCGCGATCTTCCGGACCGCCGAGCGACGGGCAGACACGCCAGCCGGGGTCGCTGCCGGCGAGCATGCTGCGGTCGGTCAGGAGATGCCACCAGCTCACGCTGCTCAGGGGCGGGGGCTCGCAGCCTGAAAGCTGGTCAACCGCAGCCGCGGTGGAGAGGTTCATCAGCCGCAGTTGTCGCTCCGGATGGCGTTGATGCAACAGCAGCAACTGGCTGAGTGGAAGGGTTTCGCTGGTGATCGGATCCGCTGGCCACCCTGCCCTCAGCGTCTCCACGCCTTCCCTCACCAGACCTTCCCCCTGCAGAGCGTGATCCCGTGGCGCCACCAGCACCGGGCATTCCCCCATCTCTCCAAGCAGCAGGCCCCGTTCCAGCAATGGGGTTGGAACCATGGCGTCGTCGTCCGCCAGTCCGATGGCGCCGTGTTCGAGAAGATCGCCATGGGGGGCCAGCGCGTCCGCCTGGCCACCGCGGCTGAAGCTTCCCCAAAGGTGCAGGCGCACCGTTGCCGTTTGATCCTGATCGAGAGTGAACCCCTGCAACCGTTCCGGTCGATCGCGCCAGCTGCTGCTGCGTGGAAGCAGGGCAATCTGGCCGTAGCCCGCCGCCGCGGCACAGTGCCGCAGGCTCACGGCTGTTTCCTGATCCCCGCTGAAAGGGGTTTCAAGGATGGAATGGGGATCGACCAGGCAGGGGGCGATCAGTTGATCAGGCGCAGGCGTGGCTTGGATGTCCAGGCCATGGGCCTGCTGCCGGGCATCGTCGTCAAAGCCGACCAGCACCCCCTGATTGATCAAAACTGCACCGAGCTGCACTGGTTGTCCGGGGCCACGCAGGACGCGCACCGGATCCAGCAGCAAGGTGTCGTTCATGACGTCAGAGAGCGCCTGCTGCCGTGCGGTCAATCACGCTTCCGAAATGGGAGGTGAGGTTCAGACAGGTCACCACCGCAGGCTGGCCCGAATCGGCGGAGATGTCGACCACCGTGACACCACCGTTGCCCTGTTTGACGGCCCAGATGTCGGCAGGAGTCAGTCCCAGCAGGTCGCACAGAATCGTCTTATTCACGGCGTCGTGGGCCACCACAAGCACCGTTTCCTCGGCCTTCAGCTGAGCAGAGATCTCTCCCCAGCTTTTGACGGAACGGGCCCACACATCCTGGATGGTCTCGCCTTCAGGCATCTGCACGGTTTCTGGAGCACGCTTCCAGGTGTCCAGCAGCTCTGACCAGTCGTCTCTGATCTCGGATTCGAGCTTGCCTTCCCATAGTCCGTGACCGATCTCCACCAGTCCATCGATCTGGGTCAGAGGAACGTCGGGGTGCGCTTCGAGAATGATCTGGGCCGTTTCGGTTGGGCGAGATAGGGTGCTGCTCCAGGCCCGATCGATGGGGATGTCTTTGAGGAAATCGCGGGCGGCCGCGGCTTGACGGCGACCGTTGTCGTTCAGAGGAATATCGATTTGCCCCTGGAAGCGGCCTGCTTTGTTCCAGTCGGTTTCACCGTGTCGCACCAGGATCAGCCTGGCGTTTTTGCCCTTCTCCGGCAGAGGTTGCAGGTGCGTGGTGCTGTTCAGGCATTCGATCTGTACCTGGGGTGTTTCTTCTCCGGGCCGGAGATTGAAGATTGAGAGGGAGGTGTTGTCGACGCGGAGTCGCCGGAATCCGTTGTCGGGTTCTCCCAGCAACACCAGCATCAGGCAGCGCAGGATGGCGTTGTGGGCGACCACCAGCACTGTGTCGTTGCCATCGAGGGGATGGTGCTGCAGCAGGTTGGTGATGAAGCCCCGCGCCTGTTCCATCAGCTCAGGCAGGGGCTTGTAGGTAGAGCCATCCCGACGTTGGAGCTCCAGCTCCATGGGCCGGTGCTTCCAGATGTTGTAAGCCTCCGCCGAGTTGTTGACGAGGTCGTTGATGGTCTGGCCCGACCAGGGCTCCAGATCTACCTCCAACAGGCCGTCATCGAAGACGGGGTCTGGTGTCTGACCAGCATGGGACTCCACCAGGCTCGCGGTTGTGGCGGCCGCACGCTGCAGGGGAGAGCTGTAGATGGCCTGGAAGCTCACTTCCTGGAGCGAGCGGCCCAGGGCCCGGGCCTGTTCATGCCCTTCCTCGCTGAGGTTCGAGAGATCATCCCGCCCTTGGATGCGCCGTTCCTTGTTGAAACTGCTGAGACCGTGGCGGACCAGAAGAAGACGAAGGGGCACGGTTCAGCGTCAGGGCGCGGCCATCGTATGGAAGCGGCCTTTCGGGGTGACAATCATGGGCAGTTGACGCCAGCTGGTGCCCAGTTCCCCACGACCGGTTGTTCCGCGCTGGAAGGGACTTCTGGCGGCCTTGTCTCTGGCCTTGGCTGGCTTTATTTGGCTGTCTGGCTTGGTGGACAGCCTTTCGCGCCCATCGGTGGCACCGGCCCTGAGCCTTCAGCAGCAGGAGCTGACGCTTCTGGCTGAACCAGCGGTGCCGGCCTCGTTGCGAGAAGCCCTTCTGGGGGAGTCGCCGCGGGATGCGCTGCTCAAGGCCCTGGATGGGATCTCCTCTGAGGATCGCAGTGAGCGCCAGCAACGGATGCTCCTGCTGTTGCAAGGCCAAGGTTCTGCAACAGCAGACCTCGACCGCGGCGTCGACGATCCCCTGCTCCAGCAGCTGCTGTGCGAATCCCGCGCCTCTGATCCGGGGCTCTGCATTGATGGTGCAGCAGCGGGCCGAGCGGTAGTCCGCCTGGCCTTCAGCACGGTGCTGCCCCTGGTGACGGCCCTGCTCGGAGCCCTGCTGCTGTTCGGCCAGGCCTGGCGGCTGTTTAGAGGCCGGCTGATGGCCTGGCCAGAGGTTCAGGGTCCGGATCTGACCCTGATTGATATGGCCTTGCTGGTGGCGGGTGGCTTCGTGGTGATCAGCGCCGTGGGCGTTCCGCTCGTGGCGTTCCCTTTGGTTGGTGCACTAACGGCTGGTCTGGCCAGTCCTCGCCGTGAAGCGGTCGGCGTGGTGATCAATTACGCCGTAATGGCCCTGCCCAGCCTGCTGATCCTGTGGCGGCAAGTGCGTTCCTTGCCGAAGGAGGCGGCGCCGCAGGGGGGGTGGATGCAGTGGCGCGTGCGCCCGCTGCTCTCAGCCCTGCGGGATGCAGTGGCGGGCTGGTTGATGGTGACCCCTCTGGTGATGCTCACGGGATGGTTGCTCGTGCGCTTGGTGGGGGATCCCGGGGGCAGCAATCCGCTGCTGGAGTTGGTGCTGGGCAGCCATGATCCGCTTGCCCTGGGATTGCTTGCCCTCACTGCTGTTGTGCTGGCGCCTCTGTTTGAAGAGACGATCTTTCGCGGCGCTTTGCTGCCGGTGCTGGCGGCAAGATTCGGCCCCCTCATGGGTGTCTTGCTCAGTGGCCTGTTGTTTGCCATGGCTCACATCAGTGTTGGTGAGCTGGCACCCCTCACCGTGCTGGGGGTTGGGTTGGGGTTGGTGCGGCTCCGCAGCGGACGGTTGTGGCCCTCCGTGCTGATGCATGGCCTCTGGAATGCGGTGACGTTCCTGAATCTGCTGCTGCTCTGAACCTTGCCCCGCCTTTCCACAGGTGGTTCACTGGCCTATTCGCCTGTCATCCCGGTGGTTGCCGCTCCGGAACAGCGTGCATCGACCACAGCTTTTGAGCTGATTCAAGGCTCACTGTCCTCTGGACGAATTGCACGACGCTCCCCTCTCCTCGGGGGACTCCATCGTTTGATGGATGGAACGTTGCTGGGGTTGATTGCGGCTGTTGCCGTTTTGGCGGGTCTCACGTTGCACTGGCAGCACCGCTGGACCCTGGCCTTCCGCCTTCTGGAAGCAACACGCACTCAGGCGCACCGCTTGACGGAGTCAACCGCTGTGATGGAACAGCATCTGCTGCAACGGACCCAACAGCCGAACAGCCTGGTGCCGACCCAGGTGGCCAACCTGGTGCATCTCGATCGTCCCGCTCCGGGGTCGCTCCAACCGGTCGCTTTGTCTCCGATGGCCTCGCTGCAAGCGCTGAAGAATCAGCCGATCAGGGCGGGGTACTGATGACGCGGTTGTCAGGGCATCGACCCGTGCGTTCGCGGCGGTCTCGCGCACGGGTTGTTCCTCTGACGCAGGTTCCGCCCAAGCGGCTGTGGATCATTTTCTGGATCCTGGCGACAGGTCTGTTGGGTCTGGTCGGTCGTATGGCCTGGCTGCAGTTGGTGCAAGCCCCCGCGCTGGAGCAGCGTGCCCGTCAGCTGCAAACGCAGCGCACCCAACCCCTGGGGCAGCGGCGCCCGATCGTTGATCGCACCGGCCGCTTGGTCGCCATGGATGAAAAGCGGTTTCGGCTCTGGGCCCATCCCCGCTACTTCAACATGCCGGGAGATGACCCCAATGCGGTTCGCCCGGCTGAGGATGTAGCGGTGGTGTTGGCCGATCCGTTGGCCCGCCCCGCGTCCGAACTTCTGGACGACATGGGGACCCGGGCCTCCGGGATCAAATTGGCCGAAGAGCTTGATCCTGAGACAGCCGATCGCATCCGTGCTCTCGGAATCAGTGGCCTGGATCTTGAGGCCTATCCCCAGCGGGTGTATCCCCAGGCGTCGTTGTTCGCCAACGTGGTTGGCTTTCTCAATGCGGAGCGGCAACCTCAAGCGGGCCTTGAGCAGAGCCGCGATGGTGACCTTGCTCGCCATGAGCAAACCCGATACCTACGCCGCGGAGCCGATGGCACCCCCTTGCCCGCCAATCTCGCCCCGGGAGCCTTCTATGGCGATGATTTACGTCTTCAGTTGACGTTGGATTCGAGGCTCCAGCAGGTGGCTCTCAAGGCTCTTGCTGAGCAGGTGGCCAAATGGAAAGCGCAGAAAGGCGCCGCGATCGTGATGGACGCCACCAATGGTGAGCTGTTGGTGCTCGCATCAACACCCACTTATGACCCCAACCGCTACTGGGATTTCCCCACCGGGCGGTTTCGGGAATGGTCCGTTCAGGATCTCTATGAACCGGGTTCGACCTTCAAACCGATCAATCTGGCGCTGGCCCTCCAGGACGGCGCCATCCAGGCAACGGATCGGGTGAATGACGTGGGCAAGCTGATCATCGGTGGCTGGCCGATCAACAACCACGACAAACGGGCCAATGGCCTTGTGGATTTCGCCACCGTGTTGCAGGTGTCCAGCAACGTCGGAATGGTCCAGGCCATGCGCCGTCTCGACGATGACGCCTACTGGAACTGGATGGAGCGTCTCGGTATCAATCAGCGTCCTGACACGGACCTCCCCGGCGCGGTAGCTGGTCAACTCAAGAGCAAAGAGCAGTTCACCAGTCAGCCGATTGAGCCTGCGACGACGGCATTTGGCCAGGGGTTCTCACTCACACCGCTCAAGCTGGTGCAGCTCCACGCGATGCTGGCAAATGGCGGCAAGTTGATCAGTCCCCACATCACCCGTGGCTTCCGCTCGGGTGATGCCTTGGCTCCGGCGGCGGCACCGAGTGGTCAGCAGTTGCTGAAGCCGGAAGTCACCCGAACGGTGCTCCAGTGGATGGAATCTGTTGTGGATCAGGGCAGTGGCAAGGGTGTGAAAACACCGGGATACCGGATCGGCGGCAAAACGGGAACGGCGCAGAAGGCCCTGAATGGGATTTATCTTCCCGGCGCGAAAATCTGCAGTTTCGTTGCGACCTTGCCGATTGAGGATCCCCGTTACGTGGTGTTTGTGGTGGTGGATGAGCCCCAAGGTGAACATGCTTACGGATCCACCGTCGCCGTTCCAGTCGCCAAACAGATCATTGATGCCCTGCTGGTTGTGGAGCGCATTGCACCCTCAAAACCTGCTGAATTGAACAAGCTTTTGAACAGCTGACGCATCAAAAAGCGCCGCTACGTTACGGGTATTGAGCCGTCGTACATCATGGCCAGCCTGCTCGATCAGCTTTCGCAAATGACCGTGGTCGTTGCCGACACGGGTGATCTGGAGGCGATCCGTAAGTTCACCCCTCGGGATGCCACCACCAACCCGTCGTTAATCCTTGCGGCCGCTCAGATTCCGGCCTATCAGAGTCTGATTGATGAGGCTCTCCGGTCATCGCGCAAGCTGATGGGCAGCGACGCACCAGTGGAAGACGTGGTGCGGGAAGCTCTGGATGAAATCAGTGTGATCTTCGGAAAGGAGATTCTCAAGATCGTTCCCCGTCGTGTGTCAACGGAGGTGGATGCTCGCTTGAGCTTTGACACCGACGCCACGATTGAAAAAGGGCGCAAGCTGATTCGTTTGTACAACGATGCCGGCATCAGCAACGATCGCGTTCTGATCAAAATCGCCTCCACCTGGGAAGGCATCAAAGCCGCCGAGGTGCTGGAGAAAGAGGGGATTCACTGCAACCTCACTCTGCTGTTTGGTTTCGGTCAGGCGGTCGCCTGCGCCGAAGCCGGCGTCACTTTGATCTCCCCCTTCGTTGGGCGCATTCTTGATTGGTACAAGGCTGAAACCGGGCGCGATTCCTATCCCGGGCCGGAAGACCCCGGGGTGATTTCCGTGACCAAGATTTTCAACTACTACAAGACCCATGGTTATGGCACGGAGGTGATGGGGGCGAGCTTCCGCAACATCGACGAGATCACCGAGCTTGCCGGTTGTGATCTGCTCACGATTTCACCCAAGCTGTTGGATCAGCTCCGGGACAGTGATGCGGTGCTGACCCAGAAATTGGATGCGGCCCATCCCTGTAAGGGTGAGGCCAAGATCCATGTCGATCGCGCCAAGTTCGATGCGTTGATGCAGGACGACCGGATGGCCACCGACAAACTCACCGAGGGCATCAAGGGTTTCAGCAAGGCGATTGAAACCCTCGAGCATCAACTGGCCCATCGTCTTGCGGAACTGGAGGGTGGCTCTGCCTTCCGCCACGCCGTTTCCGAGATTTTCATGCTCAATGACATGAACGGTGATGGGTCTATCACCCGCGATGAATGGCTCGGCAGTGATGCCATCTTTGACGCGCTGGATCAAGACCATGACGGTCTGATCTCCCAGGACGATGTGCGTCAAGGCCTTGGTGCTGCCTTGGCGCTGACATCTGTCTGAGTCAACCTCTTTCCATGCATGCTCTCGACACCATGCGTGCTTTGGCCAGCAAGGCCGAAGTGATCTGTCTCAAGCAGGGAGAGGTTCTGTTTCGAACGGGTGAAACCGGCATCTGCATGTATGGCCTTCTGAAAGGGTCAGTGCGTCTGACCTGGATTGATTCGGCAGGCCATGAAGGGCATGAGGACATCCCTGTGGGTCACGTGTTCGGCGCAGGTGCCCTGGTGATGGATGACCATCAGCGTCTGAGCACTGCCACGGCCACCAGCGATTGCCGTTTGATTCCCATGAACCGCGAAAAGTTTCTGTTTGCGGTTCAGGAAACGCCGATGTTTGCGGTGCAGCTGCTCGCTTCGATTGATGCGCGTTTGCGGGACATCAAGTTGGCCGAGGCATGAACGGCTGGTCGTTGTTTATGCAAAAAAGGCATAATTCCGCAAGTTTTTGTCAGGCTCGGTGCATTGCCGTCCCCTGCGTCTGGCTCTGCAACTGGGCTTGTTCCAGCTCAGTCTTGGGATTCTCGGCGTCCTGATCCTGGGACTGCTGAACCGTCTGTTGATTCAAGACATTCAATTGCCGGCGGTGCTGGCAGCCCTTGCCGTTGGTGGTCAGCAGCTGATGGGGTTCACCCGCGCCTGGTTCGGCCATTGTTCCGATCGAATCCCCCTCAGCCGGCTGCGGCGCACACCCTTCATCGTCATCAGCTCCTTGGCGATTGCCCTGTTGTTCGGCGTGGCTTGCCAGTTGGTGTTGCGGTTGGCCACCAGCATGGAGGCCTCCGGCGGTGAGCTGAATGCTCTGCTGATTGGCCTGTTGATCCTTGTTTTCGTGGGGATCGGCACCGCGATTTCCGCTGGCGGCACGGCCTTTGCAGCCCTGATCGCCGATCGCACCACGGAAGCGGAACGGCCGCGGGTGCTCTCGGTGGTGTGGGGGATGCGTCTTCTGGGGGTGTTGCTGGGCAGTGTTCTGGTGAATCAGGTGTTCGGCAGCGCTTGCGCGGCCGATGCCAGCCGTGCCGCTGTTCTGGCCGGACTGCAGCGTTTGTCGTTGGTGACGCCGCTGGTTTTGCTTGGGCTTGGTGTGGTGTCGGTGTACAGGGTGGAGCGCCGCACCACGGGCTTGATGGTGTCGATGGGGTCTGAACCCCTCGATGTTCCCCAGCGGTTGGCCTTGCCCCAGTTGCTCTTGAAACTGCGATCCATCCCTCAGGCCGGACGCTTCCTCGGCGTGCTCTGCCTGTTCACCTTCAGCATGTTCCTCAACGATGCGGTGTTGGAGCCATACGGCGCCGCCGTCTTTGGGATGAGTGTCTGCGCCACCACATCGCTGAATGTGTTGATTGCCGTGGGCTTTTTTGGCGGCTTGGGGCTCAGTGGCTTCTGGTTGATTGAGCGCGGCGGCAACATCCGTACGGCTCGGGTGGGTGCGGTGCTGGCCGCTTTGGCCTTGATGGTGATGTTGTGGGCCGGGGCTGAGCAATCCATCCCCCTGTTGTGTGCAGGGGTGGCTCTGTTTGGTCTGTCGCTGGGGGTGTGCATGAATGCCTGCCTCAGCTTGATGTTCAGTTTTGTGCAGCCAGGCCGCACAGGCTTTCTCCTCGGAATCTGGGGTGCGGGCTATGCCTATTCCTGCGGCCTCGCCACCATTAGTGGAGGCGGTCTGCTCACCTTGTTCCAAGCCTGGAGCGATGGTGATTTGTTCGCTGCTTATGGCGGGGTGTTTGCCCTGCAGATGGTTTGTTTCCTTGGCGCTGCATTGTTGACGCGCCGCTTGGATGTGGTCGGTTTTCGCAACACGGTGAAAACCCGCTTCGGGGAGGTGATGGAAATGGCGCTGGATTGAGCGTCGTATCCACTAGAACCTGAGCTCTTGACGGGCTGTGAATGGCAGCGCTGCAGATCGTCTGGTTCAAGCGTGATTTGCGCACGCTTGATCACCGGCCCTTGCGGGCTGCCGCTGAACGCGGGTCGGTGCTGCCGCTGTATGTAGTGGAGACGGAGTTGTGGCGGCAGCCCGATGCCTCCGAGCGGCAATGGTTGTTTTGCCGGGAGTCGCTGCTGGAGTTGCGCCAGTCCCTAGCCGACCTGGGCCAACCGCTGGTGGTACGCAGCGGTGATGTGGTGCAGGTGCTGGAGCGGGCCCGGCGCCAGTTCGGCATCGATGGTCTATGGAGCCATGAGGAAACCGGCAACGGCTGGACGTACCAGCGCGACAAACGTGTGGGGGCCTGGGCCCGTCAGCACGGCATCGCTTGGACTGAAATCCCGCAGTTTGGGGTAACGCGCCGGCTGCGCAGCCGCAACGGCTGGGCCAAGCGCTGGGAGGCCCAAATGGCGGAGCCCATTACGCCAGCGCCCGCCGTATTGCAAACGCTGGAGGGCATTGATCCCGGCGTGATCCCGGAGCGGCCCTGTTCAGACCTGCTTTCGGATGCGTGTCCGCAGCGTCAGACCGGCGGGCGTTCGATCGGTCTGGCGGAGTTGCAGGATTTTCTGCAGCACCGAGCCCCGCGTTATCAACGGGCGATGTCGAGCCCCAACACCGCCTTTATCGGTTGCTCTCGGCTTTCGGCTTTTCTCACCTGGGGCTGCCTCTCGATGCGGGAGGTGTTGCAGGCCAGCCGCAACCACAGCGGTCGCGGCGTCAGCAGCTTTGAATCCCGGCTGCACTGGCATTGCCATTTCATTCAGAAGCTGGAGGATCAGCCGGCGATTGAATTCAGCGATTTCCACCCGTTCATGCGGGGCATTCGAGAGGCGGATGCCGAGCGCTTGTCGGCCTGGAGTGAAGGTCGCACCGGCGTCCCTTTTGTGGATGCATGCATGCGCGCCTTGCGGGCCCATGGCTGGATCAACTTCCGCATGCGGGCCATGTTGATGTCCTTTGCCAGCTACAACCTCTGGTTGCCTTGGAGGGACAGTGGCCTGTACCTGGCGCGCCAGTTTGTCGATTACGAACCGGGGATCCACTGGAGCCAGTGCCAGATGCAGTCGGGGAGCACCTCGATCAACACGATTCGGATTTACAACCCGATCAAGCAGGGCATGGATCACGATCCCCAGGGGCTGTTCATCCGTCAGTGGTGCCCTGAACTCATGGAGGTGCCCACGATTCACATTCATGAGCCCTGGATGCTCGGCGGCGGCAGGCCGGCACCGATTGTTGATGTCACCGCATCCATGCAGCAGGCGAAGGATCAGATCTGGGAGATTCGCCGATCGGCCGGTTTTGATCGCCATGCCGACGCGATTCAGCGCAAGCATGGCTCCCGCAAGGCGGGGTTAAAGCCAACAGCCTCACGCCGACGGCGCCAACCACAGCAGCCCGACAACGGCAGTCAGCAGCTCAGCCTCGGTCTTTAGTTGCACTGGAGTAGCAGCCGTTTGATCACCCGTTGGGCGATGTCGCCATAGCCCATCTCCCCGGAGAGAATTTGAGCAATTCTCCGTGGTGCGGTGGGCCGTTTGATTCCCAGCTGATACCCCACACCGGGGAAGCGATAAAACACTTGGGCAATACGCCGACCCCAAGCCATCGACTCCCCCCAGCGCTCGCGCATGGCGCGGCTGTAGCCCCGCAGATCCTGACAGTCGCCTTTGAGCCATTGGCTCAGATGTCGAGCCGCTTCGCAGCCACTCATTAGGGCAGGCCGGAGCCCCTCCGCCAGAAAGGGATCGCAAAGCGATGCCGCATCGCCCACCACCACCATGCCGTTGCCATCCAGACGGTGATGGCCATTCCACACCCGCAGTTGGCCACGCTGACGGATGCCGGCATCGGCGGCGAAGCCCAGATCCGGCAACAACTGAGCCAGCACCTGCTCCGGGTCGGCGTCCTGTCTTCCGATGAAGCTTCCCACGCCAATGTTCACACCACCAGCGAGGGGGAAGGCCCAGGCAAAGCCCTGTTGCACCAGGCCGAATTCAAAGCGGGTGGTGCCATCGCTGAGCTGGCACTGGCCCTCCAGCCGTACCGACATGGTGGTGGCCATCTGCGGCTGTTTTGCACCTAGACCGAGCCGTTGGGGCCAGGGTGAGCCCGAACCATCGGCGATCACCACGGCCCGCCCCTGCCAATGGCGACCATCGGTTGCCGTCACCTGCCAGACGTCTCCATTGCGGCGAATTCCATTGATCTCAACGCCTGCCAGGCGTTCGGCGCCCGCCTCAATCGCCTGATCTGCCAGTAGTTGATCCAGCGTTTCCCGGCGCACGATCCAGAACGGTGCATCCCCCGGCAACTCGGCCACAACCGGATCCTTGAGGCACCAGCTGAAATCCACGCGGCGGATCACCTGTTCCACCGCGGGTTCCAATGAAAACGGAAACCACTGCTGCACCGAGGCAGCCATGCCACCGCCGCAGGGTTTGATCCGTGGTGCAGGATCGCGCTCCAGAATCAGCACGTCGTGACCCGCCGCCGCAAGGTGAACCGCTGCGGCCCCGCCCGCGGCTCCGGACCCGACGATCAGCACATCGCAGGTCCGATCCGATTTTTCGCTCACACCTTCAGGATGTCGGCTTCCTTGGTGGCCAGGTGCTGTTCCAGCTCAGCGATGAATTTGTCGAGCGTTTTCTGAATGCTGTCTTGCTCATCGCGGCTCTGGTCTTCGGAGAACTCCCCCTCCTTTTCCTGCTTCTTGATCTTGTCGATCGCGTCGCGGCGCAGGTTGCGCAGGGCCACCTTGCCTTCTTCGGCGTACTTCGAGGCCAGCTTGCAGAACTCCTTGCGGCGCTCCTCGGTGAGGGGCGGCACGTTGATGCGGATGATCTTGCCGTCGTTGTTGGGGGTGAAGCCCAGCTCACTCATGGCGATGGCCTTCTCGATGGAGGCCAGGGCGCTGATGTCGAACGGTTGGATCTGGATTGTCTGGGAGTCCGGGGTCGACAGGGTGGCCAGCGACTTCAGCGGTGTGTCAGCGCCGTAGTACTCCACGCTGATGCGATCCAGCAGGGAGGAATTGGCCCGGCCGGTACGGATCGTGTTGAAGTTGCGCTGGGTGGCCTCCACCGACTTGCGCATGCTGGCTTCGAGGTCTTGGGTCGACATGGTTGCTGAGGGAGGAGGCGTGCGAACTGGGTGGCGTTCTTAAGCGGGGCCGCCGATGCGGGACCCGATCGGTTCCCCGGCCACGGCTTTGCCGATGTTGCCAGGTTCAAACAGGTTGAAAACAACAATCGGGATGTTGTTGTCTTTGCAAAGGGCGATGGCGGTGCTGTCCATCACGCCCAATTCACCGCTGAGCACGTCTTGATAGCTGAGCTGCTCATGTTTGACGGCGTCAGCATGCTTGGCGGGATCCTTGTCGTAGACCCCATCCACCTTGGTGGCTTTGAACACCACATCGGCATTGATCTCAGCGGCCCGGAGGGCGGCGGTGGTGTCGGTGGTGAAGAACGGGTTGCCGCAACCGGCGCCGAACACCACCACTCGGTTTTTTTCCAGGTGCCGGATGGCTTTGCGGCGGATGTAGGGCTCCGCCACTTCTTGCATGGCGATAGCGGTTTGCACCCGGGTAGGAACGCCGGCCCTTTCGAGCCCGTCTTGGAGGGTGATGGCATTCATCACCGTGGCCAACATGCCGACGTAGTCGGCCGTGGCCCGTTCCATTCCCGCTGCAGACCCCTTCAGGCCGCGGAAGATATTGCCGCCACCCACGACGATCGCCAGTTGTGTGCCGTTGGCGACCACCTTGGCGACGTCGGAGGCAATCGACTGAACAATGGCGGGGTCAATGCCATAACCCTGAGATCCCATCAGAGCTTCGCCGCTGAGTTTCAGCAGGACGCGTGTGTAGGTCATCAACGGTCCAGATCCTTCTGACAGTAGCAAGCACTGGCAGAGGGCTCTGATCGCCGCTTGGATGGTGAAACCGCGGCTGCTTCATGCCAGAGACCGATGCCACCCAGAGCGGTGTGATGGCCCGTCTCACGCTCTCCGCCCTCGAGCGGGCCAGCCAGGATCCCGACTGTTGGCGCGAACCCGTGGTGCATCGCGCTCTGCTGGTGAGTGGGCTGTCGGTGCTCACCGCGGCCACCCGTCATCTTCAGGACGATCTCGAGGCGGCTGAAGCGGCCTAAGGAGGGCTGGTTCAACCGCTCAAAACTCGATGCCCGCCTGGGCCTTCACCCCTTGTTCGCGGAAGGGGTGGTGCACCAAGGTCATCTCCGTCACCAGATCGGCCCGCTCGACCAGCGTGGCGGGTGCGCCCCGGCCAGTCACCGCCACGTGGGTGAGTTCCGGTCGCTCGTTCAAGCCGCTAATCACGGTCTCGGCCTCGATGTAGCCCAGTTTCAAGGCCACATTCAGCTCGTCGAGCAGCACCAGCTTCACGCTGGCATCGCGGAGATAACCAAGGGCCGTCTGCCAGGCCGCCTCCACCAGCTGTTGATCCCGCTCGCGGTTCTGGGTTTCCCAGGTGAAGCCTTCACCCAGGGCATGCCAGCTCACCTGCTTGCCAAAGGCCTGCAGTGCCCGTGCTTCGCCCGGCTCCCAGCCCCCCTTGATGAACTGAACAATCGCCACCCGCTCGCCATGGCCCAGGGTGCGCAGCATCAGCCCCAGTCCAGCGGTGGTTTTGCCCTTGCCCTGGCCGGTGAATACCAGCACCAGACCCTTCTCCTTGTTGCGTTCCTCCACCCGTTGCTTCTGCACCTGCTGACGCCGCTCCATCCGTTTGCGGTAACCGGCGTCGTCTGTTTCGGGGGCGAGCTTGCCTCCCATGCCCAGCTCCGTGGCGGATTGATCGAGGTCGTTCGTGCTCATGGAAGGAGGGGCGTTGTTGGGGGCTATCGGGGGCGAGTGGCGGTGATGCGTTGCAGAGCCCGTCCCGCCAGCAGCTCCTGGGTCACACCGCTGAAGCCGAGTTGCTTCAGTTGAGCGGGGAGGTTGTCCTCCAGCATGGCGGTGGCGGTGTCGGTTTCAAACAGGGCACAAAACACTTGTTGGGGGAGCTTCAGCCAGGGGCCTGCCGGGTGCAGATCCACAACCACCAACCAGCCGCCGGGTTCCAGCAGCCGCAGGGCACTGCGCAGCACCCGCTCCCGGTCGCCCCGGGGAAATTCATGCAGGGCCACGCTCATTTGGATCGCGCTGAAGCTGGCATCGGCGAGCGGTGGATCTTCCGCCAGCCCCTCCACCCGCTGCAGAGCCGGGTGCCGTTGGGCGGCGAGATCAAGGGCGCGCGGGGAGACATCGAGCCCCGTCACGGCGTAGCCCGCCGCCAGCCAGGGGGCCGCTGCCTCGCCACTGCCGCAGCAAAGATCCAGCACTTCGGTCCCCGGCTTGAGATGGGGCTGCAACGCCTCAAGGCCAAGGCCACGCAAGCGGTCGACCCCACCCACACTCAGCGATGACACCGCCGTAACCGTGTCGTAAATCCAGCGGTAGCGATAGGCCAGTGGCCTCAGAAACGACGTCATCGTTGAAGTGAAGTCAGGTTGTTGTCAGGCCGGTTGACGGGCCAGGGCTGCATCCACCGCCTGCTGCTGGTCACGCCGGGTAATCCAGTGGTGATACGTGCGGGTGTGGATCGCCACCGAGTGGCCCATCATCCTGGCGGCGACTGTGTCCGGCAGGCCGACGTGGATGGTCCGCACCGCCCAGGCGTGGCGCAGGTCATAGGGCGTGATCGGCAGGTCGTAGCGGCGGAACTGCTCACTCACCCGCCGACCCACCTGCTGCAGGGTGGTGCGACGAAGATCGGTCTGGATTCCTGGCAGAGCTGCCGGGTTCTCTGCCAGTTCTTGCAATCCGAAGCGTTCGACCCAGTCGGGGTGGAACGGCCAGCTTTGGTGCTCACCGGTTTTGGTGGTCGGCAGCACCCGCAACACCTGATCTCCACCCGGGGCCAGGGAGGAGCAATCGCAGAAGAACACCTCGTGGTTGCGCAGGCCGTAGGTGGCCATCAGGGAAAAGGCCAGGCGCCACTGGGGATTGGGAATGCGGCCTGCGGCCTCCAGGATCTGTGGGTCGGTGGGCAGTTGGCGGAAGCGGGCCCGGTGCAGGCCATAGCCTCCAGCCTCCTGGCGCCAGTCTTCCGGCAACGGCAGCTCCAGATGCCGGGCCAGGGCTGCCAGG
Organism: Synechococcus sp.; assembly: GCA_047286205.1. Taxonomy (GTDB): domain Bacteria; phylum Cyanobacteriota; class Cyanobacteriia; order PCC-6307; family Cyanobiaceae; genus Parasynechococcus. The sequence continues at coordinate 695,610 of JBJBBR010000001.1, read as the reverse complement.
GCTGTGGCGCACTGCTGTCGGCTGCGGCTGCCGTCGTCGTAACTGGTCAGCGCCTGCATCAGCAGCGCTGGCTCCAGCGGCTGATCACCGCACTGATGCGCCAGGCGCCGCAGGTAGGGCAAGTAGGCGCTGGTCCAGGTGGTGCGACTGCTCGCCGGAGAACGACGGCGACGCGGGTCGGCAAAAAAGGCTGTTTCGAAACTCTCGATTGCGGTCTGGATGCCGATGGAGCGCCCCTTGGCCTTGGTGGGCGAGGAGGGGGCCGACCAGAGCGTCCAATCAAAACTGCGCTGCTCCAATTGCAGCTGCACCAGGGCAGCGGTGCTGAGGGCCTGATTCAGCCCGGCTGCATCGGCCATCAGCCCCAGGCTGATGCGTTGCAATCCGTTCCGGCTCGGATCCCCGCGCAAGGGCAGAGCCCCGCGCAGGTTCAGCCGTCGACCCCGCTGCTCGATGCGCAGGCGTGACCCCTGTGCCGCCAGCTGCGCATTGGCGGTCTCCAGCGCACTTTTGAGCTCCATAAATGTGTCGTCGGCCCTAAGGGTCGCGTCCATGACCGCTACGCTCAACCCCCGAAAACCGTTCAGCTCGAAATGTCTCGCGTCGGTGTCGTCCTGCTGAATCTGGGTGGCCCGGAGCGGATCCAGGACGTTGGGCCGTTTCTCTACAACCTTTTTGCTGATCCGGAGATCATCCGGCTGCCCAGTCCGGCGCTGCAAAAACCGCTGGCCTGGTTGATCAGCACCCTGCGCAGTGGCAAGTCGCAGGAGGCCTATCGCTCCATCGGTGGCGGATCACCGCTGCGGCGGATCACCGAACAGCAGGCCCGTGAATTGCAGAGCCTGTTGCGTCAGCGCGGCATCGACGCCACCAGTTATGTGGCCATGCGCTACTGGCATCCGTTCACGGAATCCGCTGTGGCGGATATCAAGGCCGATGGCATCGATGAAGTGGTGGTGCTTCCCCTCTATCCCCACTTCTCGATCAGCACCAGCGGATCCAGCTTCCGAGAGTTGCAACGCCTGCGTCAGGCCGATTCAGCCTTTGAAAAGCTGCCGATTCGCTGCATCCGCAGTTGGTTCGACCATCCCGGCTATGTGAAGGCAATGGCCGAGCTGATCGCTGAAGAGGTCCGCAACAGCGACGACCCAGCCAAAGCCCATGTCTTTTTCAGCGCCCACGGTGTGCCGAAGAGCTACGTCGAAGAAGCGGGCGATCCTTATCAAAAAGAGATTCAAGCCTGCGCGGGTTTGATCATGAAGGAACTGGCCGTTCAGATGGGCCACGAGAACCCCTTCACCCTTGCCTATCAAAGCCGTGTTGGTCCTGTGGAGTGGCTCAAGCCCTACACCGAGGAGGCCCTTGAAGAGTTAGGCCAAGCCAAGACCAATGATCTGGTGGTGGTGCCGATTAGCTTCGTTAGCGAACACATCGAGACGCTCGAGGAAATCGACATCGAATACCGGGAGCTGGCCACCGAAGCCGGCGTGGTGAACTTCCGCAGGGTGCGGGCGCTTGATACCTACGCTCCCTTCATTGAAGGGTTGGCGGATCTAGTCGCCACCAGCCTCCAGGGCCCTGAAGTGAGTCTTGATGCGGCGGCGGAGCTGCCCACCAAGGTGAAGCTCTACCCCCAGGAGAAGTGGGAATGGGGTTGGAACAACAGTTCGGAAGTCTGGAACGGCCGTCTGGCCATGATCGGTTTTTCCGCCTTTTTGCTGGAGTTGATCAGTGGTCAGGGGCCGCTGCACGCCCTCGGCTTGCTTTGATCCAGCCAGGGGAGCTCCTGGCCCTTAACCTTGAGGGTCATTGATCCGTCGCTTCTGTGACTCTCACCTCTGCCTCTTCGGCCGTCACTGGGCAGCAGGCCGTTAACGGTGGGCAGAGAATGTCTGGGGCCACAGCCCTGATGGATGCGCTGCGCCGCCACGGCGTTGACACGATCTTCGGCTACCCCGGCGGCGCAATTCTTCCCATCTACGACGCGCTCCACATCGCCGAGAGCGAGGGGTGGGTGAAGCACATCCTGGTGCGGCATGAGCAGGCCGGCACCCACGCGGCTGATGCCTACGCCCGCGCCACCGGCAAGGTGGGCGTTTGTTTTGGCACATCAGGGCCCGGTGCCACCAACTTGGTCACCGGCATCGCCACCGCCCAGATGGACTCCGTGCCCATGGTGGTGATCACCGGTCAGGTTCCCCGTCCGGCCATTGGCACCGATGCCTTCCAGGAGACCGACATCTTCGGCATCACCCTGCCGATCGTGAAGCATTCCTGGGTGGTGCGCGATCCGGCGGATCTCGCGTCCATCGTTGCCCAGGCCTTTTTGATTGCCGCCAGTGGTCGTCCCGGGCCGGTGCTGATCGACATCCCGAAGGATGTCGGCCAGGAGATGTTCGACTACGTGCCGGTTGAGCCCGGGGCCATCGTGCCCAAAGGCTTCCGCAAGCCGCAGCCGCCCCGGGATGAGCCGATCCTGTCGGCACTTGAGCTGATTTCTGAGGCGGAGCGTCCCCTGCTCTATGTGGGTGGCGGAGCGATCTCTGCCGGCGCCCACGACAGCCTGCGGGTGATCGCCGAGCGTTTCCAGATCCCCGTAACCAGCACCTTGATGGGGAAAGGTGCTTTTGATGAAAACGACCCCCTCGCGGTGGGCATGCTCGGCATGCACGGAACGGCCTACGCCAACTTCGCCGTCACCGAATGCGATCTGCTGATTGCCGTTGGTGCCCGCTTTGACGACCGGGTCACCGGCAAGCTCGACACCTTTGCCCCCCGGGCCCGGGTCATTCACTTTGAGATTGATCCGGCTGAGATCGGCAAGACCCGTCGTCCTGACGTTGCGGTGCTCGGTGATCTGGGCCTGAGCGTGGCGCGTTTGGTGGAGCTGAGCCTGCAACAGCAGGTGCAACCACGCACGACTCCTTGGCTGGCGCGCATCGCTGAGTGGAAACAGACGTACCCCCTCACCGTTCCTCCTGCGGAGGGTCCCCTGTATCCGCAGGAGGTGCTGCTGGCTGTTCGCGACCTGGCTCCAAATGCCATCGTCACCACGGATGTGGGGCAGCATCAGATGTGGGCCGCCCAGTACCTCCGCAATGGTCCCCGCGGCTGGATCAGCAGTGCCGGTCTTGGCACCATGGGCTTCGGCATGCCGGCCGCGATGGGCGCGCAGGTGGCCTGCCCCGAGCGTCAGGTGGTGTGCATTGCCGGTGACGCCAGCATCCTGATGAACATTCAGGAGCTGGGAACTCTCGCGGCCTACAAGCTCCCGGTGAAGGTGGTGATCGTCAACAACCACTGGCAGGGCATGGTGCGCCAATGGCAGGAGAGTTTCTACGACGAGCGTTACTCCGCCTCCGACATGCTCAATGGCATGCCGGACTTCGTGGCTCTGGCCAGCGCTTTCGGCGTGAACGGCGTGCACATCCGCGAGCGGCAGTCGCTGCGCGCTGATCTGGAAGCGGCGCTGAAGGCCCCAGGGCCGATGCTGATCGATATCCACGTGCGCCGCGGCGAGAACTGCTATCCGATGGTTCCTCCCGGCAAAAGCAATGCTGAAATGGTGGGCCTTCCGGCTCCCATGCCGGTTCTCAACGCCACCACCCCTTGATTCGTCTTGTCTTAACCGGTTTGCTTCTGCTGCTTTGGGCAGTGCCGGTTCAGGCTGCTGAGGTGCTTCAGGTGCGCAGCAGTTCGCTGTTGCAGGTGGGTGATCACAACCGCACCTACACCGTGGCCCTGGCCTGCAGCGCCGTTGATGCGAGCCACGAAGCTGAAGCAATCGCATGGCTGCGTCAGGAGCTGCCGCGCCGGCGCCGGGTCAATCTTCGGCCGATCGGCTCCAGCGAGGGTCAGCTGATGGCTCGGGTGACCCCGATCGGTGCTGATCATGACCTCAGCAGTGGCTTGATTGCCGCTGGTTTGGCCAGCAACAGCTGCGGGGTCGATGGCTGATAACCGAGTCGCCCGGGGCATTGTCTTGGTGCCCTGTCTGCTGCTGGGCGCTGCCTTTTTGGCAACGGCCGCCTGGGGGCAAGGTGCTGCCGCTGAAAACCGAACCCTGGCCATTGGAATCGGTTCTGGCTTGCTTTTGGCCGGTTGGTTGTCCCAGTTGGGCGGCGCGTCTGAGACCTCTGTGACAAAACGAGACGAGTCCGACTCCTCTCCCTAGCTTCTGTGGATCGGGTTGCTTCCCTCCGATCCCATGTCGAAGCCTAAGTGGCGACGCTGGCCTTGGCTGTCGTGGTGTGTCGTTGCAGCGACGTTGATTGGCTGCCAGTCCTTGGTGGCCAGTGGCTTGAGTCGCCCAAGGCTGGCGGTGCTGCTGCCGATGGGGCAAGGGGATGCTGACGTCCGGGAAGACTTCCTGCAGGGCTTTCATCTCGGCCGCTCTTCGGTGGAGGCCTGTGGTGAATCTTTTCCGGTGGTGGCCTGGTATGGAATCAACTCCGGGGAGTTGCCCGCCAGGCAGTTGATGCCCTCCCGAGACCTCAAGTTGCTCGTGGCACCCCCGTCTGCCGATCTGCGGGCTTTTGCCGCCTTGGCGGTCGAGCGGGATCTAACCGTGCTGTTGCCCTTTCAGCGAGGGCAGTCCTTAGACACCATGCGAGCCCTCGAAGGCCGTGAACGGCTCTGGCCGATCGTTCCTTCTCACCAGGAGGATCTCAAGGCGATGGTGACGGCGGCCATGGAGGCCGGTTGGGAACGGGCCATGGTGGTGGAGGACCCTTTTGCTCTGGAGTCCACCAGCTCCAACGCCTTTGTCGAGCTGTTCCAGGCCGCTGGCGGCATTGTGGAGAGCTACGAAGCTGAGCCGGTCCAGCGGGTGGATCCCACCGATGGCCAGCGTCTGCAACGGTTCAAGGACGACATGGCCTGGTCGTCGGTGTCCACCGTTGTGGTGGCTGATTCTCCGGATGGCCCTCTCTCGCAAGAGTTGCGAGCGGAGCAGCAGCAGGGGCGCTTCGGCGGAGGTGCACCGCGAACGCCTAATTGGATTTGGCTCACCGAGCCTGAAGGCCTGCAGGATGCTCCCGCAGTCCCCTGGCAACAGCTTGGGCTGCAGCACCCAGCCCGTGGTGATGCCTGGTCAGATTTCCAGGAGACCTTCCGCCAGCACACCGGTACGTCTCCCTCGCTGCTCGCCGGTGCAGGCTTCGACACAGCCCGGCTCCTGGCCCTGGCCGATGCAGCCCCGTTGCCGCTGTCCGACGACGGTGGCACCGATGCCTTGGGTTGGTTGGATCCAGAGCAGGAGGCTGTTCCGATCTGTGAGGCCTTCGATCAGCGTCGCCGCGGTGAGTCTCTGCGTCTGCAGGCTGTGGCCAGCGATTCCCGCTTCCGTGCCGGCCATGCACCGTCGGGTCAGGCCATTGCCGGTCTGATCGAATGAGGGCTGGGGACACGACCTCGAGATGCTGCGCCTGAGTGAGTTGAAGCTGCCCCTGGATCATGGGGATGAGGCGCTGCGGGAGGCGGTGCTGAAGCGTCTGCGGATTGCTCCAGACCAGCTTTTGGGCCAGACCCTGGTGAAGCGCAGTGTCGATGCGCGGCGCCGCGATCGGATTCAGTTGATCTACAGCGTGGATGTGCAGGTGAAGGGTGAGGCTGCCCTGCTGCGGCGCATCGGGAACAAAGGACGGGTGCGTCCTGCACCAGACACCCGCTACCGGCCCGTCGGTCGTGCTGCAGAGGGTTTTCCGCTGGATTCGCGTGATCGTCCCGTGGTGGTGGGGGCTGGTCCCTGCGGTTATTTCGCCGCCCTGCTGTTGGCGCAGATGGGCTTTCGGCCGCTGTTGCTGGAACGGGGCCAGTCGGTGAAGCAGCGCACCCTGCAGACCTTCGGCTTCTGGAGGGGAACCAGCCCCTTCAATCCGGAATCCAATGCCCAATTCGGTGAGGGCGGTGCGGGCACCTTTTCTGACGGCAAGCTCTACAGCCAGGTGAGTGATCCCGAGCACTACGGCCGCAAGGTGCTGGAGGAACTGGTGGCCTGTGGAGCCAGCGACGAGATCCTGACGCTGCACCGACCCCACATCGGCACGTTCAAGCTCGCCACGGTGGTTCGAGGCCTGCGGGCCCGCATTGAAGCGCTTGGTGGCGAGGTGCGGTTCAACAGTCGCGTGACACGGCTTCAGCTCAGCGTCAGCACCGGTGAAAAGCCCCATCAACTCGAGGCATTGGTGCTGGCTGATGGCACGGAGATTCCCTGCCGCCATCTGGTGCTGGCTCCCGGTCATTCGGCGCGGGACTGCTTTGAAATGCTGGAAGAAATCGGTGTGCAGTTGCAGCGCAAACCGTTTTCGGTGGGCGTGCGGATTGAGCATCCGCAGCATCTGATCGATGCAGCCCGCTGGGGGGAGGCGGCCGGCCATCCCCGTCTTGGGGCCGCCGAGTACAAGCTGGTTCACCATGCCGAGAACGGCCGCTGCGTCTACAGCTTCTGCATGTGCCCCGGTGGATTTGTGGTGGGTGCGACCTCGGAAGTCGGCCGGGTCGTGACCAACGGCATGAGCCAGCATTCCCGTAACGAGCGCAATGCCAACAGCGGTTTGGTCGTAGCCCTGGACGCTGACGACCTTGCCCCGTTTGAACGCTTCCCTGGGGATCCGTTGGCGGGGATTGCCGTTCAACGTGAGCTCGAGGAACGGGCCTTCCGGCTGGGGGGCCGCAGCTATGCAGCACCGGCACAGCGGCTGGAGGATTTCCTGGCCTGTCGGCCATCAACCCGCCTTGGCGCCATTGCAGCGTCGTATCAACCGGGTGTGCATCCTGCCGATCTTGCTGAGCTGCTTCCAGTTCCTATCGTTGAAGCCTTGCGGGAGGCGTTGCCGGTCTTCGCTCGCAAGCTGAAGGGCTACGACCACCCCGATGCGGTGCTCACCGGCGTGGAAACCCGCACGTCATCTCCCGTGCGCATACCCAGGGATGAGGCGCTGGAATCGCTCAATGTGAGAGGGCTCGTGCCCGCTGGTGAGGGCGCGGGGTATGCCGGCGGCATTCTTTCCGCAGGAATCGATGGCATTCGGGCCGCTGAGGCTTTAGCCATCCAAATCCTGGCGACGGGCCGCCAGTCCCGTTAACCCTCACCTGTCCCAGCGATCAATACCCGGCAAAGGGTGTGGAGGAGTGATGCACCACGATGCGTAGAGCACCCTCGTCATCACGCACGTAGCCGAAGGTCTTATCAACCTTGCTGGTGGTGCCATCGGCGGCTTCAAGATGAACCCAGCCCATGGCATTGGCGGTGTTGCCAAAGCTCTGAATCACGAAAATTTCAGGCTCACATTTCACCCAGGGGCTTCGCTTGGCCCCCGGTGTACCAATGGCAAAGCCCAGGTAGTCAAAAGCGGAATCGTCGCCGACGAAATACGACAAAGCACCATTGCGGGTGTCGCGGAAGGTGACGTCTCCCGTGGCCCAGGTCGGTTTGAAGGCCACGGGACCGAACTGATAGCCGTAGGCGGCATCAATCACGTTGCCGGCCAGAGGTTTGGATTTGGCCAGCCCTCCTTCCGCGTGGGTGGTGCTGATCGTGATCAGGGCAGTGCACCAGGTGGCCTGGGCGGCTTTCACGTCGCTCACGTTGATCGTTTCCGACATCACCGATGGCTTGGCATCAGCGGCGATTGCACCCGTCGTCAGGGGAGTGAGGGAGGCTGAAATCGCTAATCCCAGGCGAAGGGTCGATTGGAACATCGTGAAAGTTCAAACGCCTTCTTCAAACTGGCTCGCAGCTGAAAACTCGTCAGCCTTTGTCCTCAAACCGTTGCCACTACAACGTGATTGGAATGGATCACGTTGTGGCCTGCGCCACGATTCCGCTCCATTGCACCGCTTTCACCTGATCCCGTCGCCAGGAGTGGAACAGCTCAGGTTCACTGACGGTGCAAAGCGGGCAGTGGGTGATCCGTTCGCCGGCGATTCCGGCGCTCTGGAGTTGCAGCCCGGCGGCAGCTCGGATGTCCAGGCGATGCCGCCCCGGCTGCTCATCCGGCAGGAGGGCTTCTCTATTGCGGACGCCAGCATCGACTGGAATCGCCGCAGCGATGGCCTGCACCACCTCTTCCCCCACTTGGTAGCGCCGTCCGCTGACGGCAGGGCCCAGGGCAATGACCAGATCCTCCCGCCGGGCACCCCGCTCCACCAGTCGATTCAGAGCAGTGACCAGGATCCCCGCGGCGACGCCACGCCATCCGGCATGGCAGGCCGCGGCGTGCCCGGTGCCGGGATCGGCGATCAGAACCGGCGTGCAGTCGGCGCCGCACACCCACAGGCTCTGTCCTCCGCGATCACTCACCAGACCGTCCGCCTCGGGCCAGGGGGCCTGACGGGCGTCGCTGGCATTTAGGACGATTCCACTGTGGACCTGCTGGGGACGATGGACACTGACGCCCGCGCTGATGTAGCCCGCCAGTTCGTCAGGTCCTCGGCCGTGCCAAAGCCGGGTGAAGAAGCCGTGCTCGAAACCCTGCTCATGCAGCAGATCGCTCTGGAGGTAGTAGCCCCCGTAGCAACCGACCCACGTCCAGCCCTTCAACGTGTTGAAGCGGCTGTCTGGTCGATCAAACGGCCCGTCTTTCATCAGCCCTGCAATCAGGCCATCAGGATGTCCCGCAGCATCCAGAAGCCGCCGAAGGTTTGTGCCTCGGGGCTGGCTTGGATGGCGATGAATTGCAGGCCGCGCACCTGCTGTTGCGAGGTCGCCAGTGCTTCAGCGATTTCAGCGGCAACCCCTGGTTCGAGGTCACTGACCAGCCAGCGATCGTCCTGACCGGCTTCCAGCACCAGCTGCCGATCTTCAACGACCATGCGCACCGGCTCAAGACCGCCCAACCAGCCCGCCATGGCGAGCGAGCGGCTCTGGCTGAACAGGCGCAGACCTGGCACGGTGGCCTCGTGATCGATGCCATCGGGCACCGGAAGGAGCCCGCTGAAACTCATTGGCCATTCCGATGCCTCCAGTAGCAGGCTCGCCGGCAAGGCGGCCCAGCTCCAGGCATCCCCTTGAACCTCTTCCGGCAGAGGCACAGGAGGGGTTGGAACGGGAGCCGGCGGCGGGGCCAGTGGCCCTGCCATGAACCCCTCCTCCTGGGGGTACACCTCTCGTTCGCGTTGTTGGAGCCAATCGAGCAGGGCGAAGGTCCGGCGGCTCGGAATGACCTCAAGATCTTGTTCGGCCGCGGCCCGCTGCACCATCGTGCGCATGGAACTGCGCCAGCAGCGCAGGCGCACGGGAGACCCCCAGCCACCGCTCACAGAGGCTTCCTTGGCCTCCGCCAGGGCTTGGCCCAGCCACAGTGAATTCACCTCACCGGATGGGCACACCTTGGCGAAGCGAAACGGTGGTTCATCGCCGGTCGCTGCAGGGGTGGAGGTGATCAGCAGTTCCCAGCGCTTGCGGCCATCGGCCTCCAGGATCGGTCGGGAATAAAAGTCGAGTTCCCAGTCTTCAGCGGCTGTTATGGCAGCAGTGCTCATCCGGCGGATTGCTCCTGCTGCTTCAGAACGCTCTGGGCTCGACTGGCCCGATCGGCGGCTTCAGTCATTACTTTGTCTTTGTCAATCAGCAGCTCTCCGGGAGGGCCTTCCAGCAGTGCTGTGTTGAGGCCGATGCGTCCGCGTCCAGGGTCCAGTTCCGTGATCAGGGCAGACACGCGGTCGCCCTGATCGAACACCTCACGGATCGAGCGCAGGCTGCCGTTGGTGATCGCCGATTGGTGCAGCAGCCCGCTGATGCCTCCGAGGTCGATGAACAGCCCATAAGGCTTCACCGCAGCAACCTGGCCTTCCACCAATTGGCCGACTTCCAGGTCCTGGAATCGTTCAGCGACGGCGGCCCGTTTCTCAGACAGCACCAGCTTTCGCGTCTCTGAATTGACCTCGATGAAGGCCACTCCAAGGGTCTTGCCGACCAGCTCCTGGTGGTTTTCACCGTTTTGGAGCTGTGAGCGGGGAATGAAGCCGCGCAGCCCTTCGAGATCGCAGGTCACACCGCCGCGGTTGAAGCCATTGACGATGACCTGAACCACTTTCCCCTGTTTCTCCAGCTCCTTGACCCGGTCCCAGCTCTTGCGAAGCTCCAGGGCCCGGCAGCTGATGGTGACCATCCCATCTGCGTTCTGCTCACGGGTCACCAGAACTTCAACTTCCAGCCCCTTCGGGAAGCGCTCCCGGAAGTTGGTCACAACCCCGAGGCCCGCTTCGCTCTTGGGCATGTAACCCGGGGCTTTGCCGCCGATGTCCACGTACACGCCATCGCTTTCGATGCCGATCACCGTGCCTTTGATCACCTCACCTGTGGTGCCGACCGGGGCGTTCTCGTCCAGGGCGGCGAGGAAGGCTTCTTCGTCGAAATCAAAGTCGTCAACGCTGCGCGGCTGATTGCGCTGCTCCTTTCTGGGTTGCTGATCCGGCGCACCCATCAAGTCGGCCATGGTCATGCCCTCCATGGCACCCATGTCGAAACGGGCGTCGTCGTCCGCGCTTGCAGAGTTGGCCGTCTCCTGTTGGGCCTGCCGCGGCGGCGTGGCGAGACCGGCACGCTCCTCAAGAATGCGCGCTTTTTCTGCCGCTGCTTCTGCCGCTGCGCGGGCTTCTGCAGCCTCCCGGGCCAGCTTTTCCTGTTCTTCGCGCCGATTGATCTGCATCACCTGCAGCGGTTTGGTCGCTGCCGGCTTCGGTGCCTTGGGGCGGTTTGGCTGCGGACTGCCGGCTGCGGGCATGGACCATTGGGCTCGTCGATCGCCCATTTTGACAGGCTGGGCAGGGATCAGCACCTTTGTCCCTGTGCAACTCCATGGACCAGCTCCCCAATCGATTTGATCAGCTGACATGGCCCGAGGCCAGCCGAGCTGCCTCCCGGCTTGGTTCCACGGTGATCTGGCCCTTTGGAGCCCTGGAGCAACACGGCCCTCAACTGCCGTTGTCGACGGATGCTGTGTTCGCTGAAGGGATCTTGGATGCGGTGCTGTCTGGGCTGGAGCCAGCTCTGCCGATTTGGCGGCTGCCTTGTCAGACCATCGGTTTTTCGCCTGAGCACCAGAACTTCCCCGGCACCCTCAGCCTTTCGGCTCCTCTGCTTCTAGATCTGGTTGAGCAGGTGGGCACGCAGCTAGCGGCGATCGGGGTGCAGCGGCTTGTTTTGTTCAATGCCCATGGCGGCCAGATCGGATTGCTGCAGGTTGCGGCCCGACAGCTGCGGGCCCGCTGCCCGTCGCTGGCCGTCCTGCCCTGTTTTCTGTGGAGCGGCGTTGAAGGGTTGGCTGATCAGCTGCCCGAAGAAGAGTTGTTGCATGGTCTTCATGCCGGCCAAGCCGAGACCAGCTTGATGCTGCAGATGGCACCAGAGCTTGTCGGATTGGCCCGCCCCGTGGATGGATTTCCCGCGCCTGGCTCGATTCATGAACCGCCCGAGGGGTGGAGCCTCGAAGGTGCGGCGCCCTGCGCTTGGCTCACCGACGATCTCAGCGAGACGGGAGTGATCGGGGATGCACGCCAGGCCTCAGCAGACCTAGGCCTTCGCCTGCAACAACTGCTCATCCGCCATTGGCAAAAGCGTTTTCAGACCCTATTGGCCAGTGACTGGCCCCCCACCCAAAGCCTTCTTAAACCCTCCAACAGCGCGCCCAAGTCCTGAACCTTGGACGGATGTAACACCAACTCTTGGGGCACTGGTTATTGTCAGTCCCACTGAATGTGGTGGACAGCGTCCTATGACGACCCTCAATGCACCTGAAGCAACCGTGCTGGAGGGCCAGGATGCACTTCCCGATTTCACAACCGCTGCCTACAAGGACGCCTACAGCCGGATCAACGCCATCGTGATCGAGGGGGAGCAGGAAGCCCACGACAACTACATCTCCCTTGGCACGCTGATTCCCGAGCAGGCTGAGGAGCTCAAGCGCCTGGCAAGGATGGAAATGAAGCACATGAAGGGCTTTACCTCCTGCGGCCGCAACTTGGGCGTCGAAGCCGACCTGCCCTTCGCCAAGAAGTTCTTCGAACCGCTTCACGGCAATTTCCAAGCTGCTCTCAAGGAGGGCAAGGTGGTCACATGCCTGCTGATCCAGGCCCTTTTGATCGAAGCATTCGCCATTTCGGCTTATCACATCTATATCCCAGTTGCTGATCCTTTCGCCCGCAAAATCACCGAGGGTGTCGTCAAGGATGAGTACACCCACCTGAACTACGGCCAGGAATGGCTGAAGGCCAACTTCGAAGCGAGCAAGGACGAGCTGTTTGAGGCCAATAAGGCCAACCTCCCCCTGATCCGCTCCATGCTGGAAGACGTGGCTGCCGATGCTGCCGTCCTGCACATGGAAAAGGAAGATCTGATCGAAGATTTTCTGATCGCTTACCAGGAAGCATTGGGTGAAATCGGTTTCACCTCCCGCGACATCGCCCGTATGGCGGCCGCAGCTCTGGCCGTTTGAGCCGGCTCAGCGCCTGATTAACGCCGGTTTATCGACAGGCACGTTGCCGTCGATACCGGGTGCCGTGGGAGCATGGTTCCTCGAGGTGTTCTTTGAGACGTAAGCAGTAGCGCATGTTTGGTCTGATCGGACATTCAACGAGTTTTGAGGCCGCGCGTCGCAAGGCGATGGAACTCGGGTTCGATCACATTGCAGACGGTGATCTCGATGTGTGGTGCAGCGCACCTCCTCAGCTTGTGGAGCACGTTGAAGTCACCAGTCCGGTGGGCACGACCATCGAAGGTGCCTACATCGATTCCTGCTTTGTGCCCGAAATGCTGAGCCGTTTCAAGACGGCGCGTCGCAAAGTGCTCAACGCGATGGAACTCGCCCAGAAAAAGGGCATCAACATCACAGCTCTTGGCGGTTTTACCTCGATCATTTTCGAGAACTTCAACCTGCTGCAGCACCAGACGGTGCGCAGCACCACCCTGGATTGGGAGCGGTTCACCACCGGGAACACCCACACGGCTTGGGTGATCTGCCGCCAGGTGGAGAACAATGCCCCAACGCTCGGCATCGACCTCAGCAAAGCCAAGGTGGCGGTTGTTGGAGCGACCGGCGATATCGGTTCCGCCGTCTGTCGCTGGTTGCAGGCACGCACCGGGGTTGGCGAGCTGCTGCTCGTGGCGCGTCAGCAGCAGCCCCTGCTTGACCTGCAGCAGGAACTGGGGGGTGGACGCATCCTTCCTCTCGACGAGGCATTGCCTGAAGCTGATGTGGTCGTCTGGGTGGCGAGCATGCCCCGCACCCTTGAGATCGATCAAGACAGCTTGAAAAAGCCTTGTTTGATGATTGATGGGGGCTACCCCAAGAATTTGAATTCCAAGGTTGCTGGCGGCGGGATCCACGTCCTCAAGGGTGGAATCGTTGAGTTCTGCCGCGACATCGGCTGGTCGATGATGGCCATCGCCGAGATGGAACGACCGCAGCGCCAGATGTTTGCCTGCTTTGCAGAAGCGATGCTGCTCGAATTCGAGCGCTGTCATACCAACTTCAGCTGGGGGCGCAACAACATCACCCTTGAGAAGATGGATTTCATTGGTGCGGCATCGGTCCGCCATGGGTTCACCACCCTGAACCTCCATCCCAACCTTCAGGCCACTGCCGCCTGACCTCCGGAGAGCCATGCCCCGTCGCCCCCTGCTTGAGTTCGAAAAACCGCTCGTCGAGCTGGAGCAACAAATCGAGCAGATCCGCCAGCTGGCCCGGGATTCTGAAGTTGATGTCTCGCAGCAGTTGCAGCAGCTTGAGAGCCTCGCTGCCCGGCGTCGTCAGGAAATCTTTCAGGGGCTGACGCCTGCTCAAAAGATTCAGGTCGCTCGTCACCCCCAGCGTCCGAGCACACTGGATTTCATCCAGATGTTCTGTGATGACTGGGTTGAACTGCATGGCGACCGTCGCGGCAATGACGATCAGGCCTTGATTGGCGGTGTTGGACGGGTTGGCAATCGCCCGGTGATGTTGATCGGTCATCAGAAGGGACGCGACACCAAAGAAAACGTCGCCCGCAATTTCGGGATGGCTGCCCCGGGTGGTTACCGCAAAGCGATGCGGTTGATGGACCACGCTGATCGCTTCCGCCTGCCGATTCTCACCTTCATTGATACGCCCGGCGCTTATGCCGGACTCGAGGCGGAGGAACAGGGCCAAGGCGAAGCGATTGCCGTCAACCTGCGTGAGATGTTCCGCTTGCGCGTTCCGGTGATTGCCACCGTGATCGGTGAAGGCGGTTCCGGTGGTGCCCTAGGGATCGGGGTGGCGGACCGGTTGCTGATGTTCGAGCACAGTGTTTACACCGTTGCCAGTCCCGAGGCCTGTGCCTCCATCTTGTGGCGTGATGCGGCCAAGGCTCCGGATGCAGCGGCAGCCCTGCGGATCACCGGTCGCGATCTGCTTGAGCTGGGCGTAGTGGATGATGTGCTCGAGGAGCCCTCCGGTGGCAACAACTGGGCGCCTTTGGAAGCCGGCGAGATCTTGCGGGGTGCGATCGAGCGGCATCTTGATGACCTGCTGAGTCTCTCGGAACAGCAACTTCGCGACGCGCGTTACTCCAAATTCAGGGCTATGGGCCGTTTTCTCGAAAAAACGTCACAGGATGTCGATAAAGCCGCTTAAAGTGTCGCGGTTTGCTAACGGTTTTTGCCAACGGCTCTAATTACGGGTGCAAGCCGAGGCATTGGTCGCCGCACAGCTGAGCTTTTGGCTCAGCAGGGTTGGGATCTTTTGCTGACGGCCCGTAGTGCTGATCAGCTTGATCAACTTGGTGCACAACTCAGTCAGAAAGGCGTCTCCGTAGCGTCTGCAGCCATTGACCTGACCCAGCCTGATGGGATCGCTGCAGCGATGGCAGGTCTCTTGCAGCGGGGGGAGACCCCTTCAGTGTTGATCAACAACGCTGGCGCCGCTTACACCGGCGATCTTCTGGCTATGCCGCTGGAGCGTTGGCAGTGGCTGCTACAGCTGAATGTCACCAGCGTGATGCAGGTTTGTGCTGCTGTTGTTCCCGCCATGCGTGGGAACGGCGGTCTGGTGATCAACATCAGCAGCCATGCCGCTCGTAATGCCTTCCCGCAATGGGGTGCGTACTGCGTCAGCAAGGCTGCATTGGCCAGCTTCACCCGTTGCCTGGCTGAAGAGGAACGGGGGCATGGCATCCGTGCCTGCACCCTCACCCTCGGAGCCGTGAACACACCACTGTGGGACGCGGAAACCGTACAAAGCGATTTCGATCGTCGTGCCATGCTCTCTGTCGATCAGGCGGCAGAAACACTGGCGAATCTGGCGATGCAACCCAGCAACCAGTTGATCGAAGACCTCACCCTTATGCCGGCCGCCGGCGCCTTCTAAACGAACACCATGACCTCCACAGTCCCTTTCGTTTCCAACGGCGTCGCCAACGGCAACGGCAACGGCAACTTGAGTCCCCAGATTTCAGCGCGCATTCGTGAACGCCTGAGAGAGGCGGGTGCCTCCTTCCTGGCCAACGACAACATTGCCGATCACCTTCACCCCGGCGAATTAGATCAGTTGCAGGTGGAAGTCGCTGACAAGGTTCGCGACCTTTTGCGCAGCCTGGTGATCGACATCGACAACGATCACAACACCCATGAGACGGCGGAGCGAGTCGCCAAGATGTACCTGCAGGAGGTGTTCAAGGGGCGTTATCACCAACAACCCAAGGTGGCCAGCTTCCCCAATGTGAAGCAGCTGGATGAGATCTACACCGTTGGACCGATCACTGTGCGTTCCGCTTGCTCCCACCACCTGGTGCCGATCATGGGCAACTGCTGGATTGGGATCAAACCGGGTGCCCGGGTGATCGGCCTCTCCAAATTCACCCGCGTCGCCGACTGGGTGTTCTCTCGCCCTCACATCCAGGAGGAGGCGGTGATGATCCTTGCTGATGAAATTGAGAAGCTCTGTGAGCCCCAGGGTCTTGGCATCATTATCAAGGCGCAGCACTACTGCATGAAGTGGCGTGGTGTGAAAGAGCCCCAAACCAGCATGGTGAACTCGGTGGTGCGCGGTGATTTCCGCCACGACCCCAGCCTCAAGCAGGAGTTCTTTGAGCTGGTGCGTCAGCAGGAAGCCCTGCTCAGCACCTGATCAGCCCTGGATTAATTCGTTTGCACGGCCTCGACAAGGGCTTGAACCTTGTCGAGGTCTTTCCATCCCGGCCGTTCCTCCAGTCGGCTGGACGCATCCAGGCCTTGGGGGGTCACGCGGCTAAGTAGTTCCGGAACCCACTCCGCACTCACGCCCCCTGCCAGCCACCACGGCACCGAAAGTTCGGTGTCGCTGAGCCAATCGAGGGGGATGCGGTGGCCAGTGCCGCCCAGTTGATCCGAGTTCCAGGCATCGAGGAGCAGGGCGTCCACATGGGGGGCGTAGTGCTCCAATGTCTGCAGATCTTCAGGTTTGCGCAGGCGCAGGGCTTTCCACCACTGCTGCCGGGGGTACCGCTTTTTCAAGCCATGGCAGCGCTCGCTTGATTCGCTGCCATGCAGCTGCACAACGGAGGGTTGTCCTGCACCGTTGAGTGCTTCTTCCAGGACGGCATCGTCGGGATCCGCTACAACCCAAACTCGCCGCAGTGGGGGATGTTGCTCCTCCAGCATCTTGAACAACGCCCTGCGCTGGGATGGCTTGACATAGCGCGGGGTGCTTGGAACGCCGATCACGCCAATGGCCTGCACGCCCATCCGTGCAATGGCAATCGCCTGCTCAAGGTCGGTGATCCCGCAGATCTTCAGGTCTGGAGTGGGGCGGGGATCACGCAAGGGATGCATTGATTGCTCTTCCTAGGATCGTGGATGACAGCACGCGACAGCGGCACACAAGGGATTGGCGGTGGGAGAGGGCTGGCAGTTGCTCAAGATCGGCGGAATTCCCCTGCGGCTTCAGCCCAGTTGGTTGTTTGCCGTGGCGATCTTCACCACGTTGTTCCAATCCCGCTACGCCGCCACGACCTCGGAAACGCTCAGCTGGGGGCTGGGGTTACTGACCACCTTGCTGCTGTTCAGCTCCGTGTTGCTGCATGAGCTGGGTCATGCCTTGATGGCCCTGCGGGAAGGGGTGAAGGTGTTGAGCATCACCTTGTTCCATTTGGGCGGGATCGCTCGGGTGGAGAAGGAGTGCCCCACGGCCATGGGCAATTTGCGCATTGCAGCGGCTGGCCCGATCGTCAGTTTGTTGTTGGCCTTCGGGATGCTGGTGGGTGCTGCAGCTCTCTCCGACACCCAGCCCTTGGCGACGCAGCTGTTGAGCCAGGTGGGGTTGCTCAACCTGATGCTGGGACTGTTCAACCTGTTGCCCGGCCTGCCCCTGGATGGCGGGCTGATTCTCAAGGCCTTGGTCTGGCAGATCAGTGGCAGTCAGCAGAAGGGCATTCAGGTGGCTTCGGCATCAGGTCGGGCCTTGTCGATGCTGATGATCCTGATGGGCGGCGTTTTGCTCTGGCAGGGCTGGGGTCTTAACGGGATCCTGTTGATGTTGATCGGCTGGTTCGGGCTCGGCGCCAACCGCAGCCAGACCCAGATGCTGCAGTTGCAGAACGTGCTGCGCGACTTGAAGGTCGAGGCCGCGGCGGGCCGACGCTTCCGCGTATTGGAGGCGGATCAGACCTTGCGGCGCCTCAGCCAGCTGCGGCTCACCGCCAGTGAGGAGGAGGGGCCTGCCGATTGGATGCTCGTCTGCAAGAGCGGTCGTTGGGTGGGCTGGATTGACGATCAGCCGTTGAAACTCTTGCCTGTGCAGCAATGGGACCAGCAGCGACTCGAGGATCATCTGCGGCCCCTCACGGAACTGCCCTCCATTGTTTGTTCCGCCTCCCTGGTGGAAGCGGTACCGGCCTTGGAGGCGGCCACCCAGGGACGCCTGCTGGTGATGAGTCCTGCGGGGCTTCCATCCGGCACTCTCGATCGCATGGATGTGGGGGATGCGGTGCTGAAACGTCTGGGGGTGAGCCTTCCTCCCGCGATCCTTGATGAGGCGCGCAAGCGCAACGGCTATCCCCTGGGCTTGGCGATGCTTCCTCAAATGGTGCAAACGATGCAGGCTCAGAGCGCTGACCAGGACGTCAGCTCGTCGTCTAAATCCTGAGCTTCATCAGCCTTCAGGGGCTGCATCTGCCATCGGCAGTGGCGCCAGGATTGAATCAGACTCTGGCGCAATTGCTGGTCCAGCTCCAGTCGGCTGATCTGGGCCGGGGCTGCTGGAGGTGCCGGTTCCCCGAAGACTTCACTCCACAGGTCTGCAGGCGGATCCAGGAGGATCTCCCCGTGCTGCAGCAGGCGACCGTTCTGCCAACGCTGCGCGCTGCCGACCCGTTTAACGCCGGATCCATCCACCAGGTCGGCCACCGTTGCACTGGCGAAGCAGTTGTGGGCGTCGGTTCCAGCTGGGTCGCATCCGAACTGCAGCGGTAGTCCCAGCCCCTTGAAACCATCGACCAACCACTGACAGGCCTTCCGGTAGGCCTCCTGGCGTCGTCGTGGTGCATCCGGCCAGATCAAGGCATAGGTGAGGCCGCCGGCATGGAGCACTGCCCGGCCACCGCTGGGGCGGCGCACCAGGCTGAGGCAACCGCGGCGGGCCAGATCGTTCCAGTGCTCAGGCCACTGGCGTTGATGGCGTCCAAGTGAGAGCCAGGGTCCATCCCAGCGGTAAAACCGCAGCGCCGGGCCGTTGCATCGCTTCAGAAGCCAGGCATCCAAGGCCATCTGGGTGTGTCCATCTGCTTGCTGGGTGGGAAGCAGACGCCCGGCTGCGGGCATGCTGGAGAGAAGCGTCGATCGCACGCCATGGTGCCCTGGTGGGATGTGCCGATCCTGATCGCCCTTGGCCTGCTGGCGGGGGGGCTGGCCGGCCTGCTGGGCATTGGCGGAGGCTTGATCTTTGCGCCGCTTCTGCTCTGGCTCGATCTTCCGCCCCATCAGGCCCTGGCTACGAGCAGTTTTGCCATTGTGCCCACGGCGTTGGCGGGCACCATCACCCACCTGCGCCAAGGACAGGTGCCGACACGCCCCGGACTCGCCATCGGCTTGGCGGCCTTTGCCTCGGCACTGTTGTTCGGTGGATTGGCTGGCTTGGCAGCGGGCTGGATTTTGCTGGCGATGCAGACGCTCATGTACATCGTGTTGGCGTTCTGCGTTCGGGAAAGGCCCGAGGCGGATGCAAGTGATGACGTCGACGAAGGCAGCGCACCGCAGTTGGCCGCTGTGGGCTGCATCGCCGGCTGGACCGCCGGGATGCTGGGCCTGGGTGGGGGGCTGGTGATGGTGCCCCTGATGAGTGGTCCGCTCTCCGTGCCGATTCATCAGGCCGTGCGGCTCAGCACGGTGGCGGTGCTTTGTTCCGCCAGCGCAGCATCACTGCAGTTCCTGCATGAGGGGCGGGGAGTCCCCCTAATGGGCTTGCTCCTGGGGGGGGTCGCGGCCATCGCCGCTCAGTGGACGGCCAGTCGTCTCGATCAGTTTGATGCGGCTCTTCTGGTGCGCTGCCTGCGGGGGCTCGCCATCATCCTGGCGATCGACAGCTCCAGACGGGCCCTGCAGCTCTGGCTGGCCTAGTCGGTCAGGTCCGGCGTTAGTTCAAAAGAGCCCAGAACCCCGCATCGAGTTCATAGCCCAGGGCTGAGGCCATCTGGGAGAGGTTGCCCCGCATCGGCCGGCCCAGCTGTTGCTGGCAGAGGTCGTCCAGCAGCATCAAGCGATGCGTTACCCAGAGTTCCAAGGCCTCTGGATCAAAACGCAGGCCTTCGCTGCGGCTGAAACTGTGGGGCACCACCAGGGCGACATGACGAATCAGGCTGCCCTGGTCCCGTTCAAGCAAGAGGGGCAGCCAGGGGAAGCGCGCATCCGCCCGCAGGGCCCAGAGGCGAGGTTCCGGGCATTCCGGCAGTTCCCGGGGGTCATCTTGCGCTCGGGGCCAGTTGAAATGCAGCTCGAGCACCGGTCCTTGGCTGAGTAGTGCATCCAGCGGCTGATCGCTCCAGATCTCCAGCGGTCGCAGATCCAACGCACGGATGGCAGGGGCATCGATCAGAACCGGATCCATGGGCTGGTGTGACAGGCCTTTGCGAATGATGGCCTGAAGCCCTTCCCTCGGAGAAGAATGGGACCGTTTGATGCATGGCTCCCATGGAAACCGTTCTGTCTGCACCTGAGGTGTTCATTGCCCTCGTGGTGGCTGCTCATGCCGCTGTTCTGGCTCTGCGTCTTTCCATCAGCCTCTACGAAGCCTGAGCTCAACAGGGCGCCCCTTCATGGGCGCCCCATATCAACGGCCGTAGAGCTGGTCTTGGCACCTTGATCTGAGTGCGTTACAAGCGGATGTTCGTGCTGATGCGGTGACCGCCAGTCAGGTTCAAACTCCAGCTCCCCGCACGGATGCAGCCAGCATGGCTGCAGCGATTCAGCGGCAGACCGACCAACAGGAACTGCAATGCAGCCTTCTTGCTTTGGCTGCCAAAGCAGGTCTTGTTCTTTTGGGCTGTGTGAGCTTGATCCGCTTATCGGTGGCCTATCAGGAACGGATGGACCGCCACAGTGAAATTTCGGCGGTCGTCTCCATCGAGTCGGCCAAATTGGACACGCTGCAGCAGCGGTTCGATCGTGTGTTCAGCATTGGTGGTGAGAAGCGCCTGATCAGCGAGCAGGATCAGTGGATTGGTCCCAATCGTTTGCGGGTGATCTGGCGCTGAGATTCGTGACCGGCGCCGTTGGGATTGAGTGCTGACCGGCAGACTGGCAGCATCATGGCCCTCTCTTGATGTCCACGCCTGGCACCGTTCTGATCACCGGCACCACTTCAGGTGTCGGCCTGAATGCAACATGCGCTCTGGTGAAGCTGGGCTGGACTGTGATCACCGCCAACCGCAGCCCACAGCGGGCCGCGGCAGCGGCCGATGAGCTCGATCTTCCCAAGGAGCGGCTCAAGCACGTGTTGATGGATCTGGGTGATCTCGACAGCGTGCGTCGGGCGGTGGATGCCTTGCCCGAGCGTCTGGATGCCGTGGTCTGCAATGCAGCCGTCTACAAGCCGAAGCTGAAGCAACCGGAGTGGTCCCCACAGGGGTATGAAATTTCGATGGCCACCAACCATTTCGGCCATTTTCTGTTGGTGCAGCTGCTGTTGGATCGCCTCAAGGCTTCGACCCACCCCTCCAAGCGGGTGGTGATCCTGGGAACCGTGACGGCCAATTCCAAGGAGCTGGGCGGCAAGATTCCGATCCCTGCACCGGCGGATCTGGGGGATCTTTCCGGCTTTGAGGCCGGGTTCAAAGCCCCTATTGCTATGGCCAGCGGAAAGCCGTTCAAGCCCGGCAAGGCCTACAAAGACAGCAAGCTCTGCAACATGATCACCACCCAGGAGCTGCACCGGCGCTTGTACGGTGAAACGGGAATCACCTTCACTTCGCTTTATCCCGGCTGCGTGGCGGACACCCCGTTGTTCCGTAACACCCCCAAGGCCTTCCAGAAGATCTTCCCCTGGTTCCAGAAGAACATCACCGGTGGTTATGTCTCCCAGGCTCTAGCGGGAGAACGGGTGGCTGATGTGGTTGCCAATCCCGACTTCGCCGAATCCGGTGTGCACTGGAGCTGGGGTAACCGCCAGAAGAAGGATGGTCAGCAATTCAGCCAGGAGCTGTCCGACAAGGCCACGGATCCGGTGACGGCCCGGCGGGTGTGGGAGCTGTCCATGGCCCTGGTGGGTCTTGGCTAATTTTTATCGACCCCGGCGTTCAGTCGAATCCCAGTAGGTCAAAGATTTCGCGGTCTTTGAGGGATGTGGCTTCGAGGGGCTCCACCTTGTCGAGCATGTTCTGGGCCAGCCGCAGGTATTCATTGCGCACCGCTTGCACGGCTTCATCGGCGTCATCCATCTCAAAGATGGTGCATTTCTTCAGCCTGGACCGTCGGATCGCATCCACATCCCTGAAATGGGCCATGGTGCGCAGGCCTGTGCGTTCGTTGAACTTGTCGATCTGATCGGTGTCTGCCGATCGGTTTGCCACGACGCCCCCAAGCCGCACCTTGTAGTTCTTGGCTTTGGCCTGAATCGCTTGAACGATGCGATTCATCGCGAAGATTGAATCGAAATCGTTGGCCGTCACGATCAGGCAATAGTTGGCATGTTGCAGCGGGGCGGCGAAGCCACCACACACCACATCACCCAGCACATCGAAAATCACCACATCCGTGTCTTCCAGAAGGTGGTGTTCTTTGAGCAGCTTCACGGTCTGTCCGGTCACGTAACCGCCGCAGCCGGTGCCCGCCGGTGGGCCACCGCTCTCAACGCACTGCACACCGTTGAAGCCGGTGAAGACGAAATCCTCAGGCCGCAGCTCTTCGCTATGGAAGTCCACCTCCTCGAGGATGTCGATCACCGTCGGCACCATCTTGTGGGTGAGGGTGAAGGTGCTGTCGTGCTTGGGGTCGCAGCCGATCTGAAGCACCCGCTTGCCCAGCTTCGAGAAGGCGGCTGACAGGTTCGATGAGGTGGTCGATTTGCCGATTCCGCCTTTTCCATAAACGGCGATCACCAGGGTCTCCTCCTGGATGTTCAGTGCCGGGTCCTGATGGACCTGCACGCTGCCTTCGCCGTCCGCCGGTCGCGTCAGAGTCGTGGTCATGCAGCGACCTGTAAGAGAGAAGTCAGTTTCATTCAACAGCAGCAGATGTGCAGTGGTTGGTTTTCACCAAGAAATGAAAGATGTTGCCCTTGGCTGAGTTGCAGGAGCAGAATTTCTTTCAATTAAATAAAAAGAAATGAGTGCAATTGCTCATGCCTTGAAGTGGGCTTTGGCGTCATACAGCGTTTCGCTGCTGATCTCCCGGCAGCCCACATCGCGGGCGTAGGCCTCGGTGTTGCGTCGCACCTTGCCCCGCACGAAGAAGGGGATCTTCTTCAATTCGGCTTCCCCATCAGCCGTCCACTGGAGAGCACCATCGCCCTCTCCGGGGATGTCACTTAAGGGGGAGACGTCGGCCGCGCCGGCACCACCGGCATGGCCCAGGTGGCTCTGGTGGCCATCCACGAATTCGAAGTCGTGGCGGAACATTCCGATCAGGTGTTCCTCCAGCCCCATCATCAGAGGGTGAACCCAATCGTCGAAGATCACGTTCGCCCCTTCCCAGCCCATTTGGGGGCTCATCCGGGCGGGGACGTCCTGCACGTGCATGGGCGTGCTGATGACCGCACAAGGAATGCCGAGACGTTTGGCACTGTGGCGCTCCATCTGCGTTCCCAACACCAGTTCCGGTGCTGCCTCGGCCATGGCAGCTTCCACTTCCAGGTAGTCGTCACAGATCAGGGCCTCCAGGTTCAGGGCCTTGGCGGCCGCCCGCACGGGCCGCGCCATCTCCCGGCTGTAGGTGCCCAGCCCCACCACAGTGAAGCCCAGTTCCTCACTGCAGATCCGGGCGGCGGCGAGGGCATGGCTGCCGTCGCCAAAGATGAACACCCGCTTGCCAGTGAGGTAGGTGGAGTCCACGGATTCCGAATACCAGGGAAGGCGTGAGCGCTGGTAGCCCTCGTCGGGGACGGGGGGCTCCATCCCCAGCAGGCTGTGCACTTCGACGAGGAAATCGTGGGTGGCACCAACTCCGATTGGCACTGTTCGGCTGAAGGGCATGCCGAAGTTGCGCTCCAGCCAGCTGCAGCTGGATTCAGCCACCTCCGGATAGAGGCAGACGTTCAAATCGGCATCTGGGATTCGCTTGAGATCGTCCACTCCGGCACCCAGCGGCGCCACCACGCCCACATCGATGCCGTGCAGGGTGAGCAGTTTCTGCACCTCCAGCACGTCGTCGCGGCAGCGGAAGCCGAGCAGGGATGGGCCCAGCAGGTTCACCCGCGGCCGGCGCCCTTGCTGTTGCCATGCCTTGGGGTCGTGTTGGCTGTTGCTGGGGACCTGCGCCTTCAGCAGGTTGCGCAGCAATTGATAGAAGGTCTCCGCTGCTCCCCAGTTCTCCTTCTTGCTGTAGGCGGGCAGCTCCAGACTCACCACCGGCATGGTCAATGCCATGCCCTGGGCGAGGGAGCCAGGCTGATCCTGAATTAACTCCGCCGTGCAGCTCTCCCCCACCAGCAGGGCATCGGGTTGGAAGCGATCGACGGCTTCGCGCACATGCCGCTTCACCAGTTCGGCGGTGTCGCCCCCGAGATCTCTGGCCTGGAAAGTGGTGTAGGTGACCGGCGGACGCTGCCCGCGCCGCTCGATCATTGTGAACAGCAGATCGGCGTAGGTGTCCCCCTGGGGGGCATGGAGTACGTAGTGCACGCCGCGCATCGAGGCGGCGATGCGCATGGCCCCCACATGGGGAGGGCCTTCGTAGGTCCAGAGCGTGAGTTGCATGGGATCAGGCGTGCACGGGGTGGTCGGGGTTGCTCGGGTGCAGGCCGGGTCGAATCAGTTGCCGGCGGCGCAACGGCCGGGAAAACAGTTCCGCCAGATCGCCGGCTTGGTCGATGCCATGAATCGGGCTGAAGACCAGCTCGATCGACCATTTGGTGGCGATGCCCTCGGCCTCCAGTGGATTGGCCAAGCCCATGCCGCAGACCACAAGATCCGGCTCGCTGGCGCGAACCCGGTCCAGTTGCTGTTCCACGTGCTGCCCCTCCACCACAGGGGTGTCGTCGGGCAGCAAGGCCAGCTCGGCGCCCATCTGTTCACGGTTGAGGTAAGGCGTTCCCACCTCCACCAGCTCCATGCCGCATTCCCGTTGCAGGAAGCGGGCCAGGGGAAGTTCCAGCTGGGATTCCGGAAGCAGAAAGATCCGCTTGCCCTCCAGCACGGCACGGTGGCGGGCCAGAGCACTTTGGGCCCGCTCCATCAACGGATCGAGCACCGCGGCGACCCGCTCGTCGGGGAGATGGAAGGCGGCAGCAGCAGCCTCCATCCAACGGCGACTCCCCTCCGCTCCCAGGGGAAAGGGGGCTGTGAGCACCGTGGCGCCGCGATCGCTCAGCAGGCGGGCTGTTTCGGTGAGAAAGGGTTGGGTCAGCAGCACCGTGGTTCCTGCTCCCACCCCTGGCAGGTCGGTCGATTGCCGGGGCGGCAGGCTGTGAATCGTTTCGATGCCCATCCGTTGGAACAGGTGCATCAGCCTGTCTTCCACGGCATCGGCGAGGGTTCCCACCAGCAGCAACTGCCGCTTTTCACTGGTAGGCAAGAGGGGCACGAGTGCCGCTAGCGCCCCGTCTTCTCCCTGGGTGAAGGTGGTTTCGATGCCGCTGCCGGAGTAGTTCACCACCCGCACCCGGCCGGAGAGTTCCTCGTTCAGCCGTTCGGCGGCCCGGGCCAGATCCAGCTTGATCACTTCGCTGGGGCAGGACCCCACCAGAAACAGCGTGCGGATCTCGGGGCGGCGTTGCAGCAGTTCCTTGCAGACGCGATCGAGTTCGTCGTGGGCATCCGCGAGCCCAGCCAAATCGCGCTCGCTGAGAATGGCTGTGCCGAAACGGGGTTCAGCAAAAATCATCACTCCAGCCGCGCTCTGGATCAGATGGGCGCAGGTGCGGGATCCCACCACCAGAAAAAAGGCATCGGGCATGCGGCGATGCAGCCACACAATGGAGGTGAGACCACAGAACACCTCCCGTGGTCCGGATTCCTTCAGCAGGGTGGGCCCGGCCATTGGCCGCTCCTTGCGACATTCACCACTCAAGCTGCAAAAGATCAGGCCCTAGAGGCCAAAGCCAGCGCAAACTCTTCGGGATCAGGCTGGACCGGCTGCCATTGGCTTGGGCTCAGAGGCGGCGGCGGAATCCGTCGTAACGATCCGAACGATCGCTTTCCTCTGCTTTGCTCAGGCGCCAAACGTTGCGGCTGACCCGACGGGCAACGAGGCCACCGCGTTCAACCCGTTCAGTTCCCGGACGGGCTCCCAGCAGCATGCTCACTTCTGCCGTGGTCAAAGGCGCACCGGTGTCGATGGCCAGAGCCGTCAGCTCAAGGCGTTGACGCAGCTGACGCAGGCGCTCACTGTCTGGATTCCCTGATGCCTCCAGCCAGGGGAGATCCACCTGTCCATCCTGCGCGAGGCGTTGCATCAGGCCGAAGCTCACCATCCCGAGGGCTTGATCAGCGTTGAGATCAACTGGCTTTAAAGAAGACTGCTCAGTCATCGCAAGATCTCTAGAGGGGTTCTCCGGAAGGTATCGGCTGTTTTTCAAGGCGCAAGACCGCAGGCGCTAACTCTTTAGTGGCCCGTTTCAGCTGAATTCGTCCGGTACACTCCCCGCCATGACCCGTTTTGCCAGCTTCGATGCTCGGGAGCGGCGACGCGGCGGTAGTGCTCTCGTCACCGGTACTGAGGTGACCCCCCAGCAGGGGGGTGCGAGCTGCGTTGTGACAACGGATTCTGAGTCGCCCCGGCTGCTGCGGCAGAACAGCCATGTGCAGTCGATCGAACTGCGAACTCATGTGTTCATCGACTCCCTGCAGCCGCAATTAGCGGCCTACATGGGCTCGGTCAGCCAAGGATTTCTGCCCATTCCCGGAGACGCCTGTCTCTGGATGGAGGTTTCACCGGGCATGGCGGTTCACCGTGTCACCGACATCGCCCTGAAAGCCAGCAATGTTCGTCTCGGCCAGATGGTGGTGGAGCGGGCGTTCGGTTCGATGGCGCTCTACCACCGCGACCAGAGCACGGTGCTCCATTCCGGAGATGTGGTGCTGGAAGCGATCGGCAGCACCATCGATCAGCGTTCACCGGCGGATGTGAGCTGGACGGAAGTGATCCGGGCGATCACCCCAGACCATGCCGTGCTGATCAACCGGCAGAACCGACGCGGCTCGATGATTGAAGCCGGGATGAGCATGTTCATCCTGGAAACGGAGCCGGCTGGATACGTGTTGATCGCCGCTAACGAAGCGGAAAAAGCCTCCAACATCACCCTGGTGGACGTGAAGGCGGTGGGTGCCTTCGGGCGTCTCACCCTGGCGGGACGAGAAGGTGATGTGGAGGAAGCGGCGGCGGCGGCGATGCGCGCCATTGACCACGTCAACAGCAACGCACGACTGCGTTAATCGGTCTGATCGCGCAGTTCAGATCAAGCCAGGTTCAGAAGTTGACGCAACTTCGGGGCCAGTGCGCGAGCGGCTTTGCCACGGCTGCCCAGTCGGCTCAGCTGAGCCGGATTCAGTTCGCCGTAGGTGCATCGGGCTTCCCGCACCCAAAGCAGGGATTCGAATCCTCCCCCGGGGTAGGCCGGCGCACTGAGGAGTTCTCCCCAGCAGATGCCCTCAGCAGAGGCACGACAGTTGCCTGAGGGATCGCTCAACACCATCGTGCTGCGGAAACAGGCACTGCGGTACGGCGATGGCCCCAGCTCTTCCAGGATCCGCCGCACCTTGGCGTCGTTTCCCTCGGCATATCGGGCTGAATACAGCCCCGGGGCGCCCTGAAGGGCATCGACCTCAAGGCCTGAATCATCAGCCAAGGCCCATCCTCCAGTGCGCAGGGATGCTGCTGTGGCCTTCAGCTCAGCGTTCTCGCGGTAGCTGCTTCCTGTCTCTTCAACATCCAGATCAGCTGGTTGGCGCTGAACATTCAGGGGGAGAGGTCCCAGCATGGCCTCGATTTCAGCAACCTTGATGGGGTTGCCCGTGGCGATGGTGAGCTGAAGCGACAAGGGGGCCGTCGAAAGATGGCCTCCATTGTGCGGGCTGGTTGGGAGGTAAGAGCTAAAGATCTTTGGATTCGACCCAGCGACACGCGTTTGGGTTGAACATTCCACCCCTCAGCAAGGCTTTGGGAGCGTGTCGCACTGTGAACCTATGGAGTTTCACCGCCGTCGACAACGACTTGTTGGGATGTGATCACACGAACCACCACAGCAGACCGGAACAGTGAGGCACAGGGTGATAAGCCCGGCTTATTTAGTTCACTATGGACAGTGATCGCGAAAGTCGACCAAATCCCTTGACGGGAAGGGTTCTGGCAAAGCAATGTCCCGAGCGAACATTCCACCCCTTCTCCCGGTAGGCAATGGCTAACGAAACCATGGGCATCGCCCTCGGCATGATCGAGACCCGCGGTCTGGTCCCCGCCATCGAGGCAGCTGATGCCATGACCAAGGCTGCCGAAGTGCGCCTGATTGGTCGTGAGTTCGTCGGCGGCGGTTACGTCACCGTTCTCGTTCGCGGCGAAACTGGCGCTGTCAACGCTGCTGTTCGCGCTGGTGCTGACGCTTGCGAGCGCGTCGGTGACGGCCTGGTTGCTGCTCACATCATTGCCCGCCCCCACCGCGAAGTGGAGCCTGCACTGGGCAACGGCAACTTCCTTGGTCAGAAGGACTGAGATCTTCCGCTGAGCCTCTGATGAGGCACGCGAACGTCTCACCCTCTTCACCGACCTAACGGAGTTTTCCCATGAGCAAGAAGTACGACGCTGGGGTCAAGGAGTACAGGGATACCTACTGGACTCCTGATTACGTCCCCCTCGACACCGACCTGCTGGCCTGCTTTAAGTGCACCGGCCAAGAAGGTGTGCCCAAGGAAGAAGTCGCCGCTGCTGTGGCTGCTGAATCCTCCACCGGCACCTGGTCCACTGTGTGGTCCGAGCTCCTCACCGATCTCGACTTCTACAAAGGCCGTTGCTACCGCATCGAAGACGTCCCTGGTGACAAGGAGTCTTTCTATGCCTTCATCGCCTACCCCCTCGACCTGTTCGAAGAGGGTTCCATCACCAACGTTCTGACCTCCCTGGTCGGCAACGTGTTCGGTTTCAAGGCTCTTCGCCACCTCCGTCTGGAAGACATCCGCTTCCCGATGGCGTTCATCAAGAGCTGCTACGGCCCGCCGAACGGCATCCAGGTCGAGCGCGACCGGATGAACAAGTACGGCCGTCCTCTGCTGGGTTGCACCATCAAGCCGAAGCTCGGCCTGAGCGGTAAGAACTACGGCCGTGTTGTCTATGAGTGCCTGCGTGGCGGTCTGGACTTCACCAAGGACGACGAGAACATCAACTCCCAGCCCTTCCAGCGTTGGCAGAACCGCTTCGAATTCGTTGCGGAAGCCATCAAGCTGTCCGAGCAGGAGACCGGCGAGCGCAAGGGTCACTACCTCAACGTGACCGCAAACACTCCCGAGGAGATGTATGAGCGCGCTGAGTTCGCCAAGGAACTCGGCATGCCGATCATCATGCACGACTTCATCACCGGTGGCTTCACGGCCAACACTGGTCTGTCGAAGTGGTGCCGCAAGAACGGCATGCTCCTGCACATCCACCGCGCCATGCACGCGGTGATCGACCGTCACCCCAAGCACGGCATCCACTTCCGCGTTCTCGCCAAGTGTCTGCGTCTGTCCGGTGGTGACCAGCTCCACACCGGCACCGTGGTCGGAAAGCTGGAAGGTGATCGTCAGACCACCCTCGGCTACATCGACCAACTGCGCGAATCCTTCGTGCCCGAAGACCGCAGCCGCGGCAACTTCTTCGATCAGGACTGGGGTTCCATGCCTGGCGTGTTCGCCGTCGCTTCCGGCGGTATCCACGTGTGGCACATGCCCGCACTGGTCGCCATCTTCGGGGACGACTCCGTGCTCCAGTTCGGTGGTGGTACCCACGGTCACCCCTGGGGCTCCGCTGCAGGTGCTGCTGCCAACCGTGTGGCCCTCGAGGCCTGCGTCAAGGCACGCAATGCCGGTCGCGAGATCGAGAAGGAAAGCCGGGACATCCTCATGGAAGCCGGTAAGCACAGCCCCGAGCTGGCCATCGCTCTCGAGACCTGGAAGGAGATCAAGTTCGAGTTCGACACCGTCGACAAGCTCGACGTTCAGAACTGATCGTTTCAACGGCCGGTTGATGCAACCGGCCACCCTTTTTTCTTACACCCAGGATCCCCATGCCTTTCCAGAGCACCGTGGGTGACTACCAAACAGTCGCCACCCTGGAGACCTTCGGCTTCCTCCCGCCGATGACCCAGGACGAGATCTATGACCAGATCGCGTACATCATTGCCCAGGGTTGGAGCCCGCTCGTTGAGCACGTCCACCCCAGCAACTCCATGGCCACCTACTGGTCGTATTGGAAGCTCCCCTTCTTCGGTGAGAAGGATCTGAACGTCGTTGTCAGTGAGCTCGAGGCTTGCCATCGCGCTTACCCCGACCACCACGTGC
This sequence comes from Synechococcus sp., assembly GCA_047286205.1. Lineage (GTDB taxonomy): Bacteria > Cyanobacteriota > Cyanobacteriia > PCC-6307 > Cyanobiaceae > Parasynechococcus. The sequence continues at coordinate 665,502 of JBJBBR010000001.1, read as the reverse complement.
GGATCGTCGGTTACGACGCCTACACCCAGAGCCAGGGTGCCTGCTTCGTGGTCTTCGAAGGACGCTGATCCCTCGAACCCATGGTTCCGAGCCCTGACCTGATCAGGGCTCCAGCTTTTTCCGGAGGGGCAAGTGCCCTTCCACCTCACGACGACACCCTCGGGCGGACATGGCAAGACTCTCCAGTCGCGAACTCGCACTTGAACGCCGTAAGGCGCTGACCACTTCCGGTAAGAAGTCATCGGTAGCGGCTGGTGCTGGCGCCAACCGTGTTCGCACCGTTGCTGATGCCCGTCCCACCCGCACCAACGCGGCTGCAATTGCTGAGCCTGCTGCTGCAACTGTCGCTCCCGCTGCTGTAGCTCCGCAGCGGACGACTGCGTTCACAGCTGCCCCTTCCAGGCGCAGCTCACAGGTCAAGCCGCATCGCGACGCAAGTCGTGATCTGGTGCTTGCCCGCCGTGAGGCCTTGTCCCGCCGTGGCAAGACCGCCGACACCAGCCGCGATCGCAACCGCGCTGATGTTGCCCGTCAGACCAAGGCCGCTGCTCCTGCCGCTGCACCCTCTGAAACCACCAAGAGCTGTGGTTGCGGAGGCAAGCGCGCTGCCGAGAAGAATTCACTGACTGGTTCGGCTCCCAAACTTTCCGTCCGCAACGAACGTCGTGCGGCGTCACCCAAGCGTCGTGCCATCGAGAACCCCAGCCGCGCGCTGGTGCTGGCCCGTCGTGAGGCCATGGCGAAGCACGGCAAGACCGCTGGTAAGCAACCCACCAGTGCAGCAGCCGTAGCCCGTCAGGCCAACCCTGATCTCACCAGCCGTGAACTGGCACAACAGGTGCGCGAGCTGCGCACCAAGGCCGGTGCCCGTAACAAGCAAAGCGCTGGTGTGACTCGCCCTACCGGCCCCAACCGCCATGGCGCTAAGCAGGCTGCTGCCGCTGATGCCCACTGGAAAGTGGGTGAAAGCACCACCACGGGTGGTCAGACCGTGACCGGCACCCAGGCCAACCGCTCGGTGAAAACCACCGGCAACGAAGCCAGCACCTGCCGATCCATCACCGGAACCGAATATCTGGGCGCCGAAGTCTTCCAGACCTTCTGTCAGACCGCTCCTGCTCCCACAACTCCAGCCAAGGTGCGTGTCACGGCGACGAGCCATGGCAACCGCGTCACTGGCAATGAAGTCGGTCGCTCGGAAAAGGTCACCGGCGATGAGCCCGGCACCTGCAAGAGCGTGACCGGCACCGAATACATCTCCGCCAATCAATCGGCTGCCTACTGCGGTGGTGGTGTGACGTCACCGCGCAAGGTGGGCCACAGCCTCACCGAACAGGGTCGTCCTGTGAGTGGTGTGATGGTGGGTCGCTCTGCCAGCGTCACCGGTGATGAAGCCGGCGCGAACCGCAGCCTCACCGGTGATCAATACCTCGGTGCCGATCCACTTCCCGAAGGTCGTCCTGCAGCCAAGGTTGGTCTCTCCGGCACCCTTTCCGGCACTGGCGTGACCGGCACCATGGTGGGCCGTTCTGCCCAGGTCACCGGTGATGAATTTGGTTCCTGCCATCGCGTGACGGGTGATCAATACATCAGCGCCGAGCAGGTGAATGCCTTCTGCGGCGGCAAGCCCGAGCCCGAAGCAGCCAAGGTCGGCTTCAGCGTCACCAACCGCAACCAGGTGGTGAGCGGCACCCGCACCGGCCGTTCGGAGCATGTGACTGGCGATGAGCCCGGCAGCTGCCAGGCCGTGACCGGCACTCCCTATGCAGGCCTTGAGCAGGCCGGCCAACACTGTGGAACTCCTGCAGTGCAAGCCATCCGTGAGCGCACCCCCGTGCGTGTTGGCACCCCTTCCGCTGCCATGACCGGCATTCAACCCGGTGTTGGTGGTGTGATGACCGGTGACAAGCGCGGCGCTTGTGAAGCGGTCACCGGCACTCCTTATGTAGGCGCTGATCAGCTCGCCGCTGCCTGTGGCGCTGATGCCCCTGCAGGCACCGACACCCACGGTCAATCTCCTGAGGGTGCTCCTTGGACCCGTTTCAGCGTGGTGTCTCCTGCCCGTGCGGCCCAGCAGCAGCGTGACGCCAGCTCTGGTGTGACAGGTACCTCCTATGAGCAGGGGAATCGCATCACCGGCCCTTTTGACATGGCTGGCGGCAAGGTGACCGGTACCGAGCAGTTCCGCTTCGATAACCGCGAGTTCCAAAACCGTCAGCAGCGCCAGTTCCAGCCCACCGTGGCTGTGGTCAGTGAGCCTTCTGAGAAACCTGCTTCCCGGGTCACCGGTGAGGGTTCTTCCACCAAGATCACTGGAGATGATTGGGATCGCGGTGAGCACGTGACTGGTACTGAGGGCGCTTCGGCCCGCCGTCGCAACCCCAGCCGTCCGGGTCCGATGAGTGCCATGACTCCCTTCGAGCGCAAGCGCAACGAGGCGAATGAATGGCCTGTGAGCCCTGTCACTGGCTCCAGTGGTAACACCGAGAAGGGTTCCCTGATCACCGTCTCCGGCGGCGCACGGGGCTGATTAATCGATGGTTCGCTCCAAGCCTCTCCGTGGCGGGCGACCTCAGGCCCCCTCGGCACCCACCCGTCGCCAGCTTCAGCAGCTGGTCACAACCTCTGATCTCGGTAAGACCACATCTGAAGCGGAGTCATCCACCCGTCAGGCCGCTCTGGAACGGCGCCGTGCTCTGACCACGTCTGGCAAAGCAGCGCAATTGGGCCGGGGCTCCGTTGCTGCAGGCCGGATTCGCTCCAGCAACGATGCTCAGCGGCCTGCTCCGTCTCAGCCGGGATGGGTGCGTCGTGAGAAAGCAGCCACCCGGACGGTCCCCTTCAATCTGAGCCGCAGCTCCCTGCCGATCACCCATCGGCGTCATCCACTCACGGATGCAGCGGCGAACGCCCGTCTTCAGGCCTATGAGCAGGAGATCAAGGGGCGTTTTGATCGGATCGTTCCCTTGCTTCAGCAAGTTTCGGCGCTGCAGCACGAAACTGATTTCATCCCCCAGGCCCAACGGCTGTGCCGGGCGGAACTTGGCTTCGATCTTCCGGACCACATCCTGCAGCGGGCCTGGGTGCGCCCCCTCGACATGCGCGCCCTGTTTGCCTGGTGCGTGTTCGAAAGCCATCGCTTGTTCAGTGATCGCTTCTTTCAGGACGATCCCCTGGGCTCAGCCACCGGCAGTGCTGCCTCAAGAGAGTTTGAACAGTTCCTGCTCGACTGCGGCATTCATCTACTCGATCTGACGCCTTGTGCCGACGGTCGTCTGGCGCACACCGTGGCCTACGCGCTGCGCATTCCCTTCAGCGCTGTGCGTCGCCGATCCCATGCCGGCGCCATGTTCGACGTGGAGAACACGGTGAACCGTTGGGTCAAAACCGAGCACCGCCGCTATCGCGAAGGTTCACCCAATCCCTCGACCGAACCCACCCGTTATCTGAAGGTGGTGACTTACCACTTCAGTTCCCTCGATCCTTCCCATCAGGGATGTGCCGCCCATGGCAGTAACGACGAATTGGCCGCATCGGCGGGTCACCAGCGCCTGCTCGACTTCCGTGAGTCGGTGGAAAACAGCTTCTGCTGCGGTGCTTCTGTTGACCTGCTTCTGATCGGCCTCGACACCGACACCGATGCGATCCGTGTGCATCCTCCGAGCCGCGACAGCGAGATGGTGCTCGACCGCTGGCTTTGCGCCAGGGAACTCCATGCCGCCACGGCATCGATGACCGCCGACCAGGCAATGGCGCAGATTGCCGAAGCCATTGAGAGCTCTGCCCCCGCCCCGATGGATGCCGGGATGGTGTCCTTCCTGACGCGGTTGCTCTCCAACAACTTCTCCCAGATCGACTACGTGCAGGACCTGCACGGTGGTCCTTACCCGGATGCCGGTCATGCGGAGCGTTTCATTGGTGTTGGCATCGGCTTCAAAGAGGTGCATCTGCGCAACCTCACCTACTTCGCCCACCTCGACACTGTTGAAGAGGGTGCCCCTGATCTCGATGTGGGCGTCAAGATTTTCAAGGGCCTCAACGTTTCCAGGGATCTACCGATCCCGATTGTCGTGCGCTTCGACTACTCAGGCCGTGTTCCCGGAGCCCGCGAACGGGCCATCGCCGATTGCCAACGGGTGAATCAGGCCATCGCCGATCGCTACGCCGCTCTCGTTGATGAGGGTCTGCTCCACACTTGTCTCACCATTCGCGACCGTAACCAGACGGCTCCGGCCGAGGTCGTCGGTTCCACGCTCGACCCGCAACTTCCGGAGGCTCACTGATCATGCTCATCGTCAAGGTCGTCAAGCCGCTCGTTTCCACCAACCGGATTCCCGATTTCGAGCACAAGCATCTCCAGGTGGTGCTCGATGGCAGCACCAAGAAGGTCGCTGTCGATGCGGTCGGTGCGAAACCCGGCGACTGGGTGATCTGCGTCAGTAGCTCGGCCGCCCGCGAAGCCGCAGGCAGCAAGTCGTATCCCAGCGACCTCACCATCGTGGGGATCATTGATCACTGGGAACCCGATCCCCCGAAGACGTCCGCTCCGTCTCCATCCCCCAGCCCCAGCAAACCTGCGGGAGGCAAGGCCAGCTGATGGAGATCATGCAGGTGATGGGCACGTTGATCTGCACCTACCGGGTTGCCGGACTGGATCACATGCATCTGCGCATCCTGCGCAACAACAAGGGCAAGAAGCTGGTGGCCGTCGACCCCGTTGGGGCCCGCGAGGGCAACTGGGTGTTCACCGCCAGTGGTTCGGCGGCACGGCATGCCTGCCCTGACAACACCGTTCTCACCGACCTGACCATCGGTGGAATCATCGATTTCTGGAATCCGGACGGATAGGGACCACCCATCTCCCTCCGCCGTTTCCGTTCCGTTTCCACACCTTCACAGCCATGGCCACTCCTTCCCCCAGCCCCCGTCGTCGCACCACCCGCAGCACTGCTGCAGCGAACAAGACCGTGGATGTGAAGCCTGTGGCCAGCACAACTGCCTCGTCGTCGACCCCCGCCAAGGCAGCTCCTGCGGCAACAACCCGTCGCGCGTCCACGACGACACGCCTCAGCGGCGCATCCAGCACAGGATCCGGTGGCCGATCGGCTGTGGCCAAGCCCTCTGCCACCCCTTCGCCCAGTGTCCCCGGTGTGGCCTTGGGCATGATCGAAACCCGCGGAATGGTTCCTGCCATCGAGGCAGCTGATGCCATGACCAAGGCGGCTGAAGTCAGCCTGATCTGCCGTGAATATGTCGGTGGTGGCTACGTCACGGTGATGGTGCGTGGCGAAACCGGAGCTGTGAATGCGGCTGTGCGTGCCGGTGCCGATGCCTGCGAGCGCGTGGGTGATGGCCTCGTTGCCGCTCACATCATTGCCCGTCCCCATAAAGAGGTGGAGCCTGTGTTGGCCGGCAGTGGTGCAGCCCGCCGCAGCTGAGGCACAAAAGCCACCTCATCGCCGTTCACAAAGAGCCCTTTTGCTGGTGACCGGCAACTAGATTCGCCGGCCATCCAGCGACCAGCTCGATCACCATCCCGCTAGCCGTTTTGACCCCGGAGCTTTCGCTTCCTATTCAGACCTCCTGGTTGATCCCTCTCTATGGGTTCATCGGGATGTTCCTCTCCCTTCCCTGGGCCTGCGGCTGGTTCCGCCGTGATGCTCACCGACCAGCCGCCTACCTCAACATTCTCCTGACTCTGCTGGCTTTCGCCCACGGAAGCCTAATTCTGCAGGAGGTGTACCAATCAGGGCCGGTGGACCTGGCGTTCCCCTGGCTCACCGTGGCTGACCTGGAGCTGGACATCAGCTTCAGTCTGTCGCTCACCAATCTGGTGGCCCTCGAGCTGATTACGGGCCTCAGCCTGCTCTCCCAGGTGTATTCCCTGGGATACATGGATAAGGAATGGGCGTTGGCCCGCTTTTTTGCGCTGCTCGGTTTCTTTGAAGGGGCGATGAGCGGCGTTGTGCTCAGCGACTCCCTGTTCCAGAGCTATTTCCTGTTGGAGATGCTCACCCTCTCCACCTATCTGCTGGTGGGTTTCTGGTATGCCCAACCCCTCGTGGTGACCGCTGCCCGGGATGCCTTCCTCACCAAGCGCGTTGGTGATGTGCTCCTGCTGATGGGTGTGGTGGCGCTCTGCAGCTACTCGGGCGTGATGGGGTTCAACGATCTCTATGCCTGGGCCGCTCAGGACACGCTCTCCCCGCTGGCGGCAACGTTGTTGGGCCTTGGTCTGGTCGCCGGCCCCACGGGCAAATGCGCCCAGTTCCCCATGCACCTCTGGCTGGATGAAGCCATGGAGGGCCCGAATCCCGCTTCGATCCTCCGCAACTCGGTGGTGGTGACCTGCGGCGCGATTGTGCTGCTGAAAGTGATGCCGATCCTTCAGCTCTCCCCTATCGCCATCGGTGTGATGCTCGTAATCGGCAGCATCAGTGCGATCGGTGGCTCCCTGGTGGCCCTGGCCCAGGTTGATATCAAACGCACGCTGTCATATTCCACGACGGCCCACATGGGGCTGGTCTTCATCGCCATTGCACTGCAGATCCCTGTGCTGGCCTTGTTGCTCCTGTTCACCCATGCCGTGTCCAAGGCGCTGCTGTCGATGAGCATCGGTGGCGTGATCGCCTCCACCAACTGTCAGGACATCACGGAGCTGGGGGGCTTGGGCAGCCGCATGCCTGCCACCACCACAGCGTTTCTTGTTGGCGGTGCCGGACTCGTGGGCTTCCTTCCCCTGGGTGGTTTCTTGGCCTTGGCCCAATCGATTGAGCTGCTGAGCGTGCGCTCCGTGCCGTTCATGGCTGTGTTCCTGCTCACCAATGCCCTCACCGCCATGGGGCTGGTGCGGGTATTCCGCCATGTGTTTATGGGGGATTCCCTGATCAAGTCCCGCCGGGCGGCGGAGGTGAACTGGCAGATGGCGTTCCCGATGGTGGCGCTCACCGTGATTGTGCTGATCACGCCTCTGCTCTTGGTGCGACTTGAATCTCTCGATGGTTTGCTGGCCTTCCCCCTGTGGGCGGCAGCTCTGGTGGTGGGAAGCGGCCTGTTGGGCCTGCTGGCCGGCGCCGTGCTCCCCTTGAGCAAGGCCTGGTCCCGTTCGCTGAATCCTCTGCTGCGCTGGGTGCAGGACCTCCTGGCCTACGACTTCTACACCGAGCGCTTCTATCGCCTCACCATCGTCAACGTTGTGGCTGGCTTCTCCCGCCTGGCCTCCTGGTTCGACAGAAATGTGGTGGATGGGCTTCTCAATGGGGTGGCTCGCTTCTCCCTGGCCAGTGCCGACAGCCTCAAGCTCAGCGTCAGCGGCCAGAGCCAGTCGTATGTGCTGACGGTGCTGCTGGCCATCGTTCTTTTCCTCACCGCGGTGAGCTGGTTCCTCACCTGATCGCCCCGAGATGCTTCTTTCCCTTCTTCTTCTGATTCCCTTCCTCGGGGCCCTGGCTTTGATCCTCTGGCCGGGATCGCCGTCCAGTGCACGCTTACGCGATGTCACCATCGTGCTGCTGGTGGTGCAGTGCCTGGCGAGCTTCGCGCTGCTGTTGCCCTTCGATGCAGCCGATGCTGGCCTGCAGTTGGTGGAACAGGCCCGCTGGGTGCATGCCATCGGGCTGGATTACGCCCTGGCGCTGGATGGCCTGTCTCTGCCCCTGGTGTTGATGAACGGTGTGCTCTGCCTGGTGGCTGCCATCGCGTCGCGCACGATCGAGAACCGCCCCCGGGTCTACTTCGCTCTGCTGCTGGTGATTTCCGGAGCTGTGAATGGAGCCTTCCTGGCCCAGAACCTGCTGCTCTTCTTCCTTTTCTACGAACTGGAACTCATCCCCCTCTGGATGCTGATCGCCGTCTGGGGCGGTGCCAACCGTGCCTATGCCGCCACCAAGTTTCTGATCGTGACCGCCGTCTCAGGCGTTCTGATCCTGGGCGCCTTTCTTGGCATCGCCTTGGTTACCGGAACCATGGACTTCAGCTTGCGGCCGATCCTTGCCGGTGAACTGGGCATGACAGCCCAGCTGGTGCTGATGGGAGCTCTGTTGATCGGCTTCGGCATCAAGATCCCCCTCTTCCCCTTCCATACCTGGCTGCCGGATGCCCACACCGAGGCCTCCACGCCGGTTTCGGTTCTTCTGGCAGGTGTGTTGCTCAAGCTGGGCACCTATGGGCTGCTTCGCTTCTGTCTCGGCTTGTTCCCCGACGCCTGGCAGCTTGCTGCTCCCTGGTTGGCGGGTTGGGCCGCCATCTCGGTGCTCTACGGATCCCTGGCGGCGATCGCCCAGACCGACATGAAGCGCATGGTGGCCTACAGCTCCGTCGGCCATATGGGTTATGTGCTGTTGGCGGCCGCCGCCGCCACCCCGCTCGGGTTGATGGGTGCCCTCTTCCAGATGGTGAGCCATGGCCTGATCTCCGGGGTGCTGTTCCTGGTGGTGGGTGTCGTCTACGCCCAGACCGGTACCCGCGACCTCAACGTGCTCCGTGGCCTGCTTAATCCTCAGCGCGGCCTGCCTCTGACGGGATCTCTGATGATCATCGGCGTGATGGCCAGTGCCGGAATCCCCGGCATGGCCGGCTTCATTTCCGAATTCCTGATTTTCCGCGGCAGCCTGCAACCCTTCCCCCTGGCCACGCTGCTGTCGATGGTGGGATCGGGCCTGACGGCGGTGTATTTCCTGTTGTTGGTGAACCGCGCCTTCTTCGGTCGCCTGGCGATCGCCCCCGGCGAGGTGGTGAATCCCCGTATCCTCAATCGCGTGTCGCTGAGTGAGCAGGCTCCGGCCATCGCCCTCAGCCTCGGTGTGTTGGTGCTGGGCCTTGCTCCCGAGCTGCTGTCGAACCTCAGTGAGGCGGCCACCACGGGCCTCAGCCTGATCACTGGCACTGGAGATCTGTCATGACCCCGACGTCCGTGTCCTCCGTTCAACCCCCAGTGCTTCCAGATCAGGAGGAGTTGATCCGCCGTCTGCTCAGCGATACGCCGCTGCTTAAGGACACCCCCGACCATCTGCTGCAGGTGGTGAATGTGCTCGAGAGCTATGGCCTGGTTCTCGATGCTTACAGCAAGAACCTGGTGGACCAGGGCGAGCAGCAGATGCTCAACCCCTTCCCGGTGTTCCGCTTTTTCCATGAGGGGTTCAGCCTCAAACGTCTCTGGACCCATCTGATGGGTGATCGGATCAACTTCGAGTACGCCGAGTACTGCCAGAAGGCCATGTTCTGGCACGGCACGGGGGGGCTGGATGCCTATCTCGACACGCCTGAATTCGCAGAGGCCTGCCAGCGGATCATCAAACGCAAGTCGGCTCGCGATCCACTGCTGGCCCTAAACAATCGCCTTTATCCCGACTTCGCGCCCGAGGCCATCCGTTCGCTCACCACGATCTATTGCCTCGGTCTGTTCTGGCGGGTGATGAGCGACATCTTTATCGACTTGGCCCGTCGCTACGCGATTAAGGAAGTCACCTGCGTCAACGATGTGGTGCATCACATCCGTGATGGCCTGGTGGCGGCAGCTGGCAGCCCGATTGAATACAAGGTGTCGATCGGTGGCGAAGAGATCTGGGTTCTTCCCCCCGAGGCGGGTCTCACCTTCCTGGTGGATGTGGCGGTGCCCTACGTGGAAGCCGTCTTCTTCAGAGGCATGCCATTCCTTGGCACCGTCTCTTACAACGCCCAGGCCCGGCAGATCTCACCGGACATCAGTGATTTCAAATACGGCGCCCTTTACGCCGATCCGATTCCGAGCATGGGTGCCGGGATTCCCCCCAGCCTCTGCATGCAGGACATGTACCGCCACCTTCCCGAGGAACTCAGCCTCTGGTACGACGACAACGGTCGGGGGCAGGCCGATGTGCACGTCCAGATCTGCGTCAGCTTCCAGAAGTCGATGTTCTGCGTCACCAATGCCGCCATCGCCGGCACGATGCCCCATCCGCTGGATTCCGATGACCCTGAGCATCAGGCCGCCAATCGGGCCTACGCCGATGCCTGGTCTGGGCGTTTGATGGGCTGCCGGCGGTTGGCGCTCCTCTAGGTTTTCAGCAGGTTCAGGCTGAACGGGGGCTCTGATGAATCAGTGGCAGGAGCGGAAACGACCCGTATGCCTCGAGTGTCGCTTTGAGTTCGACAGCTACGACGCCACCCGCGATTTCCTCGACAAGCTTGGCGATCACAGCGAGGCGACCCAGCGCTTCCCCGACATCAGCTTCGGGCGCACCTACGTGAACATCACCCTGCGTCCGGACGACGAAGGTCCGGATGCCCAGCTGAGCGAAGCCGATCGCGCCTTTGCAGCAGAGATCGATGCCCTCCTCGGTTGATCTGGCTTCGGCCTACGCCGATTCCGGTGTGGCTGAAGTGCTGGACCAACTCGACCGCGAACTGATCGGTCTGGCCCCGGTGAAGACGCGGATCCGTGAGATCGCTGCCCTGTTGCTGGTGGATCAGGCCCGGCAGCAACTGGAGCTGCCCAGCACCGCGCCCAGTTTGCACATGTCGTTCACCGGGCATCCCGGCACCGGCAAGACCACTGTGGCGCAGCGGATGTCGCAAATACTGCATCGCCTGGGCTATCTGCGCAAAGGCCATGTGGTGACGGCCACACGCGACGACCTGGTGGGTCAGTACGTGGGCCATACCGCCCCCAAAACCAAGGACATGCTCAAGCGGGCCCAGGGAGGGGTGCTGTTCATCGATGAGGCCTATTACCTCTACAAACCAGACAACGAACGCGATTACGGCGCCGAGGCGATTGAAATTCTGCTGCAGGAGATGGAGAGTCGGCGCAGCGATGTGGTGGTGATCTTCGCGGGCTACAGAGATCGGATGGAGACGTTCTATGGCTCCAACCCCGGTCTGTCCTCACGGGTGGCGCACCATCTGGATTTTCCGGATTACAGCGACGACGAGCTGATGGCGATCGCAGGCCTGCTCCTGGAGGCCCAGCATTACCAGTTCAGTGCCGAGGCCGAAACAGCTTTTTCCGACTACGTCTCTCGCCGGCGTCAGCTGCCCTTCTTCGCCAATGCGCGTTCTGTTCGGAATGCCTTGGACCGGGCCCGTTTGCGCCAGGCCAACCGGTTGTTTTCGCGGATGGGGGAGCCCCTGACCAGGCTCGATCTCACCACAATTGAGGCGGCAGACATCCGGGCCAGCCGTGTGTTCAAGGGCGAAGTGGAGGGCCACCATCCGGGGCAAAATGGCACCTGATCAGGTGCGCCATGCCGAGGCCCACCAGCAGGCCTGCTGCGCCGTGGCCCTGTAGCAGGGCAAGCCCCAGCACCAGAACCGCCAAGGGTGCAGGAAGGATGCAGCGGTACAACGCACCGGTGAGGGCGCCGCACCAGCTGCCAAGACTGCCCAGCTCCGGCAGCATCAGATGCAGTCCGGTTCCCATCGCGCAGGCGATCAGGAACAGGGGAAAGAACACCCCTCCGCGCCAACCCGTTTCCAGGCAAAGGCCCAGCATCAGCAGTTTCACCATTGCTGAGAGGAGCAGAAGCCAGGGCTGGGAACCGTTCTGCCCTTCCAGCAGAGGACGCATCTGCTGCTCACCATCGAATGGAACCAGTGGGAGCCAATGCATGCAGGCCCCCAGCAGCAGGCCAGTCAGCAGCGGCCACCAGGGCCAGTGGGCCAAGAGTTGGCGACCCTCCAGCCAGTCCCGCCAGCGCAGCAGCAGCCAGCCCAGGCCGCAGCCGATGGCTCCTCCGAGCACTCCTGCGCTCAGGCTGCCGAGGTCTTCCCCCAGGGTGCTGGGCCAGACGTAGGGGAGCCGTTGTAGCGATCCGCCGCTGGCGGCACCGATGCCATGGAACGCAGCAAAACCCGCCAGCCCGCCAAGGCTTCCAGGTAGCCAGCGGTCGATGAAAGTCAGTCTGCGGTTCTGTTGGGGGGAATCCCCCACGACAGCCCCCCCCAGCAGTGGGGCTCCGAACAAGGCGAGGCTTCCTGCCACCGTTGCCGCCTGGAGCCTTTGGTCCCGCCCACGCCAGATCCGTTGGCTGATCAGTGCGGCCATGCGGCTCATCAGGGCCTCCGGCCCGATAGCCCCTCCACCGATTTGGGCCAGTGCCGCTCCGAGGAGGCCACGGACTTCATCGCGTTTCGGCGCCTGGTCTGGATCATGAAGATCGTTCAGGGTGTCACGCAACTCCGGCAGCAAGGTGGCGGGGCCGGGGCGATGCAGCAGGGCCAGGATCAAGCCGCAGCCGCCACAGATGAGCAGCGACCAGCCCAAGGGAAGGCCATGTTCCAACCCTTCCAGAACCGGATCACCCCAGAGCAGTTGGCTCAGGCTGTCGATCCAGCCCATCACAACAGCGACACCGGCTCCGCTCAAGGCTCCGGTGAACAGGGCCATCAGGCTGAGGCGGAAGGGAGTCACCAATGCGGGTCGGTGGCGAATTCAACGGAGAGTTTCGCTGATTTTGAAGCGGGCACGGTGCTGATGCAGGCTCGTACCACCTTGCCGTTCACTTCGATCTCACACGCCCCGCAGCTGCCCCCCAGGCAACCGGTGGGAATGCTGACGCCGGCTCCACTGGCGGCCACCAACCAGTCCTGGCCAATGCGTTCTTGGGTTGTGCGGCCATCGGGCCAGCGCACGGGGATCGAGGTCATGGCTGGAGCAATGGTGCAAGGTTCACATGCTGCTCGAAGGCATCGGCCAGGCGATCGAGCAACAGGTCACGGTGAGCGTTGTGGTTTGTGGGATCGTTGGCCAACGGTTGCAGGCCTCGTTGGTGGCGAAGCCTGTTGAGCCAGGCCCGTCTCCAGGGTCCGTTGTCGAGCAGCCCGTGCAGGTAGGTGCCCACAACACTCGAACCCTTCGGGCCGGGAGCCCACCACCCCAAACCAGGGTCGTTGCTCAGCGGCTGAAGTCCGGGATCCGGTTTGGTGGTTCCGTAATGCAGTTCAAATCCGCTCAGAGGCGTGTCCATGGGCCAGAGGCCATAGATGCTGCGCTGGCTCAGTCGTTTTGTGCCGCTGAATGTGGTCACCAGGGGCAGGAGTCCCAATCCGTTTTGAGGCCCCCTGTGATCCGTGCCCTCCAGCCCCTCTGGATCGTTCAATGTTCTGCCCAGCATTTGCATCCCGCCGCAGATGCCAAGGACGGATCCACCAGCGCCGGCGTATGTCCTGAGTTGGTCGCCGAGTCCGCAGGCCTTCAACGCCTCCAGATCGCGCAGGGTCTGCTTGCTTCCCGGAAGAATCACGGCATCCGGCTCCCCGAGTGGTTCCCCGGGCTGAATCCAGCGCAGCCTCAGGCTTGGTTCGGCCTCGAGCGGATCGAGATCGGAAAAGTTGCTCAAGGATGGCAACCGCAGCACCGCGATCTCCAGATCGGTGGTTCCACGGCTGGGTTTGCGTTCCAGCAGATCGAGGGAATCCTCTGGAGGAAACAACTCATTGAGCCAGGGCATCACCCCGAGCACCGGTACTCCGGTGTTGGCTTCCAACCAGCGTCGACCCTCATCAAACAGCTCCCGACGGCCACGGAAGCGGTTGATCAGGATGCCTTTGATCAGGGGGCGCTCCACCGGTCGCAGCAGGGCGAGCGTCCCGACGATCTGGGCAAAAACGCCTCCTCGCTCAATGTCGGCCACCAAAAGGCAGTTGGCCCGCAGGTACTGGGCCAGGCGCAGGTTGGTGAGGTCGCGGCGTTGCAGATTCACTTCCACAGGGCTTCCTGCTCCTTCCAGCACCAGCCGGCCTTGGGGCCATTGCTGCTGGAGCTGCATCAGCCCGGCCCGGATCGCTTGCCAACCCGGGCGGAACCAGTCGCGGTAGTAATGCTCGGCGCGGGCGATTCCCACGCTTTGGCCCCCATGGATCACCTCACTGGTGCTGTCTCCCCGGGGTTTCAGCAGCACGGGATTCATGGCGCAGCAGGGCTCAAGACCTGCCGCCCAGGCCTGCATGGCCTGGGAGTAGGCCATCTCGCCACCATCGGCGTCCACCCAGGCGTTGTTGCTCATGTTCTGGCCCTTGAAGGGCAGCGCCTGTTCTCCACGGCGTTGGAGCACCCGGCACAACGCCGCCGTCATCAGTGATTTGCCGGCACCGCTGGAGGTGCCCAGCACCATCAGGGGGCGCGGAGTGGTGTGGGTCACAGCGGCCAGTGCCGACGCAGGTTGTGACGCAGGCGATCCAGCATCGGGATTGGACGCTGCATCAGTGCAGGATCGTCATCCAGAAGCTGGCGACCCAGGGGGGTGAGCCTGAATCGGCTGGTCAGCCCCTGCCCATCCACTTCCCGGCGTAGCACGCCCACGCTGATCAGCCAACGGAGATCGTCCTCAAGGGCTTCGCTGTTGCGGAACCAGCGCGTCTTACGGCCGTAGCGGCCGGGCTCGCGCCAAATGCCGCCGGCATCCAATCCTTGCTGCTGAAGATCCCGGTAGAGAGCCTCAGAGAAGGGCAGGCATCCCATGGCCCTGCAGGCCCGGTCACGGCTGCGTCGATCCAGCAGGTCGGTGGGGTGAGCGATGGCGAAGCCTCCCGTCCCTGGCAGCCTACGGAGCGTTGTTCTGCAATGTGTTCCCGTGCTCTTGCTTGCTTCCGCCTCGCCGGCGCGTCGCCGCTTGCTGGAGCAAGCGGGAGTTCCGCATCGGGTGCGCGTCAGCGGTGTGGATGAGGACCAGATCCACCATGCAGATCCAGCAGAGTTGGTGAAATTGCTGGCTCAGGCCAAGGCCTCTGCTGTGGCCCAGATTCTTGATCCTGCGGGCGATGCCGACATCACGGCCGTGCTGGGGTGCGATTCCGTGCTCAGTTTTGAGGGGCAGGTGTTCGGGAAGCCCTCGGGACCAGCGGAAGCGATTGAGCGTTGGCAGCGGATGGGCGGTCGCTCTGGATCCCTGCTGACAGGCCATTGCCTGATTCGTCTAGGACAACCTGATCTGCTGGCCTGTGTGCAGACGGTGGTGCGGTTTGCGCCGCTCAGCCAGGCCGAGATCGAGGCCTATGTGGCCAGTGGAGAACCCCTGCAATGTGCCGGTGGCTTCGCCCTCGAGGGACGGGGCGGCCTCTGTATCGATGGCTTGGATGGTTGTTATTCCAATGTGATCGGCCTCAGCCTCCCTTGGCTCCGAACCGCTCTGGAACTGCAGTAGGCCTGAAGTGCTGTTGTCGATCGAGAGTGGAGCTGCTCCATTCCCCTCAACAGAACATCAGGCTTGGTTGAATCAGCTGAGTTTGCGTCCAGCAAGCACCCAAGCCAAGAACACTAAGGCTCCAATCACTGTTCTTAGGGGGTGCTTGATCAGTGAATCGGTCGTCAGAACCGCAGACCGTGAGCTTCACGAAGTTGGTCGTTGGTAACCAAGCAAGTGCCCAGATCAGGATTTTTTGCGCTGGGGCGAAATGCAGCGTTCTCAAGAGGCTCCGTTGACTTTCCGCGCATCCAAAGGAACTGACCTGTTGATGCGTCGCGTTTGCAATTCACCCACTCATCGGAATGGGCAATTGGAGTGCAAGCCAACAGCACTCCAAAAACAATCAACCAAGGTGCGGAAAGAGGGGCTGACATTTGGTTTACAGAACCCTGATCATCTGGCGATCAACTCAAGCCAGAACATCGCGGTTAGCGCGGTCGCTGCAACCGCCAAAGCGAACCATTGGTCTTTTAGGGCGCGAACCACGGAGCGTTAGCTGCTGTTCCAATAAACCGAGCTTTCAGCAATAAGCCAGGTCTAACGGCTAGTCCGGCCCTCAACTAACTGGTGGGGAATGACGCTACCGACTTGTTTTCAGCATTGTCTGCTAAATCGCGATTCCGATGGGCTTGAGTATCGCCGGCGAGCTTGAGTGGTGAAATGTTGTTGAGGTCTCCTCAGTTGCGCCCTGCCCTAGGCCAGCAGCAGGTTTCTGGTGCCTGAGATCGCTTGCATGGCCAGCAACAAGGCCACAAGCAGATTGCTGCTGATGTGAATGCGTCGTGCAGTTACGGAATGACCAATCAAGGGCTGCAGGGCTGTGGAGTTCAGCAACAGGGCGGTGAGCAACATCCCCATCCAGAAATGGGACTGCCAGAACAGGGGGCTCCAGGGAACATCGCTGAACCGCTCCACTGCGGGTTGGAGTCCCAGCAGAAGCAGGCCGCCCGCATTGGTGGCAGCCCAGAGCAGGCGCTTCCAGACCATCCGGCTCGCCAGCATGCGTCCGAAGCTGAACAGCACAGCGCTCCCGGTGAGCAGCAGGCCCATGGGATGGCTGGCCCAAAGGCTGTGGCTGAGACCGATCAGCACCGCCACCAGCACTCCGCCGGTGACCCAGGCCCCGTGCTGCGCGTGCTCCACCGGCACGGTGTCGGCGATTGGGTTGATCTTCAACCTCTTCTCCCGCGCCAGGATCCCAAGGCGGATCGTGGCGCCCACCACCGGGTAGACGAACAGGATCATCAGCACGGGGTGGATCAATCCCAGCCAGTCGTGGATGGTGAGCGCTTGCAGTGTCTGGGGATGAGCCAAAAAAAAACGCAACCCTGAACCCAGGGTTGCGCATCGTGGGGTGTGAACTGCGGATCTGGATCAGACCTTTCTGGAGTAGTACTCCACCACCAGCAGTTCGTTGATTTCCAGGGCAACCCACTCGCGTTCGCAACGGGCAGTGACCTTGGCGCTCAGCTTGGACTTGTCCAGCTCGAGGTGGCTCGGCACGTTGGCCAGACCGGGGAACTCGAGGTTGGCTTCAGCCAGCTTCTTGCTGCACTTGCGCTCGCGGATGGCGATTACATCGCCGGGCTTGCACTGGTAGCTGGCGATGTCGGTCACACGACCGTTCACAGTGACGTGACCGTGGTTCACCAGTTGACGGGCGCCGGGCACGGTGGGACCGAAGCCGAGGCGGAAACAAACATTGTCGAGACGGTTCTCGAGCAGCTTGAGCAGGTTGGTTCCGGTGGAACCCTCCTGGGCGCGCGCTTTCTTCACGTAGCGCACGAGCTGACGCTCGGAGACGCCGTAGTTGAAGCGAAGCTTCTGCTTCTCTTCGAGACGGATCGCGTATTCAGAGCGCTTGCGACGGGCTTGGCCGTGCTGACCGGGGGGATAGGACCGTTTGGCGGCCTTCCGGGTGAGACCGGGGAGGTCTCCCAAGCGCCGCGTGATCCTCAGGCGAGGGCCGCGGTAACGAGACATAGGTGGGAAGGTGTGTGTTGATGTCGTGCAGTTGTTGGGCATGCTGGAACCAAAACAGTCCCAGGCATCTCCAGCGATGCACGAATCGAGCACTCTATCCGGCGGCCTCCTTGCCAAGCTGCAGCAGGCGATCAATCAGGCTCTGGCGGCTGTTCTCCTGGCCAGCATCACGTTCTATCGGCGCTTCATCTCGCCGATGATCGGGCCCCGCTGTCGCTTCACGCCCACCTGCAGTGCCTATGGCCTGGAGGCCATCCAGAAGCATGGCCCCTGGAAGGGGGGCTGGCTCACGATGAAGCGGCTGCTGCGATGCCATCCCTTTACCCCCTGTGGCTGTGACCCGGTGCCCGATTGATGCATGAGCTCACGCTCTACAGCCGCAGCGGCTGCTGCCTGTGTGAGGGATTGGAATCCCGCTTGCGATCTCTTGATCTCGGTGGGATATCAATCACGTTGAAGGTGATTGATATCGATGAGCCCGGGACGCCCCAGAACGTGAAGGCGCGCTACGACCTCGAGGTGCCCGTGCTCGCCCTCGATGGTTCTGAGCTCCCCCGTGTCTCTCCGCGTCTCACGGGTGAGGGACTGTTGAATTGGTTGCAACGCTGTCTGTCCAAGGCGCTCTGAACGGCTTAAAACTCCCCTAAGCACAGGGGAGATGGGATGAAGCAGGCGTTGCATGCCCTGTTGAGTGATGCAGGGATCGCAGTGCCGCAAGGGTTGGCGAATCCTGGATTGGAGGCGATGACCACCGATTCCCGTCGCGTCGGTCCGGGAACACTGTTTCTTGGTCTTCCGGGTGAACGGGTGGATGGCGGGTCGTTCTGGGCCCAGGCCCTCGAGGCTGGTGCCGCAGCAGCAGTGATTGGACCTGGAGCTGCTGCTGCGCATCCGCCAGGCGCTGATGACCCTGTCGTGGTGATTCAAGAGCCGGTGGCACAACGCATCGGTGAAATTGCAGCGGCGTTCTGGGATCACCCTTGCCGCCGCATGTCCCTGATTGGTGTGACGGGCACCAATGGCAAAACGACCACCACCCATTTGATTGAGCATCTGGCCGCCTCCGCTGGCCAGAAGGTGGGCTTGTTCGGCACCTTGGTCAACCGCTGGCCGGGTCACAGCATTACGGCCACCCACACCACGGCATTTGCCGACCGTTTGCAAGGGCAACTCGCCGAGGCCGCAGCCAGCGGCTGCGGCCTGGCGGCAATGGAAGTGAGTTCCCACGCTCTGGCGCAGCAGCGGGTGGCGGGTTGTCGCTTCGCGGGTGCAGTCTTCACCAACCTCACCCAGGACCACCTCGATTACCACGCCTCGATGGAGGAGTACTTCGAGGCCAAGGCATTGCTGTTTGCAGATCCTCTGCTGCTGGCCGGTGGCGCGCGATCCGTGGTCAACAGTGATGACCCCTGGGGTGCGCGGCTGGCCGAGCGGCTGGGTGCCACCTGTTGGCGCAGCTCTCTGGAGGATCCTTCGGCTGAATTGCACATGAGCGACCTGCAGATGACGGCTGCTGGTGTGGAGGGGCGCTTGATCAGCCCTGTCGGCGAGGGGTGTTTCCGTTCTCCCCTACTGGGACGCTTCAACCTGATGAACCTGATGCAGGCGGTGGGGGTGCTGCTTCAGCAGCAGTTGCCTTTGCCGGCGCTGCTGGAGGCCATCGGCCGTTTTGGCGGAGTGCCCGGCCGGATGGAGCGGGTGATTGTGAACGGTGTGAGCGATGACGCGCTGCCTCCGGTGTTGGTGGATTACGCCCACACTCCCGATGGTTTGGAGAACGCTCTTTCCGCAGCGCGTCCGTTCTGCACGGGCCGGCTGATCTGTGTGTTCGGTTGTGGTGGTGACCGGGATCGGGGCAAGCGTCCCCAGATGGCGGCCATTGCCGCACGCCTGGCTGACCGCGTGATGGTCACCTCCGATAACCCCCGAACGGAGGATCCTCAGCAGATCCTGGATGACGTGGTGGCTGGGATCCCTGCCGGTAGCGATCTGGTGGTGGAGGGAGATCGGGCCAAGGCGATTGCATCAGCCATTGCAGATGCTCATGCCGACGATCTGGTGTTGGTGGCCGGAAAGGGGCACGAGGATTACCAGATTCTCGGCACCGAAAAGGTGCACTTTGACGATCGCGAAGAAGCGGAACAAGCCCTGCGGCAGCGCTTGATCTGAAGAGGTTGTTCTGAAGCGCTCAAAGGGCGCTGATCGCAGCCACCAGGGTGCTGATGTCGTCTGCTGATGTGCTGATGTGGGTGCAGGCTCTCAAGCAGCTGGGGTCTGCCAGATCGCGAATCCAAAGCCCCTTGGCGCCCAACCGTTTCACATGCTCAGCAGGGGGTACGTCTCCCTTGATCTGAAAGCTCACCAGACCGCTGGCGGGAGCGACGTCCAGAAGGGGGCTGATGCTCTCCAGCCCTTGTAGTGCCTGCCAGAGGTTGCCGCTGAGCTTTCGAATGTTGTCCCAACGTTGTTGGGCTGAACCCTGTCGTTCCAGCAGTTGCAGTGAGCAGCGCAGGCCGGCCATCAAGGGCACGCAGCTGGTGGCGACTTCAAAGCGGCGGCTGTCGTGGTGAAACAGATCGCTCCCGCTCAGATCAGCCTTGCTTTCATCCCGCAGGCTGCGCCAGCCGATCACGGTCGGATTTGCCTCAGCCACCACACGCTCTGAAAGTGCGACGCCTCCCAGTCCTTCGGGGCCGCAGGCCCACTTGTGCCCGGTGAAGGCGTAAATGTCGGCTGCGGCAGCAGCGTCCTCGACAGGAATCTGTCCGAAGCTTTGGGCTGCATCCACCAAAAGAAAGGGTTGTTGTGGGTGCTGGTTGAGTTGTTTGGCGACGGCGGCAATGGGCATCACCTGTCCCGTGTTCCAGAGCAGATGGCTCAGCACCACCAGGCGGGTCCGTGGGGTGAGGGCCTGTGCGATCGCCTCAATCACGGCTGCATTGCAGTGGTTCTGATCACCCCGTAGATGTTTCACCGGCAACACGTCGATGGCGAGGTTCTGGCGCCGCGCCAGTTCAACGCAGGCGCTCACGACTCCGGGGTGTTCGCAGTCGCCGATCAGCAGCCCGTCACCATCTGCAAAGGGCAATCCCCACAGCGGCAGCACGCAGCCACTGGTGACGTTCTCGGTGAGGGCCAGTCGATGGGCTGGAACGCCGCAGCACTGGGCCAGCAGGCGACGGGTGCTGTTGACCTCTTTGGCGATGTAGGGCCAAACATCTGCGGTGAACGGCCCCAACTCCTGAATGCGTGACCAGCTCGCCGTGATGGCCTCTAGAGATGGGCTGGGTAAGGGCCCTTGGCCGCCGTAGTTGAAGTACGTCTTGTTCTGCAGGGCAGGGCAGAGGTCGCGCATAGTCACGGCACTGGAATGAGCCGAAGGATGTGGTTGCCATCACGTTGGCAAGGCCATCGGGCCGTAGCCAGGCATTAGACGGTAAGCCTGCTCCGTGATCGCTTCAGTGCTGGGTCAAACCGTTGGACGCCGGCATGACCTTCCCCGGCGACGGCTAATTCTTCGGAGGCGCCCGAGCTGACGCTGTGCCCGATCAGGACGCTCTGTTGACCGGGATGGGCTGTGGCTCGACAAAGAGCCACAACACCGACATGACTTGTCTGGGCTCGCCGCCGGTTCAGGAGCAGGGACCGTGTGAGCACATCCTTCAGCAAGGCACTGAACCCTGCCACACCGCCTCTCATTTGCCGTTAGTCAGGTCCACTTTTTTCTGAACTGTTTTTCCGCTGTTCGTTCCATCTGCCATCCCGACCAACGTCGCCATTCGATCTCCGCTGCCGTCAGGCATTGATCGGCGAGCGATTCCTTTTGGTTCTCCGCGGTAGCAAATCGGATCGGGCAAGCAGGACCAGCGTTCACATCAATCTCCCAACATGAATCAACCATGTGCTGCAGGTTGATTCCGTGATGGTTTTGTTTGATACCGAACGCAATTGATCAGTATTTCCACTCAGCTTGTATTGCGATCCTTAGGGCCTGTAATGATTTAGCAGGCCTTGAGGTACACCTTGCGACCTTTGGCGTCGACTTTGTAGCGACCACCCCGGGGGCCGATGTGAATCACGTCGGATGCTGATGTGTTGATTGGGGTCGGTGGTTCCAAGTGTTCCGGCTCAGCCACAGCAGGAGCGGGAAGGTCTGGGGTTTGCGTTCTCAGTTGCGGAGCAACCTTGAAGATATTGAGTCCGAGCTTTCGATACAGAAAATCTCCGATTCGCATCACACGTTACTTGAACTTCAACTTTATTTTCCGGCGATGTCAAGTGCACACGTGTTGCGGACCCTATATCTCACTCCCAATCGCTCAATCGTTATTTCTTGCAGACTCTTCTTGAGCCATTTGGACTTCAGGAAAGTGTTCGTTCATGCAGTCTGGGCAGATGCCATGGCTGAAATTCAACGTGCTGTGCTGCATGAGGAACCGTTCGATCGGTTGCCAAAACCCTTCTCTGTCGCGGATGGACTTGCAGTAGCTGCAGGTGGTGATCAAGCCCTGATGGTGATGCATCTGGCAAAACTCATCCATCAGGGCCAGGGATCGGCGTCTCAGTTCTAAAAGGGTGGTGGCCTGATCAGCGAGGCCTTCCATCACCTTGTATTGCGAATTGGTGAGTGATTTGGGAATGCGATCAATCACGCAAAGTGTTCCAATGCGGTGGTTGATATCGGTTTTGAGGGGGAAGCCAGCGTAGAGCCGGATGTGGGGTTCTTCCTGAACCAGAGGGTTGTCGCGGAATTTCTCATGAAACAGCGCATCCTCCACCACAAGAGGTTTGGAATCGAGAATCGTATGGGCACAGAAGGAGATGTCCCTGTCGGTTTCGCTGGCATCAAGCCCCACCTTCGATTTGAACCACTGACGCTTTTCGTCCACCAGAGAGATCAGTGCAATCGGCGACTGACAGATCTCTGACGCCATCCGAGTGATGTTGTCAAAGGCCTTCTCAGGCTTTGTTCCCAGAATTCGATATTCACTGAGTGATCTCAGCCGGGCTGCTTCGTTGATCGGCTTGGGAGCGGCCTGCATGGGTAAGGCTTGCTAGGCATGCCTTTGGTCTAGGACATAAATTTTTTATTTTCTGTAAATGTGCGGTGCGAAAAATTGCGCTTTGTTGATTTTAATTTGCTGGATTAATTAAGTTTGCCAGCTGCCCTGTTGTGGGGGCAATTCTGCTGGCCATTCTTGAGCCAGTAAGGGCATGGACACTGGCCTGTGACCACAATCGATTGGCTCTGGATTCTTCATCCCGCCCTGGCGGTTGTTCTGATTTATCCCCTGATCGGCATGGTGGTGCGTCTGGCGTGGCAGATCCGTCAGCGTCGCGTCGCCCAGGTGAAGCACCCACCGGTGGTGGGACTGGATCACAGTGATCTGGGCCGTTGGCTCGCGGCCGGAGTGGTGCTCCTGGTGCTGATCGCCTTGACGGTGGCCATCGCCACCAAGGCGCCCCTAGCTTATTTCTCTGGCGGCGCTACTCGTGCTTCCCAGCTGCTCATCGTGCTGCTGGGGACGGGGGCGAGCTTTGTTGCCCTTTGGCGAAGCAAGGCAGCAGCCCTGCGCCTCAGCTTCAGCTTGATCACCTGGATTGGTGTGCTCACTCTCGGAGCCCAACCGGAGGTGTGGCGACTTTCGGATGATCCCCTCTCGCCTGCGTTCTGGCAGTCCCACTACTGGGCTGGCGTTGCCGTTACGGGTCTGATGCTGTTTTCTTTGGCGGCTCGGCCAGAGATCCTGTGGGATCTTCGCCTGCGCCGATTGCATGTCACGGCCTCGGTGCTGGCAGCGCTGCTTTTCGTGATGCAGGGCATCACAGGCACGAGAGATTTGCTGGAGATTCCCTTGAGTTGGCAAAAACCAGCGGTGTACGCCTGCGACTTTGATCTGCAGCGTTGTCCTTGAGCCGTGGCCCAAGATGCTGCCCTGAATTCAGGGAAGTCTTGGCACAAGGGAACGGTCGAATGCTTGAGGAGCTGAGCCGCCCCGGAGCACACGTTTCAGCAGCATCAGCAGTCCCAACACTTCCCGTCGGGGCCGCCGGTCCGGCCAGACCCCATCGCTGCAGAACAACCAGCGGATAAGGCTGTGCTGCTGCCGTTTGTTGAGCTCTCCCCAGTCCAGGGCTGCCCGACGCTCTTGGATCTGAAGCAGCTCGACCGGCAGAGGTGGAACGGCGGTTGTCCACTGCAGCTGGCTGCTAACCACAAGCGGCGGGACCTCTGTGGCGAAGGCCAGCTCCACACCGCTTTCACTGATGGCGGTGATCCGACAGGGGTGGCGATGGCCTCCGGCATCAATCACCTCGGCGGCGTGCTCAAGGCTGAGCCAGGGTGAGGGATCGGTCTGGGGAGGATTCCAGCAGGCGCGTAGAGCAATGAGGGTTCCCAGCAGATTCAGCCCAGCCCAGACCAGTCCAAGTTGGAGGGGTCCGAGTTCCCCCCAGCCCTGCAGCATGAGCTGCTGGACGAGTCCCAGCAGATTCGCCAGGTTGAACAGGCTGAGCAGGATCAGGGGAAGTGCCAAAAACCACGACCAGCCGCCCCGGGATCGCTGCCGATGCTTGGGGGTGACTCGGAAACCAATGGATGAACCGAGGACATGGCAGATCAGGCTCACCACCAGCGGAACTGTGAGCACCCAGCCGGTCAGTTCGGTTAGCAGAGCTGAGCGGCTGTTGCGGTTCAGCCAGCCGATGCTGAGCAGCACCGTTCCCCATAGAGGCAGCATCAACTCGATGATCGCTCGCTGATCCAGCAGGATTGGAGCGATGCCAAGCAGCCCGTAGCTCAGCGGCATCAGCATCAGTACCAACCTCGGCAGGTTGTTCAGCCAATGGACCACGCCTTCTAGGTAGGCCAGCCGTTGGCCGCTGCTGAGGCCATGGGCCCGCAGCGGGCCTTCTGGCAGTCCCAGGCTCTGCAGGGTGCCATTGGCCCAGCGTTGCCGCTGTTGCACAAAGTCCTCCATGGACTCTGCCGCCAGCCCGGCACTGAGCTTTTGCTGTAAATACAGCAGCTTCCAGCCCTGCTCGCGCAGAGCAATGCCGGTGACGTAGTCCTCCGACAAGGCACCCTCGACGAAGCCACCGACTTCATCTAGAGCGCGCCGCCGCACCACGAAGGCCGTGCCGGCGCAGACCACGGCCCCCCAGCCGTCCCGTACCGGTTCGATCCAGCGATAAAAGCTCTCCTCATCCGGTAGAAGCCACGATTCCATCCGCAGGTTGCGCATCACCGGATCGGCATTGATGAATGACTGCGGGGTCTGCAGCAGGGCTACGCCCGGGTCCAGCAGAAAGCCGATGCAGCGCTCCAGGAATCGGTGCTGGGGGATGAAGTCCGCATCGAACACCGCCACCAGCTCGCCATGACAGCAGCTCAGCCCGGCGTTGAGGTTGCCCGCCTTGGCATGTAGCCGTTCGGGACGATGCAGGTAGCGACAACCCATGCGAGCGGCCAGCCGCTTCACCTCTTCACGGCCGGCGTCATCCAGAACCCAGACCTTGGTATGCGGGTAGCTCTGCTGCGTGCACCCCAGAAGTGATCGTTGCAGCACCGCCAGTGGTTCGCCGTAGGTGGGAAGAAGGATGTCCACATGGGGCCTCCATTCCGAGGCCTGCCAGTCCTGAAGGCGTGCCTGGGCTTCCTGACGTCGATCGGGGAAGTGGCGCCAGGCCAGCCACAGCGGCAGCAATCCAGTGAGGAGCAGCCAGCCCTCCGCCAAAAGCAGTAGGCCGCTGAGTCCGGTGGACAAAGGGCTGTCGAGATTGAGGCTGGCGGCGCAGCGCCAATGCAGGTAACGAAGGGTCAGGGCGCTGATCAACAGGATCAGGCTGCGTCGGGCCCATAGCGGAGACTTGGCTTCCGGTCGCTGGATCAGCGCCAAAGGCCAGAGCAGCAACAGCAGGCTCACTCCGCGGCCAGACGTTGGTTCTAAAGCAACGCTAGGGGGCTGAAAGCACTACCGAGGGGGGATCTGCTGGAGATTCACTTGAGCTGGCAAAAACCTGCGATCCACGCCTGCGGCTTTGTTTTTCAGCGTTGGTCTTAAGCCGATTCGTAGAGCCACACCCTGCGGCCATCTCTGAGGGGCACTTGCCGGCGTTGATACACCTCAGGCACGTCCTCCCAGGCATCCAAGGCCGGCCAACACTGGTCGGGGATCCAATACACCTCTCCGCTGACGGCACCGTCTCCCCGTCGAAGCATCGGATACCCGCGGTGGTTGAACGGAATGAAGCCATCGACGATGCCGTCGCGGTCGCGTTTCGCGCCCCACAGCAAGTGATGGGCACTGCCGCTGCTCTTCAGTGATCCGTAAACGAAGAGGGGCTTCAGAGCACCTGCACCACTTCACTCACTTCGGGGATTGACTCGCGCATCTTGCGTTCGATGCCCATCTTCAAGGTCATCGTGCTGCTGGGGCAGCTGCCGCAGGCTCCCTGCAGGCGCACCTTCACGATCGGGCCATCCAGTTCCACCACTTCAACGTTCCCGCCGTCGGCCATCAGGAAGGGACGCAGTTCATCCAGCACCTTCTCCACGTTCTCCAGCGTGAGGGCCATGGTTTCAGTGCTCATCGGGAGGAACCAGACATCAAGGCCCCAAGGTTACGGAGTGGCCCCATAGGGTGACGAGAGCGGTTAACCCTCCAGCTCCGGTGCAGCACGACGGTTTGTTCAACCCAGAGGCCCGTTACGACGCTGTGCTGGTGGGCGCCGGAATCATGAGCGCCACCCTGGCGGCCCTGCTGCATGAACTGGATCCGCAGCTGCGGATTCTTCTTGTCGAGCGGCTCGAGGCGCCTGCCCTGGAGAGCAGTGCTGCGGTTAACAATGCCGGCACCGGCCATGCCGCCAACTGCGAGCTGAACTACACCCCTCTCCAAGCGGATGGCTCCGTCGCGACGGCCAAAGCGGTGGCCATCAATGCCTCGTTTGAGCGCAGCCTGGAGTTCTGGGGGTCGCTGCAGGAGCGGGGCGACCTCGACGCCGGCAGCTTTCTGCACCAGGCGGCCCACATCAGTGCCGTGTGGACGCCGGAGAACATTGCCTTTCTGCGTCAGCGCCACAACCAGCTGAAGGAGCTGCCGGCCTTTGCTCGGATGCGCTGGAGCGAAGAGCACAGCGAGCTCACCGAATGGATGCCCCTGGTGATGGCGGGGCGCGATCTCAAGCAGCCGGTGGCGGCCACCCGGATTGATCGGGGCACCGACGTGGATTTCGGCACCCTCACCCGGGCCTATCTGATGCCGTTGCAACAGAGCGGTGCGCTCACTGTTGAGTACGGCACCCAGGTGCAAGACATCAAACGCCTGCGCCGCAGCGACATGACCGAGGCCGATTGGCGCGTGCTGCTGAAGGGTCCCTCCGGCAAAAAAGAGGTGCGGGCACCCTTCGTCTTCCTCGGTGCCGGTGGAGGTGCCCTGCCGCTGCTGCAACGCTCCGGGATTCCGGAGGCGGCTGATTTTGCAGGCTTCCCGGTGAGTGGCCTCTGGCTGGTTTGCGGTGATGCGCAGCTGGCTGATCGTCAGCGGGCCAAGGTGTATGGAAAGGCGGCGGTGGGGGCTCCACCGATGTCGGTACCCCATCTCGACACCCGCTGGATTGATGGCAAGCGGTCGCTGTTGTTCGGCCCATTTGCGGGCTTCAGCAGCAAGTTCCTCAAGCAGGGCTCCCTGCTTGATCTGCCCGCCTCCGTTCGCGCCACCAATCTGCTGCCGATGCTGCAGGTGGGTGCCACCAATTTCGAATTGGTGCAGTACCTGATCAATCAGCTGCGCCAGAGCCCTGCGGAGCGGCACGAGGCATTGCAGCAGTTCATGCCCACGGCCCGCGCCGAAGACTGGACGCTCTCGGTGGCTGGCCAGCGGGTGCAGATCATCAAACGCAGCAAGCAAGGCGGACGGCTGCAACTGGGAACGGAGGTGGTGGCCTCCGGTGATGGCTCCCTGGCGGCATTGCTGGGGGCCTCCCCGGGAGCAAGCACAGCGGTGACGATCATGTTGGAGGTGCTGCAGCGCTGCTTCACGCAACGGCTTAACAGCGACGCCTGGCAGCAGCGCCTGCAAGTGCTCCTGCCCAGCATCAATGAAGATCCTCAGCAGGATCCGCAGGTGTTGCACCGGATGCGGGAGCGCAGCGATGCCTTGCTGGGGCTCACCCCCTGAGGTTCATTCCCCCAGATTCACCGAGACCGTACTGCAGAGTGACACCATCCGATCGCCGCAGGCAGGAGCTAAAGCAACGTTGAGAACGTGGAAGTTGCAGATGATGCTGTTCACATGTGATTGATTATTAATCAAGCCGCTACCCTTAAAAATCAAGTCCTCGGTATAAATCGGCGGGTGGTGCCACGAGCTAGAACCTATAAAAATTAAAAAAAAGTATTTTTCAACGGTTTATCAGGCAAGTCATCCGATCCGTGGCTAGATTAAAATAAAAATGCTAAGCGCATCGCTAAAAAATATATTTTTAAGGCGAATTCCTGCATTTTTAAAGTCAGAAATCACGGGCATTGATGCAATTTTCTCATTAAGGAGGCTTGAGGAGATACTGCAAAATCCAGCCTCACTAAAGCACGCTATCCTCGCCAAAGTATCGGATGAAACTCTGACAGCCCCTCAACAGCTTGATTTAAGCATAGTCCTTAAAGCATTAGAAAAAAGTGTGTCCCTAAAAATAGATAGAATTCAATTATTTGATTCTAAGCTTGAGTCTCTTAGAAATGAGTTCTATAGATGCTTAGACCACCCGTGTGATATCAATTGCTATCTCACTCCTCCATTTGCTCAATGCTTTAATCCACACTTTGATGATCATGATGTATTTATTCTGCAGATAGAAGGCGAGAAATCCTGGAAAGTTGACAACGTATCAAAGGAGTATTATCCGTTGGAATCGGAATCATTTTGGAGCAAGACTTATCAATATTCGGATCCGCAGTCTTTAACCTTGAGAAAAGGAGACGTCTTGTTTATACCTTCAGGCCATGTTCATCACGCACAAACATTAAACGGATTTTCACTCCATCTAACAGTTGGAGTACATCAGATGAGAGCAATCGATCTTTTGCATGATTTTCTTAAAAAGGGTAAGAATGAAAACAAACGTATATTCTTCAATGAGCCTGTTGCACAATTGAAAGAAGTTCAACATAACTTTGATGTTGAATATGAAAAGGTAGTTGATCGATTACAGCATATTCCCGATGTTCGAATAGAACAGCATGAGAAAGAATGGAATCGTAGAAAAATGCTCGAATGGGGAAGGCAACCATCAGACCAACAAATTGAAGCGTTGATGCACGCTATGACCTATGACAGTTCGGCGTGCTCTGACTTGCTACTTAGGGGGACTCCTCACATAAAAGTTGAACAACGTGATGAAGTTGTAGTCCTTAGTAATAAGGATTCACATGCATCAATACCAACTAAATATTGGGAGGAATTCTCTGGGCTCTACAATTCAAGTACATGGCATTCATGCAATTCAATTGTGGGAGGAGAGAGTTTTATGATTATGAACCACTTCCTACAGAATTTAATTGTAAAAGGTTTGATAGAATGTAAGGTAAACCAATCATAATTAATAGGCATGTACAACAATAATTCAATGAAAACACCATCAAAAGAAACGAGCGGGTTCCTAGATCCACTAGCTCTTAGCTTTTATCCTCTGGTGATGGATCAAATTGAAGCTATTGCCAACGAATTCATGAATGATTCATTGGACTTATCTTTTTTGAAGATCCGTGTGGGATATGAAAAAACATGGCATCAAACAATCACCGATGTTGATGATCTTTCCCCACCTATAGAAAAGTGGATCAAGGAAGGTGGATTTCATCAACAGCAAATTGGATATGATTCGAGAGATGGACAATGGCAGACTTTTCCTCTATTTAAAGCAGATGAACCTGAATTGTCTGAGACAATAAGTGCATTCTTGCCAAAAACAATCACACTATTGCGTGGAATCCCAGGCCTACATTTTGCCGCATTTTTCAAGCAACCTCCTTTAGCAGCTGTAAAACCACATGCTCACGCCTTAAACCATCATATTTGTCATTTTCTTCTTACTGATTTAGAGCAGGGCCGTGCTTGGATCCAGGTAAATGGGCGCAAACAGTATCTTGAAAACAAGGGTGATTGCATTGCTTTTAACTATATGTACACTCACTCATCATGCAATGAGAGCGAGTCTGATCGTATTAATCTTGTACTAGATGTTATTTTGTAATGAGAATAATTGATGGACTCATTGAGTCTTTGGCTGCATGTGATATAAAAGAGGTATTCACTTTGTCCAATGACTCCTTAGTGGATGTATTAGTTAAATTTGAGCAATCGAACTTCAACATTCATTGCTTATATGCTGAAGAAAATATACCAATAGCAGCAGGGGCCTGCGCATCCTATAAAGGTAATACAACGATCGTATTACTTTCTGATGGCTTTTCAGTTAACAAATCAATTAATTCGCTTATTGCTTCGCGTGTAAAGCATTGCCCAATACTTTGTATTATAATCGAGAATAATCAGGATTTAGCATTAGCGTTAAAGCAAAATAGTCCAGACTCACTAAAGATAGACCCTTTCCTGGAAAAATATGGGTTTCAGCAAATAAATTCTGATCTACTTCAGGAGCCTTCGAAAATGATTACACACTTAAAACATATCCATACGAAAAGTGTGCCGCATATTTTACGAATAAGTTTATCATCTAACTTCTACCCTCTTCCAACTTCGCCGCCCAAGCGACGAAAAATAGACATCACTCACTACCTGAAAAGACTACTGCTAAAACAGTCTGGTGCCTCATCAATCCAACCTACAATTAATGACTTTATTGCTAATAAAAGCGCATTGGCGATCATTGGTAATCAAATTTGTAAATACAATCATCAAGCAAATGTCGAAAGGATTCTGCAACTATTGAGAATCCCTTATGTATCGCTCCCAAGTAGTAAATCTTTTGTTCCCGAAGATGATGAAATGTACTTGGGTACATATTATGGTAACTTAAGCTCATCGCATCTGATTCATCATCTTAGTGATGTGACCCATATTTTAAAAATAGGAGTTGAAAACTATCCCTATGATTTTTATCAGTCTGATCAATACTTGATAGAAGTCACGAAGCATCCAAATCTTATACTCCTATCAATAGATGCTGATTATTCTATTACTGCTGATCAAATTAATGAAACTAAATTTCCATCTAAGTTAATCAAAGCTGGCAATCACGATAGGCAACTTTTAAATGCCCAAGATCAAGCAATTCTTAATCGTATTATTTATACCTTGTCTCTTCCCTCATTTTGCCCAAAAGTAATTGTTGCTGATGTTGGCGTCACTTGCTTGTCCTCTTTAGATATCAGGCTAGGTCCAACTGATGGCTACTTCTCTAATCATGCATCGGCTTCAATGGGTCTCTCCCTCGCATCTGCTTGCGGGATTTCAATCGCAAATCCATCGACACCAGTTTGGATCCTTATAGGTGATGGCTCTTTACTCATGGCACTCAGTGACCTTGTATTTCTTGCCAATCTAAAAAATAATATTAATATTATTCTCCTTGATAATCAACAATACTTGACTGAGAATCTTCGCCACAAAACCAGGCATCATCATACCCCCCCCATTGATTGGGAACAACTTTCAATGAGTCTAGGAATCAACCACTTTTTTAAAGTTAATACAGAAGAACAGGCTGAAACTTGCCTGATCGAGTCATCAAATTTACCTACCACTACTTTTATACAGATCTGTTTGAATGATAAGAAAAAGGTTGATTCAACAACCCTTGTTTCATTCAACTTTTTAGATAAATAATATGATGTCCAATGAGTTCAGTACGATCATTATTGGTGGTGGAATATCAGGTTGCTTAGCGTCTTATAGGCTGCAGAGAAGGCTAAATCAGTCGACACCACCTGTGTTATTGATTGAGCAATCATCACTTGTGGGTGGTCGTATTCACTCTGTTGAAGATGGTACAGGAACATACATGGAATTTGGAGCTATGAGAATATCTGAGAATCATCAGGAAGTCATTGCCCTCTGTGATGAATTAGGAATAAAGCTCGAAAAATTTTACGGCAATTTCAATCACAATTCTAATTTATATATTTATGGTTCTAAAAGAATCTTAGGTCAACAAAATCCCCATCCTGATCACCTCTTACAATCAGCCTTATCTTCTTTTGCCCACAATCATCCATCTAACAAAATTGTTGTTCACTCACACAATTCCCTCTTTAACTGTCTTGAAGAAGATTTTGAATGCTCATACCTTCAACTCTCTTTTAAATCTGTTCTGAGACATGTAATGACTGCAAACCAGTATGACTATTATCGAAGGACAATTGGATATGATTATTTGTTTGGTGATGACATAAGTTTTTATGGCACATTGTATAGCAATAGATGCCTCACACAAGACTCTATTTTTTATCAACCAAAGCCTTCAATGCGCGAGATCACAGATCAACTATCTACTCGCTTTATTAATTCCGGAGGGGCTTTAAAATTAAATTGCAAAGCATTGGCAATTTCCAAACAAGAAGAATTCTATTACCTCAACACTAATGATGGGGTCTATAAGGCTAACACGGTATTTTTTGCCATGCCAATTCAGCAATGTCTAAAATTTGATGGTCTCGAATCTACTGGAATTAGTCGATCACTATTAGCAAATCTTTCAGATTGTGTTGGACAATATGCTTCTACAAAAGTTTTTGCATTGTTCGATCAATCATGCTCGGAACATACTAAATTAGCTCCCTCAAAGGTTTGCGAGGCATTCCGCACCGATCTACCTTTGAGACAAGGTATCTATCCAAGAATAAATAACAATAATCCGAAGTCAATGCTTATTGGGTATAAAAATAATGGCTTTGATGAAATAAAGATCGATTCGTTGACGGCATCAGAATGCTCTGATTATCTGACGCAGATTAATGGATTTACAGTGTCTAAACCAAAAAAGATCTATTCATACAATTGGTCACAGAGTCCATCTGGGCTAGCCAGTCATTACTTGAAAATTGGAAAAAATTACTCAGACTTTCTATCATTAGTTAACTCTGGGGAAGAAAGAGTGTATTTTATTGGTGAAGCGTTTTCAACGCAGCATGGATGGATCTCTGGTGCAATCGAATCTGTAAATAATCTTCTCAACAAGATACAGTAGTCTACCTATTGAATACATGTAATCGGCCCCAATTCATTGATTAATTCCTTTAAAGACAGCATTGAGCCCCAGCTCAAGATCGTCCTCTTTCCTTTTCCATTATTATGAACGCCATGAGGAATAGCAGTATTGATTAATGTTGGGTGGGTTAAACTAAATCGATCAATTATATCTAACTTTCCCTGAATGACTGCTATTTTATATTCGGGAATTGCTTCTATCTTGTTTTGAAAAGGTTGCGGATCACTATAAAAATAGGTTGTTGATTGCATATCACAATTTAGTAGTGGTATGTTCAGTGCAGAACGTCTGCCTGCATCAATATGTATAGGCCATTTACTTGATTCATCTTTTCCTCCTTCAATCGTGAAAATACTTACCTCAGAATTGAAAAAAGGATATTTTCTATGCAGGCATGCAAGATCCCGGAAATTCTGGACTTTTAAATAGGTGTTGGGCTGGGCCCCTATACATGATTTTAGCTTGGAATATATAGATTTAAAATCTATATTTGCAAGTTCATGTTGATGGTCAAGGACATAATAGCTTGGCATAATTATTAAGTGCTAAATGCTCGCCAATGATCAATAGATGGAGGAAAATTTTCTATTTTGCCGGAGCCTAGACTCGGAGAAGCTGTCATTGTAAAGTCAAAGGAAAATGAAATTCTTTGTTTGTCTCCTACATATTTTCTTACTTCATGCTTTATAGATGAAGGGAAGACGATGAGCAAACCTGTATACGGTTTAATAGCATTGATGCAGATTTGATTTTGCCAAAAGTCGACACCTGAAGAATTTGAAGGAAGGCCCAAATCAATTGGCGAATAAAAAATGAGTTCTCCTCCACTTCCTTCTGGAACATCAAAATAATATACCGCCGATAAATCTGCATTGGAGTGTTGATGAGAATCAACACTTGTCCCACTTTTTAGAAATACAGGCCATGATTTTTGATGATAGACTTGTATTGTGTCGTGCATTTTAGAGAAAGTACGTATATATTCAAGTACGGAGCCTTCAATTTCTTGAATTAGGTCGTCGAATATCTCAATATTATGCATTGATCCCATCCCCGCTACATCTCCTGTATAGCTTGATTTAGTGCTGCTCTTAACGTATCCATCTTGCATCTCCTCGAAGATGTTATTAATAGCTGATCGTGTATCTTGCGGTATTAATATATCTCGCTGGTAGACATTGATTGAAAAGAGTTGGAGCAAATGGCCTTTCTTTTTTTCGCAAAGATCATCTGTAAGCTTTTTGAAATTAATTTCATCCATTGATTTCTGCTTTGCCATCCTCAATTTTATAAACTATATCAGCACTTTTAATTGTCGAAAGTCTATGGGCAACACTTATTAGAGTTATTTTTTGGTCAATTAGATCACCAAGTAATTCTTCTTGCTGTCTTGGGTCCAATGCACTAGTTGCCTCGTCAAGTAGCAGTATCTTAGGTCGACTGATTAAGGCTCTGGCGATGCAGAGTCGTTGTTGCTGACCTCCAGACAGCGATGAACCTCCGTTTGCAAGCACTGTATGGAGTTTCATGGGCATAGCATGGACTTCCTCCGCAATCTTGGCTTGCTCAAGTGCTTGCCATACTTGATCTTCACTGTATTCCAAGCCACCACACATATTTTTAAAAATCGAGGCGGGGAATAGTGTGAGATCTTGCATAACTACACCAATCTCGCGTCGGTAACTTCTAATGTTTACTTTTTTTATATCGATATGATCGATTAAGATCCTGCCAGCAGTTGGTTCTTCTAATCCAAGTAATAACCTGATTAATGTTGATTTACCGCACCCACTCTTTCCTGTAATGGCTGTGTATTTTCCCATCTCGAATCTTACTGATAATCCATTAAATATATTCGAAAAACCTTCCCTGTATCTATAATTAATCTGATCGAAAACTATAGCTTCATGGAGATTATGTACTATGCTTGATTGCGAATAACCATCGTCGATTGATGATGACAATAGCGGCTTTGCGCGATGCCATTGAACATATACTTCTGACAATGATGATCCAAATAGCAATGTTATCTGACTAATGCCTGTTAGCAACCCTTCAAATGCTACTAGAAATGTAATATACGACCCAGTTATTTGGGTTAATTTACTAGCCAGAACTTGAGTGGGATAAAGATTTAGCCTAAAATAGATGTAAAAGAAGAGTAATGACAATGATAATGAGCGCGCAAAAGAAACAACATATGTTGCTGCATCCTCCCATGATTGGGATTTAAGATTAATAATAGCAAGATCTTTAATCTCTCCAAGCCACTTGTAGATTAAATTCAGTTCATATCCGGCAGATTTAAAGGGAGTTATGTTCAGCACTGATTGAAGTGCGAAATTTAGCGTATCAGCTTCTTTTTGATAGACCTGAAGCTGTAGTTTAAACTTTTGATATATGATTAACGCAAGGCTTCCAATCAATAATCCAACAACTGGTAGACACAACAGTGTCGCTATTGGGGCACTGACTAACATCACAATTAAATACAATACGGTAAAAATTGATGCTAAAAATGATTGAAGAACGGCTGCAGTTAAGATATCTCTTATTTTTGTTATTGCGTCAACACGCGAATTCAAGTCTCCGGTATTAAACTGACTAATTAATGTTAAAGGTAATTTAATTAAGCGATCCCATAATGCAACCTGAAGACTTAGGTCTGTAATGGTCTCCAACTTGATTAGCAATAAATTCTGAATAAAGATTGAGAACGAAGATATTCCAAGAACAAGTAGAAAGCCCAGTGAGCAATTAACAAGTAAACCCACCTCAGAATAAGGAATGATGATATCAGTTAGTGGACCTGTAAATAAGGGCAGTAGCAAATACAAGCATGTCGTAAATAGGGCGACAAGCATCAATAATATAATCCTCCTTACCTGACCATTAAATGTGAATGCAAAAACCTCGACTATGTCTATATTGCTATCTTTCAAGCTTCCGTACAATTCAAAAGCACTACTTATCTCATGCCTTGCCGCTTCTGTATTTGATATGTAGCAATTATTTTTTGCAGAATAAAATACCATCTTTTCTTCGCGCTCGAAGATGCAAATATAATCACCGTTGGCGCAGCCAATAGTTGATGGTATGGTTGTTCTAAAGTTATATCCTTCTAAACTTACCTCTCTATAGGTAAGATTGTTGTTATCAAGGAAGTTTTTAAGGGGTTCATTAGTCTTCGCTTTGAACTTTCTGTAATCGATATGGTCAATTCCTTTCGACTTTAAAATGGTTGAAACAGCTCTGACTGCCATTGATAAATACCTTTCTCCAGCTTCTTCAATATCAAATTTGTTGGCTAGAGGTACTATTTTATTAGATAAGCTCGAAGCGTCTTTTTGATACTTCATGATTCAATATCCTCCATTTTTAACAGCTGAGCAAATTCACTTCTAGAACGTTCTCTCAATTCATGTGGTTTTCCGCTTTCGATCACCATACCTGATTTCAAAACGTACACTCGATCACTCATCACTGCAGATCTCAATCGATGAGCAGCTGAAACGATTCCGATATCCATAAGCCATAGTTGCTTTAACAATCTCTCTTCACTGGCTGCATCTAGCGACGCTGTAGCCTCATCCAGAAGCAACCATTTGGGCTTTCTGATCAGTGCCCTGGTTAACTCCACGAGCTGTTTCTGACCACCACTAATGTTAGATGCACCATCTTTAATTACATAGTCCAACCCACCAGGTATTATTTTTATTAGTTCATTCAAACCCGTTATAGATGCTGCCTCATAAATTTCTTCGTCTTGGATGTTTTCAGAATTAAAAAGAGTAATATTATCCCTCAAGCTTGCATTAAATAGATTCGAGTGCTGAGTTACGTAAGAGATATTATTTCGTAGTTCTACTGTTGATCTTGCGCTCCATTTTTGCCCATCAATAAGTAGCTCTCCATCAGTATTTTCTAGCAGACCAGATAGTATTTTCATCAGAGTACTTTTACCTGATCCACTGGGTCCAACAAAAGCTATTTTTTGAGATGGCTCTAAGCAAAAGTCAATTCCGCTTAGTATATTTGGAAGAGATTCTGCATACCTGAATCCCAATTGATTGACTACGATTCCTGCTCTATAGTTGTATAAATCTTGTTTATTTGATTTTTTATTTATATCGTCAACATCCTCATCTGCTTTTTGATTGATGCAACTATTCGGATCATTTCTATTTGTAATTAGATCATTGTAACGTCCTAATGCTCCATCAAGAACCTGAAGTTTGCTATTAAACATTGACAGGTCTGCCAATGGTGTAGTTACAATTGACACTAAGAACTGAATAGCGAGAAGGCTTCCGACAGTCATATTTTTGTACTGGATGACAAGCAGAGCTCCAACCGTGAAAATACAAATATTGATAACAAAAACTGAAAATCTTGATATTATTGTTGACTGTGCTATTAGCTGCGAAAGATTTTGTGTTTCCTTGACGGATTCTGTGTAGGAGTTCAGCCAACGTTCGAGAAAATCAAATTCAGCGCCGCATGCTTTCAAGACCTGTATATTTGATATTCCTTGAAGTGTAATTGCCGTGGCTTGAGCTTGCACTATTGAATATGTCACGTTGGCATCTAAACGGCTCTTCAACATATATCTGAGTACAAAGTAATTAACTATAATTACCGTCAGAAATATTATGGCGAGAATTGGGCTGGCCAAAGCAATAACTAGAATGACCACTAACGAATTGATAATCGAGCCAAAAAAGTCCAATATATTTCGGCATATCATATTACTAATGTCAAAGCAAAACATTGCTCTCTGACTCAATTCACCTGCAAATCTTGTGTCATAAAACAATAACGGAACGGTTAATAATTTTTGGGTCAGTTTATATGCGCTCTTCATTACCATTTTGAATTCAACTCTTCTTAGTACTAATGTATTTAGTATTTGGATTAAAACTAATGTTATTGCAGCCAGAATAATCATCCATGATGTTCCAATTGCAAGATCGAGCGCTCCATTGAGAAGAACATTATCAACAAAATATGAGATCCCCCCTGCTACAAATAGCATGGGTAGTAGTGTCGTGATTTTTAAGAACGAAAAAATTCCTGTCTCTATTTTTAGATCATGTAAAAAGTCGCCAACTAGTAATAAATTATTTTGTTCTTTCCCGTCAGCAACAAACTCTTTGTCTGGTGTTAATTCTATTATTACTTTGCTAAAGCAGGATTGAAAGAAATTTTCTTTTACCCGATACCTACCATGGGCTGGATCACTAAGGTATGCAAAGCCTTCATCGAAACCCTCAAGCACCATGAAGTGAGATTGCTTCCAAAAAATAATACAAGGATAGTTGGCTATTTCTTTCGCAACAAATAAATTTCCTTTGTAGATCTTTGCTTTTAACCCATTTTTTTTAGCTCCCTTTTTAATTAATTCTGCTGTAGCCCCATCCCTTGTGACAGATGTCTGAATCCTAAGCATCTCCATCGAGACATACTTCCCAAAGTATTTGAGAACTGTGCACAATGATGCTGCACCGCACTCAATACCTTCAAATTGGATAGTACATTTTGTTTTAACTCTGTTTCTAGTTAAAGTTGAATTCATCTATTGTGCCTGGTCAGATTTTGGCTCTGCTTCCTTCGGAGGAGCGGGTGTCAAGCCAAGGATATTTCGCAGGGCTGGCACAATCATCTCTATCGGAGTGATGGTTCCTGTAATTACTTCCATATCTACTTTATCCCCGATTTCTATGGTCGGTGTTTTCTCATCTGGAGATGCATTTGTCCATGTATAGTTGCCATCTTTATCTTCGAGTAATTCGACTTTAACCATTGTCGGAGAAACAAAATTATATTCTAAAAATTCACTAAATCCGCTTAGACCTAGATATGTTTCCGCTTGTTTTGAGACAACAGACAAATTATCTTTATGCACCACTCTTGCTTCGATACCTCCATAGATTGATCGAGGATAACCTGGAAGGCTTACAAGCCCTTTATCATTTGTTTTCAATGTAGATACATCTTTTGCATTAAAGAATACAGGTATTTCTTGCGGTCTTTCGTTCATATTTTTACTGTAACTTAGAATCAGGTTTCCTGGCGACAAATAGTCCAAACTGGGTATAGACACCTGCTGCACAAAGATTGTTTCATTTGAGTATAATAAGGAATTGCTTACAAAATCATAAAATCTTGTTTTGATTTGGTTATTGGCCTTGTCCAAGTTTGTTTTTATTGTCTGCAGATCTGCATCTAATGATACCAACTTGCTTTTAATCTCATCAATGGCTTCTCTGTTCTCCAAGCTTACTAACTTAGAGATGATTTTCTCGCCTGACAATTTATCGAGATCCCTTTGCAATTCTATCCTCTGATTTAGTTGTTGCGTCAAATCATTTTTTAGAAGACTATTTTTAGTGCTCTGTTCTGCGTATTGAAGATTTAAAGCCTCCCTGTCCCCTATAGAAGATATTAACGCTGCTTTTTTACTACTTGACTCCGCGTATGATACCAATTGATAAGGCCGAATTCTAACCGGAAATCTCTTAGATAATGGTTTTTCTTTTGTTGTGATAGCGTCATTTTTGGTTTCTATAATAGATAATAAATCAAGCATATATTCTGCTGTTTTCATTACGTACTCTACATCTGCCTTTGGCTTCAATGCCCTTTCAATGCTCTCCAGCAACTTATTAAACTGCCTAATCGACTTTTGTTCTTGTGTTTGTTTGTCAACGAACAAATATACTCTTCCATAATCACTAGTTATAAAACTGGACGTGTTCCCAATCGAATAATAAACGCCTTGACCACTTACACGAATGGGAACTCTCGTAACGGTGGCCCATATTGCAAGTGAAATTGCAAATACAACAGACGATACTCCTGCAATTCTCCATGGAACACTTAAGATATCTAATTGAGTACCTTCTGATTTAGGCATTCGTTTAATTCTCCTTTATTAGTGTATCCAGTCTTACGCCCTCCGGCAACTGAGATGTGAATCGGTATAGATTTGCCAGTGCAATGTTGGTTAAACGTACTGAATCAATCCATTGAGCTAGTGATTCGTAATGCAGATCAAATGCCTGAACCAAGGTTGTTATGTCTTCAAGACCATACTGTGATCTTAATTTGAGCGCAGCTAGATTATTTGACGATGTAGTCACTGCTTGCTTTGCTATATTTATTGTATTCAACCCAGTTTGATATTGGTAGTAGTTAGATTTTGTTAATCCAACAAATGATATCTCAGCGGAATGTGCACTTTCCTTTAAAGACTCTCCTAGTAATCTTTTGCTTTTGCTGTTGAAAAATGATGCACCTCCATCAAACTTCCAATTGAATCCTATACCGGCATAGTAGCCCTGCTCATTACTATCATAGCTATTTTGTGCAATGCTCGGATTTTTTATTGGGGCATCATTGATTCCCCATGAACTTCCATAATACCAATTTAGATACAAATATAGTTTGGGTATATACTTGTTTTTATCAGAGACAGCCGCCCATTCCAATGACTCAGCCTCATCTATATACGCTTTAGCTAATTCATTATTCTTTTTCGATAATTCAATCGATTCAATGAGACTTAAACTATATGGTTCTGGCTCTTTAAGGCTTTCTGCTGGGTAGACCAGTCTTGAGTTACCAATACCTATTAAGGATGCTAGCTGTGAGGCATATTTTTCTAATTCACCTACAGCTTTCATCTGAGAATTGATTATATTTAGGAGCTGAGTTTGTGATTGTAGTAATTTCGATATATCGCTATAACCGATGTCAACCTGTTCTTTCAACCCCTGTTCAGACTGTCTTACGGCAGCAATGAGTGGCTTTAATTCTTTAATCGTCTCTTGCTCCGCCTGCGCATTGATATAGGCTATGGTTATTTCTGCGATCAACTTCCTTGCTGAAAGTTTCAATAAATTCTCCTTCTGTTTAATTAATTCCCATTCGCTTTTGATCAATGGCGTTCTTGTTGTGTCTAATATATTCCATTCAATATATAGTTCTAAGCTTATATCCTGCTCTAACGAGAACAAATTGTATTCATTTAGCGAAGAGTTGCTCACCTCTCCAGACTCTTCAACTACAGTTGATTTTGGTTGAGGTACTATCAACCTCTGCGATATCTTTTCATAAGCTTGTGACAGAAACGGATCTCCTTCGAACTCAATTGTCGGCATCCAGAGTGTCTTAGCAGCATAAAATTGCTGTTTTTGAGCATCTATTTCTAGGACCGATTGACGGATAATTGGATTGTATAGCATTGCATTTTCTATGCACTCATCTAAGTTTAAAAATATACTTCCATTCTCAGAATGTTTTCCTTTGAGTGGTTCAATGTTAATCACCTCAGATTTGACCCCTAATATTTTAAACCCCTCTAGATCCTCCTTCGTTTCGCCTTTTACCTGTAAGGATTGTGCTGCAAGAAATATTACAAGTGCACAGAACAATCTTTTTATTACCATATTAATTAAGCCTCCTCACTAATTTAGCGCCTATATTGTGGCTTATTGTCGCTGTTGCGTTTCTTTACGGTCGCAGCTTTATGTCTTCTGATCAGCACATTAATCTTGTCGATCCTCAACTTGATTGTTTCGCTTATTTATTCCCATCATCCCTAATCCATGCCTCCAGCAACGCGACCAATCAAAACTATTATTTTGCTTCCATTGGCGTAATACCCTATGGTGCTTTCTCCTTTAATTATTCCCCTCCTCATCTAGATAAAGACCTTCATATCGTCAATATCCCCTTCCTTTCAGTAGCCTTTGCTTCTATTTCCAATTCAGTTCTTGATGTCATCTTTGAGTTTATCGCCTCAACTTTGTCAATCGATATCCATTACATCCTATTTAATTTGTCAGTTTCAGTTAGTTTGTTCGACTCTATTGATTTTGACCCTTTACCCTATACGATCCTAAATAGCCGCTCAATCACTGAAGTTCGCCTTGACTTCTATAACTCAATTGAACACTGGCAGTTTTTGTGGACACTTTTTCGTAGAAACCATCAAAAGCTTGCACGCCAATATTCGTTTTCATCCACCAAGCTCGCTGCTTGCCTTGTCAGCGATGCTGCAGAGCTATCCTCTCCATTAATTCCGGAATGGGCGCATCCACTTAATTTGGGTTTTTATTCCCCAGTCGAGAGCCCTCTCAATTTAGTTTTAATGCTCTCAAATACCCCATTTGCATGGCTCAATTCGTGCTTAGTAGATGATGTATTGCTATTCGAAAACCTGTGGTGCTTCCCCCATGAAAAATCTGCTTTGTTTGCCTACAGTTTACTTTATGAGCTGTTTACCCGGTTGAACGATTTCGATCTCACCAAGCAGTTCCACCGATGTATTTTTAGTTACCGTGATGATAATTTAGGGATGGCAAAGCTCTCAAACCGTCTTCAACCCTTTGTCACGAATACAACTAAAATCCATCGGCTTAGTTTGAGGTACTGCCATTCATGAATATTACATTATGGCATGCTACTAAACAACAAGTACTCAACTATTCCTCCCAATTCTGTGCCGATCCACGCTTTAATCACTACCTGAGATGTTCCTACGAAGCATTCTGCGATTCTTCCTCCCATATCTTATCGGTTAATAATGATTTCCTTGATTCATATGATCAGGAAGGTACCAGTGCTTACCCATTCATTAAATACTCTCTTGTTTTCTTTAAGTCTACTTGTGCGCTGTCGACGATCCCATCTCTTTCAGAATCTACGGTCGCATTCTACGATTTACTGCATCCCATATGTACACAATTAACCTCACCTTTGTTTAGGCCATATCATGGTTTTGCCTGGTTCAATCAATACCTTGAATTGGCTACCAGCGAACTTGTCTCGGAGCTGTCGGAATGTTTATCCCCCTCTTTGTTTGATTTATTTAGTGACTCTCTTCCATTTGGTTTGCGTATACAACGTTTTTATGAAAATTCTCGCGACCTTTCATCGTTACCAAGATCTAATTTTCAACTTTTTCTCGAGAAGACTCTTTCTACTTGTTTTGGTGATTTAATTTCTACCTATCCTGTTTCTATCTATTTGTTAGGTCATACGATTTATACATGGCATCATCGTCATTTCGAGTTATTGCATCGCCTACAGCTTCATTGCAATGATCTCTTTGGTTTTTCTTTTTCCAATATTACATCCATCTCTTATTCAGATAAAGTGAGTGGTGATAATCATAATTTTCATAGAAGAAGTTATGTTCTTACCTTATCCTTTGACTTTGTACACCAACTGCGTATTTGTTATAAGCCACGACCTCTTGATAATGACGAGTTTTTCTCTTCTCTTTGCAACCAATTACTATCTAAACACATTGACTCTCAATTAACTCTTCCTAAGGTTTACAACTTTGGATCCTATGGCTTTACTGAATATATTCCCTCCCCTGATCAGCCTTTTTCTGATAACCACGCCAGTTTAAGACGTGATGGTATTTGGCTATTCATCTTATGGCTATTTGGGTTTACCGATTGCACGTTCGAAAATTTCATATTTGATGGTTCTCAACATGTTTTGATTGATTTTGAAACTGCTTTCACTGGTTTCTTTTCACATCTCAAGACCCCTCTGTCTTCTTCCTCATTTTCTCCTCGTGCTTTCCTTGCCTTATCTTCTACACGTACCACCTTGTTACCTCGTTGGGATTTATCAGTCGACGACCGTATAGATGTAGATGTAAGTTGTTTTGGAAATAGACAGCACTCTTCTGTTCTCAATACACCTCTTTGGGTCAATGTAAATAGTGATTATATGATTTATTATTCTAGTCTTGCCCATGATTTTCGATCTGAGCCATCTGTCGATCTTTCTGATTCTTTTATTTCCCCTCATATTCGTTCCGAATTAGTTATCGAAGGCTTTAGCCACGCCTCTACTCTCCTGCCTACCCACTATGGGTCTATTAATGATTTAATTATCGCTAATCCATCACTTGGCTCACGTTTTATATTTCGTGATACAGCAGCATATGCACGATTTCTTCTAGATATCGTTTCCCCTCATTCACTTTCATCACTTTCTAATTTTTTGCATTCTATCGATAAGCTCGACCGACTTATTCTTGATCACCCTTCTAGTGAGTTTGTTCATTGGATCTTACCTTCTGAAAAATTACAACTTTTTAATCTCGATATTCCTTATTTTTATACCGATATTCATGCCCATGAGCTTTCATGTTGTTTTGGTTTGTTTAAGGATTTTTGCAGCATATTTCATAGCGGGATTTCATATACTTCTCTAATGATGCGCACTACTTCGATCATTGATTTACAACCACTTCTTATTGAATCTTCCCTCTACTCATCTTTTGGCAATCAGGTTTCTCAATTTCGTCATTCTCCATTTGATTCGTCTCACAGTTTCCTGCTTGATGATTTCTTGTCCATCTGGAGGACTACTCTCGAATCTTCCTATTTAGAGTTTTCTGATGTTGAGTCACCCTTTCTCTTGAGCATCCATTCAGGATTGACCCGCAAGGATGTTCAAATTGAGAATTTACGTCCTAATTTTCTTTCAGGTACTCTAGGGATTTACTATGCCGCACTTGTTTCCTTATATCTAGATGTTAGTTCTTCCCCTCGTTTAGATCTCACCAATGTTCGTCGTATTCATGATATTTCTGTAAGCTCTTACCATCCCTTTCCTTCCCTTAATTCTTCTAATTGTGGTTTAAATGACT
The DNA here is from genome assembly GCA_047286205.1 of Synechococcus sp. Classification (GTDB taxonomy): domain Bacteria; phylum Cyanobacteriota; class Cyanobacteriia; order PCC-6307; family Cyanobiaceae; genus Parasynechococcus. Next base: position 621,450 of record JBJBBR010000001.1, on the reverse strand, counting down.
TTGCAGGTTATCATTATGGCTTAACTCTTGTGTCTAAGTTAGATGACAATTATATCCAACCTGTCATTCCTTCACTCTTTGATTCTCTCAACAATTCTTCTTCAGACCTTTTAGCTTCTGACACTTTGAAATCTGATTTATTCTCAGGTTTGTCTGGCTTACTCACCGCTTCCCTTTCTTGCAACGTAGAAGCCAATGAAAGCCATCTTTCTATGTTACTAGACCTTTTGCTGACTTTCCAAACTCAGGATGGTTCTTTTCTTATTCAGCGATCGAGCTCTAAAACTCTTCCCCTTGGCATTGCCCATGGTGTTCACGGTATTTTAATTTGCCTGTTGCATTTTTATAGTTTCAGACCATCTACTGTTTTATCAAGTTCTATCCATCGCCTTATCGCTGCTTACAATTTATCTAACTTGGATTTTGATCATTGTTTTCGTAACAATTTCAGTTGGTGTTCAGGACTTTCTGGTCATCTAATTGTTTTATCCTATCTTTCCCAAATTTTTCCAGATTACAGTTTTGATGTTTCAGCCAAACTATCCCCTCTTATCGACTCTCTTGATTTTGATCAAGAATCTGATTTATATTTCTGTTGTGGCCTTTCAGGTATCTATGCCTCACTTCTTTATATTTCCCTTAAACATAAACAAGGTTTGCCCCCTTCTTTTTTCTCTTGGTTTGAGCAGCTAAAGATGCACATCATCAGATCCTACACATCTCGTTTTTCCCATTCAAAATTCAATCTTATGAAGCCTACTTTACTCGACGGCTTCTCCATCTTTCCATTCTTGTCTTCTAGTTCTTCAACTCATACCCATCTTCTTGAGTCCATTTTACTATTTAAAAATTGATAAAAAAATGCCCCCCATTATTGGAGGGCTTTCTTTGTGGTATCCGTTAGTTTTTACAGCAGGACGAACTCTTATTCGAATCGTTTTTGCCTCCAGCAACTGAACTTAGCTGCTCTTCAGACATTTCAGACATCCGACTTCTGTAAGCCTGAATTAATTCTGCCTCTGTAATACTAAACCCTGCATCTGCTGCGACTTTGACAGCATCAGCTGCACTCGTTGCACTATTGACTTTGTTTCTAAGGTCTTCATTGTCTGCTAGAGCCTTGAAGAAATCATCAATCGCAGCCATGAAAATTGAGTAGCTCTTCTCACCCTAGTCATCGTCTTTAGTTACATTACTATCCTTCCAAATAATTTCATCATCACCTTCATTTGTCTTCGTTTCTCGATTTGCTGCTTTCAGCATCTTTATCATTGTGCTAAACGGTTTTGCTGGATTTGTTGGCCTGTCTATCCATAGGTTCGCTGCGATACTAATTCGTATTTGATCGGAAGCCCAACTGTCTACATAATGCGGCACTTTAGATTCGAATATCACCAAATTGTTTATTTCAGCCTTCACCCTTTTGGGCTTTCCAAGTTCCGTGCTTTTCTCTTTCCTATCATAAATGTCATTAACTGATTTATTGCACGCATTCGTAAAAAGTACTAATTCCCCCCCGGATGTAGGGACTTTCAAGTAGTACACACTTGATAAGATTGGGTACTTCATCAATCCAGTCAGCTGCCTAAGTGCCTCATCACAGTCATAATGTAGGCCATGTCTTTTATTTATGTTTATCCATATTTCAAGGCCAGATTTGATATTCACTTTGAACTCCCAATTCGCATCTATTACTTCATATATCTTTTTCGCTACCTTGCCCATCGTTGTATTCACTTTTTCTAGTTCCCTTAATTCCATCCATAATGGGTCTCTTTTTCTGTTCCAGTTCTCCTTCGCTTCTTTGGCGATCTCGCCCATCTCTGCTTCAGTGAATATGTTCCCTATGACTTGAAGTCTTTTCATTTCTGTACATTAACTTCATAATTCTTTCTTGTTGGTATTTGTATGCTTTCGACATATGCCATTCTCTTTTGTTTTCGCCAAATTATCTATCCGCATGTTGCGAGCGTGCTGCCCAATGTCTACGGCAGGATCTGCTCGAGGATCCCTCTGCTTTTAAATCCTATCGGTGGGATTCTGATTTCGCCCATGACCCGAATTGGTCTGTAGTTCCGCTCTATATGAATTATCAGTGGTGCTTGCAAGAAATGCATACCTTTTCCCACCCCCTCGCATCTCTTGGTAAGGGACTTTTTGTTGATAACCTCAATCACACTGCCGTTGAACGTTTTCCATATGCTATTTCTATTCTTCAGGAATTTATCAATACTCAACTAGTTAACTATATCGGCGTATCATTGTTACCTCCTAACACGGTACTTTCTCCCCACAAGCACAATAATCCTGGTAATCTTAAGCTTCATTCTTGTGTATTGTCACCAAGTTCATGTGGACTTTCCTATTCTGACGATTCTCAGGTCTATCAACATGAATGGACTTCCTTGGTTTCATCAGTCTATTTTGACGACAACTATCTTCATTCTGCTTGGAATAACTCTTCTTCAAATCGATATATCTTAATCTTGGATTTCAATAAACGACTTCTAGTTTCTACTCCTTGACTTCTCGCGTTTTACTCAGCACTGTTGCGGTTGAATAGTATGCTTTTCTTTCATCTCTTCTAATAAAAAATATCCTGGCTCCTTTAAGTCTCCCTGTCCGAATGATGCATATACAACTGGTCTAATCTCACAATGTGATGTGTTGCTGCCACCTCTATGGATTATCCTGCTATCTATGAAAGTCAATGACTTTGCTGGTATATCTATTGTGGTTATGTTCTCTTCTTTTATTTCTTCTAGCCACTTTATGTTCCTGTGTGATCCCTTTATAACTTGCAGGGCTCCATTCTTTTTACTTGTTTGGTAGAGGTTCATGAATCCTGTGATTAATACAGCATTTGATTCAGTGCTGTCTCTATGCCAGCATTGTGCTTTGCACCCTGGAAAACTTGTTAAGGATGCAAATTCCCTAAGTTTTTGATTTTCTTGCTTTTTGTAATCACTACCAACTATTATTTGTGCGTACTTTTTTATCTCTTCTATTGTTTTTAGGGCTTCGGGGGTTTCACGCATGAGTGTTTGCATTCTTAATCTCTTTTCCCAGGTGTCTACTCTATTCCCATTCATGCTTTCCAGTATCTCTTCCAATAATTCCTCTTCGTTAACCCTACTCATTGCCCCCCTTATGCACAGAAACCCATCTTTCTCGAAGCTTTTTTTTAGGTTTTTTTGTTCGTATTTTGATGTAGATGTTTCTGTATTTTTGATCACTTACTGACTTTTTGCCTTTTTACATTCTACTCTCCTTTTTCGGCCTTCACCATATTGTTGGGCGACAGCCACTTTTTTTTACTTTTGCTCTTCTGTTGTTTGTTGTCTCTTACCACACCTGCTATTAATTTAATGTTAAATCCTTTTCGTTTTATCTTGGTTCTTGATATATCTACAGATACAGTCTTCAGTTAGTTTATATGCTCCGTGATTGGAACAAGTGTTTTTGTGTCGGGTCCTATAAGACAGGTACGACAAGTTTGGAATCTGTCTTTTCAAGTCTAGGTTTCTCTACCGTCTCCAATTCTGTAGATACTTTTAGTGCTACTCGTGATGCCCTGAAAGGTGATTACCAACTGCTTCGGTCTGTGGTTGAAAAGTTTGATTATATGGGCGACTCACCTTTTGGTTTGGGTTCCATCTTCATTGTTCTAGATGTTCTCTTCCCGTCAAGCAAGTTTATCTTGACGATTAGGGATGAGGATTCTTGGTTTCGTTCTTTCCGCTCTTTTCACAAGTGCCGATTGGCTTCTCAGGATCTTCTTCCTTCCCGGGATGATATCTCTCGATGGGACTTTGGGTATCCAGGTTTTGGTGTCGATCTCTTGGAATATCAATTCTTGAATAAACCTGTCGATGATCATTATCCTCCGTTTTCCAAGCCCTTTTGGGATGACTTCGCATGTGCGAATACCTTTGTTGAACGCTACCGTCATAGGAATGCTTCTGTCCTTAATTACTTCATGCATCGACCCAATGACTTGCTCGTTTTGGATCTTTCTAAAGAACTGACTACTCGAAGGATTCTGCACTTCTTAGATCTTCCTTTGCTGTTTGAGTCTGATATGCCTCACCTGAATCGTGGACGCTATTCTATTCCACCTTTAACGCCAGTTTGATTGTTCCTCTTTCTGTTTCGGCTTCTTGTTTTCTGATTTCTTGTACTTTAATTCTTCGCCGTTATGACATGTCTTTGAGCCACGTTTAGCTGGCCTGCTATTTGCCTATTTTTTTATTTCTTTGTTGCTTTGTTGCTTGGCATTGCCTTTGCTCAGATTGAGTTGTTTTCCTGTTCGTTTTTCGGTCACCTTTTTGGTCGATTTCCTCCCTTGTTCTCTTTATTGCTTTTTAGTGTTTTATGTCTATCCAATCTGATTCACTTGGCTTTTTCCTGTTCGGTTCTGATTTGCGAGCTTTGTTTATTTAATTGTCGTTCAGCGTGTGAATACACCGTTGCAATCGCCTGGAGCGGGTTTCACAAAGCAGTGTCCCTCCGGCGACCAGTAGCCCAGGGCAGGGACCGCCAGGCCTTGGTCTCGTGCCTCGGCATTTACCGCATCAACACCTCGCGCTTGGATCAGCACATTTCCGTCGCCATCCACAAGATCGAGGAAATCGTTTTCCTTGATCTCCGCCGTGGGGTTGGCATGGCTGTGGAAGGGAACCATCGTCACCGCACAGGCAATCAGTAGGAATCGCAGCATCGGACCAAAAAAGGATGACAAAGGTTCAGTTGGTGACGACGACGGGTGTGCCGACCTTGATTCGGTTGTACACCTGAATCACGTCGCTGTTCAGCATCCGGATGCAGCCCAGACTCACGGCGGCCCGCAACTTCACCCAGTTGGGCCAGGCCGTGCCATGGATGGCGTATTCACCGGTGCCGATCTGCACGTAAGCCACGTAGCGCACGCCCACGGGGTTCTTCGGACCGGGAGCAATGACCTTGCCTTTTTTGTGATACACCGGCTGCGGGTCCATCTTGGTCACTGCATAACTGCCCGCTGGCGTCGGTGATTCCGGAGCGCCGATTGCCACGGGGTACTTGCCGATCACCTTGCCGTCATCAAGCAGGGTGAGATACCGATTCTTGAGACTGATCTGGATGGAGGTTTCGGCCTGCGCCGGAACCGCGGCCATGGCGCCAAGGCCCAACGCTGCCGTCAGAAGAATTGAACGAAGCTGCATCGGCTTGCGCAACAGGCGACCGCAAGCATTTTGACCTATTCGAAAGGGGCTAGCGTCATTCCACTGCGTTGCCCGTGCCTGAACCATGACCCGCTGCTCTGTAATCAGCCGTGTCTTGGCCGCTGGGGCGGCTGCCGTTGTGTCGGCCCTGGCGTTTGATATGCCCTCCAGGGCTGGGTTCACGCCCGAACAGCTCGCTGGTTTTGAAGTCACCCACCTGCGCGGTGAAGTCAATTCCGTGCTGCCGAAGCAGAAGGTGATCGAGGTGATCGATCCGGAAGGTCACCTGGAAATCGTCACCGTCGGCATCGACATGGCTCCGCTGCGGCTCCGCAAGGGAGATCGCGTCGACGTTTCACTGTTGGATGGCCTGGTGGTGGATCTGGAGCGCAGCACAGCAACAACGCTGAGCTTCGATCGCGAAGACATCATCATGCCGATGGACATGGGTCCGTTGAAGAAGGGCATGCGCGTGGCCCTGGCGTCTGGAACAGCGCGGGTGGTGAAGGTGTCGGCGACTGACCGCAGCCTCAGCCTGATGGGACCGCTCGGTGGCATCCACAACCTGGATGTCGTGATGCCCGGTGGCGATGACATCTTCCCTGCGCTGAAGGCCGGAGATCTGGTGGATTTCCGCTTGATTCAGCCCGTGGCGGTGGGCATCGACCGCGTTGCCACCACTGCTGCCACACCAGGCGCTTCGACGTCTCAACCGTTGCTCAGTGGCCGTGCTGATCGACGTACCAGCCTGAAGGCCAAGCTGCTGGAGGCGTTCGAGCTCTCGCAGGTGCAGGGAACGCTGCTCCACTTCAAACCCGATCAACAGGTGATGGAGCTGCAGAGCCCCTACGGCCACACCCTGTTGATCACCATGGGTGGTGGGCTCAAAACAGCCGGGGTGAACAACGGTGACGAGGTGATCGTCGACATCCTTGATGGCCTCGTGGTGGATCTGCGCAAAAGCCCCGCGAGCAGCCTTAGCTTCACTCGTGAAGACGTGATCCTCTCGGAGGATTTCGGTGAGGTGCGCAAAGGAGCCCGGGTGGCGATGGGCACCGGAACAGCGGAGGTGGTGAAGGTCTCCGAGCAAGACCAGGAACTCAGCCTGCGCGGTCCCTTCGGCGGGATCCACAACCTCGACGTTCGGCCTGGGCTCAACGGCGATCCGCTAGCTCAGCTCAAGGTGGGTGATTTCGTTAGTTTCCGTTCGATTCAACCCATCGCGATCGGGATTCGACCGGCCGGCTGAATCAGCCGTGTTGATGGGCGGCGAGGGCGCGCACCACGTCGCCCCGCGTGATCACGCCGACGGGACATTGGTTCCCATCGAGAACGAACAGGCGCTGCGTTCCCCGCTCATGCAGCTGGGATGCTGCCTTGGGCAGCGGTAAGTCGCTCCCACAGCTGTGGGAGTCCTTGCGCATCAGATCGCTCACGCTGGTGCCGAGCACCTGGTGCACCTGCTTGTCCCAGTTCAAGGGATTGCGCAAGTAGATCACGCTGTCCAGCAGCATCACGTAGGGGCCGGCATCAACGCCGCTCTCCCGCACCATCAGATCCTGTTCCGTCAGTTCGCCGATCAGGCGCCCCTCCGCATCCACCACCGGCAAGCCACTCACGTGGTGGTCGCTGATCATCTGCACGGCCTGCTGCAACGGGGTGTCGGGTGTGACCGTCAGAACGGGTTGGGTCATCACATCAGCCACCGTGAGCTGCAGGACCATGATCAAGGTTCAGCTCTTCGCATTCTGAGCGTTGTTTCTGCCTTTGCGTTCGATCGCCAACGCACTCACCGTGGCGAGAGCCGTTGCAGGGTTCCCGCTGATCCTTGCGTTGCAGTTCGGCTGGCAGGGCTGGGCCTGGTGGTTGCTGCTGCTGGCCGGGCTCAGTGATGCGGCCGATGGCTGGCTGGCCCGCCGCGCCGGTGGCGGCAGCAGCTGGGGCGCCCGGTTGGACCCTCTCACCGACAAGGTGCTGATCGCGGCGCCATTGCTCTGGCTGGCCTCGTCCGCTGTGCTGCCGCTCTGGGCCGTCTGGTTGTTGCTCGCCCGTGAATTGTTGATTTCGGGGTGGCGGTCCCAGGCCAGTGATGGGGCGCCGGCTTCGGTGTCGGGCAAAGCAAAGACGATTCTTCAGTTCCTCAGCCTGCTGCTGATGCTCTGGCCCGCCGGTTGGATCGGTTCCCCGGGGCTGACGAGCCTGGGTTGGTGGCTGTTCTGGCCCTCCTTTGCCCTGGCTCTGAGTTCAGCCCTGGGTTACATCACTCCCCGATCAGCGCCACGTCAGAACTGAAATCTGGCGCTGCGGTTGGGTTCATGGCGTAGTCGTTGCTGTAGCTGTCGGCCAGGCCCTTGGCCAGGTCGAAGCTGGGCTTCCAGGCCAGTTCGCGTTCCACCCGGGTGATGTCGGTGAGGAAGTGATTGAGCCGCAGCGGGAAGGCCTTGCGGGCCTTGGGGTCAAGGTCGCTGGGGTTGAAGCTGCGCAGGTCGAGGTCGTCGGAATCGCGACCGCAAGCCACCGCTGCGGCGCAGATCAGGCCCCGGAAGCTGATGCCCTGTTTGCCGGAGCAGTTGTAGATGCGGTTGGCGGCAGCATCCACTTCGATGCAACGGGCCATCGCCTCCGCCAGGTCCTCCACATGGCCCAGCTGGGTGATCGTGCTGCCGTCGCCGGGGAGCGGAATCGGTCGGTTGTGAACGATGCGATCGAAGAACCAGCGCTCCACCGGGTTGTAGTTGCCCGGGCCATAGATGTACGTCGGCCGGAAGCTGGTGAACGGAATGCCCTCCTTGCGCAGCCAGGCTTCGGTGTCGGCTTTGCCGGCATGACGGCTCTGCGGATCGGTGGGGCTGGATTCATCCAGGGGCCACTGCTCCGAGTCGGCATAGACCCCGGCCGAACTCACATAGACGAAACGATGGCTGGGGGCCCCGGTGATGGCCAACACCCGGCTGCTGTCCTCCTGCTTGCGTCCGGAACTGTCGACGATCACATCGAAGCTGCGGCCCTGCAGCGCGCTCAGGCCTTCATCGCTGCTGCGATCGCCGCAGAGGTGTTCCACGCCGTTGGGGACAGGGTTCTTGCCGCGGGTGAACAGGGTGAGCGCATGGCCCTGGGCCTGCAGGCGGGCCACCAGGGGCCTGCCCACGAACCGGGTTCCCCCCATCACCAGGATCTGCATGCACTTGGGCCCGAAAAGCGCAGCCATTGAAGCGTGGCGCTGCAGGATGGAGGGGCTCTGGTCCGACCCCGATGGAGATCATCCCCGCCATTGATTTGCTCGATGGAGCCTGCGTCCGGCTCCATCAGGGGGATTACGACCAGGTGACGCGATTCAGTGAGGATCCTGTCGCTCAGGCGCTCAGCTGGCAGAGCCAGGGGGCGACCCGTCTGCATCTGGTGGATCTGGATGGCGCCAAACGGGGTGAGCCGGTTAACGATGCTGCGGTGCGGGCCATCACCGCCGCCCTCGACATTCCTGTTCAGCTCGGTGGTGGTGTGCGCTCGCTTGAACGCGCCGAAGAGTTGATCGCCTGTGGCTTGGACCGGGTCATCCTTGGCACGGTGGCGATCGAACAGCCTGCGCTGGTCCAGGAGTTGGCCCAACGCCATCCTGGTCGCATCGTTGTGGGGATTGATGCCAAAGATGGTCGGGTGGCGACCCGGGGTTGGATTGAACAGAGCAATGTTCTGGCGACGGATCTGGCCCAGCAGTTCAGTGCCGCCGGCATCGCGGCGATCATCACCACCGACATCGCTACTGATGGAACCCTCGCTGGTCCCAACCTGGAGGCCTTGAGAACCATGGCGCAATGCAGCGCTGTCCCGGTGATCGCCTCGGGTGGCATCGGTTGCATGGCTGACCTCCTTTCGCTCCTGCTGCTGGAGCCCCTCGGTGTTTCAGGGGTGATCGTCGGTCGAGCCTTGTATGACGGCCGGGTTGCCCTTGCTGAGGCCATCGCCGCGATTGGTGAGGCAAGGCTGCAGGACGTCACCGCCTCTGCTGCAGACATCGCCTGAGCTGGTCTTGGGTCTTATGGTTAAGGGAGCAGGCACCTTCTGTGGTAAGAGCAGCCACCACCAAGACCAGCACGCCGTCCCCTGCGGGCAGCTTGCAGGAGGTGTTCGAGCAATGCCGACGGCTGGGAATGCGCCTCAGTCGACAAAGGCGCATGGTGCTCGACCTGCTTTGGAGTGAAAAGAGTCATCTCAGTGCTCGGGACATTTTTGAACAACTGAATCTGAGGGGGCGCAGCATTGGCCACACCTCGGTGTACCAGAACCTCGAAGCCCTTCAGTCGGCGGGAGTGATCGAGTGTCTCGACCGTGCGAGTGGTCGCTTGTATGGCTACAGGAGCGACCCCCACAGTCATCTCACCTGTCTGGATAGCGGCTCAATCGAAGATCTCGATGTTGTTCTCCCCGACGACCTGTTGCGTCAGATCGAACAGAACACCGGTTTTCACATTGAGTCGTACACCCTCCAATTGAACGGCAGGCGCACCCTGGAGAAGTGAGCAAAAGCTCGTTACCTTGAGCCCAATTGCTCGGGTTTAACGCTTGGCCTCCCCTTCGCCGGTGCGGATGTTGCTGCTCGCTCCGGATCTTCTCGGGGAGTCGCTGGCGCTGAAACTCACTTACGCACGGGACGATTGGGAGGTTGTTCTTCGCTCTGACCGACTGACGGGTGCTCCGGCCCTGGTGATCTGGTCGATCGACCGTGTGGCCTCATTGGCGGCGATTCAACAGGAGCTGTTCGCGTTGCAAGAGCGATGGCAGCCTGCCCCGGTGTTGCTGCTGCTGCCCAGCGAGCTTCGGTTGTCGCGGGAGCAGCTGCTGGGGCTGCCGGCGGCCGGATTGCTTCAAAACGTTGATGCCCAGGGCCTGCAGAACGCCATTGAAACCTTGCTGCAGGGGGGGAGGGACATCCGCCTTGAGACCCCTTCGGAGGCCGAGCGCCAGGAGCAGACGATGGGGCTGGGGCAGTGGCTGCTGGTCAGTGGCTTGCAGCAGGTGAGCCGCGACCTTCAACGGGTGGAGGCCCTGCTGAATCCGCCCCCGGAGCAGCCGTTGTTGTTTCTGCTTCTGCAGGGGCGCCGCCGTGAATTGCGCTTCGCTAAGGGGTTGCTGCTCTGGCTCTGGGGGCCGCTGCAGATGGGCCTTGAGCATGCAGAACCCCTGGTGCCTTCTGCCCCCAGCGATGGATCAGCGATTACCACGGCGATCAGCCTCCGTGAACGGAATGCCGTTGCTGTTTGGGATGCCATCCGCGACCGCATCGATGATTCGGTCCAGGCTGGATTGACCAATTCCACAGGCCGTCTGCTGGCGATTGAGGGTCTGCACCCTGATCGGCGCCGGGAGTTGCTTCTGGCCTTGCTCCAACAGCTCGACCAGGTTTTGCAGCGCCTGCGCGCCCGTCAGGACGGTACGGCCATGGGCAAGGCCTGGGATGCCCTGCAGCCCGAGTTGCGCCAGCAAGCACTCACCGCTCTGGCGGGCAGTTACGTCCAGATCCCCTGCAACGGGGAGCTGCAGCCGGTGGTGGCCTCACTGCTGAATCGTGCTGATCTCACGGGGGAGGACGGCGAGCTGCCGGATCCAACGGTGATGCTGGCTCCGCTGGTGGCGGATCAACCGATGCTGGTGAACGGCTTGTTGCTGCCTGCCGATGACCCCAGGGCCTTCCTCCAACTTGAAACGCTGGTCAGCAATTGGCTGGTGAGAACAGCTGAGTTGATTGGTGCAGAACTCCTCGATGCCTGTGGCGACTGGCCTGAGCTGCGTCGTTATCTCCTGCGTGATCCCCTTCTGGCGACCCGGGAACTCGACCGCCTCAGGAACCGCTTGAACACCCAGCTGCGTTGGGCCGATTGGGTCGAGCGCCCAATCCAGCTGTATGAGAGCCAGCGGACCTTGTTTCAGTTGCGGGCGGGTCGCATCGAACCGCTGCTCCTGACTGAGCCCCGCGACAAGGAGCTGAATCAGCTCGGTTGGTGGCAGCGGCAAGTGGCCTTGCTCTTAGAGGCCCGGGATGCCCTCGCACCGCAGGTGCAGGCCTTGGTGCGTCGCATCGGCGACCTTGCCGTCATCCTGCTGACCCAGGTGCTTGGCCGGGCCATAGGTCTTGTTGGGCGCGGCATCGCCCAGGGAATGGGGCGCAGTCTCGGCCGCAGTTAGGCCCCCTGGGTCCACAATGGCGATCCGCTGCTTCGGCTTGATGCTTGCTTTGGTGCGCTGTCTGATCACCCTCTCGATCGCGCTGCTGCTCCATGTCGCCCCAGCAGCCGCTGTGTTGAACAGCGACAGCTACGACGGCAACATCTATGCCCTCTATGCCGGCAACGGTTCGTTGGTTCCTCCCGCCAGCACCCTGGAGGAGTCCCTCGCCGAGGGACGCACGGCTGTGATCGTCTATTACCTGGACGACAGCGCCGTGAGCAAACGCTTCGCTCCGGTGGTGTCGGAGCTGCAACGGCTTTGGGGCCGCAGCATCGATTTGCTGCCTCTCTCCACCGATCCGCTCCAGGGACGCGAGGCTCTGGGGGCGGGTGACCCGGCCACCTACTGGTCCGGCACCATTCCGCAGGTGGTTGTGATCGGCACGGATGGCCGGGTTGTCCTCGACCAGAACGGTCAGGTTCCACTGGGCGTGATCAACGAAGCCATCAGCTCCTCCACCGGTCTTCCGGCTCCTGATCTGGGCCGCATCGATCAGGAAGGCAGTTTCAATGAAGTGAATATCGAAGTCACGGCGAACTAAGACGCCCATGTCCACGGCGCCTACGCTGCCGCCCAGTTGCCCCGGCCGCTGAGCCGGCTCCGCTGTGTCGTTGCTGCTTGCTCCGCTTGGCCTTGGATTGGGGGTGGCGTGGCTTGAGCTTCGTCATCGCCTGCGGCCAGCCTCGCCGTTGCGGATGTCTCCCCTCGACTGGCGCGTGAATGATCTGGGGGGGAGCCTCCGCATCGAAGGGGTGCTGGAGATCAGCAACCCCCATCCACGCATGGAGGTCTTTGTGCCGGAACTGCGGGCCGAACCCGTGCTTCTGGGTTCCTCTGACCCCGCCGGTCTGGAGGTCAAAACCCGGATCATTGCTGATCATCCCGATGAGGAAACCCGGGCAGACGGCTACTGGGCGGCCTACATCGTCAAGGGACGCAAGAGCACACGTGCTCGGGTCTCGATCGAGATCACGGGTCCCACTCCATCCGCTCTGGTCGACAGCCTCTGGGTTGATGCGCACTGGGTGAATTACGGCCCCTTTGGCCGTTTGCAGCGCCGACAGGGTGTGCTGGTTCCTCTAAGGCGTCCCGAACCGTTGCAGCTTGATCAAGCCCGCTTTAGTCCAGGGGAGGGCTGCCGCGTGTTGCCGCTACGAACCCACTTGCTCGGCCCCCTGGATGATGCCATCGAAGTCTTGCGCACCTATGCCGCTGACTTGATCCAGCCCGGCGACATCCTCACCATCGGCGAGACCCCCGTGGCTGTGATCCAGGGGCGCTACCGCCACCCCAGTGAAGTTGAGCCGGGAATGGTGGCGCGTCTGGCCTGCCGGGTCTTCCACCCCACCAGCAGCCTGGCGACGGCCTGCGGGATGCAGACCTTGATCGATCTGGTGGGGCCGACCCGGGTTCTTGCGGCCTGGCTGGGGGGGCTGTTGATGAAGTTGGTTGGCATTCCTGGCGGTTTTTATCGCCTCGCCGGTGATCAGGCCCGCTTGATTGACGACATCACGGGAACAACGCCTCCCTACGACCAGACCATCGTTCTGGGTCCATCACGTGCTGAGCAGTTCTGTCGTGATGCCTCTGCCGAACTCGGGGTTGATGTCGCCATCGTGGACGTCAACGACCTTGGTCGTGTGAAAGTTCTGGCCTCCAGCCCAGGCTGTGACGAGGGATTGCTGGGCCGGGCCCTGCGTCCCAATCCCGCCGGCAATGCCAATGAGCGCACCCCCTTGGTCTTGGTGCGGCCAGGCTTGGAATGAGCGATACATTGTGAGCAGTTGGGGTTGGAGGTTGTCCGGTGGCAGAGCCCAAGACAGCCTCCATTCGCATTGAGCCCCTCAATCCGGCTCATCTGGCGCAGTGGGTTCAAGACGCGCCGCTCGATCAGATTTCACGTTTTCAGGGCTTTCTGATCGGTGAATGGCTCTCCAGAGTCGAGCAGCGTTTCCCTGATCTGCTTCCCAGTCGCTCGCCGCGATGCCTGATGGCCCTCGAGGGTGAACGCCTTGTGGCCAGTGTTGTGGCCAGGCCATTCAACCGCCGTGGCAGCTGCTGGATCCTGCAGTTGCCGGAGCTACTGGGGCCTGTCGATGATCACAGCCATCGCATCATTCAGCAGGCCCTGCTTCAGCAGGCCCTGCAGTCTTGGACGGCCCAGATCTGCAGTTGGGTGATCCGCTGCCCGGCCACCGATGCCGATGCCATCGCGCTGCTGCGGGAGCTTGGCTTTCAACCGCTTCGCCCCTACCAATGCTGGCGTCCACCGAGCGCCAATGCTGAGCTGAAAACCAACGATCAGCTGCCAACGGGTCTGCGCTGGGTGGCTCTGAACCGCCGCACAGCCCAGCTGCTGTGGCCGATCGAGCAGGGTGGCAGCCACAGCCACCTCCGCCAGATCACCGACCGCCATTGGCTTGATCTGTTGGACCGGAATGGTCCGGGTTGCGGCGTGCTCATGGCCGGCGACGCTGTTCTGGCGGGCTGCATCCGACTCCCCGATGCGGGGGAGGCCGGGCTTGTTGAGCTGATGCGGGACGTCGCCTGGGATCCACGGCTGGATCAGGCGCTTCCCAGCGTGTTGAAGGGGATCATCCAACGCGGCCGACCCAGCGGGCTGCTCACGGCCTTTGACGATGCACCCCTCAGCAGGATTCTTGAGGCGGAGGGTTGGACCCGTGGTGATGAGCAGCTGCTGCTCGGACGAAGCATGTGGCGTCGTCAATCACCCCAGCGCAACCTGCAGCTGACGCGATCGCTGGATCAGGTGCTGGGCCGTCTGCGCCCCCAGGGCACACCCCTGCCCACCCCAAGCCTGGGCGATCGGCGTTGATGCGGCCGCGCCCCTGTTCGATTCTCAGTCTTGATGTGGGTCGGAGGCGCATCGGCCTGGCCGGCTGCGATGCCCTCGGCATCAGCGTGACGCCCCTCGCTGCCCTTCGGCGTGGTCGGTTTGATGCCGATCTGGTCGTTTTGCGGGCCCATTGCCATGAACGGTCGGTGCAGGGCCTAGTGGTCGGATTGCCTCTGGATGCCGCGGGCCAGCCCACGGCTCAGGCGGAGCATTGCCAGCGCTACGGTCTGCGGCTGGCCGCTGCCCTCGACCTGCCCCTGGCTTGGGTGAATGAGCACAGCAGCACCTGGGCGGCCGGTGAACAATTCGGTTTGACGGGGGACCGCAGCGGACGCCTAGACAGTGCAGCCGCTGCACTGCTGTTGGAGCAATGGCTGGCGGATGGTCCGGAGCTCAAACCGGCCCAACAGAGTGCGCCAAGGTCGGGCGCCGGGGCGGCCGATGGTGGATCCTGAGCCCAGTCAGAGTCGCGTCGATGTCTGAGTCGGGACCCGGAAAGAGCAGTGATCACCCCACCCTGCTGGTCCGCGATCGCGAGGGGCATGACCTGCTGTGTTTTTTGGAGCATCTGATCCCCATCGAGGGGCAGGACTACGCCTTGCTGTCGCCGGTCGACACACCGGTGTCGCTGTTTCGGCTGAACGATGATGCTGAGCCGGTGCCGATCACGGAAGTCGCCAGCAGTGAGCCGATTCTCTCGGTGGCGGATGTGGTGCTCCAGGAGCATGACCTGGTCTTGGTGCGATCGGCGATCACCCTCACCGTCAGTGGTGAATTGGATGAGCCGGACCAGGATGAGCTCGATGAGCTGGAAGAGGACGACGACCTTGACGAGGACGCCGAGACCTTTGAGCTGCTGGTGAGCTTCATGGTCGAGTCGGAGGAATACGGGCTCTACATACCCCTCGACCCATTCCTCGTTCTGGTGCGGATGGTGGACGGCCAGGCCGTGTTGCTGAGCGACGATGAGCTGGACCGTGTTCAACCCTTGATTGAGGCGGAACTGGAGGAGCGTGAATGGCCGGATTGACCGGACAGCACTGGTTGACCCCCGATTGGGATCCTCGTCTCACCATTGCCCAGCTCTCGCTGCCCCATCTCACGGCCCATGGCCTGCGGGCCGCCGTGATTGACGTCGATCGCACCCTTCTCCCCGGCCGTGATGTGACCCTGCCTGGGCCGGTGCGTACCTGGTTGGTGGATGCCGGCCGCCGCATGAAACTGCATCTGTTCAGCAACAACCCCTCCCGTGAGCGGATCGCCGCCGTGGCCGAACAGCTGGGGGTCAGCTTCACGTCTGGAGCTGGGAAACCTCGTCGTGGAGCCCTGCGCAGCGTGGTTCGCGATCTCGCGCTGCCACCAGAGGCGATCGCGATGATCGGTGACCGCCTGTTCACGGATGTGCTCTGCGGGAATCGGATGGGGCTCTACACGGTGTTAGTTCAACCCGTGCGGGATGACGGCAAGCCCTGCCCCCATGACCGTGTACAGCGGCTTGAACGCGCCATGGCCCGAGTGATGGGGGCGCCTTCAGCATGACCCTGTGGGTCGTGAAAATCGGCACCAGCCTGCTCAGGGGTGAGACCGCCACCATCATTGAGGGCTATGCCCGTTGCTTTGCATCGGCCATGGCCCGTGGTGACCAGGTGGTGCTGGTCACCAGTGGTGCCGTCGGGCTGGGCTGTCAGAAGTTGGCTCTCTCCAGCCGACCAGACACGGTTGTGGCCCTGCAGGCTGCTGCTGCTATCGGCCAGGGGGCGCTGATGGCGCTTTATGAAAGGGCAATGGCCCGCCATGGCAGCTCCGTGGCTCAGGTGTTGCTGACCCGCTCTGATCTGGCCGACCGTCGTCGTTATCAGAATGCCTCAAACACCTTGCGGCAGTTGCTGAGCTGGGGGGTGCTGCCGGTGATCAACGAGAACGATGCCTTGTCGCCGGCCGAGTTGCGTTTCGGAGATAACGACACGTTGTCGGCCCTGGTTGCCGCCGCCGTTGAAGCGCAGCAACTGATCCTGCTCACGGATGTTGATCGCCTCTACTCCTCGGATCCACGGGTCGATGCCAACGCGGAACCGATCTCGGATGTTCGCCACCCTCGCGACTTGGACAAACTGGAACAGGGGGCCGGCGATGGTGGTCGCTGGGGCACCGGGGGCATGACTACAAAGCTGGCGGCAGCCCGCATTGCTACGGCCAGTGGCATCACCGTGCAGCTCGCTGATGGCCGCGACCCCTCCCGCCTTGAGGCCTTACTGCAGGGGGAACGGGGGGGGACGGTGTTCCATCCCCACCCCGAACCCCTGGGGAATCGACGCAGCTGGTTGGCCCATGCGCTTCGGCCAGAAGGGGAACTCAAGCTGGATGCTGGGGCCTGTGACGCGCTGAAGCACCGTGGAGCGTCACTGTTGCTCGTGGGTGTGACGGCGGTGCATGGAGACTTCGCTGCCAATCAGCCCGTGCAGTTGCTGGACCCCAATGGCATCGACGTGGGCCGCGGCCTTTGTTCGATCGACAGCGACGAGCTGAGGGCCGCCATGAACGACCCATCACCTGGTGAACCGTCCCCGGTGGTGGTGCATCGCGATGTTCTGGTGCTGCGCGCTCGTTAACCACGTCTACGATCCGCCCGATTGCCCTGGCTGCCATGCGTTTCAGCACCCTAATCAAGGTTTTGCAGACCGGTGATGCAGGCTTGCGCTGGAGCCAGCCTGGGTCGGATCCATGGCTTGAGGGTGCCGCCTCGCTTGACCAGGCCTCAGCCGCGCAACTCAGTTTTCTGGAGAAGGGTAACGCCCTCACCGCGGCCCTGGGCGCCAGTGGCGTCGGTGCTGTGTTGCTGCCGGACCAAAAGGATTTGATTGATCTTGCCTCCGAGCGGGGCATCGCCTTCGCGGTCTTCGCTGACCCTCGTTTGGCCTTTGCCGAAGCCCTTGATCAGTTGCATCCCCGCCGTCGGCCCTTGGCGGAGATTCATCCCTCGGCGGTGATTGATGAACGGGCCGTGGTGGGCCCAGGCAGTGCGATCGGCCCTCGGGTCTGCATCGGCGAGGGAAGCCGTATCGGTGCCGACTGCATCATTCATCCCGGGGTTGTGATCTACGACGACGTGGTCGTTGGTGACGGCTGTGAGCTGCATGCCAATGCGGTGCTGCATCCCGGCAGCCGTCTTGGTCAGCGATGCGTTGTGAACTCCAACGCCGTCGTTGGCTCCGAGGGCTTCGGTTTCGTGCCGACGGCGCAGGGATGGCGAAAAATGCCGCAAACCGGACATGTGGTTCTCGAAGCTGCCGTTGAGGTGGGCTGCGGCACCACAATCGATCGTCCCTCCGTGGGGGAGACCCGGATTGGTGCTGGCACCAAGATCGACAACCTCGTTCAGATCGGCCATGGCGTCACCACGGGGCGCGGCTGTGCCTTCGCCTCCCAGGTGGGTATTGCGGGGGGAGCCCAGATCGGTCAGGGGGTGATCCTGGCGGGCCAGGTGGGGGTTGCCAACCGCGCCGTGGTGGGTGACCGTGCCATCGCCAGCTCCAAGAGCGGCATCCATGGTGAGGTGGCCGCCGGTGAGGTGGTGAGTGGTTACCCCGCCATTCCGAATCGCCTCTGGTTGCGTTGCTCTGCGGCGTTCAGCAAGCTGCCGGAGATGGCGAAGACCCTCCGGGAGCTCAAACGCGACACCCCTCAGTAACCTCAGCGGTCGACCTGCCGCACTGCACCGTCATGGCTCAGCACCGCGTTGTTCTCCTGCCCGGTGATGGCATCGGCCCCGAGATCACCGCTGTCGCCCGCCAGCTGCTTGAAGTTGTGAGCCAACGCCATGGCTTTTCACTGAGTTTCGAGGAACAGCCCATCGGTGGAAGCGCCATTGATGCCACTGGTGAGCCGCTGCCCGCCAGCACCCTTGAGGCCTGCAGGGCTGCTGATGCGGTGTTGCTGGCCGCTATCGGCAGCCCACGTTTCGACAGTCTTCCGCGCGAGAAACGCCCGGAAACCGGCCTGCTCGGCCTGCGTTCCGGCATGGAGCTGTTTGCCAATCTTCGCCCGGTCAAGATTGTTCCTGCCCTGATTGACGCCAGCAGCCTTAAGCGGGATGTCATCGAGGGTGTGGACCTGATGGTGGTGCGTGAACTCACCGGGGGGATTTACTTCGGACAGCCCAAGGGACGCATCGAGACTGAGGGAGAGGAGCGCGGTTTCAACACCATGACCTACTCCTCCTCGGAGGTGGATCGGATTGCGAAGGTGGCCTTTGACATTGCCCAAGAGCGCCGCGGACGGCTGTGCTCGGTGGACAAGGCAAACGTGCTCGACGTGAGCCAGCTCTGGCGTGACCGGGTGGATGCCCTCGCGCCTGCTTACGCCGGTGTTGAGGTGAGTCACATGTATGTGGACAACGCGGCGATGCAGCTGGTGCGCGATCCCCGCCAGTTCGATGTGCTGCTCACCGGGAATCTCTTTGGCGACATCCTGAGCGACGAGGCAGCGATGCTCACTGGCTCCATCGGCATGCTGCCCTCGGCCTCCCTTGGCAGTGAAGGGCCTGGTCTGTTTGAGCCTGTGCACGGTTCAGCCCCCGACATCGCTGGACAGGACAAGGCCAACCCCATGGCCATGGTGCTTTCGGCCGCGATGATGCTGCGCATCGGGCTGAAACAGGCCGCTGCTGCCGATGACCTTGAAGCCGCTGTCGATGCCGT
The DNA here is from genome assembly GCA_047286205.1 of Synechococcus sp. Lineage (GTDB taxonomy): Bacteria > Cyanobacteriota > Cyanobacteriia > PCC-6307 > Cyanobiaceae > Parasynechococcus. Next base: position 602,470 of record JBJBBR010000001.1, on the reverse strand, counting down.
CCTGGCCGGCGGCTTCCGAACCGGTGATCTGATGGCAGAAGGCTGCACTCAGCTGGGTTGTCGCGCCATGGGTGAGGAATTGCTCAAAGCTCTGTAAGCCGGGGATTGGTGCAATTGGGCCCCGATCTGGCAAGATCGCCGGGCCCGTAGTCTCTGCGTCGATGTCGAAGCGTCATCCGGTTGTCGCTGTTACCGGTTCTTCCGGAGCTGGAACCAGCACCGTCAAGCGCGCCTTCGAGCACATCTTTGCCAGGGAGGGCATCACCCCTGCAGTGGTGGAAGGCGACAGCTACCACCGCTACGAGCGGATGCCCATGAAACAGGCCATGGCGGATGCCCTGGCCAAGGGCGAGAACTTCTCCCACTTCGGCCCTGAGGCCAATCTGTTCGACAAGCTCGAGGAGCTGTTCCGTACCTACGGTGAGACCGGTGCTGGTCAGAAGCGTTACTACCTCCACAGCCCCGAAGAAGCCGCCGAACACAACGCCCGTCTCGGCGTCAACCTGGAGCCGGGTCAGTTCACGCCATGGGAAGACATCCCCTCAGGCACCGACGTGCTGTTTTACGAAGGCCTGCATGGCGGTGTAAAGGGAGAGGGCTACGACGTGGCGGCTCTGGCTGACCTGCTGGTGGGTGTGGTGCCGATCACCAACCTCGAGTGGATTCAGAAGATTCACCGCGACAATGCTGAGCGTGGTTATTCCGCTGAGGCGATCGTTGACACGATCCTGCGCCGGATGCCCGATTACATCAATCACATCTGCCCGCAGTTCAGTCAGACCGACATCAACTTCCAGAGGGTTCCCACGGTGGACACCTCGAACCCCTTCATCTGCCGGAACATCCCGACGCCGGATGAAAGCTTCGTGATCATCCACTTCCGCAAGGGTGCTCGTGAGAAGTGGGGGATTGACTTCGGCTACCTGCTGAGCATGATCCACGATTCCTTCATGTCCAGCCCAACGAGCATCGTGGTGAACGGCGGCAAGATGGGCTTCGCGATGGAACTGATTCTCACCCCGATCATTCACCGCATGATCGAAGAGAAGAACAAGCTCAGCTGATCGCTTCTCGTATCAACAATCGTCTCTACAATGAGTCCATCTGAGCGATCAGGTGGGCTCTATTTCTTTGTCAACGCCCTCCTTTGTAATCCGCGGTGCCTCGGGGGCGCCGTCAGCTCCCCGCTGGGATCGCATTGACAGCCGATCGCTGATCGCCCAGGCCCGACGGATCTATTTCGCTTATCTTTCCAGCACCCCTGCGGGACAGGAGCCCCTCGGCGTCGTCGTTGATCCGCAGGCGCCCGACGGGCGGGTGGTCTTCGAGACGCCAGTTTTGTTGCCGGATGAGGAGTTCATCGCCATCGATCTCATCCGTGGCCGCACGAACCGTGGCCGCAACCGATGGAAGGGTTGAGCTTGCTTGGGATCGCGCTTTTTGGTGCTTGTGTTGGCAGCTTCACCAACGTTGTGGCCTGGCGCTTGCCCCGCCAGGAATCGGTGGTCTTTCCTGGCAGCCATTGCCCGAAATGCGGTCATTCCATCCGTTGGCATGACAATGTCCCGGTGCTCGGTTGGCTGCTGCTGAGGGGGCGCTGTCGCGATTGTCATGCCTGGATCAGCTGGCGCTATCCCGCTGTCGAGGCGCTGAGTGCCGGCCTGTGGATGTCTGCGGCGTTGGTGTGGCCTGGTGCTGGTGGTGGTCTCCCTGATCTCTGGCTCCCCTGGGCTGGTCTGCCCCTGATCGCATTGCTGCTGCCACTGGTGTTGATTGATCTCGATCACCTTTGGTTGCCGGAACCTCTCTGCCGCTGGGGCTTGGTGCTGGGCTTGCTGGTCACCAGCGTGGCTGGGGTCTCGGTCTTGGCAGCCCATCTGATCGCCGCGGTGTTGGCCTTGTTGCTCTTGGAAGGTCTTAGTGCCTTGGCTGAACGGCTGTTGGGCCAACCCGCCCTTGGTCTTGGCGATGCCAAGTTGGCGGCGATGGGTGGGGCATGGCTGGGCCCCCTGGGCATCGCAGCGGCGATGGCCATAGCGATTGGGGCGGGTGCATTGGTCGGAGGCACCGCTCGATTGAGTGGTCGGCTTGGCCCAAGGGAACCCTTCCCCTTCGGTCCCTTCATTGCACTGGGCATTTGGTTGGTCTGGCTGACCGGTCCGATGTGGTGGTGGCGCGCCTGGTTGATGCTGCTGGGCGGCTGACTTATCCGGGCTCAAGCCCCTGCGTTACTGCCCTGGGACTCGAATGCGGTGCCGGCTTTCACATTGGCCGGCAGCGTTCCATCAAGGAACTGTTGATCCAGAAGAATCAGCGCTGCGCTGTTCGAATCTGCCAAGCGCAACCGTTTGATCACAAAACGAGCTTCTGATTCTTCCTGTAGTTGTTCTTCAATAAACCAATCCAGCATGGCTGTTGCCGTGCGATCTCCTTGCTTCTCTGAGAGGTTGTAGATGTCGTTGATCGAGCGTGTGACGTCTTTTTCCATGCTGTAAACCATGTCAAATAGTGCTTCTACGGAATCCCAATCTCGTTGCGGCGACTCAATCGTTGGTAATTGGACTTCGCAATCACTGTCCACCAGGTAAGAGATCAGCTTGGAGGCATGCCCCCGCTCTTCAACGCTTTTGTTCAGCATGTAGCCGGAAAAGCCGATCAGATCTTTCTCCCGCAGCCAGATCGACATGGCCAGGTAAGTGTGGCTGGCCTGGAATTCAAGGGATAGATGGGTGTTGATGGCGGCTGTGTGGGAGCTCATGCCTGACGTTGCTCAATCTCGTTATCGGCAGGGTATGGAAAGCATTTGTTGGCTTCAAAAACAAAAAAAACATTCCTTCAGAACATGGATCACTTACTGGGGCTGGAGAGCGTGGTTTGCTCTGCTTTGAGCCATCCGCAAGGTCTTACCCCGGGCAGCTTTTAATAGAGAGAGCTGACAGCCTTGTGTGTCTCTGTTCGACTGGTTCGCTGATCGCCGCAAGGGGCAGTACGTCGCCAACGTCAAGCAGGAACCCGATGAAGGCGATGGTCTTTGGAGCAAATGCCCTGAATGCGGTCAGGTGGTCTACCTCAAAGACCTGAAGCTGAATGCGAGTGTTTGTGCCAGCTGCGGCTACCACCACAGGATCGACAGTGCCGAACGCATTGCACTAATCGCCGATCCCGACAGCTTCCAAGTGCTGAATGCAGATCTGGCGCCGGTGGATCCTCTCGGATTCAAAGACCGTCGCGCCTATGCAGACAGGCTGCGGGAAAGTCAGGCCTCAACTGGGTTGCGGGATGGCGTGGTGACCGGGCTGTGCCGAGTGGAAGGCATTGCCATGGGGCTTGCAGCGATGGATTTCCGCTTCATGGGGGGGTCGATGGGCTCGGTGGTCGGGGAAAAAATCACCCGTCTGATCGAGGAGTCCACCGCCCGAAAGCTGCCGCTTCTGATCGTCTGTGCCTCCGGCGGTGCTCGGATGCAGGAGGGGATGCTCAGCCTGATGCAGATGGCGAAGATCTCCGGAGCGTTGGAACGCCACCGCGACGCTGAGCTGCTTTACATGCCCCTGCTGACCCACCCCACCACCGGCGGTGTGACGGCCAGTTTCGCCATGCTGGGCGACCTGATCCTTGCGGAGCCGAAGGCGTTGATTGGCTTTGCTGGGCGCCGCGTGATTGAGCAGACCCTGCGGGAGAAGCTGCCGGATAACTTTCAAACGGCCGAATATCTGCAGGAGCACGGGTTCGTGGACACGATCGTTCCCCGCACCCAGCTGCGCTCCACCCTGGCCAATTTGCTTCGCTTGCACGGCTTCAAACCGATGGAGCTCACCAGCGCATGATCAGGGTTGGTTTTGTTCTGATCCTGGTGTTGATCTGTTGGGTCGCACCAGCCGTGGCCGCACCCGTTGAATGGATTGAGGTTCCTGCCACCGACGCGGGCCAGCAGTGGTGGGATCGCGGCAGTGTCCGCATCGATCGCGATGGATTTCGAACGGTGCTGAGCCGATTCACTCCAGCGGCGACTGATGAAGGGGAGCAGCCCTCTGGAGAGTTGTACGTGATGCAGCTGGATTGCGCGCAAGGTCTGTATCGCGACAAACAGGTGAATGGTTTGCCGCGGTTTCGTGCCCAATGGCAGCCTGCCGGAGACGACGGCCTGATCACCTCCGTGATTAAGGCTGTCTGCACCGAACCCCTCTCCAGCTGAGATGCCTTCACAACCCATTGGTGTCGCCGTTGCCGGTCTCGGCTTTGGTGAGAAGGTTCACCTGCCGGCACTTGCCGCAGCGTCCGATCTTGAGGCGGTCGCCCTCTGGCACCCACGTCAGGATCGGCTGGATGCTGCCACGGCCGTGCATGGCCTCCAGGGATTCAGCGACTGGGACGCTCTGCTGGCCGATCCCACGGTGGAAGGTGTTGTGATTGCCACCCCACCTGAACCTCGCTTCGAGTTGGCCCGTCGAGCCCTCGAGGCCAATAAGCATCTTTTTTTGGAGAAGCCCATCGCTTTGCATTCCGATCAAGCTCGGGAGCTTCAGCGGCTCGCGATGGCACGGGGCCTATCGGTTGGTGTTGATTACGAATACCGAGCCGTGCCCTTGTTCATGCAGGCGGAGCGTCTGCTGCGGGCCGGTGCTGTCGGCACGCCCTGGTTGGTGAAGCTCGACTGGCTGATGGGAAGCCGTTCCGACCCTCGTCGCGGCTGGAATTGGTACTCCCAGGCCAAGAAGGGCGGAGGTGTGATCGGAGCTTTAGGAACCCATGCTTTCGACATCCTCGCCTGGTTGGTTGGTCCCGTGGGGTCTGTTCAAGCCTTGAACAGCGTGTCGATTGCTCAGCGCCCCCACCCTGATGGTGGTTTTGCAGCCGTGGATGCTGCTGATGTGTCGCTGATGCAGACCGTTGCCCATTGGCAGGGGAAGCGGGAGCTGCCGGTGCCGGCTCAGATCAGCCTGAGTTCCGTTTCGCGAAACGGGCGCGGTTTCTGCCTGGATGTGGTGGGTTCCTCGGGATCTCTGCTGCTCAGCAGCACCAACCAAAAGGACTACGTCCATGGTTTTGAGCTTCAGCATGCCCCCCTCGGTGAGCCCTTCCTTTCGGTGGAGCCGGATGCCGATCTCGCCTTCCCGGAGACCTGGTCGGATGGCCGTATTGCTCCCGTGGCAAGGGTGCTGGGCTGGTGGGCAGAGAGCATTCGCAGTGGGCAGCCGATGCTCCCTGGACTGGCTGAGGGCGTGGCGAGTCGTGTGGCCTGCGATCAGGCTGCCCTCGGCACATTGGATCTTGCGTAACACGAGGTAAAATTGCCGCCGATTCGTCTTTGACGACCCCAACCCTCCGAGGATTTACCCATGGCGCTCGTTCCGCTTCGGCTCCTGCTCGACCATGCCGCTGAGAACGGCTACGGCATTCCAGCGTTCAATGTGAACAATCTGGAGCAGGTCCAGGCCATCATGGAAGCGGCTGACGAGACCGACAGCCCCGTGATCCTCCAGGCATCCCGCGGTGCCCGCAGCTACGCCGGCGAGATCTTTCTGCGTCACTTGATCCTGGCCGCGACCGAGACCTATCCCCACATCCCCGTGGTGATGCACCAGGACCACGGCAACGCCCCTGACACTTGCTATTCCGCTGCCATCAACGGCTTCACCTCCGTGATGATGGACGGTTCCCTGGAAGCCGACGCCAAGACTCCCGCCAGCTACGACTACAACGTCAACGTCACCAAACAGGTGGTGGACTTCGCCCACTCCGTGGGAGTGAGCGTTGAGGGTGAGCTGGGTTGCCTGGGTTCCCTGGAAACCGGCAAGGGTGAAGCTGAGGACGGCCACGGTTTCGAAGGCGAGCTCTCCAAGGACATGCTGCTTACTGATCCCGCTGAGGCTGCTGACTTCGTCGCCAAGACCAAGTGCGACGCCCTGGCCATCGCCATCGGCACCAGCCACGGTGCTTACAAGTTCACCCGCAAGCCCACGGGTGAAGTGCTGGCCATCAGCCGCATCGCTGAGATCCATAAAGCCATCCCCAACACCCACCTGGTGATGCACGGCTCCTCCTCCGTTCCCCAGGAATGGCTGGAGATGATCAACAAGCACGGTGGTGCCATCCCCGAGACCTACGGCGTTCCCGTCGAAGAGATCCAGGAAGGCATCCGCAACGGTGTGCGCAAGGTGAACATCGACACCGACAACCGTCTGGCCTTCACCGCTGCTGTGCGTGAAGCCGCCATGGCCGATCCTTCCAACTTCGATCCCCGTCACTTCAACAAGCCGGCTCGGAAGTACATGAAGCAGGTCTGCCTGGATCGCTACCAGCAGTTCTGGGCTGCCGGCAACGCCAGCAAGATCCAGCAGCAGAGCATCACCTACTACGCCGGCCTGTACGCCAAAGGCGCTCTCGATCCCAAGGCTGCCGTCGCTGCCTGATCATCACGATCGAACGATCAATCACCGGGGGCCGAAAGGCCCCCTTTTTTGTGGCGCGGTTGACGTGCGTTTAACCCGGCTTGCTTAGGGAAGATTGATCGTCAGATCCATGCGATTGTTCTGGCGACGGTTCTGGGCTTCGATGACCAGCTCCTGGGGATCGGCAACCACCGTGATTGAGTGCTGCCCGGGGGGGAGCGGCCAGGCCAGGCTGTAGCTTTCGGTGGCTCCGGCATCCATCCAGGGAATCTGCAGATAACGGTGATCGCTGAAGCGGTCGTTCACGACCACAGCCACCCCCACATCGCTCACATCAAGGGCACCGGCATTGGTCACGCTGAAGTTGATCTGCCCATCCCTGTAGGTGAGCGTTTCGATGGCGAGATCGCTGCAGAGCGATTCAATCGTCTGCAGCGGGTAGAGCACCAGCTGTTCGATGCTCCCGAGGCGAGTGTTGGGGTGATCGTGGAGAACATGACCCCCATAGGCAAGATCGGTGCTGCAGCCGTGAAGGTGAAGATGATCCCCGGCTTTGGGCACCGTGACGCGCCCCCGTTCCGGCTCAGTGTCGAAGAACCCACAGCAATCCCATTGCATCGACTTGCCGAGATATCGGATCGGATCGTCCGGTCGGTCCGGTGGAAGCGGCGCCAGACGGTAGTGCTGGAGCCTGTCGTAGATGCTTGTCTCGGCTTGTATGCCCTCGTCTGAATTGCGGGAGAACTCTCGGTTGCGCTGTTGCTGCCCCATGCAGAGCTTGGAGGCCACGGTGATCACCAGCTCATCCCAGTGGGCAAGCAGGCGGATGCCGTAGATGGGTGCTTCTTCCAGGGCCCCGCGGTTGCGTTCCTGCTCGATTGCGGCACTGATCATCTCCTGGATCGGATGATGTGTCTGCTGCTTGAGCTGGCCCAGGTCCACGGGGCGTCGCAGTGCCGTTACATCCCCTGTGAAGCAGACGTAAGGGAAATGACCGCTGCCATCGCCAGGTTGCAGCCGAATGATGCTGCCGTCATGGGAGATGCAGCGCCAGATGTCGGAGTTGCCGGAGGCGTTGCGCAGAAAACTGAGTTCCCCGTTCTCCAGACTCGAGGTGGTCCCAAGCCCCAGCACGTCGCCTTGCAGGGGAATCCGTTCCTGCGGCAGATGCTCGCGCACATCACCCTGGATCAGATCGGACACCGTGTTCGCGATGGTGAGGTCGGCCACGACGGTGAGTTGCTCTGCTCCATCGCTAGCGGCAAAGCCCCTGAAGCACCACGGCTTCAACCTTCGATCAGGGAATCAGGCTGAGAAGGCCGCGCTGGCCATCCAGTTGTGCCTCCGATCCCAGAGGCAAGGCCTGGTTCGGTTGGCCATGGCCTATCGGCAGATTCAGCACCAAGGGAATGCCCAGATCGCCCAGGCGTTCCTCAAGGATCTCCTCCATCGTGAAATCACCGGGAAGGATGTCGTCCATGGTCCAGCTGAAGCGGCCGCAGCCCACCCCTGCCAAGTGCTGCAACAGGCCAGCGCTGCGCCACTGGGTGAGCATGCGGTCAACCCGGTAGGGCGCTTCGCCGACGTCTTCCAGCACAAGAATGGCCCCCTTCAGGGAGGGAAGCCAGGGCGTTCCGATCAGATGGGTTGCCACGGTCAGGTTGGTGACCACCAAGGGGCCACGGGCGATTCCCCGCCGTCTTGGCTCGCCCTGCAGCGGCGCCACCGGACGCCCGCGCAGCAGATCCACTGTCCGTTGCCACTGCACATCGCTGCCGCCGCTGGATCCATGAATGGCCCCTGGCAGGCCAGCGGCCCACTGGGCGAGCAGCAGGGAGCTGGTGTCGGAGAACCCCAGGCTCCATTTGGGACGTCGAGGAAAGCGGAAACCGGCTTCGAGCACGCGGGCGGCCCCCCAGCCACCACCAAGGGTCACCACCGCATCGACAGTTGGGTCATTCCAGGCCGCCTTCAGATCCTTGACCCGCTCCCGGTCGGTTCCGGAGAAGTAGCGCCATTGATGAGTGACGGCTGCGGGGATCTCCAGATGCCACTGCTGTTGATCACAGCGTTCGAGCAACGGCTGCAGATCGGTGTCCGGATTCATCCAGGTGCCGGGGTTTACGGCGCGGATGCGTGATCCGGGTTTTAGTGGTGCCAGCCTGGGCTTGGCAGCCATGGCCCTGGGGGAGAGCAGGGCCGTCACAACGGAGGATGCCCCTGAAATCAGCAGTCTCCGGCGGGTTGGCATTAGCCCAGCAGGGCTTCCAGCATGCGTCGGCCGTCGGTTCCTCCAGTGGCTGGATCGCAGGCCCGTTCCGGGTGGGGCATCAGGCCTAGAACGGAGCCGCTCGCGTTGGTGATGCCGGCGATGTCGGCTACCGATCCATTGGGATTGTTGCCGTAGCTGAGGGCAATGGCGTCCTCGTCCTGAAGTTGTTTCAGCGTGTCCTGAGTGCACTGATAACGGCCTTCCCCGTGGGCGATCGGCAAGGTCAGCGACCCGTCGCTGTACTCCTGCATCCAGGCCGTGCGTTGACTCACAACCTTCAGGGGCGCGTCCTCACAGATGAAGTGCAGATCCTGGTTTCTGGTGAGTGCACCGGGTAGCAGCCCCAGTTCCGTCAGTACTTGGAATCCATTGCAGATTCCGAGAACGCGACCGCCCTTGGCCGCAAACTCAATCAGGGATTGCAGGGCTGGTGCGAAGCGGGCAATGGCGCCGCACCGGAGGTAGTCGCCGTAACTGAATCCACCAGGGAGAACGATGGCGTCAAATCCGCTGAGGTCGGTCTCTTCATGCCAGACCCGGCGGGTGCTCATGCCCAGGCATCCCTCGGTGGCCCACTGCACATCCCGATCACAGTTCGAGCCGGGAAAAACGATGACCCCAATGCTCATGACTGCTGCAGCTCAAGGGTCCAGTCTTCGATGACCGGGTTGGCCAGCAGTCGATCACTGAGCAGTTCCATTCTGCGGCGGGCCTCCGCTTCATCAGGAGCCTCCAGCTCCATTTCCACGGCTTTGCCGATGCGTAGCTTGCTGAGGCCCTCCACACCAAGACGTTCAGCGGCACCCCGCGCGGCTTCTCCGGCTGGATCGAGCACAGAGGGGCGCAGACGCACAAGGACGCGGGCTTGAAAACGCGGCACGATCAGCAACTGGTCTGATCGAATCCTGACAGACACCAAACCCTGAAGAGATCCGGCGCTCCTTCACCGCGTGACCGTCGCTCGGTTGCATGGTGAAAAGGAGTCTTTTTGCCACCGTGCTGCCCTGGAAGTGTCTGTGTTTCGCATCCAGCACTGGACAGCGCTTCTTCTGCTGATTGGCAGTTCTTCAGCAGGCGGCATGTCCGCTGCAGCGTCATCGATGCGTTGCCGCATTGGTCAGCAGGCCTGGAGTCCCTGCCGCATGGTCGCTGCGAGTCCTGGACAGCGCTGGGTGTTGACCTGGGATCAGCAGCGCGTTGAATTCGTTCATGACGGAACCGGTCAGATGATGATGCGGGTCGGTCAAGGCGAGGTCTGGCTGCAGGTGCAACCGTTCTGGACAGCGGATCGCAGTCTCTGTTGGGGTGCTGTCTGCGCGACGGGTGCCATCCCTCTGGAATGAAATCGGGGTGATAAACCTGTGGCGTGGGCAAATTCCCAATGGCTGTTTTTTCTCTCCCCTGTTCCAGCTGCGGAACACCCGTTGAGATTCCGGGTCGTTACGGCTTCAAGTTGAAAAACGCCGGCATCACCAACACGGTGTGCACGAGCTGTCGTCAGGGCTCATTCCTGGCGTCACGGCGGGACAACATCTCCCACCAGATCGCGCTAGGGACCAGTGCAAATCAGCGTCGCTTGATCCCCTTGGCCGCTGTTGCCGCTGCATTGGCCCTGTTGATCGTTGGTGTCCTTTGGCGTTCGGAGGCTCCGACCCATCAGGACGCTTTGCCGGTGAGCGAATCTCCCTCCAAGTAGAGCGTCTGGCTCGGGAAGGCGAAGTCGATGCCTTCCCGAGCGAATGCCTCCATAATGCCAAGATTGATCGCTTGTTGTTCGTTCAGGGCGACGGTGAAATCTCGGGTGTCGATGTGATAAACAAGCTCAAAATTCAGACTTGAATCAGCAAATTCCGTGAAGTGGCAGCGGTTGAAAGTGCTGTGCTCCTGAGAATCGATGATTGTTTGAACCATGCTCGGTATGGCCTTCATCTGATCAACGGTTGTGTCGTAGGTGACGCCGATGGAATAGATCATTCGGCGTTGCGCCATCTCAGCAAAATTGAGAATGGTTGAGCCTGTAAGGGCTGAGTTGTTCATCACCACTTGTTCTCCACGCAGGCTGCGCAGATGAGTCGAGCGAACACCGATTCGTTCCACTATTGCTGATGTTGAGTCCACCGAGATGAACTGTCCCACCTTGAATGGTTTGTCGAGCAGAATCATCAAATAGGCAAAGAGTTCCTGTGCAGGATCCTTGAGTGCAAGGCCGATACCGATGCCGCCAGCACTGAGTAATCCCCAGATCACCGTTAGCTTTACGCCCAGGCTTTGCAGCAAGATCAGGGTGCCGATTCCCCAGACCACAGTTCGTAAAAGTGGGAAGAGACTTTGGAGAAGTTGTTGAAGATCATCTGCTCCTGCGCGGCGTACCAATCCGATAAGAAATCGAACCCCGACCCGGTTAACGAACCGGATCAGAATGATCGTGCCAATAACTCGTAGTGTTGTGTCGTAGGCCCGCTCAATGTTGTTGGGTAAGCCCAAATCATCCTGCGCGAGAATCAGGGTAACGACAACGCCGAACGGAATCACCGAAGCGGCAAGTGCGTTGAGCACGTAGTCGTCAAAATCGGTTTCGCTCCTCTTGGTGAAGCGAGGAAAAACTTGCCTGAATAGGAATGACATGGTCAGCGTGATTGCTGCTCCGATCAGCAGCGTCTCTAAAAAATCAGGCAAATTCATCGCTCACACCGGTGCTACTGCGTGATTGTCGACGGCCGTCCCGAGGCTGGCAAGCGTTGTCGGGTTCACTAGCGGCGAAGCACCAAGGTCAGGTTGTTGGCGGGCATGGGGACCACGTCGTCGATCTTCAAACCAGTGCTGGTGGCGATTGATGTGATCGTGTTGAGGTCGCGCAGTCCCCACTCAGGGTTCCTTTGCCTCAGGGATTGGTCGAAGGCGGCATTGCTCGCACTCGTGTGGGCGCCATTGCGCATGAACGGGCCGTAGATGATCAAAGGGGCTTCGCAGGGCAGCAACAGGGCAGATTCCTCGAGCACGGCATGGGTGCAATGGGCTGGACTGATGTGCAGCAGGTTGATGCAAACCACAGCCTTCACTGCTGCGAGGATCTCCAGAGGAAGGGGCCAGGGTCGTTCCTCAACATTGAGATTGAGGGCTGCTGGCATGACGCCGCCCAGACCGTGGTGGTGGATCCAGGCGTCGATGCTGGCGCGATGGTCTGGATCCGGATCGCTGGCCTGCCAAAGCAGATGGGGGAAGCGCTGCTGAAACCAAACGCCGTGTTCGCCACTGCCACTGGCCAGTTCCAGCACGGTTCCCGCAGCGGGCAAGACCTGGCTCAGCAGATCGCCAATGGGGCCGCGATTGCGCTCCGTTGCGGGAAAAAAAAGTCGTTGGTCCATCGTCAGTTCGGGCAGGGGGCAGCGCTTTGGCTGCAATGGCGGCGCAGTTCAGCCAGCCAGGCCTCTAGTGCTTCGAGCGCATCCGGTTCCAGGCGGTAGTAGATCCAGCGGCCGCTCTGCCGGTCTGTCACCAGTCCAGCTTCCCGAAGCACCCTGAGATGAAAGGAGAGTTTCGACTGTGAGAGCTTGAGATCCCCTGTCAGATCACAGACGCATTGTTCTCCAAGCGCCAGCGCATGGATCACTTCGAGCCGGATCGGGTCGGCAAGTGCTTTTAGCAGCTGCCTCGACTGCTCGACATTGAGGGTGTTCCGGATCACACGAGCCGCATCCTTTCACCTGCTTAGATCAACCTAACTTGATTGGTAGAGGGGCTGGCATGCGGATTGGCATCAACGGCTTTGGACGGATTGGTCGCCTGGTGTTCCGGGCCCTCTGGGGTCGGCCCGGCATCGAATTGGTCCACGTCAATGATCCTGCTGGTGATGCTGCAACGGCCGCCCACCTGCTGGAGTTCGATTCCGTTCATGGCCGTTGGGATCGGGGGATCACCTGCAGCGCTGAGGGATTCAGCGTGGAGGGACAAGAGCTCACCTGGTCCAGCGAAAACGATCCCACCGCCGTGCCCTGGATCGATCGGGGGGTGGAGATGGTGCTCGAGGCAAGCGGCACGATCAAAACGCCGGAGACCCTCAACCCCTATTTCGATCAGGTGGGTCTGAAGCGTGTGGTGGTGGCTTGTCCTGTGAAGGGAGTGGTTGCTGGTGAGGAAGCGCTCAATATCGTCTACGGCATCAATCAATCGCTTTACGAGCCAGGTCGGCACAAGCTGGTGACGGCCGCCTCCTGCACCACCAACTGCCTGGCGCCGGTGGTGAAGGTGGTGCACGAGCGCTTCGGCATCGAGCACGGCCTGATCACCACCATTCACGACATCACCAACACCCAGGTGCCGATCGATTCCTTCAAAAGCGACCTGCGCCGGGCGCGCTCCGGGCTCACCTCACTGATCCCCACCACCACCGGCTCGGCCAAGGCGATCGCGATGATTTTCCCCGAGCTGAAGGGCAAGCTCAATGGTCATGCTGTGCGCGTTCCTCTGCTGAATGGATCGCTCACCGATGCGGTGTTCGAGCTCAAGCAGAGCGTCACGGCAGAGCAGGTGAATGCGGCATTCAAGGCCGCGGCAGACGGTCCGCTCGAGGGAATCCTGGGTTACGAGGAGCGCCCATTGGTGTCGTGCGATTACACCAACAACAACCACAGCGCGATCGTCGATGCCCTGTCGACGATGGTGGTGGATGGTACTCAGCTGAAGGTCTACGCCTGGTACGACAACGAATGGGGCTACAGCAGCCGTATGGCCGATCTGGTCTGCCACGTGGTTGGTCTCGACGGATGAAGCTCTCCCCCCTGCAGCAGTACGGCGTCGTTACCGCCAACTACTGGACGTTCACGCTCACCGACGGCGCCCTGAGGATGTTGGTGGTGTTCCACTTTCATCAGCTCGACTACTCCACCCTCGAGATCGCCTTCCTGTTTCTCTTTTACGAATTTTTTGGGGTGGTTACCAACCTCTACGGCGGTTGGATAGGTGCCCGTTATGGGCTTCGGCTCACCCTCTGGGTGGGCACGCTGCTGCAGATCCTTGCACTGCTGATGCTGATGCCCGTTGCAGCCAGTTGGCCGAAATTGTTGAGCGTGATCTATGTGATGGCCGCTCAGGCCATCAGCGGCATCGCCAAGGATCTCAACAAGATGAGCGCCAAGAGTGCCATCAAGACGGTGGTGCCGGAAACACCGGATGATCTGCAGCAGGGGCAAAAGCAGCTGTTCAAATGGGTGGCGATCCTTACGGGATCCAAAAACGCCCTCAAGGGTGTGGGTTTCTTTCTCGGTGGGGTGCTGCTGACCGCTTTGGGTTTCAATGCTGCCGTGGGGTGGATGGCGGCAGGCCTCGCCTTTGCCTTCCTGCTGACTCTTGTCTTGCCGGGGGAGATCGGAAAGATGAAGTCGAAACCGGCCTTCTCCGCGCTGTTCTCCAAATTCCAGGGCATCAACGTGCTGTCTTTGGCGCGCTTCTTTTTGTTTGGTGCCCGGGATGTCTGGTTCGTTGTGGCCTTGCCGGTGTTTCTCGAGGCCTCCCTGGGCTGGAGCTTCTGGGAGATCGGTGGCTTTCTCGGTCTTTGGGTGATCGTTTACGGCATTGTCCAGGGATCAGCTCCCAGCCTGCGGCGTCTCTGGGGTCAGACCGCTCCTCCTGGCGTGTCGGCTGTGCAGTTCTGGAGTGCCCTGCTCACCGCTATTCCCGCACTGATCGCTGTGGCGCTTTGGCGTGAGGTGGATGTGGCCGTTGCCATCACTGCCGGCCTTGCCGCTTTCGGGGTGGTGTTCGCGATGAATTCGTCGATTCACTCCTACATGGTGCTGGCCTACACCGATGCTGAGAGTGTCAGTCTCAATGTGGGTTTCTATTACATGGCCAATGCTGCCGGGCGTCTGGTGGGAACCTTGCTTTCTGGTGCGGTGTTCATGCTCGGGAGGACCGAGGCCGTTGGCATGCAGGCTTGTCTGTGGGCTTCATCCCTGCTGGTGTTGTTGTCATGGGTCAGCAGCCTCAGACTGCCCGCTGTGCGAAATGCCCCAGGATGAAGAGGATTGCTGCGGCACTGTTCATGGCTTTTGCTCTGCCGTTATCGAGTCGCGCAGAGTTGCAGTCGGTTCGGGTGTTGAGCATCAGTAACGCCCAGCAGCTGCTTGTGGAGCTCAATGGTCAGGGTAGAGCGGTGCGGCTGGCTTGCCTCCAGGCTCCGCGACTGAGTCAGACGCCATGGTCAACGCGTGCGTCGGAGGCCATCCATGCCTTGGTGAAGGTCGGAGACCCTGCTCTGTTTGAGCTCCGTTCCCGAGATGTTTATGGACGCTTGGTGGGACGTCTGTTGATCCATGGGGACGATCTCGGTGCTGAATTGATTCAGCAGGGTGCGGTTGTTGCTTGGGATGGCTTCCTTGGACGTTGTGATGATCTCGACTATCCCGCGATGGAAAGAGAGGCGGCTGCCGCAGAGCTCGGGGTCTGGTCCGCGCAACCTCCTCTTGAACGACCTTGGGATGTGATGGAACGGGAAGGTGGCGGCGAACCCTGAATTTCTGCTGAATATCGCCGTATTGGTAGGGATTTAGACACCTGAAAATCGGGTTTGTCTGCTGAATGGATTTATTCGCTTCTGTTCTGATGCGCGATGAGCCTGGCAGCCCCGATTGTCGTTTGGTGATCGATGCCAAGCGATCCCTAGAGGATGTGCTGCGTTTGATCGCTGATCTCCCTCACACTGATCACATGCGGCGGCAGCTGTTGTCGGTCTACAACCAGTTAGAGGGTATGCATGACTTAAAACGTAGCGGCGGAGCCAATGTGTCGTTTCGTTCGGCCGATTGGAGTTCCTCGGCAAAGTAATGCCTTTTCGGCTGCGGCTCATCACACTTTGAGCAGCTGATTGGGTGCCTTGGTCTGGTTGGTTTCCTGCCTGTGTGTTCTGGCGATTGGCAGTTGTCATTGGCTGGCCAGCTGGGTCGCTTCTCGTCCAGAGCAGCAGCAACAGCGCTGGGCCTCCGTTGGAGGTGGTGCCGGCTTGGCCTACGTGTTTCTCCATCTGCTGCCGGAGTTGGCATCGGGTGGATCTGAACTTTCAGAGGCCCCGGGCCTCATGGATTACGTGCCAACACCGTTGGCGGAGGCCTTGCTATTCCTGGTTGCCCTGGGGGGTGTGCTGCTGGTCTTCAGCTTGAACGTGCTGATTCAGCGACGGGAAGGTGGGCCACCTTTCGCCGTGTGGCTGCAGCTCTTCAACGTTGCGGCCATCAATTACCTATACGCCTATTCCCTGCCGTCACTGATCACAACGGGGATCGGCTACGGCGTTTTGTTCACGGTTGCGATCAGCGCCCATGTGTTGTTGATGGACCGATACGCCGCGGTTCATCACCCCCAGCGATTCCGACGCCGCAACCGCTGGATTGGCAGTGCCGCCCTTGTTTTGGGCTTTCTGCATGCCTTGGTGTTTCACCCAGTGGATGCAGTCACGTTGGCGGTGGCCACGGCCTTTCTGGGCGGAGGCCTCTTGATGGGGGTGTTTCGTGAGGAATTGCCTGATCCAAATCAGGCTCGCCTGCCGTGGCTGTTGGCGGGATGTGGAGGAATGGGAGTGCTGTTGCTGCTTCCACTCCTCAGCAATGGCCATTGACGGGCTTCACGGATAAGGTCAGATGTCGCCTCTTAACTGTTCTGAGAGATGTTTGAAAACGACCGTCGTCCCGCTTGGCTGAACTGGGTGTTCCTCGGGATGTTTCTCTGGTCGTCCTGGCAGCTCTTTGGCTTTTGGTCCCAACGGCTCAGCGGTTGAGCACCTCAAAGGTTGCTTGGCGTAGTGCTCTTAAACCAGAGCACCGGTCAGGCGCAGCGTTCCCCACAGGTCGAACACGCAGAAAATCAGCCCGATCACAATGATGTCCCAGGCCTTGTGGCGCAGGGCCCAAGGGGCGAGAAACAATTCAGCAATCCCATGGAGTGCCGTGCCCATCGCTATGTGTTCGAGCACCAGCAGGCCATGAGCGAGCAGGAACAGCGCACTGGCGATACATCGCATTAGGACTTGCCAGGAACCGAGCAAAACCCACAGGACTTGGTGGCCGACACCTTAAAGCGTGCTGACGTCTTGACTCAAGTCCGGTACCGATGTCGGGTGATAGCGGTTCATTTGCTGTCAAAGCTCAATGCTGTGAGGTTATTTCTCAATCGCTAAATTGCAGGTATCTCAATAGGAATTCTCTGATGCAGCTTCAACACTGGATTGGGGGGGAACTCAGAAAGCGCAAAGAGTTGCTCTACAACCTCGGAGCGATTTCATCCTATGCGTCGATGTTGACATTCTTTTGGCACGGCATTGGCATGATCCTTGCGAAGGAGCACCCCAAACATACCTTGGTTGTGTATGCCGGTTTGACATTATTTTCGATTTTAGTAATGGCTCCTTACAAGTGGGATAAAAAATGGATGCGCATTAAAACATCGGTTGGAATATTGGTTTTTGGGCTATCACTGGTGATCTACTTGTTCTGCTCTATTGTGTATTGATCGTTAGAAGATGGTCGGACTGATATCTCCGTGCCTTGAGCTTGATTGAGGGTACTTAATTATTGTTGACGACGTGACTTATTGACTGATGTTGATATTTCTTGGCTCACCTCTTTTGTGAAAAGACCATTTAGTCTTTGTAGGGGTACTTGTTGGGAACAAAGAATTGTTCGTTAAAGGGAGGTCGTTTGTAGCTTCCTTGCTTCGGGCGCTTCGGCATCTTGATCGGTGGTGGGGTCATGTCTTCATAGGGCACTTTGCTGAGGATATGGCGAAGACAATTCAAACGAGCACGACGTTTGTCATTGGCTTCCACGGTGAACCAGGGTGCTTCCGGAATATGCGTTTTGGCGAACATGGTGTCCTTCGCCTTGGAGTACTCCACCCAACGATTGCGCGACTCGATGTCCATTGGACTCATTTTCCAGCGACGCTCTTCGTTATCAATTCGTTCCTGGAAACGTTTCTCCTGCTCCTCATCGTTAATGGAGAACCAGTATTTCAGTAACAGAATTCCGTCCTGCACCAACATTTGCTCAAACTGCGGGCAGGACACATAGAACTGCTCCACCTGCTCGGGTGTGGCAAAGCCCATCACCTTTTCCACTCCTGCCCTGTTGTACCAACTCCGATCGAAGACAACGATTTCACCAGCACTGGGAAAATGCTCCACGTAGCGCTGGAAATACCATTGACTTTGCTGATGCTCTGAGGGAGTACCCAGGGCTACCACGCGACACCCGCGTGGGTTCAGAGGTTCCGTCAGCCGTTTGATCGACCCTCCCTTACCTGCGGCGTCCCGTCCTTCAAACAGGATGATCATGCGAAAGCCGGTGGCTTTCACCCAGTACTGCATCTTCACCAGTTCCGTCTGGAGTTTGGCCAGCTCTTTTTCGTAGATCTTTTTACTTAGCCGTTTGTGCTTGTTGGAAAAGCCCTCCTGCAGCTCCACCATGATTTCCTGCGGATGGTCAACATCGCCATCGCTGTAGTGATCGATGGCTTCGAGCACGGCTGTCACGTCGTGGTCGCTTGACTGGCACATGCGGAAGCGAAATCTGTTCTTTAGTTCTGCCAGCGAAGCGATCTATGGGCATGATCCGGAGCTTTTTTTTACGGAATGTCGGCACTTTCCGTCTGATGACCGGGGAGGGTGATGATCACCGCAAAGCGACCTGGATTTCCGGTTCCCTGGCGGAAAGCAATCCGTCCAGCGTGGGTGTGGACCACATGATTCACGATGGCCAGCCCCAGGCCGCAATGCCCTTGCCGGCCCCGTGCTGAATCCAGGCGCTGAAAGGGTTGCAGGGCACGTTCCCATTCGCTGCTGGGTATCCCAGAACCCTGGTCCCAAACTTCAACAGCAACCTCTGACCCCGTGCTTCTCAGCCGCACGACAACCGGTGCGTTGCCATAACTGAAGGCATTGTCGACCAGGTTGCTGACGGCGCGCCCTAGGGCGACCGGTCGAATGTGCGCGTTGATGGTGCTGAGTTGCAGTTGCAGCTGGTCACTGGGCTGCCCTGCCACGGTTTCCGCCAGCCACTGGTCCAGTGGACAGTCGATGCATTCTTCGCGTTCACCGCCGTCGGCGTACAGCAGAAACTGGCCTGTGATCCGTTCAAGTGCATCCAGATCGCTTTGGCAGCGTGTTCGCTCGGCAGCATTGAGCTCCTGCATGGAGAGACGAAATTGCAGCCGCGTCAGCGGTGCCCGCAGATCGTGCGCGATACCGGCCAGCATCGTTGCGCGCTCCCTTTGCCCCTCCGCCAAACGGCGCACCATGGCGTTGAATCGTCGCGAAATCCGCCGAACTTCCGGAGCCCCTTGTTCTGGGACTGGATCGCGGTCGATGTCCTCTCCCACGCGAGAGACCGCGTCCTCGAGCTTGCGAAGAGGACGGGCGACATCAAGGAGCAGATAGAGCACCCCGGTAATCACAACAGCACTCACCAGCGCCAGTAGCAGCAGCATCGGTTGCGGTGGCCAGGCTCGTGACATCGGTAGGGGGGTGCGCAGCCAGACCGGTTCCAGCGGAGAAAAGAGCTCAATCCAAACCTCTGGTGTGCCAGACCGGCTGGGGGCTGGCCGGAGCTCAGGGCAGTGAGAGAGGCGCGAGCAGAGCACCTGCTGCAGTTCCTGGCGTCGTTGCGCCATCGCCTGCGTCTCTTGCGTTGGCCTTGATGGTTGTTGGCTCACCAGAAGTTCAAGACCAGTGAGCTCGCTGATCAGCGGGGGGGGGTAGCGCTCCAGCGTCAATTCGGTTAGGCGCACGTTCAGTGCCAGATCCCGACCCAACTGAAGGGTCTGAATGCGTTCCAGTTGACGGCCGAACAGCACCTGAAGCACCAGCAGGGCCAGCATCCAGCTGGCCAGCAGGGTCGTCCCCCAGACACCGAAACGAGCCAGTCCACCGGTCAGCCCGCGTTGGCGTGACATCTCAGCGAGATCTCGGCGTGCCATCCGGTACAAACACATAGCCATACCCCCAAACCGTCTGCACGTAGCGAGGGCGGGTTGGATCCGGCTCCACCAGCTTGCGTACCCGCGACACCTGGACGTCCATGCTGCGGCTATCCGTATCGCTGCCGGGGCCTCGGGCGAGTTCGATCAGGCGTTCCCTGGAGAGGGGCCGATGTGGGTGGCTAACAAAGGCGGCCAGAAGGCTGAATTCACCGCTCGTGATCACAACCGGTTGATTGTTCTGCAGCAACGTGCGAGCGGAGAGATCCAGCTGGTTGTTTCCAAAATGAATGCATTCCCCACCTTCCACCGGTGTTCCTGCAGGCATGGCGTTACGCCGCCGCAACACGGCTTCAATCCGGGCTGTGAGTTCACGGGGTAAGAACGGCTTGGCGATGTAGTCATCGGCTCCCTGTTCGAGGCCGATGATCCGATCAACGCCGTCGGCCCGGGCGGTGAGCATCACCACGGGAAGATCATCGCCGGCATCTCGCAGCCTCCGCAGCGCCGTCAGGCCATCATCGCCAGGCAGCATCAGATCAAGAACCACCAGGTCTGGGCGCTGGCATTCCAAACGCGCCTCGAATTGCTTCACGTCGCAGAGGCTGCGCACGTCATACCCCTGATCGATCAGGTACGTGCCGACCATTTTTCTCAGTTCCGGGTCGTCATCAACGACCCAGATAATGGTGTCCTTGGCCACGTGCATCAGCGGTTGGGCTGATGGTATGCAGTGGCCGCGCCTCTGTCCCTCTCCGGTAGGACCCAGTCACAGCTGATGAGTCGTCGGTCATCCATCAGTCATCGTCAGAGATGGGCAAGCTCCATAGGCTGGTGGCATGACAGCGCTGACCGCCATCCGTGTGCTCGGGCCGTTGGCATTGGCGCTGAGTTCCTTGGCGCTCCAGGCCGCCCCGGGTCATAAGACCATGCGCGTTTACAGCGCAAGGATGGAAACACTGTTCATCCGTTTGGATGTCAACAGCGACGGTCGGCTGGATGCCTCTGAAGTGCAGGGTCGACGTGGCCTTAGCCGGCGGCTCAAACGCCAGAACAATCGTTCCTATCTCTTGCTGGAGGATCTACGTCTCCAGGATTCATCCCCCAGTGGGCCACGGCTTAAGCAGCACTTCCGCCAGGCCGACCGTGACCGCAACCGTCGCCTGGATCGACAGGAAGCCAGGCGCATCCCCTGGATCAGTCGCAACTTCAACGCTTTGGATGGTGATCGTGATGGAACCGTGACGCTGCAGGAGTTGTGGAATCATCAGCGCTCCTTGGCGCCGCGTCAGCGCCGGCCCTGAGTGGGCGGAGACACCACCAGTCGAATGATGCGAATCAACCTCCAGAGAGCACCAAGCAGGAGAACGCCCGCCAGAAGTGCGATGGCGGCGATCAGCACGATGGCGGCAAGCCCAAGCATGGCTTCCAGCAGTTGCTGAACGCCGCGAATCAGATCAGCGATTGCTTCACTGAGCAGCAGCATGATGTCGACCTTCTGGGGCAACTGATGCAGCAGCACGGCGAGACCTGAAGCGGCAGCCAGCATCAGTACGACGACGCTTAACTGACGCAAGACGGCTCCGTAAGGGAACCGACGCCGTGGGCGGAAGACCCTCCGCTGATCGAGTTTGCTGCTCCGGCGCGCCTTCTTCATGGCATGGTTCGGATCAGGATGCCGTCACTCCGGCGATTCTGAAGCGTGATTTCTGCACGTCAACGGTCTGACTGGGTTTCCGGCTTGTCAACCGGGGCTGCTGTTGGAGACGACTCCTTGATCTCCTCAGGCAAAGGAACCAACCATGCTGTGGCAATGGAGCACGCCAGGGCAACTCCTGCCAGAAGTGGTGGGCCCAGACGTTTTTTTAGAGGAATGCGATCGACGATTTCCTTGCGCTGCAGGGGACGGTCTTCGGGGAACATCCAGGTCAACTTGATTCTGGGGTCGATCCGCAACTGATCGAGGCAGCGAACCAGATCGGCCAATTCAGCGTCATCGAGCTTGAGCTGTAGAGGTTCAACGCCTTCTCGGCTGCTGCGCAGTTCGAGCAGATGGGTTCTCTGATCCGGACCGATGCTTACAAAACCACTCTCCGGGCCAAAGCGGCGCTGAACTCCCGACAAGCGATATCTGGCGTAGGGCATCACCGCTGCCATCAGAGCCTCGAGATGATCCCGAGTGCCTTCAAGTTCCGGTGCCCCCACCAACTGCAGGCGCCAGGACGACAGGATTCCGATCGCATCACTGGAATGGCCGGCGGAGAGATCCGGAAAGCCCTCCACCACCAGCCGTGCTGCCGTTTGTTCGTAGCGGTACGTTGTTTTCAACATGGTCGGCCTAAGGGTTGGGGTCGAGCAAGGTGGCGCGGAGCCGATTGATGCCTCCCGGGCCTGCGCAGAACGCCAGGGTGCTGATCAGCTGACGGTGCAGAGGTCCAGCCGGCTCCATATGCAGAAGGCGAACAACGGCTTCTCGCCGCGGATTCATCCGCTCCTCGATGAGGTCACGCAGACGCTCATGGAACAACTGCCAACGCTGCTCAGTGAGCTGTTCTGGCTCGCGGCTCGACAGGAGTTGGTGGAGCATTGGATAGAGGCGCTCTGCCATGGCACAGACCAGGCAGATCAGGGATTCGGCGTCAACAGGTTCGAGTTGGTCCCGACGGGTCGTGCGCCTGAGGGGGTTATGACAACGCCGCTTCCACAGCTCCACGCGGTTGGGGAATTGCGCCTGGAGACCCATCTGCTGGCTTGTCCAGACCATCGCTTCGCCACCATTGAGGTCGAGAGCCTCGATGGTGAGCAGCAGAAGGTCGAGACGCTCGACGCCCCGCCGACTGAGACGTGCACCGTCCTTGGGGGCACTTAAGGCTGGAGCTTCTGTCATGGCTGCGATGATGCCAGGGGCCCTGCCATTGCGTCACCTGGATTTGGATCTTCAGTCGCACATTCGCTCAATTCCAGACTTTCCCAAGCCTGGAATTCTGTTTCGAGACATCAATCCGCTGCTGCGATCACCGGCAGCCATGGCAGAGGTGATCCGGCAGCTTGGCCGGGTGTGCGACCAGGTGAAGCCTGATCTGATCGTGGGGATTGAATCCCGGGGTTTCATTTTTGGAGCTCCCCTGGCCAGCGATCGAGGACTTGGTTTTGTGCCCGTGCGTAAGCCTGGAAAGCTCCCCGGCGAGGTTGTCGGTTTGGACTATGCCCTGGAGTACGGCAGCGATCGGCTGGAAATCCAAGCTGATGCGTTTGAGAATTCACCGCGGGTTCTGGTGGTGGACGATCTGCTTGCCACGGGTGGAACCGCTGCAGCTACAGGAACATTGGTGGAGCAGGCCGGTGCTTGCTTGGTGGGATTTGCGTTCGTGATCGAGCTGGAGGGTCTCGGGGGGCGTCAATCATTACCGGAAGGTCAACCGGTGGATGCGTTGCTCCGTTACGGCTGACTGTTCTGCCAGTCGAAGACTTCTTCTAGCTGGTTCAAGCTCAACAATCCGAAGCTCCAAAGCACGATCGGGAGAGGGGCTTGCTCCAGTTCCGCCTGGCGTAGCCCCAGTTCAATCGCACTGGGGCTGAGCCCAAGCCGACGCTGGAGAAATTGCAGCAGGGCGTCGGTTGCTTGAGGCTGCCGCTGGCTGGACATCACCATGGGGTCTACCGGCGCTGTGGTCAGTTTGGCAATGCTTTCCACAGCTGCATGGGGCCGTCACTCATGGCCCGCAGACTGAGCTTGCGCAGCACAGAAAAGTGTTTCAGCAGCTGCAGAGCCAAGCGCCGGAGCGGCAACAGCAGCGGTTGGCGGTTGGAAAACACGCGCACCAGAAGATCCGTCGCTAAACCCACCTGGAGCACATCCAACCAGCGACGCATCCCGTAGTTCCGCGCAATCGTTGCAGCGCTGCCGCCCCGTTGCACGGCGCAAAGCAGACCCTCCACATCCCGCCAGCACAGATTGAGCCCCTGGCCTCCCACGGGATGGCAGCGGTGGGCGGCTTCGCCGATCAGCACCCCCCGTCCCCGATGAAAGCTCTGCGCGAGCAGCCATTGCTGCGGGAAAGCACGGGGTTGATCGAGCAGACGATCAGGTTCAATCCCCTGGGGAAGAACGGCGGCCAGCTGATCGAGAAACGCACTGCGCTGCAGCGTGCTTCGTTGCTGGCAACGCTGCCAGGGTGCGCTCCACACCACCTGGAAGGCTCCCTGCCCCAGAGGCAGCACAGCAAGAGGGCCCTCTGGACGAAACAACTCGCAGGCCCTGTCGTGGTCGAGTCCCCGCAGGACAACCTTGGCGGTCAGGCAACCCTGTTGATAGCGAATCCCCCAGTGACGAATACCCCAGGCCTCTCGCGTGGGGGAACGTGGTCCATCAGCCGCGACGATCAGGGCCTCTGGGCTTGGCTCTGGGCAAGGTTCGGCCAGATGCACCGCAACGTTGGCATTGGCCTTCAGACGGGCCAGCAACAGTTCCATCAACGGACGGTGATCCAGGATCCAGCCAATGCCGTCGTGGTTCCGGTTGGCTGACGCGAGATCGTCCTGGCCGAATAAAACTCGGGCATTGGTGGCAGCGTCCCGTAAATCCAGGTAACGGAAGGAAACTAAGGCCTTTTGGAGATCGTTCCAAAGCCCGAGAGAAGTCAACAGCCGACGGCTGGAATGGGTGATGGCGTAGGCCCTGCTTCTTCCTTGAAGTTCCAAAGCCGTCAGCGGGTCAAACAGGACAACGCGCTGACCAGAAAGACCGAGGGCAAGGGCAGTAAGGGCACCGGTTGGACCAGCGCCCAAAACATGAATTTGAAGAGGGGATGGAGCCATTTAGAGAGTTTGGCCAGCCATCCCAACGCAGTGCGAGGGAATCAGCCCAGGCCGAGTAGCCCATGAACGAATGATTCGCCGCCCAGAGCGATCTCTGTGGCAAGCAGGGAGATGAAGCCCAGCATGGCCATCCGGCCGTTGAGCTTTTCGGCGCGGTCATGGAAGCCCCAGCCCTGTTCGGCTTCAACCAGCTCCATGCGGGGCTCCGTAGCGAAAGCGTTGAGTCGGCCGCCATCCTCCATGGTGACCGTTGCACCGCGGACCACAGGATTCGGGGAAGGAGCTTGGGACATGGAAGCCGCTGTTGAATTGCTAAGAAGTGTAAACCAACTTTAAGAAATGTTCAGCGGCGGCGGTTCAGGCGTAGCTGGCACAGCTCTTCAAAGGCGGGTCTTAAAAGGAAGGGATATTCGCCCACCCACATCCTTAGGCCTGGCAGCCATGCATCGCTGAGGGCGCCGATTTTTGAGAAATCCTTGCGTTCACTCAGCACCAAGCAGCGGACCACGCTGCCGCGGCGAATCGACTGGTGTTTCTTGTCCATTGGGAAGGCCACCCGACCCAGATAGCCCTCCTCGTCTTCGAGTTCGAGCAGCATCCAGGTGCGGCGGTTCTCCACAAGCTCAAGCCGGCCGCGGCTGTCGGCCTGCTCATGGCGGTTCTCAATGCGCTCTCGCGTGATCACGTCCGCCACCTCTCCTTCGAAGAGAGCTGCCGCTGGATAGCGCCGCAGGGTGGCATTGCGTTGACCTGCCTGCAGGATTGGACCCCAGAGCACATACAACAGAAAAACCACGCCAGTCACCAGCCAGAAGGGGCCCCAACGGCTGGACATTTGGTTCTGACTGATCAGCAGGGTGATCACTCCGCCGATGGCGGCGATCATCAGGCGCTGCAGCACTTCCTGGGGTTTGCCAAGGGAGACGCGGAATTGGTTGCCGGTGGCAACGGCGGGGATCAGCCGTTGCAGTTCACCGGGGCGCAGGGGAATGAGCATGGTGTCGCTCTCAGATCAGTCGCTCGAGGCCGTAAACAAGGCTGCCGAGGCTGCCCACCTTGCGAACTGTGAGCAGCACTCCAGGCATGTACGCGGAACGATCGATCGTGTCGTGACGAAGGGTGTAGGTCTCTCCGGGGGCACCGAACATCACCTCCTGGTGGGCCACCAGCCCCGGCAGACGCACGGAGTGCAGCCGCAGGCCACTTTCCCGTTGCCCGCCTCGGCAACCTGCCAGAGATTCGTGCTCGTCCACCTCCTCGGGATTGAAGCTCTTGCCCAGTTCCTCCATCAACTCAGCGGTTTTGATGCAGGTGCCGCTGGGGGCATCCGCCTTGCGGTTGTGGTGCAGTTCCGTCAGTTCAGCATGGTCATAGAACCGCGCCGCTGCGGCTGCCGCCTGCTGCAGCAGCACCATGCCCACGGAAAAGTTGGGGATCACGGCCCCACCCACGGAGGCTTTAACGGAAAACTCAGTGAGGTCCTTGAGTTGCTCAGGGGATAGCCCTGTGGTTCCGATCACGGGGTGAACGCCATAGGCGATCGCCGCCCGTGTGTGCTCATACACAACCGAGGGGTGGGTGAAGTCCACCAGCACGGATCCGCTGCCGCTGTCCCGCACCGACTGACTCACGGCGCAGAGGCAGCCCTCAAAATCGGCGGTGACGGCCACCTCCAGCTCGCCAAGGCCTAGTTCCAGCCCAACATCCGCGCCCTCTTTGCCGGGTGTGTTGTCAATTGCTCCGGCCAAGGTGCAGTCCTCGGCACCAACCACGGCCTTGATCACCTCCGCCCCCATGCGCCCCAGGGCACCGGCGACAACGACGGGAATCGGAGCGGTCATGAAAGCGCAGCAGACGCTCCAAAGCCTATGGGGCGACTCGTGTAACGGCCGATCAGAAATCCTCGCGTCTCACGGGGCAGTCGCCGTATGGTTCTTCACATTGCTCAAAGCGCCCAGATGTTCACACAGGTCCGCTCCGCCGATCGCCGCGTTGCTCCTGTGGAGGGTCAGAGCCACAAATCCGTCATGAAGGCGGTTTACGTGGTCCTGGAGCCCCAATACCAGAACGCCCTCACCCAAGCGGCTACTGCCTTGAATGCGGCGGGTGGAGATCTCGGAATCGAGCTAAGCGGCTACCTGATCGAGGAGCTGCGTGATGACAACAACTACGCCGATTTCTGCTCCGATGTAGCTCAGGCGGATGTGTTTGTTGCATCGCTGATCTTCATCGAAGATCTTGCGCAAAAGGTGGTGGATGCGGTGGCTCCCCATCGCGACAGCTTGAAAGCTGCCGTTGTTTTCCCCTCCATGCCGGAGGTGATGCGGCTGAACAAGCTGGGTAGCTTCTCGATGGCACAGCTCGGTCAGAGCAAGAGTGCCATTGCCGGCTTCATGAAAAAGCGGAAGCAAGCAGGAGGCGCCGGTTTCCAGGACGCGATGCTCAAGCTGCTGAACACGCTGCCCACCGTTCTCAAATACCTGCCCGTTGAGAAAGCGCAGGACGCGCGCAGCTTCATGCTCAGCTTCCAGTACTGGCTGGGGGGGACGCCCGACAACCTGCGCAATTTCCTGCTGATGCTGGCGGACAAGTACGTCTTCCCTGCATCGGAAGGGGATGAGCGTCCGGCCATGGAGGTTGCTGAACCAGAGGTCTTCCCAGATCTCGGCATCTGGCACCCATTGGCTCCCTCGATGTTCGAGGACCTCAAGGAGTACCTGAACTGGACATCCAGCCGCACCGATCTGTCTGAGGAAGCCCGCAAAGGGCCAGTGATCGGCCTGGTGCTGCAGCGCAGCCACATCGTTACTGGTGATGACGCTCACTACGTCGCCACCATTCAGGAGCTGGAGTTCCGTGGCGCTCGCGTGATTCCGATCTTCTGCGGAGGCCTCGATTTCTCCAAGCCGGTCAATGCCTTCTTCTACGACCCACTGAACCCCGAGCAACCGTCGGTGGACGGCATCGTCTCCCTTACGGGCTTTGCGCTCGTCGGAGGTCCTGCCCGGCAGGATCACCCGAAAGCCATTGAGTCTCTGAAGAAGCTCAACCGCCCCTACATGGTGGCGCTTCCCCTCGTCTTCCAAACCACCCAGGAGTGGGAACAGAGCGACCTCGGCCTTCACCCGGTGCAGGTGGCGTTGCAGATCGCTATTCCGGAACTGGATGGAGCCATTGAGCCCATCGTTTTGTCGGGTCGCGATGATGCCACTGGCAAGGCTCACACCCTCCAAGACCGGGTTGACGCAATCGCAGAGCGGGCCATCCGTTGGTCATCCCTGCGCATCAAGCCCCGCAATGAAAAGAAGCTGGCGATCACGGTGTTCAGCTTCCCTCCCGACAAGGGCAATGTCGGCACTGCCGCCTATCTCGACGTTTTCGGTTCCATCCATCGGGTGATGCAGGAGATGAAGGCGAAGGGCTACGACGTGCATGACCTGCCTTCGACCCCTCGAGAGCTGCTCGAGGCAGTCATCAACGACGCCGATGCGATGCAAGGGTCTCCTGAACTCTCCATTGCCCACCGGATGAGCGTTGAGGAATACGAACGCCTTACTCCGTATTCCGAAAGGCTTGAAGAGAACTGGGGCAAGCCCCCCGGCAACCTCAACAGCGATGGCCAGAACCTGTTGGTCTTCGGTCGCCACTTCGGCAACGTTTTCGTCGGGGTTCAGCCCACCTTCGGCTACGAAGGTGACCCGATGCGCTTGCTCTACTCCCGCAGTGCAAGCCCCCACCACGGTTTCGCTGCCTACTACACCTATCTGCAGAAGATCTGGAAGGCTGACGCGGTGCTCCACTTCGGCACCCACGGCTCCCTGGAGTTCATGCCCGGCAAGCAGATGGGTATGAGCGAAACCTGCTATCCCGATTCACTGATCGGCGCTCTCCCCAACCTCTATTACTACGCCGCTAATAACCCTTCGGAAGCCACCATCGCCAAGCGCCGTGGCTACGCCTCAACCATCAGCTACCTCACTCCGCCTGCTGAAAATGCAGGCCTTTACAAGGGTTTGAAGGAACTGGGTGAACTGGTTGGTTCTTATCAACAGTTGCGTGAAGGGGGACGCGGCGTCCAGATCGTCAACACCATCATTGAGACGGCACGTCAGTGCAACCTTGACAAGGATGTCGATCTTCCTCAAGACGATGCCTCCACCCTCGAACTGGAAGGTCGCGATGCCCTAGTGGGTGCCGTCTACCGCCAGTTGATGGAGATCGAAAGCCGTCTTCTGCCCTGTGGCCTGCACACCATCGGCAAGCCTCCCACTGCGGAGGAAGCCATTGCCACCCTGGTGAACATTGCTGCTCTCGAGCGCGAGGAGGATGGCCTTCGCTCCCTGCCTGGCCTCTTGGCCGAGGCGATGGGCCG
The DNA here is from genome assembly GCA_047286205.1 of Synechococcus sp. Lineage (GTDB taxonomy): Bacteria > Cyanobacteriota > Cyanobacteriia > PCC-6307 > Cyanobiaceae > Parasynechococcus. The sequence goes on along the minus strand of JBJBBR010000001.1, from coordinate 573,654 downwards.
ATCCATTGAAGACGTCTACAAAGGCAACGACGAAGGTGTCCTCGCTGACGTCGAGCTCAATCGAACGATTACCGAGACATCCCGTGCGGCGATCGGGGCCATGGTGCGCACTCTCACCGGTCGCGACGGTCGCGTCAGCCTCCGTAACAGCTTTGGCTGGTTCTACGACCTGCTCGCCAAGTTCGGCTTCAAGCTTCCCTCCCCCTGGCTGCGAGCCTGTTGCTCTGCCGGTTTTGTCCAGATCGACGCCACAGAGCTCGACCAACTCTTCGCCTATCTGCGCTTCTGCCTTGAACAGGTGTGTGCAGACATGGAGATGGAGAGTCTGCTGAAGGCTCTCGATGGTGAGTACATCCTTCCGGGCCCCGGTGGTGACCCGATTCGTAATCCAGGTGTGCTCCCCAGCGGCAAGAACATTCATGCGCTGGATCCCCAGGCGATTCCTACTCGTGCCGCGGTTGCTGCAGCAAAGAGTGTTGTTGACAAATTGATTGAGCGCCAGCGCGAGGAGCAGGGCACCTGGCCTGAAACCATTGCCTGCGTCCTCTGGGGAACCGACAACATCAAGACCTACGGCGAATCTCTGGCCCAGATCCTCTGGTTTGTCGGTGTCAAGCCGATGCCCGACTCCGTCGGTCGGGTCAACAAGCTTGAGTTAATTCCCCTCGAGGAGCTCGGACGCCCCCGGGTTGACGTCGTGGTGAATTGTTCCGGCGTGTTCCGTGATCTGTTCATCAACCAGATGGCGCTCATCGACCAGGCCGTGAAAATGGCGGCGGAGGCGGATGAACCCCTAGAGCAGAACTTCGTGCGCAAGCATGCCTTGGAGCAGGCAGAGAAGGAGGGCACAACCCTTCGTGATGCCGCCTGCCGGGTGTTCTCCAATGCCAGCGGTAGCTACAGCTCCAATGTGAATCTCGCTGTTGAGAACAGCACCTGGGAAGAGGAAGGTGAACTCCAAGAGATGTATCTCTCTCGGAAGACCTTTGCCTTCAATGCCGACAATCCCGGGGAGATGAATCAAAAGCGAGAGGTGTTCGAGAACGTGATGAAGACGGCCGATGTCACTTTCCAGAACTTGGATTCCGCCGAGATCTCTCTCACCGATGTGAGCCATTATTTCGATTCCGACCCCACCAAGTTGATTGCTGGTCTTCGGGATGACGGCAAAGAACCCACCAGCTATATCGCTGACACCACCACCGCCAATGCCCAGGTGCGGTCACTGAGTGAAACCATCCGCCTTGATTCACGCACCAAGTTGCTGAATCCGAAGTGGTACGAGGGCATGCTCGACTCCGGTTATGAGGGTGTGCGTGAGGTGGCAAAGCGCCTCAACTTCACCCTTGGTTGGAGTGCTACCAGTGGTGCCGTTGACAATTTCGTCTACGAAGAAGCCAACGAGACCTTTATCAATGATCCGGAGATGCGCAAGCGTCTATTGGAGCTGAACCCCAACAGCTTCCGCCAGATCGTGGGTACGCTTCTTGAGGTGCATGGACGAGGATATTGGGAGACCTCGGATGAAAATATCGAGCAGCTCCAGGAGCTATACCAAGAGGTTGAAGATCGAATTGAGGGTGTTGTTGTTGATTAGCCTTCGCTAGTTGATCATCGTTAAAAGTTAATTGCGATTTCCAGTTAGAGGCCGAGAGGCGTTCAATTGAATGCCCTTGGCTTTCTAGTGATTTCGTTGTGTGTGCTGCTATTAAAGAGCTTTTTCTTTCCAGCTTTTGCAAGCTATGTTGTTGTTAATTAGAAGGTCTCCTGAAGGGGCTACTTTTGTGAAAAATATTTTTTCCGGCTTTAAGATGTGTAGGTTTCTCTCCCATGATTTATAGGCTTCGTTGTGGAATTCTTGCGCTAATTCGGCTGTTTTGAAGCCAAGGGTCCGCCATTCTCTTGCTATTTTTTCCGTGGTTCCTGGAGGGAATTTCCTTCTAAGGAGTTGGTCTGCATTGTCTGTAAAATTTGTAAAAACTGTGTTGATGAGGATTTTTTTGAAACGTTTGAATAGTGGATTTCGGAGATAGCTTGATGTCATCAGATCGCAGGTCTCCGGGTCGATCATTTTTGACTGCGATATCGGAGGAGTTGTTATTTTTTCGATTCGTTTCTTGTCGCGCTTTGAGCCTGCGGCGTGGCCCAGTACCCTTACTACTCCCTTCAGGTCTACGTGCAGCAGCAGCGAATCTGGTGGTGATGGGTCTCGTGCCAGGTTGCTTAGGTGTCGTGCCTGAAAAATTGATCCGTGTTGTCTTGCTTCGGAATACTTTTTAAGCTCCTCAAAGTTTGGACTTCTGCAGGTCGTCAGGAACTTCTGGTGAAAATCGTCTCCGAATAACGGGATATCCAAGAGATATGCTGATCTAATAATTGTTGATTTTCCGGCCCCAGCGCACCCCGCAACGATAAATAATGTATCTAAGTCTTTTTTTTGCGAGTTTCTTGAGTGTTCGATGACGGAGGTTTCGTTAATTGATTGACTTGTTCTAATTGTGTTTTGTTTGTTGTTTTAGGTCAAGTTTGATGCTCTTGATTCGTGATTATACCTGTGAAAAGGAACATTCCACCTGCTTTTCTTTCACCACAGTGCCGATGCCATGCGGAGCGTCTGGCTGATCGGGCCCACATCGTGTACCCGCAGTACGGAAGCACCGGCCTGAGCACAGCGGCAGGCCACAGCAGCGGTCCCCCAGAGCCGTGCCTTGGGTCTCGGTTCGTCGAGCACGGCACCAATAAAGCGCTTTCTTGAAGGGCCGATCAGCACCGGGCGTGGTCCTTCGGTGAGTTGTTCCAGATCTCGCAGCAGTTGCAGGTTTTGCTCGTGGGTCTTGGCAAAACCGAGACCTGGATCCCAGATGATCTGGCGCTCCTGAACGCCGGCCTGGATGGCGGCCTCACTTCGCGCCTCTAACGCCTCTTTTACATCCGCCACCACATCGGAGTAGGTCGTGAGTTGATCCATGGTTTGGCTGTCGCCGCGGCTGTGCATTAGCACCACCGGACAGCCCGCATCGGCGACCACTCGGAGCAGATCGGGGTCTCGCCTGCCACCGGTTACATCATTGATCCAGTTGGCACCTGCCTCGAGTGCTTTTGCGGCAACAGGGGCGAGAAACGTGTCGATCGAGATGAGGGCATCCGGGCAGCGTTCTCTGATGGCTTTCAGCGCTGGAAGAAGCCTGCGCAATTCCTCCTCGGCGCCAACTTCTTCGGCGCCAGGCCGGGTGCTCTGGGCCCCCAGATCCAAGACGTCAGCACCCTTCTTGAGTTGCCTCTGGGCTTCGGCTAGAGCACGTTCGCTCGCCAGGAATGTTCCTCCATCACTGAAGGAGTCTGGGGTGACGTTGATCACCCCCATCACTGCTGTGCGTTGACGCCAGCCCTGGGGCCAGACCCCTGAATTAAGAGGCTCGATAGTTCGCAATGCGCGCAAAGCTCTCGGGCTCCAGGGAGGCTCCACCCACCAGCACCCCGTCGATATCACTCATACCCATCAACTGATCGATGTTGGTGGGTTTGACCGACCCGCCGTACTGGATCACGAGATCTGGGGACCCCACCCAGCTTCGAATCAGTCCGCAAATGCGGTTGGCTTCTTCTGCTTCGCAGGTTTTGCCCGTTCCGATTGCCCAGATTGGTTCGTAAGCCACCACCAACTTGTCGGCATCGAGGCCTTCCAGACCCTGCTCAATCTGGCGCCTGATCACCCGTTCGGCTTCACCTCGTTCGCGTTGCTCATCGCTTTCCCCTACACAGACGATCGGAATCAGACCGTTGGACTGGGATGACCTGGCCCGATGGTTGATCTGCTCGTCGCTTTCACTGAAATATTTCCGAGGTTCGCTGTGGCCCACGATCGTGTGGGTCACCCCGTGCTCCTTGAGCATCGCTGGAGAGATCTCTCCAGTGAAGGCGCCTTGGCCCTCCCAGTGCACGTTCTGGCTGGAGAGGCAAAGGCGTGAGTTCTGGCTGAGTTCTGCCATCGTCGACAGCGCCGTGAAGGGCGGTGCTAGCACCAGGTCACGGTCGTCAGGGGTGTCAGCAACCAATGGCAGGAAGGCTTCCATGAACTCCCGCGACTGGGCACAGGTCATGTGCATCTTCCAGTTGCCAGCGATCACCGGTCTGCGCACGCCTTGCTTCCCCATGGAATGTGGGAGCCAACTTACGGCCCGGTCGCGTTTTCGCTCCCCACAACGGACTCCTCCCCAGCAAGCACAACCCGATCGCCCGGGGAAAGCTGCCGTCCTCGCCGGGTTTCAACGCTTCCATTCACCACCACCTCACCCATCTGAATGCGTTGCTTTGCTTCCCCACCGGTGGAGACCCAACCCTTCCATTTCAGGAACTGATCCAGCTTCATTGGAGAGAGTTCTGAGCTCACCATTGATACTGTGCCGCGATGCTGACCCCATCTCAGGCCGGTTTCCGCCGGTTGCTGCCGCTGCTCCGCCCCCACCTGCGGGAATTGCTCTGGGGTGGCTGCTGCATGATTGTTTACGTCGGAAGTTTCCCGCTGCTCGTGCAGCTGGCTGGGGAGTTGTTTCCGGCCTTGGGATCGGGTGACCTCGCTCGCGTGCTTCAGCTGATTGGGCTGGCGTTGCTGATCTTTGCTGTTCAGAAGATCGCCCAGTTCGGTCAGGACTCTCTCCTTGCCGGGCCTGCACTGCTGGTGAGCCAAGACTTGCGGCGCGATCTGTTCCGTCGACTCCAGACCGTCGAACTCGGTGCGCTTGAGAAGCTCTCGGCCGGTGACCTCACCTACCGCTTCACCGAAGACGCTGATCGTGTCAGCGAGGTGCTCTACAAGACCATCCACGACACGGTCCCCAGCGTGCTTCAGCTCCTTGCGGTGCTGGGGATGATGCTCTGGCTCGACTGGAAACTGACGTTCGCCATCCTGTTGCTGGCGCCTGTGATTGTCTGGCTGATCAGTCTGTTTGGTGCTCGCGTGATGGCGGCTACTGAACGCAGTCAGAAAAAGGTGAGTGAACTGGCCGGTCTTCTGGGGGAGGCCATCGAAGGTTTGCCTTTGGTGCGTGCTTTTGCCGCTGAGCCCTGGCTGCAGGATCGCTTCGAGACAGAGATCGACCAGCACCGGCAGGCCCGCCACCGCACCTACAGCCTCGTTGCGCTCCAGCATCCGGTGGTCGGCATCATCGAGGTGGTGGGTCTTTTTGCCGTGTTGGCACTCGGTGCCTGGCGGATTCAGACCGGTGATCTGAGCATTGCTGGGCTGAGCAGTTATCTGACGGGACTGATCGTGCTGATCGATCCCATTGCGCACGTCACCAACAACTTCAACGAATTTCAGCAGGGTCAGGCGTCGCTGCGACGCCTGCGCCAGATCGAGCGGGAGCCTCAGGAGGCTGCTGATCCGGCTGAGGCGCAATCCATTGGTGCCCTTCAGGGTGATCTGGTCTTTGACCAGGTGAGCTTTGGCTATGACCCTGCTGTGCCGGTTCTGCATCAGCTGGACCTGCGAGTGGATGCGGGCCAGGTGCTGGCCATCGTTGGCCCTTCCGGTGCTGGCAAAAGCACCCTGCTGTCTCTCCTGATGCGATTCAACACGGTGCAACAGGGGCAGATCCGTCTCGACGGCATCGACATCAGCCTGATGCGCTCCCGTGAGCTGCGTCAGCAGGTGGCTCTGGTTCCCCAGCGAACGACAGTGTTCTCCGGAACGATTGCCGAAGCGATCCGGTTCGGGCGTCGCGCGACGGATGAGGAGGTTCGCGATGCAGCGCGTTTGGCCAATGCCGACGATTTCATCCGTGCTTTACCCCATGGCTACGACACCCAGCTGGAGGAACGGGGGACCAACGTCTCCGGTGGACAACTGCAGCGGATCGCCATTGCGCGGGCGGTGCTGGGCAATCCAGCGCTTTTGCTGCTCGATGAAGCCACAAGTGCTCTCGATGCTGAAGCGGAGGCTGCGGTACAACTCGGCTTGAAGCAGGCGATGAAAGGACGAACGGTGTTGGTCATCGCCCACCGGCTGGCGACGGTGCAGGAGGCCGATCGCATCGTGGTTCTTGAGCAAGGGGCTGTTGTCGATCGAGGAACCCACGATGAGCTGATGCAGCGCGGTGGTCGTTATCGCGAGTTGTGCGAACGGCAGTTCATCCGAGATCGGCAAAAGTGCTGAATCCCACTACGATCTGCGCGGTGCGTCCATGCAATCTCGGCGACGAACAATGACTGACTCTGCAGCTAACAATCCTGTGCTGACCTTTGAGGGCAAGCGCTACGACCTCAATACTCTTCCCGATGAGCTCAAGGAACTTGTGCGTGGAATGCAGGTTGCCGATGCTCAGCTGCGGATGCACGAAGACACCCTCAAGGTTTTGGCTGTGGGACGCCAGAGTCTGGCCATGCAGCTCAATGAAAAGCTCCAGTCCGTCACTCCGTTGCCTGGTTAGGGCTGATTATTTGACAACAAAAAAGGGGGGCTGTTAGCCCCCCTTTTTTGTTGTTCGTTTGGCGCGGCTAGTCGCTGAAGATGTAGGCCTTGGTGAGCTTGAACACCGTTCCTGAAAGCAGGATCAAGGCCACAAGGTTGGGGAGAGCCATCAGGCCATTGAGTGTGTCGGCAATCGACCAGATCACGCCACGGTCTCCAGCCACAGCGCCGATGACGACGACAGCCACCCAAACCAGACGGAAGGGCATCACGGCGGAAGCACCGAACAGGTAGGTGGTGCAGCGCTCGCCGTAGAAGCTCCACCCCAAAATGGTGGTGAAGGCGAAGACCACCAACCCCAGGGTGACCACCACGCCACTGCCCGACATCCCGGTGTTGAAAGCAGCAATGGAGAGGTCCGCACCGCTCAGTTTTTCGCCGGCTGCATCGAGGATCACATTGGCTTTGGTGGTGATGATCACGAGAGCGGTCATCGTGCAGATGATCAGGGTGTCGATGAAGGTGCCCAGCATGGCCACCGTGCCCTGTCGAACGGGGTCATCGGTTTTGGCAGCCGCGTGAGCGATCGGTGCGCTCCCGAGGCCTGCCTCGTTCGAGAAGATGCCCCGCTTGAAACCCATCAGAACCACCTGACCGAGAGCACCGCCGACGGCTGCTTTGCCGGAGAAGGCATTGGAGAAAATCGTGGTGAAGGCTTCAGGCACGCTTCCGAGATTGAGCAGCAGCACCAACAGGCATGCCGCCACGTAGAGGATCGACATCAACGGAACGATCGCGGAAGCTGCCTGGGCAATGCGCTTGATGCCTCCAATCACAACAGCAAAAACGAGTGCTGCCAGAACGATTCCCGTCACCAGCTTCGGAATGCCGATCAGGCTCAATGCCGACGAAACCTCAAAGGCCTGGACGCCATTGCCGATTCCGAATCCTGCCAACATGCCGAAGAGGGCAAACAGGCCAGCCATCCAGCTCCAGCCGCTGCCGAGGCCGTTTCGGATGTAATACATCGGGCCACCAACATGATTGCCCTCCGAGTCGGTTTCACGGAACTGAACGGCGAGCACCGCTTCGGCGTATTTGGTCGCGATGCCGAAGATTGCGATGATCCACATCCAGAAGACCGCTCCAGGCCCGCCAACTGCGATCGCACCTGCAACACCGGCAATGTTCCCCGTGCCGATCGTGGCCGACAAGGAGGTCATCAGCGCCTGAAAGGGTGTGATCTCTCCTTCGGTCTGGGATGCAGAGGGGCGGAGCATCATCGAGATGCCATACCCCAGGCGTTTCAGCGGCATGAAGCGCAACCCCAGCATCAGAAGAATGCCTGTCGCGGCAATCAAGATGACGGTGGGCCAACCCCAGACGACACTGTTGATGGGACCATTGATCGCCTGAATGGTCGACTCGACTCCGCCCATTTTTTTCAACAAGTTTGGGCGGATGGTCTCATAGCCGGCTGGTGCCGGCAATCAACTCAGAGTGATTCGAGATCTTCAAAGCGGAAAGTCTGGCTTCCGGCTGGAGTGTCGCCGTGGGCTTCGGTGGTCACGACCCGCTCGGTCAGCACCCAGGGGCCATCTCCAGGCAGAGGAGCAAAAGTGTCCTTGAAGCTGCTGCGTCCGCCCCGTGCTTCGCCCGTCGCGGGGTCTGCGTACTGACTTGTGTAGGTGTGGCTGAGGTAACCCGAGCCTGTGTTGGTGATGTCGGTGGTGAAAATCGTCACGACTGTGCCGTGGATGTGTCGGTGAACCATGGTCACCACGTCGTTCTTGATGCGGTACTTGTCGCCCTCTCCCTTGCCGCCTACGAGAACTTCAGTGCCTACATCGTTAGTGTCCCCGGCCGTGAAGGTGTTCTCTCCATGGGTCTGCTCGAAGCTGCGACGCACGCGATGGATCGCTACTTCCCAGAGCTGGGAATTCACCGCCTTGAGAATGTCTTCGTTCTCGATGCCCTCCACCTTGGCCTTGAGATCAGCTCCGATCTCAAACTGGCCTTCGACCCGTTGATCGTCCTGCTGCCAAACGCAGCGCCCGCGATAGCCAGAAAATCCAGGAGCCCAGGTGTAGCGGTTTTCGTAGGCGCGACGGAAATCATTACGCAGGTCGCTTCCAGGCTTGACGGGAACGGAGGCTGTCACAGCGTTGAGGTGGCTCATGCAACCCTACCGGGGGCTTAACGCTGCATGGCGTGGACGTCCTGGAGTGCATGGATGTTGAGGCTTGGTTGTTGCTGGAGAGCGGAGATCGCTTCCACCGCAGCCCGTGCTCCGGCGAGGGTTGTCACTGTTGGTACGGCGTAATCAAGCGCAGCTCGTCGCAGGTATTTGTCGTCATGGGCGGCTTGACGGCCGATCGGTGTGTTGATCACCAGCTGCACCTGATTGGAGCGGATCTGGTCCTCGATATTGGGGCGACCCTCGTGCACCTTAAGGACGGATTGCACCTTCAATCCAGCGTTGGCGAGCGCTTCAGCAGTTCCCGAGGTCGCCGTGACATCGAACCCGAGTTCGATCAGCCGAGCGGCGATGGGCACCAGAGCTTGCTTGTCGCGGTCGTGGGTGGAGAGGAACACCGTTCCCTTGGTGGGCAGCGCTTCTCCAGCACCGAGTTCGGCTTTTGCATAGGCCATTCCAAAGCTGTCGGCGGATCCCATCACCTCTCCCGTGGAGCGCATTTCCGGTCCCAGCACTGTGTCTGCTCCCGGGAAGCGCCGGAACGGAAGAACCGCTTCCTTGATCGACTGCAGCGGTGGCTTCGGTTCGCGGCTCAAGCCGATGTCGGTGAGGGTTTCGCCTGCCATCAGACGGGTCGCCAGGCGTGCCAAAGGTTGTCCTGTGGCTTTGGCGACGAAGGGGACTGTTCTTGAGGCGCGGGGGTTGGCTTCAATGATGTAAACGACTTCCGAGCCATCGGTGTTGCGCTGAACGGCGAACTGGAGGTTGATCAGTCCACGAACCTCGAGGGTTTGCGCCAGAGAGCGACTCCAGTCGCGAATGGTGTTCAATGCCGCCTCGCCGAGGGAGACCGCGGGCAAGCAGCAGGCTGAGTCACCGGAATGGATCCCTGCCGGTTCGATGTGCTCCATCAGACCACCGACAATCACCTCGCCGGTGTGATCGCAGAGGGCGTCCACGTCCACCTCCACGGCATTCTCCAGGTACTGGTCAATCAGAACCGGATGGTCGGGCTCCACCTGCACGGCTTCGCGCATGTAGCGGTTGAGTTCCTCTTCGTCGAACACCACCTCCATGGCTCGTCCGCCCAGGACGTAGGACGGCCGCACGACGACCGGATAGCCCACTCTCGTGGCAACGGCCCGTGCTTCCTCTTCACTGCGCGCCAAGCCATTGCGGGGTTGTCGAATGTTCAGATCGCGGAGGATGGCTTCAAACTGTTCGCGGTCTTCGGCCCGGTCGATCGATTCAGGTGATGTCCCCCAGATGCTGGTGCCCGTCGTGCTTCCCTCATCACTCTCGAGCCATCGCAGTAGGGGAATGGCGAGCTTCAGTGGAGTTTGTCCACCGAATTGCACCACCACGCCATCGGGACGCTCCGCCTCAATCACATTGAGAACGTCCTCCAACGTGAGCGGTTCGAAATAGAGGCTGTCGCTGGTGTCGTAATCGGTGGAAACCGTTTCGGGATTGCTGTTCACCATCACGGTGGTGATCCCTTGGTCCTGCCCGGCAAAGGAGGCATGGCAGCAGCAGTAGTCGAATTCGATGCCCTGCCCGATCCGGTTCGGGCCTCCGCCCAGGATCATCATTTTGCGACCGCCCTCGCGCCGGCTCACCTCGGACGAGGCGGGAAGGGGCTTGAGCGATCCGTCAGCCTGGAGTGTCTGCAAGGGCCGCTCATAGGTCGAGTAGTGATAAGGAGTGGAGGAAGCAAACTCCGCAGCGCAGGTGTCGACTGTTTTGAAGACGGGGCGAACATCGAGCTGATGACGCCTTTGACGCACCGACAATTCGTCGCTGTTGGTGTGCCAGGCGATCTGTCGGTCTGAAAAGCCAAGCTGCTTGGCTTCAAACAGGCTGTCGGCATCCAGCTGCTCCAGGCTCTTGCCCTTGATCAGCCTTGCTTCCGCCTCAATGATGCGTCGCAGTTTGGCCAGGAACCATGGGTCAATCTTGCTGATCCGATGAATCTCTTCATTGCTGCGTCCGCGCACCATGGCCGTGCGCACGCTGAGGATGCGCTCCGGTGAGGGGGTCCGCAGCTGACGATCGAGCTCACCATCGCTCAGGTCCGGTTCCTCCCGGTCGCCTCCCCAGCCCGAGAACCCTGTCTCCAGGGATCGCATGGCCTTCTGGAATGACTCTTCGAAACAACGGCCGATGGCCATGGCCTCGCCCACCGATTTCATCGACGTGGTGAGCACCGCTGGACTACCCCGGAATTTTTCGAAGGCGAAGCGAGGGATCTTGGTGACGACGTAATCAATGGTCGGCTCGAAGCAGGCGGGCGTCTTGCCTGTGATGTCGTTGAGGATTTCGTCGAGCGTGTAACCGACGGCGAGGCGTGCGGCGATCTTTGCGATCGGGAAGCCAGTGGCCTTACTTGCCAAAGCCGAGGATCGGCTCACCCTGGGATTCATTTCGATCACCACCACGTCGCCGTTGTCGGGGTTGATCGCGAATTGGATGTTGCTGCCGCCCGTCGCGACACCGATCTCGCGGATGATGGCGATCGATTGGTCGCGCAGCCGCTGGTATTCCCGGTCCGTGAGGGTCTGGGCCGGGGCCACCGTGATCGAATCCCCTGTATGCACCCCCATCGGGTCCAGGTTCTCGATGCTGCAGACAATCACGACGTTGTCCGCCAGATCACGCATCACCTCGAGCTCAAATTCCTTCCAGCCCAGAAGCGATTGCTCGATCAGGATTTGGGAGACCGGACTCGCTTCGAGCCCGCTCTTGCAGATCGCTGCGTATTCCTCGGGGTTGTATGCAATTCCTCCGCCACTGCCTCCGAGGGTGAATGCGGGCCGGATGATCCGGGGAAAACTGCCGATAGCAGCCCCAACGGCTTCGGCTTCCTCCTGCGATGAGGCAATTCCGGAAGGGCAAACCTTCACGCCGATCCGCTCCATGGCCTGCTTGAACAGCAGACGGTCTTCTGCCTTTTGGATCGCTTTGAGGTCAGCACCGATCAATTCGACGCCGAACCGCTCCAGGGTGCCGTTTTCGGCCAGGGTGACCGCCAAGTTCAAAGCGGTTTGACCGCCCATGGTGGGCAGCAGAGCATCCGGTCGCTCCTGCTCGATGACCCGTGTCACGACGTCCGGTGTGAGCGGCTCGATGTAGGTGCGATTCGCCATCTCCGGGTCGGTCATGATCGACGCCGGGTTGGAGTTGATCAGGATGACTTCATATCCTTCGGCTCTAAGGGCTTTGCAGGCCTGGGTTCCGGAGTAATCGAACTCACAGGCCTGGCCGATCACAATCGGACCAGATCCCACCAGGAGAATGCGACGCAGGTCAGACCGCCTCGGCATGGGAAATCGTCCTTGGCCAAACAGCTCAAGCCTCTCACGCGGCCTTGCCATGGGCCGAGGGCTTGGCCTCGCTACGGTGATAGGAGATCAGCACCAGAGTTGCGATGAGTGAGCTCCAGCGCCTGAAGGGGCTGCTGCCACCGGAAATGCAGAGCTGGGTGTTTGTGGAATCAGCTGCTGCAGTCGATCCTCCATTGATCACCCTTGAAGAGATCGGCCGAGATGAAGTCGAGATCCAGGTGGATCTCGATGAATGGGATTCCTTGGCGTTGGACCATCGCAATTTGCTGTTCTGGCATGAGGTTGGTCGCATCCAGAACGACACCATTCCCCGGGATGGGTGGGAGATGGCAGCCCTGGCCATCGGCCTCGGGGGTGCCATCGGTGAATTGTGGGTTCAGGACGGCCTGCTGCTGATGATGGCCCTTGGCCTTTCCGGCTTCGCGGGCTACAGGCTGTACCTGAAGAACAATTCTGAAAAGCGTCTTCAAGATGCGATCAGTGCTGACGAGCGCGCGATTGATCTCGCCTGCCGGTTTGGTTACAGCGTGCCGAATGCCTATCGGAGTTTGGGGGGAGCGTTGAAGGACCTGGTTGAAAAGACCCGCAAAAAGCGTCGCCGCAGCTATTACGAAGACCGTCTTGAGGCGCTGCGCAAGAGCGCTAGCAAGGCCAGAGCTGAAATGGCCCAACAGGAGGGCTCACGAAGCTCCGTTACGAGCGAGAACGTTTATGGATAGCGAGAAGCTTGCCGAGTTGGTGGCGGATGCCTGCGATGACCGCAAGGCCACCGACATTCGTTTGATCCGCGTTGATGAGGTCTCCAGCCTCGCCGACTGGATGGTGATCGCTGGTGGTCAATCCGATGTCCAAGTGCGTGCAATTGCACGGTCTGTTGAAGACCGCCTGGAGGCTGAGGTCAACCTCTTGCCTTTGCGCAAGGAAGGTCTCAATGAGGGGCGCTGGGCTCTTCTGGATTACGGCGATGTCATCGTTCATGTCCTCATGCCCGATGAGCGCGGTTACTACGACCTTGAAGCCTTCTGGAGTCACGGTGAAAGCAGAACCTTCTTACCGTCGGTGAAGTAACCGCTCTCCCCATGACAGAAGCGGTGTCCTGCCCCGTTCCCCCTGAGCAGCGGCCTCTTGAGGAGTTTGAGCAGCTCTGTCAATCGTGGTTTTTTTCTTGGCCTGTCGGGCAGGATCCCTGTTTGATGCAACGCCTGGTCGGCTGTTGGCTGCTGATGCTTCCGGTGTGCAGTTTGATCGCCAGCGGCAGTTGGACCCTCAAGCAGGACCCACCTCGGCTTGTTGCTGCAGCCGCCGTGGCGTCCCTTGTTCTTCCTTTGCTGCTCTTGGTGCGCCAGTGGCTGGGATGGACCTATGTCATGCAGCGTCTCCTGCGTGAATCCGTCGACTACGAGGAGTCCGGCTGGTACGACGGACAGACCTGGGAAAAGCCCCTGTCCTGGCGCGAACGCGATTTGCTGGTCGCCCGGCATGAGGTGCGCCCGATTCTGGGGCGTCTAAGCCGTGCCATGGCCACCTCAGCGGGTTTGATGCTTGCTGGCGCCAGTCTCTGTCAGGCTCTCTGAACCAATCGGGGTGACCGATGACTTTACCCTCGGGCTTCAGCCCTGCAGCCCGGTCCGGGTCAGCACCCCTTGAGGTTTGCCTTCGGCGTGGATCGATCACGGAATCGGTGCATCGTGTTCATGCGGTGATCTGCGATGGCCGAGGTCGGGTGTTGATGTCGGCGGGCAACGCAGGGTTGGAAAGTTTCATTCGCTCGGCGCTCAAGCCATTTCAGGCCTTGCCGTTTCTCAGCAGCGGTACCGCTGATCAGATGGAGGTCGATGACCGTGGGATCGCCATCAGTTGCGCGTCCCATGCGGGCACCAACTCCCATGCGCGGGAAGCCTTCAGGTTGCTCTGGAAAGCGGAGTTGGACAGCGCTTCACTCCAATGTCCGGTTCCGGCCGGTGCTGATAGTCCGCTTCAGCACAATTGTTCCGGCAAACACGCCGCCTTTTTGGCCACCAGTCGGAAGATGGGATGGCCGATCGAGACTTATCTGCAGAACGACCATCCGCTGCAGGTTGAAGTGAACCGTCGGGTCGCTGAACTGATCGGCCTGCCGGCCCAGGAATTGGTTGCAGAACGAGATGACTGCGGAGCTCCCACGTTGGTGCTTCAGTTGGCCCAGATGGCCCTGCTGTATGCCCATCTCGGGGCCTCACAGCATGCCGAACTCGAGCAGATCAGTCGGGCCATGCTGAGTCATCCCGACTTGGTGGCAGGTGAGGGACGCTTTGACACTGAGCTGATGCGGCGTAGCCATGGTCAAGTGCTGAGCAAAGGTGGAGCGGAGGGCATTCAATGTCTCAGCCGTATTGGTGAAGGCCTTGGGGTAGCCATCAAGGTGGAAGACGGCTCCCGTCGTGCCAAGCAGGCGGTTGCACTGCATGTGTTGCGTCAACTGGAGTGGCTCACCCCCATGGGGCTCGACGAGCTTGAAGAGCAGGTGCTCGTGGTGAACCCGAGCGTCAAGCTCAGCGTGAACGGTGCATTGCAGTCGTGATCTTGCGGTCACGTGCGACTCCGACATGTATGATTTTTGGGTCGCCGCGGGGTAGAGCAGTCTGGTAGCTCGTCGGGCTCATAACCCGAAGGTCGGGAGTTCAAATCTCCCCCCCGCCACCAACTCTGATTGAATAAAAGATCTCCCCTCAAGGGGAGATCTTTTTTTGTCTGTGGTCGCTCCATGAGCAGTCGCTCTATGAACTGCGATGGCCCCTGGGACGCCATCGTCGTTGGCTCGGGAGCGAGTGGAGGCGTGGCAGCGATGACGCTGGCTGAGGGTGGAGCGCGGGTGCTTGTGGTGGAGGCAGGGCCTGACCTCACCAGCACAGAAGCCTTCGGGACTGAACCGGGAAATCTGGTGCGGAGGATCGCTGGTCTGACCAGCGGCAGTCATCGCCGGCAGTCCCAGCATCCTGGTTACTGGAAAGCGAACCCTCGTCTGTATGCCGACGAGCGGATCCACCCCTATGAGCACCCGGTGGATCAGCCGTTTCTATGGACGCGAGGTTTGCAGGTTGGAGGCCGCAGCCTCACCTGGGGTGGCATCACCCTGCGTCTTTCCGATGAGGATTTGGCCGGTGTGGAGGTGGATGGTCAACAGGTCGGTTGGCCTCTTCGCAGCAGTGACCTGACATCGCATTACGCCGAACTGGAGCGCTGGCTTGGCGTTCATGGTGGGCGCGATGGTTTGAATCATCTGCCGGATGGAGACACGCAACCGGCGCTGGCGGCGACGCCGGCGGAACAGCGTTTTGCTGAAGCTGTGCGGCAACGATTGGGCTATCCCGTGATTCGCTCAAGGGGCTTTGGTCCGGCGCCGCAGGGGCAGGATCCAGCTTGGCCCCGCTCCAGCAGTCGCGGCAGCAGCCTCCCTCGCGCTATGGCCACCGGACGCACACAGCTGCTGTCTGAGCATCTGGTGGAGTGTCTGCTGATGGATGCAGGTGGAGATCAAGCCACTGGTGTGGTTGCCGTTGATCAAGCCAACGGCAACCGAAGGGAGTTGAAGGCTGATCTCGTGGTCTTGGCTGCCTCCACGATTCAGACCATTTCCATTCTGCTGCGTTCCCGTCGTGGGGAGCAGAGCAACGGTTTCGACGACCCTTCAGGACGTCTTGGCACACGCCTGATGGACCATGTGTCCACGTCGCAGTTTTTTGCCTTTCCCGAGCATGTTCATGGGGATCAACCTCCTCTTACGGGGGCAGGAAGTTTCTTTGTTCCGTTTGGGCGACACCTGCCAGCGGCTGGGTTTCAGGGCGGCTATGGCCTCTGGGGAGGCATTGGACGGTTTGATCCGCCGCGATGGTTGCGGCGTCGCCCTTCAAGCATTACCGGGTTTCTCATTGGCCATGGCGAAGTCCTTCCCAGGGCCGAGAACAGGGTCACGCTGAGTGAGCGCACGGACCGCTGGGGCGTGCGAGTCCCCTCGATTGCCTGCCGTTGGAGCGGCAATGAATTGGCGATGGTGAGGCACATGCGCGCCTCGATCCAGGCATGCATCGACGCCGCCGGAGGGGAGGCACAGCCGATCAAAGACCTTTTTCACCTGCCCTTGGTTGAGCCTTTCTTGGAGGGCGCTGTTGCGCTGTCTGACGGTGCAGCACCACCGGGGTATTACATCCACGAGGTGGGAGGGGCTGCGATGGGATCAAGCGAAACCGGCAGCGTTGTTGATTCTTTCAACCGTCTTTGGCGCGTCCCCAATGTGCTTGTGGTGGATGGTGCCTGTTGGCCGTCCTCGGCCTGGCAGAGCCCGACGCTGACCATGATGGCCCTGAGCCGTCGGGCCTGTCTGCTGGCCCTTAGTGGTCGGGACGGATGAACAGATCGTCGAGATAGCGCTCGGTCACGGCGAGATCGTCACAGCCGTTCTGGAACAGAAAGTGGGCGAGGGCAGAACTCATCACGCGGTATTGGTCCCAGGTGGGGTTCTCCCCGATGAAATCCTTCATTCCTCGATAGAGCACCTCAGGGATTTCGGTTTCCAGGCTCACGTAGCTGGCCTTTGCAGCCGCTCCGCGCTCCGTAGTCCCCATTTCATGGCATCGCTCGAGGTGATTTCGGTCCATTCCGTCCAGCTCATCCCTGTCCAACGCCCACCAAGAAAGCCATACAACCGCCTCTTGCGTCAAAGCGGTCTGCATTTGCTGAATTGCGGATGAGACGAGATGAGACACCAGTCTGGGACTGGAGTTGAGCGTGCTGAGAACGACGAATCTCGGTTGCCCTAGGTCGGATAGGCGGACTGTCAACCCGATGACACGGTTCCCTTGGAAATTCACAGGTTCACCGTCACGGCCGGCAACCCAACTTCAGCCTGTGGAAAAAGGCCGTGTTTTTTGTGGAAAAAGCGGGCGAACCTCCCCGAAGCAATTTCTATAAGAAAACCTGATCTTTGCTTCGTCGCTCCTGTCGCTTTCGAGAACCGTGTCATTGGCGACCGGGAAACGGTTTCCCTTAAGGGTTATGAACTCAATCTTTAGGAGCGTCGCTGCTGCGTTGCAGCGTTACCGGCCCAAGGGGGTGATCGGCATGGGGATAGGGCGGGTGATGGTGGTCATGGCTGTGATCTGAGCCATGGCTGTGGTCTCCCCCATGCCTGTGGTTATGGGCAATCGGTATGCCGTCAGGTTGGCAAGCCCCTGTGCACTCCCGTTCGCACAGTGTGCAGCTCTCAGCGAGTCCTTCCACGTGGTGGTGGTGGCTTTCCTGCGCCCGCCCGACGTCTTGTTCGAAGCCCAGCACCTGGGCTCTGTACTTGCAAAGCGAGCAGTTCATGGCGGTGTCACCGCGGAGCACCTCCTCCACCCGCTCTTTGAAGGTTTCCACCACCAGGGTGTGGTCACCCAGGTAGCCCGCCGAGAGAAACTCCACCTCGGGATGATCAGCTGCAACGAGCTCGGTGTGTTGGCGGATTCGGCTGACCAGAACTCCTGAAAAGAGGAAGTAGGGCACCACCAACACACGTCGAAAGCCCAGCTTCACCGCGTGGCGTAGCCCTGGTTCCACTAACGGGAAGGTCACGCCCGAATACACCGTTTCGCCCCAGCCGAAACCGAACCCCTCCACCAACAGACGGGTCACCTTGGCCACGTTTGAGTTGGCGTCTGGGTCGGATGAACCCCGACCCACCACCACCAGCAGGGTTTCGGCCAGGGGCACGTCTTGGTCCGCTGCATTGAGACACTCCTGAACGCGGGCCCCGGCTGCGGACACCATCAGACGGTCCACCCCCAGTTCGCGGCCGTAATCGATAGGCAGGCCCGTTTCGGCTGTGTAAGTGTTGAGAACGGAGGGGATGTCGTTCTTGGCATGCCCCGCGGCGAAAAGCATGGCTGGAATGGCCAGCACCCTGGTGACGCCCTGTTGCCTAAGTGCTTCAAGGCCATCCCGAAGGATGGGGCGGGCAAATTCCAGGTAGCCGTGCTCCACCGGCATCGGGGCGAGCCGTGGTCGTAGGGCTTCCACCATCTGGGCGAACTCGTCAACCGCCAATCGGTTCCGGCTGCCATGGCCGCAGATCAGAACGCCGAGTTGATCCTTGCTGGTTTCCGCGTGCTGTTCGGCCAAAAGATCGCTCTGCTGTTCCAATGGATTGACGATATCGGTCGCATCGCGATGGATTCAGACCGTCCCGTTTTCTTCAATGCGCAGGCGGCTGATGCGAGGCGCTCCGGCCTGGTCTCCCCCCGGCCAGAGGAGTTGGTTTCTCTGATTCAAAACTGGAACGGCCCCAGGCCGTTGAGACTCTGCAGTGGTGGGACCACCTCCCGGGCTGCCGCGGCGGACAACTGGACGCTTGATGTCCAAGCCCACTTTCAACGGATCGAATGGCAGCCCGCGGATCAGACGGTGTGGATCGGCGCGGGCTGCCGGATGGGAGAGGTGCTTGAGGCGTTGCTGCCTCACGGCCGAACCATGGCTGCCGGTTTGTCGGGTCTGACTGGGCTTGGCTATGTGCTCACCGGCGGCATGGGGCCGCTGAGTCGACACGTTGGGCTTGCTGTCGATCAAGTACTTGAGATCCATGGGGTGTGGGGCAATGGCAGCCCCTTTGCGCTTAACCGGGCTGCTGATCGGGGCTCCTTGGAGTGGCGGGGCCTTTGTGGAGCTGCCCCATTCCTAGGTGTGGTGAGTGCGGTACGCCTGACCACCCAGCCACTTCAGCCGTTGTGGGTGGAGCAGCGATCGGTGGCTCCGGATCAACTTCCTGAGCTCATGCTGCAGGCGGAAGGCTCAGAGTGCAGCGCCAGCCTTCAATGGCATTGGGAAGGCGGCGAGGCGGTGCAAATGCTCCGCATCTCCGGTGATGCATCGGCGGGAATGCAGCGGATCGAGGGTCTGCATCAGCTCCCTTCGTTGCGGGGATCGGTTCCGATGCCTCCCCGTTGCCATGCGGAGGTGGTCGGTTTGTTGGGGCCGGCATCTGCTGAGTCCTGGGTCCGTTTGATGCCGGTCCTGTGCCGTTTGCTTGAGCAACGTCCTCATCCGGGCTGCAGCCTCGCCTGTCAGCAGCTTGGGGCGGCGACACAACAGGTCCCTGTTGAGGTCACTTCATTTGTTCACCGCGACGCCGAGTGGAAACCGTGGATCACGGCGGCATGGACACCAGGTGATGGCGATGGCCAAAGCCGCAGCCTCGCTTGGCTGGAAGCGGTATGGCAGATCCTCGAGCCGGTCTGCCCTGGCGTGCATCTGGCGCAGTTTCACGATCATCTGCCTTTTCATCAAAGGGAGTTGGAGGCAGCCTTTGGCCCTTGGCTGTTGCAGTTGCGAAAGCTGAAACAGCGCTTGGATCCAGCGGGCACCCTGCCGTCGCTCTGATTTACGGTCGCCGCTAAACGGCATCTGCTGATGGCCAAGCGATCCAATCCAACTCTGGTGAATCAGTGGTTGGCCAACCCGAGAAAAGACCTTCTCTCTGGTCTTGTTGTGGCTTTCGCCATGATCCCTGAGGCCATCGCCTTTTCGGGTATCGCTGGGGTTGATCCCAAGGTCGGTTTGTTCGGGGCGTTCTGCCTGTCGCTGACCATCGCCGTTGTTGGTGGTCGCATGGCCATGATCACCTCAGCCACCGGTTCAACTGCGCTGTTGATGACAGGGCTTGTGGCCACCGGTGAAGCCCGGGGGCCAGGCCTGGGCGTCCAATACCTGATGGTGGCCGGTCTGGTGACAGGCGTTTTGCAGATCCTCTGGGGATATTTACGTTTGGCCTATCAGATGCGCTTTGTTCCCCAAGGGGTGCTGAGCGGGTTTGTAAACGCGCTGGCCTTATTGATTTTTCAGGCCCAGCTGCCCCAGCTCGGTGTGGATTTCCATGCTGGAGAAGCCGGTCATGGGGCGTCGTCTTTGCTGCCCCATGGTGGGCAGATCCCGGTCGTCTGGGGATTGGTCCTCCTCGGCCTGGTGATCATCTATGGCCTTCCCAAGCTCACACAGGTGGTGCCATCACAGCTGGTGGCGATCATCGTGCTCACCGCGATCAGCGTTGGTTTCAGTTTCGACATTCCCTCGGTCAGCAGCCTCGGCACCCTCCCTGCTGGTTTGCCCTCCTTCAGTCTTCCCTTCGGTGCTGAGGGTGTCCCGTTCAGCCTTGAGACCCTGGGGCTGGTGCTTCCCACTGCCCTTGCTATTTCGCTCGTCGGGCTGATGGAAACCTTCCTCACCCAAGACATCCTCGACGACAAGACCGACACCACTACCAACAAAAACGTTGAGGCTCGGGGCCAGGGCATCGCCAACATCGTCTCGTCCCTGTTTGGTGGTATGGCCGGATGTGCGCTTGTCGGTCAGTCCGTGATGAATGTGGACAACGGTGGCCGCACGAGACTCTCAACCCTTTTTTCCGGGGTCAGCCTGTTGGCGATGATTTTGCTGGCTGGGCCTTGGCTGAAGCAGATTCCGATGGCTGCTTTGGTGGCCGTGATGATCAGCATCGCCGTGAGCACGGCTGACATCAATGGCCTCCGCAACCTTCGTCGGATTCCGAAGAGCGACACCTCAGTGATGCTGATGACCTTCGCCGTCACCATGCTCACGACTCCTCACAACCTCGCCCTTGGTGTGTTGGCTGGCGTGGCGCTGGCCGGAATTCTGTTCAGTCGCAAGGTGGCCAAGGTGATTCAGGTGGAGGCCATTCAGATCAGCGATCAGGAGCGGTTGTACCGGGTTGAGGGGCAACTGTTCTTTGTCAGCAAGGTGTATTTCCTCCAGGGATTTGATCTTCACGACCATCCTGAGCGCATCACCATTGATCTGTCCCAGGCTCATATCTGGGACCAGAGCGGCGTGGCTGCGCTGGATCAGGTCATTCGCAAGTATCGCAACAGTGGCTCTGTCGTCAGTGTTGTTGGCCTCAACGAAGAAAGCCTTGATCTGTTTGATCGGATCGGCGGTCAGGAATCAGCGCATGCCTGAGTGTCAGCTTGGAGATCAGAGTCTTGATGCTGCGGCCGAAGTTCTCAGACTGGCTAGACAAACGCTGAGGTCTTGGCGCATGGCAAGGAGGCGCTGTTGAATCTGCGCGTCGTCAGGGTTGGTCTCCACGTACCTCTCGGTCACATCGTTGCCGATGCTCATCAGTAGGCAAAGCGTCTGAATATCACGTTCTGCCCGTTGATGAGCACTCTCTAAAAGAACACCCAACAGCGCCATCTTGTTGTTGTATGCACCACGATCGTTTCCCTCCCATGCAATGGCTGAGGGTGCAGTGGTTCCAGTGATAAGTCCGGCCAAAAGCCAGGCCAAGACTCTCATTGCAGCAACTCTGGTTCCCGTGAACGTAGTCCGGATGTTATGGATTTGCCCGGGATCTGGGACAATCCCACCCGATTCGTACCAACGCTGATGTTCCGATCAAGTTCGCCTGTTTTGATCGTTGCGTTGGCCGGGTTGTCCTCTCTCCTTGCGTCTTGCGCCTCTCTGGACAGTGCGGGTGGGTCACGCCTGGACCTTGTCAAACGGCGAGGAGAGTTGCTCTGCGGGGTGAGCGGCAAGATTCCAGGCTTCAGTTTTCTCAGTCCGGATGGGAGTTACACCGGCTTGGACATCGATGTCTGCCGTGCAATGGCCGCTGCGTTTGTGGGGGATTCTGAGAAGGTTCAGTACCGGCCTTTGACCGCGCCCGAGCGATTCACGGCTTTGCGATCGGGCGAGATTGATCTGTTATCCCGCAACACCACCCACACCCTCAGCCGCGATGCGGTGGGGGGGAATGGGCTGCGCTTTGCCCCTGTGGTCTTTCACGATGGGCAGGGTTTGATGGTGAATTCCGCCAGCGGAGTGCGCTCCTTGGCTGATCTGAGCGGTAAGTCCATTTGCGTGGGATCGGGTACCACGACTGAACAAAACCTCAACGACGCCTTCGCGTCGTTGGGGCTTCCCTACACACCGATCAAATATCAGGATCTCAATCAGGTTGTCGGTGGCTACCTCCAGGGGCGGTGCGAAGCCATGACCTCGGATCGCTCGCAACTGGCGGCTGCTCGGTCTGGCTTCAGGGATCCCCAGCAGCATCTGATTCTTGACGACAGGATCAGCAAAGAGCCCTTGGCTCCGGCCGTGGTGGGTGGTGATCAACCCATGGGAGATGCCATGACATGGGTGATTTACGCATTAATCGAAGCGGAGGAACGGGGCATCACTCAGGCCAATGTCGACTCCGTGGTGAAGCAAGCCGAAGCTGATCCCTCCCAGACGGCTCTGCGGCGATTTCTGGGCGTGGATCCAGGCCTGGGTCGCAAACTCGGACTCGCCGATGACTTCGTCGTTCAGGTGATTCGCTCGACCGGCAATTACGGCGAGATCTACAACCGCCATTTGGGGCCTGAGAGTGCCGTGGCCATTCCCCGGGGTGCCAACCGTTTGGCCGGTGAGGGTGGTTTGATGATCGCTCCGCCCTTCACCTGATGCGGCATCGACGTCTTCTGGTTCAGGTTGGTGTCGCCGCCGTTCTGTTCGGCCTACTGGCCCTGCTGGTTAACAATCTGGCCGTCAATCTGATCCGCACGGGATTGGGCCTGGGTTTTGGCTGGTTGAGTCGACCGGCAGGTTTTGCTCTTGCGGAAACTGCTCTCCCCTATGCGCCATCCGACAGCTACCTCTGGGCATTGACCATCGGTTGGCTCAACAGCCTCAAAGTGATCCTGGCTGGTCTGGTGCTCGCCACCCTCTTGGGGGTGGCTGCCGGTGCAGCCCGCAGCAGTGGCAACCGTCTGCTGCGCAGCCTGGCCGGAGGCTATGTGGCGCTGATTCGTCAGATCCCTCTTCTCCTGCAGTTGCTGTTTTGGTACTTCGTTGCCTTCCTTGGCCTTCCGTCGGCGCCGATCGGTGGGTTGATCAGGCTCTCGAATCAGGGCATTCAGCTATTGGGCTTGAATCTCAGCGTTGAATTTTGCGCGGTTCTTGTCGGGCTCACGGTGTTCACCGGTGCCTCGATTGCTGAGATCGTGCGCGGCGGCATCAGTGCGGTTCCACGGGGGCAGTGGGAGGCCTTCCGCAGCCTTGGGCTTGGAGAAGGACTTGGGCTGCGTCGCATTGTGTTGCCGCAGGCGCTGCCAGCGATTCTTCCTGCGCTCACGAGCCAGTACCTCAATCTCGCCAAGAACAGCACCCTGGCGATTGCCGTGGGTTACGCCGATCTCTATGCCGTCAGTGACACCACCATCACCCAAACCGGCCGGGCCATTGAGGGCTTCCTGCTGCTGTTGTTCAGCTTTCTGCTGCTGAATTTGTTGATCAGCGGCGGCATGGCCGGCTTCAACAGTGCCGTGCTGGGCCGTCTGAACAGGAGCCGTTGATGAACCGTTGGTTGGATCGATTGATCACTCTGTTGCTTTTGGCTCTGCTCGGATGGGCCGCCTGGTCGTTGCTGCACTGGCTGCTGGTCGGGGCTGACTGGTCTGTGGTGACCACAAATCTGCCGTTGTATGCGGTGGGGAGTTTCCCAGCGGATCAACGCTGGCGTCCGCTTCTGTGGATGGCTGCACTGATCACGCTCACACTTTTAACTCTCATCGGGCCGAAGCGAGGACCCGTTCGCCGTTGGTTGCCGCTGCTCTGGATCGCGATGGCACCGCTGGGCCTCTGGCTCTTGGCAGGAGGTGCGGGGCTTTTACCGGTGGGAACTCGCAGCTGGGGAGGTCTGACGCTCACGCTGCTGCTTACGGGAGGCAGCGGCGCGCTGGCTTTGCCGTTGGGAATTCTGCTGGCTTTGGGCCGCCGCAGTGATCTGCCAATGCTCCGTTGGAGCAGCACCGCCTACATCGAGTTGATGCGAGCTGTTCCGCTGATTGCCGTTTTGTTTTTTGGACAACTGCTGATTCCGTTGTTCCTTCCTCCGGGGCTCGAGATCAACAGGGTTTTGCGGGCCGTCGTCGCGTTCGCTTTGTTTGCAGCGGCTTATATCGCTGAAGATGTGCGGGGCGGTTTACAGGCGATTCCTCCCACTCAGCGCGAGGCAGCAGCCGTGCTTGGTCTGTCGCCACGTCAAGCCCTGCAATTGGTGGTGCTGCCCCAGGCGCTCCGTGTGGCGCTCCCATCGCTGACCAATCAGGCGGTGGGTCTGCTGCAAAACACAAGCCTGATGGCCATTCTCGGTTTGGTGGAATTGCTGGGCATCAGTCGCAGCCTGTTGGCGAATCCCACTTTCATTGGTCGCTATCTGGAGGTGTATCTCTGGCTTGCTGCGGTTTACTGGCTGGCGTGTACGGCGATGGCTCTGCTGGCCCGGCACCTGGAAGTTCAGCTTGACCCTGCTCGCTCTGCCCCATGACCGTTGCCATTCGTGCCACTGATTTGGTCAAGAGCTATTCCCAAGGGGTGAAGGCTCTCGATGGCGTCAGCCTCGAGGTGAACAGCGGCGAGGTCCTGGTGGTGATGGGTCCTTCTGGATCTGGAAAGAGCACGTTGATCCGTACCTTCAATGGTCTGGAATCGCTCGATGGGGGTGCCTTGGATGTGCTGGGGGTGCGTTTGGATGCAACCCATGGGGAACGTCAGGTGCGGGCGATTCGTAAACGTGTGGGCATGGTTTTTCAGCAGTTCAACCTGTTCCCCCATCTCTCCATCCTCGACAACATCACCCTCGCTCCGATCAAGGTGCAAAAGCGGGCCAAGGCGGATGCTGAGCAGCGTGCCGTTGAGCTTCTCGACCAGATGGGGATTCGCGAGCAGGCGCAGAAGTACCCGTCCCAACTCAGTGGCGGTCAACAGCAGCGGGTGGCGATTGCCCGGGCTCTTGCCCTGGATCCTGAGGTGATGCTGTTTGATGAGCCCACGAGCGCTTTGGATCCGGAGCGGGTGAAGGAAGTGTTGGATGCGATGCGCCAATTAGCCCAGGGTGGGATGACCATGGTGGTGGTGACTCACGAACTGGGTTTCGCCCGTGAGGTGGCGGATCGGGTGATGTTCATGGACCGGGGCCAAGTGGTGGAGACATCCGACCCCAAGACGTTCTTCACCAATGCCAGGGAGGAACGCAGCCGCAGATTCCTGAACCAGATGCAGCATTAAAAGCGTTGCTCTCCATGCCGGTCATCAGGCCGACTGTCGCTCTCTCCATGATTCAGTGGGCTTTCTGATGTTCCTTTGAGGCATTGGGGCCTTGCTTGTTGTTCTTCCCTTTGACTGTTGTCCCTTCCAGTGGAAGTAAGCGGTGACGCTCACCAGCCAAAACGCCACAAAAGCGAGGGTCAGTGCCAGACCGTGCATCCGAAAAAAGGTCAGCACGATATGGATGGAGAGGGCAACTGAACCCCCGATTAAGAACGTATTGCTCAAGACCGAAGCGACTGCTGCCTTGAAGGATTTCAACGCTGTCGCTCCATTTCGGCTCACCATACCGACCACGAATTGCTGTGCCAGCCCCCTGCTCGCTGCGGCAAGGCGTTGGTTGTTCCTTGTTCAATAAAAAGCCCCTCCAGGTAGGGGAGGGGCTGAGAGAAGTTTCAGCTTGGGTCGATGAATCAGATGATCACTCGTCAACTTGATCAGCGGCTTCGCTGTGCTCTGCAGCTGCACCGGTCGGAATCAGACGAATAGCTTTCTTGCCAAGCTTGATTTCAAACTCGTCACCGGGTTCCAGGTTAAGCATGGCGGTGTAGGCCTTGCCGATCAGCAGATTGCCGTTGCCCTGCACCTTGGCGATGTAGCTCAGCTTGCGACCACCCTTGCCAATCGCAGCACCGCCGCTGCTGAGATTGACGCCTTTGGCTTCCAGCAGAGCCTCATAGAAGGCAGTGAAATTCAGACGATCGCCACCATCTTTCTTGTCGGAGACGTATCCGCAAGCTCTCACCAGATCGGATTTGGAAACATCCCCAAGTTCTTTGACCTTGGCAAGCAGCTCGGAACCGGTCAGCATGTGAAATGCGTCTCAATGGATACATAGTTCATAACTGATTGGCTCGCTGGATGTCAATGAATCGGGCCGACATTTTCATGACTTAGTGGTTTGAATGCTTGGCATCTAGGGATGCGTCTCTGTGGTCTGACCTGCGAGACTGCTCTGTTGCAATAAAGCTTGACGGTGTGATCTTGAGGCCTCTTCAGTGGTCTCAACGTCAGGATCATTCGACGGGCTGATTGATGCCCATGCCGTCAGGACTGTCTGTGGGCTTGCACACGATCGTGTAGTCGACACGATCATCATCAGAACAGCAGAAATCTCTGTAGTAGCGCTCAAGCTCATCGTAGGCAGCGTCGTAGCTGTCAAAACGCTGCCGCGTCAGATGGTCTTCCGCTTTGTCACTGCGCACGATGCGATGGCGTGAAGCGGGGTGCATCGGTCGGATTCACGCGCCTTACCTGATTTCAGATTAAGCGCGTTGCACGGTGAATCAGGCCGGTGTGTTCATCGGGGCCGATGCATCTGTCGCTTCAGCTTTCTAGGGTCGCGTTGTCAGGTGGATGTGTCGATGCTTCGGTTTTTGCTGGAGCTTTTGCCCTGTCTGCTGATCGGGTTTTGGGCTGGAAGACGCCATGAAACCCTTTCCACCCGTTTGGCCTCACCCTTGGTGCGGTTCGGAGTCCCGATCAGCGTGATGGGCCTGCTGCTGAAGGGAGGTCTGAGCGGTGACATGTTGCAGGCGGCGGGTCTTGCGGTGCTGGCCATGGGCCTCGTTCTGGTGGGGGCGTCGCGCCTGCCTGGACTGGCTGCGCTGGCTTCTCCCACACTGCGTTTGGGCAGCTGCACTGGAAATACGGCCTATTTCGGGGTCCCTTTGGCCTTAGCTTTTCTGCCCGACGAGGCCCTCCCCATCACCATTGGCTACGACCTGGGGGCGACACTGCTGATCTGGAGCCTTGGACCGCTGCTAATTGGGTCGCAGGCCAACAGTTCGCAACGGCTGCAAGGTCTGTTCAGCAGCGTGGCGGCGAGCCCGGCAACCCGAGGGCTCATCGGAGCTCTGTTGATTCAGGCGAGCCCCTGGTCTGCGCTAGTGACCGACGCTTTGTGGTGGCCGTCCCGGTGCGTGATCCTGCTGGCTCTGATGGTGGTTGGCATGCGCCTGGGCAGCATTCATCTCCACGGAATCACGCCGGCCGCACGTCCGTTGAAGCTGCTGAGGCCTCTTGTGGCCAAGCTCATTCTTTATCCGCTGTTCCTGCTGTTGCTTGCGTCTCTGCTGCAGTTCAATCCGTTGATGGTGCAGGCGGTTGCCCTGCAGGGAGCTGCGCCGACAGCGATCTCCCTGTTGTTGATTGCAGAGTCTGTGGGGACTGATCAGGAAAGGGCCGCAGGTCTTGTGTTTTGGAGCACGCTGCTGGCAATGTTCACCGCTCCAGCTTGGGGCGTCCTGCTGGCATCTCAGTTTTGAAAACGGCGAAAGGTGAGATTGATGCGTTTGCTCTGCACTTTGCGCCGTTGCGGAACACTGTGCATCCATCGGTTCTGACAACCCGGGTGCATCACCAAAAGGTCACCATCTGCTAGCGGCAGCGACATCCTCCGTTGGACAGTGCTGCGATCGCGGAGCTGAAAATCCCGTGTCGCCCCGAGTGACAAGGAGGCAATCGGAGCCCGCTGATCAATTTCCGGTTCGTCATCAGCGTGCCAGCCCATGCGGTCCTCCCCATGGCGATAAAGATTGAGCAAGCATCCGTTGAATTCGGTCCTACAGGCTGCATTCACTTGGTCCAGCAATGGCCTGAACCATTCAGGCCAGCCAGAGCCCCTGTGAACGGCACCGCTGTAGCGGTACTGAATCCCTTCATTGGCGAGAAACACCGTCAACCGGGGGACGGGGTGACGCTTGCCATAGACCTGAACGACTGGCTGTTGCCACTGGAGCTGTTGTTCAAGGCGTGTTTGCCAGAGCCTCGCGTCGAATGCCTTTAGCCACCCCTCATGCAGCGACCAGTCCGTTTCAGGAGCGGCTGGATTGACGTTCATTCGTGACGTCGGATGACGAGGTCGGTTCCACCCCGAGACTGTCCCATAAATTCAATGGCATGGGAGCCCGAATCACCCAAGCCGAATTCCTCAAGCGCGCTGCTCAGCGTTTCGGTGATCAATTCGACTACAGCCTGATCCGCTGGCGCAGCTATAAGAGCCCAGTAGAAATTCGCTGCAAAGACCATCCGGTTCAACCGATCACGATCACACCGGAAAAGCATCTTCAAACCCTGGGTGGATGCC
Source organism: Synechococcus sp. (assembly GCA_047286205.1). GTDB lineage: Bacteria > Cyanobacteriota > Cyanobacteriia > PCC-6307 > Cyanobiaceae > Parasynechococcus. The sequence goes on along the minus strand of JBJBBR010000001.1, from coordinate 545,500 downwards.
GCCACTGCCTTCGAGAAAGACGCATCGCCTCACTGGAGCGGGAACTCAATCGCAAGTCTGCAGAGCGCCCGAGTTCTGCATCTCTTGATTCTTCAGCAACCTTGGAAGCCAGCTCGAGACCAACCGTTTGAGGGTCACCCGGCCCTTGCCATGGCTGAGCTGGATCAGGCCTTAAGACTGACCCGCTGGTAACAGAACCAGAGCCACTGTTGGAACAGAAGGTTCCGGTGGGATCGCCAGAGGGTCTTGGGCTCGGCAGCATCAAAATTTTCCGGCGGCGGCACATCCCCTCGGGCCCGGTCACGTTCCATTTCGCCAAGGATTCGCCCCACGTTGTACTCGGGGTGGCCCAGGTGCATCAGCTGCCGCTGATCAGGGGTCTCGAAAATGGTGTAACCCACTTGTTCGCCGTGGGCGAGCAGACGCAAACGTCCATCCCGTTCGGCGGCTTCCATAGCAGCATCGGGAAGTCCGGCATGACGGCTTTGAGGGCAGACGAAATCATCGTCTTGGGTGCCCATCAACGGATGCCCTGGAACGAGGCTGCGCATCGGGTAGATCCCGAACAGTTTCTGTGGGAACGACACCTTGTCCACCCCGGCCAGGTAGGCAAGAGCGAAACCGGCCCAACAGAGGCCCAGGGTGCTGGCACAGGTGTGTCGCGCCTCCTCGATCAACGTGACCAGTTCGGCCCAGTAACTGACCTGTTCGAACGGCAGATGCTCCACGGGGGCACCGGTGATGATCAGTCCATCCAGCGGTCCCTGGGACAAGGCCTCATCCCAGCTCACATACAGCTGGTCGAGATGGTTCTGATCCCAACTCTTGTAGGCATGGGAGTTGAGGCGAATCCAGATCGGTTCGATCTGCAGCACCGAAAGGCCCAACGGGTGCAGCAGGTTGAACTCGTACTGCTTGCCTAGCGGCATGATGTTCAGGATGCCAATGCGCAGTGGCCGGATGTCCTGGCGTTCGGCCTGTTCAGGCTCGATCCAGGAGATCCGGTTGCGTTCAACCTCCGCGATTTTGTGGTAATTGCCAGGAAGGATCAGCGCCATGGGGGCTGGGTTGTCATTCAGCTGAGAACGGCGAGGGCCTGCTCAAAGTCGGCCTTGATGTCGTCGATGTGCTCGAGCCCGACGGACACCCGCACCATCGTGGGGGTCACTCCGGCGGAGGCCTGTTCAGCTTCACTCAATTGCTGGTGGGTCGTGGATGCGGGGTGAATTACAAGCGTTTTGGCATCGCCCACGTTGGCCAGGTGGCTGGCCAGCTTGAGGCTGTCGATGAAGCGAACGGCATCGTCATAGCCGCCGTTGAGGGAGAACATCAGCATGCATCCCATGCCCCGGCCTGTCAGGTATTTCTTCGCGGCAGCGTTGTAGGGATCGCTCGCAAGACCGGGGTAGCTCACATGGGCAATGGCGGGATGCGCCTCCAGCCAAGTGGCTAGAGCCATGGCGTTTTCGGTGTGGCGTTCCACCCGCAGACTCAGGGTTTCCAGACCCTGCAGCAGCAGGAAGCTGTTGAACGGACTCACGGCCGGACCCCAATCCCGCAGGCCCTCCACCCGGGCCCGCAGCGCGAAGGCGATGTTGCGGTCATCCGGCAGGCCCAGCATTTTGCACACGTCACTGCCGAAGCCAAATGCATCCCAGTGCACCAAACCGTGATATGCCGCACTGGGCTGGCTCATCAGCGGAAATTTGCCGTTACCCCAATTGAAGGTGCCGGCATCCACGATCACGCCCCCCAGGCTGGTGCCGTGGCCCCCGATCCATTTGGTGGCACTCTCAACCACCACATCGGCGCCGTGGTCAATCGGTCGCAGCAGAGCACCACAGGCTCCCAGGGTGTTATCGACGATCAAGGGGATGCCTTTCTCTTTGGCAAGTGCTGAAAGGCCTTCGAAGTCGGGGATGTTGAAGCGGGGATTGCCCATCGCTTCGACGTAAAGCGCTTTCGTGTTGTCGTCGATCTGTGCCGCAAAGCTCGCAACGTCGTCGCCTTCAGCAAAGCGCACGTCGATTCCCAAGCGCGGGAACTGCACTTTGAATTGGTTGTAGGTGCCGCCGTAGAGATAAGACGTGGAGACGAAGTTGTCTCCCGCCTGCATGCAGTTGGTGATCGCCAGGAACTGCGCCGACTGGCCTGAGGCCGTGGCCAGAGCGGCCACCCCGCCCTCGAGGGCGGCGACGCGTTTCTCGAACACGTCGGTGGTCGGATTCATCAGTCGGGTGTAGATGTTCCCGAACTCCTTCAGTCCGAAGAGGTTGGCTCCGTGTTCGGCGTCATTGAAGACGTAGGAGCTGGTCTGATAAATGGGAACCGCCCGCGCATTGGTCGCACTATCTGGCGATTGCCCGGCGTGCAGCTGCAGGGTCTCGAAGCGGTGAGACATCGTCCTCGGCGTGGGCCACTGCCCCTGTTCTAGTCGTCAGCCAGCTCGGGTTTGTCAGTTTCCGCCAGAGAAGGGAACGTGCTACGGATCACATCCTGGATGTCGCGATGGGCTTCGCTGCGGAATCCAGCCACGCCGTCGGCGCTGAGCAGGGGGTAGGTGCGATCACTGGCGTCCACCTCGCGCAGGTGCTTCCAGCGGTTGCTGTTGTCTTCAGCTTTCAGGGCAATGAGGGGAGCCTGGAAGTCGTAGGCCTTGGTGTTGCCGAGGGCGGCCACCTGGGCGGTGAGCTTTTCACGCACGGGGTTGAGAGCTTTGGCCTTCAGCGTGTCGGGCAAACCCAGTACCGGTTCGTAATGCTCGAGAAGACGAAGTTCGGCCTCCAGCAGCACGGGCCATGCGCCGCGTTCACCTTCCGCCAGGCCCATTGCCGCCTCGGCCTCTGTCATCGCATCTAGATGGAAGCGCAGCCAGCGGTAATAGGTCTTGTCCTTGATCGATTTCTTGGCTGCAGCCCGTCCAGTCACAATCGCCGGGAGAGCTTTTTCAGCCTTCCGCAGGAACAGACGATCCTCCCGTTCCAAATTCATGGCCCCCCAGCGCTGCCGGTATTCCCAGAGCTCGACGTAGCGAGCCACATCAGCCTCGGACCAGCCGAGACCCTTCAGTTCATCACCGCGATGGGAGGTTTCCTTGGACACCCGCTTCCTGGATCACGCCAAGCCTCAGCGTAGGTGTCGATGCTCACCGGTTTGGTGATCTGCTGGCGGGGTTGGCCTTCAGATGCTCCTGAACACTGATGCGCTGCGGCTGGCTGTAGCCCACCGGCAACCAGAGATCACCGGCCGCTGCATTGAAGTGGATCTCCCAGTGGTACAGACCGGTGTAGGCGGCAGGGTCCTCCCGCATCAGCGAGGCGTAGAGCAGCACCGCGCGCCCGTAGTAATCGCTGTTGTTGTAGCCCCAGAGGCCGCGGCGGATGTCCTGCAGTCCGCCCCGACGTACCAGGTAGCGCGCCGCAGCCTGGATAGCGTCATGGGGATCGCGGATGTTTCCGGCGCCAATCCCCGGTTCGGCCCAGGTGGTGGGCAGGAACTGCATGGGCCCCTGGGCATTGGCCACGGAGACGCCATCGATGCGTCCCATACCTGTTTCCACGAGGTTCACGGCAGCCAGAACCTCCCATTCGATTCCCGTCGCCGCCTCGGCCTTGCGGTAAAAGCTGAGCAGCTTCTCCGCCGGTTCGGGCTTAATGATCCGCCAGGCGGGCAGCATGGTTGGTCCACGGCCACGGCTCATGCGCACGAATTCGCGCCGTGCTGTCAGGTGCCGTTCCGCCACGCTGCGCCAGCGCGGAGGCAGGGCGTTGACGACCTGCTGAGCTCTGGTCTGGTCCGTTGACAAGACCCTGTAGATCACCTGTTGTTGATGCCCGAGATCAGGCAGTGCATTGGCCGGTGTGGCTGGATCCCGTAACGCCTCTTCAACAGCTGCCAGCAGCGTTGCGAGTTCGGCCGTGTCGGTCGGCACAACGGGGTACAGCCTGCCGTCGCGCATTTTTGGCTGTGTTTCTTGGGCTGGCAGCGCCACCGGCGCCGCCAGCTCTGCCGCCGTCACCACTGGTCCTGCCACCACGGGCTTGGTCACCGCCGCTTCGGCTTCCGCCCGCGGCTGTTTGGGTTTCAGCCACAGCCCTGCCAGCAGGGTTCCCGTAAGAGCCGAGACCATCAGCACGTTGCGGCTGCGCATGGTGATGCGAGGGCGCTGTGCTGACCCTACCGGTGCGGTTCAGGCCGCAAGGAAGGTGCTGCGGTCGTGAAAGTCTGCCTTGCGCCCGTGGCAGAGAGCCCAATGGCTCAGACCCTCCTGCCCGCGGTCGATCACCGCCGTCAGGGCGAGGTCGGGGCAGCCCCGTGGCATCCACCAGGGCTCCAGCGCAATCCGGGCGTCCAGTCGCAGTTGATGCGGCCCGCGTTGTAGTGCCACCGTTGGGGGTGTGATGACATCCTGCTGGGTTTGGCCGCTGCGGTAACGATCAAATTGATAGATCGCCCAATCCCCATTGGGAGCCAGATTTATTTCCCAATAACGCTGCTCGCCCGGCGTGGCCAGAAACGCCTCGAAACATGTGGTGGTCCAGAGATCATCCTTGCGCTGCCCCTGTTGTGGACCATCTTTCAGCCCCGTCGGCAGCTGAAGAGCATGGATGCCCGTGGTTGCGCGGGCCAGCACTCCATAGCTGAGTTCCAGCCATCCCTCTCGCCGCCAGACGAGTTCGGCGCTGATCTGGATCCCAGGTGGAACGGACCGTTCAAAGGGAATCAGTCGGCATGCCTGACGCAGCATCACGGCAGAACGCGCCATCTTCAGTGGTTTATGCCCTGCTGGCGCTTCAGTCGCGCGACGAGCTGTTCCAAGGCGCTGAACTGTTGTTCCACCGCTTCGGTGAGTCGGAATTGCACCAAGGCCCGTTGCAGATTGTGCCCAGGCCAATCGCAGCGGAAATACACGTCGCCCTCCAGATGATCCGTCAGGAACCGCAGTCCCAGTTCCAAAGGGATCAGACGGATGCAATGGGGCAGATAGTGAAGGTCCCAGTCACTCAGGAATCCACCCGCCACAGATAGATAGCCCGTGAGAATCGCCTCACAGAGCTCCATGTCGAAGAGCACGTCGTCCAGGCAGAGGGTTTCTTCGCCGGCTGGATTGCAGCAGGAGCGCACACAGTCGCCGATGTCGTAGTGAACGAGTCCCGGTTTGACCGTATCCAGATCGATGAGGCCGATCGCTTGGCCGCTGGTCTCATCGATCATCACGTTGTTGATCTTCGGGTCCCCGTGGATGGGACGGTGTTGGAGTTCACCGCGAGCGAGCGCCGCTTCCAGTACATCAACGTTCTGGCGACGCTCCTCGATGAATGCGCAGGCATCACGTTCGGCAGAGCCCATGCGGTCCGTGGCCCTGGTGATGGCATCAAAGCGTTTGAGGTAGGCCGGCGTGACGTGGAAATTTTCCAGAGTGTCTGCCAGTTGATCGGTGGGCAGGTCGCTGATCAGGTGGTGGAACATTCCCAGTCCGTAGCCCACTTCTTGGGCGTGGTCCCTGTCCCGAATGACATCGCTGGTGGTTGCTGCCCCGATGTAGGTGATGGAACGCCAGAACTCCCCGTTTTGTTCGATCCAGGGGGACGCTTCCCTCCGACAGGGGACCACCTTGGGCACTTCCCAGCGCCGTCCCTTTAGTTGTGGCGGTGGAGAGGCGAGACGGCGTTCCATGTGGTTGCCCAGGGCCTGCAGGTTCTGCATCACCAGGTCGGGACGATCGAACACGCTCGTGTTCAGGCGTTGCATGACGAAGGCACCATCCTGTCCCTCATGGGTCACGAGGAAGGTTTCGTTCACGTTGCCGGAGCCCAGGGAGCGGATGGCTTTGATCCCCTCGCGAGGATGGAAGCGATCGGCGATGGCTTCCAGGGCCTCGGTCATGAACGGTCGCATGGGTCTCAAGCCGCACCTTGCCTGTCTTCCGGTGCTCTGCCCCGTTCAGGTGTGCAGAACAACAGCCGACTCAGACCTCGAGCTGGCTTTCGATGACATCCATCAATTCGAGATAAGCCGGAGTTCCTGTCTCACCGTTCTCGTTGAGAGCCATCTTTCTGACCATGGCCTGATTGGCATTGTCCGCAATCACGGCGTTCACAACGAGGTCGAGGGCTTTGGGAACGTCGAGGTTCTGCAGCGCTTCGGCATAGCGACGGCTGTGGCTTGGACGCACCGATTCCTGGCAATAGCTGGAGAGTTCCCGGCTTTCCGTCATCACCCGGTAGGCAGTGTCCTTCACGCCCCCTCGCCCGTAAATCGCCATGTACAGCAGATTCACCATCGACGCGTCGTTGGCTGGAATTGCATATTTGCGCGCGATTTGTGGCCAGTAGCGCAGTGATTTCAAACCTTCCAGTCCTCCTTTGCGGAGGCCCGCGGCTTCACACCACTGCTCCAACTCCTCCATCGAATGGGGGCAACGGCCCTGTTCGCGCATGGCATGGGCCATCACCTGCCCGGCTTGGAAGTTGCGGGTGGGGCTGCCGGAGACCGGCAGCATCATGCTGCCTCGCACATCGGCCACCATTGCCGTGAGCTGGCTGAAGGTGTGGTCCCGCACCCGCTCGAAGTCGCCGTCTCGCACCAGTGTGGATTCAATCCTTGGCACGGCGTAGCCAAGTTCCGTGAGCGGAAAGGGCTGACGGTGATAGAGCCTTTGGCGGTCGGGTCGTGCCATGGAAACGGTGGCCGCTTGATCCAGGCACTGGTTCAGCAGCAGGGTCAGCAGAGTCGGCAACACGCCGGGGTTGTCCTGATGGAAGCCGTAGCCGAAGCCGGCGAACACCGAGGCCATGTTTTTGGCGGCCTTGATGAACTGTCCTTCCACGTTGTGGACACCCGCGGAGACCTGGATGTTGGGGGACAGTTGATCCATCAGTTGGGCACCCAACATTGCTGTCAGGGCATTGGGATGGCAGAAGTTGGCTGTGAAGCTGTCGAAGGGGTTGCGCAGAGCTCCATGGCGGTGAAAGCCGGAGAAGAAGGCGAGCTCAGGCTGTTGTTCACACAGCACATAGGCGCTGTTGCTGATCGGGTCGTGGCTGAAGGATCCCGCCAGGCAGGCCAGCACCACCTGCTCTCGATTGAGCTCTTGCCGCAATCGACAGGCTTGGTTGAGGTCTTCTTCGATGTGGTTGCTGTTGGCGCTGAGCACCACGAGATCGCAGCGATCGATCAGATCGCTCAGGGTGTTGGCCACCAGTTCATCGCCGTTGCGATGGCCACCCATCTCGAGCACGGTCTCCACGTGCTCGTCGTCCATCGTTGCAATGGTGTCTTTTGGGAAAGCTCCCAGGAGTTCCCGGCCTGGGCGCGGGGCCAGCAGCAGACGCCCTTCCGCGTTCTGCATGGCGCAGTTGTAGGCCAGGGAAGCGGGATAAAGCCCGACGCTGTAGAAGCCCACTTTTCCGGTCGACAGTTCCTGCACGCGCCGCCGTATTGCTCCGGCGTCCAGGCTCTGGTCGAAGAAGGAGTTGCGCATGTCGGCAAGACTAAGCAGCGCACTCCGTGAAACTGCTCACAGCAGACAGACAACTAGGACTTCTGCTGTGTGGGCATCATTCATGGTCGTTGTATTGGCGGGAGATGAAGACTCTTCTCCAGGGTGTAATTCTTTTGTAGATATTGCTTTGGGTAGATATATAAAGGTGATCTGATTGTTCTTTTTTATTCATTCTTCGATCGGAAATGCCGGTCTTGAGATTGAGGTCTGTAGGTCTGCTCCTCTCCAGTGAATTGTTCTTCGGATTCGATTAGAGCCCCATGGCCTGTCTGTAGTTTTGGTTGGAGCGGGTTCGCTCATTGAGCGCCTGGATTTCTGGATAGGCTGAGAGGTCTTCGTTTGGATAAAAAATTGGGAGATAGCCGAGGTAGGCATTGACTGCGCAATCAGCTGCTGTCCAAGACTCGCCCACGAGAAACTTTTTCTTGCTGTAGAGATCATTGAGAGTCGCCATGAGTCTCGGGAACTCACGCTCTTTGTTGGAAGGAACAAATAAGGCAATGGCCAGAGTTGAGTTGGCGAAAAGAATCCACTGACTGATTGAGGCGCGAGTTGCTGGGTCTTTGACTTCTTCGACGTAATTCTCGGAGAGATACTGGAGAATGGCGCCCGACTCAAACAGCACCAATCCATTGCTGTCGTCTTTAAGGGCGGGCAACTTGCCGAACGGATTCACCTCCAAAAAACTCGGTGCAAGATTTTGACGAGCTGCCAGGTCAACGTTGACGTAATCGTAAGAAATCCCTTTCTCTGCCATGTACCATTTCGGCATCGACACACGGGTCTTGGGGCCGCCATAGAGATAAAGCGTCATCACTGATTTTCAATGATCTCCATGGTATCTCTTGGGGGCCACCGTTGCGTATGTACTGCACATGCCCTGGATTGTGTTGATATCAATGATCGATGCTTTGATTGCGATTCAGTTGGCTTGGAAATGTGACATCCAACTTTGATACTTCGGAGCGTAAGAAATATTCCATTTGTTGGAAAACACTCAGGATCGTCATTTGTTTTGTGCAACAGCTTCATGACTGAAGTGGCAGTGGCGGTGTGATCACGGGCAGGCCCGGTCCAAACACGCTGTAATGCGCTCAAACCATTGCCTCTAGGTCTGTGACCAGCCGTGATCTGCTGATGGCGTACCGCTGGCCTGCGGCGGTTGTTTTGTCCAGCCTGGTTCTGGCGGTCACCGCAGCAAAGTTGTTGAGTCGGCCCATCCCCATCGCCATTGAGGGTGGATTGCAGGTCGACAAGCTGGTGCTTCCCCCCAGCATCACCATCAGATCTGACACCCCTTTGCCGGTTCTGGTTCAGGAGCCGGTGACCATCTCAGGAGACGCACCACTTGCGATTGAAGGTCCCGTTTCGGTGAAATCGATTGCGGGGGCAGTGACGGTGAATGCTGATGCACGGGTCAGTGGGGTGGAAGGGCAGCTGTCCGTCACGACTGATCAACCGCTGCCTGTTCGAGCGGATGTGTCTGTAGAAGACAAAATCACCATCGGCGGCAAGGTCGATATTGAGGGCAAGGTGAAGCCGACCTTGCTTCCGGTGCCGGGGCTCTGATTAGAGGTTGCGAGGGGGCAGGCCGTTGCCGATGGTCAGCCCCTGCTCCCAGCGGTTGAGTTGTCGCAGTCCTAAGGCCGAGAGTGCAGCGGTCACCAAGCCGACGCTGCTCCAGGTGTTGCCTTGTTCGATTCCCACAAGAACGGCGGAGCCCCAGAGCAGCGCCCAGGCCCATGGACGGGCAGCGCGAATGCGCACCAGCGCTGCAGAGCAGCTGCGGCAATTGATGGTGTGGCTGGCATACCGATCCATCAGCGCGGTGGTGGTTTGCCTGGGCGGCAGGTGTTGTCCTGCAAAGGGCTCGCCACCGTTGGCGTTCAACCAGCGATGCAGGGCCGCCACGTAAACGTCTGCCGTTGTGGGCATGAAAAAACTGCGTTCCACGGCGGGGCTGCCGCCGGCCCGTTCCAGCACCCGTTCCTGCCAGTGCAGGAACACCTGATCGTCTTCCAACACTTTGTGGTTGCCGATGTGCTGCAACCAGCGGGGACGCAATCCGATCAACAAGCGGGGGATGGCGGATTGGAACTGGAAGGGGAAGCGGGCAAACAGGCGGCACTCGCCACGGCGGATCGGGACGGCGTAGACCACCGTGAGGATTCGCCCGAAGCCCTTGGCAGTGAGGTCATGCCACATCAGCTGCGGGGCGTGTAAGCGGGTGAATTGGGCGCCGAGCTTGCCCCGGCGCGGACCCTCTTCCCAGTACGCCGTGAAACCGCTGGCGTCTTCCCCTGTGATCGTGGCTTCCACCGACGAGGCGTTCTCCCGTTTGCCCACCGTTTTGTGGTGGGTGAAGGGAACATGGCTCACATCCAGCACGTTCTCGAGCAGGGTCACGGCGTCCATCGGTAGATCGCGGAAGGTGTCTTGCACCGTCCAGCTTTCGGGGTCCTCCTGCAGTGCTGGGACCAGGGGAAGCTGACTGGGGTCCGCGGCATCGGGGGCACCCATCCAGACAAACAACAGCCCCTGCCCCGTGGCTGTCGGCAGGCTGGCGCAGCGCGAGCGACGGTTGTTGGGCTGGGTGTTGTCGAGGGCCTGCGGCACGCGCTGGCACTGGCCGCTGCCATCGAAACTCCAGCCGTGATAGGGGCATTCGAGCAACCCTTCGTCGTTGATCCGGCCTTCGCTGAGGGGAACCAGGCGGTGGGGGCAGACGTCGGGGAAGACGCGCCAGCTCGATTCGGCGCGATCCCACCAGATCACCAGATCCCGCTCCAGGAGCGTGAAACGACTCGGCTGTTTGGGATCGAGGTCCTGCACATAGCTGATCGGCCACCACTGTTCGGTCCAGGTGGGGTGCATGGCAGGAGCATCAAGGCCGCCATGTTCGCTAGCCGGATGGCTTGGTCGCGGCGTTTTGCTTGCCATCAGCGGTTCTCCCTGCCTCCACCACTGGACTTCTCACTGGTTTGGAACTAAGGAGTTGCGCGAAGAAATTGCACCGTTGTGCATTCGTCTGAAGCGACCGATCTCAACCTCCATGCCCCGTCTGACACCCGACCAGTTACTGCAGGAGCTCACTGGTGCTGAAGACCTGCTGATCGTGCAGGACCTGGATGGCGTCTGCATGCAACTGGTGAAGGATCCACTGACGCGGCGCATGGATCCTTCCTATGTGGAAGCTGTCGCTTCCCTGGATGGCCAATTCGCTGTGTTGACCAATGGTGAGCACGAGGGCAGGCGCGGGGTAAACCGCCTCGTGGAACAGGCCCTGGCGGATCCCAATCTCCCCAAACGCGAGGGCCGTTATCTGCCGGGGCTGGCGGCTGGAGGGGTGCAGCTGCAGGATCGCTTTGGCGACCTGAGCCATCCCGGCGTCTCGTCGGAAGAAATGGCTTTCCTCGCTGCAGCCCCCACCAGGATGGAAGCCCTGCTGATGGAGCGGCTCCCGGCCCTGCTGCCGCAGGTGCGTGTTGACGATCTGGCCAAGGTTGCCAAAGCCGCGGTGTTGGACACCCAGGTCTCACCAACCATCAATCTGAACGGGGTTTTTGCGCTTGTCCCCGCTGATGTGACCGCTCAGCAGGCCCTTCAGGCGATGCTGTCGGAGCTGATGCACCAGTTGCTTGCTGAGGCTGCAGATCAGGGATTGGAGGAATCGTTCTTCCTGCATGTGGCTCCCAATTTGGGCTGTGATGCTCAAGGCCAGGAACGGATCAAGCCATCTGCTTTCGGTGATGTGGGAACCACCGACATTCAATTCATGCTCACCGGGTCCATCAAAGAGGCCGGTCTTCTGGTGCTGCTGAATCAGCACATCCAGCGCCGTTGGGGTGAATCCCCCTTGGGTGATTCCTTCAATGTCAGAACGGCTCCCCACGACTCCGAGGGGCTGTTGGCTTTGGTGAAGGAGCGGATACCCGCGGAACGAATGCCATTGCTGGTGGGGGTTGGCGACACCGTGACGTCGACGGCATCGGCTGATGCCACGGGCTGGTTACGGGGGGGGAGTGATCGCGGTTTCCTCAACCTGCTGCAGGATCTCGGCTCCTGGTGCGGTCAACCCAATCGCGTTGTTCTCGTCGACAGCAGCCATGGAGAAGTGGATCGGCCCAGCCATGCCGATGGCACCTTGCAAGGAATCACCGACCCAGAGGATCCCCTGCGGATTGACCTGCTTATGCCTGACGGACCGGAGCAGTACATCGCCTGGTTCTGTCAGCTTTCCGAACGTCGTTCGGCGTCCACTGTGAGCTAAATCACACCTGCTTTTGAGCGGTGGCATCAGGGATCAGCGCTGAATTGAGGAGGGTTGGCTCAGCACCAACTCACTGTTCATGTTCGCCAAAACCTTGGCTGTCCTCGCCGTCCTCAGCGGCACCGCGCTGCCGATTGCAGTCCTCTCAGTTCAAGCGGTGATGGAAGCTCAGATTCCCCATTGCAGGGTTGATCTGCCGGCCTCTGAACCCATCTGTACGGATGCGGTGACCGGCCTCAAGTTCGACCATCAGTCCCGCCGCAGCGGAATGCTCTCGTCCAATAGCTGACGCCGGATCTGCGGATTAGCGGTGGTGTTGGTGCAGCACAGTGTTCTGGAAGAATCAGCGTTACCCGCCTGGAGCCGGTGACTGTCGTAGAGAGCGTTTTCCCGCCACTGAAGCGCGGACAGCTCACAACGTTGCAGGTCAATCTCGGGTATCGCTGCAACCAAAGCTGTGCCCATTGCCATGTCAATGCCGGGCCGACCCGCACCGAGATGATGTCTGCGGATCTTTTGGCGTTGATTCCGCAGATTCTTGAACGCCATGGAATCTCCTGCCTCGATCTCACCGGGGGAGCGCCGGAGCTGCACCCGGGCTTTCGCGAGCTGGTGAGGCAGGCACGATCACGGGGCATCGCTGTGATTGACCGCTGCAATCTCACGATCCTCAGTGAACCCGGTCAGGAGGACCTGGCTGAATTCCTGGCGGAGCAGGGGGTTTGCATCACCGCCTCCTTGCCCTGTTACAGCGCCGAGAATGTTGATCGCCAGCGAGGTGATGGGGTTTTTGAACGCAGCATCAGCGGGCTGCGACAGCTCAATGCCCTGGGCTATGGAACGGGCGATCCGAACCGGCAGCTTGATCTCGTCTACAACCCGCTGGGGCCGGTCTTGCCTTCCCCCCAGCAGGCCTTGGAGGCTGAATACAAGAAGGCCTTGGCTGGGTTGGGGATTCAGTTTGATCGTCTATTGACGCTGGCCAACATGCCCATCCAACGTTTCGCCAAGCAACTTGAACGCAACGGTGAGTTGCAGCGTTACCAGACCCTTTTGGAGGCAGCACACAACCCCGGCAATCTCGGAGCGGTGATGTGCCGTCAGCTGATCAGTGTGGATTGGCAGGGCCACCTTTATGACTGCGATTTCAATCAGCAGCTCGGTTCTCCATGCCCCGGGAAGGTCCGTCACCTCCGCGATCTGATGCGCCTCCAGGCCGTCCCGGAGGATCAGCCCATCCACACGGCTCAGCATTGTTTTGGCTGTACTGCCGGCGCAGGGTCAAGTTGCGGTGGAGCACTTCAGGGCTGATCTGCTCATCATGGGCATAGTGGTGGAATCTGTGATGAGGCCATGCCGCTGCAACGCATCTGTTTCGCTGTCGTCGCTTTGATGCTCTCTGCGACAGCGGCCATGGCTGAATCGGACGGGAAGCCCAAGCAGGCGATGTTCAAGACGAAGGCTGAAGCAGAGGCTGCTGCCCCTGGCTTTGGCTGCAAGGGTGCCCACCAGATGGGTGAGATGTGGATGGTCTGCGACAAGCACTCCGAAGCGGATCACCACGGAGCTCACTGATTCATGAGCGAAGGCGGGCACTGCGGCAGTAAGCCGAAGCGGATTGCGATTGGGGTGGCACCTCTGGGGACCATCTCCATCGGCATCGTGCCGATGGGGGTGATCTGCATTGGTGTCGTGCCGATGGGGGTGGTTTCGATCGGTGTGGTGGCGATGGGCGTGATCAATGCCGCCATCGTTGGGATGGGATTGGTGGCTGTCGGTGTCAACACCATGGGTGTGATCACTGCCGGCCCGATGAGCATGGGTCTGATTCAGATCCGCTCCACGACCAACCCGCGCTATCTGGCTTATCCCAGCCGGGAGGAAGCGGAGGAGCAGGCCCGCCGCTTGGGTTGCGAGGGCGTCCATCGCATGGGTGATCGTTACTGGATGCCTTGCAACGACCACCCTCAGTAGGCGCCTTAAGGGAGGACGCCGAGGTTCGCTTCACAAAAGCTTCGGAAGACTTCTGTTGCTGGCGCCTTTTCAGAGGCAGCGGTGCTGGCTTCAGTGTGAGAAACAGGGCGCACCCGATGACATCGTCGCCACGCGAACGTCTTGAATCCCTTCTCAGTGCCCGATGGATGGAGATGGGGGAAGTGTCATTGATGCATCACCGACAGGTTCAAATTTTGTTGAACACCTTGAGACGGGAAAAAGAATTGGTTTCCGTGCAGTTGATTGAGCTTCTTGTGGCCGATCTCTACGACAAGGAATTTCGCGCTGATTGAGCAGCTGTTAGGCACTCATCCCTGACACTTGGGGCAGATCGCACGCACATTCAGGCTGGATTCAATCAATTGAAAGCCAACATGGGCTGCGGCAGCAGCCCCAGCTGCAAGCACGGATTCACTTTCGAATTCTTCGGTTCGACCGCAGCGGATGCAAACCACATGATGATGTTGACGGTGATCGTCAACGGCGAGCTCGAAGCGTCGACCCCCTTCACTCAGCTCCAGCTCTTGGAGCAGTCCCATGTCGGCCAGCAGGCGCAGGGTGCGATACACCGTTGCCAGTGACACCTTCATCTTCAGTGCCGCCAGCTGCTGGTGCACCTCCTCGGCACTGAGGTGGCAACCGGAGCCACAGCGTTCGAACAGCTCAAGCACGCGTTTCCGCTGCGGGGTCAGGCGACGACCGTCCTGATGCAGCCCCTCCTGAAGTGTGATGTCCGTGGCGGCAGGCGCGGAGGACGTGGGCACAGCTTTTCCTCGCTTGTTCTCAATAGTAGGCCTTAATGAGAGTTCCGTCCCGCTTCATTTCATGGTCGTGATCTGATCCCGTCGGTTGCCGATGCTGGCGGAGGAATTCTGGTGATAGCGTCCGCCCGCGATGTCGTTCTGGTCGATGGAAACCCACGTCCTCACCTTCACCATCACCAAGTCATTCGCCGAATGGGTTGCCACCTATGACGCATCTCTGCCGCTGCAGAAAATTGCTGGCATTACTTCCCTCTACCGGGGTGTCAGCAAGGACGACCCCACCAAGGTGTGTGCCGTGATGCAAGCCGCTCCAGGTGTGATGGAGCAATTCATTGCCGACAACACCGACATGATCGCGGCTTCAGGGCATGTGATTGAGAGCACCATGAGTCAGGTTTTCGTCGCCAGCTGATGGTTTGGCGTCCTGCCCGGGCCTGGACCAGCCAGAGCCCGGTTGCCGGTTACCGCCATTTCGAGCTAATCACGCAGGGTGGCCGTGGGGATCGGCGCTGGGTGGAATTGGCCGCCGTTCTGAAGCCTTCCCATCGCGAGAGGATTCTCTGGAGCGAGCTCAAGGATCCAACCCGTTGGAGCAGCGGCTGGCAGTCCATCCCTGAGAGCGATGCCAATGCGGATCCTCCAACTCAGTGATCCACATGTGGTGGCGGCTGATCAGGGGCTGGTGCAGAGACGGCCGGCCCTTGCTCATTTTGAGCGAGCTCTCCAGGTTGGTGGCGCCATGAACCCTGATCTGGTGCTGGTCACCGGTGACCTGTGCCAGGACGAGAGCTGGGGAGGGTATGTCCGGCTGAGGCGAGCCTTGATGAAGCACGTGCGTTGCCACGCCGCTTTGCTGCCCGGCAACCACGATCACCCGCTGCTGTTGGATGCGGTGCTGGGGAGGACGTGGGCAACAGCTCCCGCTGATCTGCTGGTGCGGGGTGTACGGCTGCTGCTGCTGAGCAGCCATCGGGTGGGTTCAGCTGCCGGTGCGCTCGGCTCGCTTCAGCTTCAGTGGCTGGCGCAGCGCCTGCAGTGCTCGGAGCGCCGAGATCTGCCCCTGGTGGTCGCTCTTCACCATCCACCGATTGCCATCGGTGATGCCGGCATGGATGCGATTCGGCTCCTCGATCAAAATCCTCTTGAGGAACTGCTGCGTTCCCATCGCGCCCTGCGGGCCGTTCTGTTTGGTCACATTCATCAGCATTGGCAGGGAACCTGGGCAACGCGTCCTGACGTGCAGCTGCTGGGTTGCCCCTCCACGCTCTGCAGTTTCAGAGCGGTGCAGGCGTGCCCCATGGGCCGCGCCGATGATCCCGGCGGCAGGCTTCTCGATGTGACGCCTGAGGGAGACGTACAGCACCAGGTGCTGCGCTGGACCAGCGTCTGAGCTCAGCCCATCCCCTTCTGCGATTCGCGGAAGGCCTTGAGTTTGTCGATGTCCTTCTCTTCGTCGATGGAATAGTCCGTCAGGATCAACGCCTTGCCGATGGTTCCCAGGGCGTATTCGATTCGGTCGAGATCCCGGCGTCCGTCGTCATTCAGCCGCGCCGCACGAATCACCTCAGGGCGTAACTGATCGGCCAACTGCTCCAGCGCCAATGCGATCGCTTTGGCCTGCTGGAGCGGCTCGGTGTCACCCATGAATCCTGAACAGATGCAATCTGAAGACTCTGACAGTTCCCCTCAGAATCCTTTGGCCGTGGGGCGCTGACTGGAAAGTGAGACGTTGCCCAGGGGTTGCTGTTGGGGGGTGGGTTGCTGCATCGCTGCAGGTGCAACACCCGGCGCTGCCATGGCATTGAAGGCCAGCGACCAGCGTTCCCCATCGCCGCGAAAGGGCATCACTGAATGGGGTTGCCAGGCTGGGAACACATAGAACTCACCGGGGACAGGCAGCACATAGTGCGCCATTCCGGTGCGGAAAGATTGCAGATGCCAGTCTTCCGGGCCGTGGAAGCAGAGTTGGCCATCAAAACTATTGGCGTTGATCTGGGGTGGCACCTTCAGAAAGATCACCCCGGAAAAGCTGCCGCCGTGGGTGTGGGTGGGGTTGTAATCCCCTGCGGTCTGGCAATTGAGCCAGAGATCAATCATCTGTAGGCGGTAGCGACCGGGTACCCAGGGGCCACGACCCTGGGGAGGCTGACGATCCATCACATGGCGGATCCAGCGATCACAGGCTGGCAGCAGGTGGTTGTTGCTGAGTTCCTGCACGCCGGGCTGGTCAGGACGCAGTTCGCGCTGCTGACGCAGTTGACCTGCCAGCTTGGCCGATGCATCGGGGCTGGCATCAGGATTGGCGAGAACGCTTTCGCTCAGTGCAGTCAGCTGTTGGAGCAGAGGATCCGGCAGGGTGCCCCGAAGAATGGAGCGGGGAAACAGATCGAGAACGTCCACCATGGATTGGTCTGCTGCAGGCCATGGTGGCAGCCCCAAAGTGGGGGCATCGTTCATCCTGATCGTGATGCTGCGCCACGAACTCCTGCTGCCTTTGGTGCTTGTGGGTTCCGTTGCTATGGCGGCCCCTGATCCTCCGGGGCAACAGGGGCCCACGAGAGCGCTGCTTCAAGGCGGGGGGCTCCGGCTCAGTACCCGCCGAACGGCTGAGCGATTCCCGGACGGCAACCGCATATGGAAGGTTGAACTGCATCGAGGCGCGCGCTTGCTGGCCAGCTGGCCGGCGGCCAGTGGTGTTGCCGGGCGCCAGAGTGCTGATCGCCGCTGGAGCCCAGGCAATGCAGCCCCATTGCCCCCCGGCGTGTACAGCCTGGGACGTCCGGAACCCTGGGGAAATGATCTGTGGTTTGATCTGACCCCACGTTTTGACACCACTCGCAGTGCGCTGGGAATTCACCGTTGTTACCCCGGCACGGGGTGCATTTGCATTCCAGAACGGGCTGACATCGATGCACTCGCCAGCTGGGTTAAGGCGTCTGAGATTCGCTCCTTGAAGGTGGTGAACTGATGGGAAAACCTTGACGTTCAGCAGTCCCATCTTCGGTCTCGGACGGAATTTGTGATTGTCGAAAAATCGTCGCCGTCTCACCTGCAATTCCGACCTTTTCGGCTCATGATGCCCGAGCCAAGCCCCTAAGGGGCTTGAAAGCCGGGCGGAGCGATGCCTGACGGGAACTGCGATTTGGCTTCAGTCTTGGCTGAGATCAAATCCGTTCGTTCTTAAAACATTCGGGTGTGTATCGCTAAACACCAAATCCTCCGTCAACGTGATTTCGTGGTCGAATCGCTCCGGTGGTGCATCACCGTCGACCACGCAACATTCAGCATCGAAAGACAGATTCTTAGGGCTCTCTACAACGGAGTCAATCCACCGTCTTGATCAGATTCATGGACGTCAGCCTCTGGATGATCGTCGGCTTCCTGCTTGCGGCTTATTCCGTTGTGGCGAACGACTCGCTCCAGACCCTCGGCACCTACCTCTCCTCCAACCGCAAACGTACGCCGAAGCTGGTGCAGATGCTGTTCATCTGCACGGTGACATGTGGAGTGCTGCTGTTGGGCTGGTTCCTCAATAACGGTGATCCCACATGGGGGCGGCTCAGCGTTCCTGGCCAAGAGTTTCCATGGCCCGAGCCCTTCACCTGGGTGTATGTGCTCCCACCGCTTGCTGTTGTGGCCTTGACCCAGTGGGGGGCGCCGGTGAGCACCTCGTTTCTGGTGTTGTCCTCGTTCATGCCGGCCAACATCGGCATGCTGCTCAGCAGCTCGCTGACGGGATATGGCCTCGCCTTTGGCGGCGGCCTTGCGGTCTATGGACTGGGTTTATGGCTGCTGGAGCGATGGGTGTTCCGACGTTCCCAGGACGGTAAGGAGCCCAGCAAGGTCTGGTATGGGCTGCAGTGGTTCTCCACCGGTTTTCTCTGGTGCATGTGGCTGGTGCAGGACCTGGCCAACATCTTTGTGTTCCTGCCGCGCCAGCTGGACGTCCTCCCGATGCTCATCTGCACGCTGGTGCTCTGCGTGGCCCTGTGTGTGTTGGTGGCCACTGGGGGTGGGCCGATCCAGGCCGTGCTCCGATCCAAGACCAATAGCTCAGATTTGCGTTCGGCCACGCTGATTGACCTGTTGTTCGGTCTCTGCCTCCTGTACAAGGCTTTCCTCTCCAGCTTCCCCCTCAGCACCACTTGGGTGTTTTTGGGTCTGATCGGCGGTCGTGAGCTGGCTCTGCGAATCAAGCAGCAGACATCTGACGTCGTGTTCACCAACCTTGAGGCGGGCAGTCTCGCCAAGGTCATCGGCACGGATCTTTGGAAGGCCTCCGTTGGTGTTGCGGTGAGTCTTGGGATTGCCCTCAGCATCCAGCCCCTTGCTCAGCTCACTGCAGGGTGACCATTTCAGTGGTCACCGGATAGATCCATAGCTAGGGCAGAGAGGGATGAGGCCCTCCATGGGACGTTGTGTTCTCTTGTCACTGTTGCTGCCCTGGCTGATGGGCGGTTCGGCCCTTGCCAGGCCTGAGCCGCAGCTCAGTGCCAGGCAGACCATCCTCGAGGCGAACCGCCACCTGCTTGCCGATGGCTGGCGTCCCGCCCCTGAAAAAATGCCAACGCCGGAGGAGCGACGTTGGTCGTCCGTTGCGCTCAAAAGCCTCTCGGCCTGTTCCGGCACGGGAGTTGGCTTCTGCCGTTTTGATTACCGCCGTGATCTGCAGCGGTTGTCGGTGGTAACGGTGCCCAGCAAACCGGGCCGCCCGTCCGTTGGTCGCGTTGAGCGTTGGTGGTGATCAGGGGTTGAGCGTTTGCTCCTGCCAGAGCGTTGTCGCTGTCCAACGTGTGCGTTGGTGGGGATGCGGCCCAATGTTGAGCCGTTCGACGCTGTCCACCTGAAGTCGCAGCACCACGAAATGGTCTGGCAGCGGTGACGTCGCACTGAGTTGCTCGGAGAACACTGCGGATCGATCAAGAGGATCTGCCGGTGTGGGCCACCCCCAGACAGCGCGCCCGGTATCGGAGAGCTGCTGCCAGCGTTGCTGACAGAACTCAGGTTGCTCGGTTGCTGTGATCAGCCCCACCCTGCCCCGAAGCCGGTACTGCTGCTTGGCTTTGGGAAACAACCAGCACAGTTCCGTGGCCCCATCGATAGTGAGTTCCTTCACCTTCTCGCTGCGTTCATCGCTGAAGAGTTCGAGTTGGTCCATACCGGCCCAGCCTCTGAACACCAGGGTGCGCACCCGGGGTGTTCCATCCCGTCCCATCGTGGCCAGTTGCACCCAGCGGGCGGCAACCGAGCGCCCCTCCCGCTGCAGGGCCGCGCGCAGCAGAGGTCTCCAGGGGGGTAGGGCCATAGTCATGGCCTCAGTGATGGCAGATCGAACAAGCGAGCCTGCTCAGCAGCAGCACGCACCACGATGGCGTGACGCTGCACCAGTGGGGTAAGGGCGTCATAGCCGCCGCCGATCATGGTCGCTGTGGGAATCCGGCGCCGCAGACAGGCATCGAGCACGAGTCGATCCCGCATCATCAATCCCATATCGCTGAGGGCAAGTCGGCCAAGTCGATCATCGCGGTGCGGATCGACGCCCGCGTTGAACAGCACCAAATCTGGCGCCGTGTTGTCCAAGGCATCGGGCAAGCGGTCGGCAATGGCGGCGAGATAGTCGTCATCGCTGGTGCCATCGGCGAGGGGGATGTCGATATCCCCTCGCACTTTGCGCAAGGGGAAATTGCTGGCTGCGTGCACCGAGAGGGTGGTCACCCTGGGGTCGTGCTGAAAGCACGCCGCTGAACCATCCCCCTGGTGAACGTCGAGATCGATGATCAGAATCCGCCGCACTTCTGCCGTCATCAGCAACACCCGTGCGGCGACAGCACAGTCATTGAAGATGCAGAATCCGCTCCCGAAGTCGGGGTGGGCATGATGGGTGCCACCTGCGAGATGACAGGCCAGGCCCCGCTGAAGAGCCAGGCGTGCCGTCAGGAGGGTGCCCCCCACAGCGAGCCAGGTGCGCTGCACCAGCGCTCGCGTGGCTGGAAGCCCGATACGACGTTGCTCCGGCCGGGTCAGGCGGTCGCGGCTGAATGCTTCGTGATAGGCACGGGTATGCACGCTCTCCAGATCCTTGCGGGCGATGCTCAAGGGCCGCTGCACCTGATCGGCCTGGATTACCCCCTGCTCCAGCAGGAGTTGATGCAGCATCCGGAATTTCGCCATCGGAAAGCGATGGGTGCTTGGCAGCGGCGCTGAATAGTGCGGGTGATAGACGACCGGAAGCGTCAAGGGGTTGGACTTACCCCAGAAGTTTTAGCTCCATTCAGGTTCAGGCCGGCTGCTGGTGCAGCAACCAGTCGTTAAAACCACTGGTGTTGAGCTCGCTGATGCAGGTCTGAAGTTTGCGCAGATGGCTCTGCTTGATCAGGGTGAGCCGTTGGCCTTCCTTGGTGGAGGGGCCGACGCGGATTCGCTGCTGGTTGAGCAGGTCCATTTCACGATCCAGGTGCTCCATCAGGTTCAGCAGTGCATACCCCTGCTTGATCTCTTGTGCGCTGAGCTGCTTTGCAAAGTGACTCATCCAGCAACCCTTAAGGATTGCTTAATTATTTCATGGTGAGACCTGTTGGTCTCTTTGCTGGTGTCCATGAAAAAGGCCCCCGGATGCTCCAGAAGCCTTGGGTCCGCGTGTGAGGGATGTCTCGGCCCCCGAGCTGACTGTGCACTCAGCCTGCGGATGAAGGGTGACCAGGCTGTGCTGAGGACGTGTCCAGGTGTGACTCGCTCGCTCAAGGGGAGGTTGAGCTGAAGTGCAGGTCTGGGATTTCAATGCGCTGCTGGGGCCAGATCAGGCTGGTTCCTGTGCTGGAGCTGATGCGTAAAACCCCGTAGACAACCTCATCGCCGAGATCGATGCGTACATTGCAGCTGCGGGTTGTGATCCCATCTTGGTGGCTGACCCTCCAGCGCCCCAGCCGCCGGGCTTTCAGAAGGAGATCGGGGTGCAGTCTCAGCTCAAGGCTGTCCTCGTCAAGCTTGATGGTGCAGGTGGCCTGGCTGGTGCCAATGCTGCAGACCCGCTGACCGAATTCTGCGGCCATGGCTTTCGTGGTTCCCATGGAAGATCCGGCGAGCAGTGCCGCGACCAGCATCGAGATGGACCGCTGAAGCTGAATCACCTGGCGTCAGTTCGGAATAAGTTTGTCGGTGGAGACACACCGGGCCCAGCCGGTTGCTGGCAGCCCGGGGTTGTCACGGTCAGCAATTTTGTAGATCAACCTGAACTGGCAAAAGCCAGCTGCATCCTTCATCGGTGGGACGTGAACACGGACTTGAGGCAGCTGCAGCAGAAGCTCTGGCGATGCCTTGGGTTTTGAATAAAACGGCGTCCCTGGCTTCACGGTGAAAACGGCTGTTTGCCCTGCCGGGACCAGTGTGCAAAGCAGCAATCCAGCCGTTAGAAATCCGCGCATTCAGCTGGAGTGAGTCCGGCAAAGTTAAGAAGCGCCGGTTAAGGCGTCAACGCCAGGCTGCTCTTTGGCTCAAAGTGGTTAGGGTCCCGGGGTTTGGGGGCTCAGCATGGGTGACTACGGAACAGCGATCTGGGTCACCATCGGCCTCGCTGTCGTCCTCACAATTCCTGTTGTTTGGCAATTTCTCCAACCAAACGACGATGATTTCGGAGACCTCACCCGCAGAAAGTGAGCCAACACGACGCCGTCACCATTCGTTGCTGGCAATTGACGGGAGAAACAGCTCTTGAAGACATGGTCCTCGGGGTCGATGAACGGGCTGTTCGTGATGGGATCAATGTGTTGTCTTCCGACGATTTTGATGCCTGTTTGGCCATTGTCGTCTGCCGTATTGGGCCGAACTTCTATGCACACCTGTGTCAAGTGGCGGGGCATTACAAAGGCGATGCCAATGGGATCTGGGACCGCAGTCGAGGTGGCGGTGCGCCCGAGGGCACGGCCTACGAAATGAAGCCCATCACTCGCATCCATCGCGTGCCCGATGCGTTGATCGGCCCCGACTCTCCTGAAGGGATCGCAGTTTCCCATCGGGTCGCTGTGATGCATTACCTGCTCGACATGGGGTAGCCATGCGACCGGTTGAACGAGTTTCTGAGTATCCCCGTCCACCCCTGATTGAGCTGGTGTCTGGGTCTGTCGAGATCTCGATTGCGGGAGAGCTGATTGCTCAGGATCAGCGTTATGTGCGTGTGTGTGAGACGTTTCACCCGCCAACGATTTATCTGGATCCTTCAGCGTTTCAATCGGGCACCCTTCATCCGTCATCGGGACGGCCTTCATTCTGTGAATGGAAAGGAGTGGCGTCCTACTGGGATCTCAGCGCTGTTGACGGAACCAGCCGTCGTGTTCGAGCTGGCTGGAGTTATCCGAATCCAACGCAATCATTCGCTCTTTTGGCTGGTTGGATCAGCGTTTATCCCCAGAGGGTTGACAGTTGCAACCTCGACGGTCAGGTGGTCTCAGCTCAGCCAGGAGAGTTCTATGGGGGTTGGATCAGCCCCTGGATCCGAGGCCCGTTTAAAGGGGATCCCTGCCATCCAGAACTGATTTGAAAAAGTTGTACCGCCCAGAAAAACAGGTGATTGATTTATCAGAACACTACGTCGTTGACTTGGTCTCGAGGCGCAACGTGAAGCTAGATGGTGAATCAGCTCTCTGATTTGGGCCGATGGAAGGGTGCGGCCGAAGACTCGAGCTTCGCATGGGCTTTGTCAGCTTTTCTGAGGATCTTCTGCGCTTCATCGCGGCTGAGACACTCTTCAGCAGCCAGCTGCAGGGATTCGAGCTTGGCGTGGGCAGTACTAGTCTTCATCTCTTCATAACCAATCCATAACCTTTTATCGCAAAACGCCTATTTGTTCAAGAGGCGTTGCAACAAAAGGGCTTGTGCGGGCTTGCCCACTGACATTGACAGCCAAAACGGAATGCCGATGATGAACGCATAAACGGCAGAGACAAGCCAGCTCGCTGCATGGGGTAACTGGTTTGGATTCCGGATCAGTTGCAGCCGAAGACGCCAAAGGTGATTTGGCTGACAATCCCATGTCCCGTCAGGGCTTCTGTCAGTACCCCAACCACAAAACCGATCATTGCGGTACGGCCGTTGAGTAGCTCTGCGCGCTCAAAGCGCTCGTTGCGGATTTGCGCTGCGGCAGCGTTTTGGAACCAGTCGTCGTTGGGAGTGGAGGTAGCCATGGAGTGGAATGAATATTTCGGAATATTAAGCACTGCGTAACGCTTTGTAAACAAGGTTGGCGTGACGTCTCGCTAAGAAGCGTCACCAACTGCGGTCAACAGGCTTGCTATGGATGCAGACCGGTAATAGGTCAACAAGCCTCTGCCATGTCAATGTCTCGAAATCGAGGGTACGCACGCTTTTCGTCCCGTCGGATTGAGCAGGAGCTGCAAGGTGCTCAGGATGCCCTGATTGCCTTTGACGGGTTCGGGCCGAATGGGCCCATGCTTCATGCCTCGGTGTTAGAGCGGCCTGCGGCTCGACGTTCAGCGACCTGGTTCGACAGGGTCATCACGCAGTTGCAACAACTGTTGGCTGGAGGTCGTTCCAGAGGTTGATGCCCTAGGGAAAAGACACCCCTCCATCGGCAGGGGTGTCCATCGAGCTGCAAGGTGTGTGTCCGCGGCCGATCCTGTTGTCAGTCCAGTGAAAGGGTGGGCTAATCCACCGCGACGTCTCAGGCAGCACCCGATTGCCCCACCAGTTCCATGGTTTGAGCGCAGGTCATGGCCAAGTCCCCTCCTGATTGGCTTCTCTCGCTGATCACAAACTTTCCCTTGGCGTCGAATTGGTAGGGCTTGTTTTGTTGAATGAGCCAAAACTGAACATTGCCCTGGGCTGATGGCAAGCGCCAGAAGCATGGCGCTGTTCATGGTTCAGCCCTGATGGGTGAATCACCCCCTTTGTCCTTCCAGAGGCTGTCTTTGAAGCCTTAGTTTCGTTCTTGGCTTAAAGCCAGAACACGCCTTGCTCAGTTGAAACGACTGTGACGTTCTTCTCGCTTCTTCTGTCGTTGGGATCCGATGGCCAAGTGGTGTAGTTCCTCTGCATTCAAGGGTCTTACTGCAGAGATGAGTGCGTCATCAGTCCAGTAGTCAGGACTGTCGAGAAGTCCTAAGTGCAATGGGCAGGATGGGCCAGCAATCACGGATCCTCCCTTAAGGATTTCTTCATCATGGAGCATCGTGATGCCGTTGCTTGTTGAATTGTCCCCGCCAGATCTAGTGGTTCGGTAATGATTCACGAACCCTCTCTGGGGTTCACTTCACCGCCGGCATAGGCTGTCAGCACAGACGTTACACATATTCACCAGAGTCTTAAGTGACTGTTGTTGTCCACTAGATATGGCGTCTGATTGGTATTATTTTTCATAGCATCAAAAATTGGTGCAGATTGCCGGGTGATGGGGATTACTACGGCTGATGAAACCGCCTCTTGAAGGGGGCGGTTTTTTGTCTGCACCGAACGATTTATACCCTCGGTGCTCCAGGGATCAAGGTCGTTACGGCTGGATGCGGTCAGCTGTTGATCTGCACCTGCACCTCTTGCCTTGATAAGCCCCATCGAGCGGATGAATCACCTATCGATCTGATCAATGCCCCGGCCATCCCCAAGCACGAAGCAAAACCCTTGTACGCACAAGGCCAAACTAGAGGCTGAGCTGATCGCATCCAACAACGCAGCAGCGATTAAGACCGATTAGGTGTGCTGGCGCCGTGGTGCATTGCCAAGCAAGATGTAGGTTCTCAATAAACCGAGGCCAGCGGCGAGGTAAAGGCAAAATTCTGCCCATTCCTGATCGATATTGATGACGAGATTTGTCCCGGATTCTGTCGCAACAAAATAAGATAGAAATGCAGCGCAGAAAAAGAGTGGCCAGAAATATCTGGGCATGAAGAATGCGTTGGGGGAAGCTATCCCACCTCCAAGAATTTTCGATTGGATCAAGCCAATACTTGGTCGCCACAGCACCAAGACAAGAAGCAAGACGGATGCCAGGAACAGGTTGAGATCCAGGTAATTCTGGAAAATCTTGAGGTTGTGAAAGGTTGTCTGGTTTTGAGCATTAAAAGCCGCAATGTTTTCTGGCGTCTTCCAGCCAAACAAAACCTGGCCCCAAGCAATCTCCTCTAGGCCAACGAAAAGCATTCCGAAGGAAATCATGCCGTAAAACACTGCGTGCATCCGCATTGTTAAACGCCTCCACAAATCTCTTGAAATAAGCCAAGAAACCCAGGCCGATGTAAATAGGATCAGGGCTTGTAAATACTCCAGAATCCCTCCCTCACTAAGCAGACGCTTATAGCGCGAAACATCCTGAACAGAAAGCTTTAGCAGAACCACGCAGCCCATGATGAAGAAGGCAAGTGCAAGTATTAGAAAAGAGCGTTGGACTCGACCCGCTGGGCTGGATTCCGAAAGCAAGGACGTTAAAAAAGCCGATTTTCGGAAAATTCTCCCCAAGACAACCAACATCACCCCAGCAGTTCCAAGCAGCAGCTCGGGCCAGGGAGAAACATCAAGCCAGAAAGCATTAACAAATTTATAAAGTGAGACCCCGAGCACCACAATCCCAAAAAAAACAAAGGCTTGGCCGCAAATCCGCTGAACAGTTTTTTGCCGCATCAATCCATCGGGGCGACCATCTTCTGAGGATTGCTGAGCCTCAGAACTCGACGTCAGGTGGCGATTCACAGGGCGGTCCTCTTCCGTTAACGGGAGGTTATGACGTGACCCTTTCCAATGGTGAGATGGGGTGGTCATGCAGCAGCTGTTGCTTGGTGCCAGCCCTGGTGAGTCGCCGGTTCAGCTCGGCCGGCTGGGGCTTTTCATGCAGCTGTCCTAAGGGTCGTCGATACTTAACCAGCCATCCTGGCTTGACGAATCGATTCAAAGTCGATTCCCATCACCTTGGTCAAATAAAAATAGGAGCCCCAAGCAATCACGTTCAGAGCGAGTGCCCAGATATACAGAGTGCGTCTGGCCTGCGTTGTTTCTTCCTTCACGGACTATTTTCGGGTGAATAGACACCAAGCACCGTAGAAGGCCAGACCAAGCAGGATCCACGAGAAAAACGCGCGCAGCAGCGTTAAACCGATCAAGACGACCACAACCGCGATTGCAGATCGTTTGACCAAGGACTTGCTGCTGTCAGTCATGTACTGCCAGCGGGGAATCAAAGCCATACCGACAAGTTCGTAGACATGCGTTCTAGGGGGTTGGGCTGAACGCGCCAACCCCCTCCTGGGAAGCTCTTACGCAGGAGAAGCCCTGCATGAAGGGTCAGCAGTCGTATTCGAGCGTTGACTTCTGCTGCCGCTTAACGAAATCGGCGTCTTTCATCTGCGATTCGTCATAAGCCATTTCGCTGTAGATCGTTGAGGCTGTAAAACTCTTTTTAAGACGTAGAGCTGCGATGCGTTGACCAAGAAGATCGAAAGACCATTTGGCTGCAGAAAGAACCTTACCCATGACACCTCTTGAGCTCTACTCCGGTGTTAGCTCATGGCTTTGAGTTGAACATTGGTGCATATGCTTATTGCTGTGTGGATTGATCTAGAAATTTCCTTTAAGCCATCGAATACACGATCATTTTTTAAGCCTCTGTTTCCGCATCGCTTTCTTGTTTCAGGGCATGTTGGCGACGTGAGGCCTCGCAGTATCGGCACTCCTTGCTGTCTAAGCCAAAGAAATTCAGGGGTTTGATGTCACCGCAGTCAATGCACTGTCGTCCTTCTGCAGGGGGGGCTTCAAATGCCATAGCTGTGTCATCTCGTCTCCAACAACTAGCAATGGATCGCGAACGCATGCTTTTTCTAAACTCAGCTCCCTTGTTTGGTTGCCAGAGATTGATCCCCTGCTTCAGAAGTCCTTGTCAGTAACGGCTTGCTGTTTTCAAAGGGGGTTTGGCTTGTTTGGAGTTGTTGTGGTCAAATCAATCCAGGGCTGTCTTGCCCATGTTTTTCGTTGAGCAGATTCCCTGAAATGCCACGGTTCGCCTGCTTTCACGTTGCATTGCGGGCAGTCGATTCTCAGGCTCGAGTGCATATGCCCGCAGTGTGCACAACAAATGAGTGACATCTTTATCTTTGCTTCTAAACCACACTGATTGTTTTAACGACGCAATGCATCGGTGTTTGTTCCTAGTGACGCTTGGATGAGCAAGGATGGGCATCAGGATTGATCGAAGATTTTTTGCAGCATGGATTTTTTGTTATGGAGTGAATTGGCCCTTATTGATTTGCCCATCGGCTTTGGCTGCCGAGGGCGATTCCAAAAGACTTTGCTGAGCCACCAAATTTGCAGACCGATGAATGCAATGGCAAGCAGTGCTAGCTCTGTTGTTCCCTGCATCAGTAGTGCTTTCTACGGTTTTCGATGGCATCTGTTTTAAAGCATTCCAATTCTTCGGGCGTGTGTAACGGGGGGTTCTTCTGTTTGCCTGTCAGTCGCTGAATCAGTCGTAGCAGTCGTTTCATCATCCAATGTTGATCAACCAATCCAAGGTTGCGTCATCCTCTTGTGGTGAATCAGGATTCTATCGATGTCAGCTCCAAACGTAGCCCACCCTTCGAAAAAATTGATTGAATTATGGACTTTCGGAAAGAGTATAAAAACCTCTTTCGGTGCAATTTATACTATGGATGCGTAGATGTAGCTTGCTCCAGATGCCGTTCAATGAGCTTGTCGCCAGTTTCAGTCAGCAAACAACAACATGGGAAGAGCTCTGTCTTGAAATCAGATGCGAGAGCTGTTTCGCATCGGTGTTTGATGAAATCACTGAACAAATGGGTTCTGCCAGTCAGGCTCTTGTCTTGCTTGCCGATGAATTCCCGAATTACTTCAAGAGTTATGCCAAGGAGAGAGGTCTCGATCAGCCTTGATGCCCTCGCTTGTCGGCTCAAGCTCTGAATTAACTCGATGCTTGGAATGACGGGGATGTTGGTAGGGCCTTGAAGGCTTTGCCTGCTGACGCAATGCCATCGAAACGGGGAAATGAGGCCATCCAATCCAGCCGTGTCGGCCACGATTGGTGGGATGAGGTGTGAGAGAGGCGGTAGGTCGTGACACCACCCACCTCCTCAAGCAACCACGCTTGAGGAAGTCTCCCTCTCACATCAAAACCATAGGTCTGCATCGAAGTTCAGGCATCCCCTTTCAAAATCTGGAGAAATGTGTTGAACAACTATCCGGTTGAAGTCTTGGCGCTGGTATTGCCACAAGGTCATATTCGCTTGCCACTCGCCACTTGCATCTCATGGAACCAACGTTTCGGGAAACAGATCAACAGCACGCTTGATAAGAACCGCAGCTCTTCAGGGTCATCCCAATCGACATCATTCAGTTCACGGCGTTGAAGCCATGATTCCCATTCGTTGCTTGAACGCGATTCGAGCATTCTTTACTCCAGCATGCGATGGCACTCCAGGACCGCTCTTGAGACGCTTCAGCACATTTGTCCTGGCAGACTGTCACGTTCTTGACTCTGGCCCACGTCCACCGTGTCGCCAAACCATGGGGATGCCAGTCGCCCGACCTGCTTAACGGGAAGCAGCCAACTTTGCCTTCGCTGTTTTCAAAGCGTCCTCACAAGCTGTGCGGTCTTCGTTGTCGATGTCACCCTGGCTCCCGTTCAATCGTGCTTCAAGGAAAGCGATCTCATCAATCCAGTAGTTCTTGTTTTTGTCTTGTTCTTCGGTCACTGGTTCGGAAGGAATTCAATTTGTAGTCTCCTTCACAGCGTAAGGCGCTCCCTTTTGCAGGACAGACGTTTAGGCGGTCTCCGAGTCAGACGCGTCTTACTCATGCCTGAAGACACCCGCATGGCCCTATGAAACATAGGTTTAAGTTGCCCTGGGAGAACAGGACTGTCTTACAAGAAATTCAACCGAGACCGCTTGTTGCCGTTATTGATTCAAAGCCTTGATCTCAAGTGAGCAATAGGTGCCATCAGGCGTGAGGCCTTGTTCGCGCAGAGCCTTCACTTCCAAAGCTGCTGCGCGCAGATCGGCTCTGAACACAGGATCGGTGTGGAGCTGTGCCACTGCGGCAGAACCGATGATCTGGCTGGCCTGCACATCACTGAGCCAATGCACATTGCAGATGCTGCGGCTCTTGCCGTACTCGATTCCGCGTGCCACCAATTGATCACGCCGTTCCGGTGCAACTTCACTCAAGACCAACGCCCAGGCCCAGCCGGCGGCTGTGTGGCCTGATGGATAGGAGCCATCGTTTCTGAGGAGTTCATCATCCTCAGGTGTGCACATGGGCTGGTTGTTCACCGTGAAGGGTCGAGGTCGTTGGTAGTGATTTTTGGCGCTATAGGTGGCCAGACCGGCATCGGTGAGCGTTCGGTGTAGCAGGGTGTAGAGACGAGGCGTCTCCTCCTTCGAGATGGGAACGCCCAAGGCGCAGGAATAGATGGATGCGGCAGCTGGGAAATGCAAGTTGGCATCGCGTGCCGCCAGGTCCCAGCGCGGCGTGCCTCGAAGTGGGAACGTGGCTTCTGCTGTTTCTACATCCAGCACGTAAGCGGTAGAGCTGGCGTTTGGCGGAGCGGCCAACAGTTCAAGTGAATTTGGCTGTGAGCTCGGAGGCAGGTATCCCTCCACCAGGCCATGCTTCAACTCTTTGAGATTGTCTGGAGAGCCAACGTTGGATTCGCAATGCTGTGCAGGCTCGGCTGCAGCTGGATCTCCCAACAGTGTGATGATTGCTGCGATGGTAAGCATCCTGCTGGCGATGCTGGTCTCAGCCATGGTCTGGCACTTCACTTCTGTGTAGGTAGCAATGCCTCGAAACATTGGGTAGGCATCTCAAGTCTCACCCATAACCCGCGACACTCGCATTGCCCTTTCCCTTATGGGGGAAGTGGTTTCAGTACTACGAGCTAATGACCTGATGCTTGCAACGTGATGTGGACATTATTTGCATGCTGAAAGCAATATAAAAACCTTCGGGGAAAAGCTGGGGGCGTTGTGATTGTCGCTGTCCATCTGCCTACAAAACCTCACATACTTCACCCCGTCATTCCTGACGGGGTGAAGTATGAGGCTTCAGGCTGGGTTCAGTGCTTTACCGATCGATTTGGACCAGTTCGGATCCGCCAAGCGTGAGACATCTGGTCGCCAAATCGTACATTTCTTGATGAATGTTTTCTGATTCATTGGTAAACCAGTTTGCTGGCTCTGGTGTCATGTTCTCTTTTAGGCCAAAGTCTATAAATTTATACTCAAGAGTAATGAAGTCTCCTTCTGGTGTTTTGTAACCAAGCTCTAGGAGGATTTGGCCGTTTGGGTCTGGGATATAGATCTGAGCTTCTGTGGCGTCACGCCCGACATCTAGTGATTTAGTGGCAATGGTGCCATCGCCCGATGCATCTCTAATTCTTATCATTAACATTGTGCCTTGGTTTTGGCTTATTAATTCCTTCGTTTGTCTTCTCAGCCCCCATTGGCAATCAAGTGTATTGAGTTGAGCTGAGACTTGAAAAAAGGAGAGTTCTTCCTTCAATTCAATTGTGCTTTTTTCTTTCTTTAAAAGTCCGAGTTTCGAGAGTAGCCACCTCATGCTGTCCGCTTTTAAAACTCACTGTAAATAGCTCTTCTAAAGGCAGCTTTGTTGAATTCTTTTTAATCCTTAACCGTGGTATCTGTTGTTACCAATGCTTCGCAAGGCCCTTCCTTCAAGGCAATAGGGCTTGGTGCCAGGGGTTGCAGTCAGGGCATGGCGAATTTGTCGGTCAAGCAATCGAAGGCAGGACGCTTCTTTTTGGTGCAACGGCGACGACTGGCTCGCGACAAAGAACTCTGTCGAAAGCGAATTTCGCTGAATCGACTGGCTTCATCGGCGTATTGGTGGTGGCTCCTGCCCTTGCGCGCCTAGGCCGGGCCGTGGGCCCATATGTCAGCGGCAATTGCTGGGTCCGTCTCGCTAGCCAATTCAGGCGTGCTCCCAAGGTGCAATTAACGATTTGCCCATCCGCCTTGACATCGCATAGACAGGCGCCAATAATTTCTGTAGCGACGGCTACAAAACGTTCACCCCCCTCTGTTGTGGGGCGCATGCACTCCAAGTCACGGAACGGGGACTTGGATTTCATTGAGGAACATCCAATGACTGCACTTCTTTACCGAGGTCACGCCTACGTCGGTGCGGCACCTGCTCCCAAGACCTGCGTTGTACTCACGTACCGACGCGAGCACTACAACACCTGCCGCCAAGAGCTCGCGCACGACAAACACCCCACCCTTGTCTACCGAGGCGTCCCCTACACCAAATAGTCCTTTTCCTGTTCAAGCCTTGCCCCTACCATTGGCAGGGGCTTTTTTTGTTGGAGAAACCCTATGTCGCTGCTCTTTCGGTGAGAGCCGGTGTCCATTCTTCGAGCCAAAACCCTTGTAGCTTCAAATGTTGGCTGTCTTGTGGCATTCAGGGGCCTGGTCAGCCAGTTGTAATTGGTTTGCGGCTGGAGCTTTTTTCCAGTCCTGTCGTGCACCAGTGTTGAACGATGCAGTCACGCATTTAAAAGTATTCAATGACACATATTGGCATCTGAGCCTCACGGGATTCTCAGGCAGGTATCACCCATATGGGGGAGTAAATCTCTGGCATCCCTGGTGAAACTGGGCGTATAGCTAATCGCCAATCAATGTCGCTGAAGCGTTCGCTCTATTTAGATCAAATCAAGGCTGTAGTCGTCGCACTGGTCATTGCGATTCATGCTCCAATGGCATTTAGCATTGACTGGTTTGGAGTTCACATTCCCGTCGAGCAATCTGTTGGCCCTTTTTTCAAGGGGTTTTTTGCTTGGTACGCATATGCAATAAATTCCTTTATTATGCCAATGATGTTTTTGATTTCGGGTTATTTCGTTCCTCCCTCAGTGCATAAGAAGGGAGTTGCGCGGTATCTAAAAGCACGTCTCATCCGCCTGGGTATTCCATTCTTGGTTGGCTTGCTGTTGATCAACAACGCCTCGTATCTGATCGGTCGGCTCTCCCCTGCTAGTCCGTTAGCGGAATTGTCGTGGAACGATTTCCCGTTTAACAGGGTCTGGGTGTTGTGGTTTTTAGTCGTTTTGTTTGCATTTGATTTGCTCTACTGCGGCTGGGTTGCGCTTAGGGGAGAACACTTCGCTGTTGATACTTCTATGCCAACGCCAGGGATTCGTTCATGGCTAATCACTGCTGTTGTTCTTGGCGTTTTGGAGGTGGTGATGACGATGCAAACCAGCTTGTGGAGCGAATTGCAACGCTCACCTTTAAATGGCCTGGGTGCACAAGGAATGCATGCTTTCACATATGCGTTCTTGTTCTTCCTTGGATGCAAGGCTTCGTTTCATCGATGGTTTGAGAAGCTTGACTCCCATCTTGTTGTTAAGTGGTTTCGGCTTTCCGTGTTCACCCTCCTTTGTTTTTTGGGCCTCAGCCTTGCGTTTGCATTCAATGCCGACCTGGTGGGTCAATTTGCGACAGTCTCGTTTTTGGGAAATTTCCTTTATCCCTTTATCGCGTGGGGAGTTCTCTCCTACCTAATCTTGTGGTTTCGACGGAATGAAGATCGCTTCGGGCAGTGGCTGGCAACCGCTGGAGTCAACAGCTATGGAGCCTATGCGATTCATTCATTAGTTCTCGTAGCAGTTCTGATGACGGTAGGCTTTATCGGAATCAATCCTTGGATCATTGCAATCACTGCAACAGCATTGACGTCTGTCATTTCGTTCTGGTTTGCTGGGCAGCTCAGGAGGATTCCTGCTGTTGCGAGAGTGCTTTGATGCTCCAACAAGGTTTTGTATTGCGATTCGTCTGATAAGCGGTTGTTTGTCTGCTGCCGCTTTTAAGTCCGTGCCACTCATCAAATGCTCAATTGATTGTCATGAATGTGCCAGGGCATATTTTAAATCTGTCGGGGCCATCATTTCATGATCTAGTAATACAGATGCACTCAAAAGCTAGATCTTCTTTGATCCGGTTCATGCGTTTGTGACATCTCTGCTCTGCATGCAATCATTGTAGCTATTATTGTTAACTTCCTGGTCTTTGTCTTCTTTTGTCTCTGGGGTATCGCCATCTACTGCTGGTGGGAAGGCCAGGTTAAGTAATGAAAGTAGGGGCATTGTGAGTGTCGCCATTCATTTCCCGAACAAGATGTCAACCACCATATGCTTGATCACTTTCTCCAATGATTGAAATGCTACTTGGTGTTGATGCAGTCCATTTCTGTCGGGAGTTCGTAATTATTTCCTCCTGCTGATTGGTGAATCTCACTGCACAGCTTTGGTTGAGAATCGGGCAGGTTTTGGTGAATTTCTAGCGCACGGCTCTCAATTCAGTCACCACCTCTGCTGATATCGCACCCAGCCCGTTTTCAGCATCGTTTGCTAAGCCTCAATGGCGTGATGTCTGAGTATCTCCGCTAGGTCATCGGCACTGGAGACGGGGGCGGGATTCGTCGCCATTGCGGGTTTCAAGTGACTGAGCCTCTTCGGCTGTTCTGAGTGCAGCCCCCCTTCATCGCCAGGCTTGGGAGTTGCATCTGGTCATCAACCCCTCTGGTGTCGAACACAGCCTGGTTACATATGTGCGTCAGGGTGGTTTCGGCGAGAAGAGCTCAGCCCCTGGGGTTGGAATGCACCAGGGGTCTTCTTGCTTCAGTGGAGGGGAGGCGAAGAAGCGGCTGCCTCCTTCTCTCTGAATGAGTCTTCTGACGGATGGGCCTCCTTGAATCCCGTGCCTATTAAGGGATGAGTCGCCACAAGATCATGGACACAATGTTCTTCATCGTCATGAACATTGCGCTTCTCGGCTTGCTCGTCTACGGCCTCCTTACCGCCAGGGAGAAAATCAAGGCTGGCCGTAAAGAAATCATCTGACGCATTCGCTAACTGAGGTGAGACCTCACAGTCCGGCCAGCGCAGCCTTCTCGGTTGGCTGGTCTGATGCTTGCTGACCACGCTGAGGACGTAAGCGAGTTAGTGCTGCATGGTTGTTTAACTACACTCCTGGTCTAAAGATGCCGTACTTGAGGGAGGTGCTCTCTCCATCGCTGAGGTGATGCTGATTTCAGCTCAACGATTCTGGTGAAAGAACTCACTCAAAGGAATTGTTGGCGGGCCGTAGCAGTGAGTTTCCGTGAACGGTGCAGGATCCACAACTCGTCCATGCGCAGGGTTGCGCGTGGCTGGTGATCTCAACGGTGGATGTTGTTGGTCATCTCAAGGAGATCCGAACCATTCACCGGAGCAATGAATCGCGAATTGGCACGGATCACGCAGGTGCTGAAGCCGGGGCCGCTCCTTGCGGCAA
Organism: Synechococcus sp.; assembly: GCA_047286205.1. Classification (GTDB taxonomy): domain Bacteria; phylum Cyanobacteriota; class Cyanobacteriia; order PCC-6307; family Cyanobiaceae; genus Parasynechococcus. The sequence continues at coordinate 510,664 of JBJBBR010000001.1, read as the reverse complement.
TGCGCCAGTTCGGCAGACGGATTCGTAACCAGGGCTTGCCATTGTGGCTTTCCACAGCTTGTTGTAGTCCTCCCCGAACTGGCGTGTCTGTCTCCAGAAGATCGCCGTAAAACAGCTTTTTTAGGGGGCGCATCCCATGGCGCGGATCCCGGCAGTTGGTGCCGTTCTGGTCGGCTTCCACCACCAGCCAGTGGCGCACTTCATAGAGCCCGCGGTTGCCCGTGGTTTGGCTGCTGTTGAAGTTGCCAGCGCGATCAGGGAGTGGTGGCTCGGCGCGCTGGGCCAGTGCCTCTCCAGGCTGGATCAGCAGGCTGAGCATTAGGAATCTTGCGAGGTTTCTCTGGAGCTGTTCAGTCATGGCAAGGAACGTCAGGCTGACGTTGGTCATCAGCGCAAAATCAGATGAAAATTGTGGATTGGCTCTTCAGGTCCGGAGGCATGGGGATAGGTGGGTGAACAACTACCCCTGTTGAACCGTGATGGTGATGGCGGGCAAGCCCTCAACCAATACCTGCGCCGTCGCAAGGTTTGGATGGCACTACGCGGCGAGGCAGAACGCTTAGGAGAACAACTCACGTCTTATTCCTTCCGCCATCGCTATGCCAACCAAATGCAAGCCGCCAACGTGCCAATCGCCAACATCAGCGAGGCCATGGGCCACACCATCGAGGTGCATCTCAAGAGCTATGCCCGCTTCAAACCCAACGCGACGGCTGACCTCGTAGCCGCAGTCAACGCCTAGTTGACTCAGCCAGACTCCACCCCATGCCGAGCAAGGACCGCGCCGCTAATCCCCCGCTAGAGAAACCGGGTAGTGAGGGTTGGCTGGTCAGCCTCAGTGATGGCCCTGTGCAGCTGGTGCTTCAGCTGACTGGCTGCGAGAGCAGTCACCAGCGTTGGCGCCGCCAACGAAAACAGCCAGAAACATGATCGCGACGATCACGCCGCCACCTATGTAGGCAAGAGAAAGCTTCATGCGAATGAAACTACCGGCGTTTTCAGCTCCCCTGGCACGTCATTTGATACGAGATCAGCGTTCATATCAGACCCTTGGAACGATGAGGGTCACAAGGTCGGCGTTGACCCAGTTGATGACGCCTGTATCAACGTCTGCAACCTGGAAGAGGGTGGGGATCTTGGGGTTTCTGGCGCCACCATCGACCCAGATCACGTCGGCCATGCGCCAGTCGCCTCCCTCTTCAACAATCACGGTTATGCCTGCTTTGACGTGCAAGAACACCGCATCCGACTGGGGGCAGCAAGGCCGCTTGCATGGACAACCGACATTCTCTAAATGATGGTACAGCCGTATTAGTGCATACGCAGCCAGCTGGGCCAGGGATAGATGCTTAAAGACTTGCGCGTTCAACCGTTAAGCCATCCAAGGATTTGTAACGAGCAGAACCTTTTGTCTCTGTTTCCCGGGCGAGACCAGATTTGCTGCCTATCTGTTGGATAAGCAGGGATATGAACCATGAAAGGAACCAAGACCAAACTCTCCACCGCTCCAGAGGGCTTCGAGTACTACAGGGTTTGCGATAAGGAAGGTGTCTGCCAAGTAGTTAGAGGCATGTGGGCAGCACAGCACTTCACAGAGGACATACGTGAGCTGAGCGCCACCAAGACCAAGTATTCAGAGGATTGGGTTTAAAGCGCTGAATCCGAAGGCTGCTCGACCAGCAGGGCAGCCAAGTCTCAATCGGCCAATCACCCACGCAGGACTGGATAAGCGCCGACACACACAGCGTCCAATGGTCATCACTCCATTGGATGGAAGATCCATGCGACTGAACTTCCTGGAACACCCTCACCCCTGCTGGGGGTTCACTGCAGTTCCGATGATGCGCTGGGATTGGGCAGAACAATCACTCGGATGGGGGAGGTGCCGTCAGACCATTACGGCGACCCTGACATCAGACGAATCGAACTGATGAAAGGTCTGCATCGCACTGTTGCTTCCGGTTTGGTCGGTGGGTTCGCAGGTGCCCTGCTGGGTGTGACCGCTTTTGTCGCGGTGAATGCGCTGATGCCTTCGACAGTCGCAGCAGACAGCCTTTCCCTCGATTTGGGGATGGGCAATCAGCTCACCCAAACCAAGCTGAATGAATGAGAGCCTCACCTGATTTCAAGTTCTGGACGCCTGAAGAGGCGATGCAGTTCATTCCCCATGGGATCGCCTTCGCTGGTGGTGGATACAAGAGCCGTATGGCTAAGGCTGGGCGCCTGAGGCTGGCTAACAAGAGGGCAGCTTCAGCTCACCCGTGGCACAACCTCCTGTTGGTTCATTCCTGCTGTTCGGTGCCCACGGCCAAGACCTGGAGATGAAAGATCAATCCTTTGACATCAGCGAAGGGGTGATTGGCAGCACCACCGTCGGACGTGAACCACTCGATCACAGGAGATTTGATCGCGCGAATGAACAGCTTCTTTGCCCTTGCATGCGCAACCGCCACATTGGCTCTGGCTGGAACTGCAATCCTTGCTCAAGCTGATCAATGGGTGAACTGCATCCGCAACACAACAACAGGGCAGCGCGGAGGGCGATGGGAGCAAGATACGTCGATCTAGGAACATCAGTGCCCTTCAGAGCGACAGGTAGAACGTTGCACCCGAAGTTTCAGCTGTCCCCAGATGCCGAGCTCGGTCAATGCCTTGTCCCCAGTCCGATGCTTAAGGATTTGATGAACTGACTGATCATCGACGCAGTCATGGATGTTGTGGTGATTCCAGCTTGCAAGCGACGTGGGGAATACTGATAGTGCGGGCTTGAGAATTCAGTCAGCAGGGACTGATGAGTGAGGCCAAGACGACTTGGCTTGCCGGAACCATTGCTATCAATGGAACATTGGACGCCTTGCACATCATGACTCCGATTAACAGGCGAGACGTCCTGGCCATGGGAGGCCTTGGTGCCGCGGGATTGGCACTTCAGCAGAATTTACTTCAATCAGCTCAGGCCATCACCCCGATGGAGAAGCGAAGAGACAAAATCGCATTGGAAGAACATTTTTCAATCGAGGAGCTACTTCCGACCCAAGACGAACTCACTTTTTTTAATCCAAAATTACTCGACAACATTGAACCACTTTTGCCAGAACTTTCCGAAAAAAGACTGGACAAAATGAACAAGTCAGGCATTGAAATAGCAGTTTTATCTCAAACCGGACCAGGCATCCAAGGCGTGATCAACGCGCATGACGCTTCAGATCTAGCCATTCGCGCCAATAATGCATTACATCGGGCAGTGCAACAGCACCCCAAACGTTTCCGGGGGTTTGCAGCCTTGAACCTTCAGGACACCGATGCAGCCTGTTCAGAACTCAAACGCTGTGTCAATGAGCTTGGCTTTGTAGGAGCCCTGGTCAATGGCAGCACACAGGGAATCTATCTCGATGACGCAAGTCTGGATCCTCTTTGGACGACACTCGAAGAACTCGATGTACCGCTTTATCTCCATCCAGGCATACCCACTGACCAACCTGCATCGATGGTGGAAGAACTGGAGGGCGCAACCTGGGCCTGGTCGTTCGATACTGCCACACATGCGCTTCGATTGATTGTCAAAGGCATCTTTGAGAAGCATCCACGAGCCAAGGTGATACTTGGACACATGGGAGAGAACCTGCCATTTTATCTCTGGAGGCTCGACAGCCGTTACGCAATCACCAAATACCAAAACAACCTGAGCCAGTCTCCCAGCACTATTTTTCGGAATCATTTCTTTATTACCACCTCTGGTGTTTGCGACAACGGTGCGCTGCTGTGCTCCATCGCGTCAATGGGGGCCAATAGAATCATGTTCGCCACCGATTATCCGTACGAAGACATCGTGCTGGCAGGCAGCTGGATTGATCAAGCCCCAATTGATCCAGAGGCAAAAATGCTGATTACACGTGGAGTAGCACAAGAATTACTGCACCTTGGATGAACTGCTGATCGACCATTCACAACCAAAGAGCTATCGATTGGCCCTGAAACAACTGGCCCGAGCATCAACAAACAATTACGTGGACAATTAAAGATCCGCTACAGAGATCACCACGACCGGCGGCCTAGAGCCAAGAAAGACACGATGAGGGCAATTTCGGCGTTTTCAGCCTTGAGGTCATGAGCATGACTCGGATCGCCATTCATGGGCTGACGAATGGAATATGTGTCGCTTGAGATCGGAGGAACCTGATGTTCTGGCCCCGCGCCAACAGTGTCAAGCCAACTGACAATCCCACCTGCACCATCCCAGGTGCCACCTGCTGTCCGGGAAAGTCGTGCGAAAGGTCAATAAAAAACCCGATGCTTTCGCACCGGGTTCGCACAAGCGGTTTGGGAAATCGCTCAGATTGCAGTCGGGGAGACAGGATTCGAACCTGCGGCATCTTGCTCCCAAAGCAAGCGCGCTACCAAACTGCGCCACTCCCCGGCGCTTTCAGAGGTTAGCGGTCAGCGTGCAGCTGTTCAGCCAGGTTTACGCCGCTGCGAATGGCTCCTTCTGCTGTGCCGAAGACTGGGCCTGCGATCCAGTCGCCGCAGAATCCCACGGCACTGGTGCGGCACCACTGCAGCTCTGGTGGCAGAGGATGGTTGAGGGGACGTGATGCGCCCCAGCGCATCACTCCCAGTTGTGTTGCCTGCCCCAACGCGGCTGACAACTCCGGGATGTTCTGCAGCAGTTCCGGCAACAGCCTCACCATCCGCTGTTGCTCCTGGGCGAGCAGGCGTCCCTTGCTTTGGGGTGTAATCGCTTCTCCGGAATCCAAACCATGCACCACCAGCCCCCAGCGTCCATTGCTTTGTGGCTGTAGAGCAAGGCGTTCCACCCTCCAGCGCGCTTGGGCTGCGTCGTTCAACCAGATCTGAGACGGAAGGTCGTCAGCCTGAAGGTGGAGCAGGCCAAGGTCCACCATCAGGTTCCAGCGCACGTCAGCCTGACTGCGTTGCAGTTGATTCAGCACGGCATCAAGAGCAACGTCCACGCCCTCCTTGATGGCTGATCGCAGCGGAACGTCGTCCCAGGCCAGCATCTTCAGTGAGCGGGGATGGGCCAGCAGCGTTCCACTCAGCACCAAGCGTCGGGCCTTCAGGCTCCAGCTCCGATCCTCGTTCTCCAGCAGCCAATGACCGTTGCGCTGCTCCAGCCAACGCACGCGGGTCTCGAAATGACGGCTCAATCGCGCCGAGCCAGCACCATCTAGAAGCGCTTCGCAGATGCTGGCCATGCAGGGAACGCCGTGCCACCACCCTCCGCTCGGGTAGGCCTCAGGGCTCGTGGCGGGACACAGGCCTGCCTCGGCATCCAGCGAAAGCACAGGTCGATTGTCCTGCTGAAGAACACCCGACGAGCGCAAAGGCGAAAGCAGCGCCTCCATCCCATCAGGCATAAAAGGGCTAAGGGCAAAGCCAGGGGCTCCATGGTTCAGCAACCAACCGCTCAGGTCTCTCCTGCGACGGCTAGCTGCCCGACCTCCCGGCCCCCTGCCAGCCTCAATCAATGCAATGTTAAAAACTGATTGCAGCTGCTGAAGGCGGCCAATCAGGCTGCAACCGGAAAGGCCTGCTCCGATAACGGCAAGATCAACTTCAGCCACGTTTGCCGAAGCCTCCGCCGCTGATCACATCCAATAACGCTCAGCAGCGACCCTAGAAAACAGTCCGCCGAGCAGGGCCAGAAGAAGCGTGACGCCAAAGAACGCGAAATATGCCATCTGAACCGTAGGCCTGATCAGGAATTCACGGCTTTCTAACAGCCGTCACGCCATCAGCCAGCCTCAGTCATGAGACGACATCAAAGCGTTGATATGGGTCGCCTGAGATTCGAACTCAGGACCAGCCGGTTAAAAGCCGGATGCTCTACCGCTGAGCTAGCGACCCGTGCCCGCTTGGGCATGCCTTTGAGGCACCAAATGAGGTTATCACTCAGGTCGCCGGAGAGACTGGTGGCTGCAGAACGATTGCCATGACTGAATCAAAGCCCTGGCCCGAGCCCCAGATCGATGCTGCTGCCTGGGTCGCGGATTCCGCCGTCGTGATTGGCAACGTCCAGATGGCAGCGGGCAGCAGCCTCTGGCCCACGGCCGTTGCGCGCGGTGATCTGGAGCAGATCAGCATCGGAGTGGGAAGCAATGTCCAAGACGGCGCGGTGCTCCATGGCGATCCTGGCCAGGCGGTGCAAATCGGCGCTGATGTCACCGTTGGTCACCGGGCCGTGATCCATGGCGCCACCTTGGAGGATGGCTGCCTGGTGGGGATTGGCGCCATCGTTCTCAATGGCGTCACCGTCGGTGCCGGTGCCCTGGTTGCCGCCGGATCCGTCGTTACGAAGGATGTGCCCCCCGGGGTCCTGGTGATGGGAACTCCTGCAGTGGTGAAACGGGAGTTGACGCCGGAGTTGATTGGCGAGCAGCGCTCTCATGCCCAGCGCTACGCGCAATTGGCGGCCTCCCACGCTCAAATCAAGAGCTGAACTCAACCCCTGATTGCTGCGAAATCGATCAGCTTTCAGGGAAGGTCGTGGGATTAACCGAGAAGTCCGTAAGATCTGCCACACAGATTTCCGTTTTCAAGAATGGTCCGAGTTGCCATCGGTCTGGTCCTCATCCTGGTGATCGTCGGTTACTCGGCCTTCAGTGTGATCACCACAGGCCAAGTGCTGGGCATCGATGCTCGCCTGTTCGTTGTGGTTGCTCCGGTCCTCGCCGCCGTCAGCTGGGCTGCCTTCAACATCGGTCGTGCCGCCGTTGGCCAGCTCCAGTTGATGCTGAAGCGCAGCCGCGCTTGATTCGCAGGCGAGCGCGCTTCGTAGGCTGAAGGCTGCTTGCTGCAGCCGGTTGTCTCAGCCTCCTCATGTCACTGTTCTCGGTGCCGGTCTTGCCGGTACTGAAGCTGCATGGCAGATCGCCCGTGCCGGGATTCCGGTCATGTTGGTGGAGATGCGTCCGATTCGCCGCTCCCCGGCCCACCACAGCAGCGATTTCGCCGAGCTGGTCTGCAGCAACAGCTTCGGAGCCCTGAGCAGCGACCGTGCTGCAGGTTTGCTGCAGGAGGAGTTGCGTCGCCTTGGCTCGCTGGTGATCGGTACGGCTGACACCCACGCTGTGCCGGCCGGTGGAGCGTTGGCTGTGGACCGCGGCCGGTACAGCGCCGCCCTCACCGAAGCCCTCGACCAACATCCACTGGTCACGATCGAACGCCGCGAGCAGCACGCCCTGCCACCGGCTGATGCGATCACGGTGCTGGCGACGGGGCCCCTCACAAGTGAACCCCTGGCTGAGGATCTGCGCCATTTCACCGGCCGTGCCGACTGCCACTTCTTTGATGCGGCCAGCCCAATCGTTCATGGCGACAGCATCGATCTGACGGTTGCTTTCCGCGCCAGCCGCTACGACAAGGGCGATGCGGACTACATCAACTGCCCAATGAACAAGGAGCAGTACCTGGCGTTCCGCCAGGCCCTGTTGGAGGCGGAACAGGCGGAACTCAAGGACTTTGACAAGAACGACGCCACATTCTTTGAAGGCTGCCTGCCAATTGAGGAGCTAGCGCGGCGTGGTGAAGACACCATGCGCTATGGGCCGCTGAAGCCGATCGGGCTCTGGGACCCCCGCTGGGGTGATGTGAATGATCGCGATGTGCGCCGGGCCAAGCGCGCCTACGCCGTCGTACAGCTGCGGCAGGAAGACAAGGACGGTCGTCTGTGGAATCTGGTGGGCTTCCAGACGAACCTCAAATGGGGAGAGCAGAAGCGCGTTCTGCAGATGATTCCCGGTTTGGATCAGGCGGAATTCGTGCGCTTTGGTGTGATGCACCGCAACACCTTTTTGGAATCACCGCAGCTGCTGCTGCCCACGCTGCAGTTCCGCCAGCGCCCCAACCTCCTGGCTGCCGGCCAGATCACGGGCACCGAGGGCTATGCCGCCGCTGTGGCCGGTGGCTGGTTGGCCGGCACCAATGCGGCTCGCTTGGCCCGGGGGTTGGAGCCGATTGATCTGCCGGCAACCTGCATGAGTGGAGCCCTCACCCATTTCGTCAGCGAGGCGCCCACGGCCAAGTTCCAGCCGATGCCCCCCAATTTCGGCCTGTTGCCGGATCTGCCTGAGCGGATTCGCGACAAGCGGGCCCGTTATGGCGCCTACCGCGATCGTGCCTTGCAGGATCTGGAACCGGTGCAGGCTCTTCAACCCGAGACCATGACGGTATGAACACCCCTGCGCAGGCTCGTCGGATCGAACAGCGCTCCCTGCGCTTCGGGGTCGGAGCCAACGCAGTGATGGCACTGGCCGGGTTCTCCGCCCACGTGCTGACGGGATCGTCGGCCCTGTTATTGGATGGCCTCTATTCAGCCGTTCTGGTGGGGTCGTCCTTGATTGCCAGTCGCATCAGCCGAAATGTGGTGCGGCCGCCGGATCGCGCCTGGCCTTACGGCTACGAAGGCCAGGAAGCCCTTTATGTGCTGTTCCGCTCCCTGGTGCTGCTGGGGGTGATCGGCTTTGGCGTCGGTAGCGCCTGTTCCACCTTGATCGACTGGTGGCGGGGCTCCAGCATTGCGCCATTGCATTTGGAGCCGGTGGCGCTCTACACCGCTCTAATGACGACACTGTGCGGGCTGCTGGCCTGGCGCCACCGCCGGGACTGGCGCCGCACCGGGGGTGTGTCGCTTTTGCTGTTGACGGAGGCCCGCAATGCTCGGATCGATGCGGTGATCACCCTCGCCACCGGTTTAGCCCTGCTGGCCTCTCCCCTGTTGTTGGCCACGCAGCTGTCTCCGCTGGCGCCGATCATCGATGCGCTGCTGGTGCTGGCGGTGAGCCTGGCTTTGCTGCGTGAACCGCTGGCGGCGCTGCAGGACGCTATGGCCCAGGCCGCTGGCTGTGCTGCTGACCCGGATGTGCTGCAGCGCACGCGTGCTGTGTTGATGCAGGAATTGGTGGGGCTTCAGCTGCAGATGATGGACTTCACGGTGCAGCAGCTGGGTCGTACGGCCTTTGTCGTGGTCTACATCAATCCGTTGCAGCCCCAGGAGAGTCGGGTCATTGATGGGCTGCGCCATCACATTGATGCCCGTTGCAGTGCCGAGCTCGGGCGTCCGGTGCGTTCTGAGGTGATCCTTACGGTGATGCCGCCGATTCACCGCCCGGATCCAAGGCCGCAGACGGCCCCTTAGCGTCACCCCCAAAGAAGCGATGTCATGAGCGAGAACCAGCAGTGGGATGCCGTTGTCATCGGTTCCGGCATCGGCGGCTTGGTCACCGCCAGCCAGTTGGCGGCGAAAGGAGCCAAGACCCTCGTCTTGGAGCGGTATCTGATTCCTGGCGGCAGTGGAGGCGCCTTCAAGCGCGAGGGCTACACCTTTGATGTCGGGGCCTCGATGATCTTCGGCTTCGGCAAGAAGGGTTTCACCAATCTGCTCACCCGGGCCCTGGCCGATGTGGGGGAGCACTGCGACACGATCCCTGACCCTGCCCAGCTCCAATACCACATGCCCGGTGGACTGCGCATTGCGGTGGATCGCGACTATGAGCAGTTCATCGCCGACCTCACGGCGCGGTTTCCCCACGAGGCCGAGGGGATCCGTCGCTTCTACGACACCTGTTGGCAGGTGTTCAACTGCCTCGATGCCATGCCGCTGCTCTCTTTGGAGGATCCGGCCTATCTCACCAAGGTGTTTTTCAAGGCGCCACTGGCTTGCCTTGGGCTGGCCCGTTGGCTGCCGTTCAACGTCGGGGCGGTGGCGCGTCAGCACATCAAGGACGAGCAGCTGCTGAAGTTCATCGATATCGAGTGCTTCTGCTGGTCGGTCATGCCGGCGGATCGCACCCCGATGATCAATGCCGGGATGGTGTTTTCCGATCGGCATGCGGGGGGGATCAACTACCCGAAGGGAGGCGTCGGGGTGATTGCCGAAAAGCTGGTGAAGGGATTGAAACGCCACGGCGGCGCCATCCGCTACAAGGCCAGGGTCACGGAGGTGCTGATTGAGAACGATCAGGCGGTGGGGGTGAAGTTGGCCGATGGTGAGATCATTCGCGCCAAGCGGGTGATCTCCAATGCCACCCGCTGGGACACCTTCTCTCGAAACGATGAGGACCAGCGCCGCTCCGGCCAGGCTCTGGTGGATGCCTCCCACACGCCTCGCAAGGAGCAGTTTTGGCGCAAGCGTTATGTGCCCTCGCCCTCCTTCCTCTCTTTGCATCTGGGAGTTCGGGCTGACCTGATTCCGGCTGGCACCCACTGCCATCACCTCCTGCTCGAGGACTGGAAGCGGATGGAGGACGAGCAGGGGGTGATCTTCGTGTCGATGCCTTCCCTCCTGGACCCGGACCTGGCCCCGGCTGGGCATCACATCGTCCACACCTTCACGCCGTCATCGATGGAGGCGTGGCAAGGGCTGAACCCCAGCCAGTACCGCGAGAAAAAGGAGGCGGATGCAGCGCGATTGATCCAGCGCCTGGAAGCGATCCTGCCCGGCCTCGCGGATGCCATCACCCACAAGGAGATCGGCACGCCCCGCAGCCACCGGCGTTTTCTTGGTCGCTTCCAGGGGAGCTACGGCCCGATCCCTGCGATGCAGCTCCCCGGTCTTCTGCCGATGCCGTTCAACCGCACCGGGCTGAAGAACCTGTACTGCGTGGGCGATTCCTGTTTCCCCGGTCAGGGCCTGAATGCCGTGGCCTTCAGTGGTTTTGCCTGTGCCCATCGGGTCGGGGCCGACCTCGGCCTGAACCCCTGGGCTCTACCGGTCTGATCTTCTGCCTAGCGTGATTCCACGTAGGAGTTGGGATGCCGCCTGAGTTTCAGCCGTCTTCGGAAGATCTGGCTCGCTATCTCGAGCAGAGGGGTGAGCTGAGCAAGCCCTGGAATCTCCAGATGCTTCGGCTCAAGAAGCTGAAGGAAGCCAAGGCGTCAATGGATCCTCAGCTCTATCTAGAGAAGGTGCAGGAGGCTCACGCTGATCTGATGCGTCTGGGCCAGTTTTGGAAAGGTCGCGAACAGGAGGTGTTTGGTGGCACCTACCAACCCTCTGAACTGATCGAACCTCTACCGGGTTCCCCGGAAGACCGATGACCGGCATTGAACGCTTCGGACTCTCGCCACTGATCCGCTTCACCTTGCTCAGCCTCTATGGGGCCTTGGTGCTGCCCTTGCCCTTGCTTACCCCTGCTGATTCACGCTGGCTGATGGTCGCTGGACTGCTTCTGGGCTTGGTGTTGGTGATCGGTTTGTTGAGTGAACAGGTGGAGACCGACGCCGAGGGGATCCAGGTGCGTTACCCCACCTGGATCCGCTGGCTACTGCGCCGGGGCTGGGCCATGCGTTGGCAGGACATTCGTGCGTTGGTCCCCGTCGGGACCAGTCAGGGAGGAACTGTGTATTACTTGAAGGCAGCCGATCTTCGGCATCAGCTTTTGCCCCAACGCATCGAGCGCTTCGATCGATTCCTGGAGCTTCTGGCGGCCAACACCAACGTTTCAACCCAAGGCATTGGGCGTTTAACGCCGCCTTGGACATATCAGATGTTGGCTGGATTAGCCGTGATGATGATTGCCGGTGAACTGCTGACGTCCTTGGCTCTAGCCCAAGGCTGGATCAGCTTGCCGCCAGGTTATCCAGGCTGAAGAAGGCTTTTTTTAGACGTTTGGGGCGGTCTTTTGCTTAAGAGTTGGTATGGCTGGGTGCACGCGATGCCGTGAGGTTGGAATGAAAACACCACAAGAGGAATCGTCGGCAAAACAAGAAAAGCCCCGCCATTGCTAACGAGGTAGTTTGTGTGAGTTTTTGTCATGAGATGGATGGCGACAATCACAATGCGTTTTCCCGGCTTTCCCTTGGTGGACTTGTAGGGCTTCAGCCTGTCTCAGAGACGTCCTCGGAAGGCATCAGCATCCACTTGCATGCGCCAACGGTGACGGAAGTCCAGATGGCATTGGTTACTGCGATAGTGAGCATTGGAAGCATGGTTTTCTCCTGTCTGAATGCAGCATCTCCGTTTCAACCTGCAAGCAATTCCCCCAATTGAGGGATTCGGCTCCCTAGAATGCCCCACCTTTGCAGGGATATTTTGATTTGATCAACTGAGCTAATGGTGTTAAGTCAGCAGAAATCAAGTGGTTTAACTGCCGGATCTGGAATTCAAAGCAGATTGTCACGAACTTTTGGAGCCTTTGTTTCTGCCATTAAGACACCACCTAGTCACTAGAAAACAAGGCTGGCTTCACTCAATTATTAATCGAATGGAAAATTAGAGTGCCTCCCACAAGCTGGGCGTTATTAAGTGTTGATCGCCAATTTAATTCTGATTGCTGCAATGCCGTAAATTCAGATAGCTGCTCACGATTCGGACAAAATGGGAATGTATCACGCCAAAAAAAGTCTAGGAATAATTCTTCTTTGAGGAAAATTGTATCTTTTAAGTTGATTTTTATGTAAAATAAAGCCAAGCTTGATTGCAGATTTCTTAATAATTCATCGTAAGCTTATTTTCTCGGAATCGATAACTGGCCATGTTGTGAAAGGAGTAATATCAAATGAATATGGGTCGACAGGCCAATGATTTAATGTTGGATGAAGTATAAATCTCTCAGCATCTGACTTGCAAGGTATAAAAACGAAGTCAAGAGCACATCTAATCTTTTGTCTTGGTGGCAATCCTCGATGGTAATATTTTTGAGCGTCAAATAATATGAAAGTTCCTTTAGGGCCACAGATTAAATTTTCTTTGCCTGTTGATGTATCTAATATGATGCTGAAGGGGCCAGAATTTTGATCTACATCGGATAGATAAAGAATTCCCCGCTTTATTCCAGGAGGATTGCCATCTCTATGTGGAGACTGTGAACCTGAAGCTTTATCTTGATGTGGGAAGCTTTTTCGACCCTTTACTAGGGTTATAAACCTAGAGCCCATACACGATTCTATGATTTTTAAGCATTTTTTCGAATAAATTAATTTGTAGATAGAATAAAGTTGTTCTTCGGATAAATGGCATGTTTTATTGTGGACATCGTTGGATTTACCTCTACCTCCAATCCAGTCATACAGCGGAGCTAAGTTCTCTTCTACTAAACTAAAATCTAGGCTATTTACTATTGAAGATATATCTTCAGGCTCAAAAATTTTAGATGAATAGTAGAGACTGGTTTGATTGAATGACTCGAAGATGCTTAAGGATGTTTCGTCTTTATCTAGCTCCTTCTGATAATTCTTGATCGATTCAGTTGTAAGTTCTTGGTAACGTAGTGATAGAGCTTTCGGGTCTGCATTGAAATAAATATCCTTAATGATTTCTCGAATAGTAAATGCACATGCTTTTCTATTTAAGTGAATATGATCTAATACGTATTCCTCAAGTAATTCATCCCTTTCTGTTACCTTCTCCCAAGTATCGATAAACCTTATATTGTATGATGGGCACTCACTTTTGAGATACTCATTTACTAAATACACTATTTTATAATGAACCAACCTAGAAAAGGTGTATCCATTTAGTTCAGCAAACTTTTCATCATTTAGAGTCGGTGGCGCTATTGAATGGAGATATGTCCTGCGAAATCCTCCCTTTATTAATCCACCTAGAGCAACTAGCAAAGGTTTATATGTATCACGAATAAGTTTTCTGATAATTTGAATGCTGATTATCTTTGATGGATCGGTATTAGCAAGCCACGAGGTATTTGATATCGCGGGAATATGGAAGTCGACATTGTCGCCAATCTGTTTAAGTAATCGACTTCTTATGTCAATTTCGCCGATGCAGAATGTAAGTATTGGCGTTTTACGAGATGATTGTGCAGCAAGATTAATGTCATTAGCCGCCGACGTTCTTGATAAATGTAATATGTCTCCATATTTGGACATTAGGCCGAATAGCTGAAGGGCATTTCTAATGTCACCACGAAGAACTCCCTTCGCTTTGAATATATTGGAAGCTTGAATGCCTCCCAGATAAGCAGCACGTGTAATAATTGGATTTTTTGTGTAATTATCCGGGCTATAAAGAATATTATTGTAAGCTATTGTATGGCTATCTCCAATAAAGAAGAATTGGATAGGCTCTGTAAGTTCAATAAGATTAGAATTGTAGTCTGCCAAGGCGAGAGGATCTGCGTTCACGCATTCTACCGTGACAGATGCCTCAATAGTTCTTCCTCGTCACAATCAATAGTTTCAAATTTTTGATCATTTGAGTCTCTAATTTTTTCTGTAAGGATCAATCCTTCTTCTTCCTTGCAAAAGAAATTATAGAAGGATTTGAATACCGCACTTAACCCGGCTGTGGATGGGGTTCGCATATCTCCATCCCAGTAAATGTGGCTTCTGTAGCTGTGGTTGAGTATTTCGTATGATCCGAAGTAATCAATAAAATCATACATAGCAGCTAACTCTCCAGCTGCTCCTCTAAGAACTGATTTAGAATAAGTATTTGCGACGGCGATATGATTGTTTGTCATGGTGGCTGCTAGGGGGACTGGAGATACTGTGAAAATAAATCGAATTTCATTGTTGATATTACGGATTTTGTTTATTAGATTCAATAAATCCTCGAAAATCTCTGCATGAGTCATGTTGTGGAACTTGTAAATACTAGGTTCGTATTCTCCATAGCCACGACCTGGGCATGCCGGCAAGATTGCCCCATCTCTAGAGTCAAGCCAGCATTCCGTAAGACCAAGGGTAAATATAAAGACGTCAGCGTCGCAAAACATCTCACGGACTTTTTCAAGATGAATCTCTTTATCTAGAAGAAGTTCTGCTTCTGTTGCGAAACCATCTGGCTGTATTCGTGGCCTAAAAGGATCAATAAAAGTATTATCTTTTGTGGGCCATGACTTAAGTAATGGATTAAATTCAGAAAAGCTTCTTTCGAATAATTGCAAAAGCTGTCGCGGTGTGTAGATATTGCCAAAGCGTGCTGTGTAAACTCCATAGTTATACTCTTTTGATATTGATATTGGTAATGAGTTGGGCGCTTTTTCTGTTATCAAATAATTAAAGTTGTTTTGTTGAAGATTTTGCGAAATCCTTTGTGCAAAACAGCTTCCAGCTGAAACTATTTTAATGTTTTTGTCTAAAGGTATTTTTGAAGTTTCACCTTCGTGTGGGTCGATTGGCTCTGAGAATTGGGCCCAATTAGCAGCAGTGGTCCATTTTTTAGTGCTGCTCAGTTCGTCGTATGGAAAAAAATTTTTCACTTCGTATGAACATGATAGCTTTTATGTTAGCTCGAAATGCGATTCTTCTCAAGCACCGCTGGCCGGTTTGCAATGCTTTTGCTTTAAGTCATTGCTTTTGCAAGGCTAGTTTTGTGCCTTAGGCTTGCTTGGATAATGCATTTTGCTTTGCATTGATTGAATGTGATTCTGAGTGGACATCAATTGAGGGTTCTGTCTTCTCTCCTTCTCTCGAGGGCATTATTGCCTGAATTTTGAATTTATTTAATATATAGTGCCCTTTTGTAGGCGTATTTGCCGAATTTGGTCTTTAAAGGTTGTGGCACCTAAATGAATTCTTTTTAGTTGCAACTTGTATGGCAATGGTTTATGCGCCTTGCTAGGTTTTAATTAGCTCCCTTATCGACAAGGCATCGCTCACCCTAGTTAGATAATAGGTGTTTTTCTGCTTCGATCTCCCAACCATCGTTAACGAGCTCTTCAGACGTCTTGGAGGCGTCTTCGGAAGCAACATCCAGGAGGAGAAATCTCTCTCCTTGGTTGCAATAAAACCTGTTTAATCCGATCACGGCGGGGGCTCCCGGGTGTCGACAGCTCCATGTTGACCCGCTTGAACCGATCAAGCAACGACCACTGACGTCCGCATAACTCTTGATTTTGTCCAGATGTCGGGCGTTGCCATGCCGAGTCGAGGCGTTGAAATCGAGTCAGTTGCTCCAATGGGATGACAACCGAACTCACCAATCTCCCCTGTGGAACGGTTCAGGTCAAAGTGTGCCTGAATCACCTCTGTGAATTGGGTTGGGTGACCTCACACCATCTGGTCCCGACCAAAGAGGCCCAACTGAAGAAGGCCATTCGTCTCCACCGGGCGGACTAAGTAAGGCCCCCTCGTGGGCTTTGAAAAACATCTGGGGATGGATGACGTCAAATTGACCTTGCGCTTGGTCCACGAGAATCCAGTCTCTGACTGGAATGACGAAATCAGATCTAGCTGGCCGGCAGGTTGTCCAGGCTGAAGCGGTAGCCCCGCTGCCGCACGGTGGTGATTCCACCGCCTTCTCCAAGACCGGCTTGCTCCAACTTGCGGCGAAGGGTGAGCACCTGGGTGTCCACAGACCGGGGTCCTCCGCTGAAGGGCGGCCAGGCCATCCGCAGCAGTTCCTGGCGGCTGCGCACTAGCCCTGGTGGCATCAAGAGGGCACAAAGCAGGGCAAATTCGCGGGGGCTGAGCTCCACCGGCTGATCCCTGAGCGTTACCTGGCGGAGGAGCAGATGAACCTCCAGAGGACCAACAGTGACCCGTTCCTGCAGGCCGCTGTGGCCCCGCCTCAGCAGGGTGCGGCAACGGGCGGCCAATTCCTCCAGGCCAAAGGGTTTGCGCAACACATCGTCGGCGCCGTCATCCAACAGGCCCACAACCGGCTCTGCACCAGCACGTGCTGTGAGCACAATCACGGGGCAACGCAGCTGTTCGGCCAACCGCAAGGCAGAGCTGCGCTCCAGCAGTTCTGCACTCACCAGCAGATCGGGTGACTGTTCCTGACAGACTTCCAACGCTTCGCTGGCATTCGCCACCGCAGCGGTGAGATGTCCGTCCTGACGCAGCCGCTGCACTAGCACCGTGCGCAGGGTTGGATGTGGCTCGACCACCAAGACCCGTGAAGGCTCCTGACCGGTGGTTGAGGCTGGCATGACAACCGGATCGGGGCTGGCTGCAGACGCTTCCGCCGTGAGGTCGTGGGGAGTGGAGGTCACTGGATCGGCCCGGGCGCGCCTACGCTAAGCCGAAATTCCTGGCAGGCTGGTAGCAGGGGCTGCTGTTGTATCTCATGACATCACTCGACGACCCTGAAGCCATCCGTCATTTCCAGTCGCTGTGTGATGCCTGTCAGGAGCTGACCACGCGCTATCACACACCATCGGAGCTTCGTCTGTACTCCGACGGCTATCTGCATGCCTTGAGAAAGTCAGGATCGCTTGATCCTCGCTCTCAACACCGACTCGAACAATTGATTGATCGCTGGATCATGGATCCCTCCAGCTTTATTGGCCCTGACGGGGATTTGAGCACGTTGTATATGCGTCATCCCCAGGGGTATTGAGTTAGCTAGCGAGAGCAATCTCCAGCTTTTCTCTGAGTTCGCCGGAGTTGTACATCTCGATCAGGATGTCGGAGCCTCCAATGAATTCTCCTTTGACGTACACCTGGGGAATGGTTGGCCAGCTGGAGAAATCCTTGATTCCCTGACGAATTTCCGGATCGGAAAGAACGTCGAATGTCTCGAATGCCACACCAAGAGAGTGCAGGATCTGGACCACATTGTTTGAGAATCCGCACTGGGGCATCAACTTCGAGCCCTTCATGAACACGAAGATTGGGCTGGAAGCGACCAGAGTTTCGATGCGGGCTTTGGTGGAGGGGTCCATCGTTGAGCGTGAGATCGAGCGTTAGGCGGACGCAGCGTCCGCAGGGGTTGAGGTGTTGAGGGCGAGGGCGTGAATCGCTTCGCTGGCCAATTCCTGCTGCAGCGCGCCGTAGACCATTTGATGCTGACGGATGCGTGAAAGGCCCGCAAAAGCGGTCGACACGACAGTCACCTGGAGGTGGTCACCTCCACCAGTCAGGTCTTCGACGGTGACGTTGGCGTCTGGAATGACCTGTTGGATTGCGGCTTCAACGGCATCCGGCTGCACCATGACGGTGGTTGCACAAGAGAGGACTTGCTCAGATGCTGACAGACCGGCTCATTGGCCGGCTGCCGATGCACCTCGGAATTCCGTTTCGACGAAGCCCAGCTCGAGCAGACTCTGATATGCCTGCTGACCCTGGGGCTTGGCCGGTGTCATCAGTTTGACCACCTCCACCAGCACAGGAACAGCAACTTCCGGCTGGTTCTGACGCCGAAACAGGGCGGCGAGGCGCAGGTTGGTCTCTGCCAGAAGCTCGAGGGCTTCACGGCCTTTGGTGTCCATCTCTCGGGGGATCCGTGCATCCAGTCCGCGGAAGGCGCCGCTGAGATCGCGGTAAAAGGCCAGAAGCTGCTTCGAAGCTTGACGAGCTTTGTCGTAGTCGGCCCGTGCTGCTGCAAGGTCTCCCCTGCTGGCTGCAGCATCGCCGTCGGCAAGCATCGAGCGGACAGCCGCGGGGTTGAATCCACCCTCGGCCTGAGCAAGAACACGGTTCCCGGCAGCTGTTTGTGCGATGCCAGGTGCCGCGGTGACACCCAGGGTCGCCACCAGAGCAGCAGCTGTCAGCAATGCGCGACAACCCATGAGAACAGCAAGAAGAGGTTGGCGGACTTTAGAAGCTCTGTAGCGGTCGGCCAACGGCTGCACGGGCCGCTTGTTCAGCCGCATGCATGGCACTGGCCAGTTGGGTGTTGAAATGGCGCGTTGCCTCTCGCTGTTCTTTTGGAGGCACCGTCAGGGGAGTGCCGAAACAGAGCGCCGCTCGGCTGAAGGGGCGTGGCGGGGCCTGGCTGTACCCCAAGCCAACGGGTACGACAGGAACGGAAACGCCGCGGCTCTGGGCGAGTTGGGCCAGACGAACTAGGCCTGGCCGCAGTTGAATGGCCTCATCTGTGCGGTGGATCCTGCCTTCAGGAAACATCACCAGTTGCTGTCCGTCGGCCAACAGATCGATGGCGAGACGCAGGGTGGTCATCGAGGGTCGTCCCTGGTCCACCGGGAAGCAGCCCAGGCGTTGCAGAAACCATCCCTGCAGTCCGCGCATTTCCGTTGTGGTCACCATGAAGCGGCAGTCACGGCCACTGACACGACGCCCGGCGGCCATGGGCAGCATCAGGGCATCCCAGCGGGCGCGGTGAGTTGGCGCCAAGAGCACAGGTCCCTGATGGGGGAGATGCTCCGGATGCAGCACCAGCCGCTCACGAAACTGAAGACGCAGCGCGAGATCCTGGGTGGTGAACATCGCCAGGGGAGCCCAGAAGTTGTCAATTCCGACACTCAGGGTGCTTTCTCGTGTCGCCAGGGCCGCTTGCAACGGGCTGATCGAATTCGACGATTGAGAACTTAAGGCCCTCAGGCGAGGCTGCATAGGATCCGGCCAACGACCGCCTCGTCATGGCAAGCCTCGGCGTCAATATCGACCACATCGCCAACATCCGAGAAGCAAGGCGAACCGTGGAACCAGACCCTGTGTCGATGGCACTTCTCGCCGAACTCGGCGGAGCCGATGGGATCACCGTTCACCTGAGGGAGGACCGACGTCACATCCAGGACCGTGATGTGGAGCTGCTCCGGCAAACCGTGCGCTCCAGGCTCAACCTGGAAATGGCCGCCACCGAGGAGATGGTGGCGATTGCGCTGCGGCTCAAGCCCGACATGGTCACCCTGGTGCCGGAACGGAGGGAAGAGGTCACTACGGAGGGGGGCCTGGATGTGGCGGGACAAGAGGACTCCCTTCGTGCTCAGGTGCAAACCCTTCAGTCCGCCAAGATTCCGGTGAGCCTCTTTGTGGACCCTGAGGCCACCCAGCTCGAGGCCTGCAAAAACACGGGGGCCTGCTGGGTGGAATTGCACACGGGTCGCTACGCCGATGCCGACTGGACCACCCAGCCCCATGAGCTGGCAAGGTTGCAGGAAGGCACCGCAATTGCACGGCAGCTTGGTCTACGGGTCAACGCCGGCCATGGCCTGACTTATCAGAACGTCGAGCCCATTGCGGCCATTCCTGGGATGGAGGAACTCAACATCGGCCACACGATCGTGGCCCGGTCTGTTGCCGTCGGACTGCAACAGGCTGTGCGGGATATGAAGGTCTTGGTTCAGAATCCCCGCCTTGATCCCCTTTTCGGACAGGCGCCCGGATGACCACCTACCACTTCATTGCAGCCAGCGAGCGCTTCCTCACCGTTGAGGAGCCGTTGGAGGAAGTGCTGCGGGAGCGCCAGCGCAACTACGCCGAAACCGGCAAGACCGTTGATTTCTGGTTGGTGCGACAACCAGCCTTTCTTGCAGCTCCGGAGTTGGCTGAGCTCAAGTCGAGCATTCCTCAGCCTGCTGCTGCTGTGGTCTCCACCGATCCCACCTTCATCACCTTCCTCAAGCTCCGTTTGGAGTTCGTGGCTGTGGGGTCCTTCGAGGCACCGTCCGCGGTGATTCCCGATGCCCTTGCCAGTGCCGTCTGATGAATCCCAGTTCCCTCCCGGTTCAGCAACGCATCGCTCTGTTGGTGAAGGCCCTCGATGGTGCTGAGAAAACCAACAAGGCGTTGGCCACCTGTGCTGACGGTGACGCGATGGTCGACATCCTTCTGGGTGCTTCAGCAAAGTTGGGGTTGGGTCTGACCCGCCGCGATCTCACGGAGACGCCGCCAATTCGCGATTGGATCTGGTTCAAGAACAACGACCCCTTGGTCACCGTTGGTGATGCCAAGCCCCGGTATCGCCGCGAAACCCCGGAAAAGCCCAAGCCGGACCCGACCCAACAGACGGAGCGCAAGCGTTTTCTTGGTTTGTTCTGATCCGCGTTTGGGTTGATTGCCTGGGTCTATCCCATGGTCAGAATTGGGATCTAACCAGGTTGTTGCCTTGAACGTGCGTAGTCGTCGGCACTGGGTGATTGGGGACGTGCATGGTTGCTATCAGCCTCTGCGCAACCTGCTCGCCATATTGCCTCCGAACGACCATCTGGTGTTCTGCGGAGATGTGATCAACCGTGGTGAGGCCATCCCCGCAACGATGAATCTGGTCTGGGAACTGATCCAGACAGACCGTGCCACCTGGCTGCGGGGAAACCATGAGCAGGACTTCGTCGATGCCATGGAGAACGACCTGATGCCGTCGCAGGATGGCTTGAGCCAGCACACCACCTATGGCCAGCTGGGCGAGAGCAGCGCTAGGCAGTGGCTGTCGCGCCTTCAACAGCTACCGCTTGTGTATCGAGGTTACGGGTGGTGCGCCACCCACGCCGGGTTCAACTCCGATGGACAGCCGGATCTGTCGATTCGCGATCCCTTCTGGGAGGCCTATGACGGTCGTTTTGGTCTTGTGGTGGTGGGTCACACGCCCCGTCCCCAAGTGGAGCGACTTGGCCGCATCGTGCTGATCGATACCGGGGCGGTGTACGGCGGTTGTCTGTCGGCTTACTGCCCGGAAACGGATGCTGTCGTTCAGGTTGAGGGGGCTGCAACCGACGCAGTACTGGCTGGAGATGCAGGCCCTTGCTGACGGTTTACCGAAGCAACAGGGCTGAATTTCTGGCCAGCTTGCTGTCCCGTCAGTTGATCGAGCAGCAGCCGGGGCCCCTGGAGACGGTTGAGGTGATGGTCAACACCTGGCCCACCAGCCGATGGTTGGGGGAACAGCTGGCCACAGCTAATGGCATAAGTTCCCTGGTGCGTTTCCCGTTTCCAGGCAGTCGTCTGCGGCAGCTGGTGCGCCTGGTCCTTCACCTCCCAGCGCAGGAGGACGATCCCTGGCGGGCGGGCCAGTTGGTGTGGTCTGTGCTCGAACTGCTTCCCCAGTTGTTAGAGCAACCGGTCGCTCAGCCGCTTCGCGGATGGCTGGCCCAGCGCGAGGGAACCGCTTCGGGCTTAACGCGGGATCGCTGGCAGCTGGCGCGCTCCATCGCCGACGCCATGGACGATTACGCCCTCTACCGCCCCGATCAACTGGAGCAATGGAAACGGCCACGACCTGACGACGACTGGCAGGCCGTGCTCTGGAGACTGTTGGATCAGCGGCTGCCCCGCGCTCCCTTTGGCCTGCAGGTGCGTGAGGCCGTCGACTGTCTTCGGCGTGGAGACGTTGATCCGGCAGCCTTGCCGGATCGTTTGCGGCTGTTCGGGATCAGCGCTCTGGCGCCGGTGCAGGTGGATCTGATTCAGGCCTTGTCCGGGCTGCTGGAGGTGGAGATCTACCTGCTCACCCCTTGTCCGGACCTGTGGCAGCGCTGTGGCAGTCGGCGCGCCTCGCTCGGGGATGACTGGCTTGTTCCGCCCGATGGCGGCTGGTTGGCAGAGGCACCTCGGCTGGAGGCCGTTCTGGGCCGGATGGGGGCTGAATTTCAGCAGTTGCTGGAAGGCTCTGGAGAGGCGCAGCTGGGGGAGCGACGCGAAGGAGACCTGTTTGCAGGTGCCGTGCAGATCGCCGTCGCGGAAGAGCGCGAGCCCTCCCTGCTTGATCAGCTTCAGCAGCAGCTGGTGGATGCCGAGAGCATGCCCGAGTTGACCCGTTCCACCGAGGATCAGTCGCTGTTGTTTCAGGCGGCACCGGGGCCCTGGCGGGAAGTACAGCTTGTGCGTGATCGCATCCTGCAGTGGCTGGCGGCTGATCCAGACCTCGCACCGCGCGATGTGCTGGTGATGACGCCGCAGATTGAGCGTTATGCACCGCTGCTCAGCTCAGTGTTCAACGACACAGCCGCCATCGGTGTCGATTTGCCCTGGCGCCTCACCGACCGCAGTCAGCAAAGCAGTCCGGGCTTGTCGATGGCGATGTTCAAGCTGCTTGAGCTGGCCGCCACACGCCTCACCGCCACGGGCCTGGAATGTCTCCTGGCCAACCCGGCTCTTCAGAGCCAGCAGGGACTCACGGCGGAGGAGGCGGTGCTGATTACCCAAACGCTGCAACGCAGCGGTTTTCGCTGGGGGCTGGATGCCCGTGAGCGGGGCGGTGATGAGGTTCACAGCCTGCGCTGGTGTCTCGACCGTTGGCTGCTCGGGCTGGTGCTGCCGGTGGAGCCGGGTCTGGCTCCGGCAGGAGCAGCACCATTTCAGCAGGCTCTTGATCCCGACCGCCTGGTGGGTTGGTGGAGTCTTCTGGATCGGCTGGCGCGCATGCTGGATCTCTTGCGACAGCCCAGGCCGTGCCATGGCTGGGTGCAGCTGCTGCAGTCGTTGTTGCAGGAGCTGTTCGCTGATGGTGGGGCCTGGGGCAATGAGTTGCAGAGCTGGGCCGCGGCGCTGGAGGAGTGGCGGATGCGGGCGGAAGACTGCTGCTTAGATCTCGATGCTGCCGTGGCACTGGAGGTGCTGCAGGAGGCCTTGTCGGTGGACAGCGGTCGCTTCGGTCACCGCAGTGGTGCCCTCACCATCAGCGCCTTGGAGCCGATGCGGGCGATTCCCCACAAGGTGGTTGTGTTGATGGGACTCGACAGCGCCGACTTCCCTCGTCCGAGTCGGCGTCCTGGCTTTCATCTGCTTGAGCTGCAACGGCGCTTGGGGGATCCCCGCAGCAGCGACCAAGACCGCTATGTCCTTCTGGAGGCCTTGATGTCCGCTCGCCGTCATCTGTTGATTAGCTGGTGCGGACGGCTGGAACGTACAGGTGAGCCCCAGCCGCCCTCGGCGCCCGTGGAACAGTGGCTTGCCGTTCTGCAGGAGCAATTGCATCGGGCCGGTGCCTCCACGGAGGGCTTGTTGATCACGCCGGCGGCCAACCCCCTTTCCCGCGAGAACTTCAGGCCCGAGGCGCCGCTCAGTTGTGATCGGCGTCAGCTCGAGGCCCGGCGCTGTCTTGACCATGCCCCCGCATCAGCCCCGGCCGCCCTTGGGCTGGCCTGGCCATTGCTTTGGCGGGAACCGCTCGCCATTGACGAGGGCATGGATGGTGATGATCCGGCTTTGGACCCTGAAGCGCTACTGGCCTGGATGCAGCAGCCCCAGAAGGCTTGGTTGCAGGCGCGTGGGTTGCGGCCTGGGGAGGGCATTGAGGCTGTGGAGGATCTCGAGGCCCTCGAGTTGGAGGGCCTTCAGCGCTATCTGCTGCTCAACCACGACATCGAGGAGCAATTCATTCTTGGATCCGCTCCGGATTGGACGACGTCGCTGGCGGGTCAGGGGCTGCTGCCTGCGGGTGCTGGTGCTGCCCTTGAACAGGAGGAACTGCAGCAACGTTGGCATGCCCTGGAACGTCAGTTGGCATCGCTCGGCCCCTGCCGTCGGGAGGTGCCTGTTCTCGCCGGCCATCCAGTGCCCCTGCTCTTCGCTGGTGACACGCAGGTGGTGGTGCAGCCCGGAATGCTCAATGCCGCGGCCGTGATGCGCTGCTGGTTGCAGCATTTGCTGCTCTGCGCCGAGGGCTTGGCTCCTGCCGCCGGTTCAGGCGTGGTGGCGCGCAGTACCCGTGTTGCCGGCGCTGAGGTGCACTTGCGCTGGCCGGTGTTGCCAAAGGATGAAGCCCAGGAACACATGAACCAGCTGCAGCTTCTGGTGCGCCAGGGGCGGGTGCAGTGCTGGCCTGTCCCACCGAAGAGCGGATGGCAGATGGTGGCCAAAGACCAGCGCAAGCCGGGTTCGGGTGAGCTGGAATTTCGCAAGGTCTGGCAGGTGGAAGGGGCTACCCCGGTGATGCAGCTCTGCTTCGGCACGGAGATCGCCGCGGAGCAACTGATGGATGAGGCCGGATTTCAAGAGGCGTGTCAGCTGCTCTACGGCCCTCTTCTGGCGAAGCTGCACTAATCGAACAGCTCGTCCAGCATTTCGCGCATGCGTTCGTTCGAGATCTCGATGGGCCCTCCTGCCTGTCGGCGGAAGAAGTAGGCCCGATGTTCCTGGCCGATGCTCTCCACAGCGGCGGCCTTGCGCACAAGCAACTGGGCCAATTTCTGACGACGTTCGGGAGACACAACAGGCCGGTGGCTTGATACAAGCTGTGGCGCTAGTGGCACCGCATTGACGCAAGCCCCTGTTCTCTCAAGGGTTGAGTTGCATCGCTTCATAGAGCCAAAAAAAAGCGAGGGTTCTTCAGGCCCCCACTCAGGTCGTCTTCTGTTCTGGGGTGTGACTGAACCCAGTCCAGTTCGCAGCTTTCGCCGGCTGCTTCATGCAACTTAACACTGGTTTTGGGGTCGGCATTGGCCAGACTCGATCCATGGCACAGCGCTTTGAGGCCAACTCCTATCCGCTCGGGCCTGGGGTCCGCTTGCTGGAGGCCAGCGCTGGCACAGGCAAAACCTTTGCTCTGGCACACCTCTGCCTGCGTCTGATCACGGAGGTAGGCCACGCCCTTGAGATGTTGTTGGTGGTGACGTTCACCGATGCGGCCGCTGAAGAGCTGCGTTCCCGCATCGGCCAGCGTCTGCAACAAGCTCTGCAGGGCCTGGAACAGCTGGAGCAGGGGCATGAGGTTTCCGCTCCGGACCCTGTTCTGGCGGAGTGGCTGGCGGGCTCGGATCCAGGGGATGCACGTCAGCGTTGGATTCGGCGATTGCTGGTGGCCCTTGAACAGTTGGACCGGGCAGATATCACCACCATTCATGGCTTTTGCCGCCGCAGTCTTCGCCGTCTTTCCCTCAGCAACGGCGCTGCGATGGAGCCCCAGCTGGACACCGACACCTCCGCGCTCCAGGCCGAGGTGGTTCAGGACCTCTGGCAACAGGAGATGTTGAGCCTGCCTCCGGATCAACTCAAGGGATTGCGTCAACGCGGCCTCTCCCCGCAGGCCCTGTGCAGAGGGTTGGCGCAACTGGATGGCGAACAGCAGCCCCGCTTCAAGGTCAGTGAAGCGACGATCGATCTGGACCAGTCCCTTGCCTCGCAGCTGGATCACTGGCTGGCGCAGCTCTGGAGGGACTTCGTCCCGCTTTGGCAGCAGGACCATCCCGCCCTTGATGCGGGGTTCCGCCGGGCCGCTGAACAGTGGAAAGCCCAGGGCTGTGGATCCACCACTCCCTACTCCGCCAAGCCGAAGAGCGATCGCTGTGCGCAGATCAACCAGTGGCTGCATGGGCAGACGACTGTGCCGTCACTGCTGGAGATTGCAGCCCATGAGAAGCCGCTTAAGGAATACTTCCACCCCTCCAGTTGGTGCAGGACCGCGCGGAAGTGCGGTGAAACCGAACCCAGCCTGGTGATGCCGGCCTTGCAGGTCGCTGTTGCGGCGCTCTGGGATGCACCGTTGGAACGCACCTGGCAGTACCTGCTGGAGCGGGGCTTGCAGGAGCTGGAGTGCCGCCGCCACCGCCGCGGAGTGATCACCTTTGGCGGATTGTTGGCCGCCATGGACCCGGGGGATGGCGATGTCGCCTGGCTTTCGCCACTGCAAGAGCGCTATCGGGCCGTGATGGTGGATGAGTTCCAGGACACGGACCCTGTGCAGTGGCGCCTGTTGCACAGGGCCTTCGGGGAGGGTGAACGCCATCTGCTGCTGATGGTCGGGGATCCCAAGCAGGCGATCTACCGCTTTCGCGGTGGTGATCTGGCCACCTACTTGGCAGCTCGGGATCAAGTGGAGCGGATCGATCAGCTGCTCGACAACTTCCGCACGACAGCACCGCTGATGGAGGGGTTGAACCGGTTGATGGCTCCTGGTTTGCCCCGGTCTTCGCTGCCAGTGCCCGCGGTGCAGCCTCGCAGTTCCGCTATGCCACCGAAGGACGCCCCAGCGTTGCAACTGCTGCTGCTCTCAACCGAGGCTCCATCCAGTCGCAGTGCTCTGGAGAAGGTCTTGCCCCAGCGGCTCGCCGCGATGGTGCTGGAGCAACTGCAGCAACGGGACGACCTCAACCCTGCTGACCTCTGTGTGCTGGTGAGCCGCCATCAGCAGGCCGAAGAGATACGCCGCGCCCTGGGGGCCTATGGGATCCCCACCCGCCTGGTGACCCAGGGGGATGTGCTCGAAAGTGAAGCTGCCCTGCTGTTGCAGTGGTTCCTGGATGCGCTGGCGGAACCGGGTGATGACGGTCGCCTGCGCTTACTGGCCTGCTCGGGACTGATGGGCATCGCGCCCGATGCGCTGGAGCAAGGTCGGCTGGATCAGCTTGCTCTGCAATTGCGTGGTCTGGTCGAGGTGATGCCGCGGCTGGGTCTGCTCGGGGCGCTGGCCGATCTGTTGGAGGGTGAGCAGATGGCGGGTCTGTCGCAACGGGGCCGCATGCTTGGGGATCTGCAGCAGGCAGCGCGGCTGGTGCAGGAGGCGATGCACCGCCAGGGGCTGGACGTGGCCACCGCTGCGGATTGGTTGCGGCGGGAGCGGTTGCACCCCAGTCAGCCGGTGCCGGAGGCACGCCAGCCCCACAGCGATCAGGCCGACAGTGCCATCGCCGTGGTCACCGTTCATCGCAGCAAGGGGCTCGAATATCCCGTGGTGATCTGCCCCTACCTCTGGCAGTCCCCCCCGGCTGTTGCTGGCCCGATTTGGCGTGATCCCCGCTCTGGGGGGTGTCTGGTGCGTGTCGATGCCCACTGGGGGGACGGCTGGCAGGCGGTGCAACAGGCGCAACAGGAAGCCATGGCCGAGGCCGAGCGGCTGGCCTATGTCGCGGTGACCCGAGCCCAATCCCAGCTGATCCTGATTTGGGCAAGGGCGAATGGCCAGGAGGGCTCGCCCTTGCCGGCCTGGCTCTTTGGTGCCGACGCGGCTGAAGACACGATCGAAACCCTCACTGATCAACGGCTGCACGATGCCCTTGGCGAGCGCCAGGTCCCGATCAGCATCGCTGCACTCAGTGAGAGCCTGCCCAGCGGCGAGCGTTGGCGAACTCCGCTCTCAGCGGAGCCGTTGGCCCTCGGTTCGATCCCCAAGCGCATCGACCGGAGTTGGGGACGGGCCAGTTACTCGGCCTGGATTGCCTCAGCCGATGACGTCCAGCTACATGAACTCGGGCGTGATCGCGATCCGGGGGGCGATGAATCTGTCGTGGCTGTCTCAGAACCCGCCTGGTCAGAGACGGGGCCGCTGGCGGCCTTCCCCAGAGGGGCCGCGGCGGGGGACTGCCTGCACCAGATCCTCGAACAGTTCCCCTTCTCCGCTGCAGAGGCCTCTGAGCCCAGCCAACGACTCGACCTAATCGCCGCCGAGTTGCGACGGGCAGGCCTCGATCCAGGCCTGCAGAACGATGTGCTCATGGGTTTGGATCAGGTGCTTCAGACGCCCCTGGGTGGACCGCTGGGTGGGTTGTCGCTCGATCAGCTGGGGCGGCACCAGCGCCTGCCTGAACTCAGCTTTGATCTACCGGTTCGGCACGTGCGCACCACCGATCTGGTCGATGCCTTTGCCTGTGATGCCCAAGCCCGGTTTGGTGCCTCTTACAGCCCTGCTTTGGCGTCGCTCTCGATCAACAGCCGTGGCTTTCTCACCGGGTCAATCGATCTGGTGTTTCAGGACCCCCAGCAGAAGCGCTGGTGGGTTCTCGACTGGAAGAGCAATTGGATTGGTGAGCGGCGCACCGGTGCTGAGCCGGGATTGTGCGGGCCGCACCATTACTCCCAGGAGGCGATGGAGGAGCAGATGCTGCACCACCACTACCCTCTGCAGGCCCACCTCTACCTGGTGGCTTTGCATCGCCATCTGCGTTGGCGTCTGCCGGATTACGCCCCCGAGCGGCATCTGGGGGGCTACGTCTACTGCTTCCTGCGGGGGATGCCCGGATCGCTCGGTGCATCTCCAGAAGAGGAGATCGGCCCTGGCCGCATCGTCGAATCCGCGCCGCTCAATCGCATCGCAGCCCTCGATCGAGCCCTGGGGGAGGTGCCCGCGTGACGGAGCTGTTGCCCCCGGGAACCAGCACGTGGCCCTCCAATTTCACGGCGGGCCTGCATGCCGCCCTGCGGCGACGGATCCCGCCCAAGGCGGATAGCTCCGCTTTGGAGGAGCTCAGCCGCGACCTGGTGCTGGCCTTGGAGCAGGGGGAGTTGACGGTGGCGCTGACGCCGGAACGGCTGGCCGTTGCCCAAGCCAGTGGCTGGCTGGAGGGGGAGGCCTCCCCCCTGCTGCTTCAGGGTGATCGGCTGGGCTGGCGCCGCTGGTTGCAGGCCATGGAGCAGGTGGTGGCCGAGCTGGTGGAGCGGGCTCACGCTCCCGTTCCAAAGCCGGTCAAGGCTGCCGATCCCCAGCTTCCTGATCGTCTCAATGCTGAACAGTGCGCCGCCGTGTGCGCCCTGGATCAGGCCTCGGTTGTGCTGCTCAGTGGTGGTCCGGGCACGGGCAAAACCAGCACGGTGGTGGAGATTCTGGCCCGGGCGGAAGCCCGCCATCCCGGCCTGCGCATCGGTTTGGCGGCCCCCACGGGCAAGGCGGCCCGGCGCCTGGGGGATGCGGTGCTGGCCCAGCGGGTCCCCTTGCCCTGCAGCACACTCCACCGCTGGCTGGAGGCCGGCAGCCGTGGCTTCGGCAGAAACCGCCAGCGCCCTTTGGAGCTGGACCTGCTGGTGATCGACGAGATGTCGATGCTGGATCTGGCTTTAACCCAGGCCTTGCTGGAGGCGTTGCCCAGCGGTTGCCGGCTGCTGTTGGTGGGGGATCCAGCCCAGCTGCCGCCTGTGGGGAGTGGAGCGGTCTGGCATCGGCTTCAGCAGCCGGACGTGCGCGGCCGTTTTGCTGCCGGCGCCGTTCATCTCGAGCGCACCTATCGCAACCGCGGTGCCCTGGCGCAGGTGGCGCAACAGCTGCGCCAGGGGGAACTGAAGGCCTTTGCAGCGGATCTGGCCGCCTTGCCCGAGCAGGCCAATCTTCAGGTGCACCCCAGTCCCCTGCGTCGTTTTCCGGCGTTGGTGCGTGAGCGTTGGATGAAGCGCCTCGAGCACCTGCGGGAGCTGGCTGTTGACCTCGATCGCTGCACCGACCAGGAGCTGAAGGCGTCGTCCCGACCTTTGTTCTCGTTTTTGGAGCAGGACCTGTTGCTCTGTCCTCGCCGCCGGGGGCCGTGGAGTCTTGATGATGTGCACCGCACGCTGCTGGGGGCCAATGCCGCCGGCAAGGTCGAGCGTTGGCCGATCGGTTTGCCGGTGATCTGCGGCAGCAATCAACCGGAACTCGGCTTGGCCAATGGAGACATCGGGGTGGTCATCGGTGCAGGCACCGAACGACGTCTCTTGTTCCAGGTGGTGGACCCAGAAGGACAGCTGGAGGTGCGCCGATTGCATCCAGCCCGTTTGCGGCGCTTGGAGCCCGCGGTCGCTCTCACCATCCATCGGGCCCAGGGCAGTGAGGCGGACCGGGTGATCGTGCTCTGGCCTGATCCTCTGGAGGATGGCCCGGCTGCTGAACATCAACGCCGATTGCTCTACACAGCCATCACCCGTGCCCGTGCCAGCCTTGATCTGCTGACGGTGATCTGACGCAGGTGGTCTGATGCGTGTTGAGCGTCCCTGGGGCTGGTACGAAACGTTGACCCAGGGGGACAACTATTTGGTCAAACGACTGCTTGTTCGTTCCGGGCAGCAGTTATCCCTTCAGCGGCATCTCCACCGCAGCGAAAGTTGGACCGTGGTGTCGGGTTCGGGTGCTCTGCTCTGCGGTGAGACCTGGCATCCTGCAAGCACGGGCGTCATGCTCTCCATCCCTTGCGGTGCTGTGCATCGCGCCCGCTCAGACGACTCTGATCTGCTGATCCTCGAGGTTCAGCATGGTGATGATCTGCGGGAAGACGACATCGAACGTCTGCAGGATGATTACGGCCGGGTGATAAATTGATCTTCAACCTTTGAAGCGTAGGCAACACAACCAGAGCGCAACTCTTCAGTTGCAGGGAGGTTGTGAGCCTGATTTCAGAGATCAATCAGGCGAAGCCAACTTTCATGACTGAACAGCAACAGCAGCGCGACGATTCCGCCTGCGCAGTGGATCTTTCTGCCTCGGCGCTTCCGGAATCCAGCCCGAATGCTGAGGTGTTCACCACCACCATCACCTCGGCTGAGCCTGAATCCGGTTTTGCCGGTTTTGGCTTCAGTGAAGCCCTGCTCCGCACCTTGGCGGATAAGGGATACAGCGAACCTTCCCCCATTCAGAAGGCTGCATTCCCCGAGCTGATGCTCGGCCGCGATCTGGTGGGCCAGGCCCAGACCGGTACCGGCAAAACAGCTGCGTTTGCTTTGCCGTTGCTCGAGCGTCTCGAGAGCGGCCAGAAAACGCCCCAGGCCCTGGTGCTGGCCCCCACGCGGGAGCTGGCGATGCAGGTGGCCGAGTCCTTCAAGGCCTATTCAGCCGGCCATCCCCACCTGAAGGTGCTGGCGGTGTATGGCGGCACGGATTTCCGCTCCCAGATCAGTGCCCTCAGACGTGGTGTTGATGTGGTGGTGGGCACCCCGGGCCGGGTGATGGATCACATGCGCCAGGGCACGCTCGACACCAGCGGCCTGCGCAGCCTGGTGCTCGACGAAGCGGACGAAATGCTCCGCATGGGCTTCATCGACGATGTGGAGTGGATCCTCGATCAGTTGCCTGAGCAGCGGCAGGTGGTGCTGTTCTCAGCCACGATGCCGCCCGAGATCCGTCGCCTCTCCAAGCGTTATCTCAAGGACCCTGCCGAGGTCACGATCCGCACCAAGGATCAGGAGGGCAAACGGATCCGGCAGCGTTCGATCACTGTGCCGATGCCCCACAAGCTCGAGGCCCTGCAACGGGTTCTCGATGCCTGTGGTGGTGAGGGTGTGATCATCTTTGCCCGAACCAAGGCGATCACCCTCACCGTTGCCGAAACCCTCGAGGCCGGCGGCCATCAGGTGGCGGTGCTCAACGGCGATGTTCCCCAGAACCAGCGGGAGCGCACGGTGGAGCGGTTGCGCAGTGGATCGGTCGACATCCTTGTGGCCACCGACGTTGCGGCACGGGGTCTTGATGTTGAGCGCATCGGTCTGGTGATCAACTACGACATGCCCTTCGACAGCGAGGCTTACGTGCATCGCATCGGCCGTACGGGCCGGGCCGGTCGGACGGGGGAAGCCGTTCTGTTCGTGACCCCACGGGAACGACGCTTCATCCGCAATCTCGAGCGGGCCACGGGGCAGCCGATCGAAGCGATGGAGGTGCCCGGCAACACGGCCATTAACCAGGGCCGCCTGGACCGACTGCGCAAGCGCTTGAGTGAGGCGGCCCAGGCGCAACGTCCAGATGCCGATGAAGCGGCCCTGCTTCAGGAGTTGATGCAGCGGGTGGCCACCGAGCTGGAGCTCAGCCCCGAACAGCTGGCGATGGCGGCTCTCAATTTGGCGATCGGTCCTGATCCGTTGCTGCGCAAGGGCGACGATGACTGGATTCAGAACACCCGTCGCAACGACCGTGACCGCAACACGGGAGACCGCCGTGAGCGGCGCGAGCGCCCGGCGCGGGCTCCTGAGGAGAACATGCAGCGCTACCGCGTTGAGGTGGGCCACCGTGATCGGGTGAAGCCGGGCAATCTGGTTGGTGCCATTGCCGGCGAGACCGGCCTGCAGGGCCGAATGATCGGTCGCATCCAGATCTTCGACAACCACAGCCTGGTGGATCTTCCCAAGGGCATGCCCGAGGATGTGTTCAACAGCCTGCGACGCCTGCGCGTGATGAATCGCGAACTGCAAATCAGTCAGGCTTCTTGATGCGTGCGCTTCTGGTTGTTGCCCTGGTTTCGGCTCCTCTCGCAGCTTCCGCCTCCGACAACAGCCTGATCACTCAGTTCTGCAGAACGGCCGTCAAGGCCGAGCTTCAGAGCGCTGGGAAGGTTCCCCCTGAGGGCATGGTTGAGGACACCTGCCGCTGTTTCCTGTCGGAGCTCCAGAACGGGGGTGGGATCAACGCGATGAAGACGGCCCAGGCCACCTGCAAGGCCAAGGCGGCCGAGACCTACAACTTCTGATCCCCGGGGGCAGAACTCGGGTCAGAGATTGCTTACCTGGAGTGTGACCTCAGGCTGAACCAGGGCCAGACGCTCCACCACCTGGATCAGCTCGATTTGCTCGTTCGGAGTTGACTGGGGAATCAAGCTGTTGAGCAGCACAAGCTTGTCAGCCGGGTCCAGCTCTCCATCGGATGTCCAGCACAGGGCTTGGAAATAGAAGTTGTTGAAAGCCATCTCTCTCCTCTGTCAGGGTCTTCTGACAATGGAGTGGATCGCTGGTTCGCGGTTAACTCTTCGGAATTGCTTCTTTTTTTAGTGTCTTTTCGTGCGACTGCCCTGTAACGTCATCGGGTTCACGCCTGAGCACTGGCCTTCTCCGAGCTTTCGGAGCCGGCTCAAGCGATCGAGCACGTTCAACGGTTCCACGGTCCATGACCATCTACATCGGCAATCTTTCGTTCCAGGCGGAGCAGGAGCACCTCTTCGATCTCTTTAGTGAGTACGGCGAGGTCAAAAACTGCAGCCTGCCCCTGGATCGCGAGACGGGCCGCAAACGCGGTTTCGCCTTCGTCGAGATGATCAACGATGCCGATGAGCAGAAAGCCATCG
Organism: Synechococcus sp.; assembly: GCA_047286205.1. Taxonomy (GTDB): domain Bacteria; phylum Cyanobacteriota; class Cyanobacteriia; order PCC-6307; family Cyanobiaceae; genus Parasynechococcus. Next base: position 477,398 of record JBJBBR010000001.1, on the reverse strand, counting down.
ACGATCTTCAGGATGTGGAGTGGATGGGCCGCATGATCCGCGTCAGCAAGGCCACCCCTCGGGAGCGCTCCGGCGGCCCACGTGGTGGCGGCGGCGGTTATCGCGGCTGAGGCTCAGGCCTCGGCTTCCAGCAGATCCAACTCAATTTCACGCCGGCTCAGTCGACGCAGCATGTCATCGCTGTCGTTGGTTGGGCCGGTCTGAGGTTGTTGAGCACCCTGGAACTGGGGCAAGACAGCCCGAAGACCGCGACGTTTCTGCCGCGCCAGGTAACGGTGAAAGCGGTTGAACGACCTTGATCGGCTCATGGCACCTCCTTCGGTTGTGATTCCGTTGTAGTGCGTCTTCAGAGGGAGAAAACCCGATTGGAACGAACCCTCAGGAAAGCTTCAGCAAACCGCTCCCCCTTGATTCGGTTGGTGCGCCACCTGGCCCCGCAGCGCCGGCTGGTGGTTGCCGCGGTGACCTGCTCCCTGCTGAACAAGCTGTTCGATCTGGCGCCGCCGGTCTTGATCGGCCTTGCCTTGGATGTGGTGTTGCTCGAGAAGCAATCCGTGCTTGCCGGCTTTGGTCTGAAGACGGCGCACCAACAACTCTGGGGGCTGGCCCTGCTCACCTTTGTGATCTGGGCGGCTGAATCGCTGTTCGAGTACCTCTACGACGTGCTCTGGCGCAACCTGGCGCAAACCACCCAACACAGCCTGCGGCTGGAGGCCTACGACCACCTGCAGAAGCTGGAGATGGCCTTTTTCGAGCAGGACAGCACCGGCCGCCTGATGGCGGTGCTCAATGACGACATCAATCAGCTCGAACGGTTTCTGGATCGGGGCGCCAATCAGATCCTGCAGTTGATCACCACCGTGCTCGTGGTCGGCATCGGCATGGCGATGGTGGCGCCGGAGGTGGCCCTGTTCGCCTATCTTCCGATCCCGGTGATTCTCTGGGGATCGCTCCACTTTCAACGCCGGCTGGCGCCGCGCTACCGGGAGGTCCGGGCCAGGGCTGGTGATCTTGCCTCCCGGTTGGCCAACAACCTGGGGGGGATGCTCACGATCAAGAGCTTCACCGCAGAAACCCTGGAACTGGAGCGCCTGCGGGCGGAAAGCCTGGCCTACCGCCAGAGCAATGCCCAGGCGATTCGTCTCTCGGCCGCCTTCATCCCTTTGATTCGCTTCGCGATCTTGTTCGCCTTTCTGGCGATTCTGTTGATCGGTGGCTTTAAGGCCCTGGCGGGTGAACTGCCTGTGGCCACCTACAGCGTTCTGGTGTTCATTACCCAGCGTCTCCTCTGGCCGCTGACTGCCATTGGCCGCACCCTGGATGAGTATCAGCGCTCGATGGCATCCACGCAACGGGTGCTTGATCTGATCGACACGCCGGTGATGATTCAGGGCGGCACGGTGCCGGTGGATCCGCAGCGGCTGCGGGGTGAGATTCGCTTTGAAGCGGTGGATTTCGCCTATGCCGGCCGATCAGCGCTGTTGCAGGGCTTCGATCTGAAGGTGCCAGCAGGCTCGACCCTGGGCATTGTTGGCGCCACTGGGTCCGGCAAGAGCACGGTGGTGAAACTGCTGTTGCGTCTCTATGAGCGCGATGGTGGTCGCATCTGCCTGGATGGTGTCCCCATCGACACCCTGCAGCTTCAGGATCTGCGCCGCTGCATCGCCCTTGTCAGTCAGGACGTCTACCTCTTCCACGGCACCGTGGCCGAAAACATCGCCTATGGGGTGGCGCATCCCGACCCGGTCGCGATTGAGCAGGCCGCTCGCCTGGCGGAAGCCTCCGGATTCATTGATGCTTTGCCCCAGGGGTACGACACCCTCGTGGGCGAAAGGGGGCAGCGACTCTCTGGCGGGCAGCGGCAACGCATTGCTCTGGCCCGCGCCATTCTCAAGGATGCTCCGGTGCTGGTGCTGGATGAAGCCACCGCTGCGGTGGACAACGACACCGAAGCCGCCATCCAGCGCTCCTTGGCTCAGATCACCCAGCACCGCACCACCGTGGTGATTGCCCACCGGCTCAGCACGGTCCGTCATGCTGACTGGATTGTGGTGATGGACCAGGGCCGGATTGTGGAGCAGGGCTGCCACGACAGCCTGGTGGCGCAGGGCGGGATCTACACCAATCTCTGGCAGGTGCAGGCCGGCGAAGGGGTTATCGCTTCCTGAAGCAATCGTTGTTGGCGGCAGATCCGGCGAGCATGCTGGGTCCGCAAGCCGGCGGTGCAGCAATGGCCATGCAGGCCTCGATCAGCCACGTGATGCACCACCCCCTCGGTGTGTTCTCGCTGTTGGTGGCGATCAGTGCAGCGGTGCCGCCGTTGATCCGGCGGGTGGGTCTGCCCGATCTGGTGGGGTTGCTGGCGGCCGGAGTGGTGGTGGGGCCCCACGCCTTGAACTGGGTTGACAGCAGCAGCGAAACGGTGCGGCTGCTCTCGGATCTCGGGGCGGTGTACCTGCTGTTCACGATGGGTCTGGAAATTGACCTTGAGGAGTTCAACCGGGTCAAGCGCCGTTCCTTCATCTATGGCCTGCTGATCCTTTTGATCGGTATGGGCACGGGCGTGTCGATCGGCCTCATGGCTGGTTTTGCCTCGGTGTCGTGCCTGTTGCTCGGCGCCTTGATGGCCACCCACACCCCCTTGGGCTATCCGATCGTGCGCAGTTACGGCGCCCAGAAGGATGAGTCGGTGGTGGTGAGCGTGGGCAGCACGATCTTCACCGACATCGTGGCCCTGCTGCTGCTGGCGGTGGGTCTGGGCCTGGGGCAGGGCAGCCTCAGCGGTCTGGGCCTGAGCCTGCTGCTGCTCAAGATCGGCGTCTTTGCCCTTGTGGTGGTGATTGGAATCCGTTGGCTGGGTCGGCGCCTGGTGCTGCGGGGCATCAGTGATGAAAACAGGATGGTGCTCGCCGTTCTGGTGGCCCTGTTCCTCGCGTCCCTGGGGGCTGAGCTGGCTGGCGTCGAGAAGATTGTTGGCGCCTTCCTGGCTGGTCTGGCGGTGAACTCCGTGCTGCCCGAAGGCCGGGTGAAAGAACAGGTGATCTTCGTTGGTGGGGTGCTGTTCATCCCGATCTTCTTCATTGACCTGGGGTTGCTGCTGGATCTGGGCAGCCTGGGGCAGAGCCTCGGCAATTTTCAGTTCACTGCGCTGATGCTGGTGGGCGCCATTGGCGGTAAGGGACTGGCGTCATGGCTGAGCGGAAGGCTGTTCGGTTACCGCCGAGCCCAGATCCTGATGATGTGGTCACTCACGATGCCCAAGGTGGCGGCGACGTTGGCCACTGCCTTCATCGGATACCAGGCGGGTCTGCTGAATCAGACCGTTCTGAACAGTGTGCTGGCGGTGATGGTGGTGACCGCCACCTTGGGGCCGATCCTCACTGAGCAGGCGGTGACCCGGCTCAAGGATCCCAGCCCCGATGGGCTTCCCGTCAGCTTCGGCGAGGAGGCGGCGGTGCTCGATGGCGTCAACGAGGTGGTGCAACGCCCCTTGCGCATCGTCGTGCCGGTGGCGAATCCCAGCACTGAGAAGGGATTGTTGAGCATGGCGGCCCGATTGGTCCGGGGGTCGTCTGGGGCTGAAGGGCTACTGCTTCCCCTGGCGATGGTGAATCCAAGCCTCGAGGAGATGCGTGGTGGTTTGAACCGGGCCGTTGCCGCCGCACGCGGACGCCTCAGCACAGCGGAGACCATCGGCGCTCAGTTGGCCGTGCCCACCCGCAGCCTGCTGCGACTTGATGAAGACATTGCGGGCGGCATGAGCCGCACGGCCCTGGAACAGGCTGCGGATCTGCTTTTGATCGGCGCGGCGCGCACGGATCAACTCCGCGCCTGGCTGATGGGCGACATCGTCGATGGGGTCTGCCGCACAGCCCACTGTCCGGTGGTGGTGGTGAACCTTGGTCGCGAGTCCGATAGCAGCCTGGGCCGGATCCTCGTTCCGATCAAAGACCTCTCGGCCAGTGCTCGCGAGCAGTTCGAACTGGCCCTTCGCGTGATCAACTCAGCCCCGGAGGATCAGCGCGTACGCATCACCCTGCTGCATGTTCACGACCCACGCTTCAGTGGGCAGGACCGTTACTGGATGGAACAGCAGCTGATCCGCTGGCGACCGCCGGGGATTCCCGCGGAGCGGTTCCACATCGTGATCGTGCGGGGGCCCGGCATCGATGGGGCCATTCATCGACTCAGCCGCGAACACGATTTGGTGATCCTGCGTACCCAGCGGAGGCGGGTGGCGGGTCTGCCGATTCCCGGCAGTGATCGCACAAGCAAATTGATCCGTCAGCTCCCCTGTGCCTCGATGGTGATCAGCGATCCCCTGGTTTAGGCGGAAGGCCTCCGCCCCTCTACCGGAGAGGGGATCAGCACGCCAAGATGCGGCTTAGCTTGACCCCATGGCACAAGACCCCTCTGCTAAGCCGTCTTTTGAGGCCACACGTTGGCCGATTGTTTGTGCTGTGGTGGTGGGGCTCAGCGGTGGACTGATGCTTTCGGTGCCCGTGAGCCGTTTGATCAACACGGAACCACCCAGCACGGCAGACCAACCACTGGCGCTACCCCAGCCCGCTCCGCTGGCCAATCCCTTTGCCGGTTGGACCGGCTTCGGCGCTAAGGAGGTGGTGGTGCTGGGTCGTGATCGCTACGGCAACAACACCGATGTGATCTTCACTGTGCGAGTGAATGGCACCACCACGACGATTACCCAGATTCCCCGCGACAGCTACATCGATGCCGAGGGCTTCGGCGGAATGAAGCTGAATGCCTTGATGGCCTACGGCGGTGTTGAGGCGGTGGAGCGGGAGTTGTCTCGACTGATGAACCGCCCGATCCGCCATCACATCGTGGTGCACCTGGATGCGATCGAAACACTGGCGAATCTGGTGGGGGGGATCGAAGTTGATGTGCCCAAGCGGCTCTATTACGTCGATCGCAGTCAGAACCTGGTGATCGATCTGCAGCCAGGGCCTCAGTTGCTCAAGGGCAAGGATCTCGAGGGATTTCTGCGCTGGCGCAATGATGGTCGCGGTGATTTTGGCCGTCTGGAACGGCAGCAGTTGGCGCTGAAAGGTCTGTTCGAACAGATGAAACAACCGCAGAATCTGATTCGCTTGCCGGCCTTGATTACCGCTGCGGGTCAGGCGTTGGAAACGGATCTTGGGCCGATGGAACTGGGGGGGTTGATTACAGCGATGGGCACCACAGATCTCAATGCCTCAAGCCTGCGTGCGGTGCCCTTCAATGCCGACGGAATCAGCTACCTGGATACGGAATGGCCCGCCAAGTCGAGCAGTGGCGCAGATGCCAGTGAGGCCAGCAGCCAGCGTTTCCGCTTCTTGTTCTGATCAGATCAGCAGATTCAGCGAGCGCACCACCCTGCTGCAGAGATCATTCACCTTGTCCCAGCGGTCTTCGTTCACGCTGGTGGCCAGGGTGTAAAGCCGGCCCCTATCGACCACCACAGTTGCCAACTCATGGCGGTTGCGGTCTTCCAAATGCACGGCGTATTCCAGGTCGTAGAAGGTGTGGCCATTCACTTCACGTTCCTGCGCTTCCACCAGCTCAGCGGTGCGGCCGCTGCCGGCGGTGGCGATCACTTCACGGCGAAGGCGCTCTCCCACAGCAACGGCGCTGCCCAATGCGCTGAGTTCGTTGTCTTCGTTCACCTTGTTGATCATCAGGCTCACGGTCTCATCGCTATGGATTAGATCGTGAAACACCACCCGCGGCCCGTTGCTCACCTGCACCTGGGTCCATCCGGTGGGATAGAGGAAGGCGAAACGGCCATCCGGGCTCTGGTACGACTGCAGCCCTGCCGTTGGTCCCGCTGCACAGGCCCCCAGCACCAGCGCCAGGACGCCGCAAACGATCACGCGACTCAGAGACTGGAGAAGCTGCATCATCTGGGAGATCAATCCATGGGCCATTCTGCCGCTGCGGCCTGAGCGCTGTGAGGTCTGTTCCGGCAGATGCTCACTGCAACTCCTACATTTCCCGCATTGGCGGCAGACCACTGAGCGGCTTTACCCGACCGTTGGCCCGACTGATTGATCAGTTCGAGCGTCTGCCCGGCATCGGTCCGCGTACGGCCCAGCGTCTGGCCCTGCATCTTCTGAATCAGCCCGAGGAGCAGATCCATCAGTTCGCGGATGCCCTGTTGGCGGCCCGCACCCAGGTGGGTCAGTGCCAAACCTGCTTTCACCTTTCAGCGGATCCGGAATGTGAGATCTGTCGCAACCCCGAGCGTCGCAACGGGGTGATCTGTGTGGTGGCGGATTCCCGAGATCTTCTGGCCCTTGAGCGAACCCGCGAATTTCAAGGGCGCTATCACGTTCTTGGGGGCTTGATTTCCCCCATGGACGGCATCGGCCCGGAGCTCCTGCATGTCACCGAATTGGTGAAGCGGATCAACACGGAGGAGATCAGCGAGGTAATCCTGGCCCTAACGCCCAGCGTGGAGGGAGACACCACCAGCTTGTATTTAGGACGGTTGCTGAAGCCTTTCTGTTCGGTGAGCCGGATCGCCTACGGCCTGCCGATGGGAAGTGAACTGGAATACGCCGATGAGGTCACCCTGAGCAGAGCCCTGGAGGGGCGCCGACCGGTATGAGCAAGTTCAGTGCCATCCCCCCCGCCGAGCGATTGCCGGAATGGTTGCGTCGGCCGATTGGCAACGCCTCGGAGTTGGAGCGGGTGCAGGGCCTGGTGAAGCAGAACCGCCTCCATACCATCTGCGAGGAAGGGCGTTGCCCCAACCGTGGGGAGTGCTACGCCGCCGGAACGGCAACGTTTCTGCTGGGCGGATCGATCTGCACCCGCAGCTGTGCCTTCTGCCAGGTGGATAAGGGCCAGGCCCCGATGCTGGTGGATGCAGCCGAAGCCGATCGGGTGGCTGATGCGGTGGAGGCCATGCAGCTCCGCTACGTGGTGCTCACGGCGGTAGCTCGCGACGATCTCGTCGATCATGGCGCCAGCCTGTTCACCTCAACCATGGCGGCGATCCGGGGCCGAAACCCGCTCATCGCCCTTGAGGTGCTCACCCCCGATTTCTGGGGGGGCGTGGCGGATGAGGCCCGGGCGGTGAAGGCCCAACGTGAGCGCCTGTCCACGGTGCTGGCGGCCCAACCTGTGTGCTTCAACCACAACCTGGAAACGGTGCAGCGGCTGCAGGGGGAGGTGCGCCGCGGTGCCACCTATCAGCGGTCGCTGGGTTTGTTAGCTGCCGCCCGTGAGCTGGCTCCCGAGATCCCCACCAAGAGCGGCCTGATGCTTGGATTGGGGGAGACCCGCGACGAGGTGATCGCCACCCTCAAAGATCTCCGCGCCGTGGATTGTCAGCGCATCACTCTTGGGCAATATCTGCGCCCTTCGCTGGAGCACATCCCGGTGGCCCGCTATTGGACGCCGCAGGACTTCGACGAGCTGGCTGATGTGGCCCGTGAGCTGGGGTTTGCCCAGGTGCGTAGTGGCCCGCTGGTGCGCAGCAGCTATCACGCCGCTGATTGATGCCAGCCCCGCAAGCTGCGGTCCAGAACGGTGGTGACTTCACCGCTCATCAGGGCTCCGGCTCCCCCCCAGACCAGCCGCAGGGGGAGATCCCAAAGCGCCGCTTCGACGTCGCGCGTCGCTTGGAAACCGCGTTGGCGGAAGTAGCGGACGAGGCGTCGGTGCTGCTGTTCGTCGTCGCGGATGGCCAGCAACCTTGCCCGTGAGCAGGGGGTGGCCTCCTGTGCCCAGGCCATGGTGGCGGCCCAGATCAGATCACCAGCACCTTGAGGTGCCGTTGGCATCACCCGCATTGTGTCGAGTTGAAGGCCCGTGGCGGCGGGGTAAGCCCACCCCTTCATTTCCCCTAGCAGCAGCAGGCTGCCGCTGGCGGCCTGCCGTGCCACCACCAACCTCAGGCTCCACAGTCCCAGGGGACGGCCCACCTGCAATCTCAGCAGCAGTCCGCGTTCGCGGGCCTCGGCTTCCAGTTGCTCAAGCATCGATCGCGTTGGGGCCGTGGTCATGGTGCTGGATTCATGCTGCCGCGGGCATGGTCATGACCGACCGCACCGCCTCCAGGCGCAACGGTCCGTAGAGATGGGGGAAGAGTTCGCCGGTGGGAATGGCATCGGCGCGCAGGGGAGACCCCAGGGCGGTGGGATCAATCTCCAGCAGCAGCACCTCGCCAGCATCGGCATAGAAACGCTCAAAGGTGGCGTTCACCTGCTCCTGCCAGGAGCAATGAATGAAGCCCACCTGCTCCAACGTCATCCCCCGGGTGGAGACGAGGTAGCTGCCGCTGGTCTGGGCGGCTTGCCAGTCGGCCTTGAGGGCCAGGTGAAACAGGGGTTGATCCAGGGGCACCGCCACGGCATCGGCGGGGAAGTGGTGCTGTTGCCCCCCGGCAGTCCAGGGGTCGGCCCGCTGCATCAGCCGCTCGAAGCGGTCATCCTCCAGGAAGCGCTTGAGCCAGCTGCGAAGGGTCGCTAAAGCTGTGTCGTTGTCGAATCCCTCGGGGTCGGCGATACGCCATTGCCGCACGAACGGCCAGATGGCGGCATCCGCAAGTGATAAGTGCTCGCCCAGCAGCCAGCCCTGGTCGGCGATCCTCTGGCCCCAGCTTGTCAGAATCTTGAGGCCGGCGTTGCGCTGCTCTTCTTTGTTGGTGCCGGGGTAGCGGTCGGTGTACTTGAACCGGTCCAGATGATGCTTGAAGGCTCCGTCGTTCTGCTCGATCAGCGCTGAGGCATCGCCGGCTTTCTGCAGGTCGCGTGGATCCGCCTGATCAAGGGCCCATTGCATCACGGCCAGGCTTTCTTCGATCACCTCGCCCTCCGGCAGCACCAAGACAGGAACCGTGCCCTTGGGGGAGACCGCCAACATCTCAGCGGGTTTAGCCTTCAGGGCTATCTCGCGCCACTGCACGAGAAGTCCGGCCTCCAGCAGGGCCCAGCGGGCACGCATGGCGTAGGGGCAGCGGCGAAAGCTGTAGAGGATCGGCAGCACGGCATCGGAGAGGTCCCTGGCAGGGATTGTCCGATGCAATGTGAATGTCTCAGGTTGGCTGTTGGTCGATTTGCTGTTGGTCGATCTGCCGTTGCCGCATGGCGAAGCGTTCCCGGTCGGCATCAGTGAAGCGATCCACGCAGTGCACACATTGCACCCCTTTGATGTAGCTCGGCAGAGCGCGTTGTTCGGCTGACACCGGCAGGCCGCAGGCATGGCAAAGGCTGTGTTGGCCTGGTTCAAGTCGGTGGTTCAGGGCCACGCGCTGATCGAACACGAAGCACTCTCCCTGCCAGCGGCTCTCGGCTTCCGGCACCTGCTCCAGGTACTTGAGGATGCCGCCGCGCAGGTGGTGCACCTCCCCGAAACCCTTTTGCTGCAGGTAACTGCTGGCCTTCTCGCAGCGGATGCCGCCGGTGCAGAACATGGCGATGCGCTTGCTGCCCTGTTGTTCCATCAGCGGCCGCAGCGTTTCTTCCGCCCACTCCGGGAATTCTCGGAAACTCTCGGTGCCGGGGTCGATGGCGCCATCGAAGGTGCCGATGGCTGTTTCGTAGCTGTTGCGGGTGTCGATCACCAGCGTGTCGGGATCATCGACCAGCACGTTCCAGTCTTCCGGTTCCACGTAGATGCCCACGCTGGAGCGGGGGTCCACGCTGGTGACGCCGATGGTCACGATCTCCTTTTTGCGGCGGGCTTTGAAGCGGCGAAACACCGGCTTGTCGGCCCAGCTGCGCTTCACCTCGAGCCGCGCATAGTGGTCGTTGCCGAGCACCAGAGAGGCGCGCAAGTGAGCCAGCACGGCATCAACGCCTTTGGCCGGGCCACTGATCGTGCCGTTCACCCCTTCAAGAGCCACCAACACCGAACCGAGCACATTGCCTTCGCGAGCGAGGGTCGGCAACGTTGTCAGCAACGTCTCGCGGCAGTCGTCATCCAGAGGTGTGAAGGCATAGAACGCCGCCACCAGGAGTCGGCTGTCCTTTGCCAGCGCGGGCTCCAGGATGCTCGGTTCCACGGTGCTCCAGGTTCAACACCCCTCCAGCCTGCATCAAGCCGGGGGGCATTGTTGTTCTGATGGTCCTCAGGCTTTCTTGCTGATGCGAACGGAAGCAGGCCGTAGTGGACACGCCAGCGCATGAAAGGGCTTGTGTCCCCCTTCAAAGATCAGGCTTCCCATGGGTTGAGCGTTGGAGCTGTCGATCTTCATGGCTGAGCCTCAGACCACTTTGGTGTAGCTCAACAGGCACGACATCATCAATGAGTCTTTCTTGCAGTGTTTCGATCAAGCTTGGTAGCCAATAGTTCACCCTGTCTGCTTGACCTGGACGATCCTTTGGCCTGAGCAGTGTTCCTGGTCGGCGAGAGGTTGTGGTTGCACTCTTGGCTTTGGTGACTGTCTATTTGGTCCTGACGCTGACGCGTCAGGTTCGTTCTTAGTAACTTCTGCCGATACCGCTGGGAAGGTGCTTTTCGATACGGCCCTTTGAATGGCTTCAGTGCCATCACGGAATGGTGCCCCAGTTCTTCCTATGGCAATCGCCTTGCTTGCTGTTGTCTTCACGGCAACAGCCATCGGAACTGTGTTTCACGACAAGTACTGACTGGCTTTCGTTATGGAACTTGTCTTCGTCGTGCTCATCATCACGGCAACGGTGATCAAAGAGCTGTCGTCCAGATCAAATGCTCAAGCCATGCTCAAGGAGAAGCAGCGTTAGATCGCCACTTAATAACGGTGATGGTGGTGGCGCTGTCGGTCGTCCTTCACGGCCTCAAGGATCACAGACAGAACGAAGAGTCCAAACAGTGATGGAAGAACGATGGGATCAATCACGGCTCCTCATTGATGGGCTGTCTCTGGTCTAGCCCTGAGCCCGTTCCTTCCGTATGCCAGTTGAGGGATTGTTACATGGGTACTGCTGGTCGTTATGCGTCCCCCATTTGGTGGAGAGAAAGCGATCCATTAATCACTCGGTTGAGGGAGGTGATTTCACCCCCTGAGCTTTTAGAACACGTTGAGATGAGATCAATATATGGTTGTTGTCTTGGCGGCAATTCTCATTGGCATCTATGCCAATGCACTCCGGATTATTCATACCGACGATGCATGAACTTTGAACCTTCACTGCAATATAAAAAACAATTGGTTGAACTCTGGGAGGAGTCTTGGGCTTCCATGCAAGACCATGTCACCGCTCCCCAGGAGATCCATCGCAAGGTGCTTCGGATGGTGTCACCGTTGACGGAGCAGGACGCGAAATTGATGCTTCGCCAGATGGGACAACGCTCGTTGTGAATCGGGTTGAAGGTTCACTGCATGGGGATCATGTTGGGGAGACCTTCAACACTGGCAAAGGTCACCATCGCCTCTGCCGGCTCCGGGCCCCTATTTGTCACATAGTGCGGCTCATCGGGGTGTCCCTCCAGGAAGCCATCGCCGGGCCGAACCACGCTGACGACCTCGACGCCATCGACAAGGCGAACGTTGGTCATCGCGCCCTTTGTCACCACAACGACCACTGGTGAGGGATGGGTATGGAGAGGAATTGTTGCTCCAACAGGGAGGTTGACCCGAACCACCCTTATTTCCGGCGTCCCCTCGGGATAAGCCACGATCCGTTCGCCCGGTGTTCGACTTGCCCTGAAAAGCTCCTGAATCTCAGGTTGAGGTGCAGCCTGCACGCTGTTGGCAAGCAGCAGAAAGCCAGCAGCCAATCCGGAAAGTTTGATGTGCATTGCCCTTGAGCGATGCACCGTCTTACTCGATTCGCTCCTGCGCTACCAGTGCTGCTTAGCGGGGAGAACAGCTGGCAGGAGAAGCCTCCTCCTCTTGCCAATTGGCTGTCACTCCCGCATCGGCGAGCAGCTGGCGATCGGCTTCCACATCAGGGTTGCCGGTGGTGAGCAGAACATCGCCGTAGAAGATCGAATCGGCACCGGCCTGCAGGCAGAGGATCTGTGCTTCTCGGCTCATCGATTCACGTCCGGCGCTCAACCGCACCCGGGCGTGGGGCATCAGAATCCTGGCGGTGGCCACCATCCGCACCAGCTCCAACGGTTTAAAGGGGGCTTGCTCTCCCAATGGCGTGCCTTCCACCGCCACCAGCCCGTTCACCGGCACGCTTTCGGGGTGCGGGTTCATGCTGGCTAGCACCTGCAGCATTGACGCGCGGTCCCGCAGCGTTTCGCCCATGCCGATGATGCCGCCGCAGCAGAGGGTGACACCGGCGTTGCGCACACGTTGGAGCGTTTCCAGCCGTTCCTGATAGGTGCGCGTAGAGATGATCCGGTCGTAATGCTCGGGGCTGGTGTCGAGGTTGTGGTTGTAGGCCGTGAGGCCGGCCTCGGCCAGCCGTTCCGCCTGTTGATCGGTGAGCATCCCCGCGGTCACGCAGGCCTCCATCCCCATGCCGCGCACCCCACGCACCATCTCCAGCATCGCTTCAAAGGGTGCGCCGTCACGGATTTCCCGCCAGGCCCAGCCCATGCAGAAGCGATCGGCACCGGCCTCCTTTGCTGTACGGGCGCGTTGCAGCACCGGCTCCACCTGCATCTGAGCCTCAAAAGCCGTTACGTCACTGCTGTTGTGGATCGACTGGGAGCAGTAGGCGCAGTCTTCTTCGCAGCCCCCTGTTTTCACACTCAGCAGTGAGGCCAGCTGCACCCGATAACCCGGGTTGGCTTCCCGATGCACGGTCTGCGCTCTCCAGAGCAACTCCATCAAGGGGAGTTCGAGCAGAGCCTGGATCTCCTCGGTGGTCCAGTCGTGGCGGATGCTGAGCGTCATGGGCTGATCGGATCGAGACCGCCAAAGCGGCGGTTGCGGCGTTGGAAATCGAGCAGGGCGTTTTTCAAGGCAGTGGCATTGAAATCAGGCCAGAGCACATCGGTGACGTGGATTTCGGCATAGGCCAACTGCCAGAGCAGGAAATTGCTGATGCGATGTTCCCCGCTGGTGCGGATCAACAAATCAGGATCCTGTTCGCCAGCGGTGAACAATTCGGCGGCGATGCTGTTCTCGTCAATGCTGTCGGGATCCAGCTCCCCTGCTGCAGCCCGTCGGGCCAGGCACTGGGCAGCCTGCACCAGTTCCCGTCGACCGCCGTAGTTGGTGCACACGTTGAAGTGAATGCCGTTGTTGGCCGCTGTACGGGCCGTTGCGTCGGCGATCAGTTCCTGCAATTTGTCGGGCAGGGCCTCCAGATCTCCGAGAAAGCGGATCCGCACCTGTTCGGCTTCCAGTGCCTTGAGTTCGGCCTGCAGCACCCGTTCGAAAAGGGTCATCAGAAAATTCACTTCCTCCCCCGGGCGTGACCAGTTCTCCGTGGAGAAGGCGTAGGCCGTTAAGGCTTGGATGCCCCAGTCGCTGCAGAGCCGCAAGGTGGATTTGAGCGCCTCGACACCGGCACGGTGTCCCATGACCCGAGGCAGCCCGCGGGATTTCGCCCAGCGTCCGTTGCCATCCATGATCAACGCCACATGCTGCGGCAGCCGGCCTGGGTCCAGGTCCGCCGGCAGAAGCGAACGATCGGCCGTTTCAGTGCTGGTGGCCGGAGGGCGGCTCAAGACAGCGTTTCGGACGGAGAGCTTCCCACCGTACGTCGTGCTGGCGGCATCGATTCGGCGGTGCTGAACAACTCCTGAAGCAGCTCCTGGAGGCGAGAGCTGGTGATCGGCCGTTCCAGTTTGCCCTGGTTGGCCAGAGACAGTGTTCCTGTTTCCTCTGAGACAACGATGCAGATGCAGCGATCGAAGCGTTCGGTGATGCCCAGAGCCGCTAGGTGACGTGTGCCAAAACGACTCACGCTGTGCCGGGAGAGTGGAAGAATCACTCCCGCCGATTCAATCCGATTGCCCCGCACCAGTACGGCCCCGTCGTGCAGGGGGGTATCGGCAGCAAACAGGTTCAGCATCAGTTCGCGACTCAGCACGGCCCCGATGGCAACGCCTGGGTTGAGGAAATCCTCGGGCCGGAGGTCGCTTCCCAGGTCAACCACGATCAAGGCCCCCCGCCGCAGCTGAGACAAACGCCCGGCGGCTTCGGTGATCTGACTCACAGTGCCTGCTGAGGCGCGGAACTCCTTTTGGGGATTGCCCAGCAGCACGGCCAGACGACCGGTTCCCAGCAGCTCCATCAAGCGCCGCAGCTCCCCCTGCCAAAGAATGGCCAGCGATAGCGAACAGGCCATCACCAGCGCGTCCACCAATTTTGTGGTGAGGGGCAGGTTGGCGAAACGCTGGACAAACCAGGCCATCGCTACCAGGAACAGCCACCCACGAAGCAGCCAGAGGGTGCGCTGCTCGTTGACGCGCGAGAACAGAAGAAAGCCGATGGAAGAGGCAAAGAGAACGTCGAGCACCAGGCGCGGATCCACCACCGCCAACACGTTCACCTCGACCTTCGCACCACTGATGTCAACGTAACGCGTTGAATCGTTCTGGCAAAACGTCGTAGCGCAGCAGGTCATCCGGCTGCTCCCGCTTCTGCACCAGCTCTGCTGACCCGTCGTGCACCAGAACAGCAGCGGGTCTCGGAATCCGGTTGTAGTTCGAACTCATAGAAGCGTTGTAAGCACCGGTCGCAAAGACGGCAACGATGTCACCGCTTTGGGTGTGGGGCAGGGGAAGGTCCTTCAGCAGCACATCTCCGGATTCACAGTGCTTGCCCACCAGATTCACGCTTTCGTCGGGCTTGGCCAGGGGGCGATCGGCCAGGCAGCAGGTGTAAAGCGACTGGTAGGTGATCGGGCGGGGATTGTCGCTCATCCCACCATCGATGGCCACATAGGTGCGCACGTTGGGGATCGTTTTTCGGGAGCCCACCGTGTAGAGGGTCACCCCCGCGGTCGCCACCAGGGATCGGCCCGGTTCGCACATCAACCGCGGCAGCTCGAGGCCACGCTCACGGCATGCGCTGGTGACGGCTTCGGCCACCACCTGGATCCACTGCTCAATGCTCGGCGGGTCATCCGATTCCACGTAGCGGATGCCCAGGCCGCCCCCCACGTTGAGGTCGGTCACGGGATGACCGAGGTCGCGGGCCAGCTTCAGTTTGTCGGCCATCACCGCGGCCAGATCCCGGTGGGGCTCGAGTTCAAAGATCTGGGATCCGATGTGGGCGTGCAGACCAGTGAGTTGAGCCCAGGGTTGTCCCACAAGGCTGCGCAGCACGGGCTCCACTTGGTCGGGGTCGAAGCCGAACTTGCTGTCCAGGTGCCCAGTGCGGATGTATTCATGCGTGTGGCACTCGATGCCGGGGGTGAATCGCAGCATCAGGCGAGCTGGTTCGGCTCCAGCGGGCACCAGCTCGGCCAGGCGATCGAGATCGTGCTGGTTGTCCACAACGATCGTCACCTTGTTGTTGTAAGCGAGCAGCAGCTCTTCGTCGGATTTGTTGTTGCCGTGCAGCACCATGCGCTCCCCGGGCATCCCCCCGCGCAGCGCCGTAAGCAGTTCACCGGCGGAAACGGCATCCAGGCCCAGCCCCTCGGAGGCCGCCAGGCTGCTCATCACCAGGGAACTGTTCGCTTTGGAGGCGTAGATGGGCAGGGATGGCCCGGCGTAATGCTTGTCCAGGGCCTGGCGGTAGGCCCGGCAGGTTGCCCGCACGGTCGCTTCGTCCAGCACATACAAAGGTGTGCCGTAGCGCTCCGCCAGATCGCTGAGACGGCATCCGCCCACCACCAGACGATCTGTGCCGTCGAGTTCTGTGGTGATCGGCGTCAGGTTGCGATTGGGGCTCTCCGTATCCCGGTTGGCCTCGAAGGGCCGTTGACTGGTGATGGTTTGGGTCACGGAGTGGCGGCGTCGAAGGGCAATCTAGGAATCGACCCTGCGCGGGGCGGAACGACACCGCAGATCCTGCGTCTTGATCCGTCTTGGCAGCAGGCCTGTCTGGCTCTGGATCAGCGCGCGCTCAACGGTTTGTGGACCGCAGAACAATGGCGGCGTGAGCTCGACGACCCCAGGCGCCTCTGCATCGGTCTTCTGCACTCCGACATTTTGTTGGGGGTTGCCTGCGGCTGGCTCGTGGCCGATGAACTGCACATCACCGCTGTTGCTGTGGATCCGGAAAGGCGTCGCAGTGGCTATGGGGGTCTGCTTTTACAAGCACTGTTGCAACGGGCACGACAGGCCGGTGCCGTGCACGCCACCCTCGAAGTGGCCAGCGACAACGTTGCCGCTCTTGCGCTCTACGCCAGGACTGGTTTCCTCACCGCAGGCACCCGTTCCGGGTACTACTCCGATGGTCGCGATGCCCTCATTCAGTGGTGTCGCATCCCACTACCGCCGTTGCCAACGTCGGTGGATTGATGATGTTCGGTTTCCCGTCCCTGGGAGACAAAAAAAGCAGTGAATCTTGTGCGATTCATTGTTATTTTTTGTGCGCTTCAGGCCAGTCTCAGACTGGAAAGTGACCGAACAAACCGAACACTCGCAGCGATCCCTCAATCCTGATAGCTTGGTCGCATCACTGCATTGGCCCAGCGATGTTCGAACGCTTCACCGAGAAGGCCATCAAAGTGATCATGCTGGCCCAGGAAGAGGCCCGCAGACTTGGTCACAACTTTGTTGGTACCGAGCAAATTCTCCTTGGCCTGATCGGCGAAGGAACCGGCGTTGCCGCCAAGGTCCTCAAATCGATGGGGGTGAACCTCAAGGATGCCCGGGTTGAAGTTGAGAAAATCATTGGACGCGGTTCCGGATTCGTTGCCGTCGAGATTCCCTTCACTCCTCGTGCCAAGCGTGTTCTGGAGCTCTCACTGGAAGAGGCTCGCCAGCTTGGTCATAACTACATCGGTACAGAGCATCTACTGCTTGGCTTGATCCGTGAGGGTGAAGGCGTGGCGGCCCGCGTTCTTGAGAACCTCGGTGTTGACCTGGCCAAGGTGCGCACCCAGGTGATCCGCATGCTGGGTGAAACCGCTGAAGTCTCCGCCGGTGGCGGTGGCGGCGGTGGAAAGGGTTCCACCAAAACCCCTACCCTCGATGAGTTCGGTAACAACCTCACCCAGCTCGCCACAGAAGCGAAGCTCGATCCGGTTGTGGGCCGCCAGAACGAGATCGACCGCGTTATCCAGATCTTGGGACGCCGCACCAAGAACAACCCCGTTTTGATTGGCGAGCCCGGCGTCGGCAAGACCGCCATCGCCGAGGGGCTGGCCCAGCGCATTCAGCAGGGCGACATTCCCGACATCCTTGAAGAAAAGCGTGTTCTGACGCTGGACATCGGCTTGCTCGTTGCCGGTACCAAGTACCGGGGTGAGTTCGAGGAACGCCTCAAGAAGATCATGGAGGAGATCAAGGCGGCTGGGAACGTGATCCTCGTGATCGACGAGGTGCACACCCTCATCGGCGCTGGTGCCGCTGAGGGGGCGATCGATGCTGCCAACATCCTCAAGCCGGCCCTGGCCCGGGGGGAACTGCAGTGCATCGGTGCCACCACACTTGATGAGTACCGCAAACACATCGAACGGGATGCAGCCCTGGAACGGCGTTTCCAGCCGGTGAATGTTGGTGAGCCATCCATCGATGACACCATCGAAATCCTCCGCGGTTTGCGGGAGCGTTATGAGCAGCATCACCGCCTCAAGATCACCGACGACGCGTTGGTGGCAGCAGCAACCCTCGGCGATCGCTACATCTCCGACCGCTTCCTCCCTGACAAGGCCATCGACTTGATCGATGAAGCGGGTTCCCGGGTGCGCTTGCTCAATTCCAAGCTGCCCCCTGCCGCCAAGGAGGTCGACAAGGAATTGCGGTCCGTCCAGAAGGAAAAGGAGGATGCTGTCCGCGATCAGGACTTCACCAAGGCCGGCGAGCTGCGTGAAAAGGAAGTGGAACTGCGCGAGCAGATCCGTTCCTTGCTCCAGGCCAACAAGGACGAGGCCAAATCCGACACCACATCGGACTCCGCTGAAACTGCAGCCACCGAAGCGGTTGCTTCAGACAGCACTCCGATGGTGAATGAGGAAGACATCGCTCAGATCGTCGCCTCCTGGACCGGTGTTCCGGTGCAGAAGCTCACGGAGAGCGAGTCGGTCAAGTTGCTCAATATGGAGGACACCCTCCATAAGCGTCTGATCGGTCAGGACGAAGCCGTCAAGGCGGTGTCCAAGGCCATCCGTCGCGCCCGGGTCGGGTTGAAAAACCCCAACCGTCCAATCGCCAGCTTCATCTTCTCCGGACCCACTGGCGTCGGTAAGACCGAGCTCACCAAGGCTCTGGCCACCTACTTCTTCGGCAGCGAAGAGGCCATGATCCGTCTCGACATGTCGGAATTCATGGAGCGCCACACGGTCAGCAAGCTGATCGGCTCCCCTCCGGGCTATGTGGGCTTCAACGAAGGCGGTCAACTCACTGAAGCCGTGCGTCGTCGGCCTTACACCGTGGTGCTCTTTGATGAAATCGAAAAAGCGCACCCCGACGTGTTCAACCTGCTGCTGCAACTCCTTGAAGATGGTCGCCTGACCGATTCAAAAGGACGCACAGTCGACTTCAAGAACACCCTAATCATCATGACCTCGAACATCGGTTCGAAGGTGATCGAGAAAGGCGGTGGCGGCCTCGGCTTCGAGTTTTCCGGTGAAAGCGCTGAAGAGTCTCAGTACACCCGGATCCGTTCCCTGGTGAATGAGGAGCTCAAGCAGTACTTCCGGCCTGAATTCCTCAATCGTCTCGACGAAATCATCGTCTTCCGTCAGCTCAACCGCGACGAAGTCAAGCAGATCGCCGAGATCATGCTTAAAGAGGTCTTTGGCCGCATGGGCGAGAAGGGCATCACTCTCACGGTGTCCGATGCGTTCAAGGAGCGTCTCGTGGAGGAGGGCTACAACCCCGCCTATGGCGCACGTCCGCTGCGTCGAGCCGTCATGCGTCTTCTCGAGGACTCCCTCGCCGAAGAAGTGCTGTCGGGTCGGATCAAGGACGGCGACCATGCCGAGGTTGACGTCGACGAGAACAAAAAGGTGGTGGTCCGCCACAAAGGTCAAGTAGACACAGCACCTCAACTCGCTGGTGCAAGCCTCTGATGGTGCGATACATCTCGTCCCATGCCATTGCCCCCGCCAGCGTGTTGCGGGGCGATGGCGCTTGGGATGAGGCCTTGCCTCAGATCAAGTCCCTTTGTTCCAGTCCGTTGGTGCTTGGACGCAGTGCCGCAACGGCTGAGTTGCGTCAGCGCTTGGTGGCTGATCTCCACGCTCAAGGGCTCAAACCTCTCGAGGCTCAGCTTCAGTTCGATTGCTGTGAGCTGGATCTGCAGCGGGTGGCGGCTGGAATGGAGGGCTGTGATGCCGTTCTGGCAGTAGGGGGCGGAAAAGTCCTTGATGCCGGCAAGCTGCTGGCCCATCGTCTTTCTCTGACCTGCATCACCGTTCCGCTGAGTGCCTCCACCTGTGCCGGTTGGACTGCTCTGGCCAACGTCTATTCACCCAAAGGAGCCTTTGAAGGTGATGTTGCCCTTGATCGTTGCCCTGACCTTCTCGTTTTTGATCACGGTTTGGTGCGCCAGGCCCCTCCCCGCACGCTGGCCAGTGGTGTCGCCGATGCCCTGGCCAAGTGGTACGAAGCTTCAGTGAGCAGTGGCGATAGCACCGATGGACTGGTGCAGCAGGCGGTGCAGATGGCCCGTGTGCTGAGGGATCAGCTGTTGATCGATAGTCCGAAGGCGCTGGAGGATCCAGCCAGTGCGGCCTGGGTGCGCACCGCAGAAGCCTGTGCGCTCACCGCCGGAGTGATGGGGGGGCTTGGGGGTGCCCGCTGCCGCACGGTCGCAGCCCATGCCGTTCACAACGGACTCACCCAACTGGAGGCCTGTCACCACGTTCTCCATGGTGAGAAGGTCGGCTTCGGAATCCTGGTGCAGCTTCGGCTGGAGGAACGTCTGGGCGGCAACCGGCTTGCAGGCCAGGCGCACCGCCAACTTCTTCCGCTGTTGCGGCAGCTGGGTCTTCCCGTCAGCCTGGATGATCTGGGCTTGGCACAGTCCAGTCTCAGTGAATTGCAGGAAGTGTGCTGCTTCTCGTGCCGCGAAGGTTCCGATCTGCATCATCTGCCCTTCGCCGTGACGCCTGGTGCTTTGCTGGAGGCCCTTGTGGGTGCCGCTGAACTCAGCCCCATCAGCCTTTGAAGACGCTCCTGGATCAATTGCGGCCGGCTCTGCTTGACCCGCAGGCCGGGACCCTGGCCGCTCACGTGCAGTGGTGGGACCTGCCTGGGCTGGGTCTCGACGATCCGTTCCCGGTGGCGGTGCTGGGTCAGGGCCCTCCATTGCTGTTGCTGCATGGTTTTGACAGCAGTTTTCTTGAATACAGACGCCTTGCTCCCCTCCTGGTCGATCGGTTTCAGCTGTTCATCCCCGATCTGTTTGGCTTCGGCTTCTCCCCACGTCCCCTCGGCATGGCCTACGGCCCGGACCCTGTGCTGGGACATCTCGATGCACTGCTCGAGCGGCTTCCCTCTGATGCACCTGTGGGGTTAATCGGTGCCTCGATGGGTGGCTCCGTTGCGGTGGAGTTGGCCCGGCGCCATCCCCAGCGGGTGGGTCCTCTGCTGCTGCTGTCCCCAGCAGGGCTGACGGGGCGTCCGATGCCCGTGCCGCCTCTTTTGGATCGTTTTGGTGCCTGGTTCCTGGGCCGTCCGGGGGTCCGTCGGGGCCTGTGTCGACAGGCCTTCGCCGACCCCGATGCGGATGTGGGAGCGCCGGAAGAGCAGATCGCGTCGTTGCATTTGCAGTGCCCCGGCTGGGCTGAGGCTTTGGCTGCCTTTGCCCGCAGTGGTGGTTTCGCCGGATGTGGAGATCCACTGCCCTCCCAAGCACTTCACGTTATCTGGGGTGCTGATGACAGGATTCTGCGCGCCCCGCAGAAACAGGCGCTTCAGGCCTTGCTGGATCAGCCCGTGGAGACCTTCTCCTTCTGCGGGCACCTCCCCCATATCGATCAGCCCCGACGGGTGGCTGACCGTTGTAATTCGCTGTTGGCCGATGGCTGACCCTCTTCTCAATGTGCTTTCCGGGGCACTTCGTCTCTGGATTCGCAGCCGCTGCGACAGGCTCGGAAGCCTGGAACTGGTCCTGAACGGGTCCACCTGGTCCTTGCTGCGTGGACGTCTGGATGGCGTGACCCTCAATGCTCGGGACGTTTGTTTCCAGGGTTTGCCTTTGCAGAGCGTGGCGTTGTGCAGCGGTCCGATCGCGGTGGACATGAAGCTGCTGAGTCCCGGTCAGATGCTGGCTTTGCAGCAGCCGTTTCAGGTGGAGGGTGAGGTGAGCTTCAAGGGCCGTCAGCTCAACAGCGCCTTGCTGGCTGAACCCTGGCGCTGGCTGGGGGATTGGATGGCTGAGCAGCTGATGGGTCTCACTCCTTTAGGGGAGCTTCGCATCGACGCTGATCTGCTTGAGCTGCAGGTGCCTGTCGCGGCTCATCAAGACCCCGCCCGCCGTCGCTTCCGTCTCCATGCCGAGCAAGGCACCTTGTGCTTTCGGCCGGAGACCGCTAATGAACCCCGCACCTTGCTGCCGATGGACCCGGCCATTCGGATCGAACATGTTCAGCTTGCGGGCGGTCAGTTGGCCCTGAAAGGTCATGCGAGCGTCACGCCTTAGCGCTGGTCATGTGGCCAGCAGCGGCTGGCACAGAGCAATCGCGTAGTAGACCACAGCTGGGGTGAAGAGATAGCTATCAATGCGGTCGAGGATCCCTCCATGGCCGGGCAGAACGTCACCGGAATCCTTCACGCCTGCATCGCGTTTCATCATCGATTCCGTCAGGTCTCCCACCAACGCGAACAGAGCGATCAGCGCCCCCAGCAGCAGGCCCGGCAGGCCATGAAGGGTCCAGCCCATGAGCTGACCGCAGGCGAGGCCCATCACCATCGCCGAGAGGAACCCCCCAATGGCACCTTCGATGGTTTTCCCTGGAGAAATGGGAGAGAGGGGCCGGCGGCCGTAACGCCGTCCCACGGCCCAGGAGCCGATGTCGGTGGCCACGATCATCAGGCAGGCCGAAAGGGTGATCGCCAGTCCGTTCTCCAGCCCCCTCAGACTCAGCCAATGGCTGGGCAGAAACCCGAGGTAGAACAAACCGAAGATCGATGCTGCGATGTCGGCGATGGAGCCTGTGACCGGTTGCAGCAGCAGCCACCCGCAGATGGCTGCTCCGGATAACGGCAGAACAGCATGGGCAACATCAACCGGCAGCCCCCCCTTGATGGCCCATTGGGTGGTGAACAGCAGCAGTTGACAGGCCACCAGTGTTGTTTTGGTGGCGGGGCGGATCCCTTTGAACTGGGCCATCCGGAAGAACTCCAGCAGGCCGAGGTGCACCATCCCTCCCAGCGCAGCGGTGAACCACCATCCCCCGAGGCTCACCACCAGCAGGCCAAATCCGCCCACAGCCAGGCCACTGATCAGTCGCTTGCGTAGGGCTGTACCGGCCGCTGGTATTTGGATCTGATCGAAGGCAACCCCACGGATCACGCTGATTGGAGGCTTCCTCAATTCACAGTATCAATCGTCCACGGCGAGGATCTCGAGCTTCACAGGCACTTCCCCCGCTTGCATCATCCTGAGTTGGGAAGCTGCGCCATGGGCGAGATCGATCACCCGGTGGTCTTTGAACGGCCCTCGGTCATTGATCCGCACCACAACACTGAGGCCGTTGCTCAGGTTGGTGACGCGCACCCTGGTGCCGAAGGGGAGTGTCCGATGGGCCGCTGTCAGCGTGTGCTTACTGAAGCGCTCACCATTGGCTGTTGTCCGGCCGTAGAACCCTGGCCCGTACCAGCTAGCTGCACCCTGAACCACCTGGATCAGCTTGCTTGTTGCGGGTTTTTGGACTGTTGTCGGTCTGGGGGGAGGGGCTGCCAAGGGTCTAACCGGGGAGGCCGTCTGGATCGCTTCGATCAGAAATTCCTCGCCGCTGGGGCTGGCTCCAACGGCGGGGTCGAGCAGCAGCGCCAGCACCAGCCAGTTCAGAGCCTTCATTCACCACAGCCGCATGGGTGGATTGAAGCGGCTATGGGGCCGGATTTCACCCCTGACTCACCACAGACAACCCATCGGGAATCTGGTCTCCCCAGAACAGTTGCTGACGTTCGAGCCAGGCCTGCCGCTTGCGATCCAGGCGTTCACCGGGAATCAGGAGGGGAATGCCAGGAGGATAAGGACACAGCAATTCAGCTGCCACGCATCCCTCCGCGTCCTTCAAAGCCACGCGTTGACGCTCTGCATGCCAGGACCGCGTTGGTGACTGATCTGTGGTGGTGACGAGCGGAAGCGGTGGGCCTTCGAAGGGCGGCAGCGGATCGCGACTGGTTGTGGTCCGCAGGAGTGCCTCCCAGTCATGTTTGATCTGGCGGGCCAGTCCCCGGTGTCGGGCCAGTCCCAAGCAGAAGGTCAAGGTGGCTGGCTCCGGCAGTTCTCCCACCAGCCCTCGGGGCAGGAACCAGTCGTCGGCATCCAGGCCGGTGATCCCCACCTGGCCTGTGTGCAAGACCAGGCGCAGCGGATCCTGGTTGTTCAACAGAGGCACTCCGCTGTTGCGCAAACCATCGGCGAGCTCCTCAGCCTCCTGAAGACGTTGCAGCAGCTGTCGCCGTCCCTTGTGGCGCTGCCAGTGCTGAAGCGCTTCTTCGCAGGAGGCCAGCAGCAGCGCACTGGGGCTTGTGGTCTGCAGCAAGCCCAGACTGCGTTCCACGCGCACGGGATCCAGACGCGCCCCCTGCAGCCAGAGCACTGCCGTTTGCGCGAGGGCTGCAGCTGATTTCTGCAGGGAATGCACCACAAGATCGGCCCCGCAGTGCAGGGCGCTGGGGGGGAGGGGATGCTCCACCCCGGCGGCGAAATGACAGCCGTGGGCTTCATCCACCAACACGCAACAGCCCCGCTGTTGCAGCCGCTGAATCACCGCCGTCGGGTCATTGGCATAGCCCTGGTAGGTGGGATGAACCAGAACCGCGGCACGGATGGGCGCTCCATCGCAGGGCAGTGCCTTCAGCACCCGTTCGATCCATGCGGCATCCACCGGTGCCGGCTGGCCCCGGTCGCTTTGAAAGGGGAGATCGAAGAGAACCGGCCGCAGATCCCCGAGAATGCAGGCCTGAATCAGGCTGCGATGCACATTGCGGGGAAGCAGCACCCGCTCTCCGGGACGGACCATCGCCAGCAGGGCGGCCTGCAACAGCCCTGTGGCCCCGTTTACGCCGTACCAGCAGCGTGCCACACCCATCTGTGCCGCGGCGGTGCGTTGGCTTTCGGCGATGGCGCCCTCTGGTTCCAGTGGACCGCCAAGGGCTGGCAGTTCCGGCAGGTCCCAGATGCCAGCTCTGCGTCGAAGCAATTGACGCAGTCCATCCGGAAGCGCGGCCCCCCGTCCATGGGCCGGCAGAAACAGAGGCGTACCGAGGCGACGGGTGAGCTGGGGCAGAAGCGCCATCGAATCCGCCTGATCTCCTTAAAGTCTCCCTCTGTACTCAGCGCGATGCGATGCGTTACGACCCCGGGCGGGATCTGGGCTGGCTGTTGCTGCGTCCCTGGGTCGCTATCCCGCGCCTGGTTCAGGTGCTGTGGTCCCTGGCCGGGCTGGTCTTGGTTTTGCTGCTGCGTGGAGGCAGCAGGGACCCTGCTGTTCAGCAGGGCTTGGCGCGTCGGATTCTCAACACCCTTACCGGCCTGGGGCCCTGTTTCATCAAATTGGGTCAGGCCCTCTCCACCCGACCGGATCTGGTGCGTCGGGACTGGCTTGAGGAATTGACGCGCCTGCAGGACGATCTGCCGTCATTCCCCCATGCCACCGCCCTGGCCTGCATCCGCGAGGAGCTCGGTGCACCCGCCGAAGAGTTGTTTGAGGAGTTCCCCGACACGCCGATCGCTGCCGCCAGTCTTGGTCAGGTCTACAAGGCCCGTCTGCAGGGTCAGCACTGGGTTGCGGTGAAGGTGCAGCGCCCCAACCTCACCTTCATCCTGCGGCGTGATCTGGTGTTGATCCGGGCCCTGGGTGTGATGACGGCGCCGCTCCTACCGCTCAACCTGGGCTTCGGGCTTGGCGGAATCATCGATGAGTTTGGCCGCAGCCTTTTTGAGGAGATCGATTACGGCCTTGAAGCGGCCAATGCCGAGAGGTTTTCGGCTCTTTTTGCTGACAACGATGCGGTCTACATCCCGAAAGTAGAGCGGATGCTCAGCTCAACCCGGGTGTTGACCACCACCTGGATTGATGGCGCCAAGATGCGTGACAGCGAAGAGCTGCGCTCCCAGCGCCTTGATCCAACGGCGTTGATTCGCACGGGCGTGATCTGCGGCCTCCAGCAACTGCTGGAGTTCGGCTACTTCCACGCCGACCCCCACCCCGGCAATCTCTTCGCCCTTCCTGGTCGCACTGGGGATCTCGGCCATGTGGGCTATGTCGACTTCGGGATGATGGACTCCATCAGCGACAGCGACCGCCTCACCTTGACCGGTGCCGTGGTGCACCTGATCAACCGTGATTTCTCCGGGTTGGCGAAGGACTTCCAATTCCTCGGTTTTCTAAGCCCCACCGCCGATCTCACGCCGATCATTCCTGCCCTCGAAGAGGTGCTCGGTGGCAGTCTTGGCGACTCGGTCGGATCGTTCAACTTCAAGGCGATCACCGACCGTTTCTCGGAGCTGATGTTCGATTACCCCTTCCGGGTGCCGGCTCGCTTCGCGCTGATCATCCGTGCGGTGGTGAGCCAGGAAGGACTGGCTCTGCGGCTGGATCCGAATTTTCGGATCATCGCCGTTGCCTACCCCTATGTGGCCCGTCGACTGCTGGCGGGAGACACCAGCGAGATGCGCGAGAAGCTGCTGGAGGTGATCTTTGATGAATCAGGCCGTCTTCGCCTGGATCGGCTGGAAAGTTTGCTGGATGTGGTTGGCCAGGACGCACCCGCACCAGGTAAGGAACTGATTCCTGTCGCCGGGGCGGGCCTGCGGCTGCTGCTCAGCCCCGATGGTGCTGACCTGCGCCGGCGTCTGCTGATGACCCTGATCCGTAACGATCGCTTGCATACCGATGATGTGCGAGCCCTCTTCGCTTTGCTGGGGCGGACCTTTGGTCCCGGGCGTCTGGCCGGGGGGCTGCTGAAGCGTCTCAATCCCCTCGCGGCAGCGTGACCCTGAGATCACAACGCCAGCGACGTTGCTGAACTCACCGCTAAGGTCGCAGCTCTTTGTAATCGGCGTCGATGCCTGAGGAGATCAGCGCCCAGGAGCTTGAGCAGCTGCTCCAATTAATGAGCCTGCCCCAGCCGCCCTACCTGCTGGCCGGCATCGGTCTGTTGATGGGTGTGCTTTGCGGCCTCACCTTCGGCCGTCAGGTTCAGAACAAACTGGATGGTTGGAAGCAGGACCGGCTTCCTTTGATGCCCTTGGGGACAGCCGAGATCAACCTCAGCTATGCCGGCACCCTGATCGGTGTGACCCTGTTCATCGGCTGCTGCCTTCAGATCTTTGGCTTTGCCTCAGGCACTGCCCTTTTAGTGGCCCTTCTGCTGTCGTTGCTGACGGGGGGAGCTTTGTTCGCTCAGCTCGAGCGCCTGATGCAGCAGGTGGAGGCGGGCAACTTCAAAGCGGTCGATTTCGACAATTTCGACGAATTCTTCTGATCTCTTCGTTTGGCCCCCTCGCCTGCCCCTTAAGCGAAGCCGCTGTTCTTGCTTAAGGAATGATCACTCGGTCAGAATCGATTTGTTCCCGCACTGCTGGACTTGACAACCCTGTCCGCTGCTGTCTCCACCCGTCGACTTCTCGTTGTGGAAGATGACGACAGCATCAGGGACACTGTTGGAGAAGCCCTGCGCTCGGAGGGCTACGAGGTGCTCACCAGCTCCAATGGTGCCTCCGCCCTGAATCTGGTTTTGGGCGAATCTTCGGATCCTGTGGATCTGATTGTGCTTGACCTGATGCTGCCGGGTCTGGGGGGGCTGGATTTCTGCCGCGAGCTTCGACGCGTCAACAACACCACACCAATCCTGGTGATTAGTGCTCGTGACAGTGAAACTGACCGGGTGCTGGGGCTTGAAGTGGGTGCCGATGATTACCTGGTCAAACCCTTTGGGCTGCGTGAGCTGGTGGCGCGCTGCCGGGCGTTGCTGCGGCGATCCCGTCAGAAGGAGACGTTGGCTTCCGAACCTCAATCCCATAGCTACGCCAACCTTTGCCTCTTTCCCAATGAATGTCGGGTCACACGGGATGGCACGGATCTGACCCTTTCCCCCAAGGAATACAAAATCCTGGAGCTGTTTATTCAGAACCCCAAACGCGTCTGGAGTCGCGATCAGCTCTTGGAGAAAATCTGGGGTGTCGACTTCATCGGTGACACCAAAACAGTGGATGTTCACATCCGTTGGCTGCGGGAAAAGGTTGAGGACGAGCCCTCATCGCCTCAGTTGATCCGCACGGTCCGCGGCTTCGGTTACCGCTTCGGCTGAGGGCGATGTGTTGATCTCCGCTGCACTCGGCTTTGCGGCTGGTATCGGGATCATGCTTTTGCTGCAGCGTCGAAGCCGTGTCCTTGCGGCCCGGCGAGCAGACGAGGAACGCTCCTTTTCCTTGAATGCTCCTCAGCTTCTGGCCTGGATTGATGCGGCCACCCAGGGCTGGATGATCCTGGCTCCAGATCATTCCATCGCCTACATCAATGCAAGGGCAGAACGCCTTCTGCACATTTCCTCCAACCGCCTGGTTCGCGGCATGAAGCTCAGGGATGTCTTCGACATTCCCGCTTTGGAGGAAGTGATCTTCAGCAGTCGCCATCAGCAACGTCCCCAGCGTTGCGAATGGGATCAACAGGGGGACCCGATTGAGGCCGTTGTTCTGCCGGGCAGTGATGAATGCTTGCTGGTGCTGATCCAGAGCCGCCAGTCCCTTGAGGCCCAGCAACAGCAGCAGGAACGCTGGGTGAGTGATGTGGCCCATGAGCTCAAGACCCCCCTCACCGCCCTGATGCTGGTGAGCGATCGCCTGGAACTGGCCGTGAATGCAGAGGACACGGCTCTGGTGCATCGGTTGCAGAAGGAACTGCGGCGTCTTCAGCTGCTGGTGGAGGATCTGCTGGAGCTGTCGCGGTTGGAAAACAGCCTGCCCCAGGACGACAGCAACCATGTGCCCCTCTCCCTTGAGGATCTGGTTGACAGCGCCTGGGGCACCATTCGCCCGATCGCGGAGGAACGGCGGGTGACGCTGCAGCTGGATCGCTCAGAATCCGGGCCCTTGTTCGGGGACCAACGCCGTCTGCATCGCGCGGTGCTCAATCTTCTCGACAACGCCCTGCGCTACTCCCCGGATCAGAGCACTGTCGATGTGATGGTGCGCCAGAGCGGCGGTTGGTGGTTGCTCAGCATTCGTGACCATGGCGTCGGGTTGAGTGAGTCCGATCTCAGCCGCATGTTTCAACGCTTCTATCGGGGGGATCCTTCCCGTTCACGTTCCAGTCGCAGCGGCAGCGGCCTGGGACTGGCCATCGTTCAGCAGATCGCCGTCAACCATGGCGGTCGCATTGAAGCCCGTAACCATCCCGCCGGCGGCGCCTGCATGGATCTCCTGCTCCCCCGGGAGCTGGTTGGATGACGCGTCAGCGCCTCCAGAAGCTCATCGCCGCGGCTGGTCTCTGCTCCAGACGCCGGGCTGAGGAATGGCTGCAGGCCGGCCGTGTGACGGTGGATGGCCAGGTCGCCCGTGTTGGCGATCAGGCCGACCCGCAGCAGCAGACGATTCGGGTGGATGGCCAGCCGTTGCCATCCCGTGGCGCGGCGCGGGTGCTGTTACTGAACAAGCCGGTGGGCGTGATCTGCAGCTGCGATGACCCGCAGGGTCGCCGCACGGTGCTTGACCTGCTGCCCCCGGAGCATCGGGCTGGTCTTCACCCCGTTGGCCGTCTGGATGCCGACAGTCATGGCGCTTTGCTGCTCACCGATTTGGGGGAGCTCACGTTGAAACTCACCCACCCGCGTTACAGCCACGCCAAGACATACCGGGTGTGGGTGGAGGGTGTGCCATCTGAGCCGGTCCTCGACCGCTGGCGTAAGGGTCTTCCGCTTGATGGGCGCTTGACCCGCCCCGCCCAGGTGCGCCGGCTGCGGGATTGGGGCGATCGCTCGCTGCTGGAGATTGAGCTGCGGGAAGGTCGCAACCGTCAGATTCGCCGGATGGCGGAGGCCCTCGGTCATCCGGTGCTGGACCTCCAGCGCACGGCGATTGCGGGGCTGCCGCTCGGGGATTTGGCAGAGGGGTGCTGGATCTGGTTGAGCGAGGGAGAATGGATGCCCATGCTCGAACGGGCTGCCCCTTTGGATCTGCCCAACAGCCCATGCGACTGAAGCGTCCAGGACTCTGGTGGCGACGTTCCCTCAGTGGCGCCAGCCCTGATGCAGGGTCTGCTGAGATGCAGAAGCAGCAGCGTCAGGATCTGGGGCTGCTGCTACGGCGGCGCCGAGAGGAGCTTGGCCTCTCGCTTCGCGACCTGGCCAATGAGACCCGAATCACAACACCTGTGATCGAAGCGCTGGAGCGGGGCTGGCGTGATCGCTTGCCCGAGCGGGCTTATCTCGCCTCGATGCTCCCCCAGATCGAGAGCCGACTGGCTCTTCCCAGTGGATGCCTTGATCCTTTGCTTCCCCAGCCGGTGTTGTTTCACCGCGGACCTGCCAAGGCGGGCCTGCGTCGATTCACCCTCGGCAACATCGATGTGTTCACCACCTGGCAGGGCACCATGGTGTACGGGGTTGTGATCGCCCTCAGTCTTCTGGGGATCAACCGCCAACAGCAGGACCTGGCACTGCGCAACAGCCTGAGCCTCGAGCCTGTTCGCGCCGATGTCGAGGCGATCAACCGTCGCCCGAACACGGCGGGCTCAGACGACCGCATCGCCGCCCTACGTCCCCTGGAACAGGTTCAGCAACGCACACCTCAGCAGTGGCTTGAGCTTGTGAGTGGTGCACTGACGCAGTCTCAGGGGGTTCTCGAGGTCGTTGTTGCCGAGCCCAGAGAGCTGCAGCTCTCTAGCGGTGGTGGCGACAGGGTTCAATTCACCGCGAGTGCCGGCTCGTTGACGCTCCAGTTGCAAGCCCCGATTGAGGTCCGCCTGGATCCTCCAGCTGGCGCTGAGGACCAGGTGCTCTGGAACGGTGAACCTTTGCCTATGGATCAGCAACGGCCGGGGATCTACCGCGTCAACAAGCTGCCTGCTCCCGAGAGCGACCGTCCCCAGACGGCTCCCCTCGATCCGTAGCCACCAAGGGCATTCACCAGAGCCTCATCAAAGCTGCGAAGTCGCCAACTCCAGTTGCCTTCACTGGTGCCAGGTGTGTTGAATCTGGCCCGATCATCCAGGTGCATGAGGTCCTGCAGTGGTGCGACCACCAGTCCTGCGGTCGTGGCAAAGGCCATGTCGAGCAGATGCCACGCCGGAGCTGTGATCTCACCATTCACCCGTGTGGCGATGCGGGCCTTGCTATCGGCATCCAGGCCATTCCACCAACCCAGGGTTGTTGGGTTGTCGTGAGTACCGGTGTAGATGACCCAGCGATGCCCATCGGTGTTTTCCGGCAGATAAGGGTTGTCGCTTTGACCATCGAACGCGAACTGCAGCACCTTCATGCCCGGCAGCCGGAATGCATCGCGGAGTGCCTCCACATCCGGTGTGATCACGCCGAGATCCTCGGCAATTAAGGGGAGTGCCCCCCCAGCATCCCGGCGCAGATGGTGCAGCAGGGCTTGACCTGGGGAGGACTGCCACTGCCCGTGTTCAGCGGTGCTGTCGCCACCGGGGACGGCCCAGAAGGCGGCAAGGGCCCGGAAGTGGTCGAGGCGGAGCAGATCCACAAACTCCCGCTGGCGAGCGATCCGCCGGCGCCACCAGCGGAACCGCGTGATCCGATGTTGTCCCCAGCAGTAAACCGGTGAGCCCCACAGCTGACCCGTTTCCGAGAAGTAATCGGGCGGTACACCACTCTGGGTGGTGAGTTCGCCGTTTTCTTTGACCGTGAACAACGAACGGTTGCTCCAGACATCGGCGCTGTCGCTGCTGACGTAAAAGGGCAGATCACCAAACAGCTGGATGCCCAGGTCTGCGGCCTGACGGCGGATGGCCTGCCACTGCCGGTCGAGATGCCACTGGATCAGCTTTTCCCGCAGGAGTGCGCCATGGTTTTGCTCCGCCCAGGCCTGCAGCGCTTTTTTGTCATGCCGTGCAAGGGGGAGGGGCCAGTCCCACCAAGCTGTGCCGTGTTGATCATGCAGGACTCGGAAATGGGTATGGTCGTCGAGCCAGGTGAGCTGCTGCTGCGTCCAAGTGTCGAAGTCGTTGTGTCGCGACTTTTCCTGTTCAGGCCAGGCCTTGAGCAGTGCGTCCCCAAGGGCATCGGCCCGTCGTTGGGCCAGGCTGAAATCCACCCGCTCGTCTCCCTCCAGCGGGGCCTCAGCACCTGGAGCCATCTGGATGGCGTCATCCCGGATGAACCCCTCCTTGGCCAGGTCCCGGCCATCCAGAAACCAAGGGTTCAAGGCATTACACGACGGGGAGCTATAGGGCGAGCCTGTGGGATCCGGCGGGGCCAGTGGCAGCATCTGCCAGACCCCGATGCCATGGGAGGCCAGCAGGTTGAGCCAACGGCGGCAGGGCTCTCCGAAGCTGCCAACAACGGGGCTGCCCGGCAGGGCGGTGGGATGAAGCAACACCCCGGTGCTGCGCCCCCGTCCAACCTTGGCCGGTTCAAGAGTGGACTGATCCATGGGAGCCCCTTGGTCTCCCAAGGATGGCCACCTCAGAACAGGGCCGCATCCCCCAGGTCCTGCCCGGCCATGCCGTCCAGTGCCACGCGCTCGAAAAACTGCTCCAGCGTGTCGGTTCCGTAGGACGGTGTGGCATCCGCGTCGTAGCGCTGCTTCTGCTCGTCCCAGACGAGCATCGATTCACTGGCGTAGTAGCGCCCGATGCGACCAAATTCCGCCGTGTCGTTGATGCCTGGGAAGAGCCGAGCCAGAGCGTCCAGAAGGGCGATCGGAGCATCCATCAGGGCAATGGGGACGGAGAGCATTCGCTGGGGTTTGTTCAGAGCGCGGAAGAGCATCTCTCCTTGCTCTCGGGCGCTAAGTGCCGGACCAGGCCCACCGATCGGCAGCACCTGGTTTCGTTTGGCCTCGTCATGGATGCAGTCCGCCATGAACCGGGCTAGATCGGCTTCGCTGATCGGCTTGCAGCTGGCCAGGGTTCCGCCCCCGAACATCACGTAGGGGCCGCCCTTGCGGCAGCTTTCCACCTGGCCGCCCAGGCTTTTGAAGAAGGCTGTCGGGCGAACGATGGAGTGGGTCATCTCCTCGTCTGCCTGCAATACGGCTTCGAAGGCCAGCTTGGCTTTCTGAAATTCCAGCAGCGGCTTCTGCACGCAGATGGCCGAGAGCAGCACGTAATGGGCCACCCCGGCGGTTCGTCCCTGCTCGTAGGTGTTGAGGGTCGCTGCATGGTCAATGGCCCAGGAATCCTTGCGGCCGCCAGTGCGAGACGCCAAACAACTAACCACCACATCCGTCGGTTGATCGAAGGCCTCGGCCGCGATCGAGGCTGGATCGGTGACATCCCCGAAGCGCACCTCTGCCCCAGGAAAATCGGCGATGACTTCGTCCTTGCTCTTGCGGCCTCCGATGCCACTGCGGTCACGGGCAAAGGCGATCACCTGGTAGCCCCGCTCCACGAGCTCCTTCACCACAAAGCGTCCGATGTACCCCGTTGCCCCGAAGACCACCACGCGAACCTGCTTGGGTGGTCGGCTGCGGTAGTCGTGGCGGAGGGACATCGATGACGGCTTCACGGGGCCCAGGCTAAGAACTGGAGATCTGGGCGAAACTAAGCGCCATTGCGGTTGTTCCAGCGAAATGAACTGGTTGTCGCCACCCCGATTTCGTGGCGTGCTGCGTGTCGGTTCCGCCTTGCTGGGGCTTGGTGTCACCGGGTGGTTGCTGGCGACACTCTGGCCTGAACCCGATCGCGTTGCCCGGGGCGCTTCTCTGAGTGCGGAGCAACCCGAAACTCTGGCTCCTTTTCCCAAGGCCCCCGTCACGGTGTTGGTGATTGGTCTCGATGCGGATCGGTTGGGCGCAGCCTTCAATCAGGCAGCGCCCAAGGGTCCTGCCAATGCCGATGCCCTCCTGATGCTTCGCATCGCTTTCCAGGAGCCGCTGCAGATGCTTCAGATTCCAACAGAGCTCGGTGTTCAGCTTCCCGGCGAGAAGGATCCCGGCAGCCTGGCCCAGTTGTGGCGAAGGGGCGGCGTTGGTCTTCTTAGCGATGCCATCCGCGACATTGTTGGCCTTGAGGAGGGCGATCCCAATCGTTATGTGGTGATGCCCCGTGCTGCCCTACGCCGCCTGGTAAGTGGGCTGGGTGACGTGGAAGTGGTGCTTGGGCAGTCCTATCAACGCAAGGACAAGTCGCAGGGCTACAGCGTCAACCTTCAGGCCGGGCGGCAGAGCCTGAACGGAGTCCAGGCCGAACAGCTTGTGCGCTACCTGCCAGACCCCAAGGCTGTCTTGCAGCGTCGCGAGCGTCAGAACATGCTGGTAGAGGCCTTGATCGAACAGGTCAAGGCCCCCGGTGGCATTGGCATGATTCCCGATCTGGTGGACCAACTGGACGCCGACGTGGAGACCAATCTCAGCCGTTCGGAACAGTTGAGTTTGGCCGCGGCAATCATTGCCAGCCCTGAACCCGCGGTGATCAGCCGCCTGCCGCTGGCTAAGCGGGCCGGTGAGCAGACCCTGCGCCAAATCAAACCCGGTGCGAGCCGTCCCCTTTGGCCTCAGCCTTAACCGGGGTTACGGAGCTGCAGTCTCCGGGCCAGGGCTTCGAGGCATTCAGCCTGATCAGGATGGTCTTGATCCGGAATCCACCCCACCCAGCTGAGGCCATCCCTTCGGCGTGCTGCGCCATTCCATGGGCCCTGGAGCTGCACCAGACCGAGCATTGGCACGTGGAGTTCGCGGCAGAGTGCCGCATAGGCCGCGGCCGTGCCAGGGATCTCACCATCACTGTCGGCTGTGGTCAGCAGCAGAACCGTCTGACGCCAGTCGGCCAGGGCCTGCAGCCAGCTTGCATCACCCTGCGGCGTCGACCGCGCTGCATCACCGCTCAGGCGCACCAGTCCTGTCGCCGCGGGGTTGTTTCGCAGGACTGCTGCGGGTGATGCACCACTGGCCACCGTGGTCAAAGGGCACTGGCAGGCCCGGGCCAAGGCTTCGCAGGCCTGGCGCATTTTGAGCTCAGGAAGCGGGCCCGCACCCACCAGCAGTGGGAAACCTGTGGACATGGGGGCACTGCTCACCTCTACCATCGGATTACAGCAGAATTCGTTCCGCGGGCGCCGTGACCAGTTTCCTGACAGCAGCCCGTGCCGAACAGGAGCAGATGGCCCCTGACAGTCGGCGTCTACGTCTGTTCAGTGGCACGTCGAACCCTGCTCTGGCCAAGGAGATCTCCGGCTATCTGGGCGTGCCTGATGGCCCCCGCGTCTGCAAGCGTTTTGCCGACGGTGAGCTCTACGTGCAGATCCAGGAGTCGATCCGCGGCTGCGATGTGTTCTTGATCCAGCCCACCTGCGCGCCGGTAAACGATCACCTCATGGAACTGCTGATCATGGTGGACGCCTGCAGACGGGCTTCAGCCCGGCAGATCACCGCTGTCGTCCCCTATTACGGCTATGCCAGGGCGGATCGCAAGACCGCCGGTCGTGAATCGATCACTGCCAAGCTCACGGCCAACCTGCTGGTGCAGTCCGGTGTTGACCGTGTGCTGGCGATGGACCTGCATTCCGCCCAGATTCAGGGCTACTTCGATATTCCCTGCGATCACATCTACGGATCGCCCGTGCTGGTGGACTACCTCTCCACCCAGGATCTCGGGGATGTTGTCGTGGTGTCCCCGGATGTGGGAGGTGTGGCGCGTGCCCGTGCCTTCGCGAAGCAGATGAACGATGCT
Source organism: Synechococcus sp. (assembly GCA_047286205.1). Taxonomy (GTDB): domain Bacteria; phylum Cyanobacteriota; class Cyanobacteriia; order PCC-6307; family Cyanobiaceae; genus Parasynechococcus. The sequence continues at coordinate 442,413 of JBJBBR010000001.1, read as the reverse complement.
CCCCTGGCGATCATCGACAAGCGCCGCACCGGTCACAACATGGCCGAAAGCCTGACGGTGATAGGTGATGTGGCAGGCCGGACGGCGATCTTGATCGACGACATGATCGATACCGGCGGCACGATTTGTGCGGGTGCACGCTTGTTGCGGGAGCAAGGGGCCCAACGGGTTCTGGCCTGCGCCACCCACGCGGTGTTCTCACCCCCCGCCAGCGAGCGCCTTTCCGTTGAGGGCCTCTTTGAGCAGGTGGTGGTCACCAACAGCATTCCGATCCCTCAAGACCGGGTCTTCCCCCAGCTGAAGGTGCTCTCCGTGGCCAACATGCTGGGGGAAGCCATCTGGCGCATCCACGAAGAGAGCTCCGTGAGCTCGATGTTCCGCTGATCTTTGCTCCTGTGGGATGGACTGTTCAACGAGCGGCTTGCAGCTGCAGATTCGCTGCTGATTTGAGCCACCCTTGAGCCTCAGTGCTCCAACAGAGGTGGATCAGCGGTTGAGGCCATTGGCTGTCGTTGCTCTGGCCAGCCTGATGGCAGCGCTTCCGGCTCCTCTGATGGCCGAGTCCCGATTGGACCGGCTGCTGAGGAACCGGAGAACCATGGGCGTGTGGCTGACCAACAGCCCGAGCAAGCTCTATTACGACCGCAAGCGCATCAGCGTTGCGATGCAGCAGCTGCAGGAGGCAGGTTTCAATCGTGTGGTGCCCAATGTCTGGAGTCGCGGCACCACGTTTCATCGCAGCCGTTTCGCGCCAGTTGAGCCACCGCTGAAGAAGGCAGGTCTCGGGCTTGATCCCATCTGCACCCTGGCCGCTGAAGGTCGACGCCGTGGCATCAAGGTGATGCCCTGGTTTGAGTACGGCCTGATGGAGCCTGCCGATTCGTCCGTTGTGCGGAAGAACCCCAGCTGGGTTTTGGCCAAAGCCAATGGCCAACGATGGATGACCATGCACGGAAACCATCGGATGGCCTGGCTCAACCCTGCCCATCCGGAGGTTCGTGCCCGCTTCATCGGGTTGGTGGTGGAGACCTTGAAGCGCTGTCCGATGGATGGTCTGCAACTGGACGACCACTTCGCCTGGCCGGTTCAGTTCGGCTACGACTCATACACCGTGGCGCTTTTTAAGCAAGAGACGGGCATGGCACCCCCACGGGATCACAGCAATCGACAGTGGATGAAATGGCGCCGCAATCAACTCACGTCTCTTCTGCGTGAGTTGCGGCAACGTCTCAAGCAGGAGCGACTCTCCACACGGATCAGTCTGTCTCCAGGGCCCTTTCGTCAGGCCTACAACCTCTGGCTTCAGGACTGGGAGCTCTGGGCCTTGGGGGGGCTGATCGAAGAGTTGGTTGTGCAGAACTACGCCTATTCCGTGCAGGGGTTCGCGAAAGACTTGGATCAACCCGCCCTACGCAAAGCTCGCAGCTGGGGTATTCGTTCTCAGATCGGTGTGTTGGCGGGATTTGGCAAACGCACGACATCTATGGCCGTTCTGGAGCAAAAAGTACGCCTGGCTCGTGATCGAGGTCACGGTGTGATTTTTTTCTATTGGGAGGGATTGTGGGGTGTACATGTTCCCGATCGGTATCGACAGATCCGTCGGAATGCCTTTGCAAAACTGGGATCTGAAGAATAGTTCGAGCTAGATTGACAAGAACTTGAATTTGGTCTCTCGCAGAAAGAAGTATCACCCTGGTTTTCTGAAAAATATTAGTTGAGTCAGGGTATGGTCAAACCCATGAAATGCCTTGGTGCAACGCAATGTTCCTATGGCTTGCTAAGAGGACTTAAGCGATGACGTACCTTTATCTTCACGAAGATATTTGTTCTCCAGCTACATGGAATTGAGTTCATGAATTCAATCTCTAGTGGATTGCGGCCATGAGCCCTCTTAAAGTAATTCATTGTTGTGCAGGTATAGCCCGAATCATGGTTTTCCGAGGCTTAGCTTCTTGAGTCTTCCATGGTGGAATGTAGGAACCAGACTTCACTCCATATGCTTGGCAATCCTCCATAAGTTTTATACGTGCATTCGAACTTTTTGTCATGTATTGAGCCGCTATGGCTGGAGAATTTCCTGATGCGGGAGGCTGCCATTTAATAATATTCTCCCTTTCTTCTGGGCTAAATCCATTGGCTCCTAAGCATTGCCTGAAGCGATTACGATCAGGTTTCCAGTACAATCCGCGTTCTTCAGCGTCAATATTTGATCGCACAAGCATGAATGCAGCTGCACACGCAATTGAACGCTCGTATCTAAGCATTGTGGAAATATATCCTGTATTGTATACCTCGCATTGTGATCTATCAATGTCATCATCATCTCTTTCTTCTGCTTGACTTTTATCCCTACTAATTTTTTCTTTAGGGCATTGCTTTGAATCCCGATTGGCGCCAATCCAATTGCCGTTTACGTTTATCAAGTCGTTTCCACAGATAATATGTTGAGCCATTGCTGGCATTGCCAGCAAAAATACGACAATAACAACGAGTCTGATTAGCGGCTTCATTAAAAAAGCTTAGCCTTGAGAAGCTCTATTCATATTGTAATACATACAAACGAAGATCGCCATCTTGGCTGTTTGACGGCCGGCGAGGTTGTCTAATTAATGAATTAAGCTGGCCAAGCTGACTAAGAGAAGTGGACAACCCAAGCTTTTTTGACATGGCCGCTGCTTAAAAAAACGTAATAAATCGTGCTAATTAGTCAGTCGATTTATAAAATTAGGAAATGGTCAATACTGTTTTTGAATTAGATGAATCTCTTCAATTGCCGTCCGGATCTATTTATTTCTAATCTCTTGATAGCTATTTTGTTGATGGGCTGTAACGAAAAGAATGTTGTCACCGAGCAGGCGAGTCAAGTGAATAGGCAGGAAGTGGCTGAGGCGAAATCTGTCGACACAAAGAAAATTAATCTGAATAATATTGTTGAAATGGATAATCCAGGTAGCCAAGGATCTGTCCTTGCGACAGAGCCTTACCGGCTTGAGGGTATTGAAGTATCCCTTCTTGATGTTAAGCGAGCAAGCGGAGGCACATTGAATGTTTACTGGAGGATGTCAAATCAATCTTCTGTCACCCAGGAGTTAGTTCAGTGTCGCTCTGGATGGTATTGTAAGTATCAATTGGCCGCAGGTAACTGGGGTGATGGAATATACATTATTGATAGTGCGAACCAAAGAAAACACTTGGTGGTTAGAGCAGATAAGAAGCCTGTGGTGAGTACATCTATAACACCGCTGTCGATTGAACCTGGATCTAGTATAAATCTCTGGGCAAAATTCCCGGCTCCTCCACTTGATGTTAAAAAAGTTTCTATTTACATACCCGGAGTGGCTCCAATGGAAGATATCCCTATATCGGAGTAGATTCATGAAAAAACATATTCCCCTTTGGTATGGCATGATCAAGCCGCTACCTCTTCTAGTGGTTGCTTGTATTTCATGCTTGAGTGCTAATAAACTTTTTGCTGGATCCAACAATGTTGTTGCTACTACACGCCTGGATCCTGTTCAGGGTATGAAGATTGAAAGAGAGCTAGATTATGATCCAAGTAATAAGGAAAAGAGTCAATCAATTAAAGCACTTGAGTTTCATGTTCAGGATCTTGATTACCCGATCATTGATCTGTATACATCGACCAAGTCGCAAGGCGAACTGCTAATCGAGATCTCATCCGATATCCTTTTCGATTTCGACAAGTCAAGTCTTAAGCCCTCTGCTTTTCCATCGCTTCGAATTGCTTCAAAGCAAATTACTGAAATGGCTCGTGGTGATGTTCGTATAGAAGGGCATACAGATTCCAAGGGGTCTGATGCGTATAATCAATCTCTTTCTGAAGCAAGAGCCGAATCTGTTCGTAAATGGCTCGTTGATAATGGTGGATTGACTTATATTGACTTTGTTGTTAGTGGGTTTGGAGAAACCAAGCCTATAGAGCCGAATGAAACTGATAAGGGGGAAGATAATCCTGCAGGCAGACAGCGCAATCGTCGTGTAGAAATAATTGTCAATACCTCAGAGTAATGCTATCTCACTGCTTTTATTCATAGTGACTCGTCCAAAATTGGGATGATCTTGTCCAGCTCCCAACCATTTTGTTTCTCTATGGGGCCTGATTGAACACGCTTTGCTTGATAACACTGCTTTCAGTGATTCTGATTTTTAGGGCGAATCGCACTGGTACGGCAGGCTCGCTAAAGTCTTATAAATACGCTGTTTAAATGGCTGCATTCCCATGCGTTCAATGTTTTCTACAGTGATTTGTCCGATTCTCCTCTTCAGGTTGTTCGTAATCGAAAAAATTTGTTTGTATTGAATGATGAATCAGTTTGAAGTAAATCAGATCCGTTCCAAGCTGCGTAGGCTTGATCTTGATGATCAGTTCATCGAGCTGTATATCGATAAGTTGATGAGGAATAAAGAGCCCTTTGTCACGGCATCGAAGGCCATTGATCGTTGGGAAAAGAAAGATTCAGGGCAATTCGTTCTCCAAGCACTCGCCTGTGGCTTGATTGCGGCCCTGGCTGGCGGTTGGTTCGCTGTTGTTCAGTAGGTGGGTGAATTGAGCAATGAGTGATGCAACCTTGATCACGCTGTTCGGTATTGGAATGGCATCAACATTGACGGTCTTGTTCCTTGCTTTTCAGTGCACCTACTGTTTGGAGCAAGAGTCAACAATGATGCGGAGAATTAGGCTCCGACTTGATCGTATGTTGTTGAAGCAAAATTCATAAAGCCCAAAATTCAATCAATTTTGTTCTGCGGTGTTGGCTTTGTAGGTGAACAGAAGTGCCAGGCACAGTGTTCCAATGAGTGGCCCTGGCGGTAGGTCAACAGCAATGGCCAGCATCATTCCGCCGCCACACAGCAACAACCCCGTGCTCGCGCTTCTCAGGATGAGTTCCTTCAGGCTTCGGCTCCGTTCGACGTGCATCAGAACAGGCGCACAAAGAAGGCCAATCACAAGTATCACTCCCACAGCGGTGATCGCGCTGATCACCACCAGGGCTGTGATCAGGCTGCAGATCAGCCGGATCAAGATCACCGGTCGTTTGGCGACTGCCGCACCCTCGGGGTCGATGCCGACGAACACCAAGTCTCGGTAACCCCAAGCCACCATGGCCAACAGGGCGCTGGCTGAGATTGCTGTACGCACCAGATCGGCTGTGTTGGCGGCCAGCAGATCACCAAACAGAATCGTTTCCAGGTCAACACGGGCTTCCAGTAGGGGCACCAGCAGCACACCCAATGCCGTGAATCCAGCTAGAACCGTGTTCATGGCACCTTCTTCTCTGCCTTTAAAACGTCGGTTCAAGCGTTCAGCCAATAGGGCACCAAGCAGCCCACTAATCAGGCCACCAATGCTTGGGTCAATACCGATGGCGAGGGCGATGACCAGGCCCGGTAGAACGGAATGGGCCATCAAATTTGCCAACAGCACTCGGCGTTGGGTAATCAGCAGAGCACCCGTGGCTGGACAAATCGCTCCAATCAACAAGGAGATCGTTAGTGGCAGAAGCCACCAGGTGTCGGTCTCAGCCACAGCAAGAACTCCCCATCATGCAGGTCAAGTCACTCAGTTTTTCGCGAACCGTGTTGGGTGATCCATTGGCAAGGATCTGGCCATCCATCACAACAACTTGGTCGTAGCTGTCCAGGGCGCTGCCCCAGTCGTGGCTGCTCACCAGAAGCGTCTGGCCTACATCAGCCTGTTCCCGCATCACCTTGAGCAGGTGTTCCCGTGTCGGCGGATCAATGGCGCTGCAGGGTTCATCCAGCAGCAGGATGTCGGTCTGCTGCATCAAAGCTCTCGCCAACAGGATTCTTTGTTGCTGACCGCCGGACAGTTCGCTGAGGCGCCGGGCCCCCATGGATGCCATGCCAACGCGTTCCAACAGTTGATCGCAGTGGTTCGCTGAAGTTGTAGTGCCCTTGTTGGGCGTCCCCAATCTCACCATCTCCTGGGCTGTGATTGGAAACGACCAATCAATCGCTGCCCTCTGGGGCATCAGACCGATGGGCTTGCTGGAGCTGACCGTTCCTTGACTCGGCTTCAGCCGCCCTTCCAAGAGGTGCAACAGCGTTGACTTGCCGGCGCCATTGGGGCCAACCAGTGCATTCAGCGTTCCCGCCTGGAGCTGCAGGTTGACACTGTCAACGGTTTTGCTGCTCCCGTAGCTGAAGCACAGCTCGGTTGTGCTCAGCACACACGATGAATTGCTCATCAACTCCTTGGTGGCCTGACTTGGACCTCTTGTTGTTTTGCACACCCCATGCTGGCGACGGATCACGTGCTTGGCAAAATGATAATCATTCTCACTATGTCGACCATGCGTCCTGTTTTGGCTCGATCGGCGGGGGTCAGTGTTGCTCTGGCCATTGGCGCTTTCGTCGTTCCGGCCCATGCGGCTCAACCTGTTGTGGTTGCTGTCGATGGCACGCTTTGCGACATCACCAAGACCCTCGCTGCCGGTTCCGCCTCGGTGACGTGTCTGATTCCCCCTGGAGGCGATCCCCATTCCTATCGGTTGAAGCCCAGTGACCGCAGCCAGATCGCCAAGAGCGATCTGATTCTCCACATCGGTTTCGGTCTGACGCCTTCCGCCAAAAAGCTCAAGACACCGGGAACGGTTGTGGCTGTTGGTGAAGTCGCTTTGCCGTCCTATCGCGGTAGCGACCCGCATGTTTGGCACGATCCAGCCACTTCAGCTGCGATGGTTCGAGTCGTGTCCCGTTCTTTGTCACCTGTTCTGCCGGCCACTGAGCGTGCGGCCTTGCAGCAGCGCACAGCTCGTGCAGTCGCTGTTTTCAACGCGCTCCAGAGCTGGGAAGCAAAGCAGTTCAATTCTCTGCCAGCGCAGCAGCGGGTCTTGGTGACCGATCACAAGACCTACAGCCATCTTGCGGATCGCTTCGGACTTGTTGAGATTTCGATGTTGGACAGCCACACCACCGGTGGCGTTTTGCGGCCCTCCAGTCTCCGCAAGATCACCCTTGAGGTGCAATCTTCTGGTGCCAAAACCATCTTTTCTCCTTCAGCAACTCCGAACAAAACCCTGAAGCGCATCAGCAAGAACACGGGGTTGCCGATTGCGACTACACCGCTTTACGGCGAAGGGGTTGCTGCGGGTCGTAACGCTGTTTCGACGGCGACGCTCAATGTCTGCACGATCGTCAACGGTCAGGGCGGCTCCTGCGACCAAGCTGGAGCCAATTCATTGAACTCCCAGTGGTCATCGATCAGGTGAAGTAACTCCTACTCCAGCGTCTAAATCTCTTCTGTCTCGTCTCATGTTCCGTTCACGTCTCGTTCTACTGGCTCTTCTATTGAGCCCTTTCGCCTCCATTTCGCCTGCTCAAGCCCATGGCTCCCATGGTGGTGGGGGAGAGAATATTGAAGCTGGAGAATTTGACTTCACTCCCATCATCACCATCGAAGGGCATGGTGGATTTGATGTAAACCTCGATGGCGAACCCAAGCATTACGCCATCGATGGCATGTTTGGTGGTGTTTTTGAGTGGGGCCTTGAAAATGGCGGTTCTTTCGTCATTGAGGCCGCTATAGGCCCCGCACTTGTTTGGGGAGAAGCTGAGCACTTTTATGGAAAAGTGCATGTCCACGATGATCATGACGACCACGACGATCATGATGACCACGACGATCATGATGACCACGACGATCATGAAGAAGATCACGATGACCATGATCACGACCATCATGACGACCACGATGATCATGAAGACCACGATGATCATGACGATCACGATGACCATGGTCATGACGATCACGTCCACGAACATGACACCGACTTCAAACGCACGGACATCAAGGGCTTTCTGCAGGCCCGATATGCGCCTAACGACCGCTTAAGTTTCGAACTCTCCTGGAATCCTTATTACGTCACCAAAGATCAAGGTGAAGACATTCAGGGCCTTAAGAATGAGCTAGGAGCCAATGTGACCTGGGCTCTTGGTGATGGGGACGTGAACTTCGGCCTTGGTGATGGTATTGAAGATCTTGTAAACGGTGTTTATTTGTCTCTCGATCACCGCCAGGGTTGGGAGTCTGATGGCATGTATGTGGGTAACTACACCGACCCACGTGTTGGTTTGGGATTCAAGTTTGGTGGTGACGAAATCTCACTGATGGTTGAAGCTGGCCCTCGCTTCTATGTGCCGGGAAGCTACGCAGGCTTGGATCCGCGTACAGACTTTGCTGGTGAAATTGAACTGTCTGTTCCCGTTGGCGATGCAACATTGTTCCTTCATTGGCAGCAAACCTACAGCTGGGAGGATGCTCCAGGCTGGGGTGAAGGTTGGCAGCACCATGTCGGCACCGGTGTGACGTTTGCCTTCTAGGTTTCAACAATCGCTTGAACTTTGTTTGACCAGGAGGGCATCACTGCCCTCCTTTTTTTGTATATCTTTTAAGTCTCAGCCTGCACGCAGCCACTGGGCTTCGCTGATGGGTGTGTTGATCACCTTGATGATCTTCAAAGTGTCGCCGTGGATCAGACCGGCACGTGCATGGGTTTGCTTCGGTCGCGTCAGCGTCATCAACAGCTGGTTCGTCACCGGGTTCCACTGGATGGGGCTGCCCGCCTTGAGCGTCCATGGCTCGAGGGCCCTGCGTTGTGTCACCTCTCCTGCTTCGCTGATCAGCACCAGTTCGTGATTGCCCCGTTGCTGTTCCCAGCGCCCCAGCACAGCCCAGATCCGTGCACCGCGGTTGTCGCAGGCCACCCCCAGCACCGCCTGATCCCCGAGGTGCAGTTGCTTCGGCGCTTGCCCTGGAACCACCAGTTCGATCGAGCGTCTGTAATCGGGCCAATGCCTAATCAGCACGGCCCGTCCTGAGGCACCGCAGAAGGCCCCAAGCTCCCTGCTCCCTGGCAGCATCTGCGGCTTTTGCCCAGTTGCTTTCAGGGGCCGGAGGCTCAGCCCGTCGGTGGTGGGCATCACCACGCCCCCTCCAGCCGGCAGCAACTGCATCGGCCCGGAGGGTTTCAGGGCCAAGGTCTGCCGTTTGCCATCGGCCTGAACCAGCAGGGCCTGATCGCTACCCGCCTGGAACCCACCGCTCTGCACCAGCAGATCACCGTTGAGATTGCTGCTGAGATGCGCGAAGAGCACCTCCCCTTTCAACAGGGGTTCGGTGCTGCTCACCGTTGGTGGCCCCAAGGCCGCCAGGCTGTTGGCGGTGCTGCGGGGCGTCAGTTGGTCCCACCACACCTGTTCGGTGCCGTTCTGATCGCGTCCTACCAGGGCAATACCCCGGCCATTCCCGAGGGGGACGACGCTGGTGATGCCAGGCCAGACCCGACTGATCGGCACCCACTCTCCCGATCGAGTCTGCAGTTGAATCTGCTCGCTTCCCTGTACAGGCCGCGTCGCGATCAGCCAGGGTCTCGGGTCCCACCACCATTGCTGCTCCCCCAGCTGCAGACCACGTTGGTCGTCCCCTGCGATCGATAGCTCGATCGGAGCCGAGAGCGCGACATCCGCATCGATCACCATCCGCAGCGTTGTTGTCTCCCCCAGCCATTGATGGGGCACGGTCGGAGTGATTCGGGTGGCCTCGCTGACCCGGGGCCGATCCATCGGGCGACTGAATTGCAGATCCAGAGCTGCGCTGCCGCTTTGCACCTGTTGGGGAACAAGGCGCAGCAGCCGGGGAGGCCGGCGCAACAGCAGCTGTTGCTGCGCCAGAACCGCAGCGCAGGCCATGAGCATCAGCAGCAAGGGCCGCCGCGTCATGGCTCGAGGGGGCGTTCGGGCCTCGCAATTGGTGTGATGCTTGACGGAACGACGACAGGGATGCGCCGTTCGTTCCGGGTTTGCACGGTCATCGTTCCGTCGATCGCCAACCACTGGTTGGTTTTGGGGGTGAACGACTCCGGCCACTCCACCGCCAGACCAGCGGGGGTGGCGTCGGCCAGGCAACACCGCACCGTGAGCCTGGCGATCAGCGGTGGGCCCTGGGGCTGCCTCCAGACAAAACCGCTAATGCGGACAGGATTATCCGCCACAAGATCGGGGTCGGGCTGGATGCGCAGCAAGCGCACCCATTCCGTGAGGCTGCGTTGTTCGGGGGGAAGCACAAAGGCCAACTCCGGTGGATCGGGCAGGCCCTGGGGGCGGTTGCTGGCCAGATCGCTGAAGGAGGGGTTCGGTGGAAGGATCAACACCAGCGCAGCCATCACGCCGCTGAGCAGCCAGGGCCAGCGCCAGCGCTCGTCTTGCTTCTCTCTTTTCAGCAGAAGGGTCATGCCCAGCATCAGCAAGACCAGGCCGGTGACCCCCACCATGCCGTGGAAGACCCCCCGCAGCAGCAGATCGAGGCGACCGCTGTGGAAGCTCCACAACAGCGTCAGGCCCCAGAGCAGCAGCAGGGTTCCGCGCTTCAACACGACCGGTCCCTCACAGCAGCCACAGGTTGATCCACTGACCGATCAGCAGCACGCCAAGACTGGCACCGACCGCCGTGATCAGGATCGCCCTTGGCCGCATCAGCACGGTGAACAGGCCCGCGAGTTTGAGATCCACAACGGGACCCAGCAAGAGGAAGGCCAGAAGGGCTCCTGGCGTGATCTGAGCGGCAAACCCCAGGGCAAGAAAGGCATCCACGCTGGAGCAGACCGACACCACCACGGCCAGCAGCATCAAGGCCAGGATCGATGCCGTCGGCGCGCCCCCCACGGCCAACAGCCAACTGCGCGGCAGCCAGGTCTGCACCAGGGCCGCAATCACGCATCCCAACACCAGCAGAGCGAGCAGATCGAGAAATTCGCGGCAGCTCTGATCCAGCACCTGCCAGGCTTTAAGGCGCCTGCCGCTCACGGTTCGTGGAGTGCTGGGTGATCCGCCGATCAAACCACTGCTGCGCTGCAGCAGCCCCAGGTTGCTAAGGGGCTGGCTCATGCGGCGTTCCTCCAGAAGCGCTGTTGCCAGGAGCTGCGTCTCGGGCAGTTGAACCAGCAACAGACTCAGCAGGATCGCCAGCAGAAAGGCCCCCAACGGCCGGGCCACCAGCAGCCAGGGCTGATCAGGAAACGCGGCCCAGGTGCTGGCCAGGACGATGGGATTCAGCACTGGGGCTGCAAACAGAAAGCCGAAGGCCGTGCCCATCGGTGCCCCGCTGGCCAGCAGTCGGCGGGCGACGGGAACGTTGCCGCATTCGCAGGCCGGGAGGGCAAAACCCATCAGGGCCCCGATGATCGGTGCCAGCAAAGGGTTCTTGGGGAGCCGTTCGATCCAGGCACCCGGTGGAACGGCCCATCGGGCCAGCCCTGCGATGGCAACGCCGAGCAGCAGAAACGGAACGGCTTCCAGCAGTAAGCCCTGAAAGATCGCCCAGGCCGTGGCGAGCTTGTCCAAGCGTTCGGGCGGCACGGGCCTTTCAACGTTCCCAGCTCATGCCGCCAATGGGGGGGCACCGATACGGTTTGTTGATCGGCCTGCGCGGCAGGCTGGAGCGACGTTGGCCGAGGCCTGGGATGGGGTGGTGCTTCTGGGTGGATCGCGGCGGCACCTTCACCGATCTGATCGGTCGCGATCCAGAGGGACGGCTGCACGTGCGCAAGGTGCTCTCGGAGCAGGCCGGTGCCGGAGATCCTGCGGTGTCGGCCATGGAAGCGATGTTGGCTTCGGCTTCTTCCCCTATGGCGCTGGGGGACGTCGAGGACGTGCGCCTTGGCACCACCGTGGCCACCAATGCCCTGCTCGAGGGCAAGGGGGCGCCACTGCTGTTGCTCACCAATGCCGGGTTGAGGGATCAGCTGTGGATCGGCGATCAACATCGTGACGATCTGTTCGCGCTTGAGCAGCCCCAGCGCCTCTTCCTGGCGCAAAAGGTGCTGGAGCTGGCCGGTCGGCTCGATGCCCGGGGTGAGGAGGTGGAGCCTCTGGTGCTGGACCAGGCGCTGCGGCGACGTCTCGAGGAGCTGCGCCGTTCCGGCCTGGACGTCGCCGTGGTCGCGTTGTTGCATGCCCAGCGCAACCCAGACCATGAGCAGCGCTGTGCCGCATTGCTGCGGGAGCTTGGCTTTCGCACCGTGGTCTGCTCCCACCAGGTGAGCGTGATGCCCCGCCTTGTGCCGAGGGGGCAGACGGCGTTGGTGGAGGGGGCCGTACATCCGGTGCTGGATGGCTACCTGCAGCAGGTGCAAGGGGCGTTGGGCGCCGCCACGCCATTGCGGGTGATGACCTCCAGCGGAGCGTTGCAGGCTCCATACATGCTGCAGGCCAAAGACACCATCCTTTCGGGGCCCGCGGCAGGGATGGTCGGAGCGATTGCCGCATCGCGGATGGCCGGCTTTGAAGGGGTGCCGGTGTTGGGCTTCGACATGGGGGGTACGTCGACAGATGTGTTCTGCGTGGCTTCCGCCGATTCGCAGGCTTTGCGTCAAGTGAAGGAGCAGACCGAGATCGCCGGCTTGCAGTTGCTGGCCCCTCGCCTGCCGATTGAAACTGTGGCGGCCGGAGGCGGATCGGTGCTTGAGCTGCAGGGGGAGCGGCTGCGGGTGGGGCCCCGCTCAGCCGGAGCGCAACCGGGTCCGGCCTGTTATCGCGCCGGCGGACCGCTCACCATCACCGACGCCAACCTGCTGCTGGGGCGTCTGCAGGTGGACCGCTTCCCGGCGGTGTTCGGCCCGTCCAGAGATCTGCCACCGGATGTTGAGGTGGTGCGGCATCGCTTTGCCAAGCTAGCGGCAGCGCTGGGGCAGACCCCGGAGCGGGTGGCATCTGGGGCGTTGCAACTGGCTGTGGAAACCATGGCCGCTGCGATTCGTCGGGTGTCGCTGCATCGCGGCGAGGACATTCGCGGCGGGGTGTTGGTGGCCTACGGAGGGGCTGGTGGTCAGCACGCCTGTCGCCTGGCGGATGAACTGGGGCTGAACACGGTGCTGTTGCATCCCATGGCAGGAGTTCTCTCCGCTTTTGGCATGGGCCAGGCCCGCCAGCGCTGCCGGCGGCAGCTGCATCTCGGCGTTGCCTTGTCTCCCGATCTGCTGGCGGCTTTGCCGGATCAGGTTGAGCGGCTGACGTGTGAAGCGCAGGAGTCCTTGCGTCGCCAGGGGGATGGCACTGACACCCACGCTGAGGCGCCGGAAGTTTGGGTCAGCCTTGCCCTGCGTTATCCCTCTGCCGAGCAGACCCTGCTGCTCACCTGGTGCTCTGATCAAGGCGTTGATGCCGTGATCTCGGCCTTCCAGGCGAGCCATCAGCAACGCTACGGCTACTGCATTGATGCTGATCAGGCCCTAATCGTCGAACAGCTAAATGTTGAGGTCACAGCACCCCAACAGTTCGATGCCACAGCCGCAGCTGAGATGGCCGAACCAACGCCAGGGGTGGAGACATCCCCGCAGGTGTCGATGCACCTGGAGTCAAGCGGCTGGACGCAGGTCCCGTTGTTGGACCGCAATGCCCTGCTGCTGAATCAGCGGATTGCTGGCCCGGCTCTGATCGCCGAAGCCACTGGCTGCACGGTGCTGGAGCCGGGCTGGCAGGCAAGGGTAGTAGAGGGGGGCACGTTGTTGCTGGAGCGGAGGCAACCCGCGGTCGGAGCGCCCGCGCAGGCACAGGCTGGTGCCCACGACCCGCTGCAGGCGGAACTGTTTCGCCATCGCTTCATGGCGATCGCTGAGCAGATGGGAGAACAGCTGCGGCAGAGCAGTCGTTCCGTGAACATCCGCGAGCGCCTGGATTTCTCCTGTGCGTTGTTCGATACCACGGGTGCCTTGGTGGCCAATGCCCCCCATATCCCGGTGCACCTCGGATCGATGGGCGACAGCGTGCGCGACCTGCTGGTCCAGGTGGCGACCGGTGATGTCGCACCGCTGCAGCCGGGCGACACGCTGCTCAGCAACGACCCCTTCCATGGCGGCACTCACCTGCCCGACATCACTGCCATCTCGCCGGTGTTCTGCAATGGGGATCAGCCCAGCTTCTTTGTGGCCAGCCGTGGCCATCACGCCGATGTGGGTGGCATCGCTCCAGGATCGATGCCGTCCTTCAGTCGCACCATTGCCGATGAGGGCCTGCTGCTGCGCAATCAGCTGTTCGTGCGCCGGGGCCGTGTTCTCTCTGCCGATTTGGAAGCGGTGTGGAGCGGCATGGCGACGCCCCCCCGCAATCCTCCGGAACTGCTTGCCGACCTGCAGGCGCAGGTGGCCGCCAATCAAGCGGGGATTGTGGCGCTGCAATCCCTCGTGGAACGGGAGGGGGAGACCCTGGTGCAACGGCAGATGACCCTGCTGCAGCAGGACGCAGCCCGCAGTGTTCAGCGGCTGCTCTCGCGCCTGGTGGATGCCCATCATCAGCTGGAGTTGGATGACGGCTCCTGTTTGGTGGTGCAGGTCAGCCTGGATCGGCAACCCCAACGCTTGCGTTTGGATTTCAGCGGAACATCGCCCCAACGGCCCGGCAATTTCAATGCCCCTCTGGCGGTGACGCGGGCGGCTGTGCTGTACGTGATCCGTTGTCTCCTCGACGACGACATCCCGCTGAATGAAGGCTGTTTTGAACCGCTCGATCTGGTTGTGCCGGCGGGTTGTCTCTTGAATCCGCGGTCCCCTGCCGCTGTGGTGGCCGGCAATGTGGAGGTGTCTCAGGCCCTCTGCAATTTGCTGTTTGCCGCCTTCGCTGCCCAGGCGGCCGGCCAGGGAACAATGAACAACGTCAGCTTCGGAAATGGCCGCTGCCAGTACTACGAAACTGTGGCTGGTGGTGGCGGTGCTGGTGAGGGCTTTGCCGGATCGGTGGGCCTGCAGTCGCACATGACCAACTCGAGGCTGACGGATCCCGAGGTGCTGGAGAGCCGTTATCCGGTGCGGTTGGAATCCTTCGCGGTGCGATCAGGCAGTGGTGGCCAAGGCCGTTGGCCCGGGGGTGATGGGTTGGAGCGCACGATCCGTTTCCTCGAGCCGATGAGTGTGTCGTTGATCAGTGGATCGCGGCAGGTGCCCCCGTTCGGTCTTAACGGTGGGGGCAGTGGTGCCTGTGGCGAGAATCTGCGGCTGGACCGTGACGGGGTGGAGCATCCCCTGCCGGGAGCTGTGCAGCTGGAGCTTCAGGCGGGTGATGCCATCCGCATGCTCACCCCCGGGGGAGGTGGCATGGGAGGTTGAAAGGGGTTGCCTGCTGGTTGTGTGATGCCGATCCGATCACAGGGCTGGTGGTTGGCATTTCTGCTGGGCTGCAGCCTGACGGGGGGTGCCCAAGCCAAAAGCCTGAATCGGCAGGTCTTCCGGTTGCAGCTGGTGATTGATCAAATCCATCTAGCCCGTTCGGTGGGGGATCGCGTTGGGGTCTGCGTTCAATCTCGCCGTGCCAACAATCTCTTGCTCGAGATTCTTCCAGCCCTGCAGCAGGAGCATCCGGGCGTTGATCATGCCGCTTTACAAGACACGATCCTGTTGGGATTGGATGTCTGTTGGAGGTGAATTTGAGCGGTGTTGTTGTGGAGGAGCCTGGAAGAAAGCTTGGATTTTTAATGTTGTGCAGAAGGAATCGTGAGTTGTTTTTGCCTTTGCAACTTCCATGTCAGAACAAGTCGAAAAACTGTGATCTAAGCGGTACCTCCGCTGGGCTGTTGCAGAAGTTTGAGGGCCGAGGAGAACAGGGTGATGCCAAAGAGTGTTCCCAGGGCCCAGACGCTGTCACTGGGCCACTCGAGCACCAACAGCAGGCCGATGCCCGCGGAGAGCAGACCATCGAGGAGCACCAGTCCCGCCATCGGGCCCTTTGAAGTTGCACCCGCAGCGAGCTCCATGATTCCCTGAAACAGCACAACCACGCCCGCGAACAGGGTCAGGCTGATCTCTCCCTCGATCGGGTCGACCAAGATGAAAATTGCGCCTCCGATATAGAGGAGGGCCGAGAGCACGCGGAAGAGCTTCCCGGGCGCATTGTCTTGTCCCAAGCTCAGCAACTGACTCACCCCTGCTGAAAAGGCGATGCCGCCGAGGGCGAGGGTGAGCAGCGTCGCTGAGATGAAGGGGAGAAGGATTGCTGCGATGGCGCCCAGGATCAGCAGGGCTGCTGCGAGTTGCCTCTGGCGCACGGGGGACATGGCAGCAAGTCGTCTGAGACAACCCTAGGGCTGTTGATGAAAATCAGCATGACAACCCATTGTCGATGGGCAGCTGCGGATTCAAATTGAATGCAGTTTGGTTTGTGGCATGGGTTTGCTTCAGACAATCCAAGGTCGGTTGCTTCAATACGACTCACCGTCGCGGCAATTGCAGCAGCATCATTTCGATGCAGCCCGACGCCTGGCGCAAGCCCAATTTCAGCTCGCTGATGCCGAATTAAGCCAACGCCTCTGGCAGGACGTTGCTGATCGCCATCTCGATGTCGATCGGATCATGAACCTCCTTTACTGCTGTTGGTTCCAAGATGATCCGGAAGCGCTGCGAGCTGCCGACGACGAGTTTCAGGCGCGTCGCGAACAGGGTTTGATCCCTGGGGTGTTTGAACACTGCTGAAGATCAAGGGCTGTGCGGATCTCATCGCTCAGCTGACGGATCTGCTGTTCCAGGGATAATGCCCGATGGAAGGCTCCATCGCGTTGGGCGTCATCTTGTTGATCCCAAAGATCCAGTCTTTGGCTGAGAAGCTTCGTTAGCTCGTTGTTGTTGAAGCGTGGGGTTTGTTGTTGCATAGCAACAGTGTTGTGCAGCCTCTGGCTCATTCCAACCGTCGCCTTGGTGTAACCACCGTCAGGTTCGGTTCGGTTGACCCTCTGCTTGGCCTGGCGTCCTAAATAGGACCTGCATGTGGCTTCAAAAAGCGTGCCCCAGCCATGAACATCGTTGTGCTGAATCGTTCTGATTGGCGGGATGAACAGCATGTTCGTCTTGTTGATCGGCGCGCGGATCACATTCGTTCGGTGCTTCGGGCTGCGGTGGGCGACACCATTCGTGTTGGTGAGCTCAATGGCGATTTGGGGCAGGGCCGCGTCTGCGCACTGGATGATGATGCAGTGGTATTGGCCGTTGAACTCAACCAGCCACCGCCACCCCGCCATCGGTTCGACATCGTCCTGTCCCTGCCGAGGCCCAAGGTGCTACGCCGATTGTTCCGCACCGTGGCGGAATACGGAGTGGCGAACCTTTATCTGCTCAACAGCGCTCGAGTGGAAAAGAGCTATTGGCAGTCCCCCTCCCTCGCACCCGAGAAGATACATGAGGCGTTGTTGGCGGGGATGGAACGCGCCAGTGACACCGTGGCTCCCCGGGTGCATCAGCACAGACTCTTTCGACCCTTTGTCGAAGACCAGCTGAAGACCATCTGTGCCGGTCGGCCCTGCTGGATGGCGCAGATGGGGGCCTCTCTCGCTCTGCGCGACACCCCCCTAGGGGATGCCGTGGTGATGGTGGGTCCGGAGGGCGGTTTTGTTCCTTTTGAACTGGAGTTGGCGCAGGCCGTGATAGCGCAGCCTGTGCATCTCGGATCGCGCACATTGAGTGTGGACACGGCCCTCACCACCGCTCTGGCCCAGGGATGATGGTGATGCGTGTGTTGCTTCAACGGCGACGTCAATGAACGATTTGGCTGGATTGAAAGCTCTTGTGGAGGATGTTGGTTCGGGCAACGTGATCGATGCCGAGCTGCTCGAGGGGTGTCCGGTGGAGGCCCATGAGCTCGATGAAATGGATGCGTCCCAGGCCGCCCAGGTCGCCGCCCATTGCTTCGGTCTTCTCTTTGATCACAAGGTTCAGAAGTTGCAGGGGCTGGAGGCGGATCTTGATGAAGGGCTGTGGACGGGAACCGTTGATGGCTTTGGGTTTCAAATCAGCCGCGATGCCCTCGGCGATCTGGTGCTCGATTTCTTGACTCAGCCGGCGTGACGGTTGACGAGCTATGCAGCGACCTCACGGTTCGGTTGGGAGAGACGGTGGAGCAGGTCTTCACCAGGGACGGAACCCCCGTCGATGACATCACCGAGCTCTATCAGCCCTCCCCGGCTGGTTTTGGTGGTCAGCTGAGGCTGAAGCGTGGGCGTCGCTTGGTCTGGGAGTTGTGGCTCGAGGACGGTGATTCCTGGAATTTTCATGCGGCAGACCTGGTCGAGTGAGCAGGTCCGTTAGAGCGTCTGCGGATGCAAGCGACTGGGGCGATAGGAGAGCAGGAATTTCTGCTCTTCATGGGCCTTTCGCTTAACAGCCGTGATCAGGTCTTCCCCCGTGTTCCAGACCCAGATCTGATCGTTGTGGTCTGCCTCTTCAATGCTCGTGCTCAGTGGTGCCCCATGGCGGGCTCTTAATCCGGCCAGCACTTCTGTCATGTCATTGATGGCGAACTCGTAAGCGAGCCATTGCAATCCATCGGTCTCGCTCAATTCAAAGGTGATCCTGGAGACCGGCAGTCGATCAAGCAGCACATCTTGCGCTTCAAATCGTTCTTGAGCTCGATTTCCGATCGGTTTGGTTGGTCCAAGATGAATATTCACCTGCTCCAAAGGCATTCCCCAGGCCAAGCCTTCCACGCATGCTGCTGCTGGGGTTCCATGAAGGAACACCACAACCACTGCCATCAGGCCAAAGAGGAGGGCTCTCAATGGTGCTCCTACCCATGTCGCACTAAACCATTGTGCAGGGTTTGACTTTGTATCTCTGCGTACAAAAAATGAAGAAAGGTGTTTTTCCGACTCCCCGCTGAGGATTTCGCACATTCTCGGTAAGTCAAAACACTTAATCCATGCGTCACTTTTTTTCCTTAGCCCTGGCAGCTTTGATTGCGCTGATTTCACCATCCGTGGTATTGGCTGCAGATGTGGCTCACGGTGAGCAAGTGTTCTCCTCCAATTGCGCGGCTTGTCACATCGGCGGAGGAAACGTCGTTAATGGTCAGCGCACGCTCCAACAGGATGACCTCAAGGCCTATCTCGCCAACTACAACGACGGCCATGAAGACGCCATTGCTTATCAGGTGACCAATGGCAAGAACGGCATGCCTGCTTTTGGCCCAAATTTGAGCGCAGCTGAGATTGCTGACGTAGCCGCTTATGTCGAATCTCAGTCGGTCAAGGGCTGGTCCTGATGGATTTGACGCCAAGCGCGTCGCAAAGCTCAGCTCAACGTCCACAAAGACCTTCCCCCTGGCTGGTGCTCCGGTCGGGGGATTTTTATGTCGAATGTGGGGCCTTCCTTATAGTGAAATGCTGGTTTCAGCGGGGAACAGCCGCTGATGGAAACGGGGAAAGCGCGGTGAGAATCCGCCACTGTCCCGCAGCTGTGAAACGTCGGCTCTCCGCTGATGTCAGTCAGAACGCCCGCCAGCACAACCCGACGAGGATCGACTTTTGAATTCTTTGCCACTGGCCCTCCGCAGGCCAATGCAGATCGCCGGCTCTTCGCTGCTGGCGGTGCTCCTGTTGGCCAGTCCCGCATTCGCTCACCATCCCTTTGGCATGGGCGACAGCGCTGCACTCACCCCTCTGCAGGGGTTTCTCAGTGGTGTAGGCCATCCGCTCCTGGGGCCTGACCATCTTTTGTTTCTGCTGGCGATCGCGTTGATCGGCCTGAAACGTCCTCTTGCCTGGGTTGTGCCTCTGCTGGCCCTTGGGCTCGGTGGCAGTGTTTTGTCCCAGTTCATCCCGCTGCCTGAAGCGATTGCTCCCTGGGCAGAGGCGCTTGTGTCTTTGAGTCTGGCTGTGGAGGGCTTAATCGCCCTCAGCGTGATTTCACCGCTCTGGTTGTGTCCGTTGATCGCCCTGCATGGTTTTCTGCTGGGCAGCACGATCGTTGGAGCTGAAGCCTCGCCTCTGCTCACCTACTTCCTCGGCTTGTTGGTGGGTCAGGGATGCCTGCTGCTTTTGGTGGCGGCTTGGTCCAAGGGATTGCTGGATCGCCTCGGCTCCCAGGGCCAACGGCTGGGTGCGGGCATCTGGATGGGAATCGGCATGGCCTTTGCCTGGGTGGCTCTGATCGACTGAAACCACTTTTTGCGTCTTGCCGAACCGGCTTGACGCCAACGAGTTGATGTTGCGTCATGGGCACATCGCCCTTTATCCATGACGCTCGTTCGGCAACTGCTGGTGGCTCCCGCCGCCCTTGGCCTTCTGGCCACCGGCGCCAATGCCGCCGAGCTGAACATCAACGGCGTTTCTGATTACGCGGCTTCCGCTGATCAGGTCACCAGCGTCACCCAATTCTCCGACGTCTACCCCACCGACTGGGCCTATCAGGCTCTGGCCAACCTGGTGGAGCAGTACGGCTGCGTGGCCGGCTACCCCAACGGCACTTTCCGTGGCAACCGGGCCATGACCCGCTACGAAGCGGCTGCCCTGCTGAACGCTTGCCTCGACCGGATCACCGAAGTGACCGACGAGCTGCGTCGCCTGCTCAAGGAATTCGAAACCGAGCTGGCCATCCTCAAAGGTCGCGTTGACGGCCTCGAGGCCCGCGTTGGCGAACTGGAAGCAACCCAGTTCTCCACCACCACCAAGCTCAAGGGCCAAGCCACCTGGGTGTTCGGTGCCAGCCGCTTCAAGGGGTCCGCTTCTCGGCTTCGGTCCGAGAGTAATCGGGCCTATGGAGGCACCACGTTCAATTACGACCTTCAGCTGGGTTTGGAGACCTCCTTCACCGGCAAGGATCTGTTGACCACGGTGTTGCGTGGCGGGAACTTTGATGGTGATGGAAACGTTTTCGGCAGTGGCGGTCCATCGGGTCTGGCCACCTTGGAGACCGCTTTTCAGGAAGGTGATCGCCCCAATTTGGTGGCGATCGACAAACTCTTTTATTCCTTTCCGTTGGGGGATGCCATCACCATCACTGCCGGCCCAATTGTTGGTCAGGAAGACATGCTCGCGATCTGGCCGAGCGTCTATCCCAGTGATTCGATTCTCGATGTGCTCACGGTGAATGGAGCACCGGGGGCCTACAACAAAAACAAAGGTGCGGGCGTGGGCATCAGCTGGGCACCGGACAGCGGAGCCCGTGCAGCCGCGAATTACGTGGCTGCCAATGGTGCTCTCAGTGACACCCGTGAGGGCGGGTTCGCGACCGACAAGGCAGGGGGCACCGGCTCCCTTCAGCTGGGTTGGGAGGGTGACAACTGGGGTGTGGCTGCGTTCTATTCCAAGGTGCAGAACGGTCAAGACCTAATCGGTTACGCCACTCCATTCGTCAAGGATCACTTCAGTGATCGGGGTGTGACCCATGCCTATGCCCTTGGTGGTTTCTGGCAGCCGCTGCAGAGCGGCTGGCTTCCCTCGCTATCGCTTGGCTGGGGCATCAATCAATCCGAAACCCAGCGCAAGGGTCAGGTGAGCACGAGTCAGTCCTGGACGGTGGGGCTGGAGTGGAACGACGTGCTCATCGCGGGGAACAACGCTGGCATGGCTGTGGGCCAACCTGTTTTGGCGACGGATCTGCGTGGTGGTGACACCCCTGTCGATGGTCAGTTCATCTGGGAATGGTGGTATCAGTTTCAGGTGACCGACACCATCAGTGTCACCCCGGCGCTGTTCTACCTGTCGCGCCCCATGGGTGAGCTCACACCCAAGAGCTCAACGTTTCAGCAGCTTGGCGGTCTGATCAAGACCACATTTGTGTTCTGAGTCGCGATGACAGGGAAATACAGAGGAATCGCTCAATAAAGACGTCTCACCGTTTAAACCGATCCACCGTGGCTAAGAGATCGCGTTGTAGTTAGCGCACAGACATCACGCCAATGCTTCGGATTCAGGGGGATGCGCACTTGCTCCGTGCATTGCTCCTTCACGCAGAGGGAGCTTCCGCGGAGCGTATTGAGAAAAGATCTCATTTTTGCGCGCTTATTGAGAATGACTTGCAATATCGACAAGGAGTCTGTACTGTTGCGAGTAATTCTCAATCGCGATAGTTCGTGACGACCTCCGCATACCGCTTCCTCCCGGACGATCCAGCGGCACCCTTATCGATGCCCAGGCTGCAGACCGTCCTGCTTGATCCTGCTGGGCGAGATCAGGCCACTGTTCTTGAAGTGTTGGAGGGTGTCTGCCGGGTGTATTGCCCTTGTGAGGAAACCGAGGGTATGACCTTGGCGTTTCTGCAATCCGGCGACAGGCTCCGTACTGATCGCATGTGCAGCGAAGGTGCCTGCGTTGAGGCACTCACGGCTCTGAAGTTTCGCCGTGATTCCGTCTCCACAGATGAACTGGGTATCGATGCAGTGAACGAGTGGACGTTGCAACTTCTGCGGGTCCGACATCTTGGTCAGGCAGAGCAGCGTCTTCATGCTCTTTTGGCCCTTTTGGTGAACCGACTTGGTCTTCGTTGCAGCGACTCCTATCAGCTCCCCTTCCGTCTCACCCATGATCGTTTTGGTGAGCTGATCGGTGCCACTCGTGTGACGACAACGCGTCTTCTCTCGAAATGGCGTCAGGCCGATTTGGTTGCGATGGCTCCTGGTGATGTCACGATGCGACTTTCGCCTGACCTGATCAGTTCATCACCGCTTCAATTCTGAACGTCGTGAATTCCTTTGGTGTTCTTGGTGACCTCTGCAGAGAGACTGAGTGGATTTGGCATCGTATGCAGTGTGTCAGTCGTTCTATTCAGCGTTGCCAGCATCCTCGACTGAAACAGCGTCTTTTTGCGGAGATATCCCTTCATCGCAATCGATGCCTGGCGATTGAAAATTCTTTGAACGAGATCAACAACTATCTCGATTCTCAATCTATGCAAAAACCTTTGTTGGAGGAATTGCTCTGTCGATGTTTATTGACAATGCAGGTCCAACACCAAATGTATTGAGCATATACTGTTATCTTGCTTGAGGTTGGCTGGTCATAGTCAACCTCTTTTTTTTGGAAAATTTTGAGGCTCGTCATGGATAAAGCTGGATTTACGATTGCTGCATTTGTCACTGTGAGAAGCATGCAATATTCACAAGGGTTTGTTTAGCGCTGGCATAATTCAATGGTCTTCCTTGGACGGGTTCGACAGCCTCATTGAAAACCACTTTGTCGTCGGTGAATCGGCAATGATGGAGAGGTTTATTTGAAAACCCAGCCTTCGGCTGGGTTTTTTTGTTGGTTTTTGATTCACCTCAGTAGGCAACGATCTTTAGATCAAGCAAATGGAATCATTTGCTTGATCGTAGTTCAAATAATTATTTAAATTAAAGGCATTGGTTCTTTGCAAGGTTCCTATGCTTGTTGGATCAGAAATCTTAGAAGAATTTATTGATCATATGGAACGTGATGACCTGGTTCGTCTGCGTTGGCTCAAACGCATTCGGGAGTCAGGCTTTGATCAAGCACTTTCGGAGTATCGAGAGAGTTTGATTTTTTCCGACAAGTCTGAGGCAAACATATGTCAGATCTATCAAGGTCGATGATTTGCCTCCATGTATCTGATCTCACTTGAGTTTGAAGCAAGCTTCAAACTCAAGGGCAATAAGTTTGAGAGTCTTATGGAGTGATATCAATTGCATGGCTTTCACCATTTTCTTTGCTACGTCAACGGGCAAAACTGAAGACGTCGCCGATCGACTCAAGGAGCTTCTACCTGGAACAGAAGCGAAGGATGTCGATAACATCGATTCAATTGATGAGCTGGTCTCTGCCGAGTCGTTGATTTGCTGTGTTCCGACATGGAATACGGGTGCAGATGAAGCTCGATCTGGAACAGCATGGGATGATCTGGTGCAGGAAATTCCAGATAAAGATTTCGCTGGAAAATCTGTAGCGATTGTCGGCCTTGGAGATTCTTCTGGCTATTCTGATTTCTTCTGTGATGCTATGGAGGAATTATATACGGCTTTCCTTCAATCTGGTGCCAAGTTAATCGGCAAAGTATCCACTGAAGGTTATACCTATGATGACTCTAAAAGTGTGATCGATGGTAAGTTTTGTGGTCTTGCAATCGATGAAGATAATGAGTCGGAACTAACAGATCAACGTCTGCAGGCTTGGGTTCAGCAAATTAATGCCGAATCTTAATCCATCTATCGTTGATTAAATAAAAAGCGCCCTGTTGGGCGCTTTTTTTATCGATGCACCCAATCCACGCGTATATCCTTGCGCTGGTTGAGATACTTATCAATCGCCATCGCTGCAATGCATCCATCAGAGCATGCAACAACAGCTTGTTTAAAGGGAGTGTTGCGAATATCGCCGATCGCCCAAACCCCCTCGATATCCGTCATCATGTCGTTGTTGACACGAACTCCACCATTCGAGTTGATCGGTATTTGGTCTTGCAGATAGTCGGTAATTGGGAGTGAACCGGTGGAGTAAACAAAAGCTCCCTGAACAAATATTTCTTGCTCACCACTTTCTCCGAATGATTGAACCTTAACGCAATCTACCCCATTCTCATTTCCATGAATAGAAATCAGGCGTGTTCGCTTCCAGTGTTTTAGATTTTTCGATTCCAGTAGTAGTTGAACTTCTTTCAAACTTGTATTTGGTTTGTTGTTGGTGATCCAATGAACTGTTGATGCAAATCTTGTGAGCACGAGAGCTTCATCGATTGCTTCTTGATTTGATCCATAGACGGCAACCTCTTGTTCTTTGTAAAATGCCCCATCACAGGTCGCGCAGTAACTTACACCTCTGCCAAGAAACTCATTTTCACCGGGAAGTGAAGATGCTCTACCCATTGCACCTGTAGCTAGAACTAAGGTTTTTCCAATAAATGTACCCTCTGGTGTGTAGACGATCTTTTCAGAATTAGACATACTGATTCCATATACTTGGGCTTGTTTATATTCAGCTCCATAGCTGATTGCCTGACCTCTCATTGTTTTTAAGAGCTCTTGTCCTGAGGCATCACCTGCGACTCCTGGATAGTTGGCAATTTTGTGGGTTATTGCCAATGCTCCGACAGCTGGATTTTTATCCAGGATGATTGTTGATAGATTTGACCTTGCTGTATACAAGGCACAGGAGCAGCCCGCAGGGCCTCCCCCGATAACAACAACATCTACTTTATTGATTGAATTCATGAGTTAGGCTTGCTGATGCTTAGAGTTTGCAAGGTATTTGATGTTGAAAAAGTATTTTTTCCCGGTATCATTTCGATGAATGATTCGATCATTTTTGAGGTTTGACTCCACTCGCTGAATGGGAAAAAATGTCTTCCATTGTTGATATGCTGGTAACAATCTCCAGGTTTTAAGTGTCCTTCCCAGCGTTTACGACATTGATTGTCAATGACAAAGTCTTTCCCACCATTTATAATCAGTGTTGGGACATTGATCTTGCCAAGATTCTCAATCTCGTTGTTTCGAACGATTGACCCGCTAACAAAATCATTGTCAAGGCATTTCGCCAACAATCTCGAAATTATATTTTGTACGTGATCTGCATGGGTGTCGATGAGGAGCCGGCTTAAGTGGCTTAAGATGTGAAATCTAGAGCACGGTAATTGGCTTCGCATACTTTGGTAGTGACTTGTCCATTGATTATTGGAGTGTATGTCTACGGATAACAATGAAATTGAAGCGATATTTTTTGGATATTTTTTGGCGTATAGGTAGGCAATAGTTCCACTCAATCCATGGCCTACGAGGTGAACAGGTTCAGGAGAGTTTTCAATCGTTTGTTTTAAAAAATAATGAATAACGTCAACATCGCATGATTCGTCTGGATCATGTTCGAATGACCACCTTCTCACCCCAAACCGCTGACCTAATGTTTGTGCTGTTCGTTTAAAGAGACAATAAAGAGATGGTTGTAGATCGATCCAGAGTATTTTACTGTTTTCCATGTGATCTAATTTTTCTTATTTTCTTGTGCTTGTGTGCTACTCATCTCTCAGAGAAGACAATTCTCTGTATGCTTTATTACAATTAGAATGGTCAGACTCTTTTTGCTTTTAGAACAGAAAGCACAACTTTGCCCTGCTCGACTTGACTCTTTATCCTTTTAATTAATTTTTTTTCGATGGGGTCTGCTTTCGATTCGTAATCCAGCATCTCTCTAAAGACACCCTCGCTTATTTTTTGGAAGCATGCGACATCAAGGTATTGGTCTACAAGATTTGTTTTGTTTTTGTTTGATTCTTCCACTTGAATGTACTATACAACGAATCATAGTATTTTCACCAAAGCTCATCCTCGCAATCAGTCTGTACGATCAAATCAGATGTTGCATAAGCTACGCATAGAAGTGTATAACCGTTTTCCATTTGATCATCGTCAAGAAAACTTTGATCTGATTGGTCAACTGTTCCCTGAATGATTTTGCCGACGCAGGTGCTGCAAGCACCTGCTCTGCAGGAATAACTCATATCAATCCCAGCCTGCTCTGCTGCTTCAAGTACATATTCATCATCAGGACAATTGAAGTGTTTAATTCCATCAGGCATTCTTAATTCAATTCTGAATGACGACATCACTTCACACAAAAAATAACCATAATCTTTGTTCGTCTATCTTTTGCTTATTTTTTGTCTTGATTGTGTTTCATTGGTTACAGTCTTGATTGACGTTCAATATGTATACGCTTTGCTTGCAGAGTGATCACCCTTTACCTCTAATCGTCATCTATGCATCCCGTGTAATTCAATTGAAAATATTGTATGTAAAATCTCTCTATACATGGACAACAAATCTAATCGCAAAGTTTCACATTATTTAGGCACTGCTAACGGTTGGCGTAAAAAGCGCCTAAGAATTGCCTTGGCTTTGAGGAGCCAAGGATGGACTCACAGACTTATTGCTGAGTATTTAGAAGTTTCACCTAAATCATTGATGCGAGATATAAAGTGCTCCGTGATCGATCCGCAGGGATTGAATACTTTGACTTGATTGATTTCTCCATATTTTATAGGCCCTTCAATTGGTTGGTTGCCTTCTATCCCTGTAGAGAGGCGGGCTTATTGTTGCCTTGATCAAGCTCGTTATCGATGAGCAGTAAGGCTGCTGCTTGATTATCAGCAAACTTCACCCGTCCCAGTAGGTGGGCAAATTCGTGTTCTGACTGTGTTTGCATCTCCACCATGGGGTCAAGGAAAACTGTGGTTCGTGTATCGCTCACCCGCTCTGCCATCGCATATAGCTGCTGAAGTGAGGTGGTGACGTCAACCTCCATTTGAAATGCCGATGCCATCACATCAGCTGGGGATGCCCAACTCTGCAAAGGTGCTTCAACAGCCTTCAATGCAACGCTTTGACCTCGAGCAATGATGTACTCGCCGAATTTGGCAGCATGTTCATGCTCACTGCTTGACTCGTCTTTAAAGAACTTTGAAAACCCCCTAAGTTCTCGTTCAGCAAACCAGATTGCTGCGGCGAAGTAGGAGGCATGTGCCTGCCTCTCCATATTGAGATGTTCTTGGATTGCATTGAGAAGCTCAGGATCTATTGCCTCTGCAATAGCCCTACCTGACGGCCCAGTCTCAATTGAAGCTACGGAGTTTGGATTGGATGTCGAAAGCATTCCCGCAAAGCAATTGATCAAATGATACGAGGATGTGATTCAAATCGCAAAAAGAGTGTGCTATTTGCACCAAGTTAAATGAGAGTCATTATCAAAAGGTTTGATCTGGTTGTATGCGGGCTGACTATATTTTTCTTTTATTGATCAACGCCAACCGGCATTGGCCATTACTTGTATTGCAGTTTTTTGTGTTGCCCCTAGTGCACTAATCGAGACATTGTCTGGAGTGAACCGTCCAAACTTCTTTAACTCTTTAGATGTCCCATACCCTTTCAAAGGGTACTCAAACGTTGGGCCTGCAATCAGCCTGCTTCCTTGTGGTGAAGACAGAAATTCAATGAATTGAATCGCTTCTTTTTTGTTCTTAGCCGATTTAGCAACGCCTGCAGCACTGATGTTTACATGTGCTGGATTTGGCATGACTAGTTTTATATTAGAAGTTAATTTCTGATCGCTTTTCCCACTTGCCCCTGCTTGCATTCTTGCTAAATAATAATGATTTACGAGCCCCACCCCACATTTTCCTTGTCCAACTGCACGAATCAGTGAAACATCACCTGAGAAATAGGGTTGGCTTACATTGTTAACCATCTTTTTGACCCAAGAACTCGCATTTGCTTGGCCCTTGAGAATGATTTGGTCAGCAACAAGAGACTGGTTATAAACATTCTTCCTTTTACGCAAACACAGCTTGCCTTTTAACTCTGGTTTCGCCAAGTCTGCGTAGGTTTTGATGGTGTTTGGATTCACAATATTTGGGTTCACTATTACAGCTCTGACACGCCTTGTGAAGCCAAACCACCTGTTTGATGGATCTCGATATCTTGATGGAATATTGGATATCAGCTTTTGTGACTTTATCGGTTGAAGAAGTCCTTCCTTTGCAGCGTTGTTAACTCTTGCTGCATCAACCAATAGAATGACGTCTGCCTTTGAATTGCCCCCTTCTCGCTTGAGACGCTCAATCAGTGAGATGCCTGTTGATTCTATTAATCTTACTTTTATTCCTGTCTGGTTGCTAAATTGTTTAAATGCTTTTCTGTCGGTATTGTAATGCCGTCCTGAGTAAACTCTTACTTCTTTTGCCTCTGCTGATGGAACGAGGGCGAATGGGGCAACCAGTGACAAAGCAGCAATGAATCTGAGCATGTCAAGGAACACAGTCCTTTCTATACTAGGCACTGCGTCTGATGTGTCAGCCTTATATGAACGCTGTTCTCGTAGCATTTGTTCAGTTTTTCCTAATTTAACTTTTTGATAAATGGATTTTCTGACTCACTCGCTTTTGCCTTATGACGTAGTCCATGATTTTCAGCGGAGACTTCAGGCAGCAAATCTCCCCTGGCGAGATGGTCGACTTACGGCCGGTGATCAGGCTGCATTAGTTAAGCAGAATCATCAGCTTGATCCAAATTATGATCTTACACATGCAATTATCAATCGTATTTCTTCAGCACTTACGAATGACCCACTGATTAAGAGTTTCTCCCTTGTACGTAAGGTTCATAGCTTATTAGTTTCTAGGTCTACTTCTGGTGAATCGTATGGATGGCACGTTGACAATCCGTTCTCCCGTCATGGTCGACGAGACTTGTCTTTCACTTGTTTCTTGAGTGACGAGGATACTTACAAGGGTGGATCACTATCAATCCAAACTGGTGGACAGGAGACAAAGGAATTTCGCCTACCTCCAGGTCATGTTGTTATCTACCCCTCTTCGATGCTTCATTGTGTTGAACCTGTTTCCAGCGGCTCGCGTTACGTTTGTGTTGGCTGGATCGAGAGCTACGTGAAATCTGTCGAAGACCGCTCTTTGCTTTTCCACCTTGATGCAGGTGCACGTGGCATGCTTGCCCGACATGGTCGATCGGATGAGCTTGATTTAATTTTTCAAAGTTATACGAATGCAGTCCGCCGCCTGTCCGGCTGATTTGTAGCTTTTGATTGTGCAATCCACGTCTTTTAAGGCTTATTGCTATCCTATTTTGCGATAATTGTATTTTAACCGCATCTAATGTCAAAGCCTTCGGCGATTTCTGTCTTTGTAGCTGCTACTTCGATTCTCGTTGCATCTGCAGCTGTTCCCTCTGTGCAGGCTCAGAGTGCGGGCGGTCTCAAGGAATGGAATACAGATCAGGGTGTTGATGAAGAAAGTGTGCTTGATTCAGATGCGGCTGCTTTAAAGAAAAAGGCAGAGCAAGAGGACATTTGCGTTCCTATTGGTGAGGGCGAGAACTGCTGGTGAATCACTACCAGGTCTTTTGAGAGGGGCGTAAGCCTCTCTTTTTTTGTCGCAAAAAAAAGCGCCCCGTAGGGCGCCTCTTCTTGATCGGTTGAAGATCAGAATTTGAAGGTCGTCTTGACCAGACCACCAAACTTGTTAGCACCAGCTACTTGGTCTTTGCCCTTAGCATCATCAACCCAGAACACTGCGGGTGTAATGGTGATGTTGTCGGTTACACGGAAGTCGTAGTAACCCTCGATGGCAAAGTTTTGGTCGTCCGCAGGTTCTCCCTGAACTTCGGTTGCGTAGCTGGAGTATGAACCGAAGCCAAGACCCAGTTTGTTGCCTTCCATGAAGGCATCATCCCAGTTCAGGCCAACCATCCAGCCTTTCACAGCCTCAGCATTACCGCGGTACTCACTGTCAGACCAGCCGAAGTCAATACCAGCACTGATGGTGGGAATGAAGCCGCTGTCTTCAGGAGACCAGTAACCGCGAAGGCCCACAGCGTGAAGGGGGTGGGCCAGATCCTTAGCCGTGGGTGTGGAGTAACCCATGGCCGCCTTGGCCTCAGTGTTGATCGTGCAGGTTTTTACACCCAGCTCGTCAGTCACACAGACCTTGTCTTGCTGTGCATTTTTCAGTGCGTACAGCGCTGAAACATGCCATTTGCGGTTGCCGTAGCCAATCTGGCTGAGCAGGTAGGCATCGGTGTCTTCACCGAACATTTGCTTCTTGGAGGTGCTCTTCGCACCGTCACCACCGTCGGCAACGTAGTTCACAGCAATGTTGAAGGCTGCGTCACCAGGATCGACATCCTGACGCCACTGCACACCAAAACCTTGGCCTGTGCTAGCACCCAGAACAGCGCCGTAACCACCCAGTTTGAAGGCCTTCAGAATTGGCTTGTAACGGGTGGGTGTTTCGATCATGTAGTAGTTCTCGATCAACGCACCGACGGTGACCTTGAACTCATTACCGATGGGGAAGCTGTACCAGAGCTTGTCCACCTTGATGGTGTTATCGCCCTTCTTGGCATCAGACAGGTAAGAGTCTGATTCGGTCCAGACGTTGTCCATGTTGCCCGTGCGAAGACGGGTGTAAAGACGATCCTTGCCGGTGAAGGAGGTGTCGAGGTTCAGCGTGTAGCGATAAGAGAAGTTGAAGCCATCGCTTTCGCACGCCCCAGGTGATTTCTTATTGCATTCATCGCGATCGGCATACTTCACTGCACCAGTGAAGAAGTCAGCCTGGCCGCGGAGCTTGGTGGTGGTGGAGAACTGGGTTGCTTCCAGTTCGCCAACGCGGGCCTCGAGGCCGTCAACGCGACCTTTGAGGATGGCCAGCTCGGTTTCGAATTCCTTGAGCAGGCGACGCAGCTCGTCGGTCACTTCGGTGATCCGGTCGAGGCAAGCGTTCAGCAGGGCAGCCGCTTCGTAGCGGGTCATGGCCCGGTTGCCACGGAAGGTGCCGTTGGGGTAGCCGGCCACGCAGCCGTACTGCTCCACCAGGTTGGCCAGAGCCTGATAGGCCCAGTCGGTGGGGTAGACGTCGGAGAATTGGGTGACGCTGGTGACCTGATCAGCGGAAGCCGCGTAATCAGAAACGCCGTTGATGTTCAGCTCGGCGGCATTGGCGCCGGTGGCCAGAAGGCCAAGGGCGGCGGGAGCCACCAGCAGTTGCTGGAAAAGCTTCATTGAATTCCTCACACAGGAAAGCCCAAAATGGGCGACCCCATCTTGCTCCTGCGTTGTGTCTGCTGCTACTCGTTTCCTTCAGTCCAAAGTAGCTTTTTATACATCTGCCCGTTCTTTCTGTTGCTTCTTTTTGTCTGTTGTCACAGATTGAACTTTCTGCCAGCCTCTACTTGATTCAGATCAGAAGACCTGCGGTGTTGTGTCTTTTTTTACACCACTTTTTGGTTCTCATCAGGATGGAGCGAGTAGGGTTTGCATATTGATTCGCTTTTGGTCTTGGTAACGTCTTCCGGCAATCACCTGAGTCAAAGCAAGAAAAAGGGTTGTAAGAAATCCAAATGTTCTAAGTGGAAGGGTGGTACATGTCGCTGTGGTCGTTGATTTGCTCCGCAGGTATTAATAATTGATTCTTTAGTTCGTCGATGTAGATTTTCTGGCTTTTTCTTAGTGTGCTGATGGTTCTTGAAACTGTAGATCTAGTTGACCCGATGATTTCAGCGATTCGTGCATGAGACAGGTTGTGTTCTAATACATATCCCTCAGGCGTTCGTTTTCCTAGTCTTGTGATGAGTAGTTGAAATAATTTCATCAAGCGATTTTCTATATTTCTTTCGTGCCTGATAATGTGCATCTCTAGTATCCAGTCCATGATGCTGTCATGGCAATCATATTCTTTTTTCCTGGCGTATCTAATGATGTAGGATGTGTTTATTAAAGCTTCTATTTTGATTTTCAAGTCATCCGGGTGATTGAAGATGCATGCTTCTGTCTTGCATGCGAAGGCTAGGGTTATGTCGCTTGTATTTCCTTCCTTATAGGCTGCAATTCGCGTGATCCCTTGTTCTATCAATATTTCTACGTATTGCCCGTCATTAGGCTTGTCGATTAGTGCAATTTCCGATGCATTAAGTGTTATCTTCCGCTCTTGGTTTATGAGGTGCCCTTGCTTTGTATTCATTGATGCATTGTGGTGTGCTTTTTGTTACTCCTTGTTGCGTCTTGTTTTTTCACTTTTGCTCGGTTGTTCTGTATAACACTGTCGTTCAAGATTTTGCATGGTTGATGGAATTTATAGCACGTTGTGGCTTGCTTGCTTTGTTCGCTCTTGTGATATTTGCTCTTTTTGAAGTGCGATATGACACACTTCGTCGGCGCGATAAAAGTTCCCTTTCTGTTAGCGCTCGAGCCACAGCATCTTTTCCGGTCTGATGTTCTTTAGTGCTTCCATGTGCTCTTCTGTTAGCGCCTGCGCTGCCTGGTGTTCGCCGCTTAGAGACAAATATGATGCTCGTTTGTAGCACCATTCGTTGATTCTTAGAAGAGTATTGCTTCTGTTGTGAGTTTTTTTATCCATGTGTTTGCGGGCCATTTTGTTTACTCATTCTTTATTGTTCCCTCTTTAAATTAATTGCTCAGAATTTTTGTTGTTTCCCTTGGTGCTATTTGTTCGTCGCTGGAGTGATTATTGGGTTTTCTGCTTTTTGGCACACTTTGCTTGGTCAAGCTGTGTTAATTCCTCGGTGGGATGGCAGGGCCTTGCTCGTGGCTTGGGCTGGCATTCCGTTTCTTGATCGTGTCTCCGTATGATTGCACTGATAATCATTCTCACAATACTTCTCTTTGGTGTGTTGATATGAGGTTGTAGTTTGCAATTTTTTTCTAGGCTTTAAATCTATTGGTAATTCATTTTCTTGTGATGTCTTCCGCGACGATGTCTTGTGCCTGTGAGCGTTGTACTTGCGAAGTCGAGGAGTCCATGGCTGTGATTCTGCATGGGCAGAGTTTCTGTTCCGAGGCCTGTGCCACGGGGCATCCGAACCATGAGCCCTGCCATGGAAGTGGTTCCTGCGGTTGTACCTGTGCCGATTGAGGCTTCGGCGCTTATGGGCATTTTGATTGATTTCGCTTCCCTTTCTGTTGATTGTTTTTCTTCATTGCCGCGCGGCTCAGAGGCGTGGCCTCAGCAGCATGGTCAGCCCAGACGCGGTGACAACGATGGTGAGTACCCCCAGAAGGATTGGATAAACGGGCTGCAGGTTGATCCAGCCGAACTGTCCTGTGTGCAGTTTTAGTAGCCAGAAGGCATCAATGTTTTGTTCCAGCAGCAGGCTGTAGAGGGAGCCGGTTCCAGCGGTGATCAGCAGTGGAGCAGCGGCAAGCGGTACAAGCCAACGATGAATGCGTCGCGCTTGCCGGTTGGTTGCGATGGTTGGTTTCATTGCTTGCGCAGCTGTTGGTGGAGTTCCTGTTCATCAGCACAAGGCATCCAGCGTCCGTTGTTCTTGTGAACGCTGGTGCAACCGATTTCGATGGCTCGCTGCTGGGCTTCGGCCTCTGTGGCGTAAAGCCCTTTGCCGTGGGCCAATCCTGGCGTTTGGTTCGCCAAGAGGGTCAAGACACCGACGGCAAGAGGCGTTAACGGTCGGATGGCGCGCATTGTTTCAGAAGCCTTCGCAGTGTTCGACGGCTTTGAGGTAGTTCATCTTGCCGGGGGCAGTTTCTCCCTTGGGGTTGATGCTGGCCCGCATGGCGAGCTGCGCATCAATGCAGCGGTTGTAGCGATGGGTTTTGACGGCTTGTGGAATCAATAGAACAGCGATGCAGAGCAGGCTGAAGCTGCTGACGGCAGCCAGCATTGGGTAGGCGTGGGCCCGGATCATTTCTCGAACTGTGAGCTGTTGTTGGCTGTGATCGACCATGTGTCTCTTGTGTTTGGTCCCAGCGTATGAAGGGCCTTGGGGGTTGTTTGGCGCGAATGAACAAGGCTTTCAGCCAAAGCCCCG
Source organism: Synechococcus sp. (assembly GCA_047286205.1). Taxonomy (GTDB): domain Bacteria; phylum Cyanobacteriota; class Cyanobacteriia; order PCC-6307; family Cyanobiaceae; genus Parasynechococcus. The sequence goes on along the minus strand of JBJBBR010000001.1, from coordinate 408,321 downwards.
CCCCGAAGCGTTGGCGGGGTCTTCTGCAATTCGAAACTCGATGTGATCTGTGGCTGGGTCATACAGGGTGTACTGCCTCCCACCACCAATGCCGATCACGCTTCGCTTGGGCACAGCCTGTTCGCTCCGCTGTTCACCGGTATGGTCTTTCACATGCGATTGGATGGATCCACCGGAGAGCTCAAGCCGGAACTGACGCTGACACCGCGCGGTGAACAGTCGGTTGACATCCAGCCGCGTGAGCCGATCCAGAAGCACCAGGGCTGAGGTGTCTTCCGTCAGTCGGTCGCCGACGTCAGCTGAGCTGCCATGAATTAAGGCGCAATCGAGTTCGATGAAGCCGAATTGCAGCGATGCCAACCAGTTGAGATGCTCGGCATCCACCGCAGTAAGAAGGTCGCTGACAGCAGCCTCGCCCTTCTCCTTTCTTAGGCCATCAGCCTTCCGTTCTCCACGAAAACCGCACTCTGCGAGGAGCTGCTCTTCCCACCAGCCGTAGATGCACTCGGGCTGCAGATCCGCGAGGTGTGGCTGTCTAAGGCGTTCGATCAGCGCATTGCAGTTGTGTTGTGATCCGATCAGATCACCAAGCACAAACAGATTGGCAACACCCCGCTGTTGCTTCAACTCCCTTTGGATCTGCTCATAAAGATCCAGGTCTCCTTGGAGACCACTCACCAGGGCCCATCGTTCCATCAGCGCTCACACACGTGGCTGGCGTCTTCAGCACGTTCGGCATATTCGAAGCCGTGGCTGAGCCTCCAGGCAAACACCTCGGGTAACCCCGCATCAACGATCGCCTGACAGGTTTTAGCGACGTCGTAGTCGATCTCTCGGATCGTCACCTCTCCGGTGTTGTCGTCATGGATGACATAGGTGGCCTTGGTGCTGCCATGACGCGGCTCCCCCACGGATCCAGCGTTGACGATCCGCCGCATCGGCAGCTTCAGCTCCTGTTCTGTCGGTGTGCTGTGATCGCGTTGTTGCACCTTCAACCGAATGGAACCCTGGCGTAATTCGCGCACATAGGGCTGATGCGTGTGGCCGCAGAATAAGGTTTCCGCTCCTGCTGTCTCCACCCGTTCAAGAGCTGCAAAGGCGTTCATGTCAGGCAACAGATATTCGTGCTGACTGTTCGGACTGCCATGCACAAAAAGCAGCTTGTTACGTCGCAATGTCATTGGAAGTTCGGCCAGAAATGCTTTGTTCTCGTCCGTCAGCTGTTCGGCCGTCCAATGGTGTGCGCGATGGCCACGCCGCTCTGCCAGCTGAGAGGGATAGCTGCATTCACAGGCGTTCAAGCCGTCAATGATGTCTTCATCCCAGCAACCCTGGCAGGTGGGAATCTCGCGCTGACGCACCAACTCCACCACCTCATTGGGCTGCGGTCCGTAGCCAACAAGGTCGCCAAGGCAGGTGATGGTTTGGATGCCCTGGGCGTCAATGTCGTTGAGTACGGCCTCCACAGCGGCAAGGTTTGCGTGCAAACAGGAGATGACGGCATGGTTCATGTCAATCAGCCTTGCGATGTGGGTTGTTGTTGCTGGAGCTGTTGTTGCTGCATGGCGAGCACGTCATCCGCGAGCAGACAGTCGTTGATGGTTGCCTGGATCCCTTCCGGGTTGAGTGCCTTGCCCTGAACAACGAGTTCTGAGGTGCGACTTGGTCGACCCTGAGGTGGAGCCGTGGTGTCCAAGGGCAGGAACTGGGATGACTGCTGGCTCACCATCCAATTGCAGAAAAATGCTCGTCCGTCGGGAAGATTCAGCAGGCCTTTGGCCCGGTACACATCGCCGTAGGCACCGTTGACGAGTTCAAACCAGAAGCTGCTGAGGCTGTTTGGGTCCCAGACACTTCCCGCAAGGGAGGTGTGCCAGGCCTCGAGCTTGCTGAACTCCAAGGTGTCCTTCGCGGGCAATTCAGGGTCTCGCCCGAAGTGCATTAGTTGGTCTGGTTGTAGCTCCAAGGCCACCAGCTTGGAGCGAACGTCCTCCCCGAAGCCCTCGATGCCGCCCTTGCTGGGCGGGTGGAATCTCTGCACTTCGATCAGGGTCAGCGCATCGTTCTCCTGCTTTAGAACCTCTGTGTTGGATGCAGTCGGCTCCTCAAGTCTGGGGACCTGATCCTTGAGCCAGGCCATGTCGATCCCACTGTCTGCTCCCTGCTCGAGCCCTGCTTCCTTGTCCCCCTCCAGCCGCAGGTAGGCACAGGGGCCGGAGTGCTCCTGAAGCGTTTGGAGTACCCAGGTTGTTTTTCCGCACCCCGGGGGGCCTGAAATTAGGCACACCTGGCCCATCGCGACCTCCTCGAGGTTCGAGAATCATTCTCATTATGGTTCGTCATCGCTCCCCTGTCTCGCCCTGTGCGGGCCTTGAGAAGCTTGGTATCGCTTGCTCTGGGCGTTGCTTGCTTCTCTCGCTAGGGTCATCTGGATTTGGTTTCGACCTATGCAGGCCTTGGAGTTCCTCGCCCTCGTGCTGGTGAACTTGGCTCTGACCGTTTATCTGTTTGAAAAAGGATTCAATTTTTGGAAGGAGAAGCGTCGGCTTAAGCGTCTCGTCAACCAGCATCCCGAAATGAAGGGGGTGCATCCCGATGAGGATGGCCTATTTGTGTTTGAGAGCGATGACTCTCTCAAGCTCCTCGTCCTTGAGAACGATCAGCCCGGTTCCGATGAGCCTTTCTACGTCACAGAAGAGGACCTGGAAGAGGAGTAATTTCAACCTCTTTTTGGTTTTTTGGGGTGATTGAATGGCCCAGGAATGGAATGATGAATTCATCACCCAGGCTCAGCATGAGCTTAAGGCCATGGTGGCGGACTGGAAATATGACTACGGCGTCAGTGATCGAGATTGTTCGACCATGTTGTTGTGGATGCTGATCAAGCTCAATCCCGACACCAAGATTGATGCCGGCCTGCTGGATCACTGAATCGATCGATCGACTTAAGGGAATGAGCTGTTCCTGGCTAGGTGCAATCACCGATGCTGTTTGGTTCTTGGCGATACAGAATTAAGGAGTAACCCCCAGATCAGAACAGGGGGAAACTGCGTCGAACAAGGGGAGGAACTAGGGAACCCTCCCTTTTTTTGTGACTGCCTTGCGGTTCATGCCCCATGGCTCCTTGCGCTACATCTGGGGTGTTGTCACAAAAAAACCCGCCACTGGGGCGGGCCGAGTGATGGGGTCTCCGAATATAATGAGCATGGCCACCAGATGCAGCGTTTTTTTTGTGATCAAGCTGTTGCTAAGGAGGTGACTTAATCGCCTTGAGTGAGTGACATCACTCACCATATCTGGGGTCTGAAGATTTCTGTCAGATCATCGCGTCAAGGTTTGGTGCAGGCGGCCTCCTGATGGGGTTTGCAACGGCTTGCAGGTTCGCTCAACAGATGGGGCGAATTTTTTGTCAACGGCGCGCGTGCCTGTGTTGCTTCACTTCTGGAACATTCCGGCTCAAGTACAGCGCATTGCTCAGCCCCATCACAACGGTGCAGCCGGCCGGTCCACACACCCGGTAGAAGTGATTGCCAATGGATTCAACCGTTCCGTTGCCTTGGACGGAGTACGGCAGATGCAGTGAATCGGCCATGGGATCACGCTTGAAGGCGAGACCGTCCTACGGACGCAGGATTGGACCTGACTGCGACATCCGATACCAGTTCGTTGTTCTTTGCGTCTCTCAGTGTTTCTTAAGGATTTGACTTGGCGGTCCGGTGCTCAAGCGCCTGGGAAATGACAGGCCTTGAGTCGATCGAGATGATCCCGCACTTCCGGGTCCGGCATGCGCATCACCCGTTCCATCAGGTTCTGCCGATGGGCGTAGAGCCCCTTGCAACCCTTGAGGGGTTCGATCAACAGGTCGAGCAGTTGGGCTTTGGCGGTTGTGTTTGTCATGGTCTGGTGTTCTCCTCTCGGCTTGTTTCACCAGCATCGGCAAAAGCTGAGGGCGACACATCACCCATCCGAGGGGTTGTTTGTGCGGTTATCAGGTGGTGTCTCCCTCATCCGAGGGGCTGGCTTCCAGGATCAGTGCCTTTAACGTGGCGATTCTTCTGAAGCTCCGATGAAGGTTCTGCAATCCGTTCTGGCGTTGCTGCTGGTGCTGGTGCTGGGTTGTGCAACAGCTTCAACGGTTTTTGCCGCAACGATCGAGGAGTCGGCCAGTGGTGATCTGATCGCCACGCTTGAAAAGGCGCGGTATGTGCGCGAGCAGGCCGACATCAAGATCCAGGAAAACCTCAAATTGATGGCATCCAGTTGTCTCTACATGAGTGATTCATTGAAGGAGTTGATGGCTCTAGAGAATCAGTTTGAAGACCGCCAGATCGAAGATTTCACCGTAGGAATGGCCGACGCTGTTGAGCTGGAGCTGCTCGATGAGGAGTCGCGGAAGATCAAAGCGCTCTACCGCAGATCCCACTGTGATGACCCGATCATCCTTCGCGAACAACTGCGGCAGCCCGATCAAAAACGGAAGGCCTGATTCAAAATCTCTTCTCCATGAAGGCCTTTCAGCAGCAGACCCCCGGCCCCTTTGACGGTGGGGGCTGGGGGTCTGTGTCTGAACAGTGTTGTTCAGGGTTAAGGCGACCGTCCCGTTCCGGTGAACGGGCGGCCTAACTCGCTCGTTTGTGCATGACGCAATCCATCAGGTTTGTGCTGAAGGAAGGTCGAAGCGTCTGGCTCGTGGCGCCTGGGGCCATGTTCCAAGGGGTCGGGTGATGGGAGTTCCTTAGGGCACCTGAGTCGGTGCAGATGGAGTGCCGATCGGCCTGGCCTTTCGCACCAGGACTGTCGAAGGGCGCACCCAACAAGAGGTGTGAAAACTGTTGGAGCAGGGGCCTGAAAGTCAGCTTGCTTCTTACGTCTGCTCGGTTGGACCGTCGTCTCGCATGGACGCCTCCGATCTCGATGCACACAGTCTTGGGGTTGAGCCAGGCCCTGACAATCCGCACGAACACGCATTGCCTTTCAGGGGAGATCCTGCTGAAAGTGGGGCTGGCGTGGCTGCGATCTGATTAGCCTGCACCACCGTGACTGGCTGATGACCATTCCCTTTGGCACGCCTGAGCCTTCGAACGGTTTACTGAAGAAGCCGGTGTCATCCACCCGACTGAGCTCCTGGTTGAACACACGTCTTCGCCAGATGGCCATGGCGCAGCGGATTCAAGATGCTCGGGCCCTGCGCAGCGAATTTCTGGTGGAGTGATTGTTCCGCTTTCGCTCTGGCCAGGGCGATCAACCCAGCTCAAGGCAGGCCAGGCCGTAAACATTGCGGTCGTGGCCCTTGGGCATTCCCCCCTTGTACATGCGCACCGTTGAGGCCATGGGCTTGAAGCCCCGGGCCGTGAGGATGGTTTTGGCACTCGGGTTGTGGCCCGGGGTGTCGATCAACACCACGCCCTTGTGACGGTTCAAGGCGTTGTTGAGCAACAGCGAGGCCATCCCGGGATCTTCAGCGAGCCAGGGTCCCACCCGCCATCCCTCGCCGATCGGCAGCAGGCAGGGCCGAATGCGCACGTAGCCATGGCATTCCCCCTGGGCATCCTTGGCCACAAAAACATCTCCGGCCGTGTAGCGGAGCCACAGTTCGAGGAAATGGGGCCGAGGGCTGATCTCGTGACGTTCGTCATAGCGCTGAATCGCCTCGAGCGAGACCTCGCGCAATCGCACAACGGCAACGTCGTTGCGTTGGCTGGGGGTTTCTTCATGCGATGAATCGCTCCGGCACAACATTTGTCGGCGTGTGGTGACGCAGTCTTTTTGAAATCCGGCTCTTTCGTAGAAACCCACCATCTCCTCCGCGGCCTCCAGGCCGATGCACTGCACGCTGCTGAGGGTCTTCAAAGCGTGCTGCCAAAGGCGACGGCCGATCCCCTGGCCCCGATGCTCCTGCTTCACCACGAACAGGCCGATGAAGGCGTAGTCGGGGTTGTAGGTCACCGCCGCGATGCAGCCCACCGGCACGTTTTTTTGCCAGGCCAGCCAGATCCCCTGGCGATCTGTGTTGGCGTAGATCTCGATGTCGCCGATTCCAGGAGCGAAGTCCTGTTCACGGGCCAGCTCTGTGACGACGTCGAGGTCGGATGGTCTGAACGGTTTGATCTCCAGCATCGACAGCCCGGTCCATCCCGACCCTGCTCAACTCCGTCTTACCGCCTTTGAAGGTGGATCTCCATCCCTGCTTCAGAACTGCTTTTTGGCCCGCACGGGAGATCCGAACCGTTGCGGGCGGTTCTCCTCTCCCTGATCTGAAGCCCCCCGGGCGACGCTGATGGCGGACGGATGTTCATGAGGGGACCAACCCCTGAGGCTCGCCCCTCAGGGGTTTTTTATGACTGTTCTCTCTGAACAGTTGCTCTCTAGGGTGCTTGTCATGACTCACGCGCCCGGATGGGCTTTTGATCCAGATGACTGCTTCAAAGCTGTTCGACTTCCTCGGCCGGGTGTTGATGGCGGCTGTGTTTGTTAACGCTTTGCCGGCCAAGTTCAGCAACTTCGCGGAAAGTGCAGCCTCCATCGCTTCCAAGGGAATTCCTGAACCCCTGGCCTCTTTTCTGCTGGTGGCTGCAATTGTGGTGCTGCTTGCAGGATCGATCCTGCTGGTGTTCGGAAGCAACACGGTGCTGGGGGCTTCGCTGCTGCTGCTGTTCCTGGTGCCCACCACGCTTATCTTTCACACCTTTCCGGTGGACAGTGGCTTTGCGATGAACCTGGCTCTGATTGGGGCGCTGATCTTGGCCATCACCCGCGCCTGGGGCAATGGGGTGCCCAGCTTCACGCACCTGCGCTCCAAAGGCTGATAGACCTTTGGCTGGATCAGGGAAGGGCCAGGGCCGTTCCCTCGCGGCGCGGATCCGCGGCCCCCTGCCAGCCAGCATCGATCTTTTGCAGCAGAGCAGTTCCGCTGCCGATGCTCTGACGCCGCAGGGTTGCCTCGCTCGTCAGCTGCTCCAGTGGAAAGGGCCAGGGCAGCGGTGGATCTTTCTCCAGCACCAGCGTTTTGCCCCGGCGGGAGAGATGGGGCAGGGCCACCGCCCGCGCGGGCGGTTCGTTCCAGACCATTGACGCCAGCAGCACCCGGCTAAGCAGATGGGGAATGCTTCGGCCGCCTGGGCTGCCAAGGGCCAGCACCGGCTCGCCGTTGCGGAACACCAGTGTTGGCGCCATCGACGACATCGGCCGCCGTCCCGGCAGCCGGCGGTTGGCGACCGGTTTGTCGTTAAGGCTGGGTTTGAAGGCGAAATCGGTGAGCTGATTGTTCATCACCATGCCGGCCACCAAGTGCCGACTCCCAAAAATCGTCTCCACCGAGGAGGTGTAGGAGGCAATGTTGCCGCCGCCGTCCACGATCGTGATCTGGCTGGTGCCCTGTTCGATGCCCCGATCCGGCCGGCCGTAGGGGTAGCGATCGATTCCTGGGGGTAGCCCAGGTGTTGGCTTCGAGCCGTTGTCGCGCTGCATGGCTCTGGCCCGGCTCGCGATGTAGGTCGGATCCAGCAGGGCTGCGGTGGGGACCGTTCCATTGCGTGGGTCATGCACCCAATAGAGTCGGTCGGCATCGGCCCAGGCTTGGGCACGGGCGAGCTGTTGCCAGACCTGCGGCTCGACAGTGCTGGAGCTTGGCAGGTTGGTGCCCTGGTTCAACAGGGCCAGGGTTTGCAGTAGGGCCAAGCCACCGCTACTGGGGGGAGGCATCGTGCAGATCCTGTGCTGCAGCTGCTGGCTGCAGAGGGGGGCCCGCCTGACCACGGTATAGCTGCTCAGATCGGAAGGGGTCCAGCCGCGGAAGTTGGGCTCGCTGGCCTGCAGGGCGTTGATCCCGCGCAGGATCTTTTGCGCCAAGGGCCCTTGATAGAAGGCCTGGCTACCACCGCTGGCCAGTCGCCGCAGGGTCTGGGCCAGGGCGGGGTTGCGGAAGGGTTGATCCGCTGGTGGTAGCTGGCCGCCGGGCAGGTAGAGCGCCTTAAAAGCAGGGCTGTGGTTCACACCGAAACGCTGGGCCAGACCTAGGGAGCGCAACAACCGTGGGCTCGGTTGAAAGCCATCGGCGGCCAGGCGGATGGCCGGTTCCAGGACGCGTCCCCACGGCTGACGACCGTGAGTTTGATGGGCTTCCCAGAGCAGGGCCACGGTGCCGGGAATGCCGATGGCGTTGGCCTTCGCTGTGGCCTGGCGCCAGGGAAGCGGATCCCCCGAGGTGTCGAGCAGGTCACCGGGCCGGCTGCGTTCGGGGGCCACTTCACGGCCATCCAGCACAGCAAGGTGGCGTTGCCTGGCATCCCAGTGGAGAAGGAAGCCGCCTCCAGCGAGGCCGGAACTCTGAGGTTCGACCACCGCCAGCACAGCCTGAGCCGTGACCAGGGCATCGATGGCGCTGCCGCCTTCCTTCAAAGCAGCCAGCGCCGCCCTACTGGCGAGGGCATTGGCGGTCACCACCACGGCTGATCCCTTTGCGGTGGAGATGCCCTTGCGGCCAGGGTCGGTGGATTCCGAATCGTCGCGGCTGATCGGAGCTGCCATGACTGGGTTGCAGCTCAAGAGGCTCAGCGCAAACAGAAAGCCTCTGAGCAGGGGGAGCATGGCAACGGTTGGGATGGTTTCAGTCTCCTGGCTGATGCATTAGAGATCACTGCTTATGGGGAATCACCCCCCATCGCTTGGATGATGCTGCCGGTGCAAGCACCACTGCAGACTCTTCTTGAGGAAGAGGGAGCAGGTTCCCTCACCTGCTCCCTCTTCCCTCAGCTTTGAGGCGAAAAGCGTTCTTGGAATAGGAAGAGATGTATCCGCAGGCCCACCTACGGGATACATCGCAGTCCTGAAGAGAACCTACCGAAAAAAAGGTTCCCAAAGAGCCCACTCCTCGGGAACGACTCGTGCATGCGCGAAGAACTTAATGCTGCTCAAACTCCCTTAACAATGAGCAATTTTGCTCAGTCTTCGAAGGTTGGGCCACGCCTGGTTGTTTTGGGGTTTAAGCCTCGTTTGGCTCCGGGACAGCAGGCAACAAAAAACCCCTGCCGCAGGCAGGGGTCGGGTAGCAGTGTTTTGTTGGGACTGATTTCAGATCAGAGTCCCAGGAATTTGGCGGGAATGCCATCCAGGCTGTTGTTTCCCATCATCTGAAAGATGACGTTGATCAGCATCCCTCCGATGTGGAAGGCTCCCACCAAAGCCAAGCCTCTCCAGAGCTTCTCAAATGCTGCTGGGGGCTGATTGTTCACCCAAGTGCCGGAACCATTGGTCATCAGTCGATCGCAACTTCGTTCACGTTGCCGAAAGAGGTTGTTTTGGTCCAGCAGTCGTCACTGAGATTCATCAGCGCACAGGAGCTGAGCATCGTCGCCAGCCTGTTTTCAGCATTGTGTTCCAAGCCTCGATGGCGTTGTGCCTGAGCATCCGCCGCCTGGTTTGGGGCACAGGGAGCCTGGGCGGAACCCAGCTGTAGGTGCGCACCACCACCCACTGGGCATGGACGCTGGCTGTGTCTGGTTTGAACTGCACCACCTTCTGCTGCTCTGGGCTCACCAGCCAGCCTTCGCCTTCCGGCTGTTCCGGTGGTTCGTGGGTGGCGCGGTAACGGGGCAAGTGGGTGGGGCGATGGCAACGGAAGACAGCCCTGCAAAGCACTTGCTGCCGGAGCGATTCTCCAGCGGAACAATGGCGAAATTCAGCGTGGACGGTGGGCCGAATCGAGCTCGAAGGTGTTCAGGTGACCAGGCAAGGCAAGAGTGACAGGGCTCTCAGAGCAACGACCGTTCAAGCCTCATGGCCTGGAGGGTGCTGGCGATTTCAATGGAAACAACATCGATTGATTGTTGTTGTGCTCTAGAGAAAGAAGCTCTTCTCAGTCAAAATGAGGCTTGAGAGAAGCTTCTGGAGGCCTTGGTTTGCGACCACTGTTCAACCAAGGCAGAGAACCTTTGCACTGTTGTCGGCTTAAGTCCATGCTCTAAAGAGAGCTGTCGAGCATCTTTTTGATTCTCAAAGAAAAAACATCAAGTTTTGTCGTTGATTCGTAAGGAAGAATGCAAAATCTAATTTATTGCTTCAATAAATTATTGGGCCTTCATCATTTCGTCGCATAGATTCTGGGAAATTCAGAACGTGATGCCCAGCCGTCAGGTTGAAGATTTTTCCCAGAAAGTTGCCTCAGACTTTGCTGCAGCATGCAGGAGTGATGAGGACAGTGAGGATTGTTTTGGTACTGCTTACAACTATGGTCGTGACCATGTGACGCGCTTGACGCACGACATTATTCGACTCCAGCGAGAGAGCGGTCTGTCGCGAAAGGAAATCGTTGAGTCGATCAAAGATCTGGCCAGTCATATGAATGCATTGTCTTATGTGTTTCTCGTGGCTGCCGACGTTGCCGATAAAGCCCTCGACCATGATTGATCCTGAAGACTTGCCTGGACACAACGAGACAAGTGAAGACCCTCCGAGTTACGCCCCGCGAGGAGATTTTCTGATCAGTCTTGCCCTTGAAGCACTGGAAGTCACAAAGCGGCGAAAGCTTCAGAAGGAGATCGCCGTGATTGCATCAGCGCTGAAGGGCCATGAAGACAAACCCACCACTCGCCGTGCCAAGCAACTCAAGGATCGTCTGGCCAAGCTCAAAAATGAACTGAACAACACTCCATAACCATCACCCTCCCAACGCGTGGGACTCTCAACGCGAGGCCGTTCAAATCCTGCTGTATCCGAGCTTGGTTTCAAAAATCTTGAGTGGTAGGCCGAACGACTCCATGAGCTTGCGGCACGCATCGCCAACTGTGCCGTAAACCTCGATGCTGAAGCCATCACCAAGCTCGGCATGCTTCTGCAGATACTCCTGAACTGGAGGGTTGGAGACATGGGCACTGAACGCCTCATCGTTTGCGTAGACCTCTGACCACACGAATGCCTGGGGATCCTCTGGATCCTGATCAAAGGTGTGATGAATCATCCCTGGCTCAGATGCCTGAACGGCTACATCGGTGACGCGGGCAAGCTCCAGATACTCCTCAACACAACCTGGCTTGACGTGGATGCGCGCCAGCAACATGAAGGGCGTTGAATTGTCGAAGCTGGCCATTTGCTTTCAGGCGATTCTCGATTTTTCCATGGATTCAGGCATACGTCTGTTCATTTGACGGGTGGTGGAGCACCAGCGCCAGCCATGAAAAAACCCTGGAGGTGCATTCTCCAGGGGAATTCATCCTTCTGATCGAGACAAGTTGAACGGGAGTCGATTAAGCGGTTAAAGGCTGTTGCTTAAGCGATAAGCGTCCGCCAGACATCGAGTGGTGAACCAAGTCTTCGGCGTAGCGGCGGCCCGCTTGTTGAGCTTCTCGAACGCTTTTGAAATTGCCAACAAAGTCGTATTCCTTGCCATCAACCGTTGCCGCTACCGCATAGAGTTTGTCAGCAACCTTGCTGACCGACCAGCGCAAAAAGCAGGCAGGGGAGTTCTTCTGACTGTGCATACTGTCCTCCAAAAATTAGTTGAACGAATAAAGCACTTTTTTGCCTGCTTTGTTCACAAGCTTTATATACCGCAAATAGGTAATTATATTCCTTTTATTTTTTGTCCTTCACGGGCTTAAGTGGTCGACTGGATACGAGGGGCTTGCTTGCCTGTTTTTCATCCTCTTGCCCGCCAAGGATGCCATACACCAACGCTGCCCGATGATGGACGCGGCTGGTTTCCGAGCAGCTCCTTCTGACGCGATGGCTGACCTTCAACCAAGCAGCGACTTAACGATGTGGAGCCACGGAACCGCGAGGAGAAACAAGTCCTCCCCGAGCGATGCGGAATCCGCCTAAACATCGTTGCCACGTCGGATTGATTCGTGCCTTATGCACTGAATATCTAAAGCTTTTGGTCACAGAAAGCTTTCCCCATTGATCGCTCTCAACGGGGAAACGCTTCTGCCAGCTAAGGGGTCGCTCTCCCGATGCTGCTCAGCACCACATCTGGTGTGTGGCTACCTGAGGACTCAATGATGAGACCATTCGGCAGGCTTGTCTGGGAATTCCTGAAGATGTTCTGATCCGCAAAAAAATCGCAGTAGATGCAGAACATGGTTACGACCGATACGGACTCATTGAAGGCTCGATTTCACCTCAACAGCGATACAGCTCATTTGAAACGCCTTGCCTCATCATCTGTATCCCCCGCTCGCCCCACCAAAGGCATCGTGGGGGCGGATGTTCTGCCGTGAAGGACCTCCAACCAATGGCTCACCCTTGCCATTGGGCGCTGGTCACTGCACTGACTCCCCTCTGGCGATGTAGGGAGTCAGGCCAGCGTTTCCCAATACCGTTGAACAACCACGCAGCCGGCTTAAAACTGCTGCTCATCGCAACCAAGGTGATTGCGTCACCTCCAGGGTGTACGCACCGGTGCGGGTGAAACGCAGCGGGTTTGCATTGATTCGGATGTAGGACTCGGCCTGTTCGGTAGCTAGAAAGTTGAACTCATGATTAGGGCTGATCACCATCACGTTGCCGCCGCGCTGCATGAAGTAACAGCGGAAGGTTTCAACGTCGGTTTTGGGTCCGTCGTAAGTGAGCAGTCGACATGTCGAGGGAACGACCTCGGCCACTGCCGGGATCGCCGAAGCGATGGCGAGGCTCGCCGCGGCGAGGGTGGATCGCATGCAGGTCATCTGAGGGTTTCAGAACGTCTTGGCTTCGCTGCTTCAATCTGCCGGCTTCATCCTTTCCAAGCCGGCTCCTGCTGCATGACTCGTCAGAATCTCTTAAGCTTTGCGGGCCACGTCAATGTCTTGCGTGCGCGATAGTGAATTCACGCGAAAGGGCCGAGAGACCACGACGCGAGATCTAAATAACAGGATCACTCAGATGAGCAGAAGAGGTATGCACCCCCTTTTGATGGGGCTGGACAGGCCTGATCGCAAACCAGTTGAGCCATCAAACCCAAATGATCTGTCTGGAAATGAATCAGCGCAGCGCAAGCGCTTCATCCGTTCAGAGGAAAGCGAGTCAGACACACAGCAGGCGGCTTGATCAGCCATTCAGCTTCTGATCAGATCATCGGTTGAGCCACTCATCAACGCAGATTCGAGAACGTCATTCTGGCAGGTAAGACGGTTCCCCTTTATGTAAATGAATGCGTTAAGTACCTATTGATTTTGCAGGGGAGAGGAGTAGAGATAAGTCAGCGATACGGAGAGAGATGGTCACCATCTGTTCAGGTTTTTTCGATCTATGCATTCCCCTCAATGCATTTGACAAGACGCAGCCCAAGCAGGCCGATCAACCCAAGCAGGCGATGAAATCCCAGCACGATTTGTACTGGGATGAGCGTTGCGATAACTCCCCCACTGCGCCTGGATGCAAGATCTACGACGACTGAGCACAGCACTGCCCAGTTGAGAAAATCGAGGCAATGAAATCCATTGCCTTTGGGTGAAACAGCAATTCCTGGCTGGTCTGCTCGGGGTTGTTGTTGACACCCTCTGAAATCCCTGTTTCTTCAATGCCTGGCCATTAGAAGACCAGCGAAAAGCTGACCTTTTGCTTGGATGAAGCGAAAGTGCTGCAGGGATTTGCTGCTGATAATCGCCTCGATATGCGTTGCATCACTTATAAATCTTCAAGCGTGAACATCAATGAAAGACAAAATTGTCGTTCTCGACACGAATGTGCTTCTCCATGACCCTGAAGCTCCACATCGCTTTGGAGACCTGAGAGTTGTCATCCCCATGCAAGTGGTTGAAGAAATCGACCGCTTCAAAAAAGATCACTCTGAAAAGGGCAGGAATGCCCGACGCATTTCCAGACTCTTGGATTCCTATCGAGCGCGCGGCAGCCTTGCTGATGGGGTTCCCATTGAAGGCACGAATCACGGCTTGCTGCAGGTGATTTTCTGTCAGGCCAATGCCCTCAACGAATTACCGGCAGAGTTGCAGGGGGGCGGCGGTGATAACAACATCCTCGCGGTGGCCCTGGAGCAGATGCGATGCAGTGGGCTGAAGGAGGGGCCTGAGGTTGTGCTGATCAGCAAAGACATCAACCTGAGAATCAAAGCCGATGCGGTGGGCTTGCAAGCCGAGGACTACGTCAACGACAACGTCTCGATCGACGATTTGTACACGGGATTCCGTGAGCTCAGCACCGATGCGGAGACGATGAAGACCCTGCATGACGAGGATCAGCTCCCTCTGGACGCTGTAAGCGATTCCGAAGGGCATCGTCTCGAGGCCAATGAAGGCGTGGTGCTGGTGGATCAGCGCAACGACAGCCACACCCTGCTTGCCCGGCATCAAGGCAACAGCAACACCATCAAGCCGCTGCACTGGTTGAACCGAGCTCATTTAGGGCGGATCAAGGCGAGAAACCGGGAGCAAAGTTTCGCTCTGGATCTGCTGCTTGATCCATCTGTCGCTCTGGTGACGCTAGTGGGTAAGGCCGGTACAGGCAAAACGCTGCTGGCCCTGGCCGCTGGTTTGCACCAGGTGGCCGACATCCATCAATACGCACGTCTTCTGGTTACGCGTCCGCCGATCTCACTCGGCAAAGACATTGGCTACCTGCCCGGCACACTTGAGGAGAAACTCGGCCCCTGGATGAAGCCGATCATCGACAACATCGACTTCATCACGGGGGCTTCGCCTGGCCAGGAGGCTGAGCAGTCGAAGAAACAGCGACACCGGGAACCGCGCAATGCCTGGGCTGACCTTCAAGGCATGGGCTTGTTGGAGGTTGAAGCCATCAACACCATTCGAGGGCGATCGATTCCCAATCAGTTTCTGGTGGTGGATGAGGCGCAAAATCTGACGCCCCTGGAAGTGAAGACGATCGTCACGCGGGTGGGCGAAGGAACCAAGGTTGTGTTCACCGGTGATCCCTTTCAAATCGACAATCCCTATGTCGATGCCGAGAGCAACGGTCTCACCTGGCTGGTGGAAAAGCTCAAAGGTCAGCCCCTGGTGGGACACATGACCCTCACGAAGGGAGAGCGCAGTGAACTCGCGGAACTGGCCGCCAACATCCTCTGACTCAAGACGACACGACTGAACATTCAACACATGACTCAATTTGCTGATTATTCAAAGCCTGAGCAAGACAATCTGAATGCCATCTTGCAATCACCCACGTACAGAATTGCCCATGAAGATCCTGACTTACTGAACAGCAATGCCATGCGCGGTGTGCGCATGCTGCTTGAAATCACCAAGCCGGATCTGCACCTGGAAACAGCCGGGATTGAATCGACGATCATTGTTTTTGGTGGTGCTCGAATTGTCGACAGAGATACTGCTCACAAGAAACTCAAACAAGCGGAGCAACGCCTACGTGAAAATCCAGACTCACCAATTTTGCAAAGGAAACTGATCCATGCTGAACACCTTGTGGAGTTGTCTCGTTTTTACGATGCAGCCCGGGAATTCGCCACCTTGGCGTCCCAGCATGGCCAGGCCAATCAAGGGCAAAGCCATGGCTGCGCTTCTCATGTGATTGTGACTGGTGGCGGGCCGGGAATCATGGAAGCTGCCAACCGGGGTGCTTTTGAAGCCGGCTGTCGCTCCATCGGGCTCAATATCACCCTTCCGTTTGAACAGCATCCCAATCCCTACATCACACCCGATCTTTGCTTCAAGTTCAATTACTTTTCACTTCGCAAATTTCACTTTGTGATGCGCTCCATTGGAGCGATCCTGTTCCCAGGTGGTTTTGGCACGCTCGATGAACTGTTTGAGCTGCTGACTCTGCGGCAAGTTGGCACCAAAGGGAGCATGCCAATCGTTTTGTTCGGAACAGAGTTCTGGACGAAACTGGTGGATTTTGACTACCTCGCCGAGATTGGCTTGATTTCAGATGATGACCTCGATCTGATTCATTTTTCGGATACTGCGGAGGAGGCCTGGAACTTCATCCGGAGCCGCACGGCAGCAGAGCCTGGGGCCAGCTGAACTTGCCAAGGTGCCCCCTCAAGGCAAGGTCTGATTCTGCTGGCGCAGTTTCTTGAGTTGATCGTCGATCCGAAAACGCAACTGCCTGAGATTTTCAACATTGATCTCGTGTTCGCCGGCACTCCAGTGCTGTGGGTTGGCGACACGAATTTCCAGTTCACTCAGGCGGGAGCGATCGGATTGCATGTCAAACTCCACGGCCATGTTAATTCTGTTGCCGTTGCGCTCGTTTCAACATGAGTTTTTTTACCGATTGAGTGAAAAACACTCAGTCTCCGCTCCCCAAGCCTCAGATTGACCCGGATTCGAGCAGGTGGTCCATCAAGGCCGCATAGAGCTGGGTTTTCATGTTCAACAGGCAGGCTTGTTCGTTGGCATCGCCGCCGGGCCAGTTGTCGTGGGCCTCAGCAACAACCCGGTGCAGAAGACGCAAGACGTCTCTTTCTAACGAGATGGTGGTGATCATTTTGTTGTCTTCCAAGGTGGCCAGGAATAAACGAGCTGAATTCAGAGACCCTTCGGTTGGCGCATGATCCAGTCCGATGCGGCCTGTTGTTGCTTCCAAGCCAGCAAGAGATCCTTGGCAATGCTTCGGAGCGCCTGAAGATCGTTCGAAGTCTCTATTTCGCGTGAGAATTTTTCGATTTCAAATTTCTGGCCCAGAGTCAACGCAATCGGTTCCATTGGCTTGTGGCTTTGCAAGCGGAACGTACCCGAGAATTTGTGGTGCTGCAAATCAAAAACGTAGTGCTTGCAACCGATTTGAGGGAACAATGATCAGCTCAATACATTACTGTCATTACAGAACATTTCTGAAGCCCGCTGATCACTCGGATCGCAAAGGCTTATGGCTTTAGAAAACACTGGTGGGAGACTGAGTCTGATGCATTTTTCCTGGGAAAAACATCTTGAATTATCTCGGAACGTAGCTGTTGCTTCAGACAGCAATCAGGGCATTGCTCTTGCGCTGATGGGCATTGCTCTGACAATGCTGGCCACGGATCTCCTGGCCCATGAATTGAAGGTCTCAGCGCTGCCGTCATCCAGGGCTTGATTTAGAGAAAATCCATCTCGTCTTCATTGGTGTCGTCCTCCTGCGATTGGATCCACAGCGCCGATAGAGGAAAGATGAAGCAGCTGGCAATCAGAATTTCCATGTAGGCCTTGATTCTCTCAAACAATGATCAAGCGAAACTAGATGGTCATCTGTATCAACTGATCTCGTTTTTTCTGATTTTGGTCGTCGATTAAACGGTTTAATCTTATTGAGTGATTGTGCTCACTCAGCCCATGCTGATCAAGGTCACACCTGCAACAAACAGCAGAACGGACAGCACCAATAACCTTCCATTCATCGGTCGCTCGCTCGTTTGATCGATTCCATTCCCAGGCGTGCAGCCCTGCGCCCTAGATCCACAGCTGCTTGGGCGGCGTTCTTGATCACATCCTTGGCGGAGCTGCGAACCCGACGGGGGCTGCGTTGCATGACGTCGGGCCAGGATCCTTCGGGCCAACGGGGCACGCGGCGGGTGACTCTGTCACCCAGTTGAAGCAGGGATTGACGCAGCCCGATGGCCACAGTTTTGAAGCAACAGCATCAATCTGCTGGCTTCATTGCCAGGGTGTTGTGCCAAATGACACGAAGGCGGTGTGGCATCTGCATGGGAAAGCCCCACCACAGTGGCGGGGCTCTCGGATATATCTGGCGCTGGTGGAACGGCGATGAGGTTTTTTTGGGTTTCCTTCTCCGTGATTTCACGATCCCTTGGTTGGTGGGTTGTTCAGCGTTCGGCCAGTGGAGTTGATGACGGCCTTGCTGGTATGGATCGGCAGTGTCATGGGTTTGCGAACGGAAGGGGTGTTGTTAACAGCTATGGCTGCGCTGCCGTGATGAGAGTTGAATCACACCTCCCTTTGTTGAGGGAGGTGGCGGTAATGCTGGATCGCTCAGTTGGGGGAATCTTCGCTCTTCTCCCAGACGTTCACGCTTGAGCGCAAGACCTCGCGGCGGAGGTTTTTGCGGCTGAGATTGCGGTCCTTGTGGAGCATGCTTCGCCGCTGTTGGATGGCATGGCGTTCGGTGTTGATCGCGGCGCTGCAGGGCATGGCGGCCAAGTGCTCGTCGATCGACATCAGGCATTGCTCTGCAGCCTCCAGATCGTCGGCATCCAAGGCTGCGATGGCCTGTTGGCGGTCACGGTTCGCCTGCAGCAGGGCGAATTGCTCTGCCACAAAGGGATCTACAGCCATGTCGGCGATCTCAGCGGCAGGCATCACCGGCAGGCTGAGCATCTCAACGGTGCTGTGGCGCTCGGATTCGCCGGGTTGTTCCCAGGCCAGACGCAAGCTGGCGATTTCTGCATTGGCTGTCCAGGCCGGCAGTTGGATCCGAACGGCAACATGCAGTTCCTGTTCAAACCGGAGGTAGGGCAGCTGCCAGTTGCCGAAGGCGGTTGGCGGGAGGTCGTTGAGAACGTCGATCAGTTCTGCGCCATTGCGGGTGCGGATGCCAAGACTGAGTCGCTGGGCTGCCGTGTTGGTGAGGCCGGAGAGCTCGTTGGCGTAGAGATCCGGTAGTTGCTTGGGATTGTTGATGAAGGCGAGCGTGCCGTCTCCGCCGCTGGCGATGGCAGCCATCAGGTCTTCATCAAAGCCATCACCTAGCCCGAAGGCACTGGTGCTGACTCCGTTCTGGCTAAGGCCTTGCACCTGCTGGGCAATCGCGTCACCCTCTGTTATTCCGTGGTTGGTGTGACCATCGGAGAGCAACAGCACCCGATTGAGTGCCTTGGCGTCGAGTTGTTCAGCGACCTGTATTGCTCCGGTGCACCATCCCAGCTGCAGATCGGTCATGCCACGGGCCTCGATGCTGTTGATGGCATGCACGAACAACTCCGGATCGTTCACTGGCATTGAGGGCACCAACACCTCGGCTTCATGATCGAAAACCACGATGGCCAGCCGATCGGCAGGGCTGAGCTCGCGCGCCAGAAAGCGGGCGGCTTTGCGGGCCTGGCTGAGGGGTGTGCCGTCCATGGAGCCGGAGCGGTCAATCACCAAGGCCAGGTTGAGGGGCGGCCTTTGGGTGGTGGTGTTGGGCGTTGGCGGTGGCACCACGCTGATCAACAGATCCAGGCTGCTGGCGTCATCGCAGGCAACGGCAGGGCGTAGCGGGCGGAAACGCAGGGTTGGGGTTGTCATTGAGGTTGTCGTTGAGGTTGGGCTCAGGGGTTGGTTTGCTCGATGTGGTCGGACAGGGACTGATTCAGCTGCTGAAGCCAGCGCTGGCGGCGCGGGCCTGGCGGTGGGATGGTTGCGTCATCACTGAGGTGCAGTTCCACGCCGGGGGCAATTACAAGCCGCTGCCAATGGCTGGATGTGGGCGTGGTCGATGCCAGGCGGCGGCGCGATGGCGAGCGGCCCCGGGCTGCGGTTAAGGGAAGCTCCTGCAAGTAGGCAACGGCTTGGTTTTCTTCGATGAGGGGTGCAGCCATGGCTGTTGCCATGGCACCAGTGGCTTCCGGCAGCAGGTCAGCCAGTTGCATATCGATGTCGTCGTCGCTGGCGGCGGCCAGTGGTGCTATTGCGGCGAGGCTGAGCCCTCGCTGGGCGAGAGAGCGAATCAGCAGCAGTTGCCGCAACTGGCGTTCGCCGTAGACGGCATGGCGGCCTTCGCGGCCAGGGCGATCAATCAGTCCTTCAGTGGCATAGAGGCG
Organism: Synechococcus sp.; assembly: GCA_047286205.1. GTDB lineage: Bacteria > Cyanobacteriota > Cyanobacteriia > PCC-6307 > Cyanobiaceae > Parasynechococcus. Next base: position 388,676 of record JBJBBR010000001.1, on the reverse strand, counting down.
GATGGTGCGTGGGTTGAGGTCTTCCCCCAGTTGGTCGCTGGCTTGAGCGAGCAGCTGATCGAGGCTGTAGCTGGGGGAACTTGGATCCATCCATTCACCATGCGCACTTGCACTGCAACTGTCAATGAGTAATGGCTGAGAGTTCCGCTTCTGTTGCTAAGGGCAGTGCGTGAGCTTCGAAAGTCCGTTCAGGCTGCTTGCTTGTGGCCCGGAGCTCAGTCTTCAGATGAGGTGAATGCCGCCAAATGGGTGGCTTACTAAGAAGACTCTCAGCGAGGTCTCCCCCGGTTGAGGGATTCAAGCCGCAGCCGATCGATGCAGTCTGAGCAGAACGGCTCGATCGCTCGATGGCTCCCACCCTTCTGTTCATCACCGGCGTGCTTGCCGGGTTGATTGCTGGCTTCATTCTCAGCCGGGTGTTTGGTCGCAGCAGAAGCGGTGATGGCTCTGGTGAGATCCGGTTGCTGCAGGAGCGATTGCTGAAGGCTGATCAGGGCCTGGCGCAATTCAGCCAGCAACTGGAAGCGCAAAGTTCCGAGCTGCGCGCTGCGCAACAGCAGGCGCAACAGGCCAGTGAACAAGCGGCAGTGAGCCGCACGCAACTGGAAGGCGTGAGCCAGGAGCGCGATGCACTCAAGGCCGGTCATGACACCGCATTGACAGCGATGGATCAGTTGCGCCGTGAGAAGGAAACGCTCACGGCAACGATGGCGGAAGTGGCCGAGAAGCTACGCAGCCAGGAAAGCCAAACCCAGTTCCTTGAGCAGGCCCGCACGGATCTGCTCACCCAGTTCAGCTCACTGAGCGGTCAGATGCTGGATGGCTCCCGCGAAGCGCTGCTCAAGAGCACCAAGGAAACGGTGAGTGAGCCGTTCGCCAAGGAGGTGCTGCAGTTGCGGCAGCAGGTGGAGGCGCTGCAGAAGGACTCCAACGCCAAGCTCACCGTGCTGGCGGAAACGACCCGCGATCTGCGCCAGCGAAGTGAAGACGTGCAAGGTGCTGCCCAGCAGCTCACCTCCGCGCTGCGTTCCCCGAATGTGAAAGGTCAGTGGGGGGAGGTGAACTTGCGCCGGATCCTGGAGTTTGTGGGCTTGATCGCCTACTGCGACTTCGACGAGCAGGTGCATGTAGGCACCGAGGAGGGCGCCTACCGGCCGGACTGTGTGATCACGATTCCCGGCTCACGCCGCTTGATCGTGGATTCCAAGGCACCGATCGAGAGCTATCTCGATGCACTGCAGGCCACTGATCAAGCCCAGCGGGAAGCAGCACTCAATGAGCACCTCAAGAAGGTGCGCAGCCACATCGATCTGCTGAGCAAGAAGGATTACGCCGGCAAGCTCAGTGCCCTGGGCCAGGTGGTGGATGGGGTGGTGCTGTTCATCCCGGTGGAAGGTGCCCTGTCGATGGCGTTGGAGCGGGATCCGCAGCTGCTGGAGTACGCCTTCAGCAAGAACATCATCCTCACCTTCCCTACCAGCCTGCTGGCGATCCTGAAGGGATTGGCGATGACGATCCAGCAGGGGGAGATTGCGAAGAACATCGACGAGATCCAGGCGCAGGCGGTGGAGCTGCACAAGCGCTTCTCAATCTTTATCGACAAGTTCAATGACATCGGCAACAACCTCACGCGCTTGAACAAGAGCTTCAATACAGCGGTGGGTTCAGCGCAGAGCCGGTTGTTGCCGCAGGGTCGGCGTTTTGCCGAGCTGGCAGGGCAAAGCGGTGAGATTGATGTAGCTGATCAGATCGATGAGGTGGTGCGGGAGATTCAGGCGGGGGAGTAAGTCTGATTCATAAAAAATAATTCTCACACTCTCAGTCTGAAATTTATTTTCTATTCTGCTAGGTTTTTTTGTCGCAGAGCGGAATGTGATGAAATTTAGAGTTATACAGTCGAATAATCGAGGGTTGGTCGCTCGGGTTGGTGATCGAACATATGCACGTGGAGGGCCTGCAAGGGGTGAAGAGAAGACTGAGCTGCCAACCCTATTTATCTGGTCGAAAAAGCCAATGCGGCTTGTTGCTCGCTGCTGGACTCGTTGGACAGGAGAAATGCTTGAACGTGATTACATTTATGAAGTGACACGCTTTCGAGACATTATTGATCTTCAAGGTGATAGCCGCTACCACCAATGGTGCTCCCAAGCATTGAGGGAACAAATGTGGGAAATGACGGATCCGATAGCTGGCGTTGGCCAAGATGTCTGCCCAGATCCAGAAGTGGTGCATGAGCCTAATCGCTTCAAGACTGCCATTTATCTTGAGCGTCGAAAAGCACGTTTAAAAGCGCAGTCTCCTGAGTTAACACAGGAAGAAGAAAGGAAAATTTATAATCTTTATCGGCTAAGAGATGCTCTTAATGAGGAGGCTGGTTATGTTGCCTACCATGTTGATCATATTGTCCCTCTTGCTCGTGGTGGTTTGCATCATCCCGTCAACTTGAGAGTGATTCCTTCTCTTGAAAATATAAAGAAAGGGGATCGGATTTAACCTCTATTTATGGTCTTGCTCGAATTTTTTGTTTTTGCTGCTTATTAAAGTTCAGAAGTGTTCGGAAGAGCTCTGATCTTTATGCCGAGAGATCTTCTACAAATTCTGAACAGGTGTCGCCGCTAGAGACTAGAAGGTAATCCCGTGCTCGGGTACAGGCCACATAGAGCAAGTGTCGTTCGGTAGCTACTGCCTCTTCTAGATCGCTGTCGTCAGTGAGCGCCTTGATCCGCTCAGCATTCGGAATGATGTCTTCATCGCAAGCCATTACTACTACTGCACGGAATTCCAAGCCCTTGGCCAGGTGCATGGTTGAGAGGGTGGCCTTGCTGCCAAGTCGCATGGCGTTGGGCTGAAGTTTTTCGAAAGGCAGCTTGGCCAGCTCGAGAGCCGCCTGGGCGCGTCCAAGCTCCTGTTGGCTACGCACGAACACGCCGAACTCCCTAGCGGTAATGCCTTCAGTCAGCCGATTCTTGATCCAGCTTGCTACTGCTTTGATCTCACTTTTATGGTCACCGCATTCACGGATTTCAGGGTCAGGCCCGTTTATCACAGACACTGCCCCGCGCCGATCTTGCACATTGCCGTCGACATCGCTTGATTCGGGATCCAGTAGTTGATCGGCTTGCCGACGGATTTGCTGAGACGTCCGGTAATTGATTCGAAGGTTGCGAGAACGGCCTCTGATGTCGACTCCGTATTGGGCCCAAGAAAACGGCTTTTGGAAAATCCGTTGACCAAGGTCGCCGGCGAAAAACAACGCATTGGGTCCGGTTCCGGCAATCGCAGCAAGAAGCCTTAGCTGTGCGCTGGTGATGTCCTGGCATTCGTCTACCACGATGTGCTGATAAGGGTGCGTTCCCGTGCGCCGTAGTTGTTCAGCTGTGCGATGAAACAGCTGGTGCTCTGTAATCAGAGCCTGAGCATCTAGTTCTGCAATTACCTGCTCAAAACAATCCCAGAGCAGGTGGCGCTTCACCTCATTAAGGCGGCTTTTGCGGCCCAGGCGGCGCACATCTCGGTAGCTCTCCCAATCGCGCAGATTAAAAGCGTCGACAACGTCACGGAATTCTTCGACGCTGAAGGCCTCGCCGTAGATCCGACTGATCTCAGACGGTGCATGTCGTCGGATCAGGGCTTGTAGATCTTCCGAGGAGATGCGGTTCGGTTTGCCCAGGTGGGCGGTGTGTATGCGCTCACCCAGCTCCTCCATGGCAAGCACATCCAGCCGTTCCACCAGAGTGGGTTCGCCATCGACAAGCCGAATTAACTTCTCCTGGAGCAGGGCTGCCAGCGGCGCAGAGAAGGTAGTGAGTAGGACCCGTGCTTCCGGGTTGGTGCGAGCCAGGTGGACCGCACGGTGGAGTGCCACCACGGTTTTGCCAGTCCCCGCGGAGCCCTGCACCCTGGTGGGGCCATTGAAGGAGCGCAGCACCCAGTCGCGCTGACTGGGGTGGAGGAAAATGATCCACTTCTCCCAGGGATAGTCGAGTGCGCGGGCCAACTCCTCGGTACCGGTAACAACGCGGAAGCGACGCTGAGCATCGGGGTGCTCGTAGGGATTGCCCTTTTCGGGCGTCACCACCTCTGGCTTGGGGGGCATGGTGCCAGTGGCTAGATCGATGATCGCTTCTGCTGCCTCACCTGGGAGGTGGGAGGCAATCACCAGCAGCATGTCTTCGTCCGCGGTGCGGACGTCGGGAATCCATTCGGCGGGTACGCCGTAACTGAGCAGCTCGCCTTCCGTGAGGCTCGAGAGAGGCCTCTTGGGATCCGGAGCAGGGGCTGGCTCGCTCGGGACGTAGTGGGGGATCTGGATCTCACGGACGGTTTCGCGGATCTCAACGATTTGGGCGGCACCGGTGACGGGATGGGTTTCGATCTTGCGGCGCGAGGCCCACTCATAGGCAGGATCGTGATGGCCGACGTAGCAGAGCATCACGCTGCTCTCGACGCGGTGAAAGATCAGGCGGATGTCACGGCTTGCACGCGCCGACCAGAAGTTCTTGTCTTTAATCTTCTCCAGCCGATGGCACTGCAGCCCAGGGGATGCAGGGTTCATTTGCAGCTCGAAGGCTGCCACCTTTGAGGCCCTCTGCTCCTCGCCGCTCAGGCGGTCAAGACTGCCCTGAAAGGCATCGGCGAGCAGAAACTGCATTAGGTCACCCGATAGACCTTCATTACCTCATCCCCAAGGTGATTGATCACCTTGACGGCGATGCGTCCCGTTGATGGCTTGGCAAAGGGAACAGAGGTATCTCTATTCAGGCTCGCCCAGGCATCTGCGTCAATTTCAGCCTTGAGTGAGGTTTTGAGGCTCTTGTAGGGATCGTTTTGGCCGAGGAAGTAGGCCTGCCGCACAAAAAAGCTCTCGCCGTTGTAGTCACTGTCGATGAACCAGCAGGCGATGGTGGCGGGTTCGTCGCTACGCACTTCCCCCGTGGAGGGGTCGAAGACGTCAACACCGTTGATCTTCACTTGGATCATGTCATCTGTTTCATCGAGGATGTCGATGTCGGGTTCACCGAAGATCACGAACAGGTTGCCCTTGCCGGTGTTTTTGAAGTCGGGCTGCATGTGCAGATCTGCATTCATGCGCGCCTTGAGCACTGGAAGGGGGCCGAGCTTGTCGAACTCAGTCGACTGGGCCTCGTAGTTGAAGGCGCAGCTAATCAGCACATCAAACCCAGCATCGGCGCATTCCCGAGCTGCTTCCACCAGGTCGACGCGTGAAACTGTGCCGAACTCGGGCCCAATAAAAATGCCTGCAGACTTCAGGCTCTCATCGGCATCGCGGTAAGAACCCTTCCCAGATATGTAGCTGCCTGGCCACCCATTTAGTGATTCAAATTTGATTCGGTCTTCTTTATTGGCCTGCTGAACCCCCGCAACTCGAAGTGTGTCTATGATCATCTGAGCAAAATCAACTGCTCCCTTGGTAGTTGCTCCTTGCCTATGAGGATCTAACAATGAGTCATCTTCGTTGACAATCATTGTGCGGTGGGGACTCAGGCTCTCGACTGTGAATGGGCCAGCAACACGAATTCTAGATTTATCTTCGTAAGGCTTGTTAAAGAGATATTCAAAATCAGCTTTAGCCGAGATAGAAGCATCTATCTCTTTCTGCCTGGAATCACGGATGGCCCACCAACTTGAATGAAGTTCCTGCGCAAGCTCTGACCAGTCAGGAATTTTCTCTCGTGGGATCTCCCACTCTTCCATGTTAGTAGCAAGTTCTGTATTTAATTGCAGGCGTATTGGTTCTAATTTGTTTTGCCATTTGCTCCATATGATCTCAATTTCAGAATTGTTGGCGATCGAACCAGACGTCACATTGGTGGCTTTTTCATAGGCGAAACCTAAATTTAGTTTGTGCCCATAGGACGAGGGAAGAGGTGCTTGTGATCCGGATGGCTTGTTCTTAAGTTGGCCTTCTTTCGAGTCTGAAAGTATAAAGTAAGGAAAAGCTTGGCTCATTATTCTGGCTCTAGCTAATGCAAGTGCTACGCGAGAGGTGTCAACGGCAATCCATCGTCTTCCCCATTTCTCGGCAGCAACAGGTGTTGTTCCAGATCCACAAGTGATGTCAAGAATGAGATCGCCAGGGTCTGATGAAAGTAGAAGCACTCGCTCTATAACGCGTTCATTGGTTTGAACTACATACATAGGATTTGCAGCTCCACCAAAGCCATCCCACCAATTGGAAATTTCTCGAATCGGTGGCTGTGGAGCGTGTCTCACGAAGCGAACATCATTCTTCTGAGGAAGAAGACGGTGTGCCATTGACAGCCGTGTCATGCCTGGAGTGCTGCCATCTGACTGGATAACAGTGTGTTTCCAGCATTGCCCTGCTTTGATCGGGAATGTACGACCTTGGTGCGTAAATGGATGCGATTGCTGGCGCCGATCGCCCCCGCTTTTTAATGGGTTGGCGGCGAATAGCTTTACTCCAGGATAGGCATCATTTAGAGCCTTCAGATCACCATTGTATGAGCATTTATCTCGTCTCTCTAGCTCGGTTACTCTCATTCTTGTCCCATCAGAAAGCTCTGCGAAGGGAAAGTCTTCAAAAAGTTCATCAGGGCTCCTAATCTCATAAACAGGCCGTACCTTGATTGATCCGGATGTCTTTGGCTTCCTCCCGTACCAGAGGAGATAGTCGTTGACTGAATCGAGGGTATCACCTTTCTGAGATCCTTTTTTCTTGACGAGTATTTCGGTGACAAAGCAATCATCACCAAAAATTTCATCCAAGATAGATCTGACTCTATGGACATTGCCGTCTCCTATCTGTACAAATATTGAACCCGAATCGGTTAGCAGCTCTCTCGCTGCGGTCAATCGATCTCTTAGGTATCCGAGATAGCTATGGATCCCATCTCGCCAGGTATCCCTAAATGCTTTTACCTGTTCTGGTTCGCGAGTGATGTGGGATGCATTTCCGTCCTTAACGTCTCGGCTTGTGGTTGACCACTGAAAGTTGCTATTGAACTTGATCCCATACGGCGGGTCAAAGTATATGCATTGCACCTTACCCCTCAGGCCTTCCCTTTCCGTCAGGCTCGCCATCACCTGTAGAGAGTCTCCCAGGATCATTCGGTTCGCCCAGTTCTGTTCGTGCTGATAGAACTCGGTCTTGGCTTCCTCCGACGGCAGGCCATTAAAAGCAGAAAAAAGATCAATCTGCTCGGTGTTGGCAGCACTACCTTCCTTGCTCCTGCGCTTCAACTCATCGATCAGAATTTTTGGGTGGATCTTCTCTTGGATGTAGAGCGGCGGTGCATTCACCACCAGAGGAGAGCCGTCCAGTAGATCCTTGCCGCGCCAGATCAGCTGGGGGTCCAGGTCAGGATTCCGCCGCTCATAGGCCACCTGCAGCGGTGTTTTCTCCTGGTTGCGAACCATCGTTTGGTACTCAGCCGGTGGGATGTTTTTGCGTGAGGCGTCGTCATGCACGAAGCTCTCAATCTTCTTTTCGCTGGAAGGCTTCTTTGGCATCTCAGGCAACCTCCTCGGCGAGTACAGAATCCATCACGTGGTTCACTTCCTCTTCCGCTGCTGATGACAACTGATCGTCCATCACCAATGGATCTTGGAATTCAGCAAAAGCCCAGCGTCCGAATTTTCCTGTGTTGTTGACACCTGGTACCCAGTAGGTCTCAATTGTGTTCTTCTTCTCTTTGGCGTCTTCACCCCGATAACCCTTTACTTCGCAAACCAGATTGAGCAGATCATCCTCGCCTCGGCCGTCATCTACGACCACCATGAAGTCTGGGATGTATCGCCGGGCCACACCAGCCAGCTGGTATGGCACCTCAAAGCCCATAGATTGGTTTTTCACCCAACGGCGCACCTTGGGATGGGCATCCAACACCCTGCAGAACTCTTGCTCCCAAGTGCTGTCACAGATGGCCCAGTTCACGTGGCAGCGGCGTGAGTCAGTTTCCCAGCGCAATGTTTTGGCTGTATTGAAGTTCACATCCATGGTGCTGCCAGTTGGGTTGTATGGATCGAGGATCGCGAGTCGTTTACGGTCTTGGCCTGCGCTCACGACAATCGCCGAAAGCATTCGTTCGCATGCTCGATCGGCAATCTTGCGGTAGACAAGCTGCCCGTGGTTAGTACCGCCTTTGCAAATAAGGCACTGATCCAGCCATTCGCGCACCACCTTCTTCATCTTGAGGATTAGGTGATGCCTAGGAACACCCTGGCCATCGGGGTACTTGGTTTTCACCAGGTGCTTGGCCAAATGCAGGATCACGGAGGATTTGCGGTAGTCCTTGATCCGCTCAGGCGTTAGCTCGATGCCTTCTCCGATGATTCCCTGGTTGCTGGTGATTGTTGGGCCTACTAGTTCCGGCGTTAGCTCCATGATGTGATCGTCCGTGAAGGTGGCTTTCACGTCCTCATCAGGAAGCTCCACGCGGTAGCCAATCACGTTCGGGAAAGTGATCTCCTGCCGATCTCGATCGGGGCTGATGGCTTTCACCTGGATCGTTTTCGGTGGTGGCTTCACCGGCGCCCGCACTGCCTGGGCGGTGAAATCAAATGGGATGCCGAGAATATCGGCGTATTCCACGTCGAAACGGCCGCTGTCTGGATTGAGTTGGTAGTTCTGGCGCCGTAGGGCCCGCCCCACTACTTGCTCACAAAGTAGCTGCGTACTGAACGCTCGAACCCCGAGCACATGGGTCACCGTGTTCGTATCCCAACCCTCAGTGAGCATTGCCACTGACACCACACAGCGAATGTCGGCTCCGAGCTTTCCCGGCTTGCCGACAGTGTTCATGACCTCTCGCAGCAGGTCGGCGTCACTGAGCTTGGTGGCTGCCGCTCCAGCGCCTTCGCGCTGGATGATTTCGCGGCGGAACTGCTCGATTTCTGGCCCAGCCATCTCCCTGAAGTTCTTATCAAGTGCTTCTCCACTTTCGAGTTGTTCGCTGTCGATCAGCAGCGTGCGAGGCCTTGGTAACGGCCTGTCGTACTCGTCGTAGTTAGAGAACAACGGACAGGCACTTTTATGAAGGGAGATTTCGCCGTGCTCGTCTTCAACTTCATAACCCGAGAGGTAGTCGTAGACGAGCTTCGACGTGGAAGTGTTGTTGCAGACGACGATGAAGCAAGGAGGCACATCAAATCCCGCTTGTTTCCACTGATCGAAGGTCTTGGCGTAGTGCCCGTAGAGAGCTTCGATTGCTGTGTTTAGTTCAGTTGGCAAGCTGTCAGGTGCAAATTGCCCCGCCTTACCTCTGCCCTTCTTGGGCATGTGTTTCTTGATGTTCTTCCACAGCTCCCTGTAGAAGGGAACTTCTTTGCTGATGTTGTCAGCTACCGGGACCCTGGGCAGCTTCACCACACCGCTTTCGATGGCATCCATCAGCGAAAAGTCGCTCACTGTCCACGTGAACAGCGTGCCTTCGGTGTAGCCAGAGCTTTCAAGGAAGAACGGCGTCGCTGATAGGTCGATCACCCGCTGCTTGCCTTTACCGATCTTGCGGCTAACGGCCTCGATTCCTGAGATCCACATTCGCGCTGCCTCACGATCTTGCTTGGACTCGTTGTTCTCTTCGATGCTTTTTTTGGTTAGGGATTGCCTCTCCTTTTCATCCATTGGCTTCTCTCGATAGCAGTGGTGGGCTTCATCGTTGATTACGAGCACTTGCTTCATGCCCATCAGTTCGCTCATCACTCGCTGGAGCATTTGACCTTCGGTTTCGGTGGTAGCCATCTGCTCACCCCTCCAGCCCTCCATGAATTGGCGGGTGCCTTTGGCCAGGTCAAGGAGCTCCCGCTTGCGGAAGGCGTGGTAATTGGTGATCACAATTCGGGCTTTCCCCAGCTCGCCCACCAGGTCTTGCGGCACGAGCTCCATCCGCTTGAAGTAGCTCTCGGTGTCGTTTGGTTGGAGCACCCTCAAGCGATCTCGAATCGTGAGCCCAGGTGCCACCACCAGAAAACCCTTGGTGAAGCGGCTGCTGCTGGGGTGACGTGCCGCGTTGATCGTCTGCCAGGCGATCAGCATTGCCATCACGGTGGTTTTGCCCGTGCCGGTGGCCAGCTTCAGGGCCATCCGGAACAGCCCTGGATTGGCCTCAGCGTTGGCGGTCTCGAGTTTGTCGATAATGTCTTTGCCGCGCTTGCCGATCTCCGGTGCTACTTCCGTGAGCCAGATGGCAGTCTCCGCCGCTTCGATCTGGCAGAAGAAGGGCTTGATTCCCTGGAAGTCGTGGTGCCGCCAGTGTTTCAGCAGACGGGCTGTCTCAGCCGTCACCTTCCACTGGCTTTCAGGCGCATGGCGCCAGTCGTTCACCAGCGATCGAATTGAGTTGACCAGCTGGTAGACCTCGTATTGCTGATTACTCTCTGCTGATACCCCCTGGGCGTCGAACTCCAGGATCCGCTGCTCTTCTTTCCCTCCACGCTTTTTGGGCTTAGGGATTGGAGTGATGAGCCTCGACTCCCGCCGTTGCTCAATGATCTGCTGTGTAGGGATTCCGTCTTTGTCGAGCTCCCAGTGTCGGCCAGGTCGTTCGTATGGGGAGTTGAGGATCGGGTCTTCGAAAAAGCGTTCGCTCATTGATGACGGCCTCCTTTTTCGTTGCTTAAGCGGCACAACCGATTGATCTGCACGGCCTCCGCCACCGTGTTGGCTATGCCACTGGCCAGGCCTGGTGACCCCACCACGATCGAGAGGCATTGCGCCCGGCTGATCGCCACATTCAACCGATTGGGTTCCAGCAGAAAACCAACCCCGCGCGGTGCTTCATCACCACTGCTCGCTGTGAGCGAGTGAATGGCAACCGGGGCTTCCTGCCCTTGAAACTTGTCCACCGTGCCCACCCGCGCTCGGCCTTTCAGCCGTTGTTGCAGCCGGTTCACCTGCACGTTGTAGGGCGCTGTCACCAGGATGGTGTTGGCATCAAGCACGCCCTCTTCTGTGCGGTTGCCGTGGGCGATGGCGTAACGGCTGCCCACCAGTGCATCCACCAGCTCCTCAATCCGATCGATCTCCTCTGGGGCATGCACGCTCCTGCCGCTGTGCTCCACCGCTTCAAACACCATGCCTTGCCCTGGGTATAGCTGCCCATCACTGCTGCTGAGGCTGATGCCATGGGCCTCGCAAAGCTTTTTCAGGCTCAGCCGTGGTGATGGCATGGTGTCGATGCCATCACCGGGATCGAAGTCTCCGGCCCCGCAGCGCGCGAAGCAGTTTTCCAGAATCGGAAGGTCAAAGCTGCGCAGGTTGTGGGCCACCAGAACTCGTCCGTTGAGCAGTGCGCCGATCGTTGGGGCCAGGGCGGAGAAGCTTGGGGCCGGCGTCACCATCGCGTCGCTGATGCCATGGATGTGGCTGTTGGGGATCGTCAACTCCGCATTCACCAGGCTGTGCCAACGCCTCTCGATGCGGGCCTGCGGGTCGACCAGGGTGATCGCAATTTCAACGACCCGCGCCTGCTTCACCCCCACCTGGGTGGTTTCGAGATCGACAACGGCGAAGCCGAGGGAGTCTTTCGGAAGCAGATCCCGCAGCTGAGTCGGGGTTGGTTCAGCTACAGCGACCCTGGAAGCATTGGCTGGTTTTGCCGCAGCAGGGAGCCTTGGTTGCCTGATGGCCTCTGGCCGGCTCTTTCTGACGGCACGGCTACGCGGTGGGGTATCGGCTGATTCCCGCCGCCGATGTCGTTTCAGTCCGCTGTAAATGAAAGCGGAGACCACACTGATCAACCCGCAACTCAGAAATAGAAAAAGTGCGTTGTTCATGCAGTGAAGCTCTCCAATAGTTGTTTCACGAGAGCGATCAGTTCTTTTTTGCTGAAACTTTCGATTGGGCGGGGCGGTGGACTCACCCCTTCTGCCGTCAGCCGTGCGGCGAGTTCAGCTTTGCGTAATTTCGACACGCCTTTGATGCCGTTCTCCTTGCAGATCCGCTTGAGCGCGGCGACGGTTTGCTGCTGAAACGTGCCGCCGCCCAACAGTGCTTTGACCTCAGGTGGCTGGGGAAGCACCTGTTGCTCAGAGGTGTAGGTGTCCCGCAGTGCCCTTAGTTCCTGATCCAGACCCCGCAGGTTGCGGGCATCCGATTCAGCCAGTGAGCGCAGATTGCTGCGCAGCGCTTCAGCGATCTTGCCCATCGGTTCCCTCCAGGCTGAGTTGAACGGCTTGCTGCTTCTCCACGATGGCGGCGAGTTGTTGCTTGGTGCCGGTCCAACGGCGGATGAAGGTCGCTACCGCTTTGATGAGGCGGCCGATGAAACCGCCGCCCTGATAGGTGCGTCTCCCCTTTTGATAGAGCCCGAATTCATTCACCAGGTCATCGCCGGCATCCTCCAGTTCGCCCACCACGTTGGTGACGATTTCGAGCAACTCGTAGGCCTCCTGCCGTACTGAGGCTTCCCGTTCGGCAATGGAACGAAGTCTCGCCTCCAACTCCAGCATCGCCGTACGGTTTTGATCGGCTTTGCTGCGAAACAAGCCGCGGCTCACCATGAGGCCCCGATAGGCAACACGCAATTCTCTGTATGTCTCATCAAGGATGTCGCGCTCGAGCTCTTGAGGTCTGGCAGGGAAATGGCCGGTGGGTGGATGAAGGGTTCGCATTGTTTCGTTGCTGTGGCTTGGTGATGGGGGCATCTCTGCTCAGAGAGAGGCGTTAAAGCTCCGGATTCGGTCGACTTCTATGGCCATACCGGCGTGTTCCACGTAGGTGTTGCCGTCAGCGAGTTCAAACGGCTCGCGGTCTGCAGGCATCGATGCCTTTTCGGGCTTCGTCGGCTCGTTGCTGTCGGGCATGGTGATCACGATCAGCACAGCGGCGAGCAGTTGCAGGGCCAGCACGGGATCGACGGTGGGATGCATTGGTTTCGCTGTTGGTTTGGCTGCCTTTCATCGTTTAATGACCCTTCCGTTGCGTCTTCCCTCAAAAGGGGGAGGAACGACTGAGGGTTGGCTGAGACCCTCTCTTGGCGGTCGCTAATCAGACAGACGTGCACTGAGCGAGGCTCGGATGAGTCACTCAGGATGAGGTTGATCTCAGAGATCAGCCCCCTTGCCCCCATCCGCGTTCAGGGGCATCAGGTGTTGCAACGGTCCAGCTAGAGGCCGTCACCTCAGTTCTTCAGCTCCCTCAACTGAGGGAATCTTTGGCCGCAACGTCTCCCCCAACTGAGGGATGTGGAATCCATTGACTTGTTGCTGAATAAGGAAGCGCGTCCAACATCTCCATGCCCCCGGTTTACGACTTGATCCTTCAGCGAAAGGGCGAGCTGCAGACCGAATCGGTGCAGGTGGCTGATGCTGCCGAGGCCTGGCGCCTGGGGCGTGAGCGCTACCCCCACTGCATCTGCGGCGTCGTTCGCCGTGATGGCTTTGCAGCTGAGCCACCCAAACGCCGCTAAAAGAAGGTCATCTGAACTTCTTGGGATGGAGCTGCGGCTTGAGTCGCGTGCATTGCATGAAGCCATCGAAGCGACGGCGCAGTTTTTCAAGACCCAGCGGGTGGTGGTCTGTTGCGGTGATCGCCTCACGCTCACCAGCCTCTGCCTGGCGGAGCCGATTCGCCGTGCTGTGGTAGGCGCTGCCACCACGGAAGACGAGGGGGTCGAGCTGGTGCTCCGCAACCGGCCGAGCCTGCTGATCTGCAGTGCGGATCTGGAGACCGGCTACGGCATGAATCTGCTGCGGCGGGTGAAGGCGGAGCTGCCCAACTGTCAGCTGTTGATCGTGCTGGTGCGCGAAACCCAGGCCGTGGTGCAGGAGGCGATGGAGGCCTATGCCGATGCCGTGATTTTCAAATCAAGCCTCGGCACCGGCAAGGGTGATTTCGTTCAAGCCCTCCACACCCTCGCTGAAGGAGGCGTTTATTTCCCCGAGGAGATTCGCAAGCTTGGTGCGGCCCAGGCGCCGAACGCGAATCTGCCGGCCTTGATCGAAGACCTCACCGAGCGGGAACTGGAAGTGGTGGCGGGGGTGGCCCGCGGCCTCACCAACCAGGGCATCGGCAGCAGCCTTTGCATCTCGGTGGAAACGGTGAAAACCCATGTGATGAACGCCAAAGACAAACTTGGTGCTGCAGATCGCACCCAGCTGGCGGTGATGGCACTGCTCTATGGCCTGATCGATCCCCTCGGCTGAGCTACTTGGTTCACGCCCTTGGTCAACCTGTTCGGTGATCACGGCCGCCATGGCGCTTCGGTCGCCATCGCTGGATTCATAGATCTCCGCCACCGTCGTTTCAGTCGGGTCGTTGGCGGCCATTGCCTTCGGGTTTGCGCCGTCAAGCAGGAGAGCCGCTTCTTCAACTGCTGTGTTGAAGCTGTTGTGGCTGTGGGCAGCTCCCAGACCGAAGCCGTTCGCTGTTGCAATGGCGGTTGAGAATCCGTTGTCTGGGTGCTGACCAACACCCTCGGCGAGACTGCATTTCGGTCCAGACCAGGCCTTGGTTTTGGGCTGAATCAATCGCTGTCCATCACTGGAGCAACGCAGCTTTTAACTATTACTAAGTTCATGTCCAAGGATTAAGAGATCGCCATATCTTTGATTGGATTTCATTGGTTTCTCGGATGCCAGCCCTGAAGTACAAGCGGGATTTCACCCACCAACAGCGGGTGTCGTTCGCCTTTGCCAACTCCGTGGATGCCGCCAAGAGTGCTAGCTCCAACAAGGGCAAGGCTGCAGCCACTCCTGCTGAGTACAAGCAAAACCATTGCGCCGCCATGGGCATTGGTATGGGCCCTCGGATTCATGAGGAGTGCCCCTATTCGGCGGTCAACCACTTCTATGCCTCAACGGGCAGCGAGGCACTGGAAGCTGCTATCACCGCGGGCTACAAGCAGGTTTTCGGCAACATCGGCATCTCCGACAACCAGCGTCTCGTTTCACTGGAGGCCTTCCTCTGTGACGGCCGCATCAATGTTCAGGGCTTCATGGCAGGCCTGGTGAAATCTGAGCTCTACAAGCAGAAGTTTTTCCATGCCGTGTCTCCCATGCGGGGTATCGAGCTCACCACCAAGCATCTGCTGGGGCGTCCTCCCATCAATCAGAAGGAAGTCAGTGCTGGAATTCAGCTGATAGCTGAAGAGGGTTTCGACGCTTTCGTTGACAGCCTCGTCCGCTCTGAGGAGTACCTCGAAACCTTCGGGACCGACACGGTTCCTTATCTGCGTGGTTTCAAGTCGGAAGCAAGGGCTTACTGCTCCACTTTCGTTGGCATGGCCGAAATCACTCCGGCCAACGCCAGCTCTGAAAACGCCATGTACACCGGTCCTTCCCTGGTGAAGAGATTCTCCATGGATCTCGGTTCCTTCGCTGCTGCTGCCGTCTTCTCAGACGACAGCGATGCTGGTGGCTTCTCCTACATGAACGCAGTCAGCAACCCTCGCAATGCTGCTTACCGTCGGATGTATGGCGGCAAGTTCAACTACGGCCGCTTCTGATTCATTGCTGCTTGCAGCACTGAGATGAGCCAAAAAGGGCAGGAGGGGCAACTCTCCTGCCCTTTATTAATGGGCGCACTGGCTTGGCCCTCAGAAGCAGTGAACTGGCCCATGAGTATTCATACTCATGGAAAATGATCCACGTTTCCGTAAAGTCTCGTCGCTTTTGAAACGTTTGATGAATTACTTCGGGCTCTTGGTTCACGAGAGTGGCCAGGTGACACCGCTTTTTGGCACTGAAGTCCTTGAGGTTGCTCTTTCCAAGTTTTTTGAATGCTGTTTAAGAGCTGGATATAAGCCTGTCGATGTACATTTGCGTCTGATCAAATCTGAATCGCAAAAATTTCCGTCCGAAATCTGCCTCGATAAAAATCTTTTGGTGTCTGCCTACAACCTGCAGGTGGAAAACTATCAATAATCTGTTCTTGTCTTTTCGGCTGCCCCTTGTGAAGGGATGACATCTTGGAGGTTGCCTCCACCTGATGCTTCGTGGCCAGCCCTGCCGACGCCGACGCCAACCTCAAGCGGGCCCTCGAGCAGCTCAATGAGAATGAGGCGGCCGTGGCCGATGCGATCAACGAAGCGCGGGCCGAGCATGCCCGCAGTGAACCGCCGCTCACGGGGCCGGCCCTTCTAGAGCGCATCGATCAGTTGGCGAGCCAGCGCTCCCTCGACAGTCAGGACGCCGCGATCCTCTGCCATTGGCCTGATGCCGCCTCCATCGGCCAGGCTTGGTTTGAGCTCAAGCACCCGGGCAAAAGCGTGCCCAGCCCGATGCTCGTGCTCGATGCCTACCTCGTCGGTGCCCCGGCGTTTCTGAGCAAGGCTCAGCGGGATCAGTTGGGCGACTGGTACCGCAGCAAGGTGAGTGCCAATCCTGAGTACACCGATGCCGTTACCGGGGCAGCCAAGGCCTTTGTGCTGATCGGTGATCTCAATGCCAGCGCCGCCGGTATGGCCTGGCAAATGATCATTCCCGATCTGCTCGAGCAGGGGCATGATCTGGAGTTCAACGTCACCAAGGAGCAAGTGACGGCGGCAGCGGCCCGTTGGATTGTTGCGGTGGCCGACACCTTCGCGCCACCATCGCTGGATTGACGCGAGCGCTTCATGGGTCTGCAGTTGGTTTCTGCCGATTACCTGCACGAGGACGGCATCACCTACAGGATCCGCCGCGACAACCTCGAGCAGGACTTCACCATTGAGGAGAAGCGCGACGGTGCCTGGGTCGACTGCGGCCTCGATCAGGCGGTGAAGGACGTGAACTTCGCGGAGTTCAAGCGACTTGGTCTGCTGATCAAGAAGGTGATGGACGCCGATCAGTGGCTGGCATGAGCAGCCTTCACTCGCGTCTGCCGGCCGGCCGCGCCAGCATGTAACGAATTCGTTACATCTCTCTCATGACCGTCGGAGAAATCTTCCTGGAAAGCCTCTCCACCGGGGTGATCACCGAGCACGAAGTGAACTGGCTGGCCTCCCACCAGACCAGTTTTGATCGGCCCGAGGAGGCTGCCGCCATTCGCCTCGGTCGCCTTATGGATCAAGGTGAGATCAACCTCGGCTGCCGCCTGCCGGAGTCGATGCTCCGTCACCAGGAGGTGCTGGTGGAGTGGATCGAACCCCTCGGCCGCCGCCGTCACCGCGCGGTGGCCTGAACCAACAGCCCGCCTTTTGGGGTGGGGCTGGGAATCAGCTGCAGCGCCAGGTCTTGATCCGGCTGCAGCTTCAGCTCTACCGCCTGCAGCAGGCCCTCGGCCATCAAGCGGATCTCCAGTTCCGCCAGGGCCTTGCCGAGGCAGACCCGTTCTCCGCCGCCGAAGGGAAGCAGCGTCTGCTTGAAGGATCCATCCAAGTGGCGTTGCGGGCGGAACGTCGCAAGGTCGTCGTCATTGCCAGTCGACGTCGGGCTCAGCACCACCTGAACCACGCTGCCTTCTGGAATGGCCACATCCGCCACGTTGATGGGCGCCATGCTGCGCCGGAAGAACCCTCCCACTGGAGGCGTCAGCCGCATCACCTCCAGCACCGTCGCGTCCAGCCTCGGCGATGACGTGTCTTCATTCATCCCTTCACGCAACCAGCTTTCCACCTCCGGGTTCAACAGCAGCGCCCGAAACAGGCAGCTCAGCGATGAGGCCGTTGTTTCGTAGCCGGCGAACAGCAACAGCAGCAATTGTTCGGCCAGGTCGTCATCGTCGAGAGGAATGCCGGCTTCATCCAGCCCGCCGCTTAGAAGATCTAGCCCCCCTGCCGTGCTGCCCCGCTGCAGCTCCGTCTTAATCCGCTTCAACAGCCGTTGGCGCGCAGCCATGGCCCGCGCAAAAGGTGTGCCCGGAATCGCCAGCGGTATTGAGAACAGGGCCCTGGTCCAGATCTCGAAGTCGGCGAATAGGGCATCACGGCTGGCGCCATCCAGCCCCAGCACCGTGGTGGCGATCACTGCAAAGGCGAAGCGGCGCATGCGAGCCGCAAGCGGAAGCGGCGCGTTGGTTGTGATCAGCTCCTGGCACAGCTCCTTCACCAATTGCTGAATCGACGGGGTGTAGCGCGCCAGCGCTGCGCTGGAGAAGAGTTGCCCCACCACCCTCCGCCGGGCTTTGTGCCCGGGGCCACTGCGGTTGGCCAGCGATTGGCTGCCCAGCAGTTGCCGCACACTCTCGGGCCACCAGCCCTCCAGTGATTCGCCCTGACCCAGCAGGTCGGTGATGGCCCGTTCGCCGCGGATGAACACCATCCGCTGGGCCAGCAGCTTGGTTTCGAACACATCGCCGTAGGCCTGGAAGCGCCGTTGGGCGAAGTCGGCCTGGGTGAAGAAGGCCAGGGTTTCCCCCAGTCCGCTCGCGGCGCCCGTGCTGGGGAGGGTGTTGGTGGTCATCGCAGCTCGGGGTGAGCTGATGTTCTAGGGCTGACAGTCCTCCAGGCGCTGGCTAACTCAGAAGGTGTGCTGCGCGTTTTCCTTGGAACTCAAGTCCCTGGTCGTCGTGCTGGTCGTTCATCTGATCAGCGCCGGGCTGTCCAAAACCGTTGCCGCTCAGAAGGCGCGAAACAGCAACCGCTGGTTGCTGGCGGGCCTTCTCTTCGGACCGCTGGGCCTGATCGCGGCCGTGGGGATGCCCGATCGTCATCAGATCGTCTACCTCCGCTACCTGGCCGAGCAACAGGGGTACCAACCCCGCCATGCCTGTGGCGGACAGAAGGGCAACTTCGAGGCTTAAGTGCGTCAGCAGCAACGCTGAAAGCGAACAATGCTGCGGGTCAAGCCTTTTTCGGGCCAGTTGGGCATCACCCGCCAGGGGGTGTGCACCGTGAGCAGGTCGCCGTCGATGGAGAAAAAGCGGGTCTGTTCGGTGCCGACCCACTCGGGGTTCCAGGCAACATCCACCTGGGTGATCCAGCGGTCGCCCTCGAGGCGGTAGATGCCGGTGTAGGCGATCATGCTGCTTAGCAGGGCCGATCGCTCCTCGGCATTGGAGCCTGGTTGGCGTCCCTCCGCCGAAAGCATGAAGGAGAGACGGCCTTCCGGGGTGAAGATCACATAGCCCGTGGGCTGAGCGCCCATGGGCGCGAAGGTGTCGCCGTTGGACTTTTCTTCGACGTCGTAGCTCAACAGCTGCCAGGCGCCATGAACGGTGGGGGACTTGATGGATTGCGTGGGTTGCGCCGAACTGACGTTCACAACTGAACCTGTTCCTGCGTGAAAACCTATCGATCGTTCTTCAACTTCGGCAGCCTGAATCGAGGCATTCCTGCTCAATTGATGCCATTGAATGCCGATCCAGTAACAACAACAACGAAACGGATCAGCGGGCCGGAGACCTGCAGGGCCGCCAGCCACTCTTCAGCATCACAGTCCAAGTTTCGATGGCGTTCTGACGCAGAACGCGGCGCTGGCTTAGCGGTTCAGGTGGTCGTGGTGGTTCGTAGTGATACGTCCTGATTGAGACCCAGGCCTCCATGCCCGAGGTTCGATCGGCCTTGAAATGCACCACCTGCCGTCGGGTTGTGTTCACCAACCATCCGATGCCCCCCTGATCAGGTTGTGATTGGAGATCGGGGTCGCTGCTGGCCATGTCAACTCATTTTCGTGGCCAACTGTTTGACGCTGATGGCTGTGTCAAACCATCCACACATGCTGCTCGACACACTCATCTGATTCCTGGCCGCATCGGTTTCATTGATCTCGTTCATTGATAGAGCCTGCTGTATGGAAAGGCTTCGGGACAAATCAATTGAATTCAGCTCTTTTTTCCCCTTGTTATCTGGACAATATGGGTTCTAATAGAGATGTCTCGTTCTCACAGACCCATGCTTACCGGCGCCGAATTGCTCAACCGCGTCAAGGAACTTGGCGATTGCGCCAAAACAGATCTGGCCAAAGGGTGTGGTTACGTCGTCAAAAAGAAAGACGGCTCTGAACAGGTGAAGTTCACGGCGTTCTACGAGGCTCTTCTTGAGGCCAAGGGCCTGTCTTTCTCCACCGGTGGATCAGGTGTCGGTAAAGGTGGCCGCAAGTTGTCCTACAAGGCTGTGGTTCAGGGCAATGGCAATCTCTTGATTGGCAAGGCTTACACCGCTCTGCTTGAACTGCAGCCCGGTGATGAATATGAGATCAAGCTCGGACGCAAGCAGATCCGCCTGATCCCCGTGGGTGGCTCTGAAGAAGAGGATTGATCTCCGGTTCAGCCAAAACAACATTCACCCCGTGGTTCCTTTAGGTTCCACGGGGAATTTTTTTGCTCCAATGCCCTACCAGCCCACCAAGGAGCATTTGGACCACCACATTCCAGACGCGTTCAAGAGCATCAACAACTTGATGCGTCAGTTGAAGCAGGACATCGGTGTGGACGACCGCTACATCGCCCTGATGCTCGATGCCCTCTCGCGGGAATATTCGGCGAAGCAGCCGAGCCGTGATGGTTTCGGCTTCCGCTGAACGGCGAAAACTGTTCCGACCATCCTGTTGCTAAAAACCGGTGGAAAGGTGCTCTCCTCTCACCGATGAAACGACTCCTACTCGTCCACAACTTGGTGCATGGTCAGAGCGTCGTGCATGAACTGGACGACAAGGATTTCGCCGTTGAGTTGGTCGAGGGTGATACGGAGGTTGATGAGCAGGGAGAGATGGATGTGGAGAGTCGCTTTTTCATTCGCGTCGATAACGAATGAATCGGCGCCGGTGAGCAGCTCAGCACAGAGTTGATTGGCGCGGCTTCATCAGCGCTATCTCGAAGGCATCAGCCGGTTCAACGTAATGGTGACGCGCTTTGTGCTCCGGACGGGGGAGGTCATCCACTCCAACCGCAACCCAGATGACCTTGATGTCTACTGCTATCGAACAGTTCAAGACCACCACACCTGTTTATTGCTCTCTGAGCAATCCGAAGCAGACTTTTTGCTCCGCTACGGATCTGAGGAATTGAACCTCGCCTACCCAGGTTGATTGCAAGCCTGGGTGTTGAACCCTTGACGCTGCTCGGATCGTGGCCTGAATGGGTTGGCATCAAGGCAATTCCATGGATGACGTCAGGCTGCAATTGCTGCTTCAGGAAGCTGAAGAGCATCTTCGTTCTCGCAGCTGCCGGCAGCGCTATGAGCGCGCCGTCGGTCGCTTGCCTGACAGCCGACGCGGCATCTGGTTCGGTGATGACAAGCGTGCCGCCTGAGCAATGAATTCGATGCTGAGCTTTTATCCCCAGTTCTGGACTTGTGCCTTCGACTTCGAGGGCCGAACATCCCGGATTGATTACTGGAAGATTGTTCTTGTCAACCTCATCCTTGGGTGGGTGTTGTCGCAGATCGCCCCTTCCGCCCTTTACATCATCTTTGCTGTGGCCTCGATCTGTCCGGGGCTGGCGATGAACATTCGGCGCATTCGCGACACCGGCCGCCCTTGGCCCTGGATTTTTATCGCGCTGATCCCGCTCATCGGTTTTTTCTGGTTGCTCTGGATTGAGCTTCAGCCTTCAGCTGATGGCTGACGGGATGCCGGCCGGCTCCAGGGGAGCGTGCAGCAACTCAAAGACCGAATCGATGCGCTCTGCCTCCACCTGGGAAATTGAGAGCATCAAGGCCAGCAGATCGAGCCCGCGACGCTCTTCGGCGGAGTAAGGCCCATCGGAGCGCATTAGTTCCGATGCCATCGCGTAGGCCGTGCGGGCCTGATCTTCCGTCAGCACCTTCGCTGCCTCCAGCATCAGAGCCTTGTTCCCCCGCTCCAGCCGCAGGGCGAGCACCGCATCCATCAGCAGCACCAGCTCGTTGTCACTCATCCGGCAGTAGGGCTCGCGGTAGTCGAGAGCGTGCCGGAACGCTCTGGCCCCGGCGCGGCTGAGGGTGTCGTCCCACGACACCGCGGTCAGACCAACGGCCGCAAAGGCTGTGACGAGGTTCATCGCGGAAGACGCGTTCGTTGATCAACTGTCAACGAACGCTTCGGATCAATGTTGTTAAAAGCGCAACAGTGCGAGCTCGATGAGTCGATTGTCCTAGAGGGGGGCTGAGCCTCACTCCGGAAGGCGTTCCACCGCAACGTGCATGAACCGCTTCACCATCGCGATCGGCCAGCCTTCCCGCTGCAGCTCTTCAGCGATCTGATCGATTTGATAGATGATCTCTTCCGCGACCAGCTCTTCCAGCAGCTGGTTCGAGTGTTGCGTGGTGGTCATGGGTCAATAGCACTGCTTCGGGGCTAACCCATCCAGGCCGCGTTTTGCCACATTGATTTGGGGGGGGCTTGCGGTTGCCGGCTTCCACCGAAGTTGCCAGCTTGAGGGGATGAAACAGTCCTCCCTGTTGCGACGCATCGGCACCTACCTGCTCGGTCTGGTGGATGAATACTGGGCGATGCGTCGTCCCTGGCAGTACGGCGCCAAGCAACCCCAATGCGGGCTGCAGTGCGATGGCGACCACTGCGAACGGATCGACTGAGTTGGCTCGGCGCACAATGCGCGTTTACACGGGTTGCCCTCCCCCAGCGTCCCCACAACAGTGAGGACAGTCACTTGAGATGGGATGGAGTTCAAAAGCCGCATTTTTGCCACCTCGCGCGGGTCCACCATCGATGCCATCGGTGAAGGGCGGTATCTGGTCTGCAATCCGGCCTACTGCTTCATGGTGCATGGCCTTCGCCAGGCCCATGAGGCCGTGCAACGTCAGGAGAAGTCCGCACTCTGAGCCATGGCTGAATACCGAATTCACTGCAAGCACTGCGGCTACGAGGGGCAGGCCAACTCCCGTTGGATCCCCTTTGTGCAAGTGGAGAAACGGGGGCAAGACTGCCCCCACTGCGGTCGACCGACCCTGCTTGAGCCCTGGTGCACACTTCGGGCGGAGGCGTCCATGCCGGATTACTGAGGTCGCCTCTGCGACCTTGCCTATGGGCTAGAAGTTCTGCCAGCTGCTGGTGAGCCACTGGGGAGCCACGCTCCACCAGATCGCGGTCGCCACAAAGATGGCGGTAAGGCCGATCAGGCTGGTGATCAGCTCTTCCTGCCTGTTGTCGGAGCGAAGTTTTTTGGCTTTGCCCACTGTTCCCTTAGACGCTTCCCTCGGTGTAGAGCCTTGGCTGACCCTTAGCCATCAGTCAAAACACCCGGCCGCAGCCCTGGCGATGATGGGTTCAGCTTCAAGGCCCGATGAGCACCGCCACGTTTGCTGAGTTCGCCGAACGGGCCGACTACTCCCTGCTGGAAGCCCTCACTCCTGACCCGGAGTCCACAGCGGATGGCCACGACCATCGTCCACGCCAGGTGCTCTCCGGCCACTACGTACCGGTGACGCCCACCCCGCTTCCCGAGCCCGAGTACGTGGCGCACAGCCGAACGCTGTTCAGCGACCTGGGTCTCAGCGACGACCTCGTCCACGACGATCAGTTTCTGCGGATGTTCTCCGGGGATCTTGGTGTCGCCACCGGTCCGATGCGGCCCTGGGGCTGGGCCACGGGCTATGCCCTCTCGATCTATGGCACGGAATACACCCAGCAGTGCCCCTTTGGAAACGGCAATGGCTATGGCGATGGTCGAGCCATGTCGGTGTTCGAAGGTGTGTTTGAGGGCCGCCGCTGGGAGATGCAGCTCAAGGGGGGTGGTCCGACGCCCTATTGCCGCGGTGCCGATGGTCGAGCGGTGCTCCGCTCCAGCGTCCGTGAATTTCTGGCGCAGGACTTTATGCATTCCCTCGGTGTGCCCACCTCCCGCTCCTTGACGCTTTACGTCTCCCATGTCGAGACGGTGCGTCGCCCTTGGTATTCCGAGCACTCACGCTCCATGGACCCGGACGTGATGGTCGACAACCCCGCGGCCATCAGCACCCGGGTGGCACCGTCCTTCCTGCGGGTCGGCCAGCTTGAGTTGTTTGCCCGCCGTGCCCGCAGCGATGCCCATCCCCGCGCGAAGCAGGAGCTCCACCTGATCGTGGCTCACTTGATCGAGCGTAATTACCGCGAGGAGATCGATTCCCGCCTGCTGTTCAGCGAACAGGTTGTGCTCTTGGCGCGCTTGTTCCGGGATCGCCTCACGGCCTTGGTGTCGAACTGGATCCGCGTTGGCTACTGCCAGGGGAACTTCAACAGCGACAACTGTGCCGCCGGTGGTTTCACCCTCGACTACGGACCGTTCGGATTCTGCGAGTTGTTCGATCCTCGCTTTCAACCCTGGACTGGAGGAGGCGCCCATTTCTGTTTCTTCAACCAGCCGGTGGCCGCGGAAGCCAACTACCGCATGTTCTGGAAATCCCTGCGCACGCTGCTGGAGGGCCAGGCGGAGGCCCAGGCCCAGCTGGACCAGTTGCTGGAGGGTTTTCCCGCCGCCATGAAGGAGGCCATGGAACGGATGTGGAGCAGCAAACTCGGCTTGACCGGCACTGACGATGCCCTGGTGCGTGAGTTATTGCAGCTTCTGGTGGACTCCAGCGCTGATTATTCGATGTTCTTCCGCCGGTTGTCGGATCTGCCCGAGCAGATCGACCCGCTGCGGGACTGTTTCTATCTGCCCCTCTCGGCGAATCTCGAATCCCAGTGGCAAGACTGGTTGCTGCGTTGGCGCGCCCAGTGGCCCACTGGCGTTGATCCGGCCTTGATCTCCGCTGGCATGCGGCGGGTCAATCCGGCGATCACCTGGCGTGAGTGGTTGATCGCTCCCGCATACCAGCAGGCAGCGCAAGGTGACACAGCCTTGATGGCTGAACTGCAGCATCTGTTCAGCAGCCCCTACGACACCCCTTCCCCTGAGCTGGCGGCTCGCTACGACCACTTGAAGCCGAGGGAGTTCTTCAGTGCTGGGGGCGTGTCTCACTACAGCTGTTCGTCTTGACCGCTGACGACGTTCTCCATTTCTGGTTCCAGCAGTGCCGTCCTTGGCAGTGGTTTCGTCGCCGCGATGCTTTCGATGCCCTCGTCTGCGATCGCTTTGGAGATGTGGTGGAGCAGGGGCTGGACGGTGATCTTCAGGATTGGGCTGACAACCCCTCGGGCGGCCTCGCTCTTGTGCTGTTGCTGGATCAATTCAGCCGTCAGATCTGGCGTGGTGATGCCAGAGCTTTTGCAGGGGATCATCAGGCCCAGACGCTCAGCCATGGAGCCTTGCGACGGGGTTGGGTTCAAGGCGAACCGGAGCGAGCAAAACGTCAGTTCTGGCTGATGCCTCTGTTGCACAGCGAAGAGGAAGGGGTGGTCGCCCAGGCCATTCCTCTGCTGGAGCAATGGGCGGATGCCGCCACAGCCGATGTTGCTCGCCGAAATCTCTTTCAGCTGCAGCACTTTGGCCGTTATCCCCATCGCAATACAGCACTCGGGCGCATCAGCTCAAGGGATGAGGTCTTGTTTTTGGAGCAATCACTCCGCTGATGGCACGACTCTTGTCAGGTCTGCAATCTGCTCACGACATAGGCGTTCTGATGAACGCAGCTCAACGTCGTTATTTCTCTGGTTCGCCTTCATCATTCATCAATCGCAGTGCAGCATTCATCACGGCCACTTTCACCTCCCGTCGTTCCAATCCTTGTCGTTCGAAGTGACGGACGATTCTTGATAGATCCCACCAGACAGCGACTTCGACTTCATCCATTTCATTAGCGACGTGGAGAGTCATGACTGCGTTGTGACCTATTTCAGCTGTAGCCCACTGCCGGCTTTGCCTGTGGCTCCTGCTGAATGACTGCTGAATTCAGTTGAGATTCAGCCTGGATGGTCTTTCGTGGCTACGAATCAAGCGGTTGCCCCCTTCACCTTGCAGCACTACTTGATTGTTTGGACCTTCCCGACCGTTGAGGGAGCCTGGGAGTCGTGCCCTGGTTTTGCTGACTACATCAACTCGGGAGCACCTGGAGATGCCTTCGATGGCTTCGCACTCAAATATCGCGTCTGCGAACCGATCAGCGGCAGTGGCGTAGCGATTGCTGTTGCCACTGATATCGGCAAGGTGTGGGCACATCTCGGCCCCTGGATCAAGGACTTCGGCATTCAGTTCGAGGTGACCGCCGTGGTTTCGGATGCCGAATTTGCTGCGATGTGGCCGATGGTTGAAGCTGCAGCATCCGTCGACTGAGACGGTTGACCCTCAGACCATTCCCCGGCCTTGACGCTTTCCTTGCTTGAGCCAGTGCTGTTTCTCGCTGCGGCGTTCATGGCTTCAGCGGGATTGTTGATCCTTCAGTTGGGGCTGAAACGGGTGTTTGCTGTTGCACCAAGCTTGAAGCCGGCCCAGGAAGCTGCCACGCCGGAGACGTCGTTGACCGTGGTGATCCCCGCCTTCAACGAAGCCCACAACATCGCGCCATGTCTTGGCAGCGTTCTGGCCAGTTCGTCTCCCTGCCGGGACTGGTCGGTGTTGGTGGTGGACGATGAATCAACGGACGAAACAGTCGAAAAGGCTCTCGATGCCGGTTCGGCAGCGTCGCGGTTCCGCCTGATCAAAGCGGGCCCGCGGCCGATTGATGAACGCTGGGTTGGCAAGAACTGGGCCTGCAGCAAGGCCGTTGACCACGTCTCCAGCGATTGGCTGTTGTTCATCGATGCAGATGTTCGACTCAAGCCCGATGCGCTTCGACGGGCCCTGGCTCAGGCGGTTGATGAGGATGCCGATTTGCTGAGCCTGGCGCCACGGCTGAGTTGCGGATGCCTGGCGGAATGGTTGGTGCAGCCGATCATGGCCAGCCTGCTGGGCCTTGGCTTTCCCATCCTTGAAACCAACGATCCGGCATCGCCGGTGGCGTTTGCGGCGGGGCCCTTCATGTTGTTCAAGGCGTCCACCTACGCGCGGATCGGTGGCCACCGGGCTCTTGCTGGGGAGGTGGTGGAAGACCTGGCCCTCGCCCGTGCCATCAAGGCCGGAGGTCATCGGCTTCGTTATCTCCTGGGGCTTGATGCAGTCGACCTGCGGATGTACACCGACCTTGCTGCTCTCTGGGAGGGCTGGACCAAGAACTGGTTTCTGGGCTTGGACCGGGACCCCGTCAAAGCCCTGGGTGCAGCCTTGGTGGTGGTTTTGATGTTCAGTCTGCCTTGGCTGTTGGTACCGGCATCGCTGGTGCTGCTCTTGCTCCAGCCCGAGCTGTCGAGTCTTTGGTGTTGGCTGATGGCTCTGGCGAGCTTGGCCATTGTTCAACAGCTACTGCTGCGGATCTGGACGCGCAGCAATTTCAATGTCCCCCTCCGCTACTGGTACTTGATGGGTTTCGGTGGCTTGTTGGTGGGTGCGATTGGACCGGTGTCGATCTGGCGCACCCTCACGGGACGAGGCTGGACCTGGAAGGGCCGGGCCCTGAATTAGGGGTGGTGTCCCTTTTTGCGGGCATCGTCTGCCCGTCGCCGCAGCGCAGCATGGCGGAATGCTTTTTCAAGCTTGGTCAATTTGGGCTGCTTGTCTCGCAGGGCAGCCTCACCACGGGCTTTGGCTGCATTAATGAAATCGTCGGATTTGGTACCACTGAGTCCACCCATGTCTCAATGCCTCAATTCCTTTAAGCCTGATCGCGTTAAGGCTCAGCTTGGCTCGAATAAAAGGCCTTCTATGGAATTCACCCTGGAACGGCGTTGTCTGCTTTGGTGCAATCAGAACGTTGGCCAACCCCCCGAGGGCTCTGACCTCGGCAGCTTGTGTGCGAAGGTAAACAGTCTTGATCCATTCTTTTTTTGACGATCTTCATTGGAAACCTCTCCTGGGACGCTGAGCGAGAGGATCTGATCCATCTGTTCGGTCAGTACGGCGAAGTGAGCAAATGCTCCTTGCCGCTCGATCGGGAGACGGGCCGCAAGCGTGGTTTCGCTTTTGTGGATCTCAGCAGCGAAGCCGATGAGCAGTCGGCGATCGATGACCTTCAGAACGTTGAGTGGATGGGTCGTGCCATCTCGGTTCGCAAGGCCGAGCCTCGCCGCTGAGCTTCGAAACAAACCCAAGGGTGATTTGCCGGTGATTGCTCACCGGCAGCCCTGGCTCTGACTTGCCTCAAAGGTTGTTGGGGCTAACTTCCCTCACTGTCCAAAACCTCGGTCGGTTCTTGACGGTGAGGTTTTGTCGTGTATTGCGGTTGCGTTGGCCTGTTGCTGTGGTGAGGACAGGTTGAACCGACTGTCGATCCAACGCGAGATCACATAAATCCCAATGAACATCGGGATATAAATCTGATAGGCACTCTGCTGCTCAATCTCGAGCTGATTGACGACGCTGACGGCTGCTGTGCTGAGCACGAGGTAAATCCCGACGCGTCGGAACAAGGGTGACTTGAACAATGCGCTGAAAGGCCGGAGGTCATCATCCTCACCTGCCGTTGAAATCCCTCAACTGAGGGATGTGCCAAACACGTTTTGGTTGCTGAATGGAG
The DNA here is from genome assembly GCA_047286205.1 of Synechococcus sp. Classification (GTDB taxonomy): domain Bacteria; phylum Cyanobacteriota; class Cyanobacteriia; order PCC-6307; family Cyanobiaceae; genus Parasynechococcus. The sequence continues at coordinate 360,435 of JBJBBR010000001.1, read as the reverse complement.
GGGCCATGCACAGGATCAGATGCCACCCGCCTATGACCTGATCATTGAGCGTGGAGGAGCGGTTGTGGTGGAAACCATTGAGGCCTGCGATGAGGATGCTGCCTGGCGCGTCGGTCTGATGTTGCACATCGATGCGCTGATGGCGGTGGACCGCAAGGAGGAAACCGAAGCCCGCTCAACGCAGGCTTAAGCTTCTTTTAAGAATTGGAGCGACACTGTGGTCGGTTTGATCGCGTCAGGTTTGTTCCTCGTGCTTCCATCGATTCCCGTGGCGGATCTCTCGCTGTTCCGTCAATTGAACAGCGAGCTTGGAGCGCTTTGTCAGGAACCTCCTGTTCAGGCGCTCAGGGTGTGTCGTCTTCATGCGCGGTTGGTGAACCGCTAAGTCAGCGATCATCTGGCACCACGCCACAGGCAATCCGTGCTCCACCTCCGCCGAGGGGGGGCTCATCTTTGTAGGTGTCGCCCCCTGCATGAACAACCAGCGCCTTGCCCCGCAGATCTGCTGTGCCGAGCCGTGGTGCAACAACACTGGTGTTGGTGTTGCCGTTCTCGTCAACGACCAGCCTGCTGAGGTCGCCGCGGTGGCCGTTGCCGAAGGGGCCGAGGTGCTGCCCTGTCTCGTCAGGGTCCCAGTGTCCCCCTGCTGCCAAGCCGGCAACGGTGGTGCCCTCCGCGGTTGACCCTGCTTCGCAGCTGCCAAGGCTGTGGAGATGGAAGCCATGCTCTCCAGGCTTCAGTCCAGATAGGGCTGGATAGATCACCAGGCCTTGATCGGTGTCCTGTGCTGTGACGCTGCCGATCGTTTCTCCAGGGCCGTTGGCATCAATCCGATTCAGAGTTACCTCCAGAGCTCCGCACCAGCTGGGTGTGAGGGTCAGCAGGCCGATGAGCAGAAGGAACTGGGCGAGCAGGCGCCGCATCACAGAACAGCGTGTTCTTGAATTGTGCCCTCCGGACGGGCCTTCTGCGGTTAGATGGTGCGTCGTTCGGCTGATTCTCCGTGATGCGGTGGGAATACACCCAGTTGCGCTTCGTCCCGCGTGGCAAGTCGTGGACAGGCGAAATCGAGGAGCTTTGGCTGGATGATCGTCAGCTGATCTCCAGAAGTCATCCGCAGCGTGACGTCACGCTGGTGGGTCTGATGAATGAACTGGGTGAACAGGGTTGGGAACTGGTGACCTATGCCCAACCCTTTACCGGATACCACGGTGGTTGCTACACCTTCAAGCGTCAGAAGTAAGGAGTTGGTTCAGAGCAGGCTGGAATTGATGTGCTGGGCCATGCCCATGAAACCAATCACCAGAAGGGCGACTGCAACTGTTGAAGCAATGGATGCCAAGCCCATTTGTGTTTGATGATTCAAGGTTTTCATGCCTCGACCTCGTTTTTCAGATGAACAAGAATGCATTGCTCGTAGCAACTGCCATCATCAAGATTGCAGAGTGTTAGGCACTCAAAGTAGGCATTGACTTGAGATTCGGTTACGCATGCATCTGCTGCATTTGGTGTTTCCAGATTTGTATTAAGCATGCTTTTCATCGATTCGCTTGACGACACTATGCCGATTTTTATTTTCGAGCAACTATATGATTGCGGCGGGTAAATACCTAGATAAGATTACCTATCTGCCGATTGTTGCTCGCAAATTGTTTGGATGGCGGCAATCCCAGGCTTCTTAGGGTGCATGGATGAGCGACCGGAATCCCATCGAGCGGCTGCAAGTCGAGCTTGATCGCGCCAAGGCGCGTGGTCGCTGGCTCAGTGACGATGAACAGGCTGAACTTGATCGTGAGGCTGATGTTCTGGCCACGCGCGTGGAGGCCAAGCAACGGCGTGATCGAAAGCTGGTGATTTTGACCGGGGTCTGCCTGTTGATTCCCCCGCTCTGGCCTCTGGCTCTTGGGCTGACCCTGTTCCTTCTCTATCCCGAGACCATGGCCAGGATCGGGCTGGCCGCTGCGATCGCTTTTTTGGTTGGAGGATTACTGCTGGCTGGCGTGCTGGGCTTGGCCATGGTCTGGCTGATTCAGCTCTTCTTCTGATCAGGTCATTCTCTTGACTTCACCACTGTCATGCCCACGGGGGCTAGGGCAATCAACGCCAACTTGATGTGTTGGATGCCGAAGGGAATGCCGATGATCGTGACAAAACAGGCCAATGCGCTGCTGAGGTGGCCAAGGGCCAGCCACCACCCGGCCACAAGGAACCAGAGCACGTTGCCGATCACGCCGAGGGGGCCTGTTCCCAGGTCACCTCGACCCCTGAGCTGACGACGGTTGACGGCTTCGGAGCCGAAGGGCCAGAGGGAAAAACAACCGATCACCCAGCACGACCGCGCCCAGGGCAGGCCAACGATTGTGATGGCGCAGATCATCGCAGCAAGCCACCAGGCCAGAGCCATGGGCAGCCCGCCGAGAACAACCCAGAGAAGGTTGAGGGCCATGGAGATCATGTCTCCATTGTCACGCCATAGCCGACGTGCTTTCGTTAAATTCTGTAAAAGAAGTTTGACCAGGCATGTCCGGCAGTTTCGGGATTATCGGTTGTGGATATGTCGGTTCTGCTGTTGCTGCCCATCTCAGGCGTCAGGGCCATGAAGTGGTGGGCACCACCACCAGTCCTGAACGGCTAACTGAGCTCTGCGATGTGGTCGACCACCCTCGCATTTACAGCGCCGGCGATCCCTCCGCGGATGCCAGCTTCCTGGATCGTCTTGATGGCGTTCTGATCGCCATGGCCCCGACTACCGCCACGTTTGAAGAAGACCAATACGACAAGGTCTATGGCCAGGCTGTGCCAGCCCTGGTTGATGCCCTGCGTCAACGCCAAGGCGGCAGACGGCTCCATGTGTCCTACTTGAGCAGTGCAGGGGTTTATGGAGATCAGTCCGGTGAGATCTGCAATGAGCTAACGCCTCCGGATTGCTCCAACAACACCAACGCTCTTCTGGCCCGTGCCGAGTCAGCTGTGCTGAAGTTGAACGATGCCTCAACCCAGGCCTGTGTGCTTCGGCTCGGTGGAATTTATGGCCCCGGTATGGACATTCCGTCGTACATCCGGAGTGCTGCGGGCCAGTCAGTTCGCAAGAACGGCAATCACATCAATGCCTGGATTCATCTCCAGGACATCATTCGTGGCATTGACTTTGCATTTGAGAAACAGCTTCAGGGGATTTACAACCTTGTGGACGATCTCCAGTTCACCAGGCGGCAGTTGTCCAATGCACTCTGTGATGACTACGGCCTACCCCCGGTGATCTGGGACAACCACGATCGTCCCGGGGCGCGCATTTTCAATGCGCGTGTCAGCAATGCCCGTCTGCGTGAAGTCGGTTTCCAACCCAGCATTTCCTCCATGCTTGAGCCTGTTGCAGCATGAAAGTTGATCGCGACATAGCGATTTGCTTCTGCTGATGTGAATGATTTGATCTTTCGATACATGCTCTTTCCTGCGTACTGATCGTATTTGTGTAAAGCCCGATTGCGAGACTCACGGTTGACAGGCTCTGTTGTTTAGACCGTCTTCAATCCAGGTTGTTGAGTTGTGAAAGACGAATCGTTCTGCATCGAATTTGCTTCGTCACTTGCACTCATGTTGCTTGAGCTCAATGCCGAATTACTTGAGCTTGCCGAACAAGACACCAGCATTCTTTTGGAGTGCTCCGTTGCCGAGCTCGAACGTTCTTGCTGATGTTGAGCCGAATTCGTGCCGTCTTTGCTGAGGCGCAAACGGAGGGTCTGGATCAGCTTTATGACGTGATCAATGCGGCGCGTGAGCTGGCGCCGGATTCAGATTTTCAAGCTTGTTACGACCTTGTGATGGCCTCCGGTGGACCTGAGGTTGAGACCTGGATCAACTTCACGGTGACTACAGCCACCCGCTTTGATCTCGATGACCAACCGGAGCCTGAACAGTTTCTCTCTGTTCTTGAGGAATGTTGTGATGCCCGTCGCGAGCAGCAGGGGGTTCAGCCTTCGGAGTAGCGCAGTGCTTTGAGGCCCATCACCAGATGGGTTCGGAAGCTTCCCAACGCCATCACTTGCTTTGGCGTTCGCGTGTCGCTCACAGCATCCCCCTGGCCTTCAATCCAATGCAGCAACTCCTGGGTTTGATCTGCCCATGCACTCAGCGCGGCTCGAAGCAGTTCGTCATCGCTCAGCTGACCCTCTGGAGCTGAGGATGCGTCCATCGCCGCTCTTAGCAATGCGTTGAGCTGTTGATGGCTCAGTGCGTCTGGAACAAAGGGATCAGGGTCGATGCTTAAGAGAATCTTTAGGCCTGTCTTGACGGTAGTTCAGTTGTGTCGGATGCGACCACCCGTGTTTTGACCCATTGATTCAGCGTTGGGCAGTCTGATCCGGGTCAACATTCAGGCCGCGTGTGGCCAGCGCAAGGTGCCTGGCGGCCAACAGGGCCGGGTAGGCCAGGGCTGAGCGTTGGTTGTCGCAGAACAGCGAGGCCAGCAATCTCAACAAGGGATCGCTGGGCTGCATTCGACGGCTGAGTTCTGCAATGGCTTCACTGCCATGCCACCGCTGCTCTCCTTCAATCAGAACGGCGCCATTGCGGAGAGGCATCCCAAGGGCATTGAGCTCTCGACGGATGCTGTGCTCGGCGCGTCCGTCAACAATCCGCAGGTTGGGAACACCAGCCTTGAGCTCACTGCGTAGGGCGAATTCCCGACAGAATGGGCACCCGCCGTCGTAGATGAGGGTTAACAGCATTGCTGAATTCTGTCGCGAAAGGCCTGGGCCTGGCGTTGCTTTTGCTCTGTTGGTTGTTGGTTGTCCCCCAGCCTTCATGGGCCGATTGGATCTGTGACGGGGATCAAATCAGTGTCGAGATCACCCGTGGAGCGGTCGACGCCACAGGACTAACGGAGGACATTCCCAACACCCTGGAAGGAACCCTGCCGGGAGACGGTGTTCTGGTGCGCTGGCGCGATCTTGTCTTGCAGCTTCCTCGCACCAATAACGCTGGATCACCCAGTTACACCGACGGTCGTTGGTGGTGGCGCGTTGAGGATGTTTCAGCGCCGGAATTCTTTGAACGTCGCGGCACAGTGATTCGCCACGAATGCGAACTGATCGGGGCCTGATTGCAGTTATTTCCGACGTCGCTTGCGGCGGTTGGCCTTGCGGGTTCCCCCGTAGCGATAACCAGGCTCGCTTCGAAAGTTCGGCCAGCAGATTGTGCACACGAGCATCCAGTTCGTCTGTCGGTCGGTGGTCACGCGGAAATGCACGCCCCCTGGCCGTCTGCAGTGTTCACAACAAAAGTGTTGGTTTTTCCACAATTCGGCAGGTGATTGTTGTGGCAGATCTCCGTCTCGTGCGTTCTGCTGAGGATTGTGCTCTCTGTTCACGGAAACGATGGCTTGCTTTCGCATAGATGGTTGGGATGGATCGCCGTTGTTGGTGAATCTGAAAATCAACTGCTATCACTGCAGTTTTAACGACTGATCACAGGATTCCGCTGCAGCTCACAAGGCTCCGTGATCCGTTTTCCACGCCGTTTCCTGAAACCGCTGCTCTCGCCAGGATCGTTCGTTCAAGCCTTGTGGAAAAGCTGTGTATAACTCTGCGAATCAGGTGGGATTGGGGCGTTGATAGAGGCTTTAAGGGCTGCCATCTCATGGGCGCTCAGATGAGCTTCAACGGCATCAGGGTTGTTGTTGAGATAGCGGATCCAGGCCTCGTAGCACTGCTCCTGAGTGGCGATCGCACCCCGTTCTTGCTGTTCCCTCGCGCTAATCAGCAGCTCTTCGATCCTGGCGAGCCGCGCTTCGATGCGGCTCAACCGGTTGGCGATGGAGTCATCCTGTTGCGTCATGGCTCTGAGGAACGGATGCCCCTGTGATTGTTGCGGAGAGCACCTGGGTTGACGCTGTAGTACAAGCGCACTAAAACAGATGTACTGCTCCGTGATTCATGTCTGCAAGTTCTCCATACGCCACTTTCCGCGCTGATGAGTGGATGCGTCACTCCCTGATCCGTCCACGCAAGGCCTTCCCCGTTGCGCCTGGGGTCTCGAAGGCCCGTGTCAGGCCGCCTGCTGCTAGCCAGCGCTGCGATGCCGTCCAGGGCGAGTTGTTCCTCTTCCCCGTTGTGATGTGTTGAACGATGGCCTCTGCGACAAACGTTTGCAGAGGTCGCTGTTTGCCCCCTGTTCTGCCAGTGTGTCCACTGGTGTTTGTTGCCAGATCATGCTGTTGTTCGCCTCTCAGACGGCTCAAGGCGGTCCTTCTGTCATCCTGCCGGCCCTGCTGATTACCGGTCTTCTGGTCGCAGCATCCCAGGCCTTCGTTCCCAAAGGCGACGATCAGAACTGAGTCTGTTTGGCTTGTTCAGCGAAGGGCGGAGAGAACGTCTGCCCCGAAGATGTTGGCATCGAATCCTGGTTTTTTCGGTGTCTGTCCAAGTCGCACGATCACGGCGCGCTGGCTTGGAGCCACCAGCAGGAGTTGTCCCTGATATCCCTCAGCAGAAAAGCTGTCTTGGGGTAGGTCTGACCGTGATCTGCGGCGGCTCAACCACCAGTGCGCCCCGTAGCCACCCTTGGATCCCCGCGATGCTTTTCGGGCATGGCTGACCCAGTTCGCGGGTAAGAGCTGTTTGCCGTTCCAACGTCCGTCATCCAGGTAGAGCTGGCCAAATCGTGCCCAATCGCGTGCGCTGGCCCAGACCAGCGATGAGCCGACCAGCGTTCCGCTGTTGTCGCTTTCGAGAACAGCCGTCGTCATGCCGAGGGGGCCAAACAACCTCTCTGATGGAAAGTTCAAGTAGCGCTGATCGTCGTTGATGGCGTGTCTGAGCATGCGGCTGAGGATGTTGGTGGTTCCCGACGAATACCTCCACTTTTTGCCTGGTTTCTTCGTCAGTGGTTGGCTGGCGGCAAACCTGGCCATGTCGGCTTCCTGGGTCAGCATCCGCACCAGATCTGAGTTGAGTTCTCCTGTGGCTTCCTTAAAGGCCAGCCCACTGTTCATTCTCAAGAGCTCATCCAAGCTGATGTCGTGACGAGGGTCCTCTGGGTCGCTCCACTCAGGCACGATCGGTGGTCGTTTTTGATCGAGCAATCCCTGCTGGATGGCCAGTCCGATCAGGGCATGGGTGATGCTTTTGCTCATCGACCACCCGATCAGGGGCATTTCGGGCCTGATGCCGCTGGCGTAGCGCTCAGCGATCACCCACCCGTCCTGGACCACCACAACGGCTCTGGTTCGTTTTGGTGTGAGTGGATCGACCTCGCGAAACGCGCGACTCAGAGCCTTGTTCAGCCTCGTTCTGTTGATCTGCGGTGGTTGTGGGCTTGCCGTGGCGACGAGGGGCCATGGTTCACCGTTTGGGCTGGGATCCGAGTGGCTAGAGACGGCTTGGCCGGGTGCCTCCGGGATGGGTTGCCCGTTGATCCGTTGGCGGCACCCCAGTTCACCGTTCTGAACGGCTTCGGCGCGGATCAGTCCGAACAAGGCACTGGCCTCAACGCGTCCAGCGCTTGGATCGATCTTGGTGTCAATCAGTCCCCTGCCAGCAACCAAGTCTTCGCTCAGCATCTGATCCGGATCCATCCCGGCCATCAGAACGCCGCTGCAGAGCTGTTTCGCGCTGAAACTTGTGCCCGCTTTTGCAAAGTTGATCAGGTTTCGCAGCGGTGCATCCAGTCCTGCTGCTGCACTGAAGGTCACTGCCGCGGCTGAGATCAGGACAGTGCGCCAATGGTGTTTCGTCACCCTGAACGGCCATGAAAAAGCGGGGGTATTCCCCCGCCCTAATCATGGATGGAGGGTGGACATCAGTACAGGTCGTAGCTGACGCCGCGATAGCGCAGTTCCCGTCCGCCACTCGGGTGCTGCTGAGGGTCGATCGGTTGATAGGCAACGCCGCGATAGCGCAGGACCTTGGATTTGCTTCCCAAGGGTGTGTGCACCTTGTCGGTATGGACTTGATGGCGGAAGGCCCTGGCCATCTGTGATCTGGCCGTTTCGATCGCCTGATTGCGCACAGCCCGTGCCTTGATCAGTTGAAGTGTGTTCATCTCTCTTTTGCGCGGTGTCCACACCCCCGTTGCCTGGCGTGGATCTGACTGCGGCCTGCCGAAGCGGCTCAACGTGAACACAACATAACTCGAATCTGTATCAACGGCTACCATTTTTCCCGCTTTTCTGATCCAATCGTTGCCAGCATTGAGCTGGATTTGGAAAGCCCTTTTCCGGCGTGGTTCCTCTGGTTTGACTGCACGGCGCCATTCCTTTTGCAAGGGTTACCGGGTGCAACGGCTTCATCTGCAACCTGTCTCCTGCTCTGGTTTGGTCTGGCGGGAGTGCAGCCTCGGTATTTCTTGCTGGCGCTTGGTGAAGGCCTGCATTCAGTGCTGTCTAAGTGAAAAATCCCTCATGTGAGGGATGAATTAAGGAGGCCTCTCCAGCGACTCTGAAGACAGTTACAGGAGTCATGAGAGCTGCCTGATGAGATTGATCCTTTTTCCAATTTCTGTTCCCTCCTCTGTTCACCAGTGATGGCAGGACTTGGTAGGGCTTCTTCATCAAAGCCCGCTGCGTACGACGACTGGTGTGGTGAATTCAAAAACGACCGCACTTTCTCTTCCCTCTTGATGAAGCGCTAAGTCATGAGGTATCGATACTCCCAATCAACGGTTGACCGAATCCTGAGGCTGATCTCTGAGCAGCCAGGCCTTACCGGACGGCAGATCGCCAAACGCCTGGGCCTAAGAAAGGATCACGTAAACAGCTGGCTTTATTCAGAGGGCAAAAGGAAGTACGGCTTGCAGCAGAAGGACTGGGCCTGGGGCCAGGCAGGTATAAAGATTCCTCCGCGGACAAGAGATCTCAAGCCGTGGGAACGCAAAGAACTGGAGAACGATCGTCGTCAGGCTTGCCCAACGGAAGAGCAGATCCTTCGCGAGCGCGAGCGTCAGTGGGAGCAGCGCAACGCTGCGCCTCAAGCCGGATGGAACCCCAATCACACATGTGGGCCTAACCACGATCTTTCTGGTAATGACTGGGGGACTAGGCAACGCGAGGCATTTGAGCAAGCTGAGAAACGAGCCGAGAGGTGGCAACAGAAACTACGTCGAGTGGCAGAGCAGGAAAGAGAGAAAGAACGTCTGAAAAAAGAGAAGGAGGCGCGAGCTTGGGGGCAAAACGAGAAAACGCGCCTGCAGAAAGAGAGGGAGATGCGGGACAAGGCCGCAGCTGATTTCCGCCGTTCCCGTGGCTGGGACCGGGAATACAAGACACCAAAGCCAAATCCAGAGCTTCAGCTCCCGACTGCAGTCGAGATCGGCGGCATGTGCCGTGCAGAACTGAATGCTCTGTGCGCCCGTGAAGACTTCGGGATGTTGGACAACGCTCAGCTTGCGGCGATCGGCACTCGCTCGGCTTCCCTGGATCATCTTGAGAAAGCCCGGAAGGAGGCCAAGAGCAAAAACGACGTTGGCTGTCTGACTCCCCTTGCTGTGGCTGGCTTGCTCGCTGGGTCTTTGATTTGGGCCAATGCTCTACAGAATCGACCGAAGCCCGCGCCGGTTGAGCCGGTGGGTGTTCACCGTTCAGCGTTTAGCGGCACGATCCAGCGGCCCACTGACTGGATCAAGAGCTGATACGACGGCGACACCTGTACCACGATCGAGGGGGAGAAGCTTCGGATCGCTTGTATCGACACGCCTGAGATTGGAGAGCAGGGGGCTCTTGTTGCCAGGACCTACACACGTACCTTCACGAATAACGGTGTCTATGTCGACCGTCTCAGCAAAGACCGCTACGGCAGAACTGTGGCAAAGGTGTATCGACGCAATGGTCAGAGCCTTGGCCAGGAATTAGTGAGGTCGGGCTTCGCCGAGGTGGATTCTCGGTATGCCCGCCAATGCGATTGGGCAGTGACTCCAAATAATTGAAACCAACGATTTCTGTGCACTGACCACCTTGGGGCTGGAACTGGCGTCTTGTGCGGCACTCATCACCCGAACGCTGGACGCCGAGGGTGCAGTGCTCGCTGTCGAGGATGCGCTGGCCAGACGGCAGGACAGGCTGCTGGGTTGGCATCTGGGGGTGAGCCTCTAAACAGATCTAATAAGGTCAGGTGCAAACTTCCCTGTGCAATGACAGCTCTAATTTTTTGAAGAGCCAAGAGGAAGTCAGATTGATATCTATGGACTCAATAAAACCTTCTGCGACGCAACTTGAAAACATTGACGCCTTGATTGCACTAATCGACCAGCCCAGCTGCCTCAAACATTTTATTTAAATCAGCCATGCGATCGTCAAAGAAAATTCTAAATCTATCGTACTCATCTGATAAAAGTCCAACCTCACTGAAAGCATTATTGATTTCCGACGCAAGCCCCTGCCTTCCGGAAATACGAGTTAAATCAAAGCTATCAAGATCTATGCCTGCTAGTCCTTTATTCACAATTGCCAATTGAGTTTCATAGATTAATTCCAGGCACTCGTTGACTTCTTCTTCTGTGCGTAATGCGCCTTCTTTATGCCACCTCAAGAGTTTTATCTTTAACTGTAAGTCGTTGTACCGTTTTATTTTTTCAATGCCACCCTTAATCCCTTCAGTCTCGTAATCCCATCGTTTGTCTCTTTCGTATAACTCCTTCTGTTTTCTTGCTGCAGCCTGTTCAAGTGCACGTTCAAAAAGTATTTTTGCCTCTCTGGACTTCTCAAGCTCCCAAGCTTCTTGAGCATGTTGTTCTTGCAGGTCTACTAATTCTGAAGCTGCGGCGGCGGCGGATGCTGAACTTGCGGCGGCAGATGCTGAACTTGCAGCAGTGACAAATTCAAGAAAATCCATTTCACATTTTGTCTTGCATCAATAGCTTGCAGCCTTTAGTTAGATCCTTCCTGTGCAATTGCGTAAAATATAATGAGAGTCTGCTGAAATGAGCAGAGTTTTTAATACTCCCTCATTGGGGGGATAAATCTCACCGAACAAATCCCCCGGCTGGGGGAGGTGATTTCACGCCGAAACGGCGATGGTGTGTTTACGGGGCGAGAGCCTCACGCATACCAGTTTGATATGAATCTCAAATCAGCGGGAATCATTGCTGTTGCGATTGTGGGAACGGGAATCTTTCTCAACAACGCTTCAAATTCCCAAAAATCCGATGATTTGTTTAATCAGGCTCAAGCACAGCTTTCAGGGTATGGAGCACCCTGCATGAAAATGATGAGAGCACAAACCTTGATGATTGAATCACGAAACTATGGCAACAGGAAACAAAAGGAAATAGCCAATGAAGCATTGAAGGTGTATTCAGGCTTCCTTAAGCAGAATTGCTCTGTCTAATTGTTTCCCGGGAAGCCTGATGCCTTGATGAAGGGGGCTGAGAGCTATACAAAACCCGAAAGGGAAAAGCAGAGGGCGCTGATGTTGTCGCTATGCATCTCCCGACAAAACATTCACCCTGTCAGAAATGGCGGGGTTTTGTGTGCCAGTTTTTGATTCTTTGTGTCGATTTGTTTGGCGCAGCAATTATATTTGGACCAGTTAGGTGTAATCGAATGGGGCTCCTGCTAAATCCCGAAAAATTCCTGGCTGCGAACGATATATCCAAAGTCAAACTCTCTAAAATCGAACAGGAGGTTTTCCCGACGCCAAGCCCTTGCATCGCCATCACGATCAATTTGCTGCCGTCTTCGCGAAGGGTGGCCCTGCTGTATTCCGCACCGTCTTCCAAGGTGACGATCGCCACCCCAGCCCGCACCAGGGCGAGCAGCACGTACTGCAGGCCGTCGATCGCTTCGAGACGACTCAATCGATCAATCGCTTCGACCAACAAAACTGGCGTCTCGCTAAGGTCGCCAGATTGGGCCATGTCGAGGAACCGACCGAGCGCACCCTTTGAGAGGTGATCGTCTTTGAAGGCGGAGAGGCCTGCATCAGAGAGGTGCAGATCAGCGTTGAGTGTGTGGCCGTTGGCGTGGCACCAGCGTTCAGCGGCGTCGGCCTGGCGCTCCATGCCGCGGCCTTTATCCGCCTGTAGACCGGAGGAAACGTGCTCGTAGCTGTACGCCGTGGCCAATGAGGGAGAGGGTTCTAGGTGGTCTCCACAGGATCCACCGAACTGGGGAGTTGAAGACAGTAAAACTGTGCCTGTTGTATGCATCTGCGGTCCATCTGCGGCCGGTAAGACCACCTTTGCTGCCCGTCTCGCGGACCGATTGCGGGCTAGGGGTCGTCTTCCGCTTCTGATCGCCTGCGACGACTACTACCGCAGCGGTTGGTCACCCATCTCTCGCTACGGCTTCGACACGGTTGATGCCATCGATGCCGATCAGCTTCTGCTCGAGCTCAGCGCTCTTCGCTACAGGCAGTTGGATGTCCTGCGCAGCTACGACATGCGTACCCGCAAGGTTGGTTCCAGGTCGTTGCACCAGTCCTATGACCTGGTTCTGGTTGAAGGCTCCTATGGACCGCAGCTGTTATTGGAGTGTGTGCCGATCTCTCTTCTCGTTTATATCGAAACCCCTGTTGTGCGGAGGCTGATCAGGCGGCTTTGGCGTGATGTACGCGAACGCCATCGGCCTGCTTTTTATGTGATTCGCCAGATGCTACGAGAGATGTTGCCCGGCGAACGACGCTTCATTGTTCCCTTGAAATCACGTGCAGACGTGATCGTGGGATCTGTGGAGAGAGGTTTGATTGATGCACTGGCGCGACTTGAATAGTGGTGCTGTTTGAAAGCACGGCACGGCCAGAAGGCTGTTGCGGCGGCATCAGCGCTGAGATGGAGAAGAACACGGCAGCCGTTGTGGCAGCTGGGATGACCAAGCAGTCGAAGGCTGCATGTCCAACGTTCCGCAAGAAATCGTTCATGGGTCAGCCAGCGAACTTAGTCGTTTGCTTTCAACATCTCCGCAGCTCTGAAATCCTGCATCCCTCAATTGGTGGATTCGTGTGCTGTGCCGTCTCCCAAAATCGGTGGACCAACGATTCCTTTGATGCAACGTGCGCCAGATCCCTGCACGTTCTGTTTGGGGGGTTCTTTTAAGGTCTGCGAACCCCATTCACATCGTTGCGTTGTTGTTTTAAGGCCTGATTCGGCCGACTCCATATCCAATCAATAGTCCGACAGCCCCTCCAATGGAACCAGCCGTGAGTTGCATTCTTTCGTCGTCGCTGAGTCGACCTGCAAACACCAGTGCGCCTGAGACGACGAACAGCAAAAGAGCTGTGACAAGCACCGCATCCAGGGATTTGTTGCCCGGCTTTCCAGCTTGACCAACATTTGCCCTGCCACCGTCGCCACGCTTCTTCGGGGGAAGACCTCCAGGCGGATTGGTTGCATCAAGTTCCTGCTCGATGCGGTTGATCTCTTTCTGGGGTGAGGATGGCTCCATGGGCCAAGGATGGCAGTGATCACCAGGCATGGATCACTTGGACCCCCTGCGTTGGAACGGACAAAAAGAAACCCCCGCCGAAGGCAGGGGTTTCGAAACGCTTCTCGGGAGTGTTGCCTTGTTTCCACCCCGTGAGGCGATTTTTCCTCACGAATCAAATATGCCCACCTGATGCGTGCTGTGGGATTGCTGATGGACACCCTCAGGGTTGGCTCAGGTGGTTGCCACGGGGTCTCGATCGAATCAGAGTTCGAGTGCATCGCCCCAGGCTGGTGATGCCAGGCGTTTCCATCCCTGGCTCTGGAGTGACGTCCAAAGCTGATCTGCATCCGTCTTTCTTAGATGCCGGCGCTCTTTGAGCAGAGGGGGGCCGTCAGGCATCCGACGACCTTTATCGATGAAAACCTTCGGCTCGTTGATCCATCCCTTTTGATCGGGGTGGAAGCGCCAGATCCAGCGGTCGTCCCTGTCGATCAGCCAGCCTTCTACCATTACTCCCGTGTCAGTACATCTGTACTAGCCTTGCCTTCTCCGCTGTGTCAAGTGCCCTTTCTTCTCTATAGAGCGTCAAGGAGGAAGGGCGGGCCCCTCAGTGCGCCTGTTCCTTGACGCATCGGCTTGTAGCGATCCACATGCTTTTAAGCATTAATGCTTAGTAGGGGCTGTTCTCATTCGGGTCATGATTCCGTCGGCGCGAGCATCACTGCCAACGCTTCGGGGAGTTGAACGAGCGCAGGTTCCCTCGCCTGCGTCTCCCCATCAATGGCTTGCTTCTAGGGTCAATGCCTGGTCCATTCTTCTTTCTTCTGCTGAGAGGAAATCGGCCCACATCCCCACCAGGAAGCTGAGAGTCATCAAGGCTCTCATCTGCTCGTTCGAGCCAGGTGGTGTGTATTTGAAGTCCATGAGCATGCGATCGGCGGTTGACCGCTGTTCCTTGCACCGTGCGTCGATGGACATGGTCAGGGCTGGGGCTGGGACTTTTTGAGGACGGGCAGGTCGGTGGGCTGGGCAAGCACGTAAACGACGGCTGCAGAGAGAATTGCGGTGACCGCAACAACGGCGATGATGGCTGAGGTGTAATCAGTCACGAAGGGGCTCTGCATAAGCGGTTGTAAAGATATTAGGGGCTTTGTAACGGAATGTGAATGAGTGTTTGTGCTCCCCCTTTTGCCGTTCTGCTGCCTAGCTGCCTGCCGATGCTTGGTCGTGAATCGCCATCATCGTGCCGTTCAGTTCGCCGACATCCCTCAGGCCTTCGGCGCTGAACCAGGGTGCGTTCTCCCAGCTGAATCCTTCGCCAAATGTGTTGTCTGGTGCTGTGATGTACCAGTGGCAATCAACGTCTGGGGTGTCAACCGAGCATTGAGACCAATCCGGCTGCCACTGCGGCACCTGCACCCACATCACCGATGCGAAAACCAGAGAAAACAAGGCTTGCAGCATGAGGCTCCTGAGACTGGGTTGAGACCCTAGTTGAAATCCTTCGATGGCTTCTGCCCCATTGGGCGGGGCTCGCCTACCGGGCGGTTCGCTGTCAGGAACGATGTGGGTAACCAGCTCGGGGAGATCCAGCGGATCACCCCTGAATCCACCTCCGCCAGCTGCCTTTGGCGCGGATTGTCTGATCCAGCTACCAACCCTTTAGGACCTTCAGAGTCATGGCTTCTTACAAGATCAGCATCGAAGGTGGCGCCAGCTTTTCGTGCCCTGACGACGTCTATATCCTCGATGCGGCTGAAGAGGCAGGCGTCGATCTGCCCTATTCCTGCAGGGCCGGGGCCTGTTCAACCTGCGCCGGCCGACTGGTGAGTGGCTCGGTGGATCAGACCGATCAAAGCTTTCTGGATGATGAACAGATGGGCCAGGGTTTCGCCCTGCTTTGCGTGAGCTATCCCACCGCCGATTGCGTGATCAAGGCCAACGCTGAAGAGCATCTGTCTTGATTAGGGCTTGCGGGTGATCACTGGACGGCGCCGTTTCGGATAGAGCTCACGGCACATTGAACAGACGGTTCCGTCGCAGCCCCGTGCCGTGCAGAACTCTCGGCCCCAGAAGATCATCTGAAGGTGCAGGCGGTTCCAGTACTCCTTCGGAAAGAGGCGCTTGAGATCCTGCTCCGTGCGCGCAACATTGCTGCCGTCACTCAAGCCCCAGCGCTGCGCCAGCCGATGAATGTGGGTGTCGACGGGGAAGGCGGGGACGCCGAAGGCCTGGGCCATCACCACGCTGGCTGTCTTGTGCCCCACGCCGGGTAATGCCTCGAGTTCTTCAAAGCTCTGGGGCACATCACCGTCGTAGGCCGTCACCAGAATCTGGGCGAGCCGGCGCACATTCTTGGCCTTGGTTTTGGCCAGCCCGAGCTGCCGGATGAAACCGAGGATCTGTTCCTCCTCGAGTGCCGCCATGGCTGCGGGGGTCGGGCCAGCAGCAAAGAGTGCAGGAGTGATCTCATTCACTTTCTTGTCGGTGCACTGTGCACTCAGCAGCACAGCGATCAGCAGCGTGAATGGATCACTGTGATCCAGGGGGATCGGCGTTTCCGGGTACTGCTCGTGGAGGCGCTGCAAGATAACCTCCACCCGCTCTGACCTGCGCACGGGTTCTGGGTGGTTGCAGTGATCTTGGCGCTTTGGCGATTGCATCGCTTCGTTGCAGCGCTCTTCAGCCGTGGCCGCAGGTGTTTTAGGACCAACCAATGCGATCCTGGATCAGGCCAGATCAGTCTTCGTTGCAGCTGTTCGACTGGAAACGTTCCGCGGCCGTGCTGCTGGTGCTCGTGAGTGTTGTGCTGGCCTCCTGCCGCAACCGCGATCAGCAGCAAGCCAGAGATTCCCGGCCCCTGGTGCTCACCACCTTCACGGTGCTGGCCGACCTGGCCAGGAATGTTGCGGGTGATCGGTTGCAGGTGGCCTCGATCGTCAAGCCCGGTGCTGAGATCCATGGCTACCAACCCACCCCCAGTGACATCGAGCGCGCCAGCAAGGCGGATCTGATTGTGGAGAATGGGTTGGGTTTGGAATTGTGGGCCCGGCGCTTTACAGCTGCAGCGGGGGATGTTCCCACCATCACGCTCTCGCAGGGGATGAACCCTCTGCTCATTACAGAAGACGCCTATTCAGGCAAGCCCAATCCCCACGCTTGGATGTCCCCCCAGCGCACCATGGCCTATGTGGATCATCTGGAGAGGGCCTTCAGCCAACTTGATCCAGCCGGTGCTGAGGTCTATGCCGCCAATGCGTCGGCCTACAAAACAAAACTCCAGGCCCTTGATGATGAGTTGCGGGCCACGATTGATGGGTTGCCTCCTCAACAACGGTTGCTGGTGAGTTGCGAAGGGGCCTTCACCTATCTGGCAGCGGATTATGGGCTTGAGGAGGCCTATCTCTGGCCGGTGAATGCAGAAAGTGAGATCACACCCAAACGCATGGCACGGTTGATCGACACCGTTCGCGATCGACAGGTGCCGGCAATTTTTTGTGAAAGCACCGTGAGTGATAAAGCCCAGCGGGAGGTGGCGGCGGCGGCAGGCGCCCAATTCGGAGGAACGTTCTACGTGGATTCCCTTTCGTCCCCGGATGGGCCCGCAACCACCTTGTTGGAACTGCAACGGCACAATGTGGGTCTGATCCGCAATGGCTTGGACCTGTCCGAGAGCAACCGCTGATGCGTATCGAGGCCGACCAGCTCTGTGTTGACTACAACGGCACCGTTGCCTTGTACGACGCCAGCCTGCATCTCCCCGCCGGTTGCATCTGCGGTCTGGTGGGCATGAACGGTGCCGGGAAATCGACATTTTTCAAAGCTCTGACTGGGTTTGTTCGCCCCTCACGTGGCCGGATCCGGATCAACGGCAGCAGCGTTGCAGAGGCCCAGCGTCATCAGGCGGTGGCCTACGTCCCCCAGAGCGAAGGCGTGGATGCCCAGTTTCCTGTCTCGGTGTGGGATGTGGTGATGATGGGCCGCTATGGCGCAATGAATCCCCTGAGGATTCCTCGCAGCTCCGATCGAGTGGCCGTGCGCGATGCCTTGACCCGGGTTGATCTGCTTGCGCTGGCTGATCGTCCCCTCGGCACCCTCTCAGGCGGCCAGCGCAAGCGCACGTTTCTGGCCCGGGCGATCGCCCAGCGCGCTGATGTGCTGCTGTTGGATGAGCCCTTCAATGGGGTTGATGTGCGCACCGAGCAGCTGATGGCCCAGCTGTTTCTTCGGTTCCGGGATGAGGGCCGCACCATCCTGATTTCGACCCACGACTTGGGCCATGTTCGTGATTTCTGCGATCTGGTTGTTCTGATCAACAAAACCGTGCTCGCCTACGGGGAAACCTCGGAAGTGTTCACGCCCGAGAACCTCGCCATGACCTTCGGAGGAGTGCCACCGGATCTGCTGACGGGCAACAGCTCGCCGGAAGAGTCGTTCTGATTAGGAACCTCTCGCTTCGATTGCTGTTCCGTGAGAAGCGTCGGGCATCACTGCGACGAGAGCTTGTTCCAGGTCTTGCATGAACAGCTGCATCGCCTCACGTCGGTTGCTGCGGTACTGGTTCAGTCGGGGCCTGACCGCTAAGGCCCGTCCAAGACGGAATTCCACCCGTTGTGGTCCGAGGCTTGGCTGCCCTTTCCACGGCTTGTCTTCGATCCAGCCGATCGCCTCCTCCACCAGCAGCAACATCTCGGCAAAACGATCAAAGTCGGGGCGATCACTGATGTAGTGACCACTCACGCTGGTGAAATGCTCCACCAGTCGCATGCGCGTGAGTTGGAGGTCGGCCTCCCGTGCCTCCCAGTCCGCCAGGCTCCGCTCCAGGGGCGGGAGCTGATCAACACCTTCCCTGTAGATCCGGTCCCAGGCAGCCTGTTCGATCCGACGACAACGTTCCTGCAGATTGCCGACGGCACGCAGGGCGAAATGCGCCTCCGCTTTGGCCAGGCCATGCAGGCGATAGGCCCCAATCCGTTCGCTGAAATTCTCCTCTGGATCAGGTTTCAGCCGTTCAAGCTGCTCAAGGGCTTTGAGCAGCTTCATGCCGATCTGAATCAACCGGTCGCGCCTGCCTGTCTCGGGATTCCCTGGCCCGGCGTCGGCGCAGGAAAGACCGAGATGGCGCTCCAGGGCATCCAATCGCGCATCGAGGGCCCCCCAGTTGTGTTTCCTCCAGCTGTAGTGGATTCCTACAGGCAACACCTTCAGTTGCCGCGTGTCCTCTGCCTTCTCCAGATCCTCTGCGGCCCAGAACGCCAGTTGGGCCACCCCCGGTTCCAGGGGCGCCATCTCTCCTGACAAATTGTTCGTCGCCCCTTCCGGTGCCACCACCAGTGGGTAGCGCCCCTGGGCCAGAGCCGCGCGGGCCTGGGCGAGGGCCGGGCGGTCCAAGCGGCCGCGATGGATGGCGATGCCGCCACTGCGTTGCAGCAGCCAGCCGATCACGGGGCCGGCCCAGATCGGAATGCCGCGGTCGTAGAGAAACCGCAGTTGGATGGGGCGTGCCAGCTGCAGCCTGAGCCGCCGTGCTGCCTGGGGAGCACGGTTCCAGAACAGATCCGCCAGCACCACCGGATCGCGGGTGCTCGGGTGGCGGAAGGCAATCAGCAGATTGCAGCTTCCCGATTGCTGGGCAGCAAAGGCCCTGGCAAGGCCTTCCGCCGCATCACGATGGTTGAGTTCGAGCCCCTGACTGCGGAAGAGCAGCGGAAGCAGTCGGCTGACCACCATCTGAACCATCCGACTGGGACGGGTGGGCAGCCGGCGCAGAGCGGGCCGAGCGTTCTGGGTGGAGGCGCGGGGCATCGAACCGGCAACAGCGCGCCCATACTGATCCGATGGAGCTCTTGCTGGAACCCCTCAGTCACGCCTTCATGGTCAAGGCGTTGATGATCAGTGCCCTCGTCGGGGGTGTTTGCGGGCTGTTGTCCTGCTTCATGACCCTGAAGGGGTGGGCTCTGATGGGCGACGCCGTCTCCCATGCCGTCCTACCGGGCGTCGTGGTTGCCTACGCCCTGGGTCTGCCCTTCTCCCTTGGGGCGTTCGTGTTCGGCGTCGGCTCCGTTGCGGCCATCGGCTTTGTCAAACAGAAGTCGCGGGTGAAGGAAGACACTGTCATCGGCCTTGTCTTCACCGGTTTCTTCGCCCTGGGTCTCGTGCTCGTCTCCAAGACGCGCAGCAACATCGACCTCACCCACATTCTGTTCGGCAATGTTCTTGGGATCTCGGCGGGGGACGTGCAACAGACGGTGGTGATTTCCGCGCTGGTGCTGGTGCTGCTGCTGCTGTTCCGGCGGGATCTGATGCTCTTCTGTTTTGACCCCACCCACGCCCGATCGATCGGAATTAACACCGGACTCCTTCACTACATGCTGCTGGGACTTCTCTCCCTGGCCGCCGTCGCCGGTCTGCAGACCGTTGGAATCATCCTGGTGGTGGCGATGCTGGTCACCCCTGGTGCCACGGCTTACCTGCTTACCGATCGCTTTGACCGGATGACTCTGCTGGCGGTGAGCAGCAGCGTTCTCTCCAGTGTTCTTGGGGTGTTCATCAGCTACTGGACCGACAGTTCCACCGCCGGTTGCATCGTGCTTGTTCAGACAGCGCAGTTTGTGCTGGCCTTTCTTCTGGCCCCTGGACAGGGGGTGCTCAGGCGTCTCTGATTCGCTGGATCAGCGCTCGTCGTCGTCCCAGTCGTAGATGTCGTTGAAGCGCTGAACGCCGGCTTCACGGAAGTGAAACTCCTTGGCGGCAACACCTTGCTTGGAGGCCGACTCCGCGGAACCTGCCTGGTTCCACGGCTCGCGGTAATCCGTTTCGTCCTGCATGGCCTTTGACGGCTCAGGAGGCTTCGGCGTCATCCCATTTGGCTTTGCCATCCAGCAGTTCGATCAGCTCCTGCAGCTTGCCCATGGTGACGCGCACATCGGCACCGTCGGGCAACACACCATCGGCCACCACGTTGTAGTGGTCACGGCATTTGTTGCGTAGCTCCTGCAGGCGCTTTTTGGTGATGGTCTTTTTCTGTTCTGCCGTTGCCATGACGGTTGTGGGTCGTGGCCTTCATGCCTAGCAGAGCAGGGTGCTGCTTCTGCAGCTACCCGGGAAGAACCTGGCGAAAGCCATGGGCCTCGACCACGTTGAGCGGGGTCTTGAACAGTCCGCTCAGCTCCGCTGGCCGCAGCATGTCTTGAGGACTCCCATCCCCCAAGATCGTTCCTTGCGCCAGAAACAGCACCCGTTCCATCTCCGGCACGATCGTGTCCACCCGGTGGGTGACCTGCACCACGGTGGTGCCGCGTTGGATCAACCCTCTGAGAATGGCCAGCAATTGATGGCACGCCTGCAGATCAAGGGCACGGCTGGGTTCATCGAGCACAAGCACCTCCGGTTGGTGCACAAGGGCTCGAGCGATGAGAAGGCGGCGTCTCTGTCCGTCGGAGAGTTCTCCGTAACAGCGCTCACGGATGGCGTTGAGTTGCAGTTGATCAAGCAGATCTCGCGCCTGCTCCCACTGCTCAGGGCTGGGCTGCTGATCACGGCCCAGGCGAGTGGCACCGAAGAAACTGCTGACCACCACTTCATCAACAGCTGTTCTGGGGTGAAGCCGTTGTTCCATCTCGCTGGACACCACGCCCAGGCGGCTTCGAAGCGACCAGAGGTTCACCATATCGCTGCCGAACAGCCGCAGATGCGCGTCGGGCCGAACAATGGGGTAGAGGCTGCGATCAATCAGTTTCACCAGACTGCTCTTGCCCGCGCCGTTGGGGCCCAGCACCGTTGTTGATTGCCGCAGGGTCAGTTGCAGGTTGAGGTTGTGGAGAACCGGACGACCGCCAAGCCATGCCTCCACATTGCGGAGATCGAGCCAGGTTTCACAGGTTTCAGTAGTCATGGCTCTCCTGCAGCAGCCGTTCGATCACGACGGAGAGGCGTGGAGCGACAGGTCGCAGCTCCTGCTGTCGCTCGCTCCAGATGGCCTCATGCACCAGGTCGGTTAGGGAGACCAGCTTCATCTCTTGGCCCTCCTTCAACTCCAGCTCGTTCAACGGCACGCTGAGGACTCCCCGGAACACATGGGCCACCAGGTTGCCGCTGTCGTCACTGAACCAGGGTTCGAGCGGCACGCTGGGCAACCAGTTGATCTCCTCCTGCATTTCGCGGTGCACGGCCTCGGTGGCTGTTTCGCCGGGTTCGAGATGGCCGCCAAACAACCCCCAATGGCCGGGATAGATGATCGTGTCAATGTCGTCTCGCAGTTGGAGAAGCCATCGGTTCTCCCGCTGGAGCATGGCCAAGGCGACGGCGGGTTTCATGGGGACTCCGGCTTGAGGCGCAACCACTGGGCCAGCCCCCCCCCGCGGCCACGTGCCGTCAGGGTGCCTTGCTGCTCGTTCAGCTCGATCAGGGCAAAAAAGGGCAGACGTTGTGGCTTTGGTGCTGGCAGGTTTCGCTGGTGCAACACCTGACCCGACCAGGACAGCTTCAACGACGTGAAGCTGAACACCAGCAGCGGTCTTGAACCCTTCAGCTCGGCACGGCCGCTGAATTGCAACCGGAAACCCGCCATGGAGACCTGATTGACGATGGTCAGGCCCTGCTCGCAGCGGTTCAAAATCAGGCTGGCCTGCAGCCAACGCAGCAGAGTTGCAGTGCCGGGAGCCGGGGCATCACCAGTGCGACTCCAGGTCTGTTGCAACATCCAGCAACCTGGCAGCTGCTCGATCCGTATGCCGCTTCCTTTACGGCGGATCTGGCGCTCCCGTGCCAGGAGTGCTGCGGCAGGCGGACCGGTCACGGCTGAGATCATGGGGCTCTGCAACCTCCCCATCTTTTCGGAGTCGGCCCATGGAGCGTGACAAGAGCCGGACACCTCTTCTAAAGGACCTACTGCTGCGGGGGCTGCGCATCGGGGCCAGCACCATCGCCCTGGTTGAACTGCTGCGCAGCGATTGGATCGGAGGGGGGCTCGCCAGCCTGGCCTGGCTGGTCTTTGTTCAAGTTGAGCGGCGGCGGGCGGCCCTCAAGCCTCCGTCCTGAGAATCGAATCGATGCAGTTCGGGTGTTGACGGATATAAGCGTTGAACTCCATGGCCAGAAGCCGCGCTTCAAAGGCGTCCGTGGCGTAGAAGCAAGATTCCAGTTTTTCTCCGTTGGATGTCTTGTGGCGGACTGTGTATGCAGCCCGTCTCTGAGCAATGCTTGCCATGGACTGATTTCGCAATCGTTTCAAGCTGGCACTACTGCCCGTTGGAATTCCATAACCATTCATTCATGTTTGCGTTTCAACGCTTCGTGAAGCTGTTTGAAGCGTTTGACCGTCGCTCTCCCCCCCCCCTCCCCCCCTTCTGTCCTGATGGTTCTGCCCATGGCTTCCTATTCGCTGGCGTTCAAACTCGTATTGGCGTCTCTTCTCTCCCTTGGCGCAGGGCCTGCCCTGGCGGAATGGCGGCCGATGCAGGAGCCAGTCGTTTGGCAGTCGCGACGAAGCAAACTGCTGCCGGGGGATGGTTGGATCTTCATGGAGGCCCTGGAGACCCCTGCGCTCAAGGCAGCGGAGTACATCCGATCACCCCAGGCCGTGGACGGCGCTGTTGAGGTGGAGGCCGGCTTGTTGATCCAGCGTGCCGGCCAGGACCAGTGGACCCAACGGGTTCTTCCGATGCGTGCCGACTGCGCCAGCGGTCAGCTGGAGCAACGCCAGGCCAATGGTGCCTGGTCCTCTTACCCCGGTCGCGATGGAACTGTGGTTAAGGTCCGCTGGATCTGCGCTTTGCGATGAGTCGGCCTGCTTTTCGTTATGAAGAACCGGAACGCTTCGGCGAGTCGCTCACCACAGCTCGTCCCTGGAACCGTTCCGCTCTGACCAATGTCGAGCGCCTCAATGGCCAAGTGGCCATGTTGGGTTTCGTTGCTGCAGTGGTGCTTGAAAAGTTGACTGGATTGGGAATCGCGGGTCAGCTCGGTGCTGCTCTGCGCTGGTACCTGGAGTTGGGTTGATCGATGACGGTTGTTCCAGTTCTTGAGGACTCGCAACGGTTCAAGTTGGATTCAACAGACGACGCGATCTTCTACAGCGAGCCTCGCTTCGTCCACCATCTGGATGCTGGGTTTCGGGCCCGACTGACGGCCCTCTACCGCGAGCGCATTCCCCCCTGTGCCCAGGTGCTGGATCTTATGAGCAGTTGGGTGAGCCACCTGCCGGAGGACGTGAGTTACGACAAGGTCATCGGCCATGGCCTCAATGGAGAGGAGCTGATTGCCAATCCTCGTTTGGATCAGCACTGGGTTCAGAACCTCAACCGGGAGCAATCTCTACCTGTTGAAGATGGTTCGATCGATGCGACCCTCATCGTTGCCGGTTGGCAGTACCTGCAGCAGCCCGAGCCGATCGCCGCTGAGCTGTTGCGAATCACCCGACCCCGGGGTCAGGTGATCGTCGCCTTTTCCAATCGGATGTTCTTCACCAAGGCTCCGCAGGTCTGGACCGATGGTGATGACGGCGATCACCTGCGTTACGTCGCTGAGGTGTTGATGGCGCAGGGCTGGCCCAAGCCAGAGATCATTGCCGAAGACACCCGCGCCGAGGGCGTGATGGGTTTGTTCGGTGGCAAAGGGGATCCCTTTTTCGCCGTTGTGGCTCAGAAACCTCTCCACTGATCCCTGTACTTTCCTCTGAATTGAGGGATGGACGTTGGGCTGAACTGCGCCAGCGTGAGGCGAGAACCAGGATCACCATGAGCTTCACCCTTCCGGGTCTTCTCCCCTGGAGCTTCAGGATTGTGTTGATCGGCCAGCAGGTTGTTCTTGAGGCTTCTATGGAGGATCAACAACTCAGCATGTTGATCGAACCCGGTGGAAGTCGAATTCGGAAGGGCTATGACCTCATTCAGGCCCCACAATGTGCGTTGATCAGGTGACCAGCACCACCTGACTTTGTCCGGCACGTCCCGCCTGTCTCAGCCCGTTGTCATCCTCGGCGGTTTTCTGATCACCGAGGAGGCGTATCTCCCCCTGGCTGATTGGATTAATCAGGCAAGCGGTGTTCCAGTGCGCATCGTGCCTGCGTCCAAATTGGACTGGCTTGCAACCAGCTGGGGATTCGGCTGGTGCCGCCTGCTGGACCGCGTTGATTGCTGTGTGCGCGAGCTTCAAGGCCTGTCGCCTACCGCACAGGTCACCTTGATTGGTCACAGCTCCGGCGGGGTGATGTTGCGGCCGTATCTGGTCGACCAGAGCTTTCTGGGGCGGCGTTTCAACGGTGCGAGCCGGTGCAATCGACTGATCACCCTCGGCAGCCCCCATCAAGCGCTGCGAGCGACACCGCTGCGGGCCAGTGTGGATCTTCTGTTCCCTGGTTGCCCTGAAGCTGATCGGGTGGATTACGTGGCTGTTGCTGGTCGGCTTGATCCTCTGGGTTCAAACGCATCAACCTTTGCAAGACGGAGCGCCGCCCGCAGCTATCGCCAGATCATGGGTGACCCGGATCTGCAGGGCGATGGCCTAGTGCCAGTTGAATCAGCCCTTCTGCAGGATGCCCGTTGGATCGAGCTTGCTGATACGGCCCACGGAGGATTGTTTGGACAAAGCTGGTATGGCTCGACGGATCGAATAGCCAGCTGGTGGCATCAGCTGGGTGATTGAGCAACGCGATAAGGCATTGTGACCTGCTTCGGCAATTAGGTTGTGCAGGTATCGAAAGGTTTTGGGGGGCAGTCCAGCAGCTCCAAGCGCAAATCAAGCAAGAAGCGCAAGCCGGGGACGTCGAACCATCGACGTGACCAATGTCCAATGGGGCGCGACCCCGGTCTTGAAGCGATTCAGGCCAGACAGTGTCTGGCGTTGCCTCTGTCCGGGCGGTTGACCGTTGCCCAGGTGAAACGGGCGCACAAACTGCTGGCCGTCCAACATCACCCGGACAAAGGGGGAGATCCGGCGCTGATGACGCGGTTCAACACGGCCCGGGACGTGTTACTTCAGCCCGAGATGGAGTTGCTTGCGGCCTGAAGCCGATCAGTTGCCACTGCTGCGGCCCAGAACCAGCCAGGTGATCAGCAGGAGACCGCTCAGGCTGACAACGGTGTAAATCCAATCGGCATATGGCGTCCAGAACAGTCCCGCAACGGGGGCTGTCATCGCTCCCAGACCAGCAAGAGGACGACAAACAACGCACCGAACACCAGGAATGGCGTGAGCAGAGTCAGAAGAGACTGTGTTTCGATCGTTCAAGCTGCAGCATGCGGATCATCCGGCCGTCTGTTTTGATCTGTCAAATCTCTGTCATTCACTGAGATTCAGGCCAGAGCTTGAGGTCAATCAACCTTCACCGGGATCGAGGAGTGGGATGAACAACCGTCAGCGTCAACTTCTTGTTGTTTTTGTGGCCTCGATGGGGTTTGGTTTGCTTCTTGGCCTGGCTTATAGCCTCACGTCTCAAATGATCAGGCCGGATAAGATTGATCTTTATCCGACGTCTCCTGATCGAAGAGGCCAGCCTTCGGTCAAGGGTCCTCTACTTCTTGAGCAGAACCGAGGTCTGTCTGACTCCGACTGTGTGGTTCCGCCCGGCGGTGGGCCGCCTGTCACGAAAGACTTTCAGCCCTGTTGATCCCCTCGATGGGGCAGATTCGTCAAAGCACAATCTTCAGAAGAAAAGATAAAAGAGTGCTTGGTTGATACAGAGAATTGTTTCAGTTGTTCTTCTCGATACCGAAGTCAATGGCTTCTTGCGGTGAAGGTCTTGATCTCCTACAGACCATGAATGAACAGCGACCAGCGTCTCAGCTATCTGCACTTGATGAATAAAGCGGCTGAATCGGAAGACAGGCAGAGTTATTTCTACTACCTCAAGTTGGCAGAGGAAACGCTTCAACGCCAGGATCCCGAAGCTCTCTGGAAGCCTGCAGGCTGATTCAGCGGATCATGTTGGCCTTGAAGAAACCCAATCCAAGGCCAAATGATGATTTTTTATCGCGATGCAGTGTCACCGCGACATCGAAGTCGAGCAGATCCGATTGTTCGATGTCCTCACGCCCCAGGTTGTAGGCATTGTTGGCTTCGAAGCGATCGATGATGGCATCGCGATTGCTCTCCAGATAATCCACAACCTCTTGCAACACATGGTCGCGCCAGGCTTCGCTCGCTTCCTTTCCGAATCGCTCGGACATGGCGGATGGGGACCTTGTCTACAGATTGAACTCGAGACCAACTTTAATGCGGGTGCCTTGCTGATAAGCGTGAATCGGAACCATCCAGGGTGATGGTGTATGCACAGAGACGTAAGTGCGGTGATTCGGCTGATGGATCTATTTGATCGTTTTTTGTATCCCGTCCGATAACCCTTGTTGTACGCATTCCTTGGACTGCGGCGCCCCTATCTCAACCGCCTGGCCAAGGCCTGACCACTCTCCTTACGGCGTGTCTGTGCGTTGTTCGAGCACAAAACGCAATGCCCACAGTCCGGCATAGGAACCCGTCAGAACAATGAGGATCAGGATCAGCACGACACATCCTCACCATGGCCGTTTGTTGTAGCTGAACTTCGTTTGTTCTGTGGATGCAATCTTGCCGCCGTTGAATGACTTGGTCAGATCTTCCAGTAGCCGTACCAGTCGGGATGCGCTGGAGCTTCGTCAAGTTGGGGATTCGCTATCAGCTTTAGGTGCCACTGGCCATTGCCTTCAATTGGCAGCAGATCATCCAGGGCACTGTCGATCTGAACACTGTGAAGATCATCCTTGTGCACCTGTTCCTGTCCCTGCAGCCAACGCTGGCGTGCTCGGGCTTTTGCCGATGCTGATGAACGGGCCGCAATCACACCGAACGCGTGCTGTTCTGCCATCGATGTGGGGTCGTAGGCCCCGAGGTTGACGAACCAGAGACGTACTCCATCAGCACTGGATGGATCCTGTGCACCCTCAACAACTTCAACGCGGTTCCCATCGACATGGTCGATGCAGCGATAGCTATCGATGTGCAAGCCCCGGCGAAGGCCGATCCATTCCTGTCGCAGTGTAGGCAGCGTGGCGTCGATGCTCTGGCCCACGACCCAGCGCACATCGTGTTGCTCGATGTGGCAGCCCTTGCAACGACCCCCCAAGACCACTAGGAACAATTTTTTGGCGGTGCTCATCGCTGTGCCGGTGAGGTTGTATCGGCGTGGGCGACGACGGCCCGGCAGTGGGCGATGAACTCGTCGACGTTCCTCTCTCCTTTGGCTTCCTTGGTCTGCAGGCTGAGAATCTCAAATGTCGCGCTGGTGCTGCCGATCGCCGGGGAGACGGTCGGACTCCGACTGCCATCAAGAATGCGACCGTCCAACGGGAGTCCGTCGTACGGATCAGTGCCGTCGCAACGGTGAAAGGCTGCATGGATGGCATCGATGGCATCCTTCACCTGATAAGTGGCTCCACGCTTCTTGGCGCGCTTGGTGATCGTCACCGCACTGCGGTTCAGCAGTCGCTTGTAGGTGTCGGTGTCGATGTCCAGCCAGCTGGGTGGCTTGACAGACATCGGATTGCTTCCCATGTCACCCTCCGCTGCTCCAGCTGCTCAGACTTTTTCGAGCCAGGCCACAAACAACCGGCGGATTTCCTCTTCGTTTGTCACCCGCTCGCTCAGGGAGGCTGTCACAGCTCCGGGGTGTTGACGCTGAATGATCTGCTCAGCCTCGTAGGCATCGGTGGCCTCAACGGGCCTGAATCCAGCGTCAACGCCCGCTGGAGAGCAATAAAAGACGGGGTAACGGCTCATCAGCTGGCTGCAACCTCCAACCGATAGCAACGAATGTGGGTTGGGGGGAATGGTCGCGGGATCCGATGCCCGCATCGCTGGGCTTCAGGGGTTTTTTCTTAAGTCCTGAGCATCAACTCCATTCGATCCATACCTTTGGTGGTCTTTGCTGAGACACACCTTGGCGTTTGACTCTGGGGACAAGACAGAACGATTCATTGCCGCGGCCAAGTCTCGGGCGGAAGCGGCGCTGAACGAGCCGGCACCAAAACTGACAGCCCTGGAAAAAGGCATGTTGGAGTCCATGCGACGGGGCGGGAGGCCTCTACGGCACGGCTGATCTCAGCGCATCAGCAGCCAAACGGCCAAACCGCCACAACCAAACCCTTTGACGAACTGCGCCCAGGTGAGGCCGTAGGTATCGAGTGAAAGCGTTCTCATCATCAGATTCAGAACCTCTTTGTGTTTCCGAATCAGAGGTGAACTGTTGGCAGTGTTCAGTTGTGGAACCTGCTTGAGTTTGATCTCCCCGAGCTTCGTCACCTTTGCTGAACCCCTCCGCTGATGGACTGTAAGGGGACCTGAGTGGATCTCAGTTCTGTGGTGACTTCAATGTTGGCGCCTCGCTGCCCTGAATCATTTGTTTCAGCTTCTGCTGTCGAATGTGTTGCACCTGTTCGAGCTGCTGACGGCCGCCATTCATCATTTCTGTGTACGTCAGCGCTCTGGGCTTCGACGGTTCAGTCATTGGTACGGGTGCGTCATTGATCTTTTGGGTCGGTGTGTGCCTGCGGTTAGCTCTGCATCGTTGCCATACCGCGTTATTCAACATCCAGATCACGTGTTTGGCGATTTGAGTGGGGAGCCGTCTCACCTCTCTTTGCGAATGGCTTCGTCTCTCATGCGCTGAACCCGCTCCAAAACGGATTCATTGCTCATCCTGTTGTTGAGCCGTTCCACCAGCAGCGGAAAGGCCAGCGGGCTGGGGCGCGGTGTTTCAACGTGCAGCCATTCCTGGCTAGCAGCTCGCTCCAAGGCCGCTTCAAGCCGTGAGATCTCCAACTGGTCGTCGAGCACCTCCTGTTGCGCCTGCAGCAGCAAACGGTTGTGCGGTTCATGGCGGGTGAACACATCGAAGAGCAGCGACGCACTGATTTGAAGCTGACCGGTGCTCTTGCTGGATCCTGGGAATCCTCGGTTCATCAGGCCCGCGATCTGGGCGATGGACCGAAAGCGTCGCCGTTGCAGCTCGGAAAGATTCAGTGCGTTTTTCAGATCCCGCTCCAGCTTTTGGCGATCGAGCAGCAGATTGATTTGGTCCTCCAGCAGCTCCGCCATGGGGTAGCTCTTTGGTGCCAACAGCTCAAAGCCGTAGTCGTTCACCGACACCGTGATCGTGCCCCGCTCCAGACGGGTGAGACGCGATGCCCAGAGGAAGCCAATACCCTCATGCACGAATCTTCCTTCAAAGGGGTAAGCAAAGAGGTGCGTGCCTTCCCGGGTGCGACAGGTCTCAATCAACAGCTGCCCAACCGTCGGCAACACGGAGATGTCCTGTTGCCGATCAAACAGGGGCTTCAGAGCCTGCAGTTCAGCGTTGTCGAGATCACCACGGCTGGCCCGGTCCACCTCGAGACGCAGGTGATGGGTAAGCAGATCGGAGAGAGCCATCTGCCCTCCAGCCCAGGCAGGTACCGTGCGCGTTTTTTTGGTGCTCACTTTCACGTAAGCGGTCATGTCGCGCAGCCGCACGAACTCCAACTGGCGGCCGGAGAAGAAGAACACATCCTTCGGCTTCAGCTGGCTGATGAAGGTCTCTTCCACATGGCCGAGCACGGCACCACGCACAAAGCGCACGGTGATCGCCGGTGCCGCCGTGATCGTTCCGACGTTGAGACGGTGCAAGCGAGCGATGGCCTTTTCGCGAACCCGGTAGCACTGGCTTGTCTCCTCCCACTCGAGCTTGCGGTAGCGGGGATAAGCCCCGAGGCACTCTCCGCCCTGCTCCAGAAACAACATGCACCAGTCCCAGTCGTCCTGGCTCAGATCGGCGTAAGTCGCACAGCTCCGCACGGCCTGTAAGGTCTGCTCGGGATGGAAGCCAGGGCCGCAGGCCAACCCCGTGAGGTGCTGTAGCAGCACATCCAGAGGCGCTTGGGGAGGTTTGCGTTGTTCCACCAGACCCTCCGCCAGTCCCCGACGCACAGCACTGAGCTCGAGCAGTTCGAGCGCATTGGTGGGCATGAACAGCACCTGAGATGTTCCGCCGGGCAAGTGCGCTGATCGTCCCGCCCGCTGCAGCAGACGCGCCAGATTTTTAGGACTGCCGATCTGCACCACCTGTTCCACGGGTTGGAAGTCCACACCGAGATCCAGGGAGCTGGTGCACACCACCCAACGAATGCCGCCTGCCTTTACGGAGGCTTCGATCGCTTCCCGCTCGCTGCGATCAATGGCGCTGTGGTGCAGGGCCAATCCCTCCTCCATTTCCGGGCAGGCGAAGCGCAGACACTGGTGCCAACGCTCCGACTGATTGCGGGTGTTGGTGAACAGCAAGGTGCTGATCCCGGGATTGAGGCGCGCCACCAGCTCCTCGTACATCCGCAACCCGAGGTGTCCGGCCCAGGGGAAGCCATCAATCGTCTCCGGAAGGATGCTCTGAATCTCCGTGCTTCGGGCCGGGGCACCTCCGATCAGTTGCGGTTCCCCAGCCGTTCCCAGGGCATGGCAGGCCGCCTGTTCAATGTTGCCGATGGTGGCACTGATGGCCCAGGTTTGAAGCTTGGGGCGCAGCTGGCGCAACCAGCTCAGGCACAGCTCCGTCTGGCTGCCCCGTTTGCTGCCCATCAATTCGTGCCATTCATCGAGGATCACCGTCTGCAGCTGGCCAAATAGCCCTTCGGCCTTGGCGTTGCTCAGCAGAAGGGCGAGGGACTCCGGAGTCGTCACCAGAATCTGTGGTGGTGTCTTGAGCTGCTTGGCGCGATCGCTGCTGCTGCTGTCGCCATTGCGAATGCCCACCCGAATTGGCCAATCCATCGCCTCGATTGGTTCGCGGATCGCGAGCGACAAGTCGCGGCTCAAGGCCCGCAATGGCGTGATATAGAGCAGGCGGATCCCTTTCAAGGGCTGCTCCTCCGCCAACATCCGAGCGATCGGTCCCATCACAGCGGCGAAGGTTTTGCCGGACCCTGTGGGCACTTGGATCAACCCGTTCCGCCCCGCCAGATAGGCGTTCCAGGTCTCCTGCTGAAACGGGAGCGGTGTCCAGTTCCTCTGCGCGAACCAGGCATGAATCGGGTTCAACCGTGGGTCGCTGGATTGTGGTTTGGCATTTGCCTTCGCTTTTGAAGGTGCCATCAGCGGTTCTGGATCAACGCCATCGCGGTCTGGAGTGAATCCGCTTCGTCGGCGGGTTTGTCGCGTCGCCAGCGGAGGATTCTCGGGAATCGCACGGCGATGCCGGATTTGTGGCGTTTTGACGGGTGGATGCCCTCAAAACCGATTTCAAACACCAATTCGGTTTTGAGGGATCGCGCCGGCCCGAAGCGCTGAAGGGTGTTGCGACGGATCCAGCGATCAAGCTCAAGGATTTCAGCGTCGTTCAGGCCTGAATAGGCCTTGGCAAAGCTCACCAGCTGCGGCTCTTCAGCGTTGGTCCAGATCCCGAAGGTGTAATCGGTGAACAGGTTGGCGCGACGTCCACTGCCGGCCTGGGCATAGAGGAGCACCGCGTCGAGGGTCATCGGCTCCAGCTTGTGTTTCCACCAGTTGCCGCGTTTGCGTCCACTCAGATAGGGCGAATCCACGTGTTTGAGCATCAACCCTTCGGCGTTGTGTTGACGGGCCTGGTTGCGTTGCATCTCCAGCTCCTCCCAGGTGTCGATCGACCAAGACCGGCTCTGCTGCAACCTCCATGACTCGGGATGCTCAATAGTGCCCAGCAGCTCAGTCAGCTTCTGCTGGCGTTGCCTCAACCCCTGCTGGCGGATGTCGAGGCCCTGATGTTCCAGAAGGTCGTAGGCGATGAACCGCATCGGGCATTCCCGTTTCAACGTTGCTCCAACGGTTTTGCGGCCGAGCCGTCGTTGCAGCTGATCAAAGCCAAGCGGTGTTGTCGCGTTCTGCTGCCAGCAGATCAGCTCACCATCGAGAACACTGCCGGACGGCAAGGCACCGGCGACATCCACAAGTTCAGGAAAGCTGTCATTGACGAGCTCTTCCCCACGACTCCAGAGATAGACCCCTGAACCACGGTGAATCAACTGGCCTCGGATCCCATCCCATTTCCACTCCAGCTGCCAATCGTCCACCGATACCGATGTCTCACGCAGCCGTTCGGGTTCCAGGGGACTGGCGAGATAGAAGGGGTAGGGCGTGCCACTGGAGCGGTGCTCATCCGGGCTCGCAGGGGCGGTGAGTTGAACGAAACGCTCGGCGGACGGCTCAAACCCGCCCATCAGCCGTTGCATCACCAGGCTTTCTTCAAGATCAAACGCCTTGGCAATGGCGCGGGCGATCAGGCCCGTCGACACGCCGACACGGAATCCCCCCGTGAGCAACTTGTTGACGATGAAGTGTTGGTCGGGCGGGATCCTGTGCCAAAGCCAGATCACCGCATTGGCCTGGTCGTCGTCGCTTCTGGCGCTGATGGCTGGGAGCAGGGTTTCCATCCACCAGCTGAGGGGCATGTTCCCCTCAGCGCTGGGCAGACCCGGATCCGATACTGTGACGCGCTCCTGCACGGAGGGCCAGAGCAGGCTGATGGTTTCGGCTGAGTCGCCCACCTGGCCGTAGCAGTCATCGATCAACCAATCCGGCAGCCCGCCGCGGTCACGCAGGATGTCGCGGAGTCGGCGACCGGTGATCAATCGCCTGCGTCGTTTGCCCAGCAGGAGCGTCAACGCCCAGGCGGCTTCCGATGGGGGAACAAGTTGAAAGTGAACCACCAATGCCTGCACTTTGGCTTTGGTACCTGTGACCTGATCCAGTTGGTTGAACAGGTCCTGAAAGGCCCGCATGCTCGCTTGAACGGGGTGGATCAACAGTCCCGCCATCCTGACAAGACATTTTGTGAGCAGGGCTGGCGATGCGGAGGAGACCTGTGTTGATCTGAGCAACAGATGCTCAAGATCAGCCGGATGGCACTCCTTTGGGACAACCTGTCGCAACAAATGGCCAGCGTTCGTGCAACCCCTTCAGCACCGGCCGTTCAGCCACCAGTTGTGGGTGAGGGAACCGCTGATGATCCTTCCGATCGTCGACTTCGGCTGCAAAAGGCTCTTGATGCCGTTAAAGACAGCGGCAACGCCATGATGATTGAGTCGTTGACTGCAGCGATCGAAGGCCGTCAGGCGAATTTGAACCTTCCTGAGCTCCCGGACGGCGTCGCCAAGTTTTAGTCCGCTTCCCCTTCAAACAGGGTCTCCAGCGGTTCTGCGTCCAAGCCCTCCACCTCTCGCAGGTAGCGCGCCAGCACATCACTCTGCCCATGGGTGACGTACACCTTGCGGGCGCCACTGTCTCGAACGGTCTGGAGCAATCCAGGCCAATCGGCATGGTCACTGAGCACAAACCCCCGCTCGTATCCCCGCCTTCTTCGGGCGCCGCGCACCGCCATCCAGCCGGAGGCAAAGGCGGTCTGTGGTGATTTGAAGCGGCGCATCCAGCTAGATCGATGGGCCGAGGGTGGCGCCAGGATCAATCGACCATTGAGAGGATCCGTGCGGGGCAACGCGTTCACAGGTCGACTGGTGGTCATGGGAATCCCCGCATCTCGGTAGTGACGGGTCACGGTTTCCACGGCGCCGTGCAGCAGCACTTCTTCGTCGATGCCGATGGCCTTGAGTTCAGCCAGCAGCCGCTGGGCCTTGCCGCAGGCATAACAGAACAACAGTGAAGGCCTGCTGCGATCACTGGTCCACCAGGCATGGATGTCCTGGGCGACCTCGGATCCGCTGATCCAGCGATAGATCGGCATCCCGAAGGTGGCTTCGGTGATCAACACATCGCAGCGCACCGGTTCAAAGGCATCGCAGCTGGGGTCGTCATCACGCTTGTAATCACCGCTCACCACCCACACCTCACCCTCGGATTCCAGGCGGATTTGCGCAGAGCCGAGCACGTGTCCTGCACTGTGAAACGACACCTTGCACTGGCCCAACCAGATGTCTTCGCCGTAGGCCACCGGGTGAAGCGTGATGTCCTGTCCGAGCCTCTGGCGCAGCACCCCTTCACTGGATGCCACTGCCCAGTACTCCCCGCATCCTGGCTTCGCATGATCGGAATGGGCGTGGGTGATCAAGGCCCTGGGAACCGGACGCCACGGGTCGATCCATGCCTTCGCTGCTCGGCAGTACAACCCTTCTGGCGTGCGTTCGATCAAGCTCTGCTGCTGATCGCTGCAGACATTCTGAAAGCCCCGTAGCTTGACCGCGTTTTCTTGCACTGCGATGAAGCTGTTTGTTGCCGCTCTGTTCGTTTCAGCCCTGGCTGTTCCCAGCTCCGCGTTGGCTCAGAAAAAGATTCCCAAGGCACAAGGCCATAACCAATGCCCCCTGGGTTACGTCAACACCTTGGGCACCACCTGTGTCTCACCGATCTATTACGAGATGATGCCCACCAACGGTGAAGCCTGCCCATCCGGCTGGATGAATGTTGGTGCTGGTTACTGCCGCAAGAAGTAATTAGTTCTGTTCTTCAAGCTTCAGGCCGCTCCAGCGTTCGAGGGTGTTGATCGATTGAACACCCTCCAATCGCCTTGACGCAGGTTGCGTCCATGCGGGGATGGATCTGATGTTTTCATCCCTACATTGATTGAGCTGCTCTGGATATTCGTCGGGCAGACCGCATTCGATGTAGTTCAGCTTGCGTCCGGCTTGTTTGCCGAAGATTTTCATCTATTCCTTGCAAGCTGGATACCAATGGGCACCAAAAAATTTGGCCCCGATCTTGTTGAGTTGCTCGGCGAGTTCGATCGTTCGCTGTGTTGATTTTGTTTCCGGTTGAAGGATCGGTTGATTCCAGGTTTGTGCAGAAACCTTCATCGATGCACCCAATGTGATGAGTGCCAAAAAGGCCAGGATTTCCAACCTCCTGAAACAGCGCACAGCTTGCTCCACCACATGATGTTTTGCGCCTTGAAAATCTATTCCAATCCGATGGATTGGACGATGCAAGCTGTGTCGACATCCTGGGCAAGCTGCTTGAGATCACCGTCGATGTAGCTGACTCCAGTTCGTGGCCCCCCCGATCGGAGTCTCAACTGCTTGCCAGTGACGATGGAGTAGGTCGCCTTGAGCTGATCCACATTTTTGTGCCTCGTCCCCATTTCTCACAGAGGAACGACTTGATGCCCAGTGCACACCATTGCTTAGAAACTTTAATGGTCGCCTGATCTGGCTTCACCGACTCATCTCAAGCATGCGCTGCATGGGTTTCAGGGCCTTCAGGCGCACGGTTTCGTCCATATCGATCGCAGGCTTGAGGGTCTCAAGGCAGGCCTTTAGTTTGTCGAGGTTGTTGAGCCGCATGTAAGGGCAGGCATTGCAGCTGCAGCCATCGAGCCCAGGGACGTCGAGCAGTGTCTTCTCGGGCACCCGTTGCTGCATCTGATGCAGGATCCCCGGTTCCGTCAGAACGATGAAACTGTCGGAGGCACTTTGTTCTGTGTAGTTCAAGAGTTTGCTGGTGGAGCCAATGAAGTCCGCCAGGTCCAGCAGGTTCTGCTGACATTCGGGATGGGCGATGACTTCAGCCGAGGGATGTTCGTGCTGGAGGGCAAGAACGGCTTCTTCGCTGAAGGTCTCGTGCACAATGCAGCGTCCTGGCCAGAGCGTCAGCTCGCGACCGCTCTGTTGCTGAACCCAGCGCCCCAGGTTCTGATCAGGTGCGAACAGAACCGGCTGATCCGGTGGCAGCTGGTTGACCAGATCCACGGCATTGCTGCTGGTGCAGATCAGATCGCTCTGCGCTTTCACCGCTGCCGTGCAGTTTATGTAACTCACCACGAAGTGATCGGGGTGATTCGAACGAAACCGAGCGAAGTCCTCTGCTGGGCAGTCATCCGCCAGGGAGCAACCGGCATCCAAATCCGGTAGGACAACCGTTTTTTCTGGGCTGAGAATCTTGGCGGTCTCCGCCATGAAATGCACACCGCAGAAGACGATCACATCCGCATCGGTGCTGGCGGCCTGGCGCGATAACTCCAGTGAGTCGCCAACGAAATCGGCGATGTCCTGAATGTCCGGTTCCTGGTAGTAGTGCGCCAGGATCACGGCATTGCGGTCCTTGCGAAGCTGGTTGATCGCCGCAACAAGGGCGGTGTCAGCGCTCATCAGGACCGATTCGGGGCAGGATGGCAACAGCCTAGGCATTCGCTCTGAAGCACCTGCGACTTGCCATTGCTGGTGACCTGCATGGCGCCTGGGGCGATGCGGATGAGCAGCTTCTGCAGACCCTGAAGCCCGATGCTGTTCTCTTTGTCGGAGATCTCTCTGATGGAGACCTTCGCCTGACACGCAGGATCACGCGGCTTCCCTTCCCAGTGGCCGTGATCCTGGGGAACCATGACCGTGGCTGGGACCGCAGTGGCCGCATCCTCGAGCAGCAACTTGCTGTGCTTGGTGATCTTCACTGCGCCTGGCGGTCCATCCAATGGCCTGAGCTTCCCCTGACGATTGTTGGTGCACGTCCCTGTAGTGCTGGAGGTGGTTTTCACCTTTCCAAAGCCGTCAAGGCGGTGTACGGCCCAGTGTCGCTTGAGGCGTCTGCTGATCGGATCGTGGAGGCTGCAGCGGATGTTCCCCCCGATCAGCCCTTGATTGTGATGGCTCACTGCGGACCCACGGGGCTGGGATCCGATGCCGCTAGTCCCTGTGGTCGGGACTGGAAGACGCCAGCGGTCGACTGGGGTGATCAGGATCTGGCCCTTGCCCTGGATCGCATGGCCCGGGAGCGACCCGCAGATCTGGTGATCTTTGGCCATATGCACCATTCCCTTAAACGTGGCTCCGGTCTGCGCCAGAACCTGCTTCGCCACCGCCATGGAACGGCGCTGATCAATGCCGCCTGTGTGCCGCGCTCGGGCCTCGATGGGCAAGGCCGAACCCTCTTGCATCTTTCCTGGGCTGAATTCCAGGGGTCCCGTCTTACTCAGCTCGCCCATCGCTGGTACACCCCCGACGCCGAGCTGGTCCATCAGGAGCAGTTGCCGATGGATGCGCCGCTGACGTGCTGATCTACACCTGCAGCAGCAGCCATGGGTTTGGCCATGCCGCCCGCGATGCCGCTGTGCTTCAGGAGCTTCGACGCCTGCGTCCTGATTGGACGTTGGTGATGAGCTCGGGTCTGCCAGCCGCTGTGCTGAACCTGCTGCTGGGGGATCCGTCGATTCAGCATCGTCCCTGTCAGTGGGATGTGGGCATGGTGCAGGCCGATGCCCTCGGTGTGAATCTCACCGCCACGCTCACTGCCTTGGATCAGCTGGAGCACAGGCTGCCGGCCTTGATTGAGGCTGAGGCCATCTGGCTGGCGTCGCAGGGTCAGCCGGTGCTGGTCCTTGGGGACATCCCCCCCGCTGCGGCCGCGTTGTCCCAGCGCGTGGATGCACCTCTGGTCTGGATGAGTAATTTCGGATGGGATGACATCTATGCCCCCTTGGGGCCTCCGTTTCAACGGCGTGCTGAGGCCGCGGCCATGGCCTATCGCTGTGGTGATCTGCTGCTGCGCTGTCCGTTTGATCTGCCGATGAACTGGGGCCTGCCTGAACAGAGGCTCGGGTTGGTCTGCGGGACGCCGCGAGCGATACCGGCGGGTCTCGAGGCTTCTCTAGATGCCCTTCAAGTGCCCCTGGTTCTGGTGGGATTCGGAGGCATCGGTCTGTCCCTTCAGAGTGAACTGTTTCGGCTCTGGCCCTATCACCATTTCCTGCTTCCGGCCTCAGCTGTGATCTCGCAACAGCCTGCGCTGGTTGAGATCCGCAATCTCACGGTTCTGCCGGATGGGGTGCGTCCAGTCGATGTGCTCGGCCGCTGTTCCCGTGTTCTGGGCAAGCCGGGGTTCAGCAGCTTCTGTGAGGCGATGGCGCAAGGAGTGGGGCTGCACGTGGTGGAGCGCAGCGGCTTTGCTGAAGCGTCGGCGTTGATGGATGGCTTGCGACGGTATGGGCAGTACCGATGCCTCCGCCGGCAGGAGCTGGATGCAGGAGCATGGCAGCTGGACCAGCCGTTGTTGGCGCCAACCGATGCGCCTCTTTCTGCATTAGGAGCTCAAGAAGCTGCTCTGGCACTGGTGTGCTGGGTTGAAAAGCATTTTTGATTTTCAGGGATAAAACAATCTTTTTTGCCCCGATTCGCGTCCACGCTGATGGCATGTCCAATTGTTTGACTGGCATATATACCTATTGCTTTGAACCTTTGGTTCGACAAAGTCACGTCGAGCGGAAATTTATTTCCGTACGAGCATTTCATCCGCTTCTGATGTGCTCCTCGTCCTCTTTCGAGGGCATGTTGTTTGAACGCTCTTTATGGCTATCTCTGCATTCATCGGTCGTCAGACGCTTTCAGCGGCCGTGATCGTCGGAGTTCTGCCTTCAGTTTGTTCCCCTTTATCCGCCCGGGCGAGCTTGCTCCCTCCCGCGTCGCGGGCGCAGTTGGTTCACACCTCTGAAGTCCAGCCCAGCCTGGCGATTCCCTACGTGATTACGCCCGAACGTCGGGCGATGCTCAACACGATTCGGTTTGCCGAGGGCACCTGGAAAGGTGGGCTTGATGTGGGCTACCGCGTGATGTTCGGTGGTGGCTTGATGCCTTCCCTCGACCGCCACCCCAATCGAGTGATCTACAGCTCCCGCTATGCCAGTGCTGCCGCCGGGGCTTACCAGTTCATGCCATTCACATGGAACCTGGTCCAGCGCAGCATCGGCGTCCGTGGTTTCGGCCCCGAAGCTCAAGACCAAGGTGCCCTGTTCCTGATTCAGCGTCGCAAAGCCCTGGCTCTGACCGACACGGGTGTTCTGAGCCCGATCCTTGCGGCCAAGCTGGCTCCCGAATGGGCATCCTTTCCCACTCTTGCTGGGCGTAGCTACTACGGCCAGCCCGTCAAGAAGTACGCGCGTCTGCGGTCGTTTTACGACGTGAATCTTGCTGAGTTACGTCGTC
Source organism: Synechococcus sp. (assembly GCA_047286205.1). Taxonomy (GTDB): domain Bacteria; phylum Cyanobacteriota; class Cyanobacteriia; order PCC-6307; family Cyanobiaceae; genus Parasynechococcus. Next base: position 321,192 of record JBJBBR010000001.1, on the reverse strand, counting down.
TGCGCGATCAGAAGCGCCAGGCCCTCGTTGCTCCTCCTGCGATCTGCACCGGGTCGCGCATCGAGTGCGCAACCCGGCTCTGAGGACCGACGCCCTGCTTCAGCTTTCGGCGTCGTTCTGAAGCTTCCGACCGACGGTGGCCTGTGCGATCAGGTATGCGGCGATCCCTCCACCGAGGAAGCCAACGCCATTTCGCAGCAAGGGCATCACCTCGGAGGTGCGTGTCACCACCGGTGCAATGCCGAAGACGCCGAACAACATCACCCACAGCGGTGAGAGCAGAAGCAACCAGGCCCACGCGATGGCTTCTCCTTCTTTCCGGGGGTAGGCCGCAAAGCCAGCGATCAAGCCGCCAAGAATCGAAGTGGTCAGCGTCCAGAGCCATTGTTCCTGGGGGAGGCCTGGCACCACCTGACAGCCGCCTCGGTCCAGGCAGATCTCAACCGCATGTAGTGCATCCAGGACGGAGCCGTCTTCTCCGTGATCCTTCACGTAGTACTGGTTGCCATAACGGGTCTGCAGCTCGACCCAGTAGGTGCGCGGCATCATCGCGAAGTAGGCATCGCCGACGTTGAAGTTCAGCAGGTTCCCTCCTCGGGGGTCGGCCACCAGAAGCAGGCTGCTTTCGTCCAGCCCCCAGAACTCTCGAATGGCAAGGCCTGGTGTGCGTTCGTATTGCGTCAGTACCCGCAGCTTCCAGCCGGTGCGTTCTTCCACATCCCCCAGGGATGCTTCCAGCTGTGCCCGTTGGCTGTCACTGAAGATCCGGGCGAGGTCGATCACAGGTGTGGGGTGATCCGGCAGCAGTTCAGGGTTGTCATAGGCCTGAGCCGGAGTCACCAGAACACCCAGGCTGACCAGGGCAACCACGACGAGGCTCCACAGATGTCGGATGCGATGTGTTCCCATGGAGCTGCTGCAGCGACTGGCATTCTCTCCAATGGAACAGAAGGCTGCGTCCTGTCCCGACTGGTTGGCTACGCATCTGCAACAGGCGGGGGGTGCCGTTCCGTTTGCCCGGTTCATGGATCTGGCTCTCAATGAGCCGGACCATGGCTACTACGGCGCCGGCCGAGCCCGCATCGGAACCCATGGTGATTTCGTCACCTCCCCCTCCCTTGGCAGCGACTTCGCGGCCCTGCTGGCCCCTCAACTCCTGACCTGGCTGGCTTCGCTTCCCCAAACGGATCCTGATCAACGCCTATCGATTGTGGAAATCGGGCCTGGGGAAGGCCATTTGGCGCGGGATCTGATCGCCCAGCTGCGTGGATCTGATCCCGCGCTTCTGGCTCGGATCGAAATGGTGCTGGTGGAGGCCAATCCCGGCATGCGCCAGCGGCAGCAGGATCTGCTGCGGCAGGTGGACGACCTACCGGTGCGCTGGTGTTCCCTTGAGCAGCTGCAGAGCAACCCAGTGCGGGGTGTGCTGATCGCCCATGAGTTGCTGGATGCTCTCCCGGTGGAGAGATTGTTGTGGCGGGAAGGATCCCTTCAACAGGAGTGGGTGGAACTTGATCCAAGCGGTGGCTTGCGCAAGACCCATCGGCCATTGCCTGTTGCACTTCAGGATGAGATCAACTGTGCCTGCAGGAATCGCGGCATCCAGCTGCCACCCCCCGATGCCGAGGAGGGCTGGATCACGGAGTGGAACAGTGCACTGACCGACTGGTTCGCTGCCGTGTCCGCAGCTGTGGATGCAGGCGTGCTGCTGGTGATTGATTACGCCCTGGAGGCCCATCGCTATTACACGGCTCGGCGCTCGGAGGGCACCTTGATGGCTGTTCGTGCACAGCAGGGGGGGCTGTCGCCTCTGGACCAGCCCGGTGAGCAGGATCTGACGGCACACCTCTGCATCGATGTCGTTGATGAGGCCGCCGAGCACCATGGCTGGGCGGTGGGTGATAAGGCCAAGCAGGGTGAGGTATTGCTCGCGCTGGGTCTTGCGCAGCGTCTCCATGCGCTGCAGCAGTTGCCTGGCCAGCACCTGGCGGAAGCCTTGCAGCGCCGCGAAGCGCTGCTTCGCCTGGTGGATCCTGCCGGCCTGGGTGCGTTCCGCTGGCTCACCTATCGACGCCGGTTGCCGGAGGCACCCTTCACCCTTGCAACCGCTCCAGACATATCAGAATCTCCTCGCGACTGACGTCATCGCGTATCTCAACCGATCCGATGCCGGTGGGCAGCACGAAGCGCAAGCGACCGTCGCGCACTTTTTTGTCTCCCTGCAGGCTGTTCAGCACGGCTTCGACTGAGAGATCGGGCCAGGCGGTGGGTAACCCGGCGCTTTCGATCAGTTGGCGTTGCCGCTCCGCATCTTCGCGACTCCAGCTTCCCCGCAGCACGGCTAGTTCGCCCACCGCCACCATGCCGATGGCGACTGCCTCTCCATGCAGCCAGGTGCCATAGCCGCAGAGTGTCTCCACCACGTGGCCGAAGGTATGGCCGTAGTTCAGGATCGCTCGCAAACCTCCTTCTTTTTCATCCGCTGCCACCACCTGGGCCTTGGCTGCGGCGGAGCGTCGCAGAATTGAGCTCAGGTGTTCAGAACCCAGGCCCGTCGGTGTGCTCGGGTCGGCGCAGGCCTCCAGTTCCTCGAACAGCGCGGTGTCGCCGAGGATCCCGTACTTGATCACCTCGGCCATGCCTGCCCGGAATTCACGTTCGGGCAGGGTGTTGAGGGTTGAAGGATCGATTAGCACCAGGCGCGGCTGGTGAAAGGCTCCAATCAGGTTTTTGCCGCGGGGATGGTTGACCCCGGTCTTGCCACCGATCGACGCATCCACCATGGCCAGCAGGGTTGTGGGCACCTGCACGACCTGAATGCCCCGCAGCCAGGTGGCTGCCGCAAAACCGGTCATGTCTCCGACAACGCCGCCGCCGAGGGCCACCATCAATGAGCTGCGTTCAAGTTTGGCGCTATAAGCCGCATCATGAATTGACGCCACAGTTGCGGGCGTCTTCTGGTGTTCGCCGGCGTCAATCACCAAAAGTTCAGCGCTGAAGCCTGCCTCCTTGAGGCTGTTCAGGCAGGCGTCGCCATAGGGGCTGGCGACATCCGGGTTGCTGACCACAAGGACACGCCGACCGGGTTGGACCCCCGCTTCCAGCATTTGCTGGCCGAGCCTGGCCAGGCTGCCGGCTCCGATCACAACGTCGTAGGGATTGCGCTCTAGCGCAACGCGGATGTGATGCAACGGGGTGATTGTGGTCATGAAACCGTTGGAACCCACCTACTCTCGCAACAGTGTCGCTGGTCCAGTGCGCGAGAGAGCAGTGCGCAACTCCCTTTCGGCCTGGGCGTTTCTCCTGCCGGCTGTGATCCTGATCAGCCTGTCGGTGCTGCTGCCGGCGTTGATGGCCCTGGTGATGAGTTTCACAGCCACGGGTCTGGATGTCAGTGAACCGCTGCGATTCGTGGGCCTGGCCAACCTTCAGCGGTTGGTGTCGGATCCCATGGCGCGTCAGGTGCTGGTCACCACATTCCTTTATCTGATCGGTGTGGTGCCGCCCATCGTTTTGGGGTCCTTGGCACTGGCGGTGTTGGTCAACCAGGGTCTGCCGGGACGTTCCCTGCTGCGGGGCGCCTTCTACACCCCCGTGCTGGTGTCGATCGTTGTTGCCGCAATCGCCTTTCGCTGGCTTTATGCCGAAAACGGTTTGATCAACGGTTGGTTGAGTGCGCTGCTTGGAGATGCCTTCAGCCCCATCGGTTTTCTCACCACGCCTCAGTTGGCCCTGCCCGCGGTGATGTTGGTGACGCTCTGGAAGGGACTCGGGTACTACATGGTGATCTTTCTGGCGGGCCTGCAGGGCATCCCCAAAGAGCTCTACGAAGCGGCTGAGCTCGATGGAAGCGAGGGCTGGAGGAAGCATCTCGACATCACTCTTCCCTTGATGGGTCCCTACGTGACCTTGGTGGCCGTGGTGTCGTCGATCGCAGCCACGAAAGTGTTTGAGGAGGTGTTCCTGATGACCCAGGGAGGCCCTGCCGATGCCACGCGAACCATCGTTTACTACGTCTACGACCAGGCCTTTGCTGAATTGGAGATCAGCTACGCCTGCACTCTGGGCCTGGCTCTGTTTCTGCTGGTTCTGCTTTTGACGATGATTCGTCTGGCCTTTGCCGGCGACCGTCCGCTGATCTGACGCTGTCATCGGCCCTGCAAAGTGGCAAGCTGCGTGAGACAGCTCGGACACGATGATCGGTGTTGTGGGAGGTGGTCAGCTGGCACGGATGCTTGTGCAGGCCGCCACGCAACGACAGGTTCCGATCGCCGTGCAAACTTCCAATACTGCGGACCCAGCCGCTGGCTTGGCGACGCGTCTCGTTGCGGCGGATCCTCGTGATGTGGCCGGTACCCGGGAGCTGGTGGTTGGCTGTGATGGCATCACCTTCGAGAACGAGTGGGTCAATATCGATGCCCTTCTTCCGCTTGAGCAGCAGGGGGTCCGATTCCGCCCTTCCCTGGCTGCCCTATCTCCGCTGGTCGACAAACTCTCCCAGCGTCAACTGCTCGACGACCTGGCGATCCCCAGCCCACCCTGGTGTCCGCTCAGTCTCATTTCTCCGGCCCAACCCTCACTTCCCCAGGGCTGGACATTTCCCGTGATGGCGAAGGCCTGCCGGGGGGGGTACGACGGCAAGGGCACGGTGGTTTTGCGTGATATCGATGCCCTCTCGGGGTTGTTGCGGACCGTCTCAGCTGACGATTGGCTCCTGGAATCGTGGGTGGATTACGAACTGGAGCTGGCTCTCGTTGTCAGCCGCGATCAGCTAGGCCGGATCCGCCATTTCCCACTGGTGCAAACCCATCAGCACCATCAAGTCTGTGACTGGGTTCTGGCACCTGCACCGGTGGATCCGTCGGTGGCAGCATTGGCTTACAACGTTGCGGCTTCGCTGATGACGAAGCTCAGTTACGTGGGTGTGCTGGCTCTGGAGTTCTTCTACGGGCCAGCCGGTCTGCAGGTGAATGAAATTGCCCCACGCACTCACAATTCAGGCCACTACTCCATCGAGGCATGCACCAGCAGTCAGTTTGACCAGCAGCTCTGCATCTCTGCCGGACTTCCCGTTCCAGAGCCAGAGCTCAAAAGCCGCGGTGCCTTGATGGTCAACTTGCTGGGCCTGGATCAAGATCACCATGCTCCCTTGGATCAGCGGCTGGAGGCGCTGGAGGCCATGCCGGGGGTTCACCTGCACTGGTATGGCAAGTCACCCGAGACACCGGGGCGCAAGTTGGGGCATGTGACGCTGCTTTTGGAGGGTGACACGGTTGTGAAGCGCCGCGATGAGGCCGAGTCCGCACTTGCGGGCATTCGCCGGATCTGGCCTCTCGAGAGCGAGAGTCCGGATTAAAGTTCTTCGTGAACTGCTGTGTTGGTGACGGCCTTTCTCTAGTGCTCTGATCTGACTCTCTTTCGACTTGGGGAGACTGTCGTGACGGTGACGTAGACCGGCCATGCAGCCGGAAACGAAACCCCACTTTGTCGCCCCTTCTGGTTCTTCCAGGTCGATCACTGGGGCTCGCACGGCATGGCGGTTCACCCAATCAGGCAAATGAGTCTCGCTTCTTTTCATCGTGAGATGCACCCGCGAGTAAACCCACCGTTGGGTATTTGCTGAGCTTGGTCTCAGTGCTTTATTTGAGGTTCTTTCTTTTGGTGGTCTGAGCGGTTCCCGGCTGGTAGGTGGGCACTCACCTTCAGTGTTGGGGAGAGTTCATAGAAGTGCAGATCTGCAACGGTGCCAGCTGATTCACCCAGCATTGCCTCCCATGAGTTCTGACAAGTTGGGCATTGGGTCTGGTTTGCCATCGGCAATGGCGCGCGCGCGAAGGTAGAACCAGCTTTCGGTATCGCCCTTGGCTTCCATGCTTTCGGCGATGGATTTCCAGTTGTTGACTTCGGCTTGATCCATCGAAATGCAAATAAAAAAATCTCCGGAACCCCTCAGAACCGGAGACTGTCTGGTGCAGCTCTGCATTCAGACCAGTAGAAGCTATGAACGGAGGTCTGGCGACGGAGGTACGGATGACCGTCGCCTAACCCCTCTGATCTATACCAATGCAAATGTACTTCTATGATGGATCGTGGAGGAGTGGGATTTCATTGACGAGCGTGACATTCGGGGGAAAGGCGACGTGGTCTTCATGACCTGCGCAAACCTTCGATATGGGGTTGACCGGTACTGCAGAACGATGCTGGGCTTCAACCTCAGGCAGAAGCAGCTTCTGCACGCTGAGCATCTAAAGAAGCGGTTCAAGCCTTGGGCAGCCACCTGGCAAAAGGACATGGCCGGGCTCCTGGGGCTGGCTCGGTGAAGGAGAAGCGGGCGAGGGAACCCGCTGCATGCACATCTCCCAAAGCGTTTGCAGAGCTGCTCACGCCGACCCAATCATCGGTCGAATAAGAATCGTTCTCGCTAAGTAGTAATGCCTAATTGGTATGGTCGGTGCGGAGGCAGAGCTGCCTTCAATGCGTCTGTTTGGGGTGGGCTGAGGGGCCCGCCCTTTTTTATTGATGCCCGGCGACCAGCAAGTGGCCTGGGCACCAAGCTGGCTCGTGGTACCCGAAAGGCCGATTAATCGGTGTATGTGAGAGTGCACCAGTAGCGGGTCGACATTCCAACGTCTTGAGTCCTGCAAGAGGTGTCAGTCACTGACGCACCTTTGGGGACTTGTCGCATTGCCTCGGCAATCGCAAATTCTTCCGACATTCCTTCGGCTGTGACCTTGGATTCATGGGCCCACCCAGTGGCTGGGGTCAGCAACACCAGTGAAAGGAGCACAGCGAGTCGCATCGAAATAGAACGCATCACGTCAATTTGATAGCAACTGCAGCAAGGCGAGCACCGAAAGAAGGGGTACCAGCTCACGACATCCACCTGGCAAAAGCCAATGGGCTTGGCTCCTGATATCGGCTAGTGGCTTTGCAGCTCTGGTCTACGGTTCAACTTCCCTCAAGGGCCGGCGCATCAAGGCAAACTCCCCTCTTCTGATGGCTATGGCGGCCGCTGTTGTTGTAGGAGCTGTTCTTTTCGGGAACCCGACAACCTCTCGCTGGGCCCTATTTGGTCTCACCGGAGGTGTTGCTTTCTACTACGCAATACGCCCTACAACAAACAACATGGTTCATAAACAAGCTCCCTCAGTCAAGAAAAGGGGATGCAAAAAATCGAGGTGTTCCAAGTGGAGAGGTGGTAAGTGTCGTTGTGGTCGAGAGTGAGGCAACTTGAAGAGAGCTGTTTGTTCTTCAGTGGCTTTGGGAGAACTGGTGGCAGCACTACGAGCCAACAACCCTGATGCCTTCAAGCGTTGCTTGTCTGGAGGCGTTCAATACCTTGGGGAGCCAGTGGTGGTTCTACTGCTGCTGGGTTGGAAAATGGGGTTGATCCTCTAACCAAATGGGGGACAGCATTGGATCCAGATACCCCTCAGCTGGGGGAGGTGATTCTCAGCCGGAATGGCGATGGTGTTTTACGGAGCGAGACTCACGCATCACATGAATTAAATGACCCTCAAATTTGAAAAACTTCTGACAGCTGTTATTGATGTAGCACTTGTTGCATCATTTATTGCTGCCAATCCTGGCAATGCATCCAGTCAAAACTGCAGGTCGGACGGTGTTGGTGGCTACCGATGTTCCAGCGGCATGCGAATGAAAGATAATGGATTTGGCGGCTACAGGATTCGAAGTAATGACTCGAGCACACGCTGTAGAGCCACGAGTGATGGTTTCGGTGGAGTCAGGACAACTTGTTATTGATCAGGGTTAACCCTCGGGAAGCCTGATGCCTATTGGCTGAAAGTAATACAAAACCCTTCGGGGAAAAGCAGGGGGCGCTGATGTTGTCGCTCTCTATCTCCCGACAAAACTTTCATGCACATTGCGCTCCGCCAGCAATGGCGTTTCTAGCGATGGCTATAGCCCCTTTGCTGAAGACATCACCTTCTTTTCACCAGAACTGCTACAACTTCTGACCTTTGATCATCCAAAGCTTGCAATATTCAACGGTGATGGTGAGGTCGTCTAAGAGGAATTGTTACCTTGTTAGTGAGGTAGTCCTCTCATTAACCACGATTCAGCAACAAAGAACATTAGGAAGAATGTACTGATGCCAATGACTAAGGCCTTGCCGTTCACTCTTTAGTGGTGAGCTCCTATGGAGTCTAGATTCTCTGCGTGGAAGTTGGAGTTAGAGATGTTCAATGGACGATGCTTGAGGTCGTCCAACACAACCTTGATGATCTAGGTTTCAGAGTGGTTGAACTCTTGGAGTGCGTACTGGGCAAGGCATTTGTTGTTGTCTGTATCGGTCAGCGAGATGGTGGTCACGCTCTGATCCCAGTTTCGACGGTTGATAAGTTCGTTGAATTCGTTCAGAGCATCTTCAAGATTGTCGAAGACTCCTGCGCTTTCGTGGCTTTGTGGACCTTGTCTGACTGCAATTTCAAGGGGCATGGATGATCGCTGGAGGTTTTTGAAGGTTACCGGCGCTTTGTTGTGTAGTCGATGATGCTTACTGCTATGTGAACATGGCTTGTCAATGACTTGACCGTCTTTAAGGTCTGTTTGGTTGCAGTGCTCTGATGCGCGATCCTCGGCTCGATGAGTTGATCCAAATGGAAACCTGGGATTGGTGGAAAGCTCAGGTTTTTTATCTGCGAGAAAAGAAGGATTATGCAGATGCTGAAGCCTTGTTTTTAGAATTCAAGCTCACGGAATCGGATTCAAAAGATTGAGGCTTTGATTGGTCTTTGTCAGTATCAACCCATTCAATGTCTCATGTTTTTCATTCAATTGTTTTGATTGGATGATTTCTTGTTTTGCATGATTGTCAATGTTCTATGCCGCTGTGCTCTGGCTGACAGCTGGAATGTCGTGCTTCGAGCTGTCAGCCAGCCCCAAGGTCAGCGCCGTCACCTTTTTGCCTGACGACGCTGAAATCGCCTGCCGGGCCATCCTTCCCCAGTGTTTCAAGCGTTCCGATTGGGCTGAACTCTGTTCCAGTGATCCCAGCGTTGCCGAGGGCCATCCAGAGGCCTGTCGAGCAGCCGGATTTGAGCAATCCAATTCCCCTCAGGGGCGGTGAAGTTTCACAGCCTGCTCCAGGGCAAGTCGACTCATGGTCGTCACCACAAAGACTTCCTGAGCCGAACTTCCTTTGCGGGCAACCAGCTTGTATCCACCATGAATTGGCGTCGAGACCCGAAGCTGTAGTTCAGCACTGCGGCCACGGACTCGATTGATCACGGCAGGGGTAATGGTCTGAATGCCTGTCTCGTGGGCCAGTGCCTTCAGCCATGGAATTAATCCATCCACATATGTGCTGTGGGTGATGACAACCCTGCCCAAAGCTGAACGAAATCCTGAGAACTGGAGAAAGTTAGCCACTTTGGCTATGCCAGAGAGAGCGCTCCGGGGCTGTGATGCTGAAATCAGTTGACGCTCTGCGCCGCGAGATACGCGGACCTCTCGAGGATGCCTGTGGTCCTCAGGCCCGCATGCTTACTGCTGAGTTGCACGGGACAGAGGTACGAGGGCTGGCCCTATGCCCAGGACGTGTTGTTCGTTTCGTGATGGACGAACAGCTCCAGCATCTGCAGGTTGCTGATCTACTGCGTCTCACCAAGGCCAGCCGCAAACCGGCAGCCTGAATCAGCAGCGTTCCAGTGGAGCCATGGTTAATCCCTCCGCCTGCAGTTGCTGGTGGTAGAGCTCGGCCTGCTCCAGGGGGCCACACCACACCTCAGCCGCGCCCTCTCCATCAATTTTGTTGGCAAGGGTCCAGGCTTTGTCCTCACTCATCCCAGGAATGATCTTGCGCAGGCAATCAACCACATGCTGGAAGGTGTTCACATCGTCGTCCAGAACGATCACGCGAGCCTGGGGGTAGCGCTGGGTAGTTTCCTGGCGCTCGAGCACTGCTGAGGAACCGGGGCTGGAGCTTGTCATGACAGTTGCCTCCGGCAGAGCGAAAAGATGCTGGACCCTAGGTAGGATCTCAGCACTCAAGCGGTCAAGAGCATGTTGTTCACTCTGGGTTGGGCGTCCTTGGCAGCCATGTTCAGTTTCTCCATTGCCATGGTGGTCTGGGGACGCAACGGTGACGGCACTCTGAACTTCTGATCGAATCTGTGGTTCAAGACGCACCCCTTCTGAGCCAGACCCTGGCGGTGACGGCAGCAGTGCTTCTTGTTTTCGTCAGCGTTGCCGTGATTTATCTCTCAACGATCGAATGGAGAGACCGTCGACGCCGCCAGGGTCCAAACAAATCCTCCTCCTGATTGCGTTAGTCCGACGCCAATTTGGTTCCCATTTCTGTACAGCCTTTTTTTTAGGGCTGTTTTTGGTTGTTCCGGCTCTCCTTCTCAGCACTTCTGGCCCTAGGACATCCCTGAACAGGGGTGGAACATCAGAGCTGTTCTCCATCACCCGCCGGGCTCGGTTAGTTCAGAGTTTTAAAGCTGATCCTGCGGCATCGGTTCCGCAGATCTGGGAGAAACGGCTGGCTCCCTCCACGGCGCGTAATCGGTGGCGGCGCCAGGGTCGCGCTCTGTGGTGGCTGATCTGGCTGGACGACGGTGAACCCGTTCTGGTTTTGCCGACGGCATCGGATCCTTCGTCTCTGGATCTGCTCTTTGCTGATGAATTGCATCGCAGCAGCTTTGAACAGCGACCCCCGCTGGAGCCCCGGAGCCCGTCGCGGTTGGAGCAGAGCTGCCTGCGACGTCTCACCAGAGGAACGGCGGTTCAATGGCAGCCCTCTGGCTTGGCATCCATCAGTGGCCCGCTGTTCTCGGCTCTTGCGAGTGTGTCCCACGGATGCCTGAGTGTCGCCCTTCATGGAGATCTCCTCATGGCTGAAGGACCTGTTGCCTCCAGCCCCTTTGTGTCCCTGAACGATGGCCAGGTGGCAGGCAGAGCAAACCGTGGTCGGTTCGATGCAGCCTCGGCTTTTCTGGAGCTGAATAGTGTTGCGTTGCAGCCATTGCTGGGGTCGTTCCTGAACAACCCTTTGATCGCTTGGCAGTTGAACAGCCGCTATGGACTGTCGCAGGAGCTTCGCGATGTGCTCCTCGCTGCACCCGTCGCTTTGCGCGTCGATTCCCTCGAAGCTGGTCGCTTTCGTGCTTCCGTTCAAGCCAGGTTGATGCTGCCTGCTGAGCAAATAGGCAAGCTCAAGCCCAGCTTGGCTGCCGTTTCAACAGCCTTGATGCAGAGGGGTTTCCAACGGGACCAACGCGCCCTGAAGAAGCAAGATGGATCATCGTCTCAACGTTTGGTCCAGGTCTGGCTTGATCCTCAGGGTGATCCCAGTGGCGGCTGGTGGCTTGGTCCCGAGAAGAATGGACGGGTGGAGTTTCTGCTCGCACTCGGTGATGCACCATCAATTGGCCAGCGCCCCATGAAGCGCCATGGCCAACAGCTGGTACGCCTTCGGGGACGACCGGATGACTTGGTTCAGCTTGGCTGGCTCGGAACGGGCTGGCCGCAGGTGATTCGCAATGCATCTCAGCTGGAACTTGAGATGACAGCGCTACCGAAACAGCAACAGCCCGGATGGCTCAACCTTCAGCTGGAACTGCGCTGAGCCTGGTCTGCCAAACGTCGCTCCTTCTTGCGTTTCTCGGCCGCGATCGTCTCTTGCACCAGTTCAACTGCCTGATCCATCCGTTCGCTGTTGGAGCCAAACAGGGTCACATCCTTCTCGACCCGATCAGCGGGCAAGCCAAGGCTTTCGGCGAGCTCTTTGCTCTCTTTTACCAACGTCTCCTTGTCAGAGGCGGTGGCTTCCTGAAGCAGACGCATCAGGCCGACGGCCATCAATCGCGAATAGTGGCCGCCGTCTTCGAGGCAATGGGAGGACAGCCAGGCCTTGATGCTGTCGAGATCCTTACCTTTGGCCTGATCAATCAGCGATGTGCTGGTTTTGCGCAGGCCTGCAGCGTCAAAGCCATTGCTGCTGCAGAGGGCACTCAACAAAGCCTTGGTTTGCTCTTCCGGCCGATAGCCCTTGGTGAAGGTGTCGAATACTGTGCAGAGCCCGACGCTGAAGAGCTCATTGGTTTGAAAGCGACTCTGGTGGCTGAGCAGATGCAGCTCCACCAGCAGCTCGTCAGCAAGGCGGCGGTACAACGGCGCGATGACGTGGGGAAATGCCTGATGAAACGCGCGTTTGCTGTCTGCGATGGTCTGACTTGCGGCCAACGTGCAGTCCAAGAATGATTGGCCGGAACCCTAGCGCCGCAGACATCGCCGTTAGGATTGCTCGACCCTGCTGATGCTCAGATGATCCCCATTGTGATTGAGGAGTCCGGCCGGGGGGAAAGGGCCTTTGACATTTATTCCCGCCTTCTGCGCGAACGAATCATCTTCCTTGGCGAGGCTGTCACGAGTGACTCCGCTAACCGGATCGTGGCTCAGATGTTGTTCCTCGAAGCCGAGGATCCCGAAAAAGATATTTACCTCTACATCAACTCACCGGGGGGGTCGGTCTACGACGGTCTCGGCATTTTCGACACCATGCAGCACATCAAGCCGGATGTGCACACGGTGTGCGTTGGGCTGGCCGCCAGCATGGGTGCTTTCCTTCTTTGTGCGGGCACGAAGGGCAAGCGCAGCAGCTTGCAGCACTCCCGCATCATGATTCACCAGCCGTTGGGTGGTGCTCAGGGACAAGCCAGTGACATTCGCATCCAGGCGGACGAAATCCTCTTCCTGAAGGATCGCCTCAACCAGGAGCTCGCCGACCGAACCGGGCAGCCATTGGATCGCATTCAACTGGACACCGACCGTGACTTCTTCATGTCACCAACCGAAGCCGTGAACTATGGGTTGATTGATTCGGTGATCGACAAGCGCCCCGTTCAGGCTGTCGCTTGAAGCGGGGTGAATTCAAAAACGGAGGTTTAAAGAACAACCGTCCCAGCAAGATTTGTCCGGTATGTGATCGGCCATTTGAGTGGCGTAAAGCCTGGAGAAATTGCTGGGACGAGGTTGTGTACTGTTCCGAGCGTTGTCGTCGCCGCAAGAACAAATCAAATCCATAAAAAAGCCCCCGCCTCTTAAAGGTGGGGGCTTTTTAGATGCTGAACCTTGGAATTAGTCCAAGGTGACGACTGTGCGGTCTTTTTCAGGAACAGCGGTGAATTCAGCCACAACAGCCTTGAACTCATCGCCATCCATGGTTTCCTTCTCGATCAAAAGTTCCACTAGACGGTCAATCGCTTCGCGGTTGGAGGCAACGATCTCAACGGTTTCGTCGTAGCAGCGTTTCACCATGTCGCGCACCTGGATGTCGATCTGTTGGGAGATTGATTCCGACACATCACTGCGGGACATCAGGTCGCGACCCAGGAACACTTCCTGACTGCCACCTTCAAGAGCCACTGGTCCCAGGTCGCTCATGCCGAAGCGAGTGACCATTTGACGTGCCATCGAAGCCACCTGCTGGATGTCGCCACCTGCTCCAGTGGTGACTTCCTGATGACCGAACACCACATCCTCTGCGGCGCGACCACCGAGAGCACCCATGATTCGTGCCTTGAGCTGGGCACGGGTGACCAGGGTTTGCTCTTCGTCAGGGGAGAACCAGGTGAGGCCCTGGGCCTGACCCCGGGGAACCAGGGTGACCTTCTGAACAGGGTCGTGATCCTTGACCAGGGTTCCAATCAGGGCATGACCCACTTCGTGGTATGCGATCAGACGCTTGCTGCGACCGTCGGTGAGGGGACGGCCTTCCATGCCGGCAATGATGCGGTCAACCGCGTCGTCGATCTCACTCAGACCGATGGCTTCCTTGCGGCGGCGGGCGGTGAGGATGGCCGCCTCGTTCATCAGGTTGGCCAGGTCAGCACCGGTGAAGCCAGGGGTGCGGCGGGCGATGCTTTCGAGGGACAGCTCCTCCTCGAGCTTCTTGTTCCGGCAATGCACGTCCAGGATGGCAAGGCGACCCTTGATGTCCGGCGCATCCACAGTGACCTGACGGTCGAAGCGTCCTGGACGCATCAGGGCTGAGTCCAGAACGTCGGGACGGTTGGTGGCGGCAATGATGATGATGCCGCTGTTGCCTTCGAAACCATCCATCTCAGTCAGGAGCTGGTTCAGCGTCTGTTCGCGTTCGTCGTTGCCTCCACCGATTCCGGCGCCCCGCTGGCGGCCAACGGCGTCGATTTCGTCGATGAAGATCAGACAGGGGCTGTTCTCCTTGGCTTTCTTGAACAGATCGCGAACACGGCTGGCACCAACGCCAACAAACATCTCGACGAACTCAGAGCCAGAGAGGGAGAAGAAGGGCACACCTGCTTCGCCGGCAATGGCCTTGGCGAGGAGTGTCTTGCCGGTGCCTGGCGGACCGACCAGCAGCAGGCCACGAGGAATCTGAGCACCCACGGATGTGAACCGCTCGGGTTGCTTGAGGAAGGTGACCACTTCCTGCAGTTCCTGCTTGGCTTCGGTGACACCAGCCACGTCATCAAACATGACGCCGGTCTCCGCTTCCATCATGAAGCGGGCCTTGCTTTTGCCGAACTGCATGGCCTGGCCAGGACCCCCAGGCATGTTGCTGTTGCGGCGGGCCAGGAAGATCAGGGCACCAATCAGCAGCAGGGGGAACAGAAGATTTCCCAGCACTCCCAAGGCCGGAGGTGCCGTGCGCGGTGGATGAATATCGAAGCTGATGCCTTCAGTTTTCAGGGTGTTGATCAGCTCCGGTGCCAGACCGGGAAGATCAACGCGCAGGCGCTGCACTCGGTTGTCGAGATCAGGGTCGACCGCTTCAACCACAGCATTTCGGCCACCGTCGTAGATATCAACTGCTGTGACGCGACCGGCTTCGACGTAATCGAGGAAGCGGCCATAGCTCATGCGCGCCACCGCAGCGTTGCGGGGGGCGACGGTGGTGCCGTTGCTGTCCTGACTGAGGTTGTTAATGCCTCCGTTGCTCACCACCTGCCAGCCAATCAGCAACACGACGCCGATTGGCAAAAGCCAGAGGGCAAGAAGGCGCCAGCGCTGATTCATGAGCCGAAAAAATTCGTTAACGAGTGTAAAGGAGTTGGCCTGAATTCTGAGACCTGTTCAAAGGCTTCTCAGGGCAACAATCGGGTCGAGTTTTGCGGCGCGTCGGGCTGGCACGACCCCGAAGAACAGTCCAATGGATCCTGAGAGTCCAACGGTGACCATCACCGTTGTGGCTCCAATCGCTGCCGGGAGCGGCGTCACCGCTGCCACGAGGCTCACCGTTCCGAGACCCACCAGGGTGCCAATCGCTCCTCCCAGGCTGGCGAGCACCAGGGATTCCACCAGAAACTGCTGGAGCACATCGCTGCTGCGGGCACCCAGGGCCTTGCGTAGGCCGATCTCCTCGGTTCGCTCGCTCACGGACACCAACATGATGTTCATGATCCCGATGCCGCCCACCAGCAGGGAAATCCCCCCAATGGCAGCAAGCATCAAGGTGAGCCCTCCGGTGATGGTGCCCACGATGGTGAGGGCATCCTTCTGAGAGCGCACTGCGAAATCGTCATCCCGAAGAATCCGGTGGCGCTGCCGCAGCAGGTTGGTGATCTGAAAGTTGGCTGCACTGGTGCTCTGCTCATCTCTGGCTTCAACACTGATGAACGTCAGGCTGACGCCGTAAATCGGATCTCGGCCGGTGATCCGGTTCACCATCGTTGAGAGCGGGATGTAGGCATTTTCGTCTTGGTTGCTGCCGAACACGGCTCCTTTTGGGGCCATCACACCGACAACCTTGAAGGCCTGATTGCCGATTCGCACTTGCTGGCCAATCGCTGTGCCGGTGGGAAACAACTTGGTGCGTAGATCAGAGCCGAGAACGGCTACGGCCCGGGCGCTTGATTCGTCTTGGGTGCTGATGAAGCGACCCTTGGCCACCTCGAAGCTGCGCACCGGAACGAATTCTGGTGTCACGCCATAGACCGCACTGGTGGCACTGCGTGCCCCGGCCTGAACCACCTGGTTGCTGTTGATCTGTGGGGCGACCCGCTTGACGCTGGGAACCTGCGTCGCAATTGCTTCAGCGTCCTCGAGCACGAGGGTCTTGGGCCGTGTCGCCCCTTGCCGGCGGGTGTTGTTGTTGCCCGGAACCACAAACAGAACGTTGGCACCGAGATTGGTCAGCTGCTCCTCAGCCAGCCCTTGAGCTCCACGCCCAACCCCCACCAGGGTGATCACAGAGGCGTTGCCGATTACGATGCCCACCATGGTGAGCAGGCTGCGAAGACGGTTGCTCCGCAATGTTGACAGGGCCATCCGCACCGTTTCCGTTGCGGGCATGCGCCGGTTCATGGTGTGGCGTCGTTCAGATCAGTGTCGCCTCAGCTTCATTACTCACGATGCTCACCTTGACCAGATCCGTGGATCCGGATACGCCCGCATGCGTGCCTGCGGACTGAACCACGAGATCACCTTCCTTGAGCAGGTCCAGTTCCCTGGCCTTGACCATCGCTGCGTGGAAGGTCTGCGTGGTGCGTTCCTCTTGGGGAATCACCAGCGGTGTCACTCCCCAGACGAGCTGAAGACGACAGGCAACGGTGCGATCAGGGGTGATGGCAAGGATCGGCGCTGCAGGACGGAACTTGCTGACGTTGCGTGCCGTAGCCCCACTTTTGGTGAGTGGAACGATGGCTGAAGCATTGAGCTGGCTGGCGATCGTGCTGACTGCACCACTCAACGCATTGGGGATGGTGCTGGGCAGGTGGCTGTCGATGGAGCGCTGGGGGTAGTCCTTCTCGATCCGCCGCGCGATGGTCGCCATGGTCTGAACCGCTTCCGCAGGGAAATCTCCGACCGCGGTCTCGTTGGACAACATCACGGCGTCGGTGCCATCGAGGATGGCGTTGGCCACGTCGCTGACTTCGGCCCGTGTTGGTCTGGGGCTGGAAGCCATTGAATCCAGCATCTGGGTGGCCGTGATGATGGGAATGCCCAGGCTGTTGGCCTTGCGGATCAATTCCTTTTGCAGCAAGGGAACTTCCTCAGCCGGCATCTCCACTCCGAGATCACCACGGGCAACCATCACGCCGTCGCAAAGCGGAAGGATGGAATCGATCTGATCAATGGCCTCAAACTTCTCGATTTTTGCCACCACAGGGGTTTCGTGACCCTGTTCACGAATCAGCCCTCGGATCTCCTCCATGTCGGAGGGGTTGCGAACGAAGCTGAGGGCCACCCAGTCCACCCCCTGACTGAGACCGAAAGCCAGGTCGGTTTTGTCCTTGTCCGTCAGGGCTCGAACGGAGAGTTGAACGTCAGGGAAATTGACGCCCTTGTTGTTCGAGAGAACACCACCAACGGTGACGGTGCAATGCAAGGTCTGCTGCGCTTGGTCGACCGAATCAACCTTCATCTCCACGCGACCATCATCGAGAAGGATCCGGCTGCCGGCGGTGACCTCGTCGGCCAATTTGTCGTAGGTCACCGTCGCGATTGTTTTGTCGCAGCTCACCGGCCGTGAGGTGAGGGTGAACGGATCGCCGTTGGACAGGGTGATGGGCCCCTCAGCAAATCGCCCGAGCCGGATCTTCGGACCCTGGAGATCCTGAAGGATGCCGATGGTCTGACCCAGTTCCTCAGACACCTGACGGATCGTGGCGATGCGTGCGGCGTGCTCGCTGTGGTCCCCGTGGGAAAAGTTCAGCCTGAACGTCGTGGCGCCAGCCCTCACCAGTTCCTTAATGCGCTCTGAACTCTCAGTGGCTGGACCGATAGTGGCCACGATCTTGGTCCGTCGGTTCAGGTCGAACTGGCCCATATCGAGGCTGAAAATCCTTGCGGAAACTACCATCCGGGCGTTTCCCAACCGGCCCCATGGAGATGAATTCCTATCAGGATGCCGCCCGAAAGACGGCTGCCTACCCGGATGTGGGCTGCAATCCCATCTATCCGACCCTGGGTCTGACGGGGGAAGCTGGCGAGGTGGCCGACAAGGTCAAGAAGGTGATTCGCGATCGAGAGGGGGTCTTTGATGTTGAGACCCGCGAAGCGATCAAGTTGGAACTGGGCGATGTGCTCTGGTACGTGGCTCAGCTGGCCAGCGAATTGGGTTATGAACTGGAACAGGTGGCTGAAGCCAACCTCCAGAAACTGTCTAGCCGAGCTGCCCGTGGGCGCATCGGGGGCAGCGGTGACCAACGTTGATCGATCCGAATGTTCCGTCGTTGTTTTGCAGTTCTGTTGAGCCTGCCCCTTCTGCTGGGACTGGCACTGCCCTGCGATGCCGCTGAACTGCAGCTGAGCGGGATCCGTTTGGATCCCTGCGGTGAACAGGATCCCGGCACTCAGCCCGACATGAGCCGTCCGATGGGTGCCAGCTGCTACGTGCTGAAGGGGGAGGTTGAGAACCGCGGCAAAAACAGTGTCGTCGACACCGATGTCTACGCACGGATCCTGGACGCCAGTGGTGAGCCTGTGCTCCAGAACAGAACGCGAGTGGGATCCATCGGCGACGTGAGCCCGGGGCAATCCCCGTTTGCTCTGAGGATCTCAGTTCCGGCAGGCACCCCTGGCCCCTTTGTTGTCAAAAATGCCCGCGCCCGTGGTTTCAATGCACCCGTGCGCACCAGGGTCAGCATTCAAGACGAGGGCATTGAATTGGACGATTTGCTCCCATTGGAAAGAGCAATTCAGTGATTCAGAACCCCTGGCTCATGGCCTCGAACTGAGCGCTGGAGCCCATCAACAGGCCTTGCAGGATGTTGAGGGTGATGAATGCGAGAAGCGCAGAGAGGTCGATGCCACCGATCGGGGGGATAACTCCTCGGAAGATGTTCAGGTATGGATCGGTTATTGAGGCAACCCCGCCGACGACGGGGTTGCCGGCCATGTTGGGGAACCAGCTCAGCAGCACCCGAACGAACAGAACGAAGAGATAGATGTTCACAGCCGTGGCGAGTACTTCAAGCAGAACTGCGAGGCCGCTTGTGAGAGCTGTTGTGTCCACGGAAGAGACGATGATTTGCGAAAAGTCTATGCAGCTTCCGCCGGTTGATCCGCTCCTACTCCGAGATCAGGGAGTACCGAAAAGGTGCGATGGAATTTTTCGGTGAGGGTGAGCCAGTAGGAGCGGCCCTCGCTCTGTCGACGCCGTTCGATGAACTCCTGCGCCAGCAGCTCCTTGATGTGGTCGTAGGCCCCTGATCCGCGTAGATCAACGAGATCCGACTGGAGGATTCGTTTCTTAAGAGCAATGGTTGCGAGGGTTCGCAACGTTGCCGTGGAGAGATTCACCGGCAGCAGATCTTTCACCAGATCGCCCATGCCTGGTCTTAATTGCAGGCCGTAGCGCCCGCTCTGCTCAACGATTTCCAGAGCACTGTCCCGCTGGGCGTAAGAGGCGGTCAGGGCGACGAGAGCTTCTTCAACCGCGCTTCGCTCGGATCCGGCAAGTTCAACCAGTTCTCCGATGCTGACCGGCCGGCCCTTGAGATAAAGAATCGCCTCGAGCCTGGTGGGCAGGGATGGAGACGTCATCGCAACCCCACGAGAACGCTCAAGTTACCGCCTTGAAACTCAGAGGAACAGGCCATACGCAGGGTTATTTGTTTCATCCCAGTGGCGATACCCCAAAGCATTCAGGAAACTGGTCCAACCCTCCAACTCCTGTTCCGGCACCAGAACTCCCACCACGATTCGCCCCACGTCGGCACCATGGTTCCTGTAGTGGAAGATGCTGATGCTCCAGCCGGGATGCAGAGCGTCAACAAAGCTCATTAAGGCGCCGGGGCGCTCAGGGAATTCGAAGCGATACAACAGCTCCCTGCATTCCCCGGCGCATGCCGTCCGTGCTGAAGCGGGCAGCCGACCGCCCACCATGTGGCGCAGGTGCACCTTGGCGAATTCATTGTCGCTGAGATCGAGGGAGGGAAAGCCCCCCTGCTCCAGTTGACTCAGCAGGGATGTCCGGTCGTTCTCGTCCTTCACCTGCACGCCGATGAAGATTTGTGCACTGGCGCCATCGGTCATCCGGTAGCTGAACTCCGTGAGACTGCGCTCCCTCAGCAGTTCACAGAGCCGTCTGAGGCTCCCGGGTGATTCGGGAATCTCCACAGCCAACATCGCTTCCCGTTCTTCCCCGAGCTCAGCCCGTTCCGCGATGAAGCGCAGGCGGTCAAAGTTCATGTTGGCGCCGCACGCCACAGCCACCAGATTGCGCCCCGCCAGGGTGCGATCGGCCACATCCTGCTTCAACCCGGCAATCGCCAGTGCACCAGCCGGTTCCAGGATGGAACGGGTGTCTTCGAAGACGTCCTTAATCGCGGCACAGATGGCATCGGTATCGACCCGAACCATCCGATCGACGAACCGTTGGGCCAGATCAAAGGTGTGTTCGCCTACTTTTTTCACGGCGACGCCATCGGCAAACAGCCCCACCTGCTCCAGTTCCACCCGCTGCCCTTGCTCAAGGGAGCGGGTCAGGGCATCGGCATCGATCGGTTCCACACCAATCACCTCGGTTTCCGGCCAGAGCCGTTTGATGTAGGCGGCGATTCCTGCGATCAGGCCACCACCGCCGACAGCCACATAGATGGCGTCCGGCGGCTGCTCGGCCTGGCGCATGATCTCCATTCCGATCGTCCCTTGCCCTGCGATCACCTCCGGATCGTCAAAGGGATGGATGAAGGTGAGACCGTCCGCTTTGCAGCGCCGCTGGGCTTCCGCGAAACACTCGTCATAAGTCTCGCCATGGAGCACCACGTCACCGCCGAGGGCACGCACGGCACGCACCTTCACCTCCGGGGTTGTGCTGGGCATCACAATCACCGCTCGACAGCCGAGCCGCTTGGCACTCAGCGCCACGCCCTGGGCATGGTTGCCTGCACTGGAGGCAATCACACCACGCTTGAGCTCGTTTTCGCTGAGCTGCGCCATGCGGTTGTAAGCGCCGCGAAGCTTGAAGGAGAACACCGGCTGGAGATCTTCACGCTTCAGCCAGACCGTGTTGTTCAGCCGGCGGCTCAGATTGGGGGCGTGATCCAGGGGGGTTTCCCGCGCTACGTCGTAGACGCGGGCGCGCAGGATCCGCTGCAGGTAGTCGGTCATCCCACCATTCTTCCAAGGTTTCGATCCAGACAGCAGCCGAGTTGGTTCCCGTAGATTGCTCGTATTGGAGTTGGCAGTGCATGCATCTCGGAGATCTCAAGCATCCGAATGAACTGCACGGTCTCAGCCCGGCTCAGCTCGAGGATGTGGCTCGGCAGATCCGTGAACGGCATCTGCAGGTGGTTTCGACCAGCGGTGGACACCTCGGACCTGGTTTGGGTGTTGTGGAGCTCACGCTCGCCCTCTACCAGACCCTTGATCTCGACCATGACCGTGTGATCTGGGATGTGGGGCATCAGGCGTACCCCCACAAGCTGATCACTGGCCGGTTCAACGACTTCGATTCCCTGCGCCAGCAGCATGGAGTCGCTGGATATCTCAAGCGTTCTGAAAGTGGCTTCGATCACTTCGGCGCGGGTCACGCCAGCACCTCCATCTCCGCTGCACTGGGGATGGCGATGGCGCGTGACAATCGGGGTGAGTCGTTCAAATGCGTTGCCGTCATCGGTGATGGTGCACTGACAGGTGGCATGGCGCTTGAGGCCATCAACCACGCCGGACATCTTCCCGACACACCTCTCCTGGTGGTTCTGAACGACAACGACATGTCGATCTCACCGCCGGTGGGAGCGCTGTCGAACGTGCTGAATCGTGCTCGGCTCAGTCCACCGATGCAGTTCCTCTCAGGCAGCGTTGAAGAAAGCGTTCGTCATCTCCCCTTCATGGGAGGAGAGCTTCCGGCTGAACTCAATCGTCTGAAAGGGAGCATGCGCCGCCTCGCTGTTCCCAAGGTGGGTGCCGTGTTCGAGGAGCTGGGCTTCACCTACATGGGTCCGATCGACGGCCATGACATCGGAGAGATGGTGCGCACCTTCCAGGCGGCCCACCGTGAGGGTGGACCTGTGCTGGTGCATGTGGTCACCAAAAAAGGCAAGGGTTATCCCTATGCCGAGGCTGATCAGGTTGGCTACCACGCCCAATCGGCCTTTGATCTCAGCACCGGTAAGGCGATTCCTTCGTCGAAACCCAAGCCCCCCAGCTACAGCAAGGTCTTTGGGCAGACCCTCGTCAAGCTCTGTGAGCAGAACAGCCGGGTGGTGGGCATCACCGCGGCGATGGCCACCGGCACCGGACTCGACCTGCTGCAAAAGGCCATTCCCGCGCAATACCTAGATGTCGGCATTGCTGAGCAGCACGCTGTGACCCTGGCAGCCGGCATGGCCTGCGAAGGCTTGCGCCCTGTCGTCGCTATCTACAGCACCTTCCTGCAGCGGGCCTTCGACCAGTTGATCCACGATGTGGGAATCCAGAAGCTGCCGGTCACCTTTGTGCTGGACCGTGCCGGCATCGTCGGTGCCGATGGGCCCACGCACCAGGGTCAGTACGACATCAGCTACATGCGTGCCATTCCGAATTTCACGGTGATGGCGCCAAAGGATGAGGCTGAACTCCAGAGGATGCTGGTGACCTGCCTTCATCACGACGGACCAACAGCCCTGCGTATCCCCCGTGGGTCCGGTGAAGGGGTGCCCTTGATGGAAGAGGGGTGGGAATCGTTGCCTATCGGCCGCGGTGAACTGCTGCGCGAGGGCGATGACCTGATGATCGTTGCCTACGGCTCGATGGTGGCTCCGGCCCTTGCCACAGCAACTCTGCTGGAAGAAGCAGGACTCTCGACCACCGTGATCAACGCCCGCTTCCTGAGGCCGCTGGATCAGGCTCTTATTCATCCTCTGGCGCGACGCATCCCTCGCGTGGTCACCATGGAGGAGGGAGCGCTGCCCGGTGGCTTTGGTGCTGCTGTTCTGGAGTCGTTGAGTGATCAGGACATCAGCGTGTCGATGCTTCGCATCGGCATCCCCGATCAGCTGGTCGATCACGCCACGCCGCAGCAGAGCAAGGAGGCTCTTGGCCTGACCCCTTCACAGATGGCTGAACGCATCCTTGAGCGCTTCGGCAAGAACGCTGGTGATCTTCCATCCACCGCGTCGATCAAGGCTCTACAGGCCTGAAGCTGAGGAATCTGTGTCGGTTCTGATCGTTGGAGCGGGGCCTTCCGGTTCCCGTCTGGCTATTCGACTGGCCCTCGCGGGTGCTGAGGTCACCCTGGTGGATAGGTTGCTGGATCCAGAAAGCCATGCCTATTCCAGCGGTGCTCTGCCTCTGGAGGCTGTTCGTCGGCTTGGTCTGCCGGATGAAGCCATTGCCGCAACCTGGCAGGGCTGGCAGTTGCACGATCCCTCAGGTCTCGTTCATCAGTGGTGGTCTGACGACGATCTGGGAGTGGTGCTCGACTTCGGCCGGCTCCGTTCCTGGCTCTGGAAGGAGGCGCGCCGCCATGGGGTGGAGTTGATTCAAGGCTGTCGGGTAGGCCTTCAGAGCCTTACGGCGGAGGGGGCCAGGGTGCAGCTGCAGTGCCGCGGCGGTTCAGCGTCGTTGCGGTCCACCCGTTGGCTGATTGACGCCACGGGAGCACGCCGTGATCTGCTTCAGCAGGCAGGCCTCAAGCCCAATTCTGAGGATCCGCTGCTCGAGGGCATCGGCGTTGAGTGGTTGGTTCAGGCTGATGACCGCCAAGCAGCAGCCTGGCGGGATCGGATCAGTTTCTTCCTGGGGACCCGCTGGATCCCCCATGGCTACGGCTGGATCTTCCCCATGCAGGAGCAGAGGCTGAAGGTGGGTGTCTGTCACCTTCCACCCGTGGATCGTCCGAGCCCTCGCAGTTTGGCGGGGCCCCTTCAGCGGATGATTCACATCTGCGGCTTGAGCGCCTGCCCGGTGCTGGATCGCCATGGCGGGCCCTTGTCCAGCAGCATCACCCGCTCCGAACCGTTGGCTACCGGTGCACTGTTAGCGGTTGGGGATGCGGCAAGCTCCGCCAATCTGCTTGGGGGAGAGGGAATCCGCCATGCGATGGACAGCGCCGATCAACTGGCCGATCTATTGATTGCTGAAGGGATCCGTGGCGATTCCGCCACCATGGCTCGTCGCTACAGACAGCAGCTCGACATCAATCAGAGCTGGCGATGGTCGGTGTCGGGCCGACTGGCGCGGCGCACCTGGTGGGGGCTGTGCAATCCCAGGGCGGATCAACGTCTCGAACGATTGATCCATGGACTTTCTGCTACTGCAAAAGCCCCAGCTCTTTCTGAGCTGTTGTTTGACTACAACTTCGAACAATACGGTCTGCGTCTGCTGCCGTACTTGTTCTGATCCATTTTTGGCGCCGGAGAGGAGTCAGAGTCCTCTCCGGAACGGCTTTGGTTCAGAGAATGCCGCGGGCTGCCAGGCCTTGGATGGCTCCAATGCCGATGATGTGGCCAAGGCTGGTGGTGCCGAGCATGGCGGCATGTCCAAGTCCACCGAAGAAGGTGGAGTTAGGAAGTGCAGCGCCTTCGTTTGGATGCTTGATCGTGGCCTTGCCGACCATGATGGCAACCACATTGCAGAGGATCATCACCAGGGCGACCTTGGGAGACCAGGACACGGTGGCGGGAGTGATCGCGAAAAGGTGGGTCAGCATTCGAGCCAATGAGCGACACCTCATCTTCCGGTGATACCGGCACCTTGCCTGGGTCTCTTAAGAGTTGTTCACCCTTTTTTGGGTTTTGGCAGTAAAAGTCCGATCACCAGAACCGTGTTGCTGAGGGTGAGAAACGCTTCGGCCCCGCCATGCAACCAGTCGATCTCCACCAGTTCTGCTGAGCAACAGCGCAGGGCCGCAATCGCAGCTGCAATGGTGACGGCGACAAAAAGAAGTGTGAGCTGAAAGCCCCGTTCCGCCATCAGCGGAAGAGCCTCACTCTTGCGGAGCCAGTACAGAAACAGCAGATAGGGGATCAGCGAGGCCGCGAACAGCGGTGCGGGATCAACGCTCATGGACCACTCCGTCCACCAGCCGGCGTCGTTGGAGCTGCCAGGCCGCCAAGGCCAGGGTGCTGTTGCCAATAACGGTGAACAGGGCCTGGAGATTGACCAGACCACGTAGCGCGTCGCTGTTGTCAAACAGATGCCAGGTGCAAGCGGCCATCGCACTCACAAGGGCCGGAAGCATGGCCCAGGCCATGCCGCGCAGACCACGCCGATGCATCAACACGATCGCCACACACCACTCGATCACGGAGGCGACGTGGATCCACCAGGTTCCGAGCGACAACGCATGCATGCCCCGAATCCTAGGAATGAGTTGATAATGCCTGGAGTGAACAGGCTGCTGCCCGTGGTCCGCCCCGCTGCACCTGTCGTCCTGCTTTGCGGCTACTACGGAGAACACAATCTCGGGGACGATGCGCTGCTTCAGGTGCTGGTGTCAGCCCTTCCCCAGTCGCAGCAGCTGCTGATCACCGCTCACGATCCAGCACCGGTTCTTGCCCTGGCTCCGTCGGCCGTGACGGTGAACCGCCGCTCCTTGCTGCGCTGCTTTCGAGCCGCTCTGAGGGCGGATGTTCTGGTTCTTGGTGGCGGAAGCCTTCTTCAGGACAGCACCAGCTTCAGTAGCCTTATCTACTACCTGCTTCTGATGACGGTTGCCCGCATCGGGGGTGCTGAAGTGGTGCTCTGGGGACAGGGCCTTGGGCCATTGCAGCGTCGGATCAGTCGGGTGTTGGTCAGCACGGTGCTGCCGTTCTGCAAGGCGGCGAGCTGGAGGGATCAACGTTCCTTTGATCTGGCCCGTCACTGGGCCCCATCGCTGCCGATGGTGCTGGCTGCGGATCCGGTCTGGCAGATGCCGGCCCGCCCATGGATTGGTGGCGACGCCATCGTGCTGAGCTGGCGGCCGACACCGCTTCTGGATCGTTCTGGCTGGCGTCGCTTGACGGGGGCTTTGGATCTGCTCAGTGCCGAGTTGGAAGCCCCGGTGATCTGGTTGGCGTTCCATGAACATCAGGACGCCCCTTTGCTGCAGCAGCTGAACTATGAAGTTCTCCTGCCAGAGCGTCTGATCAAGCGCAGCTCAACCCTGGTGCCCCAGTCGCTGGAGTCAGTCTCCGATCTGGTGCAGCGGGCGCGCCTGGTGCTGCCAATGCGATTGCACGCCCTGATCCTGGCCCGTCTGGCCAACAGTCCGATGGCTGCTCTGAGTTACGACCCGAAGGTGGAGGCCGCCGCCGCCATGGCGTCTGTGCCTTGCACCCCATTGACCTCCCTGCCGTCTGTGGATGACTTGCTGAATGTTTGGCGCGCCGAAGTGGATCGTCCGGCGGATCCGGATCAAACCGAACAATTGCGTCGCCAGGCATCGGCCCACAGCGATCTTCTCAACCGAGAGGCAGCCGACGTCCGGTGACGGCATCGAAGCGGTGCTCGCAGGTGGCGGGCCAACTGATCCGCGGCTCAGCATCTATCGCTGTTTCTCCAGAGCAGACCAACCGCAGATCGCCGCGATCACAGCGCACCAGCAACATTTGATTCGCTCCGAACCATTCCCGGCTGAGGATCGTGCAGGGCAAGCCATTGGGATCGAGTCGCAGGTCTTCCGGCCGGATGCCAATGATCACGCCGTTCTTGGGTGGCAAGAGATTCATCTGAGGGCGGCCGATGAACTGAGCGACGTAGGTGCTCGCCGGCTGCAGGTAAAGCTCGCGGGGTGTTCCGATCTGTTCGATGCTCCCCTGGCGCATCACGGCGATGCGATCCGCCAAGGCCATTGCCTCTTGCTGGTCATGGGTGACGTAGACCACCGGCTGGTCGCCTCCGATCATCAGCCGGCGCAACTGGGGACGCAGGTCTTCGCGCAGCTGTGCATCCAGATTGCTCATCGGCTCATCCAGCAGATAAACCAGTGGATCCCGCAGCAGCGCTCGGGCCAGGGCAACCCTTTGGCGCTGTCCACCGGAGAGTTGTGATGGCCGTTGCCGTGCCTGCTCACTGAGCTGCAGCACCTCCAGGACGCTGCTGATCCGTTCTTCGCGGCCGCTGGGGGTGCCGCCCCGCATCCGCAGCCCCAGTTCAAGGTTCTCCCACACATTGAGATGGGGGAACAGGGCATAGCTTTGAAACACCATCCCCACCCGGCGCCGTTCTGCGGGGACCTCAAGCATCTCGGCACCGTTGATGCGAATGGACCCTTGATCAGGATGGTCGAGCCCGGCGATCAGACGCAAGGCTGTGCTTTTCCCGCAGCCACTGGCCCCGAGCAGAGCGACGCATTCCCCGTCAGCCACGTCGAGGTCGAGATGGTTGAGAACCTGGCGCTCGCCAAAGCTCTTGTTGATGGCGCGAAGTTGCAGTGTCATCCCTTGATGGCTCCGTTGGTGAGTCCACTGACGATCTGGCGCTGGAACACCAGCACCAGCACCAGAAGAGGAATGGCACCGAGCACGGTGGCTGCCGCGTAGGTGCCATAGGGGACCGAGTAGGTGGATGATCCCGCAATCCGGGCCATCGCCACCGGCAATGTGAGTAGATCGCTGCGGCTCAGCCAGGTGAGGGCAACGGGGTACTCGTTCCAGGCGAACAGGAACACCAGGATCGCCGTGCTGGCGGAGGCCGGCGCAATCAAGGGAAGCAGCACCCAGCGCAGCCGCTGCCACAGCGACAGACCCTCCAGCTTCGCGGCATCCTCGAGATCGTTGGGGAGTGCTTCAAAAGCTGCGGTGAGCAGCAGCAGGGCCAGCGGCATCGACAGAGCGCTGTAGGGAATCGAAATCGAGATCAGGTTGTTGCCCAGCGAGAACGTGCGGGCCAGTTCGAGCAGCGCAAGGAACAGGAGCACATAGGGAAACAGGGCGGCTCCCACCACGGCGGCCCGGATGCTTCCCTTCCAACGATCAGGGAGCTTGGCCAGTCCGTAGGCGGCTGGTATGGCCAGCACCAAAGTGAGCAGCGTTGTGAGCGAAGCCACCAGGCTGCTGTTGAACAGGTAACGCCAGAACGGCGGATCGGTACCGAGCAGATCCCGGTAGTTGTTCAGCGTCCAGCGGTTCCAGAAGCTCAGTTGGTCACTTACCAAGGCATCGGCGGTGGTGAATGAACTCACCAGTTGCCAGAGCATCGGTCCGAGTGACCAGACCAGCAGCAGCGCAATCCAGATGGAACGTCGCGTCATCGATCCAGAGGCCTCAACACACCGAAGCTCTTGAGCACCAGGGTTCCCACGATGATCAGTGCGGTGAGCAGCAGGAATCCCGCCAGCATCACCGTGGCGCTGTAGCCGAAATCAAGAAAGCGCATGCCGTTGAGATAGGCATAGAGGGCAATGCTTTCGGTGCTGCCGGCTGGACCGCCACCGGTGAGCACCTGCACCAGATCAAACACCCCGAAGGCCTGCGCCAACCGGAACAGAAGGCTCAGCAGGATGTAGGGCAGCAGCAGCGGCAAGGTGACGCGGCGCAGGGCCTGCAGGGGGGTTCCACCCTCGAGACGGAAAGCGCTGTAGAGATCGTCGGGAATGCTTTGGAGCCCTGCCAGCAGGATCAGTGTGATGAAGGGGGTTGTCTTCCAGACATCCGCGAAAACGGTCACCAGCCAGGTGATGGATGGGGTGGACAACAGATCCAGGGAGCCCAGGCCAAGGCTTCGCGCCAACACTTCGATAGGTCCATAGGGGGTGTTGAAGATCCAGCGCCAGCCCAGCGCCATCATTGTTGTGGGGAGGGCCCAGGGCAGCAGGGTCAGGGCGCGAACGGCGCCTCTGCCGCGCCAGCGCTGATTCAGAAGGAGTGCGATGGCCAGCGCCAACAGCAACTCCAGGCCAACTGAGATCAGGGCGAAACGCGCGGTCTGACCGGCATCGAGCCAGAACCGCTGATCAACCGCCAGTCGCACCCAGTTGGCTCCGCCATTGGCCACCGGTTCCAGGCCGGTGAGGACCGAATCAGCGTGGAAGCTCAGCCAGGCATAGCGGAGCATCGGCCAGCCGAAGACAACGGCGATGAGCAAGAGGGCTGGAACAGCCAGGAGCACTGTCATGCTTTCGCTCCCGCAGCACGAAGAAGGGTTTGACTTCGCTGTTGACTGGTCGCCATGGCGTCATCGGCCGATCCGTCATCTGTGAACAAACCATTGAGTTCCCGCTGCACCACATCGCTGAGTTGGGCGTAGAGAGGTGTCGGCGGACGAACCACCGCATGGTTCAAAGCCTCCAGCAGCTCCGGCAGCACGGGGGAACTCTTCAACATCTCCGGGTCACTGAACAGATCCGCCTGAATGGGGCTGTAGCCGTTGTTCAGAAAGCGGGCCCGCTGGGAGGCTTCGCTGGTGAGGTAACGAATCGCTGCCACGGCCGCCTCCTGATGCTGCGATTGCCGCATAAGGCTCAGCCCCCAGCTGCCGAGGGTTGCTCCGGGACGTTCGCCCGGTTGCGCCACCATCAGGCTGATGCCCACCTTGCCTTTCACGTTGCTGTCGTCCTTCTGCAGTTCAGCCCAGGCGTAGGGCCAGTTGCGCATAAAGGCGGCATCGCCGGCTTTGAAGGCCTGAAGCGACTCGGCTTCGGCGTAATTGGTGACGGAATAGGGGCTGATGCCTTCTTGGATCAGATCGTTCAACCAGGCCGCCGCACCCTTCGCCTCAGGGGTATCCAGCTGCATGGTGTTGGTGGCTGTGTCCATCCAGTCCCCCCCAAAGCCCTGCAGCACCTCAAGGAAGTCGCAGCTCAGCCCTTCGTACTGACGCCCCTGCCAGACAAAACCATTGGCAACGGCCTTGGATTGAACCAGGTTTCCGGCTACGGCCACCAATTCATCGGGTGTTGTCGGTGGCTCATCCATCAGATCCGTCCGCCAATAAAGCAGTCCCACATCGGCCACCAGGGGCCAGCGGTAGAGATGGCCGTCGTAGTCATTGCCCAATCGTGCCCCTTGCACCAGCTGCTCCTGGTCGCCTTGATCAAACCAGGGATCCAGTGGTTCCAGCCATCCGGCAGCGGCATATTTCGGCAGCCAGGTGACATCCATCAGCAGCGCGTCGAAGGGCGCATCCCCAAGGAGGAGGCTGCTGATCGCCAGGTCTGAAATGGATTCCGTGGTCAACGGTCCCCGGATCAGCTTCAGATGAATCCGCCCGCGATGTTCGCGGTTGAAGGCCTTCACCAAGTCAGCACTGGCATCGGTGAAGGAGGAGGGCATGAGGATGCTCACCTCTTCCGCCCGAAAGGAGGCTGAACCAACCAGGCAGCCGAGGAGCATCACCAGCGCTAAAGCACCGCTTGCGAGCCAACGGCGCAGCTTCATTGGGGCTTGGAGGGCGACAGACCAGACATCTGCTCATCGGCCCAGTCGCGAACGGTGTAACTCTCAACGGCATCGGTCATACGACTCATTCGATCGCGTTGTTCGTCCTCGTCCATTTCGAGCGCCGATTCGATCGCTTCGTCCATGCGGCGATTCGAATAAGGGTTGGTCAGAACGGCACCATCTAGCACCACCGAGGCTCCGGTGAATTCCGAGAGAACAAGTACACCACCCCGGTTTCGCCGAGCAGCGGCGTATTCCTTGGCCACCAGATTGAGGCCATCCCGTAGCGGTGTGATCCAGCAGACGTCCGCCTGACAGAACCAGGCGATCATTTCGTCGTAGGGGATCCGGCGGGTGGAAAAGCGAATGGGGACCCAATCGATCTGGCTGAAGCGACCGTTGATTCGCCCCGCCATTTCTTCAATCGAACGTTGCGTGTCTTCGTAGATTTTCATGCCACTGGCAGCGGCCACACAGGCAAGCATCAGCACAACTTGTCCATGCAAATCCTTGCGTCGTTCGAGCAGGCGTTCAAAGGCAAGCAGCAGCTCTTCGTTTCCCTTTGTGTAATCCACTCGACTGGCGGAGAGGATCAGTTTTCGCCCCTTTTTTGTGTCTTGAACAATCAATTCACCATGGCTTTCTACAGATGGGCTCCAGCACAATTCCTGAATTAGATCAGGAGATGTACCCACTGGTGAGCTGAGCAGCTGGATGGTGCGGCCGTTGTGCTCAAGGTGACTGGTCACCGTTCCTTCGGAAAGGGCGGTGCCCACTTCGATGAATTTCTTGTCGACGGGGACTTTTGGTCCGCGTTTGGCACCCACCAAGGTGCTAGCAGCACGGGCGAAATTCTCGGTGTAACGCGGAATATGGAACCCAACGACATCACAACAGAGCAAGCTTTCAAGAATCTGCTCGCGCCAAGGAAGGATGGCGAAAACATCATTCCCCGGGAAGGGAGTGTGATGGAAAAAGGCAATCTTCAGGTCGGGACGTTCAGTCCGGATGTAACCGGGGGCCAACCAGAGGTTGTAATCATGCACCCATACGGTTGCACCCTCAGCAGCCTCGGCACATGCTGCCATGGCGAACTGTTTGTTGACCTCTTCAAAAATCTGCCAATTGGCATTGTTGACATTGAAGTAGGTAGGGAAAGTGTGCAGAATCGGCCAGAAGCACTCCTTGGATGTGATGTGATAAAAGCTGGAGATCTGCTCATCTTCCAGAGGAATCCTGCAAAGAGTGAAGGGGGATGGATTGACCATGTCAATCCGCTCAGTTCCCTCGTTTGACTTTTCGTCTACACGTCTCCAGGCAATCCATGTTCCTTTTTCACAGCTGCGAAATAAATTACGCAGTGTTGGAATTATTCCATTGGGACTTTTCTGGTCGACCCAAATTCTTGCTCCGTTGTTGTCTTTTGATTCGTCAAAAGGTGTGCGGTGGTAGAGGATTATGAAAGAACTTTGACCCGCACCCATTTATTGGAACGACGCTTCGTTCGGTCCACCATTCAGCAAAAGCTCTTTTTTGTCAAATGGAGGTTTTGTTCTGAAATGACGTCAATGAATCCAGCACCTCCCTGGCGTGACCGTTCGGTCGAACCGCCACCCAGCGCGCACGCAGAACCCCGTCGGGATCGATCAGGAAGGTATGGCGCAAAGAGTAGGGAGCCATCCAGGAGCCGTAGGCCTTGCTGACGGTGCCGTCGGGATCGGAAAGAAGAGGAAAGCTCAGCCCTTCGCTTTCACAGAATGATTCGTGGTCGTCGACGCTGTCGGCGCTGATGCCGATGACTTCCGCACCGGCCTGAAGGAAGTCGGCGTGGAGGCTTTCAAAGCCCCTGGCTTCGATGGTGCAACCACCCGTGAAATCTCTTGGGTAGAAATAAACCGCCAGCCAGCGACCGCGCAGATCACGGCTGCTCCATTGGTTCCGATCGGGTTCGGATTGGCTCGAACCGGGCAGATCAAAATCGGGCACGGTGGTGCCCGTTTCCAAAACAACACCCCCGAGAGCCGAAGCCCGCGAGGGTGTAAGCGTCAGAGCTGCAAGAAATAGGCCGGATTTGATGAGTAATTCCCGCCGATTCACCCGTTCAAGATCTCAGATCTTGGCCAGGTTAATGCCCAGGGACTTGGCATAGGCGCCCAGCCCTTTCTTCTGGATGGTTTTCAGAGCGCGGGTGGTGACACGCAGCTTGACCCAGCGGTTGCCTTCAGCCCACCAGAGGCGGCGCTGTTGCAGGTTGGCCTGCTGCAGCTTCTTGGTGCGGATGTGGGAATGGCTCACGGCCATGCCGTTGTTGGCGCGAGTACCGGTGAGCTGACACACCCGTGACATGACGATGTCCTTCTACTGAGAGGTTGTTCGGAACTAAGAAACCAGTTCCAAACAACCAATTTACCAAAAGGTCTTCAGCTCAGAGGCCTCTTTGCATCAGGGACCCCATTAATTCGGCACTCCGGGTCTGGAAACCGGCAAGTTCATTGGGCTCAAGCCCGCCGACTCCAAGCCGCGCCATGTCATAAAGGTGGCGTGCCACATCCTCGGCCAGGTTGGCGGTTGGCGAGGCTTCCGCTGCTCCAACGAGCACCCCACCGGCTCGCAACTTGAGCATCCCCTCCACCAGGGGATGGCGCCGGTTCACCAGAAGAACATGATGCTCGGGAAGTCCCGGTAGGCGTTGTTCCATCAAGGCGCCCATGTCGTTCAGCCGTCGCATCTGTTCCGGCAGAAGAATCATCGCCGGAGGTGCACCTTCCGCTTTTAGGGCCTGCACCTGAACGGTCACCTTGTCGTTGGCCAGGGCCTCCTTGATCAGATCACGCAGCCGGTCTGACTCCGTGGTGCCGTCCTGATCGGTGAGTTCGGCGTCGTTGTCCTTCAGGCTCTCGTCCAGTTCCGAGTCGACGCGCTGGAACGTGAGCTCCTCGTGGCGATGCTCAAGCCAGGGGATGAACTGGGTGTCGATCACCGTTTCCAGTTTCAGCACCTCCGCGCCCTGGGAGGTCCAGAGGTTGAGCGCACCGGCCTGGGCAACATCATCGGTGCTGTACAGCACGCGTTTGTTCTGATCTGCGACCAGTCGGCTGCGGTATCCCTCAAGGGTGGTGAAGGCACGGCCATCGCAGGCGATCGGGTCAGCATCGTCGCCTTCCCCAGCGGAAGCGGTGGTGGCGAACAGGATTAATTCGGACACTTGCTCGGCGAATTTCTCGTCTTCCATGGCGCCGATCTTCACGAAGGGTGCCAGGGCATCCCAGGCTTCGGCGTAGGCCTTGGGATCTTCCTTTTTCAGGTTCCGCAGCCGGTCGGACACTTTTTTGGCGACAAAATTGCCGATCGAGCGAACGCGTCGGTCGGTCTGCAGAGCACTGCGACTCACATTCAAGGGTATGTCGGGCGAGTCGATCACGCCACGCAAGGGCAGCAGGTAGCGCGGCACCACCTCCTTGATCGAATCGCTGACGAACACCTGGTTGCAGTACAGCTTGATTTCACCCTTCTCCCAGTCGGCACGACCCGTCTGCTTGGGGAAGAAGAGAATGCCCTGAAGGTTGTACGGGTAGTCGGTGTTGAGGTGAACCCAAAGCAGGGGATCGCCCTGGAAGGGATACAGGTAGTGGTAGAGATCGATGTAGTCCTGATCAGTGAGATCTCTGGCGCTTTTGCGCCAGGGAGCATCCATCTTGTTGATGGTTTCACCCTCGAGTTGTACCGGTACTGCCATGAAGTCGCAGTAGGTGTTAATCAGGGTCCGGATCCGTGCCGGTTCGAGATATTCGAGCTCGTCCTCCATCAGATGAAGGATCACGTCTGTGCCGGGTTGCTCTTTCTCGGCGGCGCTGAGGCTGAAGTTCGGGGAGCCATCACAGCTCCAGCGCACGGCTTCAGCATCGGGTCGGGCTGAACGGGTCAGCAGCTCAACCCGCTTAGCCACCATGAAGCTGGAGTAAAAGCCCAGGCCGAAGTGGCCAATGATGGCGTCGTTTTCTTGCTTGTATTTCTCCAGGAAGTCCTCGGCACTGGAGAAGGCCACCTGGTTTATGTAGCGCTTCACCTCATCGGCCGTCATCCCGATGCCGTTGTCGCTGATGGTGACGGTCTTGGCCTCCCGATCCACCGTGATCCGGATGGTTCCGTCATCCCCTTCGCTGCAATCGCCGGCCATGGCCGCCATGCGGCGCTTGCTGATGGCATCCACGCCATTGCTGACCAGCTCCCGGAGAAACACCTCATGGCCGGAATAGACGGCCTTCTTGATGATCGGGAAGATGTTTTCGGTGTGGATCTGAATCTGACCCTGTTCCTCCAGCACCGCCATTCCTTTCCTGAGAAAAACCAGACACTAGAGACAGGTTTCACTCCGACTCAACGGGGTGTTCAGGGGGTTCTCCGTACCTATTTCGGGTTCTGGACCCGGCGCTGATTGCCTGTTCAGGGCGTCTTCTGGAGGTCAGGACGCTCTTCAGCAACGATCGCCCCTTCAACGGGACACACCTGCAGGCAAATACCGCAATCGATGCAGGTATCGAAATTGATCCAATAGAAGTCGGTGCCTTTCTTGTTCTTTCCATTGCCCTGGTCAATGCAGGCCACGGGGCAGGCATCCACGCAGTCAGCGATGCCCTCGCAAACGTCAGTGACGATGGAATGAGCCATGGATGACCTGCTGATCTTCCGGATCCTAAGGATCGACCCAATCCAGCTGCATGTCACCCTGAGCCTTCGCCAGATGTTCGGCCACCTCCCTGGACGCCAGGGGTTCAAGGGCCATCAGGGCCGTGCGGCCTTGCTGATGCCAGCTCCGCTGACGGTCCATGGCTGATTCCAGGCTGGAGGCGGCTGAAAAGGCCACGAGAACATCGGCCTCCTGCTGTTCGGCGCCCTCGGACTCCGAGATCAGTTCACGGATCGGGTCGATCGCCAGGCTGAATCCAGCGCCATAGGCCCGGTCATCCGTCGCGCCGCAACGCCGCACCAGATCGTCATAGCGGCCGCCGCGGGCAATCACCACCGGTGAACTGCGGCCATCACAGACCAGCTGGAACACCAGGCCGGTGTACAGCTCGAAATGGGGCTGGAAGGTCGGGTCGAGTTGAATCGTCACCGCTTGATCCTGCGCCGCCGTTGAGAGATGGTTGCAGAGCCGCCGCAGCTCATCGAAGACCGGCTGTTCCCCACATTGACTGGCGAGCTGCGTCAGCACCTGTTCGGGGATTCCGCGGCAGTCCAGGAGGGAAAGAAGCCTGGTCTTCTCGTCTTCGGCAAGCTCGAAGGCCTCAATGGCCAGACGGTCGAAATCGATCAAGGCCGTGCGGATCTGATCGCGCATCGCACCGCTGAACGGACGGAGAATCAGATCCATCAGGGCGGTATGGCCCAGCAACAGCCTTGGTTTCTGACTGGTCTGCAGACCAAGGGTCTGAACGGCAGCCATCAACAGGCTGAGCAGTTCCATCTCCGCCTCACTGCCGTTGACGCCGAACAGTTCAACGCCGCTCTGCAGGTTCTCTTCAATGCACTGGCCTCCTTCATCCGCGGAACGGGTGCGGAACACCGTGCCGGAGGCCCAAAGCCGCAGTGGCCTTTGGCGATCGGCGAATCGGGTGCAGGCGGCCCTGGCGATCGATGCCGTCATCTCCGGCCGCAGCCCGAGCGGATCATCCGCAACGAGACGAACGATGTCTGAACTGTCGATGGCACCCCCGGCCATCAACGTGGCGAGGCGTTCCACCCGGGGTGGCGACACTTCGTCGTAACCCCAGAGGCGGTAGACCGACGCCAGACGTTCCGTCAGTTGTCGATTGGTCTCCACCTGACGTGGATTCAGATCCTTTGCGCCAGCTGCAGGTTGCAGCGCCATCTCACGTCCTCTCGGCCACGCCTCAGGATCCCATGGCCGTGACCTCGGGGGCACCGAAGGCGGCCCCTGGCAGCGGCTTCACCTGGGACAACCCATCGATGATCGCGGCATGCAGGCTTGCTCCTGCGGCAACGACCCGTCCGCTGGAGAGGTCGAAGGGCTCATTCCGATACCCCGTGACGGTCCCTCCCGCCAGATCCACCAGGGCCACGCCTGCGGCCAGATCCCAGGGAGAAAGGCCCCTTTCCCAGTAGCCGTCCTGGCGGCCAGCGGCCACGAACGCCAGATCCACAGCTGCTGCGCCGCCGCGGCGCACCCCATGGGTTCGGTGGGTGAACCAGCAGAACTCGGCGTAGTTGTTGTCGAGACGGGTGTGCCGGTCGTAGGCGAATCCGGTCACGAGCAGGGAGTCCTCGAGCCGTTCACAGCTGCTCACGTGCAGCGGTGTGTTGTTGCAGAACACCCCGATCCCCGGTGCCCCCCAGTACATCTCGCTGAGGAAGGGCACGGCGATGGCACCGAGAATGGGTTGCTGGCCCAGGGTGAGCCCGATCGAGGTGGCAAAGAAGGGGTAGCCGTGGGCGAAATTTGTTGTGCCATCAAGGGGGTCCACACACCACCTCAGGCCGTCCTGCTGTCCAGCCGCCCCGCTTTCCTCCGCCAGCACCGCGATCTCTGGGGTCTGCTCCGCAAGCATGTCCAGAACGATGCGTTCTGCCGCAACGTCGGCATTGGTGACGAGATCGCCGATGCGGCCTTTGCTTTCGATGGACGCCAGGCGCCCGTAATGGCGCATCAGTTCCTGGCCGCCGGCATCAGCCGCCGAACGGGCCACGGCCAGAAGACGCTCAAGATCGTTGGCGCTGAGTCCACCGTCGCGGGCGGCCTGACTACAGATCGACTCCCGCATGCTCACTCCTCCTCGATCGGAATCCTTGCGGTGACGCGTCCTTTGCCGAAGTGGCGCCCGAACTGGAGCTCATACACCTCATCTTCATCCTGGGTTTCTGCTGCCAGGGGGCCAACGGCGCGGGCCACGCAGAGAAGGCCATAGCCCTTGTCTCTCAGTTCCCGCGAGAGACCCATGGCTTCGCGCTGGTCGAGGGTCCCGCTCTTTACCCGAACCGCGCATTCGGTGCAGCATCCATTTCTGCAGGAGAAGGGAAGTGGGTCTCCCTGCTCTTCGAAGCTGTGCAGGATGTACTCCCCTTCAGGGACGTCGTGGGTAATGGTGCGACCCTCCTGGCGCCAGTGAATGGTGATCCTGTGGCTGGGACGCATAAAGGTCTGCTGGCAGTGCCCTGCTACATTCTCACCTGCCCCATTTAGCCGGTGGAGAGCTGGCCGAGTGGTCGAAGGCGCAGCACTGGAAATGCTGTATAGGGGCAACTCTATCGAGGGTTCGAATCCCTCGCTCTCCGCTTCTCCGGTCCTAAAGGGCCGGATTTTTTTTGCCCATTTGTGGCCGCAGCCGAGCGTTCAGCCGAAGCGACCGGCGACGTAGTCCTGGGTGGCCTGCTGTTGGGGGGCGTTGAAGATCTTGTCGGTGTCGTTGAATTCCACGAGGTAACCCACCTTCCCGGTTCCGCCTTCGATGGCTTCAGCGTTGAAGAAGGCGGTCATGTCACTGACGCGGACGGCCTGCTGCATGTTGTGGGTGACGATCACGATGGTGAAGCTCTTTTTGAGCTCATGCATCGTTTCTTCGATTTTCAAGGTGGAGATGGGATCCAGGGCTGAACACGGTTCATCCATCAGGATCACTTCGGGTTGGATTGCGATCGTGCGGGCGATGCAAAGGCGCTGCTGCTGTCCACCGGACAGGGAGCATCCGCTCTCATTCAGCTTGTCCTTGCATTCATCCCAAACCGCAGCCTGACGCAGGGACTGTTCAACGAGTTCATCCATATCTCCGGTGTATCCATTGATTCGAGCACCGAAGGCAATGTTTTCGTAGATGCTTTTCGGGAATGGGTTGGGTTGTTGGAAGACCATTCCAATCCGTCGGCGCACTTCCACGGGATCAATCTTGGATCCGTAGAGATCAACCTCCCCAAACAAGATGCTTCCCTTCAGCGAGCATCCATCGATCAGATCGTTCATCCGATTCAATGAACGAAGCACGGTGGATTTCCCACAACCGGATGGGCCGATAAAGGCTGTGACCTTGCCTCGCGGAATCTCGCAATAGACGTTTTTAACGGCTTCAAAATTGCCGTAGCTGATCGTGACGTTCTGCAGCGAAAGGGCTGTATCAGTGCTATTGAGATCAGGCTCTTTGGCTTGGGGTGTTGTGGTCATTGCTTCAAGGAGAAGGGTGGTTTATTTGGCTGCTATCCGCGCCAGCCAGCGTGATAGAAGATTGAGCGTAAGAATCATCACTACAAGTACAAATGATGCCGCCCACGCCAACTCATTGTGGAATTCATAGGGCATGATTGCGAAGTTGTAGATCATCACCGAGAGGGTGGCGATTGGAGCAAAAATGCCTTCGGGTGTGAGCAGATCAGACCAGAATGGTGAGAACAGGGCTGTGAAAATCAGGGGAGCTGTTTCCCCTGCAGCTCTTGCAATGGAAAGCACCACGCCAGTGGCAATGGGTGTGAAGGCGGCGGGCAGTGTGATTCTCACAATCGTGACAAATCTGGACGCACCCACTCCCAGGGCAGCACGACGAAGGTCATCGGAAACAAGTTTTAGGCCTTCGTCAGTTGTTTTAATCACCGTGGGTAGCATCAGTACTGCCAAGGCCATGCCACCGGCGACGGCGCTGTAAGCATTTCCGAACAGGATTCGACTGGTGACGATGGTTCCGTAAATGAACACACCGGCGATGATCGATGGAACGCCAGCCAGCACATTGGTGCCGAAGCGAATGAACTGAGCGAACCATCCCGACCTGGAATATTCGGCTAGAAAGATGCCGCCGCCAACTCCCACCGGTACGGCAATCAAGCCGGCGATAGCCGTCACCACAAGAGTTCCAACGATGGCATTGGCGATGCCGCCTCCCTCGAGACCCGGTGGGGGTGGAAGTTCTGTGAGCAGGGCCAGACTGATCTTGCTGCCTCCCTGCACCAGGACGTAACCCAGCACGAGGATCAGCGGGAGAACAGCGATGGCCGAAAACAGTGCCGCCACCAATGTGAGCACGCGACTACCGATGTTTCTGCGCAGAAACGGCTTGTATCTGAGATCAGGAGCTGCCTCGGATTGCTTGTGGATGAGCGTCTGAGTCATGTCAATACTTCAGGCTCAATCGTTTCACAATCCACTGGGCAAAGATATTCACGCACAAGGTCATGATGATCAGTACAAATGCTGCATACATCAGCGATGACACCTGGGAGCCATCCGCTTCACCAAACTGATTAGCAAGCATCGCTGCGATGGTGTTTCCCGGTGCCAAAAGGGACAGGCTGAAGTTGTTGGAATTGCCGATGATCATGGTCACGGCCATGGTCTCTCCCATGGCCCGCCCCAACGCCAGCATCACGCCGCCAATGATTCCGGAAATCGCTGCCGGGAGAATCACATGGATGATGGCGCCCCAACGGGTTGTGCCAACGCCATAGGCCGCTTGGCGGAGTTGCGTCGGCACCTGATTCAGGCAATCGCGGGAGATGGCCGTGATGATCGGCAGGATCATCACCACCAGGATCAAAACCGCAGGAATGGTGCCTGGACCCATTGGCGGTGTGCTGAACAGAGGGAACCAATTGAAGAGCTCGTAGAGAAGCTCAAGCCCCGGACGGATGAACGGTTCCATCACAAAGATGGCCCACAGGCCAAGCACCACTGACGGAATCGCCGCCAGCAGTTCCACCATCAAGCCGATCACACTGCGGATCCGCCTGGGAATGATGTTTTCAGTGATGAAAATGGCGGTGCCGACTCCCAGCGGAACCGCGATCAACAGAGCAAGCAGCGATGTGATCAAGGTGCCGTAGATGGCTGCGCCGGCCCCGTATTGGTCGTCCACCGGGTTCCAATCCGAGGTGACCAGAAACTGCCAGCCATAGCGGGCCATTGATTCCAGGCTTCCCTGGAAAACGACAATCAGGATGGAGAAGAGAACGATCGCCACCACAGAGGCCATGGCGATGGCGAGAGTTCTGAAGCTGCTGTCCACCAACTTTTCCGCTGGCGGACGGCTTCGGAGTAGGTATCGACTGTCCGGGTCGGACATTCATCCAACGGCGCGCCTGTACAACGTATGTCCCGACCCGCTTACCGGGATTAAGAACGGCTTAATCGGGGGCTGGAGCAGGTTGGAACCTGCCGTTAGCGTGGAGATCAAGTTTTAAGGGATATGGGGCGGATCGTCGGAATCGATCTGGGGACCACCAATTCGGTTGTCGCTGTGTTGGAGGCGGGGCGTCCCCATGTCATCGCTAATGCCGAGGGCGGTCGAACCACCCCATCCGTTGTCGGTTACACCAAGGATCAGGAACTGCTCGTGGGGCAGCTGGCCAGGCGCCAACTTGTGCTCAGCCCCCGCAACACCTTCTCCAACCTGAAGCGGTTCGTCGGTCGGGACTGGGATGAACTGGAGGACAGCAGCCTCTCGGTGCCCTACACGGTCCGGGCCAATGACCAGGGCCAGGTTCGCGTCCCGTGCCCGGTGACGGAGCGGGAGTACGCCCCAGAAGAGCTTGTCG
This sequence comes from Synechococcus sp., assembly GCA_047286205.1. Lineage (GTDB taxonomy): Bacteria > Cyanobacteriota > Cyanobacteriia > PCC-6307 > Cyanobiaceae > Parasynechococcus. The sequence goes on along the minus strand of JBJBBR010000001.1, from coordinate 280,420 downwards.
CCAGCATCATCCGGAAGCTTGTCGACGATGCGTCCACCTACCTGGGTGAACCGGTGGAAGCGGCGGTTGTGACCGTTCCGGCTTACTTCAATGATGCGCAACGTCAGGCCACCCGCGATGCCGGCCGGTTGGCGGGCATTTCCGTTGAGCGCATCCTCAATGAGCCCACCGCTGCAGCTCTGGCCTACGGATTTGATCGCAGCGCCGTGAAGCGCGTGCTTGTCTTCGACTTGGGCGGAGGCACCTTTGACGTGTCGCTGTTGCGAATCGCCAACGGGGTTTTTGACGTCAAGGCGACGAACGGTGACACCCAGCTCGGCGGCAACGACTTCGATCAACGCATCGTCAACTGGCTGGCCGATGCCTTTGAAAAGGAGCACAAAGTTGATCTGCGGCGAGATCGTCAGGCCCTCCAACGGTTGACGGAAGCCGCTGAAAAAGCGAAGCAGGAACTCTCCGGCGTGCTGAGTACCCCGATTTCGCTGCCGTTCATCGCCACTGGCAGCGATGGTCCGCTGCACATTGAAACCCGGTTGGACCGCGCCACTTTCGAGGGCCTCTGCCCTGATCTGCTGGACCGTTTGCTGAGTCCTGTTCAGGCGGCCCTGCGTGACTCCGGTTGGTCGGCGGACGACATTGATGACGTCGTGCTGGTGGGCGGAGCCACACGAATGCCGATGGTGCAGCAACTGGTGCGCACCCTGGTGCCGATCGATCCCTGCCAATCGGTGAATCCCGATGAGGTGGTGGCGATCGGTGCCGCCGTTCAGGCGGGGATCCTCACCGGTGAACTCCGGGACCTGCTGCTCAACGACGTCACCCCTCTCTCGCTTGGACTTGAGACGATCGGTGGGTTGATGAAGGTGCTGATCCCACGCAACACCCCGATCCCGGTTCGTCAGTCCGATGTGTTCAGCACCTCAGAAGCCAATCAGTCGTCTGTGGAAATTCACGTCTGGCAAGGGGAGCGCCAGATGGCATCGGACAACAAATCCCTCGGCCGCTTTCGTCTATCCGGGATTCCACCGGCCCCCCGGGGGGTGCCTCAGGTGCAGGTTGCCTTCGATATCGATGCCAATGGTCTGCTTCAGGTCAGCGCCACCGACCGCACGACGGGTCGCAAACAGTCGGTGTCGATTCAGGGTGGGTCGAATCTCAACGAGGAGGATGTGACCGCTCTGCTGGCGGAGGCCGAGGCCCGGGCTGATGAGGACCGGCGCAAACGCAATCAGATCGAACGACGCAACCGTGCCCAGACCTTGCTTGCCCAGGCGGAACGGCGGCTGCGGGACGCGTCGCTTGAGCTGGGGCCCTATGGCGCTGAACGGCAGCAACGGGCCGTTGAAATGGCCATGCGCGATGTGCAGGACTGCCTCGCCAACGACGACCTCCAGGAGCTGGATCTCTGCGTGAGTGGTCTGGAGGAGGCCCTCTTTGGGCTAAACCGTCGACTTTCAGCGGAACGTCAGACCGACGGCAGTCCGCTTCAGGGGATTCGCAACACCCTTGGGTCCCTGAAGGACGAGTTGTTTGCCGATGACTGGGATGACGACCCGTGGGGTCCCCCCAGCCGTCCGGGTGAACGCGGCCGCGGTTTGAGCCGCCGTGAACCTGCACCTTGGGACGATGACATCTACCGCTGAGCCTGATTACTGGTCTCTGCTGGGGGTCGATCCCGACTGCACGGATCAGCAGCTGAAACGAGCTTTTCGCCGGGAAGCACGCCGTTGGCATCCCGACCTCAACAGCAATGATCCCGTTGCTGAGGAGCGCTTCAAATTGGTCAATGAGGCCTATGCGGTGCTCAGCGATCCGCGCCGTCGCGATGCCTGGCAGCGCGGCGCTGGTTCAACGGCGAACATCGCCGATCCCTTTGCCCAGGGCTTTCCCGATTTCGAGGATTACCTCGATGTGATTTTCGGAGTGGGAACAGGCCGACCAGCGGCTGAGCCCGACGTGGAACCCGATCCACCCTTCAGGGGGGATGACGCCAGAAGCAGTGAGCCTCCGGTGTCGGCACCGCCTCCACCGCCGCCCGTGCGTGCTGTGGAGGATCTTGAATCGGTGGTTCATCTCACCCCTGATCAGGCCCTTCAGGGGACTCTGGTGGAACTGACGCTCGATGACGGCACGGTGATTGAGCTCAACACCCCCCCCTTCGCGGGTGATGGCTGGCGCTTACGGCTTGAGGGCGTCGCCCCCGGTGGCCGTGATCATTTCCTGCAGCTCAGGGTTGTGACCGAGGACGGCTTGCGGATCGATGGTCTTCGCGTGCTCTACAAGCTGATGTTGTTTCCGCCGGATGCGGCCCTGGGCTGCGCTGTGGATGTGCCAACCCTGGATGGACCCGTGACGTTGCAGGTTCCTCCAGGCTCATCCAGTGGACGCCTGTTGCGGCTGCGGGGTCGCGGGCTGCAGGTGGACGACGAACGGGGGGACCAACTGGTGGAGATCGTTGTGGTGATTCCTTCTGATCTGGGAGATGCAGAACGGGCCCTTTATCGCCGTCTTCAAGAACTGGCGAGCGAATCCGAGCAGGTTGGTTGACGATGGGTGAGACTCCGGACCGGTTGAACTGACGGTTTTCCTGATGCGCGTCCACGTCCTGCTCTTTGATGCCGGTACGGATAGCGAAGGCATTCACTCGCTTGAAATCGCCGGACGGACTGTGGTTCTTCTTTTTGAGAACCCCGACGATGCTGAGCGTTATGCCGGTCTTCTCGAGGCGCAGGACTTTCCTGTTCCCACAGTGGAAGCCCTTGACCGTGAGGACGTGGACCTGTTCTGCCGTGAGGCCGGTTATGAGGCCCGCCTGATCGAGTCGGGCTTTGTGCCGAACACCGATGAGGAGCGCCTGTTCATGGCGCCGCCGCAGAGCAACCGCGATGTGAGCAACTGGAAAGACGAGGTGATGCCTGACGACGCGATCGCTGATCAACAGGCCGCTGAGCCGGCTCGCCAGGGCCTGGAGACCGAGCCTGACTCGAATCCTGAACTCGATGAACTGCGCCGGCGGCTGGAGGGGCTGCTTTGAACCATGGCTGTGTTTGACCCCGATCTCCAGCCCTCCAGCGACCGCGGCCACCTGCTCACCGAGCAGAGCAATCGGCGCAGTTCACGTTTGGATCAACTCGACACCCACGACCTGGTCGCCCTGTTCGCGGACGAGGATCGTCGTCCCCAGGAGGCCGTCGCTGCAGCGACGCCTGCCCTGGCCCAGGCGGTCGATTCCGTTGCCGAGCGTCTTCGTGACGGTGGCCGGCTCTTTTATCTGGGTGCTGGTACCTCCGGACGGCTGGGGGTGTTGGACGCTGCGGAGTGCCCGCCAACCTTTTGCAGTGATCCGGAGCAGGTGCAGGGTGTTCTCGCCGGAGGCTCCGCGGCGCTGCTGCGCAGTTCGGAGGGGCTTGAAGATGTGGAGGCCGCCGGGCGCGCTGATCTTGAGGAGCGGGGGTTTTGCTCCAAAGACTGCCTAGTGGGCATCGCCGCTGGCGGCACCACCCCCTACGTCCGCGGTGGGCTGGCGTTCGCGAAGAGCATTGGCGCTCTGGCGATGGCCATGGCCTGCGTTCCAACGGAGCAGGCTCCTCTTCCCTGCGACATCGACATTCGCCTGCTCACAGGCCCTGAGTTGCTGACGGGATCCACCCGGATGAAGGCTGGAACCGCGACAAAACTGGCGCTCAACACCCTCTCGACCGCCGTGATGGTGAAGCTCGGCAAGGTTTATGGCAACCGGATGGTGGATGTGGCTGCCAGCAACAGCAAGTTGGTGGACCGTTCGCTGCGCATCCTGCGCGATCTGGCCGGTGTGGAGCGGGAGCGGGGCCTGACGCTGCTGGAGGACGCTGGCGGATCGGTGAAACTCGCCTTGTTGATGGCGGCTGCCGAGTTGTCGGTTGACCAGGCCAATGCCCTTTTGCAGCAGCATGATCAACAGCTGCGGGCAGCCCTCGCCGCCTGCGACGCTCAACTGGCGGAGCCCTGATTGAAGGTCCCCCAATAGGGGGCGGTGAAGAGATCGAGCTTCGATCGTGTCTGCGCTGGCACGTGCTCCTTGGGTGTGATCAGGGCATTGGCGAGGGCTGTGTGGGCTGGCGAGGAGGGAGGGTCCTGCTTCAGCTGCTGCATCAATCCGCTCAGGATCGGTTCGGTGGCTGAGGCATTCGCCTGAAGGTTGCCGATCACCATCTCCACAGAAACCGCGTCGTGGTCGTCATGCCAACAGTCGAAGTCGGTGACCATGCTCAAAGACGCATAGGCGAGTTCGGCTTCCCTGGCCAGGCGGGCCTCGGTGTGGTTTGTCATTCCGATCACAGAACAGCCCCAGGAGCGGTAGAGCCTGCTTTCGGCCTGGGTTGAAAAGGAGGGGCCTTCCATGCAGAGATAGGTGCCACCACGGTGCAGCCGCCGGCCTTCCGGCAAGCTCTGCTCGGCGGCATCGGCCAGCAGGGCACTCAATTGGGGGCAGAAGGGTTCAGCCAGGCTGACGTGGGCCACGCAGCCGTTGCCGAAGAAACTGGCGGGCCGGTCACGGGTGCGGTCGATGAACTGATCGGGCACAACCATGTCGCGCGGGTGCAGATGGCCCTGCAGTGATCCCACCGCCGAGAGGGAGATCAACCAGCGCACCCCCAGCGAACGCATCGCCCAGATGTTGGCCCGGTAGGGAACCTCACTGGGAAGCAGCTGGTGATGGCGGCCATGGCGGGCCAGGAAGACCGTCTCGACCCCCTCGAGCTCGCCCAGTCGCAGTTGATCGGATGGCGCCCCAAAGGGTGTGTCGATCGTGCGTTCCTCAACCTGGCGCAAGCCGGGGATCGAATAGAGGCCGCTGCCACCGATGACGCCCACGCGGGCTCCGCCGAGATCTGCCATGCCAGTCCTCTCTCTACACTCCAGTTTTGCTCGCGCCACCATGACCAAGGCCTTGATGGACACCGAAGCAGGCCTGATCGAGCTCGAGCTGTTCGAAGCCGATGCCCCGAACACCGTCGCCAACTTCGTGAAGCTGGCAAAAGATGGCTTCTACGACGGTCTGGCCTTTCACCGTGTGATTCCCGGCTTCATGGCCCAGGGGGGATGCCCCAACAGCCGTGAAGGCGCCCGCGGCATGGCGGGAACAGGAGGCCCCGGCTACGAGATTGATTGCGAGATCAACCCTCAGAAGCACCAGGCCGGCACCCTCGCCATGGCCCATGCCGGCCGCAACACCGGTGGCTCGCAGTTCTACATCTGCCACGAAGCTCAGCCCCACCTCGATGGTGTGCACACCGTGTTCGGCCACACCGGCAACATGGACGTGGTGCTCAAGCTGGCCAACGGCTCCCGGATCAACAAGGTCACGATCCAGGAAGGCTGATCAGCGCCGGGTCCAGTGCAGCAGTGACGGGCCGTTTTCAAGCAGTCCGTCACTGCCCATGTCGATCAGCTCGTTGAGTTGATGTTCCACCCGTTCCAGGGTCTGGGGCGGATGCAGGGCCATCCGCTCGGTGGGAACCCGCATCAGACCCACCCGTTCGGTGGCCGCCAGGGCTGCCAGGCTCTTCAGCAGGGGGCCAGCATCGGCTCCATCGGGAATTAGTTTCCACACGAACTGTGGACGGTCCCAGAGCGCCAACAAGCGCGGCTCATGCAGGGCCTCAAGGCTGAAGCCATGGCGGTGAGCGATCCCTTCAACTTCATGGCGGATGGTGGGCCAGCTTTCCGGGCCCACGTTCACCGCCAGAGCCAGCACCACACACGGACTCTCGGATTCGAACAGGTGCCCTAGCTTCTCCCTCTTGGCGGCCAGATAGTCGGCGTTGTGGGCTCCGGGGTCCATCACCAGCGGCACCCGCTCCTCCACCTGAAGGCCATAGCCGCCGAGACCGGCGATCTTTCGCGGATTGTTCGTTAGCAGCCGCAGCCGGTGGATGCCGAGGTCGGAGAGGATCTGCGCGCCGACGCCGTAGTTGCGCAGATCCGCCGGAAAGCCGAGCCTTTCATTGGCTTCAACGGTGTCCAACCCCGCCTCCTGGAGGCTGTAGGCCTTTAATTTGTTGATCAGGCCGATGCCTCGACCTTCCTGTCGCAGATAAACGACCACACCCTCACCCTCCTCTTCGATCTGACGCAGGGCCGCCTCCAGCTGGGGCCGACAGTCACAGCGCAGGGACCCGAAGGCATCACCGGTGAGACATTCGGAATGCATGCGTACCAGCACCGGTTCGCGCAGGGCGTTTGGCTCGCCCTTGATCAGGGCAACGTGTTCGGAGCCATCCAGCTCGTTGCGGTAGCCCACGGCCTGGAAGTTGCCGAAGCGGCTTGGCATCTTGGCTTGGGCCATTCGGCGCACGAAGCGCTCGTTCTCCAACCGGTAGCGGATCAGATCGGCAATGCTGATCAGCTTCAGCCCCCAGCGATCGGCATAGCTGCGCAGCTCCGGTAGCCGGGCCATCGAGCCGTCGCTGTTCTGGATTTCACAGATCACCCCGGAGGGGCTGAGGCCCGCCAGCTGGGCCAGATCCACGGCGGCTTCGGTGTGGCCAGCGCGTTTGAGCACTCCGCCAGGGCGGGCGCGCAGGGGAAAGATGTGACCGGGGCGGCGCAGTTCCGCCGGACGGGTGGCCGGATTGAGCGCCACCTGAATCGTGGCGGCGCGGTCTTCTGCGGAGATTCCAGTGGTCACCCCATGCTCAATGCCGGCATCGATGCTCACGGTGAAGGCCGTTTCGTTGGCATCGGTATTGCGATCCACCATCAGCGGCAGATCGAGCTCGTCGAGCCGCTGCCCCTCCATGGCAAGACAGATCAGGCCCCTTGCTTCGGTGGCCATGAAGTTGATCGCTTCCGGGGTAGCGAACTGGGCCGCGCAGATCAAATCGCCTTCGTTCTCCCGTTGTTCGTCGTCCACCACGACAACGCACTCCCCATTTCGGATCGCCGCAAGGGCGTCGCTGATGGCGTCGAACGCGATGGGATCGTTCGCGGGGTCAAGGGAACTGGGGTTCAGGAGCCTGGTCGCCGTTTAGTGCCCTCATTATTGATCTCTGTACGATCAGCCGTTGGTTGGTTGGTTCAATGGCAGGCAAGACAGCGTCGGCGGTTGAAGCGATGGCAACGGTGAAGGGCGGACGGGTGGCTGTGATCGGCGCTTCCGGCTATGGCGGCCTGCAGACCATCCGATTGCTGCAGGGCCATCCTGGCCTTTCCGTCAGCTTTCTCGGCGGCGAACGTAGTGCCGGCCAACGCTGGAGCTCCGTCTGTTCCTTCCTACCCCTGCCGGATGACCCGACGGTGGAATCGGCGGATCCGGATCGGATTGCGGCCTGCTCCGATTTCGCCGTTCTGAGTCTTCCCAACGGCCTGGCCTGTCAGCTGGCGCCCCAATTGCTGGAGCGGGGTTTGCGGGTTGTGGATCTCTCCGCCGACTTCCGCTACCGCTCCCTCGACCAGTGGCTGCAGGTCTATGCCAAGGAGGCTGGGTCTCTCAACCGAAAGGATGCCGCGCTCTGCAGCAGTGCTGTATACGGCCTTCCGGAGTGGAACGGCCCTGCGATCGCTGAAGCGAAGCTGGTGGCAGCTCCCGGTTGCTTCCCCACCGCCAGCCTGCTTCCGCTGCTTCCCTTCCTCAAGCAGGGTCTGATCGAGACGAGCGGCATCATCATTGACGCCAAGACGGGCACCTCCGGTGGAGGTCGGGTGCCGAAGGAGGCAATGCTGCTGGCGGAGGCCTCGGAATCCATCGCGCCCTACGGCGTGATCGGCCACCGCCACACCTCCGAGATTGAACAGATGGCAATGGAGGTGGCTGGCCAGGAAGTACGTCTTCAGTTCACGCCGCACCTGGTGCCGATGGTGCGCGGTCTGCTTTCAACGGTGTATGCCCGCCTGCGCGACCCCGGTCTCACCGCGGAGGATTGCACCACGGTTCTGGATGCGATCTACCGCCACCATCCCTGCGTTGACGTGCTGCCGGTGGGCACTTACCCCGCCACCAAATGGGCGCGCCACACGAACCGCGCCCTGCTGTCGGTTCAGGTGGACACCCGCACGGGTCAGCTGGTCTTGATGAGTGCCATCGACAACCTGATCAAGGGCCAGGCGGGGCAAGGCGTGCAGAGCCTCAACCTGATGGCCGGCCTCGCACCCGAGACGGGTCTGCCTTTGCAGTCGTTTTATCCCTGACGCCAGATGGGGGCCAGGCCAGCAAGGGCAGCTGGCAAGAGCAGGTGTTCCTGCTCCTGGATTCGTTTGGCAAGCGTGGCGTGGTCATCACCGTCGAGAACCGGGACGGCGGCCTGGGCCAGGATTGGGCCGGCATCCAGCTCCTCGGTGACGATGTGAACCGTGCAACCGGTGAGCTTCACCCCGGCGTCCAAGGCCTGCCCCACGGCGTCCATACCCCGGAAGCTGGGCAGCAGCGATGGGTGGATGTTGATCAGACGTTCTGAAAAGCCGCTGACCAACACATCGGTGACGATTCGCATCCACCCCGCCATCACCACAAGTTCCACCTGGTCGGCGCGGAACTGGCGCACCAGTTCGGCGTCCAGCTCGCGCCGGTCTTTGATCACGCGATGGTCAAGCACCGACACAGGAATGCCTAGACGTTCCGCCCGCTGTTGGGCACCACAGCCCGGATTGTTCACCACCAGCCGTTGAATCCGTGCGTTGAGATTCCCCGCCTGGATCGCCTGGGCCAGGGCCTCGAAGTTGCTGCCGTTTCCGGATGCCATCACCCCCAGCTGCAATGGGGCCTGGTCAGCTCGATTGTTGTGGCTAGGGTCTGTCAAAGCGGGGTTCGGTCCATGTCCCATCTCTCCATCCTGCCGACTGTCTTCACTGATCTCGAGCGACTGGTGCAGGCCCTGGGCGATGAAGGCTTCCGTGTGGATCGAACGACCGAATTGCAGGGTTTTGCCGACGCTTCCCACGCCGTTGATGTGCTTGCCGTTCATGGTTATGCCATGCCTCTCGGCTGGACCCAGCAGGAGGACGGCACGATCGTGATGCATGGCGACATCCAATGGATCAGCCGCCAGCCGGGGCTAGAGCAACGGTTGCAGCGGCTGACGCGCCGCTATGCCCTGCTCCACGCCATGGACCAGGTGCGTCTTGGTGCACTGGGATCCGCCGAGCTGATCCTTCAGACCCACTGACGTGTTCGACCCGGTTCAGATCCGGCTCGATCTGAGCCATCCCGAAACGCAGACCATCGGTGTGTCCATCCACTGGATACCCCTGACCAGGCGCCAGACCTTTCAACTGCCGGTATGGACGCCGGGGTCGTACACGGTGCGCGATCACGCCCAGCACCTGCACAGCCTGCACCTGCAGGCCAACGGTGAGGAGCTGCAGGTGCACCGTTTGGCGCCCCATGAGTGGCTCTGCGATCTGCCTGATCTGAGTCCGCTCACCCTCAGCTACCAGCTGGAAGCGCGCGATCTGACCGTCCGCACCGGCTTGCTGGATCCTGATTTCGCTTCGCTCTGCCTCGCCGCTTTGGCGATGGACATCGATGGCTGCCGCTGGTCACAGCACCAGGTTTCGGTGACGGCCCCGGAGCACTGGAGTGTGCATCTGCCACTTGAAGCCAGCGCCGAGGGCTGGATCGCTGCCGATTTCGATGCCCTTGTCGACAGCCCGCTGCATGCCGGCCCTTTTCAGGCGGAACCCTTCACGGTGCAGGGCTGCAGCCATGAGCTGTTGCTGATCGGCACTCCGCCGATGGGTTGGCCGCCGACCTTTGTCAGCGACATCGAGAAGGTGTGCAGCGCGACCTGTCGCCTGATGGGAACCCCTCCACCGGCGGCGAACCGTTATCAGCTTGTTCTGCAGCTGCTCGATCAGGGCTACGGCGGGCTGGAGCACGACCACAGTGCTGTGCTCCAGTTCAGCTGGTCAACCCTGGCCAAGCCCAAGGGTTACCGGCAGTTGTTGCAGTTGATCGGCCACGAATACTTGCACCAGTGGAATGTGCGTCGGCTGCGGCCCCTTGAGCTGCGTCCCTACGACTACGGCCAGGCCGTGATCACCGAGGGCCTGTGGTTTGCCGAGGGGATCACCAGTTACTACGACCTCAGCCTGCCCCTGCTGGGGGGGTGCTCCGACCGGCCGACCCTCCTCAAGGATCTGGGGGAGGAGCTCTCCAGTGTGTTGATGTCCCCCGGATGCTCTGTTCAGTCGCTGGCGGCCAGTGCCCGTGAGGCGTGGATCAAGCTCTACAAGGCGACGCCAGCGTCGCGGGATAGCCAGATCAGCTACTACCGCCTCGGAGCTGCGGTGGCCTTCTGCCTGGATGTGCGCTTGCGGCAGCGCGGCCACTCCATGGCCGCCATCCTGCGTGAGCTGTGGCAGAGCCATGGCCGTCAGGCCCGCGGCTACAGCCGTGATGACATCAAGGCCGTCCTGGCCCGATGGGATGCCGACCTGGCAATGGATCTGGATCAATGGCTGGATCAGCCCGAGGCCCTTCCCTTGATCGATTGCGTGGAGGCTCTCGGCCTACGGATGGATCCGGTTCCGCTTAAGCATCCCGACCATGGCCTCACCCTCAAGGATGGAGATGGCGCAGCCTTGATTCAGCGGGTGAGGCGGGAGAGTCCCGGCCAACGGGCTGGGCTTGTGGTGGGTGATGAGCTGTTGGCCATCAATGGCTACCGGGTGCGGCGCAGCAGTGATCTCCCGGCTGTTTTGGAGAAGCAGGACTGTGTGAGCGTCACCTACGCACGACGCAGCCTGATGAAGGAGACCCAGCTGTTTCCTGACAAAGGTGTGGACCATTGGACGTTGGATTGGGATCCTGGGTGCACAACGGAGCAACGGCAATTGCGGGATCGATGGTTCGAGATCGTTTAAGTCGTTGTTGGAGCGGTCTTCGGCACCGCGTTCAGGAGCATCGGGGGCTCTCGATCACGGCTGCTGCTGCTGGATCATTGGCGCTGGGCCTGGTGGGCTGGGTGTTGGTGGATCAGGGCGGCTTGTCCCATGCGGGGGTTCGCCCCTCTCTGATGGAACTGCTCGACCAGGTTGGGAGGGAACAGGGGCGTCAACGGGAAGAGAATCCCTCCTCCTCATTGCCGTTACCGCCGAAGTCGCGCTCGTGGCGTTCGCCTCTGGCTCGCCAGTGCTCTGATGTCGACACCGCGCTGCGATCCCGTCTGAACAACCTCGATGCCAGATCGAGTTCCTGGCGGGCATTTGTGAAGATCGACCCCACCAATTTCGGTGAGCGCTACGACAAGGACGCCTATGGGCGCCGGATCGATGCGACGCCTCGTGTGGTGGTGCTGCACGAGACGGTCTATTCGCTCAGCTCCGCCTTGAACACCTTCATGACGCCCCATCCGCGGGATGAGGATCAGGTGAGTTATCACACGTTGGTGGGCCAGGACGGGCGTGTTATGGATCTGGTGGACCCGTTGAATCGCGCCTACGGCGCTGGTTTTTCCGCTTTCCTGGGGGAGTGGGCGATCACCAACAAAAAGCTGAAGGGCTCCGTGAACAACTTCGCGTTGCACCTGAGCCTGGAAACACCGCCGTCGGGGGCGAACGCCAATGGCAGCCATGTCGGCTACACGACCCAGCAATACGACGCTTTGGCATTGGTGTTGTCGGGTTGGATCCGTTCCTTCAATCTGCCTCCGGCAGCGATCACGACCCATCGCCATGTGGATCTGGGCGGAGAACGGGGTGACCCGCGCAGTTTTGACTGGTCGAAACTTCAAGAGCGGCTGGCGGCTCTTGGCGACCTCTGCGTGACCTGAAACGTCGTTAGCCTCTCGCTACCTGTTGGCACCTCGTTGACAACGCTCCCCAGCGACGATCTTGATCGGATCATTGAGATGGCCTGGGAAGACCGTACCCCCTTTGAGGCGATTGAGTTTCAGTTTGGAGTCTCCGAGCAGCAGGTGATAGCTGTTATGCGGCAACACTTGAAATCGTCGTCGTTCAAGCTTTGGCGTAAGCGGGTGAGTGGCCGCAAAACCAAACATGCCGCCACCAGCAGATCAGAGCGTTTCCGGGCGAGCTGTCACAAGTAATTGATTCCTGCTTCGTATCACCTCAAGACGTCTCGCAGGATCCCCTCAATAAGTTCAGACGGAATGACGCCGGTCGGGAAGTTTGAGGCTGAGTTTCGGACGTTCGGGCCTGTGATCAGGCCTGCAGCCACCTGTCCCATGGCTCCAGCAAGAGGGGCAACGTTATTTGTCCGACGGGCCGGAGTCGTGAAGGCCTTCACGCAGCCATAGAAATCCCTGGCGTCTTTGCACTGGTCTGCAACCTCGGGATCCACCTGGGCGATGGCTGCTGTTGGCAAAAGCAGGCTGAAAGCCAGTGGGAGAAAGAGTTTTTTCATCAATGTGCCGTGATCCATCGAGCGTTGCCCTTGGCACATCCTTTCCACATCCCCCAATTGAGGGATGTCGTTCTCGGCTTCACTCCCTCATCTGAGGGATTGGCAACCCAGAGATTGGATGGGGGTCTCCCGTCGCCAAGTTCTTCACGTGAAGTGCCCTAAACGGTGATGTCTGGGTTGGGTTGACGGCCGCCATAAATCAAACCGTGCAGCTCAGGGTCTTGCATGTAGCCCAGCACCCGAGAGGGGTAATCCAGCTTTCCGTTGTGGAGATAGGTGAGGGTGGCAATCGCCTTGGCATCCAGATACGAGCGACTCGCTTGCAGCATCAAGCTCTCCGGCAGGCCAAGGGCCAGCTTCAGCCGTTGGAACTTCGCAGCCAAGAAAGTGATGTTCATCTCTGGCTCCAGTAGCTGTTTGCGGGCCCAGGTGATCTCCTCCTGCGTCGGGTTTACTGGCAGTCGCTTTTGATGAATGAGCTCAGAGATGCCGATTTGGGCCAGGCCATGGGTTTTCACGAGGCCGGAATGGGCGATGAAGGGCAGGCTCTCACCCGGTTTTGAATGCTGGATCTCGTCGAACAGCACAGCTGTGATCAGCATCGGGTTGACCCGATGCGCTGCCGATTCACGCAGGATGACCGGTTTCAGCTCGCGCAGCCGATCCAGCGTTTGTGAACGCAGCGGTCTGAGCTGATCAACGCCGCTGGTGAACAGCTGGGCCAGCTGCGTCTGGGGGCCGTGCACTCCGAAGCGCCGTTGCAGCAGCTTGAGTTCTTCCGGTGAAAAGTCTGTGGGCTCCAGCCTGTCCTCGACGACCACAGGCGCTTGATCCTCCAGATCAGCGACCGGAACTGGCAACTGGCCGATCAGGCAGAAGCTCGCTGCAGTCAACAGCAGCGCCGTTGTCCATCGCAGTGGCTCAGCCATGGGGGCTGGAAAAGCGGTCAGCGGAAGATGACATGAAACTAGCTGGGGTGTCCTTTTGCGTGGGCATCCCGTCAGATCCTGGATACGTTCGGCAAGACTGCAACGCCCGCCCGGCATGAGCTTCCCGGATTTCAGCGCCTCCGACGCTCATATTCAATGGCAGCGCTACTGCGATCTCGGCTGGTATCACGACGATCTGGGCGTCTGGCTCGACATCAGCCGGATGCATGTGAACGCATCAGACCTGCAGAAGCTGCAGGCGCGGATGGACAAGGCCTTCACTGCTATGCAGGAGTTGGAAGCCGGCGCGATCGCCAATCCTGATGAGCAGCGTCAGGTGGGTCACTACTGGCTGCGCACTCCCGAACTCGCTCCAAGCTCAGAGCTTCAGCAGCACATTTCAAGAGAAATCGACCTGATCGCCGCTTTCGGGCGCGATGTGATCAACGGAACGATCAAGGCACCCAATGGTGAAGCCTTCACCGATGTGCTCTGGATCGGCATCGGCGGCAGTGGTCTTGGACCAGCCTTGATGATCAAGGCTCTGCAGAACCCGGGCGAGGGGCTGCCCTTCCACTTCTTCGACAACGTCGATCCCAATGGGATGAGCAACGTTCTGGCGGGTCTGGAGGGCCGTCTGGATCGCACGCTGGTGGTGACGGTGAGCAAGTCGGGAGGCACCCCTGAACCGCACCTCGGCATGGAGCAGGCCCGCCATCGCCTCGAGGCAGCTGGTGGCCAGTGGGCCGGTCAGGCCGTGGCTGTGACGATGCTGGACAGCAAGCTGGATCAGAAGGCCCAGGCTGAGAGTTGGCTCAAACGCTTCGACATGTTCGATTGGGTGGGTGGCCGTACCAGCATCACCAGTGCCGTTGGCCTGCTGCCCGGGGCCCTGATCGGTTGCGACATTCGCGACTTCCTCACCGGCGCATCACAGATGGATGCCGCCACCCGCGAGCCTGATTTGCGCCGCAATCCAGCGGCTCTGATGGCCGCCTCTTGGCACGTGGCCGGTGGTGGTCGCGGTCAGCGTGACATGGTCGTTCTGCCTTACCGCGATCGCCTGGAGGTGTTCAGCCGCTACCTCCAGCAGCTTGTGATGGAGTCGCTGGGCAAGCGCCTCGACCGCAACGGTGAGGTGGTGCACCAGGGCATCGCTGTGTACGGCAACAAGGGCTCCACCGATCAACATGCCTACGTGCAGCAACTGCGCGATGGGGTCGACAACTTCTTCGCCACCTTCATCGAGGTGCTGGAGGACGTGAGTGATATCCCAGTCATCGGCGGTGAATGCCCCGGTGACTTCCTCGACGGATTCCTGCAGGGCACCCGCTCAGCCCTCACTGAGGGTGGGCGCCAGAGCATGACGATCAGCATGCGCTGCTTTGATGCCCGCCGTCTTGGTGCCTTGATTGCTCTGTTCGAGCGCGCCGTCGGTCTCTACGGCGAACTCGTGAACATCAACGCCTACCACCAGCCCGGCGTTGAAGCCGGCAAAAAGGCGGCAGCGGCGATTCTTGACCTGCAAGGTCGCGTGGAGGAGATCCTGGCCGATGGTGTGGCCCGCTCCGCCGATGAAATCCGACTGGCCCTCGGGGATGGCACCGACGAATCGATCTTCTGGATCCTGCGTCACCTCACCGGCAACCAGCGCGGCTTCAGCGCCCAGGGCGATTGGAGCAAACCCGCCTCGATGCGCTTCAGCAAAAGCTGATCATGCCTGGGATCAGGGCACCAGATTGACCAATTTCCCGGGGACAACAATCACCCGCCGTGGGGCTGCGCCCTCCAACCATTTCTCGGCCACGTCACTGGCCAAGGCAAGCCGTTCCAACTCCTCCTTGCCGGCCGAGGCGGGAACCTGCAGTTTGCCTCTCACCTTGCCCTTCACCTGGATCACCACTTCAACACTGTCTTGCACCAGGGCCGTGGGATCCAGAACCGGCCAGCCTTGACGGTGCACGCTGCCATTGCCCCCTAGACGGCTCCAGAACTCCTCCGCCAGATGCGGTGCGAATGGAGCAAGGAGGCGAATCAGACCTGAAAGAGCCTCCTGCAACACAGGAGCACTGAGGGCGTCGATCCCCGTAGAGCTGATGGCATTGGAAAGCTTCATCAACTCTGAGATTGCCGTGTTCAGCTGTATCTCGTCACTGAGATCCTCGCTGACGGCTTCGATGGCGAGGTGCAACGCCCGGCGCACGCCGCTGTCGGCATCACTCAATTCAGCTGGACGTTGCATCGGCTCCAGTGAGTCGATGCGTGCAGCACCCGCCTCAACAAGCCGCCACAGCCGTTGCAGAAAACGAAACTGACCTTCCACATCGGCGTCATCCCATTCCAGATCCTTCTCCGGAGGAGCCTTGAACAGAATGAACATGCGGGCTGTGTCAGCGCCGTAGCGGTCAATCACCGCAGCAGGGTCGACACCGTTGTACTTCGACTTCGACATTTTCTCGAACAACACCTCCAGCTTGTCGCCGCTGTTGGGGTCGCGGGGATCTTCTGGATCCGCAACATCCGCAGGAGCGATGTACTTGCCGTTTGTCGCATTTCTGTAGGTGATTCCCTGGACCATGCCTTGGGTGAGGAGACGTTCAAACGGTTCGTTGATGTCAATCAGGCCGCGATCCTTGAGCGCCTTGGTGAAGAAACGGGCATAAAGCAGGTGCAGGATCGCGTGCTCGATCCCACCCACGTATTGCTTCACCGGCAACCAGCGGTTGACGGCTTCTTTGCTGAAGGGTTTGTCGGTGTTGTGGGGATCCGCGAAACGCAGGAAATACCAGGAGGAACACATGAAGGTGTCCATGGTGTCGGTCTCCCGTTTGGCGGGTTTGCCGCAGGTCGGGCAGGGCACGTTGACCCAGTCGCTCTGCTGACTCAGGGGAGAACCGCCCTTGCCGGACAGGTCAATGCCCCGGGGCAGTTCCACCGGCAGCTCGTCTCGGGGCACAGGGACAGCGCCGCAGTCATCGCAGTGAATGACAGGAATCGGGCAGCCCCAGTAGCGCTGGCGGGAGATCAGCCAGTCGCGCAGGCGATAGGTGACCTTGCTGCGGGCCCAACCCTGTGCCGCTCCATGGCTGGTAATGGACGTCTTGGCCTCGACTGATGCTGTGCCATCGAAGGATCCTGAATTGATCAATGTTCCGGGATTCGTCCAGGCCTGACCGGCAGCGATGGCTTCACCAGCCCCCTCGGCATCGATCACCTGCTGAATCGGCAGATCATTCGATTGGGCAAAGGCGATGTCGCGTTGGTCGTGGGCCGGCACACCCATCACAGCACCGGTGCCGTATTCGGCCAGCACGTAGTCGGCGATCCACACCGGCAGCACCGCCCCCGTCAGAGGGTTGATGACGTCACTGCCGATGGGTACACCCCGCTTGGGTCGGTCATCACTGGTGCGTTCGATCGTGCTGAGTCGGGCCACCTCCTTTCGGAAGGCCTCCACGGTTTCCTTCTGTGCAGCACTGGTGAGGTTGTCAACCAGGTCGTTTTCCGGTGCCAGCACCACGTAGCTCGCCCCTGCCAGGGTGTCGGGCCGGGTGGTGAACACGGTGATCGTCTGGTCTGGCAAGCCCTCAACGGAGAAGGTGATCTCCGCGCCTTCGGAACGGCCGATCCAGTTGGCCTGCATGGTGCGAACCCGTTCCGGCCAGCCCTTGAGGGCGTCCAGGTCGTTGAGCAGCGGTTCGGCGTAGTCGGTGATGCGCAGGAACCATTGGTTCAGCTGGCGTTGTTCCACCAGGGCTCCAGAGCGCCAGGAGCGGCCGTCGCCATCCACCTGCTCATTGGCCAGAACGGTCTGGTCGACGGGATCCCAGTTGACGGTGGCGTTCTTGCGATAGGCCAGCCCGCCTTCGAGCAGCTCAAGGAACAGCCACTGGGTCCAGCGGTAGTAGTCGCTATGACAAGTCGCCTGTTCGCGGCTCCAGTCGATCGACAGGCCAAGCCTGTCCAGCTGTCCCCGCATTTGATCGATGTTGCGGTCGGTCCATTCACCCGGATCCACATTGCGTTCGATCGCAGCATTCTCCGCGGGGAGTCCGAAGGCATCCCAGCCCATCGGATGCAGCACGGCGTGCCCCCGCATGCGCTGAACACGGGCAATCACATCGGTGATCACATAGTTGCGTACATGGCCCATGTGCAGGCTTCCCGATGGGTACGGGAACATCGACAGGGCAAAGAAAGCTGGCTTTTCAGTGCTCTCGTCGGTTGTATCCACTCCATCGGCCTTCCAGCTGTCTTGCCAACGCTGTTCAAGCGCCGCTGGGTCATAACGACCGTTCTGGGAACTGGCGTCGACGGCAGGGTTGGCAGCGTTCACAGAACCAGCGCTCGGCAAGGTTGCGATCGTGCCACATGCCTGGTGTTTAGCCGAGGGAGCGAATCACGCTGATCTGGCGACGGTTGATCAGAACTGGTCGGCTGGCACCCCTGCGTTCGATGGCCAGAAATTCAGGGTCCTGCCAGATCAGACGCCCCTCGATGGGCTCCTGACCCACCACCCCGATGCTGAGGGGAAGCTGTTCACGGATCCAGCTCTGCAGTAGCCGAACCCCCGGAAGGCTTGGATCGAGTGGAGATGTCTCCATAGGATTCGGGGGCAATTCCGGCCACACACGTTGCAGTTCAGCAAAGACAAGCCCGCATAGCCACGGTTGGCTGGGATTTTTCCGGTTACTGACCTCCCAATGCCTATCAGCGGACCTATCGAAATCCCCCTTGCCTCCAACAGTTGGGCAGTCAGCCGGACCTAAATTTCGTATTTGCTCTAGCTCAAGAGTTCCACACCAATCTCGACAAACATTGGAGATCGAAGGCCGTTTATGGTCCTTGCCGGCGCCTGACGATCAGTCTCGAACAATCTGGCTCTGACGGATCGACAGATTGCAGAAACTCGAAAGATCGTTGAGACGTTGATGAATGTGGTCTCTCGTTCACCACGTTCAGCGACAGCCATCGCTGTGGGCCTTGAAGCGCAGGGAGTCAGCCCAAAGGAGATTGGTACCTGAGGAGGCTCACAACGTCGTAGAGAGTCAGCCACGTGTTGAGCAGGGTGTCCAAACGGCTTTGGTTCGACCTCCTTCAGCTTGTTGACCCTCTGAAGGATCCTCCAGCTACGGCGAAGTTATGGACTTCGCTCTGTGAAGGCTTTCCTCGTTATGGCGAATGAAAACAAGCGTCTCTTTGGGACTCTTATGCGTCCCATTGAAGAATCCATAAAGATCGAGTGAGCCTGGGGTCATTCAAGACCTGAGATAACACCAGTTGATTGAAGTTCTGTCTTGCTTGGTCGATCCACTAGACCTGCAGCACTCCCCCGATTGCATCACGATTGACGATCAGTAAAGACTTCGCTGATCGGTCTTACAGGTCGGTTTGCATCCCTAAAACGCTTTTCAGCAATGGCACGTCTTCGGTTATTGGTTGCGAGTTCTACTTCGATAGCTAAGTGTTGCAAATGAGCACTTAATTGCCTTTGAGTTCGTGGTGTTACATTCGACATGAATAAAACTGCTAATTGATCGAAAGCTAAAAACCTGGTTCAAACGACCGTGCGAAAGCGTTACCCAACTACACCTACTTGTAAAGCCAGGTAACAGGCCATTGAGAAGTATCGATTCCTTCTCGCCCCTCAAAGCTTTCGTTCTGAGGCTCAACCGAGGGCTTTGGTGGAGCCAGGGGGTAAGCGTGTGGCTTCGCTTGCCAAGAACAAATCCGGCACCTCATACCACCTGGGCCATGCATTCAAAGCAGCAATGAGCCTTGAGAGATGTGCATACGGCGTGTAATCCGGCCAGCTTAAAGGGCAGAGGCAGTATCCCTTAGCGAGTTGGCCTCGCAGAAATGGTATCGCTTCTTGAGTGCTAACCCTGCTGAGCAAGCCAATGATCAGAGTTGTCGCGAAGCTGGTGAAATCATTAGCTCAAAATTATATCTGTTGAGCCAGGAACTCCCTATCTGCCTCAATCATTGCCTCCTCGTCATCATGGAAAAAGCATCCATAAAGGAGATTTTCTATTCGAGAAACATCCATATCGTGATCTGCTGCCTCTTGCCAAAGGTAAATTTCCTGGAATCTGTTTCCTAGGCAGAATTGTGCTTCGGAAATATCTCTGGCGATTTTAAAATAAGCCGATTGCTCTTTGGCTCTTGGCGAAAAATAAGTGAGGATTTTCTTTCCAACCGATTGAAGGGTCGCCATGAATCAATCTAAAGTTATAAAGATGCTAGTAGCATTTGATACAAAATCAATAGGTCGTCTTACCCCTTTCTGTGGCCTCAGGTGCCAAGGCCACGTCCTTCCGCCCCTCAGGTCTGGACTTTGCGGAAGCTGGTTGAGTAAGGGAAGCGGTATCCATGCTCCATCTCTTTCAGTTGCTCTTCAGCCAGGTAAAGGCTGCGAGCGAAGAAGCAGAAGTTGCCGCTATCGCGTACCACAAATTGGCCATCGTCCATTCTTTGAATCGTTGAGCCTCGTGGCGTCTGAGCAATCAGATCTTCTGAAGCCATCGTGCTTGCTGTACAGGTTCCCTTGTCATGGCTTGGTTGCCAATGCCAAGGCGTAACAAGAGTCACCGTTTGTGGATTAACCAGCCTTTGTCATCCAGCTTCTGACTTCTGTCAGGTGGGTGCACAGAGCATGCACCAGCTCTTTAGGTGTTGGCGGTGAGCGATCTCCCCAACAGCTTATTGATGCGGACCGTCGCTATACATCTATTGGCTGCCATCGACGGCTGATGAACTGGTTTCGGAATGGCCTTGCACCGTGGAAACCAGTCCGCGCTCTCGTCTTCGCAGATAAGAAGGTCTTCTTTTGGATCAAGGGAAAGCTCGGCCTCTCTGAATACCAGATGGCTGCGTTGGTCTGGCTGAAAGGGTTGATGATCGGTGTGTTGTTGGGGGCCTGGTTGTTCTGAAGCCCAGCTTCTCGACGACATTGCCCCACGGACGGCCCGATCCACACTGGGTTGGTGGAACCATCAATTCCAATGCTCAATTGAACGGTGACTTTCCTGCGAGACATCTCCGGAACCGCATAACAATGGGCGCATATACCGATGGAATAGAACACGTTGAATCGCGATCATCAGCTCATCCCTCGGATGAGGGGTGAATGCGTCACCAGAGGAGGGAGTAGGGAGCCCTCCTTTTTCATCAGTTCCTGACCTCTGGGGTCGTTTGGTCGTTATGGCGACCACGAATAGGTATTTCTTACGTCACTGTGCAATCGCTCCCTTTTGGTGAAGGGGGTGATGCGTCGTGCAGGGAGAGGGTGGGACCTCTCCTTTTTTTTGGCAGTTCGTAAACGAAGCCCACGGTCGTCCTTAACTCTTGATGAACGTGGGTCTGCTGGTGATTCCAGCGCTTTCGACGCATACCCTCGTCTGAATGGCGGCACTCCCTGCCGCCTTTTCTTTTGCTCTTCAGACCAAATGCTGTTGTAGGGGTCAACAGAGCAACGATCGCACTGTGGGTCGTTGGTTGTGGCTACTGGTTCTGGGTGCAGCCCTTGAGCGGTAGTGGTTGATCCACTGCGGCCTGACCCAGAAGGGATACAACCAAGGTGCTCCAGTTATTGAAGGTCTGGAGCGGCGAAGTCACCTCGGTGCAGGTGTGTGGCTTCGCTTGCGATGGAACAAGGTCAGGCCCCTCGGCCCACCTAAACCCAGCATTGAAAGCACACTGCAAATGCTTGGGCACATGTGCATGCAGCGTGGTTCAGTGGCGAAATGGCATCAGTAGGCACTTGACCAGCAATGAGGAATGGTTACACCAAAGAAGTTGGCAGGAGATCAAATGGAGATTCACCTTCACCATGCTCAATCAGTTGGCGAAATCATCCTGGATGGACGACACAAGCCGTTTCGTGCGTTGGCTTGTCCGTTGAAACAGTCAGTTGTGAGAGAAGTGAGACAGGCGAAGCATCACCAATAGAGCCAGTCGCAGATCCAACCAGAACTCCTTCGCATGGCGCCGACCTGATGACACACCATCACGGTCGCCATGTTTTGAACATCAGCTCAATTCGGGCTATCCACACGGCCTGGATCCATCAGAATCTGTTTTCTTGCTTGTGACCAGCTCAAATCCATTCACTTCGTGGAGCACCTGAAATGGCCAGGTTGAATGGATAACGCGATATGTAGCCAATGTTGCAATTGCCTTGCTACGAGCATTGACCAAGGCCTTGAACTCAGTCTTGAAACGCAATTCACGGATCCATTGATGTTCAATACTTTGACGTTCGATGTAATACATGTCGATAATGATTCTCTTTGCGAAGCCTGAAGGTAGACATGCTCAATGCATTTGAATTGCCTGTACGTCTCCTTTTCATTGATTCAGAACATTTTACTGCAGATAAGTATTAGTTGATGCTATCGCGCCTCTGGTGCCAGGGTTAAGACAGAGTTGCCCCAGGGACGGCCCGAACCACACTGGGGTGGCGGAACCATCCACATCGAGGTCAATTGACCGGTGGTTTCGCTCGGCTGCCATGCATCCAGGAGCATCACTAACAATTTCGGGGCTGATTTGATCAGTGTTCAGTGACAGCAATTTTGATTTGGCATTATCTGCTACATCGATCCCGAAACCTTTCTTGAATATGCAATGCGTCTTGTTTGAGCAAACTAGTAAGTATTTGTTGATTCAATTTCATGGCTTCCTATCAGATCACGATCACTTCATCAGAAGGATCCTCTAGCTTCCAGTGTGCCGATGATCAGTACATCCTTGATGCTGCAGAAGAAGCGGGCGTTGATCTGCCTTACTCCTGCAGAGCTGGTGCTTGTTCCACCTGCGCTGGAAAGTTGACAAGCGGTTCCCTTGATCAGTCAGATCAGAGTTTCTTGGATGATGAACAGATTGCCCAAGGCTTTGCTCTGCTCTGCGTTGCCTACCCAGCGAGCGACTGCCAGATCAAAGGAGAGGCAGAAGAAGATCTTTGAATGAGGTGCTGGTGCGTCGTCAGTGAAACACCAACCAGTCATCCACCAGGGCAACGACAAATGTGCCCCGCTTTCGCTTCGGCAACCATTGGGGTAGCGGAGTCACCACAGTGCAAGGCGGTGACTTCGCCGGTTCAAGACAAAGGCCCACTGATTAAGCAGAGTCTCGATATGAAGTGAGCTCCCAAGTTGGTCATTGAACATGAGTCTTGAGCTCTATTGGCAGTGAGCCCTCATTGAGCACGACAACGCCCGAAACATCTGTGGGGAAACCTGTTCTAACGAATGCATCGCTCGGTCAATATATCGAGGTGACAGAATGGTGAGATCGCCTGCCATCACTAGTACCTAGCCATATGTTGCAGTTCAGCAAATATCAGGGACTTGGCAACGACTTCCTGATCGTTGAGGGTCGGCAGGGACAACTGCCCGATGCCATCAGTGATCCCGATCCCGCCTGGGTACGGCTCATCTGTGATCGGCGCTTCGGAGTGGGCGGCGATGGCCTGATCTTTGCGCTGCCCCCTCAGGCGGAAGGCGAACTGCGGATGCGGATCCTGAATGCCGATGGCAGCGAGGCCGAAATGTGCGGCAACGGCATTCGCTGCCTGGCCCGCTATCTGGCCGATACCGACGGCGATGCTCCCGGCCGCCGGTGGGACATCGAAACCCTCGCGGGAATGATTCGCCCCGAATTGATGGCCGATGGCCAGTTGCGGGTGGACATGGGGCCGCCGTTTCTCACCTCGGAGGGCATTCCCACAACCCTGATGCCAGAAGACGGACTCCCGCAGGGCGTGCTGCTCCTGGAGGGCGAGCAACTGAGGGTGGCCGCTGTTGGCATGGGCAACCCCCATGTGGTGGTGCCCGTTGAAGACCTCACCAGCATTCCCTTTGATGCATGGGGGGCTGCGTTGGAGGTGCATCCGGCCTTTCCGGCCAAGACCAATGTTCATTTCCTCCAGGTTCACAGTCGTGAGCGACTGGAGATCCGGGTCTGGGAAAGGGGAGCAGGCCCGACCCTCGCCTGCGGCACGGGTGCCTGCGCAACCCTGGTGGCGGCGGTGTTGCTGGGCCTCGCCGATGACTGCGCCGAGGTGGTGCTGCCTGGCGGCCCGCTGAAGATCGAGTGGCGCGATCGAAGTGGTTCCGTGTTGATGACCGGCCCAGCCGAAGCGGTGTTCGACGGAGTACTGACGCCTGATCTGGTGCCGGCAGGCTCCGTGGTGGCATCGACGAGTGCTGAATTGAACAGTGCTGCTGAATTGAACAGCCTTGCTGAAATAAACAGCCCTGATTCGGTGACGCCCATACCTCAGACGGCCGCTGCCGAATTTGATTGCTCCAAGGATTGCGCTGACCAATGTCAGCGCCCCGAACGCTGTCTTCGCGATGAGGCGCAACAGAAGGTGCAGGCCTTCCTCAGCAGCACCTCACTCGATTCGATGCTGAATCTCGCCAGTGAGTCACTGGAACAACGCACCAAGGCGCGATTCGAGCGTGGGACGCCCTGAGCTCTATCTCGATGCTGCTGCCACGACACCGCCACTTCCGTCGGTGATCGCGGTGATGCAGCAACTCCAGCAGACGGTCTGGGCGAACCCCAGCAGTCTTCATGGTGCAGGGCTAGCAGCGGCGGAAGCCCTCGAGCGGGCCCGTTGGTGCATGGCCGAGCGTCTTGGCGTCGGCGCTGATCAGTTGATCGTCACCTCGGGAGCGACCGAATCCGTCCACCTCGCTCTTCTGGGCAGCGCAACGGGTCTTGCCCCCGGGCGGGTGGTGATCTCTGCGGTGGAGCATCCGGCAGTGATTGCTGCTGCCCACCAACTTGAACCGCTTGGGTGGAGTGTTGCCGAATGGCCCGTTGATCAACAGGGCGTGGTGCGGCTCGACCAGCTTGATCGGCTGTTGTCCCCCCCGACGCGAATGGTGTCCCTGATCGCAGCTCAGGGAGAGGTCGGTGCACTACAACCCGTGATCGAGATTGCCAACGCCTGCCGCGAGCGCGACATCGTTATGCACAGCGATGCCACACAACTGGTGCCGCAGGGTTGCTTCCCCTTCGAGCAGCTCGGGGTCGACTTGCTGACCCTCTCCGCCCACAAGTTCCGTGGTCCCAGGGGCGTGGGGTTGCTGATTCGTTCTCCAAGTGTTGCTCTTTCACCCCTTCAGGGCGGTGGTGGACAAGAACATGGCCTGCGCTCCGGCACAGAACCTGTCGCCCTGGTTTGCGGGATGGCCGAAGCCCTGATGGCGCTTCCCCGATTTGACCCCGTCATCCATCCCATCCCCCCGGGTTGCTCAGCGCAGATCCGTCGTCAACGCGATCAACTGCTCGAAAGACTGCTGGTGCTTCCC
This sequence comes from Synechococcus sp., assembly GCA_047286205.1. Lineage (GTDB taxonomy): Bacteria > Cyanobacteriota > Cyanobacteriia > PCC-6307 > Cyanobiaceae > Parasynechococcus. Next base: position 255,824 of record JBJBBR010000001.1, on the reverse strand, counting down.
CAGCTTGAGCTCTGCGGCCCTGCAGGGGATCATCGTCTCCCGCACCACATTTCGCTGGTGGCGAAAACCACCGATGGCAGACCTCTGCCGGGTCGTGAGCTCGTGCGACGTCTCGCAGCTGCTGGGGTGGCCTGCAGCAGTGGTAGTGCCTGCAGCAGCGGCACCAGCTCCGACAGTGCCGTGCTTACGGCGATGGGAATTGCCAAGCCTGAACGTCAGTCGGGACTGCGCCTGACCCTTGGCCCCTGGCTCTCGGATCAGGATCTCGATGCCGTTCCAGGCCGTTTTGCATCCGTGTTGGAGTCATTTTCCTGACATGCTTTGGCGATGACTCAATCCGACGCTCCTTCCCTCGCTCTCCCCGCTGATCTACTCGCGGCTGAGGAGGACATGTTGCATTCCGCCCTGGCGGCTGTTGGTTCCGGCGACGGTCAACGCTGGGCTGCAAGCCTGCGGTTTGAAGGCCTGCGGCTGCTTCCGGTGGCGGTACGTCTGGCCCGAGCCCTCATCGCTGCAGGCCAGGAGCTGTTGATGGTTTGGCCTGATGCCGGCGCTGCTGCCCTGGCGAGGCGTGATGCGGAGGATCTGAAAGAGGTGATCCTCGACTTCAATCAACTGAAACGTGCGAAGAGCGACTCCCCGGACACGCGCTTGCTTTTGGCGGTGAACCCCTCCCCCGCTGATTACGAGGATTTTCAGTCGCTCTGCGAGAACCATGCCGGAGCCATCCTGATGCTGAACGGGCGTCTTGAAGACGCCGCCGTGGGCATCGGCAGCGTTGCCCGGGAGCGCCGCAAGGGTTTCGTGGCGAGTTGGCAGCAGGCCTATTGGCTTCAGCCGTTGGAGGGTGGTGCTCTGATGCGTTGCTTCCCCGATGACTGGCGTCTCTATCGCCAGGATTCCGATGGCTATCGGCAACTTGAGGTGCTGCCGGAGCGCCCGGACCCCGACATCACCGCAGCCTTACTGGCCGGGGAGGATCCCGACAGCATCAAGCAACAGCTTTCCGGTGTCGACCGCTTCCTTGATGGTCTGCGCAATTAAACCGCGCTTGGCTTGATCCAGGATCAGACACTCTTTAAGGTTCGTGCCCAGGCTCCCCTTCGATGGTGCTTAACAGGCTGAGATCTCTTTCTCCCATCGATGCATTGGCTGGTGTTGTGGCGCTGGCCGCTCTTGGTGGTGTGATCTGGTCCCCCAAGCTCTCCAATGCGGTCGCCCAAGCCACCGGTGCCGTCAAGCCTGTTCAGGTGAGTGTTGATGTGCGACATCTGCTGAGCGCTGATCCCGAGACGCTTTTCAACGCAGCCCGGGAGGAGGCAGCCCTCAACATCGTGATCCGCAACCAACCGGCCGGCAGGGTGACCCTGGTGTCGGTTGATGACCTCACCAATCCACTGACGGCGGTGCAACCCGACGGTTCTGTGGTGGTGGCGGATGCCCCCAGCAGCCTTCTGCCCCGTCATGCCCGTTTTGTGATGGAAGCGAACGCGGAGATCAAACCGTCAGGCGTTGTGATCGGCGGCACCAAGCTCAAGGTTGGCGTCCCTGTCGAGCTTGAGGGACGCCTCTATCGCTTGAGCGGTGTCGTCAGCGGAGTGAAGCCCCTGTGATTCGCTCCGCTCTGTTCACCCTGCTGGTCTTGGCGCCCCAGTTGCCCCTGAGGGCATCGCCTCCTTTGCTGGTACCTCCACCGGTGGTACAGCGTCAGGGGCAAGCGCTCCTCAATGGCGGAGCTCTCTGTCCAGCGCTGCAATCGGCCCTGGAATCCGTCGTAGGCCAGGAAGAGCGGGTGTGGAGCATCAGCGTCCTCGATCAGCGGGGTCAGCTGCTGGCCGATCTGAATGGGGGAATTCCAAGGGTTCCAGCATCGAACCAGAAACTGGTCAGCACGGCCTTCGCCCTGGATCGCCTCGGCCCTGACTTCCGGCTAAAGACGCAGTTGTTGCGTCACTCCGATGGCTCGCTGGAGATCGTGGGAGAAGGGGATCCCGACCTCAGCATTGCTGAGATCCAGAAATTCGCCATGGTGGCCCTCGGCCAGGGCGGCTCTCGCACCCCGACCAGCTTTGCAACAGCGCCTGTTCAGCTGATGGTGCGGGAGGAACCGCCTCAGCGCTGGTGGCCCGCTGATTGGCACCCGGCGGATCGTTCCTATGCCTACGGCGCACCGATCACCCGCCTCGCACTGACCAGCAATGCTTTGCACATGGCGGTGATGGATCCAGCGGCAAGGCTGCAGCGGATCCTGAATTCCACGATCCACCAGCAGGGGGGGAAGATCCGACTGGAATTGGTCGATCAGCAGACACGAGAAGCGGTGCTGGCGCGGAGTGAGGAGGCGAGTGTGGTGCTGCACAGCGAGGATTCCGCGCCCATGCATGCTCTGCTCAGCCTGGCCAACACGGAGAGTCACAACTTCACAGCCGAGGTGCTGATGCGTGAGGCTGCGGATGCCTGGGATGTGAATCGTGCGGCCCTGGCGACCACCCGTTGGATGCAGGCTCAGGGGCTTCCCATGACAGGACTGCGGGTGCGGGATGGCAGCGGACTCTCAAGGGGAAACCGTCTCACCAGTCGTTCCCTTTCCGTTCTTCTCTGGCGCATGGCGCAACACCCGCTGGCGGCCTACTACCAGGCGTCGATGGCGATTGCCGGGCAGAGGGGAACGCTTCGCAACTACTTTCGCGGCACATCGCTTCAGGGACGCTTCTGGGGCAAGACCGGAACCCTCACCGGTGTTCGCTCCATTTCCGGAATTCTTGAAACCGCCAATGGTCCCCGTTACGTGAGCATGATCTCGAACGGGGCCTATGCACCCAACAGCGTGATGGGTCAGATCCTGCTGGCGAGCCAGAGGGTCAGCCGTTGCCCCTCATGGAACGCAGGCGGGACGCCGCACGGTGAGCGCGACTGATCGGCACGGTCTTGGAGTCGTCTCCTGCGTTGGCCGCAGGGGTCGCTGAGCGGATCGTCTGAATCTTGGACAGCTCCTGCCGGCCTGCCATCACAACCTGGGCCATCTCCTTCAAGCGCACTTCCAGCTCACCCAGCGTCTGTTCGGCATAACGATTGGCGCCGTCTTGAACACCGGCGGCCTCATGACGGCTGCGTTGAATCAGCGACTCGCACTGCTGCTGGGTCTGCTGGCGGAACTGAAGCGCATCGTTGTGGATCCGTTCAGCTTCGTCGCGACCCTCCTTCTGCAAGCGCAGGGCTTCACGGCGAATGGTCTCAAGATCCTGAAGCGCCTGCTGTCGGGCACTCTCGTGTTGTTCAAGATGCTGCCGCTTCAGCTCTGCGATCTCCTGCTCCATCGTCTGGAGTTGAAGCTGGGCCTGCTTGCGGTTGGCTTCATGCTGCTCGGCATGTTGACGCTTGAGCTCAACAGCATTTTTCTCCATCTGTTGAATCTGCTGCTGCGCTTGTTGTCGGCTCGCTTCGTGTTGTTCGGCGTGCTGGCGCTTCAGCTCAATCGCCTCCTGATCCAATTGCTGGCGACGCTCAAGGGCTTCCTGTTCCAGCTGCTGTCGCCGGGCGGCGAATTGCTGTTCCATCTGGGCCAGCTTGCCCTGCATCTCTTGTTCCAACTTGGCGCCTTGCTGACGGGTCGTCTGGAGCAGTTGCTCACACTGTTGGCGCGTCTGATCACGCATCTCATTCACCTGCCGCTCCGCTTCCTGGCGGATGGCTGCGTTGTTGACAAGCTGCTCTCGCTGGCGCTGGGCCTGAGTAACGATCTCATCAGCACTCTGCCGCGCAGTGTTGATGAAGTCGTCTCGCCGATCAATCAATTTGATGGCCCGCTCGAGCTCTTTGGGCAGTCCATCCCGTATGGCGTCGAGAAGTTCAACGGCATCCGTTTCGTTCACCAGACGACCGCCGGTGAAGGGAAGTCGCGAGCCTTCCAGAACAACTTCCTCCAACTGGTCGAGTTGATCGAGAACGCTGAACCGGACGTCGTTCATCTCAGCTGCCGGGGAAAGCCGAATTAAAGAGCCTGTTGAGGTCCTTCGCCACCTCTGGAGGCACCATGTGGTCGATGGATCCGCCGAAACGGGCCACTTCCTTCACCACAGAACTGCTCAGGAAGCTGTGTCTTGCCGTCGTGGCCATGAACACGGTCTCCAGATCCGCCGCCAGTGAACGGTTGGTGTGGGCGATCTGCAGTTCGTATTCGAAGTCACTCATCGCTCGAAGTCCACGCAGGATCAGGTCGGCGCGATGGGTGACGGCACAGTTCACCGTGAGGCCATCGAAACTGATCACCTCAACGCCTGAAAGATGGCTCGTCGCCGTGCGGATCTGCTCGATCCGTTGTTCAACACTGAAGGCCGGGCGCTTGCTCGGATTGCTGAGTACAGCAACGACCACCTCCCCAAACAGGCTGACAGCCCGCTCGATCAGGTCCATATGCCCGTTGGTGAGGGGGTCGAAACTGCCGGGGTAGAGCGCCCGCATCGGGAATCAGCGATGGGCGGATCCTATGCAGCGGATCGCTGTTTAGATTTCGTCCAACGCTTACGTGCCATGAGCCTCGACGCCGACGCCAAGAAAGTTTTGCTTCGCAAGATCCCCCACGGTCTCTTCATCTGCGGCGTGCGCAATGGCGATGAGGTCAATGGATTTACAGCCAGCTGGGTGACCCAGGGTTCCTTCGAACCCCCGCTGGTGGTGATGGGCGTTCGGGCCGACAGCAGTAGCCACGCCATCATCGAAGCCACCGGTAAGTTTTCGTTGAACATGCTGCGGGCCGACCAGAAGGATCTGGCTGCGGTTTTCTTCAAGCCCCAGAAAGCCCTGGGTGGTCGCTTTGAAGCGGCACCCTTCGAGGAAGGAGAACTTGGCCTGCCCCTCCTCACCGATGCGATCGGCGGTGTGGAGTGCGAACTTGTGGGATCGATCAAGCACGGTGACCACACCGTCTTTGTTGGCGAAGTGAAAACTGCGCGTCTGATTGCCGATGGTGAGGCGTTGAATCTGGCGAGCACCGGCTGGAACTACGGCGGCTGAGCGCCTGGTGGATGCTGCCTCCGGTGCACCGCTGCTGACGCAGCCTGAGCGCCTTGAACGCCGCCTCAAGGAGATTCCCGCTGAACCGGGTTGCTATCTGATGCGGGACGGCGACGACCGGATCCTTTACGTCGGTAAGTCGAAGTCATTGCGGAGCCGCGTACGCAGCTATTTCCGCAGTCGTCACGATCTGTCGCCACGGATTCGGCTGATGACACGCCAAGTCTGCGAGATCGAGTTCATCGTGACCGACAGCGAGGCGGAAGCCCTCGTTCTCGAATCCAACCTGATCAAGAACCATCAGCCGCATTTCAATGTGCTGCTGAAGGACGACAAGAAATACCCCTACCTCTGCATCACCTGGAGTGAGGCCTACCCACGGATTTTCATCACCCGGCGCCGACGCTTCCGCAGTCCTTTGGATCGTTTTTACGGTCCCTACGTTGATGTCGGCCTGCTGCGCCGCACCCTGTTTCTGGTGAAACGTGTGTTCCCGCTGCGGCAACGGCCCCGGCCGATGTACCCCGATCGCACTTGCCTCAACTACAGCATCGGTCGCTGTCCGGGGGTTTGTCAGGAAAAAATCAGCTCCGAGGACTACCACCGCACGCTGCGAAAGGTGGCGATGGTCTTTCAGGGCCGCAGTGATGAGTTGCAGCAGCTGCTTCAGGAGCAGATGGAGCGTTACGCCGAGCGGATGGATTACGAATCGGCGGCCCGGGTTCGTGACCAACTTCAGGGGCTCGATCAGCTGACTGCCGACCAGAAGATGAGCCTGCCAGATTCTTCCGTGAGCCGGGATGTGCTGGCCCTTGCCTTTGATGAGCGGCTCGCCGCTGTGCAGCTGTTTCAGATGCGTGCCGGGAAATTGGTGGGACGTCTCGGTTACACCGCCGACGCCTCCGGTCTGGAACCGGGTCTGATCCTGCAGCGCGTGATCGAGGAGCACTACAGCCAGGTGGATTCGGTTGAGATTCCCCCCGAACTTCTTGTTCAGCACGCTCTGCCCCAGCAGAAGCTGATGGAGGACTGGCTTTCGGAACAGAGGGAGCGTCGCGTGCAAATCCACTGCCCGCAGCGCCAGCAGAAGGCCGACCTGATTGAACTCGTGCAGCGCAATGCGGAGTTCGAGCTGCTCCGTGCCAAGCAAGGCCAGGAGAAGCAGTCCTTGGCCACAGAGGATCTGGCGCAACTGCTTGAGTTGCCAACCCCGCCGCGGCGAATTGAGGGGTACGACATCAGCCACATCCAGGGCAGTGATGCCGTGGCGTCTCAAGTGGTGTTCATTGACGGGCTACCCGCCAAACAGCACTACCGCAAGTACAAGATCCGCAGCAGCAGCATCCGTGCTGGCCATAGCGACGACTTCATGGCGATGGCGGAAATCATGCGCCGCCGTTTTCGGCGCTGGTCACGGGCGAAGTCAGAGGGGGTGGACGTGGGTGCGCTACGTCACAAAGGGGGCAGTGCACTGCAGACCGATGGCCTCAACGACTGGCCTGATGTGGTGATGATCGATGGCGGCAAAGGCCAGCTTTCGGCCGTGATGGAAGCCCTGCGGGAGCTGGATCTGCACGAGGATCTCAACGTTTGTTCCCTCGCCAAACAGCGCGAGGAGGTTTTTCTCCCAGGGCAAAGCCAACCGCTGGAGAGTGAACCGGATCAGCTGGGTGTTGCGCTCCTGCGCCGCTTGCGGGACGAAGCCCACCGCTTCGCTGTCAGCTTCCACCGCCAGCAGCGGGGGGAACGGATGAAGCGCTCCCGTCTGTCCGACATCCCCGGTGTTGGCCCCAAGCGGGTGAAGGATCTTTTGGCCCATTTCCATTCGATCGATGCCATCCAATTGGCATCGATCGAGACCCTGTCCAAAGCCCCCGGCGTGGGCCCCGCGCTGGCCCGCGACATCCATGACTTCTTCCACCCTTCAGACGACAGTGACGACGCTGATGGTCGGGCTGCTTTAGAAGAGCAGCCTCAGGAACTCTCCGCATGATCCGTCATCTCTGCATGGCTCTGGCAGGAGTGCTTCTTCTTGCCACCCCTGTCTGGGCGTCACCTGGTCTCTGCACCGGGCCCATATGTGCGGACGGCATCACCCGCAGTGCCAAGAATCACTGGCAGCTGGTGCTGCGGCTCAACGACCAACAGGGCCATCACGAAAAGGTGGTGATGAATTGCCGGGCCGGCCAGCTAAGCCCGATGGCTGGTCCTGTGGACCGGGCCTATGCCACCGCCCTCGGGCGACGAGCTTGCCGTCTTGCCGGCGAGGACGGCTGACGGTGGATCTCTGTCTCGTCTTTCCCCATCAGCTGTTCGAGCACCATCCAGCGATTCAGCCGGGACGGGCCGTTGCTTTGATCGAGGATCCGTTGCTGTTCGGCTGCGATCCCACCTGGCCGATGCAAGTGCATCGGCAGCGCCTGCTTCTGCATCGGGCCTCAATGAACGCCTATGCCGGGATGCTGGAAGCCAAGGGCCTGACAGTTCTGCGTGTCTTGCAGGGGCAGGCGACCAGCACCACTGAGATCCTGGCGGATCTGGTGGACCAGGGGTACCGCTGCTTTCACTTGGCAGATCCGGTGGACGACGTGCTCTCGAAACGGATCTCGGCCTTCGCATCGCGGCATCAATGCGGCTTGGAGATCGTCCCCACCCCGATGCTGCTCACCCCTGCTGCGGTGATCAATGATCACTTCGCTGCGGGCAAGAAGCCCTTGATGGGTCGCTTCTATGAGATGCAGCGCAAACGACTTGATCTGCTGATCCAGCCTGATGGTGGTCCCGTCGGCGGTCGCTGGAGTTTTGATGCCGACAATCGCAAAAAGCTCCCCAAGGGCATTGCGGTCCCCGAACCACCGGCGGAACGATCGAGCGGATCAATGGCCGTAGTCGACGCCGCCCGCAAGCAGCTCATCAGGGAGGGTGTGACCGGCATCGGCAGCTGGGACGGCTTTCATTACCCCGTCACCCATGGCGATGCGGCCCAATGGCTGGATCGTTTTCTTGATCAACGGCTACGCCAGTTCGGGGCTTACGAAGATGCGATCAGCACCCAGCACCGGGTGATGTGGCACAGCGTGCTCACGCCCATGCTCAACATCGGTCTGCTCACGCCGCAACAGGTGCTGGACCGAACGCTGGAGCGGGCCGAGGCCAACGATGTTCCCCTGAATTCACTGGAGGGATTTCTGCGTCAGATCGTTGGTTGGCGGGAGTTCATGGCCGCGATGTACCGGCGTCATGGGGTTGAGATGCGCAGTGGCAATTTCTGGGGCTTCGACGACCGACCGATCCCCTCCGCCTTCTACACCGCATCCACGGGCCTGCCCCCGATTGATGACGCCATTCGCCATGCCCTTGAGACCGGCTATTGCCATCACATCGAACGCTTGATGCTCCTGGGCAATGTGATGCTGCTTTGCGGTTTCCATCCAACCCGGATCTACACCTGGTTCATGGAGTTGTTTGTGGATGCCTACGACTGGGTGATGGTGCCCAATGTCTACGGCATGAGTCAGTTCGCCGATGGCGGTCTGTTCACGACCAAGCCCTATCTGTCGGGTTCGAACTATGTGCGCAAGATGTCGGATTACCGCAAAGGTGAGTGGTGCGACATCTGGGATGGTCTGTTCTGGACCTTCATTCACCGCCATCAGGATTTCTTCCGACGTCAATATCGGCTCGCGATGATGGCCCGCAATCTGGATCGCATGGATGCTGATGCCCTCGCCGCTCATCAGCGCCGGGCCAGCGATTTTCTTGACGGGCTCACCTGAACCCTGCGTAAGGTCCCTTCAGATCGGTTGTGTTGATGACGTTTTCGCCCGAGGCCTACCTCTGGTTCAAAACCCTTCACATCGTTGGGGTTGTGGTGTGGTTTGCAGGCCTTTTCTATTTGGTGCGCCTGTTCATTTACCACGTCGAAACCGAGGAACTGGCGCCGGAACTTCAGCAGCCGTTCCGAGATCAGTACACCCTGATGGAAAAACGCCTCGCCAACATCATCACCACACCGGGAATGGCTGTGGCGGTTTCGATGGCCATCGGTCTGCTGCTGGCTCAGCCGTCCTGGCTCCAGCAGGGCTGGATGCACGCCAAACTTGCCTTTGTGGCGGCCTTGCTGGCCTATCACGTGTTCTGTTACCGGCTGATGGGTCAACTGCACGCGGGCACCTGTGCCTGGTCGGGCAAGCAGCTGCGGGCGCTGAATGAGCTGCCCACGCTGCTGTTGGTGATCGTGGTGATGCTGGTGGTCTTCAAATCGCAGTTCCCCACCAGCGCAGCAAGCTGGTTCATCGTTGCCCTGGTGGTGTTCATGGCGGCTTCGATTCAGTTTTATGCCCGCTGGCGCCGCCTGCGGGCCGAAGCCTCCGCCAAAGCATGAGATGAGGGCTGAGATGATCCACCCCCTCAAGCCTGTTCTCGCCCAGGTAGGACCCTCAAGCTGTCCCACCACGCACAACTTCCACTGCCACACCGTCTGCAGTGACGGCAGTCTCGAACCGCTTGAGCTCATCCAGCAGGCCACTGAGCGAGGGCTCAAGCATCTGGCGGTGACGGATCACCACAGCTCCCAGGCCCACAGGGAGATTCAATCCTGGCTGGATCAGCAGCGTGGCTCCGCTTCTGTGCTGCCCACCGTCTGGAGCGGGATGGAAATCAGCGCGCTGCTGAAGGGCTGCCTCGTGCATGTGCTCGCCCTCGGGTTCGAACTCAACCACCCAGCACTTCAGCCCTACAACCGCGGTGATGCCGTTGTTGGTGAACTCCTGCGTGCCGAGGCGGTGGTCAAGGCCATCCATGACGCCGGTGGACTGGCCGTCTTAGCCCATCCCGCCCGCTATCGCCTCGGCCACGACGTTTTGATCAATGAGGCCGCCCGACTCGGTTTCGACGGGGGGGAAGCCTGGTACGACTACGACATGCAAACGACCTGGTCCGCCAGTCCGTTGATCTGTGAAGCCATCGATCGTCAGCTGAGCAACCTTGGCCTTTTGCGTACGTGTGGCACCGATACCCATGGAATTGACCTTTGCGGCCGCTAAGTTCGGTCCATCTCAGTTCCGGTCGACATGGGCTTCTTGGATCGTCTGCTGAAAAAGGATTCCGAATCCACGATTGAGCCGCGCAAGCCAGCGAAGGAGAAGCCAGCTGAATTCTTCCTTGATGCCGATGCCTCCTCCTCCTTGGGGGATGTGAACTACATGCGCGAGTCGAAGACGATTCGCCGCACCTTCCCCGGCACGGCCGCAAACCCCGGAACGAAGGAACAGATCATGGAGGTGGCTGCAGAAAAAGAGACGCTCGAGAAGCGCAGCGAAGGCCTCGGTGGCGTGGTCAAGAAGGAAGACTCCGTCAAAGTCACGGCCGGCATCCCCAAACCGGTGAAGAAAACCTTCGCTGAGCAGATGAGCACAGCGGAGATGAACAAGCGCCTTAAGGGCACAGCCATCACCGGTGTGAACACACCTGCTCCCGCTGATGCTGCTCCACTTGGACGCAAGGAAGAGCTGAAGGCCAAGGAGGAGCCGGCGAACAAGGTTGGTTCCGTTGCACCTTCCTCCAAGCCTGGGTCGATCGATCCCTTCCGTCAGATGGTCCGCGATCTCAACAAATAGGGCCGCTCCGCTCAATCTGGGCTTCGCTGCTGTTCACCAGCTCCTGCAGGTGCATCAGCTGTTCCTCAGTAGCTGACGTCCAGAGGCCTCGATTGGATGCTTCCAATAGCCGTTCAGCCATGTCCCTGAGCACCCAGGGATTGCTAGCTCTTAGAAAGTCCAGAATCCGCGTCTGATTCAGCCACTGGTCACAAAGCGCGCCGTAACACCAGTCGGGAACACGATCGGTGGAGGCGTCATATGCGTAGAGGTAATCAAGACTGGCTCCCATCTCGAAGGCTCCCTTGTAGCCGTGCTGGATCATTCCCTCGATCCAGCGGGGGTTGAGCATCCTGCTACGCATCACCTTGTCGAGTTCCTTTTCAAGGCGGTGCAGCCGAGGCCGTTCCCGTCGGGAATGGTCTCCGAACCACAGCTGTGGTCGTGATCCTGAAACTTCTTCCACCGCAGCACTCAGGCCACCCTGGAACTGGTAGTAGTCGTCGGAATCGAGCAGATCATGCTCGCGGTTGTCCTGGTTGTGGAGCACCACCTGCACCCTTCCCAGGGCCTTCTCCAGGCCGGATCGATTGAGGCTGGGTGAGCCGGAGCCGTCGTAGCACCACTGGCTCCAGCTGAGGAATGCTTGAGCGAGGTCCGAACGGGATTCCCAGGCACCACTGTCAATCAGGGCTTGAAGACCTGCTCCATAGGCACCGGGGGCGGAGCCATAGATGCGGCCCTGGGGGCCCCCTTGCCGGGTGAGCTCGGCCAGGGGATTGAGTTCATCCGGTTCATCAAGGACCGCAACCATCGACTGGGCCTGATGCACCCACCCCACCAACTGGGGAAAGGCATCGCGAAACAGACCAGAGATGCGCAGCACCACATCCACCCGTGGGCGCCCCAGCAACCGGGCTGGAATCACCTCCAGATCCACCAGCCTTCGGGTGGGGCCATCCCAAACCGGTCGAACACCAATCAGGGCCAGCAGCTGGGCGATGTCTTCGCCGCCGTTGCGCATCGTGGCCGTTCCCCACACCGATAACGCCAGATGGCGCAACGGTTCCCCCTGCTCGAGCAGATGAAGGTCCAGCAGCTGTTCTGCCGAGCGCCGTCCGAGATCCCAGGCCGCTTCCGTGGGCAAGCCCCGTAGATCAACGGAATAAAAATTCCGACCCGTGGGGAGTACATCGGGGCGCCCGCGACTCGGTGCCCCGGAGGGTCCCGCAGCAATGCGTTGCCCTTCAATGCCCCGCATAAAAGCGGCTTTTTCTGCGGCGGCACAGCCCTTCAAGCGGGGCCAGAGTTCACTGCGCAGATTCAGCAGGCAGGGATCCTCCGGGTTCCAGATCCGGAAGGGTTCCACCAGTCCGTCGCTTTGTTCGGCGTGGATGACCTGCCGAATCAACAGCTGAGCTTGTTGCTCCAGCCACTCACAACCATCACCCACTCGACGGCAGTTTGAGACGCCCAGCACGTACAGGCGTTTCTGATCTGCCTCCGAGAGCGGATCTCCTTCGTCCTGCTGCCAGGGGTCGAAGGCCAGACCCGCTTGCAGGGCCATGGCCTGCAGCAAACCCGGCTGACCCTGTCTTGGGGGGCGGGCGAGTGCGATCAGCAGTTCATCGGCAGCCGCTGCCGAAGGCGCAACGCCGAACCGATGCAAGCCTGTGCGGATTTGCGATTCCTTGAGTTCGCAGAGATAGGTTTCAGCCTGATCCAGACAGGACTCCAGGAGCTGCGGTTGTCGGCGAAGCTCCTCCTCGCTGGGAATTCCCGGCCAGTTGAGGGACAGCAAGCTGGCATGCACCGACTGTTCCAGCACCCGGGCCCGCTGGCCCCCCAGCTGCCGCACCTCCACCAGTTCGTCGAGCAGTCCCTCCAAACGTTGAAGGGGGCCATGCAATCCCGCTCGCCCCAGAGGTGGTGTGAGGTGGTCCAGTACGACGGCGTGACCGCGTCGCTTGGCCTGGGACCCTTCACCGGGGTCGTTGACGATGAAGGGATAAAGGTGCGGGATGGGACCGAGGGCGAGCTCCGGGCCACAGGCTTCGCTCAACCCCACCGACTTGCCCGGAAGCCATTCAGCACTGCCGTGCTTGCCCACATGCAGCATCACCTGGGTTTGATGCACCTGGCGAAGCCAGAGGTACTGGGCGAGATAACGGTGCGGTGGGGGCAGATCAGGTGAATGGAGATCCGCGATCTGATCGGCGTCATAGCCGCGATCCGGCTGGATCAGCACAACCACATGACCGAACCGCAGCCCGTGAATCGCAAAACCCTGACCTCCGTCCAGATCGCATGCGGTCTCCGGAGGCCCCCAACGGGATTCGATCAAGCGCCGTGCCGTCATCGGAATGTTCTCCCACCAGTCCAGATAAGTGGTGAGGGGCAGATGATCTAGCGGTGGGCGGTTGTGCCCCTCCGGTGCATTGGTTCGTCCGGCCAACAGCTGTTGCATCAAGGCATCACCCGAGCTCGGCAGCTCGGCCGTCCCCAGGCCATAGCCTGCGTCTGCAAGCCAGTGCAGCATTCGCACCGTGCTGTCGGGGGTGTCTAGACCGACGCCATTGGCCACGCGGCCATCACGGACGGGATAGTTGGCCAGCACCATGGCGATGCGACGAACGGCGCATGGGGTCTGGCGCAGCGCGATCCAGCGGCGGCTGTGATCGGCCACCCATTCGATGCCCCATGGATCCGGTTGCAGGCAGGGAATCGCCGTGGCCAGTGGCCCGCTTGTCTGCCGGTGGTCACGAAAACCACAGGAACGCGTGGTGATCCGGGCATCCAGTTCCGGCATCACCACCTGCAGGGAAAGATCCATTGGATTAAGTCCCTGGCTGCTCTCCTGCCATTGGCTACGGCTGCGGCTGCTGGTGAGCAGTTGCAACACCGGTCGATCCAACCGATCCCAGAGGGGGCTGCCCAAACCGGCTTGCTCGGCCTGCACCGAGGAAAAGGATGTGCCTGCAATCACGAGCTCAACCTGTTGCTGCTCCAACAGGTCATGGACGCCGGCCTGGACCGCCGGGTCACGCAAGCTGCTGACCCAGAGCAGACAAGGCCTCAGACCCTGCTGCCGCAGCGCGGCCGTTAGGGCATCCGCCAGGTCCAGATCGCCCGCCTGAAACTGAGCTCGGTAGAGCACCACGCCCACCGCGGCTCCCGGTTCATCCCGCCAGTCCCAGGGCATCGGGTCAGGGCTTGGCACCACCTTCACGCTCTCTGGGGCTGGGGAGTTGCCCTCGAGCATCGCTTCAAGGGCCAGCAATAGCTGCCCCATGTTGTCGATGCCGCCTTCCCGCAGCAGTGCCGACAGTTGATCCGCCAGTTCGGGGTTGCAGGAGCCGAGGCCGTGAAGTTCGTTGCTCTGATCTGCAGTTCCAGCCAAAATGATCAGTTGCCGCTGTGACGAATCGCTGCACCAGCGCTGCAGTTGCTCGAGCCCGTAACTCCAGTGCCCGCGGCTGCCAAGCAGGCGCACGACAATCAACCGCGCTGCCTGGGCGGTGGTGTTGAGGTAGTGGTCCAACTGTGCTGGATGCTCCAGGCAGCTCAGAGCCAGGGCACGGATCCGATCGTTCCAGGTAGGTCTCAACGCCAGGCAGGCGTCGAGGCAGCTGATGTCCGTGCCTGCGCTGGTGAGGAACAGCACATCCGCGCCCGGCTGCTCAACGAGCACCACATCTTCCGGTGGGTCCAGACCCGGACAGGTGGCAAGGCGGTGCATGACGCCATTCTCCGTCTTCCGGTGACCGGTGGTGAGAAGATTCAGCGATCGGATCCATCACGGTGATGCATCAGTTCCTGCCCTATGCCTGGTTTCAGGGCCAGTGCGTCCCCTTCGAGGAGGCCAGGATCTCCATTGCCACCCACGCTCTGCATTACGGCACCGGTGCCTTCGGCGGCATGCGTGCCATTCCCGATCCCCAGAACAGCAACACCATGCTGTTGTTCCGCGCTGATCGGCACGCCCGCCGTCTGAGCCAGAGCGCCAGGTTGCTACTGACTGATCTGAGTGAGGAGACGATCCTCTCAGCTCTCACCGCGATGCTGAAGGCCAACAAGCCTGACCAGCCCATCTACCTCCGGCCCTTCGTATACACCAGCGATCTGGGCATTGCTCCGCGACTGCACAACATCGAGACCGACTTCCTGATTTACGGTCTCCCCTTGGGCGATTACCTTTCGCCGGAGGGGGTGAGCTGCCGGATCAGCAGCTGGACCCGCCAAGAAGACCGCTCCCTGCCGCTGCGCGGCAAAATCTCCGGCGCCTACATCACCAGCTCATTGGCGAAAACGGAAGCCGTGCAAAGCGGTTTCGACGAAGCCCTGCTGTTGAACAGTCGCGGCAAGATCAGCGAAGCCAGTGGCATGAATCTCTTCTTGGTGCGCGATGGCCAGCTGATCACCCCTGGCGTGGATCAGGACATCCTCGAGGGCATCACCCGCGCCAGCGTGATTGAACTGGCCAAAGCGATGGACATCCCTGTGATCGAACGTCCGGTCGACAAAACCGAGTTGTTCATCGCCGATGAAGTGTTCCTGTCCGGCACGGCCGCCAAGGTGACGCCGATCCGTCAGATTGAATCCACGGTGCTCAATGCCAAGCGTCCCGTGATGGATGCTCTGAAGAACAAGTTGGTGGCCATCACCGAAGGGCGAGACCCCGTCTACGAGGACTGGGTGACTCGAATTTCAATCGCCTGAAGTTCGTCCTGAGCTTTTCTTAAGATCAGTCCTTATCCGAGGGTGCATGGATGGTGGTGACGCAGGCAGATCGGCAAGCCACCACCTCTGCATTCCTGGACCATCTGCACGGACCAGAGCGTCCTGTTTTGGTGTTCGACGGTGCCACCGGCACCAGCCTCCAGGGCCTTGGGCTCACTGCGGATGATTTCGGTGGACCTGACCTGGAGGGTTGCAACGAGAACCTGGTGATCACCAAGCCCGATGCGGTTAAGGCAGTGCATCGCCAGTTCCTCGAGGTGGGGTGCGACGTCATCGAAACCGACACCTTCGGAGCCGCCTCAATCGTGCTGGCGGAATACGGCCTTGAGGACAAGGCCTTCGAGCTGAACAAGCGGGCAGCGGAGCTGGCCCGGGAGATGGCCGATGAGTTCAGCACCCCTGAGAAGCCCCGCTTCGTGGCGGGCTCCATGGGACCCACCACCAAGCTGCCCACGCTCGGCCACATCGATTTCGACACGATGCGGGCCTCGTTCCGTGAGCAGGCCGAGGGCCTGATCGCCGGTGACGTCGACCTGTTCATCGTTGAGACCTGTCAAGACGTTCTGCAGATCAAGGCAGCCCTCCAGGGCATTGAAGAAGCTTTTGCCGCCACCGGTGAGCGTCGGGCGCTGATGGTGTCGGTGACCATGGAAACCACAGGCACCATGCTCGTCGGCACGGACATCGCAGCGGTGGTGTCGATTCTCGAGCCGTTCCCGATCGACATCCTCGGGCTGAACTGCGCCACCGGGCCAGAGCAGATGAAGGAGCACATTCGCTATCTCTCCGAGCATTCCCCCTTCACCGTCAGCTGCATTCCCAATGCCGGTCTGCCGGAAAACATCGGCGGCGTGGCCCATTACCGCCTCACGCCGGTGGAGTTGAAGATGCAGCTGATGCACTTCGTTGAAGACCTGGGGGTTCAGGTGATTGGTGGCTGCTGCGGCACCACCCCAGCCCACATCGGCAGCCTGGCGGAACTGGCCACGGAGCTCAAGCCGGCGGAACGACCCTCCCGCTGGGATCGCGTCACCGCTGAAGACGTACGCCCCAGCCTCAACTACGAACCAGCCGCTTCCTCGATCTACGGCGTCACGCCGTATCACCAGGACAACTCATTCCTGATCATTGGTGAACGGCTCAATGCCAGTGGCAGCCGCAAGGTTCGGGAACTGTTGGCAGAGGAGGACTGGGACGGTCTTGTGTCGGTGGCCCGCGGCCAGGTGAAGGAAAACGCCCACGTCCTTGACGTCAACGTCGACTACGTCGGTCGCGATGGCGAGCGTGATATGCACGAGTTGGTGAGTCGTCTGGTCACCAACGTCAATCTGCCCCTCATGCTCGACTCCACCGAGTGGCAGAAGATGGAGGCGGGCCTGAAGGTGGCAGGGGGTAAGTGCATCCTCAATTCCACCAATTACGAAGATGGCGACGAGCGCTTCTTCAAGGTGCTCGAGCTCGCCCGCCGCTATGGCGCCGCTGTGGTCGTCGGCACGATCGACGAAGACGGAATGGCCAGAACAGCCGAGAAGAAGTTCGCCATCGCCCAACGGGCCTACCGCGACGCCCTTGAGTTCGGCATCCCGGCCCATGAGATTTTCTACGACCCGCTGGCCCTACCCATCTCCACCGGCATCGAGGAAGACCGCCTGAACGGTCGCGCCACGGTGGATGCGATTCGGATGATCCGGGAGAACCTCCCCGGCGTCCACGTTGTGCTCGGGGTCAGCAATGTGAGTTTTGGTTTGTCACCTGCCGCTCGGATCACCCTCAACTCGGTGTTCCTGCACGATTGCTGTGAAGCCGGCATGGATTCGGCCATCGTCAGCCCCGCCAAAATTCTTCCGCTGATCAAGATCAGCGATGATCACCAGAAGGTCTGTCGTGACCTGATCAATGACAACCGCCGTTTCGATGACGGCATCTGCGTCTACGACCCACTCACCGAGCTCACCACGCTGTTTGAGGGAGTCAGCACCAAAGAAGCCCGGGCCTCGGGTCCATCACTGGCTGATCTCCCGATCGAGGAAAGGCTCAAGCAGCACATCATTGATGGGGAACGCATCGGCCTTGAGCCCTCGCTGGATGAGGCCCTGCAGACCTACCCTCCGCTGCAGATCATTAACACCTTCCTGCTCGACGGCATGAAAGTGGTGGGTGAGCTGTTCGGCAGTGGTCAGATGCAGCTCCCCTTCGTGCTGCAAAGTGCCGAGACAATGAAATCCGCCGTGGCTCATCTCGAGCCGCACATGGAAAAAAGCGAAGGGGAGAGCACGAGTAAGGGCAAGTTCCTGATTGCCACGGTGAAGGGCGATGTCCACGACATCGGCAAAAACCTGGTCGACATCATCCTGACCAACAACGGTTATGAGGTGATCAACCTGGGCATCAAGCAGAGCTGTGAAGCCATCGTTGAAGCCCAGCGTGAGCACCAGGCTGATTGCATCGCCATGAGCGGTCTGCTGGTGAAGTCCACCGCTTTCATGAAGGACAACCTCCAGGCCTTCAACGACGCTGGCATCGATGTTCCCGTCATCCTTGGCGGTGCAGCGTTGACACCACGCTTCGTGCAGAAGGACTGCCGCGAGGTCTACGACGGCAAGGTGATCTATGGACGCGATGCCTTTGCTGATCTCCGCTTCATGGACGCACTGATGGATGCGAAGCGGAACGACAACTGGACCAACACCCAGGGATTTCTGGCGGATGCTCCCCAAGGGGTTGGCTTGGATGAGGAAACAAAAACCGCAGAGGACCCCGCGGAGGCTGTCGTTACCGGAACAGATGCCCCAGCAGCGGATCTCCCTCCAGTGAGCTCGGATCGCTCTGAAACAGTGCCCGCTGAGGCCGCACCTGTGCCGCCCTTCGTGGGATCTGCTGTGATCACCGAAGCCGACATCGACATGGCCGAGGTCTTCCGCTACCTCGATCGCAATGCTCTATTTGCTGGGCAGTGGATGCTGCGTAAAACGAAGGAGCAAAGCCGGGATGAGTACGAGGCCATGCTGGCTGAGAAAGCAGAACCGGTGCTCCAGGAATGGATGCAGCGCTGCATCGACGAGTCACTGTTGACCCCGCGGGCGGTGTACGGCTACTTCCCTGTGGGACGTGATGGGAACTGTCTCAGGGTTTTCAATGCCGATGGCACGCAGGAAATCGGCCGTTTCGATTTGCCTCGTCAACGGTCTGGCAACCGCTACTGCATTGCCGATTTCTTCAATGATTTGGGCCTTGATGGACGCCCCACTGACGTTCTGCCCATGCAGGCCGTGACCATGGGCCAAAAGGCATCCGTGGTGGCACAGGAGCTGTTCAAGGGTGATCGCTACAGCGACTACCTGTATTTCCACGGCCTCGCCGTGCAGATGGCGGAGGCGATGGCGGAATGGGTTCACGCACGGATTCGCGCCGAACTTGGCTTCACTGATCCTGACGGCATGGCGCTCCGGGATGTTCTGGCGCAGCGTTACCGCGGCAGCCGTTACTCCTTTGGCTACCCCGCCTGCCCCAATGTGGCGGATTCCAGGCAACAGCTGGAATGGCTGGGTGCTGAACGAATCGGTCTCAGCATGGACGCCAGCGATCAACTCGAACCGGAGCAGAGCACCACAGCGCTGGTGGCTCTGCACTCCCAAGCGCGCTACTTCAGCGCCTGAGCCCAGATGGGCGTCCCATAGCCTGAAGCGCCCTGATTCTGTTCACCATGGCCATTGCCGGACCTGATGGTGTTGATGCCGCCATCAAGGCGGGCGTCGATCTCGATGGAAGTCCCATCCCTGAAGCGATGCTCGCTCTCTACAACCAGGTGATGGATCTGGAGAGTCAGCGTGCTCGCAGTGGTGTTCTGAAGTCGATGCGCAACCGGGTGGTCAAGACCGGTGCCAAGCATTTTGATCAGGAGACGCTCAATCAGAGGCTCCAGGAGGCCGGGTGGGATGGCCTCAAGGACAAGGAGATCGCTTTCTTCTACGGATGATCTCCTCCTGACGGAGAGACAACCTCTGCCGGGTTCAGTCCTGGCAGAGCTTCTCCATCGTGTCGATCACCTCTTGCTGGAACGACTCCAGGGCACTGGACTCGCTCAGATCAAGGCCTTCGCCAGCAGCGTTCTGGGCCAGGTCCTGGAAATGAAAGGCTCCCTCTCCATTGGCAAGGAACTCGATCGCTGAGCTTTCGCCGCTCTCGCGAAACGCATCGCAGAGCGCCAGAAACGCAGCGTCTTCAGTGAACTCCCAATCCATCGAGTGGACATGACTGAATGACCTTTAACCCGCTCCCCCAGGGGTTCGTCAACCGTCTGAAGTCAAAATGTGCCAGTCCTTGGGCAGACTCCTCTTCTCTCTAGCGGTCAGATGTCCAGCAATAGCCCCGAATTTCAACCGGCCAGCAACGTTCTTGGAGAACCTCTGCAGACTTGCAGTTGTGAGCCCATGACGGGTTGGTATCGCAATGGTCTCTGCCAGACCGATCCGACTGATCACGGTCAGCACAGCATCTGCTGCGTGATGACCGAACAGTTCCTTCGTTACAGCAAGGCCCAGGGGAACGATCTGATGACGCCGGTGCCAGCGTTTCAATTCCCAGGCCTGAAACCAGGGGATCACTGGTGTGTCTGTGCACCGCGATGGAAACAAGCCTTTGAGGATGGCGTCGCTCCGCTGGTGCGGTTGGAGGCGACGGAAGAAACGGCTCTGAATGTGGTCAGCCTTGAGCAGCTGAAGCAACACGCTCACCAATCGATCGACTGACCATCCCAGGCGAGGAAAGCACCGGATTGGTCAGGGGTCTGTTGGAGCAACACCTCAACCAACTGGCGGGCAGCCCGTTCAGTGGAGAACAGCTTCTCCGGCGCCACAAAACTCTGAAACGGTCGAGACAGGGCAGTGTCGGTTGTACCTGGATGCAGCAGGCTCACCGTCGCCATGGGCCAGCGTCGGGCCCATTCGATGCTCAGAGAGCGTAGAAGCTGGTTCTGGGCGGCCTTCGCAGCCCTGTAGCCATACCAGCCACCGCTGCGGTTATCGCCAATGCTGCCAACGCGGGCACTCAGGCTGGCGAAATGGAACGGTTGATCCCGCTGCAACAGCGGTTCGATCGCTTTGGCCAGGAGGATCGGAGCAATGGCATTGATTCCGAATTGCTGCTCCAACTGGGAGCGCTCGACCTGTTGAAGACGTTTTTCCGGTTGAAGCTCAGGACCATGCAGACGACCGGTGCAGTTGAAGACCAAGCGCAGAGGCTGTGTCTCAGCACGCAGGGATGCGGCAAGTCCATCCAGATCGCTGTCGTTCTCGATGTCCAAATGCAGTGAGCACGCAGGTGGTTCTTGCCGCCCAGCGGTCAACACCCTGAGGCCAGGACAGGAGCGCGTCAGTTCCGCCGCGACCGCTGAACCGATCCCTCCCGGACCAACCACAAGGGCGAGGCCATGCCAGTTGGTCGAGGACGCTTCGACCATGTGATCTTGCAATGGAGTGAAGATCGTCTAACGGAAATCAGGCATCATCGGCTGTAAGCGCTGTGAATCAGCTGGTGCCGAATCGCAGTCGTTTCTGGCCCCCAGCAGCGCTCGGAGCCCTTCTCATGGCTGGCTTGGTGGGTTGGTTGGCCCGCCCTTTCCCTCTACAGGTCGATCAGAAGAGCCTGAGCCTGCTTCAGCTGCTCGACAACGAATCAGCTGGCGGTCCCGCAGGACCATCCAGAACCACAACGTCTCAACGCCCGAAGAGCGTTGTGCCCAAGGTCCCACCAGGTACTGACCAAATTGTGCCCCTGGCCATTCGCGTCGGCCTGGTGAGTCAGAGTCCGGTCAAGGCCTTCCTGCCTGGGCGCGACGTCCTCTGTCGTGACCAGGGAGGCTTGGAGATTCCCGCTCAGCAGTTGGGCGGCACGATCGCTGCATCCAACCATCAGGAGATTCACTGCTCTGGTGGACCCGTTCAGATCAACCAGAAGCACTATCTGGGGGATGTATCGCTGCTCAAAGTCCAGCGTGATTGGCTCCCCGTCATCTCCCTGGATCTAGAAACCTATGTGGCCTCAGTGGTTGGTGCCGAAATGCCCAGCCAGTGGCACCAGGAGGCTCTGAAGGCACAAGCTGTCGCAGCACGCTCCTATGCCCTTGCGCATCTGGCGCGACCTGCAACCACGGCCTATCACCTGGGCGACACAACCCGCTGGCAGGTGTTCTCAGGGGAGACGAGCACCACCAAGGCCAGTCGCTCAGCGACCTGGGAGACCCGAGGCATCATCCTCAGTTACGACGGTGGGATCGTGGAGAGCCTGTATGCGTCGAACGCGCATATCAGTGCTGAAGCCCATGGTCATCTCGGCGCCAGCATGAGTCAAACCGGAGCACAGCAGCTCGCCCGTCAGGGACACCCCTTCAATGCAATCCTCGGTAGGTATTACGCAGGAGCCTCGCTGGCACGGTTGAGGTGGCATGACCAGTGAACTGCTTCAAAAAGCGAGGGAGGTCACGGCTGCGGCCAAAGCCTGTGGAGCTCTGGTGCCGCTCGATACCTCGCTTTCCCATCTCATGGGTGAGCGGGGTACCCGCTTCGAGCTGCGGCATCTGCTGAGCGCAACACCAAAACACCTGCGTGCCGCAGGCCCCAAACCGAATCCATTTCTGCCCTGGGATGAACGTCTGGAGGTGCAGCGGATCGACGATTCGCACGTGGTGATTCTGAACAAATACCCGGTTCAGTCCGCCCACATGCTCCTGATCACCCAGGCCTGGCAACCCCAGACAGGATGGTTGTCCATTGAGGATTGGCGTGCCCTTGCCCTGGTTGATGTGACGACCACGGGCCTTTGGTTTTTCAACAGTGGGCCTGATGCTGGAGCCAGTCAGCCGCACCGTCATCTGCAGTTGATCCCCCGGCGAGCAGGAGACCAGATCTGTGCTCGCCAGGACTGGTTTCGACGTTGTGCAGAGGGCAGAGCCGACCACGGAGATGATCCTCTGTTGCGCAGTTGTCGGGTCGCACCGATCAGATCAACCCTGACGGGCGAAACGCTTCAACAGATGTACCTCTCGCTTGCTGGAGAACTTGGCCTGGGTCACCCCTCAACCGATGACCATCCACAGGGCGCCTACAACCTTCTTCTCTCGCGGGAGTGGATGGGCATCGTTCGGCGTAGAAGGGAAGGCATCCGCGGTTTCAGCGTCAATGCCCTCGGTTTTGCCGGTTCCTTGCTGAGTACCGAGACATCAGATCAGGACTGGATTCAGAGTGAAGGGCCAGAGGCCTTGCTTCATGCTGTCGTCGACAGCGTTTGGTGAGGTTGTGGGTTGAAAGTGAGACCAGGTTCAATCCTTGGCCTTTGCTTCATTCAACTGGCTGAGGATGACGTCGCGGTATTGGGACGCCAGGTCGTGAAATCCCTGTTCAATCAATCCGGAGATCACGTCAATGGCCTCCTCTTCGCATTCGGGGATCACCATCAACCCACGTTTTCGGCTGAGGATCATCTTTTGAATGATCGGCTGCATTGTTCGTGGCTTGCCTGAGGGGTCCTCAAGAACATCCTGAGCAGGAATAAAACGTGCACGCTGTTGTTCGCTGGAGTTGATCTGTGCGATAAAGCAATACTGCCTTCCCTGGATCTCCACCAAGCCTCTGAATTCAGAGAGCTCTTCTGTTGTCTCTACGCAACAGAAGTTGTTGCTCTCGCTTGGGGGTTCGCCATCAAAACCCCGGATTCTGCTGATTGTGGTGGTGGCATCGAACGTTTCATGACCCAGTTGGGTCACCAACGATTCACAGAAACCTCGCTTATCCACGACCACAAGAAAGCAGAAGGCATTGCACCCGATCCCAGACCCTTGCTTTGTAGCGATCGATACAGGGTTCAGGTGTATTCAAAAAGTTCGGTGGTGGCACGGATGCAATCACTTGTTCCGCTCAGCCAAGGCTGGTGCAGTTGTTCACAACCGTCCGTTGAACCAGCACTGCCTGCAGCGCCGCAACCATTAGCTCCAAGACCACCTGCACCTGGTCCGTCCCATTGCACGTCACTACGCCTATCAGACAGGCCTCGATCATGACGATCTCCTTCAGGTGGGTTGCCTCGGATTGATCAAGGCTTCAAACCGATATGAGGCTGAGCGGGGAACACCATTTACCAGCTTTGGCAAACCCCATATCCGCGGCGCCATCCTTCATTTTCTGAGGGACAAGGTTGGTTTGGTCCGCCTTCCCAGAGCTGTGGAGGAACGCGCCATCCAAGCCCTTCGGAGCTCCGATGGTTGCTGGAGCGCAGCTGATGCCCTGCTGGTGGACCACTACAGGAGAAAGCATCACTGGGTCGAGTTCAACGACGACCTGGTCGATGACAAGCCAAATGGAATCGAGCTCGTTGAACGATCGGAGACCTGGACTCAGATCAGAACGATGTTTCGAAAGATCGGAACGGAGGACCAACGGGCACTGCAGATGGTCGTGATCGATGGAATGAGTCTCAGGCAGACAGCGCAACAGCTTGGTGTCTCCGCGATGACCGTTCAACGTCGGGTCAAGCGTGGCCTCAGTAGCCTCTCTCGCGGATTAAACAAAGCTCAGGCTGAGATCTGAGCATCACGTTCCATCTGCTCCTGCAGTGTTTTGATGGCCGCGTTTAAAGCAGACAATTGCCGTTCAGCACCGTCCCGCCAAAAACGAAGCATCGACAGCTTCCTTTCCTGATGCTGACGGCGGAGGGTGGCGTGATCGGTGGTGGTGCTGCAGCAGAAGGGAGGAAGCATGTCAGCAATTTCAATCTGAACAATCCTGACGGATTTTCAAGCGTGATGCGACTCTCCAATCAGTTGGCTCTGGAAGAAGGTGGAACTACGGTGAGGATTCAAAGGTTCTGCTCTGCGGTGTCGACGTCCACGAGAACACCGCAACTCTCGGTCGCATGAGTCTCAGGCGAGTCACGATACTGGTCTTGACTTGCGTCTCGTGCGCGGGACTTGAGATCGGCTTGCCGAGCCGTTCCGAGGCGTACGTCGCATTGATGGCGGGTCAGCGTGCTCGTCCTCTCAATGGCACGTTTAACAACGTTCCGGTTCTGCATTCAAATCAACCTGAGATCGTCACCGGGCCCGGCATCCTGGTGAACACAGCGGCCGGTTCAGCCATTGCTGCTGAGTCCAACCAGCCGCTTCGCAACGCCGCTTACACCTTCAACGGTGAGTTCGGCGTCCACATGCATCACAAGTACTACCCCAAGGACCAGTCCAAACTCGGGGGTCGGCGCTCCAGGGGGTTAATGACCCTGGCCCTCATTGCGACGAATCCTGGATCACAACCGATAACCCTGCAATTTGAACGTGGATCCGTCAAAAACAGCTTCGAAGCGCCCTATCACCCAAATCGCTTGATGGGGGTCAAACCCCTTGGCAAGCGTCCCTGGAACACAGGACCTGGAGATGCAACCGCTGTTCAACTGCTCCGCGGCGAACTGGACCGCAAATTGCCCGAACGGATTGAAATCCCGGCAGGAGGACGACGGGTCGTGGTGCGGACCGTCCTCCCCGCCCGTGGCATTGCTAACGGCCTGCTGAGGGGACGCAGCAATGGTCCCTTCACCATGGCTGTGGTGGCTGCCGAACAAACAGCACAGGATTCCGATCTCTTTGCGGTGCTGCAGTCAGGGCGTCTGGCACCGGGTCGGATCTACCTCAACCGCATCCGTGAGATCCAACTGGGACGCGTCTTTTCCAGGGTCGCTGGTGTGGCTCTAGGTGATGCCTACAAGGCTGAGATCGACCACGACCTCAGCCAAGGCTCGCTGCATGTTCCCCTTACCAGCACCAAGCGGCATCACTTCGGTACCCGCGACATTCAGGTCAATCCATTGACCACACGGATGGTGGATTCCGCTCTGAATAACGTGGGCACCTACGGCGTGCGGTACGACGTGACCCTGAATCTTTCCGGTGCGGGTCCCCATCAACTGGTGCTCAGTCATCCGGTTGTTTCCGGAAAGAAAACCTTCACGGCTTTCCGTGGGTCACTTCAAATTGTTCAGGATCAGACGCTCCAGGAGGTTCATGTCGGCATGCGTTCCGGTGAGAGCCTTGCCCTGACGGATCTCAACCTGGCGCCTGGAACGAGCAAATCGGTGAAGGTAAGCCTGGTTTATCCAGCTGATGCCACCCCTGGACATCTGCTCAGTGTTGTTCCCGTGCAGCAGTTGGCCATGCTTCACCGCCGTCAGCAACAGCAGCGTGATGCCCAGTTGAAACTGACCGACACCAAAGCCCGCAAAGTGGGTCCGAAGACTGCACCACCTCCCCCTCAGTCGACCCCAGTTGTGGTCAAACCAGTTCCTGTGGGACCTGCAGTGATTCCTGCCACCACTCCTCGTTACGGCGAGGTGATCCGTTCGCAGCAGCAGTGGTTGCTGCAGCTCCAGGGTCGATAATCTTCGCGGAGCAGGATTGAACTTTTGAGCGGCGAGGACTCAAAACGTCAACGGATCTCTGTCGAGATGTCAGAGCCCATTGTTGAGTTGATCGATCAGCTCAAGGGTGAATACGGAGCACGCTCCCGTGGTCGGGTGCTTGAGATGTTGTTGCAGGATCTGCTCGACCCTGGCAACGCAGCCACGGATGCTGAGGAAACAACAGTCCAGGACGAATCAACACCAGAAGAGGCAACCAACACCGATGAGATCACGAGTCTGGTTTTGATTGGTTCGGGCACCCTTCAGCCCACTCCAAATGCGAGTCAATCTCCTGATCCAGGGCAGTCGTCCGAAAATGTGTCTTCGGGCATCGACCTTCCAGGGTTTGTCAGCAAGCGCACCAGCCAGCTCAAGGCCACACTCCGGTCTCCGCAACAACGAGATTCCGGCCAGCAGGACCCTCTTGTCTCGACGGTGGATCCCACCGATTTACAGAAGGCAAGTGCTGCCGCTGAAGATCATTGGCGATCCCTGTATGGACAACCACCTGGCCCCACGGTGATTGAAGCTGCCATGACTTGGTTGGCCCGGGACGTCTGGTCCAGCACCGACGCCAGTGATGGCAGACCGTTCACATGGTCTGCGGCCAATGCCGCTGTTGCATCGCTCTGCATGGGCTGGGAGGCCCGCGACCCGTCCCTCGGGCGGGTCATGGTCGTGGCAGGTGCTCTGGAGGACCCGTTCGCCACAGCATCGCTCGGGGAACGCATGCCGACGTTGATCCGCCGTTTCGTTAATCGCTTCCGTCGCAGCCGTCAGGTCACATCGTTTGAAACCCTTGAATCGACGATGACGGTCCATGGAGCTCTCAAGCTGCTGGGCTTGTCGACGCAAGCGGGCACATCAGTGACCTTGAGATCCATCCGAGATGCTTACAAGCAGAAGGCCTTGGAAGAACATCCCGATGCCGGAGGCTCCACCGATGCAATGCGGCGCCTTAATGAGGCTTATCGGCTTCTGCGCGAGCTGTACCGAAATCGTTAACTCACATGACTTGAGCAAGACTAGTTCTTGGACTCATATTGAGACGCATTCGAGATCACTGGACTACTTTTTTTCTTCCGCTCCGTGGCTTCGAACAATGAGCCAAGCGCTGAGCGCCAGCATCGCCACAGAGCCGCACAGGGCCAGAAGGTCGACGGCATTCTTCACCTCGAAACCAATCGTCTTCTTGAACGCAGCGACAATCAGTCCAACAACAATCACATTGGAGAGATTGTTTTTCAGGCTTTGAAGGCTGTTCACCGAGAGGATGTTGGTGTGTTGCTCAGACCCTCCTTCAAGGCGAGGATCCAGATCTGAAATCACCAGTTCATAAATTCCGTAGCCAAAGATGAGCAGGGCAATGCCGATGACGAAATAATCCACGCCACCCACCATCTGGGCAATCGTCTTCGCCGCAAAGCTCTTTGCGCTGAAGGGCATGCTCAGGATGACGAGAAATGCGTTGAGGACTTCAATCGCTCCAATCACGAAGCAGCCGACGCTTCCCAGCAGGCTCAACACAACCGGAACGATGCTGATCAGCCGAAATTTCCAGATCAGCCGCTCAAACCGCCTTTCAATCCACCTGGCGACCATGGCCTATCAGTTCAACAGTTGGAGCTCAGTCTGCCCTGCAGCATTGCTCGTCTCATTTGTGACGCATCATTAGGCCTGATTAGGGTCTCAAATGGGATGAGCGCTATTCATCAACAACTAAAAAAGTGCGTTTTTTGGCTGCAACGTCCCTGAATACTGAATCACGTATTGCTCACATCGAAAAAACAAACTTTGTTGCCAGTTCATTCCGTCCACGGCCAGTCCAGGCTTCATCCAAGGGCGACCAAGAGCAGTAATGGCGGCGGTTTAATGACTTGCGTACCTGCTGTAGACACAGGTACGCAGATTACAACTCCTGAATCTCTGCTCTCCAGGCTGTCTTGCCCCATCCAATTCTTCTCATATGGGATTGATTGGAAGACTCAGAATGAGTCCTGGCCTGGATCTAATGGAAGAGCCTTTGGCTTGCTGATCTCAGTTGCGACTTGATACTGGTCTCAGGCTATGTCTCATGCGCGAAAGGCTGACATTAAAAAGCCGGGCTCGATGGCCCGGCCTTCAGATGAATTCATCGTCTGATTCAGGTGGACGTCTGCATGCCTTGAATCAAATAATCGAAGTAAGGCGATGTGAGCTTCACCTGCTGTTCAGACAGCAGAGACAGTGACGCTTCCTTCATGCACTTCATGGCTTCGACCATTCCTGGCATCGGAACACCGAGGCTGTTGTACATCTCGCGGGCACCCACCAGACCAATCTCCTGGATCATTTCGGTGCTTCCAGCAAGCACCCCGTAGGTGATCAGACGCAGGTACCAGCTGTAGTCGCGCAGGCACTGGGCCCGTTGCCGCTGACCGTAGGCATTGCCGCCGGGGGCGACGTACTCGGGCTTACGACCAAACAACTGCTTGGCGGATTCGTCGACGATCTTTTTTTCGTTCTCGGTCAGAACCTTGACCACGGAAACGCGCATGGCTCCCTGGTCAAGGAAGTCCACCATCGTGCGGAGTTCGCCACTGCTGGGATACCGCAGATCATCATCGGCCTGGAGGATGAGATCCCGGACAACGCTCATGGAACTGGGCAGGCTTCGTGGAGTTTAGTGGTCTCAAGCCGTTCACCCGACCCAACTCCGCCCGGGTGTTACGCCATTGCAATGGCTGGGAACCGTGAGCATGACCAACGCCGACAGCCCGAACAGCAGTGCACCGCGGCCGGGACTCACCATCGATGTGGAGGCTGTTGACCTTGACCGTGACGGAAAAGGATTGGCCCGTTGGAACAACTGGGTGATTGTCGTTCCCGATCTTTTGCCGGGAGAGCGTGCCACGGTTCAACTTCAACAACGCCAACGCTCCCGCTGGCTGAGCCGTCGCACGGAGCAGATCACGGTCTCCGAGGATCGGCGCCGTCCGCCCTGCATCCTTGCTGACGACTGCGGCGGCTGCAGCCTGCAACGCCTGGATGACCCAGCCCAGACCCGTTGGAAAGCCCAGCAGATCCAACAGATGATGCAGCGAATCGGAGGCATCGAGGTTTCACCCGCTGAGCCCCTTGTGGACGCTGAACGGTGTTTCGGTTATCGGAATCGGGCCTTGATTCCGCTGAAGCGGGACCAGAACGGACGATTGAAAGCCGGTTATTTCAGACCGAAGTCTCACAAGATCGTCAATCTGAACCACTGCCCGGTACTTGACCCACGCCTCGATGCGTTGGTGGAACCGATCAAACGTGACCTCGATGCTGGAGGCTGGCCAGCCGACCATGACCTGGTCGATGCCCAGGGCTTGCGCCATCTCGGCCTACGACTTGCCAGTGCCAGTGGAGATGTGTTGATCACCTTGATCAGCAGCCATGCACAGCTTCCTGGTCTTGAGGCCTTGGCTGAGACCTGGCTGCAACGTTGGCCCGCGGTGAAGGGTGTCTGCCTCAACCTTCAACCTAAGGCCAACAATCTCGTTCTCGGTCGAACGACCCAATGCCTCGCCGGTTCTCCCACCATCGAGGAGCTTTTCTGCGGCATCAGGCTTTCCCTGAGCAGCACCACCTTTGTGCAGGTGAACACGCCACAGGCGGAGCGGATCGTTCAGAGACTGAGCGACTGGCTGTTGCGCCAGTGCGACGGCGGAACCGTCGTCGATGCCTACTGCGGCGTTGGAACCATTGCACTCCCTTTGGCGAAGGTCGGGTTTCTTGTTCGGGGCATGGAATTGAACCCCGACTCTGTAGAGCAGGCAAGACTCAATGCCATGCACAACGGCCTCTCCTCCCGCTGTGTCTTTCACTCCGGTGATGTGGCGGATCTTCTCGCCTCTCACCTGGAGGACTGTCAGGCACTCGTTCTTGATCCACCGCGCCGGGGTCTCGATCGACGTGTGGTGGACAGCATTCTTGAACAGCCCCCTGCCGTGCTGGCCTACCTCAGCTGTGACCCAGCAACCCAGGCACGAGACCTGAAGGTTCTGCTTGCACCTTCAGGGCCATACGTGCTGGAGCAACTTCAACCTGTTGATTTCTTCCCCCAGACGACGCATCTTGAGTCGTTAGCGCTGTTGAAACGGATCAGCTCCTGAGTTCCGCCTGAAATTGCTTACTCAAGGCAGCTCGCACCTTGTCGTGAACCGGCTGGATCTTCTCGTCGGTAAGAGTTTCGTTCTTGCCGCGATAGCGAAGACGGAAAGCCTGACTCACCTTGTTGTCACCAAGCTGCTCCCCTTCAAAGCGGTCCACCAGTTCCACCTGCTCCAGCAGAGGTTTGCCCGCCTTGCGGATGGCCTGGATCAGGTCAGCGGCTGCACTGGATCGGTCGACCACCACGGCAAGATCCCGCTCGCTGAAGGGCACGGTTGGGTAGGGCTTGAAGGACGGCGTCCAACGGTTGCTGCGGGTAGCGGCATCCAGCAGACGCGCGAGGTCAAGTTCGAACAGATAGGTGGCTTCTGGAAGATCAAGCTCCTCAGCGAGGGCTGGGTGAAGTTGACCAAAACAGCCGAGGGGGCGTCCCTCCAGGATCAGGCTGGCAGCCCGGCCGGGATGCAGTCGCGGATCGTCGGATAAGCGCCGGTCGGACAGCTCCAGCTGCAAGGCTTCCATCACCCTGGTGAGAACACCGCGGGCCTGGAAATAGTCAGGTGCCTGCGGTTTTCCACTGGTCGACCAGATCGAGAGGCGACGATCGCCGCAGATCACGCCAGCGAGAACGGCGGTCTGACTGACGGATTCTGTGGATCCGCTGTAGGTGTTACCGATCTCGAAGACGGAACAACCCCGCTGCGACGCCTTGAGGTTGCGCACGCAGATCTGCAGATGTTCCTCCCACAGGTTGGACCGCAGATGGCTGGTATCGGCCAGCAAGGGGTTGCTGATGGCGATCCGTTGTTCTGACTCTGAGCCTGGGACCAGAGACAGCGTGGTGACTTCCTGAAGACCCGTGGCACAGAACAGTTGCCGTAAGCGCCTTTCCGCCTGCTGGCGAGGCGTGAGTGCACCTGGCTCCAAAGGGTCAGGCAGATGGGCTCCGAAACGATCGAAGCCGACAAGCCTGGCCACTTCTTCAATGAGATCCACTTCACGATGCAGGTCTTGGCACCTTGAGGGAGGCGCAATGACTTGCCACCCCTCGTCATGGGGGGTGAGCTTGCAACCCAGCGCTGACAAGCAGCTTTCGATGCTGGTGTCATCCAGATCTTCAGGGCCCTGCGAAGTCTCGAGCGGACCAAGCAGTTGATGCAGAGCACTGCGCCGCAACAGCACCGGTGCAGGTTCTGCGGGACCGTTTCCGCCCACCCAACGGCCTTTCTCAGAGCAGGAAAACTCCTGACTCAACAAGGCCGAAGCACGAGCCGAACAGGGCAGGGTCATTTCCACAGGCAACCCTTTTTCGAAGCGGCTGCTGGCATCCGTGCGCAACCCCAGCGCCCGGGCGGACTGGCGAACCCGCGGCGGTGCAAACAGGGCCGATTCCAGCCAGATGTTCCTGGTCTGGGCCGTCACCCCACTCTCGAGACTCCCCATCACCCCAGCGACAGCAACAGGGTGGTCATGACAGGTGACGACTTGAACACGGCTGTCGAGGCGTCTCTTTTGTTCATCCAGGCCAACAAAGGATTCGCCGTCTCGAGCCGGGCGGACGGCAAAACTCTGGGCATCCACCGGTTGCCCGGTCAGTTGTTCCAGCGCCTCGGCATCAAAGGCGTGGAGGGGCTGCCCCTGTTCCAGCATCACCAGATTGGTGACGTCAACCACCGCATTGACGCTGTTCACGCCACCGCGCTCAAGACGCTGCTGCAACCAGGTTGGTGAGGGCTTGGAGCCGTCCACACCCTCGATCCTGGTGATCGAATAGAAGCAGCCGTCCAGTTCCGTGTTTAGCGGAGTGCTGCTGGGGTCTAAGTCCAGCTCGGGCAGGCTCAAGCTGCCACCGGTCAGGGCCGCCACCTCGCGAGCGATACCAACCATCGAGAGCCCATCGGGACGATTGGCGGTGATCGCCAGCTCAAGAACGGTGTCGTCGAGTCCCAGCAGGGGGGCCACAGGCGACCCGGTGGGCGGCAGCGATTCATCAAGGTCATCCAGGACGGCGATGCCGTCGGATTGCTCCGTCAGGCCCAGCTCGGTCAGGGAGCAGATCATTCCGTTGCTGGCGACACCCCGCAATTCGCCGGCTTTGATCGTCAAACCAACGGCTGGGAGGGTGGCTCCGACCATGGCCACCGGAACATGGATGCCGGCACGTACGTTGCTGGCACCGCACACGATCTGGATGGGGTCCTGAGCCCCGACATCCACGTTGCAGACGCTGAGCTTGTCGGCATTGGGGTGTTTCTCCCGCTCCAGCACATGACCAACCACCACGCCCTGGGCCCGGGCGCTGAGGTCATCAACGTCGTCCACCTCAAAGCCCGCCATCGAAAGACGGTCGGAGAGATCGTCCACGGACTCATTCACCTGGACCAGCTGCTTCAGCCAGGAGATGGATACCCGCATCGGATCTAAGCCAGACAGCGCGCGATCTTAGGAAGTCCCCCTGGGAGAGCTGCTCAGACCCTGTCGGGTCAGGGGGTAAGCTCGATGTTTGTCAATTCGCTTCGCACCTGCGGCGCAACGTCCTTTATGGCCAAGAACAAGGGCGTCCGGATCGTGATCACTCTTGAGTGCACCGAATGCCGGTCCAATCCCGCCAAGCGTTCACCCGGCGTGTCTCGCTACACGACGGAAAAGAACCGCCGGAACACCACCGAACGGCTGGAGATCAAAAAGTTCTGTCCCCACTGCAACAAGTCCACGCTCCACAAGGAGATCAAGTGACCTTGCAGGTCCGTCTTTCCTCCATCCGTTCCTGAGTCATGTCCAGCTCCTTCTTCAAGAAGCGTCTCTCGCCGATCAAGCCCGGTGATCCCATCGATTACAAGGATGTGGATCTTCTCAAGAAGTTCATCACCGAACGCGGCAAGATCCTTCCCCGTCGCCTCACCGGCCTCACCGCCAAGCAGCAGCGCGATCTCACCAACGCTGTCAAGCGTGCCCGCATCGTTGCCCTTCTGCCGTTCGTGAACCCCGAAGGTTGATCCTCGGGCATTGAACAACTCAATCCAACCCGGAGACACCGTCGCGGTTGTTCTCAAGGGTTCTCCTCTTTTCGGCCGTCTTCTGTCCATCAAGGGCAGTAAGGCGGTTCTTTCATTTGGTGGTCAACGTCGTGACCAGGGCCTGCCCCTGCGCGACCTGATTCTCATAGATCCTGAGCATCGCTTCGATGACTGTGACCTGCCTGCCCCAGAGCAGGTGCAGGGCAGCGCCCCATCAGCAAGGGCCGTCGTGGAGGCTTGGCAGCTGTTGGAAACGGATCAACCGGGGGGCATGGCTCGCCTGGGCCTTTGCGAGCTGGGTGAGCTGGTGCTGACCCCGTTCAATCTCGCTGGTCTGGCAGCCCTGTGGGCCTGGCTGCATGGGAACCAACAGTTGTTCCGCTGGCGTCGAGATCGTTTGATCCAACCACTCCCACGCGAGGAGAGGGCCAGCCTGCGGCGCCAACGCCGAGCTGACCGGCAGGCGAAACAGCATGAACAACGACAGTTCACCTTGCTTCGGGCTGAGCGAGCCCTTAGCGACGATGAACGCCTGGAACTGGACCCGGTTTGGGACGAACGCTTCAGCCACTGGATTCAGTTGCTGAAAGACAATCCCTCTGCGGTGGGTTCCGACCTTGATCTCCAGCAATGGTCGGCAGCATTGTCGATTGGATCGGATGCCGCCGATCTGCGGCAGTGGTTGATCGTGCGTGGATTGCTCGATCCCAACCAGCCCATTGGCCTGAGGGGCAGCGTCTGGTCCCGCAGTTTTCCCACTGATCTGGTGGAGGAAGCGAAACGCCTCGTGGCACTGTCCAACGAGGCGCTACCCGGGGATGAGCAACGCATCGATCTCACACACCTGGCCACCTACAGCCTGGACGATGCGGGCACCCGCGAAATTGATGACGCGCTCTCCCTGGAGCGTCGTGATGGCGTCGATTGGATCTGGATCCACATCGCTGATCCCAGCCGTCTGATCGACATTGATTCCCCCCTCGATCAAGAAGCCAGACGTCGGGCCACCAGCTTGTATCTGGCGGAGGGTTTGATGCCCATGATCCCTCTGGAGCTGGCGGCCGGTCCACTTAGCCTTCGGGCAGGGGAGCGTTGTGCTGCTCTGAGTGTGGCCGTTCGCCTTGATGACGATGGTGCTGTGGCGGAACAACGGATTGCCCGCAGCTGGATCCGACCCCGCTATGGCCTCACCTACACCGATGGTGATGAGCTGATCGAGTTGGCGCCTCCAGGGGATGAAGCCCTCTCGGATCTCTCGGGACTCTTGATGTTGCGCATGCGCTGGCGCTGCTCCAAAGGAGCCGTGATGTTTGACCGGCCCGAAGGACGGTTCCGCCGCAGCGATGGCGCCTTGACGCTGCAGGTGATTGACCCGTCAGCGTCGCGCCTGATGGTGAGTGAAGCGATGCTGCTGATGGGCGCTGTTGTGGCCGGTTTTGGGCAAGAGCACAACCTGCCGCTGCCCTTCCGCAGTCAGCCTGCGGCGGAGCTGCCCTCCAGCGATGAACTCGATCGGATCCCCGAGGGACCAGCCCGTGATGCGGCGATCAAGCGCTGTTTGAGCCGCGGCGTGCAGGGCACGCGAGCCATGCCCCATTTCAGTCTCGGGCTTAAGGCCTATGTGCAGGCAACGTCACCGATTCGACGCTACGCCGATCTGGTGGCCCACCGCCAGATCATTGCCCAGCTTTCGTCTCTTGCACCAATGGGTGAGGAGTGTCTGGGTGAATTGATCGACGATCTCGACGACCCACTGCGTCAATCCATTCAGATCAGCCGGGAGGATCAGCGCCACTGGCAGCAGGTGTGGTTCGCCGAGCATCAGAACACCGTTTGGTCGGCCGTATTCCTGCGCTGGTTGCGGCCGCAGGATCGCCTGGCCCTGGTTCATGTGAGCGACCTGGCCATGGATCTGGTCGGGTGTGTGTCTGCTGCAGACCCTGTCCCTGGCGACGCTCTTGAACTCAAGGTGGGTCGTGCTGACCCGGTACGCGGAGAGCTGCAGCTTCAGCTGGCTTGATCCAGAATCCCGGTGATCCGAACCCATGGCCCCCATGGATTTTGCACGCCGCGCAGGTTCACCCTTCGGCTGGCGTGATCCGAGGAGACCAGCCAGTGGTGAATGGCGGGTTCCAGGGTGATCAGGGGCCAGGCCCTTTCAGCGGTTTGCAATTGGTAGCCCTCCTGGAGGTTGCCTGTGAGCACGCCCCTGAGAGCAACCTCATGGGGCTGATTTGGCGCCTGGTTCACGCCAGGGGGAAGCAACCTGCTGGCCCGTGGACCTGAAAGGCTGCCATTCGCATCGAGTTGATCTGGCTCAGCCAGACCCTGCTCCTGGGCCTTCACCCAGTGCGGATGCCAGAGCGGCCAGTCCCAGATCGGGAGGACAGCAGCAGGGGCTTGGGGCTCGTGGATTAGAGCTGATTGGATTTCATCGACCTCCAGATCACCAACGGCAGAGCCCTTGTGAACGGCCATGGCCGCAGCAAGACCCGCCACCTGGCCCAGATTGAGGATCAATGGCTGCAGCCGTGTTGCCCCATTGGCCATGTGGCTAACACTGAATCCTTTCTCCGCCATTACGAGGTTGGAGATGGAGTCCGAGATCAGGGCATCGAATGGGATGCAGAAGGGTGTACCGCTCCATCGCCCTCCCCAGCGCACACTTTTCGGTGCAAGGGGCCAATCCTCACCGGGGTAGTGATGGTCATTGGCGTAGGTCCCCACAGCGATGCTGGTGCAACGTCCCTGGGCATCGATCGGCAGCGGTCCCCGCAGGGCACCCATCGAGATCGGCAACAGGTCGTGTTCCGTGACCGTTGTTCGACCCATCAGCCGCCGGCTTTCACGCCAGTACGGCATCAACGCCAGGCTGGGGTCTGTCCCCGGGAAGGCGTTCCCGGGGACAATCCAACCGTCGCTGCATTCGGACAGCGCCGCGAGGAACTCCTTGCTGTGCCGTTGCATCTCCTGGGCCAGCTCCGCACGAACTTCGCCATCGGCGCTGATGGCTCGATCGAGGCCGATGTGCCAGTCATTGCCATCCAAGGGCCAATTCAGCATGACCAGGCCACTGGGCAGACGGCCATAGGTGATGGTTCTCTCGAGACCGAAGTTGGTGGTGCACCGATCGAAGGGCTTGCGCGGCTCCGCCTCGGCATGGTGCTGAGCGAACTCCCCATGCAGTTGCCCCATCACCACCCAGGTGGGTGATTGAACGGGTTGGTCTTGGAAGAATGCTTCGTTCTCGAGGCGTGACTGTTCAGGAGCGCTGGGTTCGTCCCAAATCTCCTTGGCTTCCCAACCCCAGCGGAAAGGCACTGAGGTGTGGGCCAGAAGATCACCAAGGTCGCTGCCATCGATGAAGACCTCGGCGCCAAAGCTCTGGACGCCATCCGCGCTGAGGATTTCAACAGAATTGAGGCGCCCCTGCTGGCAGTGGACATGCTCCAGCCTGCAGTTGGGCCGCCAGTCCAGCTTCGGCTCAGCCGCCACCCAGCGTTGCAGGATCTTTTCCGCTGTTTGGGGGCGGTATCCGAAACAACTCACCCAGTTGTGGTCAAGCCCACTTGGTTCTTCCAGTTCAAGCTGCCGGAGAAATGCACCCCAGAGTCCGGTCTGCCAGCAGGTGAGTTCATGGCCATCCGGAGCACAGACTCCCGCCGCACTCACCATGCCCCCCAACCAGGGCCCCGGGGTGAGCAGCGTCGTGTTCGCCCCTGATCTTGCGCTCTGCAGGGCAGCTGCGACGCCCCCGCAGCCACCGCCCCAAACCACCACGTCGCGGAGCGTCATTGCAGGCGGGATTTGGCGTGGATCGCGATGGGCATGCTCGTTAGAGTCTGTCGTCGCTGCGGTGCAGCGGAGTTCGAATTTTTCTGATGCCCTACACCCTTACGACTCCGCTTTATTACGTCAACGATCGGCCGCATCTGGGCAGCACCTACACAACACTGGCCTGTGATGCCCTGGCGCGGTTCGAGCGGCTTTGCCTGGAGAAGGTGACCTTCGTCACCGGTGTTGATGAGCACGGCCAGAAGATTCAACGCACGGCGGAACGTCAGCAGCTCAGCCCCCAAGACCACTGCGATCGCGTCAGCAGCCGTTACCGCGAATTGTGGAAGCAGTGGGGGATTTCAGACGATCGCTTCGTGCGCACCACCAACCCACGCCACCTGAAGCTGGTGGAAGAGTTTTACGAACGGGTCAAAGCATCAGGCGACATCGTTGTTGGCAAACAGACCGGCTGGTACTGCGTCGATTGCGAGGAATACAAGGACGATCCCGCCGAGGCGGACTCCCCGAGCTGTCCGATCCACCGCAAGCCGCTGGAATGGCGCGATGAGGAGAATCTCTTCTTCAGGCTCTCCCGTTACCAATCCGCCATTGAGGAGTTGGTGGCTCGTGACGATTTCATTGCACCTGCCAGCAGACGGCAGGAGGTTCGGAATTTCGTGGCCCAAGGCCTGCGCGACTTCTCCATTTCACGGGTGAATGTGTCCTGGGGACTCCCTGTTCCCGACCATCCCGGTCACACCTTCTACGTCTGGTTCGATGCGCTGCTTGGCTATCTGACCGCCCTTCTTGACGATGGAGAACCGGTCTCACTTGATCGGCTCGCCTCCTGCGGTTGGCCCGCATCTGTGCACGTCATCGGCAAGGACATTCTTCGCTTCCATGCAGTCTTCTGGCCTGCCATGTGCATGTCCGCCGGTCTGCCGGTTCCACAGAAGGTTTTCGGCCATGGTTTTCTCACCCGAGAGGGGCAAAAAATGGGGAAATCTCTGGGCAATGTGCTGGACCCGGAACTGCTCCTGGAGCGATGCGGCACCGATGCCGTTCGCTGGTATCTCCTGCGCGACATCCAATTTGGAGATGACGGGGATTTTCAACAGCAACGCTTTGTGGATCTGGTCAACAACGACCTGGCCAATACCATCGGCAACCTCCTGAACCGCACGTCATCTATGGCGCGTAAGTGGTTCGATGACTGCGTTCCCCCAGCAGGAGAGGCCACAAGTTCTGACCATCCCCTTTCCATCAAGGCCGCTGAAACCGTCAACACCGTGATGGAGGCCATGCCAAATCTTGCGTTCAAGACAGCGGCCGAGTCGATCCTTCAGCTGGCGATTGCAGCGAACGGACATTTGAATGACACCGCACCCTGGAGTCGAATGAAGGAACCCGGGCAGGAGGCGAGCGTGGCTGAAGATCTCTTCGCCGTGCTGGAGACCACACGGATCGTTGGTCTTCTGCTCGCTCCGCTGTTGCCTGATCTCAGCGAGCGCATCCTTGACCAGCTTGGACAGAGCTTGGATCCAAACAACTGGTCGAATCAGCTGAATTGGGGCAGGCTGAGCAGCGGTTCTGCGCTGCCGAAGCCAACCCCGGTGATGCAGCGGTTGGAACTGGATGAACCGCTCTGAAGAAAGCATGTTGCCTCGGTTGTCTCGGTGGGGTTTGACGGCAGCCCTTGTGGGGGGGGCGTTGTTGTCGGCCTGCACGTCCACCCGGCAGAGCACGATTGAACCCACGCCTTCCTTTGTCTTCCGCTCACTTGATCTGAGTCAGCGTCGGAACGACGGGAATCGGGACTGGGATCTGACCAGCCCTGAGGCCCGTTACGACCTGAGCAGTCGAACCATCCGAGCTCGGCGTCCTGAGGGAATCCTCTACCGCGACGATCAACCGAACTACCGGATCACTGCTGATCTGGCCACGGTGTTGCGGGATGGCGAACTTGTTGTTCTTGAAGGGTCGGTTGAGCTTCGTCAGTTGAATAAACGGGGGCTAACGATTAAGGGCGACAACCTGATTTGGACGCCATCCAAGTCGCAAATGGTCATTAACCAGAGGCCGATGGCGAGTGATGGGCAGACCCAGATCAGTGCCCGTGAACTGACCTTTCAGCAGGACACTGATCTGCTGGTCTTCAGTGGCCCGACGCAGCTGAAGCGTCGTGATGAAGACAATGAGGACAATTCCGCTTCAACGGTGGTGCGGGGTGGCAGTGGCTCCTGGAATTTGGGAAGTGGTCTGATGCAAGCTCCTGGCCCGGTGGAGGCTGTACGGAGCGATGGTCGGAAACTCCAGGCTTCAGGATTGAAAGGCAACACCCGCGATGGATTCCTTGATTTGCAGGAGCCGGTGACGCTTCGTCTCGAGAACGACCGGGGCACCATCACCGCAGGGCGTACCCGCTGGTTGTTCTCCGCCCAGCAGCTCCAATCCGATCAACCGGTTCAGGCTGATTTGAAGAACAGCCAAGTGCAGGGCATCGGATTCAAGCTTGATGAGCGCAGCGGCACGGTCATCATTCCCAGCGGCTGCCGTCTGCAACAGAAAACTGAGTCTCTCTCGGCCCGTCGATGCAGTTGGAACTGGCGCAGTGAACTTGTTGTTGCCGATGGAGATGTGGTTCTGCGGCGGACGAAACCTGAGCAAATCACACGGGCCTCACGGATGGAGGCCAAGATCTCGGACGACGGCGAGATCCGCTTCGGCCGAAGCGGATCTCGCGTTGAATCCACGATCAAACTGAATCCGACAACACAGGAAAAACGTCGCCGTCCCCAAGTGTCGTTCTGAGCCGCTGGGTCCAGCCCTCCAGCCATCGCTCATCCGAGCGGCTGAAGCAACGGGGCGACCAGCCCCCCACAATCACAGCCCCCTCGTCGCCCATGGGGCACACAACGATCGCAGGGAGGGATGGCAGCATTCCGTCGAATTCCGCCCGTCCCGGAAAGAGTGTTGTGTTGACGAGGGAGATGGTCTGGTTACGTTCCATGGACCGCTTGGTGATGGGTCCTGGCAGGAAGGAGTCTTGACTAATCAAACCCCGACGCAGCACAACCTGCTGACGCCACAACACGAGAACTGATGCCGCTGGCGTCGCCGTTAGCAGCATGTGGCTGCCCCAGGCCAGCTCCTGTTTCTGAAGATCGTTGAGCTGATCAGCCATGACCAGTCCCTGCTCTCCCTTCAGCGGCACTTTCTCAGCTGATCTCGGATTGGCCCTTGTCCAGAGCACAGCCACCAGCATTAGACCCACCGCTGCCATTCCCGCCAGAACTTCTGCTCTCTGGAGTTCTGGTGTCACGGTCTCTGCTAGCCCCGCATTCGTCACGGTCAGACCCAGCAGCAGAAGCGCACAGATCAAAACGGCTCGGGCGGGAACTGGCATCAACGATGGGTGCTGTCAGAACGCAATCATCCTGCTCAAATACGGACATGCTCGTCCCTGCCATGACAACCCCCGAAGCCTTTGCCGCCATTGCTCTTGCCGCAGTTGCTTGTGATGGAAAGCTCGGGAGAGATGAAGCCCATGCCTTGCGTTGTCAACTGGAGTACCGATCGCTCTACATCGACAGTTCTGAAGCCGCGATGGGAGCGTTGTTCGATCGGTTGCTGCTGTTGCTTCGGGACCAGGGCGTTCAGGGTCTGATTGCATCCGCCCTCCCGCAGCTCAACGGGAGGCAGCAACAGTCGGCACTTGCCGTTGCGGCACATCTCGTTCATGCCGACCGCAAGATCACAGCAGAGGAGAGCGACCTCCTGGATCAGCTCACCCGTCAAATGACGCTGCCCGACAACGAAGCTCGCACAATTGTTGAGGCAATTGAAGCCCTGAACCGCGACATGCTGGACAGCTAACGGCAGACTGAGGTGGTCATAACGCTTGATGGGATGTCCCGTTCCGCCCGACGCCTGTTGGCCAGCTTGCTCAGTTTCGGGATCTGTCTTCTCCTCTGGGCTCCTGCAACCCTGGCGATCTCGCCTGCTGCATTGGGCGGAAGCCTGCCGGAATCACTGGTCATCGACGATGCGGATGTGTTCAGCCGTGCAAGCCGTGGCGAATTGGAAGCCAAGCTCCGCAGTTTTGATGATCAACGGGTTGATGCCCGTCTGATCACGTTGCGGCGTCTGGACTACGGCCTCAGCCTGAACAGCTTCGGCGATCAACTTCTCGAAACCTGGAGTTCCCCGACCGGCAACCCTCTTCTGTTGATGCTGATCGAAACCCAGAACAAGCGATCCGCCGTGGTCGCCGATCAGGAGCTTGAAGCCCAGCTTCCCTCCAGCCTGCTTACCAGCACCGCCCGCACAACGATGACCGTTCCTCTGCGTGAGGGGGATCGCTACCGCCAGGCTTCGGTTGATGGTCTGACCCGTCTTTCCACCGTTCTCGCGGGTGGTGAAGACCCCGGCCCGCCGCAGGAAATTGAACGAGTCACCTTGCCCACCAACATTCCAACCAGGGCGGAGACAGAGGAGAGCGACGCCACCAAATGGGTCATCATCCTTTTGGTGCTTGGAACCATCATTCCGATGGCCACCTGGTGGGTGTTCTCGCGCTGATTGAACAATTGCGATGAGCCGCCGTAACTGGATCAATCTGTTCAGCTCCAATCAATCCATCGAACTCTCCAGTGATCTCGAACGTGGCTATGAGGCGGCTCTGCTCATCCAAAGTCTGGAATTGGAGTACTACGGCGATCGCCAGATTCGCCCGGATCTGAAGCTCTCCGTACCGCGCGCAGTTCAGGCAACTATTTTGCGCCGCTTCAAGACAGCACTGGCGATCTGTCGTAACTCAGCTGCCAATCTTTCTGAACAACGAGGACAACTGGATTCTCAGGAGCTGCGGCAACTCCAATTGATTGAATCCATTGTCAACCGCTATGGATCTCGGCGCACCAGCAGCTCACCCTCGATCACTCGTTCGCCGGAGGCACTGCCTCGTTCACTTCTAGGCGTTTTTGACAGCATTCGGCTGCAGCTGGACCCCTCCACCGAAGACACCGTTGTTGCCGGTTACCGACGCCGTCGCGACAGCACGCTGATCTCACTGCGGGTTCTGCTACTTCTCATTCTGGTTCCACTGCTGGTTCAGCAGATTGCTGGGACGTATCTCATCTCACCTGCGGTGAATCACTTTTCACCCGAACTACCCTTTCTCAGCTATCCGAAACCTCAGCTGGAGGAGAAGGCGGCTGAAAAGCTTCGTCTTTACAAACAGGAGCTTGAATTCGATGCGTTCCTCAAGGGCGTGCAACCCCTGGATGATGCTCAGTTACGCGACAAACTCACTGAAAAGGCAACGGAACTCAAGCACGATGCTGATGATGAGAGTCTCAAGGCGATTAAAAACGTCTTTGCTGATCTTGCTGGCCTGATTGCCTTTGCTGTTGTGTGTTTGGTCAGCCGTGAAGAATTGCGAGTTCTGAGAGGTTTTTTGGATGAGGCTGTCTATGGCCTGAGTGATTCCGCTAAAGCTTTCGCCATCATCCTCTTCACCGATATCTTCGTGGGCTATCACAGCCCGGAAGGCTGGCAGGTCTTGCTGGACGGCATCGCA
Source organism: Synechococcus sp. (assembly GCA_047286205.1). Taxonomy (GTDB): domain Bacteria; phylum Cyanobacteriota; class Cyanobacteriia; order PCC-6307; family Cyanobiaceae; genus Parasynechococcus. Next base: position 213,528 of record JBJBBR010000001.1, on the reverse strand, counting down.
GAACATTTCGGTCTTCCATCGAGCGAGAGCTTCGTCAATCTCTTTATTGCGACGTTCCCTGTCGTGTTGGCGACGATCTTTAAGTATTGGATTTTCAGATACCTCAACCGTGTTTCTCCTTCGTCCGTTGCGACCCTGAAAGGGATGAATGGCGGTGGTTAAACCAACGACCTCGAACGATCTGCACGTTTCAGGCTTCGACAGCCGCCTGATCTTGGTTAGCGGCCCTGCCCGGAGTGGCAAGAGCCGCTGGGCTGAGCATCTGTTGCTGAACCACGCCGTTGTGACCTACATCGCGACGGCGGCAACCCGACCGGATGATCTCGATTGGCAGAACCGTCTTGAAGCGCATCGTGACCGTCGCCCCAGGCACTGGAGTGTTGCTGAACCTGAAGGAGAGCTGGTGGAGCTGATCGAGACCCTCGCACCAGGTCAGTCCGTGCTGATTGATTCTCTGGGTGGGTTCGTGGCCCACCATCTGGAGCTCGATACATCCGCCTGGGCGCAGTTGAGTGAACGACTGATCGCTTCCGTCCTCTCTTCTCGCTGCACCTGTGTGGTCGTGATTGAAGAGACGGGATGGGGCGTTGTTCCTCCAACACGAATCGGCGGGTTATTTCGAGACCGATTAGGAGCGCTCGCCCAACAGCTCGATCGTGTCGCTGACGCAGCCTGGCTGGTTCTGCAGGGTCGTGCTCTTGACCTTCATGGTCTCGGGCAAGTGGTGCCATGACTGAGATCACTCCACTAAGAATTGCCCTGTTTGAGCCGCAGATTCCACCGAACACCGGGAATATTGCGCGGACCTCTGCTGCTTTCCAGGTACCGCTCACCTTGATCGAACCCCTTGGTTTCAAGGTCGATGACCGGAGCGTTCGCCGTGCTGGCCTCGACTATTGGCCGCACGTTCAACTGTCTCTCGCGGCCGATTTCCCGGCTTTCCAGGCAGAACTTCTTCCAGAACAGAGATTGATTGGTTGCAGCCGTCGTGGCGGAGCGACGCTCTCATCATTCGAATTCAGGCGGGGAGATGTTCTGCTGTTCGGCAGGGAAGACACCGGTCTGCCGGACACGGTTCGTGAGGCCTGCGACACCATCCTCACAATCCCAATGCCCGGTGCCGCAGATGATGCTGGCAAGGGGGGCGTCCGCAGCCTGAATCTCTCGGTGGCTTGCGCCTTGGTGACTTACGTCGCTGGGCAGCAGTTGCGGTTGTGGTGATCCCACCACTGCTCCAATGTCCCTTGCGTTGGGATGTTCGGCTCGTTACCTTCAACGCGTCTCAGGGTTTTCATGCGCGCATTGCTTGCTCTGGCAACTGCATTAACCCCTGTTGTGTCGCTGGGCGTGTGGAGCACGCTGCCCGGAATCGCAGATAACACCACCTTTGAACTCGCTGAACTTCCCCCACTCCCTGCGGTGGAACCTCAAGGCGATGTTTCCCTAATTAAGTCGTCAGAACCCAATCGGCAGCTTTGGTTCAAGGTTGTTACGTCAACCTCTCTGAAGCGCTTCGCCGAACTGCTTCAACAGGAGCCAAACGTTTTGGCGACCTTGAACAAGGTCCCTGTTTCGAGCGTTTTTGAGCCGGGTACTTGGCTTGCCCTCCCCGATTCATCTCGTGTCGTTGCCGTCACCCTTTCATCTCTGGACCGAGCCAGTGAGCGTGAGACCCTGCCGGTTTCCGCCCCTCCTCCGGTGAACACGGTCGCCAAAATCCAGCATGGTGACTCTCTGGCTGCGTTTCTCAAGCGACATGGCGTGACCCAAGAGCAGCTCAAGACCTTCAATCCCGGTGTTGAACTGAATGCCTTGACAGTCGGCCGAGAACTACAGATTGCCAAGGCCTCTTCAGGGCAATCTCTTCTTGCCGTTCGTCCTCTCGCTAGTGGTGGTGCAGCTTGGCCTGAGCAAACCTTCTCCAACGCTGACCAGCCCGAAAGCCTCAAACCGCCGATTGTTGGCTACCAGTGGCCGACAAAGGGTGTGTTCACCTCCGGCTATGGCTGGCGATGGGGTCGAATGCACAAAGGCATCGACATTGCCAACAACACTGGGACGCCTGTTGTTGCTGCACGGGACGGGATTGTCTCCTTTTCTGGTTGGAGCGGAGCCTATGGGTATCTGGTTGAAATCGCCCACAGCGATGGAGAATCCACCCGTTATGCCCACAACAGTCGGCTTCTTGTCAAAAAAGGTCAGGTCGTTCCCCGTGGTGCCCGCATTTCTCTGATGGGAAGCACCGGCCGAAGCACAGGTCCACACCTTCACTTCGAAATCCGTCGAGCCGGTGGTGCTGCTTTGAATCCATTGATCAAATTGCCGGCCCGTAAAGCCTGAGCCGAAGGTCCATCCCCAACAGCTCGCATCTTGATGCTGAATGGACTCCAGCTTGGTCAAAACAATGTCAGAGGGGAGACTTGAACTCCCGACCTCAGGGTTATGAATCCTGTGCTCTAACCAGCTGAGCTACTCTGACGTGGGCCCCTTCAGGCCAGTCGCCATCATACATCTCAGGGGTTGTGACTCAGCGCATGTCAATCGCGTTGAGACGATCTCGGAAGGATTTCGGTTGGTCTTCGTTGCTGGCAGGCGTCGCCACTTGAACCACCGGTGTTGATGGTGACTCAGAGCCCCTTGAAGGGTTTGAACGACGGATTGATCCGCGGTTGGCACCCAAGCTCTTCAACTGACCAGAGCGTTGATCTCGATCCAATGGCTTCTTACGCAGATCCCCCTTCAGCTGGTTCAGCAAGCGGAAATGGCCGGTGGAATTGAACTTCCGCAGCAGTGCCGGGTCCCAGCTGGTGGTTTGATCAGTCATCGTCTGAGTTTATGGCGACGGATGGGTGCAGCCGTGATAGGTTGAAAATGAAACTGGAAGTCGATTCGACTACGTGATAAGTCGTTTGCGACCTTCAGCTCACTCATTCACCCTTAGATCATGACCGACACCGGTTGCTTGCGTGTGGGCCAGCAGGCCCCTGATTTCACAGCCACCGCAGTGGTGGACCAGGAATTCAAGGAAGTCACCCTGTCCCAGTACCGGGGCAAGTATGTGGTGCTGTTCTTCTATCCGCTGGATTTCACCTTCGTCTGCCCGACTGAAATCACGGCCTTCAGCGACCGTTACGCCGACTTCTCCAGCAAGAACACCGAGGTCCTCGGCGTTTCCGTGGACAGCCAGTTCAGCCACTTGGCCTGGATTCAGACCCCTCGCAATCAGGGTGGACTGGGTGATATCAACTATCCACTCGTCGCTGACCTGAAGAAGGAAATCGCCACCGCCTACAACGTCCTTGATGACGCTGAGGGTGTCGCCCTGCGAGGGCTGTTCATCATCGATCCCGATGGTGTGATCATGCACGCCACCATCAACAACCTGCCGGTCGGCCGCAACGTTGATGAAACCCTTCGGGTTCTCCAGGCCTTCCAGTACGTCCAATCCAACCCCGACGAGGTCTGCCCTGCCAACTGGACTCCTGGTGAAAAGACCATGAAGCCTGATCCCAAGGGCTCCAAGGAGTATTTCTCAGCCATCGGCTGAATTGATTAAGCAGGCCCTTTCACCTGTCAGCTCGGCCCTACCCCTCAAACGGGTGGGGCTTTTTTCATGAGTTGCTCCAATGCAAGGGGCAGGCTCTGGTCCATGGCGATCGAGCGACCATCACTCACAACGATTCGGGCGAGCGAGGGCAGCCCGACCTTGCTGGTACGCAGATAAACCGGTTCGACGTACAGAAGACCTTCGCCAAGGGGAAGCACCAGAAGATTGCCTTGGACGAGTTCAAGGTCCCCCTGATCCCAGAGACCAAACACCTTGCTGACCTCCGGATCCTGATGAATCAAAGCCTGGACCTGTTCAGGACCCAGAATGTTCTTGTCTTTTGGGAAGTCGATCAGCTCCAAATCACCGTAGTGCTCGCCATCGTTTCGGGCAGCCAGCCAGGCAGTGAGATTGGGCCTTGCCAGTGGCGTTAAGGGCTGAAGAAGGAGAAATTCTGAGTTGTCATTGCCCTGAACTTGAGCGGTGACGTGATAAGGCTCCACGTTTACCTTTTCGCCACCATAGATTTCACTTGGAACCTGCCAGACGTCATCTCCGCTGTAAAAGATCCTTGGATCTTCCACGTGATATCTCTTTAACTGATTCACCTGTACATTGAAGAAATCCTCCGGCACTCTGAGGTGATCACGAACCAGCTGCGGCATGGATTGCATGGATTCAAACAAGCCTGGAAATGCGTCATCCCAGCCAATCAAAATGGGATCATTTTTCTCTGAGATATAAAGATGAACACTGCCGTTATAAGCATCAACAATGGCCTTTACCGAGTTTCTTAAATACCGATCAGAATCGTCGGAAGAGACCGCCGCACTGTAGGGGAGGGTGGAACTATGGGTATAACCTTCAACGACCCAATACTGATGCTGTTGACGTTGCTCCGATCGAGCTTCCATCGTTCCAGACGATTCTGAATCAGTTTCTGGGATCGAAATCAGATAAGGGTCACCCCGGAAATCAATGAATGGAGCAATTGCTGAAACACGGCTTCTCACTTCACGACGGATCAATATTTTTGAATCAGCGGAGATTGCTTTTGTTGTCAGCAATCGCGGCTCACGGAGATAAACAGCCGCCGCACAACGCTGAAGCCAGGATCCAATAGGGATCCCACCTGAACCTCGATAGTGGGTCTCAACATTGAGATCTCCCTCGGGATAATCAAATTCCGGAATCTCTGTTGGAGCAACGGCATAGGGAGAGGGGAGCATCCCGTAGTAGAGAGCAGCATCACCAACGGGGATCGCATCTCTAACCTCGGATTGATCGATTCCAAGTGCCTCATTTCCCTTAATCCTTGTTTCTGTACCGAGATCACTGATGAAATATGAGGGCAGACCATCGTTGCTGCGTTCGTTCACAGGGCTAACGGTGAATCCATAGCCGTGGGTAAAGATGAAATGGCGGTTCTGCCACGTTCTTGATCGTCGAGGCAACGCTGACTGATCCAATTCACGTGCAGAAACAATCACCTGTTGGGCCGAATCGCTGTCTTGATTGAGCGGATAACGATCAACCGCCGCATTAGAGAATCGGTAGTAGACCCGTAGCTGTTGGAGTTGCCGATTGGCTTCCAACAAGGGGGCGCTATCCCAAAGCCGCACATTGCCCAGAGTGCTCACGCTTTGCTTCAAATCATTAGCGCTGAGCCTTGTCCTTGGTTCGTAAACCTGACGTTCAATGTGGTCCAGCTTGAAACCCCATCGGGTGGCCTTGATCGCGTCTGCCAGATAAGGAGCTTGCAGATTGATCTCCTGCGGACGAACGAGGAGCCAACGCGTCAGTGGCGTGGCCGCCATCTCCAGCGCCACGAGCGAAGCCAACATCAGAACAAGTCCTTGACGCAGGCGTTGCCGACAAGGCAACAGCAGCGCCAGTGCAATCAAAACAAGAAGCAGCGTGGCAGCAGCCCGCAGCGGAAGCGTGATGTGAGCCTGAAGCCAGCCGGCACCAGCCACCAGTCCGTGTTGGCTCCAAAGCAATTGGTGCCTTGATAACCAGACCAACCCGGCCGTTTGCAAAACCAGACCACCTGACAGGAGCCTGAACAACTGAAGCTGTCGCGTTGCAAAGGGAGGACTGGCCCAGTCAGAGATGGCTTGCGAGTGAGCGAGGCAACGCCAGAGTTCAAAACAGAGGGTGAACGCGGTGCTCAGCACCAGCAGCTCCAGGCCCAAATGCAAGGCCGCGAAGCGTCCCAGGCCGAAGCTGAGATCGGCTCCAAGCCTGGGATCTCGAATTGAACTGTTCGGGATCCAAAGGGCTAACGACCAGATGCCCCACGCTCGCGCGACGACAAAAACGAGTGAACCTGCAACGATCCGTGCCAGCCAGGGGCTCGTGCGACGCCAGGCCATCGCCACGACGATGAGCACTGCCTTGATGAGCATCACAGCAGCCGTGATTCCGTTGTCCGGCAACAGGCGCGGCACCCATTCCCCCAGCTGGAACGGATCACGGATGGCCAATGCCACCAGATCAAGAGTCAGCACTGTGCTGATCAGGACCACACCGCCACTGAGCAGGAGTGTTGTCCCGTAGGACCAACCGGTGAGGCGCCATCCCTGAGCTGACGTCAGGTTGTGGCGCTTGAACTGTCTTGACCAGGCCCGCGCAGCCATCAGTGGCAGCAGCGCCAACCCCGCAAAAAGCAACTGCAGAAGCCAGCGCTTGAGCAGAACCTCGGTCCAGGCGAACTGATCAAACCAGAGCCACTCGATCTGCATCCGGGCTGCGACAACAACCAGCGGCAGCAGAAGGAGAAGCCGTCTCATGGGAGGCCGACAATCTCGCGGAAGCGATCACCATCGATCGTTTCCTCGGCAATCAGCACTTCCACCAGCTGATCCATCAGCTCGCGGCGCGGTTCCAGAAGTGCAATGGCTTGATCGAGAGCATTCTTGGCGAGCTGACGGATCTGGGCGTCAATGGCCTGGCCGGTGGATTCGGCATAACCCGGCCGTTGGTTGAACCAGTCGCGACCCAGGAAGACCTCGGCCCCAGGGCCCTCAAGCGCCATCGGGCCGAAGTTGGAGAAACCGAAACGGGTCACCATTTCGCGGGCGAGTTGCGCCACCATCTGAAGGTCTCCACTGGCCCCCTGTGTGATCTCAAGGGATCCGAAGACCACCTGCTCCGCAGCACGACCTCCGAGAGCCACCACCAGATCCGCCAGGCAGGACGAACGCGTGATCAATCCGGAATCGAGCACCTCTTCGTCGGGCATAAAGCGGGTATAGCCACCGGCTCCACCCCGGGGAAGGATGGTGACCTTGTCGACCGCGTTGGCCGCCGGAAGAAGGGTGGCCACCAGAGCATGGCCCACCTCGTGGTAAGCGATGAGACGTTTTTTGGCGGTGTCCTGCAAGGGGCGGTTGCTCAGCCCCATGGTGATCCGTTCCAAGGCTCCTTCCAGCTGAAACTGCCCGATGCGGAGCATGTTCTGGCGGGCCGTGAGGATGGCCGCTTCGTTCAGCAGATTGGCCAGGTCTGCACCGGAAAACCCAGGAGTCCGGCTCGCCCAATCCGCCAAGGAGACGGAATCATCGAGAGGCCGTGTTCTGGCGTGCACCGCAAGGATGGCCTCTCGTCCTCGGCGATCAGGCAGGCCCACCTCGATGCGCCTGTCGAAACGTCCTGGACGCAGTAGCGCTGCATCCAGCACATCGGCACGGTTCGTGGCCGCCAGCAGGATGACGCCCGAGTTCTCCTCGAATCCATCCATCTCTGTGAGGAGTTGGTTGAGGGTCTGCTCTCGCTCGTCGTTGCCGCCTCCGATGCCAGCACCCCGTTGGCGACCAACAGCATCAATTTCATCAATGAAGACGATGCAGGGCGATTTTTCCTTGGCTTGGCGAAACAGATCGCGAACCCTGCTCGCGCCGACACCGACAAACAGCTCCACAAACTCGGAGGCCGCCATGGAGAAGAACGGCACTCCCGCTTCTCCTGCAATCGCCTTGGCAAGAAGGGTCTTGCCAGTCCCGGGAGGACCGACAAGCAGCACCCCTCGTGGAATCTTGGCGCCCAGACGAATGAACGCCTCTGGCTGTTTGAGAAAGGTGACCACCTCTTCAAGTTCCAGCCGTGCATCGTTAATGCCGGCCACATCCTCAAAACGAAGCTGCAGGTCTTCCTGCGGTTTCAACCTCGGCTGACTGCGCCCAAAACCAAGGGCCCGATTCGCCATCTGGGCTGAACGCTTCAGCAGCAGCGACAAACCCACCACGACCAAGAGAACCAGAACCAGGGTTCCGGCCAATTCACGACCTGCTTGCTCGCGGCGGATGTCAACAACCGTCAGGGAAGTCCCTGAACTCTCGGCGGCGCGCAGGATTTGATTGTCGTTTGCGAAGACGGGCACGGTGACCCGTCGCCCATCGGTGTATTGAACCCTGACCTCTCTCCGGCCCGGTACAAGATCCAGTTGCTTGATCTTTTTCGCATCGATATCCCGCAGCAGGGTGGAATAACTCACCGTGTCCTGCTTCTTCCAGAGACCCTGAAGCGAGGAAGGCTGAACCTTCTGGGGGGCAGCGGAACCACTGGAGCCGTCCGAACCTGTTGCCACGTCAACGTTGCGCTGATTGGAGCCTAGCGATTTGACGCAAGGGGGTTCCAAACGAGACAATCTCGGTTTGGAAATTCACCAGGCGCAATGGCCGTCCCGAAGAAGAAAACATCCAAGGCCAAGCGCAACCAGCGCAGCGCTACCTGGAAGGCCAAGGCAGCCGTTGCCGCCCAGCGTGCAATGTCCATCGGGAAGTCTGTTTTGAGTGGCCGTGCCCAGGGCTTTGTCTACCCAGTGAGTGAGTCGGACGAGAGCGAGTCCTAAGGCTCACCGAGGAGGTGGATTCGCCGCAAGGTTCGATCGGGATCCACCTCCACAACAACATCCGCACGCATCTGTTGAAAACTGCTCGATGGCAGCGAGCAGAGAATCATGCGGATAAAACGTTCCAGTTCGGATTCGTGCAGAGACGATCCCCGCTCGGCCTGCAGAGTCGCTTCTTGCTGCCGCTTCCAGAGCAATGGAGCGTTGAAGTCGCTTGCCCGTAATTGCCAGAGCTGGTCGAAGCCGCTCCAGATGGACTCGTAGTTCGCGAGCGTCGGTTGCAGTTTTTGGCGCCAGTCCAGCTCCTGGAGTGTTAGCGGGAGTTCAAGATGTGGCTCGATGGCGGCGGGGTCCAGCGTTGATGCGCAACCGACAAACCACCCCTCAAGAATCAGCAGGTCGGCATCGCAGCGGCGCCATCCGCTCCGATCTCCGCGGCCCTGTCGTTTCGCCTTGTCGAAGCAGGGGAACATCACGTCATGACCCTGGCGCCATTGCTTCAGACAGTTCTGCAGAAGCTCCAGATCATGGCTTCCTGGAAGGGCACGAGGCACATCCCAGGGGTTACCGAGCATGGCTGCATCAAGCCGATCAGCTTCGAAATAAAAATCATCCAGAGACACCACCTGAATGGAGAGGCCAAGGACCTCTGCGGCTGCTTCGATCCACAGCCCCAGGGTGGTCTTCCCGCATCCCGGCAGTGCACTGAGACCGAGCAGACGACGTTCTCCCTGCCATTGCTCCGCCAGGCTCAGAAGGGGCAAACCAACCGACCACAACCAATCCGGCGCCGCCTTGGGGTGCCATTGATCGAGGGCCACCTGATGGCGATTGGAGCTGCGTTGCTGGGCAAGCCAACTCTCGACATCGCCCAAATCGAGATGATCGAGCAACCGTTGCTGATCGGAGCTCGGGATACAGCGTTGGCCCTCAGGATCCAACTTTGAACGCCTCCAAAACAACGGCGTAGACAAATCCAAGCCGCAGGTTGTCGAGCCAGGGGAGACGACGACGACCGAGAACCATCAGCTCACAGCCGATGAGGGCGTAGAGGGCGGTAAAAGTTCTAACCCCAACGGCATTTGCGAGGTGGACGGTGAGGTTTCCGCCGATGAAAAAACCGAGGAGTAGAACCAGCAACGAGGCACTGCGTCGCCACCAGGGACCAGACCAAGACCTGCGAAGTTCAGCTCCCCAACTGTTTTGAAGGCCCGCCAGACGCGTGCGCTGGATTGAGCTCATCGATCAGCCACCACGCAGCAGAGTCTCCAGATACTTCAGCGTCACTGTTCCGTCCTGGCAAGAGGGACCGGAAAGCACGGTCGCTGGTTGTCCAGGGTCTCCCAGGTGATCCAGCACTGCAGATGCCTTGTCTCCAGCATCATGCAAGGCTTCGGCATCCCAAGGGGAAGGGGTCAGCAGACAGCGCAGACCCGCTGCTCTTGCCGCCGAAAGACCCGCCGCTGAATCTTCCACAGCGAGGCTGCCAGCGCTATCGGCCCCGCTCCGTTTGAGGGCCAGCGCGTAGCCGTCAGGTGCTGGCTTTCCTGCTGAAACGTCGTTGGATGTCACAACGCCATCGAAGCGGGGGATCAGCTTCTGGTTCTGTTCGAGGAGAGCCATCACGGAGGCGGATCCACTGGAGGTCACGATCCATTGCTTGATCCCACTGCTGTGCAATTCCCAAAGCAGCCGCTTCACACCTGGACGCAACCGCACATGGCCTTGGCGGACACGTTCCAAGTAATGCACCCGTTTGCGATCACGAACGTTCTCCAGCTGCTCCTGACTGAGCTCAAAACCACAGTTTTCAGCATGGAGTTTCACTCTGCGGAGCCCACCGGGAATCGCCAGCAACCTGCTGTAGAGCTCTTCATCCCAGTGAAAGGGGAGATTTAGCTCCTTAAAGGTCGTGTTGAAGGCCGGGCGATGACCGTCCATTTCCGTGTCGGCCAAGGTGCCATCCACATCCCAGAAGACCGCTGAAAACCTGTTCACCTTGATGACCAGCAACGGCACAATGCTGGGACATCACCGCCTGTTGCGTTCCCTTGCCGGCCGTTCCCCTCCACTGGTCCTGGTCCCTTCCGACCGTGGTGGAACCATCGCCCTTGCGGGGGCTTGATCTCCCACTGGCGTTGCGTTGTGTTCTGCGCCGCAGGGGCTTTACTTCAGCATCCGAAGCGGAGACGTTTCTCTCACCCGGGGATCTGCCCTCCACAAGCGATCACTTCCCCGATCTCGACCAGGCCTGTGCGCGCCTGGTTCAAGCCTGCCGATCCAGAGAGCGGGTGGCCATCTGTGGCGATTACGACGCCGATGGCATGACCAGCACGGCACTGCTGTTGAGAGCTCTGGGGCCCCTAGGCGCCGATCCGGAACCGGCGATCCCATCGCGGATGGACGAGGGCTATGGGCTCAACACGGCCATGGTGCAACGGCTCTACGACGATGGAGTGCGGCTTCTGGTCACCGTCGACAACGGGGTTGCCGCAAAGGAAGCGCTCGATCTGGCCGCCCGTTTGACGATGCAGGTGATCGTGACCGATCACCACACCATCCCGGCGGAGCGGCCTCCCATGACCGCCCTGATTCACCCGGCGACCACTCCAGATGGGTCTCCCTATCGCGGTCTGGCCGGGGTGGGTCTGGCCTACGTACTCGCCCATGCCGTTGCCGAAGCCCTCAACAAACCGGAGGCCATCCGGGTGGCTCGGGACCTGTTCTGCATCGGCACGGTGGCCGATATGGCTCCTCTTGTGGGCGCAAACCGAAGTTGGCTGCTTGAGGGGCTGAATCATCTGCACCGTTCCGAGTGCAAAGGCTTGCAGGCGCTGCAGCGCCTTGCCGGTCTTGGGGAACGTCCGCTGACGGCGGAGGACATCGGTTTTCAGATTGCGCCACGCATCAATGCCGTCGGCCGTCTGGGCGAACCGAGACTTGTGGTGGATCTGCTCACGGCCGATGACCCTGATTCGGCCATGGCACTGGCACGCCGTTGTGATGACTTCAATCGTCAGCGACGCGATCTCTGCGACGCGATTGAAGCGGAGGCCGTGGCCCTCGTGGAAGCAGAAACCGGTGACGCTCTTCCCTCCTTTCTTCTTTTGGCGCAAAGCCACTGGCACCACGGGGTGATTGGCATTGTTGCTGCGCGACTCATGGAGCGTTACCACCGGCCCACCGCACTGCTTGCCGGTGATGGTGATGGATATCTCCGGGCTTCAGTAAGGGGGCCAGTGGGCTTTGCTGTGGATCGAGCCCTCTCCGGCTGCAGTGATCTGTTGACTCGCTTCGGCGGCCATCCCGCTGCAGGTGGGTTCACTGTCAAAGCGGAGCTTGTGCATGCCCTGCATGAGCGCCTCTGCGCCGAGGCCGATGGCTGGCTGATGACCCAGGCCCAGGGCCGACCGGTGCAACCCGACGCTCTTCTGCGGTTGGAGGCTGTGGACTGGGAGCTCTGGCGGCAGTTGCAATCGCTGGCGCCCTTTGGCATCGGTCATCCGAAACCACTGTTCTGGTCACGGGGCGTGCACGTTGAGGAGCGCCGCGATCTCAAGGGAGGACATCTTTCCCTGAGGCTGCGCCAGGGAGACAGTGAGCGCCGCGCCATTGCCTGGCGATGGGATCCCTCGGCCGTCGTACCTGAATGCTGCGACGTGGCTTACAGCATTTCAATCAACCGTTGGCAGGGTGAACAGCGACTTCAACTTGAACTCAAAGCGATTCGAGCCCATACGGAGCTGGTGCTGATCGACCGTGGCACCCGTCAATACACCGCCCGCTGGACGGAAACGTCAGGCCTGATGCTTACCAATGGAGAAGGCGAGACCCTTCAGGCGAGGCTTGAACAAGAAGAATCCCTCACCAGTGACGATGAGCTGGCAAGGGATTCACGTGTCATTCAATTGATGGAAGAAGCCTGTCTAGGTCTGGGGCTTCGTCCCTAGGCCAGGGCAATCAGAGCGCGCCGCGGCGGTAGAAGAGGATGAAAATGACAGCAGGACCGGCAATGGAGATCAACGCCAGGGCGGCAAAGTTGGCGATCAGGTGAATGTCAAAGCCCATGGCGATGCAGCGCTGTCCGGAATCGTTACGCCTCCCAGGCTACGGGGCTCCGTCCCGAGAGCGAGGGATTTGTTCTTGTGTCTGTGATGGCTTGTCACAGCCTCAGCCATGACCAAACAGTCGATGCAATGGACCTGCATCAAGCACTGTGGCGCCTGTTGTCGACTTGCGCCGGAGGAACGTGCTGATGCCCTAGCGGCCCTAAACGACGATCAACAACGCACCTATCTGGCCATGGTTGGGGCCGATGGCTGGTGCATTCATTACGACACAGGCAGTCAGCGCTGCATGATTTATGAGGAGCGTCCTGATTTCTGTCGCGTCAGCGGGCTGGGGCGATTGTTCGATGTTCCAGATGATCAGTTCGATGGCTTCGCCATTGCCTGTTGCAACCAGCAGATCCGCAGCGTCTATGGCGGTCGTAGTGGAGTGATGCGTAGGTTCAAGCGCGCGCAGACCGCGGGAGGTCCTGTTGACCAGTGAGCAAACCAGCAGCGAGTCGCGGAGTTTCGCTGCCGTGCTGTTCAGCACCTTCACAACGGTCTTTGTCGCTGAACTGGGCGACAAAACTCAGCTGGCGACGCTGTTGCTCTCCGCCCAGTCCGGATCTCCGGTCTTGGTGTTCATCGGTGCCGCCTTGGCATTGATTGCCTCGAGTCTTGTCGGCGTTCTTGTGGGTCAATGGTTGGCCAAAACGCTTCCTCCCGAACGTCTTGAACTGATGGCCGGAGTGCTGATGGTGGCGCTTGGAATTTGGTTGGGTCTGCAGGCCGCCCAATCTCTTTGGCTCAATGCAGCGACCTGACGATGGATTTTCCTCTTTTAATTTCCACGTTCCTGACCGTGTTCTTGGCTGAACTCGGTGACAAGACCCAACTCGCCACCGTTGCCATCAGTGGCACCTCCAATCGCCCCCTGGCGGTGTTTCTTGGATCCTCATCTGCGCTGGTTCTTGCCAGCTTGCTGGGGGCCTTCGCAGGAGGATCCGTTGCAACGGTGATTCCCAGCGACCTTCTTCAGCTGGTGGCTTCCCTCGGTTTTCTCGTGATCGGTGGCCGTCTGCTTGTACCTCTCTTCAGCAGTGCTGAACACGTTGCTGAGGGGGATCAGACTCCTGAGCCCTAAAGTGAGGTCTGAAGGGTTGACTCAGCACGGCCTGCTGTACAGCGTCTGCCACCCCTTGCTTCTCTCCCGGCCCTGATGGTCGGTTTCTGCGCACGCCACGATGAAATTCACGGTTGCCGATCTACTGGATCAGCTCTCCACGGAGCATCCCTCTCAGCCGGACCAACTGGCCAAGATCCTGAAGCTCAGCAACAAGACGGACAAAGCCTCCCTGGAGCTTGCCGTTGCTGCATTGGTCAAGATTGGTGTGGTGGTCAAATCGAGTGAGGGTGAACTCACACGACCCCATGAAAGTGATCTGATTGATGCCCGACTGCGATGCAGCAGCAAAGGCTTCTGCTTCGCCATCCGCGATGACGGCGGTGAGGACATTTACATCCGCGACCATCAGCTGAACCATGCCTGGAATGGTGACCGCGTTCTGGTGCGGGTGACCCGGGAAGGAGGACGTCGGCGTTCTCCCGAAGGTGGTGTTCAGTGCATCCTGGAACGGGCCACCCGGTCGCTGCTTGCACAGGTGGAGCAGCAGAGCGAGCAGCTGCTGGCATCTCCACTGGATGACAGGGTGCTTGCCGGCATCGAACTGCCTCCAGAGGATTCTCAGCACCTACCGGGCGAAACCGTTTCAAGCGTTGTTGAAGTACGCATTGACCGCTACCCGGTGGCCCAGCACGCCGCTACAGGTCATGTGGTGCGCTCGCTCCCGCTAAACGGCGGTGCTGCCGCAGATCGAGACCTTCTGCTGACCAAGGCGGGGCTCCAAGATCGCCCTGTAGCTCCCCGAAGTTCCGGTAAAACCCCTGCCGCCAAGGGCCGGGTCGATCTGACAGGACAACCCAGCCTGCTGCTCAAGGGATGGACACAAGAGAATGCACCAGGCCTGCCTGCAGTGCATGTTGAAGCCAAGGACGGCGGCTGTCGTCTTTGGGTTCATGTGCCCAGTGTTGGCGAGCGCATTGGCTTGGGAAGCAGCCTCGATACCTGCCTGCGCGATCGCGGCGAGGCCCTTTGTCTCGGTGAGATCTGGCAACCCTTGTTGACCCCTTCCCTCAACAAGGCAACGACCTTCTCCGCTGGAACCGAGGCTGACGCCATCAGCGTTCGGCTGGACATTGCAGCCAATGGTGAGCTCAGCGACTGGGAGTTCATGCTGAGCTCGATACGCCCCGTCGCCGACGTCAACGCCGATCAATTGATTGCTCTGGCGGAACGCAAACCCAAGGCTCGAAGCATTCCAGCGGTACTCAAACCGCTCAAAGAGCACCTCGGGCAACTGGAAACCCTGCGGTTCTGCAGCACCCTGCTTTTAGAACAGGAACGCAGCAGCGGTGCTGTGGAACTGGACCTGCGCCCTCCCCAGCTTGAGGCCCTGGGCGACCTCCGTAGTGCAGATCCATCCGGACTGCGTCACCGCTGGGTTGACGCTTTCAATCCCCTTGATCCCCATGGGTTCCTTCAGCCTCTGCTGAGGGCTGCCGATCGTGCCTGGACTGCGCATCGGATGGATCTTCAATTGCCCGGCATCACGATTCAGGCGGATGAACCCGATGGCAACGTGCTGACGGATGTGGCCAAGACCGCCATTGCCCTGGACCTCCCCCTCGAACTGGATGACGAGGGATGTCCATCCGCCTCCGAGCTGATCCAGGTGTTCAAAGACAGCAGTCATCGTCGGGTTCTTGAACAGCAGCTCAGTCACGCCCTGCCGTCCCTCAACCTTGTGGCATCCACGGAGACGCCCCCTGAAGCAGGAGAGTCCAGCCATGCCGAGGTGGAAGAGGCTGCAACAGGAACCCATGACATGGCTCTCACCCCGTGGACCTGTGCCACGCAGCAATACGTACACCTGGTAAATCAGCAGCTGCTTGTTGCCCTGCTGACGGATGCCAAAGACCGCCCAACCGTGCGTCACAAGACTCGTTTGAAGCTGGGTCTGAAGGGAGCCGGCGCTGATCTGACATGGCCCCTCTTCACGGCCTCTCAGGACGAGAAGCTGCATGGCCTAGTGAATGACCGCACGGTGCAGCGGCTGAACACCTGTCGCCGCCAGGTGCTCGAACTGGAGAAGGATCTGCTCTCGATGATTCAAGCCCGTTCAGCCCAACCCTTAATCGGCCAGGAGGTGGAAGGCCGGATCAGTGGTGTACAGAGCTATGGGTTCTTCGTTGAAGTTGGCGAGAGTCGGGTTGAGGGTTTGGTTCATGTGAGCTCCCTCAACGATGACTGGTACGAATACAGATCACGCCAAAATCGTCTGGTCGGGCGCAAGAACCGTCAGACCTACCAACTCGGTGACGCAGTTCAGGTTCGTGTGATCAATGTCGATGTTCTACGCAACCAGATCGATCTGGAGGTCATCAGTGAGGTGTCCGATGGGTCGACCGAGCCAGAGTCATCGGAACCGCTGCCTGTTGCCCTCAGCGAGCGCTGAGTGATGCATCCCTACGTTCTGGCCGTTACCGGTGCGTCTGCACAACCCCTGGCCGAACGTGCCCTCCAGCTGCTGTTGCAGCGAGGGCGCGCTGTGCATCTTGTGCTCAGCCACGGCGCCCATGAGGTCTTCCGCGCTGAACAAGGGCTGTCCATTCCCGTGGATCCGCTCAAGCAGCAGGAGTTCTGGCGCGACCGGCTTGGGGTGGAGAGCGGAGACCTGACCTGCCACCGCTGGAATGATCAAGCCGCCTGCATTGCAAGTGGCAGCTACCGGACACGGGCGATGGTCATCGTGCCGTGCAGCATGGGAACCGTCGGACGCATCCATGCCGGCATTGCCGCTGATCTGATCGAACGCTGTGCAGATGTGCACCTCAAGGAGCGTCGACCCCTGGTCATCGCGCCCCGGGAGATGCCCTTCAACCTGATTCACCTCCGCAACCTCACCGGCCTGGCGGAAGCAGGCGCAACCATTGCCGCTCCGATTCCGGCTTGGTACACCCGGCCAGAGTCGCTTGCGGAGATGGTGGATTTTCTGGTGGTGCGTCTGTTTGATGGCTTGGAGGATGACCTTGCACCTTTGAACCGCTGGAGCGGCCCCCTGGAATGAGCATGTTTCAGCGGCTGCTGCTGATCCCCTGCCTGGCTCCACTGCTGGCCTTGCTGGCTCTGTCTGCAACCAATCTCGGAGACCAGACCAGGCTGCGTTTGCTGGTCTGGACCACACCACCTCTTCCCCTGGGGGCATGGACCGCACTCGCCGGCGCGGGTGGTGCTGCCGGAGCGGCTGTCACAGCGTTTCTGTTGTTGCCAGGGGAACGCCCCCTGAGTCGCAAGCGCTATGCCCCGGTAGAGCCCGAGTTCGATGAGAGGGTCTACCCCGCCAATGAACCGCCCAAGCGATCCACAGCAAACCCAGGCCCAGAGAGGGATATAAGGGAACCAGCTCCAACGGTCTCTGTGGCATACCGCGTGATTCAGCGCCGTTCAACGGAACCCCGTCAGCCGCAAGCCTCAGCCGTGGCCTCTCCCCCCCAGGAGTTCAGTGACTGGGGCGATGATCCGGAAGCGAATTGGTAGGCAACGCACCAAGCTGCTTACAGTTGCTCCAGCAATGCTGGATCGGTGAGCGAAACCCCTGTCGAGAAGCAGCCTTCAGGTCAGGAGACCCCTGCCAAGCCGGCGCCGAAAGCCAAGCCGCCGAAGCCGGAGGACAAGCCCTTCCCTGAGTTCATCGACACACTGTTTCTGCCGGCCGTGGCCCAACAGCTGGCGGAGCACGACATCACAGCTGATCGCCTCGAGCGGGTGGACGGGGAGCGTCCCGTCGTTGGTGGTGAATGTCCGATGGTGATCGGTGAACTCCCTGGGGGACGTCGCTTCTGGGTGTGCTTCTCGAAGGCAGACATCAACAGCTCCAAGGTGATTGCCTTGGCTGACCCCGGCAGTGAACCCACCCTCTTGGAAAGCTTCCTGATCGATGAGAAGCGGATGTCCTTGCCGCTCCTGGTGTCCCGCCTCTTGCAACGTCTCAACGGCCAAAAATGGCTGGGAGGTAACTAACCCGACGCGTTGGCCTCGAGGGTTGGGCTGACACGCCTACATTGGCAGGATCGTTAAACGCAACTGATGGTCCCTCCCACCGCCGTGGCCGAAGGCAGCGCTGTAGCCATCAAGGATCCTGTCAAGGACACAATCCTGACGCCCCGCTTCTACACCACCGATTTCGAAGCGATGGCAGCGATGGATCTTCAGCCCAATGAGGCTGAACTCGAAGCCATCTGCGAAGAATTCAGGAAGGACTACAACCGACATCACTTCGTTCGCAACGAAGAGTTCGAAGGAGCCGCCGACAAGCTCGATCCGGAAACCCGCAAAGTCTTTATCGAATTCCTGGAGCAAAGCTGCACCTCGGAATTCTCAGGGTTCCTTCTCTACAAAGAGCTGAGCCGTCGGATCAAGGCCAAGAACCCTCTTCTGGCCGAGTGCTTTGCTCACATGGCTCGCGATGAAGCCCGTCATGCCGGCTTCCTCAACAAGTCGATGAGCGACTTCGGCATGCAGCTTGATCTCGGGTTCCTGACGGCCAACAAGGACTACACCTTCTTCAAGCCGAAATTCATTTTCTACGCGACCTACCTTTCCGAAAAGATCGGCTACTGGCGCTATATCGCCATCTTCCGCCATCTCGAGAAGAACCCCGACAGCAAAATCTTCCCGATCTTCAACTTCTTCGAGAACTGGTGTCAGGACGAAAACCGCCACGGTGATTTCTTCGACGCCCTGATGAAGGCCCAGCCCGACACGGTTCGTGGCCCGATCGCCAAACTCTGGTGCCGCTTCTTCCTGCTTGCTGTGTTCGCCACCATGTATGTGCGTGACGTGGCCCGCAAGGAGTTCTACGAGGCCCTCGGATTGGACGCACGCACCTACGACAAGATGGTGATCGAGAAGACCAATGAAACATCGGCTCGCGTGTTCCCTGTCGTTCTCGATGTGAAGAACGAGAAGTTCTGGACTCGCCTCGAACGTCTTGTGACCAACAACGCCGCCCTGGAGCAGGCCGATGCCAGCGATGCCATCGCTCCTGTGAAGCTGCTGCGGAAGCTTCCCTTCTGGATTGGTAATGGTGCCGAAATGGCCAAGCTGTTTTTGATGCCTGCGATCGACAGCGATCGTTTCCAGCCCGCTGTGCGCTGAGGGTTCTCCCCCAGCCCAACCGAGGAGATTTCTTGACCAACGCCTTTTCGAATCAGTGGCGCGGACTCTTGGAGTCCCTGCTGCAGCGGGGTAGTGCTTCAGGAGCCGACCTGGTGGAGGTGTTCCTTGAGCGCACCGATCACATCGGTTTGCTCGCTGAACAGGATCAGATCACCAGTGTCAATCCATCCTTCACCCGTGGCGCCGGCCTTCGAGTGTTCCGTGGTGGCCGAGATGGCTTCGTGAGCACCAATGACCTCAGCGAAGCAGGGCTCAAGCGGGCCCTTGATCAGGCCCTGGCCATGCTCGGGCTTGAGCATCAGAACCTCACTGCGGCATCTGGTTTTGAAGGGTTGAAGCCGCTGACCGACCACGGTCTGGCCAAAGCCGATTGGCTGGAACGGTGCCCATCCCTTGATCAGGCCAGCCAGTGCCTGCTTCAAGGAACCACTCATCTCGATCGGTTGGGCCAGCACCTCCAGGTGCGCAGGGGCAGCTACGCCCGCGATTGGCAGGAAGTGCTGGTGGCGGCATCCGATGGCACCTTCGCCCGGGACATTCGCCTGCATCAGTCGACCGGCCTCTCCGTTCTGGCGGCCGATGGCGACCACCGATCAAGCATTGGCCGCCGCTACGGCAGTTCCGATCGTCCGGATGACCTACGCGACTGGGATTCCGAAGCCAGTGCAGCTGAGGTCTGCACCAGCGCAGGAACGATGTTGCGGGCCGATTATGTGGATGCCGGACAGATGCCCGCTGTACTCGCCAACCGTTTTGGCGGAGTGATTTTCCACGAGGCCTGTGGCCATCTGCTCGAAACAACCCAGATCGAACGTGGCACCACACCCTTTGCAGACCGTGTTGGTGAGCTGATCGCCCATCCTTCAGTGACCGCCATCGACGAAGGGTTGAGTGGTGGTTCTTTCGGTTCCCTGTCGATGGACGACGAAGGCATGGAGCCGGAGCGCACCGTGCTGATCAAAGACGGTGTTTTGCAGCGCTTCATCAGTGACCGGGCAGGCGAACTCCGCACGGGCCATAAACGCACGGGAAGTGGCCGGCGTCAGAGCCATGCCTTTGCAGCGGCCAGCAGGATGCGCAACACCTTTATCGATGCCGGGGCTCATACCCCCGAGCAACTGATTGAATCCGTGGACCAGGGTCTCTACTGCAAGGCCATGGGAGGCGGGAGCGTCGGTCCAACCGGTCAGTTCAACTTCTCCGTTGAAGAGGGCTATCTGATCGAGAACGGCAAACTCACCAAACCAGTGAAAGGCGCCACACTCATTGGTGATGCCAAGGAGGTCATGCCACGCATTTCGATGTGCGCCAATGACCTCGAACTGGCCGCAGGGTTCTGTGGTTCCGTGAGTGGAAGTGTGTTCGTCACCGTTGGGCAGCCCCACATCAAGGTTGACTCGATCACGGTGGGGGGCCGCTGACGATGAGCAGCAACAACAGCCTCAACGCCACGACCCTTAGAGACCGACTTCAGACTCTTGCCTCCCGTGAAGGCATTCGTCGTTGGGATCTCGGTGCAGCCTGTAGCGATGACTGTTCCGTACAGGTGGATCGGGGTGAAGCCAAACAGCTGAAGGCTTCGCAACGGAGTTCCATCACGGTCCGCGTCTGGAACAACGATGGCCTGGTCGGCATCACCAGCACCACCGATCTCTCGGATGGAGGCCTGGAACAGGCTCTAGTGGGTGCCCATGCGGCGAGTCGGTTCGGCAACCCTGAAGAGATCCCACAGTTCTCACCCCTGGCCACAGCACCGCTTCCGGAGCTGGACCGGCCACTTCAGCCCCGCCAGGGAATCCTGCCGCTGTTGGACACCCTGCGGGATGCGGAAGCTGACCTGTTGGGTCGCCACCCCGCGATCCAAACCGTCCCGTACAACGGTCTGGCGGAATCCCTATCCCAGAGCCTTTATCTCAACAGTGATGGGGCCCTGCGCCAGATGGAGCGCACCCAAGCCAGCCTCTATCTGTATGCAAGAGCGGAAGAAACCGGCCGCAAGCCCCGCAGCGGAGGCGCTGTTCGGTTGGGTCTTGGCAGCAGTGAACTCGATGTTCAAGGGTGTATCAGCGAGGCGGTCGAGCGCACCATCAGTCATCTCGACTACCGGCCGATCGACACCGGCAGCTACCGCGTCTGTTTCACCCCCGAGGCCTTTCTCTCTCTGCTGGGTGCCTTCAGCAGCATGTTCAATGCCCGCTCCGTGCTCGACGGAGTGAGCCTGAGCCAGCGTGATGCGATCGGATCCAATGTGGCGGTTCCTTTCCTGAATCTCCACGACGACGGACTTCACCCCGGCCACATCAGTGCTGCAGCCTTTGATGGCGAAGGAACGCCCACCCGCCGGCTCTCACTGATTGAAGGGGGAACTCTTTGCAACTTCCTCCACTCAGAAGCCACCGCCAGAGCTTTCGGCGTCGAACCCACCGGCCACGCTGGTCTCGGAGCCAAGGTTTCGGTGGGTCCCGACTGGTTCGTTGTCGGTGCAGCCCCGCATGTCAGCAGTGGCAGCAGCCTGGATCACCGAACGGAGTCTGGGCCCTTCGTTCTGATTGAGGATCTTTCAGCACTTCATGCCGGTGTCAAAGCCACCCAGGGATCCTTCTCCTTGCCCTTTGATGGCTGGTTGGTAAACAACGGCGAACGGGTCTCTGTTGAAGCCGCCACGGTTGCCGGTGATATCCGCTCAGTTCTGAACAGCATTGCGCATCTGGAAGCAGATCCTGAAGTCACCCACCGCGGGGTTTCTCCCCATGTTTGGGTGGATGGACTCTCCATCACCGGCGAAGCCTGACGTTGAAGATTCTGTTCTGGGGAACACCGACCTATGCGGTGCCCACCCTTGATGCCTTGCATGATGCAGGCCACACGATTGTGGGTGTGGTAACCCAGCCGGATCGGCGCCGTGGTCGGGGCAAACAGCTGGTGCCATCACCGGTCAAGGCAAGGGCTGAGGCGCTTTCACTGCCGGTGTTCACCCCAGAGCGCATCCGACGGGATGAAGATTGCAAAGCGAAGCTAGCTGCTCTGGGAGCCGATGCCTCAGTGGTGGTCGCCTTCGGACAAATTCTCCCAAAGGATGTTTTGCAGCAACCTCCCCTGGGGTGCTGGAACGGCCACGGATCACTTCTACCCCGCTGGCGCGGTGCTGGCCCGATTCAGTGGGCCTTGCTCGAGGGTGATCAGGAAACGGGTGTGGGGATCATGGCCATGGAAGAAGGCCTCGACACTGGCCCTGTGCTCCTTGAGCAGCAGATTCCGATTCAGCTGCTGGATTCCTCCGTCGATCTGGCTGAACGGCTCAGTTCTCTCACTGCAGAGCTGATGGTGCAGGCCATGCCTTTGATCGAGGCGGCAGGTCCAGGCAGCGAACAAGAGCGATTGGCAAGGCTCAACGTGCGCGTTCAGGCAGAAGAGTCGAGTTACGCGCGCATGCTGGAGAAGCAGGATTTCCAATTGGATTGGTCAGCGCCGGCCCTCAGCATTCATCGCAAAGTGATGGGGCTTTATCCCGGAGCCTTCACCCACTGGCAAGGCAAACGGCTCAAGGTTCTGCGCAGTGAACCGTTGATCGAGCGGTTGAAGGACCAACTCAGCTCTGAAAGCCGCAAACTCGTGGGCCAATGGCCCACTGGTGGTCATCCTCCAGGGACAATCCTGGCGGTGCATGAGGATTTGGGGCTTGTGGTCAGCAGTTCAGGCTGTCCTCTTCTGATTCGTGAAGCTCAGCTGGAAGGCAAGGCGCGCAGCTCAGCACCAGCTCTGTTGCAACAACTCAAGGCCACGGCAGGAGATCGCTTCGACGTGGATTGATTCAGGATTCCGTGTATAACGAACGCGCTTGAGTCCAGACCCGATCAAGATCCTGTTCGGAAAGTTGAAGAGCTTCCGGAAACATGCTCGAGAGCCATTGTTGGCGTTTCAACAGGGTGTCGGCCTCAAAGAATGCTTGCTGCGACGCGAGAACTCTGAATTTGAGAAATTCAAGCAAGCGGGCACGCAGGCGAATCGTGTCGACGAGCTTGATCCGTCCGCCTTCATCGCGAAGATGAATAGTGCAGCCGGCACTCACTCCTGTTAATCGCGGTGCGAGCAGCTCCAATGTTGTTGGAGGTTGCCAATGGCGTTGCTTTGTTTCAGGATGCGGGTAATACACCCAGCCAAGGACAACTTCACTGTGATTGCTCTTAATTAAAACCCGCCAGAACGAAAAAGTTTCAGGAGGATGGAGATCAGTCCAGGTCACATTTTCGAAGATGTGATCTGGATTCGAGAGTGAAACCTCAAGAGGGGCAAAGTCGAGATTTAGCGTGCCGAAGTAACAGTCAGAGAGATCGAGGCCCAATGCCCTGAACACAGGAGATTGAATTCGAATCGTTCCATCCGGATACGGCGACTTGTTACTCGTTCCGGAGGCGACGCCATGGCCAGCGCAGAGACGACCAGTGAGCCATTCAGCGTTCATTGTTCAGCGAAGTTCTCGATGGCTGCAGCTCTCGCAGGGTCCCTCGGGCCAAACTGCGCAACGTAGTAAAGGGCTACGAGCATTGAAACGACAATCCGGATCTCCGATTACCCAGCCGTGCCTCCATGGCGTCGCATCAAAAGGGCGAACCTGGGGTTTGACCATCAACGCCACCGATGCAATGACGTAGCGACCGTTGCGTAACGCATAACGATGTCGCCGCTGCATCACCAGAAATGATTGATCCTTGAGGATGAACCAACGACCAGGCTGCGGTGGATTCTCAAGATCAACACGATTGATCAAATGCTCACCTTTGATGTGGCGGATTTCAACAAGCATGACTTTCGTCGTGATCAAGATCATTGCTGCGAATCGACATGCCCCACGCGAACAAAAGCAACACAATCAACAGCGTCAACCAATCGGGTTGATTCAGGCTCGGAATCACGACATGCACAATCAAGCGCAGGGCAACAAAGGCAACGGCAAGAAAACCTGCTGTTTCAAGCCGCGGATAGACATCAAGCCAACGAATGAACAGAGCAGACGTGAAGCGCAATGCCACGATGCCGATAATGGCTCCCGCTGTTATCAGCACAATCTGATCACTGATGGCAACTGCTGCAGCAACGCTGTCAATGGAGAAGGCAAGATCCGTGAAGGCCAGAAGCAGAACCGTGTTGGTAAATGACCGTGGCCCGGAGTTGGAACCATTGGCATTCATTCCATCTTCATCATCGGTTGAACTGGTTTTGAAGTGGTCCACCACCAGCCACACCAGATAGCCAGCCGCCAGGAGCTGCACCCATGTGTTTTGTAAAACCCATTGGGCGACGACGATCAGGGCGACTCTCAACAGCAGAGCCATGCCAATACCAACGTTCAGCGCCAGCTGTTCCTGTTCGGGCTGACGACTGCTTCGGGCGATGGCTGCAAGAGCAACAGCATTGTCAGCCGAAAGGATCACCTCAAGCAGCACCAAGACGGGGAGCAGAGCAAATACCTCTCCCCACTGGTCGGCACCTTCAAAGAAATCCGACAGTGAGGGGAGCGATGTGATGTCCATCGCGGCAGCCTAGAAAGTTCAAGCGCTGTTCCATTGCGATGCAGATCCGGGCCGAGCTCTGTCACGTCGACACCTTGCGATGCATCGTGAGGGTTGAAGCCTGGCACGACGGGACTTTGCAAGGAAGCGCCCTTGGCGAAGCAGCCACTGCAGAGGAAGCTGAAGAAAGGGCCTGCCAACGTCTGACCAGCAGGCTTCAGCCCACACCAAAACAACACCCTCCAAAACTGTCTGTCAGGCCCCAATTCAACGGGAGCACGAGAGAACCGCAACAAGCCCCTGTTGATCGGCCGAGGAAGCTTGAACAGGCCGAAGCCGTTGCAGCGGCCCCACCCGCTGCTCCACAGAGCCCCGTTAGGGACGATGCGCCTTCGGAAACACCCACGGATCCAGACGACTGGAGTGACGAACTCACTGCCATCGACATGGAAATCAGACGGATTGGCTGGTCGCGTGAGCAGGAACAGACTTATCTGACCCGTGCATTTGGCCTTGGCAGCCGCCACAAACTCACGCGCTACGCCGATCTGGTGGCCTACTTGCGACAGCTCAAGTTGATTCCAGCCAACGAAGATGCGTCCACGGCTCCGGCGCCCATCCGTCGTGGAGACCTTCTCAACCAGGGAGATTCTATGTTGAAGAATCTCGGCTGGACCTCAGAACAAGCCCGGGCTTTTCTACAACAACATCTTGGTTCGACCAGTCGGCAGCAGCTCAGCGATGATCAGTTGCTGCAGTTCAACATGCTCTTGGAAGAGCAGACGCTGGACACGACGAAACAGCTGTGATCGCGCCTGAGCTGTCCTCAATCCAACAACGTGTCAAGCCAAGAGCGCGTGCTCCTCACACTTCTCTCAACTGCTTTGGGTAGTTTTGCTCAAGAATGGTTGCTAGTAGTGCATTACAACTGGTCTGCGGCAAGGACTGATACGGCGTCCATGCCGAGAGCGAAAGAGTGAATCGTCTACACACTCTTCGCAACAAGACCGTTTCCCCCACTTTGTACTTGAAGGGGGAAATGGTCCCTGCCATCAAATACAAAGACTTGCACCACGAGTTTCGGCTTCTGGATCAATTTCCAATTAGGAGTAATTGTGATGCGATGTGATCACCATAAATATCTTTTCAACACTCGATGGGAATAAAGCTCAATAAAGACTGTATTGATCGAATTCCTTAGCTTATTTTGCCTTCAACAATCTCGATCGTTGCCGAGAGCTGTTGGTAATACAGATTCAACAACAATGCAGCGACGCCTTTGATTTCATCAAGGTCAGAGGCTGACTCGATGGCTGAAGCAAATTTCTGCTTTTCAAACTGCTGATGCAATGGAAGTGTCAAAGCAAGATCGACTGAGCTACCCAAAACATACGAGCAGCAGCTCCTTAATACAGCAGCCGTTGATACGTCAAGCCATTGACGCGCTCCGTAACATACAAAAAATGATGAGTCCCATGGATGACGCTGTCGCACACTTCTCCTACGACCTCACTGCACTGCGCTTGGAATACAAAACAACTTGCGACGCACTGGCCTATTGGCGTGGCGGTGACCCCGCAGAGCAGGAGTTTTTGGCAGGGAAAAAGTTAGAAATTTTCCGTGCCTTGGCCGAAGCAAGCTTCAGTGACCAGTTCAGGTCATGAATTGTTGAGCTCAACTAACGCCGAAAACTCAGCAAAGCTGGAGGATTAACTGCGAAATTTAAACTCGAGCTTGGTTTTGGGCTTCTGATACTTGATTACGTTCATCACCTGAAGACCAGTATTTTCCGACTTCCTCTCCTCGGCAAGTGCTTTCAAGATCATCGACCCACATGACTGCCAGTCTTGATCAACCTCGATCAACTTCTTAGCCCGTGAATAATATTCCGCAGCCTTTGCCAAATGTTGAGATTTCTGGCCTGCTGCTTTTGTTGATATCGCCGTTGTGATGGACTTCAAATCATCTCCTTCAATTGTACAGCATGCTTTGCAATGAAAGGCTTGTTCATGTGACGGACTACCGGCGCGTTCTTTTGTAAAGAGCTTGATGGACGAGCGGAAAGGCATAGGGCATTTGATTGATTTCTTGCTTGATGGCTGAAAAGCAAGCGTCGGATCCATCCGCATAGCCATCTTCGAGAATGCTTACCTTGGCTTGCTTGAGCGTTAACCCATCACGCATTCCCGCCTCAAGGTTGTATGCCGCCTCATAGCTTTGGCAGTGTCCGGACTGGGCCACCGAACGTGCACACAACAGCACGAGTGCCAGGAGAGCAAGACCTGAAGAACGCAGACTGCAACGAATAAATCCACACCTTTTTGTCGTTGACAGCTCTGCACCAGCAGCGATGAAGATCATCTTGTCGTTCCTTTGAGCTCGTTCGAATCAGCACACATCTGCCAAAGCCAGCATCAGCTGCAGCAGGAGTGACAGTGGCTCCAATGCTGGTCAGTGATCATTTTTACCCTATCTGTTGTTGCAAGATCGCAACGTTTTCAATCTTTACTTTACCCAAACCTCATTGAGATTTACGCTATGGTTCGGTATGGACGACCCAACCCTGGTTGTAAGACGGCTCATCAGTGAGCTTAGGGATGACATGTCCGAAGCAGGCCGCGAACTCAGGAATCGAAGCGCTTGGGATCTTCAATGTCCTGTTGTGATCATTGACGCCCGTACCGAACCAAACCGGGTTGTTCGTACCTCGGTGCGTGGCATCACGGGTGCCATTGCCACAAGCAATGTGATCGACGATCCATTAATGCGCTCCTTTCTGGAGCGCTTCCGTGAGGTTGGTGCTGATGAAGCCCTCGATGAATTTCAGCAAGGTCCAGAAGCTGCACGGTTCGCCGAACTCTGGGACATCTACAACGACGAAGCGCAACAGCAGGGCTTGGCGGTCTGGTCACATAACGACGCAGCCAAATTTGTGCTCAAGTCGAAAACCTGTTTTGACGATGGTCAGTTGGCCTGTGTCGCCATCACTTCAGGAGAGAACCGTGATGCACACGACGTGCTCACCTTCTCAGTGGATGCTTGTTGGTTGTCTTGAGTTCATGTTCATTCCCCGAACCAAGCTTCAGGAGCGGATCAGTTGCACAACAACAAAAAGCGCTGAAGCGGCAAGAGGCCAAAGCAACCAGGTCAACTGAGGAACGGTGATAGCGAGCACTAGCCCAATCACGAAAAAGATCAGAAAGCGGCCGAGGGTCATGAAGGCACCAACACCGAAGTATTGAAGCGAAAACCCGGCGTTATGCCAGTTTCTCCGTCCTGGATCTGGGAGCTGGCTCAGGGGTGAACAGGATGGGGATGGATGAGGCCACGAGCACCCCTCCCACAGTGAGCAGCACCAGCAGGGGGATCGGCCGCACCAGTGGCTGACGCTTCAGCGGTGTCGCGCAACTCGAACAGAGCGGTATGACGCCCTTGGGTGGGCGCAGCACAATCGCCGGGCCACAGCAGCAAGAGGGGCAGCGATAACGCGGCATTGCCCTGTGGAACGCAGCTCAAGGCACGTTATCTGTTGAATTCATCCTGTCCTTGAGTTCAACCCATTCATTCCGACTTGGTTATCACTCAGCAGAGCTCGTGCTCTCTGGCTGCAGTGTCAGACGAGGTTGATGGTGGAGGACCACCACGCTTCGCGACGGGGCAGTTGATTGATCAGTTGTTTTGTTCTCATCAGTAGGACACGATTGCTTCTCCACAACAAGCAGAGCACCTAGGCCACGAGAGCCAGCGTGATGTTGAGGATCGCCAGACCAACCAGAAACACTGAAGCCAACAACGATGCCTCGGGGAAGAATTTGGCAATCACAAAGCCGACGCCAAGGAACACCGACGAGAGCAGGATGGCGGTGAGGTCCGTTTCCATGCGGTGATGCCGACTTGCCCGTACACGATGTCAAGATTTTTCTTGAGTTGTGGTGGTGCCAGGCCAGCCATCCATGGACCAGATGACATCGGTTACTTCATCGGCATTGATCCACTTGATGGCCCCTGAATCAACGTCTGCCACCTGAAATAACGAGGGCATCTTTGGATGGCGGGCACTTCCCTCACAGAAGAGCACCTGTCCCATCCACCAATCACCTTGATCCACATGCTCGCCACCAACGATCACAAAGTGGCCAGGGCGGACATGAAGGAACGGAGCTTCAAGCTTCACCGTGATGTTGCTGCAGTCCACAGACATCGATTGAGCTAGTACTGCTGTACTCATAGCTTCTCGGCTTGGGTCTGGCAATAGGTCGAGCCACTGGTGCACACCGGCTGGCTTCGGCGTTCGCCATGGGGTCAGCTGTTTGTCTTTCGGCCCAGGCAACACGTCTCACCTTCGGATTGCGAAAATCGTGGATTGCCGAGGTCTGCTCCATGCCGCTCCGTTCTCTGGTGACCAAGTTGCGGGAAACTGCACTCACCGGTGAGCTTGATGAGCGCTCAGGACGCTCTGAGCGTCTGTTGATGCGCGGTGCAGGCCGAAGCAGCCGTGCCCTCGTGGCCAGTGCACTCGCTCAGCGGCGTGGCACACCGCTTTTGGTCGTGGTGCCAACGTTGGAGGAGGCAGGTCGTTGGACGGCGCTGCTGGAGTTGATGGGCTGGAACCAGGCCAGCCTTTATCCCACCAGCGAAGGTTCTCCCTACGAACCCTTTGATCCAACGAGCGAGATCATCTGGGGGCAACTGCAGGTTCTGAGTGACCTGCTGGGTGATCCCGACGCTGCGTCATGGGCGATCGTGGCAACGGAGCGTTGCCTCCAACCTCACCTTCCACCTCCGGAGGTCCTTAAAACAACAACGCGCACGCTGCGCAAAGGCGATGAGGTTGATTTAGAGGAGCTAGGCGAAACACTGGCCCAACTCGGCTATGAGCGGGTCACGACCATTGAACAGGAGGGAAGCTGGAGCCGCCGCGGAGACATTGTCGACATCTTCCCGGTGAGCAGTGAGCTGCCGGTTCGCCTTGAATTTTTTGGGGAAGAACTCGACAAGCTGCGGGAATTCGATCCAGCCAGCCAACGCTCACTGGACGCTGTCGAAGCCCTTCGCCTCACACCAACGGGGTTCGGGCCTCTGATTGCTGATCAGTTGCGGGAGTCGATGCCCGATGGACTGGAACGATTGCTGGGTGCAGAGGGCACAGAACAGCTCCTGAATGGTGAAACACCAGAAGGCATGCGTCGGCTGATGGGTCTCGCCTGGCAGCAACCCGCCTCCCTCCTCGATTACATCCCCACTTCCACAACAGTGGTGGTTGACGAACGACGCCACGGCTTAGCCCACGGCGAGCAATGGCTCAGCCATGTGGAGGAACACCACCGCGACATGGCTGCGGAGGCAGGGCTGGACGAAGCCGAACGTGATCAGCTCTGGCCTGCAGTTCTTCACCGCAACATTGAGGCGGCCTATGGGCTGACCGAGGCCTTCCATGGTTTCGACATGGCAGAACTGCTGGAAGTCGACCAGCACCCCAACAGCTTCGACCTGGCCAGCCGCCCTGTTCCGGCCTATCCCAACCAATTCGGAAAGCTCGGGGAACTGATCAAAGGGTTCCAGACCAGTCACACGGCGGTTTGGTTGGTTTCAGCGCAGCCCAGTCGCGCGGTTGCCCTGTTGGAGGAGCACGACTGCATCAGTCGTTTTGTGCCGAATGCAGGAGACAGCAACGCCATTTCCCTCCTGATTGAGCAAAACACCCCCGTTGCTCTGAAGGTGCGGGGCACTGCGGAACTGGAGGGATTGCAGCTGCCGGCCTGGCGGATTGCCCTCGTCACCGACCGTGAATTCTTCGGGCAGCAAAGCCTCAGTTCGAGTGGATATGTGCGCCGTCGCCGCAAGGCGGCCAGCCGCACGGTCGATCCCAACAAGATGCGGCCCGGGGATTTCGTGGTGCATCGGAACCATGGCATTGGCCGGTTCAAAGCCATGGAAAAACTGGCGATGTCAGGCGACATCCGCGACTACCTCGTGGTGCAGTACGCCGATGGAATTCTTCGGGTTGCAGCCGATCAACTCGGAAGCCTGGGTCGTTATCGCGCGACGAGTGAAACACCCCCGCAGCTCAACCGCATGGGTGGCACTGCATGGAACAAAGCCAAGGAGCGGGCCAAGAAGGCCGTCCGCAAAGTCGCCCTCGATCTGGTGAAGCTGTACGCGGAACGGCAACAGGCAGCAGGTTTTGCCTTTCCAACAGACGGTCCATGGCAGGTGGAGATGGAGGAGTCGTTCCCCTACGAACCGACTCCGGATCAGCTGAAGGCCACGGTCGACGTCAAACGGGACATGGAACGGCAGGAGCCGATGGACCGACTGGTGTGCGGTGATGTTGGCTTCGGAAAGACCGAAGTCGCGATTCGCGCCATCTTCAAGGCCATCACCGCTGGAAAGCAGGTGGCAATGCTGGCCCCCACAACGGTGTTGGCCCAACAACACTGGCGCACATTGTCGGAACGCTTTGCGCCCTATCCCATCAAGGTGGCCCTGCTGAATCGCTTTCGCACGGCAAGCGAACGCAAAAACATTCTCGATGGCCTGAAGCAGGGAACCATCGACGCCGTGGTCGGGACCCACCAGTTGCTGAGCAAAGGAGCCTCTTTCCAACAGCTGGGCCTTCTGGTGGTGGACGAAGAACAACGCTTCGGTGTGAACCAAAAGGAAAAGATCAAAGTGCTGCGGAAGGATGTGGACGTGCTCACCCTGTCGGCTACACCGATCCCCAGAACGCTCTACATGAGTCTTTCGGGGGTGCGGGAAATGAGCCTGATCACGACGCCACCACCATTACGTCGACCGATCAAGACGCACCTGGCCTCACTGGATCCTGAGGCGGTCCGTAGCGCTATCCGCCAGGAACTGGATCGGGGAGGCCAGGTGTTTTACGTGGTGCCCCGGGTGGAGGGGATCGAGGAGGTGGCCGCTGGCCTGAGAGAGATGCTGCCGGGCTTAAAACTGCTGGTGGCCCATGGCCAGATGGCCGAAGGCGAACTGGAGAGCGCCATGGTGGCCTTCAACGCCGGCGAAGCCGATGTGATGCTCTGCACCACCATCGTCGAAAGCGGTCTGGACATTCCGCGGGTGAACACGATCCTGATTGAGGACGCCCACCGCTTCGGCCTGGCTCAGTTGTATCAACTTCGGGGGCGCGTGGGCCGCAGTGGCATTCAGGCTCACGCCTGGCTGTTCTATCCCGGAAATGCCTCCCTGAGTGACACCGCCCGTCAACGGCTACGCGCCATTCAGGAGTTTGCCCAGCTGGGGAGCGGCTATCAGCTCGCCATGAGGGACATGGAAATCCGCGGCGTTGGCAATCTGCTCGGTGTACAGCAGAGCGGCCAGATGGAAACCATCGGCTTCGACCTGTATATGGAAATGCTGCAGGAGTCGCTGGCCGAAATTCAGGGCCAAGACATCCCAAGTGTCGAGGACACGCAGGTGGACCTACCTGTCACAGCGTTCGTGCCTGCCGACTGGATCACCGATGCCGACGAGAAAATCGCGGCCTACCGGGCCGCTGCTGATTGCCTAACGGCTGAAGCTCTGGTGGAACTTGCCGCCGGGTGGGCCGATCGCTATGGGGCACTGCCTGCAGCAGTGGTGTCGCTTCTCCAGCTGATGGAACTCAAGCTTCTAGCGAAGCGGTGTGGCTTCTCCCGGATCAAACCGGAGAAACCCAACGTGGTGTTTGAAACACCCATGGAAGAGCCGGCATTCCGCTTGCTTCGCCAAGGCTTACCCCAGCACCTGCATGGCCGCTTGGTCTATCAAGCCGGCAGCGGGATCCAACACAAGGTCATGGCCCGTGGGCTCGGTGTGCTGCCCATGGAGAAGCAACTCGAACAATTAATGGAGTGGCTTCGGTTGATGGCGGCCCAGATTCCCGATGCCGATGGCAAAACCGATGCACAGCGCCAAGAGGAGCTGAAGGCAAAGAACGCTGAGGTGGTTCAGGTCTGAGGCGTGAGCCCAATTCTGAGAAAAAAGTTACCAAATGCGCAAATCTTCGTTACATTGGTCGGAGTGACCGCCGTTAGGAATGGGTGAATTCGTCGAAATCGGTGCTGGTGGCGTCTCTCTGGAACTGATCAGCGGCGTGTTCTGTGCAACAGCACTCGGTGTCTACGCCCTGTTCCAACCTGGCGCATCCGACGATGACGACTCCAATGGAGGCGGGGGCGGCGGACTGATGCAGCCGATCTCCTGACCTAAGGCAGTGCATAGCTGAGATTTGATTTGCCGGCTTGGAACGTTGTTCCAATTTCTGATCTCGTTAATTGGTCGTTCAAAGTCCTGACGGCTTGAATGTACTGCTTATCTTTTTTGGTACCAAGATCTTCAATTTTAAAATCTTTAATATCCTCTTTTTTGACAAGCGACTCGATATCAGGCTTAATTCCAAATTTGTGAATATCAGTACCATTAGGAGTTAGATATTTTGCAACCGTGACGGTCATGCCAGAGCCGTCAGCAAGTCCACGCACTGCCTGTACAACGCCTTTGCCGTAGGTTTTATCACCTACCAACTGGGCTCGACCGTTGTCTTGCAGTGCTCCGGAAACAATTTCACTGGCGCTTGCTGAACCCTGATCGATTAAGACAACAAGTGGCTTTTCTGTCAATGCACTACCTGTCGCTCGCCTTACATCGCGAATTCCTTCACGAGTTTTAGTGCTTACGATAATTCCTTCATTGAGCCATTGACGAGTTATATCAACACTTGCCTCGAGAAGACCACCAGGATTGCTGCGGAGGTCAAGAACATATCCATCAACATCAGATTGCTCTAGTTCTTTGATCGCACTTCTCATTTCACGAGATGCATTTGCATTAAATTGTTTTAGGCGGATATATCCAACCTTACGCCCCTCAAACGATGTGTTTATCGAGCTTTCGACTGACTTAATCTCGATACGCGCACGCTCAAGCGAAACATCAATCACAACATCATCCCTGCGAAGGCCAAGAATGACGGCCGTTCCCTCAGGTCCGCGAATTAATTTCACTGCGTCTTCGGTAGACATTCCCTCCGTAGATGTGCCATCTATTGTGACAATGACATCCTTGGGTTGAACGCCTGCCCGTGAGGCAGGTGTGCCTTCAATGGGCGAGACAACAACGAGTTCTTTAGTTTCTTTGTCGAGACTGAGCTGAATACCAACCCCCATCAACTCGCCAGAAGTATCGATCTGCATTTCCTTAAATTCCTTTGGATCCATAAAACGGGTGTATGGATCATCAAGGCTTGCGAGCATTCCTCGAATAGCCTCATAAGACTCAGAGGTTCCTGCATAAGATTTACTCAGCAAATCGGATCGTAACTGTCTCCATTTTTTCTCGTTGTAATCACCTGATGAGTCAAGATAATCCCGATAAACGATCTGCCATACCTGATCAATCACCTCTTTAGGGCTATCCCTAACTGAGTCAAGTTGGTACGCGTAAGGAAACGAAAACCCAGGTCTGCTAAGAGTTACGGCGGTTGTGATGCCGCCAACTCCGAATAAAAGCAGAAGGGGCGTTGAACGAAGGAATGCCCTATAAAACTGACCTCGAGCCATGTCGCCTCAGGACTGATTCTTCAGCCTAACGAGATCAAGCGGGCTCCACCCAGCGACCGTCCTCTTTGATCAACTGGATCAGGGCCTCAACGCCTTCGGCTTCAGGCACCTTCCGAATTTCATCACGACCGCGATACAGCGAGATCACTCCAGGAGTTTTGCCGACGTAGCCGTAGTCAGCATCTGCCATCTCGCCTGGGCCATTGACGATGCATCCCATCACGGCGATATCCAGACCCGTGAGGTGAGAGGTGGCATTGCGCACCTTGTGAAGCACCTCTTCGAGGTTGAAGAGGGTGCGACCGCAGCTGGGGCACGCGACGTACTCCACCATGGTTTTCCGAAGACCCAGGGATTGGAGAATCGAGTAACAGACAGGGATCTCTTTCTCAGGAGCCTCCGTCAAGGAAACACGCAGGGTGTCGCCCAGACCATCAGCCAGAAGGGTGGCGATGCCTGCGGTGCTTTTGATCCGGCCGTAATCGCCATCGCCAGCTTCCGTCACACCCAGATGAAGGGGGTAGTTGAAACCTTCCTTGTCCATGGTGTCCGCCATCAGGCGGTAGGCGGCGAGCATCACCGGGGCCCGCGAGGCCTTCATCGAAATCACGATGTTGTGGAAATCAAGCTCATGGCAGATCCGAACGAATTCCATCGCTGATTCGACCATCCCCTCAGGGGTGTCGCCATAGGTGAACAGCATCCGCTCCGCCAGGGAGCCATGGTTCACACCGATTCGCAGCGCTTTGTTCTGATCCCGAAGCAGGGTCACCAATGGCTCGAACGTTTCACGAATGCGCTGGCCAATGGCTGCAAATTCTTCAGCGCTGAACTCCTGTCGGTTCGGATCCGGCTTGTCGAAAATGAAGAGGCCGGGATTGATCCGCACCTTGTCGACATGCTGGGCGACTTCCAGGGCGATCTTCACGCCGTTGTGGTGGACGTCTGCCACCAGGGGAACCATGCAGCCCCGCTGACGTAGCTCCTGCCGGATCTGTCCCATCGCCTTGGCATGAGCCATCGATGGGGTCGTCACCCGCACAATCTCACTGCCGGCTTCTGCCAAGCGGATGATGCCCGCCACCGCAGCCTCGATATCGAGGGTGTCTTCGTTGATCATTGACTGCACCACGATCGGGTGCTCGCTGCCCAGGGGCACATCTCCCACCATCACTGTGCGGGTCACACGGCGGTGGATCTGGGTGTCGTAGCGCCGATCCAGGGCAGTCATGGGGCCGGTGGTGAAGCGCGTCAACGTTCGCACAGCCTGTGGCGAACCGCGGTGAGATCCTGTCGGGTCAGGTCCAGGGGAGCACCCGGTTCTTTGGAGGGATTGCGCAGCAGATACGACGGATGAAAAATCGGCATCACCGCCCGGCCATTCCAGTTCTGCCATTGACCACGGAGCTGGGTCATGCCGCCCTTGATCCCAAGGATCGCTTCCACAGCCGTGGCCCCCGTCAGCACAATCACCTTCGGATTCACGGCAGCCAGCTGGAGATCAAGCCATGAACGGCAGGAAGCCAACTCCGCTTTCTTCGGCCGTCGGTTGTGGGGCGGCCTGCATTTGATCGCATTGCAGATGTAAAGGTCACGCTCGGGATCGAGCTCCACCTCCCGCAGCAATTGGTCGAGGGCACGACCGGAGCGACCGACAAACGGGACGCCCTGGACATCTTCCTGAGCTCCTGGCGCCTCGCCAATCAGCATTAGATCGGCATTTGGATTGCCGCGACTGATCACGACGGTCTGTCGGGTGGTGGCGAGTTCACAGGCCCTGCAATCGCTGCAGGCCTCAAGTTTGGTACCGGTCATGACATCGAAACGTCAGAGGCCAAGGGAACCAGCAGCAACAGAGAATTGCCCTCCGGATCATGAATCCAGGCCTCGGCACCAAAGGGCTCGAGCCGCGCGTCCTCCAGAAGCGATCCACCACGCTGCAGGGCTGTGCGGAGCAGCCGCTGAAGCTCAGGCAGGGGGTCGTGCGATGGCGTGAGACGCAAACAGGGCGCCAGCGCTCGCCCACGGGCGGGGAAAGGGCGCTTGCGGGAGGGCCTGTAAATCTCCAGCCGGGTGCCATCGCTGAATTGAACAATGCAATGGTGCTCCGCCACCCCAGCCATCAGCCTGGCCTGGAACAGCTCGCTGTAGAACTGCGCCAATCGGACGCTGTCCTCAGCGGCCAGGACCCAGCTGATCTGCATCGCGTTCATTGGCGCTGTGAAATCAAGGTTGTCTGCGACACCATCTGAGGCAGGATGATGACGTTTTAAACGCACCGCGGGGAGGTGCGTTACCGATGCCGCGCCCGCCAGAACTTTCCGAACGGGCTGTGGCCCTTAAGCCGTCGCTGACGCTGGAGATCAGCGCCAAAGCCAAGGCTCTACGCGACAGCGGCAAAGACATCTGCAGCCTCAGTGCCGGTGAGCCCGACTTTGAGACCCCCCAGTTCATCGTTGAAGCGGCCCAGCGCGCCCTTGGTTCCGGCTTCACCCGATACGGCCCCGCAGCAGGCGACCCCGATCTGCGTGCTGCGCTGGCGCACAAACTGAGCGTTGAAAACGGGATTCCGACCCAACCGGAACAGGTGCTCGTCACCAACGGCGGCAAGCAGGCCATCTACAACCTCTTCCAGGTGCTGCTGAATCCCGGCGACGAGGTGCTCGTGCCTGCGCCCTACTGGCTGAGCTACCCGGAGATGGCGGCCCTGGCCGGTGCCAGTACCAAGGTCATCCCCACCAAAGCGGAGGAGGGCTTCCGCCTCGATCTCGATCTGCTGGAGCAGCAGATCAAGCCACGCAGCCGTCTGTTGGTGATCAATTCACCTGGGAACCCCAGCGGTGGGGTGATGACACGGGCCGAACTCGAGGCTCTGGCTGCGCTTGTGGCCCGTCACCCTCAGCTGATGGTGATGAGTGATGAGATCTACGAATATCTCCTGGCTGACGGCCAGCAGCACGTCAGCTTTGCATCCATCGCCGAGGAGATCCGGGGGCGCTGCTTCACCGTGAACGGCTTTGCCAAGGGCTGGGCCATGACGGGTTGGCGCTTGGGATACCTCGCTGGTGATGCTGCCGTGATCAAGGCGGCCTCAGCCCTTCAGAGCCAGAGCACCAGCAATGTGTGCAGCTTTGCCCAACGGGGCGCCCTCGCCGCGATCGAGGGATCCAGGACTTGCGTGCGCGACATGGCTGTCAGTTACAACCGCCGGCGCACGCTGCTCACTGACGGATTGCTGGCCCTGGAGGGCATCACCCTGACGCCTCCCCAGGGTGCCTTCTACGCCTTCCCACGCCTGC
Organism: Synechococcus sp.; assembly: GCA_047286205.1. Taxonomy (GTDB): domain Bacteria; phylum Cyanobacteriota; class Cyanobacteriia; order PCC-6307; family Cyanobiaceae; genus Parasynechococcus. The sequence goes on along the minus strand of JBJBBR010000001.1, from coordinate 176,413 downwards.
CGGAGGGTGCTCCCGATTCCATGGAGTTCTGCCGGCAAGCCCTGGAGCAGGAAGGGCTGGCCATGGTTCCAGGAGTCGCCTTCGGCGACGACCGCTGCATTCGACTCTCGTGTGCCGTGGCGGATGAGACGATCAACGATGGACTGATGCGACTGAAGCGACTGCTGAGTGCCATCTGATCCACCTGAATCTTCATCGACCTCTGAATGTCTGTACGAGAACAACGGGCTGTGATGGCAACCGGTTTGATCGCCGGACTTGCCATTGCGGCCAGTGTTTCCAGCTGCATTGCCCCCCAGAACGACGCCAAACAGGCAGTTCTGCAGATCGGTGCCATCCCAGACCAGAACCCCGAGAAACTGAATCGCCTCTACGGGGCTTTGTCTGAGGAACTCAGCGACAAACTGGATGTTCCCGTTCGTTATTCACCGGTCAGCAACTACGCGGCGGCGGTCAGCGCCTTCCGCACCGGCAGCCTTGATCTGGTGTGGTTCGGCGGACTCACCGGTGTGCAGGCCAGGCTGCAGACCCCTGGGGCCCGGGTGCTGGCGCAACGCGATATCGATGCTGAATTCACCAGTGTGTTCATCGCCAACGGCGCCAGTGGTTTGCGACCCTTCACCAGTGCCGACCAACTGGTTGAACTGAAGGGCCGCCGACTGGCCTTCGGTTCAGAGAGCTCCACCTCAGGCCGCCTGATGCCCCAGTACTTCATGGGGGAAAACGGTGTGAAACCTGAAGACCTGGCAGGGGGTGCCCCCGGCTTCAGCGGCAGCCACGACGCCACCATCGCCGTGGTGCAAAGCGGTGCCTACGAGGTGGGTGCCTTGAACGAGCAGGTTTGGCGCAGCAATGTGGAGGATGGCCGTGTTGACCCCGACAAGGTTTCTGTGATCTGGAGGACACCGACCTATGTGGATTACCACTGGGTTGTGCGCCCCGGTCTGGATGATCGCTTTGGCGATGGTTTCACCGACAACCTGCAATCCGCGCTGTTAAATCTGTCGGCAGACACAGAAAACGGTGCGGCGATCCTGGAGTTGTTCGGTGCGGAACGCTTCATCCCTGCTGACGACGATGACTACGTGATGATCGAAACGGTGGGTCGCCAGCTCGGAAAGATCCGTTGACGGCTCTGCTGGAGCTGCACGAGGCCTGCCTCGGGCAACGGCTCCAACCGATCACCCTCACGCTTCGTGCGGACCAGCGTGTGGTTTTGCTGGGTGCCAGTGGCGCCGGCAAAACCACCCTTCTGAAGCTCTGCAACGGAGCCCTTAGGCCCGACAGAGGTTCGGTGCACTGGTGTGGACAATCCCATCAACACCTGTCGCGCCGGCAGCGACGGCGCATCGGAACGCTCTGGCAGGACCTGCGCCTGGTTGAGGAGCTGAGCGTCATCCAGAACATCAACAGCGGCGCCCTCGGACGCCATGGTCTGCTCTGGGCGCTTCGAAACCTGATGGGCCCCCTGGACCGGGACACCTGCCTTGCCGTGATGCACCGGGTGAATCTCGATGCCGATTTGCTCGAACAGCCCGTTCGAGAGCTGTCGGGAGGCCAGCGCCAACGGGTGGCCCTGGGCCGTTTGTTGCATCAGCAGCCTGAAATGGTGCTGGCTGACGAGCCGCTCTCGGCTCTTGATCCCACCCTCGCCAAGGACGTTCTCAACACACTTCTTCTGTCACCGGGATGCCTGATCAGCCTGCACCGCCCGGATCTGATTCACCGATTTGATCGGGTGCTGGGGCTCCGTGATGGTGCCCTGGTGATCGATTCGGCGCCGGAAACCATCCATCGGGATCAGCTGGAATGGCTTTACGCATCAGCCTGAAACCGGCCCTGCCGCTGATCCCCCTCCTGCCTGGGCTCAGCCTGATTGGGATTGTGGCTGTGCTGCTGAGGGATGGTCATGGCGGCGGACTGGTGCTTCTGCAGCAATTCGCCGCTGCAGCCATTCAGCCGTCCCTGGATCCCGTTGTTCTTGGCAGCTTGTTCACAGGGCTGCAGATCACCCTTGTGATCGCAGTGCTGTCGTGGGGCATCAGCAGTGTTCTCGGCGTGGGACTCGGACTCCTGAGCTCAAGCACCTTCTGGGAGATCCTGGCAGGTGTGCGTTGGCCTGCTGTGGTGCTGCGGCGATGCCTGGCACCCCTGCGCGCTGTTCATGAACTGATCTGGGGGCTGTTGCTCCTGCAGGTGTTCGGACTGAATGGCTGGGTTGCGGTCTGCGCCATTGCCCTTCCCTACACCGTTCTGATGGCACGGGTGATTGCCGATCAGGTGGACTGTCACGTCTCCTCTGCCATCCCGGTGCTCAAGGGTGCCGGAGCCACGCCATGGGCCGTGATGCTCACCGGCCTGGCCCCTCCGTTGGCCCAGCCGATCAGCGACCACGTTGGCCACCGCCTCGACTGCGCGCTTCGTTCTGCCCTGATTCTCGGTGTGTTCGGCCTCGGTGGGCTGGGCACAGACCTCAGCCTCAGCCTGCGGTCGCTTCAGTTTCAGGAGATGTGGAGTGGCCTGTGGTTGCTGGCCATCGCCATGGTGGTGCTGGACCGTCTGCTCCGATGGCTCCGCGCCTGGTCGCACTTGCTGATCATTCCAGTGGCCATCGTCAGTCCAATTGGCGCCATGGCTTGGGGCAGACATCTGGATCTGCAGCTGACCTGGCCTGTCGGCCAGTGGTCAACACTTTTTGGGACCGTCATGAACGGGCCCCAGGGATTGTCTGCTGCCCTTGAAATCTCGTGGCCAGGGGTGATTGCAGCCACGTTGTGGATCACCCTGATCGCCGGGTGCATCGCCACAGGCCTGCCACCGCTATTGCTCCTGCTCTGGCCCAATCCAGCCAGCCTCCGTCTGCAGGGGGTGGTATGGGGAGTGCTTCGACTAATCCCGGCGCCACTCACAGCCCTGCTGTTGCTGATGCTGGCCAAACCGAGCCTGGCCCTGGCAGGCCTGGCCCTTGGGCTGCACCACAGCGGTGTGATGGGACGGGTGCTGATGGACGACATCCGCAGCACAGGATTGCGTTCCGCCCAGACCCTCAAATCCTGTGGCGCCTCCCCGCGGGTCAGCTGGCTTTATGGCCCCCTGGCGGATGTCAGCCGCGCTTACCTCACCTATGCGACCTATCGATTGGATGTGATCCTGCGCGACACCGCGATCATCGGAATGGTGGGGGGGGCTGGCCTGGGTTGGCAGCTGATGGAGGCACTCAGCTCCTTTCACTGGGGGTTGGTGCTCTGGATTGTGCTGATCTCCGCGGTGCTCACACTGCTGGGTGAGAGCCTGGGAGAACGACTTCAGGGGAGCTGGAACAGCCGGGCCATGGCGTTATGAACGGTTCGAACGACGCCCCCCGTCAGCTGATCGTGCTCGGTGACAGTGGCGTGCATGGTTGGGGCGACCGTGAGGCGGGCGGATGGTGCCAAAGGCTCCGCCTGCGCTGGATGAATCTTCCCAGCGCTCCGGTGGTCTACCCCCTGGGGGTGCGCGGAGACGGCTTGGAACGCGTCGCCGCCCGTTGGCGGAGCGAGTGGTGCTGTCGTGGCGAACTTCGCCGACAGAGACCCGGCGGGGTGCTGCTCAGTGTGGGGCTGAATGACACCGCCAGAGTTGGCCGAGTCGACGGCAGACCACAACTCGATGTGGATGCTTTTTCCTTCGGCTTGGGGCAGCTGCTCAGTGAGATGAGCGAGGAGGTGAAGGTGTTTGTGCTTGGCCTCACTGCGGTGGATGAACACGTCATGCCCTTTGCCGGCTGCCTCTGGTACAGCAACCGACAGATCACTGCGACGGAAGCAGCCATCGCGGAACAGTGTCGCGAGGCAGATGTGCCCTTCCTCTCCGTGCATCAGGAGATGCAGGGAGAGCCCGACTGGTTGACCTGGATGGAACCCGATGGGATCCATCTCAACAGCGACGGTCACCGCTGGCTGGATCAGCGCCTGGATCAGTGGGCGCCATTGCGTGACTGGGCCGGACTGGGGCGACTTAACACATCAACACCTATCACGATGTAAACGGATCCCGGGTGGGCGACTAATGTGTGGCTCTCCTGACATGGTGATCGGACTTGGGACCTGACCGCTCTGCAGAACACGCTGCCGGCCATCCCCCTGCCCAGCGCAAAACCACGCTCAAGTGGGACGAAAACGGAGAACTGACCGCCGTCGACATGGCACGCATCGTTGATCGGTTGACCCAGCCGGAACTTCAGCGCTGCGATCTGGACCCCTCCTGAGCGTCAGCTCGGTGCCATCGCCTGCTTTGCAGACAGGTAAAAGCTCAGGTCGATGTCAGAACGTCCTTCTGAGATCGCCATCGACTCAACCCGTTTACGGACAGCAGGACGCACGAAGAACGGAACATCTTTCTTAAGAGCCGCCAGGGCATCTGCTTGCCAGTCCATCAATCCAAAACCATTGCAACCATGATCCGGCACGAAAGTGCCGAATTGAGGCACCAAAGGGCCGACCGGTTGAAAGCGATTCGCTGAACCGTTGGATCAGTTGCACTGATCCCTTGATTTCTCAACGTCACCTGCGGCAGGAATCCCGCCGTTCGCTTCCTCCCTGCATTTCTCGACGCAATCAACATGTGCTCGAGCACCTGGGTCTGGCCCATTGCGCGGCCCGACGCCAACTTCAACGCGGGCCTGAGGAGTTCGACGACCTGTTTCAAGAGTCGCGGGTTGGATTGATCCGAGGGCTTGATCGGTTTGATTTGCAACGGGGCCTGCGCCCCAGCAGCTATCTGCTGTCACGCGCCACCGGTGAAATCCTCCACTACCGCCGCGATCGCGTCCGGAACAAACGGATCCCCTTGCGGTTGCGGGATCTTTACGCAGCAGGGATGAAGATCCAACGCGAACGAGAGCAGAAGCAGCAACCCGTCCTCAGCGATCACGACCTTTCCGCAGCACTCTCAGTTCGCCCTGAGCGTTGGACCGTCGCAGTGCAAAGCCATAGGGCCAGCCAGCTGCGTGACCTGAGTGCCAGCCCTGTGGAGACAACAAGCTCATGCGATGTCGATGAGCAACTCAACTGGCTGAAGAGCGTGCTGCACCAGGTAGAGGGCATGCCCGGCACGGTGCTGCAGGCCCACCTGATCGAGGGCAAGAGCATCAAGGACTTGGCTCAAGCCTTGAATTGCAGCTGTACAACCTTGCGCCTTCATCTTCATGAGGGACTGGACATCCTGCGGCAATGGGCCCGACGCGATGGTCTGATGCCAATCACGACCAGCTGATCAAAGCGCCATCAGCAGCATCGCCAAAACAGCGGCCAGAAGGGTCTGGAGGGCATTGACCAACTCATTGCTCAACCAGGCCACACGATCCTGAACGAGGGCGCCGAGCAGGCTCTCGCCAAGGGTGGCCACCAGACCAACCACCATCACCAGCCCAGCCACAGGCCAGGAGGGAACCAACTGCAGAGCCAGCATGACCAGGGTCATGGCGATGCTGCCGGCGGCACTGGCCAAGGTTCCCTCGAGGCTGATGGCCCCCTCCGTGCCCGGTGGGACCGGCCGCAGGCTGGTGATCAACACCGTGGTGCGACCGAAGCGTTTGCCGATCTCACTGCCGAAAGTGTCCGCCAGCTTGGCAGCGAAACTCGCGGCAAAGCCAACCATCAACAGCTCACGGGGTTCGACACCGGCACCGATGAGAAGCGCCAGGACGGCACCAACAGCAGCGGAACCCCAGACGTTTTCCGGCCCGCGCTGACCACCGCGGGCTTCGGCGAGCCCACGGCTTTGCTTGTTCTGAAAGCCGATCTTGGTGACCAGACTTCCCAGGCAGAGATAGGCGACCACGGCCAACCAACCCGACCAGCCCAAACAACCCCAAAGGATCGTGCCCAACGCAGCCGCATGGACCCAGCCAATATGGGTGAGCACCCTTGTCCGCTGCGCCAGGGCAATCAAAACCGTGTTCATCACCAGGGCCTGAATCCAGAGAGCGGACATCACACCGTGTTGCAGTGCCCTAAGCATCTCCTGCCTGCGGCCGATGCAGAGGGAGAATCGGGTGCGTTCGTTCTCTGGTCGACCGGATGGTGTTCAACAGCAACAAGGGCTTTTTCCTCACCCTGGATGACGCCGCCGCACCGGCCACCCTCGAGCTGCCTGAGAAAGAGGCACCTGCGGCCGAAGAAACGGCAGTCGAGACGCCAGTTGCAACAACCCAAGTAACAGCGTCCAAGCCCGCTGCAGCCCCCAAACCCACTGCAGCAACTAAACCCACTGCAGCCTCCAAACCCGCTGCAGCCTCCAAGCCAGCGGCAACTCAGGCCGTCAAAGCAACCAAACCAGCGGCCAGCCCTCAGCCCACAAGCGGGATGACCACTGCGGAAGCCATTGCTGCCGAACTGGCTGCATCAGAGGCAGCACGCCCGGTCGTTACCTATACAACCTTTGCTCCCGGCAACCTGGTGCCCGGTGGCGGCCTGCGCCAGCGCAGCCGTCGTCCTGGTGCCGCTCTGAAATCCTTCAGAGGCATCGCTCAGGATCTGTTCAAGAGCTGATCAGTCGATCGCGCCAACGCACGAGTTCCACCGCGCCTGCCACCGCAGCGGTTGAACTGCGAAGGATGGTTGACCCCATCTGCACCGGCTCGACCCCTGCTTCTGAAAACAGCCTCTGCTCCGCTGAGGCCCATCCACCCTCCGGACCGATCATCAACCAGATGTGCTGATCAGGATGGCTTTGTTGGCGCAAGCATTGATGCAATGGCGGGGGCACCGACTCACGGGTCACTCCCACAAGACGCCGACCTTGTTCATCACCGATCCATTCGGATAAATCCTTCACCTCGAGCAACTGCGGCATCCACAACCGTTCGCACTGCTCCACCGCTTCTCTAATGATGGCCGCCCAGCGCTCCGGCCGGTGTTCGGCCTGGGGAACACAGTGCTCGCAACGAAGTGGCTGTATCCGATCAATGCCGAGCTCGCAGGCCATCCGGATGACGTCATCCATCCCCCGCCGGATCAAAGCCACAGCCAATCCAAGCTGCGGTTGAGCCAAGGGCTCAACCTTCAGCGGGACCGTGTCGAGCTCAAGCAACTGCGGTTCCACCAGGGTGGCAACTGAGAGGTGGCCGCATCCATCGATGACATCCACTCGACCACCGCAGCGCAGGCGCAGCACCCGCCTGAGGTAGTGCTGCTCCTCCGTGTTGAGCAGAACAGAGCCACCCTCCGCCAGGCGATCTGGCGTCAGGAGCAGGCGCCGGCGTTCAGCCACCAGCAGGGAAAACGCTGTCGGGATGCTCCTCGACCGGCCAACTTTCATTCACCCCACCGACGACAAGCTCCTCGATCTGCACCACGTCGGAGTCCAACTGTCGCAGCGCATTGATCAACACATCGATAGCGACACCATCCGACGTGCCGAGATCCACCCAGCAACGTCCCCAGTCGTTCTGGTATTCGAGTTGCCCCATGTTGTGCATCAGAGCTGGCATCGCCGACTCAGCCCCGTCGTAGTCGTAAGCCATCCAACTGAGATCAGAGCCTGCGTCATGAACCTGCAGGTTTTCAGCGTTGAAACCACCCAGACGCCCGATCACATACCAACTATCGAACACACCATCGACGTAATTCCGTTCCCCCTGACTGGGGGGTTCCGAGAATCGGATCCACAACCAGCAATTGAAGGGATCGACTTCACGAAAACGAATGTCCATGGGGTCATCGCGACATCTTCATCATGGTTCAAGCTGATCGCATGCTCGAGCTCTCCGGAATCACCTATGCACCCGCAACGGCTGGTGCCCGCATCCTCGACGGCGTCAGTTTTCAGGCTCAAAAGGGACGTCCACTGCTGATCGCCGGGGCCAGTGGATCGGGGAAGACGTCCCTGCTGGAGATCATCAGCGGACTGGCGTCAACCACATCCGGCAGCATCCGCTGGAAGGGCAGTGCCATGAAGCGCCGGCAGCTGCGCTGGCTTTGCGGCATCGTTTTCCAGTTTCCGGAACGCCATTTCCTCGGGCTGAGCGTGGCTCAAGAACTGCGTCTCGGGCACCGCCGACTCGGTCATGAGCGGGAACAGAGCGTTCTCAAACGCGTGGGGCTCCACCAGATTGCGCCCACCACCGCACCGGAACGGCTGAGCGGCGGCCAACAACGGCGGCTCGCCCTTGCGGTGCAGATGCTCCGAGGTGCTGAAGTGCTGCTGCTGGATGAACCCACCGCAGGTTTGGACTGGTCTGTACGACGCGATGTACTCGATCTGCTCGCCAGCCTCGCCCGTGAGCAGGTGTTGATCGTGGTCACCCACGAACCCGAACTCTTCCAGGGCTGGGACTGCCAACGACTGCGCTTGAAGGGCGGTCAGCTCGAACCGATGACTACATTGCCCTGAGCTTCGAAAAGGATATGGCCGACCGGCTGGTCCGCGCAACAGCTGCCGAAGGCGGAATCCGGTTGGTGGCAGTGTCAACAACCAACACCGTGCGAGAGGCGAGGGAGCGCCATGGGCTGTCGTTTTTAACCAGCGTGATGCTGGGTCGAGCGATGTCTGCTGGTTTGATGCTGGCCAGTTCGATGAAGGTCCGCCACGGACGGGTGAATCTGCGGCTCGGCTCGGACGGACCGATCAAGGGCCTAATGGTGGATGCCGGCCGCAATGGCACCGTTCGCGGCTACGTCGGAGAACCGGCTCTTGAACTCGACCCAATTCAGGACGAAGCCGGGCATTTCAGCTTCAACTTCAAGGAGGCCGCTGGCACCGGTTACCTGCATGTGATGCGTGATGACGGCAAGGGAGAACCCTTCAACAGCACCGTTGAGCTGGTGAGTGGAGGCATTGGTGAGGATGTTGCCTCCTACCTGCTGCACTCCGAACAAACCCCTTCGGCCGTTTTTGTGGGGGAACAGGTCAACAGCGAAGGCATCCATGCCAGTGGAGGACTCCTGGTTCAGATCCTGCCCAAAGCTGCTGAAGAGCCAGCCCTGGTGGAACTGATCGAACAGCGTTGCCGCGAGATCACTGGATTCAGTCAGCGGCTGGCTGAGGCGGGCAACCAGCTGGAAGATCTGCTGCGGGACGTCTTTCCCGATCTCGATCCCAAACCCCTCGACGACGCCGAAGCCAGTCAGGAGCTTCGTTTTTACTGTCCCTGCAGTCGTGAACGCAGCAAGGCTGCGCTGCTTCTGTTGGGCCGGGACGAGCTCACCGATATGCGTGACAAGGATGGAGGTGCTGAATTGACCTGCCACTTCTGCAGCAACCGTTATGACGTCAGCGCTGCAGAACTGCAGGAGCTGATTGACGCGCTGCCGGCAGCCGCCTGAGGTTCAGGCCAAAAACAGTGCCGCAGCCCACAGCAACAAGCCTGCGGGCAAAGCCTGAATCTGCAAGGGATTCAGGGCTAGCTGCTCAAAAGCGGTGGGAGACAGCGCCAGGTTCAACAGTGAACCTGCCGCCAAACCGATGATCAGCACCAGCAACGTCCAGCCCAGGGATGCCAGTGGGCGACGACCACGGCGGATCTGACTGAGGAACACACCAATCGTGGCCAAAGCAAGCACCAACTGAATGCTGCCGGCAGAGAGCACCAGCAGCGCAACACCGATGATCCCGGCAATGATTCGAACGGAACGCCCCTGCCCCTCAACTAGAGCCCAGTCCGGCGTCAGGCCGGAGAGGGACTGAGAGGGATCGGGCAGTTTGTTGCGGAGGCTCGCAAAAACATTGGTCATCGGTGCCTGCGCAGGCAACGAGGGCATCGATCCCGCAGTCGCCTCACGCTCCGATGCCGTTGCAGCAGCAGCGCTGACCTGACCCTGCTGGCGGTCACGTAGGCGAGCCATCAAAACGGCGTCATACGCCGCCTCAATCTTTGCCCTGGCCTGATCATCACCGGACACTTCCGCGAGGCAGCGATCTTTGGCCGCTTGAACCTGTTCAAAACCCGCATCGCGGCTCAAGCCGAGACGGGCAAATGGATCGTCCGCGTTTGCGTCGGGACCAGATTCACCCAGGGCTGCCATTGCGTCGATCGGGTTCTTCAGAAGAGCGTATCGGGGCCTGTTCAGAAGAGGGGCGCACCGTGACGAAAACCCTCGCTTCGCTCAAGCCGACTGCGGCAGCTCAGGGCATCAACGCGATTCAACCAGGAGCGACGCTTGATCAACGGCATCTGCGGAGGCAGGTGATAGCCCTCAAGCATCTCAACTGATTCGTCATCGCCGCGAAAACACACGTATTCGGTGCCACCGTCAGCGTTGTTCTTCAGCAGCCAGAACGTACTCACGAGAGATGGATTCGCGGCACGATTCTGGCGAGAGAGACGGGAAGGTGTGGGTGAGACGATCAACCACGGACAAAGAAGCCACTGACTGATCAAGCACGATCAAAGACTGATCGGCTCCACTCCACTCACCACCGGGGCAACACTGCTGAGCTCAAGCTCGGGATGATCTTCCCGGAGTTGATTGAGATTCCACTCGTTCTTGAACAGCAACACTGGACGATTCCAGGCATCGCGAACGGTTTTGCAATTGAAGATGCGGCCCACCTTGTCGAGTTCGGCCCACCCACCGCTGATCCAGCGCGCAACCTGGAAACCCAGCGGCTCCAGGCGGGTTTCCACCCCGTATTCATTTTCGAGACGGTGCTGGACAACCTCCAGTTGGAGTTGTCCGACAGCGGCCAAGATCGGATCGCGCTTGCTTTCATCGGTGTCGTAGAGGATCTGCACCGCTCCCTCTTCGCGTAGCTCGTTCACCCCTTTGCGGAAATTTTTGAACGCCGACGGGTTGGGGTTACGCAGCCAACTGAAAATCTCCGGGCTGAAACAGGGAATGCCTTCGTATTCCACTTTCGAGCCCACATATAGGGTGTCGCCAATGGAAAACATGCCGGGATTGTTGAGACCGATCACATCACCCGGATAAGCGTCTTCCACCACGGCTCGGTCTTGACCGAACAGCTTTTGAGGGCGTGAGAGACGAATGGCTTTGCCCGTGCGGGCATGCTTCACCGTCATGTCCTTTTCGAACCGGCCGCTACACACACGGACGAAGGCAACACGATCGCGGTGCCTGGGGTCCATGTTGGCCTGAAGCTTGAACACAAAGCCGCTGAACCCTTCCCGTAGCGGATCCACCAAGCCATCGCTACTGGAGCGGGCGATCGGCCGCTGCGCCATCTCCAGAAAGGCATCAAGGAAGGGACGGACTCCGAAATTGGTCATGGCGGAGCCGAAGAACACGGGAGTCAGCTCACCGGCATGCACCATCTCAATGTCCAGCTCGGCTCCAGCTGCTTCCAGCAACTCCATTTCCTCAACGGCCAGATCCAGGAGCTCCTCCTCCACCAGCTCCCGCAGGGCTGGATCGTCCAGGGAGAGGCGCTGCTCGCTGGCCTGCTTGCCACGCTCAGCACGGCTGAACAGAACCACCTCCTTCGTGCGGCGATCGATCACGCCGCGAAATTGTTCTCCACTGCCAATGGGCCAATTCACGGCCCAGGGGGTTAGGCCGAGTTCCGACTCGATCTCATCGATAAGGGAGAGCGGTTCCCGCCCCGGTCGATCCATCTTGTTGATGAAGGTGAAGATCGGGATCTGGCGCATGCGGCACACCTCGAACAGCTTCCGGGTCTGCGGCTCAAGACCTTTGGCTGCGTCCTCCAGCATCACAGCGTTATCCGCCGCAGCCAGCGTGCGATAGGTGTCTTCGGAGAAATCCTGGTGACCAGGGGTGTCCAGGAGGTTGATCGTGGTGGCGTCGTAATCGAACTGCAGCACCGTTGAGGTGATGGAGATCCCCCGTTGCTTCTCCAGTTCCATCCAGTCGGAGGTGACCTTGCGTTGCTCACCCCGTGCCTTCACCGCACCGGCCTGCTGGATGGCACCGCCGTAGAGAAGCAACTTCTCGGTGAGTGTCGTTTTGCCCGCGTCGGGGTGGGAAATGATTGCAAAGTTGCGACGGCGATCCACCGCCGAGGCCAGAACCTCGGCCAGATCCCCATCAGTGGTCGCTTGACTGGCGCTCATCGGATTTCAGGACTTCACCAAGCCTGACACCACCAGATAACGGTCGGCCTCCGCCTGGACCATCAAGCGGTCGAGCCCCAGCTTGTTGAGTTCCGCGATGATCTCATCAGGCTCGAAGGCCGCTGCCAGAGAAGCGGCGAAATCATGCTGCAAGACCTGGGGAGCCGACGGCAGGTGTTTCAGCAGTAGTCGTTGGATCTGAGCTGTCGATTCCGGACGACGCAAATCCCGATGAAATACCCGACAACCCGGCGCCGCGAGGGCTTGGGTGACCGTCCAGAGCAGCTGAGGTTGGTGCAGGTGATGGAGAAGGCTGTTGCTGACAATCAAATCGGCCTGCCCGAGCAGGGACCCAGCAAGGACCTCCTGCAGGGTCTGGCATAAAAAGGAAATCTCAAGTTGCTGCTGCTGCGCCCGCTCCCGGGCCAACGTCAGCATCGCCTCGGCACCGTCAATACCGATGAACCGAGCCTGGGGGAACAACTTGGCCAGCCTCAGGGTGATGTTGCCCGGTCCGCATCCCAGATCCACAACCAGGGGATCAGCTGGCAAAGAGGAGGTACGAACAAGGAGCTGCTGGATCCCTTCCACGGTGGCTTGATCACCAGAACTGAAGTCAGCAGTGGCATAGGCCTGCACCTGTGCATCGCCGTTCATCAACTCAGGCTCCAGACGCCGCTGCATCATTTGCTGCCGATCAGGAGGTCAGTCTGAACGGGACACTGTTGATGGTGGTAAAGAGACCTTGCTCCCACCATCTGTGGCGTTAGGGTTTCGCTACTTGTCCTTCGCCCCAGCACCGCACGTGACCCTCACTCCAAACCGTGTGGAGACCTCTGCGGGAGCTGTCGCCGGGTTCGGCGACTTCCCCGCAACGGCCCCTGCTGCCAACCCGGTCTTCTACCGCACCTACAGCCGCAAAACTCCGAGTGGCCGTGAGAGCTGGAGTCAGGTCGGCCAAAGAAACCTTGAAGGGCTGCGTCAGCTGGGCAACCTCAACGCCGAAGAGGTAGCCCTGCTGGGAAGGATGCAGGCCGAAAAGAAAGCTCTGCCCTCAGGTCGTTGGCTCTGGATCGGTGGAACCCGTTGGATCGAACAACCCGAGAATTTCTCCGGCTCCTACAACTGCACCTCCACCAATCTGGTGGACTGGCAGGCCTTCGGTCTGATGATGGACCTGGCGATGATGGGCTGCGGCACCGGCGCCATCATCGAGCCGCATCTGATCGACCGGCTTCCAGTGGTGCGCAACACCTTTGAAGTCCTCAGCGTCAGCGAAATCGGCATCACCCCTGCGGCCGAGCGTCAGGACGAATGCACCCACAGCATTGATGGGAACAAGGTGACCATCAAGGTGGGCGACACCCGCCGCGGTTGGGTGGACAGCTATCAGCTGATGCTTGAGCTCAGCAGTGATGAACGGTTCAAGGGTGGACAGATTCAGATCGAGGTTGACCTCAGCGACGTGCGTCCTGTCGGGGAAACCCTGAAGGGCTTCGGCGGGATGGCCAATCCTGTGAAGCTGAAAGATCTCTACGGCCGTGTGGCCCGGTTGCTGAACAAGGCCCAGGGCCGGCGTCTCACCTCGGTTGAGTGCTGTCTGCTCATCGATGAAGCCGCCGTTACGATCGTGGCCGGCAACATCCGTCGCAGTGCTGGCATGCGCCAGTTCGCCGCCGATGATCAGGCCGCCGCATCCTCCAAGGACAACCTCTGGCAGCAGGACGAGGACGGGAACTGGAGGATCGATCCCGAGCGTGATGCGCTGCGGATGGCCAACCACACCCGCGTTTATCACACCCGTCCCAGCAAGGATGTGGTTCATGCTGCGGTGACCAAGCAGTTCCACTCCGGTGAGGGCGCCATCCAATTCGCCCCCGAAGCGATCGCCCGCTCCAACGCAGATCTGCTCAACACCCCTGAGCTGCGCAGTGAGTTCATCGAGATCTACTGCGACCAGGGTCGTGACGAAGCAGGGCGCTGGCTGTCCGACAACCACGGCCCGATCGCAGCAGCAGAACTCGAGCACCGTCTCAGCCGTTACGGGCTGAATCCCTGCGGCGAAATCCTGGGCGCAGACTTCCACTGCAACCTCGCCGAGGTGCATCTCAACCAGATCGACCCCAGCGATGAGGAAGGGCAGGCCGATGCCTTCCGCGCTGGAGCCCTTTCAGTGGCCTGTCTGCTCAACCATCGTTTCGAGGTTGAGCGCTACCGCCAAAGCCGTGAGTGGGATCCGATCGTGGGCGTCAGCTTCACGGGTCTGTTCGACTTCTTTGTGCATGCCTTCGGAACCGAATGGCTGCGCTGGTGGGAGGCCGGACGTCCGGAAACCGAGGAGGGCCTGAACTTCAAGAAGCAGGAAGCTGCCTACCTGAGCCGCTGGAAGGAGATCGTGAATCAAACGGTCTGGGAGTACTGCGACCGCCAGGGTCTGCGTCGACCGAACCGCTGCACCACTGTCCAGCCTGCAGGCACCAAGAGCCTGCTCACCGGAGCAGCCCCTGGCTGGCATCCCCCCAAAGCCCAGCGCTTCATCCGCCGGATCACCTTCCGCAAGAACGATCCCGTGGCCATGGCGTGCATGGACTACGGCTACACCATCGTTCCCTCCCAGTCGGACAAAGACGAAGAGGGTCGTCTTCTGAACGATCCCTTTGATCCGCGCTGCACCGAATGGCTGGTGGAGATCCCCACCGAGGTGAGCTGGGCCAACCTGCCGGGAGCCGATGCGGTGGACATCAATGGCTTCAGTGCGATGGCGCAATTCGATTTCTACATGCAGGTGCAGCGGCATTACACCGCCCACAACACTTCCGCCACGATCGAATTCCGCGAACACGAAATCGAACCGTTGGCGGATGCGTTGCATCAGGCCATGGAGAGCGGCGAGGGATACATCTCCGCAGCCCTGCTGGCCCGGTTCGATGCCAATGCCACCTTCCCTCGCTTGCCCTTCGAGCCCATTGATGCAGCCACCTATGAGGAGCTGCAGTCCGCTGTGGTGAAGCGTCGTGTGAGCTGTGACTTCTTCGAAGCACTGCAGCGTTACGACCAGGGTGAGCTGACCGAAGCGGGCCCCGCTGGCTGTGATTCAGACAAATGCCTGCTCCCACTGGCCAAGCCTGAGAGCTGACATCCGAACGCGTCCCGATACAGTTGTCAGGTGTTCTGCGGGACACCTGACACCCTCTGGAGAGGTGGTCGAGTGGTTTATGGCTCTGGTCTTGAAAACCAGCGTGTCTTCACGGGCACCGTGGGTTCGAATCCCACCCTCTCCGTTTCCATCAAGCTACAAGCGCACACGAGCGTCGTGTAAGTCTTTGATGCCAAGAATGTTGTGTGGCCGACGGTGGTGCACCACCGGAGCGATTCGGCCACCTGAATACATTGATCGGAAGATCCGTCACTTCCGATACGCCACCAAATTTCTTAAGGAAGAAGGATTCGACCCCTGACGAAACAGAGGTCAAATCGCTTTTCTCGTCAGGCATCGCTCTGCCCGGCTTCCAAGTCCATTGGCAACTCGGCATCGCCATCATGGACCGAAAAGTCCGAGTTTTTGGTGGAGATTGCGACCATTTTCCGACTTGCACAAATTCCGTTCGAGACTCGAAATGAGTCTCTCCTAGATGAACTAGGTGGGACCCTCAGAACCGACGCTCAGGCGATGCTGGAATTTGCCCCAAGCAGGAGAGAAAAGAGAAAGAGGAATCAAGCAAAACTACAAAACCAGCGACTTGCTTCATCCTTCGGAGAGTCGGCAAGGGGTTCACTGCTCTTCATCCGCTTTACGAAAAGGAAAGCAAAGGGACACTCAGCACACCAGAACGTCAAAGGTCAATAGAGATATTGATTGTCATATTGAGCGTTCAACACTGAAGAAACCAAAGAAGCATCCAAACTAGAAATAATTTTGCTGCAAAGAATCAGTTCAACCTTGCTGAACCGGTGGCTCGATACTACTTCCGTCAAAATCTAAGATATAAGCTGACTCCTCAGTCACCATTTCGCGTAGTTCATGGCGGGGGATGAAGAGCAAACTAGTCTCACCCGCTTTGCAGGCTTCGACATGCCGACAGTAATAACAAGAATAGCCAGCACAAGGTTTCTTGACTCTGGGATCCTGCCTTACGCCGTGCTCTTCCATCAAGGAGCGCACGATACGGCAAAAGAAGTGTTGCTTCTGGATTTCCATCAAAGCGAAATCACGCAACACGTCTTGCATGCTGCGGTTCAAGGTGGCGCAATAAGCTTTAAGCAGGGTGTGCTCTGACTCAGTCATCCTGACGTTGACGACCTTGTCAGCCTGACTTGAAGCCTCACCCATAGCTTCTACTGAATACATAGCTGCATCATAACCGCAAGCTATACGTTTTTTGCATAAAGCATTGTCGGCCAAAACTCCAACTAAATATTCGGTCAACCAAACACCTGAGAATGGCTAAATCGATCCTGAATCACAATCGCAGAAGCGAATTCTTAGGCAATACACACCACCAACGACTCGATTGAGTTGACTAATGGCTCTTCAATATACAAAAAGCTAATAGCGCGGACAAAGCAAGTTTACATCGAGAGCGAAATCGTTCCAGCGCACTTAACCAAGGAAATAGACAGTAAATCAAAACACTCAATCATTATCAAATGAACCGCAATGATCTTTTTCGATGTGTTCGCAGAAACACGCCTCAAGCTTTTGCAGCGAAGCTCATTTCCGCTTGTCCAGGCACACTGTTCATCTCAAGAAGAAGCAAAGGTTGAGTTGATTTGCATGCGACAGCCTTGGGCATATGGCGGCAAATAGCCCAGGCATCATCATCGCCAGCTTTTTCATCATTCACAGCGCAACGACAACCCTTTGAGAAGCCTGGTCGGCTCAGAAGCCATTGGGGAGTCAAACGCCCTCCATCCCAACACCACGTCAGCGCATGTTGCCGCGAACGGACAACACCGACTGAAGGAAGCAAAAGCAGCCCAGCAGCAACCCACAAGTAGCTCCACAGTTACTTGCTGGTTGCTTTGGGGCAATTTCAGGGGTACTCTGTTGGTGCCTAGTCAGCACACGGGGCATGATCAAAACCTCCACTCGCGAGACCCAGGTCAAGCTCACGGTTTCGGTTCCCCCGAGCCTTCATGTGCTGCTTCGCAGCTGGGCCCTTTGCGAAGGCCGAGAGCTCACCAGCGTTGTGCTTCAGTGCGTTGAGCTCTCGGTACGTCAACTGAAGAGCAATGGCTCGATTCCAAGCGCAGCCATTCGTGCATACGAGGGCGCCTGTGATGAACGCCTGGCTGTGGGGGGGCTTTGATCGTGCAAATCGAACGTATGGAGCAAGCTCTCCAGGCACCGGTGATGGACGCCGTGATTGCGCTGAGTGAGCGGGTGCAAACCCTTCAAGACAATCCTCAAGGACGGATCTACACCGCCTATCGCGCCATCGATCAAACCCTGACCCTGGGGTATTGCGACAACATCGACGCGATCGGCGAACAGCTACGCGATCGCAATTTTGTGATCCTCGCTAGCCGTCGGGGAACCCGTCGGGAGCAGCGGTTGCTGCTGCTCACCCTCAAGGAAATCGGGATCTCGAGCAGCTACAACGAGAATTGCTTCAGTGCTTCCGCCAATACGGTGAGCCATCTCAAACACCTAGGCTGGCCTGTTGGCAACTTCAAGCAAAACATGAATAGCACCAACACGCGTAAACGCTTCAACCCTGGACGTTGATCAAGGACCGGCAGCGTTTCACCAACGACGCCACGACAGCGGGATCGGTTGCTGCACGATGACCGGCGTCCATGGCCCGATAGAGATCGGCAACCGCCCAGGCCTTGGAATCCGGTTCATCCAGGTGTCGCGGGACGAGATGCAAATGAAGATGTTGGGCCCCCTCGCCAAAGGCGATGGCATAGACGCGTTGGCACCCGGTGATTTGCTTCACCAGCCGACTGGTATCCCGAACCGCGCGACCCCAGTCTGCGGCCTCCGCCTCAGAAAAATCCAAAGGACCGGAACAGTGGCGCAGTGAATCCAACAGAAGCCAGCCGGGGAGCGGAGCTGGATCGGGGTGATGGCGCAACACCCAGAGCTCAGATCGCAAAATCTCATAATGCTCTCGAGCTACAGGGTTGGCATGCAGCTGACAGATGGCACAGTTTTCCACGGCAATGTCGTTAACGGCGCACGGCGCCACGACCATTACCGATCAAGCCGAAGTCGATGATCAATCCGATCAAGACCACCAACAGGCCGCTGAACGAGGACACGCCACCAAACGCGGCAAAAGCCCAGCAATAGCCAAGGGTCGTGGTGGGTAGAAACAACAAGCCCAGCACCGGCAGAACTGTGTTGGGAACGCTAGTGCCACTGAAAGGCTGCAGGACAAAGCTCGTGTTAATGAGCCACATCAACACCAGAACAAGGCGTGGGGCAAGCAGGCCAATCGCCGCCAGAATACACATCACAGTGCATGGACACTGAGACATCAATAGCGACGTCGCCTACACACGACAGCGTCGTCACAAGAAGATTCAAATTTCCAACGAACAATTCATCGCCAACTCGAAAGGAATGGAGGCCTCGGGCAACGACAACAGGGTGCTGGAGAGAGATGCAAGATCGTCGGGTTGGGTCATCGCGGAAGGTTCAACGGCCGTCACCCCACGAGCCATATCGGTGTTGACCCAACTGGGGCAGATAGCGGTCACACGAATCCCGTGCTCCCAGCCTTCATTGCGCATGCTCTGGCAGAGCCCCATCAAGGCGAATTTACTGACGGGGTATCCCGCCATCCGGCCCTTGACACGCTTACCACTCATCGAGACCAAAACTTGAATTCGTCCATGGCCACTGGCCAACAGGGAAGGCCATGCCGCCCTTGTAAGCCACCAGGGTCCCTTCACATTGATGGCCCAGAGGTCATCCAGTTCTTGCTCTTGTCCATCTGCGAAGAGCAAGGGTGTGCGGTGCAAAATCCCCGCACAGTGGATCAGAGTGTCGATCTCTCCCCACTGGCTGAGGGTGCTCTCAACCCAGGATTTAGCGCTCGCCGGGTCGCTGGCGTCGTAGGCGTGATGAACAACATGGTCGACATCGAGCTCGGTTCCCCTTAAAGCCTCTGGATCTCTCAAGCCGAGGCTGAGACGATGACCATCATTGAGCAACCGTTTCGCAATCGAGCGGCCGATACCACGACTGGCTCCGGTGAGCAAAACGGTGCGTTGCATCAGGACGCGTTGACGAGTCGATTGAGCAACGATTCTGGCGTCGTTGCATCGAGAAGGAGTGCGCGGTTCTGAACCGAGAGAAAGCCAGTCGAGACGCCGTCATCCAGAAATCTCAATAACGCGTCGAAGTAGCCATTCACATTGAGCATGCCGATGGGTTTGGCATGAAAACGCAGCTGAGCCCAGGTCAGTGCCTCAAACAACTCTTCGAGGGTCCCGAGGCCTCCGGGCATGGCAACGACCGCATCGGACAACTCAAGCATCCGAGCCTTGCGCTCATGCATCGAGTCAACAACATCCAGACGGGTCAAACCGGTGTGAACCACCTCATCGAGCATCAGCGCCTCAGGGATCACGCCGATCACTTCCCCGCCCGAGGCCAGAGCGGCATCGGCAACAGCGCCCATCAAGCCAATCCGAGCTCCGCCGTAAACGATGGCGATGCCTTTGAAGGCGATCAGAGCACCGAGTTCAGTGGCAGCAACCTTGAACACGCTCGAGTCTCCAGCCCAGGAGCCGCAGTACATAGCGATCCTTCTCAGGGGCTTAGTGATGCTCAAGATCCCAGTCGTGCCAGTGACTTTACCAAGGATGAGGAAGGGCTGCAAGTAACACGACCACAACACAGAAAGCAGGAATTAGCTGGAAGGGGAATGAAGACTTGTGCGGCAGAAGCAGCTCCAGCAAGGTCAGCACCTGAAGAAGCGCTGCAAGCTCTGGGCACCCACCTGGCAGAAGGAAGTGGGTTGGGCTTCTCCCGCCTCGTAAGGAGGTACTCAAGACATCTTCCTAAGAGGCAGCGTCGATTTGCAGCGATGGAGTAGGAGTTTCATGAGATTTTCAGTGAGCTATCCCCTCGTACTTATGGTGATGGCAGAGGTGGTTGGACATACTTGAGACGGCTGAAGCTGATCCATGCAGCGCTTCCTGTTAGTTCTTCTTCTTTTCTCTCCTCTGGTCGCTAACGCCAATTCCGGCGCGATTGATTTGCGTAATGATTACGAAAATAGTCTAAGTAGATATAAGACAAATTCAACGCAAAGAAACAAATGCCTGGCTTTTAGAAATGCAAGAGGTCAAGCACAGAGTCTGATGAGATACCACCAAGATGCTTCTCTAGCTCGTAGATGGAATGAGATGCTTCCCAGGACTAGCTGTAGGCAAGCTACTCTAATTATTGACCCTGCTGCCACTAATACTTCTAAAAATCCAGAAGTTAATCAGCCGAATGATGGTTTTTTGGCGGCTGACGGAACCGCTATTGAAGACAGCTGCCTCCCATTTCACAAGATCCTTGCTCTGGAATGGACGAGAAGTATTAAGGCTCAATGCCCAGGTGGGGGTTTTATCTACATAAAAGCTCACTAGAGATAGGGCGAAGCCGCTCCAACAGGGGCAGCACCTGAAGAAGCGCTGCAAGCTCTAGGCGCCGACCTAACAAAGCAATGAACACAAGTCATCTTCTAGCAGTCTTTTGCTTTATAAATTCTGATTTCAACCTGGATTCTGGTCCAAAAATACGCAAGAATGGCAATAACATTCAGCCCTATATTGAGACTAGGTTTTATAGCTCTTCTACTTGCTGCCGCCTCTCCCGCTCTTTCACAGACAAAGCTTGTACAGGAACTTCTGGAAGACTGTATTTACTCAACTTTCATTGAGTCTGCAAATAGATCTAGTGAGGAGTTAATTCTTTCGGAATCACTAGCAAGTTCATGTGCATGTGTTGCAAAAAATGAGTCACAAGGCTTCTCAAAGCGAGGGTGTTCTGCTGCAAGAATTTTTAAATAGCTAACTCATTGGAACACTCAAGGCAGTCACGACTGAAACCTTGCAGCTTCAGGCTTATCGCCCGAATCACAGCGATCCGATGCATAACGCCCTAGCCGAGATCCGTTCATCCTCTCCTGCGATAGCTGGCAGAAACGAGACAACAGCCGAGAATCACAAAGAACGGCTCTTTGTGAGGATCACCTCAATGCACCTTGAGCTGCTGAGTCGTCACCGGATTCGGGACCCGGGACTCGGCCTGAATGAGCCCTCCGGACTGGCGTTGAACCGAGATGGTTCAGTGCTATACACCGTCAGTGATGACACCAAGGCGATTTTTCGTCTGGATCTCAAGGGCAGGGTGTCGGTCGCCGACTCGTTCTTCATCGGCATCGACGATTTGGAGGGCATTGCCATCCGCCGCGATGACGACGAGCTGCTGGTGGTGCATGAGGCAACCAATGCTGTTGTGGTGGTGGATCTGAACAGCAGACAGGAATGCTCTCGTCGCCCTTTATCGGCCATGAGCAACTACGGCACGATTGCGCACCATTTCCCAGACCCTCCAGACAACAACGGGTTGGAGGGCATCACCGTGAACACCAGTAACGACCACGTGTTTGTGGTCAAGGAGCAATGCCCCGGTCTGCTGATCGAACTTGATCCCTCTCTCACGACCATTCTTTCTGCAAGGGTGCTGCAGGCCAGCCAAGGGTTCATCCATCCCGAGCTGAAGGCCGAGAAGCTGGATTTCTCCGGACTGAGCTACGACAGCAGGAACGACAACCTCTGGATCGCCAGCGACAAAGGTCAGTGTCTGTTTCTATACGACTGGGCACGCGACACTGTTCTCCAGCGCCTTGATCTCAGCATCAGCACAGGAGACAAGCAAAAACTGATCCGCAAGCCGGAGGGCGTGGCCCTCGATCCCCATCGGAACAGGGTGTATGTGGTGAGCGATCGTGACGCCGACCTCTACGTGTTCAAACTTCATGACGACAGCTGAACGGCGCAGAGTTCTGATCACCGGTGCCAGCAGCGGCATCGGGCTTGAAGCAGCCAAGATCCTGCTGGCCAGTGGAGATGAACTGACCGTTCTTTGCCGCAATGAGGAGCGGGCCGAGCAAACCCGGATGGCGTTGACTGGTTCTTTTGAGACCTGTGTTGCGGACCTCGCGGACCTTGCCTCCGTGGCCGAGGCGATCGATGGGCTCCGTCAAAACCCGGCGTCATTCGATGCACTGGTGCTGAATGCTGGGTTGCAATACGCCGGCCATGGCGTTCCCCGTTGGAGTCGACAAGGCATTGAACTCAGCTTTGCGGTGAACCACTTGGCTCATCAACTCCTGGTTGAAGGATTGAAAGAGCAGACCCGAGCCATCGTGATCACCGCCTCTGAGGTGCACAATCCAGCCACCGGCGGAGGGCAGGTCGGCCAACCTGCAGGCCTAGGCAAGCTCCAGGGGGTACGCCAGGGGGCCGCCATGATGGACGGTGTCAGCCCATTCAATGCGGATAAGGCCTACAAGGACAGTAAACTCTGCAATCTGCTGATGGCCCAGGAAATCCATCGGCAACGTCCAGGCCTTCCCGTTGTGGCGTGGAGTCCGGGGTTGGTGATTCCTCGGACCTCAGGCGGTTTTTTTAGAAACAGTCGCCAGGCCAATCCCCTTGGACAGGTCCTGTTTGGGTTTGTTGCCCGAGATGTTCTGAGACTGACGGAGAGCGTTGAGCAGGCTGGGGAACTCATGGTTCAGCTCATCAACGAGGAGCTCCACCAGCCGGGTTTGACCTATTGGAGCAATAGGTTGCTGGGTCCCGGCCGGCATCGATTCAGCCCAACACAACCGTCCGAGGAAGCAACAGACAGCACCAAAGCGACGACGCTCTGGACGTTATCGTCGAATCTGATCAAGGCGTCGCTAGCGACATCAACCTAACCGCAATTTGTGCGGCTTAAGTGATTTTCTAATTGTCAAATTTGTACACGCGATTGGGGATCACACTGATGTTCACGTCAAGATCATCCAAGCCAAAGCCTTTGGCCCGATTCAACATCTGCTGATTCACTCCATTCATAAAGGATTGATCCAAAAGATCTTCGGGTGCATTCAAGACAAGATCCAGTCTTGCCTTGTTATCAACAACGCTGACGTTGCTGTACATCAGACGAACCTTTTCCCACAATCTCGGATTTCCCTGCGCGATGGCAACACGTTTGAATCGTCCAGCTTTGACATCAGCAAACACGGCATCCATCTGCTGCCGCACACTGAAATCATGCAATGCCGATGACAAGGGAAGACTCAGCAATCCGAGCAAGCCCAGCCAAACCAAAAGATTGCGCCAACAGCTGCGGAATGAGCCGTAACGCTGCAGCAAAAACACCACAAGGCTGGTGACGGTGATGCCGATCAGGTTTGCCAAAAAGAGCAGAAATGAACCCTCCGCGATCTGATTGGTCAGACCCGCAACCGTTCCGCGACCAAACACAGCCACCATTTCCGAGCCGAGCGTGAGGCCGATGCCGCTGACGCAGAGCGGTGGCACCAAGGCGACAGCAATCGCCACCCCGGCAATCGAGTTCGACAGTTGTTTGCGGGTCATCGAGAACGACCCGGCAACAGCCGCCGCAACGGCGATACCGAGGTCGATCAGGTTCGGAGACGTGCGTCCGGTGATCTCCGACTGCACGTGGCTGCTGCCGAGTCCCCAACTGATCAGCGATGCAGTTCCAACAACCGCAAACACGCCAAAGCCGATCGTGACGGCAGAACGGCGGATCAATTTCCCATCGCTGACTGCCAATCCAAAAGCCAAGCTGAGGATGGGGTCCATCAGCGGGGCGACGATCATGGCCCCGATAACGACAGCCGTGCTGTTCGAGATCAGCCCGAGGGTGGCAATCACCGCAGAACTGATCAGCAGAATGAAGAAACCAAGCGAAGGCTTGGATGAAGCGATTCGCGCTTCATAAAGCTCATTGCGCGGGACACGACTTTCAAGATGAACAGCCCACTGACCCGAAAGGCTGTCCAGCAATTGCCCCAGCACCTTGCGCGTCTCCAGGACTCACGTTCCTGAATTGTGCACAGAATTTCGAACGACACAGCAGACTCCAAAACGATCACCATCAGAGATGACGGGAGTACTGGCGGCCCTCGGAGCGGCCATGGCCTGGACAGGGGCCATTGCGATCTGGCGTTCGGTATCTGGTCGGATGACAGCGATCCGGCTCAATGCGCTGAAAAACGGCCTGGCCAGCCTGCTGTTTCTGCCGGTTCTGCTCACACTCCCGCGGGACAGTGGGTCGCAGGCCGTGGTGCTGCTTTTGCTTAGCGGCTTGATCGGCATTGCTGCCGGCGACAGCTTTTATCTCGGAGCCCTACGGCGACTCGGCACCCGACGGACCCTCACGGTTGAAGCCAGCGGACCGGTGCTGGCGAGCATCGCTGGGGTGCTGGTGATGGGTGACAACTTGGGGGTGAGGAATGGTCTCGGCGCTCTTTTGGTTTCAAGCGCGGTGGTTCTTATTGCCATGCAGGCGAAAGAAACAAGCAAACGGAACCAGGGGGCCATCGCTGCTGACCTCGGCCCCGGGCTGCTGTTGGCATTCACGGCCGTGATCTGTGGGCTGAGCGGAGCCTTTCTCGCCCGTCATGTGCTGATCAGCAGTGACCTCACCCCATTGCAGACGGCAGCCATCAGGCTGCTGGGCGGATGGCTTGGTCTGCTCCCATTCCTCAACGGCATCTGGAGAGAAACGGGCCTGACTCGGCGGGAGCAATGGAAGCTTGTGTTTGCGACCGTGATCGGAACCAACGGTGGGATCCTGCTGCAACAGGTGGTGTTGCAGACCATGCCCGTTGGAGAAGGGGTGACGCTGATGGCCACGGCGCCAGTGATAGCCCTTTTTGTGGGCCGGATGGAGGGCGATCCGATTCAGCTCTCAGGCATTGCCGCCGCCCTGCTGGCCTTGGCTGGTGTGGCCTGCGCAAGCCTCTGAAGACTGCTTTCCACAGCCGAGGCCGCGGTGTTGTTCAACGCCAGCACCACCAGATCAGCACCGCAACCGATCTCCGGTCGCCAGGCATGGCTGGGGGCTGCTTCAAACCAGCTGTTCAGTCTTGGGCCCACCATCTGCACCTGCAGCGGGAGCGTTTTGTCCTGTAACCAGACACGCCCCTTCAATCGAATCACCTGCTGATCCCTCGCAAGATCGGGCAGAAGTTGCTCCAGGGCCTGACGATCCAGTGCTCCTTCGATGCGAACGTTGCTACCGACCATCTCGACGTGGGTGTGGTCGTGATGATCGTGGTCGTGGCTGTGGTCGTGATGGTGATGACTGTGGTCGTGAGTGAGGTGCTCCAGGCCCAACACAACGGACGTCTCCACCTGTCCTTGAGAGACTGGAAGCAGGGCGGTTCCGCCACGAACTTTGGCTTTGATCTGCTCCTGAAGATCAGCCATCACCGACGGTTCCAGACGATCGGCCCGGCTGATCAAGACCAGATCAGCGGCCTGGAGTTGATCCTCAAACAATTCATCGATGGCTGTTAGGTGATCCAGGCTGGGGTCCTCGGCACGCTGCCGCTCCAGAGCTTCGGCGTCAGCAACAGGACTGCCCTCGGCCAGGGCCTCGCCATCCACCAACGTGACCACACCATTCACATGGACACGGCTGCGGATAGCAGGCCAGTCCAAGGCCTGAAGCAAAGGCCGTGGCAAGGCCAGACCGCTGGTTTCAACCACAATTCCATCCAGCTGATGCGCTCGTTCCAGCAGCTTCTCCATCGTGGGGAGAAAGTCGTCCTGAACCGTGCAGCAGAGGCAGCCGTTATTCAGTTCCACCAAGCGGCCGTCAACGTCCTCCTCGGGGCAGAAGCCACAGCTGCGAATCAGGTCACCATCGAGACCCACGCTGCCGAATTCGTTGACCATCACCGCCAGACGCTGGCCACCGCTGGTGAGCAGATGGCGCAGGACGGTGGTCTTGCCGGACCCAAGAAACCCGGTGATCACGGTCACCGGCAGACGCTTTGGCATGGGAATTAGGGGCGACAGCCCAGGCTCTCACGGGTCGAAACCCCACTGATCGGATTGGATCCATCCGCGCGGGCGCAGAGAGCTCGTTGCTGGGGCAGATCGAGAACAGCGTTGGTGAAATCAGCGCCGTCAATCTGAGCGTCGGTGAAGCGGCTCTGCATCATCATCGCGTTGGTGAAGTTGGCACCGCGGAGATCGGCGCCCTCGAAATGACTCGCGAAGCCGACAACATCGGAGAGGTCTGCATCGCGAAGGTCTGCACCCTGGAGCTGTGACGTGTTGATCACAGCTCCGCGCAAATCCGTGCCACTGAGATTCACATCCCGAAGATCGGCCTTGAGGAACTCTTTTTCCTTGAGATCGAGGCCGTGCATGTCGGCAGTGATTTCCTGAACGGCCCGCTGTCCCCGCAGCTCGGGAGCCGTGATGGCCTGTGCCGACTCAGGCCAGAAGACGGTGCAAAAACCCAGCAGGATCACCGCCAGCAGCGAGGCCGTACGTCGAAGGGCGCCCATGAGACCGGTAATTTGAGCAATCACGTTATGGCAACTGCCAGCGGAGCGAGTCGATATGGCCATGAGCCTGCGGGTGGTGGTTCCACCCCATCCCCTAATCGGTCATTGGCTGACGATGCTGCGGCACCGGGAAACCCCTCCCGCCCTCTACGCCACTGCTCTGCAGGAACTGGGCCGCTGGCTCACCTACGAGGCGCTGCGGGATTGGCTGCCCCATCGCCGGGACACCGTGCCCGGGATCAACGGAGACACGGAAGGCACCATCGTTGAAGCATCCGTGCCGCTGATCGCCATTCCGGTGCTTCCCGGGGGCCTCGAACTATGGCAGGGGGGACGATCCGTGCTGCCCGATGCCTCTCTCTGTCTGGGGTCCTGCCCGCAGGAGATCGAAGCCAATGCTGGGGTGATTCTGTTTGTTGATCAGATCAGCGATGGTGAGGCCACGCTCAATCTCTTGCAAAAGCTGCAGAGCAAGGGTGTGGACGGCCGGCGGCTGCGTTTGATCACCGCCCTATGCGCCAGTCCAGGGCTGAAACTGCTGGGAGAGACCATTCCCGACCTAACACTCCATACCGCTTGCATCGACGAAAATCTCGATGAGCAAGGCGACATTCGCCCAGGGATCGGTGACCCTGTGCGACGGCTCAATCTCAGACATTGAAGCCGTGACTAACCTTTGGGAACGTTGATCGCACCCATGGCCCAGCAGCACGACACGGGCTCAGGAACCCTGGCAACGCTGGTCACTGGAGCAGTGCTCGGTGCCGCGGGTCTGGCCTGGTGGCTCCTCAATGAAGCCGACAGGCGCAGACGCTATGGCGTGCACAAGTCGATGTTGCACGCGCCGCGGATGCAGGACGGCTCTGAAGTGCTCGACAGCTCACCGAACGATCACCTCGAGCAACGGGTGGAAAAACTGAACGCTGAAATCGCCCGCGTCCGCGCCCAGCTCGAGGGTCTCGGTAGCGAAGGATGAGCGCTCGGTAGGTTGGCTTGATCGCCACTGGTCCGCTTCGCTCCATGCTTCGCTCCGACGCCGTCACCAAGGGGATTCAGCGGTCTCCCAACCGGGCCATGCTGCGGGCAGTGGGCTTTGGAGACAGTGATTTTGGCAAGCCCATCCTGGGCATTGCCAATGGCTACAGCACCATCACGCCCTGCAATGTGGGGCTCAATGACCTGTCCAAACGGGCTGAAGAGGCAGCCCGGAAAGCCGGAGGAATGCCTCAGATGTTTGGAACCATCACTGTGAGTGATGGCATTTCCATGGGCACCGAGGGGATGAAGTATTCCCTGGTGAGTCGCGAAGTGATTGCCGACGCCATCGAAACCGCCTGCAACGGCCAGAGCATGGATGGGGTGCTGGCTGTAGGCGGCTGCGACAAGAACATGCCCGGCGCCATGCTGGCCATGGCACGGATGAACATTCCGTCGGTGTTCGTCTATGGCGGCACTATCAAGCCGGGCAAGCTCGGTGGTTGTGATCTCACGGTGGTGAGCGCATTTGAAGCGGTCGGCCAGCTCACCAGCGGCAAGATCGACGAGGAGCAACTCACCGCGGTTGAGAAAAATGCCTGCCCTGGGGCCGGCAGTTGCGGTGGCATGTTCACCGCCAACACCATGAGCGCCGCCATCGAAACGATGGGGCTCAGCCTTCCCTACAGCTCCACGATGGCTGCGGAGGACGAGGAAAAAGCCGACAGTGCTGCTCGTTCCGCTGAGGTGCTGGTGGATGCGGTGAAAGCCAACATCCGACCCCTGGACCTTCTGACCAAAGAAGCATTCGAAAACGCCATCAGCGTGATCATGGCGGTGGGTGGCTCCACCAACGCCGTGCTGCACCTGCTGGCCATTGCTCGCACGGCCGGCGTCGATCTGAGCATTGACGACTTCGAACGGATTCGTCAGCGCGTGCCGGTGATCTGTGACCTCAAACCCAGCGGCCGCTACGTGACCGTTGATCTGCACAATGCCGGCGGCATTCCCCAGGTGATGAAACTGCTGCTGGACGCCGGACTGCTGCACGGCGCCTGCCGCACGGTGGAGGGCAAAAACCTCAAGGAGCTTTTGGCAGATGTGCCCTCCGAGCCCCCCGCCGGGCAGGACGTGATCCGTCCCCTGAGCAACCCCCTTTACGCCAAGGGCCACCTGGCCATCCTCAAGGGCAACCTGGCCAGCGAAGGCAGCGTGGCCAAGATCAGTGGTGTGAAAACACCTGTGCTTACGGGACCAGCCCGGGTCTTCGAAAGCGAGGAAGACTGCCTTGCCGCCATCCTCGACAAGCAGATCAAAGCCGGCGATGTGGTGGTAGTCCGCAACGAGGGTCCCGTCGGTGGGCCCGGCATGCGAGAGATGCTGGCTCCCACTTCAGCCATCGTGGGTCAAGGTCTGGGAGACAAAGTCGCCCTGATCACCGATGGTCGCTTCAGCGGTGGCACCTATGGCCTCGTGGTGGGCCATGTCGCTCCGGAAGCTGCTGTGGGTGGAACGATTGGCCTTGTTCGGGAGGGCGACAGCATCACCGTCGACGCCGACCAACTGCTGTTGCAGCTGAACGTGGATGAGGCGGAACTGGAGCGTCGCCGAGCGGGTTGGACCAAGCCGGAACCGCGCTACCGCAATGGAATCCTCGGCAAGTACGCAAGGCTTGTCTCGAGCTCGAGCCGGGGTGCAACAACCGATCATGCCGACTGAATCAGCTGAATCAACCGGCCGGTTGCACCAGAGCGCGTAGGCGCCGACCCAATGCCTCCAGAGGGCCGGCGTCCTGGGGAGCTGAACAGCGCTGTCCAGAGGTTCCATCCATCCAGACTGGATGGCGCCCATGCCAGAGCATCGGGCGTTCGGGTTGATCCCACCAACTGAGCATCAGATTGATCTCGTCGCCACTTCGATAGATCTCCAGTTCAAGATCCTGATCGGGAAAACGCTGACCTTCACCATCACGGCTTTCGATCCGCACGTGCAGGTCGTCGAGCTGCTCGGAAGCCGAGGGATCAATCAAGACGACCGCATGGCTCCAGGGCTTTAGGCAGACATCAGCCGCCTTGGCAATCAACACCAGAAGGTCCATCGGGTCAGGGCAAGGCGCGGATCGACTTGATCAGCATCCGGATGGAGCCGGCGCGGAAGCCTGGATTCAGATCTCCCCCATCGCCGAACTTCGAGTGCAACACCTGAATGCGCGTGATGCCACTGGGATCGAAGCGCAAGGGCAACCCCACGGGCTTGGCACGCACCGTGGGCATGAGTTCAGAAAAGGGAACCACAACAGGGGTTACTCCATTGGGTTCAGTTGGAACATCCACAACCCAGCGCAGACCACCAGGAATTAGTTCGGTGAGACCCATCGCTCCATCCCGGCAACCGATCGCAATCTTCAGCGTTCGGCCCTCCCCTTCCACATCCAACTGCAATGCAGAGTAAGGAGAGAGGTCGAGCGGGGGCTGGAGGCGGGGGGAGCGGCAGCTGACGAATCCGCCACCGGTTTCCACCAGATCCCCTTCCAGAACCAGTCCATCTGGAGAGACATGACAACCAGCACGGGATCGGCCTCCCATGATCGTGTCGTTCAGACTGGCCCAGTCAGCGAAATCGCTTCCCTGGAAAAGAATCTGCTCAGAGGCCGGCGGCTGCATCCTGATCGGCAAGGACGAGCACATCACTAGCAGGTTGAACCAGGCGTGCGGGAGTGCGATCGGTGGATTCGGAGGGATCCACCAGTCGCCGCAGCGCCTCCTGCTTGCCGGCCCCACTCACCAGGAAGATCACCTGACGGGCAGCGCTAAGCACAGGGGCCGTCAAGGTGATCCGATCCAGCCCCTTGCCACGGCCGATGGTCGTCCAGCGATCAACAACCCCTGGAGCCTCCGTGCCGGGGAAAAGAGACGCGGTATGGCCGTCATCCCCAAGACCCAGCAGCATCACGTCGAACACAGGTGGAGCACCAGAACAAAGCTGGGAAAGCTTTTCAGCAAAGGCCTCAGCGCTGGCCTCCGGGCTCTCCAGATCCACCGTGGGGACCGGGTGAAAGGCGGCCGAAGCTCCCGGTCCAGGGGCAAGCAGAGTACGCCGCAGCATGCCGGCATTGCTGGACTCATCATCGGCAGAGACCCAGCGCTCGTCACCCAGCACCACATCCACCCGATCCCAGGGAAGCCGCTCCTGACCCAGCAGGGAATAGGCCTTCGCCGGCGTACTTCCACCGGACAGTGCGATCTGGCAGCGATCCCGTTGATCCAGCGCAAGGTCGATCTGGGCGGCAATGGTTTCACAGGCCTGGCGGGCGAGGTCCTGGGGATCCTTCGCCCGCTCGATGCGGTAGTTGGTCATCACTCAACCGCTCAGCTGAGCCATTCGGTGTGGAACGTTCCGCCCTTGTCGACCCTTTGGTACGTGTGGGAGCCAAAGCAATCGCGCATCGCCTGAACCAGGTTCTGTGGAAGGCGACCGGAGCGGTAGCTGTTGATGTAGTCGAGGGTGCTGCTGAAACAGGGCACAGGGATACCTGCTTCGGCGGCACCAGCCACCACCTGGGCGAGGCCGGGCAGACGGCGATTGATCTGCTCGGCAAACCAGGGGTCCACCATCAGGTTGGGCAGCTGGGGATCCGCGTGGAAGGCGTCCTGAATACGCTTAAGAAGGCGTGCACGGATGATGCAGCCCCCCTTCCAGATCTGTGCGATCGACGGCATGTGGAGCTCGTAGTCGAGATCCTGGGAGGCAATGCGCAGCAGTTCCATCCCCTGGGCATAACTGGCGATACAGCTCAGCACGGTGGCATCCATCAATGGAGCCATGGCATCGTCAGGGGTCCCCAGGTCAAAGTCTTTGATGGCAGGGCCTTTGAGGATCGATTCCGCCGCCATACGTTGGGGCTTCATCGAACTCATCACCCGCGCATTGAGGGAGGCATAAATGGTCGGGACCGAGGCACCCATCTGCAGTGCGGTCACCACCGTCCAGAGGCCCGTGCCCTTCTGGCCAGCCTGATCGGTGATCTTCTCCACCAGATCTGTGCCGTCGACGGGATCCTTGGTGCGGAGACAGACCTCCGTGATCTCCACCAGATAAGACGACAACTCCTCGGTGGCATTCCATTGTCCGAGGACATCAGCCATCTGAACACCGCTCATTCCTTTGACCCGCTTCATCAGGTCGTAGCCCTCGGCCAGAATCTGCTCGATGCCGTACTCGATCCCGTTGTGGACCGTTTTGACCAGGTGACCTGATCCACCGGGACCGATGTAGGTGACACAGGGTCCGTCCTCGACCTGGGCCGCCATCTTGTTCACGAGGCTCTCGATGGCCTCGTAGGACGCTTTAGTGCCTCCGGGCATCATGCTCGGCCCCTCCAGGGCACCTTTGGCACCACCGGAAACACCCATGCCAATGAAGCCAAAACTCTTGCTCTCGAGCTGCTTCACCCGACGTTCAGTGTCGTGATAGTCAGAGTTCCCGCCATCAATCAAGAGGTCCCCTTCCTCCAGATATGGCGAGAGCTGATCCACGACAGCATCAACGGCAGGCCCAGCCTTCACCATCATCAGGATCCTGCGGGGCCGTTCCAACTTTCCAACGAAATCTTCGAGGTCAGTTGCACCCTGAATGTTCTTGTCCCTACCGCGACCATTGAGGAAATCTTCGGTCTTGGCATAGGTGCGGTTGTAGACAACGCTGGAAAAACCGTTGCGCTCCGCGTTGAGGACAAGGTTCTCGCCCATCACGCCAAGACCGATGAGGCCAAAGTGAGACTTGGACATGGTCTGCAGGACCACTGACAACTGAACTCAGTGTGTTGATTACGGGCGACCTCGACCGCAAATCAACCAACTAATGTCAGGAATGAGCCATTCGGTCATGGAGGCAACGGCCATCAGGAAGGACAACCAAACGTTGATCAAATCACCGTGCCGTCGGGGATGGTGGCGTTTTTCTGAACGACCACGATGCCGTTGCGGATGTAGAAGCCTTGATCGGAGCGATCAGCTTCTTCGACGTTGTCCTTGTTGATGATCGAAACACCTGAGCCGATGCGGGTGTTCTTGTCGAGGATGGCTCGTTTGACTGTGGTGCCCTTGCCGACTCCAAGGGGAATTCCTCCTCTCTCCTTGAGAACAGAACGTTCTTCTGGGGATTCAAAGAAGTCGGCACCCATTACCAGCGTGTCTTGAAGGACGACATCACTCTCAATTCGGCTACGAACCCCCAGGACGCAGTGATGAATGCTGCAGGACTTCAGAATCGACCCTTCCCCAACAATCGAATTGGTGATCTGGGCATCGACCAGCTTGCTCGGGGGCAGATAGCGAGGCCGTGTGTAGATGGGGAACTTCTCGTCGTAGAAGCTGAAGGGGGGTGTGGGCTGTTGAGTCAGAGCAAGGTTGGCTTCGTAGAAAGCGCCAATGGTCCCGATGTCTTCCCAGTAGTCATCGAACACGTAGCTCTGCAACTTGTCGCCCCTCGCAAGAGCCTCGGGAATGATTTCCTTGCCAAAATCCTTGTGGCCGGGATGCTTGTCGAGGAGATCGAACAGGGTCTGACGACTGAACACATAAATGCCCATTGAAGCCAGATAGGGCCTCTCTTTAGACGATTCGGTACTCAGGCCAAAGCGAGAGGTATCGACAGCCATCTCGAGGAGGGAATCACCCTTGGGCTTTTCACGAAACTCCCGGATCGTGCCGTTTTCATCCGTGCGCATTAGGCCGAAGGCCTCCGCCTGCTTGGGATCAACTGGCAGGGCGGCAACGGTGAGATCAGCACCCGTGCGGCGATGATGCTCGATGAACAGGCTGTAATCCATCCGGTACAGCTGGTCACCGGAAAGGATCAAATATTCATCAACATCCCATTCCTGAAACAACCACTGGTATTTACGAACGGCATCGGCTGTGCCCTCGAACCAGGACGGGCTGTCGGGCGTCTGCTGCGCCGCGAGCACTTCAACAAAACCTCCACCGAAGGAATTGCTGAGGTTGAAGGTCTGGCTCAGATGACGATTGAGCGACGCACTATTGAATTGCGTCATTACGTACATCTTGTTGATGTCGGAATTGATGCAGTTACTAATCGGAATATCAATCAGTCGGTATTTGCCAGCCAGAGGAACGGCCGGCTTGGCACGCATTTTTGTGAGTGGATAAAGGCGTGTACCAGCCCCTCCGCCCAGAATGATGGCCAAAACCCGCTTCATGCCGCTGTCCCAAATCGGCGTTGCCGCAAGAACTTACCGGAGTTTTTGGCTTAGAAACCGTCTTTGGGAAGAATCAGTCGAGATTACTGGGATTCAGATCGCGACTGAGCAGCTCAGCAGCTCAAGACGCTTCCAAATTGAACAGTCTCTCCACGATCCGAAGAGCTTGCTGACGATCCTGTCGTGTCTGCGGAGCCCGCAGCTGGGTCACTGGGGTGTGGAGAATTTTGTTGATGATCCCCTTGCTCAAAGCTTCAACGACCTTGCGCTCTCGGGCTGAGAAATCAGGTCCCATCCTGCTGAGGGCCTTCTGCAGTTCCTCCGAACGAATCGACTCCATGGAGGAACGCAGTTGATTGATCGTCGGCACAGCCTCGAGGCTGTCCCACCACTCGAGGAACTGCTGTGCTTCCTGTTGCAGCAGCTGCTCAGCCTCCCGAGCCATGGCCTGACGGGCTTCCTGATTGCGGGCAACGACCTCCTGAAGATCATCCACATCGTGGGACTCAACGCCCTCCACATCAGCTGCATCAGCGGCGATGTTGCGCGGCACACCGATATCGATCAGGCGAAGCTTAGTGCGACGGTTAAGTGGGGCCAGCCGAGCAGCATCAATGATTGGATCATCCGCAGCGGTGCTGGTGAACATGAGCGAGCAGGTGCTCAGATACTGATCCAGATCTGAGAGCGGTCTGCACTGGACCGGAAGATCAGGGAAATCGGCCGACAGCTGTTCCGCACGTGCAACGGTGCGGTTGAGCAACACAACACCAGAGGCTCCTTTGGCCTGGAGATGCTGAAGCAGCAGGCGGCTCATGCGACCGGCGCCGACAACGGCGATCTGCTCACTTTCCAGGGTGACCAGCTGGTCAAGGCCACGGGATTGGCCAAGCTTGAGCTGGGCCAACTCGACGGCCGCTGAGCTGATGGAAACAGCGCCCGTTCCGAGGTTGGTCTCGCTGCGAACCCGCTTGCCTGTGGTGACGGCCTGGGTAAGCAAGCGATTCAGGATCGGTCCCAGGGATTTGTGCTCCTGCCCGAGCCGCATCATCTTCTTCACCTGGGAGAGGATTTGTCCTTCTCCCAGCACAAGGCTGTCGAGACCAGCAGCCACCCTCATCAGGTGATCGACGGCGTCTTCGTGGTGATAACTGAACAGGTGAGGGGTCAGTTCACCTGTCTCGAGGCCGGAATGGCTGCTGAGGAAGTCACTGACAGCAGACACGCCGAGGTCCGGATTGCGAACCAGGGTGTAAATCTCAAGCCGATTGCAGGTGCTGAGGATCGAAGCCTCAAGCACCTGCTCGTTACCGCGGAGGGATTGGAGTGACGTCTCCATGGTCTGCTCAGGGATGCTGAGCCGCTCCCGGATCTCCACCGGTGCCGTGCGATGACTGAGGCCTACGACGGCAATATGCATGGAGACGTTCCTCTCAACCAGGTAATGACGATCAGCTCAGAGCAATGCTCTGGGCACCGTCTTTGATGTGCACGGTGTTGGTGAAGCGACAGGTGTTGTCCAGGTTGCTGATCACCAGGCTGCTCGTGCGGGTGCAGTCCGATTCGAACTTAACTCCATCGAAGAGCAGACCATCAGTGATTCCGCTTCCTGCGAAACAAACGTGCTCACCGCAGGCCAGCTCCTCGGCCTCGTAAACCTTGTCGGGATCGCTGATGCCCATCTCGGCGAGGCGAGCCAGGTTGCCCTCTTTAGTCATGTCAGCCCACTCGGAGGTCTGAGCAATCGCAGGGTCATACACCAGCTGGCCCTGGAAGTGGCCACCAAGAGCGCGCATGGCAGCGGCTGAGATCACGCCTTCAGGAGCAGCGCCAATGCCCATCAGGCAGTG
Source organism: Synechococcus sp. (assembly GCA_047286205.1). Taxonomy (GTDB): domain Bacteria; phylum Cyanobacteriota; class Cyanobacteriia; order PCC-6307; family Cyanobiaceae; genus Parasynechococcus. Next base: position 140,797 of record JBJBBR010000001.1, on the reverse strand, counting down.
GGTTCCGGTGCCGGCGAAACCGCACGCGATGGCGGCCTGAACGTCGCCATCGGAGATGGGCTGGATACGAGCACCGGTGGCACGGATCTCAGCGATTAGGTCCTTGTGACGGGCACGATCCATCACCACGATGTTCAGCTCGTCGGGGGCGAGACCCAGGCATTCGCTGAGGATCTTGATGTTTTCAGTGGCCGACTTGCGGATGTCCACCTTGCCCTTAGCAGCCGGAGGAGCAGCCAGCTTCTTCATGTAGAAGTCGGGGGCGTTGAACAAACCACCACGGTCGGACGCTGCCAGAACAGCCATGGAGCCGCGCTGGTTGAAAGCGCAAAGGTTGGTGCCTTCGCAAGGGTCAACGGCGAAATCGACGCCAGGGCCAGTACCGGTACCGACCTCTTCTCCGATGTAAAGCATCGGGGCTTCATCACGTTCCCCCTCACCAATCACGATGCGGCCCTGCATCTGGATTTGATTCATGCGCTTACGCATGGCATCGACGGCCAATGCATCCGCTTCATCCTTCAGGCCTTTGCCGGAGAGCGAGGCGGAAGCGATGGCGGCCTGCTCGACGATCTCGAGAATTTCCTGAATGAGGGTCTGATCCACGGGACTCCGGATGGGGTGGTACGGGGTGGCGAGATCTCCTGGACGGGCAGTTGGCCGTCGCCGCAGTGGATCTCGACGTCTGAGCGCGGCTCACTGTATCAGTGGTTGCAGGAGTCCCTAAAATCACCCCGCATTTCGCGCTCCTCATCCATGAGCACCAAGCCCCTGGTGATCTCGCCGTCGATCCTGTCGGCCGACTTCGCACGCCTCGGTGAAGAAGTGAAAGCCGTGGACGAAGCCGGTGCGGATTGGATCCATGTGGATGTGATGGACGGTCGTTTTGTCCCGAACATCACCATTGGCCCCCTGATTGTTGAAGCGCTGCGTCCGGTGACCCAGAAGCCGCTGGACGTCCACCTGATGATTGTTGAACCGGAGAAATACGTCCCCGACTTCGCCAAGGCCGGAGCAGACATCATTTCTGTGCAGGTTGAGGCCTGCCCGCACCTGCACAGAAACCTTGCTCAGATCAAAGACCTGGGCAAAAAAGCAGGTGCAGTGCTGAATCCCTCAACGCCGATCGACACCCTCGAGTACTGCCTCGAGCTCTGTGATCTTGTGCTGATCATGAGCGTTAACCCCGGTTTCGGCGGCCAAAGCTTCATCGAGAGCCAGGTTCAGAAAATTCGCGACCTGCGCCGTATGTGCGATGAGAAGGGACTCGATCCCTGGATCGAAGTGGATGGGGGCATTAAAGGCAGCAATGCCTGGAAAGTGATCGAGGCCGGCGCTAACGCGATTGTGTCTGGCTCAGGGGTGTTCAACCAGCCCGATTACGCCGAAGCCATCAAGGGCATCCGCAACAGCAGCAACAAAGAGGCTGTGCTCGCCTGATTCTCAGACGACTCACGTTGATGACATCCAGCCCGGCAACCACTGCCGGGCTTTTTGTATGCAGATGCAACCCATGCATCCACCATGAACGAAGCAAGTGAGCTGATGGAGCATCACGTCGAGCATCGAACTTGGAACGAGTCAGGAGTTTCATCATCTCCCCAGATTTGATGGCCACAAGACACCAAACGGGTGACCGATAATCGAGCAATGAAGGATGAAGTGAAGCTTGTTGTGGCGTTCTTGGCCTTGAATGCTGGCGTGATCGGATTAGCCATTGCCGGCTATTCCAAGGGCGGAATGAGCCTTGGCTTTGTTTTTCAACATCTGAGTCAATAGATTCAGTCACTGCTTCGTCATTGGACACCACAGCCCTCGTCTTGGAACGGCTATTCGAGAACAACGCCCCCTCAGCACTTGGCTTGGCTTGAGTCGAAATACGGATGCTTCAACCAACGCGCATGAACGAAGCTGGAAATGCAGAAGTCGGAGGCGTCCAATGCGAGACGACGGTCCAACTCAGCAGAATCTAGAAGCTGCCTGACTAGCCTGACAAGCCACACAGCCAGACGCTTCGTTCAGCTTCAAAGAACGCCAACAAGGTACAGGCCATCCCTGCTGGCAGGGGTGGCCTTCCTTTTTGACCATTGACCAATGCATAACGTGCTGGAGTCAATGCCAACCTGGAAGCACATTCAAGACAACGTTTGCATTGCATCTCTTGATCAGGTGCCCCTACGAACAAAGCACCACAAGGAAGTAAGCGTCAGGTTTTCCGTACAACTCCTGGACGGCATACACGGCAATTAGTGACATTGAACACAAAAATGCAATCGCTAAAATGGAACTATTAAATAACGCGATGGACCACAGGTCACGGCGCGAGATTCACACATAACCAAGGAGAAGAGCATGAGCAGACGAGGAATCTATCCACTGCTCAGGGGTGATCGGCCTCAACGGATCGCAGCCTCAAGACATCCCGTCGAGCTATCTGGATTAGAGTCGGCGCAGAGGAAACGTTATCTCCGCGCAGAGGCGGAGGAAGCCGAAACATCCCAATCAACTCTCAGGCATCGCTCATCTGGTTGAGATGAAATCGCCGTAAAACAAGTTGCGAAGCGACACCGAACCCAGGAGACATCTCTTCCCTCCTGGTTTTTTCATGCTCTGCTGATCAGTCCAACACCTCAAGGCTGACGACGGCTTCACCGTCTTCGTCAAGTTCCAAGGCATCTGCAGCACCATGGGCGAGGTCGATAACCGTGCCCTCCTTAAAGGGTTTGCGGTCGTTGATCACGACAACAACACTTTCGTTGGTGTCTTCTCGCGTCACTTTGACCTTGGTTCCCAGAGGCAACTGGCCGTGGGCTGCCGTCAGGGTGTTCTTCTGAAGAATTTCACCACTGGCGGTTTTGTTCCCATAAAGACCAGGCCCATACCAAGTTGCTCGTCCCACAACCGTCTTCGCCTGTACAGGCGCTGGGTCCTGGGTTGGCGCATTCTTCTCGGCCTTGTTGCTCGAACAGCCTGCGCAAACCAACAACGAAAAAGTGAGGACAGGGATCAGCACATTTGGAATGCGTTTCATCGAATTGAAAATCTCTCTCACGGCATAGCAATGGATTTCGGATGCAGACTCCCCATCGAGCGACAGGGAATTCACAGCCGAACGAGTGGGTTGACGGGCTGGTTGCTCCGTCGAGACAAACAACGTCCTTGGCCAGATTTAAAGGGTGCGGGGGAGAGTCCGCGTCGGCCTCGATCCCCCTCAGTGGTGGGGAGAGTCCGTTAGGCCTCGATCCCCTTGTGGCGGCCGCTGTCGCTGCCAGACCCACATTTCCACCATGAAGAACATCAGCAGCGGCTGGCCCTCAGCTCAAGGTTTTCTTCAGACTGACGACATAAAGGGTTCACCGTCCCCACGCAGGCACACCGTCAGCAACATTGACCCTTCCAGTTTCATTCTGAATGCTCTCGTTGCCATTCGCCGAAGCAACAGCTGCAGTGGCTCATTCCAACAACGAGTGGACTCTTTTTGAAGGCATATTCCTAGTTGGCCCTGGCAGCTAGGAAGCAGTTACGTACACAACCGGCTGGAGTAAAGCCTCAAAGCACAGAGCAAGACCCATGTGTGGTCTTGATTGATTTGTGGCCGACGGTGATGCACCACCGGAGCGATTCGACCACCAAATTACCTTGATGGGCGGACATCTGCCTTCAGAGACTCGCCCGGATTTCTTAAGAAAGAACGGGATTGAACCAGCCCAAATCGAGATCCAATCAGCTCTCGTCGGACATGGCTCCTTCCAACTACCGAGCCCACTTGGGAGCCCTACTCCATAGCGATGGGCCCCAAAGCTTGCGATTTGAGTGACATGGACAACATTTTGCGACATCCACAACTCCACAGCGACGTGGGGATCTCCTGCACCGGTCTTTGGAGGGTCTCCAACTCACCTCAAAGAGGTCAACAAGACAACAAGTCAAGACCAGAGTTTTGTCGCGCTAGCCCCCGAAGAACCAGCCATAGCTGTGCAGACCGATGCCCAATAGGTTGACGCCGATGTAGCAAACAGCAATCACCACAAGCCCCACCACGGCCACAAGAGCAGGGCGGCGCCCCTGCCAACCACGGCTGAGACGGGTATGCAGATAAGCCGCATAGACCAGCCAGCAGATCAAGGCCCATGTTTCTTTGGGATCCCAGCTCCAGTAACTGCCCCAGGCTTCATTCGCCCATACCGCGCCACTCACGATGCCCACGGTGAGCATCAGGAAACCAACCGTGATCGTGCGGTAACTGAGGCTGTCGAGTTGTTCATTGGTGCTCAGCTCAACCGATTGCAACTGAAAAGCACCACCGTTCGACACAGAGGCGGCCTGACGAAAGCCACCACTGCCAATCGAACTGCTGCGCAGCTCCAAGGCTTGGTCACGATCCGTGACCAACACCGCCAGGGAGAGAAGTGATCCCACCAACAAAGCGGCGTAACTCACCATGATCACGCTGACGTGCATCACCAACCAGCTGGAGCGCAGGGCTGGCACCAGAGGAGCAGCTGACTGCAACTGATCCGGCAAAGCGAAGCTGGCGAAGGCAATGCAACCGAGACCCATGGGTGTGGCTGCGGCCGCCACGATCGGTGAGGGCCAGGCCCGTTCCACCAGCAGCTGAGTGAGCGTGCACGCCCAGGCCAGAAAACACAGCGATTCGTAGAGGTTGCTGATCGGGAAGTGCCCGGATTGCCACCAGCGGAGAATCAACTGAGCTGTGAACAGCAGATTGGCCACAGCCACCAACAGGCGAACGAAACCGGCACGGGATTGGCTCGCCACCGCCCAAAAGGCCAAAGGCATGGCCAGCAACAGCAACACAAAGCCGGCAAATCCAAGACCGGTGACCAGCTCAAAAGGCGTGTTCAGCACACCATTTCAAATAGGAACAGCATTCTGACTCGGCGGATCAGCGGCTGGCCTGTTTGAGCAACAGACCACCTGCACCCAGAAACAAAACCACAGGAAGCCACGCCGCCAGGACAGGTGGAAGGGTGCCCTTCACCCCCAAGGAGCTGAAGCTGAAGCCGATCACGTAGTAGACAGCGATGATTCCAAGCGTGAGCACGAACGCGAAGCTGCGGCTGCTGCGGTAACTGGGCTGAGCACCAAGAGTGGCTCCAAACAGGCCGAACACCAGGCAAGCCATCGGAACCGTGAACTTCTCCTGAATCCGTACACGGATCTTGCGGGCTTCCTTGATGCTTCCGGCCTCCTCATAAATCCTCTGGGCTTGTATGGCTTCGCCAACGGTCATGTTGACGGCATCCTGCTCAATGCCCGCCAAACGCAGGGGACCAGAGCCGAGGGGATAGACATAACGATCGAAATCGGCCTTGGTAGAGCTGCCATTCGCCGCCAAGGTCAGTATCTGTCCATCGAGGAAATCCCAGCTGGCCTGAGCCTCATTCCAGATGGCCCTGTCCGCTCGCAACATCTGGGTGAAACCGGAACGCGAGAAATCCAGAACAGTTACGTCCACCATTTCGCCGTCCTGAAACTTGCGTGAATAGAACAGTTGGTTCAGGCCCTTGCCGTCCTCCTCTCCCTGCGAATCGAGGCGTGTACCGAAACGGGGATAAATGATGTCGCGTCCTGTTTCACTAGCCAGTGATCGACCTAAAGCCCGCTTCAGAGTGACCTCTGCATAGCGTTGGCTGCGGGGCACCACCACGTCGTTGAGAACGAAGGTGAACAGCGTCATCACCATCGAAAGCACGAGCGCAGCACTGATCATCCGCACCGTGGTGATGCCAAGGCTTCGAAGGGCCGTGAGTTCACTGTTCGCTGAAAGGCGGGTGAACACAAACAGCGATGCCATCAGGGTTCCGATCGGAACGGAGAAGGCCAGCCAACGCGGAATGCTGAACAGCAGAACCTGAACCGCAATTGTGATCGGCAGGTTCTTGTCGACCATCTGCCGCACCAGTTCGAACATCACGCCGCCCGTGAGCAGCAAAAGCGTGAACAGGGCGATGAAGAACAGCAGAGGGCCCAGAAGTTCCTTGAGCAACCAGCGGTCCAGCAGAGCCAGCCGCATCCAGGTGGCCCTTTTGAGACGGTCCAAAATCACAGCTGGAATCCCTCCCCGAGGTAGTAACGACGCACCTTCGGATCAGCCGCTACCTCATCAGAGCGTCCCGCAGCCAACACAGCGCCATCGTTGAGGATGTAAGCGCGATCGGTGGTGGCCAGCGTTTCGCGAACGTTGTGATCGGTGATAAGGATGCCCATGCCCCGTGAGCGCAATCCCTCAATCAGCAGCTGAAGATCCGCCACAGCAAGGGGATCGACACCAGCAAAGGGTTCATCCAAAAGGAGATACAACGGGCCATTGGCACCGGAAGCCAAAGCTCGGGCCACCTCACAGCGGCGACGTTCGCCACCCGAGAGCTGGAAACCACGGCGGTTCATAAACGCCGTGAGATGAAAGTCCTTAATCAGCTGGTGGCGCCGATCCCGCCGTTGTTCCGGGCTGAGATCGGTCTGCTCCAGAGCGATGTCGAGATTTTCGCGAACCGTCAGATTGCGAAAAACACTGGCTTCCTGGGGCAGATACCCAACACCAAGATGGGCTCGTTCCGGCATCGGCAGGTCGGTGACACGCCGACCATCAACAATCACCTCTCCCTGATCAGGGCAGAGCAGACCTATCACCAGGTTGAAGGTGGTGGTTTTGCCGGCTCCATTGGGACCAAGCAGCCCGACCACCTCGCCAGGGGAAAGCTGCAAATCCAGATCCTTCACCAGCTGACGCCCGCCCAGGGTGATGGAAACATTCGACAATTCCAGGGTCATGGAGCCACCGGATTGGAGGCGGGAGCACCATCCAGCAGGGGCTGGCTGGGTTGAAGAGTCCATTGACTGAAGACCTGCTGACCTGGAACAGGGCTGGCAATGGCCCGGCCCTCCTCTAGGAGATAGGTGAAGTGATCGGCACGCAGAAGATTGCCGTCGGTCTGAATCACGTCGACATCCCCACTCAACACAATCCGGTCTTCTTCCGTGAAGTACTGCGCCTGACGGCTAGTGGCCACTAGGCCGCGGTCGGCATGCACCAAGCGAACATTGCCGCTGGCGGTGATCACACCTGTGCTGTTATCCGCCGATTGCAGGTCGGATTCAATCGTGATGACTCCGGTTTCGGCAACTTGCTGGGCCTGTGCCGGGAACAGAGGGCAAAGGGCTGCCAGTAGAGGCAGCAATACATAAAGACTCCGGGAACGGAGCATCCCCTTAACTGCCACGCATTCAATCCACATTGGGTCGAGATTACCGGCGGTTCAGCTCTGCAACTGCAAAACAGGGACAGTGCATGACTCGGGATCACCATCCTGCTGAAGTGCTTCAAGACGTTGTTGCGCCGCACAGCACAACGCCTCGAGATCCAGGCCAAGATCCGGTGTCCCAGGACGTTTCAGACGACCAAGGGCTTCACCGAACAAGATGGTGGCGCCCCGACGGTTGCCGCGTTGCAGATGCAACTGCGCTACGGCCACCTGGAGGATTCCTTGAAGGCTGCGCCGCTCCGGATCAGCCGTTTCATGCCAGAGCTCTTCAAACAGATCGTGGGCTGCGTACCACTCACCGGCATTGAAGAGCTCCAGACCCTGCTGAAAGCGGGGATCCCATTGGGGCATCAGCGCTTGGACTTCGCCGGCTTCTTGCCAGGAAGTTTGCGCAGACGGATCGACTCGGGCGTCACCTCGAGCATCTCGTCAGGGCCGATGTATTCCAGGGCCCGCTCCAGGGTCATCTGAACCGGAGCTTGCAAAGTGTCGAGTTCCTCAGCACCAGCGGAACGCATATTGGTGAGCTGCTTGGTCTTGCAGACGTTGATCTCCAGATCCTGCGGACGGTTGTATTCACCAATGATCATTCCTTTGTAGACCTTGGTGCCCGGGCTGATAAAGAACTGACCACGATCCTCAGCGTTCTTCAAGGCATAGAAGGTCGCAGTTCCCTCTTCAAATGCGATCAAAACACCGTTCCGACGGGTGTCGAACTCACCCATCATCGGCCGGTATTCATAGAAGGAATGGCTCATGATTCCTTCGCCGCGTGTGGCCCGGATGAATTCACCCCGAAAACCGATCAGACCGCGGGAGGGAACGATGAACTCCAACTGGGTGCGTCCATCGGCACTGGTTTCCATGTTCTGCATTTCGCCCTTGCGGGTGCCCAGTTTTTCGATACAGCTGCCAACCGCTGGTTCAGGAACATCCATCACCAGGGTTTCAACTGGCTCACAGGGGGTGCCATCGATGGTGCGGTAGATCACCTGTGGCTGGGAAACCTGGAACTCATAGCCCTCACGGCGCATGGTCTCGATCAGGATGCCGAGATGCAGCTCACCCCGACCACTCACGGCAAAGCGGTCCGGTGAATCGGTGTCTTCAACCCGCAAGGCCACATTTGTGAGCAACTCACGCTGCAGGCGGTCACGCACCTGGCGACTGGTGACGAACTTGCCCTCCTTGCCTGCGAACGGGGAATCGTTGACGACGAAGGTCATCTGAAGGGTGGGCTCATCCACCTTGATCAACGGCAGGGCCGTCGGTTCGTCCGGGCAGGCGATTGTTTCGCCGATGTTGACGTCGTCAAAGCCAGCCACGGCGACCAGGTCTCCAGCAGAGGCCTCTTCAATCTCAACGCGCTGCAGCCCCTCGAAGCCCAGCAGCTTGCTAATGCGGCCCTTCTTGACGGAGCCGTCGTCTTTGATCAGAGCAGCACTCTGGCCCTGTTTGATTTTTCCGTTGTGGACACGGCCGATGATGATCCGGCCGAGAAAATCGGAATAATCAAGGGTGGTGATTTGCAGCTGGAGGGGTTTCTCCGGATCACCAACCGGCGGCGGAACGTGGCGCAGGATGGCGTCGAACAGCGGACGCATGTTGTCGCTGTCGGTCTTCATGTCCGGCTTGGCGAAGCCCCCCAGACCACTGCCGAAGAGATAGGGGAAGTCGCACTGATCGTCGTCAGCCCCGAGTTCGATGAACAGATCGAGCACCTTGTCGACGGCGGTTTCTGGATCCACCCGGGCACGATCGATTTTGTTGACGAACACGATCGGACGCAGGCCCTGCTCGAGGGCCTTCTTCAGCACAAAGCGCGTCTGGGGCATCGGCCCCTCATTGGCATCCACGATCAACAGACATCCGTCCACCATGCCCAACACCCGCTCAACTTCACCGCCGAAGTCGGCGTGACCTGGGGTATCAACGATGTTGATCCGGGTGTCGTTGTAGGTGACCGCCGTGTTCTTAGACAGGATCGTGATGCCGCGCTCACGCTCCAGGTCGTTGGAGTCCATCACACAGGTGGGCACCGCTTCGTTGTCACGGAAAATTCCTGACTGCGCCAACAGCGAGTCGACCAGAGTCGTCTTACCGTGGTCAACGTGGGCGATGATCGCGATGTTGCGGATCGCCTTGTTGTTGGCGCTCATGCGGTCTGACCGTAAGAAATTGTGAAGAACGCCAAAGGCGCAGTGCGACAGGTTATCTCAACGTGAGAATCGACTGGTGCGTTCCGGACCATTGCTCCGCAGGCTGCCGCGGGTGACGCCCAGCTGGTGGTGGATCCGCTCCTGGGACCAGACCTCCTGGGTGGCCATCCGACCCTCCAGGGCCTCGGCGTAGAGGCGAACGCGGCGGCGCGTGGCGGCGGCATCTTCATCCAGAAGCTCAAGCCGAATCCTGCGGACGCCGGCACGCAGCAGTGAAGGCAGGGCCTCCACTCCGGACTGCGCCGTGCCGTTGAAGAGAGTGTTGCGACAGCCCAGGTCTGCACGCAGGGGATGTTCGACGCCGCTTCGGTCCCTGAGGGAGACGTTGTGTTGTTCACAGGGACGGCCGCAATCGGTGTGGTCCTTTCCATCGGACAGGAACGCGCAAAACAGACAATGCTCCATGTGGAACAGCGGCATGTGCTGATGCAGGGTGACCTCAAGCAGCGCTGGATCAACGGCAGCCGCCAGATCCAACAGCTGCTGAAGATTGAGGTCGTAACTGGCCGTGAGCCTCTGCAACTTCCAGTGGTCGCGATACCAGTGGAAAGTCAGGGGATTGGCGGTGTTGAGGGAGAAGTCGCCGATGCAGGGCGCCAGAGGCGTCAACACCTCCAGCTGATCGGCATTCCGCACCAGAAATCCGTCAGGGCGGGCTCGAATCAGAGGCTCGAGGGTCCAGCGTTCATCCGGCCGTGTGATCCGTGCCCCCGCCAGCCACACACCCTCCGGCCAGCACCCCCGGCCAATTGCCACCGCTTCGCGAAGTTCTCGTGGCTGCTCAAGATCCGCCACCACCGAGCGGATCGGCAGGCTCTCGGCGGAAAGATCCGCCAGCGCCTGAAACTGCTCAAGGCTTCGCACAAGTACCACCAGACCTGATGCGGTCTCGCTCGGGGACGTGGGTGGCTGGGGACACATTCCGTCCAGCAGCTCTGCGACATCAGGCGGTTCAGACGGGACAGGGGAAGGCTCTGAAACTGCAGAGCCTTCCAACGAGGCCTCCAACAGCTCCAGCAAAGCCCTGCGCATGCGGTTCAGTTCAGCCACAGGCAGGAAGAGATCTCCCTGCAGATGGATCTCAAGAAGCTGAAGCGACCAGCCAGTTCCCCCCAGGCGTCCCAATTGCTCCTGGAGCCGATCACGATCAAGCGGACGCTGGGCAGCTGTCTGCAGAGGCATCGTGCTGCTGAGCTTCAGATCCAAGCCCTGCGGCGCGAGCAGTTGCAGCTCCAGCCGTTCACCGAGCCGACCGGTGACCCGCAGCGCCAGTTCCCTGGACCGGGCCTCCACAGCTCGCCGGGCAGCACGCTGCCAATGGGACTGCCAGTCAGGGTCACTGGTGAGCCACACCGACGCGCCGGGGCTCAAACCCGACACATCCAAACGATCCGGACCCAGCCGCAGCTTCCAGCGTTCGGAGCCCAGCCGCTCACACACCATGATCCGGCCACCGATTTCCCGTGGTGGCTGCAGGGGGTCGGACGAAATCTGTTCCATCACAAGGCCTTGACCGGGATGCAGCTCTTCTCTGCTGCGCAGATGCAACCATCCGCCCCGCTCAACCCGGAGCAGCTGCCCCAGCAAAGGGCCCCTCTTTTTGCTCCAGCGGCCATGCACCAGGCGGCGATGGTTCACCCCCTCAAGCCAGCCGGTGGACAAACCACGGGAAAACGCCAGCTCTAGCTGACGTTGCACCTTTGGAGCCGAGGCGGAGGTCTGGTCCAGGCGCTGGCGATAGGCGTCGGTGACAGCAGCCACGTAGGCCGAGTCCTTCAGACGACCTTCAATTTTCAAGCTCGCCACCCCGATCCTCTGCAACTCCGGCAACAACTCCCAGGCCGCCAGATCCTGGGGAGACAGCAAATAGCGCTGGTCCTCCAGAGCGTGGGGTTCACCATCCACCAACATTTCGTAGGGGAGACGGCAGGCCTGGGCACATTCACCTCGATTGGCACTGCGCTGACCGAGGGATTCACTGGTCAGGCACTGACCGGAGTACGCGACGCAAAGGGCGCCATGCACGAACACTTCCAACGGCATCCCAAGGTTCCGCTGGGTCAGTTGCATCTGCAGGCGCTCGAGATCACGAAGAGCCAGCTCCCGGGCCAGCACCACCCGCTGACAACCAAGCGCGGCAGCCTGGGCAATCCCCGCTGCACTGGTGATCGACATCTGAGTTGAACCATGAACGCAGAGGTTCGGCACCAGCCGCTGGGCCAACCAACAAAGCCCCACGTCCTGGACGATCACGGCATCCACACCAGCACCATCAGCAGCGATCAGCAACCGAGCCGCCGCCTCCAGTTCATCGCTGAACACCAGCACGTTGAAGGTGAGGAAACCCTTCACATCGCGCTGATGCAGCCAGTGCATCACATCGGGCAGGTCATCCAGCCTGAAATTTTCGGCCCGCTGCCGAGCATTGAAGGCATCAACACCGAAGTACACCGCATCGGCACCGGAGGCGACGGCTGCCTGCATCGCAGCCCAGTCGCCGGCGGGGGATAGCAGCTCAGGGATGTTCAAGGATCGCGCCTGGAAAACCGACGGGCCGGCTCGAACAGACGAAGTGCATCCGCATTGCCCTCATAGCGCCAGTGCCAGGGTTCGTACATCACACCTTGTTGGTTGCCTTCAGGGAAGGACAAAACGAAGTGATAACGGGCGGCGTGGTCCTGCAACCAGCGAAAGGCTTCGGTGTCTTGAAAGCTCTGGGAGAGGTTGGTCTCAGGAACGCGTCCATCGCCGAGATCAACGGCATAGCCAGTGCTGTGCTCGGAATAGCCCGGTGGAGCCGAAACCTGGGCACGCTCCTCCGCGGTCTGATTCCGTTCGGAGGCCACATCGAAGAAGATCGACTCTTGGAGGGCCAGAGAGCGAAACCCGCTGAGCAGTCGGAGATCAACCCCGTCTGCAGCAGCGGAACGCATCATCGTGTCGAGGGCCTCGGCGGCCTCCAGATTCAGCTCAATCCCCGGTTGAAAAACGATGAGTTGGTCTGCTTCTGCTTCTCGGTAGGGAAAGTGACCCAGTAGGCGGCCATCCACATCGGGACGTTCACGAAACCCTGGTATCTCAATTGTCTGAAGAGGTTGCCGCCGGGACAGCAGGGTGGGAGCCACCATCACCACCGCCAGAGTTCCAGCGCAAACGAAAACCAGCCCGAACAGCAGACCAGCCGCACCATTTCCCTTTCGTTGATGCGCCGATCGCGTCCGACGTGCGACCGGAATATCCTCCCGCTGGGTGCGTCGCGCAGAGGAGGCCCGAACCAAAGCGCTGATGCGTGTTGTTTCGATCGTAAAGGCAGCAGCCAGGTCAACCCACAATGGTTGCTGTGACAGTGATAGCTTCACAAAACAATCCAGCGGAGACGGGCTGAGATGTTGCGAGTTGCGGTGATCGGCGGTGGCCCTAGTGGCTCCTGTGCTGCAGAAATCCTGGCCAAGGCAGGAATTGAGACTTGGCTGTTCGAGCGCAAACTCGATAACGCCAAACCCTGTGGCGGTGCGATTCCTCTCTGCATGGTCGAAGAGTTCGACCTCCCCGACGAGATCATCGACCGCAAGGTCCGCAATATGAAGATGATCTCCCCCTCCAACAGGGAGGTGGACATCAAACTGGATCCCCTGGGCTACGACGACAACGCCTATATAGGCATGTGCCGTCGTGAGGTTTTCGATGCCTTCCTGCGCAACAGAGCCGCGGATCTGGGCACCACCCTGATCAATGGTCTGGTTCAGAAGATCGACACCGGCAGCGACCGTCAGGGGCCTTACACCATTCATTACGCCGACTACAGCGGCGGTGGCCCCACCGGCGAGCAGAAAACCCTTGCTGTCGACCTGATCATCGGTGCTGATGGCGCCAACTCCAGGGTGGCGAAAGCCATGGACGCTGGTGATTACAACGTGGCCATCGCCTTCCAGGAACGCATCAAGCTTCCTGCCGAGGAGATGACCTACTACGAGGATCTCGCGGAGATGTACGTCGGGACGGATGTCTCGCCTGACTTCTATGCCTGGGTGTTCCCCAAATACGACCATGTGGCCGTGGGAACGGGAACCATGCAGCAGAACCAGAGCCTGATCAAGGGCCTGCAGAAAGGCATCCGCGAGCGAGCCAACAAGCGCCTGTTCCAGGGCGAAGTGATCAAGGTGGAAGCGCACCCGATTCCTGAACACCCTCGTCCTCGGCGAGTGGTGGGCCGCATGGCACTGGTGGGCGACGCAGCGGGCTACGTCACCAAAAGCTCAGGTGAAGGAATTTATTTCGCTGCCAAGAGCGGACGGATGTGCGCCGAAGCCATCGTGGAAATATCCAAGAGTGGCGCAACCATCCCAACCGAGAAGCAGATCAAGTCGACCTACCTCAAGCGCTGGGACCGCAAGTACGGCGCCACCTATGTGGTGCTCGACATCCTGCAGCGAATCTTCTATCGCAACGACGCTGCTCGAGAAGCCTTCGTCGAAATGTGCGACGACAAGGACGTGCAGAAGCTGACTTTCGACAGCTACCTGTACAAGCGGGTGGTGATGATGAACCCCTGGCAGCAGATCAAGCTCACCCTGCGAACCCTGGGCAGCTTGATCCGCGGCGAGGCTCTGGCCCCGTCTGACTACAACCCTGTTCCCTCTGCGGTTGGTCGTTCGGACGGCGATTTCCTGGCCCAGGAAGCTTCTCAGCAGATCAAAGCTAAGGCCGTCGAATCAAAAGGGTCCAACCCCAATGGAACCGAGTCGAAGGAAACCGAATCGAAGGAAAAGGCCGGCGTCTCCTGAGGGAGGCCGGCCCAAAACAACGCTGAAATCGCTGGCTAATTCCGAGACTCGATCACTTTGCCAGCGGCATCCTTGAGACGCTCAATTCCCTGCTCAATGTTCTTGGCGGGGGATGTTTCCTTCTTGGTCGTCGACCAAACGTTGATGGCATAAACGACTGCTGACGCAAGGATGATCGCCGCAACGACGGCTCCAAGACCGTTACCTCCCTGGCGGATCACCACAGGCTGTTGGGTGCTGTTGGTCTCTTGATCAGGCATTCAGGCTGAATGGACTGGCCCCTGCTTAGCCACTGGGGCCATTGCTGCCATTCATTTGGATTGAATCGATTCAAATTCAGCCAACACCGAGGCCTGATTGCGCAAGACGGCCAATAGGTTGAGGCGATTGAGCCGCAGTTCGGGGTCCTCGACCATCACCATCACGCTGGTTTCACCATCAAAGAAAGCCTGAAGAACGGGGGTTGCCGCCACAAGTGCATCAGCAAGAGCCTGGTAGGACTGTTGCTGCGCAAGGGGCTGCAGCTCATCTAGTGCTGCGAACAGATCCCGCTCACTGGCCGATTCGAACCGTTCGGGCTTGACCACATCGCTGGCCAAGAGCTGGTCCCGCGCCAGATCACCCTTTTCAGCAAGCTTGGCGGCCCGTTGAACCACCGCTTGCACCGCATCCAACTGGCCGCTGTCCCGAAGATCGCGCAGCAGCTGGATCCGCTGTTTCACATCAAGGGGGTCACCGAGTAGACGCTGATTGGAGACGGAGTCTCCAGACACAGCCTGCACCAGATCGGGAGCGAAGCCGTCATCTTCCAGCTGAGACACGATCCGCTGGCGCATCAACTGGCAGAGGTCGTTGTGCAGTTGGTTGGAGTCCACCGCAAAGGCAGGAAAGAGGCCAGCCCACTCCGCCACGGCTTGGGTCAGGAAGGCCATGAGATCCAGACGCCAACCCATCCCCCAGAGAATCTGAAGAACACCGTTGCCCGCCCGTCGCAGGGCGTAGGGATCTGACGAGCCCGTCGGCCGCTCTCCCTTGGCAAAGATGCTGAGCAGCAGTTCGAGCCTTTCCGCTAGCGCCACCACCGCTCCCGCTGGCGTTGCAGGCAGGTCATCACCGGCACCCCGGGGCAGATAGTGCTCCACCACAGCCAGGGCGACGTCGCGGGGTTCTCCCTCCTCCAAGAGGTATTTGCCACCCATCAGGCCCTGCAGTTCAGGGAATTCACCCACCATCTGACTGACGAGATCGTTCTTGCAGAAGTGAGCTGCACGCTGGGCTGCATCAGCCACAGACTGATCAAGACCAAGTTGCTTCAACAACAAGCTCGTCAGCTGCTCAATCCTCTCGGAGCGGTCCAGAAGACTGCCGAGTCCTTCAGCGAAGGTGACACGGTCGAGGGCCTCACGCCTGGACGCACTGGATTGACGTCGATCGACATCGAGGAAGAATTCGGCATCGGCCAGACGCGCTCCAAGCACGCGCTCATTGCCGCGAACGATCAAGGACGATGCCGGGGCCAGACCATTGCCAACCAGCAAGAACTCAGGCCGAAGCACCTCCTCGGCGGTGAGCCGCAGCGGATCAGCCTGAAGACCAGGCACTTGAAGCGGCACATAACGCTGATGCGCCTGCATCACCGTGCTGATCACCTCCGGAGGGAGCTGAAGGAAACGCTCAGCGATGGTCCCTTCGAGAATCCTGGGATCCTCTACAAGGTCCACCAGTTCTTCGAAAAGGGACTCCGGACAGTCGGGTGTTCCATTGGCAGCCTCAGCCGACTGGTCAAGGCTGATGCGTATTCGCTTGGCCCGCTCCTCGCGATCGACAACAACACCTGCAGCCGCGAGGGTTTCTCCGAACACCTCCGCTGATGCGATGGAGAGCGGCTGGTCACCGTGGAGCCGATGGGCACGGCTGAAGCGATCGCTACGGACCTCGGGGTCTGCGTCGCCCAGAACCACAGGAATTACCTCGGAGCCTTGGAGAGCGAGCAGCCAGCGGATGGGTCGGCTGAAGCGCTGGGCTCCGGTCCCCCAGCGCATGAACCGACGCCCCTGGAGGGCATCGATCCATTGGGGGATCAGCCCTTGAAGGAGATCAGTACTGGCTTGCCCGGGGGTCAGCACGGTTGCGAAGACGCAGGGCCCCTTCGGGGTTGCACGCTGCTCCAGGGCTGATGGATCGACACCGCAGCGTTTCGCAAAACCAATCGCCGCAGGACCGGGAATGCCGTCCTTGAAGGCCTGGGCCACTGGGGGGCCTTTGCGGTCCTCCTGAAGATCGGGTTGACGATCTTCAAGATCCGCGACGGAGACCACCAGACGTCGGGGAGTGCCGAACACCGACACCGCTCCATGGCCAAGCCTTGCCTCACGCAAATCGCGACTGACCCGCTGCTCGAGCTGGGTCAGCGCTTGCTTGACGAAATCGGCAGGAAGTTCCTCGGTACCGATTTCCAGAAGAAAGGTTGCCGTCACGCCAAGGTCAGAGCCGGAGGCGACTGTATTGGAAGCCGTTTCGCTACGTTCAATTCAGGAAATCCTTTTCGGGGTGGGGGAAAGCTCCTTGGCAGTGGCGCAAACCGAATCTCAAACACTGTCCAAGGCGGAGCAGCGCAAGCTGGACAGCGACCATCTGCGCGACCCACTGCTCAGTGAGCTCAGCAATGAGGACGTTCGCTTCACCGAAGATGCCGTTCAACTACTGAAGTTTCACGGCAGCTATCAGCAGCACCACCGCGAACTGCGCAAGACCGACAAGATCCGCAGCTGGCAGATGATGCTGCGGCTGCGTAGTCCAGGAGGACGCATCCCCGCCAGGCTGTTCCTCGCCCTGGATGACCTCTCCAATCGCCTTGGGGATGGGACCCTTCGGGCCACCACCCGCCAGGCCTTTCAGATGCATGGCATCGCCAAGGCGGATCTGAAAGAGGTGATCGGCACCATCGTTCGCAACATGGGCTCGACCCTGGCGGCCTGCGGAGACATCAACCGCAATGTGATGGCACCGCCAGCTCCTTTTGAGAAAGGCGGTTATCCCGTGGCTCGGCGTCTGGCGGATGAAATTGCCGATCTGCTCAGCCCTGAGGCTGCAGAGGGGGCTTACCTGGATCTCTGGGTGGATGGAGATCTGAGTTATCGCTTCAAGCCCAGCCGGGCCGTTCAGAAGGCCAGGAAGCGCCAGAGCGAGGGCGGCATGTTTTCCGGGAGCGCCGATGAGCCCTTGTATGGGGACACCTACTTGCCCCGGAAGTTCAAGGTGGCCGTCACCGTGCCGGGGGACAACTCCGTTGATCTGCTCACCCAGGACATCGGGCTGGTGGCCTTCACCGATCCCTCCGGCGAACTGCGCGGCTGCAACGTCTATGTGGGCGGTGGCATGGGTCGCACGCACAACAAGGAGGAAACCTTCGCCCGCACCGCGGACCCTCTGGGCTACGTCGATGCCGCTGACGTTCTCGATGTGGTCCAGGCGATCCTGGCGCTGCAACGGGACCATGGGGACCGGGAGGTGCGCAAGCACGCCCGCATGAAGTACCTGCTTCACGACAAGGGCATTCAGTGGTTCCGCGACACCCTGCGTGCGACCTACTTCAAAGGAACCCTCAAGGGGCTGCGCAATGAGCCAAAAGCCAAGCTTCTGGACTATCTCGGCTGGCACCGGCAGAAAGCGGGCATGTGGTTCGTGGGACTACCCCTGCTCTGCGGCCGCCTGAACGGGGATCTCAAGGCAGGGCTCAGGCAGCTCGTGGAGACCTACCAGCTTGAGATTCGTCTCACAGCCAATCAAGACCTGCTGTTGTGCAACATCGGCACATCCCAGCGCGCCAGCATCCGAACGCAGCTGGAGGCGCTTGGGTTTGAGGTGCCGGAAGCACCAGCTCCCCTCGCCAGACACGCCATTGCCTGCCCGGCTCTGCCCACATGTGGACTAGCGATCACCGAATCGGAGCGCATCCTTCCGAATGTTCTCGATCGCCTCGATGCCCAGCTGCGGCGGCTCGAGATCGAGAAGTCGCTGCTCGTGCGCATGACCGGCTGCCCCAATGGATGCGCTCGCCCCTACATGGCAGAGCTGGGATTGGTGGGCAACGGTGTCAACCAGTACCAGCTGTGGCTCGGCGGCACCCCCAACCTGCAACGTCTGGCGCGTCCCTACATGGAGAAACTGCCCCTCGAAGACCTGGAAAAAACCCTCGAACCGTTGCTCCTGAGCTGGAAGGCCGCCGGCGGCCGTCGCAGCTTCGGGGACCACATCGAGAAGCTTGGTGATCAGGAAGTGAGTGCGCTGTTGACGGCTTCGGCATAAACCGCCACGGCAGCACCTTTGCGCCAGGCCCAGAGCTGATCGCCGAACGAGTAATGCCACCACTCGTTCGGATGCTGAGCAAAACCGGCCGCTCCCATCACATCGGCCAACAGCTGCCGGCGTTGATGCCAGCAACGGGCATCGGGATCCTCCGATCCGGCGTAGTGATCCGGCTCGGACTCCGCACCAATGGCATCAATCTCTCCACCCATGGCCAGCGGCGTTCCATCACTGCTGCTGAGGGTGAGGTCGACAGCGGCACCGGTGCTGTGGGGTGGTGGTGTCGCGGGATCGCGACTCGGTGGAGCCCAGAACCGCCCCACATCGGCAACCACCCGATCAAAGGCGTCCCCCGAGCACGCTTCAACACCCCGTTCGCGACAGAGCTCCGCAATGCTGTGGTCCACCATGAAGGCTTGCACCGCAATCGGCCGCCACGCGTCAAAAATGCTCAGGCGAAGGCGAGGGTCGTGCTCGATCAGCCGCTGCTGGGCATCAAGCAGGCGCTGAACCGCCCCCTGGCGCAATTGGAAGGGATTCCCCGAAGGCCCATAGGGAGCTCCAAGGGCCATGTACGGATGGGGTTCCATTCGCAATAAAGCGCGAGGCAGGGGTTCCAAGGTCTCTCCGCAGTCCTCGATCGGAATGGGGCTCCAAGGGCGCATCGACTCGCTGCAACGGGATGGGTCAGTTCAAGGGTGTGCCGCCGCTGAGGCGACGCTGCTGCGCCTCCAGGGTCTCGCGCAGCAACGGGTGCTGCTCAAGGTCGGGATCGCGGTTCAGCAGCTCCTGGGCCGCCGTACGTGCATCCTCAAGAACGGCACCATCATCGGCAAGGCTGGCCAGGGCCAGATCAGGCAGGCCCGACTGACGGGTCCCCAGCACCTGTCCAGGCCCGCGCAAGCGCAGATCCATCTCGGCGATCTCAAAGCCATCGGTGGATCGCACCAGCACATCCAGACGCTGGCGGGCCAGGGGGTTGGTGCTGCCATTGATCAGCAGGCAATGGGAGGCAGCGGCGCCACGACCGACGCGTCCCCGCAACTGATGCAGCTGCGCCAAACCAAAACGCTCGGCATGGTCGATCACCATCACGCTGGCTTCGGGCACATCCACACCCACCTCCACCACCGTGGTCGACACCAGCACCTGGCTCTTGCCCGCAGCGAAATCGGTCAACACCACCTGCTTCTCGGCACTGGAGAGACGCCCGTGCAGCAATCCGACCTCCAAGTCAGGGAACACCTCCGAGGCCAATTCGGCGTGAACCTCCACCGCCGAGCGAAGCTCGAGCTTTTCCGACTCATCCACCAGAGGCAGAACGACATAGGCCCGCTGGCCCAGCTGCACCTCCTCACGGATCAGCTCGTAGGCCTTCTCCCGTTGGCCGGCCGTGAGCATGCGGGTGCGAATCGGTGTTCGCCCGGGAGGCAATTCATCGATCTGGCTGACATCCAGATCCCCATGCATGGACAACGCCAGGGTCCGTGGAATCGGCGTCGCCGTCATGGTGAGCAGGTGGGGCTGCAACCCCTTGTTGAGCAGGCGATCCCGTTGATGCACGCCGAAGCGGTGCTGTTCATCCACCACCACCAGCCCAAGACGGTTGAAGACGACGGGATCCTCCAGCAGGGCATGGGTGCCCACAAGCACCTTCAGCGAGCCGTTGGCCAGGTCATCCAGCAGCTGGCGACGTCGGGGCCGCGGCGTGGATCCCGTCAGCAACGCGACGCTGACATGAAGCTGCGGCAGCCACTGGCAGAGATTTCGGTAATGCTGCTCGGCCAGCACTTCAGTAGGAGCCATCAGGGCTCCCTGCCAACCCGAGGTGATGGTGCTCAGCAACGCCGCAATGGCAACCACCGTCTTGCCCGAGCCGACATCCCCCTGCACCAGACGGGCCATGGGTTCGGTGCGCTCGAGATCGGCTTCGATCTCCTGAAACACCCGCTGTTGCGCTGAGGTGAAGCGGAAGGGCAGCAGGTCCATGAACTCGCCAACAAGCCCATCGGCACTGGACTGGAGATCCAGGTCAGGGCCCATCCGGGAGCGCAGGGCCTGGCGACGGCGCAACAGGCCCAGCTGCAAGAGCAAAAACTCATCGAACACCAGCCTGCGGCGGCCCTGATCGAGGCTCTCGCGATCCTTGGGCGCGTGCAGGGCTTGAAGGGCATCAGCCAACGGCAAAAGCTGGAATTGGCCCTGCAGCGCAGAGGGCAGGGGATCAGGCCAGGAGGCCGCGAGGGGCAAGACCTGATCGATCAGGCTGCGAAAACGATCGGCCCCGACCCCTTCGGTGAGGGGATACACCGGCAGAAGTCGACCGATGCTGGAGGACTTCACGGAGGAAGAGGGGCTATCCAGCACCTCGATCAACGGATCCTGGAAGGTGATGCCGTAGGGGCCGTCTTTCACCAGACCACTGACAGCCACGGTGGCACCAACGGGGTAGAGGCGCTGCTGGCCTTTGAGGTAGGACGGAGAACTGAAGCGTTTGCCCGCCAGGAAACGGCTCACCTTCAGGCGACCCGTCGGATCCTGTAGCTGGAGCTCGATGATGGCGAGGTTGGTGTTCCGCGGGCTGACAAATCCATTGCAGCGTCGGATTGTGGCCACAATCGTGGCGGTTTCCCCCGACACCAGTGCCTCAATGCGGCGCATGGCGGAGTAATCGACATGATCACGGGGGTAGTAGCGCAACAGGTCGCGCACCAGAAGCAGGCCGATTGAGGCCAGCCGAGCAGCGAATTTCGGCCCCACACCACGGATCTGGGTGATGGGACTATCGAGCTGCAACGGTGATGCAGGCCGTTGCTGGGGGGACGCCTGAACCTTTAAGCGTGGCGGTGCCATCGGGGCCGAGGGCTCCAGACGATGGCGCAGCTCATGCAGCCACTGGCGCGCATCGGTGACAAGACGTCGGCGGGCTGGGTCAGCCAGCTCCGGATAATCGGAGAAGGCCGCGCCGAGCCTGGTCATACGTTCAGTCACACCCTGGGGGAAGGGCAATGCCGGTGGCGCTGCGAGCTGCTGCTGCAGAAAGTCGTGAAAACGCTGCTGGCGACCCTGCAGATTCTGAAAACCACGCTCCGCCTCTAACCCCAGCGAGCGCTGAATGGGAAGCATCCACTCCAGCAGCATCGACAGCTGGTCGCCGGTCAGTCCCCGCTCAGCGGCTGCGTTGAATCGGATGGGGTCTGCCAATGGGTTCGGGCCTCACGATCCAGGGAGCGACGCTGCCAATGACGTTGCTGCCGCACCATTGTGAGCAGAGCATGGTGGTGAGCGCGCAATCGCTTGCGGCACTGACGCAGACGAGGGCTGTCGAACTCCAGATCATTGCTGCGCAGAAGCACACAGAGCACATCCATGCCCTGGTCGAGATCGCCGACAGCCAGAGGAAGTCGCAACCGAAGCACATTCGTCGCTGTTGGCTGGGTTTCGACCTGTCCCTTCAGTACGGCGTCAAGAAGGCTGATGGGCAAGAGGGTCTGGGCCAGCCCCGACCGCAGCATCTGCACATTCACGGCATGGGACAGGTTGCGTAGCCGTCGCTCAAGCGCCTGATCCATGGCATGGATCCAGTGCAACAGGGCGTCTGGCTCCCGGGGCAGGAACTGGTCATCACCATCCCAAGACAGATCCGAGCCGCCATTGGCCTCAATCGGCTGTTGGGCATGCTGCATCGCATCTCCGGCCAGCTCGAACAGCGAGCGGAGAACTTCGATGTCCCCTGAAGATTTGGCCTCTAGGGGTTCAGGGCTGGGTTCAGCGAGAGCATCGGAAGCGGCGTTGTCCTGGGGAGAATCGAGGGGTGAGGCCAGGCTCAACTGAATGGACCCACTGGGTTCCTCCGGCTGCGAATCAGTTGATGAAGGCTCGTGCTCAGGCTCACTGTTCAGCGTCTGGCGACTGAGCTTCTGAAGCATGTTTCTGCCGGCATGGGCCTGCTGACGCCGTTGTTCCTCCTGCATTTGCCGCACCAGCTGCATCAGCTGCTCCACCGTGAGCAGGACGCTGCAGCGATCGATCAGATCGTTGACCGACGCATGGAAGTTCTGGCGGGTCGACTCTGGAAGACGACTGAAACGGGAGGGATCAACCTCTCCCAGAAGATTGAACAGGGCCTGACGCGTGGCTCCGGCAAGCAGCTCACGCAGCACTTGGAGGTAAAGAGCCTGCTCCCTGTACAGGGCGATGGCCCGGAGCCGGCACAACCGTTGAAGGCGTGCCAACTGCTCTGAGGGGTCGTAAGCAGGCCTGACGTCCGGGTGGGACAAGGGAATCAGCCGGCGTTCTGCATCGACGCCACTTCGGCGGCGAAATCGTTCTCTTCCACTTCGATGCCCTCACCCAGGGTGTAACGGGTGAAGCGACGCACCTTCACGTTCTCGCCGATCTTGCCAGCCGTTTGCTTCACCAGGTCAGCAACGGTGATGGAGCTGTCCTTGATGAAGGGCTGCTCCATCAGGGCGAGTTCCTTCAGGCGCTTGCCAATACGACCTTCAACGATTTTTTCCTTCATCTGCTCAGGCTTGCCCTCGAGATCGTCACGGCCCATCTCGATCGCCTTCTCCCGCTCACGGATCTCGTCGGGGATCTCATCGGTGGTGACGTATTCCACGTTGGGGCATGCAGCCACCTGCATGGAAACATCGCGAAGAAGCGATTGGAACATGTCTCCACGGGCCACGAAGTCGGTTTCGCAGTTGACCTCAACAAGCACACCCACCCGTGCACCGGTGTGGATGTAACTGCCGATTGCACCTTCGGCGGCCGTGCGTCCGGATTTCTTTTCAGCGCTGGCGATGCCTTTCTGGCGGAGCCACTCAACGGCCTTGTTGGCGTCGCCATCCGTGGCGGCCAGGGCCTTTTTGCAGTCCATCATCCCCGCGCCGGTCTTGTCGCGCAGTTCTTTGACAAGCTTGGCGGATACGGCAGCCATCGATCGGAAAGGAGGAAAGGGTTGGGTGCGCCGTCCTCCGAACAGGGAGGACGGCAGTGTCGTGGAATGGAAGGGATCAGGCGTCGGCGTCGCCGCCACGCTGATCGTTGGAGCCGTGGCGACCCTCATTGATCGCGTCGGCCAAACGGCCCAAGACCAGCTGAACGGAACGCACAGCGTCGTCGTTGCAAGGGATCGGCACCTCGCAGAGGTCCGGATCGCAGTTGGTGTCAAGCATGGACACCAGGGGGATGTCGAGCTTCCGGGCTTCGAGCACCGCGTTGGACTCACGGCGTTGGTCCACCAGCACCACCACGTCGGGCAGGCGGCGCATGTTCTTCAGACCGCCGAGGTACTTCTGGAGACGCTCGAGTTCGCGACGCAGCACCGCACCCTCCTTCTTGGGGCGCATGGCGATGGCGCCACTGGATTCCATCCGCTCCAGATCCTTGAGACGGTCGATCCGGGCCTTCATGGTGGTCCAGTTGGTGAGCATGCCGCCCAACCAACGCTGGTTCACATAGGAAGCACCACAGCGGGCGGCCTCGAGAGCCACCACTTCAGAGGCTTGCTTCTTGGTGCCGACGAAGAGGAAGCGCTTGCCACTGCGGGCAGCAGAACGTGTCCACTTGTAGGCGTTGTTCATGCAGACGGCAGTCTGCACAAGGTCAATGATGTGAACACCGTTGCGCGCGCAATAGATGTAGCGCGACATCTTGGGGTTCCAACGACGGGTCTGGTGTCCGAAGTGGGCACCAGCCTCCATCATCTCGGCGAGGGTGACGACAGCCATGGCTTGAGGGTTTCGGGTTCGCCTCCACCTGCCAGGGACCTGAACAACCAGCAGAAACTGGTCTCAAGGTGCACCCGAAACGGGCAGGTGTGCGGAGTGAAAGGACCTAAAGAAGGTATCAAAACGTTGATCAGCGCAGTCCAGCTGCTCTGGCTTCGCGGAACAGGGCACGCACACCAATGCGATTCAGAGGCAGACGAAGGAGTTCCATCGCCGTTCCTTGGTAACCATGACGAATCAACCATCGGAGCAGGGGGCGAAGGCTGGATGGATTGATCAGCCCACCCAGGGTCAGCAGTTCCCAGAGAATCCGATGGAACCAGGTGAACTGGATAATCAGGCGCACCCGTCGTGTTGGATGCTTGCGGTAAAACACAAGCCCCATACGGGCCCGTTCTCCCTCCACTTCCACCAGGCGAGGGATTTGGTCGAGGCTCAGTGCAGGGTGCCAGTGATAGCCGACAGCATCGGGACACTTCACAAGCTCAACCCCCATCCGCCGCAAGCGCTCACCCAATTCCAGGTCTTCCCAGCCGTAAAGACGGAAGCCTGTATCGAACAGGCCTGAACGCTCCAGTACCTCTCGATCGATGGCCACGTTTCCTGTGGCGAAATAGGCCCAAGACAAGTCCCTCAGCTTGTGACGTTCCGAGCAGGGCTCTTCGAAGTTGGCGGTGTTGATCACCGCGCCGTAGGTGAAACAGAGCCGATCACCACGCCTCTGCCAGCACTTCTGCAGGGCCAGAGCATGGGTCGCCAGAAAGGTCTCAGTGACCACTAGGTCACTGTCGATGAAAACGATGACATCACCACGGGCATGATCCACGCCGCGGTTCCTCCCTTCCGCGGGGCCACCGTGTTCCTGCTCAATCAGGCGCACATGGGGGAAACGATGCGAATGGTCCCGCAACCATGACGGCGTTCCGTCAGTGGACCCGTCGTCGACCACGACAACCTCGTAATCCTGCAGAGCACCCGTGAGCTGCTGATCTTCTAGTGCCGAGAGGCATTTCTCGAGAATCGGGCGTCGGTTGTAGGTCGGGATAACGACGCTGACGAACATCGCGACAGCCGATGCAGAAGGGAACCCACCCTACGAACAACAAAAAAGGGGCCCGTAGGCCCCTTTGTTCAGATCACTGAAGGCTGATCAGTCGGCTGCTCCACCGTTGTTGGCTGTTCCAGTCACGCCATTGCCGGCGCCTTCACCACGGCCATCGTTCCGCATCTTGCGCTTTTTGAACTTGCGCGCGTAAGCGCGGTTCCGCTCCTGCTTCTCTTTCTTGAGGTTTCTGCGCTTGGCCATGCGGAACTGCGGGCTCTGGAATCAACAATCACTCTACTGAACGACATTCAGCAGACACCCATCCTCCATCTGGAGCACGCGATCAGCCACATCAACGATGCGCGGATCATGGGTCACCATCAACACCGCACACGATTGTTCGCGGGCAAGCCGCTGCAGCAGCTCCACCACTTCCCTGCCAGTGCGGCTGTCCAGAGCTGCTGTGGGCTCATCCGCCAGGAGCAGCCTGGGGTTGGCGGCAAGGGCACGGGCAATGGCCACCCGCTGCTTCTGTCCTCCAGACAAGTCCTGGGGCACTTTGCCCATGTGGTCTTCCAAGCCGACGGCACGCAACCATTGACGGGCTTCATCACGACGGGCCCTGTAGCTGAGATCCGGAAGAAGATCGGCGCCCATCTGCACGTTCTGTTCTGCGGTGAGGCAGCGCAGCAGGTTGTGGCCCTGGAAGATCATTCCGATACGCCTGCGCACCTGCTGGCGACGGCGGCGACCGGCTCCATGCAGAGGCTGACCGAGCACCGACACCTGACCCTGCTGAACCGTGCGCAGCGCCCCGATCAAGGTCAGCAGGGTTGTCTTGCCGCAGCCGGAGGGCCCCGTGAGCAGCACCACTTCGCCCGGCTCGATGCTGAGGCTGATGTTCTGAAGAACCTCACGCCGCATCTCCCCTTTGCCGAAGGCATGGGAAAGCTGATCCACAAGAACTGCAGCCATCAGAAGATCTCTGCCGGGTCGGCATCGATGAGACGACGCATGGCCAGGAGCGACGACAGCATGCACATCACCAGAATCATCACCAGCACAGTGAGCGCCCGCGATAGATCCATGCCGACGGGCAACTTGGTGGCATCACGCACAAACCAGTAGAGGCCCTGCCCAGCCAAATAGGCAGGGACGTAGCCAAGAGCGGCCAGATAAAAGCCTTCGCGAACCACCACACCAAGCAGGTGGCTGAGCCTGTAGCCCATCGCCATCAAGGTGGCGTACTCCGGCAGATGATCGCTGACATCGGTGTACAGCACCTGATAAACGATCACGCAGCCCACAACGAAGCCCATGGCGGCGCCGAGGGTGAAGATGAAACCGATGGACGTGCTGCTCTTCCAGTAGTTCTGCTCGAAATCGATGAAGCCCTGCTTGGTCAGCACCGAGACATCCTTGGGCAGCCGCTCACTCAATCGTGAAACCACCTGATCAGGATCAGCACCTGGCTTCAACCGCACCAGACCCACTTCGATTGCCCCGGGTGGCTTCTGAGGCAACAAATCGAGGAAGGTCTCGGTGCTCGTGAGCAGATTGCCATCGGCACCAAAGCTGGTGCCAAGGCTCACCAAACCTGCCACACGGACGCGGTTGCCGGCGATCTCGGTTTCCACCACCCGGCCATCGCGGTACCACTCGGCAATGGGTCCGAATTCGGATCGGGACAGCTGATCAAACAGGATTCGTCCTTTCTGTTTCAGGACGTCGGTTTTCTCCGCCAGGGATGGGTCGACAAAGAAAGGGTCGTCGGGATTGAAGCCCAAGGCCAGGATCGCCCTGTTGCGGCGTGTTTCCGGATTGCGCCAGAGCATCAGCCCCCATTGCACCGGCGTCACCCCCTCGACGTCAGGATCGGCCAGGGTCTGAATCAGGCGCCGCCTGGGAAAGCCCGCCATGCGCACGGAGCTGGCGGACCGTGGACTGATCAGAACAACATCGGCATCGAACAGACGATGCACCGTGACGCTCGCATCGAAGAGACCATCGCGGAATCCGAGCTGCATGAACATCAGGATTCCCGCGAAACTGATGCCAGCGAGAGCGACCAGAAGACGAACGGGCTGTCGCGTGAGCAGCAGCCAGGAGAGTGGAATCCGACGGCCCCGCCAAAAGCGATTCATGGCTCAAAGCGGGCGATCACCTTCAAACCGGCCAGGCGGCTGACCTTCTCAGCATCCTCAGGGGAGAGAGCCACATCAACCACCACAACACGGGCATCCGCATCACCGGTGGGATCGGTGGAGAGCACAGAGCGTTGTTCCACCTGCGGACTGATACGCAGCACGCGGCCGGTCAATGCATCGCGGAAACCGCCGTTCTCGCTGGTCAGGCGGACGGGCTGGCCGAGGCGGATCCGAGCGATATCGGATTCATAGACCTCGATGCTGGCCTGCATGGCCTGGTTGGCCCCCACATCCATGACCCCTTCTTCACCTGGGCGCTCGCCTTCGCGGGCGTGCAACTTGAGCACAAGCCCATCAATGGGTGAAACCAGCTGGCTCAATACAAGATCAGCCTGGAGCCCCTTGCGTTCAGCTAGAGCCTGATCCCTCTGTCCCTGAAGGCGCACCAGCTCCTCACGCTTGTTGTCGACGAGAAACAGCTCTGCAGCCCCCGAGTCCGCAGCCTTGGTGAAGCGCGCCACCTCAATGGTCTGCAGACGGATCTCCTGATCCAGGCTGCGCAGCCGAGCGTCGACGCGTTCCAGATCCGCCAGCAGGCCGTCCCGATGATCAAAGGACGCCAACACTTGGCCCCGCTTGATCGCATCACCCTCATTCACCTGAAGCGAAGCCACCCGCGGCGTCCCAGCCATTCCTGCATTGGGTGCTGCCAGGTTGCGGATATCCCCGGCGGGCTCAAGCTGTCCCAGGGCCGCAACAGCTTCTGGACGGACTGTTCTTACCGGAGAGGGTTCAACGGGCTTTGGGTCAGGCGTGGGACGAAGCAACCAGCCGCCGATGACCGCAATGACCAAACTTCCGGCAAGGACAGACCAGCGCTTGCGGCTCATCACGGTGCCGGTGGATTGTCGAAGAGCAGCATGTCGATGTAGCGATCGGCCCAGGCCGAATCGAAGGCCTTCTCCAGGACGCGTCGGGTCTTGTCGTTTCGTTTCTGCTGAAGGCAATAGTTCAGCTGACCCTTGTACCGGCGAACTGTAGTGAGAGCAGTCGGCGGTTCGGGGCTGGCTTCGATCACGCTCGTCGCCATCACTTGCAGGTAGTGGCTCACCAGATCCTGGAAGGCCGTCTCCTCTTGAGCACCATCCGGGCGTATGAAGCAAACCTTGCTGGAAAAGATGGCTGATCCCCACGCCGGCAGGTCGCGAACCTGACGAAACGCTGGCCAGGGCATGGCCTCAAGACGGTTCAGCATCGGTTCCGGCAGGTCATCGGAGGTGGGCGACAGATCGACGATTGCAGCGGAGATGCCAGCGGGGCCGGCAACGATGTCGGCGCCGAAAATCGGCAGGTCGTAACGGGGATCTGGAAACCAGACGCTGTGAAGGATCTGAAGTCCGTTGCCGAGTCGAGCGACCTCCAGATGCAGTTTGCGAAGCCCGACGCAGCGAAAAAGCTCGTTCCCGATCGACAGCCCTTCACCATCGAGCTGCCCCTTGACGTGCCGTAAATCGTCTTCACAAGGAAGTGGCTCCAAGCCGGGCAATCCCTGCCAGGCACTGCGAATCGACGCCGCCAAGGCATGCACAAGGGGATGCTGTCCTGGCGCTTGCGCCAGCGTCTTGGGCTGCATCGGAGGAGCAGGCACAGAATGGAACTTTGCCACGCAGTTCTGAACCTTCCGTTCTCCGGTCCCCAACTGGACCATTGGACTCTCCCCAACGGAGTGCGCTGCGTGACGGCCGACATGCCGGATGCACCCCTGACCTGTCTCGATCTCTGGTGCCGCGCAGGCAGCGCCAGTGAGCTGCCAGGTGAAGAGGGAATGGCCCATTTCCTTGAGCACATGGTGTTCAAGGGAAGTGAGCGGCTTGCAGCAGGGGCCTTTGATGAAGCCATCGAGGCCCTAGGGGGGAGCAGCAATGCAGCCACAGGGTTCGATGACGTTCACTTCCATGTGCTGACACCCCCTGATCGGGCCCGCGAGGCGTTGGAGCTTTTGCTGGAACTGGTTCTGCAGCCAAGCCTCGAGCCAGGCGGGTTCAGCACGGAAAGGGGAGTGGTTCTGGAGGAGATCGCGCAGTACGCCGATCAACCGAATGAGCAGGTGCTGCAACTTCTGCTCAGCAAAGGCTGTGACCAGCACCCCTACGGCCGACCCATTCTTGGAACGCCCCAAAGCCTGGAGGCCATGACCCCCGGCGCCATGCGGGCGTTTCACCAGCGGCAGTACCGCGGTTCTAACTGCTGCCTGGCGGTGGCAGGGCCCGCATCCGCTGAGCTGCGCAGCGCTCTTGGCTCCTCGGCACTGGCTGAACTCCTGAATTCCCCTGATCCTGTCGCCCCGACGTGCCCCCTGAAGGTGCGCCCCGGACGCCACAACGTGGCAGTGGACCGCCTGGAATCAGCGCGACTGCTGATGCTCTGGGAGGCACCCCAGGCCCATGATCAAGACGGCGTGATGGCAGCTGATCTCGCCACAACCCTGCTGGGTGAAGGACGACGCAGTCGCCTGGTCAACCGCCTAAGGGAGGACCTGCAGATCGTTGAAAGTGTGTCGATGGACCTCTCGGTGCTGGAACAGGGAAGCCTGATCACGCTGGAGGTGATCTGCCCGGACGAGCATCTGGAGGCTGTTGAAGAGGAGGTCAACCGTCAGCTGCGCACCATGGCGCAGGAGCTCATCACCGATCAGGAACTGAAACGGGGCCAGCAGCTTGTGAGCAACGGGCTTCGCTATGCCTTGGAAGCGACGGGCCAGGTTTCAGGCCTCTGCGCCAGCCAGACCCTCTGGGACCGTCCGCAGGATCTGCTGCAGCCCCTGGACTTCCTCGCGCCATGGACGGCAGAGCGGCTTCGCTCGGACCTGTTTCCCAGGCTTCAACCTGAGCAGGCCTGTGTCCTGACCGCCCAAGCCAAGACTGAACAAGGATGATCAACCCCGAACTTCTGGTGGAGCCGGTCTCGACCCCTGGAATTCTGGCCGCAAAACTCCTGCTTCCTTTCGGCAGCGCGGAGGACCCTGTCGGAGCCCGGGGGGCCCATGACCTGCTGGCTTCCCTGCTCAGCCGGGGTTGCGGACAGCACAACCACCTGGAGTTGGCTGACCTAGTGGAGGGATGCGGGGCGGGTCTGCGCTGTGATGCCCAGGAAGACGCCCTCGTCCTGAGCCTGCGCTGCACGGTGGAAGACGCTGAGCATCTCCTGCCGCTGCTGGCGCAGATGGTTCTAGCCCCCCATCTTGAGCCCGATCAAGTGGCCCTAGAACGTTCGCTCACCATTCAGGCCCTGCAGCGACAACGAGAAGACCCCTTCCATTGCGCCACCACAGGCTGGCGACAACTGACCTACGGCAGCGGTGGCTACGGCCACGACCCCATGGGCATCGCTGAAGAGCTTGTCGATCT
The DNA here is from genome assembly GCA_047286205.1 of Synechococcus sp. GTDB lineage: Bacteria > Cyanobacteriota > Cyanobacteriia > PCC-6307 > Cyanobiaceae > Parasynechococcus. Next base: position 109,863 of record JBJBBR010000001.1, on the reverse strand, counting down.
GGATCAAACGGCGCTGCTTCCCCTGGCCAAACAGCTACCGGAGGCACCCTGTGTTCTCGCCCTGGCGGGCTCTGTCCCGCCGCACCTCGTCGATCAACTCCATTCAGTTGAGGATTTCCGCAACTGGCCCAAGGGCAGATCCAAAGATCCCGCCCGGCGTCGCCCCTATGCCGAGGGGGTCGGAACCGAAACGATCCAGCTGGAACCAATGGAAACGGAACAGGTGGTTCTGATGCTGGGGCAGGCCACGCTGGGGCACGGCCACGCAGATGAACTGGCCTTGCGGGTGTTGCAGTGCCATCTGGGGGTGGGGATGTCGAGCCTGCTCTTCCAGCGCCTGCGGGAGGACCATGGCGTGGCCTACGACGTGGCAGCGCACTTCCCTGCGTTATCGGGGCCAGCGCCCTTTGTGCTGATGGCATCCAGCGCGGAGGAACGGTCGGAGCTCGCCCTGGACTTGCTGCTGAACATCTGGGACGAGCTGCGCGAGCAACCCCTCAGTGAGGCAGCGCTCGAGCTCGCACGAGCCAAGTACATCGGTCAGCTCGCCCAGGGTCTGCAGACCTGCTCTCAACGGGCGGAGCGACGCGTTCAGCTGAAGGCGCAGGGGCTCCCGGAGGATCACGACCAGCGCTGTGTGGATGCCCTAACGGGACTCACACCATCTGATATCCGCAATGCGGCAGCGCGCTGGCTCGGCGACCCAAGGCTCAGCCTGTGCGGAACCGCGGGAGCACTGCAGCAGCTCGAACGGCGTTGGCAGCGCCGTTCAAATGGTTAGTCCGGGTCTGCGGCATCCACCGCTTCCAGCCGGTCGAGGGCGATGAGAAACGTGCCCCGACGGAAACGGACAGCCACCGTGTCCATCGGATGGAGCGCAACTACCTCGCCCACTTCACCGGCAGCCACCAGATCCGGGGGGCGCAGCATCGGCATCGGATCCGCCGACTTGAGGAAGGGAAGCTGCTGCTTCAGGCGCAGCCGATCACCAATCGATACCGTCATCTGACCTGGGCAGGATCTGCATTGTCGAGCAGGATGGGTCGAGTTGAGGGGTTGATTTGAGGGCTCTCGCCTCCTGGTGTGGTGCCCTGGCGGGTCTGTTGGCCATCCTCATCGGTGGTTTGCTGCCGGCAGCGTTGTTCCTGCCTGCTCCTGAACCGATCGTTCTTCCCCTGCCCGTGACGTGGCAGGTGCCGGCCCTGTTCCTCTGCGCCATGGTCAGCGGCCCGCGTGCCGGTGTGATGGCTGCGGTGGGTTATCTGACCCTGGGGCTGTTCAGCCTGCCGGTGTTCCATGGCGGTGGCGGGCTGAACTATGTACTGGAACCTGGATTTGGCTATCTGGCGGGGTTCGTACCAGCCGCGTGGCTCACTGGTCGTCTGGCGCAGCAGGACGGCATGGATGACCTGCCAAGACAATCGCTGTGCGCCCTTGCAGGACTGCTTGTTCTCCAGATCTGCGGTGTCCTGAATCTCGCCCTCGGAGCTGTCTTGGGGCGATGGACGCTTGGATTCCTGGAGCTGCTGATGCAGTTTTCCATCGGCCCACTGCCCGCGCAGATGCTGCTCTGCATTGGTGCAGGACTGCTCTCGGTTGTGTTGCGGCGGCTGTTGATCATCGAGCCATGAAGAGGACCCTGCCGCGGCGCTCCACGCTTCTGATTGCTCTGGTCATCGTTGTTGTGGACCAGATGAGCAAGGTTGTGGCCTCCAGTGCTTTGCAGGTTGGCCACAGCCTGCCCCTGCTGCCCCACCTGCTCTCCCTGCAATTGGTGCACAACACCGGAGCTGCCTTCAGCATGCTGCAGAACTCCACAGCCCTGCTTGGCCTGCTCAGCTTCGGGGTGGGCATCGCTCTGATCCTGTGGATCTGGCGTGAACGGGTCCTGCCGTTCTGGCAGGCCCTCGCCTCTGCAGCGCTGTTGGGAGGCACCCTGGGCAACGGGCTCGATCGCTGGCGGCTGGGTCACGTGGTCGATTTTCTGGCGATCGAACCGATCGACTTCCCAATCTTTAACGGGGCGGATGTCGCCATCAATCTCGCTGTGCTCTGCTTCGCCATCGATCTCTGGGTTCGCCGGGGTGACAGCAGCCGTGGCTGACCCAAACTTGCTCTGAGGCTGGTGTGACGCAGGAATGAAACGTCAAACCAGGTTGCTTATCGGACTCGCCACTGCCTTTGTGGCGCTTGTGATGATCGGTGTGGCTGTTCAGACCATCCGCAGCCTGCTGTGGGATCTGAGTTACTTCCTGCCTCCCTGGCTGCTCACACCGGTTCTGCTTCTGGGCCTGGTGCTGGTGGCGACCGTTGTGGTGCAGGTGGGCTGGCCGTTCTGGAAACGCTGGAGGTCACGGACGCCCCAACGGCCGCTTCAGCCATCCGCTGCTCCCCAGAACCGCCGGGTCGCCGCAACCACCAGCCTCGGCCATGTGGATCGTCTGATCGAACGCATCCAGGACGACATCAGCCGCCGCAGCCTGCAGAACGAACGCGATCGTGTCGCGGACGAGCTGAAGCGAGGGGATCTGGTGGTTGTAGTTTTCGGCACCGGATCAAGTGGAAAGACCTCACTAATCCGTGCTCTGCTCAATCAAATAGTTGGCGACGTGGGTGCCCCCATGGGCGTGACCAAAAACAGCCGCTCCTACCGACTGCGTTTGAAAGGTTTGGAGCGTGGTCTGCAACTTGTGGACACGCCGGGGATCCTTGAAGCAGGAGAGCAAGGCCTCAGCCGGGAGGAGACAGCCCGGCGACGTGCTGTTCGTGCCGACCTGCTTATCGTTGTGGTGGATGGGGATCTCAGAGCCTCGGAATTCGCTGTTGTGCAGTCCCTTGCCGGGCTTGGTAAGCGGCTTCTCTTGGTGTTGAACAAGCGGGATTTACGGGGGGTCGAGGAAGAAAAGCGGCTTCTGCAGGTGCTGCGATCCCGTTGCCAGGCACACCTCCACGCTGCCGATGTGGTGGCCTGCAGTGCATCGCCTCAGTCCATTCCCCAGCCCGGGCGGCGCCCACTGCAGCCGATGCCTGACGTGAGCGATCTGCTGCAGCGCCTCGCGGTCGTGCTTCACGCCGAAGGGGAGGAGTTGATCGCCGACAACATCCTTCTTCAGTGCCGCTCGCTCGACAGCCGCGGTCGCGACCTATTGAACGACCAGCGCTCCAAGGAAGCCAAACGCTGCATCGATCGTTACAGCTGGATGGGCGCTGGGATCGTTGCTGCCAACCCGCTGCCCGGGGTGGATCTGTTGAGCACCGCAGCGGTGAATGCCCAGATGATCCTCGAGATGGCGAAGATCTACGGGGTTGAGATGTCCCGCGATCGCGCCAAGGACCTGGCCATTTCCCTGGGGCAGACCCTGGGCAAGTTGGGAATCGTTAAAGGGGCCATGAGCCTGCTAGGCACCAGTCTGAGCCTGAGCTTGCCCACCTTGGTCCTTGGTCAGGTGCTCCAGGGTGTGGTGACCGCATGGCTCACCCGAATCGCCGGCAGCAGCTTCATGCGTTATTTCGAGCAGGACCAGGACTGGGGCGACGGTGGAATGCAGAGCGTCGTGCAACAAGCCTTTGAACTCAACCGCCGGGAACTCTCCCTGCAGCGCTTTCTGGCCAGTGCCATGCGCCAAGTGGTTGAACCGCTTCAGCAGTCAGCGGCGGGTCGGCTTCCCCCCCGGCCAGAGCCTCAGCCGGAGGGGGGAGCATCGGCCCCCGGGCATCCAGAACCGTGATCAGCAGCAGATAAAGAACGCCAATCGCTACTGAGATCGCCCCGGTGACGATGGCAACCCAGCGTGAACCCTGCTGCTGTTCCGGCATGGGAGCCCCTCAAACGTCGGCGATCGTGAACGACGGCGATTGTGGACTATCAGGCTTTAGGCCTGCGATCCATTCAGTAGATCTGACAAGTCGCTGAGGTGCTGGGCCGTGGTGTGGGGGTTACCCAAAACCGCCTTCAGACAGAAGCGGTCGCCGTAGAACGGTCTTGAGACCATGTAGCCGTGGGAGAGAAGCATCTGGCGGGTCTCTTCACTCCAACGATCGGCAGCCTCACTGCCCCCCTGCCTGGCCTGGAACGCCAGTAGGTGAAGGTCACCCGAAAGCAGCTTCAGCTTTTCCGGATCCAGCAAGGCGGCCAAGGTCTTTCGCCGTTGCAAGGCTCCGCTGAGCGTCGCTTCAATGCCCGCCTCACCCAGCTGACGCAGTCCCAGCCAGAGCTTGAGGATCTCCGCAGGGCGGGTGCCCTGCAGGCCGATCTCCCCACCGTGATCCAGCCCTGTGGGCGCCTGCATGTAAGGCAATCCTGTGGAAAAGGCCTGACGGAGATGGGTTCGATCCCTCAGCAACAGGAGCGATGAAGCCTTGGTGATGCCCAGCAGTTTCTGAGGATTCAGGGTGATCGAATCCGCAAGCTCCATGCCGCGCATCAGGGAGGCATGGCTGGCACTCAGTGCAAAAACACCGCCGATGGCGGCATCCACATGAAGCCATACATCAGCATCACGGCAGAGGGCTGCCAGATCCGAGAGGGGATCAATGGCACCACGCACCGTCGTTCCAGCAGTGGCAACCACCGCCAGACAGGGGCGGCCCTGGGCTTGCAGTGTTCTCAAACGGTCTGCCAAAGCCTCGAGGCAGAGTCCCCCGTCGGGGGCCACGGGAAGTGCCTGGAGAGCATCGTCCGACAGCCCCATCACCCTTGCCGCCTTGTTGATCGAGACGTGGGCGTCTTGGCTGCACAGCAGCACCGGATCCTGCGGCGTGGACCCCAAGGCGGCCCGCGCTGCGACCAGGGCCATGAGATTGCTCAGGGTTCCACCGCTGGCCAGCACCCCTCCGGATCCCGGCGGCAAGCCGACCCTGTGGCAGAACCAGCGGCAGAGGTCGTGTTCCAGACCGGTCAAACCAGGCGAGAGCTCCTCGGCCAGGAGATTGTTGTTGAGACCCGCGCAAACCAGTTCCGCCGCAATGGACGCGGTGAGAGGAGGAGGGTCCAGATGAGCCAGGGCTCCTGGATGGGACGGCTGATAAGCCCCATCCATCACCTGTTGAAGGTCACTGAGAAGTGATTCAACACTGGCCCCCTCCGCTTGAGGGGCCACGTCAGGCAAAGGGCGCATCAACGGCACCGGGCCGGTTCGTTCAGCGGAGCCGATCCAGCGACAGAGCAGGTCTGAACTGCGGTGCAGGAAATCCCTCAACGCCGGGTCAACGGACGAGGGGATGGCGAACGGAGCTAGCCGATCCGATGGGTGCTGAGACTCGGAACAGGCTTGCAACGGAGACCGGTGAACTTCAGTGATCTTCGCGTCTCGTGGGATGGTGCTCAAAGGACAGCGTGGGACAGCGGTGGATCAGCGGGATGACTTCACTCGCTGGATGGATGTTCTGCTCCAGCGGGCCGAGGCAACTGGAGCGGAAGGGGAAGTGCCAGTCGCCGCGGTAATCCTGGATGGCCATGGGAGGGCCATTGGTCATGGACGCAACCGACGCCAGAACCAAAAGGATCCCCTCGGACATGCCGAGCTGGTGGCATTACGACAGGCGGCTGTGGTGCAGGGGGATTGGAGATTCAACGACTGCACCCTGATCGTCACCCTCGAACCCTGTCCGATGTGCGCGGGGGCCCTGGTTCAGGCACGCATGGGAACTGTGGTGTACGCGGCAACGGATCCCAAACGCGGCGCCCTGGGGGGGTGCCTGGACCTCTCCACCCATGAAAGTGCTCATCACCACATGAAGGTGGTCAGTGGCGTGCGCGAACCGGAGGCGAGAGGGCAGCTGGAACGCTGGTTCAAGCTGCGGCGGCGAGGGAGCCGCTGAAACGAGGTAACTCTGTTTCGAACAGGTTGAGAAGACGATTCACGTTTTCAGGGGTCGAGTTGTACCCCATCAGACCGATTCGCCAGATCTTGCCAGCAAGGGTGCCGAGACCACCGCCAACCTCGATGCCGTGGTTGTTTAGTAGGTGCTGGCTGAAGGCCTTGCCATCCACACCTTCAGGAATCCGAACCGTGGTGAGGGTGGGCAGACGACGGTCGGCAGGGACATGCATCGACAAGCCCAGGCTTTCCAGGCCGTTCCAGAGCATTTCCGCATTGCTGCGGTGACGGGCCCAAGCCTGATCCAGACCTTCCTCGGCCAGCAGACGCAGGGCCTCGCGCATGCCGAAGTTCATGTTCACCGGTGCAGTGTGGTGGTACACGCGATCACTACCCCAGTACTGATTCAGCAAGGAGACATCGAGGTACCAGTTGGGGACCTTGTCCTTACGCGCCGACATCTTGGCCTCGGCGCGCGGGCCCATCGTGAATGGTCCGAGTCCTGGCGGACAGCTCAGGCCCTTCTGACTGCAGCTGTAGGCAAGGTCAACCTTCCACTCATCGATATAAAGCGGCACACCACCCAGAGAAGTGACGGTGTCAAGCAGCAACAGGCAATCGTGCTTGCGACAGAGATCACCGATGCCGTCCATGGGTTGGCAGACACCCGTGGAGGTTTCGGCATGAACCATCGCCAGGATGGCTGGCTTGTGCTCAATCAGAGCCGCTTCGAGTTCATCCAGGGAGAACCACTCTCCCCAGGGCTTCTCGATGGTTTTCACCTCAGCGCGGTACCGGCCTGCCATATCGACCAGCCGGAGGCCGAAATATCCCTTCACCGCCACCAGAACAGTGTCGCCAGGCTCAACGGTGTTGGCGATTGTTGCCTCCATGGCAGCACTCCCGGTGCCACTCATCGGAAGCGTGAGGCGATTGTCGGTCTGCCAGGCGTAGCGCAAGAGCTCCTGCACCTCGCTCATCAGTTCCACATAAAGCGGATCGAGATGACCGATGGGCGTTCTGGCGAGTGCCTTGAGAACCGTTGGATGCGCGTTCGAGGGGCCTGGTCCGAGAAGCAGTCGATCGGGAGTTGCGATCGGTGCAAAAGCTTTGCGGTGACGATCGTCAACAGGAAGAAGAGAGTTCGTCGTCGCCAAAGCTCTGATCATTGGTTCGCGCTGAAGAGCCTACGCAGTCGCGCCCCTCAGGAGAGTTGAAGGCCGCATGATTGCAATCTGTTCAAATCGTTGGGCTGATCTTCTGCGCTCAGCGTTGGCGCACATTGGTTTCAGCAAGGCCTTTGGCCAGGTGATCGAACGGCTGAAGAACAGTGGGGAGCTGCCCGGATGCGGCACCGTTGGCCAAAAGCATCTCAGCAACAACTTCACCAAGCAAAACGATGCTGCGAACAGTGGGTCCGGTAGGAACGCCGAGGCTCTTGTAAGTGTCGTCTAGCCCGTTGAGGACACGCTCGTTGAGGATCGTGCTGTCTCCGGCAACCAGCGCGTAGCTGGCATAGCGAAGGAAGTAATCCATGTCCCGCAGGCAGGCGGCGAGCCGACGGGTCGTGTAGGCATTGCCGCCGGGAAGCAGCAGATCTGGCTCATCCCGGAACAGGCGCTGGCTGGCCTCACGCACAATCTCGGCAGCGGAACCGTTGATCAGCTCGACGGCCTGAATCCTCAGAGTGGATTCATCCAGATACGCATTGATGCTGTCGATCGCCGGACGATCGAAATAACGACCCAACTGGTCGTAGCGACCGATCAGACCGCTGATTGCATCCCGCATGTCCCTGAATCTCCAGAGGATCCCCAGCGGAAGCTAACACCGTTGAGGCGGGCAAATCCTTTGGCAGGCCTGCATTTCGGCCAAGTTGACAGAAACGGTTACGCAGTTGACTCCAGGCCGCTGGAAAGTACCTCTTGATACAAAATGGTGACTTGTGGCTGTTTACGGTCACATCACTGCACAATTCAGTCGAGCAGTCCCTTCTTATGTCGAAATCCCCTCAGGACGTCCTGCGCCAGATCAAGGACGAAGGCATCGAACTGATCGACCTCAAATTCACCGATTTGCACGGCAAGTGGCAGCACCTGACCGTTTGCACCGATCTGCTCGAGGAAGAATCCTTCACTGAAGGTCTTGCTTTTGACGGCTCCTCCATCCGCGGATGGAAAGGCATCCAGGCCTCCGATATGGCCATGGTGCCTGATGCCAGCACAGCCTGGGTGGATCCGTTCTATCGGCACAAAACCCTGAGCATGATCTGCTCAATCCAGGAGCCGCGCACAGGTCAGCCCTACGAGCGTTGCCCCCGCGCCCTGGCCCAGCGGGCTCTGAACCATCTGGCCAGCACAGGGCTGGCCGATATGGCCTTCTTCGGTCCTGAGCCTGAGTTCTTCCTCTTCGACGACGTTCGGTACAACTCAGCCGAAGGTGGTTCCTTCTACAGCGTCGACACGATCGAGGCGGCCTGGAACACCGGTCGCATCGAGGAAGGTGGCAACCTCGCTTACAAAATCCAGGAGAAAGAGGGCTACTTCCCTGTTGCTCCCAACGACACCGCTCAGGACATCCGCTCCGAGATGCTCCTGCTGATGGGCCAGCTGGGCATCCCCACAGAGAAGCACCACCACGAAGTGGCCGGCGCCGGCCAGCACGAGCTCGGCATGAAATTTGCTGAGCTGATCCAGGCAGCCGACAACGTCATGACGTACAAGTACGTTGTGCGGAACGTGGCCAAGAAGTACGGCAAGACAGCCACCTTCATGCCCAAGCCCGTCTTCAACGACAACGGCACCGGCATGCACGTGCACCAGAGCCTGTGGAAAGGTGGGCAGCCTTTGTTCTTCGGTGAAGGCACCTACGCGAATCTGTCGCAGACCGCTCGTTGGTACATAGGCGGCATCCTCAAGCATGCTCCTGCCTTCCTCGCCTTCACCAACCCCACCACCAACAGCTACAAGCGTCTGGTGCCGGGATTCGAAGCTCCGGTGAACCTAGTTTACTCCGAGGGCAACCGCTCCGCAGCTGTGCGGATTCCGCTCACCGGCCCGAGCCCCAAAGCCAAGCGCCTTGAGTTCCGTTCTGGTGATGCCCTGGCCAACCCTTATCTGGCCTTTAGCGCCATGATGATGGCCGGCCTCGACGGCATTAAGAATCAGATCGACCCCGGCGATGGCGAGGATCGCGATCTGTTCGAACTGCCTGCGGAAGAGCTCTCGAAGATCGCCACGGTGCCGGCGTCCCTCAACGGCGCCCTGGAGGCACTCAACGCTGACCGCGGCTTCCTCACCGCTGGCGGAGTCTTCAGCGACGACTTCATCGACAACTGGATCGACCTCAAATACGAAGAGGTTCAACAGCTGCGCCAGCGTCCTCACCCCCACGAATTCACCATGTACTACGACGCTTGATCAGCGTTCGTTACGACCCAAGACCCGCCTCCCTGGAGGCGGGTTTTTTTGTGGACCGTCCATCACGCAGTTGAGCGCCACATCCGCTGGAATAGAGCCGTTGTCTGAATCCGCGATGGCGTCAACGCCCCTGAGCAAGCTTGCGTACCAAACGCTTCAGCAAGGCAAAAGCATCGCAGGCCTGGCTCACAAGGAGCTGAGCACCAAGTTGATGGAGTTGGTGGCCCCTGATGCCGTCCCCAAGACGGAACCGGTGTCCGCCGAGGTGCTCGGAGAACTTCGCCTGGACATGGCCAAGCTCCAGGAGCAGGACTGGCAGGACGCCGAAGAGGGGGTTTACCCCGAACAATTGTTGTTTGATGCGCCCTGGCTCGACTGGGTCAGCCGCTATCCACAGGTGTGGATGGATCTTCCCTCCACCTGGGATCGACGACGTGAGCGAAATGTTCGCGATCTGCCCAAGGAGACCGATACAGCCCTCTACCCCGATTACTACCTCCAGAATTTTCACCATCAAACCGATGGGTATCTGAGTGACCACTCCGCCGGCCTCTATGACCTGCAGGTGGAGATCCTGTTCAACGGCACCGCCGATGCCATGCGCCGAAGGGTGCTGGCTCCGCTCAAACGGGGCTTGAAGCATTTCGCTGACCGGGCTCCCGGCTCCCTGAAGATCCTCGATGTAGCCACCGGCACCGGTCGGACTCTGCATCAGATCCGAGCTGCTATCCCCCATGCTCAGCTCATCGGAACCGATCTCTCTGAGTCGTACCTGCGTCAAGCCAACCGATGGCTCAATGGCGGCGATGCATCGCTGGTTCAACTGATTCGTGCCAATGGGGAATCCCTCCCGCTTGCGGATGGGGCGGTTCAAGCCGTGACCTGCGTGTTCCTGCTGCACGAACTGCCGGCCGACGCCCGCCAGAACGTGCTGAACGAAGCCTGGAGGCTGCTCGAGCCCGGCGGTGTTTTTGTTCTTGCCGACTCGGCGCAGATGGCCGATTCAGCCAAATTCGCCGCAGTGATGGAGAACTTCCGGCGTGTTTTCCATGAGCCGTATTACCGCGACTACATCGGTGACGACATCGAGGCACGACTCAAAGCTGCTGGCTTCGAGGGCATCACCGCTGAAACTCACTTCATGACCCGGGTCTGGTCAGCACGCAAGCCCGACGGCGAGACCACCTGAGGGGATTCCCTGACAGGTTCCCTTGCACGAACGGCTGCGAGCCATAGGGTGAGCTCGATTCCGAAGGGAACTCCATGACCAATCCCTTCAGACTGCGTTGGCTTCAGGGCTGGACCTTCCAGGTGGTGCTGATGGAAGGCCACGTGCAGGTGGAAGCCCATGGTTTCGGCATCTGCCTACGCACAGCGGTGATACCCGGGGAAAGTCCTCAGGCTGCGGCCGATCGTCTGGTTCTTTCCGAGGATCGCCGCCGGCGTGCCCTGCACAACGCCTGGCTTCGCGGTCAGGACGTGGCACAACCCTCAGGGATTCCATCCACAAAGGCGGAAGCACCCGCATCCAATTCACTGGTGGTGGTTGGACAAGCCCATCCCCAACGGGTGGCCTGATCAGTTCAGAGTTGCGCCAGCAGCCAGGCCAGGGTGAAACCCGCTCCACCGAAACGCAGTGCCCTCCAAAAGCGCTTTCCCGAAATCAATGGCGTATCCCAGCCCACGGGGGGTTGACTGATCAGATTCGCAGCAAGATTGCGGCGCTGAGTCCAGCGACGCGCCGCAACACCCGAGCCTGCATGAGACTGACAACGGCCTTGCAGCAACAAGCGTGAGGCATGGTGCAACCAACGCAGTTCACAGACGGAACGTTTGCCTTTGCGCTGTTCCACGCCAATGAAGCCACATGCTCCGAAACTAGAGCGATCTGCTGAACAAGGGATGACGTCGCATAACGCCCCATGGCCAGATTCCGCCACAGCGAAGGCGGAAGAGTTGCATCAGTTGCTCCGCATTGGTGATCGCGACTGGCATCAACAGAAGAACAACCGCCAGCGGCGTGGAGCCGAGTTACTGGCAGCGGCCTTGGTGCAACTGCTCCGCCAAGGAGACAACGAAGATGTTGAAGAACTGACCCAACAGGCGCTTGGCTGGTTCAAAGGAGAGCTGAGGGATCCCGGCTGTCCCCGTCACTGACAGGCCGGCGGCAGGCAAGCTGCAGGCGATTGCCTCTGCGGCTCCAGCGCACATCGTCAAAACATTGGTGGATGAGGAACAGTCCCCGTCCACTGGGAGCATCAAGCTCAGTAGGCAGAGTCGCCGTGCGGGAGTGCTGTGGCAGGCCGCAGCCTTCGTCTTGAACCTGCCAGACCAACCAATTCGGCGTCAGGATCCGCCGGACGCGAAGCATCTTGGCTGGATTTTCAGCATTGCCATGGCGAACAGCATTCACCAGGGCCTCGTGCAACCCCAACTCAATGCGTTGACTGGTCAGCACACAGCCCACCGGTTCGGTGAGCAGCTCCAGCAAAGGGGCCAGTTGCAACGTGGACGGCAAGGTGAACTCAGCCCAGCGAAACCTCTTGGACGGCACAGTCGGGCCCGTTGACGTCGGTCTTTCGAACTTACCGTTGATGGAAAGCCCCGTCAGGATCTGCGGGCAACAAGTGCTGGGTGATTCAGCACGGAATCCATCAGGCGAACCCCCCGCAGCTGATTGATCAGCGGCATGTGCCCCTCGGGAGCTTCGATCGACCAGGTGAAAGCACCGGGATAGCGGGTCCAGACGCCATCACATTTCCAACCAATCCGGGGCCAGAGGCGTTCGTAACGGCCATCAAGGGCTGACAGCAGCTGGGATTGGGCCGTGAATCCAAAGCGGCCCTGGGAATACACCGTCCACAGCCGATCAAGACTGACCAGATCAATGCCTGACATCGAAGGCACTTCGGTGAAGTAGACATAGCCCCGTTTCACGGCTGCATCCCCTGCAAGCTCCCGCAGACACTGGCTGGTGACGCGATCCGCTTCCTCAAAATTCTGGTGCAGCAGCTCGTGCTGCAACGGTCCGTAATCCAAGCCAACGGCGGATTCAGCCGTCAGCCAGCCTTGAGCAGGAGATTTGATCAGAACGCCAAGGGCCTGAGGCTGGTGTCGTTGCAGCACCTGCAGAATCCAGCCAGCAGCCCAATCATCACCATCAGGATCGAAGCCGGAAAGAAGGTCCGGTCCGACAGCAGCCAGCTCGTCGGCACGGGTTTCGATCTGCTTGATCAGGGGACGTCGCTGGCGAGGTGTTCCCTTCGCGAAACGATCCAGCAGCTGGTCAGCGCTGAGTTTGGTGGCGGGTGTGGAACCGGAGAGCATGAGTCGCAACCGGCCCCAATTGGCTCGGTGTTGGCCACTATGTCAGGCATGGGTGAAACACGTTCAATCCAGATCCAGCAGCTTCGCGAGCTGAAAGGTCCACTGGTGGATGTGCGTAGCCCCAGCGAATTCGCGAAGGGGCACTGGCCCGGGGCCATCAACCTCCCTCTTTTCGACGATGAGGAACGCGCAGCCGTCGGCACCGCCTACAAACAGCAAGGTCGAACACCCGCCATTCACCTGGGTCTTGAACTCACCGGCCCCAAGCTCAGCAGCCTGGCCCACCAACTGGAGAGCCTTCGTGACCAGGGGGATCCAAGGATCTACTGCTGGCGTGGCGGAATGCGCTCAGCCAGCGTGGCCTGGCTCGCCCAGCAGATCGACCTGCAGCCAACACTTCTGCAGGGTGGATACAAGAGCTATCGGCGGTGGGCCCAAAGCCTGTTTGAACAGACCTGGCCCCTGCATGTGATGGGCGGTCGCACGGGCACAGGGAAAACCGATTTGCTGTTGGCCATGGCGGCCCGCGGTGCAGCCGTCGTTGATTTGGAAGGGCTGGCCCACCACCGCGGCAGCAGTTTCGGCGGTCTTGGCCTGCCGGACCAACCCAGCACCGAGCACTACGAGAACAAACTGGCCGAGGCTTTTGATCAGCATCAACGCCTCAAGGCAACGGCGATCTGGTTGGAAGCTGAAAGCATCCAGGTGGGCTGCTGCCGTATTCCCAAAGCCCTGTTTGATCAGATGCAACAGGCCCCCGTCCTCGAGATCCAGCGCGGGCTGAACGAACGGGTCGAGCAACTGGTGCAGGTCTATGGCCATCAGGGCGGAGCGGCTCTGGCGGAGGCGACCCAGCGGATCAGTCGACGCCTGGGTCCCCAGCGCACCAAGGAAGCGCTCGAGGCGATTGCCAGGGAAGACTGGGCCAGTGCATGCCGCGCCACGCTCGACTACTACGACCGCTGCTACGACCACGAACTGGCGCGATCGCCCAAGCGTGACAACATCGATTTATCGGGCCTCAGTGCTGCTGAGGCCGCCCAGACCTTGATTGAGCGCGGGTTCGTTGAAATCCCCGATTAGGATCGCCGCGAGCGACTGTTCCAGAACGACATGAGCGAAGCAGCGATTCAGTTCTTTCGGGGAGTCAACGAGCCGGTGGTGCCCGATATCCGACTGACCCGGAGCCGCGACGGTCGCACAGGTCAAGCAACCTTCCGTTTCGAGCAGCCCGCTGCCATCGCGCCAGAGACGATGGGTGACATCACTGGAATGTGGATGGTCGATGAAGAAGGAGAGATGGTCACCAGGGAGGTGAACGGCAAGTTTGTGAACGGCAAAGCAAGTGCGCTTGAAGCCGTTTACTCATGGAAATCCGAACAGGATTTTGAGAGATTCATGCGCTTTGCCCAGCGCTATGCGGATGCCAATGGCTTGGGTTATTCACAAAACCAGGATTCCAATCAGACTGACGGGGCCGACGACCAACAAGCTTGAGACTGGCCAACTGGCTGTCATTGACAGCCTTCATTGCAGCGATCATTTTGCTGTGGTCCTTGCGGGAGTTGTTGCTGCTGTTGTTTGCAGCAATTGTTCTGGCGATGGCCCTGTGCACACTTGTGGGCATCCTTCGCGACCGGAGGCCGATGAAACGGCCTCTGGCCTTGGTTCTCTGCATTGGCGGTTTGCTCTTGCTCGTGGCGGGTGCCGCGGGAGTTGTGGTTCCTCCATTCCTCGAAGAATTTTCCCTGCTGTTGCAGAAGCTGCCTGAAGCAGGGCAGGCCCTGGTGAGGATGGGTGTCGATTGGATCGACACCATCAGCGAAGCCATCTATGGCGCCGATGCCTTTCCGGATATCAATCTCGAGCTGAACGGTCCGAGGCAGCTCGTGCCCGATGGATCGTCACTGGCAGCAGGCGTGGGAAGCGGCTTCCTGGGCCTGCTTGGGCTGGCAGGGAACCTCGGCAACGGTGTGCTCCGCCTGTTGTTTGTAATGGCGGTCGCTCTGATGATCAGCATCCAGCCCCAGGCCTATCGCAGCGTGGGTCTCCAGCTAATCCCCTCCTTCTATCGACGCCGCGGTCGACGCATCTTGGATCAGTGTGGTGCTGCACTGAGCAGCTGGATGGTGGGCGTGCTGATCAGCTCTCTGGCGGTGTTTGTGCTTTGCAGTATCGCCCTAACCTTGTTGGGCGTAAAACTGGTTCTGGCCAATGCTCTGCTGGCAGGCCTGTTAAACGTTATTCCCAACGTGGGGCCAACCATGAGCACCATCTTCCCGATGGCGGTGGCCCTGCTGGATGCCCCCTGGAAGGCAGCGGCAGTGCTTGGGGCCTACGTGGTCATCCAGAACATCGAGAGTTACGTGATCACTCCTTCGGTGATGCACCACCAGGTGAAGCTGCTGCCCGGATTGACCTTGGCAGCACAGTTCCTGTTCACGTTGTTGTTCGGGCCGCTCGGCCTGCTGATGGCCCTGCCACTAGCGGTGGTGCTGCAGGTGATCATCCGTGAGGTCTTGATCCACGATGTGCTGGATCGCTGGAAACGCCTGGAGCCTGCAGGATGACGGCCGGCACGTTCCTGGTTGCGCTCACCCTGGTGGTGCTGGTGCTGCTGCTATGGCACCTGCGCTGGGTGCTGCTTGTGCTGTTCGGTGCCGTGGTGGTGGCCGTAGCTCTGGATGTGCTTATTGCTCAGGTTCAGAAGCGAACCCGGCTGGAACGCCCTCAGGCCC
The DNA here is from genome assembly GCA_047286205.1 of Synechococcus sp. Classification (GTDB taxonomy): domain Bacteria; phylum Cyanobacteriota; class Cyanobacteriia; order PCC-6307; family Cyanobiaceae; genus Parasynechococcus. The sequence goes on along the minus strand of JBJBBR010000001.1, from coordinate 94,560 downwards.
TGGCTGCCGTACTGGGGGTTTTGCTGTTAGCGGGTGGGCTGCTGGGACAACTGCTGGTGCCAGAACTGATCAGCCAGTTCCAGCAACTGGGTCGGGATCTGCCGCAGTTGTTCAGCAAGGTGTCGGAGCTGCTCAGCAGCGAGCCTCAACTGGCACAGCTGAATGAAGCCGTGGGTGAGGGTCTCAACCTGAAAGGGCTTCAACCGTTGCTGGGCTTTGCAGGAGGTGCAGCGAATTCTCTGATTCAGCTGTTCCTGATGGCGCTGCTCGCCATCTTGTTAGCCCTGGATCCCCATGCCCATCGGCGCATGGTGGTAGCCGTGACGCCCCGCCCCGCCCGTCAACAGATGGAAGATTTGCTGGATGAGTGCCGACAGGCACTGGGGGGGTGGCTCAGCGGTATGACCCTCTCCGCCACAGCCGTGTTTCTGCTTACCTGGGGTGGGTTGTTGCTGCTCAAGGCCCCCTTGGCCTTGCTGAGCGCCCTGATCTGCGGCCTGCTCACCTTCGTACCAACCATCGGTCCAACCGCGGCAACCCTTCTCCCGACGGGATTGGCACTGCTTCAATCGCCGCAATTGATGGTCTCGGTGCTCGTGTTCCGACTGGTGCTGCAGAACCTGGAAGCCTTTCTGCTCACGCCGTTGTTGCTGCGCAAAACAGTGAACCTGCTTCCCACCGTTGCCCTGATGGCCCAGCTCAGCCTCGGTGCCCTACTGGGGCTGCCCGGAGTACTGCTGGCGCTTCCCCTGGTGGTGGTGCTTCAGGTCCTGATGCAGCGCGTGGTGGTGCAGCAGATCATGGATCGCTGGGCCTGACCACAGGGCCTGGATCTGTAACCAGATGAACACCTGGTAGCGAGGGTCACACCTGAGACCAGTATTGACTAAGTACTTTTACGGAGTCGTGAGAACGACGCGTCGAGCATTGGGGCTCTTGGGAGAGGGTCCCAATTTTTTTGAATGCGCTTCAGAGCAACTGGCGCCTCTTTTTTTCGCTTGAATCGCGCTCCCGCTCAACCGCCTGCCAATAGGCCGCAGACACGGCAACCTCTTGTCCACGCTCAATTTGATTCAGCCGCGCCTTCAAGGCCTCAACCTCGGCACGCAGCCCAAACACCACTTCGCTGAGACCAGGATTTAACTCCATGGAACCTGAGCAACCAGTTGAGTCGTAGCTCAGGCTCAACGACCAATGACGTTCAGCCTGATACCAACGCCGCCCCTTCTCAAACCATCAGTCCAATACTGTGTCCCATAGGTCTTGCGGCGAACAGGCTTGGACGTCATCTTCAATTTCTCGCGTTATGAGGAACTGAGGCAGGCCGTGAAGCAGCTTGTTCTCGAGAACCTCGATCCGGAGTTGCTGCACGAGGAAGCCCACGACCTGTTCGAATCCTGGTGGTCCTCCAGCCACAGTCAGGGGAGCTGGAACACTGACGTGAAACAGCGCACCTGGGATTCGATCTGGCGTGAATTCGGGAATGGCTCCAGCTAGCTGTAACGACGCCAGAGCGACGGCGAAGCCAGCAGCACCACCACAGCCAACTGGTGATGCCGTATTGCATAACCAAGGCCCGTGACGGTGAACTGATCAATCAGCAGCTGGACTTCGGTGCGCAGATCGCCCAGGGCCAACAGAATCAGCAGGATCGGAAACCAGCGTGCCAGGTGGCGTCGTCGTTGCGAGTCACTGCTGCGATCAGTCACGGGATCGGTCCCAGAGCGTGAGCAGTGACGGTGCCAGGGCGATGCTTGACCAGGACCCCACGACAACCCCCAAGGCCAGGGCAATCGCAAACCAGTACAGCGTTGCCCCACCAAAGAAGACCAAAGCCAGCAAAGGAAGCAGGGTGGTTCCACTGGTGTAGAGGGTGCGGGTCAAGGTGGCCGACACCGCTTGATCCACCTGCAATGACAGCGGGAGATCCAAGGCATCCTTACTGCGCTCCCGGATGCGATCGAACACGACCACCGTGTCGTTCACCGAATACCCGGCAATGGTCAGCAACGACACTGCGAAGAGGCTGTCCACCTCCAGGTGCAGAACAACTCCAAGCCAGGCAAACACGCCACAAACAATCGCCACGTCATGGGCCAACGCCACCAGGGCTAGTAAGGCATAGCGACGGTCGTAGCGGAAGCTGATATAGGCAGCGATGCCCGTGAAGGCCACCAGCAGAGAAATCAAGCTACTGCGCAGCAGTTGCTTGCCCAAGCTCGGCCCGATGGTGTCGACCGATTGACCGCCCGAGAGGAATGGCCCTGCAACCGGTTGAAGCGCCTGGATCACCGCTTGGCCCTGGGCAGCCGACAACGTTGGTAGGCGCAACAACAACGACTGACCGCCATCCAGGAGCTGAACCCTGGGTGCCCCCAGGTTGGGGAGAGGTTGCCCCTCCTCCACAGGCAACTCCAGGGCGCGGATCACGTCGGAGACCGCAATCGCCTTGAGCTCTCCGCAGGAGTCATCACAACGGCGCTCCAATTGAATCTGAGTGCCGCCGGTGAAATCCAGACCCGGACGCAGGGGAGCTCGGATGGAGGGATCCAACCAACTGAGCAGCAGTCCAAGCAGGCTAATCAACACCACCAGGCCGGAGATCAGCCATACCCTGCGGCGCATGCTGCTGAGGGACCAACGCAGTTGGCGGACAACTGCCGCTGTTGCCGATGACGATGCTTCAGTCATGGTTCAAGCGGTAGGGGAAGGGAGCTGCCGAGCGGGCAGGAAATTGCTGGCACGACGCAGACCGGCGTACCCCATCAGGAAACGGAGCAGGGTGCGGGTGCAGGTGAGGGCGGTGAACAGACTCAGCAGAACACCAATGCCAAGGGTCGCCGCGAAGCCCTTGACCAGTCCGGTGCCAAGGAAGAAGAGAGCCGCGCAGCTGATCAGCGTTGTCAGGTGACCATCAACAATCGATGAAAACGCCTCGGAGAAGCCGGTATCAATCGAGCGGATCAAGGTGTTGCCTCGACGCAGCTCATCTTTGATCCTCTCGAAGATCAAGACATTGGCATCGACGGCCATGCCAATCGACAGGATGAATCCAGCAATTCCCGGCAGCGTCAGCGTGACCGGAATCAGGGCATACACCGCCAGATTGAACAGGGCATAGAGGCTGAGGGCCATCACAGCCACCGCCCCAGGCAGGCGATACGCCACCACCATGAAGACAGCCACCAATGCCAGGCCCGAGAGGGCAGCCACCAGGCTGCGGCGAATGTTCTCTGCCCCCAGGGTGGGCCCGATGGTGCGAACCTCGATGATCTCAACAGGGAGAGGCAAGGAGCCACCACGGAGCTTCACCTCCAGCTCGCGGGCCGTTTCCGCACTGAAATTGCCGCTGATGGTGGCCGCACCACCGGAGATTCCAGCGCTCTTGAACTGAGGACCAACACTGGCGGCACTGATCAGCTGATCGTCCAAGGTGATGGCCAGTAATCGCTCGGTTCCGGCAATCGACTTGGTGAGGTCAGCGAAAGCTTCAGCACCCGCACCATCGAAGTTGAGCGTCACTTCCCAGCTGTTCGGATTGTTCTGAAGCGGTTGGCGGCCTGCCGTCACCAACTGCTTGCCCGTCAACGAAGCCGGCTCAAGCATTGAGAGCAAATCCGCATCAACCTTCTCCAGCAGGTCTCGGAGCTGCTGCTCCTCCGAGGTGGCTTGGCCCTTCAGACCAAGGGTCTCCTGGGTTGACTTGAGCTGCTCCAGATCCAGCGGCTCCGGCGTTTCGCCGCGGCGTATCTGATCCTCGCGGAGCCTGAGGATCGCCTCCACTTGGGAGCGGAGCTGCCTTAATCCACGGAATTCAGCTTCGGTATCAGGCTTCTGGGCACGGAACTCCAGCAGGGCCGTATCGCCAAGAACCCTCGCCGCAGCGGTGGGATCCTGTTCGCCGGGAAGCTGCAGCACCAGCTGCGATTCACCCACCGTCTGCAGGGTGGACTCAGCCACGCCCAAGCCGTTGACCCGGCGATCGAGCACAGCTTTCACCGCTTCCATTTCCTCGGAGCCAACACGGGTGATCTCCCCGGCCGGCATCACCTCAACGGTGAGCTGACTGCCGCCCCTCAGATCGAGGCCGAGCTCTAACGGCGTACGAACCAAAAACATCCCGGCGGCGATCGCCAGGGCAAGAACAAGGGCAAACCAACCCTGATAACGCGCCATCAACGTCAGATTCCCTTGTTGACCAACGCCTGAGCCGCCTCGACGATCTGATGCGGCTGAATGATCGTGAGGTTCTCGAGGGATCCGTTGTAAGGAGTCGGAATGTCCTGACTGGATAGACGCACAGGACGGGCATCCAGATCGTCGAAGCACTGCTCGGTGATCAAGGCGATCAGCTCAGCACCGATGCCACCGGTCTTCATGCACTCCTCAACCACAATCACCTTGTTGGTCTTGCGGATGGAGCGGCTGATCGTCTCCATGTCGAAGGGTTTGAGGCTGATCAGATCAATCAGTTCAACGCTCACACCTTCAGCCTCCAATTGCTCCACCGCTTTGAGGCAGTGATGGCGCATCCGGGAGTAGGTCAGGATCGTCACATCGGTGCCTTCCTGCACCAGATCCGCCTGATCAAGGGCACAGGTGTAGTCGCCTTCGGGGAGCTCCTCGCTGAGGTTGTAGAGCAGAACATGCTCGAAAAAGAGCACGGGATTGTTGTCCCGGATTGCAGCCTTCATCAGGCCTTTGGCATTGGTGGGCGTGCTGCAAGCCACGATCTTGATGCCGGGAACGGCGTGGAAATATGCCTCCAGCCGCTGGCTGTGCTCAGCGCCAAGCTGACGGCCCACACCACCAGGGCCGCGCACCACCGTGGGAATTGTGAAGTTGCCTCCACTGGTGTAGCGGAGCATCCCCATGTTGTTGGAGATCTGGTTGAAGGCCAGGAGCAGGAAGCCCATGTTCATGCCCTCAACGATCGGCCGGAGACCGGTCATCGCCGCGCCCACCGCCATCCCCGTGAAGCCATTCTCCGCAATCGGCGTGTCAAGCACCCTGAGATCGCCGTATTTCTCCGCCAGATCCTTAGTGACCTTGTAACTGCCGCCGTAATGGCCGACGTCTTCCCCCATCACACAGACGTGGGGGTCTCTCCCCATCTCCTCGTCGATGGCTTCGCGGAGGGCGTTGAAGAGAAGTGTTCCTGCCACAGCGTCACAATGATCCCGGCCAATCCGGGTGGTGTGGCCAAGCTATCTCAGTCAGCGCAGCCTCAACCGCCGGCCGCGAAGGTGAACAACAACAAAACCGAAAGCAGCATGGCTGGAGACAGCAGCAGCGCCAGCTGGCCGAGGTCGTGGGGCGTCATCCGAACCTGGGCAACGTGTCGACGCTAGGCAGGGTTCTGGTCGCGAGCCGTAAAGAGACTGCGAAGAAACACCAGGGTCAGGCCAAGGGCGACAAACCCGGTGCTGAACGTGGCCAGGAAAGACAAGCCCACCAGCAGGGTCTTGAGGGTGACCGCAATGTTTTGGGCAATCGGCGAGCTGTAGTGCGGCGGATGGACGGCGAAATAAACCACCATGCGCCGGCTTAAGCCCAGGGCAAGCCAGGCCAACAGCCCAGCCGTGAGGGCTCCGGAGAGAAAACTCAGCGGTCCTTTGCGCGGATCCCGCGGCTCGGGGCTCTCTGGGGTGGGGAGATCAGTCATGACTCGATCCTCACGCCATCGCGGCGGAGGGCGCAAGACCAGGCCTTCAATCCGGCCCGGGCCAGCTCAGGGGCGAGATGGTCCTGTGCCTGTCGGCACGACTCCAGATCACGGAACAGCGCGAAGCAACTGGGACCTGATCCGCTCATGGCCACCGCCAGGTTGTGCGGAATGCTCTTCAAAAGTTCCAGCGCCGAGCGCACAGCAGCTGTTTCGGGTGCCACCACCTCCTGCAGGTCATTGCGCAAAGGGGGTGGGAGTTCGCTGCGCAATGGGTTCAGCCAATCCTCCCCTCGCAGGGCCTGCCGGCGTCGTTCGAAGGCCGCCTCATCAGCGAGGTAATGGGATTCATTGAGCTCGCGGCAACGTTGGTAGGCCCAGGGCGTAGAAACGCTCACCGTGGGGTCCTTGACCAACAGCACCGCCAGGGGGTCGTTGGTCGGCGGCACCACTTCCAGCTGTTCCCCGCGGCCGAAACAAAGCTGACAGCCGCCAGCCACACAGAAGGGCATGTCTGAGCCGAGCTCAGCGGCCATCCGCTCCAGATCCACGGGGCTATGGCCCAACCCCCACAAAGCATTCAGACCCACCAGCGCCGCAGCGCCGTCACTGGAGCCGCCGGCCAGACCAGCACCGATGGGGATGCGTTTCTCCAGATAAATCGACGCCCCCAATTCACTGAAACCTGAACGATCCCGCAGCAGCTGAGCGGCCCGGAGGATCAGGTTGTCGTCGCCAACACTGAGGCTGGCGTCATCACAACTGAGGCTGAGCCGCGCATCGGCTGTGTTCTTAAAGCTGAGTCGATCCGCCAATTCGATGCTCTGCATCACCATGGCGAGCTCATGGAAACCGTCCGACCGGAGCCCCAGAACCTCCAGGTGCAGGTTGACTTTGGCCGGGGCCGTCACCGTGATCATGGCGGTCGTTCAATCGCCACGATTCAAACCCCTGGCCAGAGCGACCCAGGTTTCCGGCGGCAGTTCCTGGGGGCGCTGCTGCAGGCTGAAACCAGCGGAAGCTGCTAGAGCCTGCAAGCGGTCGGGTTCGGCCACGCCCGCCAGCGTGTTGCGCAGCATCTTGCGCCGGGCCAGAAACGCCTGCTTCAGCAGAGATTCCACCCGAGCAGCCAAGGCCGGCTCCACCCGCTCAGACGCCGGCAAGGGCTCCAGGCAGATCACTTCCGACTGCACCTTCGGAGGCGGCTGAAAACAGCGCGGCGGCACCGGACACACCGAACGACAGCGGGCCAGCAATTGCATGCGCACACTCAAGGCGCTGAAACTGCTGTGGCCGGGCCGGGCACGGATCCGCTCCGCCACTTCCTTCTGCACAAGCAACACAAGTCGTTGGTACGGCGGATCCACCGGACGGTCCAGTCGGCCCACCAACCGCTCCAGCAGTGGACCGGTGATGTTGTACGGAATGTTGGCCACCACCTTGTCGGCGATGCGACCATCAGGCAATTCGAGGGGAGCCTCGAGAACATCACCCTGGTGGAGGCTGAACCCAGGCTGATCAGCGAAACGTTCCTGCAGACCAGCCACCAGGTCGCGATCCAGCTCGATCGCATGCACCGCCCCCACCTCCGCCGCCAGCAGACGCTCGGTCAATGCGCCCCGACCGGGCCCCACCTCCAGCACCCGATCTGTCGGCTGAAGATCAGCAGCCTGGACAATCCGCTGCAGCACGGAGTCGTCACGCAGCCAGTGCTGTCCGAAACGCTTGCGGGCGTGATGTCCGGAGAAACCCATGGGTCAACTGTGCATCAGCACAGCTGTTCCACGTCCAGCCAGCGAATCGTTCCGCGGGATGGCATCAAATGCACAAGGGCCAGCCTGACCCGGAGCCGCTGCTCGGCTGAGGCCGGATGGGCGGCTCTCCAACAGCTGATCGCGCGGGCCATGCGGCGCCGTTTGGCGGCATGAAATGCATCCAGCCCCTGGCGATCCTGGCTCCCTGGACGGCACCCCTTGACCTCCACCACCAGCAACACGTTGTGGCGCATCAGCACCAGATCCAGTTCGCCCCAGCGGCAGCACCAGTTGCGATCCAGCATCTGCCATCCCTGCGCTTCAAGCCGCTGCAAAGCCTGCTGTTCCGCCCAGCGACCGCTGCCTTGAGACTCCACCGCAATGGACCATCACTTCACATGTTCAAACCATTCCCCCCTGGAACGGTTCTAGGGTTCCTCGGTGGTTGTTCCGATCATGCGCAGACGCTTCACGGCCGTTCTGGTCTCTTTGTTGGTGCTGACATGTCAGTGGCTGATGGTGGCTCCGGCCCATGCCGCCATTGATGTAGCCAAACAGGTGCTAATCGGTGCCGACTACGCCGACAAAGACCTGCGTGGGGCCACCTTCAACCTCAGCAACCTGCGCGAAGCCGACCTCTCCGGATCCGATCTGCGCGGAGCAAGCCTCTACGGAGCGAAGCTACAGGACGCCGACCTCAGCGGCACCGATTTGCGCGAAGCCACCCTGGACTCTGCCGTGATGACGGGCACCAACCTTGCGGATGCCGTTCTCGAAGGAGCCTTCGCCTTCAACACCCGTTTCAAGAATGTGGTGATCACGGGAGCCGACTTCACCGATGTGCCCATGCGTGGTGACCAACTCAAAAGTCTTTGTGCGGTGGCCGATGGCGTCAATTCGGTGACAGGCCGCAGCACCCGCGAGAGTCTCGGCTGCGTTTGAACCATGAGCTTTGATCCCCGCAGCCTGGAGCGCTTGCGCGAGTTGGGGCGCCAGCTCCCCGAGCGTTTACCAGAACCTGAAAAGCCGCCAGCAGCGCCCAAAGCCAGCCAGGCGCGCCATCGCGTTGAAACCGAGAAAAATCCGGAGGAACTTTTCAGGGAACTGATGAAGGCCAGCCAGGACGGCACGGTTCCTGAGCACCTCATGGTCCGCCTCAAACAGTTGGAGGCCCAACGCAAGCCATCGGCACAAGCGTCTCCCTTCAACGGCATCAGCAATGAGGTGCAGGACCTCGCAGCGCCCACGCGCAGCCAGCCCGGACCAGGAAAAAACACCCAGCCGAAACGGCCGAAGGTTGAACCAGGCAGCGAGGAAGAGAGCCTCTATGTGGCCTTCGGACAGCTGCTGCTCGAGGACGAGGGAGACGACGCTTGAACCCGGCCCGTTGCCGGATTCTTGCGGTGGGCAAAGTGCGTCGCGGCTGGATTCAGGAGGGCATTGACCTGTACCTCAAACGCCTGCCGGGATTGACCATCAACGAGCTTCGGGACAGCAATCCGGAAAAGGAAGCCGACGCGATCCGGGCAGCCCTACGGCCTGACGAAACCCTGATCGCCCTAATGGAACAGGGCGACACTCTGGCTTCGGTTCCCTTCGCGCGACGCCTCGAACAGTTCGGCAACCAGCGGCTGGCCTTTGTGATTGGTGGAGCCGATGGTCTGACCCCTGAACTCAAGGCACAGGCCCAATGGCGCCTGAGCCTCTCTCCGATGACCTTTCCCCATGAACTGGCACGGCTGATGCTTGTGGAACAACTCTTCCGGGCCCAGGCGATTGTTCAAGGCAGCCCGTATCACCGTGCCTAGGGTTCGGCGATGGTCGCTGATCTCTCTCCCTCGCTCATGCGCCTGCAGGCCCAAGCAACAGAGGAGGCCTGACCATGCTGCATGTCATCGACAACCTTCTGCCCATCAACGCCCTCCAGGAGCTTCGCGATCTCTGCGACATCCATGGGCGACTCAGGGAGCAGCATTCCGGCGATGCTCAGTTCAGCTGGCGACCTGAGACCGGTACTCACCGCACTATCCACGCCCCCGCGCAGCAAGCCATCGTCGATCGCTACCTCGACGAGGCTCTTCTCCCCCTGGCAACACCGTTCGCCCCCCAGCGGGCCGGGATCGAGTGGTGGTGCAACACCAACAACGACCTCGACTGGCACATCGACAAGGACGAACTGGAAGGCCAACACAGCGGTCGTTACGTACTGCCGTTGCTGTCCACGGTGTTCTACCCCCACGTGAGCTGTGCTGGCGGCGAACTTCTGATCGCCGACAACCCTCCGATCAGCAACGGATATGAGGGGCCCCTGCCAACGTTCCGCTCGGTGATCTCGATCCCGCCTGTGGTGAACCGCCTGGTGCTGTTTTCGCCGGGGATCCTGCATCGGATCAACCCGTTCGAAGGCGAGCGCTACTCCATCGCCGTGAACATCTGGGCCCAGCCGCCACTCACCACAACGGCAGCAGAGCCACCGGCTTGAATTTCTCAATCGAAATGGTCCAGGCCCGTGGAGAAAAGACCTGCAATCCTGCTTTGAAGGCGGCGGTATCACCCGTGTTTAGCCAGGCCGCCTTGAGCCTGGGCACATCCTCCGGCAGCCGCTCCATCGGCAGCTCCACCAGCAGCAGGCTGTCTGCCCCAGCAGCGCGCTGCAAAGCACCCTGATCGCTGCGCTGCCAGACCCGCAGCAGCAGCTCCAACACCAGGACATGGCCCAACGCCTCCGGGGCCTCGCCCTGCGGAGCCACCTCCTTCTGAGACCGTCCCCCCAGAGGCAACGCCCGCCGCCCCTGCTGATCGATCAACGCCATGGCCACGAGGTAAGGAGAGTCAGCCAACACCAGAACCCGAAGACCACCATCCTCACCGGACCCTCCCCACAACGAACAGTACATATGTACTATCTGTTCAGTCGTTCCTGTCGCCGTGGAGCTCCAACACAGTCCGCTGCCCCTGCAGCAAAGGCGCAGCCGGCTCACTCTGCCCCTGGCCGGGGAACGCGTCGCCGCGGGATTTCCGTCTCCCGCCGAGGACTACGTGGATGTGGGAATCGACCTCAATGAACAACTGATCCGGCATCCCACCAGCACCTTTTTTCTGCATGTGAGCGGCAACTCCATGACCGACGCCGGCATCCACGACGGTGATCTCCTGGTGGTCGATCGCAGCCTTGACCCGCGACCGGGAAAGGTGGTCGTGGCTGTGCTTGACGGTGCCTTCACCCTCAAGCGCTTGGTGCGCCATCGCGGCAGGTTGCGCCTGGAAGCCGCCCACCCGGACTATCCCCCGCTGGAGCTTCACCGCTGCGGCGAGGTCCAGATCTGGGGCGTCGCCATTCACGTGATCCATCCGCTCTGAAGCGATATCGCCATGCCTCAGGCCACGGCTCTGATCGATGGAAACAATTTCTATGCCTCCTGCGAGCAGAGCCTCGACCCGGCCCTGATCGGCCACCCCGTGGTGGTGCTGTCCAACAACGACGGCTGCATCGTGGCGCGCAGCGCCGAAGCCCGTGCCCTGGGAATCCGCATGGGAACGCCGTACTTCAAGGCGCGTCAGGAGCTTGAACGGCACAACGTCGTGGTTCGCAGTTCGAACTACGCCCTATATGCCGACATGAGCCAGCGGATGATGAGCCTGCTGGAGGCCCACTGCGAAGAGCTTGAGGTGTATTCCATCGACGAAGCCTTCGGGCGGATCCGTCGTCCCAGCAATGGTGATCTACAGGGTTGGGCCCAGCAGCTGCGGGCACGAGCCCGACAGAATCTCGGCATCCCAATTGCCATCGGCCTGGGGGCCAGCAAGGGACAGGCCAAGCTGGCCAATCGCCTGGCCAAACAGACGCCGGACCATGCCGGAACCTTCGATCTCGGCCAGTGCGACAACGCCGATCACTGGCTGGAAACCATTGCGATCGAGGATGTCTGGGGGATCGGTCGTCAACTGGCCCATTGGTGTCGACTGCGGGGCATCAGCAACGCACGACGCCTGCGGGACATGCCGAGCGGTGAGCTGAGCACCAAATGCGGTGTTGTGGGTCTGCGGCTGCAACGCGAGCTGCGCGGCCACGCCTGCCTGCCGCTGGAACTGGCACCGGCACCGAAGCAGGAAACTTGCGTCAGCCGCAGTTTCAGCCGACCCATCACCAGCCAAGAGGAGCTGCACCAGGCCATCGCCACCTACGTGGTGCGCGCCGCCGAGAAATTGCGCAAGCAACGGCAGCGGGCGGCAGCCCTCACCATCTACACCCGCACCAGTCCGTTTGCCCCCGGCTTTTACAGCCAAGCAGCGAGCACACAGCTCGATCTACCGAGCAATGACACGGCCGTGCTGCTGCAGGCGGCGCGACCCTTGGTGGAACGGATCTTTCGTCCGCACCGTCAACTGGCCAAGGCCGGCGTGCTGATGCAGCACCTGCAGAGCCATGACATCCTCCAAACCCACCTGATGGTGCCGATGAGCGAGGAGCAGCAGCAGAAACGGGAGGACCTGATGCAGACCATCGATCAGATCAATCGGCGTTACGGACGTGGAACGCTGCAATGGGCAGGCTGCGGACTCCAGCCGAGCTGGTTGATGCGGCGGGGGCAACTCAGCCGCGCCGCCACCACCCGCCTGCAGGATCTACCGGTGGTGAGGGCCTGACCCAATCCATCACGGCTCACCCAGAAAACGGCAGGCAGGAAGGCTGGTCGCCACCTGGTCCACACCATCGAGAAAAGCCTCAGCATCAACAGCCCGCATGCGCACAAAACTGGTTTGAATCTCCTCCAGTTGAGCCATGGCGTCATCGCGACTCAGGCCTGTGGAGGTGTGCGAAAGACTGCAAAGGGTCGTCGCAACTCCACGGCCGAAGCCGCGAGAACTGGCCTGGCGCCGCACCGCCGACAGCAACATGGGCACCACGAGGCCACCGAGCACGAGAGCGAGAACAATCAAGCCCCAGAGGCGACCGCCGCGAACCCAGTAAGGGACGAGGTAAAGACCACTGTTGGCAGGAGACGGTCGCTCAGAGGTTGGCTGGGAGGGCAGAGGGTTCGTCACTCACACCTCCTGCAGCAACTGAATGACCTGTTCACGGGTGCTGAGCAGCAGCACCATCCGCTCACCGTGGGCATTGAGACCAGTCTGCTCCCGCACCAGATCGGTGCTCGCCAACGCCAATCCTCCGGTTTCGGTGAACAACACCGGCAAGGTGCCCTGATGCCCGCGCATGCCCTGCAGATCCAGCGCCTGACGCACAGCCCGCTGCGCTTTATCGGAACCCAAGCGCTCCACGAAAGCCGGCCAGAGATGGTTCACCGGATCGAGCGCGGCGAAATCAAGCTGCGATTCAGACATCAGGACGGCAACAACTCAAGGGCTTCGCTGATCATCTGCGGGGTGACGGCAATGCGCTCCAGCGGATCGGCATTGTCGAGATAGGCATCAAACGAGGCGAACCGTTCGATCACGGGATCAGCGCCCTCAACGGCGCAAGCCTCGACCCAATCACCCTGATCCGGCTTCACAGCGATGTAGGCCTGCAGCGCTTCCTCAAGATCCCCACCGTCGCCGATGCCCTCGCCATGCCAGATCGCTTCGAAGAATTCAGACATCTCAGCTCGCAGGACAGATCTTGATGCAGTTTGCCGAGACCACCGGCAAACTCATCACACATCGAATCCAAGAACCATGGCCCATGGCTCAGGCGGCGGGAGGAACCGCATCCCCTGATGTCTCCGCAGCAGGGGAGTCGACCGCAACGGTGTAACTCGCGCAACGTTGCTGATCCAGATGGCCGATGTGTTTTCTCTCGGTGTAATAAAGCTCCTGATAGCGCAGAGCATCACGGTTGAGGTCATCGAAGAGGGCCTGAATCCGCAGTTCCATATCCACGTTGTTCTGCTCTGACGACGCGTCCTGATCGATCAGGACAGCAATGCAGGATTCCAGCGTCTGCAGACGCTGGCCGCCCCAGGCCTCCAGCAGGTGCCGGCAGCGCTTCAGGCTTTTCTGTCGCTCCAACAAAGCCACAATCCCTCGTAACTGCTCCAGCGGCTCCGCCAAGGCAACACGCTGCAATTCACCAGGCTCCAGAAGTGGAGTGAGGCGAGACACCAGCGCGCTGCTCTCCAGCAAGAGCTGATCGGTAAGGAGCCGCGGCAGGTCGATGAGATCCAGGCCCTCGCCATCGTCGTCGCATCGGCTGATCGCCTCCAACCGTCCCTCTCCCAGGTTGGTCTCCTCAAGATCCGTGATGGCCGCCCACAGATGGCGGTGATGGGGGATGGCGAAATCCTCTAGTTCCCGCTTGCGCAGTTCCTGGCGCATCGTGGCCCGATGGCGTGGGCAATGCAGATACAGCCGCAGCAGGTCTGCCTCGCAACGCTCCCGCTGACCGGATTCGCCGGGCTGCTCGTGACGGCTGGAGCGCCCATGCCAACGCTGGCCCTTCACCTGCTGGCGCAGATCGTCCTCCAGCTGAAGCGCCAGCCGTCCCTGGCCACCACTGAGTCGCTCCGCCACTCGTTGGAGGTAATGGGTGCGCACGGCGGACTGGGGCAATTTGCCCAGCAGCCCAACCAGGGCTGTCACCGCCTGCTGGAACTGATCGGCCCGGCTGAGATCGCGCTCCTCCAGCACCTGCTCGATCTGCCAGTCGAGCCAGAGGGGGGCCTGATCCAGCAGGGCGCGGTAATCGCCGGCCCCGTTCTGTTTGAGGAACTCATCGGGGTCCTTCCCGGACGGCAGGTGCAGAACCCGCAGCTCGAGCTGGCCCTGCATCGCCAGCTGCTCCACCTCGCCGATGGCCCGATTGGCCGCTCGAACGCCAGCGCCGTCGGCGTCAAAATTCAGAACGATCCGCTTGCTGTCGCTGACGCGGCACAACTGGGTGATCTGCTGACTGCTCAGGGCCGTGCCCAACGACGCCACGGCATTGGTGATGCCGGCGGCATGCAGGGCAATCACATCGAAATAGCCCTCCACCACCACGGCCCTGTCGTCCTTGCGGATGGCACTGGAGGCTTTGTCGAGGCCGAACAGATGCTTTCCCTTCTCGAACACCTCGGTCTCGGGGGAGTTGAGGTACTTCGGTTCGCTGCCATCAAGACTGCGCCCCCCGAAACCGATCACCCGACCCTGACGGTCATGGATCGGAACCATCACCCGATGGCGGAAGCGGTCATAAAAACCGTTGCCACCCTTGCGGGGCACCACCAGACCAGCCGCCTCCAGAAGCTCAGGCGCCAGCCCCTCCACCTGTTGCAGATGTTTCAGCAGGCCATCCCACTGATCCGGGGCGTATCCGAGCTGGAAGGACTCCTGGGTGGCAGGGCTGAGCCCTCTGGACTCACTGAGATATTTGAGGGCCTCAGCACCCGTGGGTGCCATCAACTGGCTGCGAAACCAGCCGGCGGCCAGGGCAAGGGCCCGTTGCAGCTTGTCCCTGCGGGACAACTGCTGCCGCAGCCGCTCCTGCTGCGGTCCGTCCACCGTCTCGATCGGCAGCTGGTAGCGCCGCGCCAAATCCAGCACGACATCGCTGAAACTCTGCCGCTGGAACTCCATCAGAAACTTGATGGAGTTGCCCCCGGCACCGCAGGAGAAGCAGTAGTAGAACTGCTTGGCGGGAGACACCGTCATCGACGGTTTGCTGTCGTCATGGAACGGACAGATCCCGACGAATTCCCGTCCCTTCTTCTTGAGCACCACGTGCTCGCCCACCACATCAACGATGTCGGCCCGTTCTTTGACGGCCTCGATCGTTCTTGGGTGCAGGCGGGCATTCACCATCGGTCCATTCTGCGAAGTCGCAGGGTTCCGTGCACCCCGTCATCAGAACACCCATGGCCGAACCGCAGAACGCACAACCCTGGTGGAAGCGTGAATCGGTGCGGGGCAGTCGGGCCCTGATCCTCAGCTCCCTGGCCTTCAGCCTGATGACGGTCTGCGTCAAGCAACTGAACAGTCGTCTCCCGGTGGCGGAAATCGTGCTGAGCCGTGCCCTGATCAGCATCGTCCTGACTGCCGTGGGTCTGCGCCTCGCTGGTGTCTCTCCCTGGGGCCATCGACGGGGGCTACTGGTGGCCCGTGGGGTGCTCGGCAGCCTGGCCCTGCTGTGCTTCTTCGAGGCGATTGACCAGTTGCCGCTCGCTTCGGCGACAGTGCTGCAGTACACCTACCCCACCTTCACGGCCCTGGCGGCGCTACTGCTGCTGGGAGAACCCCTGCGCCGACGCATCAGTGCAGCGGTTCTGCTGGGCTGGATCGGCGTCACGCTTGTCGTGCAGCCGCAATGGCTCACGGGAACAGCACAACCTGCTCAGCTGATCCCTGCACTGATCGGTATTGCAGGCGCTCTGATGACCGCCCTGGCCTACGTCAGCGTGAGAAGGCTGTCGGAAACCGAGCACCCGCTCGTGATCATCATGTATTTCCCGATGATCTCGGTGCCCCTGACCCTGCCCTGGGTGCTGCATCAGGGGGTGTGGCCCCAGGGCAACGAATGGTTCTGGCTTCTGGGGGTCGGTGTCATGACCCAGCTGGGCCAGATCTGGGTGACCGAAGGCCTGCGCTGTCTGCCCGCCGCCCGAGCCACGTCGATCAACTACGTGCAGGTGGTCTTCGCCGCTGGCTGGGGCTGGCTCTGGTTTGCTGAATCGATCAATACCTGGCAGGTGGGTGGGGGGATGCTGGTGCTGGCCGCCACCCTGGTCAGCCTGTCGGCGCGAAGTTAGACATCAGGCCTTGTCCAGACCCAAGGGATAGGTGAGCCAGGTCTGAAGATCGTCGGATCCGCCCTTGGGGCGAGCCAGACGCCAACTCTGCCCGCGGGAGCCCCGCTGCAGAAACAGCTCAAACGGGCTGTCCACCTGGACACGGTCTCCGGGCAACTGCCAATCGAACCGACCTGAAATCCTCAGGCCCTGCTCGTCACCCAGGGCGAAGCTTTCCTGATCCTCAACCCGCACACGGCTAACGCTGGGGGCGATGGGCATCGGGGTGAGGTCCAGGGAGCTGGCAATGGCCGACTGGGTGAGCTGTATCTGCAAGGCCAGCGCTTCATTGAGGAGAGCGCGTGGCGGCTGGGATCCATTGCATGCCGTCAAAGAAACCACGATCGACAGAACGCACAGCGTCTGAAGCAAGCGTTGCAAGACACGCTTGAAACCAGAGACAGGCAATGACAGCTGCGGCAACATGACGCGGTTGAAACCTCTCCCCATGATCGGCTGGCTGCAGGGACGACCGATGGAGTGCTGGACTCAGGGCAACCGTAGCGGCGTTCTGCTGCTCTGTGGTGGTGTCGGTTATGAGGTGCACCTAACAGAACGGCATCAGCACAACCTTCCTACTGATGGCGACCTGAACCTTTGGATTCATCAGGTGCAGCGAGAGGACGGCAGCAGCCTCTACGGCTTTCCCCTGCGTGAGGAGCGGGATCTGTTCCGGCTGTTGATCAGCGTCAGTGGTGTCGGCCCCCAGGCGGGTCTGGCCCTGATGCAGGAATGCAAGCCCCAGGAACTGGTGGAAGCGATCAGCAGCGGTGATCTGCGCCGGCTCTGCAAGGCACAGGGCATCGGCAAGCGCACAGCCGAGCGCCTCGCCGTGGAACTCAGGGCCTCCATTGCGGCATTCGCTGGCGTGGATCCAGCCCCATCGCTGGCGGAAGGGATCAGCTCTGAGCGGATGCCGGAGAGCGGGGCCGATGTCGAAGCCACCCTCTCAATGCTGGGGTACGACGATCTCGAAATTCGTCGGGCCATCCGTGCCATCGCCGAGGGTTCGGACGGCCCGCCACCACCCGGAGACGACCAGGACGCCTGGCTGCGGAGCTGCCTCCAATGGCTGAGCCGTGAATCAGCCTGAGCCGTCCCTCGCGAAGGTAAGCTGGTTGTTTGCACTGACAGGGCCGCCCCCCGCGCATGTCGCTTGATACCACCGAGAAGCAGCAGCTGATCAACACCCACCAAACCCACGGCACCGACACCGGTTCGGCCGAGGTCCAGGTGGCCATGCTGAGTGAGCGGATCAACCGTCTCAGCAGCCACTTGCAGAAC
The DNA here is from genome assembly GCA_047286205.1 of Synechococcus sp. Classification (GTDB taxonomy): domain Bacteria; phylum Cyanobacteriota; class Cyanobacteriia; order PCC-6307; family Cyanobiaceae; genus Parasynechococcus. The sequence continues at coordinate 77,095 of JBJBBR010000001.1, read as the reverse complement.
AACATCCATGACTACTCCTCCCGTCAGGGGCTGCTCAAGATGATTGGCCGCCGCAAGCGCTTGCTGAGCTACATGCGCAGCAAGAGCGAACAGCGCTACGCCGAGACGATCGCCAAACTGGGCATCCGCGGCTGATCGAACTGCCCCATGGCTGAGCAACGCAACGCCCTTCCCTTCGAGCCCAAGGGGTCTGGGAAGGGAAGCAAGCCTGCCTCGGGGGCTCCCAGACAGGAAGCCATTCCCCGCTACGTGGCCAATCGGATGGCACGCCGTGTTGCTGTGTTCACAGGACTCCCGTCCCTCGCTGGGATGGGAGTTTTTGTTGGTAGCTATTTCATCGTGACCCGCGGTATCGCCGATATTCCGCCAGGTCTCACGCTGACGGGCTCCGGCCTGTTCTTCCTCTTGGGACTGGTGGGGCTCAGCGTTGGAGTTTTAACAGCCAGCTGGGATCCAGAACCCGGTTCACTTCTGGGCTTCGAGAATTTCAAGCCGAACGTTCAGCGGATGAAGGAGTCGATCCAGGCCCAAAAGCAGCAACAGAGGGACTCAAAGTCCTGATCGTTTTTCCCTGAACGCCCGATCAGGAGAGCACCAAACGGTCGCTGCTGCGAGCTTCAAAGGCCTGAGTGCGCAGCGACTCGATCGCGGCATCGACGTCTCTGACGCAGAACTGAGAACCGAGTCGCACGTAGCGAACGGTGTCGCCTTGACGCACCTCGGCGACGACAGGCACCTTGACCCCCAACTCATCCCGTTCGGGGCGATGTTGGTTCAGGCATTCCCGCAGCTTGTGCTGAATGGCGATGTCGCTGGCCTGATCGGAGGGGAGCTGAACCAGCAGCAGATTGAGCTCATCAATGGCGCGGCAATCGTCGATGATCAGCTGCACGCGCTCATCACGCCGATCCACTCCTGCCCATACAAGCAAACGAGCTTCGGCCATCAGGTGATCCGCGAGGCGGGCGTAGCTCTTGGGGAAGACCACGGCTTCGCAACTTCCGGTGAGGTCCTCGAGCTGGAGAATCGCCATGCGATCGCCCTTTCGGGTAGTGACTTGGCGCATCTCAGCCACCATTGCAATGGCACTCACCTTCGCTTTGTCAGGCTGCTCTTCAAGGGATCCCAGACCGATGGGCGCCAGCAACTTCGAGGAGGGCGTCAGCTGTTTGAGGGGGTGGTCTGAGAGATAGAAGCCCACCAGGTCTTTTTCAAGACGGAGCTTTTCCGTCGGGGGGTAATCCGGCACCGGTGCTGCTTTGGGTGCGTGACTGAGATCCGCCGGCCCATCGTCATCTGCTGCAGGGGCCATCAGATCAAAGAGATTGCCTTGGCCGCTGTCGCGGTCTTTGGCCCGTGACGAGGCCCAGTCGAGCAGCAGATCAAGATCGGCCATCAATTGGGCACGATTGGCCTGCGGGTCCATGGCATCCAAGGCGCCGCAGTGAATCAACGATTCCAGGCCACGGCGGTTGAGCACCGAAGACGGGATCCTGTCGCACAGATCCGCCAGGGAACGGAAGGGCCCATCGCTGTCGCGGGCAGCGATTAGCTGACGAATCGCACCGTCACCAAGATTTCGAACGGCGGAGAGTCCGAACAGGATCCGATCGCCATTGGGGGTGAAATCGGTGAGGGAGGCGTTCACATCCGGGGGCATCACCTCGATCCCCATCGCATTGCAATTGGAGATGTAGCGCTGCACCTTGTCGGCAGCGCCTGCATTCACCGTGAGCAGGGCGGCCATGTAGGCCACCGGGTAGTGCGCCTTCAGGTAGGCCGTTTGGTAGGTGACGGCGCCGTAGGCCGTGGAATGGCTCTTGTTGAAGCAGTATTCAGCGAAGAGAACCATCTGATCGAACAGCTCGTCGGCGACCTTTTCATCAACGCCGCGCTCTCCAGCACCCTGAACGAAGATGCCTCGATGCTTCTGCATCTCGGAAACTTTTTTCTTGCCCATCGCCCGCCGGAGCAGGTCTGCCTGCCCCAGCGAATAGCCGGCCAGATCCTGCGCGATCCGCATGATCTGTTCCTGATACACCATGATCCCGTAGGTCTCCGACAGGATCGGCTCCAGGATCGCGTGGGCGAAATCAATCGCCTCCCGGCCGTGCTTGCGGTTGATGAATTTGGGAATCAATCCAGCATCGAGAGGACCGGGTCGATAAAGGGCAAGGATCGATGAGATGTCTTCTAGGGATGACGGCTTGAGATCACGCACGATCTGCCGCATTCCGCTGGATTCCAACTGGAAGATCCCCTCAAGATCCCCTCGCGCCAGAAGGGCAAAGGTCTCTTCATCCTGGGGCGGCAATTTGTCGGGATCGACACGAGTGCCGCTGCTCACCTCCACCAACTCGAGGGTCTTTTCGATCATCGTGAGGTTCTTCAACCCCAGGAAATCCATCTTCAACAGTCCCATGGATTCCACGTCTTCCATGAAGTACTGAGTGATCACCTGGCCATCGTTGTTGCGCTGCAAGGGAACAAGCTCATCCAGGGGGTCAGCGGCGATGACAACACCAGCCGCATGCACACCGAAGGTTTTGTTGGTGCCTTCAATCCGCATCGCCATGTCCACCCAACGCTTCACCGTTGGATCGGCTTCGTACTTCTCGCGGAACTCAGGATTGGGTGACTCCTCGCCGATCATCGCCTTGAGCTTGGCGGGCTTGCCGCGAACCACCGGAATCAGCTTCGCCAGACGATCGGCATCGCCGTAGGGAATGTCGAGCACCCGGGCCACATCCTTCAGAACCGCCTTTGATGTCATCCGGTTGAAGGTGATGATCTGCGCCACCTTGTCTTCGCCGTAGCGCTCAGTGACGTAGTCGATCACCTCACCACGGCGCTCAATGCAGAAGTCGGTGTCTATATCAGGCATCGACTTGCGTTCCGGATTGAGGAAGCGCTCGAACAGGAGGCAGTTGGTGATTGGATCGATGTTGGTGATCCCAAGGCAGTAGGCCACCAGGGAGCCAGCCGCTGAGCCCCGGCCCGGACCGACGGGAATGTTCTGTTCACGTGCAAAACGGATGTAATCCCAGACCACCAGGAAGTAGGTGGGGAATCCCATCTGCTCCATGATTTTGAGCTCATGGCCCATGCGCTCGGCGTACTCATCGGGAAGGGGAGCATCGACGCCAAGCTCAAGCCGATCCCGCAGTCCCTGCTCCGTTACCTCCCTCAGGTAGCTGACGGGGGTATGGCCCTCGGGAATCGGGAAGCGAGGCATCTGGTAGCGCCCGAGGATGTCGTAGGGCTCCACCTTCTCGGCCACCCTGACGGTGTTGGCAATCGCCTCCTGCACCACCTCAGGCTCGAGGTGGTCTCCGAAGAGCAGGCCCATCTCCTCTTCGGTTTTGATGTATTCGGTTCCGGTGTAGCGCAGTCGCTTCTCATCGGTGATCAGCTTGCCGGTGAGCACACAGAGCAGCGCGTCGTGGGCTTCAACGTCCTGTTTGCTCAGGTAGTGGGCATCGTTGGTTGCAACGATCTGGATGCCGAGCTCCTTTGCAATTTTGACGATCTCAACATTGACGATCCGGTCTTCCGGTGATCCGTGGTCCTGAATCTCGAGGTAGTAATCCTCGCCAAAAACGTCCTGATACCAGGCCGCCACCTTGCGTGCCACATCGGGCCGACCACGCAAAATGGCCTGGGCAATCTCACCACCGAGGCAAGCCGTGGCGATGATCAATCCCTCGCTGTGTTGCTTCAGCAGCTCCTTGTCGATGCAGGCACGGGAAAAGATGCCGCGCCCCCGCATCCCCCGCAGGTGGCTGATGCTGGTGAGCTTGACCAGATTGCGATAACCCGTGGCGTTTTTGGCCAGCACCACCAGGTGATAACGCTTCTCTTTCTTGGGTTGCGGATCATCAATGGAGCCGTTGATCACGTACATCTCGTTGCCGATGATCGGCTTGAGATCCGTTCCCTGACAGAGCTTCAGCAGCTCGATGGCGCCGTACATCACGCCGTGATCGGTCAAGGCGATCGCAGGCATTCCCAGCTGCTTCGCCCGCTCCACCATTGCCGGCAACTGCGACGCCCCGTCCAGAAGGCTGTAGTCGCTGTGGTTGTGGAGAGGGACGAATGCCATGGGGTCAGATTAGGACCCAACGCAAGATCCAGTGCTCAAGGGGAACACAACACCCCACATGTGGCGGAAATCAGGGGACCAGCGCTGCTTCCGGGCGTGAAGCGAAGACCTGTGCCGCCTGCTCGTACTGATGAGCAACTTGGAGCAGACGCGGTTCGTCCAACACATTGCCGATCAGTTGCATCCCGATCGGCAGACCCGCAGAACTGAAACCGCAGGGAACACTGATAGCCGGCAGCCCGGCGAGGTTGACCGGAATCGTCAGCAAGTCGGCCAGATACATGGCCAGGGGATCATCGGCGTGGGCGCCAGCCTTGAACGCCGTGGATGGTGCTGTTGGCGTGAGCAGCACATCCACACTCTGGAAGGCAGCATCAAAATCACGCCGGATCAGGGTGCGCACCTGCTGCGCCTTTTTGTAGTAGGCATCGACGTATCCGGCGGAGAGGGCGTAGGTACCAATCAGGATCCGCCGTTGCACTTCCGCGCCAAATCCCTCAGCACGGCTTCGCGCCGTCATCGCGGCAAGGCTCTCGGCATCTTCTGCACGAAAGCCGTATTTGACCCCGTCGTACCGCGCCAAATTGGCGGAGGCCTCGGAGGGCGCGATCACGTAATAGGTGGCGATGCCGTCGTTGAACCGGGGGCAACTGATCTCGACCAGTTCAGCCCCCAGAGCCTCCAGCTGCGCAGCAGAGGCCTGCACCGAAGCCTTGACCTCAGCATCGAGACCTTCGGCGTCGAAGCACTCCTTGATCACACCCACCTTGAGTCCCTTAATGGGCTGATTCAGGCCGGCACTGAAGTCCGGCACATCCGCATCCAGGCAGGTGGAATCGCGGGGGTCGGGCCCGGCGATCACCTGGAGCAGTTCAGCCACATCAGCAACGCTGCCTGCGAAGGGCCCCACCTGGTCCAAGGAACTGGCAAAGGCCACCAGCCCCCAGCGACTTACACGGCCGTAGGTGGGTTTGAGACCCACCACACCACAGAACGAGGCCGGTTGCCGAATGGAGCCACCGGTGTCGGATCCGAGCGAAGCGACGCAACTGCCGGCGGCAACGGCAGCAGCGCTGCCACCGGAGCTTCCGCCCGGCACATGGCCGGTGTTCCAGGGATTCTGAGTCGCACCAAAAGCCGACGTTTCCGTTGAGCCGCCCATGGCGAACTCATCGAGGTTCGTCTTACCAACCAGCACACCGCCGGCCTGCCAAAGCCGTTCGGTCACTGTGGATTCGTAGGGAGGCACGAACTGCTCGAGCATGCGGCTGGAGCAGGTGGTGCGGACACCCTTAGTGCAGAGGTTGTCCTTGATCGCCAGCGGCAATCCAGCCAAAGGGCCAAGGTTCTCGCCGGCGGCTCGGGCTTCATCGATGCGAGACGCCTCAACACGGGCCTTCTCGGCAGTCACCTCAACAAAGGCATTCAGCGATGGCTCAGAGATTTCGAGCCGCTTGAGGTGCTGATCAACGAGCTCACGGGAGGAAATCTCACCGCTCTGCAGTTGCTGACGCCACGCGCTGATCGTCATGTCCCTGCGATCCATTGCAGGGAGGACGCTATCAGCCGCAGGATCAGCCCTCAGCTGTGATGGTGAGAGGCTCGGAGCGTCTGGTCCGCAGCAGGGAGTGACTGATCGACTGGGGTTGCTCCGAGTTGACGTCGTCCAGGAATGAACCGAGCTCGCTTTCCAACCCGTTGCGGGTGATGAACGGACCGAACCAGTAGGTCACATCGGGACCTGATGTCTGGATCCGAGCCCACCAGGCAAACCCGAGGCCATTGGCAAGACTGCGCAGCGGCCGAATCAGGGGGCTCATTAGAACAGCCGTTTCTCTGGGCATTGTGCCCAGAGAAACGGCAAAACCGCGCTGTTTTCAGGGAGATAACTGGATGTTCTGATCGAATTGGAGCCCAGCCGCTGGTTGAGACGGATTCAGGTCCAGCTCAATCCGCTGTTCAGGGGCGTTCTCCTCAGAAGCTTCAGCAGTTTCAGACGCTTGAGATGGTTCAGATGTCTCGACAGAGGTTTCAGTACCCGCAAGCTGAGGCCGCCGAATCGGCGGAGACGGAGCTTGACCGTGAATGTCCTTCATCCAGTTGCGTCGTGCCACTTCGTACACACAAAGCGCTGTGGCAACGGAGGCATTGAGGCTGGGAGTGATGCCCCGCAACGGAATGCGAACCAACTGATCACAATGACGCCGCGTCATCAGAGACAAGCCTTGGTCCTCTGATCCGGTGACCAGCACCATCGGACCACTGAGATCGACATCCGTCAGGGTCACATCCCCTTCGGCCGCAAGGCCCACCACCCTGTAGCCAGCATCCTTGAGCTTTTCCAGGGACCGGTTGAGGTTGACCACCCGCGCCACCGGCAAGTGTTCCAGGGCACCGGCAGCCACCTTGGCAGCCGAGCCCGTCAACCCAGCACTACGGCGCTGGGGAATCACCACGCCATGAGCGCCCATGGCCTCAGCAGAACGCACGACCGCCCCGAGGTTGTGGGGGTCGGTGACACCATCCAAAGCCACCAGCAGGGGGGGTTCCCCCAGATCGGAGCAGCCCTCAATAAGGCTTTCGAGATCAAGGGTTTCCGCCGCCGCCGTCTGTAGAGCAATGCCCTGATGAACGGAACCGCCTGTGATCTGTCCAAGCCGAGCCCAGGTCACCTCTTCCACGAGAACGCCAGACGCCTTGGCCTCTCGCAGAAGCTGGAGGAATTTGGAGGCACTGCGCATCTCCGCGGTGCACCAAATGCGATGGATGGGCCGCCCTGCCTCCAACGCGGCCTGGGTGGCATGACGCCCCCAAATCAGATCATCCGCTGGGGGTGTGGCCGCTGCGGCCTCCGGTGCTGCATCCGGTCGCTGGGAACGGCGATCGTCGTGACGCGATCGGGAGCGCTGGGACGGCTGACGCCGTTCATCCCCGGAGCGACGCCGATCGCCATAACGATCATTTCTGTCCCGAAAACGTCCGGGGCCGGAGCGGTCGTTCTGAGACTCCGAACCAAAGGTGTTCGGCTCTCGGTCGAAGGAACGGGAGCGATCTCCGAAGCGCTCTCTGGGGCGATCTCCGAATCGATTGCCAGGTCGATCTCCGAAGCGTTCTCCGGATCGATCGCGAGATCGGTCTGAGGGGCGATCTCCGAATCGATTGCTAGGTCGATCTCCGAAGCGTTCTCCGGATCGATCGCCATCCCGCGACCGCTCCCAGCCACCATCCCTTGGACTGCGTTTATCGCGATAACCGCTGCCATCACGCCCAGCTTTGGCGTAGGGGGAACGACCGCCATCGGAACGGCGATTGCTGGGCATGGGCCGACCGTTCCCGGACCGGCCCATCGAGGAACGGCCAGCGGATGGCCGTCCACTGGGCGGCCTGCCCCCTGGCGGTCGGCCACTCCCACTCCCTCCTGGCCCCGAACGGCCATCGCGGGATGGGCCGCTGGAGCGGCGTTCAAAGCGAGGGCTCATGGTTTGCGAGGCAACGTTATGGGTTGGATCCGGCTTGCTCTAGGTGATCGAAGAGCTCAGCAAGCCGGGCTGGATTGTTCAGAAACAGCCAGCCCACCATTGTCTCAAACCCCGTGGCCCTTCCATAGACAGCAGCCTCTGAGCGCCGCGGACCACGGCCTGCACTGTTGCGGCCCCGACGGACCAGATCAAGTTCCTGAGCATCCAGGAGTTGACGGTCTTCCAGCCAAGTCAGAAAACGGGATTGGGCATCGGCACGAACGTCAGCAACAACAGCCCGATGCAGGTTGTCGGAGCGACCTGGTCTGACTCCATGACGCAGACGTTGATGAAGCTCCCAAACGGCGTCTCCGATCCAAGCCAGTTGTAATGGGCCCAACTGCTCGTTGATGCCACGGGGAGATTGCTTGCGAATCCAGTCGCTCAAGCGGCCAACTGGTTCAAAGCTGTCGGCAGATCCTCCACCAAATGAAGGAACTCCTCAAGCCGAACCAACTTGATCGTCTGCGTCACCCTGGTGTTTCCCACCAACAGAAACGACCGTTTGGCGTCTGTGCATTGCTTGGCCAACTGCACCAAGGCCCCGAGGCCGGATGAGTCAAGAAAGTCGATCTTGCTGAGGTCAAGAACAGCCGGAAGCTTGTTGGCTTTCAAGACATCGGCCACGTACTCCGTGAACTGCTTCTCGGAATACGCATCCAGCTGGCCAGTGAAATGAAACACCAAACAGCCATCCTTCTGTTCGAATCCGCCCCGAAGAGAGACGGTCAGTCGCTGCAGTTCGCTGATGGGATCAAGCCCCCCAGGCATCATCGGCACGAAGTGTAGTGATGCTGAGCGTGGGCTACCACCTCATGAACGGCGATCGGCCATCAGCGTCACAAAGCGGGCGAAGTGATGGTCCGCGTCATGGGGCCCCGGACTGGCTTCCGGGTGGTACTGGACCCCGAAAACAGGCTTGTGACGATGAGCAATGGCAGCGACAGTGCGGTCGTTCAGATTGAAGTGGGTGACATCAATCTTGGAGGAATCCAGAGAATCAGCGGAGAGAGCAAAGCCGTGGTTCTGACTGGTGATCTCAACTTGCCCCGTGGTTCCACAGGGGTGATTCAAACCGCGATGGCCATAGGACAGTTTGAAGGTCTCACCGCCAAGGGCCAGACCGAGGATCTGATGCCCCAGACAAATCCCGAACAAAGGTAAATCCGGCTCCTCCAAGAGGGTCTTGGCCAGAGCAATGCCATGGCTCACCGCGGCCGGATCGCCAGGACCGTTGGACAAAAAGACACCTTCCGGGCGATAAGTACGAACCGTGGCCAGATCCGTGTCTGCAGGAAGAACGGTGACGTCGCAGCCATGGGCGACCAGGCGATCAAGGATGGCGCGTTTGATCCCAAAATCAATGGCGACAACGCGGAACGGTGCATCGCTCCGGCGCTGCAAGCGCTGATCAAAGCCAACGCTGCAGGCCTGATTCCACTGGTAAGGCTCACGGGTGGTGACATGGTCCGCCAAGTTCAGCCCCTGCATCGAAGGCGCCTGCTTCAAGAGCTCAAACAGCTGCGCAGGAGTTTGGCCATCACTGCTGATCACACCATTCATGGCACCCACCTCGCGCAGATGACGAACCAGGGCACGGGTGTCCAAACCGCTGATCCCCACCAGTTGATGGCTCTGCATCCAAGCCTCGAGGGGCTGTTCACAACGCCAGTTGCTGGGCAACGGCGCCAGCTGGCGGGCAATCACGCCACGGGCATGGGGGCGATCGGCTTCCTGATCGTCAGCATTCACCCCGGTGTTGCCGAGTTCGGGATAGGTGAAGCTCACCAACTGTCCGGCGTAGGAGGGGTCGGTGAGCACCTCCTGATATCCGGTCATCCCGGTGTTGAAGACCACCTCACCGATGGTTGTACCTCGATGGCCGAAGCCGACACCGGGCAGAACCGTGCCATCGGCAAGGACGAGATAAGCCTTGTCTGATGGGGAGTCGGGCATCGAAGGGCCGCCGAAGCGCATCAGTCACTCATTGTCCATCTCCGTCGGACAGGGCATCCCTCAGAGCGACAAGCTTCTCCCATGCCTTGCCCTCTCGCAGCACCATCACGGCTTGTGTTGCAGCAGCCCTGAGATCGGTTTGAAGACCCGCGGCCCAGAGCACCAATGCCGTGTTGAAGGCCACCACCTCCGTCTGTGCCAGCGATCCCTGCCCCTGCAGTACGTCCTGAAGGATCTGCTGGTTCATCGCGCAGTCGCCACCGCGCAGCAGATCGAGGCCAGCACGCGTCAGGCCCAAGTCTTCAGGGCAGACCTCCTGGCTTGTGATGCCCCCGGATTCGATCAGACGCAAAGCATTGGGGCCAGCCAGAGAGGCCTCATCGAGACCACCAGAGCCGTGGACCACCACGGCACGCGTCAATCCCAACTGCTGAAGAGCACCGGCCATGGGATCGAGAAGCTCCGGACGGGCCACGCCAAGGACCTGCGCCTGGGGCTGCAACGGATTGACCAGTGGCCCCAGCAAATTGAACACGGTGCGCACGCCAAGGCTGCGTCGCAGCGGAGCCAGATTCACCAGAGCGGGGTGCCAGGCCGGAGCAAACAAAAAGGTGACCCCAGCTCCAGGCAGAGCCTCCACCACTTTGTTCAAAGGTGCCTTGAGGTTGATACCGAGCCCTTCCAGAACATCGGCTGAGCCAACCTTGCCGCTGGCGCTGCGATTGCCGTGCTTCGCCACATTGACGCCACAGGCGGCGGCGGTGAAGGCAACAGCCGTGGAAATGTTGAACGTGTCTGCACCATCACCACCGGTGCCGCAGGTGTCGACCATGGCCAGCGCTGGCCGGGCACAGGGAAGAGGACAGGCATCGCGAAGGACAGCCGCCATCGCCGCCAGCTCATCAGCCACCATTCCCTTGGCCCTCAGACCAGCGAGGAAAGCCCCGGTCTGCACCGGCTCGAGCTCCTCGGCCAGCCAAGCAAGCATCAGGGTGGTGGCCTCATCGGACGTCAGGTTGTTGCCCTGCAGCAGGTGGTCCAAGCAACTGGACCAGGAACGCGTGTCTGAGGACATGGATAAGGGGGGGCTGGCAGTAAAAAACCCGGGTGCGAGGCACGCCGGGCCAGGTGATGGGGACATCTCCACTATCCCTCAGGTGAGCGGCGATCGACCAGCGGTTGAAGTCGGATGCCTAGGTTGGCGAGCCAACGGGGCCCACGAGCTCGCATGGCTGTCCTTCGTCTCGACCTGATAGGCCGCTACCTGCGCCCCCATCGACGAACAGTTCTTCTGGGAGCCATCACGCTGGTGGTGGTGAACATCCTGCGGGTGACGATCCCGATGGAGGTGCGCAGCGTCGTGGATGAGCTGCAGGAGGGATTCAGCTACACCGCAATCCTGCGTCAGGCGGGCTGGGTTGTTCTTCTGGCAAGCACCATGGGGGTCATTCGCCTGGCATCGCGCCAACTCATCTTCGGGGTGGGTCGACAGGTGGAAGTGGATCTGCGTCAGCGCCTGTTCGAGCACATGCTCCGGCAGGAACCCGATTGGATTCAGAGCAAGGGCAGCGGTGAGGTCATCAGCCGCGCCACCAGCGATGTGGAGAACATCAGGCGCCTGCTCGGATTCGCGATTCTCAGCCTGACCAACACGCTGCTGGCCTACGCGCTCACCCTGCCGGCCATGTTGGCCATCGATCCATGGCTAACCCTGGCCGCTGTCGGGCTCTACCCCGTAATGCTGGGCGCAGTGCGGCTGTTTGGCGGGCGCATGATGCGTCAGAAGCGCGCCCAACAGGAGGAACTTTCAGCGCTGAGCAATCTGATTCAGGAGGATCTCTCTGGAATCGGAGCCATCAAGATCTATGGGCAAGAGGCGTCAGAACAGGAGGCCTTCGCAGTCCGCAACCGCCGGTACCGAGACAGTGCCATTCGTCTGGGGAAAACACAGAACACCCTTTTCCCGCTTCTGCAGGGAATTTCATCGATGTCTGTGCTGTTGCTGCTGGCCATCGGCAGCGGTCAGCTCGAATCCGGCCGACTCAGTGTCGGTGATTTGGTCGCTCTGATCCTTTACGTGGAGCAGCTGGTCCTCCCAACGGCACTGCTGGGATTCACGCTCAACACCTTTCAAACCGGACAGGTCAGCCTCGAGCGTGTGGAAGAGCTACTCCAGCGCGAGCCGCAGATCAAAGACCTCGAACCTTTGCCTGCTCGAGCTCAGCCGACGCAACAACGTCGGGGGCGCTTTGAAGCCCGTGATCTCACCATTCACTACGAGGGTGCCCATAACAACACGCTCAACGGCCTGAGCTTCTGCATCGAACCGGGAGAACTAGTGGCCGTTGTGGGTGCTGTGGGGTGCGGCAAGACCACTCTGGCTCGCGCCTTCGGGCGCATGGTTCCTCTCGAGCCAGGACAACTATTCCTGGATGGGGTGGATGTGACCCAAATGCCCCTTCAGGAGTTACGGCACGATGTGGCGATCGTTCCCCAGGAGGGCTTTCTGTTCACCAGCACCCTGGCGGACAACCTCCGCTATGGCGACCCTGAGGCCACGGATCAACGGGTTGAACGGGCGGCAGATCAGGCCCGCCTGGCTGATGACGTCAAGGGATTCCCCGATGGTTACGGAACAATCGTTGGGGAACGCGGCATCACGTTGAGCGGCGGTCAGCGTCAACGCACAGCCCTTGGGCGAGCCTTGCTGATGTCATCCCCGGTGTTGGTTCTCGATGACGCCCTGGCCAGTGTCGATAACAACACGGCCGCAGCAATTCTCGATTCAATCCGAGCTCAGGACGAGCGCACGATCGTGATGATCAGCCATCAACTTTCCGCCGCCGCCGCCTGTGATCGCATCCTTGTGATGGAGAGCGGGCGCATCGTTCAACAGGGGCACCACAACGCACTGATTCAGCAGCCTGGTGTCTACAAGCGACTTTGGGAACGCCAACAGGCATCTCAACAGCTGGATGCCATGGCTTCCTGAAGAATCTCCGAGCTGTTTCTGACAATTGCCAAGTCCTTGGCTTAGCTGTAGGGGCGATAACTATTTCCATGACCAGCGGATCCCCGTTTGCGGTGCGCTGCACGCTCACCTTTGGAGATATCTACGGGCAAGTGCTGGCCTGGATGGCTGTCATTTTTGTCAGCCTGGCCTCTGGCCTTGCCCTAATGGGTTCATCGCGTCCGGTGTTTGCTCTTGTGGGGGTGGGACTGATTCTTGTTCTCAGTCTTCCTTTTCTTCTGTTTGCCTTCGTCACCACCTTGCTAAACCACATCCAGCTCAATCCGGTCGAGGGTGAGCCCAAGGTTTCCTAATATCCACGGGAAGCGAGTGCATATCAACACGTTCTGAAGGGCTTCTCTGAGCAAATCATTGAAGCCGATAGTCGTAATAGGCCTTATTCATTGATGATAAAACCCGTCAGATCAAGTTCATCGGAACCGAACTACTTGCCAATTGAAATTCGCATGTATGAGTTTCCGCAGTTCGACGTCACCGCCCCCCCCCTGAGCAGCCATTATTAAAATCTCATTCCAAGTTGCACAATCTTCGGCAACAGCCATTTGATTTGGAGCAAGGTTTTCACCTTCACCTGATCGATCGATCTGTGTTGCGCTGTCCAGAATATTTTCCTTAATCAATAAGCCGTTAATCAATTGCCTGCAATTTGTTGAACCGTCAAATTCCTCTTGCTTCCTTGCCATTTGCCATCCACTAACAAGATTTCCGCCACCCCTAATCACATTCTCAATGGTTTCAACAGCCGAATTCTCAAGGCACTGCAACTGACTCTGAGCCGGCTAAGCACTGGCGACATTCAAATTCAAAACCACCACCAACAAAAGAAACGCCTTCCTGCAGAACATCTTTGAAAACAATATCTTGTTTCAAGTACAGCCCTTAGCGACTTGCTTTTCATCCCTCATTTAAGGGATAAATCTCTGAGAGTTCTGTGAATGCCCCTTGCACGAATAATGGCTTAGTTGTTGACCAGCCAAAGCACCGACAATGTTGAAGCAGGAATGTCAACGACATCACGGCATGGAATCAGCTGCCTAAGCTCGGCTGATCGACTGAATCAACATGCTGCCCTCCTGGCTGTCTCCCCGCGGCGGCGCTGAATCTTCTTCACCTGCAACGCATGCTGTTTTGGGGACACCTCTTAATGCCCCACTGATGGCTGACCAGGAGGAAGCGATCTTTGCCTGCGGATGCTTCTGGGGAGCTGAAAAAGGTTTTTGGCGGCTACCGGGGGTGGTGAGTACTGCCGTTGGCTACGCGGGCGGGCAAACAGAGCAACCTACTTACAACCAGGTCTGCTCCGGCAGAACAGGGCACACGGAAGTGGTGCGCGTGGTCTGGAGTAGCCCGGCTGTGGACTTCAGCGACCTGCTGAAGCTGTTCTGGGAATGCCACGACCCCACCCAAGGCAATCGGCAGGGCAATGACACCGGCAGCCAATACCGATCGGCGATCTACACCTTCAACCCACAACACCTGCAGCAGGCCGTGGCCAGTCGGGACGCCTACCAGGCCGCCCTCTCCGCCAAGGGTTACGGCACCATCACCACCGAAATCCTGGCAGATCAAACCTTCTACTTCGCCGAGGACTATCACCAGCAATACCTCGCCAAACCGGGCAGCCGCCCTTACTGCTCGGCGATGCCAACCCAGACATTGCTCGGCGACTTCGAAGGCTCCAACTACAAACTGCCGAATCAGGTTTGGGACAAGTACGACTGGTCGGTCAGTCACTGCGTGCTCCGATCCGACAACAGCCCCATCGTTCTGGGCTGAATGGATCCAGCCCCAACCCCGTTCGTTCGGCCAGGATGGTGAAAATCCCAACCAATGGCATGCCTGAGCCCTGGTCTGATCGACAGGTGATCCTGGCCATCGCTCTAACACTTCTATTGATTTTCGGCCTGATCATCGGCAGTGTCTCCCGCCACCGTGAGCAGCAGGCTCCGATGCTTTGGCGAGAGACTCCTCAGCCCAAGACGACACCATTGGCAATCTGACCACCACCCCAGAAGCGCATTTGCTCTTGGTGCGATCGTGGATGCAAAGGGACCCCACACCGATCTGCAGTGAGTGCCCGGCCTGAGCCATCCGAGCAGCGTCAACTGCATCCTCTGCCCCGGGGGCTGGTGGAGCTCTACGGCTTGATTGCCGTTCTGGTGGTGCTGATCCCTGAGTGGCTGGCGGATGGGACCCTGAATCTGGGCCAAGCCAAAGGCCCTTCGACACTCCCCATGCGCTCAAGGGCCTGGCGCACCCTTCCGGAATTGCGTTTGGCCGCGATGACCCTGGCCGAGCTTCGGAAGGCCGCTTCAGAACTACGGCTGTATCACTACGGATCCGCAACGCGAGACCAGCTCACCACTCGGTTGCTCAGGCGACTCAGACGCCGGGATGCACTGTGATAACTTAAATCTGACGGGGCGTGGCGCAGCTTGGTAGCGCACCACTTTGGGGTAGTGGGGGTCGTGGGTTCAAATCCCGCCGCTCCGATTCAACCGTCTTGTTTCCCCACCTGAACCTCAACAATTCAGGGGCTGAGCCGGCAGCAATGCCGGCTCTTTTTGTGGGTTTAGCGACGGCCGGTGCGGGTCACCACGAGATGCCTGGAGGCATCAATCTCAAGCCACCCTTCATCACGCAATTGGCCCAACACGCGGGTCACGGTCACCCGTGTGGTGCTGAGGGCACTGGCGATCTCCTGATGGGTGAGGCGGAGATTCAGCCGCAAACCCGCATCACTGGGCTCGCCGAAGTCCTTGGCGAGCAGCTCCAGGAAACCCCGGACCCGTTCTTCAACACGGCGCAACCCCAGCAAGGCCAACATCGACTCCGCCTGGCGGTAGCGGGCAGCCATGGCCTTGGCCAAGCCAAGAGCCAACTGGGGAGAATGCTCGAGTTCAGCCAAATTGCAGCAAAGCAAGTCGCAATCTGTGAGCGCGACAGCTTCATAGGCCTCAACGTTGGTGAAAGCCGCACCGAAGGGTTCATTGGGCCCCGCAAGCCCAAACACCAGTTCATCGCCGTGGACCGATACCGCCCCAAGTTTCACCATGCCGCGAACCACAAACCAAACGCTGTTTTTCAGCAGTGGAATGAAACTTCCCGACGTGACGTGTACAACATTACGATTTTCATAGCTGCTTTCAAGAAACGCCTGGAAACCCAACGCTGTTGAACACAGATCAGAGGATGGAGTAGCAAGCATATGGAATTCGATGAATCCACAAAGATTGTATTGAGGAAAACATCGATTCCCATTAAAGAGACGGGAGAGATTGGGTTAAGAAGGTTCTAAATTTGATCCCAAATACGGGATTCAGCTTCATAAAAAAGGGACCCGGAGGGCCCTTTGACGTTTGGCTATTGAAACCAATTCAAGCCAAGATCACTGACCGATCTTGTTCACAGCGGCCTTAGACTTGGCCAGGATGTCGCCCTTCAGGGGAACGAAACCAAGGGAAGGAGCTTTGCTCTGAGCAGCGTTGCTCAGCATGTAGTTGAAGGCGTCCTGCACCACCTTGGCTTTATCACCATTGCCTGTTTTATAGGCCAAGACCCAGGTGAGGGTTGCGATGGGGTAAGCGCCTTTGGCGGTGGGGTTGGGGTTCTTACCAGCCAGGTCCTTGTCCAGGGTGATGCCATTGAGGGCACGGGCACCTGAAGTCACAGAGGGCTTGAGGAACTCCCCGGACTTGTTCTGGAGAGAGGCGGCAACAACCTTGCCCTTGATGTACGACTGGTTCACATAGCCAATCGCACCCTCACGGTTCTGAATCAGACCAGCCACACCGGAGTTGCCCTTGGCGCCCACGCCAGCGGGCCACTTGACGGATTTGCCGGTGCCAAGAGTCCAGGTCTTGGAGAAGGCCTGCATGGAATTGGTGAAGGCCTTGGTGGTTCCGGAACCATCGGATCGGTGCACCCAGGTGAGGGTGCCGGGCTTGCAGCCGAGCTCCTTCCAATTGCGGATTTTGCCCATGGCCACCCGAACGGCCTGCTCCTGGGTGAGCTTGAGGTTGCAGCCAGGCTTGTTGTAGCCGAAGGCGATGGTGCCACCCACCATCGGGATCTGAACCACACCGCGGCTGACCTTGGCCATGTCCTTCTTCTTCATCGGATCATCCGATGCACCGAAGTTCACGGTCTGGTCGATGAAAGCTTTACGGCCGGAACCGGAACCAACGGCCTGGTAGTTGACCTGGGGGCCACCCGACTTGGCCAGGTCGGCAAACCAACGCTGGTAAATCTTGGCCGGGAACGAGGCGCCAGCACCGTTCAGCTTGGGAGCTGCCGAAGCAGACATGCCTGCCCCGAGTACTAGCAGGGAGGAGGCGAGAAGGGCCTTTTGTGCAATGCGCATCACGACAACCGAAAGAGGAAAGAGGCTGAAGCAACCAAGACCTAATCGGTGCTCAAACCGCCTGTCGTTATGCACACATTAACGATGGTTAAGGAACCATCAAAAACGGTTTAAACCATCAAAAAACCCCGGTTTGGCGATCCAAGCCGGGGCAAGATTTCACGAGTTAATGGTTTGTGTTCAGGGCTGAATGCTCTCCACCGCACTGCGGGATTTTTCGAGGATGGTGCCCCGCAGAGGCACAAAACCCAGGGAAGGCGCTTTGTTCTGAGCAGCGTCACTCAGCATGTAGTTGAAGACATCCTGCACAACCTTGGCTTTTTCACCGTTGCCGGTTTTGTAGGCCAGCACCCAGGTCAGCGTTGCAATGGGGTAAGCCCCTTTGGCGGTGGGGTTGGGGTTCTTGCCAGCCAGATGCTCATCGAGCTCAATGCCATTGAGGGCTTTTGCACCCGCTTCCACGGAGGGCTTGAGGAATTCACCGGATTTGTTCTGCACCGCAGCAGCCTTCACATTCCCCTTGATGTACGACTGATTCACGTACCCGATCGCACCGACCCGGTTCTCAATCACCCCGGCCACACCAGAGTTGCCCTTGGCACCCACGCCCACCGGCCACTTCACCGATTTGCCGCTGCCAAGGGTCCAATCCGGTGAGAAAGCCTGCATGGAATCAGCGAAGGCCTTGGTGGTGCCTGATCCATCCGAGCGATGCACCCAGGTGAGCGTGCCCGCTTCACAACCGAGCTCCTTCCAATCACTGATGCGGCCGATGGCCACCTCCACAGCCTGCTGCTGGGTGAGCTGAAGCTCGCAACCCGGCTTGTTGTATCCGAAGGCGATCGTTCCACCCACCATGGGGATCTGGACCACCCCCTGGATCACCTGCTTGCGGTCAGCCTCTTTGATCGGGTCGTCGGAAGCGGCGAAATCAACGGTTCCATCGATGAAGGCCTTACGGCCCGCACCAGAACCCACTGCCTGGTAATTCACCTGGGTCCCACCGGAGCCGGCCAGATCAGCGAACCAGCTTTGGTACACCTTGGCGGGGAAGGAAGCTCCCGCCGAATTGAGGCCTGAAACACTCGAGCTGCCGCCACAGGCTGCAAGCCCCACAGCAAGAACGCTCAGGCTTGAAAGAACAAGGGGACGACGTGCCAAGACCGTTATGTAACTAAGGCCATCCTCCCGCGTCGTGGAACCATGCTCAGGCTGTGGGCATCACCGTGAGCCGCGTTGCCACCGAATAGCAGCGCAGCCAACGGTTCACACGTTTGCGATGCGTGGAGGGAACCTCCTGAATCAACTGACTGAGCTCAACAGCCCCCATGCGTCGCAGGGCACGCACGTCCACATGCCAGAGAGCTTCCGCTTCACGGATCAACCGCGCCCAGGTGCGCACCTGCTGCCACTGGCGTAGGCGGGAGCGAATCGGCCGTTGATGGGGATGCAGAAAAGCCGTCATGACTTCAGCGTGCTGCCTCCAGCGGCACTCTCTGCAAAATCACCCAGACCCTTCGGAGTGCTGAAGCAAATGCGCAGTCTCAGGCGGTGAGGCGATCGGCCTCCAGCTCAACGGGGGCGACCGGAAACTCCAGCTCCGCCACCTCGCGATCACTCAAGCGACGGGTCCAAGCCCCCTGGATCGGATCGTTCCAACGAAAACCAGCTGCCTTGGCCAGATGGCGCTCATCGAACGACACCCGGGCGCGCATCAACTGACGTGGTTCCAAGCCACGCTCCAACAGCTGCTCCAGGTCGTCGCAACGCGCGAAGACCTCTGCGATGTAGATGCAATCGGAGAGCGCGCGATGGGCTGCCCAAACCGGGACGCCATAGGCCAAGGCCAGATCCCGCACAGACGGCCGTGAGCGCAGCTGACGCTCCGCAGGCCAACGGATGTCGTCCATGGTGCAGAGCCACGGTGTTGTGGTGGCCGGCACTGAACCAAGACCGAACCACTGGCGATCAAAGGCCGCGTTGTGGGCCACCAGCAGATCAGCGGCGTCCAGCAGATGCTCGAACCAAACCAGGGCCTCTTGCCAGGGCTGGGGTCGGCGGGTGACGGCGGCGGGAATCCGATTGATCACCTCTGCCGCATTGGATTCCACCGGCAGAAGAAACGATTGCTGGGCCAGCACCGAGCGACTCGGCACATCAAACAAAATGCAGCCCACCTCGAGGCACTGGTCTTGCAGTGGATCCAAGCCCGAGGTTTCGGTGTCGATGATCAGCAAGGTGGAGGGGGAGCCCCCTTGCGAATCCTCAGTCCGCTCGGCCTCGGCGTCGGTCACCACATCCGGCGGCGCCACCGAAGCTGAAGCAGATTCCGGCGGAGCTGTCGGCGTTGGAGCCGCTTGGGGCTCTGAAAAGCCTGAAAGAAAGTTGAGCTGTTCAGGCATGGCGCGATGTCTCCACCCGCCCTTGATTCTCCCGCCCCGGGCAAGGTGCCTGCTGCCTAAGGTTCACACTCTTCATTTCAATCGGATGGCCCTCGGGATCGGCGACCGTCTTCCCTCCTTCAGCCTGGAGGATCAGAACGGTGACCTTCGCACTCCCGCCTCGGTGGAGGGCCGTTGGTTGGTGTTGTTCTTCTATCCCAAGGACGACACCCCGGGGTGCACGGCCGAAGCCTGCAGCTTCCGTGACAACGCGGAGAGTTTTGCGGCCCTCGACGCGGAGATCTGGGGCATCAGCGGTGATGACGCCGTCAGCCATCGACGTTTCGCCACCCGTCACAACCTCACCTTCCCGTTGCTGTGCGACCGCAACAACGCCCTGCGGCGTGAAATGGGTGTTCCCAAAGCCCTCGGCCTGGTGCCCGGTCGCGTCACCTACATCGTTGATGGCGAAGGGGTGATCCGACACACCTTCAGCAACCTGTTGGATGGCCCGGCCCACGTTCGGGAGGCACAACAGGTGCTGAATCAGCTGCGCGGTTGAGCATGGCCAAGTGGCGTCAGCTGGGTTCCATCTGGCAGCTGCGACCAGCCGAACCCGCTGGACTGATCGAATTCATTGGTGGCAGCTATCTGGCGGCAACACCCCAGATCAGCTATCGCAGGCTGCTGGAAGAGCTTGTGGCCGACGGATTGGCCGTGCATGCCTGGGCTTACGTGCCGGGGTTCGATCATCAACGCCAGGCCCGCGATGCCTGGAGCGCCTTCCGCTCGGCGCGACGCCAACTGGAGGAGCGTTGCGGGCCCCTTTCAGCGCCGCTGCGCCTTGGCCACAGCCTGGGTTGCAAGCTTCACCTGCTGGCCCCCGATGGCGGACGCGGCAGCAGAGCGCTGGTTGCTATGAGCTTCAACAACTTCAACGCCGACCGTTCGATTCCTCTGCTCGGTGAACTGGCACCGCGGCTGGGGGTGGAGACCGAATTCAGCCCCGGTCCAGCCGAGACGCTTCGCTTGATCAGCCGCCACTATCAGCAGGAGCGGAATCTGGTGGTGCGCTTCGGACGCGATGAGCTTGATCAAAGTGGCGATCTGATCAAGGCCCTTAAACAGCGCCCTTCAGATTCCAGCTCAACCCTGGAGCTTCCCGGCGATCACCTCACCCCGGCCAGTGCCGGACTGCGGCGCAGCTTTATCGGCGACTGGGCGGAGGACCCCAAACGAGTGGCGGTCATCCGGCAATTAAGCAGAACCATCTGCAAGGCGATCAAGCCCTGAGGCGATCCAAAACGGAACGGTCTTCCAGGGTGCTGGTGTCGCCACTCACCTCCTGACCCGCCGCCAGGGCCCGCAGGATCCGGCGCATGATCTTGCCGCTGCGGGTCTTGGGCAGGGCGTCACTGCAACGGATCTCATCCGGCCGCGCGATCGGACCGATTTCCGTTCCGACATGGACTCTCAATTCCTTCACCAGAGCTTCATCGCCCTCACGGCCAGCCTCCAGGGTGACGAACGCGACGATTCCTTCGCCCTTGAGATCATCGGGACGACCCACCACCGCCGCCTCCGCCACAGCGGGGTGACTCACCAGGGCTGATTCAATCTCCATCGTGCCGAGACGGTGCCCGGAGACGTTGATCACGTCATCGACGCGACCCATCACCCAGAAGTAGCCATCGGCATCCCGGCGGGCGCCATCCCCAGCGAAATAGAGGTAGGAGCCATCGGCAGGTCGGATGTGCTCCCAGTAGCTCTCGCGGAAGCGTTGGGGGTTGCCATGCACGGTGCGCATCATTCCCGGCCAAGGGGCTCGCACCGCCAGGTATCCGCCTTCATCGGCGCCACAGCTGTTGCCTTCCGCATCGATTATGTCGGCCTGAATGCCTGGCAGCGGCAGGGTGGCGGAGCCGGGCTTGGTGGGCGTTGCACCCGGCAGGGGGCTGATCATTACCCCACCGGTTTCGGTCTGCCACCAAGTGTCGACGATGGGGCAACGATTGCCTCCAATCACGTCGCGATACCACATCCAGGCCTCCGGATTGATCGGTTCGCCGACGGTGCCGAGCAGGCGGAGGCTGCTCATGTCGAACTGATCGGGAACGGACCGGCCGCTCTTCATGAACGCCCGGATTGCGGTGGGAGCCGTGTAGAAGATCGTGATCCCATGCTTCTGGATCAACTCCCAGAAGGCGCCAGGCTTGGAGGGACGAGGGGCACCTTCGTACATCACCGTCGTGGCGCCGTTGGATAAGGGGCCGTAGACGATGTAACTGTGGCCGGTAATCCAGCCCACGTCGGCTGTGCACCAGAAGACATCCTCATCACGGATGTCGAAGATCCACTGGAAGGTTAGGTGGGCCCAGAGGTTGTAACCGGCGGTGGTGTGCACCACACCCTTGGGTTTGCCGGTGGAACCGGAGGTATAGAGAACGAAGAGGCGATCCTCGCTGGCCATCGGCTCAGCGGGGCAGTCGGCACTTTGACCCTCCACCAGGTCATGCCACCACTGATCGCGACCGGCGACCATCTCCACGTCCTGCTTGGTGCGCTGCACAACGAGAACCCCGGTCACCGAGGGGCAGGCGCCATCGGCAAGCGCAGCATCCACCGCGGGTTTAAGCGACACCGGCTTGTCCTTGCGAAAGCCACCATCCGCGGTGATCACCGCTTTCACTTCGCCATCGTTGAGACGGTCCCTGAGGGCTTCAGCGGAAAAGCCACCGAACACCACCGAATGGGGGGCTCCAATTCGGGCGCAGGCGAGCATGGCGATGGCCGCCTCCGGCACCATCGGCATGTAAAGCGCCACAAGATCCCCTTTGCCGATCCCCATGGCCTTGAGACCGTTGGCGGCTTTGCACACCTCGGCGTGCAGTTCCTGGTAGGTGAACTTGCGTACATCCCCCGGCTCGCCTTCCCAGATCAAGGCCGTTTTCTGCGCCGTTGGGCCGTCGAGATGGCGATCCAGGCAGTTGTAAGAGAGGTTCGTGGTGCCACCCTCAAACCAGCGCGCGAACGGGGGATTCGACCAATCGAGAACGGTGTGGAAGGGCTCGAACCAATGGAGTTCACGGCGGGCGGCATCACCCCAGAACGCATCAGGACCGTTTTTGGCGGCATCGGCCATGGCCCGATAGGCCTCCAGGCTGCCAATGCGCGCTTTGGCGGAGGTGTCTGCTGGAGGCTCGAACACCCGCTGCTCCTGCAGGACGCTTTCGATGGTGGTGTTGGAGTCGGTCACAGCAGACTGCGCGGTGCATCTCCTCGAAGGGTAAGGAGCAAGACCCCGCTTCATCCAGGTCCCGTATCAATCCGTCGGACGATGGGGCGGACGATGCGAAAGGATTGCGTTGGGCATCGCCTATCGGGATGAAACTGCCACCTGCCGCTTGCCTGTTCGATCTGGATGGGCTTCTGCTCGACACCGAGCCGCTGCATGGCCGCGGTTGGTCAGAAGCCGCGGCCCATTTCGGCACAGATCTCAGTGAAGCCCAGTTGATGCAGCTGAAGGGCCGACGCCGACTCGATTGCGCCGCCCAGGTGGATGCATGGCTGGCTGAACCAGTGGGTGTGGAGGCCCTGTTGGCGGTGCAACAGCCGATCGTTCGTGCCCTGCTCCCGGATGCGGCCGCGATGCCCGCTGCGCAGGAGCTGGTGGCGCTCTGCCACAACCAGGGCATCCCCATGGCGCTGGTCACCAGCAGCAGCAGCGATGCCGTTGCATTCAAAACAAGCCCGCACCCCTGGCTCGAGCAGATCCGGGAACGGGTTTACGGCGATGATCCTGACCTTGAAGCCGGCAAACCCGACCCTGCACCCTTTCGCCTGGCCGCACAGCGGTTGGGGCTCAACCCAGTGGACTGCTGGGCCCTTGAGGATTCACAGGCCGGAAGTGAATCGGCGCATGGTGCCGGATGTCAGGTGTGGCTGGTGAAGACCACTGGCGCTGAAGATCCGGACTTGAACGCCAATCCCTGTGAGATCAACAGCCTTGGGGTTGTTCTGAAGTTGTTGTCTTGAGGCTGTTGATTGGATGCTGTTGATCTGAGGCTGTTGATCTGAGAGTGCTGCTCAGTACAAACGGCTGAGGACGAAGTCAGGCAGCTCCATCAAGGCGCGCTGAGCAGGAGAATCCGACAGCCAAGCGATCGATTCACGGGATTCGCGGGCAAAGGTTTCGGCAAGCTCACGGGTGCGTTCAATCGCTTTGGAGGCGCGAACCATCTCCAGCGCCTTGTCCAGGTCACCGGGCTCCGAGAACTGGCGATCGATCAACGGTTGAAGCGATGGATGCTCTTCAAGGGCATAGAACGTGGGAGCGGTGAGGTAGCCGCTGGCGAGATCACTGGCTGCAGGCTTGCCGAGCTGCTGATCGTTCCCGGTGAAATCAAGGATGTCGTCCACAACTTGGAACGCCAGGCCCAACTGACGGCCGAATTGATAGAGATTGTCGAGCTGTGACGCGGAGCAGCCGCTGAGGACGCCTGCAGCGCGGCAACTGTTGGCGATCAGGGATGCCGTCTTGCAGTAACTCTTTTCGAGGTAGGTCTCAAAGGTTTGGGCTGTGTCAAAGCGATACAGGCCCTGTTTCACCTCACCATCCGCAAGATCCATGATCACGCGGCTAAGCAGCTTCACCACATCGAGATCATCGAGGTTGGCGAGGTGCCAGCTGGCTTGCGCGAATAGAAAGTCTCCGGCGAGAACTGCGACGCGGGCATCAAATCGGCTGTGAACCGTGTCCACTCCGCGTCGGGTCGATGCTTCGTCCACCACATCGTCATGAACGAGTGAGGCGGTGTGGATCATCTCGGTGATCTCCGCCAGCCGGCGATGACGGGGAGAGAGCTCTCCTTTGTTGGAAAGGGCCCGCGAGAGCAGGAGGACGATGCCAGGGCGTAAACGCTTGCCGCCGGCACTGAACAAATGCTCCGCAGCGGCCTGAAGGATGGGATGGCCTGCCCCGATCAAGCTGCGCAGGTCTCCGAGCAGGGTTTCAAGGTCTTTCTCTACCGGTTGGAGTAGCTCGGTAACGGTGCTCATGACTCCCCTCGGCGCCGCGATCCTAGTGGCCCCACGCTCAGCCCTGCAGCAGCTGGAGGCTCACCGCAGGCCGCTGGCCCAGCCAAGGGGTGGCACGCATCGCAAACCCATCGGGGTCAGCGGTGACACAGAAGCTGCAACCCTCCAACGAAAACGGGCTTTGAATCTGCGAGATCCGTTTCGGTGGCCCCAGAACAGCATCCAATTGACGGGCCACTCCGATCGCCGGGTCAATGATCTGTACAGACTCCGGCAGCAGCTGCCGCAACAGGGGCACCAGCAAAGGGTAATGGGTGCAACCCAACACGATCGTCTCAACTGAGGCAGCCAGCAAGGGTTCGAGATAAGCCTGCGCCGCTCGGCGCAGGTCTTCACTGTGCATATCGCCAGCTTCGATCAGCGGAACAAATGCAGGACAGGCCTGCTCAATCACCACCGACCCGGGGTGAAGAGCTTCGATGCTGGCCCGGTAGGCCGAGGACGCAACGGTGGCGGGAGTGGCCAGCACACCAACACGCTGGGTTTCGACCATCGCAGCCGCAGCACCGATCAGACCAATCACCGGTGCGCCCGCCTGCCCCTCAGCCACATCCCTCGCCAACGCGTTGGTGGTGTTGCAAGCCATCACCACGGTGGTCACCTGCTGGTCCCGCAGCCAGCCCACCACTTCAGCGGCGATGCGACGAATGTCATCCGGTTGCCGGTTGCCGTATGGAACCCGCGCCGTGTCACCGAGATAAACGCAGGGAACAGAGCCGTGGCGTTCGAGCACTCGGCGGAGAACGGTCAAACCACCCAGGCCACTGTCAAAAAATCCCAGAAGTTGAGGTGTCATCGCACCTCCTGCTTGAGGTAGTTGAGAATCCCGGCCGCCAGAGCCAAGGCCAAGCGTCGGCGATGGTCGGCGTTCGCAAGGCGCGGCGCATCAATAGCTCCGGTGACAAATCCCATCTCCACCAGGGCCGAGGGCATTGTGGTTCGTCGAATCACAAAGAAGCGGCCGCGCCTGACGCCTCGATTCGGTGTCCCGGCAGAGACGGCCATCATCTGCTGCTGTAGATAAGACGCGAGACGCCCAGAGCGGGGATCCGAGAAGAAGAAAGTCTCGATCCCGTTCACATCCGGACGGTTCATGCTCAGCGCATTGGCATGGATGCTGACGAAGGCGGTGGCTCCTGTTCGATTCGCCAGGGACACCCGCGGCGGCAGGTCCACATCAACTTCACGCGTGCGAGTCAACCGAACGTCGACGCCGCGCGCCCGGAGCAGGTCTGCAACCTGCAGCGAAACATCCAGAACCACATTGGTTTCGCGCAGTCCACCAATGCCAATCGCCCCCGGGTCTGGCCCCCCGTGACCGGGATCGATGACGATGCGATAACGGTTGCGGGCCACCGTGGGAAGCCCGGAAGGATCGACCGGCGTCCGGGTGGGACGGAAGCCACCCGGCGGCATCCAGGCCGTGGCACGGCCCGTCAGATCACCTTCGCCAAAATCATCCAACCCTCTGGTGGGGAGGCCAGTGAAGACCAGTTCCCAGCGATCAGGAGCGGTGCCACGCAGGCGCAGATCATTGGGGTTGAGATCCACATCTGGCCGGAATTCCACCACCAGCCGGGTGGCACCGGAGCGGGGCTTGCCCAACCGAATTTCTCGGACGGCACCCCGACCCGCCAACCGCCGCGGGAACTTCAGCTCCCCAGGAAAGTCAATCCAGACCCGAGTGCCACGACCATCGCTGGCCGCCTGAAAAAAAGCTTCCAAACGAGCATTACGGCTCGTTCGCAGCTTGAGGACCCCCTCTTCAGTAAAGGCCCAGGCCGCCAAGGCACTGGCGGCTCGAGCGGGCAAGGCCTGGGTAAAGGCAGTGCACTGCAAGGCCGCTGCCAGAAGCCAGGCCAGCCGCCGGGACGACGCTGGAGGCATATCGCTCAGAACAGCGCCGGTTGACGGTGCCGAAGGCTCGGCATCTGGCCTCGAACGTGACCGAGGTGATTGGTGTTCACCGGAGCAATAGCTGCTCCAGCCTGGACACCTGCATCGGCCAGGACTGTTCCCCAGGGATCAATCACCAGGGCGTGTCCGTGGCTTTGACGGCGTCCATGGTGGAGTCCCGTCTGCGCCGGGGCCAGCACATAAGCAGTGTTCTCAATGGCTCTGGCCTGAAGAAGAACCTGCCAGTGGTCCTTTCCGGTGAAGGCTGTGAATGCCGCAGGAATCATTAACAGGTCTGCGCCGGCACCGACGAGATGGCGATAGAGCTCAGGAAACCGCACGTCGTAGCAAATGGACAGCCCCACCTTGCAAAGACCTGGAATGTCGACAACCGGAGGTAAATCCCGCCCTGGGTTGACCGTTGCCGACTCGCGGTAGGTGTTGCCGTCCGGCAGGTCGACATCAAAGAGATGAATCTTGTCGTAACGGCCGAGGAGCATGCCGTCACGGTCGACGAGTTCGGCACGGTTCAGGGTGCGTGAACCATCACCCACCGGAACAGGAAAGCCTCCCCCGAGAAGCGCGACCTGATAGCGGCGTGCCATGGTCACCAGGAAGCGACTGCACTGCTCAGCCAGCGCTGGGGCCAGCTCAAGCCGTCGGCTGTCCTCACCCATGAAGGCGAAATTTTCCGGCAGGCCAATCAGTTCCGCACCACGGCGTGCGGCCAGATCGATCTGCTCTTCAGCCGCATTGAAGTTGAGCTCTGGAACCTGACCGCTCGTCAGCTGGACAGCAGCCGCCAGGAAGTCACTCACATGAACTGATCAGATGAGCGGATTTTAATGAGGCTCAGGCCGCCCGAAGCACCCCGGGTTCGACCTGTGTCGGAACGACACTCAGCTGATCAAGACCCGCACAGCAGCGGAAATCGGCATCGTGATTTCCGAGGCCAATCAAACGCTGACCATGGGTCGCCGTGCGAAGGCACGCCTCTGGATCGGATTGCCACTGACGCCAGAGGGAAACGGCCGCGGTGAGTTCGTCATTGGCGGCGCTGCTCCCGGTTGAATCCAACTCCAGCAACCGATGGCCCAACGCGCCAGCAGCCAGGGAATCTTCCAAGGAATAGGCCCCCTCCCAGCCGCTGCCGACGATCGCCACATGGCTGGGTTGTTTCGCCAGCAAACGCTGGGCAACGGCGTCGCGGTTCGGCAACGCCGCCGTCAGCAGCAGGGGAACCTCGCGAACACGATCCAGAGCACGGGTGCCATTGGTGGTGCTCATGAACAGACGCTTGCTAGCCACCCGCTCCGGCGTCACAGCGACGGGTGAATTGCCCAGATCAAATCCCTCGAGCATCTGCCCCCCACGCTCACCAAGCAGGAGACGGGCGTCGGAGGGCCACGCCGCCGCCGCCGCCCGCAGATCGTCGAGGCTGGCGAAGGCTTGCACCGCCTCAGCACCGTTGTTCAACGCCCAGGCAATGGTGGTGGTGGCCCGCAGCACATCAATCACCACCGCTGCATCGGGGCGAAGATCCTGCGGCATCTCTGCCGGCACATGGAAGTAGGAGATCTGCATGGCCACGCTGAACACCGGCGTGCGACACAGTACCGAGAACGCTTGTGCCGAGACCGTCATCCCATGGCCCTGTTCCAATCCGGTCCGGCCACCCGAGATCTGCGGGGCTTCCTCAAGCTCCTGGAGGACCGCGGCCAGCTGCGACGGATCACGGCACCGGTGGATCCCGACCTGGAGCTGGCTGCCATCGCTGACCGCGTGCTGAGCCAGGGGGGGCCAGCCCTGCTGTTCGAGAACGTGATTGGCTCGTCCATGCCGGTGGCCGTCAACACCCTCGGCACAGTGGAACGGGTGGTCTGGAGCATGGGTCTCGAACGGGCTGAGCAGCTGGAGGAGCTGGGCTCACGCCTTGCCCTGCTTCAGCAACCCCGACCTCCCAAGGGTCTGCAGGAGACCAAACAATTCGCCCGGGTCTTCTGGGACCTGGTCAAAGCCAAACCCGACCGAGACCTCACACCCCCCTGCCGGCAGCAGGTGTTCCGCGGCGATGAGGTCGATCTCGATAACATTCCTTTGATCCGGCCTTGGCCCGGTGATGCAGGGGGCGTGATCACCCTTGGTCTGGTGATCACCAAAGATCCCGAAACCGGGGTCCCGAACGTGGGCGTCTACCGGCTTCAGAAACAGTCGGTGAACACGATGACCGTGCACTGGCTGAGCGTGCGCGGCGGCGCCCGTCACCTGCGCAAGGCCGCGGCCATGGGCAAGAAGCTGGAGGTGGCGGTGGCCATCGGCGTGCACCCGCTGCTGGTGATGGCGGCCGCAACACCCATTCCCGTGCAGCTGAGTGAATGGCTGTTCGCCGGCATCTACGCCGGCGAGGGGGTCCGTCTGGCTCCCTGCAAAACCATCGATCTGCAGGTGCCCAGCCACAGCGAAGTGGTGCTGGAGGGCACCATCACCCCGGGGGAGGTGCTGCCGGATGGTCCCTTCGGGGATCACATGGGGTTCTACGGCGGGGTGGAGAACTCACCTCTGGTGCGCTTCCACTGCATGACCCAACGGCGGGATCCAGTATTTCTCACCACTTTCAGCGGCCGACCTCCCAAGGAAGAAGCGATGCTGGCCATCGCGCTGAACCGGATCTACACACCGATCCTGCGGCAGCAGATTCCGGAAATCACCGACTTCTTCCTGCCGATGGAGGCACTCAGCTACAAGCTGGCGGTGATCTCGATCGACAAGGCCTACCCAGGGCAGGCCAAGCGTGCGGCCATGGCCTTCTGGAGTGCCCTGCCGCAATTCACGTACACCAAATTTGTGGTGGTGGTGGACAGTCACATCAACGTGCGCGATCCGCGCCAGGTGGTGTGGGCCATCGCGGCCCAGGTGGATCCGCAGCGCGATCTATTCACCCTGGAGAACACGCCCTTCGACACGTTGGACTTCGCCAGCGAACAGCTGGGCCTGGGAGGACGACTGGCCATCGATGCCACCACCAAGGTGGGACCCGAGAAAAATCACGAATGGGGCGAACCCCTGAGCCGCCCCGAGGATCTGGAACAACGGGTCAGCGACCGCTGGGCGGAGCTAGGGCTTGATGACCTCGGCAGCGACGACCCCGACCCCAGCCTGTTCGGCTATGCCCTCGACCGACTGATTCAGGGCCTGAAGACCGGCCAATAGGATCAGCCGAACGACGTTGCAACCTTGAGCGGCACAGGCCAATTCGACGACCCCCGTGAGCTCAAGGCCGGAGGCAGCCTGCAGGGACGGGTGAAGGTCCCGGGGGATAAGTCCATCTCACACCGGTCCCTACTGTTTGGCGCCATCGCTGAGGGCACCACAACGATTGATGGCCTGCTCCCGGCCGAGGACCCCCTGAGTACGGCCGCCTGCCTGCGGGCCATGGGCGTAACGATCAGCCCAATCACCGACGGAGGCATCGTCACCGTTGAGGGCGTGGGTCTGGATGGATTGGAGGAGCCTGCAGCCGTGCTCGACTGCGGCAACTCCGGCACCACGATGCGACTGATGCTGGGGCTGTTGGCGGGCCGCGACGGTCGCCATTTCGTGCTGGATGGCGATGCCTCCCTGCGACGCCGGCCGATGCGTCGGGTGGGCCAGCCGTTGGCCTCGATGGGTGCTGATGTGCGCGGCCGTGATGGGGGCAACCTGGCGCCGCTGGCGGTGCAAGGGCGACGGCTGAAAGGAACGGTGATCGGCACGCCCGTGGCCAGTGCTCAAGTCAAGTCGGCCCTGCTCCTAGCTGCCCTGACGGCGGAAAGCGCAACAACGGTGATTGAACCGGCGCAGTCCCGCGATCACAGCGAGCGAATGCTGAAGGCCTTTGGCGCCGATCTGACGGTGGGCGGCGAAATGGGACGGCACATCAGCGTGCGTCCCGGCGCCAGCCTGCGCGGCCAGAACGTTGTGGTCCCCGGCGACATCAGCTCAGCGGCCTTCTGGCTTGTAGCAGGAGCTCTGATTCCAAGAGCCGATCTCACCATCGAGAACGTGGGGCTCAACCCAACCCGCACGGGGATCCTTGAAGTGTTGGAGCAAATGGGTGCCCGGATCGAAGTGCTCAACCCCCGAGATGTGGCGGGCGAACCGGTCGGCGACCTGCGGGTGACCCACGGACCTTTGAAACCGTTCCACTTCGGCGAGGAGATCATGCCCCGCCTCGTCGATGAAGTGCCCATCCTGAGCGTCGCCGCATGTTTCTGCGACGGAGAGAGTCGGATCAGTGGAGCCTCTGAACTGCGGGTCAAGGAAACCGATCGTCTGGCGGTGATGGCCCGCCAGCTCAAGGCCATGGGAGCCGACATTGATGAACATGAGGACGGCATGACCATCCGCGGCGGGCGACCGCTCAAGGGAGCCGTGCTGGACAGCGAAACCGATCACCGGGTGGCGATGAGCCTTGGCATCGCAACGATGCTCGCCGATGGCAACTCCAGCCTGGCGAGAAGCGAAGCGGCAGCCGTGTCGTATCCCTCGTTCTGGGACGAACTTGAGCGGCTCCGCTGCTGACCTTGGCGGTCTCCGCGTCTACCCGACAGCGGATGGCAGCTTCAGCCTGCACAGTGATCATTTCCGGGAGGCTTTTCACAACTCCGCGGGAGCTCTTAATGAGGCCCGAGCCAAGTTCGTCCAGCCTGCGGAGCTTCATCGCTTCAGCACCGGCTCTGCGATAAGGATCCTGGATGTCTGCCTGGGGCTCGGATACAACACCGCCGCCGTGCTGGAAGGCTTGCCGGCGGCTGCACCGAACGTTCAGTGGTGGGGGCTCGAGTTGGACCGACGACCCTTGGAACAGGCCCTGGGGCAGCCGTGCTTCCAATCCCTCTGGCCAGCTCCTGTGCTGGCCAAGCTTGAAGCGATCCGCGACCAAGGCGGCTGGGAGGAGAACAACAGCCAAGGGATCCAGCTCTGGGGGGACGCCCGTCCAATGCTCGAGGAGATTCCTGAGCGTGTTCGCTTCGATCTGATCCTTCTGGACGCCTTCTCCCCCCAGCGCTGCCCGGAACTGTGGAGCGAGGAATTCCTAGGAGCCCTGGCACGACGCCTGGAGCCGCAGGGACGACTGCTGACCTACAGCCGTTCTGCAGCGGTGCGGGCCAGCCTGCAGCGAGCAGGCTTGCGCTTGTTTTCACTGCTGCCGGCCCCTGGCGAGCGGGTGGGCTGGAGCAGCGGCACGCTGGCCACGCCAGCGCAATCCGGCTGTCCGCTGGACGGACCCGGTTGGCGCCCCCTTTCTGCCATGGAGTGGGAACACCTGCAGACACGAGCGGCCGTGCCGTTTCGTGATCCCCAGGGCAACGCCACAGCTGATTGCATCCTTGAGCGACGCCGCGATGAACAGGAGCATTGCGGCTTCGAAGCCACCAATGCCTGGCAAAGGCGCTGGCGCAAGGACAGTCCGTCCTGAGCCCGGTAGATTCCGCCCGTCTTCCCCCCGCTCCGCATGCTCGCCGTAGCCATTCTGGCCGCTGGAAAAGGCACCCGCATGAAGAGCGCACTCCCAAAAGTGCTCCAACCCCTGGCGGGAGCCACCCTGGTGGAACGGGTGCTTGCCAGTGCCGGCAACCTGCAACCGGAACGGCGGCTGCTGATCGTGGGACATCAAGCGGAACGTGTGGAGCAGCAGCTTGCGCCGCTCGGGGGCCTTGAATTCGTTCTGCAGCAGCCCCAAAACGGCACGGGCCATGCCGTTCAGCAATTGATTCCCGCGCTGGAACATTTCGAAGGCGAACTGCTCGTGCTCAATGGCGATGTGCCGCTGCTGAGGAGCGAAACGGTCGAAGCGCTGGTGCAGCAGCATCGGGCGAGCGGTGCCGATGTCACCCTGCTCACGGCACGCCTCCACGATCCCACCGGTTACGGGCGTGTGTTCGCGGATCCCGACGGCAAGGTGAGCAGCATCATTGAGCATCGCGATTGCACGGATGAGCAACGCCGCAACAACCTCACCAACGCAGGGATCTACTGCTTCAACTGGAAGGCCCTGGCCAACGTTCTGCCGAAGCTCAGCACCGACAACGATCAGGGGGAGCTTTATCTCACCGATACGGTGGCGATGCTGCCAAAGGCCATGCACCTGGAGGTGGCCGATGCCGATGAAGTGAACGGCATCAACAACCGACGGCAACTGGCCCAGTGCGAGGCACTGCTGCAGCAGCGGCTCCGCCACCACTGGATGGACGAAGGCGTCACCTTCATTGATCCAGACAGTTGCACCCTGAGTGAAGGCTGCAGCTTCGGCCGCGACGTGGTGATTGAACCGCAAACCCACCTGCGCGGCCGCTGCGTGATTGGCGACAACTGCCGGATCGGCCCCGGCAGCCTGATGGAGAACGCGTCTTTGGGGGCCAACGTCAGCGTGGTGCACTCGGTGGTGCGAGAGGCCAATGTGGGCAGCGACGTTGCGATCGGCCCTTTTGCCCACCTCCGGCCGGCCGCCGACGTCGGCGATGGCTGCCGCATCGGCAACTTTGTGGAGGTGAAGAAAAGCCAGCTGGGTGCCGGTACCAAGGTGAACCACCTCAGCTACATCGGCGACGCCGAGCTGGGGGAGAAGGTCAACGTGGGAGCCGGCACGATCACAGCCAACTACGACGGCGTGAACAAGCACCGCACCGTGATCGGCAGCAACAGCAAAACAGGGGCCAATTCCGTGCTGGTGGCACCCGTCACCATTGGCGAACAGGCCACCATCGGCGCCGGGTCGACCATCACCAAAGATGTGGGGGATGGCGCACTTGCGATTGGACGCGCCCGCCAGATGACCAAGGAAGGTTGGGCCGAACGAAAGGGCTAGGACAAGCTTTCTTTGAATAGCCTGTTCAGAAGCGTGGCAACAGCGGTATCAGCCGCTCAAGAGCCACGCCGCGGCTGGCCTTGAGCAGCAAAACATCACCAGAGTCCAGCCAGGCCGACAGGGGAGCTGCGGCGTCTTCCGGACTGGCCACCAGCTGCAGGTTGGGCAGGGATGCCGCCACCTCAGCCATCGCCGCCCCCTCCGCACCGGCATCAACCAGCACCAACCCATCCAAGCCGAGCTGAACGGCGCGTGCGGCCACCTCACGATGCAGCTCGAGGCTGCGGTCGCCGAGCTCAAGCATGGTGCCCAGCACGGCGAAACGTCGCCCTGGTTGTGCAGCCAACAGATCCAGGGCCGCCAAGACCGCCTCGGGCGATGCGTTGTAAGTCTCATCGAGGAGCGTCAAGCCACCCTGCTGCAGGCGACGGTTGCGTCCGCCCGGCACCATCACCTGCATCCCCTGCAACGCCTTGCGAGATACACCCAATTGATCGGCAACAGCCACGGCCAACAGCAGATTGCGGGCGTTGTGGCGCCCCTCAAGCTGAAGCGGGAGACGATCGCCATCCATCAGCAACTGATCCCCATCGATGGCACCAATCAGATCAGAACCAAACAGATCAGCACCAACCAGATCGGCATCAGCCTCGGGATCGTCGACCAATCGCACCCGCAACACGCGGCCGGACCAGACCGCCGCCAAGGCCGTCTCCAGCAGGGGATCACCGGCGGGAATCACCACGGTTCCCTTCGGATGGAGCCCAGCGGTGATTTCACATTTGGCCGCCGCAATCGCCTCACGGCTGCCAAGGCGACCGATGTGGGCCGTTCCGATGTTGGTGATCACCGCCAGATCAGGCTCCGTGCATCGGGAGAGACGCTCGATCTCCCCAGGCCCGCGCATGCCCATCTCAATCACCAAGGCCGCATCGGTTGGGCTGGCGCTCAGAACGGTGAGCGGAACCCCGACATCGTTGTTGTTGTTGCCCTCACTGGCGACGATGGAGCCCAGGGGTGCCAGGGCGGCACGGATCATTTCCCGGGTTGTGGTTTTGCCCGCTGACCCCGTCACCGCCACCAGGGGTTGGTCCATGGAGCGGCGATGCAGCAAGGCCAGCTGCTGATACGCCAACAGCGTGTCCTCGACCCGCCAATGCAGCAGGTCCGGCGGTAGCGGTTCAGCCCAGCTGCGGTTCACAACAGACCCCTGGGCCTTGCATTCAGGCAGTTGGTCGAGGAAGCAATGGCCATCAAACCGCTCACCCACGAGGGGAACAAAGAAATCTCCCGCCTGGAGCTGACGGCTGTCGGTGCACACTCCACCCAAAGTGGCATCGGGGTCAAAGCTGCCGCCCTGCGGTGTCCCCCAGGTATCGATCAGCTGACGCAGCGTCAGGGTCATCCCACCAACCCGAGGTCAAACAGGATCATGCCGCCTCCAACCCTGGCTGACCGCCCCAGCAGATCACCCTGTTCATTCACCACTTGAAGACTGGCGTAATCGAGCTCAAGAGCCGATTGCAGCCAACTCGAGGCAAGGGCTTGGCGCTGGCCTGCCGGCATCTGCACCCAGACGTCAACAGACACCTCCAAAAGCAAACGATCCTGCGCCGGAACGGGCTTGGCCGAACGAAGCAGACCCTCAGGAGCGGCCATGTCTTGAAACAGCTCGAAGATGGGATCGAAACTGAGCTGGGGCTGAAGAGGTTCTTCCTTCTCCAAAGACTCCAATGCCAGGTCTGATTCCACAGCGTCCGACACGGTTGATCGCTCCTCCGCCATGAGCTGTGGTGCTGCAATCAGCTCAGGAAGGGGAAGCTCAAGGGGTGACTGCCGCGAAACTTCTACGGGCTCCGGTTGGGGATCCTTGCTGGCGTGGGCCTGCCACCAGCGGAGCCCGGCAATCGGGAGCACCACCAGCAACACCAGCAGCAACGGCCAGAAGCTGGGGGCCAGATCCCTGGGCCAGAAGCCTGGAACCAGCAGCTCGCCCTCCCGATTGCGGCGCCAGAGCTCCTGGACCCGCAGCCGCAGATCGGCAGCCATCGCCTGCAGGTTACGGCCGAACTCCTGCCAAGGACTGACGTAGGGAGCCGGAAGATTGCCCGACGGCTCCCCCTTCTGGGAATCGGCTCCGGCGGTCTCGCTCAAACTCAACTAGATCGACGACCGAAGAGACGGTTCAGGGGATTTAGGCCAGCAGATGTCATCTCAGAGGGAGCGCTGGCTTCTTCAGCCTGCTCCTCAGAACGAGAGGGATCTGCGGCCTGGCCTTGGGAGAACTGTTCCACCAAGGCAGCATCCGGAGTGGGTTCCTTGATTCCACAAACGTCCTTGTACATGAGGTCGTAATCAACGGCGGAACGGTCCCAGCTGTAGTCCTGATTCATGCCGCGTTTCTGCAGCTCAACCCAGCTATCGCGGTGACGGAAGGCCTCCCAAGCGCGCACCAGTGCTGTGTAGAAGTCGACCGGTTCAAAGCGATCGAAGCAGAAGCCTGTGCCACTGTCGGCAGCGGGGATATGGGGTGGAACCGTATCGACCAGACCACCAACCTTGCGAACCACCGGCACCGAGCCGTAACGCATCGCGTACAGCTGGCTGATGCCACAGGGCTCAAATCGGCTCGGCATCAGGAAGGCATCGCTACCGCCGTAGATCAAGCGCGACAGATCATCGTCATAGGTGAGGAAGACGGCGCACTTTCCAGGGTGACGGGATGCGAGTTGCCAGAGTCCGGATTCCAGCCCACGGTCACCGGTTCCCAGCACAACAATTTGTGTGTCGGTGTAGGCCAACAATCGATCAGCCACCTGCAGCAGCAGATCGACGCCTTTCTGGTCGACAAGGCGACTCACCATGCCAAGAACGAAGGCGTCCTCGCGCACCTCGAGCCCCATACGCTCCTGAAGCACTTTCTTGCAAACCGCCTTCCCTGACAGATCATCGGCACTGAAGTTCGCCGGCAAGGAGCGATCGCTTGCAGGGTCCCAGGCATCTAGATCGATGCCGTTCAGGATGCCGCGCAATTTGCCCGAGATGAAGTTCAGCAGACCTTCCAGCTGTTCGCCGTATTCCGCTGTGCGGATCTCCTGGGCATAGGTGGGCGACACCGCATTGACGCGGTCGGCGTACAGCAGCGCGGCGGCCATGGTGTGATCCCCCTGCATGTACCAGGGGCACCAGGTCATCCGGTCGAGTTTCCAACGCCATGGACCCTGGTACTTGAGGTTGTGGATCGTGAACACCGTGCTGATGTCAGGGTCCTGATGCATCCACACCGGGATC
Source organism: Synechococcus sp. (assembly GCA_047286205.1). GTDB lineage: Bacteria > Cyanobacteriota > Cyanobacteriia > PCC-6307 > Cyanobiaceae > Parasynechococcus. The sequence continues at coordinate 40,613 of JBJBBR010000001.1, read as the reverse complement.
ATTCCGGTATGCCAGTCGTGGCAATGCAGCACCTGGGGCTTCCAGACGTTCCAGGAGAATTCGGCAGCGGCGCTGGCGAAGAAGGTGAAACGCCAGTCTTCGTCTTCGCCGCCGTAGATCCGCTCCGGGTCGAACACCGGGTGCCCCACCAGATAAATCGTCATCCCGTTGGTGGGATGCTTCGTCTCATAGACAGCGAACTCCGTGCCCATCGTCTGGGCCCGCCAGATCGGCTCCGCCGGCACGTTGAGGCGGCTCCAAAGCTTGGCGTAGCCCGGCATGATCAAGCGGACGTCGTGGCCAAGCTTGGCCAATGCTGGGGGCAAAGAGCCAACAACATCGCCCATCCCTCCAACCTTGATCATCGGGGCGCATTCCGCTGCAGCGAAGAGGATGCGCATGTCTCAGATCGGCGTTGGCGCGGCGACTTTAAGGGGAATTCTCGAATCTGATCCGTCAGGGGAGAACCATCACCTGAGTTCCAAGCGACACCTGGCGATACAGGGCACTCACATCCTCGTTGTAAAGCCGCACACAACCATGGGACACGGCCCGTCCCACGGTCCAGCGGTGGGGGGTGCCATGGAACCCCGTGGTGGTGCATCCCTTGATCGTGATCCAGGCCTCGCCGTCATGGGCATCACGGCCCAGGCAGTCCTGATGGAAGGCGATCCAGTGCGTTCCTAATGGATTGTCTGGTCCTTGCTCCTCCACCCGCTCACCACTCACCGGATGAACCCACACCGGATTCGGGATCTTCTGCAGCACCTCAAACCGTCCGGTGGGGGTCTCCCAGCCAGGCATGCCAATGGCCACTGGAAACGCATGGCGCAGGTTGCCGTTCTCGAGCAGAAACACCCGGCGACGGCCGCGCAGCATCACCACATGACGGCTGTTCTGCGCGCGCAGATCCTGAGGCATGGATGCCAGGCCTGCCCCAACGGAATCCGCTGCCGCAGCCTGCAGCAGAGCCAGCGGTTCCGGCGGAGGGAGGGGCAGCATGCCCGTCAGGGTAACCAGCCTGTCTCGGAAAAATCCGGTGACCGCTTCTCAAGGAAGGCATTGCGGCCTTCCACGGCTTCTTCCGTTCGATAAAAAAGATGGGTGGCATTGCCGGCCAACTCCTGCAACCCGGCGAGGCCATCGGTTTCGGCATTGAAAGCGGCCTTGAGACAACGGATGGCCGTGGGGCTGTGCTGAAGCACCTCCCGTGCCCAGCGCACCCCCTCAGCTTCCAGCTGCTCCAACGGCACCACGGCATTAACAAGCCCCATCTCCAAAGCCTCCTGGGCGCCATAGCGACGGCAGAGGAACCAGATTTCACGGGCCTTGCGCTGGCCAACCACCCGCGCCAGGTAACCCGCCCCGAATCCGCCGTCAAAACTGCCGACCTTGGGGCCGGTCTGACCAAACACAGCGTTGTCGGCAGCCAGGCTGAGGTCGCAGAGGAGGTGCAACACCTGGCCGCCACCCATGGCGTAGCCGGACACCAGAGCGATCACCACCTTGGGCAGGCTGCGGATGATGCGCTGCAGATCCAGCACGTTCAAGCGCGGCAGGCCGTCCTCTCCGACATAGCCGCCGTCGCCGCGAACACTTTGATCACCGCCGGAGCAGAAGGCATAGCCACCATCAGGGGCCGGGCCGACGCCGGTGAAGAGCACCACACCGATGTTTCGGTCATCGCGGATGCGGGTGAAGGCATCACAGAGCTCCATCACCGTCCGAGGGCGGAAGGCGTTGCGCTTGGCGGGACGGTTGATGGCCACGCGAGCCAGGCCGTCCTCGCAACGGTCGACGAGGATGTCCTGATAGGAGCCCCATGGTGTCCATTGCGCCGTTGGCGCACCAGGGAGCACCTGACGAATGTCACTCATCGGTTTAGAGCTCGGTGCATTCATTCTGAGCAGCGGCGCGCAGCTTCTGACGCAGGGCGGCATCACGACCACGGTCGGTACAAAACCGCAACAACACCGCTCGCTGCTGAGACAAGCCCCAGGCCAAGGCCTCCTGCAGGTCCTCCAGACAGGCCACCTGGCGTCCGGGAATGCCATGGGCCGCTGCCAAGGCCAAAGGATTCACCTGCTGGGGCATGGCAAAGAGCGATTCGAAGCCCGGTGTGGCAATGGGCAGCTGCTGAAAAATGCCACCTCCGCCGTTATCGATCAGCAGCACCAGCAGCGGTGGAGGTGATGCAGCTGAAGAAGCATGCAGCCAACCGTTGCTGTCGTGCAGCAACGCCAGGTCACCGGTCACCAGAGCCAGCGGTCCCAGATTCGCGGCCAGGCCCATGGCGAGAGACAAGGTTCCGTCAATGCCGGAGGCCCCACGAAAGCTGAAGCAACGGTGCCGGGCGCTGGCGGGGCCACTCCAGGTCAACCAATCGCGCACCGGCGAACTGGCAGCCAACATCACCGGCAATTGCTCCGGCAGCAGCCGGGGCAGCCAGTAGGCCAGCGCGGGTTCGTTCACCGCGCCGTTCAGCGGCAGCTGATTTTCGATCCAGTGCGATAAGTCATTTCTCTCCAGTGTTTGCGATGGCTCAGGCGCCGCATCCAGAACCGGCTGTTGGACGATCCAAGCGGCCATGCCTCCAGACCACTGGCTGGACTTTTGGAGCGGATCCAGCGGCCTTGGATCCCCTTCGGTGATCAACAGTTGGGGGCCCTGATGGCGCTGAAGCCAGGCCTCCAGCCGGCGGCTGGCGGGCATCGGACCAAGACGCAGCACTTGACAGTCTTCAGGGAGGGTCAGCCGATCGAGCTGCAGCTCCCAGTGCTCAATGCGGTTGGGGCAATCGGCACTTAAGGCGGCAAGCGGGTCTGCGAGCAAAGGCCAGCCGCTGACAGATAACCAGCGACGCACCGCCTGTTGGAACTCCGGCAAGGCGGGCGTCAGTCCGCGCCAGGGGCCGGCGATGACAACACCTGGACGCCCAGGATCGAGGAGGGGCGAAGGCTCAATCTCGAACTCAGGCTCAGCGCAGGCCGTGGATTGAAATGCACCGGCGACAACCTGTTGTTGCTGCTCAAGGGTGGAGTGCAGCGGCTCCTCAAAGGGCAGGTTGAGCTGCACGGGTCCCGGCGGCCCAAGGCCTGCGCCCTGGGCCTGCTGCCAGGCCTGAACCGTCAGGGCGCTGAGGGCCTCGTTGGTCTGGGTGTGGACGCCTTCAGTCGCTCCACTGCCGAACCAGCGGCAGACCGACAAAAGGAAGGATTCCTGACTAACCGTCTGGTTGGCGCCGCAGTTTTTGAGCCGGGCGGGTCGATCGGCGCTGAGCAGCAGCAGGGGCTGACAGGAGCGATCCGCTTCCACTGCAGCCGGCAGCAGGTTGGCCACGGCGGTACCGGAGGTGGTGACCACTGCCACGGCACGACCGCTGGCGGTCGCCATCCCTAGGGCCAGAAAGGCAGCCGAGCGCTCATCAATGGCCGTGAACAGCTGGAGCCTGGCTTGAGACGCCAGCAGTCCCGCAGCTGTTGCCAGGGGACCGGAACGACTGCCAGGGCAAAGCACCAGCTGCTTCAGCCCCTGGCGGCACAACACCTCAAGCAACGTGAGGGCGGCCTGCAAATTGGCGCGAGCGGTGGACAGTGCAGCAGGCCAGGCTGGTGTGATCTTCGGTCAACGATGACCCAACCCACGACACCCGCTCCAGGAGATGACAGCAAGGGCTTCTGGCGCAATCTGATTCTCTGGGCCCTGCTAGCCCTCCTGCTGCGCTGGTTTGTGGTGGAACCGCGCTGGATTCCCTCCGGCTCGATGCTGCCCACTCTGCAACTGCAGGACCGCATCCTGGTGGAGAAAGTGAGGCCACGCCTGGCCCGCAACCGCCACAGCCATCTGCATCGGGGTGATGTGGTGGTGTTCGCTCCGCCCGAACAGCTCGTGGCCGCCGGCTATGACGCTTCAGCGGCTTTGATCAAACGGGTGGTGGGCCTGCCTGGCGATCAGCTTGAAGTGCGGGACGGAACTCTGATTCGCAATGGATCGGAGCTGGTGGAACCGTGGCTGAAGGAAGCGATCGATTACGACATGGCCCCGATCACTGTTCCGGAGGAGCAGCTGTGGGTGATGGGTGACAACCGGAATGCCAGCCTTGATTCCCATCTCTGGGGATCCCTCCCAGAAACCAATGTGCTGGGCACGGCGGTCTGGCGGTATTGGCCGCTTCAGAGGTTCGGTCCGATACGGATCACCGACAGCAGCGGTGACGGTTGACGCCAAGGGGTTGCGTTAAGGTCAAGTCCGTGATGTAGATCACAAACGAATGTTTAACCCCGAGTTTCTGACAACTGATAACAGTGACGGTCAAGCGGGGAACAGCCTGATCCAGTACCTGCAGGAGCAATCTCCTGACACCTTGCAGCGGGTCGCCAAATCAGCAAGCAACGATATTCAAGACATCATTCGCCACAACGTTCAGGGGCTCTTGGGAATGCTTCCCGGCGAGCACTTTGAGGTGAAGGTCACAGCAAATCGCGACAACCTCGCCAACATGCTGGCCTCAGCGATGATGACTGGATATTTCCTGCGCCAGATGGAACAGCGCAAGGAGCTGGAGGAAACCCTGTTCGCCGACGAACAGATGGCGATCGAGCCGGACGACGAACTCAAGCTTTGATGACCGGCTTCTCGGGAACGACGCCGAGATCCAGCAACCGTTGATCAATAGAACCGAGAAATTCCCAGTTCTCGGAACTGGGCGCCCAGCTCCGATGTTGCAATGACGAGCGCAGTTGTTGGGCCGTTTCGGACGTGAATATGAGCGGTGCGCTGTAGTGGGCCGGAACCAGCCAGCGCAACTCAGCCAGATTTCTCAGCTCGTGCAACCAGCTCAGCAGAGCATCCTGAGCTCTGGGCAACACCAGCCGCTCAAGCACAGGAGCCACCTGCAACCTGGGCGCTTCACTGCCCATCAACCCATCAGCCGCAGCCTGCCAACCCGGCATCCAACGGAAGGGATAGAGGCCGAAATGGGACCGCAGGGAGCGCAGCCCTGGTTTGAAGGCATCACGCAACAGCTCCGGAAGAGGAGGAACCTCCAACGGTTCCGGTCTCAGATAGGAGGCAAACAGCACCAGCCTTGCCCAGCCGCGGCGGCGGGCCTCTGCCGAATCGGTGAGGGGTTCATCTCCGCGTTCACGCGCATGGAACAACAACGGCGTGGGATCGAGATCGAACAAAGCTGGTGGTTCAGCACTGATGCCCACCAGGGCGTCAGTCACCAACAATGCGCCTGACGAGCGATGGAAGCAGGAGACTTCCTGGAAACGACCCACGCCAAGGTCGAGGGGGCCGAGGGACAACCACTCACAAACATCGCCATGGGGGAGGCCATCGTCGAATAAGACCTTGGTGCGGCGGGCCGGAACGCCCAGCCAGGCCAGGGGCAACTGCACCGGATAGCTCCACTGCCCCGGGCACACCCAAACCTCTGCATCCGGGAAGGCGCGGGCCAGGGGGCCGAGGGGAAGCTTGTGCTCCAAACCGGAGGCGGTGGGCAGCACGATCGTGCGCACCGAACCGTGCTGTTGTTCCAGGCTGGCGATGGCTTGGAGAACCTCGCCGGTGGGCGGCAGGGGGTTCACCAACATCAAGCCACCAGGCACCTTGGCCACGGTGAGCCGCACCGGTACAGCCACGTAATACACCCCTTGCAGCTGCTCAAGACTCCAGAGCTGACCGGGGATCAGCTCACTGAACACCGTGCGACGTCGGCCATAGGGGTAGAGCGGCAGCAGCGGCCAGAAACCCCAGCGCTGATCCGCAGGATTCACACCAGCTCCAGCCACCACGGTCCCCATCAATGCAGTGATTCTGCAGAGGAATGGATCAGGTCAGGGGCGAACCACCCACTCCGGCGCGGAACAGCACCACCCGCCAGGCCGGTTGCCGCCAGCTCACCAGCAACACAAACGCCACCAAAGGGATGGGCCGACCTTGCTGATGGGGAAACGACCTCTCAAGAGAGGTCCATCAGTAGTTATGAGGAAGATTCCCTCCTTACCCACCAGAAGGGGCCGGTGATGGTCCACTGTGTAGAGGCCCCTTGGTCCGAGGACCCAGCGAGAGAACTCAACAACCAAATCTCGGAACTTCAAGCCCGAGTGGCCTTCCCACAGCACTGGAGCAGCGGAGAGCATGAGCAGCACATCGAAAGGCTCCGCCAGCTCACCTACGAAAAAAGCCGTTTGATCGATCGATCAAGCTCCTCTCCTATGGAGCGAACTCATCACTGAAGAACTCTCCTACAAGTCGGTTGGCGCATGGCTTGCCAATGAGCCACAACAGCTTTACTACCAATTCACCGCCGCCAAGGATGGCTCTCAAGGCGAGTCGATCGTCATGCGCAGCTTCCATTGGCGACCACCTGACGACCCGATCCCTCAGGGGAGTCAACTGCTGACGCGACAAGAGGCGCTGGAGAAATGGAATGCACTCAAGTCAATGGGCTGGAGGCGCTGCGCCGGTCCACTTCGGTAGGGCAGTGAACGGGGCAACCAAGTGCTTACAAGTCGTTGGCAACTGGAGCAAAACCAGCGGTAGTCCAGAGTGCGGTTATGAAACAGCCGAACACAAAGCGACTTAGGGCTCTACGGCTGTCTGCACTCGCAAGGGACAACAAAGTCGTAAATGCCATTCGCTCCTCGATCACTCAGGCCCCTGATGCGCTTGTTAGGGAGTTGATGGACGTCCATGGATGGCCAGCGCATGAAGCCCTCTGCGCAGTTCAGCAGCTTCAGCAAGATGTCCTCGATGACACGACTGAACAGGCATCGGCGTAAAAGAAATCATTCGCAACGGCCAAGATTTGGTCGAGCGATTGAAGCCCCAGTCAGCTCTGGCCATCTCTTGAAGTGAGGGCTCACTGGCATTCGATGCACGCACGATTCGTATGTCTACCTTGCGAGTGTCGTCCTCTTTAGGGACATGGGATTCGACGGAGTCGATAAGACAGACCGCTTCATCATTGCCGCCAGGCGACGTGCGGAAGCTGCAATGCATGAGACAGATCCAAAGCTGACGGCGCTTGAGAAAGCGATGTGGCTCAAGTTGAAGCGAGGTGAACGCCCGTGCAAAAACAGCAAGGCGTCCTAGGGAACTACTCACCTGCACTTCAACAAAAGAGGAGGCCGCCCCTCCCAGATGGAAGAGACGGCCTAACTCGCTCGTTTATGCATTGCAGTCGACCTAGTCAGTACGTGTTGCCTTTGGGGATCTCCTTGGCAATGGGACTGAAAGAGGAAGGTCGAAGCGTCTGGCTTGTGGCAACCCTGGGGCCATTTGGACCAGGTGTGAAGCGGGACTCCTACGGGGCACCTAGACGAACGGTGCAGAGGAGTGTCGACTGATCAGACGCACATCAGTGTCGTCACAGACGAGGCGCTCACGGTTGGGTTGAAAAGTTGGAGCAGGGGCCAGAAAAGTCAGGCTGCTTCTGCGATTGGCTCAGGTGGAGTGTCGGCCGTCATGGGCTCCTCCGATCTCGATGCACACACTCTCGGAAGCGGTGGGGCATCAGGCAATCAGCTGTCCTGCTCATTGCCTTCTGAGGCAAAGCGACCGATTGTTGGAACGACGTGGCCATCCAAGTGCATGATCCAGAACCATGAAGCGGGAAGCTCGCCAATCCAATGGCACCGGTCGTCGGTCATCTGAAATAAGCCTTGGTGATCCACGTGGCTGAGATCAACTCAGCGGATAGAAGGCTCAGTTGCACATCATTCAGCCCAATTGCACAAAAAATGAGGGACAATTCAGGGACAAGCCCCTCAGGCCTGTTCCTGTAACTGGAACCCAAGTGGCAGCAGCGGCCAGAAACCCCAGCGCTGATCCGCAGATTGGATGCTGCTCGCAGCCACGCAATTCAGGTTCCGCACCCACGATTCTGCCCAACAAAAGCTGGTCTCAGTTTCGGGGCTCAGGGCACCTCCTTCAATCCAGGCTCCACAGTCTTCAATTGCTGCATCGTCAACGAGGAGCGAAACAACAATGGAAGTGGGGCTGAACCAGACTGAAATGCTCCGTTGCCAACAGGGGCGAGGGGAAGCGTTCCGGCTTGCCCCAGAAGATGCCTATCGAAAAACAGCTTCGCCATGCCTCGAAGTTCCTGCCTGGCAAGAGACTGCGCTGGGCCAGTGATCACGGGTGGCAGGTTTGACGTGGCATCCAAAAAGGAAAGATGCGTGCCGCTCTTCTGAACCGCCAGAACCGAGCCAGGCTGACGAATCCCCGTAAAGGGAGTGAGCTGCTGGGAAACCGGCGGAGCAAACACGTCTTTCATGCCGGCAATCACGAGCATCGGAACCTCCACACGAGACATCGATTGACCACTGAAAATCGGATTGGTCACTGGATTCACCGCAACAGCAACCTTGACGCGGGGATCGCGGAAGCTGGTTCGCTCCAGCACACGCCCGGGTGCTGCGCACTGCCAAACGATGGCCGGATTGAGCACAACGGTTTTGGGATCATTCAGCTGCTCGCATCCGCTCAGAAGATTGGGCCAGTCCAGTTGAGCACCCGCAAGCGCCGTGACCGTATAGCCCCCGAGGGACTGACCGAGGACGCCAACCCGCTGCGTGTCGACCCGGTTCCCCCAGCGCTTTTCCACCTGATCGATCAGTTCACTCACAGTGATCGGCTGGCGATACCAGGCATTGGCAGGTGGGATGGCACCTGTGCCCTCAATCGCGGCCGTCATCGTGTCAGCACTGGTGAAGGGAAAATCGAGTGACGCAACCGCGTACCCATGACTTGCAAGGGTTTGCCCGACGTACAGAAGGGCGTTCATGTCAGTGTTCAAGCCCGGTGCAAGCACCACCAGAGGGGCTTGGCTGGTGGCCGTTGCCGTTTCAGGCAGATAGGCACCGGCCTTGATGCTGTCGACGACACGACCTTTGAAGTTGAACGACACCTGCTCAAAGCGGGTGCGTCCCGGTAGCGCCGCAGCCTGAAGATCCGGGCCGGTCGTTGGAGTTCCTCCCAGTTCAGCCAGACGCGAGTACAGCTTGTTTTGAAGATTGAACTCCTGGGTCAGGGAACGCAGCAACGAGCCGACTGCTGCCACATTCACCGGGATCGAGGGCAATGGATAGGCCTGAAGCACATCAATCAAGCGGAGACCATCGCCCGCGGCGGCTCCTTCAATCAAGGCTGAGGCCAGAGCGTTACCCGCAACATCCGTGGGCTGATTGATCAGCTTCACCAGCTGCTGAAGCGTTCGCTTACCGACGGCTGTTGAGAGGTAGTTCGATGCCATCACGGCATTGACAGGAGCCGACTGGTTGAGAGCCTTACGAAGTGCCTGCTTTTCGGAGGGGTTGAACAGACGGAGGACATCTGCGAGAGCGGTCCCTGGAGGCTTACCGGCGGCATAGTTGGCGAGTTGATCAATCGGAATGGATCGTTCGAATTCACCAAGCTGAAAACTCAGTTTCTCTGCGGACGATGCCGGTGCCGTCAGGAGACCAAGGCCGATAAAGACTTGCAGAAAGCGCTTCATATCAAAACAGCAGTTTCAGAGAAACTAGCTCTTAAAATTCAACAATGGACAAAGAGTCAAGTTCTACAAAGCCCGATCCTTCATTATCAAGGGACCGAACAACTCAATACCATGAACAAATCAAAGCAGTGAATTAATCAGCGAAGAGGGATGGTCTTGTTATGTACCACAGATGAAAAGAAACACTCCGGCCACTCTCAAAGGCTCAGAAAGTCAGGGTCATTTCACGAGCAGGCCCTTCAAACCAGTTCAAGCAACTGGGTGCTCGGTGACAGCAGCCACAGCCACCATTCACCCATCAATGCAGCAATTCTGCAGAGGAATGGATCAGGCAAGGGTCAAACCACCCACATCGGCGAAAATCAGAACCAAGCTCAGATCGACATAGGCGCTGGCATTCTCCTCTGAACAAGCGAGCAAAATCTGACATCAAATTTTGCTGTGGATGTCAGGCAAACCCATGAAATCCATACATCAATCAGAAGTAACTGATTTTTGGATCAATAGCAGAGCAATTATTTTATTTTATTGATTTCAAGTATTGGATTGTAGCCCTTTTGACCTGTTTTCACCATATCACTTGGACCGTAATGCCTCATAACAACGTTAAATTTACCTGTTACATTCCCTTCTCGAACAGGGATGTTATTGGGCTGACCATCACATCCAAATCGAACAGTAAAGGTACCATCTTTGTTCTGAACAGGATTCATCTGACTTGAGAGATTCGCTACATCATTGAAGAGGTATCCATCTCCGTTGTAGACAGTTGCAGACCAAAAGTCTCTGGCCTGCGGATCGAGGAATGTCATTTCATAGCAGCCATCAGAGCTCATGTATTGGCTCGTCTGATAAATGTTGTCTTGAACCATCGCTCCACCCCATCCACCTGCAGCACCAACGTAATTCATGAATGGAGTTTGCCCACTTTCTTTGTTGCTGTAAGCCTTGGATTGATCGTAGCCCTTAGAGAAGATTTCATTTCCTGCTGCAGCAACTTTTGCGAATGATTTGTCGTCCCAATTCTTGACACTGAATGGCTTAGCACTACTGGCTTCAGCAACGAGATTGCGACGTGCACTGTCATCTAGGCTCCTGACAATGACAAAGGCATGCGTTGTCTTGGCGGTAAGCCTGTGCCGACCAGGCCCATAAATCATGGGTTGAGTTTCATGATTTTCGTCTACCACCTGAATCGAAACATATTGATCAGTCTCAGGGATGGTTATATAGATTCCACCAGTCATATCAAAGATCGATGTGGCATAGAATGTATCTCTGTTCATCCGAACAACGAACTGCTTTGCCGGGTCACTCGAAGCAACTGGCATTTCTAAAAATCTATTAATTCCACCTGCCTGCTTAATGATCGCATCAAACCTTAAATTACTATAAGCCTGAGGGAAATTGTCTTCGGTAACAACAATGGGGCTTGATTGAACAAGTTTACCGCTGTCTGCATTACTCGCAATAATGTTGCTCTGTTGAACGTGTTCAAATTTGTTCAAGCTGCTGCCTGCATCCACAGAAGCATGATGGTGAGCATTTGCTGCAGCTTCAAAGCAGAAAGGGCTAAGTGGGATTAGGAGTGCCAGTGGGAGAAAGCGGGCCACACGTAATTGCAATGCTTTCGCAGCGTAGGAATAAGACTGATGACGCGCCGCGCTACTTGGTCCACATAGAGCGGATTCCTTGAAGTCATAATTTCTTTCACTTTGTGATTCGTATGAGTGGACTTTGAAAGGCCCATGTTGCTCGAACGTGGCCATGGCTTGCCATCAGGCACACTGGGAGCGACGACGGACGTAACAAGGTGCGCTGAGCCGATTCGAACATCATCCACTCCATGCCGTGGTTGCCTTCGAACGGGATAGCTAACTCTGAAGACAGCAAGCCTCTCAGCTCCAGATGCGTCGGTTTGAACTTGGTCTATTGGTGTTGGTTCTGTTCGGGCCAGGAGTCGTCACAGGGATCACTGCTCACGCTGCCGAACAGCACCACGGCGAATCCACAGCCAACTCCATCGCCAGCCAAGTGGAGCCGACGGCCTTTCAGGCCTAACCCACTCAAAAGAAACGATCGACAACACCACCCCGGATAGAGAATTCCACTAAGGCTGCACCATGCCCTCAACCATCGTCTTAAACGCGGATCTAGACGTTTGCCCTGCCATGGGGACCTGGATCACCAACAACACACAGCTGCTCTCAGGGTTTTCTCTTCTGATCGCCGAAGACGTGATCAAGGAGCTCACCCTGCGCCATGAATTAGGTGGGCTTTCGATCGTCCCCTGTCGTGCCATTCGTGACGGCGGTGATATCAGCATGGCAGCGACCATCCTTGAAGGGGAGATCAGTGGCCTCGTTCATTTCCCTGCTCCACCTGAACAAATGGGCAGAGATGTGCTAGCCGAACCACTGGTTCGTTCAGCCCTGCTTTGCGACTTACCAATCGCCCTGAATCCAGCCACTGCAAGCGCCTTATTGCAGGGCATCAAACGCAGTCGGCGGGGCTATCTGATCTTTAACCCAGTAGCCGGACAAGGGAACCCAGAGGCCGAACTCGCAGAGATTCGTAGCTATCTCGAACCACAATTCATGCTGCAGGTCTGGAAAACCCAGCCCAACCTTGATCCTGCAGAGCAAGCCAAACATTTGATCAAGGAGATCAAAGCCTTCGATGCCGAAGGAGAAGGCGACTCGATCATCATTGCCTCGGGAGGTGATGGAACCGTGGGAGCCGTTGCCAGTGCCCTGCAGGGCAGTGATATTCCTTTAGGCATCATTCCTCGCGGAACAGCCAACGCCTTCTCTGTCGCCCTTGGGATCCCCACAGGAGTGAAGGCAGCCTGCACCAATTTGCTTTTGGGCAACTTACGGCGTGTCGATGTCGCTGTGTGCAACGACCGCCCCATGATCCTGCTGGCTGGCCTTGGCTTTGAGGCGGGAATGGTGGATAAAGCCAGCCGTGAACTGAAAAACATCCTGGGCCCGATGGCCTACATATTTTCTGGTGCCCGGCAGCTGGTGGATCAACAGCCGTTCCAAGCCAACATGCAAATCGACGGGAACGAATACCGCCTGGATGCCAGCGCCATCACCGTGGCGAATGCCGCACCAGCCACCTCAGTCATGGCACAGGGGTTTGGCGAAGTCATTCCCGATGATGGACTTCTGGAAGTGATTGTGGCCACTCCAAAAGACCGCATTGGTGGTTTTTCGGTGCTTTCAAGTCTCGCCTGGTCGGCGCTCAAAAGCAGCAATGCCAACCACAGCAACATTGCCTGTTTTCGAGCCAAGCACCTTGAAATCCGCTTGAATGACACTCAGAAACTGGTTATTGACGGTGAAGTTCTCGATGCACAAACCATCACAGTGAGTGTGAACCCTCAAGCCTTGCAAGTGGTAGCACCCATCTCGCTGAAATTTTGAATTTCGCCAGCGATCCCTCCCTCCAGCGAAAGATCAGCCAGATGCGCAAGCGTGTGCGCTGGAAGCATCCGGAACTAATACGACGCGGGATCGATCAAACCCGACTCGTGATCAACAACGAGTACGGCAACCCCGCAGCACACGATGCCTTTCACTTCTTAGTCCTCGGTGACAGTGGCACCGGCCGTCATCGGCGCCACAGCCCACCCCGTCGCATAGCGGAACGACTTCTACCCCACAAAAAAAAAGCCGCCTTTCTGCTCCACACCGGAGACGTGGTCTATTTGGTGGGGGCTGCTGATCAGTACCGTGACAACTTTCTGAAGCCCTACAGGGATTGGCTCCATCACGGTGAGGACTGGCAAACCATCAGCCATAAAGGGCTGGTCTTTAACCAGCCCTTCCTTCCGGTTCCGGGAAATCACGACTACTACGACCTCTCGCTTCCTGTGGCGTTGCTTGCAGGCCTCACCCTGCCGTTGCGACGGCATCTGCAATGGATGCACGATATCGACGCCGGATGGCGCGGTTCAGGGCAGGGAGAGACCTATGCGCACGCGTTCCTTGATGTTCTCTCCGATATCCCCGTAGCCCATCTTGGCAATCACCTTGATAGGCACTACGACGCGTCGTGGGACGGCCAGCTATGCCTGCGCTATCAACCAGGGATCAACACCCGACTGCCCAATCGCTACTACCGCTTCCGGCATGCCGGTGTTGATGTGTTTGCCATCGATACGAACACGCTGTTGACAACGCCCAAGCCGGCAACAAACAGGCTGCACCGTCGGCAAAAGCTGCGCACTCTTGAACAACAACAGGGCAATCTCTACAGAGAGTTAGCCAACAGCAATCTCAGTGAAGAGAAGCGCGATGCCCTCCTTGATGAGCTCGAAACTCTGCAGGAGGAGTGCTTTGATCTTCAACGCCATTTCAGGCCCAGTGCTTCGGTTGATCACGAACAATTGAGCTGGCTCAAGGAAGGTCTGATCGCATCCCATCGCGATCCCGCCACACGTGGACGCATTTTGACGATGCATCACCCCGCCTATGTCACAGAAAAAACCAAATGGAATCAGGCCGATACGCATGCGGTTCGAAACCACCTCAGGAATGTCTTCGACGATGTTGCGGCATCCCTGGGGGACGACCTCGGTACGCCTCTGGTGGATCTTGTTCTCAGTGGCCATGCCCACTGCATGGAGGTGATTCGTACCCATGACACAGGGCATGCCGATCGCCAGATTCCCTGGGTGATTTGCGGAGGTAGCGGGTATGGACTCCGCTCTCAACGACGTGAAGGACCTGAGCTGATCGAACAGGACGAAACAGGCAACAGCAGGGTGATCGCCAGCAACAACCTGTTCATCGGTCGGAACTGGAACGGTGTGGAAGCAGGCGATGCCTACAGCGGCCTGCGAATTGACATTGCGGAAGGACGACCACTCTCCATGACATTGAAACCTTTGGTGTCATGCCGATCCAGCAAAGGCTGGACGGATGCTGAACCTGGTCCAATCACTCTGGGGGGGTAACGCATAAGCAAGTGCCAACAGCCGCTGCATGCCAATTCATCGGTCTTGCGCGAGCTCGACTGCATCGCTTTCAGCAGGGAATCCATTCTGAACCAGCATGCTTAAAAACAAAAATCACAACAATCCAATCCGTTCCAACCCACTAATAATTTCAAGTCCATCCCCCAAATGGGTGAGCTTTCAAGGCCTCGCCATCCCTTAAACGGGGGAATGAACTGCGAAATCAGAGGCAATCCAAATCACAACTCCAAACAACGGTGCAAACCAGACGATGTCTTCATCCGGTCAACAGAGTTGCAATGCATCAAGACAAGAGATCCAGTTCAGCGCTGAGTAGAACGCTTGGAGTGGCTGTGCTTCGACGACAGATGTAGCAAGCTGGAAGCCTTGTCTTGCTCCTCAACCTTGGTGAGCTTTTTTACAAGGTTCCAGGTGTCTTGAGCAGACATCTCCCCATCTTGCTCCCATTTGATGCTCGACAGCTCGGCGGGGGACATCCAAGAAAAACTTATTTCATCAACCTAAGGAATCCGGCATTGTTGTGGCCGTTGAGACCCAGAGATGTCACTTAAGAAAATCGGAGTTTGGTTTGTCCTGATACAACATCTTGAATCGAGACAACAAAAAAGCCCCAGCCGCATGGGCTGGAGCCAGGTGATGGGGATCACTTAAAACATACCTGCCCTGCACCGACTAGCAAGGTCACAAAGCGCTACATCTGGTGGCTGATGGGGGCTAGGTGAATCCATTGGCCGCCTCGAGCCACCAGATGTAGGCCAACATCGATCAGTGGGAACCGAACCAAGAGCAACAAGTGCCAAGACGGATCGTCAACAGCGCCAGAACTCCAACGGCAGCAGAGACAAACGACAGTCCCATGAGCTGCTGACGGCGCCTCTCCCTGCTGATTTCAACCGATTGACTGCTGTTCAACAGAAAAATTTCGATGCGTCAGCTTAACCAATTTGAGTAACGATCGCTACCAACTGGACTGACATCTGTTGGAGATGGGCCTGAGTTCGTCTGCCGTGAACGGCCTTAGCTTCAGGTGTGCACACAAAACAACACCCTCTGTAATCGCAACAAAGAGTTCAAACTGATACACCTTGACCAGTTTTTGGCAAGGAAATGGGTGACCTGAGCAAGGAGCAGGAACAGGCCATTGCTCGGTCGACGCTGTATTTGGTCGCAGCTGTCTTGACCATTCTGATGGTTTCCATTGCAGGGCTTTTTCTCAGCGCAGAACTTGAACAGCAAGCCCAGCAGAAGGCACTGACATCACTGCAAATCGCTCGCCAAAACGAGGCCGTGCCTGAAGCCAAGCGGCCTTGGACACCCTGGACAAGGCACGGACCAGGAATGTTGCCCGTGACATTCCAGAGTTTGCCCTGATCAAAGATGGATCAAGGTGCTGCAACGAGGTGGCGAGTCCGTACGTTCAGTTGCGTGCGCGCTCTGAGATGACGATGGAGGCGACAGGGCCTTGCATACAGATCGGCACTGTTTTTCCACGAACGGGGATAGGGCCAGCTTCGTTTCAGCGCAGGTGAATTGCTCGTTCTGCAACACCACCAGGCATGGAGCCACAGGGCTGTCATGCCGCAAATCAAACCAGTCATGGCTGCATGATGAAACCCATTTGGGCAGCGTCAAGCGCAGGAGAGCAACCTAAGCAACGCCTCGGAACTCTCCATGAATGAGTGATACGGCCAGTTGCCAAGTGCCTTGAGGACGGTGCAGAACGGGAGCATCGGATCCAAAGCCATGGCCAAGCGTCGCTTTCTCGACAAGCAATCACTCACTCAGGCTGAAGGACTGACCGCCTTGATCATGTTGGGGGTGGGTCTCACTCTCGGTGGCATCAGCTTGACCATCTTCATGGCGCTGAATGGCTCAGCCGCAGGGTCTTGGCAGGAGCTCTGGCTATCCGGTCAGCTGAACTTCTGAACTCAGGGCATCCAAGGCCAACGGAGTCCAAAAGCCTCCAACGAGTTCATCACTATGTTGTTCATTGCGCGGCCTAGCAAGACCTGGGGTTCTTCGGGACGAATCGGAAGCACTCGGTGGCTTCGACTCCTCGATTGATTCACCCCGGTGACGACCCCACTACACAACAAGGCATTGGCAGCTTCGAGGCCGCATACATAGGCCCGTTCCTGGCACAGCCCCTTGGCACCATGCTCGCGTTCCCCCATCCGCACCCAATCGCCAGCGCAGACCACAGATTGGAGGGTTGATTGCAGCGGAGGCCGTTGGCAGAAACTTCCAGGGGAGAACAACGACACCGAGCCGGGGTAACGCCGCACCTCAAACTCCATTGCCTGCGCCATCCCAAATTCCGGCACCGCCTGCGGCAGAAGCACATGCAACAGGGTGTCGACGATCTCCTGATCACTAAGCGCCGCAATCTCCGTGGCGTTATAGAAGTCGCTGGCGACCACTGAGCCCTTGGGGTTACGACCGCCCCAGAGTTTGTCTTCATCTGCTTTCTGCAGCTGGTTAAGCATGAAGAAGGTGGCACCTGCCCCCCGCAAGGAGTCAAAGCGTGAGAACACATTGGCGGGGTCGGCGACCGCGACGTAGCGATCCAACCACAACCGCACCGACACCACATCAATCGCATCCAGGGTGCCGGCGACCACCAGTTCCGGAAGGGCCTCGGCGCAACGGGGCGACTGCGCCATCAGCGCATTCATGCCTTTGGCACCCACCGCCAACACAACGGCATCAACCTCATCAATCTGACTGGTGCATCCGGTTGCCAGCGAGCGGACGTCCACCGACTGAATCGCTTCGCCCTGATCATCAAGATTAAGGCCCGTGGCCAACGTTCCTCCCAGAACAGTGAGCTGACAGCGCTCCAGCAGGCGTTCCGCCAGTGGAGCGATCAACCGCTCGGCAATGCTCCCGGAACGAACCCAGCGCACATCGAAGGAGTCTTGATGCGCCAGGGCGTAGTAGTAGAGCAGCTCCATGGTGACGGCTGCCGATAATTCCTCGGGTGGCTTGAACAGACCCACCAGAAGAATCGGACGCAAAAACTCGTTGATCATCCGCTCACTGATCTTCAGTTGGCGGAACAGCGTCAGCGCATCAATGCCGTCGTAGCTCCGAAATGTCGCTTCACTGCGATTCAGGTCAAGCATTGCCACAAGAAGCCCGGCAATGCTCAACCGATCGGCAACCGGCAGGCGCTTGAAGTTCTTGATCGTCGCAATGGCTTGCCCAAGGGGGCTGGGGAGCTGCAGCGCATCACCGAACACCGGGGCGGTGGCCTCCAGACCGGCGGGAGACCAGAAGGCGCTGGTGGTGAATTCAGTGAACACATCGGTGAGCCCAAGCTCATCCGTCAGCGCATTGATGTTGGGGTAATCCCTCCAGAAGCCACGGGTTCCGGCTTCAAAAGGTTTGCCAGTGGCGGTGCACATCGGCGTCCGCCCTGTGGGATCCGTCATCCCATCAATCAAGGTGACGCGCACGCCGGCTTCACAAAGAGCTTTTGTTGCCCCCCAGCCTGCCCAGCCCGCACCGATCACCACCACATGGGAAAAATCAGCGTTGCTGACCTTGGAATGCTCAGGCATCACGCCCAGTCAGAGATCCAGACAACCGTCTCCGCATCATGGAACTCTGGTGCTCAATCAGACCAAGTTCAGGGCTTCAAGCACCTGGGCCCTGATGCCTCCGAGACGGAGCCACGCCTTCAGTGCATCGGCCCTGCAGCTGTAAGGGCGCCAGTCGTCCTCTTCGATACGCCGTTGGATGTGGCGCACCACCCGTTCAGCGACAAAACGATCGCTGGTGGCTTTCAGAACGATCTGCCGACCATTCACCACAAATGCGTCAGTCATTGTTGGGCGGTTTAATCAGCTCCCCGGTCTGCAGAGACACCACAGCGAAGCTGCCCACAAACACAAGCGCTACGAGAACGAGAAACGCGGCTGTGAGATTGCTGATCTCAAGCTGCCCGAGCATGAAAGCAAACAAATCAGGCATCTAACGCAGCGAAGAACCTTGAACTTAAACGGACTCGTCCGCTCTCAGGTTGCCTAGAACCACTCCGGCCATCGACAGACCGATGGAAAGCATCACAACGGTTTCAATCATGCAGCTTCGCTAGGAGTGTTCTGTTTGTTGAGCAGAACGGCAAGATTGGAGGGCTTCACTGGAGCATGCGCCGTAGAAGGAGATTGTTCCTGGGGCTGCCAAGTGGAGGCGGCTGAACAATTGGTGGGATTTTTCAACCACGAACTTCGACCCATCAACCTTCATTCAATTGATCCAAGGATTGCGGTAGAAGCCAAGAAGATCTGTCTGATCGGCGACCGATGGCAGAGGTGATCACGATTGTCTGGTCAGGCACTCAGTGCGTCCAGCGGCGCTGACGACAAACGCTTACGAATCTGAACAGCTGCCTGGCAGTAAGCAGACCAGCCCCCCATTCGTCTCAAATCAGCGCGGCCGCGATCATCCACAGCATCAGACACACAAACACCTTCCACCTCAGCTTTTTCAAAGGCAGTCAATAGAGGGATTTCTGCCTCCAACACATCCACACCAAAACCATCCAGGATTTGGCGCGCATCCTGAGCAAGCCGTTGCTTACGGCTGTCCACCTTCACCAACAATGCGGCATGCATGGTGCCCATCTGGCGCAGGACTGAAGAGAGTTCAACGGTGAGCTCCACCGACCGTGCCTGCGGCGTGGTGGGCAGCAGCACAAGGTCAGCCCCTGCCGAGAGATTTTTGAGTTCATCCTCATGGCTGCTGGCCTGTCCATCCGTGATGATCACTTGGGCATGGCGCGTGGCTTTCGCCGCTGCCTCCACCGGAACCAGCTCAAACGGCAGCATTCCCCGAGCGGCATAGGCGGTTGCTGAACGGTTGCGATCAGCATCGACAACACATACCGATAAGCCCTGCTGGGCCCATACACAGGCCAAATGAATGCTGGTGCAGGTTTTTGCCACACCTCCCTTTTGGCCAAAAACAGTCAAAAACATGGTTGAGGTTTAAATGCGCGGAATGATCGCGTCGTTGGGGAAGAACTCCTCAAAAACACAGATGCGGTCTGCCCACCGGGCCTCCACTTCCAAACGCATCAAGCGATTGCGCACCCACATCAATGTGTCCACATCAATGGGTTTATGGAGCTTGTGCTGCTGTGCCTTCACCCAATCATCTTTGCTCTGAGAGCTGTTCATGGCCGCTAAAACAGATGTGCCTTAACCGTACGGACAAAGAATTGTGGTGCCAGCAGCTTCACATTGAGTAAGCATCATCAATCACTTAATTGCATTCGAACTGTTCAGCAGAACAACAAATTAAGGGAAGCTTTGAGTCCAACATCGATCTAAAAGAGTTTGAACCACCAGATCGGTAGCCAATCCATCAATCTGTTCATTCAAGCGACGACAGAATGAAGTGAATTCATCCACCGCTGTGATGACGCAAACCAGTGCCACTCTGACTCTGTTGCAGCCCATCACCAAAGCAGCTCAAAAAGCGCCGCAGCTCAAACCGCGCCCGGTGCATACACCGCCCAAACGTGCTTGAAAGAATCGAAGACCTGGCCAAACAAAATTAGCCCTCTGTAACAGTGCGAACGACACGGGGATTCACAGACCGCCTATAAGAGGTGTGTAGCAACCGCTACGCAATCACGTTCACCTCGTCACCGGCGAGGCGCAGTTCGACTCAGGCCATGGAACGGGGACCTGAGCTTGCTTCGAGGAACCCACCATGACCCTGACCTATCGCGGCCAGAAGTACAACCAGAACAACGCTGCTGCATCCAACGCACAACGCCCTGTTCTTGTTTATCGCGGTCAGAAAGTCGCTCGCTGAAAACAGAACGATCTCGTCTCTCACGCCCCGCCTTGGCGGGGCTTTTTTATGGCTGCATGGCCATCAGGATCTGGCTGCTTCGCCTTCCAACGTTCAAACCAAACCGCTACAGCCAGGGACACAGCAACGGCAAATCCAGCACCGATCAGAACGACCCCAACTTCAACCGGCATCAATACGACCTCTTTGCTGCCCCAAATCATGGGACAGAAGTGATCAGTCAGGCCAGGACTGCTTCAGTTCACCAAGCGTTGATACGCCTCATTGACGCGGCGAAAAGCCTCAGCCGAACCACCAAGGTCGGGATGATGCCGCTTCACCAATGTTCGGTGAGCCTGCTTGATCTCCTTCAGCGAAGCGTTGGCATCCAAGCCCAGCACCGTTAAAGCTGCGATCCGTGGATCATGGGAATGTTCAAAATCCACACGATCTGTTCGCCGTTGATCACTTCGCGTGCGACGTCCCTGCCGTTTGGAGCTGGCTTGGTCCTGGCGCTGACGCAACTGTTCCACCACCCGTCGGGGATCCTCATCCAGCCATTCACTGGCGCGAACGCCAAACAACGCAAACGCCGCCAGAACTGCTGTTGTTTGCTTGTTCGGCTTGGATCCCACCGCAGCCAGCAAATCTGTTCCCAAGCCAGGAACCAACCGATCCAGACGCTGTTCAAGGGTCAGCTGGGAGGGAAAACTGCTGCGGTTGAGCAGATCAAGCAACGACTCCAAACGGCGCTGACTCAGGGAAGTCCATCCCGGCTGCTGGGCAAGGGACTGTCCCCAGGCCAGCACCTGTTGGCGGCTGATCCGCGGCGGAGCTTGGGCCGATGGCTCGCTCCAGGAGCGATGGGAGGTGGCTTCAGTGCGAAAGCGTTGGCGTTGCTGCCGCTGCAGACGGTCCAACTCACGGTTGAGCCGCAAGACCTCACGTCGCAGGGCATCGTTCTCCGCAAGCAACGCCTCAACATTGCTGGTGACCCGTTGTTCAGAACGTCCGCCAGACCAGTGACGCGGATCAAAGCCCAAAGTGTGTCTCCCGTCTCACCACGGCAACAGCTCACCATTGGCATGCCAGAAGCTGCCGCTGTTGGCCATGGTCAAGGCATCGATCCGCCCCAACAGGCACTCCACTGCTCGCTCCGGGGGAATACCGCTTGGATTGAACCGGATCATGCGGGTGCGCACCAATCCAGGATGCAAAATCGCAACGGCGATGCCCCGCGGCTCCAGATCAATGGCCAATGACTTCCCCGCCATGTTGAGGGCCACTTTCGACATCCGATAGCCGTAAGAACCTCCGGAGGTGTTGTCATCGATGGACCCCATACGACTGGTCATCAACACCAACTTGGAGCCGCGGGGCATCTGATCAACCAGAGCCCGTGCCAGCAGCAGCGGAGCAAGGGCATTCACTTCAAACTGGCGCCGAATTCCCGCGGGATCTAAATCCGACAACCCCATCGACTGCAGGATGCCGGCATT
Source organism: Synechococcus sp. (assembly GCA_047286205.1). Classification (GTDB taxonomy): domain Bacteria; phylum Cyanobacteriota; class Cyanobacteriia; order PCC-6307; family Cyanobiaceae; genus Parasynechococcus. Next base: position 18,814 of record JBJBBR010000001.1, on the reverse strand, counting down.
AAGGATGACGCCATCCAAGGGCAAACCAGCCAGGCGCTGCACCAGATCGTCGATGGCTTGGCTGTCGCACAGCTCAAGGCCGGCTTCAACCCGCACCCCAAGGCTCTCCAGTTCATCACTGCATTGACGACAGACCGCCACGACCTGCTCGCCTCGGGCTTTGAGCTGACGGCAGTATTCCAAGCCGATCCCACGGTTCGCGCCGGTGACCAGAAACGTCGCCATGGGAAGGACTCAACAACAGCCATCCTGCCGACTCTTGCGTCGAATAAACGACGCAATCACCGAATCGACCCGGCAAACCAATCACCATCGACGCCGTATTGATGCAAACACTGCCTCACCGTGAGCACGGAGAGCTTGGTGCCGGTCTCGGCATCCACCAACAGGTAAGGGCAACCTCGAAGCACACAGCGCCGTCGTGCATCGATATAGGCATCAAAAGCATTGGTGTGGGAACACTCCTCCACCCAACCTTCACTGCTGAGATACCGAGTGAGAATCATGTCGACATGCACCAAGGCAACCGGTTATGGCTCAGAACATCCCCCATCCCAGGAAGTGACCTGAAGTCTTCGGGATCGCAGCCCTACGGGAAACGCCGAAGCAACTCTCTTAATGGGATTCAGCCGATCCCTGCACAACGGTGACCACCTGATTCCAGGTGGCATGAACCACGCGATACGTCTTCAAGGTGGCCCGTGATTTGGTGCGGGCATTCACAAAGGCTTTGAACTCCGTTTTGAAGCAGATCTCCTGGATCCATTGCCCCCCCGAATCAAGCCTCTCGATGCAATACATCAGAGATAAAGCGGTTAAAAACATCACAACCGCAAAACTTTTCCTGAGCCAAAAATTGAAAGATGTTGTTCGGGATTGCCAAAAAAAAGCCCCCGCGGTTGGCGGAGGCCCAGGTGGTGTGAGGAGTCGACGTTTTTTGCAAATGCCGACCCTGATTTCATAGCCCGATTTCCCAGCGACAGCCTCGCCAGCCACAAAGCTTTATCGGCTCACAGATAAAGAACACTGGCGCGACAGCGCCGAAGGGCCGCACGCACAGCGTTCAGCGCCGCTTCATCAGGACTCTGCAGTCCACCAGGAACAACCACCAAGTCATTCGCATCCAAACGGACCCTCGCCGAAAACCAGGTGCCAGGCCCTGGAACAGACGCACGGCAGATCGGCTCCTGCCTTTCATCCAAACGTCGCTCAATCAACCAACCCTCCACACGATCCAAGGGCTGGAACGCCGTTGCCCCAAGAGCAACAGGTGAGATCAGAGTGAGCAGCAACACACACAAGGCCTGCATCACAACACTGGGGCGACGGAAGCCCACCCATCGTCACAGAGAACACCGGTTCAGCCGCGCCGTTGCGTTAGAAGGGCTGCGTCGCGGAGCGTCGATGCCGTTATTTCGCTGTGAGGGGTGCTCGATGCGCATCGAACGCTCGATGGCGACCTACTGGCGCAACAAGGGGAAATTGCTTTGTTCCTCATGCCTCGACCGCCAGGAGATGCCTCTGAAAACGGCAGAGGGCGACCAAAACAAAGGCTCTTCCGAATTCAGTGCCAACAGCAACAAAAGCTGACGCCAGCTGTGGGAATGATGCATAAGCCATTGCCCCTCAACCATGGGTTTCCTCGCCGTCGCCGGATGCATGCTTTTGGCCACAGCCATGTCTGCTGCGCTCACCACCAAGCCTTCGAAAGCCTGAGCGATCCAAACGCTCGTTCACATCTGAACAACAACCGGGCCTGACCCGGTTTTTTTTTATGGGGGCAAGCCATTAGGCATGGCTCTTTTCTTTCACCAAAGAGATTTAGAACTGCAAATCAAGCGTGCTGATGGAACCCTCTCAGCAGTAGATCCTTGATCTGTTAAAGGAATCCCATGGAGATCATCAGTCGCATCTGCGCCACCTCCAAGGGCACAACCATTGATGCCATCGGACAAGGGCGTTACCGCGTCTGCAATCGAGATGCAGTGTGCTCGGACGTTGAAGGTCTCTGGCAGGCCTATGAAACCCTGCGGCGTCAGGAACAATCCTTAAGTTGAATCCTGCGACCAGGAATAGGTATCAACACTTACAGCGCCTCAGTGTTCGGGACGTAACACTAAGTGGACCCCGGTGAGGGGTAATGCGTCGACTCCGGGAGGGCTTAGGGAACCCTCCTTTTTTATGGGACGTTGTCAGAGATTCAGACTTCCTGCCCTGTCTTCCCCGAACTCCAAGTAAAGACAGCGGGCGTCTGCGGCCCGACCGCAATCAATCAGGTGTTGAACACGTTCGCGCCACCACTGCGACACACCAGAACTCAACTCCTTGTTGGGCAGCCCACCGAAGGATTCACTCACAGCAATCATTCGTGTTGTGCAAACGCTAAGCAACGTGATTAACAACACGATTCGGCTTGTTACTTGCTGTTAGCAGCTGTTGTTACCCAACCACTTCGTTCGGCAAGATCGGCAACACCAATCCGTGCAACGGGATGCAAACGCTGCAAGTGCAGCCCTTGCTCTCAACAGCTGGCCCTACAGCCGTTGAAAACCTTTCAGAGCTTTATCTATCCAAAGGTGTTGCCGTTCCAACCCCAGCAGCTGGCCTGCACATCCTCAAAGCCGATATAAACCCGATTGGCAGGGATTCCGGTACGCGCCTGGATCAGCTCACAGAAAGCGGCCGTCATCGCTGGCGGCCGGAGTGCCCCGATCGATTTGACCTCCACATAGGCACAGGGCTCATGGCTGCCAGCGAAGGTCATCGGCACTCCGGTTTCCAGGAGTGTCATCACGTAGGCCTCTGGCTTTCCCGTCTGGTTGGCCAACTCCGAAGAAAGCTCCTGCAGCAACGCCGATCCATCCTTCAGCATCGGCAGAGATGTGCGCACGTTGATGAGAGGCATTGGCTCAAGAAAGCTTTGAGAAAGCTTGGCACTCTCCGGACGCGAGTGCCAAGCTTTTCAAGCAAACAAGTCCAAACATTTCCAAAAGCAAAGATCATCAAACTGAACAGCTCGTTTTACAAACAGCTCTTACATTCCTCAAGAAAGTGATCACTGCCATGATCCTTCTTCATTTCTTTGGCCTTGGAGATGTCCTGCGTCGTTTTGAACTCGAGCAGATCACGGGCCTAACAATCATGGGATTCAGGCCACTCAGCCTCGATGCATTGATGCATTGGTCGCAAAACATTGCCGATCAACAACACTGGGATGTGGATGCGATTCGCAAAGACGTGATGAGCAGCTGGCTTGAACAAGCCGAAGACATCACCCGCTGGAGGCATCGGCTGGATCTGGCGCCCGATGAGATCGAACTTTTAGCCGGCATTGGCGATCAACGCACATGGCGTGATCATTGGGAAGGCATGCTGCGCCAAACACCGCGCGCCGGCTGGTCGTAACAAGCGGAGTGGAATGAAACGCTGTCCACCAATCAGCGGCCGTGAAGCGGACGTTGCAGCCTTGATGCTGAAACCGCGTCAAGCCTGGGCCAACAGCCCAATCAAGTTGGAACAATTGCGTTCAGGCTTTACCTGTGCTCTCCATATGCACCAACCGACGGTGCCCGCAGGAGCTGACGGCAGCTTGATCTCCCATCTTCAATACATGCTGGATCACCCCAACGAGGGTGATAACCACAACGCCGAACCGTTCGCTCATTGCTACCGCCGTCTTGCCGAGCTCCTACCTGAACTGATTGACGAGGGTTGCGCCCCGAGAATCATGCTCGACTACTCCGGCAATCTCCTCTGGGGGGTCGAACAGATGGGGCGTCGCGATATCTGCGATGCACTGCAGCACCTCGCCTGTGATCCTCTGATGCAGAGGCACGTGGAGTGGCTTGGAACCTTCTGGAGCCATGCCGTCGCTCCATCCACCCCCATCCCAGACCTGAGATTGCACATCAGCGCCTGGCAACAGCAATTCCTATCCAGTTTCGGCAGCGCTGCCCTGGAACGGGTGAAGGGCTTCTCGCCACCGGAGATGGCTTTACCGAACCATCCCGACACCCTGTTTGAATTTGTCAAAGCTCTAAAGGAAGCTGGATACCAGTGGCTCCTGGTCCAAGAGCACAGCGTCGAGCGCATCGACGGAAGCCCACTGCAGCGCAACCAATGCTTTGTTCCCAATCGGCTTCTCGCCAGAAACAGCGAAGGCGAGGAAGTCAGCATCACCGCGTTGATCAAGACCCAAGGGTCTGACACCAAGCTCGTGGGCCAGATGCAGCCCTATTACGAGGCGATGGGCTGCGAACGCCAACAACTCGGCGACATCGAGGTGCCATCACTTGTGAGTCAGATCGCCGATGGGGAAAACGGGGGCGTGATGATGAATGAATTCCCTGAGGCGTTTCGGCAGGCCAACCGAAAAATCCGAGACAACCCAAATGGCGCCATCGCCATTAACGGCAGCGAGTACATCGAAGCTGTGGAGAGCAGCGGGGTCGACCCCAACCACTTCCCCACCATCCAAGCGGTCCAGCAATACCGCCTCTGGAGTGAAGCTGGTGAAAACACTTCTGCCGAAAGGATTCAGGAGGCCATCGACAAGTTGAGTGCCGACGATGGCGGATTCAGCATGGAGGGTGCGTCATGGACCAACAACCTGAGCTGGGTACAGGGCTACGCCAATGTGCTCGGCCCCATGAATCAGCTGAGCGCTCAGTTTCACGCTCGCTTTGACAAGCCCGTCGCCGACGACCCCTCAATCACCTGCACCCAGACGTATCAGGAGTCTCTGCTGCATGTTCTGCTGCTGGAAACCAGTTGTTTTCGGTACTGGGGACAAGGCTCCTGGACCGAGTACGCCAAGGAAATCCACCGCCGCGGCAACGAATGCCTCAATCAGGCCAATTGGCCCGCCCCTTAAAGCTGAGAGGAAGCTTTACAGAGCGTTACATCGGTGTAATGTGTCTGAAGAGCTGGTCAACTGATGGGCGACTACACAACAGCAATCCTTGCCATGGTGGGAATCGGCATTGTGCTCACAGCTGCTGTGGTGTTCGCCTTGATGAGGCCGAGTGACCTGCCGACCATCGAGGAGAACCGCAACTGATCATGGGGATCATTACCGAACTTCTGATCGCTGCCTGCGAGATCGGCATCGCACTGCTTGTTGCAGTTTCCCTTCCTGTCGCGGAATCACCGAACTAATCGCGGGCCTCAAGCACCACCTTTCAAGCGAAACTCCAGATAAATCGAAGCTGCATCCCGTTCACGATCCAGCTCTACCAAATCACTGCATCTTGATTGCATCCACCCGTCTGTTTCTCTCCAGATTTCTAGCCGATATCGCCGTTCAAGATTTTGACCGGAACCTTCCACAGTTTCATCTCATCTTCTTAAAAGCTAGATAACGATTGTCGTCATCGTTGGGGATGTCAACATTCAAGAACCGATGTGGTTTAGAGCCTCGGTCCACGAGCCGCAGCGCTCGGCGCGTTGAGCAAGTCCTGCTCAAGATCACACAGCAAAAGCGCAAGCCCTACCCCCATTAGCGCGAGAGCAGCACCGCGCTCCTGATCTCCAACGGCCTCGATGGATCGGGCCAGCTCAAGATGTTGCGACCAAGAAAAATGCATGAACCCAATCCAACAGTTCCATCCTGAGAAAAAAACCAAAGCAGACTGGTCAAAAAGAGACGACAAGCAATGTTCTGTCATCAAAACCATGTACGCAGCAGAACACATGAGCCTTGAAAAGTACCTGTTGTTACGACAAGAACGGATGATGCCGATACTTTGAGACGAACTTGCCGACGTCACCATGGAGCCCATTGCTCTGACACTTGGCCAACAGTTCGACCTAGAACAGCGCAGTCGCGATATCAACACGATCACGGATGTAAGGGAGCTTCAGGAGATCAGCAAAGATCTCCTGTTGGCATGGCAGAAGGAGATTGCCCGTTCACGGGCAGCAGCATGCTCACAGAACAAATAACATTTGATTAAAGTCGTTTCACTTATTGGTGAGATGTGAATCTGAGCCTGCCTCAGCAATTCGAAGCTGAATCCATCAAGCGATCCATCGACGACACCGACGACCTTGACACTTTGAAAGCCCTCGCTAGGGAGCTCGCTGAGCTTTACGTCCGACAGCGAGCGGCAACGGCATGGGTGATTGCCGAGAAATAAGGAATCACACCTTGCTGTCTTTACGCCAGAGTCGTTCAAGGCTTTGACGGGCTTCACCAACCGACTGCTCACTGGATAGTGAGGCTTTACTGCGATAGGGCCGCGTAATCGACCAGAACTTAATCGCCGAAGCACAGGCCACCACCAACCACGCGCACACAATCCAGGCTGGATTCGTCATCGCCGCCAAGTCATCGTGACCATGATGGCGAATGGGAAGCAAAACAGGTCTGTCGTACCGCTCAACCCGAACAAACATGGATCCTGAGGTACGCCAACTCGTGATCAGCCTTTTGCTGGTGATTGCACTGCCGGTGGGAACGCTTTTCGGCCTGTGGGTTTGGATGCTCAACTGGAGCGGTCGTTCCCGCAGAGACCAGTGACCTTCCTTGCCGGCCTACTGGCTCCCATCCTGATGTTGTTCCATCTCGTTGGGCCCGTACCTGCCGATCTGGGGGTTAGCGACGGCACGCTCCGCCCTTGCAAGACGACCGCTCACTGCGCAAGGCAAACCTGGGAGAGCTCTGACCCGATGATGGATTTCAACAGGCTGAGCTCCCTGCTGCGGGAGTCACCCCGACTGGCTGTCATCGAGCAAAGCGAGGCTTACCTCCACGCGGAAGCTAGCAGTACATTCTTTGGTTTTGTTGATGACCTGGAACTGTTCGCTGACCCCGTCAAGGGTCAAATCCAGGTACGCTCCGAATCTCGGCTGGGCGACTCCGACCTTGGAGTGAATGCTGCAAGGATTTCCGAACTTCGATCCGCCTTGGAGCGCTGACAAGCCTCAAACCTTGGCGCGACGCAAATTGCGGACGTCAGCGATCATCTCCTTGATGCCCGCTACAAATCCAACAGCCGCAATGGCCACGATGCTGACGACAATCACGGTATCGAGCAGGGCACGAGGGTCAAACCAATCAGACACGGCATGAACCATTGATCTGAACTCGTATTAGCCAGAGCCGGATAAAATGCCAGCACGTGGCGCGAATGAACAACACAAATCGTCAGACATGCACGACATCATCTGCCCCCACTGCAACACAGCCTTCAAGGTGGATGAGGCCGGCTATGCCGACATCCTCAAACAAGTGAGAGATCGAGACTTTCAGCAACAACTCAACAAACGACTCGCCTTAGCAGAACAGGACAAACACAATGCCGTCGAATTGGCAATTGCCAAAAAAGACAGAGAGATGCAGACGCTCGAAGCACAACTCAAGCAAAGTGCAATGCATCAGGAACTAGCCATAAAAGATGCCGTCAACAAAGCCGAGAAGCAACGGGATCGCATCGCCGCTGAACTGCAGCAGATGCGCGATCAGCAAACGACGGAAAAACGCCTCGCAGAAACCCGATTCGCCAAAGAGATGCAGGCGATGACGCTTCAGAAAGACAGTGAGCTGCGAGATCTGAAGGCCCAGTTAAGTGCCGGCTCGATGCAACGGCAGCTTGCTGTGAACGAAGCGGTGAGCACGATGGAAAAACAACGAGATGCTCTCCAAAGCGTCTTAAATGAAACAGAGCTGAAGCATCAGCTGGAATCACAATCGCTCAAGGAGCGGTATGAAGCCCAGCTCAATGACCGGGATCAGGCCATTGAACGACTGCGCGACATGAAAGCGCGACTCTCCACCAAAATGGTGGGGGAAACCCTCGAACAACACTGCGAAACGGAATTCAACCGAATTCGCGCTGCTGCGTTTCCAAGGGCCTATTTCGAAAAAGACAACGACGCACGCAGTGGGAGCAAAGGCGATTACATCTTCCGTGACCAAGACGATCTCAACAATGAAATCATCTCAATTATGTTTGAGATGAAAAACGAAGCTGATACAACAGCCACTAAAAAGAAAAACGAAGATTTCCTCAAAGAGCTCAATAAAGACAGGAATGAAAAAAACTGCGAATACGCAGTTCTCGTCTCCCTTCTCGAACCTGAGAACGAGTTATACAACTCAGGGATCGTTGATGTGTCTCATCGCTATCCCAAAACCTACATCATTCGACCACAGTTCTTCATCCCTTTCATCACATTGCTTCGCAACGCTGCATTGAAATCACTGGAGTACAAAGCAGAACTTGCACTTGTCAAAGCCCAGAACATTGATGTAACCAACTTCGAGAATGACCTCGAAACCTTCAAAACAGCTTTCTCACGCAATTACGACCTTGCATCACGACGCTTCCAAACGGCAATTGATGAAATCGATAAATCGATTGATCATCTCCAAAAAACCAAGGATGCGCTGATGGGAGCCGATCGAAATCTACGCCTTGCCAATGACAAGGCGCAGGATGTGACCGTTAAAAAGTTGACCCGCAGGAATCCAACGATGGCAGCCAAATTTGCCGATTTGGACACCTCCGCTGATCAGAAATCTGCTTAAGTAATGCCCTCCACCCCACGCAATCGTATCGGCGAGGTCTACGGCAAACTCACCGTGGTGCGCGCTTCCGAACGAAGAACCAAAGCAGGAAATGCCTACTGGTGGTGCCGCTGCAGTTGCGGAGCAGAGCGGGAAGTACCCAGCGACAAGTTGTCCTTGAACACCTCACGTCGCAAGCCCATCGTGAACGCCTGTGAGCGTTGCGCCCGAGAACTACAAATTGAAGGCGTGTATCGCAAAAACGACCGCGAAGAGAAAGAACGACGTCAAGCGGCACTTGAGGCCAGAGCAAAATTGGAGGGATGCGTCCCTGCACGCTGGCTGACGATGCCGCTCACTGATGCCCACGCTCGGGAACTAGGACAAAAACTATTTTTCCGTGGGACAACATGTCTTCGTGGACACATAGCCCCCTATCGCATCAATGGTGGTTGTCTGGCTTGTTCCGGTCAGACCCCATCTGCGGCAAGTTCGCCGTCAGCCAGGCCCAAAGGGTCATAACCGCGGCGCCGAACGCCAACATGGCTAGTAGCTTGGATTCCATTCAGAGAAAATCAAAATCGTCTTCTGAATCACCCGAGAAAGCATTCATCACGAGTGCAGAAAAAGGAACAAATATGGCTGCCATGACAAGTACTTCCACAGACTTTTAAGAACAGCTAGTTCAAGCTAAAGGAGTTTACTTTACAAAAAGTCATCAGCGCTACCGTTCGGCCAGGGTGAGTTCAAATACTCAATCCCCTAACGATCTAGGCATTTCACTCCGTTGTCAGCCAAGACGGCCGAATCAGACTGAGCAAAGTCGTATGACGACGATGCCAAAGGTGCTGAAGGCGGCCTCGCAGACGATCCGCAACCTGCTGAAGCCACCGGTTCAACAGAGCTTTTCCGAAGACAGGCTTCGCAACGACCGTCAGAGCTACTTCGCCATGACGCGCGCCTTAATCAACGCCCAGCTCGCATGGCGTGATGCGGAGCTCACATCACGGTTATGGCAAGAGGTGGCTGACCGACACATGGATCGCGGTCGCATCCTTCACCTGCTTTACAGCGATGTGGAGCCCCATGACGAAGACGCACTGCAAAAGGTCGATATGGCCTATCTCCAGCTGATCGATCCGAAGGATCCCTGAGACATCCTCTCAGAGCTCAAACACGGTTCCTAAAAGCGTGGCGGGATGGGTCGATTGCCCTGCTGTGCTGCGTTCCAGTTGAACGGCCATGACGCAGTGAGCAAGAAATCGAACTGCCGATAGAACTGCCAGGCCGATGCACAGAGGGCAGTGCGTGAGGGTCAAGACGCGGACCTACCAAACGTAATGGACCTATCCCATATCAAATGCTGGCGAGCGCCACCATCTCTTCAACAAGCGTCACGCAAGACACTGAAGCCGTCTCATGCTGATCGGAGTGGCCATGATGGGGTGGCTGGTAAACTCATTGTTTATTGCTCTCTTTCGGGGAACGGATGAGTCAGGTCACAGTCGGCGAGAACGAAGGCATTGAATCCGCGTTGCGTCGTTTCAAGCGCTCCGTAGCTAAAGCCGGCATCTTTTCTGATCTGCGTCGGATCCGTCACCACGAGACCCCTGTTGAGAAGTACAAGCGCAAGCTGAAGCAGCGCTCCCGCAACCGCCGCCGCTGATTTGGCGATGTCAATCCAGAAAACGGGCCCGAAGGCCCGTTTTTTTTTGCCCATCAACGGCTGATCAGTCATCAGAAGCGAGAAGTCACGGTGCGTCTCTGTTTTCGCCAGACTTAATCAACGCTTAAGACCGACCAAGACCAGCCAATGGTGTTGATCAATCCTTTTTGTCCTATCACTGCGGCAAAAATTGCTGGCTTAAAGACCACCGTGGTCTTGCTGTTGATGTTGTTGATGAAGTCAAAACTGCTGCGAATCAAGATGTCGCTTTTGGGATCTTTTCTTGGATTCGCCATGTTGGTGAGCTTTCTGCTGACCACAGGCGTTTTGACAGTGATCACCGGTGGAGCTGTTGCTTACGCCGCCATGAAAAACCGGAGCAACTGATCCATGCGCAACCGTCTCCCTTTCTTCAGTGGTCTTGCATTAGCAACTCTTGGTGTTTCCGGTCTTGCTGGAGGGGGTCTGCTCTGGAATTTTCAAGGTCGCACATTGGGGCTGGGCAGCACCGTGACGTCGTTGGTGCTGCTGGGCATCAGCTTTGTTCTGCTTCGGCCTGAACCGCAATTTGCACCCGTTGCATCCAGCGAGAACAACCAACCGATCAAGGTCAAAGCACCACAGGCATCAATCCTCGGCTTGATGCTCGCCACCCTTGGGACCTTCGGGATGGCTGGTTCTGGGCTGCTCTGGAATTTTCAGGGGGTGGCTCTAGGCCTCACCGGCACTCTGACTGCAGCAGTGGCTCTTCTTCTAAGTCTTGTGTTTTTGTGGCCCCTTGGCGGACCCACGCAGGACGATCAACCTGACCTTTCAGATGTCACCAACCCTGTCCAGCGTGCAGGGGTTTCTCAAAACCCAACAGCCACGCTGACCACTGCAGAAGCCATAGCCGAGATGCTGGCGGCCGAACAAAACGACCGTCCGGAAATGACGCTGATTAATTTTGCTCCCCTACATCTTCTGCCGGGTAAGAGGCTATCGACGCGGGCACGGCGCGGTGGACGTTCCTTAGCTCGGTATCGCTCAATGGCTAACGACCTTTTCCGGAGCTGACATCTCTCCACGCGTTGCGGATTTGGCGGTGCCATGGAGTGATATTCACACCACGGCGCTGATCAGACTCCCAGGATTCATCAACATTGAATCCAGCTTCTTCCATCTCCCGTCGAAGACGACGGGTCACTGGAATAAGCACAATTGAAAGCACCAGTGTTGCAAGCAGTAGAAAAGGGAGCAAAGAAAGCAGCCAGATGGTGGCGATCACAGTGATTGCTCCAGCCACTAAGGTTTTCAGCCATCGCGGCTGAGGCCTTCCCCTTTGGCCTGGGAGTTGCTTCATGACTCAGAACTGTTGATTGGGTGATGAAAAATCCGCTCGAGTTCACGTTGAAACTCCATTGCGCTGAGAGGTTGTCCCAAGCGTCTGAGGTGATTGCGTCGCAGCACAAGTCCAATCCAACAAAGCTGCAGAGCAATGAGCAGCGAAGAGATGATCAGGAGAAGGGGTTCTGCATCATTCCACTGCATCTCAGCTCAATAACTGGACTGGGGCAGGGTAAAGCCCGACTGCATATGACCGACATCCAACATCACGTAGGTCAGCCAAATCAACACCGCGGCGATCCCAGCTCCAGCGGCAACCTTCGCCAATGAACGGCCGATCATTTCCAGCAGGCTGACCTCTTTCATCGCGTTAAACCAACTCTTGCGATTCTGACGTGTTTTGGGCCCAAACCGTTGCCAGGCATCAAGGCATCAAAAAGCCCCGCCAGGGCGGGGCATTGAGAATCGATCAATGCAGATGTTCAGCGACTGACCACCGCTTCTTCCAACACTGCGCCGTTGTCCTTAGCAAAGTCGTTGTCTTGTTCGGCTGAAAACTGCATGTCTGGCTCAAGGCGTCGTGCAATGAGTTCATCAATGGAAAGCACTCCAGGACCACAGGCCAGAACGGCAACTGCCGCAGCGAAATAGAGACCGAGAAGCTCAAGGAGATAGATGTTGAAACCCGCTGTGACGATGGCGTGATAGATGGCAACGGAAATCGTTCCCGCCACTGCCAAAGCTCCCATCCGCGTCAGCAAGCCGGTAATCAACAACCAGCTGCCGATCACTTCCGAGAACGCAGCGACATAAGACAGGAAAATCGGGAAGGGCAGATGCAAGGGGCGAACGAAAGCATCAGCAAAGTTCTCGATATTGGCGAGCTTCTCGTAACCGTGGTGAATGAGCAAAGCGCCTGTAAACACTCGGAGTACAAGGAGACCGAGATCGCCCGCAATGGGCCGGGAAAGGATGGCGCGAATCACCACAAAGCGTCTCAACTACACACAACTTAAATAAGTTGCGTGTCGCAATGCGGCTCCGCGCCCAGGAAGCACTCTCAATGAGTACTTCTACTCAGCCCGCCATTGCGGCTCAGTCGTCGTAAACCAAGCACTCGGGTTCGTCTGGGTTCTGCTCACAGAACAGTTCCAGAGGGGAGGGGTCATGGGGATCATCGGGAAATTCCTTCTTGTGATCCAGCAGCCACTGCAGCTCTTCTGTGAGATGACGCACCTTCCCTTCATTGTGCTCAGACAAGGCCTTGAGGAACTCCTCTTGATCCTTCTGGATGTGCTCGTCAATCGTTTTCATGACTTGGACTGTCATCTGGCTGACATCCGGTTGTTAGCGAAGACAGGCCATGTCGATCAGTCGGTAGATCTACCTTTATGGCCGAAAGCACACAACAAGCCCTTCCAGACGCCCATCACGTCCTGTGACATGAAGTGGTCAACTGACGCTCCTGGAAGGAAAGTCGGGATGGCTGATCGTCCCTTTGATGCCGTTTTCCGATCGCAGTGTTCTGACAGCACTTGTTGTGTTCGCCCTAGGGGTTGTAGTGGGCATCGGGATTGGTTCGGCGAGCGCCGTGTCAGCCCTAACCCAGGGCGCACCCGATGTTCTCCAGACATGGTCTGGAGTCGTTGCACTTCCCTGAACAGTTGACTTCGCCTCGATTCCCGCCTATCAGAGTGCAGAGATCGGGTGGAATGCGCGATGCTTTTACAAGGCCGAGTGATTTTCAGTCGTGACAAAAGGCCAATGCGGCAATTCTTCTCTCGCCTTCAGCGCATTCTGTTCGGCTAATTAACGGATTCCCACACTGATATTTCCTGCACCAATGAGGTGTTTCAGTCGTTCTGTCAGCTTCAATTCCGTGCGATCAAAACGATCCTGGTTGCCAGCAACGTAAGCAAGCTCCTCGTTGGTGATCACCTGGTGGGTGACTGCATCAAGATAAATCTGAACCAGGGACATCTTCTGCGTCACCAATCGCCAGCCATCTTGGCAACACTGGAACGCAAACGGTGAATCGGGCCGAGAGAAACTGAACCATGGATCGTCAGACCATTCAAAGCCTGATCAAGCAATGCAGCTTGGGGCTGTTTGATTTGGCCTGTGCCGTCAGCGGACACCCCGGCTGGGACCTGAACCTGCCCGTAGGGGTGATCGATGCAAGACGCACCAAACCCAAGCTGATCGTGAGCGCCATCGGCACGATCAACTCAACCTTGAAGGCGTCATCCACCATTGCTCACCCGCTGATGGTGCGTCTGTTCGAGCGTTTCGAAGACGTGGGCTTGGAACAGGCGCTCACCGAGATGAAGAGAGGTGAGGAGGGGGAGGCCTTCACCGAGATTTGGCAGGCCTACAGGGATGAACGCCGTTGCGGTGATGCCCCGATGTGGAGCATTGAAGACGCCACAGCCTTTGTTGTGCAATCCCGTGAAGCTCACGCTGACAAGGAAGTGGCCTGCGTGGCCATTCTTCCCGGGGATCCCCATCGGATCATCACGTTTTCAGTGCCTATCGCCTTCCTGACAAGAGATTGAGTGTTTCCGAACTGCTGACGCAAATCGCCCTTCTGAGCGTTGCCATTGGCGCGAATGCCCTGTCAGCTCTCGCAGGGGGTGGCGCTGGCCTGGTTCAACTGCCAGCGCTCATCCTTCTTGGCCTGCCATTCGCCATGGCGCTGGCCACCCACAAAGTGGCCAGTGTTGCCCTAGGGCTGGGAGCGTCGGGGCGTCACTGGCGTGCGAGCAGCCTTGACCTCAAACGTTCTGCACTGGTGCTGGCTGCCGGGCTGCCAGGGGTCTGCTTGGGGGCCAGCCTTGTTCTTGTGCTGCCCGATCAAACGGCCACCGTGAGCCTCGGCCTGCTGACGCTGGGGCTGGGGGTTTACTCCGCGCGGAAACCCGATCTGGGAACAGAAGACCACCCCCGCCCACTGACAGCCCGCACCGTCGGCATTGGAGCCTGCGGACTGTTCATGATTGGAATCCTGAACGGGTCACTCACCTCAGGCACAGGCTTGTTTGTCACCCTGTGGTTGGTGCGCTGGTTCGGGCTCAGCTACGCGAGAGCCGTTGCTCACACGCTAGTGCTGGTGGGGTTGGGATGGAATGGCACCGGAGCAGTTGTGCTGGGTTTGAGCGGTGAGATCCGTTGGGACTGGCTGCCTGCGCTGGTCATCGGGTCGCTCATCGGTGGCTACTTGGGCGCCCACTATTCCCTTGTCAAAGGAAGCCGTCTGGTCAAACGATGCTTCGAAATCTTGGCGCTGCTGATGGGCGGATCACTCCTGATCCGCAGCTTCTGATGTGGAATCCCCAAGGAAACGCCCGGAGAATCGCGTCGCCAACACCACCGTTGCGGCCCCATAAGCGATGAAGGTCACCGCCTGACCGGAACTGGCTGTTTCGTAGACCTCCCCCGTCAGCAGCATCCAGTCCATCAAGGACGCCACGGTCCCCCAGATCACCACCCAGACGGACACATAAGCAACACCGCGAAAGGTCCGATTCACAAGCCCACGATCATCCCCCCCAACGGTAGGGGACGCCTCCCGAGGGAGGCGAGCCAGCGGCTCCCTTAATGTCGCTGATTGATCCGGTTGAGGTGATGCCGAAGAAACGCCGCAAGCTCAACAAGGAGATGGAAGCAGAGATGGCCGCTGCCAAGCGAAAGATTGAGCTCGTGGGCGCGCTGATCAACGACATCCGGGATGAAGACATCCAGGCTGAGTACCTCGGCGCCTTCACTCAGATCCGCAGCGCCGTGGTGAATCTGATCGCGAAATACACAACCGACGGATTCTGCGAAGAAACCGAGGGCCTGCTCGCCCTCTACAAGGGGCTGATCCAGCAGTTCGAGGAGGAGTACGAGCTCTGAAGAGGAGATCGCGTCGGTGGTCATGGGAACAGGCACCGACGGAGCGCACCGTTTAAGTTCATCAACTCTTGTGCCATGACATGGCTCTTCGCCAGACCAACCAGCAGGTGTCACCGCTGCGACTGAAGATCACGCTGTTGATCGCCGGCTTCGGGCCACTGGTCGCGATCGGCCTCTGGCTTCAGTCCAAGGGGTTTTTCAACTGACGCCATGCACCGTTTTCTCGCCACCGCTGGACTGCTGACCCTCGCCGGCATGATCCCGAGTGTGAGCTGGGCCGAAACCGTCACGTTGACCCTCCGCAACGGTGACAGCCTTCATGGCGAGCTGATTGAGCGGAATACGGAGGATGGAACGACGGTGCTGGATCACCCCCAGCTGGGGCGGTTGGAACTCACTGCAGAGCATCTCAAACCTGCTGAAACGAAGCCCCTCTGGACAAGCTCTGTGTCGGCCGGTCTGATTGGTAACGAGAAGGATGGCGACAACTCCTTATCGATCAGCTTCACCGGCAACACCCGCTACAAAGACGAGCAGCAGAAACTGTCGTTGAGTGGAAGTTTTAACACAAGCAAGTCGAAAGATTCAGGAAAGAAACTCTCCATCGATACGGAAAAGGGCTCCGCAGAACTCCGATACGACAAGCCGATCGGATCCAACCTCGATTTGTTTGCTCTCAGCAGCTACCAATTCAACGGCACCAATGATTCTGGAGTGAACACCGTTCTGGGAAACTTTGGTGTGGCATTCCCACTGATCAAGTCAGACACCACTGATTTCACGGTGTCCATCGGGCCTTCAGTGCAGTGGAGCGGAGGAGGAATCACCTGCGCCAGCGACGCTTACTGCGGCAACACGTACGGCGGCGCAACACTGACCGCCGACCTCAGCTGGAAACCATGGCCAACACTGCGTTTCGGCCTTCAAAACCAGTTCACTGCAGTGTGGGCAACTGATGTTCAACCCGCCAACACCCTAACCGCAGAAATTCGCTACTACCCGGCGGTGAACAGCAAGTTGTTCACAACATTGCGGGTCCAAACGATTTACCAAAGCATAAGCACTCCCCAGGTGAATAACACCATCACAGCGCAAGTGGGCGCCGACTTCTGATGCCAACACCCACAGTGATTCACCCCCCGCTGAACGCGGAACAGATCCGTGCCCTGTTCACCAAGCCCTACGGAACACCAGGCCCCACTGCTGCTCAATGGAAGGCTGTATACGCCGACGACGTTCACTTCACCGATCCAACCCAGGAACGGCAGGGAATTGACGCTTACATCCTTGCCCAGGAAGGTCTTATGCAGCGCTGCGATGACGTTTTCCTGGAAACTAAAACAGTGGCGGTGAACGGCCAGACGGCCTTTGTGGAATGGCGCATGGGCCTAAAAATCAAAGGAATTGAGTTCATCTATCCCGGCGCAACCCGACTCAGCTTCAATCCAGATGGAAAGATCGGAGATCACCGTGATTATTTCGATTTCGTCGGTCCAACATTCGCTCCGGTTCCCGTGATTGGTGGGCTGGTGCGATGGGTATACCAACGATTCGTTGCCTGACCTAACCCCGCGGGGGCATTTGTTAATCGGCCCACCAGGCAGTGGCAAGTCAACACTCGCCTCAACCCTCGCTCCAATGGTTGGCGCACGAGCGATCTCGAGCGACGAGTTGAGGCAGCAACTGTGGGGGGATGCTGGAACACAGGGCCCTTGGTCTGAACTGGAGCCCCTTCTGCATGGCGCCATCGACAGCGCCTTAGCTGCTGGTAGGAGCGTGCTTGTGGATGCGACCCATGGGCGAACCAGCTGGAGGCGAAGGTTGATCCAAAGAGACCTGGGGGAGCGGCGACTGCAGTGGATCGGCTGGTGGCTGCAAACACCACTGGATCAGTGCCTGGCCTGGAACCGTTGCCGTCAACGACAGGTTCCGGAATCGGTGATTCGTGAAATGCACCAAACACTCAACAACCCGCCTGACAGGCCAGATCCGTCAGAGGGATTCACAAGCTTGATTCGCCTGAATCCCGCTGACTCAAGCCTCAACGATCAAATCAACAGTGCCCTTAAGAGCATCCTTCGCCATGAAGAAAGGTGAGCAGGTCATGCACCCCCTTTGGCACCCCATCAACGTGATGCCAACCGCATCAGTGCCATGACTCTCGGAGAACTGTTTCTCGAAGCCATGTCCACCGGCGTGATCACCAATGGCGAAATGGCTTGGGTGACCGACCGGCAGGATCAATTCACGCGAACCGAGGAAGCCGTCGCCCAACGGCTCGGCCGTCTGATCGATGAAGGCACGATTCAACTTGGCTGCCGCATGCCACTGGCCTGATCACCGTGCTCAGTGGTGGTGCTTGCGTCGCCGTGAATGACGACGCATGCGCTTCACCAAACGGCCGCTTGCGGAGCGATCCGCTGCACTCTCGAGCTGATTCCAGCGCCATCCCAGCAAGGACAGCACCAGGACGAGTGCAATGGCGATCAACCAACCCACAGGGACTGCTGAGAGAGACAACTCACAGTGACAGCTCGAGGGGAAAGATCAGAGACAGAGACTGCTGGTCCACAGCTCTTCCTCCTCGCCGAGATGCGTCAGAACACAGGTGGTGACGCACTCACCATCATCGATGGCACAGGTGGTGATGCATTCCAGGCATGCCTCAACAGAATCCCAGGTTCCAGCCTGTTGTTGCTCCATGGCCTTCTCAACCGACTGAACGAGTTGTAGGTCGTCGATGGATCACTGTCGCTGCTTCCATGAAGACGGGTGAAGCAGGCGGATTTCAGCGTTGACCGTCCTGATCGAGGCTGAACTCGAGCAACGCTGCCGTGAGCAATGTCTTCATTGTCTGCAGCGCCTCCTGCTCCCGCGGATCTGGCCCCCCAGGCCATTTCTCAAGATGAAAGCTCACCGAGCGGTGGAGCAGGCGAACAGCTTCCAGATCCAGATCGAACTGGAGGGTGGCACGGGACTCACTCATTCCCCCATTCTCCTCAACACCGCAGCAACACCACCACTGCAACCGCATTGACAGCAAGAATTCAAGCGACTAGTACAGAGCTACTACATCTTGCTTATGGAGTCCGTCAACGCTCCCGTGCCGAGCACCTGGCCGCCGATTGGCGCAGGACAGCTCCGACCCAGCCGATCCCTCATGGTGTGTCTGACGTGCCAGCACTTTCAGCACACCCTTGCCAAGGCCGGAGTCACCCAACCAGCCTGCGCACACCATCAACAACTGCTCCCACAGGGAGCGCATCTTGATCACCGCTGCCACCAGTGGATGCAGCGGCTGGAAAAGGAGATCGGCTGGTGTCCAGAGGGGGCCTGATTCACTGCCAATCAGCACTGCCATAAACCAACAAAAAGCCCCCTCATGAGAGGGGGCTTTCCGGTTCAGCTGAGCTGAGCCG